>NZ_LMPJ01000015.1 GCF_001424585.1 Chryseobacterium sp. Leaf180 | reverse complement strand
ATAAGAGGTGAAGATCAGATCGCCTGCTGCGAGCGAGGTCTGTGCGGATGCTGCCGCTCCCGTAAAGAGCAGTGCCGAAGCGACTGCCATCTGACCGGTGAGCCGTCTGGCTAAACTGTAGAATTTTTTCATTCTTTATTTTTTTTAATTGAAATGTATCGTACAAAAAGGGCTGTGACTTCTATTTGAAGTTCCAGCCCAATTACATTTTTATCTGTTGCTTACGTTCTCGAAGGGAATAATCCTAATGTACAGATGATGTAATTCATCCCGAGATAAGGCTGCCGGATGCTGACCGGCATGCTGCTGCCTGCAGATGTCAGACTGTATGATCCCTGCACCGGTTTCATTGCGGCGTCCGGGGTTTTGCTGGAATACAATCCCGGCATTGCGGCCAGGGTGCCTCCGGTTGGTGATGCGCTTCCGCCACCTTCAGAATAGGTTTTAAGGGCTACTTTTTCGTTCACTGACGTGTGCGAATGCGCCGGAAGGTTGTCAACAGTACAGGTAATGTTTTCTGTTCCCGTCATTTCACCCAGTGGATAGCCCTGGGCATTTCCAGAACCCATCGGGGTACGGCCTGCAAAATTAGGCAGCTTAAATGTGGTGATGCCATCACCACCGTACGTAGTTCCCAAAAGTGAAAACAATGCCTGGTTCGTGTTGATCTGTAAAGTCTGGCCTAAGCAAAAGGCCCAGTTTTTCGGTGCGAAATCTCCAGCAAACATGCGGATTTCTGACATATTTCCGTCCATGGTATTTTTATTTTTTATTTAAAATTTAAGGTCTGTCAGGATACAATCCATTCATACAGATGATATAATTGGTCGCTAAAACCGGCTGAATAATTCCGATTGGGTTACCGCCGCCTGTAGGGGAAAGTTTTCCTCCATTTGTGGCAGGTGCCAGTTGTGTGTCTGGCTGCTGTGTGGAATAAGCTCCCGGGAGTCCTCCGGGTACCCGGCCTTCCGGTGATCCGGTATCACCACCTTCCGAATATACCGGAAATGATACGGTAGCTGATGCAGCATGAGTATGCTGGGGCATCTGCGCTTCTGTCAGCTGAACGGTTTCCGAACCTCCTTTCTGTCCCAGAGTAATGGTAGAGGTTCCTACGCCTGTGCCTGTGCCCACAGCAATTCTTCCCAAAAGGTCGGGTACGGCAAAAGTTGACATTCCGTCCCCACCATAGAAGGTTCCGATAATGCTGTATAACGCTTCGTTTTCCTGAATTTTATATAATGTCCCGTCGCAGAATGCCCAGTTTTGAGGTGCAAAACTGCCGGCGAAGATGCGGATTTCTCCTAAATATGCTTCCATGTGATCTTAATTTTTTTGAATGATGTTTTTAGTTTCTGGGAGGAAAATAACCGGTCAGACAGATGATGTAATTCATTCCGATAGATGGCTGAACAACACTGATCGGCTGATTGTTCCCCGTCGACTGTACCTCAATGTTTATGACCACAGGCATCGTGGTGGTGTCACTGGCTTGGTTGCTGTACATGCCGGGTTTGGCTGCAAATACATTTCCTGCAGGTGTTCCCGAATCGCCCTGTTCCGAATAGGCAGGGACATTAAAAGTTCCTGTCGGAATATGCGTATGCGCAGGCATGTTGGCCACGGTAATCGCCGCCGTACTTGAGCCTGCTGTCTGTCCCAAGGCGTAGGGTGATACCCCGCTTCCTTTTCCGGCTGATACTGCTGATCTTCCCATCAGATTGGGAAGGGCAAAAGTGGTCGAACCGTTGCCACCGTACGTGTTTCCCAGTATTGCATACAGTGCCGTGTACTGGTTAATGCTTAATAATCTTCCGTCGCAAAACGCCCAGTCAAGGGGTTCGAAGTGGGCTGCGAAGAGTACGATCTCTCCAATTGTTCCTTCCATAGGTATAGTTTTTAAATTAAAGGTTTAATGATGATCATTCAAGCAGCATATCCTGATCTGCATCCTGTTTTATACGAAATATAGCCCACCGATCAGCTCAGCAGAATCAAATTCACCAGGTGATGATCCAAAGACAGGGAATAGTTACGGGAATGTATGTTTATGTAAATGTGTGTTTTAAGGGTTAAGGGAACCTTACAAATCTACACTAATTTTTAATTCAACCGCATGTTATTTAAAGAAATGATAAAAAAGTTTTATTTGCCCGTGCTGGTGCAGGTTTTGGTCATTTACGGCTTGAAATCCGGGGTATTCCGGTTTCAGTTTTTTCCGCAATTAGCAATATCTTTGTACAGATGACTTTAAAAAGCAGAATGACATTATGGAGGATCAGGAACTGAGTTATCCGGTTTACACGCCCGCATCCGTGTTGGGGATTTTCAGCAATGCACTCAAACTCAGTGCGACGGTCAACCTTATCTTCTTAAAAGGACGGTATCTGTTTGGTGGGGGTAAGGCCTACGGTAATTACTATTATGATCAGTTGTACTCGGAAGGTGACAGCTCGGTGATAGGCGTTCGGATTTCTGCACTGCTGAGAAGCAAAATAACCTCTAATGAGATCTATACCCTGAAAGGTTTTATTGAAAAAAGCATTAAAAATTCTTCCATCGAACTGCGCTTTGTCGTCGATGATATTATCCAGCAGGAAGAAAAATCCATTTCTGAAGAGGAACTTCAGCGGTATGAACTGATTCAGAAAAAGCTGGCGACCGGGTCTAAGGATCTGGAGACGCTTATTCGCGGAAAGATGCTGCAGGATGAAAAAATAAAGGTGGCCAACATCTATGGAAACAATGCCATTGTGCAGAATGATTTTTCTGAAGGCCTGGATATCTCGTCTGTTTATTTTGATATCGATAATCACCCGTGTTCCATTACTTCGTCTACTTCCATTATGCAAAAACTCAGGGAGCTAACTGCGATGGAATATGATGTGATCGCTCTGGTAAGGGGTGGAGGGGACCGGCAGAGTATGGAAACGTTCAATGATGTGCGCTTATCTGAACTGTTTATTGGAATGACGGCTGTAACGGTTACGGCGATCGGACATACGGTAGACGAGACGCTTTTGGACCGCCTGGCGGATAAGCGTTTCCATCTGCCACATGATTATGGTGCGGGACTTCACGCCATTGCTGAAAAGCTGATCCATGAAAAGTCCAATTCCAGGGCGATGCTGATTGACGAGGTTAAGAAAGATGTGACCAGGCAGTTTTCAGAGCAGGTGGGTACCCTGGAGAAACAGCTGAAAAAGAAAAATGAGGAGTTTTCGGAGGCGCAGAAAATCTATAAAGAACAGACGGAGAACCATCAGAAGAATTTTGCCGATCAGCTGAAAAACCGGAGCGAGGAATTTCAGAAACTGCAGCAGAATTCAGCCAAACAGATGGAAGAAATGAGTAAAAATTTTCAGGAGCAGCAAAAGCAAAGGCAGACTGAAATGGAGAATTACCGGAAGGAGATTTCAATGCTCCACGAAAAGAATATCCAGTCTGCAGTCAGAGAAAATATGGCGCCTTTGCAGTCGAGTCTGAATTCTGTGAAAGAGGAGAATATGCGCTTACAGGCTGAATTGGAAGAGCGAAAAATAGGCTATGCAAAATTGATAATAGCTATGGTTATTGCCCTGTCCATAGGGTTTTTAGTGGCAAAACTGTTTTGAGTAGCGAAGATACGGTTTGATTGAAAGACTGACTGGATTTCGCGCGATTTATCATAAGCATATTTCACGGATGACAAAACATTTTTCAGCAAACACCTTTCATTCCTTTGAGCGTGTCTTTAATCTCACCGGCGTGATTGTAAAGGATGAGATCTTTCACCGGCGTTTCCGGAAATTTATCCAGATCATTAATGCTGAATATGGCTTTGTTTTTTACGGCTCCGGAAACGCTGAAGTTTTCGGTGGGATTGATTTTTCCCTGCGCTTTTAAAGTGATAACATTGTCAGCATAAACAGACGGGGGATAGATTTTATCTTCGTCCGAAATTGATTCCTGATTTTATCAAATATACACAGACTGATACAGAAGATCTGATTATTTTTTGCGGATGCTTTCGGCGTATACTTCGTTCATCAAATCGCGCACGAGCTGACCGTTCTGATGATTGGACAGTACGACGATTGCGACCTTGTTCTTTTTTGAATACCGCATCAGACTCGAGTTGCCAAAAGTGTCGCCGTCTTTTTCGAGAAAACCATCGCCCATTTCCCAGCCTAAGCCCAGTTTGCGCTTTGAATCTTCATAATAGGTATGTTCGATCCGTTTTACGGCTCCTTTAAAATCCTGATGAGTGAGAAACGCTTTCAGATACTTAATTAAATCCACGGCATTGGAGTGCAATCCTCCGGCAGGATTAGCCGAATTGAGAATCATCGGTTTCTGCATTTCGCCGCGCTGACTGTACAGTCCGGCCGTATTTTTATCTTTGGAAACAGAAAACGTAGTGGACGTCATTTTTAAAGGTTCCAAAATATTTTTTGAGACCATTTCTTCATAAGATATTTTTGACTGTCGCGCCAGAAGACTTCCTAAAAGCGAAAAGGCGAAATTGTTATACTGATACTGCCGGTAATCTTTCAGGGAATCGGTATTTCTCAGAACATCGTAAAGATATTTTTCATCAACAAAACGGAAAGGATTGTTTGGATCTTTCGCCATTAAATCTTCAAAATACTGATCGTTGCTCAGGTTTGGCAATCCGGACTGATGTGTCGCGAGATCGGTCATCAGCACTTTAGTTTTCATCTGACAGGACAAACGAAGATCGTCCGGAAGATAACTGTCGATGAAATCAAAAGGTTTTATTTTTCCTTTTTCGATTTCCTCTGCAAGCAAAAGTGCGGTAAACGTCTTTGTAGCCGATCCTATTTCGAAAACCGTGGTGCTGTCGGTTTTGGTTTTTCCGTTTGCGGTCAGTGTTCCGTAAGAGAAATAACTGGTTTTTCCGTTTTGATAAACTCCAATTACCAGGCCGACATCGGGAAATTTTTTGAGATTTTTTCTGACGACTCCATCCACGAATTTCTGATTTTGAGCGAAACTCTGTATACAAGCGAAAGTGAAAATCAGCAATAAAAAAAATCTGGTCATTTTAGTTTTTGCAATTAGTAGGTGCCACACGAATGTTGTTACAAGAATTTTTGAACATGAAGGGAATATGGGGCGATATTTTAAATTCGCTCACTTTTGTGGGTTATTTTTAAGCCATTCGAGATACTGTTCCTTTAAAAATATATTCCCGTCTTTTCTGTACTGCGGCGTAGATGCCGTAAAATGATCTCCCGGGTAGTACGCAAATTTAAAATCTGAATTCAGTTTTTTCATATCCATTTCTAAAGCACGGACCGATTGATCCAGGAAGAAATTGTCCTGATCACCTACCGCAATCCTAACTTTCCCTTCCAGATCCCTGCTTAAAGTGGTCCAGTTGTCTTTTAAATAGGCAGCAATATCATATTTTTTCCAGTTTTCAAATACAGACTGATCAATATTTCCGGTAATTGGATCACAGAGTTTTTCAGGTAAACCATCCTTCCCTTTTTTACTGAAAACGGCATTAAAAGAATTGAGCTGCTCGCCACGGTAAAGTACATTTTCGAGTTGAACAATATCTTTCATTTTCATCCATGGAATATTTCCTGCAACTGAAGATAATAACCGCGGCGTAAGGTCATCCTGATAAAACATATTTGCATCACTGTATAAATTTATTTTTTGAAAGTTTTGAAAATTGACAGGATCCGGAGAACTGGAGAAACAGGCAGAAAATATCTTAGGGTAATGTGTCTGAAGCCATAAGGTTGACCAACCGCCACTGCTATGACCGGTAAGTAATCTAGCGCCATTGCAACGATACATCTTTTCCAAAGCGGGAATAAATTCTTTAACCAGAGCATCGCCCCAAGGTCCGTTATTATCGCTGTTGGCGTACACAGAATGTCCTGATCTGCAATTGCCATCCAGAAAAACTTTTATCACAGGAATATTTTCGAGAGAAGTGGTTGGCACATTATTGCCGGAGAAATAATGATAATCTGCTCCATAACCGAAAATGGTAAACAGAACGGGAAATTTTCTGGTGGGTTCAGTATAATATTCTACCGGTAAGACCACCGCGGCATTGACTGTCATTGATGTTTTCTGAAAATTGCTCAATAAAGCAGAGGGTACTTTCAGTTCTTTCACATATTGAGTACTGGTAAAAGTTTTTTCCGGAATAATCTCGGTGGCATTTATTTTAAAGATTTCAGCGTAGTTTTTCGTCAGTACGATCTTTTGGCTTTTGCTGAATAGATTCCCTGTGCTTTCTGAAATCTGTCTTCCGCCCAAATTTCTGTCCCAGACAATCTGTACAAAATATTCTCCGCGCTCAATGTCTGAAATAACTTTAGGGTAAGACACTGCATCATCGCCGATTACAAAAGAATCCCCGGGTTTTAGATTTTTAACTGATTTTCTAAAACAGGGAAACAGGTCAACGCCTACCGCGCCGTTTTTTGGCTCCTGATTATCTTTTGACAGGTAGACAATTACATTGCCCGCAAAGGTGTCATTATATGCAGACGGCGAATAACTTACTTCAAATTTCTGTGCGAAACTTTGTGTGAATGAAAAGGTTAGTAAGAAAGTTAGTATTAATTTTTTCATAGATCGTTTTTTTAAGTGACCTGATTTTACCGTATGGTACTATTTCGAATTGATATGATGTAAATGTAAGACATCTATGGGACGGCAAACATTACATCCCGTGAGATTTTTTAGTATAACACGAGTTTTAAATGATCATTTGATATTCATCTTACGATTTATGTGAGCAAAGATTTTCAAAGTGTTCTCCAAGATATTTTAGTCCCCATCAAATGGCTGACTCCCCTCATTTGATCAGTATAATTTTTCCAAAACATAACCGGATTTCAATACGTCAAAAGTTGGAGCCGCATCTTTAGTAGGTCAAGACTTTGTGAACGGACAATCAATGAGTTTACACAAACAATCTGAATATATCAGCCATTCTGATGTTGATTTCGCTGTCTGAAGACGTATTTAAACCCCATATTACATTTACGAACCTTGATAAAAATGGCATTACAACTTTTGCCTGAGTACCTCCTGCTGCTCCGTCCAAAATGACATAATTTTTAATATTTTTTTGCAGATCATCAAGTAAACGGTTGATTTATCAGGCTCTCAATTTATATTCTGAAATATGTGATTAAAAAGTAGATTGTACTGTCTAAATAGATATATTTGTGCCATATGAGAAACTATAAAATTTACTTGATATGAAAAAAAATCTATTCCTTGCATTCGCACTGTGTGGATATTTTGCAAGCGCACAGGTGGGAATCAATACCCAACAGCCCACTGAAACATTAGATGTAAACGGTACATTGCGGGTGCGTTCCCTCGGAAACGGCAGCAGTTCTTCAACCTTCGATCAGGTTTTGGTAATGAAAGCAGACGGTACGATAGGAAAGGCTTCAAGATCTTCTGTGGGGGGTGCCTCTTCCAGCGCATTGGTAAAAACTACGGCCGAGCCAGCCGGTGCCAACTGTGCATCCGGCGGACTGAAAGTAGAAAGTGGATTGGATACTAACAGTAACGGAACTCTTGATGCATCAGAAGTTAGCGCAACCAATTATGTTTGTAACGGCGTACAGGGTGCTCAAGGTATTCAGGGAATCCAAGGTCCTCAGGGCATTCAGGGACCGACAGGTGCAGCCGGTCAGGGAATTGCTAACGGAACTGCGGGCGCACAAATTTATCTGACGAGTTCAACGGCACCCTTCTCTCCGTTGCCTCCACAAACTGCATCAGGAGACGTCGTTATCAGCAGTACCGCTGTAACTACAATTGCCAATAATGCTGTTACGACTGCAAAAATCGCAGATGCATCTGTTACGAACGCTAAAATAATTCCTTCTGCTGCTATTGAATATACCAAACTGGCCTTAACCAACAGTATTCAGAATTCAGATTTAGTAATAAACTCTGTTACTACCAGTAAGGTTGCAAACGGAACGGTCACCACTTCAAAACTTTCAGATGATGCAGTCAGTTCTGTTAAGATACTGAATGGTGCTGTTACCATCGGTAAAATCTCTGCAAGCGGCACTCCTTCAAGTACGACGTATCTTCGTGGTGACGGCACCTGGTCAACACCTGCGTCGGGTTCTGCTACAAATGTCGGATTGGGAAGACTGGTAGATGCCAACAATCAACTTATCGGATATGTACAAAGTGGCGGACTCAGCAATTATTCTATAAAAACAATTAATGGATTTTATCTGACTGTTAATGTTGACGGGACCATTCCCGGTGCTCAAACCTATTATGGTGACGGATCCTGCAGCGGTCCCGTAAAGTATATCAACTCGGGAAGTACAACTACACAAAACAGAAATGGAAAATATCTGTATTATGAAGGTACAACCGGGAAATTTTTTCAGCTTGATAACATTAATGCCAACGGCTATGCACAAAATACTGCTATAATAGGAACAACAAACATTTACAATACATCCGGTACCTGTACAGCATCTGCAACTTCAAACTTCGGATGGAAAGTTCAGACTACCGAGACGACACGGGCTACAATAGGTCTTCCGACGACCATTACACTGCCTTTAACCGTGCAGTAAGAATATTGCGCAATTTTTTTTTAAAGCGATTTCATATTTGGAATCGCTTTTTGTTTTTTTAATAACAAACGGTAAAACGCTTCTATAGCTATTCCTGCTATAAATAAAGAAAATTTTTCAGTGACAATTTTAAAAATGCAGTATTTATTCAGAATTTGAAGGGCAATATCGTATTCCTGTTGATCAGATCGATACTGACATGCTGGAGAAAATAGGATTGAATGGGGAGAAGGTATAATAGTTGAATGTGCCGGATCGTTTGTAAGGAATACCAATGTCTCACTGATTCCCGCAGAGACTGATCTGGGTGCGACAAGGATTACAGCAGATGTAAGGCTGCGTTTTATGGAAAGTAATGAAGGTCATGATTTTTAATAAAGGCAAAGGAACAGAAAAGATAGATTTTTTTTGCACAGTTTTATATCACTCTTAAAATGTGCTGAATTCTTTCTATAGACTATTCAAAGTAACACACGTTATGATGTCAACTAATCTCAATCCCTGTATTTATACAATATATGTTCTGTCAACGGATTGAGGCTTTTTCCGTTTTCAGGATTATTGCCGTCTGCGGTGAAAAACTCCACTTTATTGTTCTTTTTAGAATACCATATTTTGTGTAAAGATCTTTCCGTAATGGTATCCGGTATTTTTATCTTTTTGAAATGCAATAGCTCTTCTTTTTTTAAGGCTATTACTTTTACTTCCGGGCGAATGTAACTGCTGTCTGTGGCAATATATTCTGCACCGTTCCAGTACATGTATATCTTGTCTTTTGAGGTTGCATGACCACCAATTATTCCTTCTCTATCCGGCGTCTGGCTGCGATCCCCTGACTTCAAAACGCCGCCGGTAACCAGGCATACTAACAAAGTCATTTCCATTATTCCCATGCCGTTTTTCTTTACAAAATCAGGCATTTTAAAAACAGGGTTAACGGTTATAAAAACCTGCTGAATTTTCTCGGACAACGAGTCTCCAAATGCAAGCTTGAGAATCGTTGATCCGTCGCCACCGTCTACATGTACCTTACTGCAGAAATCTTCAAAATCTTTATAGCCAATGTATTTACTCAAATACAACAAGGTCACATCATCAATATTATAATCTACTCCGTCATTGACCAAAAATTTATAGTATCTGCTGAATGCTCTAGCATCTCTTTGATGGCCGTATGTCTCTTCAAATTTTACACTTAAATAAATTGAAATAGAATTTACACTTGCCTTTGGAAGCTTCTTTCCGGCAGTTTCAAACACTGTTTCCACTAAGAGTTTCTTCTTACTGATCATTCCGACTGGTTGATTGATTTTCTGCTGTCTAAGATAGACATCAATTTCATATCAGCGTTACGGTTTTCCGTAAAAATCAGACGATTACGCAATTGTTTGCTGTCAATCCACTGTCTGTAGATTCGGTTTATTCTATTAGATATTTGTAAAAGAAATCAGCGAGGAAAAAACAATTACAAATCCAAAGATTTCTAAATCACCTGATAAAACGGAAGAAAACTCCGGGTTGGGAAGCAGATGTTTCTCTTCCGTTTTTGAAGGTATTACTTCCCAAAAAATTTAAGAAGCGCTTCAATTTTTTTAACCGTGTCAAGCTGCCTGCGATCTGTTTCGCAGAGAAGAACACGAATGCTTTAACAATTAAATTTTTTGAAAAAATGTTACAATTTATTTTAGTGCTACTTGGTTTAGCATTTGGAAATCACAATTCAGATACATCATGCAACCCTGACGGACAGGTAACCCTGCAGACAACAAATCCTGGTGGCGGTACAGATCCGGGAACTGGAACCGGCGGAGATACGGGAGGAGATACCGGTGGCGAAACACATCCGATACCTCCAAAAAAATAGCATTAAATTTTTAATTTAGGGGAATGAAAAATCATTCCCTTTTTTTGTTATTTCTCATTCTGATTCTTATTACTTGTGAAAAGAAAATAGATAACCTAACCGCTGACAGACTCTATAACTAAGGTATAGATTTCTATTACCAAAAGAATTTTGACAGTGCTTTTGTTAAATTCTATAAGTCTTATCAGCAGTATCTAAGTAATAAACAAAACAAAGACGCAGGAACATCATTAATTTATTCCTCCATAATACAAAATGAGAAGGGAGATTATTTGGGCAGCAACGATAATGCCACCAAAGCGGCAAAGCTTTTAGATAAAAATGACAGAAATTTCTCTTCTATATACAATCAATTTGCAAGAAATCATGAGGAATTAAAAAATTATAAAGAAGCTATTTATTTCTATAATAAAGCTATTCCATTTAGCGATGATGAGCATTCCAAACTGGTTTTACAAAATAATATAGGTATCGCTAACTTAAAACTTAAAAATTATCATGAGGCTGTTGAAATTTTCGCTGAAGCTGCCAGGAATAAACTGGTTAAAGATAGTGTTGACTTAGGAAATAAAATTTAGGATAATTATGCTTATTCAAAGTTTTTGTTAAACCCGAATTATAATGCTGAAAAGGAACTAGAATTTTCAAGTCCAATGCTTTTGTGGACGGGAACTGCGGATAAGAATGTGAATCCTGAACAAACCCGGTCATTTTACAATGCCCTGCGGAAATATAGAAAACCGGTGATTGCTTTGTTTTACAAGGATGAACTTCATTCACTTCAGGGAAAGGAGCAGCGGAACGATCTTACGGTGAAAATGGTCGAGTGGTTTGATTATTTTTTGAGAGATGGGAAAGTTGTTTTATGGATTAATAAAGAAAATATTGCGAGATAAACTATAGTGGTATAATTGTCGAGAGCTTCCTTTATTATTCAGGTGAAAGATGAATATGGAATAAAAGAAAAGATCAGATTATACGATGTAATTGCAATAATGAAATTTGTAATCGTCTGCGGCTCAGCAATGACATTTGATTTCCGCGATACGTTACGGGACCCGGACGGACCTGTAACATATTTTGCATATTTTAAAGATCCTGTAACGGTGTTGTCGGAGTCACGCAACAATATCTTATTGAATACAAATTTACTTTATTGTATAAGGATTTCATCGTCAACTATTATATACGTAAGAAAGGTATTTAATAACTAAAATCATATCAGGTAGACAATAGTCTATTTCAAACAGCGATAACACAATCTTACCAAAATGTCAGATATTAGGAATAACCGAAAATTTTAGACCATTGATTTTTAGTTCAGTAATTAGTATGTTTCGGCCAACTAATTCATGTAGTTTAAACTGTATAATCATGCTAATATTACTTTATCTATTATCTTCCAAACCATTCTTTTAATACATCTATCTACTAAAATATTAGCAAAGAATTAAGAGGACTTGCCTTCTGGACCTACTAAATATTAAAAGATTTCAATCTTACTACGAACGGCAACACTCTCAATAACTCGATGTTTTGCACAAAAATAAATCTTCATGGTGAGAATAGTAAAAAAAATTATACTTTCGTAAAAATGTTTCAGATGAAATCTATCGTCACAATTTATTTTCTTCTTACAGCACTTTTATCAGGTCAATTATCTGCCCAAAGCAATAAATCATTTATGGAAGTGTCTTATCGAATGAAGTTTTTTCCTGACAGCCTCAATTTAGAGAGATCTATTACTGTTGATAATCTAATCCTTCTGTTTAACGACAATTCATCTGTTTACTTCAGTAAAGAAGCGAGAGATTATTTTACTCAATTAAAAAATGGGGTCTCTTCTTCAAAAAATGGAAATATTTCATTGGGTGTGCTGCCTTCTTTACCAAAATCAAGAGGTAGTGTATACAAAAGCGGCGAGGTTATAACCGCAACTTTGCCAGTAGGAAGATACTTTTACTCATTTGAAGAGCCTAAGTTATTGTGGGCATTATTAGATGAGAAAACAAAAATAAACGGAATAGATTGTCGTTTAGCAAAAACCTTGACTGATACCGGTGATACTTTTTTTGCTTGGTACACTATGGAGTACCCATACTCAGAAGGCCCGTTCAGATTCAAGGGATTACCAGGATTAATCATTAAGGTTTATAATAAAAATAATACTATTTCGATCGAAGCGACCAACTTAAAAGAAACTGCAGAAAGTATCGAACCATTCTTTAATGATGGTAGTATAGAGTTAAAAACCAAAAGCATCTTTTTAAAGCAAAGAAAAGATTACAATGATAACCCCAATATTCAAAATATGAACAGCAATGTCACATTTAGAAAAGATGGGGTTTTGCTAGACAATGCGACCAGTATGAAAAAAATTGAGAATAATGTATTTCTTGATTAATCAAAATAAATTGAAATATTATTTTATTATTCATTCAATAGTTACTATTTTTAATAAAATTTTTAAACATGAAAAAAATATTTTTTTTAGGTTCTGTTCTTTTTGGAACATTCACCTTTGCAAGCAATACAATTGCAACAATTGAGAAAAAATTATCTTTCAGTTCTAGTGTTGCTACGGAAGTTAGCATTGTAGATGCTGTTGAATCTAGTAGTAATGATGAAAATGCTATTAAAAGATATAAAACTATCGAGTTTGACATTGTCTGTAACGGCCAAGTTGGGCATATGACAGCGACTTACTGGTCAAATTTTGATTCTGGTTTCTATTCAGCGACTGAAGTTGCTGCTGTGATTTTTCAAGGTCAGATACAAGGCTGTCAACAAATGGCTGATCATGGATTATAGTAAGTAATTACTCATTTAAAAGGTTTATTGATTTGTTTCAATAAACCTTTTTTTTTGTAACCTCTTTCTATTTGCCTGCATTACAGTTTAGCACTCTCATACAAAATTACAGTAATCTAAGCATTCGGTTTACAATACGCGTGTAAATTGTGTTGCCTTGAATTAATTAAAGTAATAAGTCTAACGTTGACTTACTGCCTTTTTTCATCTTTTAAACCCGTTGTGTTAAATATTTTCCGAGTTGTAGCTTATATATAATGTACTTAGAGATTTATATCGTATTTGTTCAGTGCATTTGATCAACAAGATAACTGCTATCTTAAAAGTTATTCGGTTATCTTATAATACGCGATCAAATAATCACTACTTGCTCAAAAATATTTAGTAACTATATACTTGTAAAGACTTACATGCGCACAATGGTAATTTATACCATTTCGAAAAGATTGACATACCCAATAATCTTTTTTTAAAAAATAAAAAGGATATTAATACAACATTTTGAATGCGGCCTCATAGAATCGTGCATTGTATTTTAAAAAAAAGGGGGTGTAATAAATGCAAAATTCAGTCCATTTATAGAGTGAATTATTCCGCACGTATAAAAATTCTTCATTCTGCCATATCACCAGAGCATAGTACTATAAAGAAATAAGGAATATTAATTCATTATTTTAAGATTTAATAAAACAAATAACTCTACTTTATTCTTCAAATAACAGTGATAAAACGAGAATTCTATAATTGTGAACTTGCTAAAAAATTATGTTTTTTTTTCAGACTGTATTATAAATTAAGTTAATTTAGCCGACATATATTTTATAATACACCCGTTAGGGTTACAATATAAAACAATTTGTAATGGTTATTTAGATACAAGTCTCTTATGATTGATTTTAAAGCCAAGTTATAATCGTTATAAATTAATAGAAATAGGTAAATCTGAGAATATGCATAAAAATTTATTTTTTTTCACTGTCATCTTTTTTTCCGGTACTTTTTCCGGTCAGTTAAAAAGCAGTGATGTACAAATCTGGAAAAAGTCAGACCTGACTATTCGCGAAGCATCTTTGGTGAGCGATGAGGGTTTACTGAATTTTAATGTGGGTATAAAGGACAAAATCGCAAAAAAATACATCAAACATAGCAAGACAAAAAGTCACAGCTTAAGTATTGTACATACCTCTAAAGAAGATGAAAAGATTTGGGAGAATGAAAACAGAAACTCTCTCTTTAATAATTTTTTTGGAAAAGAGCAAAAGGAAGATAAGCAACCAAAGGGCTTAAAGGAATTAAATAAGTTGATGGGAAATAGTGATGGTGGTGTGAAAATAAAAAAGAAGCCAAGTATTTTCTCTTATGTTGCCAATGCGGAAAAACCCAATTTGAAATCCGATAGCAGTAAAATAAATTTTGAAGATAAAAATCTTTATGAACTGATATTTTTTTCAAAAAAAATAAAAAAAATAGACCTTGACAAAATCCACTCTTATCTGTCTATTAAATATGGAATTTCATTGGAAAAAGGGAAGTATATATCTAGTGACGGAACTCTAATATGGGATCCGTCGAAACACAAGAATTTCCAACATCGTCCGACGGGCTTAGGTAGAGATGATGGGAATGAGCTTTATCAGAAGCAATCTGTAAATGCTGAAAATCAATTTTTGACAGTTGGAAAGTCTGATATAAAGAAAATGAATGTTGAAAACACCAGTGTTTTTGATGACAGGAATTTTGTAATGTGGTCTGATGACAATAAAGATTTCACGTTCAGGAATGACGGTAATTTCAGGATTCTTGAAAGAAACTGGGAGATTAATTTTGTCGGAACCACGATTCCTAAGACGGATTACAAAGTAAGAATTGAAAAGAAGATAATCAATCCTGAATCATTACCTCAGGTTTACTGGATGTTTCTGAAAACCAAAGATGGTGAAACAGTCAAGCTTCAAGGAATAGAGAATGATAGTTATATAGATTTTAATAAAGTCAATTTTCAGAGCGATAAAGAACTGCTTTCTCAGTTTACTTTTGGGGTTAGTCCTTTGAAAGATATTAGATCTACATCTGATAACAATACCGCTTCATCCGGAATAACTGATGAAGAACTCTCTTTAAATCTTAATGACATTGTTTTGTATCCCAACCCTGTAACGAGCGGACAGAATTTCTCTATTAAATTCCCGGAAATGGAAAATCTTTCCGTATCAATTTACGATGGTGGCGGCCGTTTGGTTAAACTTGAGAAGATTCATCATTATTCAAAATCATACAGTTCATCGCTCACTATCCAGAGCACGTACCTGATCACTTTGGTTCAAAACGGAAAAGTAATAAAGACTTTCAAACTTATTGTAAATTAAAAACATCAGAAATTTCGTATGAAAAAAAATAATCTTTTATCTCGTAAGAAAGGTTTTATACTACCATTTCTATTCTTCACTTTTATATTTATTTCTGCAAGTCTTTCAAAAGATCAGATTCGTCAAGTCAGAATTTTTAAGCTGCGGCATTTTTCTGAAAAAGATGCTGTTCAGGCAGATACGAAAGAGAGTCGTTTAAAACCTCATCTTTTTGAGGATCTGAATTCGAAATCATTTCTTAAAAATTCATTAACAGACTCCACACTGAAGAACGGAATTTCTTCGTCAGTCTCTACTGCATTTACTGATTCATTGCAAAGTTTTACTTCATTACCCAATGAGGTTCTCCTTAACGGAAGAGATAAGAAGTATGCGGCTAAATCCAGTTTTGATGCTTTAGAAAAGCAAGGTCAGATCGGAGTGCAATCTGAAGGTGAAGAGGATAAAATTTCAGATAATTTTTTTAGTATTGACATTCCTAAACAAAAACAAACAATAACCTCAGCGTATCTTGAATATGATTTATACGGACTCGCCGGTCATCAGTCTGTTTCAAGATCTATTAATCAAAATCCGTCAATCGGTGGACAGCATATAACAGTAAGTTATAAATGGACGCATCAAAGAGAATCTATCAATCTGTCTCTATTACAAGAAGGAAAAAATAAGATTCTATTTACCGCTCCGGCAAAGGGAATTATCTATAAAATAAAAAATGTTAAAATTGTTTTTGATCATGTCAATCAATGCGATGATTTAGATAACATCACTTCATCCATTAACGGAAATTCTCTTTACTTAAAAGGATTTGTAAAAAATCAAGGCAATGGTTTGTCTCATATTCTTATTGATGGTCAGAAGGTAAATACCTTTTCAGGGGAATTTGAAAAGACAATTTCACTAAATTCAGAAACGCTGAATAAAGGTTTCGTTCCAATATCTTTTTCGGGCTCTATAATTAATTATCCGATTTCTGGAAGACCGGTTGAAGCTAAGGCTGTCAAAGATGAGCAGCTGAATTTGCAGGTTTTTGAAATATTAAAAGAAAAGGAACATAGCTATAATTACGAAGGTGCACAGATTGAAGTGACAAAACAAAATGTTGGAGAAGCAAATTTTTCGATAGGAGCTTTAAAATTGAGAGGAAAGGATTTTCCCACCACTAATCAAGGGATAAGAAATGTTACTTTAGATGGTCGTGCATATCGTTTTAAAATAGCGTCAGGAAAAATATCAAAAAAAATATTAATCAGTATACCCTACGATTCAAAACTTTTAGGAAACTTTTCAGCCAAAGAAATTAAGGTTTTTTACTTTGATTATCAATCAAAAAAGTGGATGGTTGAAACGTCATCCAAAGTCGACGAAACAACAAAAACGATCAAATTTGAAAGTTATGGAGATGGCGATTATATTAATGGTGTAATTTCAGTACCAGAATCTCCCCAGGTTAACTCCTTTGCGCCAACAAGTATCAGCGGTTTGAAAGCCGGTGATCCAACATCAGGAATGCATTTCATGTCACCACCATCTGTAAGTCAGAAAGGTGATGCAAACGTTAGTTATCCAATTGTTGTTCCTTCAGGTAGAAACGGTGTTCAACCAAGTCTCTCCGTATCTTACAGTAGCGGTGCAGGAAACGGATGGATGGGAGAAGGTTGGGATATTAGCGGTTTATCTGCTATCACTATTGATACCAGATGGGGAACTCCTAAGTTTGATCCGACATACGAAACGGAACTCTATTCATTTGACGGCGAAATGCTTGTTTATGACGGTAATTATCTTCCTCACCGACATAACGATATTGATCCGAACTCTTCCATTTTTACCACAGCTAAGCAGGAGCGAAGCGCTCTTATGACCAATAACAAAAAAACATTTTTTCTAAGAAGAAATCATGATTTTACTAAAATTGAAAGATTCGGTACAAGCACAAGTGATTACCGATGGATTGTAACCTCAACAAACGGTTCAAAGTCTTATTATGGCGGTTCAGAATCTGGTGTTGAAGAAAATAGCGTCATCAGACAAAATGATAATATAAATGGTAAGATAGTACAATGGGCACTTTGGAAGGTTGAAGATGTTCATAAAAATAATATTAAATACATATATGAAAACGTTTCTATTTCCGCTTCAGGCGTAAATTCTAATTTGAATGGAGGAAAATACTTCCATATAAAGCAAATCGTATATACAGGGTTCAACGGTTCGGATGGAACGTACACTGTTGATTTTGAAAAAGAAACTTCGATAACTCGAAATGATATCAGTATTAACGGTAAGCAGGGCTTAAAAAGAGTTGAGCCATATAAATTGAACTCTATTTATGTAAAATATAATAGTCAAATTATTAGAAAATATAATTTTTCTTACATCCAAGGAGAATTTTTTAAAACTCTGTTAAAAAATATTACTGAATTAGATAAGGATAATGCTGTTTCAAATTACTATGATTTAGAATATTTTAACGATTTAAAGGATCCTCAGAGTGGACAGACGATAAATTTTTCTCCTGATAAAGATGTTTCTGTTCCGCAGCAGTTGAATGCATTTCCAATTTTACCGAATTCACTTCAGCCGTCCAGAATTAATTCAGCATTTTCGACAGATTGGGGTGTAAGCGGACGTCTTACCGCAGGTGTAAACTTCTTGAAACCTTCTCAAGATGGTTATGGACATATTCAATTTTCCGGTATGTATGGTGTCGGAGGTGGAACATCCATAAATGCACAACAGCTTATTGATTTTGACGGTGATGGTGTACAGGATTTAATATATAGAGTTCCGGGAAGTTCTGGTGGTTTACGTATCAGCTCCGGTGTTCTGGACGCGAATGGTGCTTTGACTTTTTCTGCTGTCCGAAACATTTTAAATCTCAATAGCGAATATTCTCATACTAAAACAAAAACAGATATCAAGGGTTATGATTTTGGGGCGAGAGTTAGAGTGAAATGGAAAATTTTTGGATTTGGTATCAACATAAACTTAGGTTTCAATCGTGCCTTTGCTTGGTCGACTTCAAAAAGTGAGACCTCTACTTTCCTGACTGATGCAAATTTTGATGGTCTAATGGACGTGGTACAGGATGGTAAAGTATGGTTTAATAAACGTAGTGCAGCCAATGGAGCAGAGATGACTCCGTTTAGTGACAATACGGAGAATATGGTAATTATTGCCGACGCACTTGCAGAGCATACTGAACCACCCGTTGATACAGGAAACGGACCGCCACCATCAGTCAACGATGTAGTAAAATTCTGGATTGCACCAAAGGACGGAAATATAAAATTTTCAGATATTGTAAGTATTGAGAATGTTGCGAATGCCGAAGCAATATATTCTGTAGAAATTAAAAACCCCAATTCACAGGGTAATAAAAATGGACGAATTTTCCTTAAAAAGTTAACTAATGGAATGGCTTCGGTAAATGTTAATCTTTTAAATTACAACTCATATACTTCTTATTCCCCTCAGGAACCAAATAATCTTTTAATGATTAATAGTTCAGCGGCTCTTTATGTTAGTGCAGGGGATAAAGTTTTTGTAAGATTACATAAGAATAATAATAATAACTTTAAGGTTATTTCCAACCCAAGTATCAGCTATGTGAATGTTTCTGATCCAAATGATGTAAATTTACAGCAAGACGGCTTTTTCTTAAATAACGGCAGTTATTCTGAAAACTTCCTCCTTAATAATACCAGGAAAGCATTACAATTTAATTCTCCTGGAACCGTGAACATCTCTATTCCCTCGTTTACCTTTCCGAAATCTTCTGATAAAATCACATTCAAAATAATCAAAGATGATGAAGTAAACCTATCACAAACAGAAATATATTCTAGGGAGTATGATCAAAATGATATTCCTTTCCCGACTGATCCAGTAAATTTAAATCTTAATATAAGTTCAAGCGACACCATAAATATTAGATTTGTTGTTGACGCGGACTCATACCTGTCTTTTAAAAATCATAATTGGAATAACATAGATGTAACCTATAATGCTTCAGCAACGGCAAACAATGCAGCGGCAACTTATAATTTAAAAGGAATTGCGGAGTATCCATCCTATTATTTGACTGAATTTTTACCAAAAATTGATAATGTAGCACTCGGAGGGAATTTACCTAATACGTTACAAGATTACAAGATTCAGATTAATAAAAGTTTTAGCAGCTATTCTGGATTAACTACAGGAGATTTTTATTATGTTATAAAAAAAGGATTAAACGTCCTTGGAAAAAGGAAGGTATCTGTCAGTACCGGTGCAAATCCAAGTATCACTGAAACTGATATGGTGACCGGGCTAACAGTCAACGGGATTTCCCCAATCTTTTTTTATAATGGTAATCTGCAACAGCCTATACCATCTTCAGAAAGAATTACTGTTCAGGTTTATGTTTCGAATCAAGATAATATTATTTGCTATCGTAACTATCGTTCCAAATTCCCTTTAAATAAAGCTTTCAATATTTATGGAGGATCATCGAATGCAGTCGTAACTACCGTTAATGCGACAGGTTTAAATTCTGCAGGTTTGAATCCCAAAGTGAGTTTAATTTCTAATAACTGGGGGCAGTTTCTCTATGATGGTAATAATGATGTGGAAATGATTAAAGGTTCTGACGGTTCTCAGGTTATTCTTAATACTTCTACACCATCAGACATTTACGGTCGACTTATCAATACTATGTATATTGCTGACTTCAGTATGCCTCCGGCAGTACTAAGCGGAAATTCATCATGTGATAATTTACCTACACCGGCTGAAATAGCAGCATGTTACTTCAATGCGAATTCTGGTTCCAATTCACCCTATTATAATGGAACCGTGCAAAGTTTGACACCAGTAATTCCGTTAGATACGAATAAAAAAGATAACGTTGAAAAATGGAGAGGACTGGGACCTGAGCAATATACAATGCGTGAATCCTTTAAGGACGATGAGGATACAACGGATATTTTCAACCTCTCTACACAGAATCCTTCGGCAACAAATACTACAGTACAGGGTAATGTAAATACAACGATGCTTGCCATCAGTAAAAAGCATTACAGCAGATCCAAAACGACTACAAACAGCGGAAGTTTTGCTTCGATCGGTGGTTCTAACTCAGCAGGACTTGCAAACTCCAAATCTATATTAGAGGGTATCGGGAGCGTAGATTTACAGGATTATCTGGACATGAATGGTGACGGTTATCCCGATATTGTATACAAAGATGCTATGCAGTTATCGAACAGTACCGGTGGGTTAGGTGGTTTGAATCCCGGTACTCCTGCCGCTCTGCAGGCACCATTTGTTAATGCCTATTTATCAAATACAGATAGCTACTCAAATGGATTATCTGCTTCTTATGATTATACGAAGTTTAAAACTGTAGGCGTTCCGATATTCGTAGGAACAAGCATTTTTTGGGCAACCGTAGATACTTCACCAACATGGTCTACCGGAATGTCTTTATCAGCTAACTTCGATTCTAAAGATTCTGGAGAATCTTTTTGGATTGATGTAAATGGAGATGGATTGCCAGATAGGATTTCTGGGGGTGGAACACCAAATATGAATGTTTCTTTGAATTTAGGAAATCAGCTGCTGCCACCTTCAACCTTTAATAATTTTGAAACCTATGTATCAAGACCTATTGGTTCCGCAGGACTCGCATTTTCGCCGGGAGGTTTTGCCGGTGCTGTAAATAATTCGGGTGCTGTTACGTCTGGTTTCAGTTTTGGGGGCAGTATCTCTGCATCAGCTTCGCTAGGTACAGGAAAGGCCACCTATGAAGATATTAATGGCGATGGTTTAATAGATGTATTGAATATTTTTTCTAATTATGATGTATTGAATATTTCTTCTAATTACACTGAAGTAAGATATAATCTTGGGAATAAGTTTTCTGATCCGGTTAGATTATATAAATCAGCTGCCGGAAATATTGATTTTAATAATGAAACTAAAAGATATAGCGGCGCTTTATCACTGCATGGTCAGTTCTATTTAAATCTACCGGTATTTTTTATTTTTTACGTAAAAGTTGGTGTAGCAGCGGATGCAAGTTTTGGAGCTGCAATCACTGAAGTAGATAAAGCCTTTAAAGATATGGACGGAGATGGATTTCCGGATTTGGTCGTATCTAACAGTAACGGTTTCAAAGTAAATTACTCAAGTGTTGGAAGAACCAACAAGCTGAAAAAAGTGACCCTATCCAGACAGTTGAAAAGAGAACAGATGCAAATGGGTATTTTTGAGATGGATTATGAATTCTCAAAACCCACATACAACGATCCTCATGCAAAGTTGGTGATGAAGGAAGTGAGAATTATAAATCCCGATGTTAATTCTCCAAATTATCTGATTTCTGATCCTGCAAAAGACATGGTTACTCAATTCAAATATGAAAATTCCAGATATGACAGAAGGGAAAGAGATAATTTCGGTTTTGAATTCGTTACAGTAAACGAAATGGAAGGGAATTCTGTTTATAGAAGCAACAGACAAACCTACTATAATAATGGTTATTTGATGAACGGAATGCTAAAGAGTTCGCAGTCATTTAGCTCTTCAGGCAGCCTGCTTTCAAGCTCTGAAAATTCTTATGTGCTTAGAAAGTTCAAAAATGGTTTTTATGGGTCAAATTCTGAAATAGACTTATCAATAGCATTACCATTAGATTTTGATACCGGAGGTAAGGAAGGTCGAAAAATGGCTCGTGTATTTCTTGGAAGTACCACTTCTGTAGTTTATGAAAACGGTGGTCAGATGCAGACTACTAAGAGTTATGAATATCATCCTAATGGCCAAATTTCAAAATATTTACACAGTAGTCCAGCGAGTAATTACAATGCTATAATTGGTTATCACAGCCTTAACGTAGCCACCAACATTCAGGGCATTCCAAAATCGATAAATGTTTATGAGGGCAGCTCCTCTTCAAATGTTTTGAGATCCAGAGGAACTCAGATTAATACTATTGGGCAGATCACCCAGGTTGGTGTAAAATTAAATAATTCAGAATATTCATTCACCAACTTTACATATGATCAGTACGGAAATATGGAAAGTGTCGTTTATCCTAATAATTACACAGTAACCTATCAATATGACTCAGTGCTACATAAATATGTAACACTAACACAAGACTCCTTTGATGTGAGGTCGTCCGCTACTTACGACCCATTATTCGATGCTATTACTGAAGCAATAGATACCTCCGATAATATTATGAGGTATAGTTATGATGCTAAGGGAAGGTTAAAATCAATATTAGCACCTAAAGAAGCCGGTGTATCGCCATACACTGTGGAATACGAATATGATCTGTACCCTTTTCCGCATAATAATAACGGTAACCTAAGGCTTCTGTTCGGTGCTAAAACAAGAAATTTTGATCCGCAAAATCCTACGAACCCGATTGAAACGATAAGCATTGCAGACGGGTTAGGTAGAGTGGTACAGGTAAAAAAAGATATTGAATTAGATGGTGAAGAAAAAATGTCTGTCTCCGGTGTAGCTATCAATGATGTGCACGGTAGAACAATAGTTCAGTATCATCCAACTTTTGAAGCAAAAGATGTTTTGAACAGCTCCCCTCAGATCAATACTATCTACAATTACACACCTTCTGGAGTTTATACCACGGCAGCTTATGACAATAGAGACAGGGTAATTGTAATGACGGATGAGGACGGGCACAATACTACAACCGACTTTTCAATTTATCAAGGTTATTTTAAAACATCTTTACAGCAGCAGCAGAATAGCAGTGGAACAATCCTTAAGTCTGAATCACTTGTGGATGCAGATGGAAAAACTAAGAGAACAACGAACTTTCTTGGCTCGAATAGTTTAACAACAGGCTTCGGATATAATGCAATTGGCGAACTTGTAGAAGTTAATGATCCCGAAGGAATTGCAACACTTTACGAGTATGATTTAGCAGGTAGAAGAACGATGGTTAATCATCCAGATCATGGCATTTCTACTTATAAGTACAATACTGCGGGACAGTTATTGGAATTGACTACAGCTAACCTTCAAAATGATCCAAGTATACAGACGCATTACATTCAATATCGTTACGATCAAAACCGTCTGGTTGGTATCACATTACCAAAGCTTCCCGACGGATCTCCAAATCCAAATGATGTTGCTTATACTTATGGAAATTCAGGAGCCGGTAACCAAACTGCAAAGGTAACTAGGAAACATGATGGCTCAGGTGATACCACGTACAGCTATGGTAATATGGGGGAAGTTGTAGGTCAGAATAAAGCTGTACAGGGATATAGTATTCCATCAATGAATTTCCATACCAGCTATGAGTATGACAGTTGGAATAGAATACGAAATATCACATATAATGACGGCGAACAGGTTGATTATACTTATGATCTTGGAGGAAATCTTCAAAGCATGTCAGGTCTTGATACCTACATTGAGAAAATTTCATATGATCATTACGGGCAGAGAATAAATATAGTTTATGGTAATGGAACTAGTTCAACGTATACGTATAACCCAACTAATAGATTGCTTAACAATCATTTACTGAAAGAATCTGGTGGTAACGATATACTGAATAACCAGTACTCATTTGACTTTGTAGGAAATATTTCTGGGATTACAAATTCTTCTTCCCAATCCAATAATAAAATGGGTGGAAACTACAATTTCGGATACCGATACGATCAGCTCAATAGATTAATTGGGGCAGGCGGAGAATTTGGCGTTGAAAGAAAACCATCTACTATTTATCAAACATCTCCATACGCAGTATCAAATTCTTATTTTAATGTGGATTTGGTATATAATTCATCTGGAGGTATCGTAAATAAGGCTCAGAAACATGTACAGGATCAACAGGGTAATGCTGAAAATTCTTATAATAACAGTTACAAGTATATAGGTGGAACACACAAAGTTTCAGAAATTTTAGATCTGGCTACCGGAAATTTCAATGGTTTTGAGTATGATTATAATGGAAACGTGGTAGGTTCTATGCGAGATGGTAATACAGATAATATGTATTGGGACGAGCAGGATCGCTTAAAAGCAATTTCCAATTATGACAGTGGTCTATATCAGTATTATGTGTATGATGACGGAGGCGAGAGAATCATAAAATACATGCTGAATAATCAGGCAAGCCTTTATCAGAACGGAGCTTTAATAGATCCGGGAACTCTGCAGATGTATGATTATACGGTATATCCTAACCCTTATGAAGTGGTGAGTGGTAACGGTACTATAAGCAAGCATTATTTTGCAGGCAGCCAGAGAGTAGCGAGCAGAATAAATGTTGTAGATCCTAACTTGAAACAATCTGCTGGCACTGCAAAAGAAAAAGCAGAAAGTAACGGTGCAGAAGATGATTTTAATATCTATCTGAAAAAGGCAGAGCTGGAGGGCAAAAGAATAGAAACAGAATTTGAGAAAGCACCGGGTGGAAGTGCAGGTTTATATTATCTGCACGGCGATCATCTGGGTACAGCTACATATGTAACAGATGGTAACGGTGAAACTACACAATTTTTCTTAAATTTACCTTTTGGAGAGACCATGGCAGAGCAGAACTTGCCGGGAGCCTACGACAATCCTTATAAGTTTAATGCGAAGGAATTAGACAGAGAAACTGGTCTGTATTATTATGGGGCAAGATATTATAATCCTAGGCTGAGTATTTGGTATGGTGTAGATCCGCTAGCGGAGAAAATGCCAAGCTGGTCGCCGTATAACTATACTTTTGATAATCCTATACGTTATACAGATCCAGATGGGAGATCCCCAATTGGTCCGGGCGATCCTCCCATGTGGGCTGCAAAAATTATCGCCAATACAGTTCCAAATTTATATAGTGTCTTTTATTATTCAAATAACTCAAGTAATCTAAATTTATATAATTGGGCTAATGACCGTAACAAAGAGCCAGAGTATAAAATTAGAGGTTTAGTCGGAGAAGCAATTGCATCTTCTGTGATTGGCGAGGGTAGTTTTGGTGATTATTATAATGGAAATCAGATTGATCTAAAAATATCCAAAATAGCATATGACGTAAATTTTAGACCCACAAAAACAAGAGTTCAAAGAACTGTACACCTATCTGTAAGTTCTTTTTTAGGTAATACTTCTGTAGTTGACTATGAGGATAAAACATTTAAATCGTTTACAAATTATACATTTAATTATGAAATAAAAACTTTTGGTCCTTGGGCAAAAACTGAAAATCTTTATTCAGCTTACGTTCAAGCAATAACGCAAACAATAAATCTTTCTGACGGTGATAACACTGTTGGTGTATTATTCACTGATAGGCAAGCATGGATGAAAGTCGCTACAGATTCGAAGTACGGACCTCTATTGCAAAAACAATATAAAAGGTTAATAGATAATGGTGGACAACTTCAATTACAGCAAGATTTAGCTAATCAAGCTAATAAAGCAACGAAATTTTTAAAGAAAAATCTAAAAGATAAATAGTAATGAAAACTTTTCAAGGTATTGGCTTATTGTTTTATGATAAAAATAAATATGCGAGGTGTAATAACATAAGTTTGACAGAATTTGTTGAAAAGATCAGAAGTCAAGTTTTAAATGAGTCAGAATTAGACTTTATTCAAACATATGCTAATGTGTATGATATAGAGGAATTGCAACTGTTGAAAGAAACTTTTTTAGATAATATAGAAAGTATTACAAATACGGAAATTGTAAGAATTGTCTATTATTTATCTTCAGCATTGGATTTTGAAAAATATTATTACTTGTATCCACGTTTTTACTTTTCCTTCAATAATTATAAATTTTTAAGATCACATGAAAGTTTGATAGTTAGGTTATATGAGAAGAATGTGGATTTTAATTTTGTGAGTGAGCAATTGAATCATACAGAATTTGAAGAAACATACATTTTGAATAAAATTGCTAAGAGCACAGTTTTAGAAGAAATTAATAAGATTATTCCTGAAACTGTTGACGATGAAAAAAATATAGATTTAGTTAAAAACTTAATATCGACTATAGGAATCGAAAATCTAGAAATTTTGCTAATAAAATTTTTGTAAAATGTTTAAACTTGAACCATCAGAAGACTTCTTTAGTACTACAACAACTATTAATTATGGTGATATATTAATTATTCAAATTATTGTGATTATTTTATTTATAAATACTTTATATCTTATGACTCTTATATTTAAAGAATTTAAAAAACTTCTTAAAAAATAAAATGGAAAAGATTCTTATTACTAATGATTGTGGACCATATATTAGCGCCTTGTTATTTATAAATTATATTACTTGTATTCTTTTAATTGTTTTAGTTCTACTAAAAATAATCAATTTTCTGAGAAAAAATACTTTATAAATAGTAAGATAGAAACAATTTATATTTCATTATTCCTGCGCTGGCGCGGATCTCCCGCTCGTGCTTGTAAATAAACCAAAACCCTCACAAATACGAGGGTTTGGTTGTTTATAGCGAAGCAGATTCATTTTTCAGATACTTTATCTTTTTTTAAGTTCATTTTCTCATGTAGAACAAGTACATAGGTGGAAAACTAATTATCAGAAATTTTTAATCAGAGTACCGGAAGCTCTAATGTTTTTGAGGATAATTATAATGGAAACGTAGTAATTTCATGAAAGCTAGTGATCCAAATAATATGTATAAAAAACTCAATTGATGCAGTGGATATTGTCTGGGCGCATTTCGATACAAGTGAAATTGATTATCGGGAATCGTTTTATGCACTGTATCTCAACCAGGCGAATAAGGTTTTGGGTATTAAGAAAATTTCAAAGTGTGGAATTACTTCCACCTTGGTAGATGTCAGAATTATTCTGCAGGCCGCACTCCTTTGTAACGCTACCGGATTTATTGTCTCGCACAATCATCCTTCAGAAAATCTGCGGCCTTCACCGGAAGATTTTAAAATGACAAAGAAAATAAAAGATGCTTCTGATCTTTTATCAATCCGGCTGCTGGATCACCTTATCCTGACATCGACCGAGCATCTTTCGTTTGCAGATGAAGGTTATTTGTAGAAAAAGGTACTTCAGTGAAACGGGCTTAAATTATACAATTAATCTCATTAAATAATTAACAATCAGTTAAATATATGTACTTTTGCGTTGAAAATTTTTAATCGAAAGCGATTTTTTTTACTTACTTATCGTAAATGATGGTTCTGCAGTAACTATATCTATTTATAGTCACCATTTGTTATAATTTATAAGTTACGCCATCGGATTACAATAAAGACTTAATAAGACAAATAATCCCAGGCAGCGCCGAATTAATAGGACAAAAAAAATTCTATTGTTTTTTATCATCAAAATAGTGTGATGAAAAAAACTGTTGAAGTAAAAAAAATAGAAGTCGAAGATTTAATCGCGTTTATGAAAAAAGAGCGTGTCGAAATTACACAAGAAGAAGCTAAACAGATAGCAGCATTTTTGCACATAATCACCGTTTCGGCCATTGAATTTATTATGAAAAAACATAATCTGTAAAAAATTATTATGAAAACAGCTCATTTATATGTTAGAGTGTCGACTGATGAACAAGCAGAGAAAGGATATTCGCAAAGAGATCAAGAAGAAAGGCTCAAAAGATATTGTGAGGCTAATAATATCATTATAAAAAATGTTTTGTTTGAAGATTTTTCTGCCAAAACTTTTATCAGGCCGGAATGGATCAAATTAATTGACGGGCTAAAAAAAAGGACTTCCAGAACAGATCTCGTATTGTTTACCAAATGGGACCGTTTCAGCAGAAATGCGTGTGACGCTTATCAGATGATCAATGTTCTGAGAAAGCTAAACGTAGAACCGCAGGCTATAGAACAGCCTTTAGACTTGGCGATACCTGAAAACAAAATGATGCTGGCCATTTATCTGGCAGCCCCGGAAGTTGAAAATGACCGACGCGCATTAAATACTTTTAACGGTATGCGTCGTGCAAAAAAAGAAGGTAGATTGATGGGCAGGGCACCGTACGGATATATTAATAAGATAAGTGAAGATGGAAAAAAATATATTGTCAGAAAAGAGCCTGAGGCTTCAAATATAATCTGGGCCTTTGAAGAAATGGCAAAGGGAATTTTTTCTGCGAGTCAAATTATGTTTATGATGAACAAAAGAGATGGAAAAAGTTTAAAGATCAGTGCTTTTCTCGAAGGTCTACGTAATGTAGCATACTGCGGAAAGATTTTCGTAGGAGACTATAATGATGAGAAAGCTTATCACGTGAAAAGTATACATGAGGCGCTTATTAATGAAGAGCTGTATTAAAAGGTTCAAAATATAATGGATCGAAATATAAAACCTGTTAGGCCTAATGTCAAAGTATTGTGTGACGAGAATCTTCCATTAAGAGGTTTTCTTATTTGTCCGGACTGCGGACACTTGATCACTGGGAGTGCATCAACTGGAAGAAATTCTACAAAGTATTTCTATTATCACTGCAAAGCACCATGTAAATATAGATATAAGTCAGAGGTAGTTAACAGAATATTCCTCGATTTATTACAGTCAATGACCATGCGGGAGCCTATCAAAAAGTATCTTAAAAAAGTTTTAAAGCAGAACTTTGAAAAATTCATGAAAAATCCCGTGCCCGAAAGGAAAAGGATATTATCAGAAATTGACCAGATGAACTTAAGGTTAAAGTCTGCAAGAAATAAATTATTGGAAGAAGTGATCACTAATGAAGATTACTTAGAATTAAAAGCGGAATCTGTTAAAGAAATTGAAAGACTGGAAACTCAGTTAGCACAAAAAGCATATGCAAAAAAGATTGATTTTCCAAAACTTCTGGATGAAGCATTAGCGTATGGGTCGAACCTTCATAAAGTCTTTATTAACGGGGATATAAGAGAAAAAAGGGGTATAATTGGTTCGATTTTTCCCGAAAAACTAGTGTTTTCTGAAAATCAATATAGAACCACTAGAACCAATGTTTTGCTGTCGTATATCTATCAGATTAACAGCGAGATAGAGGCAGAAAAAAACCGGAAAAAAAGTGAATTATCACCTCTTTCCGGTCTTGTACCCATTACCGGAGATGTTTACGGTAGCTCATCCATCGGTCATACTAATTTTATTTATGATGAGTCTCTAAACAGATATTATCTGGCGGGAAAAAGGAGAAACGGCGATTATGGGGATATGATCGATTTTTCATTTAATAATATTCCCATTGACAAGGAAGCTTTTTTAATTGCATTTAATCTTAACGGCAATACAGTTATTGAAGCCTGGCGGAAAGAAATTAATACCGGTTTTGCAACATCTATATTGGATGATGAAATACATTCGATTATTAAAGATGCTTTTACTTCTGACATTTATATTGCGGGAAGATATTATTCGAATACAACCACTGCAGCTACTTTCGGAAGTTATACTTTTCCAATACCTACATACGGGATTCAAAGACCTTTTATCATGAAACTGAACTCTGCCGGAGTGGTACAGTGGGCAAAAATTCCTGACGCAATCCCTGCAGCTGTAAATGGAACGGCTTACCGTTTTATGAAAGGAAAAATCGTGCAGAATGGCAATGAGATAGGATTTGCTCAGGGAAGTTGGGGAATAAGTTGGGGAGGATTCACCATGGCAAGACCATCAGGTGCTAATGCTGACCCTGTTCTTTTCAGGTTTAATAAGGACACCGGTTCCGTATTGGGAATGGGAGAGATTTACAGCAATGCAGGCGTACAGGATGAATTCACGGCAATTGCAGTTGATAATGATGGAAACTATGTTTTGGGAGGCTTTTTTCATCAGCAGCTGTTTACGGCAACCGATGACAATATACCAGCGATGACCTTGAATGTTCCCGGAAACCGATCACAGAATTTCTTTACCAAATATGCCAAATCGGCCTGCAGCCAGTTAAGCACTTCGGAAATTACTGCTGAAAATGCGCAACTGTCATTTTATCCAAACCCGGCACAGGATTATGTGATGATCAGCACGAAGAATAAGCTGCAGACTTTCGAAGTGTATTCGATGACCGGTCAGCTGGTGAAAAGAGGCAAGTTTGAAAGTGGTGAAAACAGGATTAATGTTCAGAGTTTAGCTTCAGGAAATTACGTGATCAAAATTACGACCGACAAAAGCAGCCTGAGCGGTAAAATCATTAAAAAATAAACCTTTTCATATTTTAAATTTAATTAGGAGAACCGGTGGCTGAAAATGTTGCCGGTTTTTTAACTTAAGAAACTAACACTTATTAATACATTATCTCCTGTGCTGTTAAACTTTAATCTTTCTTACCATATGGAGAATTGATCTCTACTGCCCGTTGGCAAATAAGATAGGTAAAGTATGACTTTTCGCCGGTCTTCTTGTCGGTATAAATTTCACTGTCCCAGGTAATGGAAAACTCCCAGCTGTCCCATTTTCTCATTTTATGGACATAGGGGTTGAAATCACATTTAATCTCAAAATGTTTTTTGTTTTTATCACCCTCAAAACTGACGATGACTGAATTATGATCGGGGCTTGTTTCATCAACGATGGTGGCTTTGAGTTTCATATTAGAAGTTGTTGTTTTTAAGTATGTGTTCTATTCTAGATCATTTTCTGACGTGGCAATCCGATCTCATGTTCCTGTGGATAAGGTTTTCTCTGCGTCATGCTCAGATCTTCATGCAGTGTTCTGGCGGCTTCCAGTGATTTTTCTTTATCCATTGAATAGCGTGGATCGGGTATAAATGGCATCTTAGCCATTTTGTGAATGGTGATCGTCGGAAAGTGGAAATCTACTTCTACGGTTCCTAACAGCAAATAGCAGCCTCCACCCTGAAAGGGATATTCTTCGAGACAGTTCGGAAAATGGGCCGTATCAAAATATTCTCCTTCTGCATCAATCCAGGTTCCGAAAAACATAGCACCTCTTTTCGTAGGCACATGCTTTCTGGAGATTAGGTAAGCAAGCATCTTGATCTGCTTTTTATGATGCTTGACTAAGTCTTTCGCCATTACATTGCCCCGGTATTTGGTCTGCAGCAGATCAAAAGGACTGTAGGATACAGAAAATCCTAAGATCTCAATTTCGTCAAAAGCATCTTCAAAGGGATTTCTGTTGATCACGGGAAGTAGGTATTCCTTTTGGGGTTCATCCAGTAGGGTGGGGTGTCTGAATACGAACTGGTCATTCCCAAACAGAAATCTTGCCTGAATAAGAAGTTCATGTTTCTGTTTTCCGGTAAATCTAAATGCCCCGATAAAAATGAGGATCTGCAGGGTTTCGATTCCAATCGGTATTCTTTTGACGAAATTCTCCAGCGAAGTGTATTCGCCGTTATTTTTTCTTTCTGCAGGAATCATTAAGGCGATTCTTCCTTCCACTTTCTCAATATGCATTAAACCCAAATACACATCGGTTCCATATACTGTGGTTTGGTATTCGCTGAGATTGACGCAGGGATTTTTAATGGTTGCTCCCGACATTTTTGCTTCATGGATATAGACCTCTGTCCTGTAAAATCCACCGCCGTTGTTTATAGCACAGACCATGAACTCAATAGGGTAGTAGACTTTCAGATACAGACTCTGATAACTTTCTACCGCGTACGATGCGGAATGTGCTTTACAAAATGAATAGCCTGCAAAAGATTCGATCTGGCGATAGACTTCTTTGGACAGTTGTTCGGGATGTCCCAGTTCTCTGCACGATTCAAAAAAATGATCTTTGACTTTCTGCAGTGCAGACAGTGATCTTCCTTTACCGCTCATGGCTCTTCTTAAAACATCACCATCTGCTGCCGACAATCCTCCGAAATGCAGGGCAATTTTGATTACGTCTTCCTGATACACCATAATCCCGTAGGTTTCACCCAGCTCTTCTTTAAATACATCGTGAAAGTATTCGAACTTTGTCGGGTTATTGTGCCGGAAAATATATTCTTTCATCATTCCGCTCTGTGCTACCCCCGGGCGGATAATGGAAGATGCCGCAACCAGAACTTTATAGTCTTCACATTTTAATCTTCTGAGCAGTCCCCGCATTGCAGGACTCTCAATATAGAAACAGCCGATGGTTTTACCGATACTGAGATAACTGTTGCACTTCTCTTCGTTTTTTGATAGGGTTGTGTCTTTAATGTCTACCGTAATTCCTCTTTTTTCCTTGATGAGTTCTACGGTATCTTTGATGGTTCCGAGACCTCGTTGAGAAAGGATATCGAACTTTTCAAATCCGATATCTTCTGCCGTATGCATGTCAAACTGAACAATTGGAAAACCTTTGGGAGGCATTTCCAAGGCGGTGAAATTGGTAATCGGTTCTTCTGAAATTAAAATTCCACAGGAGTGCATGCTTCTCTGATTCGGAAACTTTTCCAAAAGCTTACCATACTTATGCACCAGTTTAAAAACAGAATTGGTATCATGCTCACTCATCGGTTTCGTCGCCAGCATATCCAGTTCTTCCTTCGGTAAACCGAAAGCTTTTCCGACTTCTCTGAAGATGGAGCGGTACTTAAATTCTACATTGGTTCCGCAAAATGCGACATGCTCTTTACCGTATTTGGTGAAAATATATTCCAGAATGGTATCTCTGGTTTGCCAGCTCCAGTCGATGTCAAAATCAGGCGGGGTTTTACGGTTGAGGTTCAGGAACCTTTCAAAATAAAGATCCAGTTCCAAAGGGCAGATGTCTGTAATTCCTAAGCAATAGCTTACGATCGAATTGGCACCGCTTCCTCGTCCCACATGCATAAACCCCATTTTATTGCTGTATTGAATAACATCCCAGGTGATCAGAAAATAACCGCTGAATTTTAACTGATCAATAACGCCCAGTTCTTTTTCCACTCTCGCTTTTGCTTCGTCGTGGTTGCTGCCATATCTCGTTTCCAGCCCTTCATAGGCAAGTTTTGTCAGGAGTTTAAAATCATTCTCCCGGCTCTCCGTAAAATGCTGTTTGTTTTTAGGGGTTGAAAAATCGTAGTCGAAACTGCATTGGTCAATAATCTCCGATGTGTTTCGTATGATCTGGGGATAGTGGCGGTACTGATCCAAAACTTCTTTTTTACTGAAAAATGTTTCGGTGTCTCTGCAATAATCGTGATCACCTAATTTACTGATCAATGTATTGTTATCAATGGCTCTTAAAATTTTATGGAGATTGTAATCGAGTTTGGTTGTGAACGTCACAGGCTGTAAGATGACCATTTTATCGATCAGCTTTTTCATATCGGGCTTTACGAGTTGATTCAATTCCTCTGGCCTGATTCCCACATATTCATGTTCCTGCAATACTTCAGGAATATTATGCAAAGGATAAATGACTATGGTATTTTCGAGGATTGGATTGTGTTTTGGAATTTCTATTCCATCACAATTATAATCCGTTAGGAGTCGGTTAATTTCCCCGACACTTTTTTGGTTTTTAGCCAGACAGATAAAATAAAGTTCGCCTTCTACTCTGATTTCAACGCCGACAATAGGTTTAATGTCATGGTCATTGCAGAGTTTGTAGAATTCATAAATGCCCGTAACGGTGTTGATGTCCGTTAATGCTAATGTTCTGACCTGATGATCCACGGCCTGCTGTACCAGATCCTGAATGGAAATGGTTCCGTAACGAAGGCTGTGATAGGAATGACAATTGAGAAACATATGATGTATTTTTAGCTCAGCAGTCCGGACGCTCTGCCCACACTGGCGGTTCCAAACCTGTTCTTGATTTTATCCATGGTCTGATACAATGAAATCAGTTCTTCGGTATCTTCAAAGAGATCCATTTGGTGACACCCATGCACCAACCCAGTGAATTTGACTCCGATCAGGCGTATCCTCATTCTGCGAGTATATACTTTTTTGAAAAGTTCAAGCACGTATTTGAGCAGCGTATGATCTGCTGATGTATAAGGAATCCGGCACTGTTTGGTCTCCGTATCAAAATTGGAATATCTGATTTTGACAGAGATGGTGGAGGTGAGCCATTTTTCCTGACGGAGCTGGAAAGCCAGTTGTTCGACCATCCCCGATAAAACACTTCTCAGATTCTGAACATCGATCGTATCCTGGGAAAACGTATTTTCGGTAGAAATTGATTTCCTTTCCGAATAGGGAACAATCGGTGTATCATCCAGTCCATTTGCTTTTTTCCATAGCTCACTTCCGTTTTTTCCGATCAGCTGATGAAGAACTTCAATGGGAGTTTCTGACAGCGTCTGAATGGTTCGCAATCCTAATCTTGACAGTAGATTAAAAGTTACATTTCCGACCATCGGAATCTTTTTTACGGAAAGAGGATTTAAAAATGGTTTTATATTCTGATGCTGTATTTCAAATCTGCCGGTCGGCTTGGATTCTCCGGTCCCGATCTTGGCTACGGTTTTATTGGTGGATAATGCAAAACTTATGGGTAGACCCGTATTTTTGGTGACCGCATCTACAATATCATTGGTCCAACGGTAACATCCAAAGAATTTATCCATGCCTGACAGATCCAAATAAAATTCATCGGTGCTTGCTTTTTCCAGAACAAACACTTTTTCCTGAATGACCTCTGTAACCAGATGCGACACTTTGGAATACATTTCCATATCCCCTCTGATAATTCTTG
>NZ_LMPJ01000014.1 GCF_001424585.1 Chryseobacterium sp. Leaf180 | reverse complement strand
ACGTTCAATTTATAAAGATTTAACACTACGTCCGGAAGATATCTACAAGCCTTTAGGTTTGACTAGGGCAACATTTTACAGATATGCTAAAATTCTTGATCATCATACGGACGAAGAAATTAAAAAAATGGGCATTAAAAAGTAAAAAGTTCGCCAATCCAAAGATAGATTTGACCGTAATATGACTGTATGAAACCAATAATCAATTCATCAAAAATAATATTTTATTAGTAGCTTAAATGGCTTTGCGAATATCATATAGTTTGGATTGACGCAATGCGTAAATTTGGAAGTTAGTGGCAAGATTACCGCAGAGTATAAAAAAAACAAGACTTTAACTAAAATTTTAATATGAAAAAAAATACATTATTATTTGTTTTGGTAACATTTTTTCTTTTTTCCTGTAATCATAAGTCAACACCTGAAAAAAATGTACACACGGAAAAAACAAGTGATAAGAATGTTTACACCAAATATAAATATACAAATCCTGACAGTGGGAATATAATTGTAGAAAATAGTCTACCGAAAGGTGGAATGAAATATACTGATGCAAAAGGAGAAATATATAATTATGTAGTATTTTGGACAAGAGTAATCAACGAAACAGACAAAACTCTCGAACTGAATATTAATTTTCCTTTAAACTCTTATGAAGTTCCTTCATTACCTGGTAAATATTATGAAATATTGATTCCTTCCGACACGATGACAATCGAGAAATCACCATTGTACCTTTATGGTCTCAAGAATTTTGAAACCTTTTTAAATAGTAATATTCACAAAGAATCTAATTTAAAAAGAACTATTAACTCTAAAGAATCAACTGGTTTTTATGTCGTAATGCTTTGCTTAAGTGAAGGAGCACACGGAACTATGAGGACAGAGCTAAACCTAAAAGAGGGAAATATTTTTTATAGAGTAAAAGTTGATGGTTCAAATACCAATAACAAATCAAGCGACAAACAAATACGTTGTGGAAATTTAAATATGAAAAATTTAATAATACAGAAGTAAATAAAAAGCCAGCCACTAACATCAGTTTGGCAAAATGGCGGGTTTTGTGCTAAATCCAATAGTTGTTCTTCGGTTCAACTTTTGTGCAAAGTTGAAATCTTGTGCTTCGATTTCCGCCACTTCGCAAGCTGAAAAACGTTCTAGATGAAATATTATCTCAAAAAACGATAAAAAATATTTACTACAATATTAGAATTTCATTTTCTGAATTCTAACCGCATTTAGTATAGCTAATAAAGCAACTCCTACGTCTGCAAAAACGGCTTCCCACATTGTTGCCAATCCACCAGCACCCAAAATCAGAACAATCGCTTTTACAGCAAAAGCAAGAAAAATGTTTTGCCAAACAATCTTCCGGGTTTGTTTTCCGATATTGATCGCCATCGGTATTTTGCTTGGCTTATCGTCTTGAATGACTACATCTGCGGTCTCAATGGTTGCATCACTTCCCAATCCGCCCATTGCAATACCTACGTCGCTCAAGGCAACAACAGGGGCATCATTGACGCCGTCTCCTACAAAGGCAACTGTTTCATTTTGTGATTTGATCTCTTTTACTTTGCTGACCTTATCTTCCGGCAGCAGGTCACCGAAGGCATTATTGATACCTAATTGATCGGCAACAAATTTAACTACAGTGCTCTTATCTCCGCTTAACATCGTGGTTTTTACACCTAAAGCTTTAAGTTTATCAATGCTCAGCTGTGCATCGGCTTTTATACTGTCTGCAATAGTAATGTAGCCTGCAAATTTTCCGTCATATGCGATTGCAATTATTGTATAAACGATCTGCGTAGGGTCAAGATCATATTTGATATTGAACTTATCCATCAATTTAAAATTTCCCACAAGCAGATCTTTTCCGTTGATACTGGCTTTCAATCCGTGCCCAGCGATTTCTTCTGTATTTTCTAATTGTATAGAATGGTCGATTTCGCCGACATATTGATGGATTGCCGTAGCGACCGGATGGGTACTTTTGCTTTCTAAAGCATTTACCATCTTCAGAATTTCATCTTTATTAAATTCAGATTTTAAAGTAACTTCCTGAACTTTAAAGACGCCCTCGGTCATTGTTCCGGTCTTGTCCATTACCACATTTTTAATATTGGCGATAATGTCTAAAAAATTACTTCCTTTAAACAGTATACCGTTCTTTGAAGCTGCGCCAATTCCGCCGAAATAACCTAGAGGAATGCTAATAACCAAAGCACAAGGACAAGAGATAACTAAGAACACTAATGCTCTGTAAAGCCAGTCACGGAAAACATAATTTTCCACGAACAGATATGGTAGTAGGCATATCAGTACTGCGAGTCCTACGACAATGGGTGTATAAATCCTTGCGAATTTTCGGATAAAAAGTTCGGTAGGTGCCTTCTGAGCCGTCGCATTTTGTACCAATTCCAGAATTTTGCTCAACTTACTGTCTTCATAAGCAGTTGTCACTTTTACCTGAGCAATAGTCTGTAGATTGATCATTCCGGCAAGCACGCTCTCACCTTTGTTTTTGGTATCAGGCTTACTCTCACCAGTTAATGCAGCGGTATTGAATGATGCGGATTCACTTACCAACTCTCCGTCCAGAGCCAGCTTCTCTCCTGATTTTAGCTGTACAATATCCCCAATTTTCGCCTGTTTGGCAGGGATGGTCTTTGGTTGGTTACCTTCAAGAATGGTAACTTCATCAGGACGCTGATCCAATAATGCCTTGATATTCTTCTTCGCCCTCGAAACAGCAAGTGTCTGGAAAACCTCTCCTACGCTGTAGAATAACATAACAGCAACCCCTTCCGGATATTCTCCGATTGCAAATGCGCCTACTGTAGCAATGCCCATTAGAAAAAATTCCGAAAAAATGTCACCTTTGGCAATGCTTTCATACGCTTCTTTTAGAACGGGTAGACCCACAGGCAAATAAGCCACCGCATACCATACGATCCGTACCCAGCCTTGAAACCACTCCTGCGGAAAAAAGTTATCCAGTACGATGCCTATCAACAGAATAACCAGAGAAACAATTGCTGGTAAAAACATTTGAAATGTATTTTTCTCACCAGTGCTATGGTCGTGGTCGTGCCCGTCGTCCTCGCTGTGCGCTTCAGCTTTGTTATTCTTGGTAGAACAGCATTTGTCATCCTCAAGTAATTTTTTGGCGCCAGCATCATTGTAGATTTTGCCTTCCTGTGCTGTGCAGCAAAGCTGATTTCCTTCCTTGTCGTAAATATGTTTGTGTTCCATTGTTGTAGATTTTAAAATTAATGTTCGTGTTCCCCGGAATTACTCAGTTTAGCATTGACAAAAAATGCACCTTTAATAACAACTTCCGCATTTGCAGAAATTTCATTAACGGTTGTAATTGCAGTATATCCCATATCGGAAGAACCTTTTACAACTTCTATTTTTTCAAAATTTGTCATTTTTTCTTCTTTCTCAGGTATCTTCTTCTCATTTAAATGTTCACCTTCTTCTTCGTGATGCTCTTCTGCTTTCTTGTTTGTTTTGATGAAAATATAATATTTGCTGTCGGCTTCTACAATGGCTTCGTTGGGAACTGCGGGAGTTGTGCTTTTATCAAGGCTTACGATACCTGTAATGTTCATCCCGTCAATCAATCCTGATTTATTTCCTGTTACCGAACAGTGTACGGAGATGGTTTTGCTGTCGTTTTCAAAGGATGAACCAATGCTGTAGATTTTTGCATCGTACTCGGTTTCAGGATTATTTGTTAATTTAAAATGGACGATTTGCCCTACTCTCATTTTTGGCAGATCCTTTTCAAAAACCTGCAAATCGAGATGCAGGGAACCATTATCTATGATTTCCGCAACGGGCGATGAGATGTCAACGTAACTTCCAATTTGTGCAGAAATAGTACTAATCGTTCCACTGATTGGTGATGTGATCACTAAACCGGACCTTAAATTTCCATTGCTGATATTCGCAGGATTGATTCCCATAATCTGAAGCTGTCTCTGCAAAGAAGATCGTTGTGTTTTCAGGGTTTTCAGTTCAGCATCTGAACTTTGAAGATTTTTCTTTGCGCCGGCGTCATTATCAAATAATTCCTTCTGTCTCCTGTATTCCTGTTCTGCAAATGCAATCCTGCTTTTAACGGTCAGGTATTGCTCTTGCAACTGAATGTATTCCGGATTTGAAATGGAGGCAATCACCTGTCCTTTTCTTACAAAATCCCCGATCTGCACATTCAAAGTTTTAATAATTCCGCCATACATCGACGTGACAGTCGCTTTATTATTATTGGGAACTCTAAGTGCTCCATTGGCTTTGATGGTAGAAGTCAGCTCTTTCATCTCGATTTTGCCCAGAGTGATGCCCACCGCTTTCATTTGCTCTTCAGTCAAGCTAGCGATAGTCTGTGGGGCTTCTTCGCCGTGCTCTTCGGCTTGTTCGGTTTTCACTTCGCCTTCCACTTCAGTTGAAGCATCCTTTTTTCCACAGCCTCCGAGAAAAATCAAGACAAAGGCGATGAAGATGATATGTTGTTTCATATTATTTATTGATTAAAGAGTTAATGTTGATCACAGACTGATTGACCTGCTGAATTGATTCCAGATATTTAAGCTGAATATTGGTTGCGGTCTGCAATGCAAAAAGGTATTCAACGTAGGAGATTTCCCCTGTTTTATAACCGAGCTGACCAGCTTTCACAATTTTTTCAGCATTTGGCAAAGCCTGACCGACATAGTATTCATATTGCAAAATATCCTGTTTGTATTGGTTCAATACGTTTTCAAGTTGGGCGGTTAATTGTTTTTGCTGAAGTTTCGCATTGGATTCTGCCATTTGCTTCTGATAATCCAAGGACTGAATTCTTGCTTTGGTTGCTCCAAACGTCAGCGGTATTGATATACCAATGTTGGCAACATTAAAACGGTTCCCTGCATTGTAATATTTTTCCTGCCCATTCACGGTATGAAAACCAATGATCGATTGATTCGTATAACCCAAACTGAATTCAGGTAAGCCCTGGGATTTTTCTACATTTTTATTTTTCTCGGCAATTTCCATTTCCTGATAGAATGCTTTGACGGTTGGATGATTGGCAATCGTAGTGCTGTCCAATATATATTCAACTTTCAATGGCTGATAATTTTCACTAAGCGGAATCTCGATTTGATCATCTGTATTTAAAAGCGTTTTCAAATTTTTGTAAGCATTATCAAGGTAGATTTTATTCTGATTTAACAATAGATTGATCTCACCTTTCTGCGTTTCTGCTGTACTGATTTCTATCTTCTTGATGTCACCCGCATTAAATCTGACGGTTGCAATCCTGATAAAATCCTGATACAGACTATCGAGTTTCATTAGTTTTTTCTGATTGTAGTGTAAATATTCAATCTGATAAAAATACGTTCTTACCTGTTTTGCAAGCTCATTAACAGTAAGTTCTCTGCTAATCTGTTTCCCTTTGATTTCCTGAGCAATAAGTTCCTTTCTTGCCTTAAACAAAGTCGGGAAAGGAATACTTTGGGAAATGGAAAACGACTGGTCAAACTTCGGACTGTTGTATTGTCCAAGCTGCGCACTGAAATTCATTTTTGGAAGTTCATTGGCTGTGGGTTTCAAAGCTTCAGAAACTTTGATATCCAGATCTTTCGTTTTTACTGAATAATTATTACTCAAAGCCATTTCTGTCGCCTGCTCCACCGATAATGTTTTTATATTTTGAGCATTTAAAGTTTGCCCTACAAGTAAAAATCCTACAACGACAATCGTTGTCAAAGATTTTATTTTAAAATGATTCTTTCTGAATTTTGTATTGAAAATAATGTACAACATTGGCAAAACAAATAACGTCAAGAAAGTCGCAGTGATCAAGCCACCTATAACCACTGTTGCCAACGGTTTCTGAACTTCCGCTCCGGCTCCTGTTGAAATTGCCATTGGAAGAAATCCTAAAGAAGCTACTGCTGCGGTCATCAGAACTGGTCTTAGTCTGGTTTTTGTACCTTCAAAAACCCGCTTTAGAATATCTGTTTCGCCGTCTTTCTGCAGTTGATTGAATGTTCCTATTAAAACAATCCCATTAAGAACGGCAACGCCAAACAAAGCGATAAAACCAATCCCAGCGCTGATACTAAATGGCATATCTCTTATCAATAATGCGAAAATTCCGCCAATTGCACTCATCGGTATCGCAGTAAAAATTAATGCAGCCTGCTTAAATGAGCGGAATGTGAAGTATAACAAGAAAAATATCAGGAGTAAAGAAACCGGAACCGCAATCATCAGTCTTTTGCTTGCGGCCTGGAGATTTTCAAACTGACCGCCATAAGTAAAGTAATACCCTGAAGGTAATTTCACTTGCTTATCCAACTTAGTTTGAATATCTTCCACTACACTTTCCACATCCCGGTCTTTCACATTGAATCCAATAACAATCCTGCGTTTCCCTTCATCTCGGCTGATCTGTGACGGGCCGAGTTTGTAGCTGATATTCGCTACTTGTGAAAGTGGGATCTGATTCCCGGTACCAGTTGAGATCATCAAATTATTGACGTCATCGATATTGGTTCGGTGAAGACTGTCGAGTCTCACGACCAGATCAAAACGTCTTTCGTTTTCAAAAACCTGACCAGCAGATTTTCCTGCAAAAGCTGTACTTAAAGTGTTATTAACATCCTCAATACTCAATCCATAGTTTGCCATTCTTGTGCGGTCGTATTCTACGTTGATCTGTGGCAGCCCGCTGATGCGTTCAATTTGTGGAGCAGTAACCCCATCAACAGATTGAATGACTTTACCGACCTGATCTGCGTAAATTGCAAGGGAATCCAAATTTTCACCAAAGATTTTCACCGCCACATCCTGACGGATTCCAGTCATCAGTTCATTAAAGCGCATTTGTATAGGCTGGTTCTTCTCGAAAAATACACCGGGAATCAATTCTAATTTTTCTGAAATTTCATCTGCCATCTCATCATAAGACTTTTTACTTTTCCACTCATCCTGTGGCTTTAAAACAATGATCAGATCAGTTGCTTCCGGAGGCATTGGGTCAGTTGGAACTTCGGCAGCCCCTGTTTTTCCCACTACCATTTTCACTTCATCAAATTGTTTGATGATTCGGGATGCCTGCATAGACGTTTCAATACTTTGCGACAGTGAACTTCCCTGGGGCAATATGCAGTGAAATGCAAAATCTCCTTCCTGTAATTGCGGGATGAATTCTCCTCCCATCCTGCTAAAAATAATGAGGCTCAATGCGAATAAAGCGATAGTCACTGAAACAATCACTCCTTTAATTTTTACAGCTTTTTGCAATATTGGCTGGTAGATACCTTGCAGTTTATCCATCAGCTTATCAGAAAAACTTGCTTTTGTTGAAATCTTTTTAGATAAGAACAAAGCGCTCATCATAGGAATATAGGTCAACGATAGTATCAAAGCTCCTAAAATTGCAAAGCCAACTGTTTTTGCCATTGGCGTGAACATCTTACCTTCAACACCCACCAAAGTTAGAATAGGAATATAAACGATCAAGATAATAATTTCCCCAAATGCAGCACTGTTTCTGATTTTAGAAGCGGAAAGGAAAACCTCTTCATCCATCTCTGACTGTGTCAGTTTTTGAGTAGATTTTCTAAGTCCCAAATGATGGAGTGTAGCTTCTACGATGATCACAGCACCATCAACGATCAACCCAAAATCTATCGCGCCTAAACTCATCAAATTGGCACTGACTCCAAAAACATTCATCATCCCTAACGCAAAAAGGAGTGATAATGGAATTGCCGAGGCAACGATCAATCCTGCTCTGAAATTCCCTAAGAATACGACCAGTACAAAAATTACGATGAGTGCACCTTCAATAAGATTTTTCTCAACTGTGTTGATGGCCCTTCCAACAAGATCACTCCTGTCTAAAAACGGTTCAATCAGCACATCGTCTGGCAGTGACTTCTGGATTGTCGGAATTTTATCCTTAATTAAATTGACAACCTCGTTACTGTTCGCGCCTTTCAGCATCATTACAATGCCACCAACAGCATCTACCTGACCATTATAGGTCATTGCTCCATAGCGAACTGCACTTCCCAGGCGGACTTCCGCAACATCTTTTACAAAAATGGGAACACTGCCCGCTTTATTATCAATGGCAATATTTCTAATATCCTCAAGAGAAGTTACAACGCCTATTCCACGAATGAAATAAGCATTTGGTTTTTTATCAATATAAGCCCCTCCCGTATTCTGATTGTTTTTTTCCAATGCAGTGAAAAGGTCTGTGATGCTGATTCCCATTGCCCTAAGACGGTTGGGATCAACAGCCACTTCATACTGTTTCAATTCTCCTCCAAAGCTGTTGACTTCTGCAACACCGGGAGTTCCGTTCAGTTGTCTTCTTACGATCCAGTCTTGCATTGTTCGCAGTTCTTTGGAGGAATACTTTTTCTCGCTACCTTTTTTCGGGCGAAGAATATATTGATAAATATCTCCTAAGCCAGTACTAACCGGAGCAAGTTCAGGCGTTCCAACACCTTTCGGGATTTCTTCGGAAGCTTCCTTCAGTTTTTCGCTGATTAGTTGACGTGCAAAATAGACATCAACATTTTCCTTAAACACAACGGTAATAACCGATAGTCCGAATCTTGAAATACTTCGGGTTTCTTCAATATCGGGAATATTGGCAATGCTCTGTTCAATTGGGAACGTTACCAGCTGCTCTACTTCTTGTCCCGCCAATGTCGGGCAAACGGTAATAATCTGAACCTGATTATTGGTAATATCGGGCACCGCATCTATCGGTAATTTCGTTGCACTCCAGACGCCCCAAACGATCAACAACAAGGTCATTATACCAATGACAATCTTGTTCTTGATGCTAAATTTTATGATTTTATCTAACACAGAATTTGATTTAATTTTTTATTGAAATTGCTGTTGAATAATGAGCAGAATGAATCATCATTCAGAATACAGCAAATGCACTATTGTAGACACTGCATCAACTGCAAAGTCTTTCAAAAAATTGATAAAAAATTAAATCTTAGGAGGTTGCCAAATGTGGTCGTAAACCTGATAGGCAATATTATTCTTGTGAAAAAGAATTTTTTTTGAAAAATAGAAGGAAATCTTTGATGGAATTTCTAATAACGGTTTAATCTTAAATGCGATAACCGTAATCTGGCAACAGCTACAAAAACAGAAAGGAGAACAGGTATCATCCCTTTCGCTAGAATGAGTATCCTCAATTTGCATCGAAGTTTTGGCAGAATGATTTGATAAAGACTGTGGATTGATATCACTACACGGCATTACCAATAATGCGATGAAATAGAATGTCAATATGAGTCTTAAAACTTTCACATTACAAAAGTATTAAATATAATTTTATAAAATTCTCGTAACAATGCATTGTTGTCAAGGGATAAATGAGATAGATAAACATTTTAAAAAACGATGTTTTATAATTTTAAATCTTATACTTAGGATCTTGATTATAACGGCGTTTGTATCTAAAATATAGAGTTTGTAGATGAACTGCCTTTACAGCAACATTAGGATTTGAAATCAAAGCTCCTCCGTTGGTAGTCGCTCCTATTACGATGCCCGCAGAAATCAGCACTACATTTTTGATAATATACTGTCCTAATAGTGTGGGCACAAGAAAAACTCCTGACCAGGTTTCGTTTCGGAAAATTATTAAAGGTGTAAGTGTACCGATCATCTGGAGGTATAATARAAAAAGTGTTATTTTCATGAATCTCCCACTTAAAAGACCAATTCCTATCGCGCATTCCCAAATAGCGAGTACCGGCATCGATATGTTTTTATCTATAAAACCGTCAAAACCGTCGGAAAGTGCGAAGATTGTCTTAGATGCGATTGCCTCGGCGAGACTTAAATTTGGAAAAAATTTTACAAATCCAAACCAAAAAAATACMGCTCCGAGAGACACTCGTAAAATGACTATTCCGTTTCTTGCTTTCCAGTCGATGGCTTTGATAATAAATATCTTAAGATAGATAAGCTGATTCATCATTGTGTTTAGTTTTATCTACGACTTGAGTCACTACATAGTTTTAAAAAATCATATAACTTTTTGGAAATGTTTTGAACTAGTAGTATAGTATTTCAAATAAATGCTTTTTAGACAACTGCCCCATCCTGACGAAATATCAACTAACTAAAAATGCATCTATGGTGTTGAGGCAATTTGTTAAGGCTAAATCCTTAGCAAGATGATAGAAGAAATTTTAATATGATTATGAAATCTTGTTTTTTGATACGTGTTTTTCAAAACTCGACCGGGAGAAACAGAATTAATTTGATATAAAGTATAGTAATGCTTTCACTGTATAGAAATTAATTAGCAGAATTAGCTTTTAAATACTTCAAGAATTTTGAAGCGATATAAAGTAGATATTAAACTTTGATCGTCAGATAAAGCTTAATATTACATTTTAAATAGCAGAACTACGCATCTAGATGTATTTCAAAATTGTAGAAAGCAGTATATAAATATTTATTTCAATCTAAAAAATATCATCCATGAAAGTTCGGATAATAAGTTAAGTATTAATTAATAGGCCTTTAACAGTGCGGTAATATGAAGAATTTAGCTTTGGCGAATTAAAAATCTAATCTATTTAATTCGACTTTATGAAAAATTTTTTACTGGTGCTGTGTTGTTTTGTGACACATCTATGTTTTGGGCAGGCTCTGGTTCCGTACTTACAGAATCCTACTCCCAATTCAATAATCGTAAACTGGAAAACTTCGTCAAATAATGAGACAACAGTATATTACGGCACTTCAGCGGCTAATTTGAGCGTGACAGTTACAGGAACTACCAACATTTTTTCTGATACAGGTTATAACAACAACTACTACTACCATACGGCAAAGATTACCAATCTTCAGCCCAATACAAAGTATTATTATAAGGTCAAAACAGGAACGGTCGAGTCTTCGGTATATAATTTCAGAACACTTCCTCTTCCCGGGCAGGCTGTAACTGCAGACGGAAAGATCAGATTTCTGATTATGGGTGATAATCAGATTAAAAATGAGCCGAGATACGATTCTCTTAATCTGCATGCTTACAGAAAAATCAAGCAGCGATTTGGTTTGACGGCAGACCCTTCAGATAATATCGCTCTAACTTTCATGGTCGGAGATCAGGTAGATGTAGGGACGCTTGATCATTACGAAAATGTTCACTTTAAGAAAAACCAGAAACTCTCGCCATACCTTCCGATTCAGACGACGGTAGGAAATCACGAGACGTACGGAAGTTTAGGCATGAATTCTTACTATGCTCATTTTTTTATTGATGAGCTGAGCTACAAAAATATCAGTTCAGGAAACGAAAACTATTACGCGCAGCAGGCCGGCAACGTACTTTTTGTGAGTTTAAGCTCTGAACATACAGGAGCTGCTCAACAGACGTGGCTGCAGCAGGTTCTGACTGCCGCTGCAACAGATAATACCGTACATTGGATTATTTCTTTAAGCCACAGACCTTATCAGGCTGAGCAATATGTAGGAGATATTTCTACCTGGGTAAGAAATACTGCTGTGCCTATGCTGACGGCATCTGATAAATATTTGATGCATATCGGAGCTCACCATCATCTCTATCACAGAGGGCAGCTCAAAAATTCGCCCAACTATCAGATTATTTCCGGTGGTACGGCGTGGGATCAGTATTGGGGAATGTCGAATGAGCAGGATTTTGACGATGTACAGAAAACGCTGACCGACTGGACGTACCAAATCGTTGAGGTGGATGTACTCAATGGCAAAGTAGATATTGAAAGCTACTCAATCGGAAGTATTTATAACCAGAAAAACAGTGTGCTTGTCGACAGTTTCCACAGATATAAAAACCTGGCAAAACCAGCGAAACCTTCGGTCACAAACGTCTTTACAGCACCTGTCACTTTACCTTTAACATTAAACGGAAGTACTTTTGCGACACCAACTTCAGAACTTTTAAATACAACACAGTTTCTGATCAGTAAAACGGCCGACTTTTCGGTGATTGATAAAGAATTTTACAGAGACTTTGAAAACTGGTTCGGAAAAGACGGCACAGGAAATCCGGATGTTACCAAAAATTTAAACGCCGGAATAGATATTACAAAAGCAACAATCGCTGCCAATTCTGTTACTAATGGAGTTTATTATGTAAAAGTACGGTACAGAGACCGAAATCTTGAATGGAGTGACTGGAGTGATGTAAAACAGTTTGAGGTGACAGGAAGTGTGGTTTCTAATCCTGGATTGGTTTTAAACAAAACAGAATACCTACAGAACGAAGCAATTCTGGCAACATACACAGACGGGCCTGGAAATCAGCAGGATTGGGTAGGAATTTATAAAAAAGGACAAAATCCTTCTGCCGTCACTTCTCAGGGATTCAGATATACAAACGGACAGACTTCCGGCACAGCCAATTTCAATACCGGTTTGGCAACGAAAGGGCAATATTTCGCAGGTTTCTTTGCAAATAACGGTTATACAGAAATCACCGCAAGGAAAAATTTCTATGTAGGACCAAAAGTGGTTTTACAGGCAAGTTCAGATACCTATCCGGTGGGAGGAACCGTGGTGATCAATTACACCAACGGACCCAATCTTACCAACGACTGGATCGGAATTTACAAAATGGGACAGGTGCCGGGAGCAGCAAATCCTTCTGCTGCATGGAGTTATGTAACTGCTGCCGCAGGAGCAAAAAGCTTCACGGGATTAGCGAAAGGATATTATTATGCCACGTATCTTTTAGAAGACGGGTACACTCAGATCGGAGGAAAAGTATTCTTTAAAGTAGGAGATATTGTTACCGATCTTTGGATCAACAAGCCTTTTTATACTTTGGGAGAAAACATCACGGCATCATGGACGGATTCTCCGGGAATTATCAAAGACTGGTTGGGAATTTATCCTCAAAGTGTACAGATTCCGAATGATCAGTTTACATCATACACTTATTTTGACGGAGTTTCACAGGGTACAAAGACCATTACTGGAAACGTGAATGGAGTTCCAACAGCAGCGGGTAATTATTACATGGTGATGTTTACCAATGATTCTTACACAGAAGTTTCAAACAGAGTTTCGTTTCAGGTGGTTGGTGCAACGTTGGGTACAGATGAATCTCATAGTAATACCGAGAAAAATGTGATTTTGTATCCGAATCCTGCAAAAACGGGGCAGCCAACTTTCATAAAAAGTGATTATCCGATTGAGAAAATTCAGCTTTTATCGGCTGCAGGACAAATTTTATATGAAACCAAAAATATAAACAACCAGAAATTCTCCTTGGTTAATGAAAATTTACCCAAAGGCATTTACTTCGTAAAAGTACATACCAGAAAATTATTTACTTTAAAACTCATTGTAGAATAATCATAACAAATAGTAAAAAAAAATCCAATCTGTATCGATACAGATTGGATTTTTTATATTCTTGCATACAGGATAATTATTCAAAATTATTTCGCAACCAATCCCGTCAGCCAATGGTAGTGCTATTTAGAAAGTTTAGGATTTGCACGCACGGCTTTGATTTTAACGAATTTTTTCTCAATATCTAAGTATTCATGTTGATAAATGCCGCTCCCCAACTTTGCTGTTTCTAAAGATTCTTCTGAAGATTAACCAGACAACGCTGCCCGATATGCAGCCTACAAAAGCACCGCCAATAATATCGCCGGGATAATGAACGCCGTTGTAAATTCTGCTGTAAGAAACGAGCAAAGCCCAGAACAACAAAATAATCTTCAGCCAGTTATATTTGGCGGGAAGTAAAAAGAAAAGAAATATGACAAGCCCAAATGCATTGGCGCTGTGAGAAGATACAAAACCGTAGTTACCGCCAGCCCCGGCTTTGCTTAAATGAACAAACGGTGCCAGATCGGGTTCGTGAGAAGGTCTGAGTCGTTTCACGAGATTTTTTAAAAGTCCGGAAGCGGTTTGATCGCATAGGGTGATGGTCGCTGTAATAGCAAGTAGAATGAAAATCGTGAATTTTTTATATATACTGATCAAAAAAAACAGCAAAACAGCGTAAAACGGAAACCAAAATAACTTGTCACTGGCCCAGTACATCACAATATCAAAAAACGCATTATGCTGTCTGTTAATCATGAGAAACAGTTCCGTGTCAAATGCTTTTAAATGGTCAAGCGTTGAATTCATTATATTATACGGTAATGTGCTGATTATTGTTTTTGAATTAATCCTTTTCTATTCAGGGCATTTCAGGTTAAATTTTGATAACATGTTTATACAGCTTAAGCACCTTTTTTACTTTACGTTTCAGCAGCATTTTGCGGGAGGCATCAAAGATTTTATTCAGGCAAAAATCAATTGATTGTCCGGATAAGCGGGCGTATTCTTCACCGATGATCGTCATGATTTCTTTATCAATCGTAAATCTTGCAAAATTTTTCAGTCTTTTATTGATCTCAATATGCTCGAAAAAGTTCATCCTGTTTAAGTCTACAATGTAAAAACGGTAGTGGCCTTCTTCTTTTCGGATTAAAAAATTTCCTGCTGCGTTATCAATAAACTGAATGCCATGTTCATGTAAATTATAGATTAGTTGCGTGTATCCTTTAATAATATCGATTCTTTCGGCAAATTCTCTGTCGTAAAGTATTTCTTCCAAAGTGAAAGAATCTTCAAGTTGCTCGCTTACATAATAGCTCGACGTAAGTCCTATAAAATCATGATTCTCAATGTAAGCAATGGGTTTGGGAGTATAGAAGTTGTTCTCAAGCAGCAGATGTGCATACTCAAACGACCTTCTGGCTTTTGATTTCCTGTAGAATTTATAAACGTGTCGGTTTATAATATTGTGCTGCTTAAATGATTTAAAATTGAACAGTCGATCTTTGACTGCAAAAAACTTTATCACATTTCTGCCGCCGCTGCCAATCATAGTTCCGCCTGATCCGAAATTTTTTAGGATACCTAAAATTTCTTCCTTATACTTTGAAAAATCTTCTGTAAAAATAACATTCATCTCAACGCTCTCAATCAATACTGTATTCTCTTAAAGTTTTAGAGATTAAATTCACAATTTCTTCGTTATCAGTTTGCTCTGTATTCACCGAAAAACTTTTATGGTTATAAGGCTGGTAGACACTTTCCTCACTTACAGAAAATAATCCCAGGGTCGGCGTACCAGATGCACTTGCTAAATGCATCACCCCGCTGTCTGCGGCTATAAAAAGCGCAACGTTGGCAATAAATCCTCCCATTTCCCGGATGTCTTTACTGTAAAAATGTGGAATTTTGAAATTGAGTTTTGAAATATTTTCTACAGGTAACATTTCGATGATATTATAATCGTCAAAGTTTTTTTTGAGCGTATCGTAGAATTTTGTCCACCATTCTTCAGAATAACATTTGGCACCTGTGGCATTGGTAAACAGGCAGATTGTTTTTTTATCATTTTGAATGATGGTATTCAACTGCTCTTTTCCTTTTTCTATTTCATCAGGATCCAGTTTGATATCAAGATCTGGAATTCTGGCAGATAAATGCTCAAAACCAAATTGTGATAAATAATCGCGTAAATTATAAATTGAGTTTTTAGCTGAGTGCCTGTAATCCGAAAATTTCTCCTGTAATTCGCTTTTCTGATCAGAAAACAATTTGTAATGGGAGCGGGCAAACTGTGTAGACAACCGGCCAGAAGAAGATCCTGCCGTTGAATTGATGACTAAGTCATATTTTCTTGTTTTTAAAAGAGCCCAGCCTTTCAGATATTTGAATAAATTACTGAACGGCTTTTTTGGAAGTTGAATAATTCTGTCAACTTGAGTGAAGTTTTTGAAAATGGAAGGTGAAACCCCGCCTTTTACAAAAAGATCTATCTTACTGTCCGGAAATAGCGTGAGAACTTCCTGAACGAGTGGTGTAGCAATTAGTAAGTTTCCTAAACGGTGATTGGGTCTTGTGATTAAAATTCTCTTAATCGCAACATTCTTTTTATTACCGGCCGGCGATTGATCTTTTCCTATACCTTTTGTCAAATTATGCATTACTGATCTTCGAAATGCATTGATTTTCTTTGAAATTTTCATAGATTTAAAAGTATTGCGACCGCTTTGTTATTTAAGTTGTTGTTGGCGAAAGATATTTTTTTGATAATTTAATATAAACATCTTATTGTTCAAAGATAAATACAATTTTATTATTTATTAGTACCAGTTAGATGATATTTAAATGAAAGAATTTTTTCAATATAAAATTATTGTATTAATGGTAGACTGTTCCTTTTATCATTATGGTGATTAATAGCAGTGTAATTTACGACAAAGCGAGAGCGTTTAAAAATATAGTTTACAATTAAGTTTACAATTAATAAAAGTAAATTTTCAGAAAATCAGATTATTAGGATTTATCTATTTGATTAAAGAAATCTTAGTTGTATGCGAGCTTTTTTATCGCATTTCCAGTATGGAACACAGTGATTACCGAATTGAACAGGCCCGTTACAGAATTATAAGCAGGATTGAGAATACTAATCGCAGAATTCATTACGCAGATTATTATTGATGGTAACTAAAATATCAGTACGTTTCAAATGAAAATGGAAAGCCAATATTTAGGATTAGTTTAAAATTGCCGGAAGCAGAATATAAAGAAATATCCAATTATATTAAACATCTGTTTAGTTTAAAACTATGGAATAATTTTGATAGATATCCTTTAAAAATGTACGTCGATGAATGAACAGTCTATAAAATGGCAAAACGCTCTTACTAAGATATTAAATCTTAAATATCCTATTGTACAGGCTCCTATGTTTGGGGTAACGACTCCTGAAATGGTCGCCGCAGCATCAAATGTAGGATCATTGGGCTCCTTATCACTTGGTGATCTGCCTGCTGCAAAATGCGTCGAACTGATTCGTGCTACAAAGAGATTTACTGATAACCCATTTGCGGTCAATCTTTTCCTCAATCCGTTACCGGAACAGAATGAATCACTGAGATTACAATATCTACGAACAAAAGAATTTCTTCAACTTCTATCTGATCAACATCAGTTAAACGTAAAGTATCCTGAATATGAAGAGATTAAACTTACAGATTACCATGACCAAATAGAGGCAATTTTAGCTGAAGATTGTAAAATTGTTAGTTTTACTTTTGGTCTTTTGGATGCAGCCAGTATTGATCTACTCAAAATGAATGGAACAGTGCTGATAGGAACAGCAACTTCCATTGAAGAAGCTATAGTTTTAGAGGAAGCCGGAATTAACATAATCTGTGTACAGGGTATTGAGGCAGGTGGTCACAGGGGAAGTTTTATCGGTGAAAAAATACCTGAGATTGGAGGTCTTTCACTTTTGGCACAGGTACATGACAAAGTGAATGTACCATTAATTTATGCTGGTGGGATATATAATGCCAAGACGCTTTTAGCTGTCAGGCTGTTGGGAGCACAAGGATTTCAAATCGGAAGTCTCTTATTAGGGTCTGTTGAAAGTGCTTTGCTGGAGTTTGAGAAATGCAAATTGAGAAATGCCTCTGAAAAAGATATTGTGTTGACAAAAAGTTTTTCAGGACGCAATGCCAGAGGCTTGAAAAATATTTTTACACATCTATTGGACAATAGTGAGCACATTCTTCCGTATCCTTACCAAAATAAAATTACCGGCCCACTACGTGCAGCTGCAAAACTCCAGCAAAATCCTGAATTCTTAAGTATCTGGACCGGACAATCAAAATCAACTTACAGTTCAGATTCAACGGCAGATATAATCTTGCGATTAATTGAAGAAACAGAGAACTATATGATTATGGAGTAGTACTTCGCCAGATTAGTCCACAGGGGATAAGTTTTGAAGCTTAAATTTTAAGAAGAAAACATTAAAAATAGAAATGAAAAAAAGGAGTTTACATTTTAAATTACCTTACTATCCGAAGGCCATTTTACAGCATCCACTCACGAATATAGAAAAGACGGGAATATATTTATAAAGGAAAAATATCTGGAAGGGCTTAAAGATAAACGCTATAAGTATTACAGCAGCCCGTAAAACCTGAAAAAAGAAAAGTATTTTAACGAACGTTTGGTAATACATATTATTTTTATATATTTGCACGATGAGACCACAGAAAATTTTAGATACGGATATGATAGCCGGGCTTACCAAAGTTTTTAGAGATAAAGGCTATGAAGGAGCAAGTTTAAATGAGTTAGCGGAAGTAACCGGATTAAAAAAAGCAAGTCTGTATCATCGGTTTCCCAATGGAAAACAGGAAATGGCAGAATCAGTACTGAACAATATAGATGAGTGGGTTGATGACAATATTTTCTCTCATCTTTTGAACGAAAAAAAAACAGCGAACCTGAGATTAAAAGATGCTCTGAAAAATATTGAAGTTCTTTATGATAGTGGAAAAGAAACTTGTGTTTTAAGGGCTTTTTCAATGCATAGCGGATTATCGTTATTTGAACAGCAGATAAAATCTGGTATGGATAAATGGATTGCCGCTTTTAATGGGTTGGGTATTTCCTTAAAATTAACTTCCACACAGTCTCAACAAAACGCAATTCAGACCTTAATAGAATTACAAGGCAGCCTGATTGTAACAAAAGGGTTAGCTGATACCAGTATTTTTAAAAATACTTTAAAAAATATTGAAAAGCGATATTCCAAAGAATAAAAAATTTTGAAAACTAAATTTAACAAACGTTCGGTAAATTATGACACAATTACATCCGCTACCACCTTTTAACGAAGAAACAGCGATACAAAAAATTCAAATGGCAGAAGATGCATGGAACAGCAAAGACCCAGTTCGAATTTCAAAAGCATATACTCTAGATACAGAATGGCGCAATCGGGATCAATTCATTAACGGAAGAAAAGAAGTACAGGATTTTCTTTCGGACAAATGGAAAAATGAATTGGATTATAAACTTAAAAAACAGCTTTGGACATTTAATGACAATCGAATCGCTGTAAGATTTGAGTACGAATATCGGGATAAAAACGGTCAGTGGTTTAGAGCCTACGGAAACGAAAACTGGGAATTTGATGAAAATGGATTAATGGCAAAAAGGTTTGCCAGCATCAATGACCTAAAAATTGAAGAAACCGAAAGAAGGTTATAAACAATCAGAATATGAAAAGATTTTTTTTATTACAACTAATTATCCTATTCACATTATTTGGATGTGCAAGCCAAACAAGTAATAATACTGACAATAAATCAAAAAATATGACACATAAACATCCCACATTATACAAAACCATCGAAATTGACGGAATAAGCATTGCTTACAGACAAGCAGGAAACCCAAAAAAACCTACGATAGTCCTGCTGCACGGCTTTCCCTCATCATCACATCAATACCGAAAAGTCTTATCACTGCTATCTGATGATTTTCACTTGATCGCACCAGATTATCCCTCATTTGGAAACAGCGATTTTCCTTTGGCAAGTGAATATGAATACACTTTTGATAATATTGCAAAAACTATAGACACCTTTCTAGAAAAGAAGAAAATTGTCTCATATACATTGATGATCCAGGATTATGGAGCACCAATTGGTTTTAGAATAGCAACAGCTCATCCGGAAAGGGTTACGGCAATAATTAATCAAAACGGGAATGCATATGTAGAAGGTTTGGGTGATGCGTGGGCTGGAATCAGAGCACTTTGGAAAGACCGAAACCCTGAAACCGAAAAAGCAATACTGCCATCCTTTTCACTGGACGGCTTAAAGTGGCAATACACACACGGAACAAGAAATATCGAAACCATCAATCCCGACACCTGGCATTTGGATTATTTAAGACTTTCAAGACCTAATGCACATCAGGTCAATTTGGATTTATTTTACGATTACCAAAACAACTTAACGCTATATCCAAAATGGCAACAGTATTTAAGAGACAATCAGCCACCATTACTAATAGTTTGGGGTAAAAATGACGCGTTTTTTCCTGAAATTGGAGCAGCTGCTTTCAAAAAAGATGTTAAGGAAATCGACTATAATATTTATGATACTGGGCATTTTGCATTAGAAGAAGATGGAGATGACATTATAGAGAAAATTAGAAACTTTATGAAGAGAGTTGGAAAGTTATTTCCGGCTGCTAATACCTCCAAGTCCCGAAACGTCAGCTATTGATCAACTAAATCCTTAAAATGGATATACAAAGAGCGAACAGTTTAAACTATTTGTTCTTCGTAATTATTACAGTTATAATGTTATATAGAAGCAAAAATTTCTTTTAAAAATGCTTTTGCCTGATATTGTTTTCTATCAAAAAGATTTTCCAGATCTGTTGGTTCAGCTGAAAATTTTTAATCAGGTCAACAGAATGATCAGTACAGTTATTGGCGAGAATCAGGATTTCAAAAAAATTGACATCCAGCAGATTGCCGTCGAGATCCACCTGATGAGACAGCGATTGCAGAACCTTTTCAATATAATATTCTTCGTCTTTTACCGGAATCACAACACTTGCCTTAATGCCGGGTTTGATTTTAAAATTTGAAAAAATGAGTTGATGAAGGTCTGTCGGATTTTTCATAAATAGAATTACACGGATTCAGAAAGAGGACTTTTATTATTAAATGAAAGAGGTCACTTATTTTTTTATTGGATAGCGATGATGATCAGGCTTTTGCAATAAAGATACCAGCAGGAATGGTGTTGATAAGCACAGTTTTCTTTATAGGTATTACCTTTTTTCTGGCGATGGTTCGTCTCTGTTTTCTGGGTCATATTTTAAATAGTTCCAGTTGTTTACCTTTATGGTGTAGAAGATAAAATTAAGATTATTTTTCAAACTTTTAGAGATCAGATAGAATATCTGATGATTACACAATATAAATTGCAGTCATGTTAAAATTAAAAATAAAGCGTGAAAAGATAAATGCTGTTTTCATGAAGCATCATCTGATCGGTCTTCCTTTCGATACAGTTATACATCTTTCAGTGCAAAAGAGCGGAACGAACACATTCACGCTCACCCTTTTAGTTTTACAACCCACATTCTAAATGGTAGTTATGTAGATAAGATTTATGAGATTTCTGAAGACGGTTCTTTCAAATCTACTGTGCCTCACCGGAAAAAACGGACTTCTCATTTTGTATCTGCGCATACGGTTCATGAAATCTCATTATTAACACTCATACAGGCAAAACCGGGAAATTGATAGGTTTCATACGGAGCTGATTTCGCACCTGAATGATAAAAAATAGCGGCGCCATAATCATCAGGCTGCTTTGTATAAAAACCTGGCTTGGCAAAATTTTTCATTTGTTTTCGAGTAAATGTAACAGCTTTACTAACTTTTTGAATTCCAATGAGTTAAGATTCATTTGTTAGAGACATTCCGTTGTTTTAATATATTGAGTTAAATTTGAAATTATGGTATACAAAAATTTAGATATTATATTCTAAACTGCGATTCTACTGTTTTAAGTGATTGTTTTGTAGATTATATAATGATATTCGTAAAAAATGATTAATTTGGCTGTGAAATTCTATATACAGTCTTCACGTAGGGGATAAACACTTATTAAAACAGTAATTATGAAAAAAATACTTTTCTTATTTACAGTGATTACATTTCAGCTGTTTTTCTCACGTGGACAGATAAATAGATTTCATTTTTCTTCTGACGGTTTGCACTGTACATCATTAGCAAATAACCTACAAAATACAACTGGCGGTTATACTTCTAACCTGACCAATTGGGTCAGTCCACCGGTATTGTCTGGAGATCCTGCAGGAAATCCTTTTATTTAAATCGTTATAATAATTGCAGGTGTTCAATAGGTGGCATAGGATGCAGTTCTTCCAGTGAATGTGTTCCTGATGTTGGAGACACAATTATGCTGATCGGTATATTATCGGTGGCGTAACAAACTTAAATATTCAGTAAAGATGAAGAATTCTATTTTCTACAGTTTAGTATTTTTTGCAGGATTATATTCTGCACAGGTTTCTCAGTTCTACGAAAGAAGCTGGGGAACTTATTTTGGTGGAGTTTATACCAACGGAACTACGGGACCCACCAGTTATAAAGCAACAGAGGTTAATGATGGTAATATTATCATTGACAGACAATACAATAGTAGCTCAAATACCACTTATTACAACCAGTTTATCACTTCAGGCATGCAGGGATTTACTCCCGGAATAGGCAATCGCTTAGAAGGCAAGATCAGTGATAATGGTTCTTTGCTCTATTCAAAATATGCGGTTCCTGGTGCTACATTAAGCACATCCGAAAGCGAGAGAATAATATATCGTGATGAGGATGGAAGTTATTATGTAAACGAATCAAAAAATATACTGAATGCATCCGCAAGTACAGGAGTTTGGCTTACAGGTTCTATAGTAGAGGATATAGAAAACAACAGAACATCACTTTTAGCAAAGTATGACGCTAACGGTATATTTCTATGGAGAACATTCATTCCTGCAGGTATTTCAGATCTAAGCTTTACAACAGACACTGCAGGAAATATATACTTCGCCGGACGTACCAAAAAACAAGACCTGGCAGATACGGGAAGTTACCAGAGCAGTTTTGTATTAGATTACGTAAATGGAAGCCTCAGACAGAATGCTTATCTCGTAAAACTTAATTCTTTGGGACAGAAAATATGGTCGACCTACTATCCTGCCGAAGAAATATCATCACTTGATGAATATAATGGAGATCTGTACTTAGTTACCAGTTCAGATTTCTTAGGGACAAATACACAACTTGCCACCAATGGCACATTTCAGCAAACCAAAGCGCTCAGTGCTATTTCGAGATTTAGTGCCAATACTGGACAAAGAATCTGGGGTACATATTATGGGCCTTCTGATAATTACGGCAGCATCTCGCAAATAAAAGTAACAGAAAGCGGGATTTATACATTAGGTCTGTCTATTGAAATTTATTCAGCGAATAATACCAACTATTTTGCAACTCCGGGAGCATATCAGGCGCAACCGGCGGGAAATGAGGATATTGTGATAAGTAAATTTGATTTTTCCGGACAGCGGGTTTGGAGCACGTATTTTGGAGGTACAGAATCAGACGAATTTTCCAGTCTGGATGTAAAAGGCAGCAAAATATTGATTTCCGGGGGAACACTCAGTCAGAATATTGCCAGTGCAAACGCTTTTGTAAACGTAAAGCCCAACCTGAGTGTACCTGATATTTTTTTTGCAATGTTTAATACATCTGGAGAATTGGTTGTTTCTTCTTACTACGGAGCTACTGATGTCTCTTTAGGAATATTCCTTGGTGGATCTGTAAAATCCTTTTTTTCAAATAATTCAGAGTCATTCTACCTGGCTGGAATTACGGCAAACCACAACGGGTTCTCAGCAGAAGGAGCATTTCAACCCGCAATCCTACCAATAGCAGGGCCAGGCAGTTCAGACTACACTTTTTTTATTGCTAAGTTTGCGTCCAGGAACCTCGCAACATCAGAAAATACAAAAGCTGGTCAAATTAAGCTTTTTAATAACCCGAATAACGGGAATTTCAACATAACAGGAGATGTATTAAGCACCACAAATTGCAAAATCCACATTTTTGATATTTCCGGAAAACTAATCTATAAAGAAGACTTACCAAAAGGTAAAATTCACAGATTCTCGTTAGAAAATCTTTTTGTATCCGGCACTTATATTTTCAACGTATCTTCAGATAATGGGGAAGCATTAAAAACATTTAAACTGGTTGTGAAGAAATAATATTTTCACCAGGCATAATAGATAATAGATAATGTTACTGTAAGTAGGCTTTCTTAGCGCAGGATTTACTGAGAAAGCATTTTAAAATTCTAATCACCTGTATATGAAAATAATTTTATTTTTCTTTTTCGTCCTGTCGTCTTTGTACCCAGCGCAAAGTTTTGATTATCAAAGAACCTACGGCACCTACTACGGTCCTGCAGTCACGGAGCTTGGCGGCCCCGATCATATGGGCTATGTATTTTTTAATCCTTCACTCCCCAATACTATTTATATAAATGGTACAGTTTATTTTGGTCAAACGACTTTAACGGATACTCAGTATAATCAATACATAGTCAACAGCACCAATTATGTAGACAGCAGTACGTCCTACAATACCCTGCATGGAGTTTTCAACAGTACCGGCAACGCACTGCTTAGCGAATATGTATCTCCCAATGACAGCAGTGACGGTTATCAGTGGGCGTTTGACGGAAGCGGTAATGGAATTTATACTAAAAAATACAATGCTGCAGATGTCGCAGGCAGCAATGTGTGGTTTACTTCTAACCCCAATAGTGCCTCTTCTACAGAAACAAAAATGCTGTATAAAAAAGGCAGTAACGGAACTTTACTTTGGAAATCCTTCCTCCCGGACAATGTAGAACGTATTGTGCAGGACGACAGCGGAAATATTTATGTACAGGGGTCAACACAGCTTCAGAATATGGGTACGTCAGGTACTTTTCAGCCTAATTATACTGTAGATATAGATCCTACGACCAATCTACCGTATCACAATGTATTTATTGCAAAACTGTCTTCTGCCGGCCAGTTGCAATGGACTACTTACTTTCACAGCAGACAGAGTGTTGTTGACATTGCTTATTACAACAATCATCTGTACATTATGTCTGACGGTTCGAATTCGCAAATGGCAACTCCCGGTACATGGCAGCCAACACCTACAAATTTTGCGCTCACCAAAATGGATACCGCAGCAGGAAACAGGGTATGGGGAACGTATATTGGCGACCCGTCATCCACAGGGGGAGATGTTCCCACAATTTTGAAAGTAAATGCTACCGGTATTTATTTTTTGGGCATTCAGTTTCTTTTTACAGGTGCTACCGGTTATTTTGCTACTCCGGGAGCTTTTAAAGCGACACCTACAGGAGATACCGATTATTTTTTGGTAAAAATGGATGAAACAGGAAACAGAGTATGGGGAACATATTTTGGAAGTAATGGTTATGACCATGCTTTGGCTCATGGACAGTTGGCACTGACAGAAAATAGCATTTTTATTACCGGAGCCAGCTACGGACAAACCAATAATATAGCAACCCCGGGAGCCTATCAGGAGACCAACCCGGTAAGCACCTCAAACGGAACTGCATTATATTTTGCTAAGTTCGACACCTCGGGAAATCAGCAATGGTGCTCCTACTATGGAGGAAGTAATAGTCCCGCAAATTTAAGTGTTCCGGTGATTTCCGTTTATCCCCGGGGCAATGGGCAGTTTTACTTGGTAGGTGCTACTAATGCTTCTACAGGTATTTCAACAGCCGGAACTTACCAACCACAATTGCCTCTGCAAACCACAAATTTTTATACAGGTTTTATTGCAAGATTTGACGATAGAAGCGAATTGGGAACCAATGAGGTAACCGATAGTAAAGATTTACAGTTATTTGATAATCCCAATAATGGTAATTTTTCTTTGCAGGGAGATCTTTTGGAAAAAGAAAATTGTAAAATGCAGATTTTCGATGCTTCAGGAAGAATGGTTTATCAGCAAAACATTTCAAAACAAAAGAAAATTAATTTTGAGTTAACAGGTTTTTTAATTTCAGCAAGCTATATTTTAAAAGTATCTGATTCCAAAAACGAAATTTTAAAGTCTTTTACAATGATTGTACGTTAAGCCTTTAGAAACATCCTCAAAGGACTTTTTGAGGATATAAATAGGATATAAAAGTGTTTATACATTGTAATAAAGCGTACATTCAAGGTGATGAAATGAGAGATCTTAGATGAACGTTTTGCTATGAATGCCGAAACGTTGGCCCTAAAAATAGATGAAAATCGAGGTTACACGCGTATCACTGTATTGGGGGAAAATGGTATGGATTTTCGACCTTAAGCTCTTTAATAGGTAGTGTCAATAGGTATATTTTTTTATTTACTGTTATGGGAGTTTATTTATAAACTTTCACCCTAGTTACATCTCCTCAAATTGACAATTCACCATTCACTGATTGACCCATTCACAACTCACGCCTCCTGCCTACCGCCTCCTGCCTAAAGCCTATTGCTTACAGCCTACAGCCTACAGCCTACAGCCTACAGCCTACAGCCTGATAAAAAAAGAGCCCACGCCGCTGCATATACCTTTCGGTATTCAGTGAGTGTTTCAAGACCTCACCCTGCGGGTGTACAGGCACCCTCGTTATTTTTTCAGCTATCCAATGATCAATTCGATACCTGCCTTTTCTTCTTTGTATTTTATTTTGGTCTGCAATTCATAATAGCTCCAGTTGCGAAGTACAAACTCCTGTTCTTTGGCAATCCCTATTTTGTCTTCCTGATCTTTAAGAATCAGCGTGCCCGCCTGCTGCCGGATGCAGAAATCGATCAGCTGTCGGCTGTACACATGAAGCCGGTGGCTGACGTAGCGGCTTTCCAGATCTTCTGTTTTTTGCAGTGCCTTCTGTTTGCGTTTGGTTCCGTGTCCTGAACGGGAATAGGGGACTCCAACTCGAATCCTTTTATTGCTGGCTTGTATCGCCAACCTGCGGTATAGGAATTCCTCTTTCGAGCCAATATTCATTCGCACATTATTGGCTTTTACCACAATTGGATGTTCTAATGACAATGATGCTTCAGCAATGATTTCAGGTTTTAAACCGTGGTTTTCCTTTTCAAATTCAAAGACCGCCAGCCAAAAGATTTTTCCGTCTTTCAGTTGAACGTTTGAGTTGCGTAGTTTGATCTCTTCTCTTAGAAGGCGTTCCAGTACCAAATGCTTATCAGAGAAATCTCTCCCTAAGTAGGTTTTAACAGGGATCGCAAACATATTGAAGGTAAATGCTTTCTTGTCTGGATCATACTTCATTTTACTGATGCACTAGACCGGAAGCGGAATGGGAATGTCTTTTTTAAAGTTTCTTAAAGATTGCGTTCCCTGCCAATACTAAGCTTTGTTTTTGGAAAAGGTGGATTGAATTGTATTGTTCAGGCATCCCAGAATGTCGTTGGGGATTTCTCCCTTGAAACGGTCAAATATCAGGCGTGCCGTGGTGTTTGTTTTCGAACGGTCGAAGATTCCCATTTCATCTTTTTTTTCATCAGCCAGTTTGTATTGAATTTTGTCAGTGAGGTAAAAGAAATCCTTGATCATTTCCTGTACGTACAGATGGGAAACAATCAAATTAGCCGCCCGGAAACAGCGGTTTTGATACCGGTAGAGCTTTTCCCACAACTGGTTTTTATCATCAGATGGAATATCGATCACAAGCTGAATTTTTCGGGTCAGGGTTATCGTAGATTTTTCCATATCAAAGGGGTATTTCATATCGGTTTTGATTTTGAAGATGCTGCCAGGCGTACAGAAATTTTCGATGGACTTCTTTTTCAGGCAGTTTGAGTTCTTGTGCAATTATCGCAAACGAAGATTTATGCTCAAACCGTCTTTTGATGATCTCGAGCTGCTGACTGCTGAGTTTTTCTGACTGCTCTTCTTTATTGAAATTTTTTTCTTGTGGCGGCTCAAAAGAAGTGAGTTTAAGGATTTTACGAAGCTCATCTATGGCTTTGCTTATCTCCATGCTAATGCCCGTCACACTACTTCCCATAGCTTCTGCAATGGATTTATACTGAAAGCCATATTCAAGGCAGAGTTCTATTAGGTGTTTTCTTTTGGGATTCAATACGGCTAACACCTTTTTGATTTCATCGAATTTGTTCTGATCGGATTCTAGCTGTGTAAATACTCTTTATCTTTCAAAGGATCGTAACCTGCAAGATATTCCTGATAATTCTCAAAACTATCGAGAGAAGCCATCAGGCGGGTGAATTTATTTCTGGGAGCACTGACATATGCTATACAATCCCTTTTCATAACAAAACGTAAAAAGCCGGTAATATGATCAGGCGTTTCAATGGTGTCTCGGTGTGTCCACAATTTGAGAAAGGTATCTTGAACAATAGTGTCTACTACAAAATCATCCTTCAACACCTGCCATCCAAGCCAGAAGAGAAGTCTTTTATAACGTAGATGAAGATGATTTAGAGCGACAGGATTGCCTTCTTTCAGTAGCTCAAACAACTGAAAATCGGTTAACTTTCGGGGTAGAGTGTTTATTCTTTTCATAAGCAGTCTGTATTAGCAAAATTATTGCTGGAAGGAACTGCTTATATTTAAAGAAGAATTCTACATATTAATCGTATCCTATTTATTTAGTCTTGCGCAAAATAAACGGCGTGGAACTCAACTTACAGCATTAGAGGCACTGGTATACCCGTGTACGATAAGTGAGCCCACGCCGCGGTCGTGGGCAAAGATACTTATCTTCTCGTACACATAAAAATTACCAGTTTTCTAATGCGAGATTCTAAGCAATTGCTTCAATTTTTTAATTGGAATAATTGCATTTTGTTATTTACAAATATAAAAAAATTCTTTATTGTAATCCAAGTGGATTACAATAAAGTTGTAGGTTTTTGCAAAATTGCAAGATGGCCGCACTTACTGAGGAAGATATAATATTAAAAAATAAAATTGCTGATAGGATTAAGTTTCTTAGAGCTGGTACTGGTTTGTCGCAATCTGAGTTTGCAAAAAAGTTCGAAATCGATAGACAAATATTAAATCGTTGGGAAAGTAAAAATAATAAAAGAGGGTTAACTATTTATACAATAGCAAAATTTTCTAATCTCGTTGGAATATCGCTGAGGGATTTTTTTGACTTTGATACATAACACAATAGATAACTTATAAATTAATAAAATACCGACGAGAGTTGGTATTTTTTGTTTTAGAAAAGGTGCTGTATAACTATCTAAAATTAGGTAAAAACACTGAGTTTTTATATTTCCATTTTCTTTATTTTTATTTTTTATAAAAAATAAAGAAATAGCTAAATGTTCATTCTTTTAAAAGAAGCATTTGATTACTGCAAAAAATACAAATTGTAATATAAATTCAGTTTTTTTGCAATTTACGGTATCACGCAATTTGTTAATAATTGGAATAATTATCTTTGATCAATTCATAAAATTAAAAAAACAAAAAAACTATGCAAATCACGAGAATTAAAATTGAAAACTTTCGCTCCATAAAAGCATCCGAATTTATAACAACTGATTTTAACATTTTTGTAGGTCAAAATAATTGTGGTAAAACTAATTTTTTCGAGGCTGTTGAATTTTTTTTTAATGGAGTTGGTCGGGGAACAAACGTAAATGATTTAAAGTTTAAGAGGGTTGCTACAAATGAAATATTGGTGGAGATAGAATTTTCTGGTGCTGTTAACGGTGCAAATAATATGCAGCATGTTGCAAATAAAACTAAAATAGAAACAGCATTAGATGGCTCAGATAAAGTAGTTTTTCAAAGAACTAGCACCAATCCTACAAAAAGAACAATGTTTGTTAACGGAATTATGGTTACACCTGGGACGGGTTTTGATGCTGCACTAAATGATTTTTTACCAAAATTCGAATATATAAGCACAAAACAATATTATGATGCTGTTGCAAAATATTCGAAAACTACACCAATTGGAATAATGTTGTCTGGTGTTTTAAATACAATTTTACAATCTAACCAACAATATCGTCAGTTTCAAGAAAAATTTATAGAATTGTTTGAACATGATGATTCAGAAATAAAAGCAGAATTTGAAACAATTGGCGAAAAGGTGAAACTTCACCTCGAGAAACAGTTCCCAGATACTACAAAAGTAAAGTTTGAAGTTTCTGCTCCCATATTTGACGATTTACTTAAAAGCTTTTCTACATCAATTGACGATGGTGTTGAAACATCAGCAGAAGAGAAGGGTGATGGAATGCAACGTGCACTAATGCTTGCAATAATACAAGCGTATGCAGATTTTAGGAAGGAGAATGATGATTTAGGTAAATCATTTCTTTTCTTTATTGATGAGGCAGAGCTCCATCTACATCCAACAGCACAACGAAATTTAAAAAATGTACTTCATCTTCTTTCACAAGATACTGATCAAGTATTTATAAATACACATTCATCTGTTTTCGTTGCTGATAATTGCGAAAACCAATCAATTCTTAAGGTAGAGAAAACGAGTGGAGAAACTGAAATAATAATTAGTTCTGACTTAGATAAACCTTACGTAATTTTTGAACTTCTAGGCGGAAGCCCTTCTGATCTTTTACTTCCAAAAAATTTCCTAATTGTTGAAGGACAAAGTGAGTTCGAATTATTAACAAGAGTTATAAAACGTTTCTATTCCGATAGACCAGCAATACAGATTGTAAAAGCGAATGGAGATATAGATCAAGCAGAAAGAAGTATAAACGCAATTGAAAAAGTTTACTCTCCTCTTAATACAAGTATTTATCAGAATAAGTTGATTATGATGTTAGATCAGCCAAGCGCACAGACCAGCGGTGGAGTTCAAGCATTCAGACAGACTTATAGACATTTAGATGAAAATTCTCAAATTTTCATCTTGCATCTAAGAGATATTGAACAATGTTATTCTGACCAAGTTTGTGCAACATATACAAATTGGCGAAAAACCCAGGCTGATTTAGATGAGACAAATCTTCGCGGAGAAAAAATTATTACCGGAAGAAAAAAGAGACAGCTAGCAAAACATGTTGGTGAAAACATTACTCAGGAACAATTTGAAAATGATTTAAATGTTTGCTATAGTGCTCTTAATCGATGTTGGTCATTAGCTTTCTAAAATGTTTTAGCTATTGAATTATTTAATGCAAAGACTTAAATCGCTTAAATGTTCTAGTTAAACATTACCTATTTTAAAATAATCTTTTAAGACGTTAATAATACTAGCAAGGTTGAAGATTGTATGTTGGTGATACTAATAGGCGACAATCGAAGTTTTTCTATAATATTTTTTAAGTTTTAAATCAGATTGAGTGATTGGAAAACGCTCCATAAATTATTAACTATTTGAGAATTGTCAGAGATAAAGACTATAAAATAATGAACGATTACAATTTTTTAAATTTATCATCATTTGAATTTGAAAATTTCACCAGAGATATTTTACAAGAGAAGCTTGACGTTTTTTTTGAAAGCTTTACAAGTGGACAAGATGGTGGTATCGATTTAAGAGCAGCATCTAATACCGATGATAACATAATTGTCCAAGCAAAAAGATACTCCAAATATAGTGACCTAATATCAACATTAAAGACAGAATTAATAAATGTAAAAAAGATTAAACCAGATAGATATATAATAGCGACAAGCGTCGGTCTTACTCCTCCCAATAAAAATGAAATAATGAAAATGTTTCATCCTTACATTATATCTACAGAAGATATACTTGGCAAGACTGACTTAAATAATTTATTAGCGTTATATCCAAAAGTTGAAGAACGGTATTATAAACTGTGGCTTTCGAGCACAAATATTTTGCAAAAGCTTATTCATAGCACTGTTTACAATCAATCGAAATTTGAACTAGAAGAAATTAAAGAAACCTTAAAAATTTATGTTCAAAACAATAGCTTTAAAGAAGCTTTAGATATATTACAATTGAATAATTATGTTATAATTTCCGGACTACCTGGAATAGGAAAGACTACATTATCCCGTATGTTAGTTTATCGTCTTTTGGCAAAGGAATATGACGAGTTCATTTATGTTTCCGATAGTATAAATGATGCCTATTCTTATTATGAAGATGGTAAAAAGCAAATTTTCTTTTTTGACGATTTTCTTGGAAGAAATTTTTTAGAAACTGGATTGTCCATGAATGAGGATAGTAAGCTTATAAAATTTATCGCAAAGATTAAACAAGCAAAAAATAAAATTTTTATTCTCGCAACGAGAGAATACATATTAAATCAAGCCAAAAATTCATTTGAGTCTCTAAATAACCCAGCACTTGAACTTGTCAAATGCACATTAGATTTATCTACTTACACAAAAATTATCAAAGCAGAAATTTTATATAATCATCTTTTTTTTGGCAAAGTACCGAAATCTCATTTAAAAAATCTAATTAAAAACAAAAGGTATTTAAAACTGATAGAACATAAAAGTTATAATCCGCGAATAATTGAAACATTTGTTCAAAATCAATTTTGGGAAAATTGTGAGCCAGAAGACTTTTCTAAAACTATTCTTTCATTTTTTGACAATCCAACAAGTGTCTGGCTTCATGCTTTTGAAAACACAATTTCGAAAGGATCTCAAATTACTTTATTAATTTTATCAACGATTGGCACACCTGTCCTTTTAGAAGATCTAAAAATAGCAATTAATTCGTTTGTAACTTCAAATATTAAAAAGTACCCTCTGACAATAGATTCAATAGAGTTCAAAAAAATTATTAAAGAGTTAGAAAGCACTTTTATAAGTACCAAAATGGATTATTATAAAAAAATTGCTGTTGAATTCCAGAATCCCTCTATACAGGATTTCTTAATTAATTATATTAGAGGTAATGGGGAACTAGTAAGCGATTTGATAAATTCATTTTGTTATGTTAGTCAGTTTTTTAGAATTTTTACATTTGATACATCTGACAATGAATTTAATCGTAGAATTCAGTTAGATAAAAAATTGCTGGAAGAGTATATTAATAAAATAATCTCAGATTTCCACCTATTCAAGTCATCATATATTTACAGAGCAAACTTTCAAAATAGCAATAATTTTGCATGGTTTAGAAATGAAGACTTTAAATATTCTTTCTTGATACAAATATTAGAAGAGTTAGAAAAATCTTCCAATAAGAAATTATATGATTTTGTGATTGGAGAGTTTTTACAAACTATTCAACCACAATTTAAAGGATACTCTGAAAGAAAAGCTTATATAAAATTACTAAATAAAATCAACGTCGAAGACATTAATATTTCAAAGGTTGATTTAGTTAACAGTTTTGCGAGTCAAGTCAAGACAATAGACTCATTGAAAGATTTTTTTAAGTTAAAAAAAATATTTTCAATAGAATATGAAGATTTTGAAGCAAATGCAAAATTTGAAAAGATGATTATAGATGTAGTGAAGTATGAAATTACTACCACAGAAGTAAACCAATACGAAAATCTTATTGATGAGCTTAAAGAATTAAAAGATGATTTTGGATTTAATCTTGACAATGACATTGACCAGTTGTCAGAAAAACATGCTGAATTTTTGGACGAAATTGATGAACAAATGGAAAAAGAGGACGATTTTTCACGCGAGGATGTAGAATATGAAGAAGAAATGTTTAAAGAGGAGGAGTATATTGCGAACTTATTTGGGGGATTAGCGGATGAATGAAGACTGTGATAATGGCAAAGGTTTCCGTTAGATTTCATACATATATATATTAAACTCCTAGTGTGGAAGATTTGATGTATACTTACATAAGAGATATATTGGAGCAAATTAATTTTTAAGATGAAATTTCTTACTAACGATTATTAAGCTAAGACATGAACCAAGGAAAAAAAATAGGCTACAGTTCCCCACTAAGATTTTATTGGGATGAGCTTTATAAAAATCAAAAAAAACTTACTCCGGAATTTTCTGATGATATTATTTTCTCATTATTGAGACACAATATTTTGCACTCTCCTCTTTTGCCAGATGAAAGCCTTGAAAAAAGAGACTTATTAATTACTGGCTTAGAATTATGGGCACAAGATTCTAAAAGAGATTTACTGCATATTTTCTTCATCGAAAAATATCTACAGGATTTTCTTGAGAACACCAAGCTATCGGATCTAGATGGGATAAGAAAGTATCTTTATGATAATGGAGACCAGAAACAAATTACGTACACTAAAACAAAAGGAAACGCAAATTGCGTTTATTATTCTTTTGGATTACATATTCCTAATGAAAAACACGGTTATGCTTTTGCCTTGACCCTATTCGAAAATAATACTTTAGAATTATATTTTTCGCATGGCAAAAATAATGGTGTTTTGTCAGACAAGTTTTACACTGACTTAAATAAAAGACAGGATATACAATCTATCACGCTGTCTAAAATGTTCAGACTTGCTATCAACACGATTGCATATATGAAATGTTTTCCTGAATGTGTAAAAGAAGGTGTTCCCAAAATTTCATTTCCAAGGGGTGAAGATAGATCAGATAATAATGTAGTTTTTAAAATGTCTCAAGCTATTTTTGAGGAAAGTAAACCTCAAATTTCAAAAATTCCACATTTTAGAAAAGGGTATTTTAGATTATTGCAGTCTGACTATTTTACACACAAAAAAGGACAATTGATCTACATTACAGAAACTATGGTCAAAGGAAAAGCTCAAACTGTTTCAAAGTCTGAAAATATGGAAAAATTCAAATAGTTGTCGATCTTAAAAGCCCATAAGTTGGAGTTGCTAACTTTGTTATGACACAATTCTTATACTCTTTATCTTTAAGAGTATGAAAAAGATCAGAAAAAATTACAGTTTAGAGTTCAAGATCCAAGCAGTATCTTTAAGTGAGCAGCGAGGCAATGTATCCTCGGTAGCTGAAGAATTGGGGATCTGTAAAGAAAGTCTCGTTAATTGGCGAAAACTTCACAAAGAAGGCAAACTTAGTAAGGAAAAACAAATATCCTCTGATCCGATAAGGGAAGAGTTATTGAGACTACGCAAGGAATTGGAAGAAACAAAGCTTGAACGTGACATCTTAAAAAAGGCGGTAGGCATCTTCTCCAAGAGAGACGGGTAAGATATAAATTTATCAAAGAACACGCTGGAGTGTTTCCTGTCGGGAAGATGTGCGAAGTACTAAAGGTAAGCAGGAGCAGTTTTTATCATTGGAAGAAAAGAAAGCCGAGTAGTCGGTCAGAAAGAAGAGCCATTTTATCAGCAGAAATCTTCAGTATTTATCATTTGAGCCGTGGGAGATATGGAAGCCCTCGTATTGCCCGAGAACTAGAAGCAAAGGGAATGAGAGCCTCACGTCCTTTAGTGGCTAGATTAATGAGAGAACGCAACCTGAGAAGTATTGTAAAGAAAAAATTTAAGAAAACTACCAACTCATCCCATCGATACCCTGTTTCTAAAAATTATTTGAATCAAAACTTTCAGGTTAAAAGCAGTAAAGAGGTTTGGGCGTCTGATATTACATATATCCGCACAGGTGAGGGTTGGTTGTATCTTACTACAGTCATTGATTTGTTTGACAGAAAGGTTATCGGCTGGTCATTAAGTGAGACGATGAAGGCTCAGGACACTAGTATTGCTGCCTTGAAAATGGCAAGACTCCATCGGCCTTTACAGGATCATGATAGCTTGATTTTCCATTCAGATAGAGGGATACAATATGCGTGTACAGAATTTACATCAATAGTCGGAAAAAACATTACTCGAAGTATGAGTGGAAAAGGAAATTGTTATGATAATGCTGTAGCTGAGAGCTTTTTCAAAACTCTGAAAACCGAACTTGTCTATCAAAATAAATATGAAACTAGAGATCATGCTAAAAACTCTGTGTTTGAATATATAGAAACATTTTACAACACTCACAGAAGGCATTCAGCTTTAGGAAATTTAACCATAAAAGAGTATCAAAATTTAATGTCTAATCAATCTAAAAATGTAGCATAAAGAGTATATAAATTTTGTCTCAAAAATAGTTGCAAGTTCAGATTTTTGTTTATAATAAATTTTGGTCGTATATTTGTTATGTATTTATAAAGTAACTATTTAAATACGAAGAGTTTTGTCGTTAATTTGAATTATATTTGTTTAATTAATATATTATTATTGGCTAGTTCATTATAGTTATGAATATAAAAAAGGATTATATTTGACGAACTAAAAACCAATAATGAATTTAAACACAGATCTTTATCAACTAGAAGATGTAGAGGAAGAAACATTAAAATATATTTTCATAAGTCAGGGAAAAGAAGTTATTGTTAAAGCAATTGAATATCAGTACGTTCAACCTTTGCGTAGTTATCAGATATATAATTTAGCTTTTGGAAATTATGATATAGAAAAAGATGAAATTATAGATAATGTTGTTTCAAATAATGATGATGGACGTAAAGTATTCAATACTGTATTAAGTAGTATTCCACGTTTTTTTGGAAATTACTCTGATAGAATATTAATGGTTAGAGGAAGTGATGGAACTAAAGAATTTCTACAAATTTGTCAAGAAGCATGTGATAAATGTGGAGAAGGTAATTGTAGAAAATTTAATCAAAGATTGAGAATTTACACCAATTACATTGATGCAAATTATGATGATTTGATAAAGCAATATAAATTTTATGGTGGTATTGAAGATGAAAATAACAACATAAATTTAGTTGATTATAATAGCACTAAAAAACATTTATATAATATTGTTTATGTTATCAAAAATAAATAAAATGAGAACAAATAAAAAAAGGGAACAAACGGTATTAATTACAGAATCTACATTATTATCATTAATTTCTAGTAAACTAAAAGGTCGTGTTTTATTCCCTAAAAAACTTAGGGAAGCAAAAGAGATTTCCAAAAGGTTAAATGTTAATACTGACATTATTTAAATAGATATTATAACACATAAATAAAGAGGACTAATTAATTTTAGCCCTCTTTTCTTTTAAAGAACTAGTGTAAAGAAATATATAATTACCTAAAATTAATTTAAACTTTAATTCTATATAAATTAAGTCTCAGAAAACGATGAAAAATATAAATATCCCTATTTTATTCTTTGTTTCTATTTTCCTACAAATTATTTCTTGTTATTTATTTTTAGGTGAATCTTTAAATTTAAGTTACTTATTAATTGCTGGACTGTGTACGATCACAGCAACTTGCCTTGCATACTCTCTAGTTTACTATTTTAGTCTTCATTCAGGGGAATCAAAAAATAATTCTGAAATAAGATTAGCATTTACAATAATTTTTCTGTTAGTCATTTCAATATTTGTAATATTTTTAATGGTTCTACTTAAAGTCGAGCGCAGTTACACGACGGTACTAAATCCTATCATACTTACAATATATGGGCTGCAAATTGTAAAAAAAGAAATTAGTAACATAAAATCAAGAAACAATGGATGAAAAATTTATTAATCAAATATCAATAAAGATAGAATCTAAAACTGGTCTCTGAGTAGTAATTCTAAATTTTGATTTTGCAGAAATAAAAAGCTTCCATTTTTACTGTTGAGTAAAATTTACATTCTTATAAAACGATACATAAACTAATTATACCTAATTGTAAATCGACAAACAAACTATGAGCATATTGAAGAGACAAGGAGAGAAAGTAATTCCAGACTTTATTGAAGATGATTTTATTTCCGCTTTTGAAACTGGATTAAATAGAACTTTCTATTATCAAGACAAGTATATTGAAATAAGTAGAATTTCACAATCTGAAGAATACGAATTAGGTTATGACGGGGTATTAACTACTATCGTTCCTTTTTACATTCAATTTAAGCGGTCTGACTTTTATACACCAAATTTTTCAGGAAAGTTGCTTACGGACAGAGCGCATATCAGTTTGCCAGTTGACAAAGGTTTTTTCGCCTTTGACTTATTAAAGAAAAAGGACAATTTTGGACAGCACAATGCTATGTTCAGACTTTCGCAGGTAGCAAAGGCTGTATACGTAGCACCGCTATTTTTTAAAAAAGCTGATTTAACTAAAATGAAAAATTATGCTTATGAATATATACCAGTATATTATAACGACATAGATATTTTTGATAGTCATTTGAGAAGACATCACAATTTCCGTAATGTTTTACTTTTTAAAAATGCTATTACAATACCTCCACACGCTGAAGTTACGGACGATGAGACTAGTCATCATTATTCTTATTGTAGACAATCCAAAGTTGGTTTTCATAGCGAGGCATTGAATTTAGATGATTCTAAATCCGAAACAGTTTACTATTTTATACAAAATATTTTCAAACAAGAAAAGCGTTATAATGAAATAAATTCTCAAGTTGAAAGTATTTTTAATTTACTACCTGGTTTTTTTGAACTTGAAATTCATTCAAAAGAATTTGATAATATATTGGAAGCTTCAATAAATAGGGTATCAATTATCGACAATGACACAAATATTAAGTTACTGAAAGACAAATTAGGTCTACTAGACAAACTATTAGTTATTGAGGATATATTATTTCATTATTTTGGAATAAAACAGTTTATAAAGTTTGAACATTAATAATAACTGATAAAAAATGTATAGTTGGCGATTAGCAAAAAAAACGTAAATCCTATATAAGTGAATCTCAAAAAACGATCAAAATAAATTTCTTATAAGTAATATAAATGGATTTACTGAAAGTTTTGTAAATCAGATTGACACGATGCGTAAACCTATTGTTAGCTACAAGTTTATAAAAATGAGAATACAAGAAATAATAAATAAAAAAACAGGTGAAACATTGATAGTATTTGGAGGTGAGGATTTTGAAAATGTTCACCCCCAACAACATTACTATGAGGCATGCTTGATGAAAGGAATAATGCTTACCTTTCCTGAGGAAGCGACTGGTAGAAAAAAACCGACTGAAGAAGGTAAAAAAGCTTTATTAGCAACTTCTGAGACGTGTAAGGAATATATTTCCAGTTTTGACAATATTATAATTCCAGAAGCATTAAAAGACTTACTACAAACAACTAGAAAAAAAGAACAAATAAAAATTTTAAATGGAATGGTTCTAACTCCGGACATTCTCATGGCATTTTTATTTTTTGCAGGTAATCAAGGATATACACTAAGTCAATACTCTTCTGAATTTCAAACAACATCAATTGAAGGAAAAAAATTACCATTAGCATATATGAAAAATGAAGATGGAAAAATCACAAAACTGGGTGGAACAGAATTGACAGATGGAGAACTTAAAATGGCGCTAGAACAAAGATCTGTGAAAATCGCAAAATTTATTGAAAAGGGAGATGAATGGCACTGCTTTTTTATAACGTATGATAGTATTGGTGGAAAAGAAAATTGGGAAGACGGCCAACCACATTTTCATTATATCTCTAATCTTTTTGGAATTAGTAGAGAAGGTGTAATAAATCAAATAAAATCAAAAAAATATAAGGTAGGGAATCTTCCACATATAAAGCTTCAAGAATACGGAAATCAACCGGATTACTAATGTGCGGATATGAAGGGGCTGGCGAACTGTTGGTTAATTACAAAATTGAAAGTTTGAGCTTTCTGCTTATTTTTACTGTGAGAAATCTGGAAACCCTTATCTATAGGTATTTGCTATGATGAGATTCTGAAAAAAATGGTATAGCATCTTAACGCTATATCATTTTTTTACGCATTTATTCGCATAAACAACCATCAATAATCAATTCCGTCGAAACTGTATATAATCCTACAGTGATGGGTCTCCAATCTTAAAAAATCAAAGTTTTGTAAAATTTTGGTTATTAATAATGTAAGTAGGAATTGTTAGTTTGTGCATCATTTAAGATTTGATATTCAACATATATATTCGCAATTATAACTTACAAATCAGTATCGTATTTGTACCACTTAATTGTAAATATTTGATTTTCAGTATTAGTTATTTTTGAAGAAGAAGTTAATTGATTGCGAAATATGATTCTATTTTTAAATTTTATGTTCAATAATCAGTAGAGGTAATGAGTTTAGTGGGCTATATATTTTTTTCATTTATGTCAATAATCTTTAGCTATTATTATACAATTAGAAGGTGAGTTCTGTTTGCAAAATTTATCAGATAATTACTACTGCAATCCCAGCTGCCTCACAAATTCTTTTGTGTGGTCAGTCATCTCAAACATAAAACATTCTAAACACAAAATATTTTCCAATATATGTTATTCATCAAAATGATCTGCACCGATAACATATCTCACTTCAAAAGGGTTTTGATGAAAATAATTAATTTTTTAGTTGATAACTTTGTTGCTCGTAAACTTAATAGGTGATGCCGAATTGGATAGTGTTTCACAATTGAAATTTCAGCTCTCTTTAGGAAAGAAATCCTCTAAAATTACTTTCGGCTTTCTGTAGAACTTTCTTCAATGCCTAGTGTATTGGCTTTGGCTGTAGATCTGTAAAATTTACCGATAGAAGTTCTGGTTTTTCCGTTTACCATCCAAAAACAAGCGTATACATTTAATAGACCTTACATTTATTTTAGAATTGATTAATACGATACTTATGTACTGAAGCATTTTTTAAATCTGACGATTTTCTCTGCATTATTATTGTTAATAATAAATACCAAAAACAATCATACCGATGATCATAGGATTAGACATAGGAACTTCATCCACAAAAGCTGTGGCTTTTGACCCAACAGGGAATGTTTTGGCAGCACACAGTATATCGTACCCTATACTGAATCCTTTAGAAGGGCATTACGAACAGGATCCCGAAGTCATTTACAGCGCGTGTATCGCTTCCGTGGCGCAGGTGATGACCGAATTAAGGAAAGTTGACAGGACAATACAGCCTCTTTGTATTTCGGTGAGCAGTGCCATGCATGGGTTAATAGCGGTAGACGCAATGGGGAACCCACTCACCAATTGTATCATTTGGGCCGATCGCAGAAGTGAAAGTATTGCGGATGAATTAAAGGACAGCGATAATGGACGACATTTATATCAGCGGACCGGAACACCCATTCACCCCATGTCTGTACTTTGCAAATTAATATGGATGCGGCAGAATGATAAAGAAGTGTTTGATCGGTCCCATAAATTTATTGGTATTAAAGAACTTTTATTTTACCGCCTGTTTGGTGAGTATGTAATTGACCATTCCATTGCATCGGCTACCGGACTGTTCGATATACACAAACTGGAATGGTCTGCCTTAGCACTGAATGTAGCAGGAATCTCTGCTGAGCAGTTATCGAAGCCGGTACCGGTTGATCATATGTTAAAATTGATGGACCCGGACATTGCAGCTTGTATGAACATCCCCGAAGGTTCCTTATTTGTGATTGGCGGCAGCGATGGATGTCTCGCCAATCTGGGAGTGGGCGCTGTGGAACCGGGCGTAGCATCTGTAACCATTGGCACCAGCGGCGCGATACGGGTAACCAGTCCTCGGCCAAACCCAGAGCAGAAGCAACGTTTATTCAGCTATCTCCTGAGACCGGATGAATATATAATCGGAGGCGCGGTAAATAATGGTGGGATTTTGCGGAATTGGTTTCGGGATAACTTTTTATGCGGATCGGGCGACAAATTACAGGATCATGAGGCAACAGCCTTATTAAATGAAATGATAGATTCAGTCAGTCCGGGATCAGAAGGCTTAATTTTTCTGCCTTACTTAACGGGTGAACGGGCGCCGTACTGGAATGCCAGTGCGAAAGGCGTGTATTTTGGCATACAGCTGAATCACACCAAAGCACACTTTGCACGTGCAATGATGGAGGGAATGCTGTTCGCAATTTATAGCGTGGGAATTGCCTTGGAAGAAAACACAGGCCCCATCCACACAATATATGCAAGTGGCGGTCTTGCAAATTCTCAGAACCTGGTTCAGATGCTGGCAGATATTTTTGACAAGCCTGTTATCATTAAAAATACAGTGGAAAGCTCTGCATGGGGAGCGGCACTGATAGGGATGGAAGCATTGGGAATTGACTTGAAGAAGCAAGTCACCGAAAAGCAAGTAACGAATGGAATAGACACTGCTGAACTGGTGTATAGGCCAAGTAGGGAAAATCATGCGGTCTATTTGAGAAATTTTGATAAGTTTCGGAGACTTTATCAGAAGCTAAAAGATGTATTTTAGTGGTAAAAGACAGCGTTAGCTGATATTGATCAAAGAATAAAAGATAGGTATGATCAGTTATTGATTGAAATGAAGGCATTTGAAGTTCTTTGCAAAATAAAAATATTGTAGAATAGGTCCACATAACAAAAAATCCTCCGAAAATTTCGGAGGATTTTTATTTTAAGGCTGTCCGTTTCCGCCGGAGGAGGCGTAGATCTGTCCGGTCGCGAAGCTGGCGTCTTCTGCGGCAAGCTGCACGAAAATGGAGGCGAGTTCTGCCGGTTGTCCGGGTCTTCCGAATACGGTTTTCTCCCCGAATTTTTCGAGTTTCTCCATCGTCTGTCCACCACTGACTTCCAAGGCAGTCCAGACAGGTCCCGGTGCCACACCGTTTACGCGGATTCCCTTAGGGCCAAGCTGTTTTGCCAGAGACTTAACATAGCTGGTGGTTGCTGCTTTTGTCATTGCATAATCGTATAAATCTTCTGAAGGATCATACGCCTGCTCTGAAGAAAGTCCGATAATTGAAGCGCCTGGCTCCAGATGGGGAAGCGCTGCTTTGATCAGCCAGAAAGGCGCGTAAATATTGGTTTTCATTACGCGGTCAAATTCTTCGGTACTGATATCGAGAATCGATTCGTGGGTTTTCTGGTGACCGGCGTTATTGATCAGAATATCAAGTCCACCCAGTTCGGCAACGGCTTTTTCAACAAGTTCTTTGCAGAACGATTCTTCACGCAGATCGCCAGGGATACCTACCGCTTTTCTTCCTGCCTTTTCGATCAGTTCGATCACTTCTTTAGCATCCGGTTCTTCATCCGGCAGATAATTAATGGCCACATCAGCGCCTTCTCTCGCATACGCAATCGCCGCCGCACGTCCAATCCCGGAATCACCTCCCGTAATCAGCGCTTTTCTTCCCATCAGCCTGCCGGAACCTACATAACTTTCCTCGCCGTGATCCGGTACCGGATTCATTTTCGATGCCAGACCCGGAAACGGCTGGTACTGTTTTTCAAATGGCGGTTTCGGATATTTCGATCGCGGATCTGTAGGTTTTGCCTGCGGCCTTTTTCCTTCCTGTGAATTAAACTGTTCGTTCATAATAATAATTTTTTATGGTGTAAAAATTTGGTGTCGGTCTTTAGCAAATTGAACAGATATAATCGCAACTATAATACCAGCGCGACATTTTTTGTGAAATTGAGGTACAATTTGGAGGGCTGATCAATAACTGGATGTTGGAAATAAAAGAAATGTATTCAACAGAAAAGTTTGAATGTATAACGATCATATTGTAAATGATAATAATGAACGCATACTTCAGATCTGATCTGACTAAAATTTAATTGAAAAATTCACAGAATAGATGCTTTATGAATATTTATTTAATACCGTTAAGATACCAAGCATTAATCTGCAAAAGGACCGATTTAAGATGAATATCGAATCAGTTTATTGCCGAAATCGCTTTCTGACAGTGCTCAGAGAGGTGTTAAGTAGAGATGGTGTATAGATAGTGTATAGATAAAGCATAGATACTCCCACTATAGTGTATCAATGTGGTATGTGAAAAGTCCTCAAACGGTCTGTTTTCGAAGGAAAGTTATTCAGTATAGAACTGATAGTATAATCTTGATTTCTTTATGATTTCTGCAATATTTTGATATACTTTAAAAAACCTGAATCATAGATACGAATATCGATTAACGGCTATTATTTTTTTTAAATATATAGATGTTTAGCATAGCCGCTGAAGTAAGTGCACAAAAAAACCTGCACTGAATCGAGCAGGTTTTTATTTGAATATCTATAAAATATTACTTCTGAATGATCAGTTTCAGAGTATGCGTTTCGCCGTTTTCAATTGTAACAGTCAAAACATAATTTCCGGTGGTAAATCCTTCTGTGGAAATTTTTGTATCGCCTTTTATAATTCCTGATGTTACCAGTTTTCCCGACATATCGTACATCATATAACTTCCGGAATCTGACGGCTTTCTCATCTTAATATTCACCACCTCTTTCGCTGGATTCGGGTAAATAGAAAAAGCAGTTTGCGCAGATTCAGCGGTCGCCAGGAAGCTGGTGACACTGAAGAAATTCGGATTAAGCGCATAGTAGATATTACCAACCGATTTCACCATAATTCTTGCGGTGGCAATATTTTCATTGGGTAAATTAACAACAGCAGAACCGTTATTGGGTACACTCGCCGCTAAGACGGTGGTAAATGTTAAACCTGCATCTTTCGATAATAAAATCGTGACATTCTGTGTGTTAATCGTTCCGGTGTTGGTTCCGGCAACATTCCAGGTAACCGTTACAGGATTTGCAGCGCTGTAAGGTACGGTTCCGTTGGGTGCCGTTACGGCAAAAGGTCCGTCATTGGTTACAGTAACCACCATTGCATCATTTGCAGCCTGATTTCCCGTTGCTTTATTGTCATTGACAACCAGAGAAAAATTAAGCGTACGGGCCACCGAAGGTGTGATTTCCCACTGTGTAGTCAGATTATTTGCCACGACAGAAGCAAGTCTTGGGAAATATCTCATGGGTGAACTGGTAGGCGTTCTGGATCGGTACACCGGGCCAACCGTCGCTGTGCTTACAGGCGGCTGCGTATTGCTTTGGCTGTTGTACTGTTCCCAAAGATAGGTAAGCGGGTCGTTATTGGGATCGGTACCGACTCCTGTCAGCACAAAAGCAGTTCCTTTTGGTATAATATAATCGGCTCCTGCATTTGCAGTGGGTACCAGATTATTATTTGCTGTTTTTACGGAGCAGTCTGTGGGTCTGGTAATTACAGTGTACATTTCAGCCACATTAACTGCATGAAAATAAGCATCGCTGTTACTCTGAACATTATTGCTCGAGCCGCAGATTCCCGCGTAAGCCATAATGGTTGAGCCGCTTCCCGGCTCGAAAGCCGTCGCGCTGTTTGCATTTCCCTGACACGAACCGGTATTGGCTCTGAATGTATGGTTTCCTCCAAACTGATGTCCGATTTCATGTGCGACGTAATCGATATCAAAAGGATCACCGATGGGAGCTCCGGAACCTGTAACACCGCCCGCCTTACTTGTGGTGCAGATCGAACCTAAATAGGCGACACCGCCACCGCCTGTACTGAAAACGTGACCGATGTCGTAATTTGCAGAACCTATTACAGAATTTATCGTGTTGATGTTTTCTGTAAGCATAGCACCTCCATCGTCATTGGTATAAGGGTCGGTCGCTGCATTGGTATAGATCAGCTGACTGTTATTCGCGATCAGCATCATAGTCGAAGAGATTGTTTTTTCATAAACACCGTTCACACGGGTCATCGTAACATTCATCGCATTCATCGCACCGTTTACGCCTCCGTGAAAAGTCGTGTATTCACCGGTTGCTGCCAAAGCAAGACGGTACTTTCTTAAAAAACCGTCAGTAACCAGAGCTGCTTTCCCCGATTCATTTTTCGACGCAGCGTCAATCGCGTCTTCAACATGGCATTCAAATAAACGGTCGTTCTTTGGTAAATCTTTTCTCTTGTAAAAAATATAAGTCGAATGATCCTGCGTGTAAGGATCGAGATAACTGATTTCCCAGCCATCAAAATACATAATATTGATACCGGTTTCAGGCGTGATGCTGAATCGGATGCTGTTTTCAGGATGGCTCTTTTGCCAGCCAACATACGAGCGGATATCCGGAAACTGATTTTGCAGCCCTTCCTCCATGATGGGCGCTTCCTGCACAATATATTCTTTAAAAGAACCGTCAGCAGCAGGGAATTTTACCGTCAGACTTTCATTGCCGGAAAGTCTCATCGGCGCATTTTTCAGCTCATTTTTCAGTTTTGAAACATCAAGACTGTAAAGGGCAAACTCATTGGGTTTTGTCCAGCGTGGTTTCAGATTTTCACGGATGTTTTTTGGGGCTGAAGACCATAGATTTTGTTGGGCATAGCCAGACAGTGCCAGCGATAAGGCCAATGCAGAAAATAGCTTTCTTTTCATCTTTTGTAAATTTATGTTAGGAATGATAAGTAGGTACGGTAAAGATACTTTGATTACCGTGTAATATGGGTGTTTTATTTAAATATTTTTTAAATCAGTGACTGTTTTTTAATGAAATTTAAATTTTAAAATTGTCAGAAATTTTGTCTCTGATAACAAGACAGTTATCACTTTTAGTTGAGTTTTAATGAAATTTAATATCAGAACAGTGTAACAGAACCGGCTGTTGCGTTGTCTTATCGGTAACTGAAACTAAACGATCCATGAAAACTCTTCTTATTCCCATCGCACTTTTGACGGGCATCTGCATCTCTGCCCAAACCGTAAAAGACACGGTACCCGCGAAGGAACAGGCCATCGAAGCGGTGAAAATGACTTATAAAAAGGCCACCGTAGAATCTAAAGCTGACCGTACCGTTTTTAATGTGGCCAACAGCGCCATCGTGGCCGGTAATACAACCTGGGATATCCTGCGAATGACACCGCTTTTGAGTATTGATAACAACGACGCGGTACGTGCTGAAGGCGAATCGGTAACGGTGTATATCAACGACCGGAAATCAGTGTTCACAGGTAAAGAGCTGAAAGAATATTTGAAAACCATTCCGGCGGATAATCTTTTGAAAGTGGAGGTGATTACCAGCCCTTCGGCAAGATACGAAGCGTCCGGAGCGGTCGTAAATATCGTGTTGAAGAAGCGCGAAGACGAAGGAATGAAAGGAAGTTTGACGTTAAACAACCGCCAGAACACGAAAAATTCTCAGTATTCCAACATCAATCTCAATTATCATAAGAAAAATTTTACCCAGACTTTCGGAGCGAGTTACGGAGATAATTACAGTGTCAACAGAAATTCAAATATTTATAATTTTTACGAAGATCAGTCGGTTCGCGAAATAAATTCCCGGTCAACATCGCGGTGGAGAAATCCTTCAGTTTCATCAACATCAGAATATGAACTGAACTCAAAAAATACCGTAGGAATTGTGCTGGAATATTTTCAGAGCAAAAGCAGTACAGAATCTGAAGCTGTAGGATCGACAACTGTAAATTCTGTTTTTGATAATGCTTTTACACAGGATCAGAATGCTAACGGGTCGAGCAGAAATCTGGGGGCAAATGTTTTTTATAAATATTACGACAAAGAAAAAAACCGGATTTTAGATGTGAATATCGGTTCCAATTATTTTGGGCAGAAAAATGACGATCTTTTTATCAGACAGAATGTGCTCAAAAACGGAACCACCCCTTTGGATCAAATCGGTGTTGCCAACGACGGAAACAACAGGAATTATTTTCTGAAAATTGATTACACGCAGCCGGTCGGAAAAGCAGGTGACACCTTTGAAGCGGGTGGGAAAATCGACATCAACAACAATGCAGTTGCCAATCAGTTATACGGAAATAAACTTACCGGTTTGAGTCCGTATGATGTTTTTCATTACGAAGATCAGATCAGTGCGCTGTACGCGAATTACAGTAAAAAGTTTTTAGATAAAGTGGATGTGAGACTGGGTTTACGGTATGAATACATTGATTTTACCGTTCGCCAGGATATTTCAGGAAGATCACGCCAGGATGCGTACGGAACATTTTTGCCGAATATTTTGGTTAAATATTCCATTTCAAAAAATTATGATCTGACCGCTACGTACAACAAAAGCCTTTGGCGACCGTATTACGCAGAGTTCAATCCCTTTATGGTGCCGGGCAGCCAGGGTATTTACAACCGCGGAAATCTTTTGCTGGAACCAAACCCGACAGATCGGTTTTCATTAAAACTTGGGCTTTATAAAAAGTATTTTATCTCCGCGCGGTATTTTTACAGCGACCAGGATTACTGGACGGATTATCTGCCCGAAACCATAACAGGATCAGACGGTTTGCCTCAAAAGATCACCGTTTCTCAGGAGTCGAACTTCAGAGGGAAAAGTCACCGCTATTTCGTTTCGGCAAATACCAACCAGACTTTTTTAAACAATCAGTTCACAGTCAATCTGGGGATGACGTACAATTATATAGACAACAGCGATTTCAACCAGAAAAACAACCTTAAAGCGAATAATTATCTTAATTTTTTAAGTGTAAACGCCAATCTTTCGTACACCAATCTTTTTGAAAAAAACATTAATCTGAATGCCTGGGTTGAAGTGGCGAATCAAAACAACGGAAATTCAACAACGAACCGCCCTAACGTTTTCCATACGATTTCAGCAACCAAAATTTTCCCGAAAACGCAGATGGAATTCAGTCTTCAGCTCAGCAATATTTTCCAGCGGCCGAATTATAATGCGACAACGTATACGCAATCCGGTTTTGTACAGAGTATGTCTAAGTGGGACTGGTACGGCTTTTCTCTGTCTTTCGTAAAACGTTTCGGAAACCAGAAAGTAAAAGAAAATACCAAAACCGACGTGGAGAAAAGCGGCGGCGGAGAAAAATAAAGTTTTGTTAAAAAACCGATTCAAATCCCGAATGTACTGCGTTGCATTTGGGATTTCGTTTTTAGTATGATTCAAATCATAGCAGGCAAAATGCGTTCGCGGTACATTTATCTGGTTTAAGTGAAAATATGGAGAGTAAAATGAGAGCAACTTCGGAAGGATTGATTTACATAAAATCGTCTGCTGTGGTTTCTCTGAAGCGGCCAAACGCGCTGGAAGGCGCTAAAGTTCTGGGAAAACCATTGATCATCAACGCTGAACATATTGCGTTTTTGGCGCACAATACAGAAGGAAAAGTCACATTTTTCCTGACCAATGGTTTTGAAATCTGCATTAATATGTTTTACGATGAAGCCGAGACGATATTTTTCGCGGCCAAATCCTGCATTGATAAAGAAATCTGATGCGTTTCTTCTGAATGATTTGCTAATGATCTTAAAACTTCCTCTGCCAGAATTTTTACCTGCAGCGGACGTTTCTTTTCATCAACTTCCAATCGGTTGTAAAGTCCGGTTTTTACAATAACAATCTCCTGCTCCGGAATCATGATGATAAACTGACCGAGAAATCCGTAGAAAAACCGGTATTTATTCAGGCTTTCATCGTCTGCCCAGATGCAGTATCCAAACGCGGAATTTTCCTCGGTTGGCCTCAGCATTTTCTCTACAAAATCTTCACTGATCATCTGCTTTCCGTTCCAGTGTCCTTTCTGAAGAATAAGTTGTCCGATTTTCGCAAAGTCTCTCGCAGTCGCATGAATGCAGCAGAATGCTTTCTCATTTCCTTTTTCGTCAGTGCTCCAGCGCGCCTCTTTTTCCATCTGCAGAGGTTTCCATATTTTCTCTGAAAGATAGTCGGCGAGAGATTTCCCCGTTGCTTTCTGAATGATTAAACCGAGTAACTGCGCAGAAACACTCTGATATTCGTACTTGTGGCCGGGCATTTCTTTCATTTCAGTTTCAAAAACCTGCTTCGCGAGATCTTCTACAAAATACTGTTTGGAGTTTTCGGCAAAAGGATGGCGGTATTCTTCTTCCCATTTAAAACCGCCCTGCATCGTCATTAAATGTTTCAGCGTTAAATGTTTCCCGAATTTATTTTGAGCATAATCAGGAAAAAAATCGGAGACTTTTTGGTTTTCTGAAGTGACAAGTTGGTCATCAATCGCGCAGCCAACGAGTATCGACAGAACTCCTTTCGCCATGGAAAAAGAATTGAGCAGAGAATCTGAACTGTGATTTTTCAGGTATTGTTCGTGCAGAATTTTTCCTTTTTCAAGGATAAGGAAGGATGATGCCCGCGTTTTTATCAGTTCTTCAGATAAAATTCCGGAAAAGCTTACGGAATTGTAAAGTTTGTGTTTTTCAAAAGTTTCCGGATTTTCATTTTTAATAATGTGAAAAGGAAATTTCCTGGAATCGTCGGTAGACGGCGTGAGTCCTCCTTTTTTAAGATTGATTTTCAAAGCTTTAAATAGATAACTGTAACCGGAAAGAACAATGGCTGCAATACCGGCAGCAGAGAATGCGAAAATGGTTTTCCAGATTTTATGTTTCATATCAAGTTTTGATTAAATCTCAGATTAATTTTTTTTAATACCTCATTTTCGTTTTTTAAGAAAATTCGGTACAGAATTAGATTGTAAAATTTTAATTCCGCTAAGGATTTAAACAAGTAACACACCAAAAATATTATATTATGAAAATGTCTATGGAATCTGAGAATATTACTTCTTACTACACAAAAGAGCTCGAGCGTCAGAAAGCATTAAAAGCACTGGAAAAAGCAAAAGCGATTGCAAGAAAAGTCGTTTTTTTACCGAAAGGGGCATCAGGAAATATCAATGTGAGAGATACTTTTTAAAAAGAAAATCTTTACAGAATAAGAAGGCCGGAAATTTAATTTTCCGGCTTTTTTGCTGTTGAAATGAAATCTGTTTTGCTTTAAAATAATCGCTTTTATAATATAGAAGAAGATTGATTTTGTGCCTATGATCGCTATCATAAGAGTGAATTTCATATAATATGATATTTGTTTTACCAGAAAACAAACCATATAAAATCTATAGTATTATGAAAAAGACAGATGCGAAAAATGCGCAGCAGGGAAGAAAAGTGACCGCCACATCTTCCGCCGCCGAAGGCCTGGAAGAATTGTTTATTGATTCTTTGAAAGACATTGTGTATGCAGAAAGAGCATTGGTAAAATCGCTCCCGAAAATGGCTAAAAATGCCAGCGAGCCAAAGCTTATTGAAGCCATCGAAAATCATGTGGTTATTACCGAAGGTCAGGTTGATAGGCTTGAAAAAATCTTTGAGATTTTAGGAGAAAATAACCGTGGAAAAAAATGTGATGCCATCGAAGGTCTTATCAAAGAAGGCGAAAGCATCATGCAGGAAACGGAAGTTGGACCGGTACGCGACGCCGGTATTATCGCCGCTTCGCAGAAAATAGAACATTACGAAATTGCTTCGTACGGAACACTCGCGGCATTTGCCAAAACGTTAGGCGAAGATGAGGTGGCTGCCTTGCTGGAAGAAACTTTGGCGGAGGAAAAAGAAGCCGATTCTCTGCTCACCGACTCTGCCTACAACGCGATTAATTTCGAAGCGGCTGAAGAGGATAATTCGGGTAAATAGTTTTTAGATTTTGTAAAACCTTAGAAAAGCTATTTATGAATCTTAAACTGATAAAAAAATCTCTGCCAATGTTGGGAGCACTGGCGTTTTCTCCTGTCGCGGCTCAGCGCGGAACGCCGCCAAAAGATATCGTTACGATAAAACATACAACCAATTACCCGCAGCATCTTGATTTCCTTCCCGAGATGGTCAATATGCTGAAAGTTCCGGCTGGCTGGTTGGTTTCTGTCGCAGCATCAGGTTTAGGAAAACCTAGAATGCTTTATCATACGCCAGACGGTTTGTATGTGACGAGACGAGATACTGGTGATGTTCTGATGCTGAAAGATACAGACGGCGATTCGAAATTTGAAGAAATCAAAACTGTTGTTGCTGAGTTTAAAGGCGTGCACGGCATTACTGTGAAAGATGGAATGATGTATCTGTGCAATAATAACGAACTGCGCCGGTACAAAATCAATCCAGACGGAACTTTAACCAACAAGGAAATGCTGTTTAATGATATGCCGAGTGCAGGTCAGCATCCGAACCGAACGATGGATTTTGGTCCGGATGGCAAACTGTACATCTCGATTGGAACACTATGCAACGACTGCAAGGAAAGCGACCGCGAGGCAGCGACCATTGTGCAGGTAGATCCGCAAACCTGGAAGAGAAGAATCTATGCCTCCGGGCTTCGAAACACGATAGGGTTTGACTGGCATCCACAGTCGGATGAGCTTTGGGGAATCGATAACGGTGGTGATGCAAAAGGCGACGACTGGCCGCCGGAGGAGCTCAACCAGATCAAAGACGGAAAAAACTACGGCTATCCTTTTGCGTACGCTAAACGCGAGGTAGACAGGAGCAGGGAAGATCCTGCAGGCGACAGCAAAGATAAATGGGTGCAGACCACCGAGCCTTCTGTGATGGAGTTTCAGGCGCACATGGCACCGATTGCTTTTCAGTTTTTCCCGGCCGGAACAGCCTTCAGCGGTGATGCTTTGATCAACTGGCACGGCTCATGGAACCGCAGCAAAGCTGTAGGATTTAAAGTTCAGAAAATACATTTCGAAAATGGTAAACCGGTTGCTTCCGAAGATTTTCTCACCGGCTTTCTGAAAGGAAGTACACGCTTCGGAAGACCTGCCGGAATGGCAATTACCACAGACGGAAAAGTCTACATTTCTGATGATGCCAACGGCGTTTTATATCTCGTTAAACAAAATTGAAACCGATGAAACAGCTAATTTTATGTATCTCTTTGGTTGGATGTGCGGCTGCAGTGCCCGATCAGCCGACGGCAAGAATAGAATTTAATGCACCTGAAGCATATCCTGAAGGTATCGTATATGATGGTTCGCGGGATGTATACTACGTTTCTTCCGCAAGGCTGGGAAGCATAGGAAAAGTTTCCCCTCAGGGAAATTATTCCGAACTCCTAAATGATCCCAGTTTTAAATCAAGTTACGGTATGAAAATTCATCCCGACGGAAAAAGGCTTTTTGCCTGCATCGGGGATGCCAATTACAGCAAATTCACGTCTCCGGAAACACGCAAAAAGATGGCGAGACTTATTGGTATAGATTTAATTACCGGTAAAAAAACCGATGATATTGATCTTTCTAAACTGACTTCCGGATTGCACTTTCCGAATGATCTGACTTTTGATAATCAGCAGAATGCCTACGTTACCGAAAGTTTTTCAAATGTCATTTATAAAATTACACCAAATGGGAACGCCACTGTTTTTGCAGATCATCCTTCATTTAAAACAGAAGGAATTGGCTTAAACGGCATCGTCTTTCATCCTTCAGGTTATCTGCTTACGGTAAGCAGCGGTACAGGAATGATTTATAAAATTGATCTGAAAAACCCGAAAAACGTGACGAAAGTTGCTGCGGAGCAGTTTTTTATGAACGGCGACGGACTTCTTTTGACCTCAAATGATAAACTGGTAGTCGTGCAGAACGGTGGCAGTGATAAGATCTGCGAACTGACTTCTCAGGATAACTGGAATTCTGCGAAACTTTCTGCATCAACGCTGGTCGCAGATCGTTTTACTTATCCCTCAACGGCAACGGCGGCAAAAGACAAAATCTGGGTGATGAATGCGAAATTCTCAGAACTTACCGACAGTACATCTGTGCCTTCAAAGCAGTTTGTGATACAGCACGCGCGGCTGATGCCCCTACCGAAATAAATTTTAAAACATCTTTGAAACAAAAAACTTACTGCAGTTACAGTAAGTTTTTTTGTTTTGGCTAATTAAAAATTGGTTCCGTTGGGCTGATACACATATTTGAAAGTAAAATATCGTGTCGGCATCGTCGAATCAGGATTCGCCGGAGCATCTTTATAATAGCTTAAAATTTCCATTTTAGCATATTTGCCATCGTGTGTTTTTACCACTAATATTTTTCCTGTATTAGGCGTAATGATGTTTGTCGCGCTGTTGTAGGTATACCAGCCGGTTGATCCACTTACATTCGGAATAGCGTAAGAATTGGTGCCGTCCTGTTTGAAAGTTGCTGCCGCGGGAATAGTCGTTACGCTGTTAAATGTTCCCGATGCGATGCTTACGGATGCATTTCCAGTTCTCGCAGGTTCGTCGGTAATACCGATAGTACTGCCGCCGTTCACGATAATTGTCGTTCCACGGAAAGCAATATCCCAGGAATCATTCGTCACCGCTGAGTTTTGTGAGAAGCTGAATTTGGTAAAAGCTCCGCCAATCGGCTGTCCCTGTCCACCGGTTTGTGGCGCATAAAGGTTGGTGGTCATTTTAGTTTCAAGGGTGCTTTGATTTTGCGGCATTTCGTCGTCATTAGAACACGAAACGAAAGTTGCGGCAACCGAAAGTGCCAGTGCTGATTTTAAAAATACTGATTTTGTCATAGTGATTTTATTTGTTTATTTTAATGGTATTATGGTTTAAAACTGATACTGAATTCTTCCGAAAAATTGTCTTCCGGCAAGATTCGGAATGTTGGCTGCATCTTTATAATTAAAAAGATTAAGTGCGCCAGCCTGCGCAGAAATCCCGTACTTGAATTCCTGATTGATGGTAAGATTGGCTGTAAAATATCCTTTCACAAAAACATCGTACCGGTCGAGAATCTGGCTGTTGTTAGAATCGCGGATTCCGTATTTGCTGCGGTAGAAAAGTCTTGCATTAATAGTTGTTCCCAGCGGCTGTATCGTATAATTTAGTTTAAGATTTGCCGTATGCTTGGAGCGGTTTAGCAGACCAAAATAATCCGAAGGCCGCAGCTGAAAAGTTTCCAGCGTGGATGGATTTCTCGCGAAAATTTCACCGTTTTTAATTCTGTCCGTCATTTCCTGATCTTTCGCAATGAGATATTGGTAACCTGCCGAAACGGTAAAATTCCGGTTGAAACGGTACGAACTGTTTAGCTCAGCACCATAGGTAAAAATTTCATCAAGATTCAGATAAGAAAAAACATTCTGGCCGCTCTTCTTGCTGGCAATCACTTTGGTGTCGATCAGATTGGTGATTCTGTTGTAAAAGAGATTATAATCAAACGAGAATTTCTCCTTTTTAAAATAGCCTCCAAAATTAAAGTTGACTGAACTTTCAGGTTTTAAAGCTGATGAAAAATCTACATTTTCTACCGAAGCAATCTGTCCCTGATTTTGAAGCAGAGCCAGTTTTTCTGATGCGACATTATATCCCAAAACCGTATAGCCGACTGCCGAATTGGTAAAATTGAAATACAGCTGGCGCAGATCCGGCGCTTTGTAACCGTACCCGACAGAAGCCTTCAGTGAAAGGTTTTCATTCCATTTATAATTGATTCCAAGTTTTGGACTTAACTGGGATTCATACTGGTGATGATGATCGTATCGGAAGCCTGCCAGAATATTCCATTTCTCTTTCAAAAACCATTCAAACTGACCGAAAATATATTCAGAATTTAAAACGGCTTTGTCTGCAAAATACGTTCGGTCGAGACTTTCATAATTCATCCCCACACCCGCAGAGAGCGTGTTTTTGCCCAATCGGTAATGCGAACGGATTTCTGGCCGGAAAAACCACTGGTCAAAACGGCTTTCCTCAAATAGCTGTCCGCTGTTTTGGTTTAAATATTCATCAGCCTGGTAATGTGTCGCATAAAGATCATATACAATTTTAAGCTTCTCAGTTGCCTGTTGATTGATGAGCAAAGCGTGATTCCATTCCTTAATCAGACTTTCACCGGTCATTTCCTGACTTTCAATTCTCGCTTTATAGTCCTGATTCTGCATGAAAAATCTTGTGCTCGCCGAAAGATTTACTTTTTCGTTAAAATTAATTTTAATTTTTGGCTGAAACGTGACATTCCGGTAAGGCTCGACGGTGTTCAAAAACTCATCTGAGGAAAGACTGTAACCGCCTGAACTGAAAAAATTGGCAAACAGCTCACCACCGATTTTATTTTTACCATACTCAAGATTGGCAGAAGCATCATGCGTATTAAAACCCGCGATTTTATAATTGACATTGCCTTTAAGCTTATCAGAAATCTGCGGCTTTTTGGTAATAATATTAATGACACCGGCGAGTGCTTCACTTCCGTAAAGGCAGGATGAAGCGCCCTTTACAATTTCGATTCTTTCAATATTATTCACCGAAATTCTGCTCAGGTCGAGTGTTCCCGCGCTCCTTCCGAACATGGGTTGTCCGTCCAGCAAAATCATGACATACGCCGCATCCAAACCCTGCATCTGAATGCCTTCACCACCGCCAAAATCAGGAACTGTAATCAATCCGGTTTGCTCCTGAATGATTTCGTTGAGACGGCTCACACCAGATTTTCTGATGCTTTCGCCGGTAATGATCTGCGTGGGTAAGGGCAGTGTGGCAACATTTCTTTCTGTTCTGGTAGCGGTAACGATAACTTCTTCAACAGATGAGGTTTTCAAAGTGTCAGAAATTTCCTGCCCGAAAAAGAATCCGGAAAGTGAAACAAAGAAAAGAGTGGCAATGTTTTTTTTGCAGGTCATTATCTGGCAACGATAAAGCGGTCAATTACTGAATTGATTTCCTGCTGAGAAGCATCTTTCTTTAAAGTTTCAAGATGCATGAATAAGGGTTTGCCATCCACATCATTTTTGAGTTTTAAGTCTTTGTTTTTGGCAAATTCAATGTCCCATTTTGTACGCACTTTTTTCCAGAAATCTTTATTTTCTTTCCACCATTTCTGTGCGGCAACGCATTTTGAGTCATCAACTTTGGTGTACCTGTTAAATCCTTTTTCCTGAGCCAGAAGATAATTGCTGCCGTTTTCACTGCGGATGATTTTATCATTGTCCTGATTGTGGCTCCAGCCGTTTTTCAGAATTTCGACGTCGTTAAAACGTCGCGTGATGTTGTAATCTTTTCTCTGCGTGTATTCTCTTCTCGGAAGCGGTGCATTGGTTGTGTTCTCCCAGAAAGTTCGTCCGTCAGCAGTAATCCAGGTCGCCGAACCTTCGTATCGCGGCTTGTCATCCACTTCATAAACTTTTTGAGTCCACTGTCCTTTCACCTGATCGGCAGGAAGACTGACAAATTTCCAGTCATTGAAACCATTGTAGTCGTACAGTTTTGTGTTTTCAAAAAGCCAGTCCTGTCTCCAGTGCTTTACAATCATATCATTTCCTACAATTAAAAGATGCTGAATTGACAGTTTTCCGGGTTCATCTTCGATCAGTTCAGCCCATTCCAGTGCATTTTCATGTTTTACTTTGGATGGCTTGTAGCTAGCCGCGTCTTTTGGATAACTGAAAGTTTCAGCAAAATTGAAATCAATTTCGTAACATCCACACATTGACTTTATGGCTTTCTGGTCTTCTGTTTTTTGTGCAGATAACAGCGCTGAAGATGCGATAAATAAAGGGATAAATAAGCGTTTCATAGGTTTAATTTAAATTAGACTAATTCTAAACAGTTGCAAATCTAAAATATTATTTAGATTAAATCCAAATAATTAACAGATTATTTAAAATTAATCTAAATAACATAAACCTAAAAGTGATATTCGAAAACCTATTGCCGCAGAACTTTCGCCTTTTTATGATAAACCAGATATTCCCACGGCGCAAGTGCAATAATCGGTGTTGAAGTAATTTTTGTGCGCTTTCCGGTAAAAAGTTCGTTGTACATGCCTTTGTCGAAAGAAGTGTCGAATTGCGTCAGCGCATTTTCTTTGCTTAAATTAATCATAACCAAAACTTTATCGCCGTTTTTTTCGCGGACGAAAGAAATGACCTGATCCATTTTATCGTTCATAATTCTCACCATTTCGCCGCCAGCGGTTCCATTCCACAAAGCCTGGTTTTTATGCTTTAAATGAAAAATCAATGAATAAATCTCCTGCAGTTCTGAAGTTTTCCACTCAATCGGATCGCGCTCAAAAAACGACAGCGAGCGGTCGAGCCCGGCTTCCTGTCCGCCGTAGACCAAAGGCATTCCGTCCATCAGAAAAGTGAATACGGTCGCGGCTTTCAGCGCAGCGCCAAAATTTAAGTACTGATTTCCTTCCCATGAGTTTTTATCGTGATTATCAATAAAATTCATACGGATTCCGTCCTTAGGAAAGATCGAAACATGCTCAGCAATATACGCTTCACTTAAAGTTTTTACGCTGACATTATTGATGGCGATCTGATGCAGAATATTCCACAAAGTCCAGTTGTAAGTTGCATCAAAAGCTTTGCGGTGAAGTTCACGGTCTTCGGCTTCAGCGAGCATAAAAACCGGTTTTATTTCATCTAATTCTGCCCGCACATTTTCCCAGAAATCAAGCGGAACAAAGGCTGCAATGTCACACCTGAAACCGTCAATATCGAATTCCTTCACCCAATATTTCAAGGCAGAAGTCATGTATTTTCTGAGTTCAGGATGTCTGTAATCAAGATCGATGATATCATCGTAATCCCGCCAGGGTGTTGATTGAAATGTTCCCTTTCGTGATTTTTTATACCATTCAGGATGAAGCGTCGCGAGCGGATTGTCCCAGCTCGTGTGATTGGCGACCCAGTCAATGATCACGCGCATACCTTTTCTATGAATCGCATCAACAAGTCTTCTGAAATCTTCTTTTGTGCCAAATTCAGGATTAACGCTCAGGTAATCTTTTACGGCGTAATAACTTCCCAGAGTTCCTTTCCTGTGCAGTTCGCCAATCGGATTTATCGGCATCAGCCAGATAATGTCGATGCCCATTTTTTTCAGTCGCGAAAGTTGCTTTTCTACCGCTTTGAAAGTTCCTTCCTGAGAAAACTGCCGTACGTTGACCTCATATATCGTCGCATTTTTCACCCAGTCCGGATGGGAAATTTCAACATAATTTTCCGGAAGATATCGTTTGTCGGCTTGCATAGGTACGCGATGTTTTGGCTAAAAGTTTTATGAAAATCAATGATATTTTGATTTGCAAGAAATAAATGTACCATTATCTTAAATTCAGCATTTACAAAGCGTTTCTGATAAAATTTAACGGAAATAAAACATATACCATGAAAAATCAATTTGTGGATGTGTAAGTGAAATAAGGTTTGGTTTTTGTATGAAGACCGCTGTATACAAAGACATTTTATCACCATAAAAAATAAATATTTCTACTTATGATTCCTAAAAAAATACACTACTGCTGGTTTGGAGGCGGGAAAAAAGATGAGCTTGCAGAGCATTGTTTGGCTTCATGGAAAAAAAATCATCCGGATTTTGAAATTATTGAATGGAACGAAGAAAATGCACCGTTGGAAGATAACGCCTACGTTCGTGATGCCTTTGAGCAGAAAAAATGGGCATTTGTGTCAGATTACGTTCGGTCTAAAGTAATGTACGAGCACGGCGGAATTTATATGGATACCGATATGGAACTTAAACTGCCACTTGATGAGTTTATGAATGAAACTGCAGTCTGCGGTTTTGAAGTAAAAGGTGTTCCGTATTCTGCTTTTTGGATGGCTGAGCCCAAACATCAGCTTTCAAAAGATTTTGTATCATATTACGAGCGCCAGAAGGGTTTTGAAGAACGTATCAATACTGATATTTTTTCGGAAATGCTGGAAAAAGAATATGGTGCAGACCGCATGAGCGATACCATTCAGAAATTAAAACATGGCGTAACCCTTTATCCTTCGGTTTATTTCTCACAGGATTTACCCAAGAACTATGTGAGTCATCATTTTAACGGTTCGTGGTTTGGCGGAGACGAAGAAAACACGCACAAAATAATGGTCAACACCTACGGACTTTTAGACCGTTTAACCAATCAGAAAAATGCAAAAAAAGCTGTGAAAAGTATTCTCGATGAGCACAAAATTATCAAGGCAAAAGATATTTTAGATTTAATTCCTGAAGAGCATATCAGAGAATATCTCGAAAGTAAAGAGATGTAGCAAAAACAGAAAAACTCCGGAAACATTAAGGTTCCGGAGTTTTTTATATTTAATGGTGAACTATTTGGTCAGATTTTCAATTTTTACCAAAACGTCGTCAATATCAAACGGTTTGCTGATGAAAACATCGGCATCACAGGAATTGATCACATTCTCAGCTTTTGCGTGTGCGCTGATGATCATCACCGGAATAGTCGCTGTTTGAGGATCGTTTTTAATCTCGTTACAGATATCGGTTCCGAGACCGTCCGGAAGTTTTACATCCAGAATAAAAATATCAGGATTTACAGATTTGTCGCGGCTGTTAAACATCTCTACCGAGCTGAATGAGCGCACATCGTAATTCTCAAACGACAGGAGCAACTGCAAAGCGTCGCGGATGCCTGTCTCATCTTCTACAATATAAATACTTTTCATATTTCTTGCTTGGCAATTTCGAAGCCAATCTTTCTGTACGCTTAAAAATTTTCTTTTTACTCAAATAAAATCAGTTTTAAAATAACAGCAAAAGGAATGTGAATACTATTATATGTAAAAAAATCCCAGATTACGGAAAACCGTAAACAATTTAAAAATCTCCGGTTTATCTTTGTAGCGGGAATAAAAAACACAAAAACTTTCAATTCCCAACAAAAAAACACTTTGATGATTGGTCCGGTACATTGCTTAATGTGCCGGATTATTTTTTCGTCCTGATTTCTCAGATCTGCTTGCAGATGACGGTAAATTTTTAAGGAAAGCAGCAAATTTTGAGATCATTGTTGTGACAGAATTTACTTTTTACTATTGGTTTTAAAACTGCACAAATGATAACAGCAAAGTATTAAATTTAAATATTTCATTGCTGAAAATGAATAATAGAAGTGAATTATTGAAAACCACGTTCTGAAAAATCCTGATCCGTATGATTCAAATCATTTTTTAATAAATTGATTATCAATATGTTTTAAAGCTGAAGAAGAAAATTTAATAGGAAAAAACCTGCTGCGTGGCATAGCCTTTGTGAATTATCGTGGTATGACACCAAATCTTACCACACCACAAAATATTTTTGATTCAACTGCAACAGATCCCGACGAAGCCAAAAAATCGTTCGAAGATTTTATTGAAAACGAAATCTTTCCTTGCGTTGCGGCGAAGGCTGCACTGAATAAAGATCATCTGAAAACTTTTGTTGCCGGTCACATTGCGTGCCCAAAAGATGATCTCGAAATTCTTCATTTTATTTACGATTTTGTCGATACATACCGAAATTCAGATGAGCCGTTTCACAGTGCATGTGTCATCTTTCCGGAAGCTGCAGGTTTGAACGAACAGATGTTTGAGCGTTTTCTGTGGATGAGACTTCAGGCACTTTCAGATCTTGACCGTGAGAATTTTCCTTATGATAAAAGAGTAAGCCAGGAGCCGCATTCTGAGAATTTCAGTTTCAGTTTAAAAGAAGAAGCATTTTTTATCATTGGTTTAAGTCCGTTCAGTAGCCGTGATGCAAGACGATTTAAGTATCCGGCGCTGGTTTTCAATCCGCATCACCAGTTTGAGGAAATGCGTACGCTGAAAAGATATGACAAAATGAAAAACATTGTCCGCAAAAGAGATGTTGCGCTTAGCGGATCGATAAATCCGATGCTTAATGATTTTGGAGATTCCAGCGAAGCGTATCAATACAGCGGCATGAAATATGACAACAACTGGGAATGCCCATTTAAATACAAAGCGATATGAACGTAATACCGCCGCGCAGCGGAACTGCTTTTATCCTGAAAAAAGGAGAAAGACTTTTGGTAACCGATATTCAGGGAGAACAGGTTTCAGATTTTATATGTTTCAATCAGCATGATACGCAGGAATATCTGTCCAGCGGACGCACGATAGATTATGCAGAAACTATTTTTCTCACCAAAGGAAATCCGTTTTACTCAAACCGCAGCAATGTGATGTTTACGATTGAAAAAGATACTGTAGGCCGTCACGATTTTTTGCTGACGCCATGCAGTGCTGATACTTTCCGGATCATTTACGGAGACGAAAATCCGCACCGCGGCTGTTTTGGCAATCTTTGTGAAGCGCTGGCACCTTTTGGGATTGCGCCGGATCAGATTCCGATCTGCTTTAATATTTTTATGAATGTAGCGGTTGACGGCGATTCCGGGAAGATTAGTGTTTTGCCGCCAAAAAGCAAAGCCGGAGATCATATTATTATCGAAGCTCAGATGGATCTTATTGTAGGAATGACAGCGTGTTCTGCAGAAATGTCGAATAATTATTCTTTCAAACCGATCGGATATGAAGTTGGTGATTTTTCTTCTTAAATGATTCTAGATCAAAAAAACGTAATTGATTCTTTAATATTTCATCATATTAAGTGAAATTGTCAGTGTTTTCAGGCACGTCAATTGTTTATTTAAAGCAAATACAACTAATGAATACGTTAACAAAAACCTTGATTACCGGCGTTGCTGCGGGATTATTTGCTTCCTGGATTAAATCTATTGCCGAACCGCCACTTCAAAAAATTGGGGAAGAAAAATTTCCGCCTTCTGATAAAGAATTAAAACTCAAAGGTGCCGATGTCACCAATCAGCCCGAAAATATGCCACCCGCAGTTTTGGCTAATTCAGTGGCTGAAAAAATCTCCGGTCACAGACTTTCAAAAGAAGAGACTTTAGCTTCAATGAAGGCGATTCATTACGGTTTGGGGACCGCAATCGGCGTTGGTTATGTTTTGATAAGTGAAAGATATGCAAAGATTTCTAGTTGCGAAGGCATTGCAGCAGGTGGAATTGTGTGGGCAATGACGCACGGTTCGGTTGTTCCGGCGTTTGGGCTGCAGGGGAAAGTCGGCGCAATGCCAAAATCTTGGTGGGTTTGGGAATTTGGTTCGCATCTTATTTTCGGTATCGCACTTGAGCAAAGCAGGAAAGTTTTAAACAAAATATTATAATACAGAGTCCCGGAAATTATTTTCGGGATTTTTTATGTCTAACTGTTTTTACATTCAGTGGATAGCAGAACACCCGAATTTCGTTTTCTTTTATAATTGATTAGCTTAATATTTGTAAAGGGTAACCATAACATATCCACAGATGAAAAATAAAAAAGTACTGATTACCGGAGCAAGTATTGCCGGCCCGACGTTGGCTTTCTGGCTGGAAAGATTTGGTTTTGAGGTAACTGTTCTGGAAAAATCAGCTTCGCTCCGTCTTGGCGGACAAAATATTGATGTTAAAGGTCCGGCCCGGGAGATCGCCCGCAAAATGGGAATAGAAAATCAGATTCGGGACAAAAATACAACCGAGGTGGGATTGCGTTTTGTAGATCAGAATAACCAGACGGTTGCCGAGTTTCCAAAAGACAGTTCACTCAGCATGACGCAGGAGCTCGAAATTCTGCGCGGAGATTTGGTGAAAATCCTTTACGACGCGACAAAAGCAAATGTGCAGTATCTTTTTAATGATCATATCACCGCTATTCAGGATAATGAAAATGAGGTAAAGATTACTTTTGCGAGCGGACACCAAGCTGCGTATGATTTTCTGATTATTGCAGAAGGAATCGGCTCACAAACAAGGAATCTGGTTTTTGAGAATCAATATTCATTCAGATATCTTGGCATTCATACCGCGTATTTTACGGCTAAAAAATCTCCTTCAGACACCCATTGGGCACGCTGGTGCAATGTGCCAAAAGGGATTGTCTATCTCATTCGACCGGATAATTACGGAACGACGCGTGTCTCGGTTAATTTTACGGCAGAAGAAAATCAATATCGTCATCTAAATCTGAATCAGCAAAAAGAAGCTTTAATACAGAAAATCAGAGGCAGCGGATTTGAATCTGAGCGGATGATAGCAGCTATTGATACGGCAGACGATCTATATTTTGACAGAGTAAGCCAGGTAAAAGCGCCGCACTGGAGCAAAGGAAGAATTGCGATGACTGGTGACGCCGCGTATTGTGCGACTCCGATTTCTGGAAAAGGAATTGAAATGGCAATGACTGGCGCTTATATTTTGGCCGGCGAAATGATGCTTGCAGCGGACCATGCACATGCTTTTGAAACATATGGGAAAAAGATGAGGCCTTATGTGGAGAAATGTCAGCAGCTGCCACCGGGAATTCCTAAAATGGTTTATCCAAAGACAAAAACCGGCATCAGGATTCTGAATACGCTGATCTCGTTTGCAGGAAGCAGGTTTGTAAAAAACGTTTTAAAACTTTCCAAAGGAGAAGAGAAGAAGAAGCAAAATGAAATTGATCTGCAGGACTATGATCATCTTTTTAGAAAAAGGGCATAAGCGTATCTTCTTATTTATAAATTTTAATAAAAATATTATTTAAAACTTTATTTTTCACATAAAAGATGATTTATCCTGTTTCCGTTTCGTTTAATTATACGATATTGCAGTTGATTCATATACACATTGATGAGAAAATTAAATCTAAGTAATCATTCTTTTACTAAGGCAAAACTGAAGAGAAGTTTATCAAATATACTTGTTCTGGCGGTATATTTTGTATCAAGTTTTGTCTTCGGGCAGACGAACCGATTTCTGTATGATTTGGTGATTAACAAGAACGGAGAAACGTTAAAAGCGGTGATGGCTTTGGATATTGATCAGAAAGAAGTGAAGTTTTACGATTACGAATTTGTAAGGCAGGATTCTTTACGAAAATCAACCGGCAGAAATCTGCAGTATTTCTCAGAAACAGACCAAATGCTGACAAGAAATGTAAACAGCAGTACAAATATTTCGTATACCTCATTTTATTACGACTACTTTAAAATTACGACGCAGGATGATATGGTTTGGAAGCTGGATAAAGCGATAAAAAAAGTAGAAAATTATACGCTGCAAAAAGCGACGACGGACTTTGGCGGCAGATCCTGGACCGCCTGGTTTACTACAGAAATTCCTTTTCAGGAAGGCCCGTATAAGTTTCGCGGACTATCAGGATTGATATTTGAAGTGTATGATTCAGAAAATATTTTTCATTATAAGCTCACGAGAAGCGAAAAACTTTCCAAAACTTTTGACACTTCAGATTTTCTGGAAACGCACTATGGGAAAGCAGCGATGCCCATCACTATAAAGCAGTATCATAAATTAAAACTTGATTATTACTACAATATTGTGCAGGTTTTAAACGATTTTACAGAGAAAGGCGGTTCGGTTACCTCAGAAAAAGATCTGAATTCTAAAGAAGATATTTTAAAGGAGAAAAAAGATTTACAGCGAAGCATCAGAAATAATTATCTGCCGATTGAGAAAGAGCGCGCCATCCCTTATCCGGCGGATTAATCTTATCCTGATTTATTTGAAAATAATCCTGTACGTTCCGTTCTCGTCTTTTACATCGATGTTTATTCCGGTGAAGGTTATTTTTTTGATCTGAAAACCGGTGCAGCCGCTGTTGAATTCTTTGGCTTCAATGGCAAATTCAAAATTCCTGACCGCTGAGCTAAACGTGTAGTTTCTCGTTCCGTTGAATGCGCCCACATTTTCCAGCAACAGTTTGCCGTCTTCAGTTGGTGTTAAAGTCACGGCTTTTTGGTTTTCATCTTTTACAGCATACGGCATGAGCGTTCCGTTGGTGAGCAGATTTTTATTGTCGGCATCCACAATCTGAAAAACGACCGGCTGAGGTGCATTGTAGCATTCCTCGCCACAGCTGATAGCCGAAAAAATAATGATGAGCAGAAGTAGAAACTTTTTCATGAACGTGCTGATTTGATGAAAGTAAAGATAGGATTTTTTCCTGATGATGAATGATGAATGATGAATGATGAATGACGAATTGCTTTTTTAAACTGAGTTATTTGGTTTTGAGTTCGAAGTAGAATGTTGAGCCTTTGGTTTCGGTACGTTCAACGCCGATTTTGCCGTAGTGACTGGCAATTATTTCTGAACACAAGTAAAGTCCGATCCCAAAACCGGCAATATCGCTGCTTTCTTTTACGCGGTAATATCGGTCGAAAAGTTTTGCGGTATTCTCAGGTTTAATGCCTATTCCCTCATCTTTCACAGAAATCCGCACATGATCAGCAATCACTTCTGCGGAGATGGTAATCTGCGTTCCGCTTTCAGAATATTTTACCGCGTTTCCAACCAGATTATTCAGAACCTGTGCGATTTTTCCGAAATCAGCATTGATTTTTACTGAAGGAATTTCACCATATTGAATCTGATGCGAAGTATACTGTAAAGAATAATCGAGTTTGGCCTCTTTTATCAAATCCTGAATATCAAAATCTGACTTTTCCAGGATCATCTTCCCGGATTCCAGCCTTGAAACATCCAGAAAACCGTTAATCATCGCAGTCATGTGTTTTACCTGTTTCAAAGACTGCTCAGAGGCTTTCTGCAAAAAAAGGTCATCACTTTTCTGAGCTTTTGTGTGAAGCATCTGCAGATAAAGGTTAATCGATGTGAGCGGCGTTTTCATCTCGTGGGAGACCATTCCTATGAAATCATTTTTGCGCTGTTCTTCTTTTTTCAGCCACTGGATATCGGTCGTAGAACCGATCCAGCTTACGACTTTCCGTTTCTCGTCCAAAATAGGAGAGGCATTATTTAAATGCCAGATATATTTTCCTTCGCTGTTTTTAAAACGGATTTCAGATACAAAAGATTCTCCTTTTCTTGCAGATTCTAGCAATCCGGTTTTGAAGTTTTCCCTGTCGGCGGGATGTATCATTTCGAAATATCCTAAATCCTGAAGCTCTTCAAAACTTCTCCCCGAAAACTCAAGCCAACGCCGGTTGAAAAATGTCGCTTTACCGGAAGGCAGTGCGTTTGATATTTTAGCCGGAACAAGATCTGCGAGCATTTTATAATAGGCTTCACTTTTTTCGACCTGTTTGCGTGCGTAGACCTGCTCAGAAACATCTGTGGCAACGACGAGTATGTCGGCCACATCTACAGAAGAACTGCGCACCGGCTGATAAACAACATTGAAAAACAGTTCTTTCAGCCCCTCTTTATGTTCGAGAAATGCCTGAATCTCATTGGCTTTAAAAGGAATTCCCGTCTCCAGCACATTTTGTAGCAGCCCGAGAAAAGGCTGGTCTTTGATCTCAGGAAGTGCGTCGGCAAGTTTCATCCCGATGATATTTTCATCCTTACCCCAAACCTCCAGAATCCGGCTGTTTGCCGATTCCAGAATAAAATCTCTGCCGCGAAGTAATCCGATGGCAACTGGAGCTTCCTGAAAAACATACTTAAAACGCGACTCACTTTTAGATAAAGCATCATTCAGATTGGTCTGCAGATCGTATGCTGCAGCAAGTTCCTGTGCATATTTTTCAAGCTGTTTTCTCGCCAGTACACGGTCGGTAATCTCAAAAGACATCACGAGAACGCCGTTTCGGTTTCCATGAATGTCGGAAAGCGGCTGATAAGTATAATCCACAAAAGTCTCACGAATACTGCCGTTGGCTTCAGTAAAAAGCACCGGACTTTCTTTGATGTCGATCATCTCACCGGTTTTGATGACGTGCCGAAGCTGCGATGCAAAAGGCTGATCGGCAAGGTCTGGCAGAATCTCCAGAAAAGGTAAACCGATCACTTCTTCACGTGTTTTTTTCCAGTAATTAAGATTGGCATCATTGATCATTTCTACGATCAGATCGTTGGTGCGAATTACGACAACAGACGCCGGAAGCATGTTGATAATCTGATTAATATTGTTGTCGGCTTCTCTGCGGTTCCAGCTTAAAAATGAATCTTTTCCGCAGTTGGCAATATCTTCAGTTTCTGTTGAGCGTACAATCAGATATTCGGGATTGCCATTATTATCATTGACGGAAGTGTAGTTTAAATGAATGCAACAATCCTTTGCATTTGGTTTTATTTTAAAGGTTTGATTTTTCAGCTGAGAATGCATTTGATCCACAACCGAAATCAGATGCTGCTTAATGAGACTGGTATTTTGAAGATCCTGTAAGGATTTATTTTTCAAATAATCTGTAGAACTTACGAGCAACTTTGCAAAACTTTCATTGATCTGCACCATCATCATCCCGTCAATTTTTAAAATACAGAGACCCTCACAATCAGTATTAATCAGTGCTTCGACCAGCGCGTTTTCAGGTTGTTTCATCAAAATGTTTTATCTGCTAAAATACGTAGCAGAATACTGTTTTTTTATGACTGAGATTCTAAAAGAGTTTGATGATTTAAGCGGGGAGCACGAGGATATTTAAAGCCTGTTTAAATGAAAATTCATGGCGGTGTGATCAGCCTCATGTACATTAAAACAATTATTCTGCTAAGTTTGAACCGGGACCGAATGACTGTTTTGAAGGCAATTTGTTTAAATAAAGAGATTTAGAACAATTGATTTCAAATAATTATTTCAGTGCCCGGCAAATTTGAAGTTAGAATATGAAAGGAGTAATGCTGCAGTTTTTTCACTGGTACCATCCGGGCAACCTATGGAATGAGTTTTCGGAGAAGATTAATTCTTTACAGAAGCTGGGTTTCACATCAGTCTGGCTGCCTCCTGCTGCCAAATGTCATCTCGGTACTGACGGTCGTGGCTACGATGTGTATGATCTGTATGATCTCGGAGAATTTGATCAGAAAGGCGGAATTCCAACAAGATATGGAACGAAAGAAGAATATATTCAAGCGATTGATAAAGCACGTCAGGCAGGAATTTCAGTGTATGCTGATGTGGTTTTAAATTACCGGATGGGCGATGATGAATATGAAACCGTAAAACTGCATCAGGTGGAAGAGGAGGACAGGAACGAAACCCTATCTAAAATTTTTGAAGCTGCTGTTCCGACGAAGTTTACGTTTCCGGCAAGAAAAGGAAAGTATTCAGATTTCGTCTGGGATTATAAGTGTTTCAGCGGAGTTGATAACCTGACTCAAAACGGAAAGATACAGACCGGAATTTTTAAAATTCATAATGATGCCGGCGAAGAATGGACAGACGCTGTAAGTCATCAGTTTGGCAATTACGATTATCTGATGGGCGCCGATGTCGAATACCGAAATCCGGCTGTGGTGCAGGAAATGAAAAACTGGATCAAGTGGTTTTTGGGTACGACGAAGGCCAGCGGAATGCGTCTTGACGCGCTGAAGCATATTAATTCGGATTTTCTTAAAGACTTCGTCAGGTTTGTGAAAACTGAAGTCAACCCTGACTGTTTTATTTTGGGCGAATACTGGATCGACGAGATAAAGCAGATCTGCGATTTCGCAGACGAAACCGATCACCTGATTTCCTGTTTCGATGTGCCGCTGCATTACCGGTTTTTTCAGGCTTCCGAAGAGGGAAGAGATTTTAATCTCCCTACTGTCTTTGAGGGAAGCTTTTTGACCGAACGGCCGGAACTGGCCATTACCTTTGTGGAAAACCACGACACGCAGCGCCTTCAGGCTTTAGAATCAGCAGTTGAAGATTGGTTTAAACCGTTAGCGTATGCTTTAATTCTGCTTTCAGAAAAAGGATATCCGTGCGTTTTTTATCCTGATCTTTACGGAGCAGAATATTCAGATGAGGTGGAAGGAGAGAAAATTCACGTAGTGATGCCAAAAGTCGAACTGTTGCCCAAACTGCTTGAAGCCCGGAAGTTATTTGGAAACGGAAAACAGATAAATCATTTCGATGATCCGAACTGTATTGCGATGGTGCGGGAAGGCGATGATGAAAATCAAGGCTGTGTTGTTATCATATCCAATGATGAATCGGCACAAAAGGAGATTTCTCTGGGAAAGAAGTTTGCCAACTGCAGGCTTAAAGATTTTTTACAAAACCGGAAAGAGATTATCAAAACCGATGACGTTGGAAAAGCTGTTTATACCGTAAATGGCCGGTCTGTGAGTGTGTGGGTGATGGTTTGAGAGTTTCTTTTTCCTGAAAAAGAATTTGCCTGAAGACAATTTAATTATCAAATGTAAATGCCTGAAGAATCGGTTTTGAATATAGAAATACCTGTATATGATTCAAGTCATACACTTGTTCAAAATGGAATCGCTAATATTGAGTTTCCGTTCAGGCGGAATTTTTTTTCATCATTTGTGTTTTTAGCCTTCTTTTTGAAGGCTTTTTTATGTCGGTATTTTCATTTTAAATTCAGTAATACATTTTCCGGCCTTCTGTTTTCAGCATATTTTCCTGTTCCATTTTTTTGAGGATCCTGATGGTGGTTTCCAGAGTGAGACCACTCATTGAGGCGAGTTGCTGGCGTGTATAGGTGATTTCCATCGAGAATTTCTCTGTGTTGTCTTTCGTTTCTTTCATCAGATTTAAAATCTCTTTCAACCGTGCCGCTGCAGTGCCACTTGTTACCGTGTGCATCATGGTTTGCTTTTCAAAAACAGAGTCTGCGAGAGACGTATAGATGTTTTTCAGAATAAGAGGATGCAGCTCCAGAAGATCAAAGAACTTCTGCGCCGTCATTTTAATAATTCTGCATGGTGTAATCGTTACGGCATTTACCGGATACGGTTTTTTTAAAATCAGCATCGCTTCACCGATCCCTGAATTTTTACTCAGTATACTGTGGATAAACTCTTTGCCGTCTTCTGCATACGAATTCAGTTTCACTTCGCCTTCCGCAATCTGATAGTAAAACTGCGGCAGCGAATCCTGACGAAAAATATATTCACCAGAACCGTAATGCTGTACTACAGCGTCCATCGAATGCAAAAGTTCTTCACTGATATTCATAAATGAATTTTGAAAAAGCTTGATTCCATACCCGGAAAGAAAGATGTTTTTAGTGATAATTGCTGAACTTAGTGCATCTTATCAGATCAATATTGTGTTTAAAGCCATTACAAATGTAGCAGTAACGATCTTTCTATTTTATGATGCAGATCATATTTTAAATTTATGGTATATTTAATATGTGGAAAGTATTTTAATTTGGCTTAGTTTTGCCAGTCGTTTCGACTGATTATGATCATAATACGGATGAATGTACAACGCGTATATTTGTTCGGTTATCAACGGATCATTGTTATACAGACAGCTTAAACAATGTATACAAAATCGGATGATGAAGATTTATGTCAATAAGCAAAGATTTACTTATCACCTATGGGGCTGAGATGATCTCATTAAAACCTAATGAGTATCTATTTGCTGAAAATGATGCCCCTTTATACTATTTTCAAATACTTACCGGAAAGATTAAACTAGCCAATATTAAAGGAAATGATGGAGAATTTATCCAGAGTTTTCATCATGAAGGTGAAAGTGTGGGTGAGGTTTTTCTTTTCTGTAAACATCACCGGTATCCTGCAAGTGCTGTTGCCATGGAAGAATGTACCGTTCTGCGTCTCGGGCGGTACCAATTTGTACAGCTTTTAGAGTCAGATTTTCAGATTCAGCTGGGCTTTTTACGGAACTGTGCCGAGCGGACGTATTACAGTTATCTATTTCTAAACAGTCTCACGTCAGAAGATGCTGCCCACCAACTGCTCACTGTGATGACGCATCTGAAGGAGAATCAGGATCTTTCTGAGAAGTATGCCTTTAAAATTCCCTATACCAGACGGGAACTCGCCAGTATGACGGGTTTACGTATAGAAACAGTCATCAGGATTCTTAAGAAACTTGAGTCTGAGCATGTAGTGAAGATTACCAGAGGGCGCGTCTATTTTTAATTCTTTTTGCAAATCTAATTTAACTGCAGCCATCCGTTGCTTTTATAAAACCTTCATCATGAACCGTATCCGACTTAAGAAAGAGAAAATGAATGCCGTATTTGTGAAGCATCATCTTTTGGGACTTCCGTTTGATGCGGTTCTGCATCATTTCAGCAGGCTCGACGAGCACGAGCATATTCATGATCATCCTTTCGGTTTTACCAGCCACGTCTTGAAAGGAAGCTACGTAGAAAGGATTTACGAAATCCACGAAGACGGCACATATACTTCGTCTGTTCATCACCGCAAAGAAGGCACTGTACATTTTGTTCCCGCATCTACTATTCACGAACTTATTGAACTTCCGGAAGGTGAATGTTTTACCATGATTCTACCTTTACCGAGAGAAAGAGAAACGTATTTCTACCGGTTTGAGGACGGAAAAGCATTTAAAAGAAGGTTTAATCAAAGGAAATTCCGGCCGGTTTAGTTGGTTATTAGCATGATTAATAGGTCATTTTCTCTGAAATGATGATTCTATCAACAGCTGATTCTACATAATTTCCTTCAAAAAACCAAACAAAAAAAGGTCTCAGAATTTCTGAGACCTTTACTTTAATATGCTGGTATGATTACTTCTTGATAAACTTCAGGCTTTCACTGATATTTTTATCGCTGATGGTAATTACATACGTTCCTCTTACCAGTTCAGAAACTCTTACCTGTCCGCCGGTAATATTACCGCCTTTCACAAGCTGACCGGCAGCATTGTGAATTCTGAAAGAAGCCTTATCTGAAACTTTAGTTACATTTAAAACATCTGTTGCAGGATTTGGATAGATGCGAACTCCGTTATCTGCTGCTGCAGTGCTTTCGTTTGTAGAAAGGAAGCTGTTTACGATCACATTATAATCTTCAACTTCTCCATAAACATAAGCTGTACATGCATCTGTAGGTATTGTGTTATATCGCATTGCCACTCTCATTTTCAGCGTTTTGTTCAATACCGCAGTAGAAGGTACATTGAATGTAGATGTTACCGTTGCAGTTGTGTTTGAAGGTGTAGAAAGCACCAATTCTGAAGCTTCGAATGTACCGCTTCTGTCGAAATCGATCCAAACTTTTACCCCTTCAGGATATGTTGTACTCGTCCATGCTTTTGTTACTGATAATGCATTGTTTTGAGAATTCGCATTAAGATAAACGATTTTTGAAGCATCTGTTCCGTAATCGGTATAGGTACTTGCTCCTGAAGTATTGTTCACATTCGCCAGCGTTACATTACTGATGAATTCATCTGCTGAGTTAGATGATGAAAGCGGACAGTATGTTACTGCAGATAAAGTTACAAATTGTGTAGTTGCGCTATATGTACCGGTTACACCAGAACAAACAGCAGCTACCTGAACATCATACGCTGTACCCTCTTCGAGAGCTGGGATTATTGCATTGGTAGTAGTCGATGTTACCTGAGACCAGGCTGTGGCAGCCGATTTTTTATAACGGACAATAAATGTAGCATTTGTAATCGCATTCCAGTTTACAGAAGCTGTAGTGGCAGTTACGTTGGTTACGGTGATTCCTGTTGGAGCGGCACCGGTACAGTTTGCTGCAGTAGTCACCAAGATTTGTTTTACTGCATAAAATATATTGTTGATCGCAGAAATTCTCAGTTTAATATTCTGTCCGATTAGCGAAGCAGGCAAAGTGAAAGATTCTGTACCGTCATTTGGAGTTGATGCGGACAGCACAGTCCAGGTTGTTCCGTTATTGGTAGTATAATCAACTTTTACATTCGTTACGTTAAATGGCGCCGCTGCAGTTCCTACTACATCCCATGTAACAGGAGAAGAAGCAACATTCTGATAAATCTGCGTTGTGTTGATTTTAAAAGGACCTGCAGATGCTACAGTCACTTTTACTTCGTCAAAATCTGACTGCTGTGAAGTAGATACTGCGTTGTTGTCACGTACCGTCAAAGCAAAATACATATCTCTTGCTACATTCGGAACGGTTTCCCAGTCAGCAGGTACTGTCAGATTCCCATTTAATACCGAAGATAATTTAGGGAAATACCTCGTAGGTGAGGTACTAGGGAGAAGGGATCTGAAAAATGCACCAGTTGTATTAGTACCCGTAACGGTAGTTACCGGATTGTCTGCAGAATCTGACTGCTCCCAGCAATACGTCATCGGGTCGTTTTCAGGATCCACTGCAGAACCTGTCAGAACAAAAGCAGTTCCTTTTGGGATTGTTACGTCGGCAGGCATCGTTATAACCGGTGGATTGTTGGCAAGCGTGGTTTCTACATCACATGTCTTTGCGATAAGATTTTGTTCCACCTGATAAATACTTGCTACATGAAAGTATGCATCAGAACTCAACTGCACATTGGCATTTGTAATTCCTGCATATCCCATAATAGTCGAACCGGAACCCGGTTCCATATTTACTCCTGTGCCTTCAATATTGTGTGAGAAGGTATGATTTGCGCCCAACTGATGACCCAATTCGTGCGCTACATAATCAATATCAAATGAATCGCCTTGTGGACTGTTATTGGCAGGAGAGGTATACCCTGAACCTTTTCCGTTGGGAGCGGCTGCTGTAGGATTAATACATACACATCCGATACATCCTGCGTTTCCGCCGCCACCGGATGCACCAAATAGATGGCCGATATCATAGTTGGCATTACCAACAAAAGTAGTTAAGGTAGTTTGTAATTCCTGAGTCCATGCACCTCCTGCGCCTGTTGATCCGGGAGAGTAAGGATCAGTTGCAGCATTTGTGTAAATCACTGCAGGAAAATTCTGCACGTTTAAATGAAGGGCGAAATCTTTTTCAAAAACACCGTTTACGCGCGTCATTGTTGCGTTGATTCCGGCAAGTGCTCCTGCTACAGTACCACCGTGGAAAGCCGTATATTCGCCTGTTACCGACATAGCCAATCGCATCGTACGGTATTTCTTATCAGACATCTTACCCAAAAGTGAAGATGAACCGCCAGCCAGTTTGCCTTGCTTATACAGTTCGCTCATTTCAAGCTTAGACTTTACGCTTTCGTTCATACTGCATAAAAAACCTCTGTCACCGGTATTTTTAGTTTTCGCATGTACGCTGTATACCGTTTTATCAGCATTTTGAGGATCAATGAACTGGTACACACCATCTTTCAGCATCATAGACTGGAAATCATTTGGCGCCAGAGAGAAGCGTACACTTTTCTCAGGATCATCGATTCCTACACCGATATACGATCCCAGCTGATACTGATCGGCCAGTTCTTTCACCAATACCGGAAAGCTGTAAACAGCAAACCTTTCAATTTTTCCGTCAAGAGTAGGAAGCAGTATTTCTACCGGTTTTCCGTTTGTTCCTCTCTCAGGCGCGTTAGCAAGTTGAGATCTGATCTTCGTCAAATCTAATTTATATGACATTCTGGCCTCATTAGCTTTACCAGAACTAGCGGCGGATGCGGCCGGGCTCCATTGAGCCATGGCTGACGTGCCAATCATACCCAACAGCAAGGATGTAATTAATTTTTTCATTTAGATTATGATAATTTTAATGAAACAAAGATATTCAATTAAAGAATATCGTGTTAATAAATTAAAAGTATTTTTTTTTATATAAATGAGCAGATAATTTATAACTGAAAGAAACCTCAGAAAAATCAGTAATATTCATTTTCATAAAAATACTCCGTCGGAGAAGCGACTACCGATGAACTTTTAAAAAAGGTTTTATTGCCCTGCGCGTCGTACCTGTATGTCGGAACGTTTTCGGTGGTGATGCCGCTTTTGATATTCGGACCCAAATGGGAGCGCTGCTTTTTCAGGTCACCCATTTCGCTGTATTCAAAAGTCTGAATGCGGTAGAGATTTTCACCGGTAAATTCCACCGTTTTGATCTTCTGGTTTTGCGCGTTATAGCTGTGAAAAACCGTTCTGTCTGCATACCGTTCTTTGATCAGATTCAGATTTTCAGAATAGGTAAATTCACGGAAACCGATGGCGGTACCGTTTTTCTGTTCTTCGATTCGGACTTTAGAATGGTCATACATAATCACCGTACGGTACGGAAAATCAACCGCCAAAGAATCTTTAAAACTGACCGGTCTTCCCGAACTGTCGTACTGTATCTTCGTGGTACCGTATGAGATCAGCTGACTGTTTTTATTAAAACGGTACCGGTGATGATACACTGTATCGGCTCTCACCACACGGATTTTATCTGAAAGACGACCCAGTTTATCATATTTAAAATATGTGCTTACATAACCGAATTCATTGGTCTGGTACTTTTTACCTTCCCGGTCGAAGAAGTCTTCGGAGTGGTACTTTTTAGTATCCTGATCACCGGATTTTGTATACGCTGTAATTTTCTTCAGGGTTTTGCTGCCTTTCTGCGGACTGAAATTATAAGGCTGAGGCATGAATATATCCACCATGTTTTCCAGATTGACGGTGGGACTGACAAATTTAAAGTCTGCAGTTTTGTATTCTTTGATGTCACCGAACTTCTGCTTTTCAACATCGAAATATGCCGTATCGCCTGACTGCTCACTTTGCGCAAAAGCAACAGTGGTGAAAAAGATAAGGAAGGTATTTAGAAAAGCGTTCATCAGAAGTTTAGCGTTTGTTCGGTGCAATGTAAGATAATTTACATTCGCTCCAAATCTTTCGGTTTTTAAAACATACCACATTCACGCTCTATCCATACACTATCTATGCTTTATCTATGCTTTATCTATGCTTTATCTACGGAGTATCGGTAAGACTCATTTTTTACTGTATTTTGAAGACTTTTGATTCAGATGACGCCGAGATCTTTGCAGAAGGCGATCAGCTGCTCATTGGTTTTCACGCCCAGCTCCTCTTTCAGCTGATTCAGCCTTTTTTCTATCGTGCTCAGGCTGTTGGGTTCGATGTTTTCCTTTTTCAGATGATCCGGAATGTCTTTCTGAAACACGCCGCTGGCCAGCAGCGAAATCACTTTCATATTAAACGTCGAGATTTCATAGCGGTTGAGTTTCTTCATTTCCAAACCGGTTTCCGGCGCCAAAAATTTCTCCCCAGAATCTACGGTACGGATCGCTTTAATCAGCTGCTTAGAATCCTGACGGCCTTTACGCACAAAGCCGTCAATGCCGTATTCTGTAAACAGTTCATCAATCACGCCCGGTTTATGTTCGGCAGAAAAGACAATAACCTTTAATGAAGGCATCAGCTTCCTGATTTCGCAAATCATCCCGCGGCCGCTTTTAATCTTCTGTTCGTAGTGGTCGCTGTCATAGTGCAGATCGGTAATCAGCAGATCATAAGGTGCCCCTTCGCGGAGGCTTTTCTTCGCTTTTTCCAATGCATCATCACAGTAGAAGACATGGTCCACCACAGGGATATTCAGTTCCTGCACCGTGCGCTGTACCGAGAAATTGAGCACTTCATGATCTTCGGCAATCAATACTTTTTTAAACATTTCAGACGTATTTTAATATAGCGGAATTGTGATGCTGACCTGCAGCCCTTTTTCCGGATTTTTTTCAAAAGTAATGCGTCCGTTTATTTTTTCCATACGGTTAACCATATTCCGGGTGCCGTTTTTAAAAACAGGGTCAGTTCCGATACCGATGCCGTTGTCGGCATAGTGTACCTTCAGGTTTTCTGCTGAGGTTTCAAAGTGCAGGGTAACGCGGCTGGCATGGCTGTGCTTTTTCATGTTGATGAGCAGCTCGCGCAGAACCTGATACACCTCAGCTTTATGCCCAGACGAAATATTCTGCCACGTCTCAGCATCATTCCCCACAAGAATGGTGGCCACGTCCCGGCTGTTGAAATATCCTGCCAGCTTCCGGATCTTTTCTTTAAAAGCAGTGCTGTCTACCTGCGTTTCTTCCTGGGTGTAGCTGATGTTCCGCGACTGGTGATAGATAGCTTCCAGATCATCGAGGGTTTCGCTGCGGCTTATTTCCAGATGGTTTTCCAGTTTCGTCATGACCTGATAAATGCCGTTTGCCACCACGTCGTGCACGCGTTTCGAATACTTAAGTTCGGTATTCTGCACTTCCATCAGGCGGTCGCGGAGCATTTTTCTCCGTCTTAATGTAAAAAAAATCACGACAAAAATAACAGTGGCTACAGAAATGGCCATAAGAATATTGCGTACCAGCAGGCGGTTTTCATTGCGCAGCGTCAGCGCTTCGAGTTCGGCATTGCGGAGGGCTGTTTTCCGGATATTTGATTTGACAAGGGCGAACTGATTCCTGGCCCTGGCACGGGCAGGCGTCACACTGTCGTAGACTTTCTGAAAGCTTTCAAAATGAGTCCTGTAATGCTCCTGATCCAGCAGAATGATTTTCTGTAATGCCTGAAGCAGGTCGTCCGGACTTTTAATTTCCTCTGCGGTCGCTTTCATTCGGTAGGCATACGCCAGTGAAGAATCGCGGTTTACCGTCTTATAGTAATCTGCCAGCGTTGCATAGCTGGAGTTCATGCCCACAGGATCCTGCTGCGCTTCCCGTATTGTTAAGGCTCTGTAGTAATCAGGAAGAGGGTTTTTACCGTTCAGCAGAAATTCTGTGTACGCCCTGTTGTTTAAGGCCCGCGCGTAAGCTGCCTGATCTTCGGTTTCCACCGCCCGATTAAGATAATGCAGCGCGGTGCGGTAGTCCTTCAGGCGCGTGAGCTGTTCGCCGATGTTGTTGTAATATATTTTTTTATATTCCGGATTGTCGGTCAGGGCGATGCCTTTTTTATAAAACCGCATTGCATCGTCATAATTGCTGAGGAATGAGGAGGCAATGGCCATATTGTTGTAATTCCTGGCGAGGTTAATTCTCGTAAGGCTGTCGCGGGTGTTTTTCAGATATTTTTCTGCTTCGACCGAGGTTTCGATGCCTCCGAAACAGTCGTTTTTATTCGTCTGAATAATCGCCATATTGATCAGCGACTGCGCCGTTCCCACCGAGTCTCTGTGGGTCAGGTATTCGTTTTTCGCGAGGTTGTAATAGTAAAATGCGGAATCTGACTTTCCGGCATCGCGCAGTTTCCGCGCCCTGGCGTAGGGGAGATTGTCTTTTCCCAGTTCGGTATTTTGAGGAATTTCTTTCCGGCAGCCAGAAAGGAGAAGGAGGAGAACGGTGAGCGTGGCGTATTTCAAGCAGTCAGTTTGTCTGCAAAGTAACAAAAAAGGACAGAGAAAAATCCTGTGCCCTTGATTTATGGTATTTTTAGTCTTATATAATGTAGCTAGAAGTAAAGCATGCTATCATCGTAATTTACTGAACTTCGTCCGAATTTATACCCTTATCCATCAATGCAACAATTTTTTCTATTATGATAGGGTCGTCTTTCATCTTATTTAGATATTCTTTTAGTTTTGGTGACGCGTTGCTAATTTTAGATCCTATAATATGTTGGATTTGTGAAGCTTGTTCAGTTTGTGTAATAGTTGGTTTAAATTTGGTTCTAATATGTAATTCGTCTTTTTGCGACATAAAAGGCTCATAAAGCTTATTAAATGCACGACCTATAACACCCTCAAAGGCAAATAGATTAGGTCTATGGGTTCCGTTTTTTAATATCTGATCATTTGATATTCCAGGATAGACATCTATGTAAAAAATATTTTTAACCCCTAATTGATAAGCTTTTTTTGCGCAAAGCTCGCAAGTACTGGCGGTTGTAAATAGATTTCCACCTTGTAAAGGCTGTCCACCATATTTTGAAATCTGTAACATCGCATTTTCTTCAGCATGTAATGATCTTGTATGTACTTGATTATCCTTTGCTTCGTAGCTATTATGGTGTGATTTAAAACAGAATGAACAAGTACGGCCTTTCAAATTGTCATCAAGATCAATGTTTATTTTCTCAATGTCTTCAATCATTTTCTCTCGAAAGCTCTTTCCATCTTTATATTTATGATCTGTTTCTCCGAGTTCAAATTTAGTGTAACCATTATTATCAGCTACAGAGGACTTTTCGTAATCTCGAATATCTCTACTTGAACATGGAATTTGACCATTTCCAACTTCATTCCAGCCAATACCTTTAACTGAGAAATTTTTGTCTGTGACCACAGCGCCCACTTGCCGAGATATACAACCTGAATTAAGTTTAGCATTGTATGCTATTTGCATAATTCTTTCAGGATAGGTAGGTGTTATTAATCCTGGAAGTTTTATTAAAGCTGTTAATTTTAATATCTGAATTAATAATGGTTGATAAACATAATATTCGCTCATACCCTCTATTACATCTTTATCAAATTTTAATATTTTATCTTCTTTCTCAAATTTATCATAAAAGTTTATATCACTGTATTTTTCGTCATACCAGATGTGATAATCAGCTTTTTGCACACAGTTTTCAATATCAAAACTTTCAAATTCACCTTTTTTAAATTCGGATACGAGATATTCAGTTTGGTCTAGTTCCTTAATTCTTTTAAAATTTTCATCTGTATCTGTCTTAGCGTTACGAATTTCACTAATTTTTTCTCTAATTGAATCATATCTGCAATTATCTTCTCTGTTAAGTGAGACCATATAAAATCCTGAATATTTCTCTCGAAAAAAAAGCATTTCATATGAATTTTTCAAGCGATCAATTATAATATGAGCTTTTCCTGTGTTTTTTCTGTGAGCCTTAATTATTGAATTAATTACTTCAGCAATTTTATAAATTTCACTTAACTTTTCGATATCACCTTCTTCACTGCCTGTCTTTAAATTTCCAAATAATCTGAGGCGATAAGAAGCCACATGAATTAACATGTGTCTTAAGTAAATACTAAACGAGTCAAGTTTATAAAAAAAAGCCCTCGCAAATGTTTGGTATTCATCTGAGAAATATAGGTTATCAGTTTTCAAAGCATCTGCAAGATCACCTTTAGTAAACGCTGAAATGTCTGTTACTGTAAGTTTTTCTAATTCGTGATTTAAATGAGCGGTGAATTCCTCTTGTATAAATTCTTTACTTCCTTGAGCAATTCCTTTTGTTGAACCAAACCTTTCTCTTTCATTATTTTTAAAAGTCCCCAATTCAATTATAAGATTCGCAATATTTCGAGAAAAGGCAGTTAAATCAGTACTGTAGCAAGCATGCAAAATAAATAGTAGGATCACATCTTTGTATTCAATTATTTTAAATTGCTTCCAGTTACCATCATATTTGTAGAATTCACCAACTTTCTTATATTTCAAAGACTCAGTATTGCTTATCAACTTATATTTATTCGGAAACTCTTGTAAGAAGTTTTTATGTGTTTCTGAAATTTTTTCAGCCTTTAATATTTCAACTACTTTATCAGCACCTGCTTGCATTTTTCCTGTTAATCCAAGAATAATAAAGTCTTCTCTTAAGCCATAAAATTTTTCTAAGCTCATAAATTTGTGTTTTAGTAATAAATGGTAATTTTTAAATCTGTTATATCTTTGAAGTTATTATTTTTACTGTTAATAATGTTTGAAAAGAATATTAAAATCTTCGCATTAAATTAGAATAATCAAAGAAAAACACACCTCAACTATTCTCCACCACCGCAATTTCTTCTTCCGTCAAACCATATAGCGCATACACCATCTGGTCAATTTCTTTGTCTGTGCCTGCAATGGTAGACTGAAGATCTACAGCTTTGGTTTTTTCCCGATCAAAATATTCTTCGAGGTCTGCCTTTTGGGAAAGACTGAGTTCTACTTTTTGTTTTTTAAGCTCGGCAAGAAATTCTGAAAACGATAATTTATACCAGCCTTCCAGTTTTTTGCTGAGTTTATTGATCTTGTATTCTTCTTTAAAAATTCTCAGGAACTTCGCGTTTACTTCCTGCAGTTCTTTATTGAGGGAAAGCATCTGATCAGCTTTGATGATGAAAGGTTTTTGGGATTCTGATGGGATTTCTTTTATTGGAATTTTTTTGACATCTCCCACTAGGATTTTTGGAAATAATCCTTTATTTGCCTTTGGAGATGTTTTGTATGTGAACCAACCAATTAATTTTGAATTTATTAATGGTAAAGCAAATTTTAAATCGAGTAAATCTTTTTTATTAATTATATTTATAATTGACGGTGTATTATAGAATTCTTCTTCTGTCCACGTGCAGAATAAGTTTCCTGATAGTATTTCTCTTATCAATAGTCTGGCATTTGTGAAATACTCTTTTTTTCTTGGAGCAGCAAGCCAGTCGCCATAACTTATCCATAATTCTTCGTTCCAATGAATACCATAACGCCAAACATCACCTCCTTTTAATTCTTTTTGAAAAGTGTCATCTTTTTTATAATTCGCGTGCCAAATTCTATTTTTTATTGTTTCTTCATCGTGTCCCCTATATTTATCATAAGGTATTAATCCCTGTGATACTTCAAGAAAATTTGCTAAAATTTGATTTTCGCTTAATTTACTTATTATAAGTTTTTCTATTTTATTCTGACTAAACAAGCTTAAAACATTTTCAACTTCTTTTAAAATATCACTCTTTTCATAACAAACTAGTTCGATAAACTGTTTATTTTGAATTTTTTTAAGATAAGTTTTATAATCTTTTGAAGAATTTGTAAAAGAAAAAATACAAGTTCTTACAGCGGCGTCAGCAAATGTATTATCTTGAGAAAGATCAACTATTTCATACACTTGTACGTTTTTAAAAATCATTTCTCTATATTTCTTCCCAAAAACTGTGGCCAAAAAAGTGTTAGGAAAGATATATGATAAAACACCATTTGTTCGTAATACTTTTTTGTATAGTGAAATGAAGTAAATATATATTTCAAAATCTGGAACGAAATCATCAAAATTAGATAAAAATTTCTTTTCGTTTTCATTAAAATTAACTCCATACGGCGGATTCCCAATCACCACGTCAAAACCGCCTTTCGAAAAAACCTGCGGGAATTCCTGCTCCCAGTTAAAGGCTTTGTCACCGGCAATTTCAGGATCGTCGATGAGCGAGTTTCCGCATTTAATGTTGCTGTTTAGGCTATTCAGTTTTCTATTCTTTTCCGCAGTCCGCAGCCAGAGTGAAAGCTTGGCAATCTCCACCGATTCTTCGTTGAGGTCGACACCGAAAAGATTGTTCTCAAGAATACTTTCAGAATGATACGTGAACGCAATAGACGAACCCGTGAGTTTGGCTTCCAGTTCATCGATATACTGGTGTTCAGTAATCAAAAAATTCAAAGCCTCGTTCAGAAATGCGCCACTTCCGCAGGCAGGATCTATGATGGTAATTTGGTGTAACCAGTCTCTGTAATCATACAGTTTTTGCAGAAGCGCGGCTTTTGTTTTCTGCTGTCTTTTTCTGTCGGTAAAATATTCTTCTTCTACAATCGTAAATTCTGCTTTTTTTTCTTCGCACAGCTTCCCGACGGTGTTTTCTACAATATATTTGGTGATGTATTTCGGGGTGTAAAAGACGCCGTCTTTCTTGCGTTTGGTCTTCGATTTATCGATGACTTCACCGGCAAGCTGGGCTTTGATTTCATCAATTTCGTTCAGCGAGTTCTCGAAAATATGACCTAAAATATTTACGTCTACCTCGCTTTGAAAATCATACTCTGCCAAACGCATAGTATGCGTGTACAGCAGCTGGTCATCGATCTGTATCGTATCCAGAATTTCATCGGGTTTAAACAGTCCGCCGTTGTAGGCAAATACATCAAACTGTTTTCCTTTAAAGCCGGTATTCAGATAGGTAAAATATTTCCTGAATCTGTCGTATAGCGGAACGTACTCATCGAGATCCCGCAGTTTGTCCCACTGCTCAAGGATCATGCGCACCGAGTTGGGCGGAAGCAAACCGCTGTCTTCCCCAAAAAACAGAAAAAGAAAACGGTCGAGCAGTTTCTGGGATTTTTTAAAGAGTTCGAGCTGGTCGATCTCAGGATTCAGCACCAGCAGATTCTGAAAAAGTTCACGCTTGAAAAGTGAATAGTCTTTGTAAAGCTTTTTGGTAATTACATCTTCCTGACTGAGAGATTCATCTTTAATCTTCCCCGGAATGCCTGCAGCAATGTTTTCAAAAGCAAGACAGAGATAGAGCAGCTGAAACTCCTCAAATTTGAGTTCAAATAAATTGAATTCAAGATGCTCGATGGCATTGTCTATGTAAAATCTTAATTTCTCAAAATTTGAAGTGATGATGTATTTGCAGTCGGGTTGGTTGTTTTTATATCCAAAAGCCTGTTCCTCAATTTTCGAGAGATCGGTTGTTTTGGTTCCTTTCAGTTCGATAATGGCTTTTACAGAACCAGTGATAACAATAGCCCCATCGGCTTTTTTGCTGTCTTTTACATTTTTATATTCTGTAGTAAGATTATAAGCAGGAGTTGGGTTTTTCGTATAGCCAAAAATGTTCACGAACAAATCAATCAGAAACTCACCCTGATACTGCTCTTCTTTAGACTGTCTGATGTTTTCCTGAATCTCAGGATGATGGAAATGGGCAGTGAAGAGATTCCATTTTGATGAAATGAGATCTGTATTTTGAGATTTAAGATATTTATTAACGATTGTTTTCTGAAACATTTCTATGGCAGTTGAGTTTTATAAAAACATGTAAAATATTTTATCATTTTTACATGTACTGTTTGGCTTATTAGATCTTGAAATTTACAGATATTATCATTTGAATTATAAAAATGCTGTAAATCTCAAATCTACCAAAAAATTCCTGATTCCGCATTACGGAAAACCTTTACAGAGTGATATATGGCACAAAAAAAATCTCCACCCTTTTGGAGGATGGAGATTCGTGCTTACAGCACGGTGACCGTGCCGAGGTAGGAGGAATTGCAGGCCAGGGTTTCGGCCTCGTTCCTGAAGTAGACGTAGGCTTCCACATCGAGTCCGGCGCAGTAGGTCGGCAGGGTGACGGTGGCCGTGAGGTCATCGCGTTCGCCGATGTTTTCGTAGATCTCAAACAGTCCGGATTCCGGAACGAAAATCACCGCATTGGCGACATCTTTGGCATTGGCATTGCCCTGTGCCGAGTTGTCTTCCCATGTGAACTTCACTTTCTGCGCGGCTTCCGCCGTGGCTAGTCCGTTCTGGAAACCTGCCAGATCGCCTTTGGTGATGAGCACCTTGCTGAAGATCAGAACGGCTTCATCATTCATGATTTCCACCGCCTCGCCAATGGTGTACGATACCGCAAGGTTGATGCGCGATTTTGATCCGCTGCCGCTGCCAAAATACCTGGTCTGGATGTTTTTAAGCGGCTGAAGGAAGGTGATCACGAGTTTAAACTTCATCTGCTGCGCCAGCTGTTTGTCGCTGGCGGGTCTTGAACTGGGTTTTGGGATGCTGCGGATAATGTCCTGTCCGCGCCATACGGCACCTACTACGGTTCCTACTTTTCCTGAGAATCCACCGAGGATTCCTTTGCTGATTCTTGCCATGATTAAATGATTTTATTTGTTATTTGTCAGACGAAGGTAAAACAGAAAAGCACACAAAAGTCATTTTGACAATTTTGTGAACGCTTTTGAACGCGAATGGCGCCAATTGAACGCGAATGACCGCTTTTGAACGGTATGCATAACCAGCTACTCACTCAGGCTCAGACCTTTCAACCGAAATGCTTGGTGTGGGACTTTTCAAAAGCAGCTGAAAGACTTCTTAAAATTTCCAGCCAAAATCTTCCAATAGCCCTCAAAAATCCCACCTGAATTTTGGCGCGTTACTTCGGGTGTTGTTCGGGGTTTCTTCGGAAGCGCTTCGGAAAAATGATTCTTTTTCCGAAGGAGTGTCGAAGGAGAGTCGAAGCGGAGTCGAAGAATGTGGTATTTATTTGTTCTTTTGGCTTGATCCAAAAGAACCAAAAGATTTATTTCTTGTTCATTTTGCCTTGATGCAAAACGAACCAAAAGATCAAGACCTGGAAACTTTTATGCTACAAATTGAAGCCCTTCAAAAAGTTTAAAACTTGCGCCGAAAGACATTTTGTACAGCAAAACAAACTTCTGTCCGGCGCTTCAGACACTAAACTTTTTTCTTTGTCCCTACTTTTCAATTTGCTTAACGCTAAAAGTTTGATGGTCGTTGACCTCAATTCTCATTTTTTTTTGAAGCCTGCTAACTAATTGCTGTGTGCGTTACGTCACTTCGAGTAGCTTTTGCAAAATGTGTATCGAGAATTTTTTATTTCGTGTTCTTTTGGCTTGATTCAAAAGATCAAGACTTGGATTTCTTGTATAAAATTCTAATTTAATATTTTATTGTTCATTTTGCCTTGATGCAAAACGAACCAAAAAATCAAGACTTGGATTTATTGGCTAAAAAAGTAAAAATATTCTTAAACTTTTCTAAACTGACTCCTTACAGTCGTCGAACTAAAGTTTCGCTTCGCTCAAACAAGAATAAGTTTAATTGAACCTTGTTCAATTACAGAATATTATTTCTTTTTCTTCACGCCAATACCTCCTAAGTCGTTTTCGGTATGCCTTTTCACGCGTCGTCACTTCGGGTACGGAACAAAGTGGAGTGTATCGGGAAGTTTTTGAAGTGAAAAGTCATTTGTTTTTATGAAGTTTTCGATACATTTTCCTTCGCTTTGCTGCGGAAAACACTCAAACTGACGGAGCGCCGGACGCTCTGGATCGACTGACAAAGGAATGTAAAATATTTCACTGCATGGTTTGATTAATTCACAAGGATATATCACACGGTGATATTAAAAATGTATACCTGACAAATTTCTGACGGTCTACCAGCTTAACTTACTCAATCACTCTCAAACTCTCAAACCCTCAAACTCTCTGCCTCTCACACTCACCAACCCAAAACCTCAAATCTGGGCATGAAAAAAGCCTTTAGACTTTAAAGGCTGTTTGAAAAAAGGGTTTCGGGTAATAGTACTTTTTGCCAATCCTGATGCACGGGAGCTGCCCGCTTTTCCTCATGCGCCGCAGCGTAGAGTCGCTGATGTGAAGGAGATTCCTGACATCCGTCCCATCCATAAAATCGCTGAGGGCGACGTTTTCTAAACTGTAACAGCCACCAGTAATCCTGGCGTCGTCTTCCGAATGATCTGTTAAGACATCATCACCATTCGGGGCTTTTTTCTGTGTCTTCATGTAATTGTAATTTGTTAAGTTGCCATGGTTATCAGCAGCAGGTAAATGTATACAATAAAATGATTACCTACTTCAATTATTTTCATTTATTTTTGATCTTGCCTGCAATTATGTGCATTTGAAGTTTAAAAGTCAATAAGTTAAGTATTATAAATGCTTTAGTAATAAGGTTTTTACCACTGTATCAGGAGATATATTAAACCGGTAACAGAGACGGATAAAATGGAATTTTACGCATGATTAGATGATTTTAAAAAAGTGTTGAATGTATGGTTTTAATACCCGATGATAATGGAAAATGTAATTTTTAAGACTATAAATTGGTAATTTAAATTGCCGTCAATTCGAGTGCTTTTTGCAGTGGAGCGGAGAAAAATGTATCGAAAAGTTTTTTCCTGTTCATTTTAATTCTGTTTTTTATATTTAATTTTTGAATCATTGAATCTCTTCTAGATGTGCCTTGATGCAAAACGAACCAAAAGATCAAGACCTGAATTTATTGGCTAAAAAAGAAAAAATATTCTAAAACTTTTCTAAATTGACTCCTTACAGTCGTCGAACCACTGCGTTAGGTTTGACTCCTTATAGTCGTCGAACCACTGCGTTAGGTTTGACTTCTTACAGTCGTCGAACCACTGCGTTAGGTTTGACTCCTTACAGTCGTCGAACTAAAGTTTCGCTTCGCTCAAACAAGAATAAGTTTAATTGAACCTTGTTCAATTACAGAATATTTTTTCTTTTTCTTCACGCCAATAATTCCGAATTCGTTTTTGGTCTGCCTTTTCAAAATTGTCATTTTTCGATACGATTCTGCAAACCTACCCGATGTGGCGGAGTCGAATTTTGAATGAAGAATTTGGATGATGAATTATTTTTTGGAGACTGAGTACTCTTTTATAAAACTGTAACTGTTAAAGTTAAGATTGTGATTCGTTACATCATAATTTTTTAAATTGTAGAGCAGCAATATATTATTAAAGTCTGAAAAACAGTCTGATTAATTTTATATTAGCAGGGCAATGGGTTCGCCATAAATTGTGTTACAATTATTATTACAAATAATTTTGCATAACAATGGTAAGCATTAATAAAATACTTTAAAAATTATGATACTTGATATAATTGAAATGTCGAAAAACCTGAAAACATTTGTTGGATTAAATTTCTATGGTTCTGACAATGGTTTTTATTGTGGATATGTTATAGACTACAATGAGGAATTTGTTGTCTTGCAGCACTTTTCAAAATATGGTATGTCTGACGGTCTGCTAACCCATAAACTTGCTGATATAAAATATTTTGAGACAGATACGGATTATATAAAAGGAATTGAACATTTAGCAAAAAGCCCGAATGCAGTTTTTGAACAGACGTATCAACCTAAGAGCGGCGGAAATGATTTTACTGAGGGTTTCCCGAGTCTGTTGGAAAATTTTATTGGAAACAAAGTCTACATTATAAAATTTGAATTAAACGATGATGAAGTTTATTACGGACTCATTGACTGGTGTGATGAAAATTATTTTACCATAACAAATATTGATCCTGATGGTCTCATCACCGGAAAAGCTACATTTAAATTTGAAGATTTAAAACTGTACTGGGTTGACGATTTGGACTGCAGAAAAAGAAAAATACTGTATGACGTAAAGTATCCCGGCCGCTGATACGTTATTTCTGAAAACAGCACCGTCATGATGGCTTTGGGTATTTTGCACAACTTTTAAGAACGCAGGTAAAATCTCAATGTCTTAAAAAATAATGAAGTGTAAACAGAAAACAAAGAATGAAGTTAATTCTGACAGGCGCAACGGGAATGATGGGAGAGGGGATGTTACTGACCTGTCTCGATGATCCCGCTTTTACTGAAATTTTGATGGTCAACAGAAGGCCGTCGCCGGTAAAAAACCCAAAACTTTCTGAGCTTATGGTGAAAGATTTTACTGATCTGGAAGCTTACAGAAAAAAATTAACAGGTTATGACTGCTGTATGTACTGTGCCGGAATCAGTTCTTTTGGAATGAATGAGCAGGACTATGGTTATGTGACTTTTCAAACCACGATGATCTTCGCCGGGCAGCTTGCGGCTTTAAATCCTCAGATGGTTTTCTTTTATTTGTCAGGCGTTTACGCTGACAGCTCTGCAAAGGGAAGCATCATGTGGGCCAGAATCAAAGGAAAAACGGAAAACGCGTTGGCTGAGCTTCCTTTTAGAAATGTTTACAGCTTTCGGCCGGGTTTTATCATTCCGCTACAAGCGCAAAAAAATGTGAAGTTTATTTTTAAAATGCTCAATCTTATATACCCTTATCTGTTTCCAAAACAGACGCTGACGTATAAAGAAATCGTTACAGCACTGAGCCGTATACTGTCAACGGAATACGGGAATACAATTTTGGAAATCAAAGATTTAAAGTCAATAGCGCACCAAAAACAACCGGTAGAGATCTAAAATGTTCAGAACTTCTTTTTAAAAAAAGCTTTCAGATCTTACTGTTTATCCAGTTCATTTTGAAATGCGTTGAAATACTTTGCCAGATCAATGCCGTCGGCCAGTCCGTGATGTGCTTCGATAGAAACAGGCATCACCTTTTTTCCGTCGCGGATGCTGAATTTTCCGAAGGCTATTTTGGGAATACTTTCTTTGGGATCAAAATCTGTCGGATGCAGAATCGACGTGAAAGAATGCCACGGAATCGTCGTATGCCTGATGTGATTTGGCGGTAGCGTTTCATTTTTTATGCCCAAACCTTTCGAGTTCTGAACTGTGGAAATCTGCTCCTGCAACCGCTCATTAAAGACAGAAAAATCCTCAGCATATTCAAAATAAGAAAAACCAAATGTGCCGTCTGATCTGCCAATGGTGCTCCCAACGTGTACCGTATCAAACAACGCAATTTTATCGTCCACAATTCTGAGTTTCAGTGCATCTACTGTATTGATTGCCACCATCGATTTGTGAATATAATACGCGAAAAAAGAATGTCTGTTTCTTTTAGCATGTTCATACGCCAGGGTGCAGTCGACTTCTGTGGTAAAGCCAAAATAGGCGCTTTTCAGGGAAGAGAAAAATTCGAAATGTTCTTTCCGGTTCCAGTTTTCAAGATCAATAAACTGCATGCTTCTGTTTCTGCAAAGTTCCGTAAGATCAATTAATACTGAAATTACGGACGGTTAAAATTGAGTATTATATAAGCGCCTGTTTAAATTTTTATCAGATAAATAATTCAGGTTCAAAAACTCTTCGGTGAGCTCAGAGTGACACCATTACATTGAGCGTTTAGTCTACAATTTGTCAGTCTGAGCCTGTCGAAGACTCAGTCAATCAAACCACTAAAACTCAATATCATCAAACTGTTTTAATAATTTTTAAACAGGCTTTAAAATTAAGAATTTTAAAAGCGTGTAAATTCGGAAATCTGAAAAACTGAATTTTAAAAAGATAGTTTCTAGAAACCTTGTTTCATTAAAAGAAAATCATTCTGTTATGATGGCTTCTCCGCTTTTTTGAAATATTTTATCTGAAGATTTTTTATATTCTGAATACTGACGTCGGAAAACCGGAAAGGTTTGCTTTTATCTTTTCGGGATGCTTTGTCGTAGACCAGGAAAAAAGCAAAGGGATCATCCAGAGATTTCAAAAGCTCACTTTTCAGACCATTTTTTTCGATGTAATGCGCCATATAAGTCCCGGGAACATGACCACCTGTATAGGGCGTTCCTTTGAAAAAATCTCTGACTTTAAGATCTTTCCAGGTTAACGGATCTTTCTGGAAAAGCGCATCCAAGGCCGGAAGTATTTTCTTTCCCTCATCAAAAAATTCCTGGAAATAACGCTGTGAAGGCAGAAGCTTCGTTGCAGTCTCAGTCATGTATTTTTTATCGACCATATCTGCAGAACCTTCGTTTAAAACCCGGTACATGGCAAGTACGACACTTTCGTCTTCCGGCAGCGGCGTAAAATCGGGCTGGGGACGCAGCATGTGATGCAGCTCATGTCCGCCCAAAGCGCCCATTTTATTCTGATCGTTTTTATAAGCGCACAGAAGGGTGTAGATAATCATGTCTTTCTGTGCATGCGCGTCATTATGAATCGGAATGATGGCTACTTTCAGATCGGGAAGTTTTTTGTGCGCACTTTTTGGCAAGGCAGAATAGGCAAACTGATAGGAGATATCGAAGTATGATTTTGGATCTTTATCGATGTTTTTTAAATATTCCTTCATACCGTCTTCATTGATTTTGTACTGATTGATCATGTACGTCAGCCAGTATTTTTCAGGATCTTTCAGCCGTTTTTGAAGAATCGAATCATTCTTGGGCATATAGACGACCTCCATACTTTTCCGGTACGATTCGAAGTACTGTTCACCCACACCCTGATCATCCATATAATCTTTGATCGCTTTGTCTGAAAGAAAGAGCTTCCAGTCAGCTTTACGGAGACTGTCGCCTTTTTTCAGATTCGCAGTTATTTCAAAATATTTATAGCAGGTGTTATCCACAAAAGTCTGGGCGGTAACAGTATAAGAAATTAGTAAAAAAACTGCGGACAAGAGAAAGTTCTTGGTTTTCACGGGGAAGGTATTGGTTTTAAATTGCCGGTAAATATAAAAAATATTAGGGTACGCTATATTTTTATTTGAGGTTTTTCAAACAGAATGAGATTTTATCATCTTTAAATAAAAAGCAAGCTGAATTGCAAATAGTTTCCTGTTTTAAATGTATTTTCAGCTTCAATACATCAAATTTAAATAACAAGTAAAATCGTATGACCGGTGATTTTTTAGAAAGTGCAAAAAAACAGTTTGAATATTACAAAATGTTGGGAGAAAAAACCTTTTCTCAGGTTTCTGACGAACAGTTATTTATTCAGCTGAACGAAGAAAGCAACAATATTGCCGCTATTGTGAAACATTTGTGGGGCAATATGCTTTCCCGCTGGACTGATTTTTTAACCACAGACGGAGAAAAAGAATGGCGGAAGCGGGACGCCGAATTTGAGAATGATATTGCAGACAGAACCGAACTTTTAGAAAAATGGAATGAAGGCTGGGCGTGTTTATTCAGCGCAATTACGCCACTGACGGAAGAGGATCTGGCAAAAGAAATATTCATCAGAAATCAGGGACATACAGTAACAGAAGCCATCAACCGGCAGCTGGCGCACTATCCTTATCACATCGGGCAGATCGTTTTTATCGGTAAAATATTCTGCAATGAAAACTGGAATTAACTTTCTATTCCCAGGGGAAATTCCAAAGCATATAACAGCGACAAATTTGCGCAACCCAGGCAGAAGAAACACTTTACAGACGAATATATAAAGAGAACAGACCGTCTTTCATAATAAAAGCACGGCAGAACAGCGTTTAAATGTTCGTTTGCTGATCGTTATTGAAATGCAGGTTTTGACTTTTACACAATCAATACAGTCTTATTGACCATGCTTTTCCTGCAAAAACAGTATAAGTAAGATTAATTAAACGACTGCCGGAACTCCAGCGGTGTGATCTGCGTTTTTGTCTTAAACAGTTTGCTGAAAGACTGCGGATGTTCAAAACCCAGTTCGTACGCGATCTCGCTGATGCTCTGTTCTGATGTGGTAAGCTTTTCTTTTGCTTTTTCAATGATTTTTTCGTGAATGTACTGCTGCGCGTTTTTACCGATCAGTGCACGAAGCATGTCGCTGAGGTAACCTGATGAAATATTCAGATGCTGTGACAGATAATGCACGGTGGGAAGTCCCAGCTTCAGTGTTTCCTGACTGTTCAGGTATTCATCCAAAATAGTTTCTGTTTTCTGCAGAATATCATTGCTGACTTTTTTACGCGTAATAAACTGGCGTTTATAAAACCGGTTGACGTAGCTCAGCATCAGTTCGATCTGGGCAATCACCACTTCCTGACTGAATTCATCGACCCCGCTGTTCAGTTCCTTTTCCATGATTTCATACACAGACAGTATTACCGCTCTTTCCTTTTCTGAAAGATGCAGTGCCTCGTTTGATGCGTAAGAAAAATAGCTGTACTGTCTGATCTTTTTCGCCAGCGGATGACCCAGCAGTAAATCGGGATGAATAAGTAAAATGTAGCAATAGGTTTTGCTGTTGTAATCGGTACTTCCTACCAGGTGGTTTGGCGCTAAAAACAGCATGCTGCCCTCATCAAAATCGTAATAATCCTGTCCGTATTTCAGTCTGCCGCTGTTTTTTGTAATAAAGGTTATTTTGTAAAAATCAACGACATCGTAGATCGGTGCCATTTCTGTATTGAAAGGATTTGCTTCATTAAAATGAATGAGGCTGACCAGCGGATGCTGCGGTGCCGGAAGCCCAAATGCTTTATGGCTTTCAGATATTGAGATGAAGCGTATTAATTTTTCGCCTTTACTTTTCATGAGATAAATGTATAAAAAACCTGTGATACGGTCACAGGTTTTGATTGAAGCCGAGGGTTTACCAGGGAAGTATATGGTTTTCGCCACTGTCTTTTTCCGGTCCGGTAAAACTTCCTGTTGGGAGATCTTCGGAAAGGGCAACGCGGATCGGTTCCAGCGAGCCTTCTTCTACGCTGTCAGTTCCCTGAAAATTGTTCAGTGCCGTGGCGGTAAAGCCTGGACTTACCAGATGAACTTTAATGTTGGAAGCTTCGAGATCGATAGCCAGTGAGAGAAAAATTCCGTTCAGCGCCGTTTTAGAAGCTCCATAGGCAGCATCAAAAGCGCTGCGGTACGGATTTTCCGGATTCGAATTAATGGTTAAAGAACCCAGTGAACTGGATAAGGTCACAATCCTTGCATACTGAGCTTTTTTTAATAAAGGAAGAAATGCCTGTGTGACAGCCAGCGTTCCGAAGACATTTGTTTCCCAAACCGCTTTCAGTTCGTTGATCGGAACAACACTTGCGCGCTGGGCACCGAGCATTTCTTCCATGGATCTTCCGGGCTGACCGACCGTGGAAATCGCGGCATTGTTAACCAGAAGCGAAAGGTAACCGTGTTCGGTTTCTATCTTTTCTACGGCTGCACTTACCGAATCGGAATCGGTAATATCGAGCTGGATGGCTCTTGCATCACCGGCGATTTTGGAAACTGCCACAGTTCCTTTTTCCGGATTACGGGAACCGCAATACACTGTATACCCTTTTTCGGCCAAGGCTTTGGCAATCTGAAATCCTACACCGGTATTGGCTCCTGAAACCAGTGCTACTTTCTGTTGATCGTTTTGCATAACTCTAATGATTTTATTATGCAGCAAAGTTCAGAATTGTCCGGTGCCGGTGTGTATCCGTACTGAGGATTGTTTTAGCCAAAACGGGGATCAGAGTCAGATTTTTATGAAATGAAGAATGGCTTTATCTCATTTGAATACTTATCTTTTTAAGATGTCTGGTTCCCGTACAGCTGTAAAAATAGATGAGGATCAGATACATCCAGAATGAATACCCCGTTGAAAAACGCTGAATGGTTTAAATGAGTTTTCTGAAGGGTTTTATTTTTTGATGATCTTTATGGTTTTCACCTGATCATTGGTTTTTACCTGAAGCAGATACATTCCGTTTGGCARAGMWGATACATTGACTGTCCGTTCGTTATTCATCTTCGTTCTTTCCAAAACTTTACGTCCWTCTGCGGTRTAGATGGCAATGCCTGTTATTTTTTCTGTTCCTGAAATGGTCAGCATCTCCCGAACCGGATTCGGATAGACCTGCATTTCAGCCGATATCCCTGACATATCTGTTGTTCCCAGTGTTACATTAAAAGCCAATACAGCCAGTGAAGCGGTCGATTCACAACCGTTTACGGTCTGTGTTGCGTAGTAAGTGGTATTGTTTACAATCAACGATGTTGTTATCGGATTGACATGCAAAGCGGCATCTACAGCGGTCATGTACCATTTGATATTCTGTCCTGTTGCTACCAGAGTGGTTACCGAAGCGCCAGTCGTGAACGTCTGTGTCGCCGCTCCCGTAGGTGCCGAAACCGGCGCTGCCTGCGTAATGGTGATGTTTCTGACAATACTGCACAGGTTGGCATCTGTTACCGTTACCGAATAATTGCCTGCTGTAAGACCTGTAATTACCGCTGCGTAATGGTGATGTTTCTGACAATACTGCACAGGTTGGCATCTGTTACCGTTACCGAATAATTGCCTGCTGTAAGACCTGTAATTACCGAACCATTCGCTCCAGACGGTGACCAGGCATACGTGTATGGTGACGTGCCGCCTGTAGCCGTTACGGTGGCTGTCCCTGTATTTCCACCGTTGCATGCTACATTGGTTTGGGATACCGTTGCATTCAAAAGTGAAGGTTGTGCTACTGTTGCATTGACGGTTGCTGTACAGCCGTTTGAATCAGTAATGGTTACAGTATAAGTTCCGGCCGGAAGGTTGGTGCGGTCTTCCGTGGTAATTCCTGATCCCCAGTTAAAGGTATACGGTGCCGTTCCGCCTGTTGGTACCAGGTTGATTGCTCCGTTGATGCCTCCGNTTGGTGCGGTCTTCCGTGGTAATTCCTGATCCCCAGTTAAAGGTATACGGTGCCGTTCCGCCTGTTGGTACCAGGTTGATTGCTCCGTTGATGCCTCCGTTGCAGGTCACGTTGGTTATTACAGTAGTTCCTGAAACTGCTGTTGCCGGCTGAAGGATGGTAAATGAAGCGGTAGCTGTACATCCAGTATTATCTGTCACGGTAACTGCGTAGGTTCCTGCCGCAAGATTTGTACGGTCTTCGGTCGTTACACCGCTGCCCCAGTTGAAGGTATACGGCGCGGTTCCTCCGCCGGGTGTGAGGTTGATGGCTCCTGTTGCTGATCCGTTGCACAGCACATCGGTTTTTACGCCGGTTGCTGTAACGGTGGAGTCGATGTTGTAGAGCCTGCTGCACTTGTTACCACACATCGGTACTGCGTGTTGTTTAATGCAGATGTGATTCCTGACACCGTTAGGGTGGCCGTTGCCGTTCCTGAAAAAACAGCGGTATTGGTGAGTGCCACAAACCCCGAAGCGGTATTCTGAAACCACTGATACGAACCGGCACCTGTTGCCGTTACGGTAAATGTTGTGGATGATCCTGAACATACTGTTTTGTTGACTGGATTCAAGGTAATTACGGGCGTTGCTGCGAGGAAACTGCATCCTGAAAACAGTCCTATCGGTGAAACACTTAAAGACCAGTTCGCCACATTCATGACCGCCGTGCGTACACCTGACGCCGTGGATGAAGGCACTCCCGTACAGTTGAATTTACCGGATGCGGGAGCTGTGGTACCTGTTACCGCACCGGTATAAAATGCGCTGGTACCGCCGGTTAATCCCGGAGGCATAAGGGATGCATTCGGACTTACCGGCGCATCGGTGTTCCATCCTGCTGTGGTCGTTCCTGCAGTATAAAAGTAATTGATTCCCGCGATATTGGTCGCTCCCGCTGCGGAAACACTACCGCCACCACCCTGAAAGGCGATGATCTGATCCCCGACATTTGAAAGGGATAAACCGTTGGTTGAGGTTCCTTCTGTTAAAGTTACCGTTCCGTTTGCTGTAGATGTTGAAGTAACCGGATTGTATGTTGAGGCAGCAAGTCCGACAATGTACACTTCGGTTCCTGCCGGCAA
>NZ_LMPJ01000013.1 GCF_001424585.1 Chryseobacterium sp. Leaf180 | reverse complement strand
TCTTTAGTTTTGATATCAGAGATCTGCAATTCCAACACCTCACTAAGACGCAGACCGCACGAATATATTGTGGTAAGAATAGCTTTATGTTTTAAATTCTCCGTAGCATCCAATACCTGTTTCACCTCTTCACGGGTAAGAAATTTCGGTAATTTATGTTCTTTGCGTTTGGGATAGAGGTGTTTTAAACTGATTTGGCGGTTGAAGATTTCCTTATAAAATTTGGTAATGGTGGCGATCATTGCTTTTTGATACGATTGCCCTATCTTCTTCTTTTCGACAAGCCAGACAATAAAATCTTCAAGTTGCTGTTGGGTTATATCTTCCGGTTTATGTTTGGAAGATAATTTAAGAAAATAGCTGAGATGCGAAGCAAGCCAGACAATAAAATCTTCAAGTTGCTGTTGGGTTATATCTTCCGGTTTATGTTTGGAAGATAATTTAAGAAAATAGCTGAGATGCGAAGCGTAGTTTTTAATGCTTTTGTCGGCATATCTCTGCATTCGGAGGATCATTATGAATTGATCTGTCAGATTTTCATTCATCATATCATTGCGTTTATCCAAAAATATTCAATATTTAATCAACTAACAAACAGAATCTTAAATAAAATATATAAAAGAATAGGCGCAACATNCATTCATCATATCATTGCGTTTATCCAAAAATATTCAATATTTAATCAACTAACAAACAGAATCTTAAATAAAATATATAAAAGAATAGGCGCAACATGATATATTTCGATTGGCGCAATGCGTATATTTGGGTGTTATGGGCAAGGCTAAGACAACACACAACAATCAAAATGACACCTACAAATAAACTAACAATTAAGGACGACAAAGTAATTTATGAGCAAGACCCACAAAATATGTGGATACTTGACATTGATAAAATCAAGTTTATAGGAGAATATACAACCTCGGCTGGACCATTGGCAGACGACTGGTTTTTTGTATTTGCTGACACTCTTGACCAATGGTGGCAAGCACCGACACTTGCACTTGACCACGAACAGTTTTGGAAACAGTTAGGAGAAAAACTTAATTGCGAAATAGCACCTGGACTTTTCGCCTCGACAAATTGGGCGACCAGAGTAATTTACCCGAAATCACTTGAAGGACAAGAGTTATTCGTTGTTGTTAAAGCTGAAGCAAAACCAAAAACATTTTGGCAGAAATTATTTGGTTCAGATGACAATAACGAACATCTTGAATTAACTGACAACGTAAAACAACTTTTCAAATGAAACCAGACGACAAAAGCCCAGCCCATAACACGGGTTTTGCGTCAGGCGGGGTGACGTGCAAACTTGGAGCTTTGTGCTTCTATTCAAGTGTAGTGCTGGTTGACAGTTTTGTGCTCCGAAACCCGCCCGAACGCAAAGCCCGAAAACGTTAGCGGTCAGCTTAAAAGACGACACCGAAATGAAAGAACCTAAAGAACATATTGACAATATTAAAGTACGACGAGACTTTTTTCAGAAAAATTTTGACCTAAAAATTGGTTTACAAAGAACAGATGTAAATAGCGCTGAAGTTTTAAAAAACTCTTGCCCAGTTTGCGGTTATTTGACATTGGACGAAAGAAATGCATTTGATATTTGTGGCATTTGCTTTTGGGAAGACGATGGAATTGATGACTTTGAAGAAAATGAAGAAAGCGGACCAAACCATATGACATTAAAAGAAGGACGATTAATTTTTCAAGAAGCTAAAAGTAAATTATTGAACACAAAATTTAATGACAACAATTTAATAGAAAAATTAAAAAACAGTTTTATTAAACTTGACAATTTCATCAACCAAAACAATTCCACAAATGAAATAATTAAATTACAAAATGAAATACTTGACTTATTGACGAAAAATAAAGTTTATGGAATTGAAAAACTATTCAGCAAATAAAGCCGAACCGCTAACAAGGGTTTTGCAATAGTGGGGCGAAACGGCAAAGTTCAACGGTAGTTCTTCGGTTCAACTTTTGTACAAAATTGAAGATTGGTGCTTCGATTTCCGCCACTTCGCCAAGCTGCAAACCGTTATATGCTATGCTAAAAACGACTATACAAACATTCAACGACCTTGACAAATGGTTGTCCGACAACTTCTATTTTGAAGACGGACACGTATTGGCAATTAAGGAAAATCCACTTGAAATTATTGTTGGTTATAATGTGAAAGCGAACTATAAGGCAAATTCTGAAAGACACATTTTACCTTTCAAAGTCATTCCAAATAAAATTCATGAATGGACTTTTGACAAAGATGTGGTAAATGTCTGTGACGACAATTACATCGAATGTATTGAAGCAAGTGAAGTTGAAAATGGTATTTGCTTAGATTTCTCAACTCCTGCGACTTTTCGACTTGTAGCGGACAGTTTTGAAATTGAAGAACAAGAATTAATAAAAACGACTTTTAAGCCTTGGGCAAGCGAGACAGAAATGTATTTGACAACTGACCTTTCAGAAATTCCAAGACCTGAATTTTGGAAAGAGAAATTAAGTAAATACGGACACGAAATTTTGTTTCGTTATTACGCAGGTGACGAAAGACTACCAGAACAAATTCCGTATCCAGACTATCAAGGTTATTACATACAACTTGCCGACAGAATTAACTCAACACAAGAAGGCATTTTTCTTAAGCATTTAAAAATAGAAAACGGAAAACTGAGTTTGAGTTTTGAAAACAAGGACGAAGAGTTGAAATATGTTTGGAACGACTTAACAATAGTTCTTGCCAACTTTCCAAATGCTAAAATCAATAGCGGAAATTGTGAATTTACAGGCGAAAAATGGAAACAATATTTAATAGACAAATTATTACCAACAAGCGAATGACAACAAGCACAGCATATAACAAGGGTTTTGCAATAGTGGGGCGAAACTGCAAAGTTCAACGTTTATTCTTCGGTTCAACTTTTGTGCAAAATTGAAGATTTGTGCTTCGATTGCCCCACCATCGCAAAGCCCCGAAACGTTATAGCCAATTTTATGAACAAAACACTTAACGACTTTAAAGTAACTGACAGACAAACTTTCATTAAATTTCTTGACTTACTACGCAAGGACTTTTTTGACAATCCTAAAAGCTGGGAGAATAAAACTTTACCTGACTTTTTGGAAGCTCTAAGTGTTTATACAGAAGATATTCAAGGTCATTACGACAATATGAAACTAAATATAAAAGCAGACAAACCAAATTGGTCAACCTTTGCGGACATTTTTAAAGGAGCAAAAATATATGAGTGAATTAAAGAATATTTTCCTGACAATTGTAACTGAAAATCAAACAAAAAAAATAAAAGCTGAGAAATTATCTGAGTTGTTACAAAGTGAATTAGGTAATGATTGGGAAATTTTGACTATTGAAAAATACCACAAATTCGACAATTCATATAAAATAGAATTAAAAACAACCTTAATTGAAAATCGCACAGACAAAGTAAATCATTTAGCAATAAGTTTAACAGACAAACTCTTATCACCTTGGTTATTATACTATGACAAAGATGAAAGTTTCATAGAGTTGATATATAATAAAGATGAAAATGCTAAAATTAGAAAAATCGAGTTTAATGTGATTAAATGGGGACATTTACAAATAACGAAACAATAAAAACTGGCTATAACAAGGGTTTTGCAATAGTGGGGCGAAACTGCAAAGTTCAACGGTAGTTCTTCGGTTCAACATTTGTACAAAATTGAAGATTTTTGCTTCGATTGCCCCACCATCGCAAAGCCCCGAAACGTTATGTGCCATTTTATGAGAAACCGTCCCACAAAAGAAAATCTTAAATTAGAACTTTTAAATATTTTGGAGAATAAAATTTCAACTGCAACAGAATTAATGAGTTTTACAGAACAAATTAAAGACGGAAATCGGGAAAGTAAAGCATCCATTTATTTCGTAGATACAAAAATTCCAAATAAACCGAATTCAGAATGGAAATTCCAAGAAAATTTAGTTTTAGAAAGTAAAATTTATGGGACATTAATCTTAGATATTTTAACCGAAAATAGAATTGGTGGAATTAAATTCCTAAATAACGCTAAATGAAATTATTATGAAACAGAAATTATTGGAAAGAATGAAAGATTGGACAGATGTGGATATTGCAATGCACGAAATAGCATTATGTTTAGAATTGATACCCGAAGATAATTTTCCAAAATACAAACGGTTTTATTGGTCAAATAGTGAGAAAAGCGAACTGCTATCAAATTTATTAAAAGATTTAGTAAAAATTGGCTTTCTTGATATGAATGAAGATGATTATACTTATAAAGTAAATCCCAATTTTGCGTTTGATCGTGAAAAATAAAAACGTCGCATAACAAGGGTTTGGCAATAGCGGGCGGAACGTCATCAATTCACGTTTTGTACTTCGGTAGAAATTTGTATTTTAGTTGAAGGTTTCTGCTTCGAAATGCCCGCCATCGCCAAGCCCCGAAACGTTAGCTGCAATATCACAACAACTCGATTCACAATGAAAGTGAAAATTTTATTTTTATCAATATTTTTGCTCCTAATTGGTTGTAAAGAATACAAATACTCCAAATTGGTAGTAAAAATCGATAATGCAAATAAGAATAGTGGAAATCTTCCTTTAAGTGAATTAGTCATTTATAAAAATGGAATATTCTTTAAGAAAATCATTAACAAAGATGGTCTTTTCTTGGACAGTCCAATAAAATTAGATAGTATAGAGAAAGGAAACTATGAGTTTGAATTTTATAATTTGTTTGGAGAAAAAACTAAAAAACAATTTCAAATAGAAAATAAAAAGAAAATTGATACAATTGCGATTTTTCCTGATGAATTTGCTTTTGAAAAATATTCTAACAAATCAATAATAAAGAATTTGAAAAATAATTCTGTGGAAATTAAATATAATTCTCAAGGATGCTTCCATCAAATATCTGACTCAATAAAAATTTCAAATAAGAATGAAAATTATTTCATTCTACATAAAAATGTAGAAAAGCAAATTGATAAAAAACAACTTGAAAATCTTATAAAATTTGAATCTCAACTCTATGCTATTCCGAGTGATGGTTTATGTACAACTATAGAGAACTACTCAATAAATTTTAATAATGAAACTAAAGAAATTAGAAATGAAAATTGTGTTTGGAGTGGATGGAGTAATTTAGAAGATGAAATATTGAATAAAAAATGATACTGCAGCTAACATTGTATTGGCAAAATGCGGGGTTTAGTTCAAAGTTGAACTTCTATACATTTTTATCCGCCAATATTTTCCAATTCCACATTTTTGTTTAACTTATTTCCATTGAAAAAATATTAGCTACGATTGGTCTGAATTAAACTTTCAGTTAAATTAAGCCAGCACTTCGCCAATACTTTTTCGTCAGGCTGTGAAAAAACGTTACCGAAATGAGAAGTTAGTCGGATACCTGTTGGAGAAAAATTGTATACAGTCGATTCTGAGATGGCTATTTTGAGTTAATTTACAGACCGACCTTGACTACAAGCTCTTTTGAACGGCACGAACGAGATTCCGGTACCAGAAGAATTTGCAAAGAACTTTTATTTATCTTTCACACTTCAAACCGCTTCTTCACAAACCTAAGCCCATTCGAATAGAAAAGATCTTCCATAAACGTGTCGGTGTTCAGTTCGGCGGCCCATTTTTTGGCTTCAGGGAGATCGTTCAGGTAATATTTGAGATTCATGCTGATGTAGGTGCGCACATTTTTCATGCGTTCTACGGTTGGCATATTGATGAAAGGATTGATGAGTCCGTCGAAATCGGTGCCGATGACGATCTGCTTCTGCGCCGTAAGCAAAGGAATGCCGGCATCAACACACACCTGAAAATAATGACGGATGTGATTGAGAATATGATCGTAAAAATATTCGTCGCGCGCATCCATCGCAAGCTCTGTTTTTTCCTCTAAAATTTCCATCGTGAGTCGGTCGTCATCCTTAATCAATTTCCCGATTTCTGAATCTTTAATATTGAACGAAAGCCATTCGGTTTTTGAAAAAAATTCTTTGTCGACAATCCTTTCGGTTCCTGAAATTCCGGTCGGATCGTCATCAAATTTATCCACATAACCCAGAATTCGTCTGTCCATAGAAAGTCCGATCACGCCACCGTTTTTCACGATCCAGACGATTTCTTCATCAAAAAGATTAATGGTAGAAGCATTAAAAGTCGCGGTTTTATCGCTGCATTTTTTGGTGATTTCTAAATAAACAGCACCTGAAAGCGGTTTTTTAAGCTGAATATTTCCTGCCCAGTCTTTGAAGGACATTCCGGTAAAACCTGCGTGCGTACACACCAAAGGTTGAACACTGGTGAATTTTTTAGCGTCGATCTCAGTCATGACGTCTTTGCGCGATTTGTAGCTCATATGTTTTACATCAAGACATATCTTGCGGTCAAAAAATCCCTGTATAACTTTTCTGCCGTCATTCTGCATTCCGTTTCCTGAAGGAAAAAACGCCGTAGAATCGGCAACCTGCATCCCAAAAGCCTGATTGCAGAGACTCGACTGCTGAAGATGCGTGAGATTTATGGCGAGAATTTTTACTTTCTGCTGCACTTTATCCAGATTTGAAAGCACTTCTGCGGGATCGTAGCGGTGCATTTCATCCACAAAATTCGTAGAATCTACCAAACTGTGGCAGCCTTCAATCGTAAAAAAAACATTGACTTTATTTTTCGGTAAAGGATTTTTCAGATTTTCTTTCGTTAAAATATGATAAGATGATGTCGCTTCCAGATATTTCTGCAACGTTCTTTGCATTAAAAAATCGCTGAAAGGTTTGTTTTTATTATCATCAATATCCTTCAGAAGGCTTTCTGAAAGTTTGTACTGAGATGATTTTTTAAGATATTTCCGAAGCGGAATCACGGTTTTGGCGACAAACTTTTCGACACTGTACAACACAGCACCTACGATTACTTCATCATTAAACTCGGCAAGCTGCGCAGGATGCGTCTGCGATTGGATGATATTCGGCAAATCTGAGCAAGCACGCGGGATCGCAGCAACATCATTTTTGTAAATAAAAGAATCGATGTTGGGTTCATCGTTGAAAAGCTGCTTCAAAACAGGATGACAGTGGAAGTCGAAATATCTCATGATTTTAGTTTTTGGTGATAACTAAGGTAGAGATTTTCCACAAAAAAACCACAGAGAATTTCTGTGGTTTTGAATAATATGAATTAAGTTAAAATCTTAATTAATTTTTTTATTATATATGAATCACCTCACCATAAGCCGCTGCCGCAGCTTCCATAATCGCCTCTGAAACCGTTGGGTGCGGGTGAATCGATTTGATGATTTCATGACCTGTGGTTTCCAGTTTTCTTGCTACAACTGCTTCGGCAACCATATCGGTAACGCCTTCACCAATCATGTGACAGCCTAACCATTCACCATATTTAGCATCAAAAATTACTTTCACAAATCCGTCGGTATTTCCGTTTGCTGTTGCTTTTCCGCTGGCAGAAAGAGGGAATTTACCAACTTTGATTTCGTAACCTTTTTCTTTAGCCTGCTTTTCGGTAAGACCGACAGAAGCAACTTCAGGATGACAGTACGTACAGCCGGGAATATTGCCATAGTCGATTTTCTCAACGTGCATTCCTTTAATTTTTTCTACACAGGTAATGCCTTCCGCAGAAGCAACGTGTGCCAAAGCCTGAGTCGGGATTAAATCTCCGATTGCATAATATCCGGGAACTGAAGTTTCATACCATTCATTGACCAAAACTCTTCCTTTATCAGTTTTGATTCCAACTTCCTCCAAACCAATATTTTCGATATTGGCAGCAATTCCTACCGCAGAAAGTAAAATATCTGCTTCAAGAACGATGTTTCCTTTTGCCGTTTTCACGGTAGCTTTTACCCCTTCACCGCTCGTGTCGACACTTTCTACTGAAGCATTGGTCATGATTTCGATGCCGGTTTTCTTTAACGATTTTTCCAGATGTTTTGAAATTTCCTCATCTTCAACCGGAACGATTGTAGGTAAAAACTCTACAATTGTCACTTTGGTTCCCATCGTATTGTAGAAGTCGGCAAACTCTACACCTATGGCGCCAGAACCGACAACAATTAAAGATTTTGGCTGCTCTGGTAGCGTCATTGCCTGTCTGTAACCTATTACTTTTTTGCCGTCCTGTGGAAGATTCGGCAATTCGCGTGATCTTGCACCCGTCGCAATGATGATATGCTGCCCTGCGTATTCTGTATTTTTTCCGTCTTTATCAGTAACGGTTACCTTTTTATCTTTCTGAACTTTCGCCGTACCGAAAATCACATCGATTTTGTTTTTCTTCATCAGAAACTCGATGCCCTTGCTCATTTTTGAAGCCACACCACGGCTTCTCTGGATCACGTTTGGAAACTCAAAACCAGCTTCCACTTTATTTAAACCGTAATCTTCCGCGTGATTGATGTAATGAAAAACCTGAGCAGACTTCAGCAAAGCTTTCGTAGGAATACATCCCCAGTTTAAGCAGATTCCGCCCAAACTTTCTTTCTCAATAATGGCAGTTTTAAAGCCCAGCTGTGCCGCTCTGATCGCAGTGACATATCCACCAGGTCCGCTTCCGATCACAATAATATCGTAGTTCATTCGTATAAAATTTTATGCGAATTTAAGGAAAATAATTGGTTTTAAAATGAAAAAGCAGCCCTGTAAGGCTGCTGTTAGAAAGTGTTTACTTTTTTGTGTACGAGACGCGCCACACAATTCCTGAAGCATCATCTGCAACCAGCAACGAGCCGTCTTTCGTTTGCAAAACGCCAACAGGTCTTCCGTAAACATCTCCTTTTTTAAGATCTGCAATAAATCCTGTAAGAAACGGTTTATGTGAACCTGCTGCTTTTCCATTTTTAAATGGAACAAAAGCAACCTGATACCCTGACAATTCTGAGCGGTTCCAGGATCCGTGCTGACCGATGAACGCACCGTTTTTATACTCTTCCGGAAACTGATTTCCACGATAAAAATCTAAACCTAACGATGCGGTGTGGGCACCAAGCGGAACATCCGGGACAATTGTTTTTGCTACCAAATCTGGTTTCTCCCCTTTTCTTCTGGGATCTTCGTTCTTTCCAAAATAAGCATATGGCCAGCCATAAAAAGCACCTCTTTTTACACTTGTTAAATAATCCGGAACAAGCTCATCGCCCAGTTCATCTCTTTCATTCACAACAGTCCAAAGTTCTCCGGTAATCGGATTCCAGCTCATCCCAACAGGGTTTCTCAAACCTGCAGCATAAATGATCTCGCCAGTTCCGTCAGGATTTACTTCTAAAATATCGGCACGGCGAACTTCTTTATCCATACCGTTTTCGCCGACATTACTTCCGGAACCTACAGAAATATAAATCTTAGACTGATCTTTATTGGCAATTAAATTTCTCGTCCAGTGATTATTGTAACCGCCGGCCGGGAGATTTAAGATTTTCTTGCCAGGCTGCGTGATTTTGAGATCTCCGTTTTTGTAAGGGTACATCCAAAGTCCGTCGGTATTGGCAACGTAAAACTTATCTTTAATAATCAGCATTCCGTACGGCTGATTCAGATTATCAAGAAAAACGGATGATGTTTCCGGCACGCCGTCATTGTTGGCATCGCGGTACAGTAAAATACGGTTCGCAGATTTTCCTCCTACTTCTGCATCACTTTTTCCGCTGATATCATTTTTAATTTTTTCTGTAGCTGTTCTCTCAGAGTTTGAAAGCACTACAAAAATATCTCCATTTGGCGCCTGAATCATATTTCGCGGACTTTTAATATTTTCAGCAAAACGCGTCACCGTAAATCCCGCGGGCGCAACCGGAGTCTTTCCTTCAGGCCAGCCGATAATGTTGCTGAATTTATTTTTAGAAGCTTTTTCATCCGGCGAAGGAAGTTTTAAAGTATCGGTTTTGGTAACTACGTCAGCTTCTGCAGCAGTCTGATTTTTATTTTCTTTACAGCTGAAAAACAGTACAGCGACGGCTGGTAAAAGATATTTTTTCATAAAATATAAGATGTGATGTGTTAGATATATTCTGACGCAAAATTTGCAAAAACCGTTCCCTAAAGAAACCGGTTTTGTATCTTTAAAAATGAAATTTTATCTAACTCTTATTCCACCTCCATATTCTGTTTCAAAGGCAGGTTTTTGGATGAATTTCCAATCATAATTCTGTAAGTTCCCTTTTCTACAATCCAGTTCATTTTTTCATCTAAAAACCGTAATTCTTTTACCGGAACTTCAATTGAAATTTCTTTGGTTTCGCCAGCCTCTAAATATACTTTTTGAAAGCCTTTCAATTCTAAAATCGGTCTTGAAACCGAAGCCAGCATATCTTTTACATACAGCTGAACGACTTCACTTCCTTCTTTCGAACCTGTATTTTTAACTTTTACTTTTGCAATGACAGTCTCGTTTTCTTTAAATTTTAATTTATTTAAATGTAAATCAGAAATTTCGAAACTTGTGTAACTCAATCCAAAACCAAACGGATACAACGGCTCACCACTCAAATCATAATAATCATTTCCTCGTCCTGTCGGATGATGATTGTACGTCAAAGGCAACTGACCTTCTTCCATAGGAAAAGTGACCGGCAATTTCCCTGAAGGATTTTCTGCTCCGAAAAGTACTTTTGCAACCGCATTTCCACCTTCTTCTCCTGGATACCAAATATCCAAAATGGCTCCGACTTTATCTTTCCAATCGGTCGTTTTTATTGCAGAGCCGCCGACTAAAACAACAGTTGTCGGTTTATTTAATTTTGATACTTCATGAATAAATTTTTCCTGATTTCCTGGCAAACTTAATGACGAGCGGTCCTGAAATTCACCTTCATGAATTCCTGCTGTAACGATGATGTAGTCTGCATTTTGAGCTAATCTTAAAGCATCATTAAAATCTTTTTTATAATTATTTAAACCATAATTCCAGATCAGTTCGATATTCGCCTCACCTCTGTTTTCATGGAATTCAACAACGATATCAGACTTTTGACCTTTCACAAAATCTACCTCAACAGTTTTGGTTGAATAACTCAACTTTTCCCAATTGTCGATTATCAATTTTCCATTTAAATACAATCTGAAACCGTCGTTTCCTCTCAAACCTAGCTGATATTTACCGGAATTCGGAGCTTCCAGTTTACCTGTCCAGCGAACGCTGTAATTGTCGGGCTGCAGTTTTTCAGGATTTGGAGAATATAAAGTCCATTTGAAATTGACCTGCTCATCCTGTTTTTCAAACGCGGGATTTCCTTTCAAATCTGAATTGGAAAAATAATTTCCTTTCAAACCTTTCTGATTTTCTGAAGATAAAAATTCTGTGGGAATTGTTGTAAAATTCTTCAAATTCCAGTCAATTCCTTTAGAATACGTAATCTCAACATTTTTATTCCTGACAAAGTTTTTAATTCCATCCAAAATGCTCACTTTCTTATTACCCGGCCCGGAATAACCGCCTAATCTCGCATCAACAGCATCAGTTCCAACAACTAAAATCCTTTTCACATTATTGGAAATCGGGAGCGTCTGATTATTATTCTGAAGCAAAACAAAAGATTCGATGGCTGTTTTTTCGGCTAGTGGTTTGTGATTTAATTTCTTTAATTCAGAAATAGCTGCATCAGAAACGTAAGGATTTTCAAACAAACCCAGCTCAAATTTCGCTCTTAAAACCCTGGATACCGCATCATCAATTCTTTCCTGTGAAATTCTTCCATCCAAAAATGGTGGAATAAACAGTTTATAATGTTGATATTCTGTCTGGAAAATCACATCAAGACCTGCGTTCATCGACTGTGCAGAAGCATCGTCATAATCTTTTGCCGTAAAATGGAGAACATTTGCACCACCAACCGCACTCGCATCACTGATGACAAAACCTTTAAAATTCCAGTCTTTTTTTAATTTTTCGGTCAATAACCAATGATTTGCGGTTGAAGGTCGTCCATCCAACAAATTATATGAAGTCATCACCGAACGGCTTTTGCCCTGCGTGAAAGCTTTTTGAAAAGGAATCAAATGCGTTTCCTCCAAATATCTTTTACTCCAGTGAATTGGATAGGAATCTCTTCCACCCTCACCAACATTGGCTAAAAAATGTTTTGGAGTGGTAATGATTCCCTGATTTTCAAATGAACTGACAAAATTCACACCCATCACAGAAGTCAAAAGCGGATCTTCGCCATACGTTTCTTCTGTCCTTCCCCATCGAACATCACTCGCCAAGTTCACAACCGGCGTCAAGATCTGACGGATTCCTCTTAATCTCGATTCTTTGGCAATAGCCGTCGAAACTTCTTTCATCAGTTCAGGATTGAACGTCGCCGACAAACCAATCGCCTGTGGAAAAGCCGTTGCTCCTTCCCGCATCAATCCGTGTAAAGCCTCATCAAAAGGGATAATCGGAATTCCCAGTCTTGATTCTTCAACAAAATATTTTTGAATGGCATTGATCTTTTTTGCTAATCTTTCTGCACCTTCATTCGCATTGTACTTCAACAACTGTCCGGCAACTCCACCGCCTTGATTTCCTGCGCTCACCTGCAAACCGAAAATTCCGTGCGAATATTGACCTTTCGGAACATTATCCAAATCACCGGGAATCATGAAACACTGCCAGAATTTTTCTTCGGGCGTCATGCGTTTCAGCAGATCCTGAACTCTGGCTTCAATTGGTTGTTTCGGATCTTTGTATAAAGGTTTTTGAGCTGAAATGAATACCGAACTCAGTAATGAAATTCCAATTAATTTTAATTTAAACCTCATTATTGCGTTATTTGAATTACAGTTGCATAGTTCAATTTTTCACGGTCTTCGGGCAATTGAATTTCAATTGAATTGCCTGTTTTTTTCCATTGAATTTTATTTTTTAAACCTAAAACTTTTAATGATTTTGGTTTAAAACTTTCAGGAATAGCAAAGCTTAAAGTTGATGGAGACTGATATTTTGCTTTTTCATCCAGATGAAAAACATTCAGCGTTTTACCGTCTTTGCTTTGGGTATAATAAAAATTTCCGTCGTGATAAGGTGCAACTGTTCTTGTTGTAAAAACCGCAGATTTATTATGATCCATCCAGCCTGAGATTTCTTTCAATCTTTCATAAACGACGGCATCGTAATCGCCATTCGGTCCGGGAGCAATATTCATCAGGTAATTTCCGCCTCTGGAAATTATTTTCACTAAAGTTTCAATGATTTTCTGAGAAGATTTATAATTGTCATTCGGAACATACGAAAACGAATCTCCCATCGTGATACAACTCTCCCAAGGGATTGAAAGTGCGTGTTCAGGAACAGCCTGTTCGGGCGTTACATAATTTTCCCATTTTCCGGGAACGGTGCGGTCTACGATGATAATTCCGGGCTGATTTTTTCGGGCCATTGTTCCGATTTTGTCCATGTCAATATCCTGTTCAACCTTGATGGTTCTTTGCCATTCTACTTTTGGATCGATCGTATTGAATGGACGAACCCAACCTCCGTCTAACCAAAGTATATCGATTTTTCCGTAGTTTGAAGTGATTTCATTGAGTTGATTTAATGTAAAATTTTTGAAACTGTTCCATTTTTCAGGATATTTTTTTGGATCGTAGTTTACATTTCTGTCTTTCGGTGGAAAATACGGCCACCAGTAATCGTCAGAATGCCAATCAGGTTTTGAAAAATAGGCGCCGATTTTAAAACCATCTTTTCTGAAGGTATTAAAAATCTCTTTCGTCACATCCGCTTTCGGATTTTTTGAAAAAGGTGTTTTTGAAGAAGTTACTTTATAGTCTGATTCTTTAGTATCAAACATGGCAAAACCATCGTGGTGCTTGGTAGTGAAAACCACATATTTCATTCCCGCTTTCTTAGTTGCATCTGCCCATTTGTGTGGATTAAACTCAATCGGATTAAAAGTTTTCTGAAGATTTTCGTAGTTTTCTACGTATTCGTTGTATGATTTTCCGTGCTCGGGTTTGCGTTGTGTCCACGATTCGTCTTCCGGGCAAAGGCTCCAGCTTTCGACAATTCCCCACTGGCTGTAGGTTCCCCAATGCATAAACAGTCCGAATTTTAAATCCTGCCAGTCTTCAAGATTCTGAATAACAAGCGGATCAGTTGGCTTTTGATAACCGTCGGAAACGTTGTGAGCCTGTGAAAAATAGGTCAGGGAAATGAACAGTGAGGAAAGAAAGAGTGTTTTAGCTTTTATCTTAAAGGACATTGGTATTAAGTTTTCGCTAAATTACTCTTTCACGGGAAATCTTCTACCACAAAAGGTGTAAAACTTGGCAGATTTAGAATAAACTGATGTTAAGGTTTGAAAGAATTAAATTAAAAATTTTGCCGGAAAGGGCAAACAACCTTGTTTGTAATACAACGGAAATCTTTTTTATTACAAACAATCTGTTTTGAATAAAATGGAATTCCCGGAGAGGACAAACACCGTTGTTTGTAATCAACCGGAAATCTTTTTTATTACAAACAACCCTGTTTTAAATAAAATGGAATTGCAGGAGAGCACAAACACCGTTGTTTGTATTAAAAAGGATTAATCAATTCATGGAAAGCCATTTCTACAGTCGGATACTTGAATGTAAAACCGTTCTGGAGGAGTTTTTCAGGATAAACATTTCGGCTTTTTAACAACAGTTCGGTTTCTGTTCCGAGAAAAATTGATGCGATTTCCAGTTGCCACACTGGCGCATTTAAGCCAAATGGAATTTTCATTTCTTTTCTCAGATTTCGCATAAATTCTTCGTTGGGTAAAGGATTGGGAGCAGTTACATTGATTACTCCAGACATATTTTCGTGATCAATAATATGTTCGATCGCTTTGCAGAAATCGTCGATGTGAATCCAGCTTACGTTTTGGTTTCCTCGTCCCTGTTTTCCGCCTAAGCCTAATTTTGTGATCAATCTTAATTTGGGAAAAGCGCCGCCGTTATTTCCTAAAACGATTGAAGTCCGTAATGCCACTTTTCGCATATTTTCACTATTAAAAGTAAAAAATTCTTTCTCCCAGCTTTTACAGATATTCATTGAAAAATCGTCGCCAATAATTCCGTTTTCTTCTGTGTTTAATTGTGTTTCTGAGTGAGTGTAAATTGTTGCTGAACTTGAATTTAACCAAACTTTCGGTTTATTGACACATTGATCAACAGCTTGTTGAAGAACTTTTGTACTGTCGATTCTTGAAGCGTAAATTTCCTTTTTGTTTTTCTCGGTATATCGACAATCGACTGATTTTCCTGTGAGATTAATTAAAACATCCGCGTTTTCAAGCGAATTTTTCCAGTCGCCCAGAGTTTTGGCATCCCAACGAATTTCGTTTTTACGTTTCGGATTTCTTGTTAAAATATAAACTTCATTTCCTTGATCGGTAAAATATTTTTCAAGGTTTTTCCCTAGGAATCCGGTTCCGGCAGCGATGATTATTTTCATTTGGGTGGTATTTGTTTGTTTTAAATTATACATCGCTCAGCAGTCGACTTGATCAGACTGTTTCTTGCGAGCAAAAAGTTCTGCATATAGTTTTTCAGAAATAATGTATTGAAAATTTTTCCGATGATTCCAAACGGAGATTCGAATTCTAAAACATCGGTCATCACCGTTTTTTTGCCTTCCTGTCTGAATAGATGCTGATGCTTAAAAGATTTAAAAGTTCCTTTCATCATGATATCTGTAAAATGATATGGCTTTATCATCGCAGTAATTTGTGAGGTGTGGGTTTGCAAAAATCCTAAATGTTTTGCTTTCCAGGTTACCGTTTCACCCAATTCAATCAACCCGGAAGTTCTTCCGGCAATTGCTTTTTCGCCTGTTTTGTACGTAGATTTTTCGTGGAGACCGATGTCTCTTGACAGATCGAAAACCGTTTGTATGTCGGCATTGATGATCGTGGTTAAATGAATTTTGGACATTTTATTTATGTTTGTTTTTATGGTGACAGGATTACATCCTATCCTGTTGTAAATCGTCCCGTTGGGTTTCTCTCTCCATTTTTTTAATAATTTAACCAAATAATTATTCCTAAAACTGTCATTCTGAAAATCATCCAAGAAATGGTCGGAAGGAGATTTAATTGTAAGATTTTACATCTTCTCAAATGTTCTAAAAACATGATAACAACGACAATTCCGAAATAAATTATTGGTGATATTGAATTGAGATTTAAAAATAAACCCGGAATTAAAAGTAATGTTCCAATCAAAGAAACCGTCATCATATTTCCCAGATAATCCCAAAGTTTCCCTTTTAAATAAAGCTTTAAAAATAAAGTTTGCCAGATAATCTGACCTAAACAAATGGCAAATTCACGTGTGAAATTCGGGTTTATATCTAAGCCTGATTTAGAAGTAAAAATACTTAAAACATAAGAAGAAAACAGCACAACAAAACCGATATAAGCCAATCTGTATTTTAAATTGAAATCCGGAATACATGCTGCAGCCGAACTTCCGTTAGCGGAAGGAATGATCTGTTTTCGGTTGTAAGAGATGAAAGAATATAGCTTTTTGAAAAACCAGTATAATGGTTTTATTCTAGCTATTTTCTCTAATAATGGAAATGAAGTTCCGATAATGATAAGCAAACTGTCTAAACCGTAAATGACTTTATTTTTAGTGTGATCAACCAATGCGATTTCGTTTTTTGCACGGTTGAAATCGATAAGATTTTTATTTTTAAAACTCAGTTCTGTAAAAGCTTCTCTTCCACTACCGTCCAACATTCCTGATTTTATGAAACGTTGTGAATAGATATTACACATTGGGCATTCGTTGTCGTAGATAAGGGTGTGGTTTTTAAGTGTTTTCATCTTTTTAGTTTTTAAAATAACTGTCTTTTCGTTTTTCCTCCGAAGTAAAAAATGAGGAACAGATGAATGATTAAATTTTTCATGATTATACTATTTAGAATAGTTTCGAAAGTTTATTTGAAATAAAAAAGGATATGTATTTCTACTGACATTTTTTACTGACATATAACCCGTACAAGACGTAATAAATATTAAGTAATGAGCCTGCAACAAAGGTGAAATATATACTAAAATTATTATCAGAATATGCCGTAAGCCTAATTACTAAAATCACTATGAAGAAAAATGTTAGAACTCCAAAAAAATAATATCTGTGAAATATGCTGGCAACAGTACAGATTCTGATCAAAAACCCTAGGAGATTTGAAATTCCGATGAAGAAAAGCGCTATAAAAATAGCTCCTTTATCACCCTCACTTATATATTGAATTAAACAATAAATAAGACCTGCTAAGCTTATTAATGTTTGAATTACAGCTTCTGTTTTCAATACATTCGATTTCATAAAATCATCTTTTAATTATTATATTTTCAGTAATTTTTGAAAGTTTGATAGAAATAAAAAAGGATTTTGATATCCTTTCTATTTTAGTAAATTGGTAATCTTTCCGACCAGCCAGTGATCATCACTTTTAATCGCAAGATCCATAATATTGTTGATTTTGCTGGTGACATTGCTGAAATCTTCCATCAGTTTGATAAATTCTTTAGCTTCAGCAGAATCATTGTCTTCAATATTTTTCAGTTCTTCCAAAAATGCTACGACAGGTTCTATTTCACGTTTCCTACGTTCTTTTGTGATTTGTTTAAACAGAAACCAAACATCTTTTTCCGCAATGAAATATTCTTTTCTGTCGCCTTTGATGAATTCTTTTTTCACAATTCCCCAATCCATCAACGCACGGAGGTTCATATTGGCGTTGCCCCTTGAAATTTCCAAAAGCTCCATCACCTCATCGGTGGAAAGTGGTTTTCCGTTGGCCAGAAGCAAAGCGTGGACTTGCGCCATCGTCCGGTTGATTCCCCAACTCGTTGCGAATGTTCCCCAAGTCTGAATGTATTTTTCTTTGGCTTCTGAAAGTTTCATTTTACTTTTATTTAATTTCTATTACAAATATAATAATAGTTTTTGAATTTTCAATAATTTTTGAAAGTTTGTTTTAGAATAATTTTTTTACTTGTGAAAATTACTTTCGTTTATGCTTAATTTAACGCAAAGTGATACAAAAAATCTAAAATTTTGATTGTTTTATAAGTTATACCAGGGCGTAAACTTAACAGAGAAATATAAAGTTCTCAGTCATGACAGATTATAGCCAATTGGAAATTCTAAACGTAATTTTTGATAACAATGATTGGCTATTTAAATTTTTGGCTAAAGCCATTGCGGATTGTAATAGAGAAAGCGGGCTGAAGCCCTCTCCTATTGATTCAAAAAAATATTTTTTACGGTTCAATCTTCGCTTTAATCCCCTCCATCCAAAACTTGGCTTCCGGCATGTAATAAAGATAGACATTACTTGCTTTCCCTGTGTATTCTCCGGCAAATTCTACTTTTAAATCTAAATTAATTGTTTTCGTTTCATTCGCATCAAAGTGCTCCCAATACAAAACCAGATAGTTATCAAATATTTCGTAATAAGAAACCTGCTTTTTATCGACCATATCTTTCAACAAAGCGTTTTGTAGAGTCAGACCTGCAGGAATTCCGATTTTTGCGGTGGTCATAGGTAAATCACCGTTGATTTTATTTTTTACAGTGACTGTCATTCTGTTGGTCTCTCCCACTTTTGAAAGTTCAGATTTTAGCTGAATATCTAAACTTACCGGAATATCCCCGCTTTTCGGAGGTTCTAAAGTGTAGTATTGGTAATCTAACTTAAACGGTAAACCTTTTTTGCTCCGGTATTCAACAGTAAGGTCATTGTCTCCTTTCCTGAATGCAGTTGAAAAGCTGATATTTTTGTCTGAAACAACAGCGCCATTTACTTTAACGGTCGGTTTATCGGTTCCGAACAGTTTTTCATTTTTGGTAAAGAAACCGGAGAGTGATTCCAAAGCCAAGGCGGTTGCCTGAGTTGAGCCAAATCCGTAATAGCCGTTGTAGTTTATTAATTCGTCTGCAGCATCGGCAATTTTCAATTGATTTGCTGATTCGCTTTTTTGCAACGCCATGATATACAAGGAAAGCGTTTCCGCATTGGCAGAAATCCCTCCGGATCCTGTAAATGTGGTTTTGCTTTTGATATTTTTCGATTCGTACTGTTGGTTTAAAATGGTAATCAAAGCATTATAATCCTCAGTTTTATCTAAATTTTTTGCCGTATTTGCCATTAATGCCAACTGATAGGAATCTTTGGTTGCCAAAACTCTTTTCAGACTGTAGTCATAGTTTTGAAGCAGTTCATTTTTAAATCCAAGTTTCGACAAAGCGTACAGAACATACATGTTTCTCGACCACGAATATTCTGAATACTGAGATTTAAATTCATACCCTTTTCTCACTTCAAATAAACCGTTTGCACCTTTTTTAGATAAGATAAATGAAGTGAGATTCTGAATCAATTTTGCATCAACATTCACATATTTCTTTAAATCTCTGAATTCCTGCAAGGCGAAAGCAGACAGAGCGACATCAGATTCGCTTCCTCCGAAATAAGAAAAGCCGCCATCCTGATTTTTATAGGAAATCATTTTCGAGTAACCTTTTCTCAGATTTCTGATGACCGTGGATTCTGTATTAGCATCAATTTTTTTCGTCGATTTTAAATAATCAAGGATAAAAATATTGGGATAAACCGTTGAAGAAAGCTGCTCAAAACAGCCGTAAGGTTCTTTTTTCAGCCTTTCCAGATCTTCAAACATTTGCAATGCAGAATTTTGATACACATAATACGATGAAAGGAAACTTCCGTTGATATATTCAGGAACATTAATTTTAAAAGTTTCATTTTTATTGTTGACAATCGAAAAATAATGCGGAAAACCTTTTTCATCCACTTTCAACGGTAAAATCACCGTTTCTCTGAATTCTCCGGATTTCACTGCGAACTGAATATTAGAATTAATCAGTTTATCCGTCTGCATCGTCAAAAATAATCTTCCGGATTCCAAAGGTTTTAGTGTAATCAAACTGTCAGCTTTAATCAGTTTAATATGATTCGGAACAATGACATTCAGTGTCAAAGTTTTCGTTTCCGCTGAATTATTTTTGATCACTACCGGAATTGTCAATTTATCAGTTCTCGTGAGATATTGTGGAATTTTAGCATCAATCGAAATCAAACTTTGGGCTGAATATGTGGTTTCATCTCTTCCAATCAAGCCTTTTGCAGAAATTCCTTCAGTCATAATTCTGAACGCTGAATTGGCATCAGACTGATAAAATTCTATCTGAGCTTTTCCGTTTTTGTCGGTTTCTACGATTGGATTCCAGTATAAAGCTTCACGGTAATCATGGCGGTAACTTGTATTGGTGGTTTTGTATTCGGGATAGGCAAAATTTCGGCTGTATGCGTAGTTTGTGAGACTGTCTCGCAGAATATTTTGAATGGTATATGGAGATTTTGGGGTAATATCAAACTTCAGATGAGAGTTTTGATATTTTTTTGAGTTTACAATTACAACTCCCGACATTCCACTGCTTCCATACAATGATGTCGCTGCTACGTCTTTCAATATTGAAATATCGTTGATGTTTTTTGGATTCAAAGTTTTCAGTTCAGCAGAATTGGAGACGACACCATCAATAATATACAAAGGTTCATTTTGACTTCCAATTGTTGCTGCTCCACGAATAACGATTGAGTTCGAGGAAAGTCCAGGAACAGCAGATTCAGTAATTCTTACGCCAGATGCCTTTCCCGCTATTGCAGAAATTACGTTAGTAGAATTTATCTCGTCAGACCAGACAGTTTGAACTGCCGACGTTAAATTGTTATTTCTATTTATTGCCCCGACAACAATAACCTCTTCTACACTCATTTCAGTATTACTATTAACACTTGGAAGCGTTTTTATAATTTCTTCGATTCCCTGAGAAATTGAAATCTTCTTTTCTTTAACCTCAGCGTCTTTGATAATCTCTTCAACGTCAATATTTTTCAGAATTTGTTTTTCCAAAGGATTGATCTGAAGTTTATAGGATAAAAATCTGATTTTCACTTCTTTTTTTGGCTGCAAGGCCTTTGCAATCACTCTGTTTCCCTCTCCAGCATTAAGGTCTGAGAAGTAAAATAATCCATTGTCTGATGTAATTTGTTTTTTAAGGGATTTACCACTAAAAAGGTACACTTCTGCCGCAACAGGTTTTTTGTTTTCATCTTCTACGATTCCGTAGATCGGGTTTTTCTTTTCGGGAAGGTATTTGTATTTGCCGGATTTTACTACTTCCGGTATCATTTCAAAATACCGATAACCGTTCGTCAGCATCACCAAATCTAAACTTTTCGTTGCTTTCTCTTCTTTTTTATCAAAATAAAACTGTGGTCTTTCAATTTTACCTTTCAATTCAGAATCCATCAAAAGCCATGACTGGATGTGATTTTGCTTATCATCAGCATACGTCCATAATTTGTCATCAACAACGCTTACAGCAAGGTTTGCAGGAATGGGTTGGTTATTTTCGTCGGTTGTTTCAATATTGACCACAGCTTTTTCTCTCGGCGAATAATTCTTTTTTACCGGAGTTACTTTCACCTTCATTTGTTTATTTTCATTGGCGAAAACAATTCTTTCTGCCAATGGAATATTATTTTCTGAAACCGTAAATCTGCAAATCCCAATCGGAAGTTCCTTTTCTGAAATTTCAATTTGATTTAAACCTTTTTTTAAACTTAAATTTTTAGAATAAACCTCCTTCTCACGAAAATTTCCTGAGATTAAAACATTTCTTTCTGAAGTTGAATTGATGCTTAAGCTGATGATTTGATTTTCTTTTTTAAGATTTAAAACAATTCCATCATTTTTCGCTGTCGGTAATGGATAAATCTGAACGATATTTTCCGGTTTCAAAACTTTTGCATAATAAATTTCTCCTTTTTTTGGAGTAAAAACAAAACTTCCCATCCCAAAATTAAAGGTTGAAACTTCCGTTATTTTCTGATGATTCTGATTGTAAATTCCCAAAACTGCATCTACCGGTTTTTCAAATTCATCCAAAACTTTAAAAGCAACATTCTGCTCAATTCCGTTGATGAAGGTTCCGCCCTCAGGCATGAATTTTAAATCCAGATTATTCAAAACAATCGGAATATTTCTCGAAATTGATTCTGTAAAACCATCAAAGTCTACTTTAATATTCAACAAAGCATCAGAAGATTTTAAAACATCCGGAAGCTTAAATTTCAGCAGATATTTCCCTTCTTTATCGGTAATCAAAGTGCCTTCATTAATTTTTTCACCCTGATGCATTACCGTAAAAGCCGCTTCATAAAAGGGAATCGGAAGATTGCTCAGACTTCGCATTGAGAAATCAGCCAGAACCTCATCGCCTGCGCCGTACCCTTTTTTAGGAAAATCAAGTTTCATTAAAATTCTTGGCGAAACAATTTTCTGAAGTGTAAGTTCTTTTTCAAATACATTTTTTCCTGCTTCATTCTGCATCCAGTCGGTGTAGGCTCTGATCTTGTAAATTCCACCTTTCATGTCATTTCCGAAGTAATAATAACCTTCGGCATGACCGTTTGTAATTTCGTACTTATCTTTTTTAACTACCGTTCCGCTGGGATCTGTCAACTCAAAATTCACCACCATGGACTGATCTGCAGGAAGTTGATTCTCAGCCTGAACGACATATATTTTAAAATACATTTCCTCACCAGGTTTGTAAAAAACATGATTGGTCTGAATGTACGTTTTTTCTTTTTTGAAGTCGCTGAATTTCTGCTGAGCATTCAATTGAAAGCTCAATAAAAGAATCAGAAAGGAAATATGAAGTGTAAATCTGCTTTTCATAATTTAAAATTGAAATGAAACCAAGCATCCGAAACTTTTGTACGACGGAAGATTGAAAAAATCCAGACCACGACCGCTGTCCAGATCATAAAAATTCTGGCTTGGGTCAACACCTGAATTGGCCTGCCACAGCAGGATATTATTAACAAACAAAGAAACTCCCAGACTTCGTCTGAAATTTCCGACATCAAATTTTGCTCCCAGCGAAACCGAATTGATTCTTACATAATCTGCATTTTGCACATAGCTTTCAGCAACGCCTGTGTAACCATATCTCGTCCAGCGGTTTTCAAAAACGGATAGATTGGGATCGTAGAAATCAACCGGAGTCTGATTAATAGTTCCGTTCGCATGAACTCCCGAAAAAACATAATTTTTAAGATTTCTGTCATCGCCCGAGGTCTTTGATCGACCGTAATAATCGAGTACAGCCTGAGTTCCGTTCCAAAGTTGCCCGCCTTTTTTCCATTCCCAGTTGATGTCGAGCGTGAACATTTTATAGTTGAAAGTATGAGTAAATTTCATCACAAAATCCGGCGTAGGATCTGCGATTATTTTTTTGCTGTCTGATGCTACCGGAAATCCAAAATCATCAATAAGGGTTTTTCCGGCAGCATTCGTTTCATAATAATTCCCGACAACAGCACCCAAAACCTCGCCTTCAGTCAATGTCTTGTAAACATCCTGAAAACCTGCAACAGCGAGATTATTGTATCCTGAAGCAACCTTATCAACGACATCCCGATATTTATAAAATGAAGCACGGTTCGTCATTGTTAAATCTTTTGCGATCCTGAAATTCTCGTGAGAAGCATTCAGTTCAACGCCGCTGTACGTGTGATCTGCGAGATTTTTCAGTAACAAACTGCCATTTTCAAACACCGGAAAAAGATCATTTGTAATTTTTTTGGAAAAATATTCAGCTCCGAAATTGAATCTGCTGTAGATATTGAAATTAAATCCTGCTTTGGATTCTGCAATATCGACCGTTGAGATATTTTTATAACTTTCAACCTCCCGTACCGGAAAATACTGACTTGCGTTTTGAGCCAGAAACTGCGTGGTTGCGTATGATGAAAACGAGCTGGTAATATCCGGTTCCGAACTCTGTGTAGTGTAAGCACCAAAAAATTTCAGACGCGTGCCTCTCCAGTCGAAAATATTGTTGAACTGAAGATAGCCATTGGCTTTTGGAAGCCAGAATTTATTATTCAGAGAAGTATTTGATACGTAAAATGAGTTTCCAAGATTTACTCCAAATTCAAAATCACCGTTATCAAATTTAAGATCGTAATTAAAGATATAATCCTGCGAACTTCTTTGGTAAAGGTATTTTCGGTTTTGCGAACTGTGAAAAACATCAGATTTTCTTTCATTTAAAATAAAATTCAGATTGAATGTACTTCTAAAATCATAGTCGCCAAAAGAGTAATTGGCAGAAATATTGGCATTGTACAGGTCATTTTTCTGAAGCCTTTCATTCATCAAACCATCTGGAAAACCGTTGGTAGTAGGTTTGTAGATATCAAAATTACTGAACTTGTCATTTTCGTAAGTCTGATTGATGTTAAAATTAAATTCATCAAATATTCTGGAAATATTAAAGCTGTACTTTTTCTGATTGGAAAGGAAATTATACCTGTTGTTCTGCGCAAAAAGAAATTCCGGATTATCGCCCAGCTGGCTGTAACTTCTCTGCTGACCATTATTAAGAAAACCTCCCTGCTGATTTGAAAACGAAACCGGCGTTAACAGAGATTCCTGGTAGGCACGGTTAAAAAGTGCCGCCCGATTGGTATTAGTGGCTTTTGTTTCATCAAAATCAAAAAGTGCCTGAATTTTAAATTTCAAAACATTCGCATTGAGTTTAGCCTTAAATGTATTGTTGATGTCATACTGACTGATAAAATAGGTTTGATTTTTATGCTGTCCCATATCCAAAGAAAGACGGACTTTTTCATTGTAATCTTCGGATTTTATGAAAGCATTAACCTGCAGTTGATTGTGAAAACCTACGGTCGTAGAAAACAAAGAATTATCATACGGTTTCGCAGAATTCATTCCTCCTGAAACAGGAATTAACTGACCGTTGACATCGTAATCATAAGGCAGAAAACTGTAGGCAAGTGTAGAAATATCCGGTCCGTAGCTGAATATTTCGTTGGTCTCCGAACCCCGCCAGATGAGATTTCCGTTCTGAGATCTCCCCTGCACATATCTGTTTTGAGTCTGTGGAATAGAATTTCGGTTTCTTACCTCAAAAGAAGTGTTAAAACTTCCGTTGATGCTGAGTTTATTCTGTTCCTGCTTTTTTATTTTTAATGTATCGCCGTTCTTCTGTTTCAGTTTTCGGATTTTGTAAAAGTAAGAATCAGAGTTTTTTGAAAGATAATAATCCGGCTTGGAAATGCTGTACTCATCTGACTTCGGTTTTGTAATCAGACTGTCGTAATCTAAAGATTTTACAGCTTCAACTGATTTTCTTGGAATACGGCTTTCCAGAATATATTTCAGTTCCTGAACTCCGTAAACAATCTGAATATTCTTACCATTATTCCACACCAAGGTATCGTAAACCTGTGCAGGAATAATAGCAAAACCTTCCGCATCGGTTTCCTCGTAAACACCTGTATTTTTATTAAAAACTTTAAGAAAAGCTTTAGGTTTCTTGTGTTTATCTAAAAAATTTCCGGAATAATACTGCTGTGAATTCTGAGCAAACAAAAACGTTGTCGCTATGAAAGGCAGAAACAGATAGATTTTTTTCATCATGAATAATATGTCTAAAAATAGAGAGAAAAAAAAGAAATCTCCGCAGAAATTTCTTTTCAGGATTGATTTATTTAATCATATTTCGGTAAGCTTCAATGAGTCTCAGAAATTCAGCTCTATAACCGTCCTCATCATTTCCTCTGCCTTTTTTCGCCAGTTTTTCAACCTCCTTCAAATCTTTATTTTTTATTAAATCTGAATTTCTTAAAACCAAACCAAACCAAGCTACAGCAGAAGCAAATCTAAAATCATTACTTGCCGACGAGAAACTTTCATCAGAATTTTTCACCACCTGAAAAATTTCCGAACTCGTATCGCCATCAGGTCTTTTATATCTGAATTTTACGGTTGCCAGTTCATCATTAAAATTTTCATCATTTGTGTTTTTGGTGTATTTTAAATCAGATTCTTTCGGCAAAAACTCAGATTTCACATCTGTCGGAATGACTTCATACAAAGCCGTTACGGTGTGACCACTTCCTAATTCTCCTGCATCAATTTTATCGTTGGTGAAATCTTCATTCTTAAGTTTTCGGTTTTCGTAGCCAATCAGACGATATGATTTTACATATTTAGGGTTAAACTCAATCTGAATTTTAACGTCTTTGGCGATGGCATACATGCTTCCGGCAAATTCTTTTCGTAGGAATTTATTGGCTTGCTGCATATTGTCGATATACGCATAGTTTCCGTTGCCCTTGTTGGATAAAGTTTCCATACGGTTGTCTTTAAAATTTCCCATTCCGAAACCTAAACAGGTTAGAAAAACGCCGGAGTTTCTTTTCTCTTCAATCAAGGTTTGAAGGTCGTCCGTAGAAGATGTTCCGACGTTGAAATCTCCGTCAGTTGCGATAATGACACGGTTATTTCCACCTTTAATGAAATTTTCCTGAGCGAGTTTGTACGCTAATTCAATTCCCTGTCCGCCTGCCGTACTTCCGCCTGCCTGAAGTTTGTCTAAAGCTTCAATAATTTTATTTTTCTCTTGAGCTGAAGTCGGTGGCAAAATCATTCCGGCACTTCCGGCGTAAACTACAATTCCTACTTTATCGGTTGGCCGTAGCTGATCTAGAAGCACTTTGAAAGACGATTTCAGTAAAGGCAATTTATTGGGTTCATTCATCGAACCTGAAACATCGATCAGAAAAACAAAGTTTGAATTCGGCAGTTTTTCCATTGGTAATTCTTTGCCCTGCAAGCCTATTTTCAATAATTTATGCTTAGAATTCCAGGGAGAATCACTGTATTCTGTGTTGATTGAAAACGGCTGATTGTTTTTTGGCTGCGGATAATCATATTTAAAATAATTAATCATTTCCTCGATTCTCACTGCGTTTTTATTGACATATTCTCCATGGTTAATCATTCTTCGAATATTAGAATACGCCGCTTTGTCAACATCAATCGAAAAAGTAGAAACGGACTGATTTTTTGTCAGTTCAAAAGGATTTTCTACGAAAGCATCGTATTCTTCAGAATTTTGATGCGTTATCTGTCTTGCGCGGATGATGCTGTCCTGAACTTTCTGCAGTTGTTTAAAAGCTTTTTTCTCTCTTCTGGAAAGCTTTTTTGTAGTCACAACGACAACTCCGTTGGCGGCACGACTTCCGTACAAAGCTGTCGCAGAAGCATCTTTCAAAATCTGAACGCTTTCAATACTTTTGGGATCCATTTTACTTAAAAAATTTTCACTTTGAGGAACGCCATTTACAATAATCAAAGGTTGGTTTGCTCCTGATAAAGCCCGTGATCCACGAATTGTAATATTCTGATTGAAACCTGAGTTAATTTCTAAACCGCCAACTTTTCCACGGAGGGAATTTAATACATTGTTGTTGTAGGGCGTACTGTCGAAATAGCCTTTTTCGTTTCCTACGATTTGGTTGATTTTAGAACCTTGAATATAATTTAAATCAACTTTGCTCTCATTTCCTCTGCCTGAATTGTTGATTCTAATTCCGGACGCTCTTCCTGCCAAAGCACCGACCGCGTTGGGATTGGCGCTTTGAACTATCGAAGTACTTTCGATGACCTGATTTGCTCCAACTGTTGCATCACTTTTTTTCTTTAACCCAAGAGCTCCCGAAACAATAACTTCTCTTATATTTTGATGTTCATCATCTTTATCTAAAACTCCGTCATGGTCTGGTTCCATATAAGTTATATGATCTTTTGCAGCATTTGAATGCTGCGATGGTTGTTCATTATGGTAAATTGGAGAAATTACAGGTATAGGAATTATTGATTCATACGCTATCACTTCAGGTTTCTGAATTTCTTTTTGAACACTCAATTCCTTTTCAATATTATATTTTACCGTACTATCAATTATTTGAATGTCTGAATTCTCTTTAGGCGAAACTGTATTCTGAACCATCACAGTTTTCTTAATTTCAGAAACATCATTTTTATCAATAAAATAAAAAGCTCCCAAACCAATAATCAAGCTCGCCGCAATTCCGTAAGGAAACCAGATTGGTACAATTCGCTTTTTATTTTCTTTTTTATCTAATTTTTCTTCAACTTTTGCCCAAACCTTATCAAAACCCGGAAAAGTTGCAGGTTCTTCCACAGACTGAGAAGCCTCATTGAATTTTTTATCTATATTGTGATTGTTTTCCATTGTGTAAAAGTTTTAAATGTTGTGATTAACCAGAAGTTCCTGAAGTTTTTTCCGCGCAAAATTGAGTTGGGATTTTGATGTTCCCTCGCTGATGGAAAGCATAGTCGCAATTTCTTTGTGAGGATAACCTTCAATCGCAAACAGATTGAAAATCGCTCTGCAGCCTTCAGGAAGAAAATTCAGCAGCTTCAGAATGTCTTTTTCAAACGAAATACTGTCTGTTGGAGAGCCTGTAGATTCCACAAAATCTTCATCCAGAGAAATTTCAATCGCTTTCATACTTCTAAGCTTCTGCAAACATTCATTTACCGCAATTTTTCTTGCCCAGGCTTCGAAAATTTCATGATTCTGAAGTTGATTCAGCTTTGTGAAAATTTTATAGAACGTATCGGCCAATACTTCTTCGATGTCTTCATCATTTTTCAGATAGCGTTTGCAGACTGAGTACAGCTTGCCCGCCATTTTCTCGTAAACTTTCCGCTGGGCATTGCGGTCGTTCCGCTGGCATTCTATCAGTAATTGTTTTTCCATGGTCGGGCTTTATACTTTTATAGATGCACAAAATTTTTCAAAGGTTGGAAACAGTTTAAACTTTCTTTAAAAATAACTGAAATTAATTTCATTTAAAAAAAGAGAATTTACATTTAAAATAAAACAAAACGCGGCTTCCAGAAAATCTGAAAACCGCGTCTGCCAGTAAGAAATCTAACGATAAAATTTAATGCAAAACTGCAAGACTTGATGCCGAGAAATCGTGAATTTCTGACATTTTATTTTCTTTAATTTTTTGAACCCACTGCGGATCGCTCAGCAAAGCACGGCCAACGGCAACCAGATCAAACTCCTGATTATGCAGCCTTCTGATCAATTCTCCAAGATCACTTTTTTCCGAATTTTCTCCTGCAAATGCGCCCATAAAATCACCGTTTAAACCTACAGAACCCACTGTAATTGTCGGCTGACCTGTAATTTTCTTTGCCCAACCTGCAAAATTCAGTTCTGATCCTTCAAATTCTGCTTCCCAAAAACGTCTTTGCGAACAGTGGAATATATCAACTCCGGCATCCTTTAAAGGTAATAGCCACTCTTCCATCTCTTCAGGTGTCTGGGCTAATTTTGCTTTATAATCCTGTTGCTTCCATTGAGAAAGACGGATAATAATCGTGAAATCATCGCCTACGGCCGCTCTGATTGCCTTCACAACATCGACAGCGAATTTGCTTCTTTCTTTAAGTGTCTTTCCTCCGTATTCATCGGTTCTTGTATTGGTTACTTCCCAGAAAAACTGGTCAATCAGATAGCCGTGAGCACCGTGAATTTCCAGAACGTCAAAACCTAAATCTTTAGCCGATTTCGCTGATGCTGCAAACTGTGCAACCGTATCCTGAATATCTTCCAAGGTCATTGTAGAGGCTTTTTCCATCTCTACCAAAGGATAATCTTCCGAACTTCTCGTATCTCCAACATGCCAGATCTGAGGTCCCATCTTTCCTCCATTTTCGTGAACTGCATCGATCACATTTTTCCAGCCTTTTAAAGCTTCCGTTCCGTAAAAATCCGGGATATTCTGCAGATTTTTTGAAGCCGGACGGTTGATCACCGTTCCTTCAGAAATGATCAAACCCACTTCCGATTCTGCTCTTCTTGCATAATAATCTGTGATTTGCTGGGTGGGAACGCCATTATCAGACTGTGCTCTTGTCATCGGAGCCATTACAAATCTGTTTTTCAGTTCTAAATTTTTGTATTTGAAGGGTGCGAATAAACTTTCTGTATTCATGAGAATTTTTTATTTACTTTAATTGTTACACAAAGTAACTAATAATAGTTCGTTTTTGTATCTTCGCAGTTCAAAAAGTGGTAACCTATCAGTAACTTTTATCGGTTACTGGAAAGTAACAGAAAATTTTTAGATATGAAGAAAACCGAACTCATGAAATACAGCTGTCCGCTTGGCAAGGCGATGTCGGCACTTGGGAGCAAATGGAAACCTATTATTGTGCTGGTTATTAAAGACCGGAAACTGCGTTTTGGCGAACTCGCCGTGCGGATCAATGTGATCTCAAGAAAAGTACTGACCGATCAGTTAAGAGAAATGCACATCGACGGTTTGATTATTCGTGAAGAATTTAAAGAACTTCCGCCTAGAGTCGAATATTCGCTGACCGAGAAAGGTTTGGCGCTTTTGCCGATTTTATATCAGCTTGAAGAATGGGAGACGAAATACCATGTGTATGATGCGAAGAAAATAGATGAATGTAAAAGTGTTTTGGAAGGAAATAAACTTGGGAAGGCTATTGTTTAATTTTTCTGTAACTTATAAAGTTTAATCCCAACACTTTCGGGGTAACTTCCATTAATATAACTCACATAACCCTTCTGAATGATAGCTTTTGAGCCAGCTTTCGGAATGGAATCGTAATATTTAAAATAAATAGTGTCATTTTTTAATTCGTAATTTCCCTTGTACACATCTTCATCTCTCATCATTCCTCGAGAAATAAATTCAAAACTTTTATCATCATACATATTAAGATATATCCAACCTAAAGGAGCTTCATGGTCAGCTGACAAAACTTCTTTTTTTTCTTCTTTACAACTAATAATTAGTAGAAAAAGCAGATGAATAAAAATAAATTTCATGGTTTCTCTTTTTGATATATGATGACATAATAAAAAAATGAAATCAAAATTACAATTTCTATTTGATTAAAAGTAACACCTCAAAAAAACCGCTCTCCAAAGAAAGCGGTTTCAATTTTATCAAAATTCCTATTAGTATATCGCTGGATATTTCTGAGGATTTGTTTCATTAAATAAAGCATAAATTTTCTCCACCATATCGTCTGCAGATGGCTTAGAGAAATAATCTCCGTCGCTTGCATACGCTGGTCTGTGGTCGTTTGCAGCAATCGTCAACGGATCAGAATCTAAGAATCTGAACGCCTTTTGTTTTTCTATAATCTGCTGTAAAATAAAAGCCGAAGTTCCACCTTCTACGTCTTCATCAATAACCACCAATCTGTTGGTTTTCTTCACAGATTCTGCAATTTCGTGCGTTAAATCAAAAGGAATTAACGACTGCACGTCGATAACTTCTGCTGAAATTCCCAATTTTTCCAGTTCGTTTGCTGCTTCCATAACAATTCTCCAGGTCGATCCGTACGTTACCAAAGTCACGTCTTTTCCTTCTTTTGTCACTTCAATTTTCCCGACAGGAACCGTGAATTCACCCAAGTTATCCGGTTGTTTTTCCTTTAAACGATATCCGTTCAGACATTCAACAATCACGGCTGGATCGTCACTCTGAAGCATTGTATTATAAAATCCGGCTGCGATCGTCAGGTTTCTCGGTACCAAAACCAAAATCCCTTTAGACAGATTCAGAATTCCTGCCATTGGCGAACCTGAATGCCAAACTCCTTCGAGTCTATGACCTCTTGTTCTGATGATTACAGGAGCTTTCTGACCGCCTTTAGTTCTGTACTGAACGGTTGCCAAATCATCGCTCATTCCCTGCAAACAGTACAGAATATAATCTAAATACTGAATTTCAGCAATCGGTCTCAAACCTCTCATTGCCATCCCAATTCCCTGTCCGAGAATGGTTGCTTCACGGATTCCGGTATCAGCAATACGAAGTTCACCGTATTTTTCCTGCATGCCTTCAAGACCCTGGTTTACGTCACCGATATTTCCGGCATCTTCACCAAAAACCAAAGTTTCAGGATATTTTGTAAATATTTTGTCAAAATTATTTCTGATCACCACTCTGCCGTCAACATCTTCAGAAGAATCAGAATAAACCGGTTTAATTTCTTTTACATTTTCAGCTTTCCATTGAGACTGAGAATACAGGTGAGACGAGTAATTATCTTTTTCAACCTCAAAAATCTCATTGTATTTCTGCATCAACTGACTTCTCTCCGAAGAATTTGTACCTCTTGTAGCAAGCAGAGATTTTCTCACCAAATGGAAAATATCTTTTTTCGCTTTAGAAACCAGTTTGTTAAACGTTGCAATTTCCGTTTCAATAGCTGCGCTTTGGCTTTTCAGATTTTCTACTAATGGCAAAACTGATTTCGTCAGCTGTGTAATGGTATTCTGATAGTTTTCCCAGGCAGTTTTCTGTCCGGCCTTTACGCTTTTTTTCGCTTCCTCTTCAATAGCTTCAAGCTCTTCCGAAGTTGCAATAATCTCTTCTTTACCTTCAATTTCGATGGAATAATTTAAAACCCATTCTTTAAATTTTACCAATCCGTCAAAATCTGATTCCCAAGCCAGACGGTCTTCATTTTTATATCTTTCGTGCGAACCAGAAGTTGAATGTCCCTGAGGCTGAGTCACTTCAATAACATGAACCACGACAGGAACTGATTCTGTTCTTGCAAAATGTTCTGCTTTTGCGTATGCATCCAGTAAAGCCGGATAATCCCAGGCTTTCACCTGAATAATTTCACAACCCTGAAACTCACCTTCCTTTCTCTGAAAACCGCTCAACATCTCAGAGATATCAGCTTTTGCGCGCTGTTTCATCGTCGGAACCGAAATTCCGTAGCCATCATCCCAAATCGAAACAATCATCGGAACCTGAAGCGCACATGCAGCGTTTAAAGTTTCCCAAAAATGACCTTCTGCTGTAGAAGCATCACCTATCGTTCCAAACGCCACTTCATTTCCGCTGTCTGAGAATTTTTCTGAACCTTCAAACTTCACCGATTTATAGATTTTTGAAGCCTGAGCCAAACCTAATAATCTTGGCATCTGTCCTGCAGTCGGAGAGATATCCGAAGAAATGTTTTTCTGCGCCGTAAGATCTTTCCAGCTGCCGTCTTCGTTTAAACTTCTTGTCGCAAAGTGACCGTTCATCTGTCTTCCCGCAGACGCTGGCTCACGCTCAACGCTTGTATCGGCGTACAACTGCGCAAAAAAACTTTCTACCGAAAGCGCATCGATGGCCAGAGAAAAAGTCTGATCGCGGTAATATCCAGAACGGAAATCTCCGTTTCTGAAAACTTTTGCCATTGCAAGCTGCGGAAGCTCTTTACCATCCCCGAAAATACCGAATTTTGCCTTTCCCGTAAGCACTTCACGTCTTCCAAGATAAGACATTTCGCGCGAGATTCTACCAAGTTTATAATCTTCAAGTATTTGGCTTTTAAAGTCTTGAAATGAGATCTGCTGCGTTTCTATATAAGTTGTCTGCATAGCTGAATGTCGTCAGTTTTATAAGTTGAAGTAATTTTGCTAATATACAATTTTTAGATTAATTTTAATTTTCAATAATGTTTTTTAGCAAAATCGCAATCGTTATTTTTACCGCGAATTTAAAGGAAATAGAATTTTTATGAAAAGAAAATCACCACACATTCTCAACGCCAGCAGCAGTTTGCTGGGTTTCTCGTTATTGATTATCACCTCATTAAAAGTGAGCAATGCGAGTCAGCATACTTCTTTGGATGAATTTTCTGCAATTTCAGGAGTTTTATTCGCATGCAGTTGCCTCTTTTCATTTATGGCGATCAGATCAAAAACAAAAATTATCGAGAAAAAATTTGAAAATGTAGCCGATTATTTATTTCTAGCCGCGTTGTGTTGTATCGTGCTTGCCGTGATTATTATTACAACAAATGTAATTGACTAAAACTTTCTTTCAATCACATAATCGAGCATCATGTGCAGCGATTTTTTCACCTCAGAATCTGGGAATTCGTCCAGAATATTTTTGGCTTTCTGCTGAAAATCTTTCATCACCGTAATGGCATAATCCAGTCCACCGGAAGTTTTCACAAACTCAATAAGCTCTTTTACCCTTTTCTGATCGGTATTGTAGCGTTTTATCGTATTAAAATAATATTTCCGCTGATCTTCGCGTGCCGTCCGCAAACTATAAATAAGCGGTAAAGTCATCTTTTTTTCTTTGATGTCAATACCAACCGGCTTCCCGATCACATTCGAACTTAAATAATCAAAAAGATCATCTTTTATCTGAAAAGCCATTCCGGTAAAAGTTCCGAAATCATACATTTTTTTCGCAAGATCTTCATCTGCATTATTTGACAACGCCCCGATTTCACAGCAGGCCGCGATCAGCGTCGCTGTTTTCTGACGGATGATTTCAAAATAAACCTCTTCTGTAATATCAAGTTTTCTGGCCTTTTCAAGCTGCAGAAGTTCGCCTTCAGACATTTCTCTGATCGTTCTCGAAATCACTGTAAGCAAATCGTAATCTTTATGGTCAGTAGAAAGTAAAACCGCTTTGGAAAGAAGAAAATCTCCCACCAAAACTGCAATTTTGTTCTTCCATAAAGCATTGATGCTGAAAAAATTACGTCTTTTAAAACTTTCATCCACAACGTCATCATGAACTAAAGTTGCTGTATGAATCAGCTCAATCATCGAGGCACCACGATACGTTTTGGCATTCACTTCGCCGATGAGTTTTGCGCAGAGAAACACAAACATGGGTCGCATCTGCTTACCTTTTGTGGTCACAATGAAGCGCGTCACTTTATCCAGCAAAGCCACCCGGCTCTGCATTGATTCGTAAAACTTCTGCTCAAAAAGTTTTATTTCTTCATTAATGGGACGCTTGATTTCTTCTACAATGTTTGCCACAATCGGTGTTTACTGATAATTGAATATGTTGCACACAAAGATACTCGTTTTCGTACGATTTAAACGAATAATCACAGTTTGAGTTTTCCGTGCGGAATGAAGTATAAATAAGGCGCTGTTTTCTTAACCGGATTGACAAATTTCTCCGAAGAAATATAAATTCCGTTTCCGTTTACCGCGATTCCTTCGATCTGACCGACGCCGAGTGCACTTCCCAGATAAAATTGTTTAGGTCTGTTTTTAAAGAAAATTCCGGGTTCGGTTTCATCAAAAACATCCAAAAAAACCTCGGTCTTTTTTGTGTAACCAACGACATACAGTTTTCCATTAAAGTAGGAAGCATCGGTTACCAGAAAATTTGTCTGAAAACTTTCAACCTTTTGCGCTGCCTGATTCTCACTGTTTGCCGGATCTAAAATATAGTGCGCTGTCGTCTTTGAAGTCCATTCTTTAGTGAAAATGTGAATTTTTCCATGCAAATAAATCATCGATTCCAGATCAAAATCTGTCGAGATCTTTTGTGGGTTAAAATCTTTCTGTTCGGGATAATAAAAAGGCAAGATCTGAACCTTAGTATTGTCTAAAATTCCATCGGCGTAAGGAATTTTATAAATTTTTAAATCAGTTCTTTTTCCGGCATTGTTGCCAAAATCTCCAATGAAAAAGTTTTGTCCATCGTTGGCAAGCGCTTCCCAGTCGGTGTTTTCGGCATTTGCTTTAAAAGTTTTTAAAATCTTTCCCGATTTTGGATCGATTTTAAAAAGTTCAGCGGGATTTCCACTGTCGTTAAAAGTAAAAAGATCATTTCCGAAAAAATTGAGTCCCGAACTTTCTTTTATGGTATCATTTAGAACAGCAATCCTAAATTTTTTTAGCTTAAAAATTTCGCTTTTCTGCGCGTGAAACCCCACCGAAAGTGCAATCGCAAGAGAGAGAAGTAGTTTTTTCAAAATATATATTTTTGAATTTTGCCGTTGAAGAGAGAATCTATTCCGCAGTTTTGTTGGCAAGCTGACCGCATGCGGCATCAATGTCTCCGCCACGGCTGCGACGAATCAAAACTGTGATTCCGGCGTGTTCAAGTTGGCGGACATAGTTTTCCTCTGCCTGCTTGTTGCATTGGTCGTATTTTCCGTCACCGATTGGGTTGTACTGGATCAGATTCACTTTAGAAGGAATCTGTTTACAGAATTTTATTAACGCTTTAATATCTTCATCGCCGTCATTAATATCCTTCCACACGCAGTATTCAAAAGTAATTACTGAGCCGGTTTTTTTGTACCAGTATTGAAGGGACTCCATGATATCAGTCAGTGGAAATTTATCCGAAAACGGCATAATTTCGTTCCGTTTTTTCTCGATCGCAGAATGTAAGGAGAGCGCCAGTTTTACTTTAAGCTCTTCATCAGCAAGCATTTTGATCATCTTTGGAATTCCAGAGGTGGAAACCGTGATTCTGCGCGCCGACATGCCTAAACCTTCCGGCTGGGTGATTTTTCGGATGGCTTCAACGACGTTTTTGTAATTCATCATCGGCTCGCCCATTCCCATAAACACGATATTGGAAAGCGGTCTGTCGAAATACATTTTGCTCTGGCTGTCGATCAAAGCGACCTGATCTACAATCTCTGCAACTTCAAGATTCCGCATCCTTTTCAACCTTGCGGTAGCACAAAATTCGCAGTTTAATGAACATCCAACCTGCGAAGAAACGCAAGCCGTCGTTCTTGATTCTGTTGGAATTAAAACAGATTCTACGAGCAATCCATCGTGTAGTTTTACGCCGTTTTTAATGGTTCCGTCTTTGCTTTTCTGAAGCAGATCTACAGAAACCGGATTAATCACGTACTCTTCAGAAATGCGGTCGCGAAGGGTTTTTGAAAGATTTGTCATCTCATCAATCGAGTGGAGATTTTTACTCCACAGCCAATCGTAAACCTGCTTCGCCCGGAAGGGTTTTTCGCCCAAAGATGCAAAATAATCTTTAAGCTGATCGAGTGATAAAGTGCGGATGTCTTTCATTTATGTAAGAGTCAAGGTAAAAGAAACAAGTCCAGGACTAAATTAAAAGTTTACATTTTGTATTGTTAACAATCGCGGCTAAAATATTTTTCAGTTCACTGCTTTCTCTAAGCAAAATATTAAAATCGTCAGAATCAAAACTGTCTAAATCTTTAAGAACAAGAAGCCAATAATTACTCTTACGAGCTTCTCTCAAAGCAATTTATACTTTATTTTTAAAATCCGCCTTTGATGATCCTGCCTGCTATTCTTCATAATGTGCGCCGACAGAGGTTGCTGATTTTCTGATCCTAGAATCGTATTAATTTACTTTCAGAATCATTTGGAAGTTTTCTTAAAAACTTCAGACAATTGACTCCGAAAGTAAATGTCATGAAAAGTAAACCGTTCCGTTTTATTTTGAAACTTTTACTTTTAACCTGGCTGTTTTTACTTATAATATTATATAATCAGCATCGCGTCGCCGTACGAGTAGAATTTGTATTTTTCTTTCACCGCTTCTTCGTACGCATGCATAATAAAATCTTTTCCTGCAAAAGCGGCAATCATCATCAGAAGCGTCGATTTTGGCGTATGGAAATTGGTAATCATTGTATTGGCAACTCCGAAATCATGCGGCGGATAGATAAATTTATTAGTCCAGCCACGGAATTCTGAAATCTTCTTGTTTGAAGAAACAGAAGTCTCAATCGCTCTCATAGTCGTAGTTCCCACAGCGCAAACGCGTCTGTTTTCTTCCACGGCTTTATTGATGATTTCAGCATTTTTCGCATCGATGATGATCTCTTCAGATTCCATTTTATGCTTTGAAAGATCTTCCACTTCGATTGGGTTAAAAGTTCCCAAACCTACGTGCAGTGTCACTTCAGCAAAATCGATCCCTTTTATTTCCAGTCTTTTCATCAGATGTTTTGAGAAATGCAGACCAGCCGTCGGTGCCGCAACGGCGCCTTCTATTTTCGCATAAATCGTCTGATATCTTTCGGCATCTTCCGGCTCAACTTCTCTTTTAATATATTTTGGAAGCGGTGTTTCGCCCAAATCTTTCAGTTTTGATCTGAATTCTTCATACGAACCGTCAAAAAGGAATCTCAATGTTCTTCCTCTTGAAGTCGTATTGTCAATAACCTCAGCCACCAAAGACTCGTCTTCTGTGAAAAACAGTTTATTACCGATTCTGATTTTTCTTGCCGGATCCACCAAAACATCCCAAACACGTGTTTCTTTATCTAGTTCTCTCAAAAGGAAAACCTCAATTTTCGCCCCTGTTTTTTCTTTATTTCCGTACAAACGCGCCGGAAAAACCTTGGTATTGTTGAAGATGAAAAGATCCTTCTCGTCGAAATAATCGACAACGTCTTTGAATAATTTATGTTCTATGGTTTGCGTCTTTCTGTCAAGAACCATCAGTCTCGCTTCGTCGCGATGCTCGGAAGGATGTTCTGCCAAAAGTTCTTCAGGAAGGTCAAAATTGAAATCAGATGTCTTCATTTTTTTAAATTACGGTTTAAAAATTATAAAAACTACGGAATGTAATTTTTAGAGTTGCAAATATACGACATAGAAAAGCCTTTGTCAAGTGCTAAGTTTTAATGTGCTGCTTTCTACAACTTTACAAAAGTTAATTTTAAAGTCATACAAAAGAAAGATAATAACAGTATTTTCGGGATGACAAAACAATTGCTATGAGTAAATATTCTTTAGAAGAATTTGTAAAAGAAACCAAAGAAAATCCATTAGAAAGAGATTATTTTGAACTTGAAAAACCGGCACTTTTAGAAATCAACCTCAACAGTCAGGCGGTCTGGACAAAAACCGGAAGTATGGTCGGTTATGTAGGAAACATCAACTTCGAAAGACAGGGAATGCTCTCCGGCGGAATCGGAAATTTAATTAAAAAGGCAATCAGCGGCGAAGGTTCACGGTTGATGAAAGCCGAGGGAACCGGAAAATTGTATGTGGCCGATTCCGGCAAAAAAGTAAGAATTCTCTATCTGAATAACGAAACGCTTTTTGTGAACGGAAACGATGTTCTAGCGCACGAACAAAGCATTAAAAGCGACATCACGATGCTTAAAAGCATTGCAGGAATGATGTCCGGCGGTCTTTTTCAGGTAAAACTTTCCGGGACAGGTCACATTGCGATCACCACGCATGGCGAGCCGCTTACCTTAATGGTAACGCCCGATACACCGGTTTTTACAGATCCCAATGCCACGGTTGCTTGGTCTGGAAATCTCAGTCCGGATCTGAAAACCAATGTTTCTTTTAAAAGTCTCATGGGACGCGGAAGCGGTGAAGAATTTCAGATGAAATTTTCTGGAAACGGCTGGGTTTTGATACAGCCGTATGAAGAGATTTATGTGGTGGCTAAATAGGAAAAAGATAAAAGAAAAGCAGGATAATCTCCTGCTTTTTATTAAAATTTTAATTGATCCTTAGAAATAATTAAGTCAAGATTTTGCGGTTCGACCGCTTCCAGTTTGTAACTCACTACCGCACCATCGAATTTATTTGTAGCGCTTTTTACAATATAATTTTCTTTAAAATCAAGCTTTTTATAAATCTCTTGGTAATCAAAAAGTTTATTCAAAACAAAAGAAGAAAGGTCGGCATCAAATTTTGCAAATTCTACCCTTGCTTTTGAGGAAGGATTTTTCATTCTTTTATTTCTAAATTCCTTAATTGAATACTCGAACAAACCATCTTGTTGCGAAATCAGCTCTGATGAAAAAAATCTGCGGTTAAAATCTTCCTCAAACTGTTTTTTCACACTTTGTATTTTTACAGAATACAAATACTCAAAATGTTCATTCTTCAAAGGAAAGGATATGTTTTTCACATTGAAGAAATGTGTGATTTCTTTATCATAATCCACAATCGTTGCCGTTGTTTTTTTGTTTTCATATCGAAATTTCATTTCGTATGCGTGAGCTTTTGAATCTACTAGGAACTGATAATCCCTTGTATCGGTATTATGGTTTCGGGTCAATTCGCTTTTGTAGTAGAGATAATAATCAAAATGATACGTCTGTGAGAAAATCGCCAGGCTGTAAAGCAGTAAAAAAGTGGTCAGTAATTTTTTCATAAATATTTTTTAATTATTCTCCAATCCTCCAGTTTTCTTTCAAAAGAAATCGTGTGTAGCGGACTCGTAGACGGCAGTAAAAATACCGGAATTTTAGAGTCTTTTCCTAAAATTTTTTGTGCATTTTTAAATGATTTTCCGCCGTTGCAAAAGATGGCTTTAATATTTGTATGCTTATCTAAAAGTTCTTCGATCTGGTTTGCTTCTTCGTTTTTGATTTCAGAATCCAAGCTTCCCTTCCGCTCGCAGGAATCGATGACGTCCCAAAGTGCAATATGATGATTTTTTAAAATATTAATTTTTTCAATGTAGTCATCTGTAAATTCTTCATTAAAAATTTTAAAAATAATTTTCCAGAATTTATTCTGTGGATGTGCGTAATACTGCTGTTTTTCCAAGGATTTTCCGCCGGGAATTGAACCTAAAATCAGAATTTTAGAATCGCTGTCAATAATCGGCGGGAAAGATGAAATCCTGTTTTCCATGATTTAAAGATAAAGATTTTGCTTAAAAAAAGTCAGTTTAAAGCAATAAAAAAGCGGACTGCTGCCCGCTTTTAGTGATAAATTATTCTGATAATCTGTCGTTTTTATTAACCACTCCGTCAAAAATTTTTCAAATTTTTGCCACCCCTCCAATGGAGGGGAATTTTTACAAAGTTTCTTTCAGCCAGTCAAAAAATTCTCTCTGCCAAACCAAACCGTTCTGAGGTTGAAGAACCCAATGGTTTTCGTTCGGGAAATACACAAATTTTGATTTCAAACCTCTCAGCTTAGCAGCCTGAAAAGCTTCCTGACCCTGTTCGTACGGAACTCTGTAATCAATTCCACCCTGAAAAATCATAATAGGTTTGTTCCATTTATCTACAAAATTGCTCGGATTAAAATCAGTATACGCTTTGGGCAAAGGCTTTTCCCACGGTGAACCCAAATCCCAGTTGGCAAACCAAAGTTCTTCGGTTGTTAAATACCACGATTTCATATCAAACAATCCGTCGTGCGCGATGAACGTTTTGAATCTGTTGTTGTGAACTCCAGCCAGCATGAAAACGCTGTAACCACCGTAGCTCGCGCCAACTGCAGCCACTCTTTCACCATCAACATACGGTAATGTTTTTGCGAAATCTGTTGCCGACAAATAATCTTTAATCGGCTGCCCGCCCCAGTCCTTCGAGATTGCTTCGTTCCATTGTGTTCCCCAACCCGGCATTCCGCGGCGGTTTGGTGCAACAACGATGTAGCCGTTGGCAGCCATTAAAGCAAAATTCCATCTGGTGCTGAAAAATTGCGTTAAAGCAGATTGCGGACCGCCCTGACAATAGACTAAAGTGGGATATTTTTTATTCGGATCAAAGTCGGGCGGATAATGAAACCACACGCCCATTTCTTTTCCGTCGGTTGTTTTTACCATTTTCAGTTCCGATTTCCCTAAAGTCAATTTAGAATACATCTCTTTATTGGCTTCGGTAATCTGCTTTAATTCTCCATTTTTAAGGTTAACCGAAAAAATTTCTGATGCGTGGTTGATGTCTGTTTTCGAAACTAATAATGAAGATTTCTGGTCTGCAAAAATTTCATTCACATCAAAATCACCTTTGGTAATCTGCTGAACTTTTGAATCTTTAGGATTTAAAGAAAAAAGCTGTTTTGTTCCTCTGAAAGCCGCTGTAAAATAAATCGATTTTGAATCGCCGCTCCAGAAAACATCTCCTGTCACAGATTCGTCCCACGCCTTTGTAAGATTTGAAGTTTTACCAGACTTCCAGTCCATCAGTTTAATGTCGTTTTTATCTGCTTCAAAACCGTCGCGCTCCATACTTTGCCAAACCAAAGATTTCCCATCCGGACTGAATTTTGGATTTAGATCATAACCTTTATTGGTTTCAGTTAAATTTTTAGTCGTTCCTGAGGCCAAATCATACGCAAAAATATCGGTGTTGGTGCTTGTAGAATATTCTTTTCCACTTTTTGGTTTTGTAACGTATAAAAGCTGAGCAGAATCCGGACTGAAAATAAAATCTTCCGCGCCACCGAATGGTCGCTGCGGAGAATCCCACATTTTTCCTTCCAGTAAATCTTTCGCAGAATCAACGTTTGAAGAGGTGTTTACCACAAAAACGTGATTGTATTTTCCTTCATTAAAGTAATCCCAGTGTCTGTGATTCAAATCTGTATAAATCTGTGCAGTTGTTTTGGGAGTGTCGGAATATTTGTCTTTTCCCATTATTTTTTCCACCAAAACCTGTTTGCTGAAGGCAATTTTCTTTCCGTCCGGAGAAATTACGATGTTATCAGCTTCACCGATCGTGTAAAATTCTGTCCATGTTTTCCCGCTGTCTTTTGACAGGAAAATCTTGTCGCCTTCCTGCGCATATAAGCCGTTTTTATCCCACTGAATAAGTGATTTTTTACCCAAATCAATTTTAGAAGTCTGGTTATTCGACACATTAAGAAAAAAACTTTCGTTCTTTGTTTTCTCGGTTTTAAGATCAACCTGTCCGACTTTATAAATCAGTGAAGACTGGTCTGGAGAAACCGCCTGAACTCCCACTTTTTTTAAAGTCCAGAGAATCTCGGGTGTCATCAGTTGTTGTGCATTCATTACAAAAGGCGCTGCCAAAGCGAGCAGGCTGTATTTTAGTTTCATATTGTTTTGCTTTACGGTAAAGTTTCGGAGTTTAATACTAAAACTCTGCTGTTGATAATTTAAGAAATTCAAATTTATGTAAATACGATTACATTTCAACGCTATGATGACTTCTAAAATCTTGTTTAGAATTAGATAATAAAAGATTTATCACAAAAAAAATTGCCAGTCTTCACGATTGGCAATTTTGTTTTATAATGGTGTGTATGATCAGTCATTCAACATAGAGTTTGCGAGCGACGTGATGAAAGACAGTAGAATACTGAAGATAAATGCCCACCAGAAGCCGTCTACCTGCATGCTGTCGATAAAATAATCGGCAAGCAGAATAATCAAAGCATTAATGACGAGCGAGAAAAATCCCAGCGTGATGATCGTTAAAGGCAAACCAAAAAGGCTTAGCACAGGTTTTACGATTAAATTCAGAAGCGACAGGACGATGGCAAAAATGATTGCCGTTCCGAAACTGTCAAAGTGTACTCCTGAAAGAATTCTGGTTAATAAAATCGCGACAATTGCGGTGATGAGAAGTCGGAAAATAAGATTCATAGTTTATTATTTTTAGATTGATCTGTGTACAAAAGATATTCCAGAAAGAAAATGGAATATCTCATGTTTTATTTAATTCTCATCATCGTTACCAGCGAGGTCGCAACATGGGTTTCCTCCTGATTTTCGTTATTAACGGTATAGATTTCTGTGCGGATGGTGCTGATCTTTTTTCCGCCTTTAATGACGTAAGATTTTGACAGCAATGCTTCGCCAACTGCAGGCCGCAGATAATTTACTTTCAGTTCGACCGTCACTACATAACAGTCGTTTTCGTAATGCGTGACCGCGGCATAACCCGATGAAGCATCGACCAGTGAGGCAATCATCGCCCCGTTGAACATTCCTGCAGTGCGTGTCATCAGCTGCATTTTCGGAACTTTAATGGAGATAAAATCTTTTTCCATGGAAACGATTTCTGCTTTGTAGAATTGCAGTGTTTCAGATTTTGCGAAGCTGTCGGTGACGAGTTTTCTTTTTTCGGGAGACATGGAATGTGGATTTTAGTGTTTGGTTGTTGGTTCTGCAAATTTCTTTAAAATAATTAGAATGACAGAAAAATGTAGTGTGCAGTCCCCGGTTTTTTCTGATACTGAAACCAACAGCTATGATAAGAAAATCAATCATTACGAACAGCGAATCAAGTACAATTCACTATCTTTCAGTACTTTACTTCAGTTTAGTATGAGGTTACGATTGCTTAATCATTAAGTGAGAACAAATTTTCCTCTAAATCTCCTACCTTTGCCGCATGGAATTGGAAGCGATCTACAAAAAACTGCAGATTCAGGATATGAATCAGATGCAGAAATCTACTTATAAAACAACGGAAAACAATACAGATGTTGTTTTACTTTCTCCTACCGGTTCTGGGAAAACACTGGCTTTTCTGTTTCCCGTTCTAAGAAATCTGAAGAAAGAAGCGACAGGAATTCAGGCTTTAATTGTGGTTCCGGCAAGAGAACTGGCTCTGCAGATTGAGCAGGTTTTCAAATCGATGGGAACAGATTTTAAAGTAACGGTTTGCTATGGTGGTCACGATAAAAAGATTGAAATGAACAATCTTAAGGAAGCTCCTGCTGTATTGATCGGGACTCCGGGAAGAATCGCATACCACATGATAAATAAAAATCTTGATGTGAAGACCATTAAAAATCTCGTTCTTGATGAGTTTGACAAAGCTTTAGAGCTTGGTTTTCATGATGATATGGAATATATTATCGAAAACATGTACAATCTTTACCAGAGAATTCTGACTTCGGCGACATCGATGAACGAAATACCGAAATTCACAGGTCTGAAAGATGAAAAAATTGTTGATTTCCTGAAATTAGGTGAAAATAAACCTGATATTCAGTTGAGAAAAGTAATGACGACTTCTGAAGAAAAACTGGATACTTTATTTCATCTGATCTGTAAAATAGGAAATAAAAGAACACTGATTTTCTGCAATCACAGAGAAGCTGTTGACCGCATTTCTGATCTTTTAGGTGAAAAAGGAATCGACAGAGAGACCTTTCACGGCGGGATGGAACAGGATGAAAGAGAGCGTGCACTGCTGAAATTCAGAAACGATACGGCGAAGGTTTTAATCACAACTGATTTGGCGGCGAGAGGTCTTGATGTTCCGGAAGTTGAATCGATCGTTCATTATCAGCTGCCGACCACCGAAGATGCTTTTATCCACCGGAACGGACGAACCGCAAGAATGAATGCGAAAGGTTCGGTTTATCTCATTATGACGGCTGAAGAAAAATTTCCGTTCATCAAAAAAGACACGCCTGAAGAATCGGTGACTGAATTTTCTAAAGTCCCGGAAAACTCCCCTTTCCAAACCGTTTACATCAGCGCCGGAAAAAAAGACAAGGTAAACAAAGTGGATATCGTAGGATATTTAATCAAAAAAGGTGAACTGGAAAAAGAAGATTTAGGTCTTATTGAAGTAAAAGACACAACTTCTTACGTTGCTGTTTCAAGAAAAAAAGTCAAAGATTTACTGAAAAAATTAAGCACCGAAAAGCTGAAAGGCAAGAAAGTGAAAATGGAAGTGGCTTATTAAATAAAAACAAGGCTAAGATATCGTCTTTAGACTGATAATGAATCTCAGTCTGAAATTTATTTCATTCTCTTTGTATTCGTTTTTACCGTGTATACTGATTTGGAGGCGGTGATAAAAAGAATATTTCCTTTTTCTCCACCGAAAGTCACATTACCAGTCCATTCTTCCGGAATATTGATGTGTTTTATTTTCTCACCTTTGGCATTAAAAACAGTTATACCATCACCTGTTAAGTAAAGATTTCCATGTTCGTCAAGCGTCATTCCATCGCTTCCCATTTCGCAAAACAGTTTTTTTTCAGAAAGTTTTCCTTCACCTAGAATATCGTAAACATAGGTTTTCTTGCCGTCGATATCCGAAACATAGAGTTTTTTCTGTTTAATGCTTCCGATAATACCGTTGGGCGCTTTGAAGGTTTCAATTTTAATGACTTCGCCATTTTTAAAACGGTAATAGAGATCTTTTTCCGGAATTTCTTCTTTAAAATCAACCCAATAATCGCGTCTGTACAAAGGATCAGTAAAATAAATTCCGCCAAACTGATCGAGCCACAAGTCATTCGGGCCATTCAATCTTTTTCCTTTAAAACCCTGCATCAGAACTTCCACAGACTGATCTTTTGAAATCCGCCAGATTTCACCTTTCTCATCTGAGCACGTCAGCAAACGGTTTTCTTTATCAAAATAAGTTCCGTTGGCTCGGCCGGTTTTATTCATAAATTCTGTCACAGCATTGGTTTTCCAGTCCCAAACATAAATTTTATCATTCGGCTGATCGGTAAAATACACATTGCCTTCAGAATCTGCCGACGGACCTTCCGTAAATTTAAACTGATCGGAAACCAGCTTCGGTTCTTCATTTTCAAATATCATAGTCTGGCTATTGATGGTTTTGCACTGTATGGCAACCAAAACCAAACCAACAGCGGTCATCAACGGTTTAAATTTCATCATGCGCAAAGATACAACCGACGGCCAGACTTGCATTAAGGCACAAAAAAAATTATCTTTGAAGATTCCTGAATCTGCAATTTTATGAAACTCAATTTACCCGATAAACTCTACTATTCGATTGGCGAAGTGGCCAGAGCATTCGACGTGAATGCATCACTCATCCGATATTGGGAAGGCGAATTTCCGGTAATTAAACCGAAAAAAAACAAAAAGGGAAACCGTTATTTTACGCCGGAAGACATCAAAAATCTGCAGATTATTTATCATCTCGTGAAGGAAAAAGGCTACACGCTCGACGGTGCCAAAATCGCACTTACCACCAACAGCAGAATTTCGGAAACGGTAACGTTGATCGACAGGCTGGAGTTTGTAAAAGCTGAATTATTAAAACTTAAAGATTCTCTCGCCGACAAACCTGAAGAATAAGATTATGAAGAAAAAAATGCTCGCAGCGATGATCATAATTTCATTCTGCTTATTACTTTTTTCGTTTTTTGTTGAAACCAACATTTTCGTAAAAGCAGCATTAACACTCAACATATTCACCTTTATTTACCTGCACAGACAGCGTACAGTTTAATTTTTGGGTATTATTCTTACGGATAACAGATTTCTTTCATACTTTTAAATAAAATTAAAAACGATGAAAAAAATTTATTATCAAAGAATGGCAGGTCTTGCAATTGTGCTTGCGTGTCTTCTCGCTGTCAAGAATATTGCAGGCAAAGAAAACGATGATTTTTCTACCGTTAAATTCATTTCCGAAAGCGGAAATTCTCCTACTCTTTCTGAATTTAATCCAAACAGTCTTGACGCAGAAGGCTGGAAAAATCTGGGTTTCAGTGAAAAGCAGTCATCGACTATTTTAAAATATAAGGAAATAGTCGGTGGCGAATTTACATCGAAAGAGCAGATCAAAAAATGCTACGTCATCAGCGATGAAAAATTCCGTGAGCTCGAACCTTTGATGCTTTTTAGTAATAGTACGTTAAAAACCAGTTTTGCGAATTATAATCCAGAATCATCAGGTAAGCTGAGAATTCCGGGAAAATTTAATCCGGATAAGCTTTCACAAAGCGACTGGCAAAAAATGGGTTATTCTGAAAAACAGGTAGCGGCAATTTTAAAATATAAAAATTATCTAGGCGGTAGTTTTGTAAGCAAAGAAAAACTCAGAGAATGTTTCATTATCAGCAGCGAAGACTGGCAACAGATGGAAGCCAGTGTTTTGCTTAGAGAGAAAACACCTGAAGATTTCAAAAAATACAGTAAGGAAAGCAGTTTTGTAAAATCTAAAACGGTGCAATCAGCGTTTGATCCAAATGTGCTCGATCAGAAAGGCTGGATGAATCTGGGATTTTCTGAAAAGCAGGCGGCTGTCATTGTTAATTATCGTGATAAAAATCTGCGTGGAAGTTTTAAAACTTTAGATGACATTAAAAGCTGTTTCGTGATTTCACCGGAAAAGTTTGAAGAGCTGAAACCATTTATCCGTCTGAATGAATCGACCATGAATAAAAATGTAGCGGAAAAGAAACCGGAAATAAAAAATGCACAAACCGATTTTTCGAAAACCGATTTAAATACCATTACATTTAAACAGCTGATAGAATTTGGTCTGGATGAGCGAAGTGCCGGTTCGATCATCGGTTTCAGAAAAAAACTGGGCGGATTTATGAATAAAAATCAGATTCTCGACACCTATAATATCGATAAAGATCTGGTGCAGAAACTTCTGGCAATCGCGCCTCTTGATAATTCTAAAGTAGAAAGACATTCTCTGAAAACGGCGCCTGAAGAATGGCTTAAAAATCATCCGTACTTTAAATATTCTGCTGATAAAATTATATTTTACCGCGTCAATAATCCGGATGATGAAAAGATTTTAAAACTGCTCAAGCAAAAACCTGAATACGACACGCGCATGCGTCTGTATATGAAATAAATCACTGAATCACAATGCTTTGCTTTCTTGAAGTATGTGCAGAAAAATAACCCAGCGCACCATTTGAAATATTGCTTGGCGGGTTTGTCGGTGTGATTCCACCACCGGGACCGCCATTTCCGGAAATCTGTAAAAGTGCATTGTAAAATGTAAAAATCGACGCGTCGATGCATTGCATTTCCACATGGATAAGATCACCCACTTTCACTTTCTGATCATTTGGATTGGCGTCATTATTCGGCAAAATTAATGGCCGTTGATTAAGAATTCCGTTATTAAAATTATCAGAAAATGTCTGCAACGTTTTTTTCGGATTGTTATTAATCGTCAGACTAAATAAATACCGGTTACCAAATTCCTGCGGATCGGTAAACAGCGGAAGCAGCGTATACGTGGGCTCTCCACCGATGAAGAAAGAATCCTGATCGAGACCGTCGAAACTTACAGGCTGTGGCATTCTGCTCTGTGCCGTATATTCTTTGCCCTTTGCTTTTATATTTAATGTATACAATTTCCCTGGGGAAGTCGTAAAGTTTGCCGTTTTGTATTCTCCGTTTCCTGCATACTGCAAAGTTTCCGTCTGACCGATATCATCAGAAACGGTAACCACTGCATCGCTGACAAACGGATACTGATTTTGAGCCGTGAAAGGAACAGACTGCGTTATTTTTACCGTGTGCGGACCGGCTTGATCTGAAAGATTTCCTTCGATAACAAGATCCCCGCTTATATCATCGAGATCGAGATCAATTTCCTTTTCACACGAGTTGATCAAAAAGAAAAATATGTAGAGGAAAAAAAACTTTTTCATATTTAAAATTTAAAATTATAGGTCACATTCGGTACAAATCTGAAAAGTGAGGTCTGTAACGCACGCGTGGTACCAGGTTTGTCGGGATTGTCTTCAAACGTAATCGCATAGGCATTTTCTCTGCCGTATACATTATACACACCAAATGACCACGAACTTTGGTACCTTTTATTTTTTTTCGGATCGTAGGTTGCACTGAGATCCAGACGGTGATACGCCGGCATTCTGTCTGCATTTCGGCTGCTGTACTGGAATATCGTCTGGCCGTTCAACTCATATTTTCCGGTTGGGAATGTCACGGCATTCCCCGTGCTGTACACGAATAGTCCTGAAAGTGACCATTTCATATTCAGATCATACATCGCAACCACCGAAATATCATGCGTTCGGTCGATTCTCGCATTGTACCATTCATTATTGTTGATGCCGTCGATTTTTCTTTCGGTTTTAGATAGCGTGTAAGAAATCCAGCCGGTAAGTTTTCCGTTTTTCTTTTTGGCTAAAATTTCAAGACCGTAAGCACGTCCTTTACCAAAAAGCAACTGACTTTCAATATCGGCTGCCGAATCAAAAACGATTTCAGCTCCATTTTTAAAATCGATCTGGTTTTGAAGCGATTTGTAATAAACTTCGGTATTGATTTCGTAATTATTATTATTAAAATTCCGGCTGTATCCAGCGCTGATCTGATCGGCTATTTCCGGCTTTACAGTATACGAACTCGCAATCCACTGATCGGTCGGATTTCCTGCGCTGCTGTTTCCGAGCAAATGCAGATTCTGCGTGTTTCTCGCATATCCCGCTTTCACACTACTCACTTCATCGATTCGGTAGTTTCCGGTAATTCGCGGCTCCAGATTGTAATAGGTTTTACCGAAATCACCTTTTTCCAATGCACGGCTTTCTGTCAGCAGACCGTTTTCATAGATGTTGTACGTATCGCCTCCCAAAACCGTAAACGCAGAAAGTCTTAAACCATAATTAAAAGTCAGTTTTTCATTAACCTTAAAATCATCATTTATATAAAACGCATTTTCCAGAGAATATCTTGTGTTTCTTGGATATGTGCTCCGACTTGTACCCGAAGCAGTGCTAGGTGTAATGCTGTGATAAATAGACTGCAGGCCAAATTTCACCGAATGATTGTTTCCTGCAAACCATGAGAAATCCTGTTTGAAATTCCAGTCGCGGATTTTAGAATCGAGCCCGAAAACATTATCGTTGCTTTTCAGACTCACGTTATAATCGTAGTTACTGTAAATAAATGATGTATTTGAAAATAAAGTACTGCTCACAATGCTGTTCCAGCGGAGTGTCGCGGTTGTATTTCCCCAGTCGGTTGCAAAAGTTTTTCCCAAACCGAGTACATCACGCCCGAAATATCCCGAAAGATACAGTCGGTTGTTTTCGTTGATCTGATAGTTGGATTTCAGATTTAAATCGTAAAAATACAGTTTAGAATCTTTAAGATCTTTAGTCGCTTTCAGAAAAGCATCAGCGTAGGTACGTCTTCCGGAAACGATGAAAGAAGATTTTTCTTTCTGCACTGGCCCTTCTACACTCAGTCGGCTGCTGATCAAACCAATTCCGCCGTTTACTTTATAATCCTGATTGTTGCCGTCTTTCATCCGCACATCCAAAACCGAGGAAAGCCGCCCGCCATATTGCGCCGGACTGTTTCCTTTAATAATGCTCGCGTCTTTTAAAGCATCACTGTTGAATGTCGAGAAAAATCCTAGGAGATGCGAAGCATTATAAACCGGTGCTTCATCCAGCAAAATTAAATTCTGATCTGGTGCACCACCACGAACGCTGAAACCGCTGCTGCCTTCACCGGTACTCTTCACTCCCGGCAATAGCTGAATGGTTTTCAAAACGTCTTTTTCACCAAAAATAACGGGAAGTTTCTCAATGCTTTTTATACTTAAAGTTTCGGTTCCCATCTGTGCTGAACTCAGATTTTTATCTTTACGTACGCCAGAAACAACGACTTCGTCAATTGAAGCAACCCGGTCGTTTTGAGGCGAAAGCATTACATCTAATTTTAAATTATCCTGAAGCGACACCTTTTTCCGGTACGGAAGATATCCTGCATAATCAACAGCTACGGTATAATCTCCCGACGAAAGCGTTACAGAATAATAACCGTATTCGTTTGCAGAAATGCTGATCGCAGGTTGCTCAACGATTTTTACAGAAACACCCAAAAGCAGTTCGCCCGTTTTCTGATCTTTTACGGTACCGCTGATGGTTCGCAATTCTTGCGCGTTTGCGGCAGACATCAGTACAAAAACGCCGCACGCAGCAAAAATTTTAGTATAAAATTGCATTCAATTGATATTAAAAAAAATGATGGGCAAAGATAAAACTTAATTTTCCCTACCCATCGGTTTACATCTGATTCTCATAAAAAGACTTGTTTCAGCCCGTTTATGAACATCATATTTGTTCTTTAGAAAGCATAAGCAGCACGGTTCAGATAGATATTTTTACCTGAAATCTTGTCGCGGTTTAGATTGTAAATAAGTTCAACAGAAAAGGTAGAAAGCTCATACAAAACGTATCTGGAGCCGTTATTAATGCTGTCGGTAATCACTCTTCCTTTATCCAATACGATACTGTACTGAATTTCATCCGGAAGATTGCTGAATTCGTAGAAAGAAATATCCATATTGTTAGTTTTTATACATCGCAGATTAGTAAATTGTCTTATGCAATTTTTCGACCAAATTTTAAGTAAAATTACAGGGAGTCGTCTTTATGCATTAAAATCTGCCACAGCCATTCAATTTAGACTGTGCATAAATAATTATTTACAGATTATCATAAATTTAAAGTGAATGTTAAGATAAATCATTAACAAATTCGCGCAGTTGTGAAAGTCCGGTTTCTAAATTTTTTCTTGTGCAGGCAATGTTTATCCGAAGAAAACCGTCACCCGATTTACCGTACATCGAGCCTGAATTTAGCAGTAAGTGATGATTTTTTAAAAGCTTTTCTGTGATTTCATCAGAATTTAAATTCAGTTTCCGGCAGTCGAGCCAGACGAGATAAGTAGCTTCTAAAGGCAAAACTCCAATTTGTGGCAGATGATTTTTAATGAAATTATTTAGAAATAAATAATTCGCGTGGATGTAATTTTTAACTTTATCAAGCCATTTCTCTCCGTGATTGTAAGAAGCGACAAGTGCTGTCACAGAAAGAGTATTTACTGAAATATTTTCCCGCGATTCAAGCATTTTTTCTATTGCAGAAAATTGCAGATTGTCATTTGAAAGAACATAACCGATCGGCAATCCCGGAAAATTAAAAGCCTTGCACGGCGAATGAACGGTGAAAAATTCAATATTAAAATCTGTTGCTACAGAATAAAAAGGCGTGTATTTTTTAAATGAAAGATCCGCGTGAATTTCATCGGAAATCAACATCACATCATTTTTCTCGCATATTGCTGCAATTTTTTCCAGAGTTTCACGACGCCAGACTTTCCCGATAGGATTTTGTGGATTGCAGATGAGAAGAATTTTGGCTTTAGGATCTGATGCTTTTGTCTCCAGATCTTTAAAATCAATTTCGTATTGATTTCCATTTAAAATCAACTCATTCTCTACAATCTCACGTTCCGAATTTTTTATGGTGTTAAAGAAATGATTGTAAACAGGTGGCTGAATAATAATCTGATCCCCACTTTCTGTAAACGTGTTGATAATCGCAGAGACCGCCGACATCACACCCGGAACGGGCAATATAAAATCTTTTTCTACATCAAGCTGATGATGAGATTGTAACCAGAATTGGACAGCTTTAAAAAATTCTTCAGAAAGTTTAAAATAACCGAAAGATCCGGCGGATATTTTTCTGATAAGTTCCTCCTTCAAAAATTCCGGAAGCCGAAAATCCATTTCGGCAACCCACATCGGCAAAACGTTTTTGCCTGCGGAATTCCATTTAAGTGAATCTTCGCTGCGTTCGGTTATCTCTTCATCAAAATTAAAATCCATTATCTAAAACTCATTTTAGCTGAAATTTACTTCGCGAGACGAAGCCCGGTAAATTGCCACTGAAGGTTGGTCGGGAAGAAATTCCGGTACGTTTTCCGGCTGTGATCTTTCGGAGTGGCAACCGACGCACCACGCAAAACAGTCTGATTCACCATGAACTTTCCGTTATATTCTCCCACAGCGCCCGCTTCTTTTTTAAAGCCGGGATAAGGCAAATACGAACTTCCGGTCCATTCCCAGCGACTTCCCCAGTCAAAATGATCACTTGCAATTTCCCATTCTGCTTCGGTTGGAAGACGCAAACCTTTCCACGAAGCAAATGCGGATGCTTCGAAAAAACTTATATGGCAAAGCGCCTCGTCAGGATCAACTTTTTGCAGACCGGACAAATTATACAGCATCCAGTCACCTTCGATTTCGTGCCAGTACAAAGGAGATTTCGCCTGTGAAGTTTTTACCCAATCCCAGCCTTCAGCGTGCCAGTGTCGGAAATCTGAATAACCGCCATCGCGCATAAATTCTAGATATTCGCCGTTTGTAACCAAAGAATTGCTGATTTCAAAATTTTGCAGGTAGACTTTATGTCGGCCCAATTCGTTATCAAAACAGAAACCTTCGCCTTCAAAACCGATCTCGTAAACGCCTTCAGGAATAGAAATCATTTCAGCACATAAAATAGGCTTTAACGGCTCAGAATGATTTTTTTTATAAACCGGAAACAAAGGATTGTGACCCAAAATATATTTGATATCAGTCAGCAATAGTTCCTGATGCTGCTGTTCGTGGTTTAAACCTAATTCAAGCAAAGTTTCAAGTTCCTTTGTGAAAAAATGACTCTGCAAAAACAGCTTCATATGCTCATCCACATATTCACGGTAACGGTAAACATCGGCGACAGAAGGCCTGCTCAGATTTCCTCGGTCGGTACGGATTACACGCGCTCCAATTGTTTCGTAATAACTGTTGAACACGAAATTATACTGCGCATCAAAAACTTTATAATCCGGGAAATTTGGGCTCAGAATAAAGGTTTCAAAAAACCAGGTCGTGTGGCCAAGATGCCATTTCGGCGGACTCACATCCACAATCGGTTGCACCACATAATCTTCAATTTCCAAAGGTTCACAGATGAAAACCGAATGTTGCCTGATCTTTAAATATTGATCGAGAAGCGTTTTATTTTGGGTTTGAGAAAGCATTTCCATGTGTGATTGATTTAAAATTAAACTTTCCAGACAGAATCGATAAACCAGTTTTTGGAGTCTGAAATTTCGCCCAAAACTTTAAAACCTGAATTTTTTGCCAGTTCCAAAACTTCTTTGTGTGAGAATTTCTGCGAAATCTCCATATGAATCAGTTCGTTCTCTTCAAAATCAATTACCTCGCCATCGATCATGATCTGCTGCTCATACAGGCTTACGAGATAACTTCTGCACGCGCCGTCAACCGGATTATAGGTTTGATAATGCTCGTAGTGATTGACATCAAAATCAGCGTACAGCTCACGGTTGATTCTTTTCAAAAGATTCAAATTGAATGAGGCGGTAATTCCCGCAGCGTCGTTATACGCATCAAGAATTATTCTCGGATTTTTTTTCAGATCAAAACCAACCAAAAGCATATCGCCTTTTGACAGCGAACCGTAAATGGCTTTGCAGAAATCAAGCGCTTCCTGCGGCTCCATATTTCCGATGTTTCCACCCAGAAAAAGCACCACTTTTCTTCGTGACGAAACGGCTTCTGCTTTTTTAAGCATTTCAAAATAATCGCCTTCCAGAAGCTGAATATCGAGCTGCGGCAGTTTTTCACTTAGAGTTTCATGCAAGACCGAAAGTATATTCCCGGAAATATCAATCGGCATATAAGAGAATTCTTTGTTTTCCTTTAAAAGTTTTTCCAGAAGGAAAGTAGATTTCATTGCGTCGCCGGCGCCCAACTCGATCAGATCAAATGGTTCGTTTTCCGGCGCGATCAGCCTGATGATTTCTGAAGTTTTATTTTGGAAAATATCAAGCTCACACGGCGTGAGATAATATTCGGGCATCGCCATGATTTCCTGAAAAAGGCGGTCGCCGTGTTTATCGTAAAAATATTTTGAAGATAATTTCTTTGGCTGGCTGCGCAATCCGGTTAAAATATCGTTTCGGAAAATCTCAGATGCAGAGACTTCTGAATCCTGCAGAAGATCTTGTTTTAATTTCATATAGAATGATTTGGGTACTCTAAAGTACAAAAAAACTTTTTGCTGCCGTCTTTTTTAGCAGAAAAAAACACCGTAAAACCTGATTTATGAAATTCAAGAATCATGCAGGTAAAATGCTATTTATTATTCCGGAATTTAAAATAGCAGATCAGCAGCGAGAGATTCACCGCCACGGCAAAACCGTTTGATATGATAATCGGCAGCTCATTTTTGATCATTCCGTACCAAACCCAAAGTGACAGTCCGGTAACCAAGATCGCGATCATATGCCAGGATAAATCGTCTACATTTTTGCTCTTCAAAACTTTGATCAGCTGCGGCATGGCGGCAATTGATGTAAGAATTCCGGCGACTGTTCCTAAAATATTTTCATCCATAAAATTCCTGCTTCAATATTTGTGATAAAGAATTATGTTTCTTTATTAATATCTAACAAGATAGTTTAAGACTCAGATTATTCTTATGATTCTAATCATTCTGTTCTTCTTTAAAATATGGAACCTACAACTTGGCAAAAGATTACATTCACTCTTTGGCAGGGCCCGCATTCTCAAGCAGACTGTAAATTATTTTCTTGAATAATCATCCTGCACACGCACGATATCGTCTTCATCGGAAGGATTTTCAGGGTCGGTGTGCAGCCAGATTTCCGCTACGGTTCCCCAGTTTTCCAATCCGATCAGACGGTGACGCTCTCCCTGCAGAAGACGAACCTGATCGTTTGGCTTATACAGTTTTAGTTCCCCTTCCTCATCATTTTCACTTCGCACAATTCCTACCGTTCCGTCGACAACCTGCCAGATTTCGGCGCGTCGGTGATGATACTGCCAGCTCAAACGCGCATTTGGCGCCACCAAAAGAATTTTCGGGCTCAGTTTTCCTGAGATTTTCAGGTCATCGATAGCAATTCCCTGAAAATATAAATCAGCAAAACGTTGCGCCTGCTTTTCATCGATTACAAAAAAGCCGCCCCAAGGCCTAGAATCATCTTTTTCTACTACAGTAAATCCTTGTTCTTCCAGTTTCTCCGCAGTTTTTTTGAAAATATTATGTTTATCAGAATTCATATTTTTTTGGTTTAAATGGTTTTAGCTTAAATAGATTTTTTCATCGCAGAACTTGCTGCGCCGAGAATGGCAGCGTCCTCAAAAATTTCTGAAAGGCAAATCTGCATTTTGATCTGATTATCATCCAGAACTTTTTTCAACGAAGATTCAAAATCAGCAAAAGCTTTGGCGATATTTCCGCCGAGAATGAGTAAAGTTGGTTGATACGCAGCGACATATTTTGCAATAAATTCTCCTAAAGACTGTCCGAATTCATCAAATATCTGCGTCTGGATATTTTTCGGTTCCTCAAAAAGATCTTTTGTCCCGGATATCTGTTTGCCTGTCAGTTCATGATACCGTTTGGTAAACCAGCGTGTCGTCAGATATTCTTCAGAAATCGATTCGCGAAAAGGCGTGTCCCAGAGATCTTCATCGGTTGCTTCGCCGTTTTGGTAAAATGTGGTTCCAAGTCCGGTGCCCAGCGTGATTCCGAAAACCTTATCTTTATTTTGAGCACATCCGGAAAAAACCTCGCCTTCGAGAAACGCGGCAGCATCATTTACGAAATGAATCTGAGAATTTTTAAGAGAAAGCCTTGAAGCGAGTTCTGTTTTAATATCGAAATCGTACAGTTCGATAAATTTTCCCTGAAGCATTTTGGCAACGCCATTCGGGTAATCAAACGGTCCGGGCATCGCAATTCCCAGCAGCACAGAATCTCTGTCTGACGCCAATATAAGCTCTTCCATCGCCGAAACCCAGCCCGAAATAATTTCTTCTCTGGCTCCGAAAGAATCAACGTTTCGGCGGATATACTGGCTGTGATCCAGAACTTTTTTGTCTGTATCAACTTTTGCCAGTGTGATGTGTGAACCTCCAATGTCAATCCCGATTACCTCCCGCATGAAAATGATTTTAATGGTAAGCCACGAAGGTACAAAATGAAGCGGATGCAACCTTTATAACCTTTGATTTTAGGTTTAAAAAGTCTGAACTTTTTTACAGACAGATATTAATTTTTTTAAAATGCAAAAAAACCAATTTAAACCCAATATGATCTCAATCATATCGATCAAATAGACAAATATAATTGAATTAAATGGCTTTATTTTTGATACTATCGCAATACAATCAAACCAAAAAAATTAAAATGGAAAGCAAAACAAACAAAACGGAACCGAAAGGCACCGTAAAAGCATCGTCTGATGCTGCAGAAAATTTGAGAGAATTTTTAATAGACGGACTCAAAGATTTATACTGGGCAGAAACCCATCTTTCGAAAGCTTTAGTGAAGATGGAAAAAAATGTCACATCACCAAAACTTCAGGAAGCCATTGCCAACCACAAAACCGAAACCGACACACAGATTACACGTCTGGAATCTGTTTTTGAAGCTTTGGGCGAGAAAGCAAAAGCAGTAAAATGCGAAGCGATGGAAGGTCTCATCAAAGAAGGCGAAGAAATCATGAAGGAAACTGAGCCTGGAGCAGTTCCTGATGCTGCAATCATTGCTGCAGCGCAAAAAGTCGAACATTATGAGATTGCTTCGTACGGCACGATGGCGACGTACTGCAAACATCTGGGCGAGAAAGAAGCGATGAAACTGCTTCAGGAAACTCTGGCCGAAGAAAAAAACTGTGATGTTCTTTTAACCAAACTCGCGGTTTCTGAGATTAATCTTGAAGCGGCTGAATAATCAGCAATTACTTAATCTGGCAGTCATTAAAACGGAAATATGTCTACAATAGAATTTAGAAAAGAGCAGTTTGTAAAAAGTGATTTTGATGATTATCACATAGAATTTAAAATACAGGAAATCGGCCAGGGAAGCAACCTGATCGTTGAAAAGAAGAATGAGGCCGGAGAATATGAAGTGGTACAGGTTCCGATAAGAAGACTGAACGAAAGTATGTTTGTCTGTTTTTCTGAACCGCAGGACGGACGGCTGATTTTTGAAAAATAAATTGAATTGATGAGGTTGATATTGCAACGTTTTCTGCATTTGTAGCAGAAACAGAAAGAGCAAAACTTATGTTTTGCTCTTTTTTTTATTTATCGGTCTGGCCGCACAACTTGCACTTCGCCCGTCGGCATGGTATTAAACAGATTTGGGAAGATGATCTGCAGAATAAAATAGGTGATTACGGTGAGCGGAATAAGTGAGAATAAAATGATAACCAGAATGTGGGGACGGTTCTTCTTTTTCGGTGTATTTTCCATAATAAATATTTAGGTGTACTCAAAAATACCGAACTGCATCCCTTTCTTCTTATGATGCGGGTCACATCGCACATTAGAAAAAAGACATGTGTTAATAAATGTTATTTTGTTGGATATAACTCACGATATGACCCAGGTAATGTTTACTAATAATTTGATTTGCATAACTTTAATAGACTTTAAAATAATTCGGTTTTGTGAATTATCTTAAAGCCCTTTAAACCGAACCAAAAAAAAACGACTGTGCTTATCCAAGAACAACTGCTCCGGAAACACGGCGCTACCGAAAACTTTTACCAGCCCGGTGATTTTATTTTTGAGGAAGACACCTCCGCAAATTATTATTACCAAATCATCAGGGGCGAGATTAAATTGAATAATTATGATGATGAAGGCAAAGAGTTTATCCAGAATATTTACGCTGCGGGAGATCCTTTGGCAAAATGAATGCTTTTCGTCGATCAGAAATATCCCGTAAATGCGGAAGCGCTTACGGTATGTTCAGTTTTGAAACTGAATAAAGAAAATTTTTTCCGAATGCTTGATGAAGTTCCGGGGATGTTCCGGTTTATGAGTTCAAAAATCTCCGGAAGTATGTACAGCAAATCCATACTCATGCGTAAAATCTCATGCAGAAATGCATCAGAAAGATTACAGGAAATTCTGCAGATGCTGAAAAAAGAACAGGGCCACGAGAAACCTTTTTCTTTTACATTACCTTTCACACGCCAGCAGCTTGCATCGCTCACCGGACTTTGCGTAGAAACTACGATAAGAACCATCAAAAAAATGGAGCGCCAGAAACTTTTAAGAATTAAAGACCGAAAAATTCTCTATTAAGTAATATATTTTATTTTCTATGATTCAAAGCACACACTTAGCTTTATTTATCAGCGTATATTTGTACTGTTGAGACGTTCATAACGTAATCAAATTTTTTTTCATCATTTGTGTTTTTAGCCTTCTCTTCGGAGAGGGCTTTTTATTTATCACATGATTTGAAAAAAAAAATACCTCCAGCTTTTGCCGGAGATATTTTGATAAAGTACCCTTATATTATTTTTAATAGTCGGTAAAATTCTTAACAATTCTTATGCCACAGATCTTATCCTAAAGTATTTTTCCACTCTTTTTTCATCACGCTGTATTCTTCATGTGCTTCGGCTTCCTTCCATTTTTTAAAAAAAATAGCTGCTGCTTTGGCTTTTTCAGGATCACCGGTACCGCGCTCAAGTTGCTGATAATCATTTTCCTGATCATATTTTTTTCCTCCTTTATAATTAAAATAGCGCCTCGCACGCGTAAATCCCATCTGCAGATATTTTCTCGACATATCGGCACCGACAAAATCTTTTTCCTCAACATATTTTTTAAACATCGCAAAAATTGCTTCCGAACTTTCCTTTGCAATTTCCTCTGTTTTGAAGCGCCAGTGTTTTCCGATTTCACTTTTGTAAGGTTCGCAGATCAGTACACCCTGCTCTCCTCTTCCCACGCGGTATTTTTCAGGATGTTTTCGGTAATCAACATCTGGCTTCCATGCATAATCATCTTTTTTAAAATTTAAATAGCTTGGTTTTCGAGGTTCTTGTGAGTTCATAGAAAAAAAATTTCGCGTGATGAGGTACTTTTGTACAAAAATTGCACCTGAAGAAATTTAAAGGGATTTTGAAGGCTTATCATTTTAAATTTTTAAATTCAAAAACTCTCTTTAATGTAACACAGACACAATGATCGAAAATACTTTTGGCAAAAACATCATCCCGGAAAATGAAGCTGAGAGATTGAGCGCGCTGCATTATTACCGTATTTTAGATTCACCTTCGGAAGAAAATTTTGACGGAATCGCAAGATTGGCCACACAAATTTTTCAGGTTCCTGTCGCACTTCTTTCCCTGGTAGATTCTGAAGAAGTGATTTTCAAATCAAACATCGGGATGGGAAATGCCAAAAAAGCAAACCGCGGCAAAAGTCTCTGCGCACTTGCAGTGCTCGATCATGAAGTGACGGTTTTTGAAGATGCTTTGAAAGAACCTTGTCTTATGGCAAATCCCAATGTGGTTGGAGATTTCGGACTGCGTTTTTATGCCGGTGCTCCTTTAATTACGCAAGAAGGCTATACGATCGGTACACTCTGCATCATTGATAAAAAACCAAGGCATTTTAGTGATTCCGAAAGAAAAATTCTGCAGGGTCTGGCAAAAACTGCGATGGAACAGATCGAACTTCGTCGCTCCTCTATCTTCACCATTGAAAAACTCGTAGAATCCAATAAAAATTTAAACGAAACCCAACTCGATCTGGAAGCAGCGATTGAAGAACTCGCTACGATAAATGACAGCATGGAAACCACCAATGATGAGCTGAAAAAAGCAAATCTTGAGTTGAGCAAATCGTTTGATCTGACGGTTTCTTTAAATGAAGATCTTCAGAAAAGCGAAACGCGACTTCGTTCATTTATCTCAAAGGCTCCCGTCGCTTTTGGGATTTTTTCCGGTGAAAATCTTGTTGTGGAAGTCGCTAATGATCTGTTATTGGATATTTGGGGACAAACGAAAAGCATTATTGGAAAATCGCTTTCTGACATTCTCTGGCAAAACAACAATCAGGGAAATCTTTCGCTCTTCCGGAATATTTTTGTCACAGGAAATTCATTCACCAAAAAAAACGTAAAAATAGATGTCAAAACAGAGCATCTCGAAGAAGAAAAATTCTTTGATGTCATCTATGAAGCATTAAAAGATGAAAACGGAAATGTAAATTCTGTCATCGTAATTGCCAGCGATGTTACTGACGAAATCAGCAGAAAAAACGACCTTGAAAATCTGAACCAGCAGCTTGAAATCGCGCTTCATGCGGGCCAGCTGGGTACTTTCAGTCTGCATATTCCGACAGGGGAAATGGAATCTTCGGCGCAGTGCAGACGGTCGTTTGGCCTGAAGGAAAAAGACCGCTTTGATTATCTGGATTTTATGAGCAAAATTCTTCCTGAGTTCAAACAGATGGTTAATGATAAAGTAATCGATTCCATTGAAAACAAAAAACTCTATCAGGCCGAATACATGATCCTATGGCCCGATGACAGTAAACACTGGATCAGCGCATCCGGCTTGACCACATACGACGAGAATGATCAGCCAAAAAATATGATCGGAATAACGCATGATATTACCGACCGGAAAAATGCCGAAACCCAGAAAGATGATTTTTTAAACATTGCCAGCCACGAACTGAAAACACCGGTTACAAGCTTAAAAACAAGCATTCAGCTACTGAAAAGACTGAAACAGAATCACGAAATGATTCCGAAAATTATTGATAACGCTTCTATAAGTATGGAGAAGCTTGAGGTTTTAATCAATGATTTATTAAATATCAAACGTGTAAGCGACGGTCATCTGGAGCTTGAAAAACACCATTTCAACGTTTCTGAAATGCTCAATACAAGCTGCAATCACATCCGCGAAGAAGGAAAATACAATCTGATTATTAAAGGAGATGTAGAAGCAGTAGCTTTTGCAGACGAACACCGCATAGATCAGGTGATTGTCAATTTTGTCAATAATGCCGTAAAATATGCGCCGGAAGCTTCTGATATTATTTTAAATGTGGAAAAACTTCCCGAAAGCCTTAAGATTTCTGTAACCGATCAGGGCGATGGCATCAGTGAAGATATTCAGCCGTTTTTATTCGACCGGTATTACCGAGCAGATCCCGGCGGCAAATCGTACAGCGGTCTAGGTCTCGGACTGTATATTTCGGCAGAAATTATCCGCCGGCACAATGGAGAAATCGGCGTAGAAAGCGCGCCAGGCAAGGGAAGCTGTTTTTGGTTTACGATTCCGGATAAAGATTTTATCACAGCAAAATAATCAGATGCAGTCGAAATAGGTACTGTAACCAAACTTTTCCTGATCTGTTTTCCGCAAAAAATCCTGCCGTACTTTATCGATAAAATTTTTGCAGAAATTCATTCTGCACTCGGAATGGTTTTCTATTAAATGATAAAACTGTTTCAGATCCAGCACCAGAATGTCACAATCCTCTTGAGCAGTTATTTTCAATGGAAACTGATTCTGTTCAAAAAGTCTCGACAAACCGAGATGACAGCCTTTGTCAAATGTTTGGCACGCTATGATTTCGCCTCAATTATTTGAAACTTCAAGTTTCAGATAACCTTTTGCAATCTGCCAATACGCTGATCTGCACAGATCAAACTTTTCAATCACTTCGCCGGCAGGAAAAAAACGCTTGTGACAGCCTGCTGAATGCAGAAATTCCTCTTCAATCATCATACAATAGTGATTTGTTATATTATCAAAAATAATCATTGTGTATTATTTATAAATATGACCTGCATCACATATAGATTAAATCTTTGTTAGAAATCCTTTTTACTTTTTTTTCTGCGAAAAGACAGCATTCTGCCATATTTACTCCATTTCAATATTAACATTACGAAACATGATAACTATTTTACTGTTGTTATATCTATGATTTAAGTCACAGCAAATTAGAGTTTAACAAAATTTCTTTACGGTAACTTCTTTTTGATATTAAAATAAATTAAATATTATTTAATCATAAATAAAACTGATTATCAATTTATAAATAATAAAGATATACTCTTTTTGATTTTACACTTATTAACATTCTCAAATCTACCGCTTAAAAAAAAACATCCCACTGATTAGATTAAAACCGTATAAAATCCTCCCAAACCATAGCATTGATGGATATTTTCAATCGATTGTTGTTTTTGGATTTAAATTCTTTGCGGTACTTTTGCGCCTTTAATTACTCTCTCAAATGAAAACAACTGGTCCGAAAAAATCAATTTTACCAAAGTTTGGTAGTTGTGGATCTATTATGAATTTCATTTTCATTCTCTTATTTTCCTTTCAGTATTCGCAAAACATTCCTACAGATGGTTCTAAGAATCCTGCGGTAGTTACGCTGACGGGAAATGCGCAGATCTTTTCTACCGATGATTCTTTTAACAGGCAGCTGTCTTCCCAGAAAATCATATTAGAAAATGCCGTAACAGAAAAAAAGGCCGGTAAAAACAGTTCTTCTGCAACCATTATAAAAACGCCAAAAAAATCGGCTGGTGCAGGACCGCTCAAGAAAGAGCTTTTGAAAACTGCGGCACGCAAAAAAAGAGAAGTTCAAAACCGCATAAAAATAGCCAGACAGGTAGCGACGAAAAAAGATGTAAACCTCGCTTATAAGCTGACTGTCAAAGATTCTGCTGCGTGGTCGGCTTTGTATGCATTTAAAAAACTAAACTGTGTTTCTCATGACAACAGTTCCTACGCATCTTTTGAGATCAGAAGAAATTTTTATGATCCGATAGTATTTGCAATTCATAAGGAAAAAGCCTTTCCCGACTTTTCGCAATTCTTTCACAATTATCTTCTTACGTCCGGATTTTCTGTAAGGCCACCGCCTGCATTTATTTCATAAAGATCACAGCCGTAACGACGGCACACTTTGTAATGAACACAAGTGAAAAAATTTTAATGAAATAATCGTATTACGAAAATGAACAACTATTTTATAAATATAAAAACTTTAATCGCAGCAGCAGCCCTATTTCTGGGAACAATTGCCTCTGCCCAAGTACCCTGCCTTCAGAAAGTGGAAGGAACGCCAATTTACAGCAATGATTTCGGAACAGGAACTGCGACCACAACGGATGCAAATGTTCTGTTACATCAGTATCAGCCAATTAATCCTGGTGACGGATTTTATACGGTTACAAGGTCATTAACTCAAACGGCTACTTATATACAAACCGATCTTAACGGTAATAAGGATGCAGGCTACACAAATGTGGCCGACGGATCTACCAACGGAAGATATCTGGCAATAAATGTGGCGTCAGCACCATCGCTTAATCAGGCGATCTACAGAGTTTCTAATCTTGGTGTTGCGCCTGGACTTGAATACCGGTTTAGAATCGATATGGCAGGTTTATTTAATGGGACGGATGTACCAAGTTTAAGGCTGAATGTAAGGGATGCGCTAACAAATACAGTGATCGCAACAACAACTTCACAAAATAATGGAGTTGCCAATGACGACATTTGGAGAAGAATTCAGCTAAGTTTCACGCCACTTTCCTCTCTGGTTAATATTGAAATTGTGAATCTTCAGGGAAGTGGAGGTTCCGGGAATGATGTAGGAATTGACAATATTGTACTTACAATTTTGGAGTGTGATACCGATGGCGACGGAATTCCAAATATCCTCGATCTAGATGATGACAACGACGGTATACCGGATACGGCGGAAGGCTGTAGCGCAAGCGTTGTGACAGGAGCAGTAAATGATGCAGTTGCTTTGAATTTACTCAGAACAACCAATACGGCAGTTTTCCCACTGATTCCTGTAAATGCAGTATTACCATTGGGAGGAGTTCGTGTGACAAAAAACAGTGGCGGTAACGGCTGGCAGTTTTATACGCCACCGCCGGTACCTACAACCACGATAACAGCAAATGGCGTGACATCGGCACCATTCCCTACTACTTACCTCGATATTATTGCGGGCGGAACGACACCAGGTGTTGCAAGAAATCTAACGATTGATTTTGGAATCTCTGCTTCCCAATTATCGACTCCAGGTAATGATTATGAATATATCATCGGTATTGCAGGATTGGGAGGTCCGACAAATGATCAGATTGCTACCACCTTTAGTGTTCCTCTTGAAGTGATTGGTAATGCTGATGTGTACAGTACAGGCACATATTCTTTGTTGAACGGTGTTCCAAGCACTACACCGGGCCAGACCGGAACGGTTGTATCTACAAGTACTCCTCTTACAACAACTCAGGGTTATACCTTTTATTTCATACCTAGAACAACAAGTTCGTTTACAATGAATCTAGTAGGTGGTGCAGATCAGCATGGTTTTATCTTTGGGGTTTACAGTACCAACTGTGTGGTTGATTCAAACTCAAATAATTTGCCTGATAATTACGAAGTAGATGCAGATGGAGATGGTTGTCCGGATGCTATTGAAGGATCTGAAAGAGTATCAGTGAGCCAGATTCACCGTCTGACTTTACCGACCACAGATCCAAACTACATTTACAGAGGTCAGATCAAAGTATTGGGCGACGGCTTTACTGCAGGAACCCCTGCACAGGTTGTCAGCACAACACCGCTTGCAAAGGGTGTACCTTCACTGTTAAATAATGCAGTTAACAATACCAACGGAATTGCCGGAGCAGTAGATGCGACGGATGGTTCTGCTGATGTAGGTCAGGGAATAGGAAACTCAAGAAATAATGCAGTTCAGGATTTAGACTGTACACGTTGTTTCAGACCGGCAACAACTGCAGGAACTACCCTTTCTACCAACCACGGAATTACGGCTCTGGGCCGTGCAGGATCACAAAACGGAAACTGGCCGGCGAAAATAAACGGAGCGTACACAGCGCTTGATGCCAAGACGAAAGGTTTTGTTGTCAACAGGTTAACAACCGTACAGATTAATGCGCTGACGCCGGTAATCGGAATGATGGCTTATGATACAACCGTAAACTGTCTGAAAATTTATGACGGAACCACTTGGAGCTGTTATACGAAACAGACTTGTGATGATTTTAACAACTAAAAGCAGAAAGACAATGAAAAAATATATCATCGCGGCAGGCATTCTGATTTCATCAGTGTCATTCGCACAAATTACAATCGGCAAATCTGCCGCTACGCTTTCACCGGCAAATAGCAGTGTTTCCCTTGAATTGGGAGATGCTACAGGCGGAACAAGAGGCATGGTACTTCCATACACTACTTCAGCTGCTTCGGTAATTTCACCTGTTGCAGGAACCATCATCTTTGATTCTTCAGACAAGAAAATAAAATACCGAAACAATACGACAACGTGGTTTGATCTCTCTTTGGGTGCAAAAACACCTGCTTCCACCGTAGGCGTTGCAGATGCCAATACAGAAATCACTTCTGCCAAAGCAGTTATCGGAACTAATGCATCCGCAGACACGACGCCCGGAATTTTGGTATTGTCTGATACCAACAAAGCGATGGTGCTGCCAAGAGTCGCATCACACACTGCGATCGTCAACCCGAGTGCAGGAATGATGGTTTACGTAACTTCTACGAACCAACTCGCAGTATATAACGGCAGCGAATGGTCGTTCTGGACAAAGCCTTAACTCATCACATTTTTTTATATAGAAAAACCACTTCATTTCGAAGTGGTTTTTTTTGTTAATACGGTTAATATTGTAAATAACTAGTGGATGAAGTTTCTGCGCGCTTTTTTTTAAACCTTGCATCCGCATTTAATATTCTTTCGTCTGTAGTTTATGCTGAAATATCTGGAGGTTATATTTCTGCATCTGCAGTTTACAATATTGCATCAGTCAGTTATACTGGTATGTCCTGTTGAAAGAAACTCAGAATGAATGGCTCTTGCCTTATTCGCCGTAAAGCCATATCATTGCCAATACAAAACCTCTCTTTAAAATCGCTAAAAAATGATCAGCCTCTACCGGAAAATCGCCGTCACAGAAGGAATCTCATATTTGATTCTCCTGGGAATCGCCATGCCACTGAAATACTTTTTCAGTTTTCCGCATGCGGTAAAATATTTCGGCTGGATTCATGGTGTGCTGTTTCTCGTTTTTGCAGTCGTACTAATTGCCGCCGCGATCAAATACCGCTGGACTTTAAAAAGAATTGCGATCTATATGATTGCTTCCGTACTTCCCATTATTCCTTTCATTTTGGATAAGCAGCTGAAAGAAGAATATCCGGATTCTAAACTTTGATTTCAGATTGTAAATTGACATTTTAGAAGTTTAAAATTTACATCAAATAATCAATATAATCGTATTATTTTATCAGGTAAATAATTCATAAGTATCACCTTCATAAAAGCAGCAGTACAGAAATGATAAACAAAAAACCTTCAATTAAGTCAAAGGTCTTGGAAAGAATATTTAACTGAAATTATAGTATTCCGAGATCTTTGCATATAACGATGAGTTCAATATTATTTTTTGCATTAAAAATATCACGAAGCTCATTAAGCCTCTTTTCAATAGAACTTTTACTGTTGGGACTGATTTTGTTCTGTTTAAAATGACTTTCGATTTCGCTTTGGCTGAAACCTTTGGCAAGCAAACTCAAAAGTAATTCATCATTTTCAGTGATATGAAAAGGCGTATTTCGAATGGAATTTAAAATTTCCTGAGGAATTACTGTTTCACCTTCAAAAACTTTTTTGATGGTGTTTCGCAGTTCCTTCGAATCATTTCTCCCCTTACTTACGAATCCGTTAATCAATAAATTCTTAAAAAGGTCATCAATAACTTTTGGCTTTTTTTCAATTGAAAAAACGATAATCTTCAGCTTTGGATGACTCTTCCTAACTTCACGAATCAACTCCTGTCCGGATGTTAATTCCTGTCTGAAATGATCTTTATCAAATGAAAGATCTGTAATAAGAAGGTCATACGCTTGCCCTTCTGCATCAGCTGTTAATAATTTATGTAAAGCTTCGTCACAATAACTTACAAACTCGAAATTTTCAATCTGCAATTCTGTAAGTGCTTTTAGAACGCCCAGATTTCTTACTTCGTGATCTTCTGCGATAAGGATTTTTTTAAACATAGTATGTATCTGTTGGAACAGTTATTTTAATAATCAATCCGCCATTTGGATTTTGTTCAAAAATAATCTCTCCATTCAATGCTCCAATACGGTTTTCCGTATTCCGTATTCCCGATCCTTTTTGAGTGTCTAAATTTTCAATTCCTTTTCCATTATCTGTATAGGTTATCTGAAGAGAATGATTATCTCGTTCAAATTTTAAAATCACCAGTTGTGCACCACTGTGTTTTTTCATATTTATCAGGATTTCTCTGATCACATAAAACAGCTCCGATTTTAAACTCTGAGGAATATCTTCCCATACTTCTTCTGAATATTTTATAGGAATAACTTTTTGTTCAGCAGATGAATAAGAGTTGATCATTCTTCCGAAACGTTCATAGAAATCAGATTCAGAAAGATTTTCATGAGAAATATCCCGCGATTCTTCATACATTTTTTCCAGATCATTGAGAATTTTCCCTCTGCTTAAATCGGAATTGTTTTCGATATCCACCATCAGATGATACAGCCCGTTCGCCACTACGTCGTGTACGTTTTTAGAATATTTTAATTCTGTATTTTTAACTTCAAGCTTCTTTTCCTGTTCTAATCTCCTTTTCCTTCTTTTATACCAAAAAACACCGGCAATCAGCATACCTGAAAGTACGCCAACTCCAATAACAGTCTTTAGTCTTTCAATTTTATTTTCAGCCTGAAGTTCCTGGTTTTCAAACTCTTTCTTTTTGGTATTGTACTTTATGTAAGCAAATTTAGTTTTATAATTATTTCTGCTGTTCTGAATGCTGTCGGAGAGCTTTGCATATTCTTTAAACAAATCTTTAAACTGAGATGAATTACCAACAAGCATTATCTTCGACATTGCCTCCAGTCTGTCGTCCGGACTTTTATTTTTTTGAGCTGTTTCTAACATTTGCCGCGCGTAGTACAGAGACTGTTCGGGATTTTTGACCTGATTAATCTCTGCCAAATGTGCATAACTTGCATTCATGCCCCAGCTATCATCACTTTCTATCTTCAACTGCAAAAGTTTTAGAATCTGATCTTCTGCAGGATAATCATTGTCACTCAGCCACCTTACATATTCAATATTCTCCTTGATACGGTATTTCAATATGATATCTTCAATTTCCTGCTTATCGAGATTCTCCAAAATCTGTAAAGCCACATGATATTTTTTTTGCCGGAATGCTGCCGCTGCCATATTATTTAAAATATTATATCTGTAACCCCCTTCATCCTGAACGCTCTTCAGTGCTTTATCATACCAGATTGTAGCTTCGGAATATTCTTTCTGATCATATTTCAAATCCCCCAGAGTTCCGTAAACAGAATATAAATTCTCATCATTTTCCTTCATCATTTTTAATGCTTCAACCAAGGTGATTTCAGCGCCGTTTATATCCCCGGAATATTTTTGAGCGATCGACTGATAGATTAAACTTTTTGAAATATTAGACGAATCCTGACTTTTTTTGTAGTAGGTAATTGCTTCCTGAAACATTTTATAGGAATCCACTTGATCCTTTAAAAGCAACGCTTCACCTTCTTTGTAGAACTTATCGCCTGTCGATATATTCACATCTGTTATCTCCCCGTGTTTACAGGAACAAATTGCAAGAAATAAAAAGATAAAATATTTTAACATTTCACTAAAGTAAGAAAACCCCTCAGTATTCGGAGTGGTTGTTTTTATTTTTTTGAGAGCACGGAAAGATCTCTGGACAGAATATGCTTTTACAGAAAAGAGACTATACTGTATCAAAACTGTTAGATTTAAAGGTACAGAAAGTACTGAGGCGTTATTATTATGTTTTCTTTTTACATAAATTGTGTTTTTTGGGCTCATTCAGTGATTTTTAAATTGAACCCAATATATTCACAACATGTTGTTATATTTGCAGCAACGATTAATGAATGCGGAATACGGAAGCACAGAATTTGGGAAAATCAGCCATTTATATTGACGGTAGTGATGGGACGGAAGAAATTGATTCTTATACTTTGGAAGGCACTAAATGTTTGATCGCGTTCGAAAACAACGGTAAAACATATTCCTGTCAATAAAATAAAATTGTAAAATCTGCACTTAAGAGCAAAAAGGCACGTCATATTTTTATATCTAAAAGAAATCGCGGAAAACATCGGTTTGAAGACTGGAGAAGGTCATAATGTTTTAGCCAACAGCTATAAAAGCATACGTTTTATTCCGGAAATTTCTGTTTGAGAAATTATCTGAACGGCGAAAAATCTGCGGAAAATTATTCTTCAAAACCTGTTGAGATTTTTCCTTTTGGTTTTAATCTAAGCCAGAAAGTGGAGTAAACAAGGCACTCGCAAATCCTTTGAGGTTAAACTCATTTCCTCTCAATCTATACGATTTTGGTGCATTACCGTATCAGGCACTCTGCCGTAGCGCCAGCACCTTCTTGTCACGAATAGTATTACTTCATTAAAAATCTGAATTTATTGAGATTTTTGAGCGCGATACCGGTTCCGCGGACTACTGCCCGAAGCGGATCTTCCGCGACAAAAACCGGCAGACTTGTTTTTTTATGAATTCTTTCTGCCAGACCGTTGAGCAGTGCACCGCCACCCGCAAGAAAAATCCCTGTTGTATAAATATCCGTGGCAAGTTCTGGAGGCGTAATGGAAAGCGTTTCCAGGATGGCATCCTCAATCCTCATAATAGATTTATCAAGCGCTCTGAATACCTCTTTATAACTGATCATAATTTCCTTGGGTTTACCGGTAAGGAGATCTTTGCCCTGAACCGGTATATCTTCCAGCGGAAAATCCAGTTCTTCCAGAGCTGATCCTACTTCCAGTTTTATCCTTTCGGCAGTCCGTTCCCCAATATCAAGATTATGCTGCGATCTGATAAAATAGGAAATATCGTGCGTAAAAACATCACCGGCGATCTTCAGCGATCTGTCAACAACAATTCCGCCAAGGGCAATGACGGCAATCTCGGTCGTTCCGCCACCGATATCGACAATCATATTTCCTACAGGACTTTCTACATCGATACCTGCCCCGATGGCTGCAGCCATTGGCTCATAGATCAAAATGACTTCTTTGGCATTTACCTTTTGTGCAGAATCACGCACCGCCCTTCTTTCAACCTCCGTAATTCCGGAAGGAATACAGATAACAATCCTGAGAGCCGGCCGGATGAATTTTCCTTTGATCTCACTAATTCGCCTGATAAATTCTTTGATCATATGCTCTGACGCATGGAAGTCGGCAATAACACCATCTTTCAGAGGTCTGATTACCTTGATGTCTTCATGTGTTTTTCCCTGCATCAGTTTTGCCTGCGTTCCTACGGCAATAGCTTTTCCGGTAATACGGTCAATAGCAACAATTGAAGGCTCATCAATTACTATTTTATTGTTATGAATAATCAGGGTATTGGCCGTCCCCAGATCAATAGCAATCTCTTCCGTAAACATATCGTATATCCCCATCATCATTCAGTTGTATAAGGTGGTAAATGTACGTCTATTAATTGCCCGCTTTAGATTGGAAAAGACCGATGTATTGTTAAACATACGTTAAAGTAATGATAGTATATTATACAATGTAGTTTAAATGGGAGAATAACAAATGCTTTGTACTGATATTTCACTTCAGAATAGAATCGGGAATGATAGATCCGACAGGATAGCCAGATGCTTATTTTCTTTATTGTGTATTCATTTTATCAAAAATTAACTTTTGACATTTCTTAATTTCTTCATATCTTATTTAATTATCGCGAAAATGGAAGTGGATTGTTCACTTAAATCAGCGGTCAAATTTGGAGGTTGACTGACATTTTTGGGGATTAAACAAGTAGATTTTCAGCAATAAAGAGGAAAGCAATTATGCTTAATCAGTATTTTTAAGCAGGTTTAATTAAAATTTTTTAATCAAAGAATAATCTGGAATTATCGGCGGATTTGTCAGAATAATTGTTTAAAACGAGAAAAAAAACCGTATCTAAGCGCATTCAGATACCAATAATGGATAGCATCGGTAGGGATGAAGCATAGGTAAAGCATAGATAGTGTATGGATAGAGCATCAATGTGGTAGGTGATAAAATGTTTTTATCAAATCTACAGGCAGTCTTATTTCGGGAATCCTGACCGGTATTTCGATAAAAAATAAAGATTTTTTCTGCTCTAAAGAAAATTATTTATAATTTATAGCTCCAACAGACAAATGAGGTTTTATATCACTTTACACATCTTTATTCTGAAGCTATATAACTTTAATCCTTAAGCGTTGTGATCAATCGGTATCTTATCGGAAGGCTTTTCTTTAAGAATACTAAACAGAAATGTAAAAACGGCATCTATAACCTTCCCGTGTTTTCTATAAATTCATCTCGTCATCCTATAGGCAGCATAAAAGAAAACACCGTTCCATCATCTTTAGAACTGAATACGCTGACCGATCCTTTGTGAAGTTCGATAATTTCTTTACACAGATACAGTCCGATCCCAAAACCGGATATCGATTTTACACTGATGTCCTGCACGCGGTAGTAGCGGTCGAAAATCAGTTTCTGATCTTTTTCAGAGATACCGATGCCTTTATCGTGAACGCTGATCTGTATTTGGTTATGATCTAAAGCAATATATTCAACAGTAACTGAGGTGTCGAAAGGTGAGTATTTTACAGCGTTGCCAATGAGATTATGAAGAACCTGAGATATTTTGTCCCGGTCTGCATTAATAAAAATGCTTCCCGATCCTTTGAAAACAAACTGATGCGCAGGATTCGACAGCAAAACTTCATCTTCAATTTCAGAAAATAGAGTTTGAAGATCGAAAGGCTTTTTATCAATATGAAGCTGCCCGGAATCGAGTCTCGAAACATTCAGAAACCCGGAAATCATACTGTTCATATAATCCGCCTGCTTCAGGCATTTTTCCAGCAAATCTTCCTGTTTGGCAAGCCTTTTATCTTCCGGAAGACGTTGCAGCAACTGAATATATGCTTTGAGGGACGTAAGCGGCGTTTTAAGTTCGTGACTTACAACCCCCATAAAATCATTCTTGCGTTCCTGTTCTTTTTTCTGTTCGGTAATATCGCGTAAAGTTCCGTTTAAACTCTGCGGATGTCCCGTATTATCATAAAAAATCCTTCCATTTGCCTGAAGAAGTCTGACCTTTCCGTCTGATTTATTCTGAATTTTATATTCAATAAAATAATGACCGTCAGAATCTTTTTCAAGAGACTTGGCGATAGCGGTACTTACACGATCTCTGTCTTCCGGCAGAATCCCTTCCAGGGCAACCGACAAATCCAGCTGTTCTTCTGAAGACAGTCCAAACCAGCTTTTCAGAAGATTATTTCCGGAAAAGAGATTGGTTTCCGGCTGATAATAAAACGTCGCGAGTTCTCCAGCATCAATGGCCAGAGCAAGCATTTGCTGGTCATTTTCGTTTTTCCTTCTGGCAAGAACCTGCTCTGTGATTTCTTCAATAATCATCAGAATTCCGGTAATATCACCACGGTCAGAGAAAATAGGCTGATAAACAGAGTTTACGATGGCTTCTCTTAAACCGTTTTTGTGTTTTAACCGGACGGTAAGTTCAGTATTGGTTTTTTGCGTTCCCGTTTGGTAAACTTCTTTCAGCCATTCTGTAACAGGCTGATCACGCAGTTCCGGCCGTGCAACTTCATTGGGCAGTCCGATAACTTCTTTTTCGGCATGTCCCCAGATTTTAAGAATTGCCGGATTGGCGATTTCTATAATATGCTCAGGTCCCTTCAGCATGGCAATTCCTACCGGCGCCTGCTCGATAATCGCGCGTATGTATTCCCTGCTTTGATCGAGCTGATGGATAATTTCGCTGAGTTCTTCATTACTCGCCGTTAATTCTTCGAGGGTTGCGGCCATTTCCTCTTTCAGCTCATCTTCCCGCTCCTCTTTTTCTTTTATCTCAAGTATAAATTCACGGCGCGAAGTCACTTCGAGTGCCGTATTGAGGATGCACCAGGTTTTGTTCTGATTGTCGGTCAGGGCGCGGTATTCATAATCGAAATAATCAAGAGTTTCTACGCCCTGTTTCACGAGTTTTGCCGGAGCTTCATGTACAGAATACGTTTCTCCGGTACGCCATACTTCATGCAGCAATTCTAAAAATGGCTGTCCTTCAAGTTCCGGTATCGCTTCTATCAAAGGTTTGCCAATCACTGACGAATCTTTGCCCCATAAAGCCAGCATCCCGGCATTGGCAAAATGAATGACCATTTCTTCCCCCGAATAAATGGCAGTCGGCGATGGTGACGATGCTAATGCCTGGATAATTAAATCCTGACTGAAAAGGTTTTTTGATGTAGTTTCTGGAGTATTCATTGACCTGACAAAATTAGGAAAAAGTCTGTGAACTGAAATTAATGAGGTACCTCAAGAAAGTCTTTCCGTTGAATAATTTAAAAGTATTTTATTCTTAAATTTTAAACGGCTGATTTAAAACCAGCAGGCACAACTGTTTTCAGAAAAAAATTGATGATAAATGAATTCCATTCTTAAAATCTGAAAGCATTTTCTGATGTTCGGAGTTTTAGATTACGCTTTTTTACAATACTTTTGAAATGCAGTTAGAATCTTTTAATAAAGTTATCATGCTTAATCAATATAAATTTTCCATCTTTCTCACTTCAGTATTTTTATTGACATCGTGCAAAGCGCAAAATAAAAATTCCGCAAGCGAACAGAGCGAGATGCAGCGCAATGTTGAACAGTTGCAGAAAAGAGTGGAAAAAGATGAAAAAAAGATGGACGTTACCGAGTATGAGATCATGCGGCCGAAGTAATCCCGCAAAAATACAAGCCTACACAAGATAAAATCTGTTATTTTCTTAAATCTTTGGGATTTCCACCCGAAAACCGATTCCCCGCACCGACTCAAATTTGATCCGGTTATCATGCTTTAGATATTTTCTCAACCTCGTCATAAAAACGTCGAGACTGCGGCCCAGAAAGTAATCATTTTCTCCCCAAAGCGTTTCGAGAATTTCTTTGCGGTTGACGATCTGATGATTGTTTTTTGAAAGCAGAAGCAGTAGCTCAGATTCTTTTTCTGTTAAGGTAAAATTCTCATTTTCAAATGTTAAACTCAATTGCGACGGAACGAATCGGTAGAGACCAATCGAAATAGATTCGGTTTCGGTCGGTTGTTGCCTTTTCAGAATATTATGGATGCGCAGAATCAATTCTTCAGGTTCGCAGGGTTTCGTAATATAATCTTCTGCACCGAGTTTTAAACCAAGAATCCGGTCGATACTCTGCCCTTTTGCAGTTAAAAACAGGAAAGGAACAGGGCTTTTTTTACGGATCTGTTTCGAAAGTTCAAAGCCGTCAACTTCAGGCATCATCACATCAAGAATCACCAGATGATATTGCGAGACGGTTTCCAGATGATCAAGAATTTTTTGCGGATGTGGAACCAGATCGACTTCAAAATCGGAGAGTTCCAGATACTGTTTCAAAACCGGGCCGAGATCCGCATCATCTTCTGCCAGTAAGATTTTATGCTTCATTCGGAATCAAAATATGGAGTTGAACGCCTCTTTCTTTCTGCATGAATTCTGTTTTTCCCTGATATTTTTCGACGGTTTTTCGCACCAGATACAGTCCCATCCCCAATCCGGTGACGTGTTGATGCGTTTTACGTGTAACACGGTAATAGCGTTCAAAAACAGATTTCATTTCCGATGCGGGAATACCGATGCCGTCATCCGAAACGTCCATTTTCAGCGCTTTTTCTTCAGATTCAATATTGATTAAAAGCTGATGGGCACCGTATTTCGATGAGTTATCGGTGAGGTTGTCGATGATCAGTTTAAAGTCGTGCAGCATGAGTTTTTGCGGATGATTCAGATGGAGATTGATTTTAAAATGGAGATGATCAAAGCGCTTTTTAAGTTCATCAAAGTAAAATTCAGCATCTTCTTTTGTCAGTAAAATATCATCGGCAGAAGAACCGTGAATCGAAGATACGATCTGTTCCAGTCTTTTAATCTGCCGTTCCAAAACCGGTTTTGAAGGATCATTTGGCTTTGCCGCAACCGAAAATTTCAGCGTAGTTATCGGTGTATTGAGCTCATGCGCAATCGAATCGATCGTGGTGTGAAGTTCCCTTACTTTTTGCTGCTGACGGTTTAGATTTCGCACACTGTTCCTGAAAAGAATAATCAGAAGCGCGATGATCAGCATACTCACCGCAATCAGCGGAAGAATTTTCCGCAGGACGAGCAGATTCAGATTCACCACTTCGTAGGTCGATTTCGACTGCACCATGTAGAAATTATGCTCGTCGGTATTCAGTTCGCTGTCGTGCCTGCTGTGGCGGCTAGACCACGTACCTTCCTGCAGGATCAGCGGATTTTTCATTGGTTCCGTGCTCTGAAAAAGAACGATCGACGATCCTTTGGGCAGAAGTTCACGCTGCGTATTTTGATCGTAAATGGAATAGATTTCGTTTTTCATGGCAATCCGGAACGGAGAATCGACGAGATTCCTTTTTAGAATATTTTCAAGCTGCTCGCTGTGCTTAAGTTTCTGCACATTAAATTTTTCGGGATGCACGAGTCGTTCACGCTCGACGGTCGCGCCGTTTTGCAGACGCTCGAAATCAGCCACCAGTAAATCTTCACGCGCCGCAATCTCCGAATTTTCCATCATCAGATGCGTTTTCTCGGCAATGATTTTTGCCTGGCGGTTCAGATCTTTTTCTTCCAGCCGGTAAGAATTGTACAGCAGATATCCCTGCAAAACCAGCAGAAAAAGCAGGCTGACAGAATATGCAGTCACGGTAAAATTTCTATTTTCTTTCATCAGAAATTTTTAAAATCAGTCAGTGTAAAAGCTTTGCGAAACTGTTTAATTCCAACTGTGATTCAAAAATACAATGATTTTTGATGCGCAAAGACCGTTAACCGCTCATTAACCCTTCATTAACAAAACATACTGGCCTTTACACTCAATTTTGAAGAAAAATAAGAAAATGAAAATTCGACCCGCAATATTCCTTGCAGTAATCATCAGCAGCGTTCCAACGCTGGTTTGCGCGCAGCAGACTTTACACGGAACTGTCAAGAATAAAAATCAGCAAGCAGTTTCCGGAGCAGAAATCGAAATCATTTCTTTGAAAAAGAAAGTGCAGTCAGATGACCAGGGAAATTTTAAAATAGACAGCATTGCTTCCTGGCCGATAGCTTTAAAAATCAGCAAAGAAAAATATCTTGAGCTTTTTACAGACGCTGAAAATGCCGAACCCTTACAGATCTTTCTGCATAAAGATTCTTTAATGACAATTGAAACCGTCAATTTAAAAGCTTCAAAACCTGTTTTAAAAAAGAAAATCGACCGCCTCGAATTTAACATCGAAAATACACCGCTGCAGAATCTTTCTGCCTGGGATATTCTGAAAAACACACCCGGTGTTTTGCTTAAAAATGACGAACTCAGCGTTCGCGGAAGCACCCAAATCGTCGTGACCATCAATGACAAAAGAACGCTGATGACCGGCGAACAGCTGAAACAGCTGCTTGAAAATACGGAAGGAAATAATGTTTCTTCCGTTGAAGTAATCACCAATCCGCCAGCAAAATATGACGCTCAGGGCGGCGCGGTGATCAATATCAGGATGAAAAAGAATGTACTTTCCGGCTACAAAGCACGTCTTTCTTCACGGTACACACAGGCGACTTATGCGCGCGGACTGGCCGGTTTTGCACAGTCATATAACAATAAAAAATGGCAGCTGACGTCTAATTACAGTTTTTCGGCGGGTGATTTTGTACGCTACAATTTTGATGTCGTGACTTTTTATCAGCAGAAAACACGCTGGGAAAGTGATTTGGTTCGGAAAACCAATTCGCGCGAGCAGCACGTCTACACTTTTTCCGGGCGGTATGAAATCGACAGTCTGTCATCGGTACAGTTTGGTTTTGACGGCAGCAACGCACCCAAAAATTTCGGCCAGTACAGCGTTCCCACCAATATTTACAACACCGAAACCCAAAATGTAGAATCCTGTTTTCTGACTTCTAACGAACGTCTCACATATAATAACAGCATCAATGCATTTGCTGCGTACGATAAAAAATGGAAGCGCAGCAATCTTACTTTTACTCAAAATACGAGCATCCGGCATTTCAGAGAAAATCAGGATGTGAAAACGCTGCTCAATTTTAAAAATCAGCCTCAGAACCACGACCGCTTTGCCAGCCGGAATATTCAGGATATTTCGCTTTATTCTGCGCAGGCTGATTACCGCTACACAAATAAGGATTTAATTATCGAAAGCGGACTGAAATACAGCACCGTAAAAAACGTAAATACGCTTGGTTTCTTTGAGGAAATTACCGGCAATCTGCAGCCTGTTCCGGCAAAAAGCAACGGTTTTAATTATCTTGAAAATATCGCCGCCGCCTACATTTCTACCTCTTACAAATGGAAAAAATGGGAAACCAAAGCAGGTCTGCGATCTGAAACGACATCCATTAATTCAGGTTCTGACAATCCCGAAATAAGCAGTAAAACATTGCGCACCGGACTCTTTCCTACGCTTTTTCTGATGTACAGTTTTGAAGACGGTCAGCAGCTCGGTTTTTCCTACGGAAAGCGGATCGAACGGCCGAATTACAGTTTCCTGAATCCATCAAAATCTTACTATAATCTCTATTCTTATTTTCAGGGCGATGCAGCGCTGAAGTCTGCCATTATTCACAACCTGAGCCTCAGCTGCACCGTAAAAAACTGGAATTTTGAAACCTATGCCAGCTACACCAAAGATCCTTCAATGGAAATCTCGTTGCAGAATCCTGAAACCTTCGAGACCGTCTACCGTTTCACCAATATCGACCACAATAAAAACCTGGGCATTAACGTATCAAAAGTGTTTACGCTATTGCCTTCGTGGAAGATCAATTTCTTCGGGATGGGCGAATTTCAGGAGAATTACTTTTTCGGGACCGATCAGATGCTGTACAGAAATTCAGTATTCTTTTACAACACCAATATTTCGACGCAGATTACCCTCGACAAAGCGAAAACATGGGATCTCAATCTTTCGTATGTGTACAATTCGAAAACCATTCAGGGATCTTTTGACATCAGTGCTTCGCAGCGCACCACGCTGATTATTAATAAAAAAATGCTGAACAACCGTCTTGAAGCGGCACTGGTACTGAATGACATTTTCCGCACCGACCGCAATACGATTTCCACGCGCTATGCCGATCAGAATCAGTTTTTTAAAGACTACCGCGACTCCCGGAATTTTGTTTTCACCTTACGCTACAACTTCGGAAACCAGAAAGTAAAAGATGCAAAATCAGGAAACAAAACCGACGAACAGAATCGACTGTAATGTAATGCTTACTGCTTATTGCTTACTGCTCTTTTTACTTTTTACCTGGCTCTTGCTTAAGTTCCTTCGCATAAAAATTCTCGGAAATTAAAATGCTGTTCCACAGAAAATCACTGATATCCTGGCTCAACTTATATTCGTCTTTTGGTGACTGAGTTGAAAAGGTGCATTGTACGGCTAACAGTTCATCTTTCATTGCGTATAACGTGTCAAAAATCAATAGATTTCCTTTTTTACTCATCCTCGTATAAAACGGATATTCTTCACGCGGCGCAACCGATTTTGACTCACCATTTTCGAGTTCGGTTGTCTGAAAAATATGCTCGAGATACTGTCTTGGACTTCCCTTCTTGCTTTTACTAACCGAAATGGTCACTTTCGGATTTCCGTTAAAAACAAAAGAGCCGTCTTTCTGCAACGTATAAGGTGATTCGGATGGTGACTTTTTTAAGACAGTGACTTTGTGCTGATTAATTTTCAGAATGGTGGCTGGCTGCGAACCGTTTAACATCAATGTATCTCTGGCAGAATTTTGAGCAAAAGCAAAAACCCCGAACATTAAAAACAACAGAACTTTCATTAATTTTTTTTGCAATGTAAAGAAATTTTAGTTGTGTTGAAATTCTTCATAGCGGTGATATTTTGAGATTAATAGAGATTAATAAAAATTTTAAACATACACCGAAACCATAATTACAGACTTTCCTCATACAGTTTTGTCAGTTGATCTTCCCAGCTTACAGACCAGTTCAGTAGAGCCATCAGTGGATCGGCGGTGCTCCTGCCAAATTCTGTAAGATCATACTCCACTCTTGGCGGAACTTCTGGATAGGCTTTTCGGGTGACCATTCCGTAACCGATCAAAGTTTTTAAAGTCTGGGTCAGCATTTTCGGCGAAATGCCGTTAATCTGGCGCTGCAGTTCACTGTTTCTTTTGGTACCCTGCATCAGTGCCATTAGAACGAGCAGCGTCCATTTATTGGCAATCAGAGAAAGAGACTGATTTAAAATGCAGCTTTCATCTAAATTTGATTTTAAATGAAGTGCTTCCTGCAATTTCAGATAATTTAAATTCTTTTTTTTGCCTTCTGTTAATGTTTTCTCCATTTCTAACTTTTAAGTGCCTACACCACTTTCGGGTGCCTACTTGCAAATGTATACAATTGAATCTAGCTTTGCTGAACATAAAATAAATACCGAATGAAAAATAATGAAGGAGTTCAAATCATGGAGAATCTGCTCGCTGCATTTAATCAGAATACAGAAAATGTTTTATCTCTGTTTACGCCCGATGCAACCGTAGAATATCCTTACGCCAAATCTTTAGGAATTCAGCACGAACTCAACATGGAGGATTATAAAAATCATCTCAATACTATACTATTGCAGATGCCGGAGATCGTTTTTAATGATTTGAAGGTGTATGCTCTTCAGGAAGAAAACTGGTATTGGGGCGAGTTTCAGGCAGAAACCACAGTTCCCCAAACCGGCTTGGTATATCGGCAGGAATACGTTGTCAATTTCCGGTTGACCAATGGAAAGTTCAGTCTGTACCGCGAGTTTTGGAATGTTCTTCCTGTGCTCCAAAGATTAATGAATAAAGAAGACGCTCATCATATCATCGACAACACAATAACCAATTAATTATGAAGAAAATAGCAATCGCCGCCGCGACCGGAAATATCGGTAAAAGAGTCGCCGAAAAAATTACGGCAGGCAAAACAACCGCTGTTTTGTTGGGACAGAATCTGGAAAAGCTCAAAAGTTTAAAATTAAAAAATTCAGTTCCGGTGGTCGCTGATATCAGCAGTCCGGAACAGATGATCGCTGCAACCAGAGATGTTGATGCTTTATTTCTGCTGGTTCCGCCCGTTGCGAATACCGAAAGTCTTAAAGAATGGTATCAGAAAGTCACTGAAGCTGGCGTTGCTGCCGTAAAAGAAAATAAAATTAAGAAGGTGGTTTTAATTTCGTCTCTTGGTGCGACAACAGCTCCGAATCTGGGTACGGTAAGCTATTGCGCATCTATGGAAGTCGCTTTTGATCAGCTTCAAGCCAGTGTATTAGCCTTGAGACCTGGATATTTTATGGAAAACTTTCTGCTCCAGGCGGAAGAAATAAAAACCAAGGGGAAATTCAGCTTTCCTTATAGTGAAGATCACGACATTCCTTTTATCAGCACCGATGATATTGGTGACGCAGCTGCGCGGTATTTACTGGATGAGACGTGGGCGGGAAAATGGAAACTGAATCTGATGGGACCTGAAAATATCACACCGAAAGAAATCGCTGCGCGCTTAACTGCTTCATTAAATAAACCGATTCGCTACGAAAAACAGTCAGCGGGAAATCTCAGAGAAATGTTTAATTCTTGGGGAATAGTAGGCACCAAACAGCAGGAATTGACAGAACTTTATGCCGCTTTGGGCGATCCCGATGGTGCATACGCAACACCGCGAACACCGGAAGCCAAAACTCCTACGACTTTTGAAGAATTTGTAGCGAAGAAACTGTTGCCGCTTTTATAATATATTTTGGACAATTGAATTGATTTTTCGGTACAAAATAGAAGATAAAAATATGCTAAAAGCCGAAACCGTTTACTTAAGTCTTGCTCATCAGGTTTCACTGGAGGTTTTAACGGTTGAAATAAAATGGTACTGCAGTACTGTAAGTTTGGTTATGTATTTGTTACCTGATACAGGTTATATTATGGGAATAGAATCTGTAGAGGAGGCTTCTGTAAAGTTCATAGATCTTAATTCTCCAAAACTTCCGGCATTATTAATAAACCAAACATACAGTACATTATGAAAAAATTAGTTTTAGCATGCAGCATTGTAGCGCTGTCTTTCAGTCAGCTTTCTGCGCAGGATATTCAGTCAGACAATGTTCCGGCAGCGGTTCGCAGCAGCTTCCAGAAAATGTTTCCCAAAGCATCTGATGCAGAATGGGAAATGAAGGGAAATCTTTATGAAGTCGATTTTGAAACCGGCGCTTTGGGTGATGATCATACCGCATATTTCTCAAAAGACGGCAGACTTATGAAACATGAAGAGGAAATCGCAAACAGTAATCTTCCTAAAACGGTTTCGGCATCCATCAGCAAATCATTCGCCGGCTACAGCGTGGATGATGCAAAGAAAATTACCGAAGGCAAAAAGGTGACGTACAGAACCGAACTGAAAAACGGTACCCAGGAATGGAAAGTGGCTTTTGATGCTCAGGGAAGAGTATTGGAAAAAAGAATGGATTAAAAACTGCCATTATCCTGACAGTTTACTGTCTGAAATATTTGCCTCAAAATATTGGAAGTCGCTTTCCGGATATTTTGAGGCTTTTTTGTATCATAAACTATTTTTGTCTTGTCAGTCTATAGGAATGTTGAAAATGGCAGGTAATGAAAATCACCACCGGAATGTTTTAAAAACAGAGCAAAACATCTATGAAAAAATTTTTAGGACTGGCGGGCGTACTATGCATCACATTGATATTTTCCCAACAATCAAAAACCGACTCTGCTACACAGACAAAAGATATAGAAGAAGTGATTTTAAAATCGCAGAAAAAGAAACAGTACTCAGATAAATCGGTATATACATTTGATAAGGAAGCCATCGAAAAAGCCCGATACGCCAAAGATTTAATCAAATCACTTCCCGAATTACAGTTAGACCCAGTCTCCAACACCATCAGAAGCACAAAAGGCGGTACCACGCTTTTTTTAATTAACGGAATTGAATCCACAGATATGCAGGTAAGAAGCGTTCAGCCATCAGAAGTGGTGCGTGTTGAATATTTCGACGTTCCTCCGGCAAGATGGGCCACGAGAGCTGATCAGGTAGTCAATCTGGTAACCAGAAATCCTGAAACCGGCTACGTATTTGGAAGCGATACTTCGGCCGCTTTCACCACAGGATTTGTTAACGCTTCGGCTTACGGAAATTACACGCGTGGGAAAAACGATTTTGGAGTGGAATATTCTTTAGAATACAGGGATTACGATAACCGCCAGGTCAGCAGCACCTATGATTACCGTTTAGACAGTTCGCGTTACCGTTCTGAGGAACAGCGCAGAGATCATTTTGGATACGCGTTCCAGAATATCAGCCTGCGGTACACCCATGCCGTTGCTGACCGTTATGCCTTTCAGGCAAAAGTAAATGTGAATGTATTTTCCAGCTTTTATAAAGGCTTAGGCAGCAGTATTTTTAAAATTAATGATATTTCGGAGAATCACACCCTGTTTAAAAACGGAAATTCAGAATATGCAAAGCCAACTGTGGATCTTTATTATTCTAAAAATATCGGTAAAAATGATGAGCTGACTGTAAATCTTGTAGCCTCTCAATTCAAAACGAATACTTCTGAACTGGCGCAGGAACGGATCATTACTTCAGGCGCACTGGTTTATAATAATGATCTGAATCTGCAGGCGAAGCAAACGGGAATGGTTGGGGAAATTGCGCATATCCACAATTTTAAAAAAGGCAGGCTGTCTTCCGGCTACCGTATTTCGAACACCGGAATTTCCAATGATCTGATTAATCTCGAAGGCTATTCTCAGTACACCGTCAATTATCTTGAGCAGTATCTGTATACAGAATATTCCGGGAAGATCAATAAACTGATGTACAGGCTTGGCGCAGGAATGACGAACATACACAACAAAAGTGCAGAAAATATCGAAAACGAATGGGTTTTCAGTCCGAAAGTGATCCTCAGTTATGCAGTAAAAAACAATCAGAACCTGCGGTTTACCGGTAGCTACAAACCGATAAATCCCGGTTCTGCAGCGTTGAGCAGTAATGTGACACAGATCGCCCCAAATATTGTTCAGCGCGGAAATCCCTATCTTACAACTGCAAAACAATTGAGTAATAATTTAATCTATTCTTTTAATAATAAACATTTTGATTTTAATGCAAATGCTTTTTACACGTATACCGACGGGGCTTTCAATCAATATTATATTCTCGATAATACCCTTGGCGGATACGCACTGACGTATGAAAATGCAGGAAATTCTCAGCGCTATGGCCTTCAGGTTTCAGGATCGTATAAACCTTTAGGCAACAGCTTGTTGGTTATAAAAGCTGCGCTTACCCCGACTTCGGAAAACCTGAGAACCAAATCGGGAACTCATATAAAAAATAATTATATAGAAAATGAATTCACGCTGACTTCCGAATACAAATCTTTTTCGGTACAGTATCAGTTCAATATTCCGGTATATAAACTGGACGGAGCTTTTCTGAGAACAAATGAAAACGCCAACCACGCTTTTGTCGGTTACAAACTCAAAGAATGGACATTCACCACCGGTATGTACTGGATTGGTATGCCGGCAGAATACCGCAACAAAAGTTTGCCGGAGAGTCTTGTCAACTACACTTCGGACCGACGGATTCTGAATAACAAATCGATGCTTGTCCTCGGTGTAAGCTATGATTTCTCAAAAGGTAAAAAGACACAGATTGAAAAAAAACTGAACAATAACACGTCACCTGCCGCGACTTTTTAATTCTTCACTATATAATAACTTGCTTTATTAGAAATGAAAACCTCCAAAATCATTTATACAGATTGATCAAAGCAAATTAAATCAGCTTAATTGATTCTCTACGGCGGACTTTTTCTTTACTTCCGGCGGTCTCGCCAAAGCCATAATTGATCAGCAGATAAGCAAATGCAGCTCGGTCGTTGCGAAGTTTTCAACATAACGTTCTAAAGTCTCTATTTTAAAATAATTCCATGTTAAGGAATTGATCGCTTCGTCATATTGGTACATAGAAAAAGCAGCATTTCCACCCTTCTGCGGTAATTGAAAAACAGGTGCGATGTATGAAAAATACTGTGGCAGCATTCCATTTATAAATAACTTACCGTTGATTTAAAAATAAGTGTAGATTTGTAGTATTCCCTTAACGCTTAAAAAACACATTTTCATAAACATACAATCCCGAAGCTATGCCCGATCTGAGGATCATCTTTTAGTGAGATGATTTTTCAGTGATTATTTACATTCAGATAAATCTTTAAAAAACCGGATGCAAACCGGATTTGATTGTGTGTTTATTCTGACAGAAACTTCTTTCCCTTTAATAAATAACTTAAATAAAAATGACAAGATGAAAAAATTCTACAGTTTAGCCAGACGGCTTACCGGTCAGATGGCAGTCGCTTCGGCACTGCTCTTTACGGGAGCGGCAGCATCCGCACAGACCTCGCTCGCAGCAGGCGATCTGATCTTCACCTCTTATGATTCTTCGCCACTGTCCGGAACCACRGGAGATATATTTTCCTTTGTGTTACTTACACCCACATCGGCAGGAACCGCCATCGGTCTGGCTAAACTCAGTTTAGCCAGACGGCTCACCGGTCAGATGGCAGTCGCTTCGGCACTGCTCTTTACGGGAGCGGCAGCATCCGCACAGACCTCGCTCGCAGCAGGCGATCTGATCTTCACCTCTTATGATTCTTCGCCACTGTCCGGAACCACRGGAGATATATTTTCCTTTGTGTTACTTACACCCACATCGGCAGGAACCGCCATCGGTTTTACAGACCGTGGGTATTCCTCGGCAGGCTGGCAGACAACCGGCGGCACGGAGTCCACCATCAGATGGATCAGCGGCACAGCATTGCCGGCAGGAACCGAAGTGTACATTGTCGGACTTGCTGCCTCAACATACAATCCGGTTACTTCAACATCTACAGCAAACGGAACGGTAACTTTAACRGAAGGAACCTCAACCAAYGGTTTATCCCTTTCCAATGTCGGGCCAACAACCTTCGTAGGAATTTGCT
>NZ_LMPJ01000012.1 GCF_001424585.1 Chryseobacterium sp. Leaf180 | reverse complement strand
GGTTGCGATTATGTCCTGAAGCAAGAATTATCAGAGGGGATATGGAAATGTATTCCAAAGTGTCGCATCTGGTTACAGAGGTCATTCAGGAAAAAGTGTTTGTTCTGGAAAAAGCAAGCATCGATGAATTTTATTTGGATCTGTCAGGCATGGGTCATCCTGTGCAGAAACTTGTGCTACTGCAAAGACAGTCAAAAAAAGTAAAAAAAGATGCTTCATTATTGTAAAGTTTTAAAAGTTATTCAGTAATTGATCCATACGTCAAATATGCGACATTAAAATCATTTTTGTGGTCATTATTAGATTTGCCACGGTGGATTTTTCCTATAGTTACCGTCAGTATACAAGATCATCTTATTTCCGTCAAAATCCATTAAACTAGCTTCTATCCACAATCACAATTGATCAGTCGGTAATTTTCAAATTCTACTGCTGCTATTCATAGTTACCAATGAAAGCTTCATTAAACAATAGTTACTTTTTGTCTATAAGAATTTTATATAATTCTACTAATTTATAAACTTAAAAAACTACTTTCTCATATCATCATTGCCAATCTAAATGTGGATACAGATGCAGCGCTGACATAGTTAATGATGAATTTACAAGAGAGTTAAAAAATTTGAATATCATATTGCGTTCGGTCAATTAATTAAAGAAATATTTTTGATCAATTTAAAAAATAATCATCAAAGTTTCGACATGAAGAAAAAAGAAAATTTCTTCAAAAATAATCGTCTAAATAGTGCCAGAGAAAAATATCTAGAGGACAGATTTGATCTCAAAGATTATCAGTTGAGTAAAAAAGAGCATAAAAAAAATTCGATGCATTAGAAATGGATCTGCAGAATCAAAAGTTACCCATTAAATAGCACTATCAAAACAAAACGTAATCAGGTGCCAAAAAAATTATCAAATCTCTCTCAACTCTATATTAAAGGAGAAGATGGCACTAGAAAACAATAAATTTCCGATTTTTGACGAAAACTTTTAAAATACCTCCGATCAATTCGGCAATATCTTCCATCTTATCAATAGACAAGATTTTACAAAATAAAAAAGCGGGAAAATCACTCATGAAAGTGACATTTCCCGCCAAGTGACCGCGAAGGGATTCGAACCCCCAACCCTCAGAGCCGAAATCTGATATTCTATCCAGTTGAACTACGCAGCCATTAATATTTTAAAGAGTAAAAATTAATTAGTAATTAAAAATTGCTCCATTTTTTTTAAAATGTAATCTTCACTCCTCCCAAAATCTGCGCGCCAAGAACTTTATAGCCTTTGTACGTCTGGTATTTTGAGCTCAGAAGATTATTTCCGAGTGCGAAAATACTGAAATTTTTGTGAAACTTATACTCCGCAGACAAATTTAAATCGGCATATCCGCCAACTTTATCATTCGTGTTTTCTGTCGACTGAAACATCAGCATTGGGTTTGAAACGCCTTCTAAAGTGTAAGAGTTTGTCGTTCTGTCACTTGCAAAAATTCCTTTGAAACCAAGCGAGAGTTTTTTCTGCAACATTGTATATTTTGCACCGATGCTTCCCGAAACAAGCGGCACGTTATAAATATTTTCAAAATTCTTCAGTTCATATTTTTGGAAACGTACTTCCGCATCCAAAACTAAATTCGCCAAAGGAAAATACTGCACACTTCCTTTGATATCACTCACATTTCCATCGTCATAGATTGCAGAAAAAGTATTCGCATAATCAAATCCGAAACGGTCTAAAGCCAAACCACTGTCGAATAAAGTATTTGCTTTAAAAAACATGATGTTGTTTATTTTCCCGTAACCTGCAGAGAAATCATATTTTAAAGTTTCGCTGATATCACCTCTCAAACCGGCGTAGAAATGAAACTTAGTTTCCGTCGGTCTCAACATCTCGTCTGAAACCAAAAACGGATTCTGCTGAAGCAGATCACTGTATGTATTCAGTTTCAAGCCGCCGTCTACACCACCATAAAACTTAAATTCTTTCGATGCTGCCAACTGAAATTCTGCCTGTGGAAACCAAAATGTTTTGCTGTTTTTCGCCTCACCAGCCATTGACAGATTTGAGAATCTCGAGTTTAAAAATGAAAATCCAGAGCCAAGCATCAAATAGGTTTCACCTTTCATGAAGGTCACTTTTGGCGCCAGGGAGAAGTTTAAATACGTCGAAGAATTTCTGTCGATGATTTTAAAATCGCTCTGCACCGTTTCAATTCCGAGACCGAGATCGGCATTCAATTTAATATCATCAGTAATGTTTACTGCATGTTTCGACAAATTAGCCAACGCAGAAACCTGATTTTCTTTTGCATTAAAACGGTCAGAAAGAAAATTCGATTTTACACGAACATCATTCAGAATATTATTTGAATAAAAATCATAATAACCATTCACCCGAATTTGATTCACTTTTTGGCTTAAATCAACTCCTGCAGACGGATTTAAAGCATAAATTCCGTAATAATTATAATCATCCAGCGCATATTCTGCGTTCACATTTACCTTCCCTTTTTCGCCGTAAGCGTTAAGAAAGGCACCAAGATTTGCCGTACGCGAATCAGAATCCCAGGCATAATCTTTTTTCAGTCCGTTGGTTGTCAAAACATGCACATCGGCACCTACTTCCAGTTTATTGTCGAGCGTTTTGGAGATATTTCCGTCAGCCAGAAATTTTCCGTAATTGCCCATACCGATCTGAAAATAATTATTCTGAGCAGCCGCATCAAAAGTCGGAGCTACATCCTGTCCCTGAATCGTGGATGTCTTAAAATCTGAAACCGCAGGCACATCCGTAATGTTATATTGTACAGGATTCGCAGATTTCTCTTCCGGAGGATAGTTTTTTACCACTTCCACCGACGTTTTTTTCTTCTCAATTTTCTTTACTTCGGGTTCGCGTTTTTTGGTGAGAATAAGCTTCTCTTCGCGGATCTGCGAAAATGCCACAGACGAAAGTCCCAAAAATAATATCGATAATATTTGAATTCTCTTGTTCATTTTGATTGTATTTAAGTACTCCTGTAAAATGTATTCTGAAAATCACAAATACGTTTTACGATCATACATCAGTACACATTTTACTTTTTAATAGTCTTTTTTACTTCCTTCGCTTCGGCAACAATTTCCGGGAAATCAGAATAATTGGCGATAATTTGATCGACTGTGTAACTTGCCTGATAATTATCTTTCAGGCCGATGTAGTTTTTCGCCATCAGAACCAATGCTTTTGCGCCCCAGTAATCTTCCGATGCATAATTGTTGGCAAGTTTGAAAATCGTTTCATTTGAAGATTTAAAAGCTTTTCCTTTATTCTGATAGAAAGCTTTTGCGTAAAGCGCTTCCGCGGCAACTTCCGTATTTGAAGATTTTTCAAGCGAAGTATACGCAGACTGCGCGTCTTTGTCTTTTCCGCTGTTCATCAGACTTCTTGCTTTAATCACTTTTGCGGTCTCAATTACCGCCGCTGAATTTTTAGTGTTTCCAATAACTGCATTTGCAAGTTTTTCCGCTTCGCCAAAGTTTTTCTCGTCAGCATAGAGTTTCATTAATTCAACATTCGCGTAATTTTTCACGTTCACGTCTGAAGAATTTCTGATACTTTCAAGATAACGTTTCGCTTCTGATGTATTTCCCTGCGCGAGATAAATCTGGGCCACACGTGTCTGCGCATCATCCTGATAATCATTCGCGACATCAGCAACTTCCTGCAGAACAAGCAAAGCCTTCGCCTGATTGTTGTTTTGATAGTAACTTTCGCCAAGCTCATATTTAGCCTGATAAAGTCCGTCACCGGTCGGGTTTTGCGTTAAATATTTTTCATAAAAGGAAATTGCATTTTTGTAATCTTTCTTTGCGAAATACTGTTTTCCGGTAGAAAGATTTATCTCATCAATTTCTTTTGCATCGATATTTACCCCAAGATTTCGTGCAAATGTTTCGTAACCGGAAACGTCACCGTTTTTGGTGAAAATCGGTCTCGCTGCCTGCACAATTTTCTGGGCGTAAGCCGTGTTTTTGTACTGTTCACCAAGAGTACGAAGTTCAGACAGCGCTTTGTCGCTTTGGTTCTGATCAAAATAATTCTGCGCTCTATAGATCGACGCATTCGCCACCAAATCTTTATCGGTCGAAGTTTTAATTACTTTCCCGAAATAGTCATTGGAATTATTAAAATCTTCCTGTACTGAGTATGCAACGCCGATTTCGTACTGCGCATCGTCGACATATTCTGAGTTTGGATATTTAGATAAAAGCTGTTTCAGATTGCTGATTTTCGCTGCCTGATCATCTTTAAATCCTAAAGCCAACGCTTTCTGGTACAAAGTATAATCGGTCGCATCGGTTGTCTGATCGTAAATCGCAATCGCTTTATCAAGATCATTATTTGCATAATTAATATCTGCGAGACGAAGTTCAGCATCATTTTTAAACTCAGACTTCGGGTTTTTCAGATAGTCCGTAAAATATTTTTCAGCCTGATCAAATTTCTTCGATTTAAAATAAGCATATCCCAAATCATAGGGCAACTGCTGCTGCTCCGGGAAAGTTTCGTTTAAAAGTTTTTCGTAACGTACAATCGCCGAAGGATAATTTCCTTTCTGATAATACACCTGTCCGAGCCAGTACAAAGCGCGGTTGTGGAATTCTTTATTGATATTAAATTCTAAACTTCTTAAAAAATAACGTTCTGCATCGTCGAAATTTCCTTTATTAAATTCTTCCGTTCCCAATAAATAGGAAACCTCCTGATCTACTTTATCGGTTTCGGGAGTAGAATTCGGAAGTTTATCGATCGCGCTCAGCGTTTCTTTAAAATCTCCGGAGTACAGATACGATTTTACCAAAAGCGAACGCATTTCTGCTGTTTTCGGATCGTTGGTATTGATTTTTATATATTCCTGAATAACGTTGGTCGGATTTTCAAAAGGATTTCCGATATCGTAACTCAGCTTTGCATATTGCTCGTGCGCGAGTTTTTTCACGTTTTTATCATAATCCATCTGATACGCAGAACGAAATGCTGAAAGTGCTTCCTGCTTTTTTTCTACGGCGAGATATGCATTTCCAAGCTGATAATATGCATTTTGCGCGAGCGCCGAATTGCTGTTCAGCAACTGATTATAATAAGAAACTGCCTCGTCATATTTTTTGAGCTGCGCCGCAACAAATCCCATTTCGTACAGATCATTTTCAGAGGGATTCTGCTGCACGGCGAGATAATCTTTCAGATGCGGATACGCCGAAGCATAGTCATCTTTCATGAAGTACGATTCACCGATAATTTTATGAACTTCCGCTTTATACGAAGCCGAAAGATCTTCATTCAATAAAGCCGTTCCTTCAAAAATCGCCTTGTCGTAATCTTTGTCATTGTAATACATCTGCACATAGTACGGACGCACAAGTTTAGAAAATTTCGGATTGTCTTTTATTGAATCAAAATAGAGAAACGCCTGATCATTCTGTCTCTTAGAATAATTTAAGTGACCAAGCATATACGCGATATCGCCTTTCTGCGATTCATCGGCAGTTTTATACGCTTCTTCCAGCGCGTCAATGGCACCTTTAGAATCGCCCATCATAAATTTCGTATAACCGAGTTTCAGGATGTACTGCGTATTTTCTTCGTGCGTCAGCTGGTACTGATTGACCTTTTTTAAAGTTTTTAATGCTTCTTTAAAATCTTTTTTAGCCAGATAATAATCCGCAAGCGGGAGATTGGCCTGTGCAAAATACGCCGAGTTGGGATATTCTTTCATAAAAGCCGTCAAACCTTCTTCCGCATGATTTTTCTGAAGAATGACACCGATTACCTGATCAAAAAACTGCGCTGCCTCTTTTTTAGACTTTTCAAGGTTTTGGTTATAAAAATACTGCCGCGCATACTCGTACTGAGAAGCGTTGTAAACTTTGGTCTGATATAGATTTTCAGCAAGACCGAAACGGTAATTTTCTTTTTGGGTAAAGTATTGTGATTGTTGCGCCTCAGAGATTCCGAAATAGAAAACTGCTGCGGCTAAAAGTATTTTTTTTGACTTCATTGAATGATCAAATTAATAAGATTGCAACCGCAGAAATCTGAAAATGCGGAATTCTGGCGGTCATTTTATCCACAAATTATCCACGAAAATATTGAAAACTTATTGTTTTGCCAAACCTTTTCGAAGTTTGTTAGCTTGTGGATAATTTTTAACTTTTATTAACTTTCTTGCAGCGTTGCAGCGATTATATTCCAAATATTTAACAGAATTAATTACATTTGTTTTCTTCAAATTTTACACACTTCTACATGAATCAACTTTTCCGGAGAAAAATCTACTCAGAAACCGATACTTCTACCAGCCTTTTGCGGGTTTTAGGTACTTGGGATATTGTATTTTTCGGCATCGCGGCCATTATCGGCGCAGGCAGTTTCAGCAGTTTGGGCGAGGCAGTTTTCCGCGGCGGTCCGGGTGTGATTTTGCTTTACTTAATCTGCGGTTTTGCGTGTGGTTTTACAGCGCTTTGCTATGCAGAATTTGCCAGCAGAATTCCTACCGCGGGTTCTGCTTATACCTATGCTTACGCAAGTTTCGGAGAACTGATTGCCTGGATTATCGGCTGGGCGCTCATCATGGAGTATTCTTTCGGAAACATTTATGTAGCTTTTTCTTGGTCAGACTATTTCACGAGTTTTCTTGAGAGACTCGGCATGCATATTCCCGATTATCTCACCTGTAGTTATACCGAAGCAAAAAAAGCATTTACCAGTGGTTCAGAAAATCAGGAACTGCTTAATGCGTGGCGGTCTGCTCCACTTCTCGGAAGTTTAAAATTCATTGTTGATATTCCTGCTTTGGTTATCAACGGTTTGATTACTTGGCTCTGTTATGTAGGTTTAAAGGAAAGTAAAAATTTTAATAACGCTTTGGTTATCCTAAAACTTGCCGTTATTATACTCGTTATTTTAGTTGGATTCTCATATATTAATACCGAAAACTGGACGCCTGTAAGTCCGGTAAATGGCACACCATCATTTATGCCAAATGGTTTTGCGGGCGTTATGAGTGCCGTTTCGGGCGTATTTTTCGCGTATATTGGTTTTGATGCGTTAAGCGTATTATCTGAAGAAACAAAAGATCCGCAGAAAACACTTCCGAAAGGAATGATTATTTCGCTCGTACTTTGTACCATTATTTACATCTGTCTTACACTCGTTTTGACCGGAATGGTCGATTACAGAAAATTCGACGGTGTCGGTGATCCGCTTTCATTCATTTTTGAAAAAGCAAACGCCAATGTAGCGTGGATGGAACTTACCGTTTCCTTCGTGGCAATTGTCGCGATAACCACGGTTTTACTCGTTTTCCAGATGGGACAGCCGAGAATCTGGTATGCGATGAGTCGCGACGGACTGATGCCTAAAAAATTCCAGACCGTACATCCAAAATATAAAACACCTTCATTTGCTACGGTTGTGACAGGTATTGTTGTAGGAATTCCGATTCTTTTTACCGACAAATCTTTCATCTTGGATTTCACCAGCATCGGGACAATTTTCGCATTTGTTTTGGTTTGCGCCGGAGTTTTGATGCTTCCGCCAAAACAGAAAATAAAAGGCCGTTTTCATCTTCCGTATATTAACGGTAAAATTCTTTTTCCGGTAATTTTCATTGGCGCTTTGGCTGGATTTTATTATTTTGAGCCGGCATTTTTCCAAAATTTAATGGATTGGAAAGATCCGAATGAAGGCGAATTCCGCGCTTCGATTTTCTTTTTCATCATCATCAATCTGGTGCTTTGTGTATTCACTTTTATTAAAAATTTCTCGCTGATTCCCTTAATAGGTTTGAGTTCATGTTTATACCTTTTAACGGGAATGAGCCACGAAAACTGGTATTATTTCGGGCTTTGGTTTGCGGTGGGCTTGATCATTTATTTCTGCTACGGTCACAGAAACAGCAAACTCAGAACAGATCAAAATAATCAAACTAAATAATTATGATTCAAGTGTAAAACTTATTTCTTTCAATAAAAAAAAGTCTCTGAAATTCAGAGACTTTTTTCGTGAGTTCAAATTAAATTTAAAATTTTTCTACTAAATAAAAAATCCTCTCAGAAATTTGTGAAAGGATTGATTTATATTAAGAATTTTTATCAAGATTAATTGGCTTCTGATGTCGGGTGTCCGTATGTAGCTCATCCATTTTCTGCGTCGCCGCCATAGAAACTACGAGATCATTCAGCATAGAACTTGCTGCCGTTGGCGAGTTCGGCAACAAAACCAGATTGCTTCGGTTATTCGCACCAACGGAATTTAATGTATCATAATGCTGCGTCACAACGATTAAAGCTGAAGCTTCCTGAGCGTTGATATTTGCCGCATTCAACATTTTTACAGATTCCTCAAGACCTTTCGCGATTTCTCTTCTCTGGTCAGCAATACCTTGTCCCTGAAGTTTTTTAGATTCCGCTTCAGCTTTCGCAACCGCTACAATTCTGATTCTCTGTGCTTCAGATTCATATTCTGCAGCCGTTTTTTCACGTTCGGCGGCATTGATTCTGTTCATGGCATGTTTTACCTGTTCATCAGGATCGATATCAGTCACCAAAGCTTTGATAATATCATAACCGTAGCTCTGCATCGCTTCCTGCAACTCGCTTTTTACTGCAATCGCGATGTCATCTTTGCGTACAAAAACATCATCAAGCTTGGTTTTCGGAACTTCGGCTCTTACAACGTCGAAAACATACGAAGTGATCTGATTTTCCGGATTTTCTAGACGGTAATACGCATCTTTTACATTCTCTCGGATCACCTGATACTGCACCGAAACTTTCATTTTAATAAAAACATTATCCAGCGTTTTGGTATCGATAATGACGTCCAGCTGCTGAATTCGCAGATTGAGACGCTTCGAAATCTGATCCAGAAAAGGAATTTTCAGATGCAGACCGGCGTGGCTTACTTTCAAAAACTTTCCCAGCCGTTCAACGACCGCGGCAGATTCCTGCTTGACGGTAAAAAATGATGCGAACAGTGTGATGAGGGCAAAAAATACTACAGCTCCTAAAATATACATACGTTTAGATTTTTATGTTACGTCGTTAAGATACAGATTTTGAAGTAAAAACAAAACCCCTAAGCTGATTTACATGGTCATTCCAATGTCGATTCCTTTAATTTTACGGTAAAGATCGGTTGCAAAATTATCGGTCATCCCGGAAACAAAATCGATCACACCGAGTGTTTTCTGATAATCACTTCCCTCTTCGTAGACGAACTGTTTCGGCAAAAGTTTAAGCGCCATTTTATCGTAAGATTTTCTTTCATCTTTCGACTTTAAAACCGACGGAATAAAATGATCTAGCAATTCATACATTACATTATAACCGGCATTTTCGATTTCTACAACGGCTTTGTGATTATAAATTTTTTCGATGGAAAAGCTTTCGATATCCTTCAAAGAAGAATTTTCTTCACGGTAGATATCAAGCAGAGCTTTGTCCTGTTTTCCGTTTAAAATCTGGTCAAAACTATCTTTATAAATCTGCAGCGATTTGTTGATTAATGCATTAATTACTTTGGCACGCAGATAAGAAATCCGCTCATTGTCGTTACCGATAGAATCGAGTTTTCTGGTGACGCGGGCAACATCATCAGTTTCAGATTTAACGAGTTCAAAAAATAAATTCTGGCAGTCGGCAGTAGAAACGATTCCCAAGCGGTGCGCGTCTTCCATATCTATGATATTGTAGCAGATATCGTCCGCCGCTTCCACGAGCCAAACAAAAGGATGGCGTTTAAAAATATAAGGATCTTCGCTTTCACAGATCAAACGTGTTGATTCAGCAATCTCGAGAAAAGTATTTTTTTCGTTCTGAAAAAACCCGAATTTCTTCCGGTGAAGCTGACTTTTATCTCTGGCAACAGCTTCGCAAGGATATTTCGCAATGCTTGCAAGTGTAGAAAAAGTGAGCTGCGTACCGCCAAAATCTTTTCCCTGCTGCTGATGTGTTAGAACTCGGATGGCATTCGCGTTTCCCTCAAAATTCACGAGATCTGCCCACTCCTTTTCTTGAAATTTTGATTTTAAATGATTTTCATTTCTTTCAAAATAACTTGCAATCGCATCTTCACCGGAATGACCGAAAGCAGGATTTCCGACATCATGACAAAGGCAGCCTGCTGCGATCACATTTCCAAGATTATGCAGGTAAAAACTTCTGGAATCTTCTGTTAATTCATTTTTAAAGTGATCATGAATAAACTCACCAATCATACTTCCCAAACTTCTTCCCACAGACGAAACTTCAAGCGAATGCGTCAGACGGTTATGCACAAAAACACTGCCCGGAAGCGGGAAAACCTGCGTCTTATTCTGCAGCCTTCGGAAAGCTGACGAAAAAATAATCCGGTCAAAATCCCGTTGGAAATCGGTGCGCGAAGCCAGTGTATTCGGGTTGTTTCCGGTACGTCGGCTGCTGTAAATCTGGTTTAAATTCATGATGTTTCAAAATTAAATCAATTTTTAGAGGTTGGGGAATAATATTTGAATTTTTCCTGAAAAATCAAGCCATGCCAGAAGGTCCCACCATTATCCTGATGAAGGAAGATATCGTACAGTTTATCGGTAAAAAAGTAAAAACAGAATCCGGAAGCGCGGTTTCTGATGAACATGCTGCAAAAGGTCAAATTCTGCGTGATATTCTGACTTTCGGCAAACAGACTTTTCTGATTTTCGATGATTTTATCATTAAAATTCATCTGATGATGTTTGGTTCGTACAGTTTGGAAAAACGCACTGACATTGACACTTTGCGACTCGGACTCACTTTTTCTGATGGTGGAATGTTCTTTTATACATGTACTGTAAAATATGACTCGCAGGATTTTCTGAAAAATATTTCCTGGGATTCTGACATTATGAGCGACCACTGGAATCCGGAAAAAGCGATAGAAAAACTTAAAAAAGAACCTCAGTTAATGATCTGCGATGCACTGCTCGACCAGAAAATTTTTACCGGCGTTGGCAATATCATTAAAAATGAAGCATTGTTTCGCGCTGAAATACATCCCGAAAAAAAGATTGAAGAAATCAGCGCGAAAAAACTTGATGAATTATTGGAAGCAGTCCGGTCGTACAGTTTTGATTTCAAAAAATGGCGCAAAGAAGGAATACTCAAAAAGAATTTTCAGGTATACCATCAGAAAAAATGTAAGAAATGCGGTCACCAAATCACTGAAAAAGTTACCGGTAAAACCAAACGCAACAGTTTTTTTTGCCCCTTTCACCAGCAATAATTCGAAGATTCTGAACTTTAATTTTCGTTTACAAACCGTTCACTTTTACATATTATGCAACGCTTTTTAATTTTTTTGTTTTTATCACATTTAAAGATCTTCCATAATATTATTAAAAATACAATAAAATATAAGCAATTACCGTTTCATTATTTAAACTTAGAGATCTAAATTACCAAAAATTTACAATCTATATTTAAACAAAAATCCAACTCTTACGTATGTGTAGCCTGATATACATCATATAATTACTATTGCGACCGTTGTTTAAACGCTATATATTTGCATTACAGAATTGATAAAAAAATAACGTTTAATTACAAATCAAAGAAATTATGATCGCAATAGTAGGAGTAGCAACATGTGCAGTTTTAGTATCATCTTATATCGCAACGGTAAAAAGAGAAAACAACTAAAATTCTTTTAGCAGATTTTCAAATCTGCTTATTTAATACGGTAATGCTCTTCCGCAGCCTTTAAATTGCGGAAGAGCCGGACATGAAAAATCACTCAGCCGTTTCGGCTTTTTTTTATGTCTAAAATGAAATCTTTTTTTGAAATAAAGTTTTTCGTTTCCTGACCTCTTCTTTTTAAACTTTCACAATCTTTCAAATTTTCTGGTAAGAAGAATCTCAGCTTATTCTTATCTTTAATAAATGTATGTTCAGCATTTTTCTGAACAAGATTTTATTTTTTTCTGTTTAAAAGAAGATTGATATGAAGACAACTGCTGATCATGATAACCGAATAGCAAAAATGACTTTTGCCTCAGTTTATCTGCATTACATAAATAAAATTGAGAAAAAAGGCCGGAGCATCTCTGAACTTCATGAGGTAATTGAATGGCTTACGGGTTTCAACACCGAGAAATTACAGGAAATGATCGACCGGAAAGTGACTTTTGAGACATTTTTTGACGAGGCAACTCTTCATGCAAATGCTGATTTAATAAAAGGAACGATCTGCGGATACCGAATCGAAAAAATTGAAAATCCACTGACCCAAAAAGTGCGCTATCTTGATAAGCTCGTCGACGAGCTGGCAAAAGGAAAAGCAATCACTTACGATATTAATGCTGAAGCTGTCCGAAAAAAATAAAATAGATTATTTTAAACATTAAAACCTCGCTTAATGCGGGGCTTCTCTTTTCTTAACTTTAAATAAGAACGCACGGTGACTTTCTTTTCTGAGTATATTTGATGAAGAAATTCAATGTTATTGAATGAAATCTAAAATTTACAACAAATGAAATTCGACCTTCTAACGTTCTTCTATCTAATTTCAAATATGCTCTTCTGCCAAAAGACAAATCCTGATATTTTCAACAAAATCACTGCAGAAGTGGCAAATTTTAAAGTGGATACTTCAGCTGTTCCGCAAGACCGCCTGATTGCAGAAATCATTGAACTGCGGCAGGCAAAAGGTCGTTTTAACAACAACGAAGCAATTGTTTTTAAAATTTCCGAAGATCATTCGAAAGGAAATCTTACCGCCGACAAGGCAAAAAACATGGAGACATTTTTCACAATCGGAAAAGGCAAAACTTGGCTCGATAACGCGGTAATGAGAATTTACCGCACTCTCTTTACCCTATCCGAAATCGAAAAACTCACGAGATTTTACCGCTCCTCAGCCGGACAGAAATTTGCCGAAATGATTGTGGACGGTTTGAAAAAAGGACATGCGAAAGCGATGATTAAAAATAATTAGTAATAATCCTTAGATTCATTATCATAGCTATATTGTGCGCAAAAAATTTTGCTGATTCTGTAACATTTTGAAATGTCCCGTATCTAAAAGGCGAATTAAATAATAATAATTTAAATTTTAGAATATGAAAAAGTACAAAATCGCAATTACGCTCACATTATTATTTGCTTTGTGTGTAAATGTTTTCGGACAAAACAAATTGTATCCTTTTGAGGTTCAGAAAACGGGAAATGGTAAACAGGCAGTGATTTTTATTCCGGGATTTGCCTGTTCGGGTGAAGTTTGGAAAGAAACTAAAAGTCATTTTGAGCAAGATTACGTTTGCTATAGACTTACGATGGCAGGCTTTGCCGGAGCAAAACCGCAGGAAAATGCAACTTTCGAAAGTTGGGAAAAGGCTATTGTGCAGTACATACAGGATAATAAAATTGAAAAACCAATTATTATCGGTCACAGTATGGGTGGCGGTCTTGCACTGGCAATTGCCTCAGATTACCCGAATTTACCTTCCAAAATAGTTGTGGTTGATGCACTTCCGTGTTTATTGGCAATGACGGATCCTGCTTTTAAATCGAAGGAAAATAACGACTGTTCGCCTATCGTAAAGCAATTAATAGGGATGACTGATAAGCAGTTTTATGAGATGCAGAAAAATACAATGCCACGACTTTTATCCAACACAGCAATGCTCGAAACAGTGGTAAACTGGAGTGTAAAATCTGACAGAAAAACTTTTGCAGAAATGTACTGTGATTTCTCAAACACCGATCTGCGAGAGAAAATTAAAAATATAAAGTGTCCAAGTTTAATACTGCTGGAATCTTATTTTAAAAATTTTAAGCCTGCAGTCGAAGATCAGTACAAAAATTTGAAAGGCGGCGAACTGCAATATGCAGACAAAGGTCTCCATTTTATAATGTATGATGATAAAGAATGGTTTTTTTCACAGTTGAATAATTTTTTAGCAAAGAAATAATGACATTTGACGAAGTATATAAGTTATACTGGCAAAAGATATTTCGTTTGTGCATGGGCTATGTAAACGACTTTGACTGGGCAAAGGATATCGCACAGGAAACCTTCATCATCATCTGGCAGCAGCTACCAAATTTTAGAAACGAATCAAATATCGGTACCTGGATTTTCAGGATCGCTTCCAACAACTGCTTACGTCAGATTGAAAAAGAAAAGAAGATTATAAAAACAGAGCTGCCGATAAATTTAAAAGAAGAAAACCAGGAATCTATTGAACCGCAGATTCAGCTGCTTTATAAATTTATCTCAGAACTGCCGGAAACTGACCGGCTTATCATCTCACTGGAACTGGAAGAGATAAAACAGGCCGAAATTGCCCATATTATGGGAATATCCGAAGCTAATGTAAGAGTGAAAATTCACAGAATAAAAGAGAAATTAACGAAAAAATTTAAAGAATATGGACAGTAGCAACATAGATTTTGCTGCTATTTGGCAACAACAGAAAGTGGCACAGTCAAACATGGATGAGCTGAAGAGCAAACTGAAAAAATATCAGAAAACCAGCATTCAAAAACTGATTGTTTTCAATATTTTATTAATCGCCACAGCTGCCGGTATTTTTTGTATATGGTATTTTTATCAGCCGCAACATCTTACCACCAAAATCGGAATTGTTTTAACTATTTTGGCAATGGCAACTTATCTTTTCGCTTACAATAAACAGTTATCGCATTTTAAACAAATTGATGAAACCCAGACGAACAGTAGATATTTAAAAAGTCTGGCAGCACTTAAAACAAAACAGAAATACCTTCAGACAAAAATGCTGAGCATCTATTATCTTTTGCTCTCATCAGGAATCGGTTTATACACGTACGAATACACCTTAAAAATGACCGTGTTTTGGGCATATTTCGCCTACGTTATCACGTTGACTTGGATTGGTTTTAACTGGTTTTACATCAGACCAAAGACTGTAAAAAAACAGGAAACTAATCTGAATGAATTAATCGGCAAGCTTGAGAACTTGAATAAGCAGTTACACGAAAAATAATAATGCACCGCTTAACCGCATTTTTGAAAGAGTTTCGATGTATTATCAGTCAAAAGTTCAAAGGAAATATTTCTTTTGAACTTTTCTGCTAAAAGGCCGGACATTACGCAGAACAAAAATACATTTATCCAAGGATTAATAGGTTCTGAGCGAAAATGTCTTCCACCACATTTACAGTTTCAAAAGGAAAAAAATACCGACAGGTTAAATACCTTTCTCACGACTTTCTATGTATTTTTGAAAACTAAAGTATAACTTATAATGAAATTAAAATTTATACTGCACGTATCTCTGCTGACGGTATTTTCGGTTTTGAATGCGCAGCAAAATATTAAACCGACAGAAAGTATAAAAGTTTTCGGAGCGGTAAAAAACAGCATCACGTTTAATATAGATGATTTGGATAAATTACCGAAAACACGTGTAAAAGACCTCGTCATTTATAATCCCGTTGGCGAGATCAAAGACATACTTTCAGGAATGAGAGGCGTTTTGCTGAAAAACGCTTTGTCTGCAATTCAATACGATTACGAAAAACCGCGCGAACTCAACGAATTTTATTTTGTTTTAAAAGCTTCCGACGGATACAAAGCCGTTTTCTCCTGGAATGAAATCTACAATACCGAAGCCGGAAATCAGTATTTTATCATCACTGAAATTCAGGGCAAAACACTAGATCAGATTCCCAACCGTATTATTTTTCTTTCAGCGGCTGATCTGAAAACCGGCAGAAGGTACATAAAAGGTTTATCAGAAATTGAAGTAAAGAAAGCAGATTAAACTTAAAACCCAGGAAGGATAAAAGTTTTAAATCATTTTCTTGATTTCCCGCAAATTTATCATACCGGGCTGTTTTTTTCTAAATATGAAAAACAGGCAAAAGAAAATATTCTCAGAGAAATCTCGATGCTTAAAAATTAATGAAATAGACATTTCTTCATTTTTAAACTTCCACTATACTAAAAAACTCCCCCACAGCAAGTAATAAAATGCCACCCTCAGTTGTCTTACCTCAAACCAAACTATGTCTCAAACCAAAACTACCACTTCAGCGTTTACCAAAACGCTCAGCATTTTTATTTTCTTTTTTTCTCTCAGCGCTGTAGCTCAGGAATTTAAAATCAGCGGAACGGTTTCCGACAGCCAGAATCAGAAAATCACTTCTGCAGAAATTTACCTCTACACTCCGAATAACGAACTTGTCAAAACTTCCCTCTTACAGAACGGTGTTTTCGAGTTTTCAAACCTTAAACCTGAACAGTATTTTCTGCAGATTCAGTCTGGAGATTTCATTCAGAAAGAACATGTTTTTGAACTTTCACAAGACCGGACTTTCAACATTACACTCAGTGAAAAAATTTCTGACATTGAGGAAGTCAGACTTTCCGCGAAGAGAAAACCGTTTCAGGTGCAGAATGGGAATATCACGATCGACATTGCCAGTTCTCCGCTAAACACTGTGGCTACATCCGCAGATTTACTTGCCAAACTTCCATTTATCTATGTCGATGCCAACGGCGAGGGTCTTTCGATGATCGGAAAAGGCGTTCCGCTGCTGTACGTCGATAACCAGAGAGTAGATTTCACTACGCTCACTTCCATATCTGTGGATGACATAAAATCGGTAGAAATCATCAGAAATCCTTCTGCAAAATATGAAGCGGAAGGAAAAGCTGTTTTAAAAATCATTCTCAAAAGCAGCAAGAAGGAAGGCTATAAATTGACCCTCAACGAAACGGCAACCTTCAACAAACGGTTCAGCAATAACCTTTCAGCGAATTTCCAGCAGAAGAAAAATAAAACCGAATGGAAAATGAATGCTGCTTACAATCAGATTCAGCATTGGGAAAGCAACGGTTTCGATTATTTGGTTCCCAGCCGAGACATCAAGTCAGATTACATCATCAAATCCATCACAGACCGTCCACAGATTATTTTGGGAACCAATATTTTCCATCAGTTAAGCGATACAGACGATTTTACTTTTGCCGTTAACGCCAATCTGCGTCCCGACAAAGGAACCAATACAACCGTCACCAATTATGAAGCAAACGGAGCAAAATCTCAGATTGTCACGCTCAATAATCAGGACAGCCAGCGTGCAACTGTCAATTCGGTATTCAACTACAACAGGAAGCTGAAGTCGCTCAACGCTACTCTTTTTGCCGGCTTGCAGTTCACACGCGAAAGCCAGAATGTCGGTTACGACTTTTATAATAATGTAGATAATGCGGGATTTCTTTTCAGTCAGTTCCGGAAAAACAAATACGGTGCAAACGCCTATTCAGGTCGAATCGATGTCGAAAAGAAGTTTAAAAAAGACTACGTTTTAGGTTTTGGGGCGAGCTTTACGAAAGCTGATGTACTCACCAATAATCTCACCGATTACAAAAGCCTCACGCCTTCCGAATATTTCAAGTACATCTTCAGCGAAGAAAACATTGCTTCTTACGCAGAATTTTCGGGTGAGAAAGAAAAGTTCAGCTTTAAAGGTGGACTCCGCATGGAAACCACTTCAGCCAAAGGTATAAACCGGATTTTAAACCTGACCAATATCGACCGTCACTTCACCGACTGGTTTCCGAGCGCCAAGCTCTCTTTCAGACAGAACAAAGATTACGAATATTCATTAAATTTCAACCGCAATATTTCCAGACCTGGCTATGGCGATCTTGCTTCTGGCGGTCTGTACGGCAGTCCGTATGTAGAATATCAGGGAAATCCCAATCTTCTTCCCACCTACACAACCACCGTTTCTGCCAATGCAAATCTTAAAAAATGGGCACTGAATGCTTCCGTTTACGAAAGTAAAAACCCAACCGGTTTCGGACTTTTCTATGATGAGACCAAAAACATCTCCGTATTCACCGTCAAAAATTTCGACCGCGAGATCGGCGCCAGCATTGGGCTCGATGTTCCTTTCGAATACAAATTCCTGACTTCCCAAAACAGTATTTCAGTTAATTATTCCAGAACCGAAGACCGTCTCGCAGTAGTCAGTCCTTCCACGCCATACCTCTATGTATATTCCAACAACACCCTGAAACTCGGCAAAGGTTTTACCGCACTTTTAGACGGCTCGTGGGTGACGCGCCGCGTGCAGGGTTTGTACGAATACAATCAGATGATCATCGTGAATGTCGGTCTTACCAAATCGGTTTCCGGTTTCGATTTTACGGTGCGGTACAACGATATTTTCAGACAGAACATCTTCATTCAGAAGTTAAGCTACGGTAAAATCATCACCAAAGGCAGCTTCTACGGCAACACGCCCGTTTTCTCCATCGGCGTAAAATACAACTTCGGCAAAGTCTCCAACTCCGGCTACAAAGAGAAAGCGATTAATGAAACGGTGGATAGGATTTAGTTTCTCAAATCCTTCCGCATAACTTGTGGTTTTTAGGATTTTATTTAGTATAACTAACAATTAGATATCAAATATTTAAGTTAAGTATCTGTAAATTTATTATATGTCTGATAAGGCATTAAGAAAATCTTATCTGAAATGGATTTTTTTCAATAAAATAAATTACTTTTAATCAATTATAAAATGAAAACATTATTATAATTTTAGATGATCAGAGTTTTAAATTCAAAATGGATAACAATAGTAGATGATAGATACGCAAGAGATAGATATGAAAACAGTTCAACCATTTCTTCGTTGGGCTGGAGGTAAAAGATGGCTTACTAAACGACTTATTGATTTTGTACCAAAAAGTTACAATAATTACCATGAGGTTTTTTTAGGTGGTGGAGCTGTTTTCTTTTATCTTAAACCATCAAATCACATTTTTTTAAACGACCTAAACGCTGAGCTGATAAACGCTTACAATATTATTAAAAACTGCCATGGAGATCTACTACAAGTTTTGGAAACTTTAATAAATAATGAGGAAAGTTATTATAAAATCAGAGATTTTCAGACGGAAGATAATCTTTTAATGGCTGCAAGGTTTATATATCTTAATAAGACATGTTATAATGGAATATATAGGGTGAATTCTCTTGGTAAATTTAATGTTCCTTATGGAAAAAATGAATCAATACAAATTTTCTGTAAAAATAATATATCCGCTGTAAGTAAGTCACTAACTAATGCAAGGCTAAGTTCACATGACTTTGAAAGTTGCATTAATAATATTGAAAAGAGAGATTTAGTATTTTTAGATCCACCTTATACTGTTGCACACAATAATAATGGCTTTATAGAATATAACCAAAAAATTTTCAGTTGGGAAGACCAGTTGAGACTGGCAGAATTCGTGAATGAGATTGATAAAAAGGGCGCTTTTTATATTCTTACAAACGCTATGCACGATAGTATTAGAAATCTATATAAAAATGTTGGCAAAAAATATGAAATGGAACGGCATAGTACTATTGCAAGCAATCTCAATAACAGAAAGAAAATATCTGAATATATTGTTACAAATTGTATTAGTTAATTATGGAAAACTCAGCTCAACTTAAACAATTACGTATAGATCTTATTGATCCAAATCCCGAAAATCCAAGAATTGTTTTTAGACAAGAGGAGATGGATAATCTCCTTATTTCTGTTAAAAAATATGGTGTACAAGTTCCTATATCTGTATATAAGAATGGCGATCGATTTGTTTTAATTGATGGCGAAAGGAGGTGGCGAACTAGTAAAAAACTTAACATATCGGTAATACCTGCAATTGTTCAGTCAAAACCTAATGATTTAGACAATTTGCTAATGATGTTTAATATACACTCATTAAGAGAGCAATGGGATTTATTCACGATAGCAAACAAAATAACTAGAGTTATTGATCTACTTCGGGAAAAGTTAGGTTTTGAGCCTAATGAAATGCATTTGAGTGAGGAGACTGGTTTAAATCGAGGTACAATAAGAAGATGTCGGTTATTAATAGAATTACCAGAGAGATTTAAAGAAACAATCCTTGAGGAACTTGAAAAGCCTAAATCAAAACAAAAATTAACTGAGGATTTTTTTATTGAAATGGAATCTGCCTTAAAAACTGTTAGAAGAAATATCCCTACAGTTATAGGTGAAAATCTTGATGATATAAGAGATACTCTTATAACAAAATATAAAAATGGAACTATATCAAATATCGTAGATTTTAGAAAAATATCGAAGCTTGCAACATCACCGAAAAATGTAGAATATCCATCTGATGAAGCAGAAAAAGCTCTAGTTAAAATATTCACTTTAAATAATACTGGTATTGATAAGGTATTTAATGAAACAGTCAGTGTACTTTATGATGAAAAAAAATTAATATCAAATTTTAGTAATGTTTTGTACTACGTCGAACGTTTATCAGATGATGAGCGCAATGATGAAGATGTAAAGAGTGCATTAAGAAATCTGAAAGATGCTATAAATAAAATTTTAGACGAAGAATAATATGGATTTCTCAATACTACCTTCGCATTTACACAAGATTGCTGAGTCCGCAAACTTTATCATAAAAAATAGATATGGTTTAACTGATGGATTAGTTGAACAAGAAATTGAACCTCATATTCCTTTAAGACCAACATTACACTGGAAAACCCCAACACAATATATAGTTTGTGAAGTTGCCGAAAGACCATTTCCTGTCTCTATAAAGCAGCAGTTCGCTGATATTGTATCAACTGGAGTTCCAATAAGAATTATTGTTGCATATCCCAAAGAAAATGATCTGTCAGGAAAAGATTATTCAAGTGATATCAAAGAATCTAAAAAATTCGGAATAGGTTATATGAGTGTTAACGAAACTAAAGTTGGTGATATAGAGTATCAGGGAATTTCACTAGCACAACATATAACACAAGTTGATTTAACCAAATATATAAAAACTGTTAAACCATACGTAAGTGAAGCTTATGAGCATTACATGCTTAAAGGTGATCCAGATGTTGGGCTTCAAAAGATAGGTCAAGTAATAGAGAGTATGTTATATAATGTTGCGGTGCAAGCAAAAAAAGATGGCTCATTCGTTTACATTGGGTTTAAACCACCAAAATATATTGCACAAGCACTCCTAATTTCCGAACTTATTAAAGAAAATATATTAGATATTTCCATATTAGTACGCTGTAAGGATTTTGCTAATGATAGAAATGCTGTTAGTCATAAAGCAAAATCGCGAAAAAAAGCAGCCGAAATTGAAGCAAAAATGAAAGAAAATTTTATAATAGGTACTAGAATTTTGCAAGATTTACCATTAAAAATTAAAGATAAAGGTTATAAAGTGAAAATTTAATTTGGAATAGAATGATCTTTCAATTTCAAATTCCTCACTTTAGGTGTAAATACAGTTAAATATAATTCAATAAATTCATAGAAAAATAAACACTTTAATACCGTTCAAAAAAATTCCTCTCCACCCCTCGCCATATTCACAAATAATTTTATATTTGTTTATAAACAACACAAATAAATTACCCTTATGGCTTCAACATCAGAAACAGGACACGCCAAAAATGTTGGCAACTTCCAGAGATTAATCAATTTCGTGACATCCTACGGCGCCGAGTACAATCCCTCCAAGACAATGCTCAAGCTACCCGCACTCAACGCGCTGAAAACCGCGGCAAGCGCCGCAATGGATGATGTCGTGGCAAAGAAACAGGCCGAAAACGACAGAACAAATGAGCGCAGCGCAGCCTTTGCCGTCGTTCCAAAACTTGCGACACGCCTTGTCAACGCCCTCGAAGCTACCGATGCGAGCGAAGAAAAACTCGAAGACGCCAAAGGATTCAACCGCAAGATTCAGGGCAAAAGCGGCTCTTCAGACAAAAAATCTCCCGACGCCAAAACCGGTGAGCCGGAACCAGACCCGATTTCCAGCAGCCAGAAATCTTTTGACCAGATCATCGAGCACCTCAGCGGCCTTCTCGCCGTGATCGAGAACGAACCGACCTATGCGCCCAACGAAGACGAACTCAAAACCGCCACCGTTTCCGCATTGATCGATGATCTTACCGCCAAGAATCAGGCTGCCGAAACCGCTATTACCAATCTCAGCAATGCCCGCATCGACCGCAACGAAGTCCTCTACACCAACGAAGACAGCGTCGTCGAAACCGCCGAGGACGTCAAAAAATACGTAAAATCAATCTACGGCGCCAGCAATCCGAAATACGAACAGGTGCAGTCGATCGAATTCAAAAAAATTAGATAAATCTGCTTTTTTATGGTTATTTGTAGGTTCGACCGAAAGGTGAGCCGTACGGCTGTTTCTCGCAGCCGTTTTTTTTTACCTGCTCACAAAAAATTTGCCTGAACATCCACTAATCATCTGCCTGCACTCAGGATACAAGCTTCCGCAAACCCGTTGCTTTCCTCCGCAAACAGAAGCATGCTCAATCTTATAGACATCTCGTTCCGGCATACAATAATCTTGCTCCTGCGAGTAGTAATCTCACTTCTGCAAATAGTGATCTGCTTCCTGCAAACAGTGATCTTGCTCCTGCGAACAGTAATCTTGCTCCGGCGAACAGTAATCTTGCACCTGCAAAAAGTAATCTCGCTCCTGCAAACAGTAATCTCGCTCCTGCGAACAGTAATCTCGCTCCTGCAAGTAGTAATCTTGCCCCTGCAAGTAGTGATCTTGCTCCTGCGAACAGTAATCTTGTTCCTGCGGGTAGTGATCTTGCTTAAGAATTTATATTAAAGACTGTTAAAATTCTACCCGCCGTCAGTTCGAGTGTTTTTCGAACCGCAGCGGAGAAAAATGTATCGTGAACTATGTGAAACGAAACACTGTATACAAATACATTGGAAAGAATTAAACCACAATAGATCCCTTTCAGCAAAGAAAAAGTCGTCTTATATCTAAAAGCAATCTGATTAAAATCATTTAGAAAATTGATTTCCTGCGTTGGTCTCTGTTTTGTGTAGCATTACCGGTCTTGAAGAAGTATTTCATCAGGGCAGTAAACATTAAATATTTAAAAATGAACTTCCACATCACATTAAAAAGTGCAACCACCATCGAAGAAATCGAAAATTACTGGAGCAACGAAGATTACACCAGGCTTCTCGAATTATTTAATTTCCCGGATGCCGAAACCATCAAGCCCGAAAATCTGAAAGAAATGCTTTTTATGGCCATCACAGATTTCGAACCGAATGAAGCGGCAGAAATTCTTTTAACGTATAAATTATCTGAAAGTTTAAATGAAGGGCAGATTTCTCAGATCTCCCACGATATGCTGATTGATAAAGTTTGCGAAGAATATCCGGAGATCGAACTTCACCGCGATCTCTTCGCTGTAAATCAGCTTCTTTTCAAAGCCTACAACGGAACATTTTTAAACTGCAAAGCAACAAAAGTCACTTTCGAAATGGAAAAACCTGCAGATTTTGACGGAGAAATAACGAAAGAAATTGTTTTGAAATCGTTCAACCGGGGACTTTCCGACAGCAACATCATCAAGAGATTATTCGAAGAAAAGATGATCACCGAAGCAAGATTTGAGCAGGCAGAAGATATTTTGTGGCAATTAAAGGATGAAGGCAATAATACATTCACGTTGATCACCTCAGAATACTGGATGAACAAAGACGAGATCATCGCCTCAGAATTTGAAGGTGAGTGTCTACTATCCGCAACCGAAGCTTAAAAATTTCAATAAAAAAATCCCTTTCATTGCTGAAAGGGATTTTTTTTTATATCTGAAAAGTATTTTACATATACGCTTCAATCGGCTCACAGGTACAAACCAAGTTTCTGTCTCCATAAGCTTCATCAACTCTTGCAACCGTTGCAAAGAATTTGTGATCTCTTACCCAATGTAGAGGATAAGCTGCTTTTTCTCTGCTGTATGGTTTGTCCCAAGAATCAGAAATGACCAATTGCTCAGTATGAGGAGCGTTTTTCAGTACATTGTTCGTTTGATCGGCGTCACCGTTGGCAATCTCATCGATTTCTGCTTTGATGGCTATCAAAGCTTCGGCAAAACGGTCGATTTCAGATTTACTTTCAGATTCTGTAGGCTCAATCATCAATGTTCCTGCAACCGGGAAAGAAACCGTAGGTGCGTGGAAACCGTAATCCATCAGTCTTTTTGCAACATCAGCCACTTCAATTCCTAAAGATTTAAACTGACGGAAATCTACGATACACTCGTGAGCTACTCTGCCTTCTGTATTTGAATATAAAATCGGGAAATGTTCCGCTAAGATTTCTTTTAAATAATTAGCATTCAAAATTGCGTGCTCAGTAGCTTTTTTCAATCCTGAAGTTCCCAGCATTTTAATATATGCGTAAGAAATATTTAAGATCAGACCAGAACCGTATGGCGCTGCAGAAATTCCCTCAATAGAATCTTTTGTTCCCACTTTGATATTCGCGTTCGATGGTAAAAACGGAACCAAGTGTTTCGCCACACAGATCGGACCAACACCAGGACCACCACCGCCGTGAGGAATAGCGAAAGTTTTGTGTAAATTCAGGTGACACACGTCTGCCCCGATATTCCCCGGACTTGTATATCCAACCTGAGCGTTCATGTTGGCACCGTCCATATAAACCTGTCCGCCGTGATCGTGAACCAACTGCGTAATTTCTTTAATGTTGGCATCAAAGAATCCGTACGTTGAAGGATAAGTAATCATTACCGCAGATAAATTCGCAGAATTGGCTTCCGCTTTAGCTTTGAAATCTTCATAATCAATCTCTCCGCTTTCAAGATTTTTCACAACCACGATTTTCATTCCCGCCATTGCAGCAGAAGCCGGATTGGTTCCGTGTGCCGACTGAGGAATCAAAACAACATTTCTGTGACCTTCACCTCTGGAAATGTGATATTCTCTGATCACCATCAAACCTGCATATTCTCCCTGAGCGCCAGAGTTTGGCTGTAGAGAAGTTCCTGCAAAACCGGTAATTTCAGATAAATCTTTTTCAAGCTCGTGAATCATCTCCTGATAACCAGCTGCCTGATTTACCGGTACAAATGGATGCACACTTCCCCATCCTGCCCATGAAAGCGGCAACATCTGCGTCGCAGCATTCAGTTTCATCGTACAAGATCCCAGAGAAATCATGGAGTGCGTTAATGATAAATCTTTTCTTTCGAGACGCTTGATGTATCGCATCAGTTCGGTCTCTGTATGGTATTTGTTGAATACTTCTTCAGTCAGAATTTCGTCTGTTCTCAAATTCTCCTGCGGAATGCTGTATCCTTCTTTTATTTCTAATTTAAAAGTCTGCTTGTCTTTAAACTGAGCAAATGAAGCCATTAAAACATTCAGCTTCTCAAGCGTTGTACTTTCGTTGATCGCAATGCTCACAACACCTTCCGTGAAATAGTTCAGGTTTAATCTGTGATCAAGCATCATATGGTTTAGACGAGATTTCTCATCTTCAGCCATTTTTATTTTCACGGTATCAAAAATTGGCTCCTCAACAACATTGTAGCCTAAAGCTTTCAATCCGCCTTTCAAAGCATTGGCTTTAAAGTGAATCTGATCTGCGATATAGTTTAAGCCTTTCGGACCGTGATAAACTGCATACATTCCGGCCATAACCGCAAGTAAAACCTGCGCTGTACAGATATTTGAAGTTGCTCTTTCTCTCTTGATATGCTGCTCTCTTGTCTGCAAAGCCATTCTCAATGCACGCTTTCCGTACATATCCTGAGAAACTCCGATGATTCTCCCGGGAATATCTCTTTTATAATCTTCTTTACATGCAAAAAATGCAGCATGCGGACCGCCGTATCCCAAAGGAATACCGAATCTCTGCGAAGTTCCAACAGCACAGTCAGCGCCCATCGTGGCAGGAGATTTTAATTTCACCAAAGCCATCGGATCACAAGCCACAACAACCTGTAAGTTTAAATTTTTATAGTTTGAAATATCATCGGTATAATCTAAAACGATTCCATTTTTCCCCGGATACTGAAGCAAAACTCCATAATAAGACGCATCAAAAACGTGAGATTTGTGATCACCTACAACCACATCAATTTCAAGACCTTCAGCTTTTGTTTTTAAAACAGAAACCGTTTGGGGTAAAACCAGATCTGAGATAAAGAACTTATTGGCTCCCGCTTTTTTCTGATCTTTCGTTCTGTTGTTGAAGAACATATGCATTGCTTCTGCAGCTGCAGTAGATTCATCCAATAAAGAGGCGTTAGCCAAAGCAAAACCTGTCAAATCGCAAACTACCGTCTGGTAATTCAGCAAAGCTTCCAGCCTTCCCTGTGCAATTTCTGCCTGATACGGTGTATAAGCCGTGTACCAACTTGGGTTTTCAAAAATATTTCTTTGGATTGCCGACGGCAAAAGCGTGTTGTGATATCCAAAACCGATGTAGCTTGTGTAGTCTGTATTCTTAGACGCCAGTTCCTGCGAATGGTTCAGCATTTCGTATTCTGAAAGAGGTTCAGAAATGTCAAGATCCTTCTCAAGACGGATCGATGCCGGGATGGTTTGAGAGATTAATTCTTCAATACTTGAAACGCCCAACTTCTCCAGCATTGCCTTTTTATCAGCTTCATTCAGGGAAATGTGACGGCTTACAAACTGTTCTGTATTCATTTTTATTATGTAGATTTTGTAACTAAAAAGATGGGTAAAAATACTGATTTAAAGCTGAATGCACAAACCAAGAACAGGTGTTTAAAATCATCTTTTAACTATACAGATGATGAACAAAATAAATAACGTTAAATCTCGAAAACGTTTAAGCACCTGACAATCATCATGAAAATAATTTTACCGAAGTTTTAATTATATTTATTCTAAATTAATATATTTGCAGTATGAATGCTATTATTCCCTTCAAAGTTCCGCCACTTACTCCGGTTTTTGACAATGCGAAGACTGAGATTTTCTGTGAGAAGAAATCGTGCTGCAAAAAGTTTAAAAAAGGAAAACGCTGTAAGAAATGTCCGGGCAATAAAAAGCTTGCGTAAGTTTTTAAAGTTTTTTTTAAAAACTTTTGACTGAAAAGTAAACTGCCAATGCCAGAAGAATAATGGCAAAAAGAATGCGCATAATCTTCGGCCTTCCCCATGGATTCATGGGCGTACTAGGCTGGGATTTAAATAATTCTTCTGCTTTTTCGCGAAACTTCTCACCATCAGTTTCAAAAACTTCAGAAATAGTAATTCCCTGCACAACGGTTTTCTGCAACAGAGAATTAGTCGCATGCAGCAAAAGCTGAAACTTTCCTTCTTTAAATTCTGTTATTTTAAAAATCCTTTCGCCATATGGCTTTTCAAGTCCGAATGGTAACACTTTCACAACATCGGCATTCATCGTCTGCCATGTTATAATAATTTCTTCACCCTTTTTTGCATGAATTTTATTTGCTGAAAAACTTTTTATCGCAGGCGGAATATTATATCTGAAACTTCTATGCGAACTTTCCAAATTCTGGTCGTAGGATTTCCGCTGCGCACGGTCACTTAAGAGTTCATAAGCTTCCTGAATTTCCCGAAACCGGGCTTCAAAAAATTGATCGTTTTCGTTCTTATCAGGATGATATTTCAGTGAAAGTTTGCGGTACGCTTTTTTGATGTCTTCATCCGAAGCATTTTGCTGCACACCGAGAAAGTAGTAGTAATCTTTCATTAATCTTTACAAATTTAAGATTTTCAAAATATTTTAGAAGCAAAAACACGTCTAAATCTGCACTTTTTTGTCTGAAACAAATCGGCGCGGGAAGCAAAGCTTCCCGCGCCGATCATCAACAATATAATTTACCTTTAAATAACAATTATGATTTTCTGAAGAATCCTGAAGAGCACCGCTCCTTCCAAACTTCCCTGAATTTTTCTTTCTCCTCGTCGGTCATTCCTTCACTCTGAGATCTGAAATGCTGCATTTTTGCGTTTCTTATTTTTCGTCCGAATCCACCGTTGATTCCTCCAAAAAGAATTTTACTCAGTAACAAAATTCCCATTGCCTGCCAGAAATTTATACTTTTTACACCTAATACTTCCGGTAAAATACAGTTCCAAAGCAGTTTTACGATCAGCGAAACGCCCAGGAAAATGAGTGGCGGACATAAAATCAACCAAAGCCAGTGTTTTTTTGCTTTATTATTTTTCATCATTTAATTTTTCAAATCATCGTACAGTTGACGGAGACGCGTGCGAAGATGCTTTACTGCGTAATTTTTCCTGCTGATAATGGTTTTAATATTTTCGCCCTGTTCATCGGCGATCTGCTGCAGTGTTTTATCATGAAGTTCGTTTTCGATGTATGCAGAACGCTGCTTTTCTGGCAATTCGTCAAGCGCGGCGTAAAGCTTTTTCCAGATTTCATCCTGAAAAATTTTTAATTCCGGACTTGCACTTTCATCGAGAAGCAGAATATCTTTAATTGAAAAACTACCGTCTTCGTCTTCGTAAACGAAATCCTCAAGATTTTCTGTCTTCTTTTTGCGGTATTTATCTATAATTTTATTGGCTGAAACACGGTACAGCCAGCCACCGACGTTTACAATTTCAGAAAGATTGGTAAGGCTGCTGAATTGGAACCAGACATCCTGCAGAATATCTTCTGCATCTTCCCTGTTTTTCACCTTTGGGCGAATGAAAGACATCAGTTTTCCGCCGTAATTAGTTACGGTTTGCGAAATGATGTTTTCCTTCTCGTGTTGCGGCATGATTAGTTTTTCGGCAATCTCCATACAAAGATGACGAACTTCCTATAAGTTTTACTTTAAACTGAAACGAATTTTTAAAATAAAAAAAGCGAAAAAAAATTTCGCTTTCATATCTTATTCTGCTTCCGAAAGATTTTTCACTACCTGCAAACCTTTCGGAAAAGCCTCATTCATGTAATCATGATGCGCCTTGTCAATTTGAACCTCAATGTGAAGTTTTACCTTCCCTTCGAGATCTATTAAATAATATCTTTCAAAACTGCCGCTCCACTGTTTCACTTCCATACTTTCTGTATCTTCATTTCCGTCTTTATCCACCATTCCGAGATGTTTAAAAGTGATGAGATTCGGTTTATCAAAATCCTCGATTGTAGATACCATTCCTTCTCCGCTGCCGTTTAAAAAATAGGTTTTACCGCCGATTTCCCAGTCGGATCTCATTACCGATCCTTCACTGAAAAATTTTGTCCATTCGCTGTACGTTGCTTCATCAAAAAGTACACTCCAGATTTTTTCTTTTGATGCATTAATCACGATTTCATAAGAAAGTGTTTCCATAGTATTGGTTTATTTAAAGTTGATTTTCAGAGAGACTCTTTACGATCTGCAGAGCTTTCGGATAATTTTTCTCGAAAAAATCTTTGAATTCCTCGCTGGTATTGACTTCGCATCTCAAAATCGTGCTGTCATCTGTTTCTTCGAGTCGGTAGGTTTCCGTAGCGTTTTCCCATTCCATCTGCACTTCTCCGCCATTGACAATTTCTCCCAGATGCAGAAAAATCATCTCTTTATTAGGATCATTTTTCAAAACCGTGCTGTACATTCCGTTATTGTCTTTATCAAGAAATCTGACAGTGCTGTTTTGTTCCAAAGTACCTTCGTAGAACGATCCGTTAGTATGTGCCGACGTCCATTGGCGGTAAGAAAGATCACTCCAAAGAACTGTCCACACTTTTTCCGGCTCCGCTTCTATCTTAATCTCAAATATGAGCAATTCCATATAATTTTTTGAAAAAATTGAGCAAATGCCCAGCCAAATTAATATGTTTTCAAGCTTAAAGCTTAAATAAGGTATTTTTTTAAACCTTCCATAATTCCCTGCCACAGCGTATTGAAGAAACTTTTTTTAGGATCGCGTTCTTTTTCCACTTCCACATGATCCGGTTCGCCCTTCGAATTATTTTTTACGAAAAGATTCGCAATTCCGCTCAGTAGTTTTCGCTCTTTCCCTGTATTTTTATTCAGGAAATTGACATTCATCTCCGTGTATTTAAAGTAGAAATTACCACCGATCATTTTGTTATTTCCTTTATAATCAAACTTCAGATAATGAATTTTTCCGTCAAGCGTTACATTCAGATACGGCCGTACAAATAAATTAGCATTTTCCACAGAAAGATCATTAATCGTCGCTGTGATCGCAAAATCGTCGTTCTTATTGGCTACATCAAACTGCCAGTAAGCAGTAGTTGGCGCGTCTCCAAAAAACTGAAAATCTGCATCTACTTTCACCATCGTCGGTTTGCCTTTCATTTTGGCGCTATTAACGTCGCGAATTTTAGCATTAAATTTTTCAAATGTGATCTTCCCCGGAATTTGCGCTTTTTCTGTAATTTCTTCATACGCCAGCTTCGAATTTTTAATTTCAATCTGATTTACGAAAAGCGGAAATTTCACATCACGCAATTTTTTGCTGAACATATATCGCAGCGCATTATCATCGGGCGGCGTCAGATCATGAAAAATATTACAGTCTATTCCGTCAATGATAATTTTGTCGAGATCGATGCTTGTATTTTTTCCGATCGCAGAATTTTTGTCTAAAATATCCACCGATTTTATCTTAATCGTATACATATCTTCTTCTACTGCGATCATTTTGTTAAACTGCGTACGTGAATACTTTGGCAGAAAACCAAAATCCGTAAGTCGAGTCTGCTTTCCGGTGTTTTTAAAGTTTCCAACTTTTAAACGGTAATATTTTCCGGCATCAAAATCAATTGAATTTGCAGTAATCAGCTGCTTTTCGATTTTAAACGGAACCGACTGCTGCATCTGGTTTTTATCAGTTGTAATATTGTTCAGTTTTACTTCAAAATTCCCGACTTTCAGTTTTTGTTTTCCCGCTGCATTTTGTACAAAACTTCCGTCGATCATATTTATAGCTCCGATTTTTCCCAAAATATCAGGCGCTGCTCCACTTTTCTTTTTCTCGGTTTTTTTCTTATTGGTTGCAGAAGTAATCTGAACCTGAGGCTTGTAAATATTAATTGCCTGAAGATTTAATCTGAACTGCTGTCCGACAAATTTCGACCGATTTTTCAGGATCTCAATTTTATCCGTTTTAAAATTAAATAAGTCGCGTGTAGCACTTTTGCCAAGTGCTTTGTACTCCACATTACTGATAAAAATATCAGAATTCTCAGATGAAATTTTCTTTACACTCAATGCCTGCAAAGGATCTGTGAGAAAATAGATATTTTCCAGCTCCACATTGTGCGTCGAAAAAGCAAAAGGAATTTTTTCTTTTACCGTGTTTTTATCAAAAACAATATCGTTTAAACTCAGCCTGAAATTGTCGACAGAAGCTGTTTTTACCTTATTCTGATTTCGCACCAAAACAGAACCCTGCATAAGATCAAGATTTTTAATCCCGATTTTCAGATTGACTTCTTTCGGGTTTTCCTTAACAGTTTTCTTGTTGGTGGATGTTACAATGAGCTGGGGCTTGCTGAATTTCGCTTTATCAATAATCAGAGAATCTTTATTAATAGAAAAATTTTCTGCCAGTAATTCTTCCACTTTAAAATCGAAAACATTTTTCGCATTGTAAAGTTGCGGCGATTCAATCGGCTTTAGATGAAATTGAGAAATTATCAGCTGTTTATTTTTTGCTTTGATTTCTTTCGCGAAAACCTGGTAAAATTCATTGGCCGTAACGATCACATCATGCGCGTCGATTTTAAACTCTTTGAAAGCAACCGGCAATTTCGAAACATCTTTGCTCTGGCTGATTTCGGTAAGTTTAATATTTACATTCTTACCGTTAAAAAGATTGCGCTTTTCAGCATTCTTCACCGTAAAATTACCGTTGCTTACGATGACATTTTCGGCTCCGAAATCAATTTCTTTCTTCGGCTTTTTATTTTTATCTTCTTTCTTTTTTCCGAGTTCAATTTGCAGATCGGCATCTTTAAGAAGAATATCAGAAACGTGATACGATTTGCTGAAAATCGCCTTCCAGATTCCAAAATTGCTGATTTTTAATTCTTTAAGCTTTCCGTTTATTTTTGTAACCGTAGCATCTTTAGTCGGTTTTGTTTTAATATCGATATTTTTTGCCTCTATATTCCCGCCGTATAGATTAATATCAAAATCGGTAAGCGTGATCTGATAAGGCGTTTTTTTATTGATAAAATCCGGAAGTTTGTTTTTCAGATAAATATTAAGCAGAAAAGGAAAAAAAAGTGCGATCACAACGATAGAACCGATGGTGATAAGCGCAATTTTTTTTCCTTTTGAAAGTCTTTTTGTAGAGTTTTTTTCCATTGTATTTCAATCACGAAATTCAATTTCGTGCAATACCTTAACTCATTTCAAATCTTATTCCATTTAAGAATACCCGATTTATTTAAAACTTAATTATTTTCTGTATAATTTTTAAACTGATCAAGAATTGCCTGCCATCCACTTTCCTGCATCTCTTCAGAATTGGTTTTTTCAGGCTCAAAAATCTGCGTTACTTCAGTTTTGCCATCCATTTCCTGAAAAACAATTTCCACATTTCTGCCGTCTTCAAGCGTGTACGTAATCGTATGAGGTGGATTTACAGAATCATACTTTCCTTTAAAATCAAAACCAAAACTTCCGTCTTTTGCTTCCATCCGGAAATTAAAATTTCCTCCGGCTTTTATGTCATTTTCAGCGTGCGGGCAGTGCCAGCTTTCATGTGCGAAATTCCATTTTGTTATATGTGCCGGATTTGTAAAATAATCCCAAACTTTTTTTACCGGTGCATCTATTTCTGTTTTAACTGTAATTCTATTCATAATTTTAGTGATATAAATTATCCTGAACAGGCGCTTTGGAAACATCCGAAAAAATCACATTCCAGCCAAAGCCATTAATATCCCAGAAAGAATTCTGATACATAAAACCATGATCCTGAGTTTCTTCATGCTGTGTCGCGCCTTGTTCTACTGCTTTATTTACAAGCTGATCCACTTCTTCCCGCGTGTTCAGCGCAATTGCAAGAAGAAACTGTGTGCCTTCTTTCGGAAGCGGTTTCTCTGAAAATGTCTGAAAATATTCTTCCGCAAGAAACATCAGATAGTTGGCATTTTCTTTTAAGACAACACACACCGAGCGGTCATCAGACATCTCATCATTGGTTTTAAAGCCGAGCTGCAGCCAGAATTCTCTGGTTTTCGCTACATCTTTCACAGGAAGATTTACAAAAAACTGGTTGATTTCCATATTAAAAATTTTGTGTGATTAAATTTAAAAAAATAAAACTCAAATTTTATTTAATGCTTAATAATTTCCTTCACAATACCGCCCTGTGGCTCGCGGACCGTCTGCGTAAAAATAAAAGCTTTAGGATCAATCGCACGGACAATATTCTGAAGTTTTCTTACTTCCAAACGCGTAACAATAGTAAAAATAATATCAGCATCAATACTTTGCTCAAAAGATTCTTTCATAAAACCACGCTCGCCGCGGTACACTGTAATTCCTTTATTCATCGTCAAAACCAAAGCTTTTTTTATTTCTTCGCTGTTTCCGGAAACGATGGTAACACCAGTGTACGCCTCAATTCCTTCAATCACATATTTGGTAATCTGACTTGCTACGAGATACGTCATGATCGCATAAAGCGCCGTTTCAACTTTAAGAAAAACCGCTGCGATAACGAAAATAATGACGTTCATGCCTAAAATAATTTCGGTGATGCTGAAGCTGCTTTTTTTGAAAGTCAGTAATGCTAAAACCTCCATTCCGTCGAAAGTTCCGCCGCCACGCATAGATAAACCAATGCCGATGCCGAGGAAAAATCCGCCAAACATCGCCACCAAAAGTTTGTCGTGTGTCAGTTCAGGAAACGGAATAAAATACATGGTAAAAGCAATCAGTAAAATGGTAAGACTGCTTCGGATGGCAAAATGTTTTCCGATCTGAAAATACGCAAGAACAATGAAAGGGATATTTAAAACAAATAAACTGATACCGAGATTCCAGTGATACACTTCGTGCAGAAGAAGCGAAATCCCAGTGACGCCGCCATCCAGAAAATGACTGGGAACAAGAAATGATTTTAAAGCGAAACTTGCCGAAATCACACCCAAAACGAGATAAATAATATCTGAAACAGTAAAAAGCGGACTGTGATGAGAAGTAGATTTCATGTTATCCGTTATTTAATTTTGACTTGATGATGTCGAGATTTTTCTGCTTTTTCTGCTTCCTTTCTCTGATTGAAGTTTTCGTAAAATACTGGTGACTTTCCAGAAATTTTTCCTGCAGGAGATTCCAGTCGCGCTCAGAATTGACGATTCCAAACATTGAAAGTTCTTCAAAAAGTTTATTGCCGATGGTGAAAAAATCGTCTCTTCCCAGATAATCAAGATCAGCGTCTGCAACGATTTCTTCGAGATGATTTTTGGGTGACTGCGGAATTTTGGTCGCCATAATCATCCCCTGTATTTTCTTCAGCTGAGACTGGGAATAGCCATAATCCAAAAGATATTCTTCCGCTATTTCGCAAGATTTTTCTTCGTGATTTTTTGATCCAAACAAAAATCCGGTATCGTGAAAAAGTGCAGCGGTTCTCAGCAACACAAGATCTTCGTCATTTACATTTTCCGATAAAGCAATTTTTTCTACAGAATCGATCACATCTTTTACGTGCATCACGCTGTGATACGACAAATGCTCCGGAAGCTGATCTCTGAGCCGGCTGATAATAATGGTATTAAGTTTTTCGTAATCCATATTTATTTTTTTGCTAAAAGCTACAAAATATTCATTTTAAAAAAGTTGTAAAACTAAATCTATGAATGATTTTTGCAGCTGTTTTCTTTAAATTTATTTAAGTTTCAAAGCAAAATACATATCCATATCGCCTTTTCCTTTGGTATGAATTTTCCCACGGTATTCGCAATATATTTGATCTTTCACAAGCTGATAGGTTGTTTCAGAAATATTTATTTTTCCGCTCTCGCTGTTCTGCTCCATTCGCGCGGCCGTATTCACCGTATCACCCCAAATATCATAAGCGAATTTTTTTACGCCAACGATTCCGGCAATCAGCGACCCCGAGTTTACACCAATTCTGATATCCAAAACATCAGCGTTGGTTTTTTTTCTTTCTTCAATAAAATTGAGAATATCTAATGCGACCAAAACCGTCTGATAGGCGTGGTTTTCAGTTTTTAGTGGCAAACCGCAAACCGCCAGATAAGCATCGCCGATTGTTTTTATCTTTTCGAGACCATGTTTTTCCATAATGAGATCAAACGCGGTAAAACATTCATTCAGCTCAAACAGCATCTTTTCGGCACCCATTTTTTCTGAGCTTTGCGTGAAATTAACGAAATCGGTGAACAAAACGGTGACCTCATCGTAATATTTGGCTTCTGAACTTCCGTTTTCCTTTAATTCTTCAGCGACCTCAAATGGCAGAATATTCAGTAAGAGATTTTCAGTTTTCTGCTTCTCATTCCGAAGTTCCAGTGTACGCTCGCTGACTTGGTTTTCAAGCATTTCATTCTGGTCCAAAAGCAGCTGTTGTTTTTCCTGCTCCTGGGTTAAATTTAAATCTGACAGTCTCTTCACCTCGTCAAGTTGTTTCACCAGATTCAAATTGGTAGAAGCAAACTGCCACGCCAGATATGCCGAAATTGATATCGGAAAACTAACGAAGACAAAAATCAGAAAATATGCTGCGAAATCGTCATCCGCTATTTTATCTGAAATCACAAAATTCAGCTGATCAAGAATATTTAAAATAATCGTAAGTACGATAAATGCGAAAAATGCCAAAATACCGCCACCTACTATGAAAGCTGATTTCTCACGGCGGATCATCGCGCGGATTATTAACCAAAATGATTCTATCGCTACAATAACCAGATAAAGAAGAGAAAAAACAATCGCCGGAGCCTGATAAAAATAGTAAAAGATGAAAAGCAGACCGGCCAACGTTAGCATGATTGCTAATCTAATCTTGCTTTTACCAAAAAGCGTATTGATAAAACCCGTAAGTGAGGCGCCAAATACCACGAGGGCAGCAAATGCATAAAAGGTATAAGATGACATCTGCAGCGGATCAGACATTTCATAAATCAGAAAACCTGAATAACTCAGGAGGGCAATTGACAAGTTGTAGGTAGAAAAATACAGATTGTAAAGTGCTTTACGATAAAAAACAAAGAGCAGAAAATGTACAAACGCAAGCGCAAGAAATATCCCGCTGATGAGCATGACGTAAAAAGCAACTTCCTTTCCTGTCTCCGCTTCATCCTGCACATAAGATTCGGCAGTTACAAGTCTCACACGAAGTTGTGAGGAATTAATATTCACGGTTTTTTCTTCATTTCTGATGTACGGCTGAAAGCGTATTGCCAAAACATGAACTGCGGTATCTTTTATCGTGAAAAAATTCGGTACCGGATTTCGCACTTTGTATTGTCGGTTTCCTGCTCGTCCAATCTTTCCGATAGTATCAAGAATTTTCCCGTTCAGATAAATTGCTGATGCGCCCATTTGATTTACACGAAAACAAAGCGGTTTGTCTACAAGGCTGGAATCTACTTTAAAATAATACCGAAACCAAACCACAGCCTCTGATTTATTTTTCCGTAACGTATCCGGGTGTACGATTGACCAACGGCTGTCGTCAAAATCTATTGAAGAATAATCAGGATTATCATTCCTGATCATTCTTAGATTATCATTCAGTTCATTACTATATTTAAAATTTTTCGCAGTAAAAATTCTGGGATTGCTTCTGGAAATCTGCGCATTGCAGACCGTCAAAAAGCTGATAAAAAGAAATGCTAAAGAAGCAAAAAATATATTTTTTCTCAAATGGTTTTTTGTTTATTTTTTTCCGAAGTTCTTATTACTTTCTCATTCATAATATTTTGCCACGCCGGTTCACAAAAATAAAAAAATCATTCTATTATAATAACAGAATGATTTTTTTAATGATAAATATTTACGACTACTTCAATGCATTCAGTGCATTTTCATAGTTCGGTTCGTGCCCGATTTCTGATATCTGCTCGGTATAAAGTACTTTATTGTTTTCGTCGGTTACGATTACTGCGCGGCTGAGCAGACCTTTCATTGGGGAATCTGTCATGGTAACGCCAAAATCATCGCCAAAACTTCCACGGAAATCAGAAAGTGTTTCTGCATTATCAATGCCTTCTGCGGCACAAAATCTCTTCAGAGCGAAAGGAAGATCTTTGGAAACATTGATGATCACAGCATTATCCAGCTGGCTCGCTTCTTCATTGAATTTTCTTGCAGACTGCGCGCAGATTCCGGTGTCTACGCTTGGGAAGATGTTGAAAATCTTTCTTTTGCCTGTAAAATTTTCCAGTGTTTTCACATTCAGTCCTGAATCAACAAGCGCAAAATCTTTGATTGTAGTTCCTTCTGCAGGCAGCTGACCGATGGTGTTGACCTCGTTTCCGCCGAGTGTAATTTTAGACATATTGTTTATTTTTTTTATGTGAATCAAATGTACTTAAAAACCGTTTTTGATAAAATCTTTATTAGGTTAAATAAATCTTAAAAAACAAAGTTGACTGCGCACACAGAAAAAAGGCATTTTTTAATTAAATTTGTGCATCAAAATTCTAAAAAATAAACTTCACGATAATGTCAGACAAATCAAAGATCTATTACACACTTACAGATGAGGCTCCAATGCTGGCAACACATTCGTTTTTACCGATTGTGAAAGCTTTTACAAAATCAGCAAACATAGAGATTGACGTTCCGGATATTTCTCTGGCCGGAAGAATTTTAGCAAACTTCCCTGAGTTTTTGAAAGATGATCAGAAAACCGTTGATGCTTTAGCTCAACTGGGAGAACTGGCAACTCAGCCTGATGCAAACATCATCAAATTACCCAACATTTCTGCTTCCGCACCGCAGTTGGATGCTGCAATCGCTGAATTGCAGGCCAAAGGTTTCGCAGTTCCAAATTATCCTGCAGAACCGAAAAATGAGGAGGAAAAAGCAATTAAAGCCAAGTATGCTAAAGTATTGGGAAGCGCTGTAAACCCTGTATTAAGAGAAGGAAATTCTGACAGACGTGCTCCGAAAGCCGTTAAAAATTATGCAAAAGCAAACCCTCACAGAATGGGTGACTGGGCATCAGACAGCAAAACTGATGTTGCTCACATGGAAAGCGGAGATTTCTACGGCACAGAAACTTCAACCACTCTTGAGAATGCAACAAAATATAAAATCGTTTTCAAAGGAAACGACGTTGCAGAGACTTTATTGAAAGATTTCGCAGGTCTTCAGGCGGGAGAAGTGATCGATTCTTCTGTAATGAATTTAAACTCTTTGAAATCTTTCGTTAAGGAAGCAATCCAGGAAGCCAAAGATAAAAATGTATTACTTTCGGCTCACCTGAAAGCAACGATGATGAAAATCTCTGATCCAATCGTATTCGGAGCGATCGTTGAAACTTTCTTCAAAGATGTTTTCACAAAATATGCTGAGACTTTCGATTCTCTAGACGTAAATCCAAACAATGGTTTGGCTGACCTTTTCGATAAAATAAAAGGAAATGCTCAGGAAGCTGACATAAAAGCTGATATCGAAACTGCTCTGGCCAACGGACCAAGAGTAGCCATGGTAAATTCTGATAAAGGAATCACCAATTTCCACGTTCCTTCTGATATTATTGTTGATGCATCTATGGCTGCTTTGGTGAGAGGTGGCGGTAAAATGTGGAACAAAGAAGGTAAGGAAGAAGATACAATCTGTATCATCCCAGACCGTTCTTATGCAGGTTTTTATCAGTCTGTGATTGATGATATGAAAGTGCACGGAAAACTGGATCCTACAACAATGGGTTCTGTTCCGAATGTAGGTTTGATGGCTCAGAAAGCTGAAGAATACGGATCTCACGACAAAACTTTCCAGGCCACAGCTGAAGGAACAGTTGAAGTTCAGGACGAAGCAGGAACTATTTTACTTTCTCAGAAAGTTGAAGCGGGTGATATCTTCAGAATGTGTCAGACAAAAGATGCTCCGATTCAGGACTGGGTAAAATTAGCAGTTAACAGAGCAAGACTTTCTGATACGCCTGCGATTTTCTGGTTAGATAAAGGAAGAGCTCATGACAGAGAAATGATCAAAAAAGTTGAAAAATATTTAGCTGATCATGATACCAACGGTTTAGACATTAAGATTCTTGATGTAAAAGACGCAATGACTGAAACTTTGAAAAGAGCAAGAGAAGGAAAAGACACGATTTCTGTTTCAGGAAACGTTTTGAGAGATTATCTGACTGATCTTTTCCCAATTCTTGAACTTGGAACTTCTGCAAAAATGCTTTCTATTGTTCCACTGATGAACGGTGGTGGCTTGTTTGAAACAGGTGCAGGAGGTTCTGCTCCAAAACACGTTGAGCAGTTCCTGGAAGAAGGTTATTTGAGATGGGATTCTTTAGGTGAATTTTTAGCTTTACAGGCATCTTTAGAACATTTGGCACAGACTCAGGGAAATACAAAAGCTCAGGTTTTGGCTGACGCTTTGGATGAAGCAAATGCTAAATTCCTGGCTACAGATAAATCCCCTGCAAGAAAAGTGGGACAAATCGATAACAGAGGTTCTCATTTTTATCTGGCAATGTACTGGGCTGAAGCCTTGGCCACTCAAACTGCTGATGCGGAATTAGCTCAACAGTTCGCTCCTGTTGCAGAAGCATTGCAGGAAAGCGAAGAAGTTATCAATTCTGAATTGATTGGTGCTCAGGGTAAGCCTCAGAACATCGACGGTTACTTCAAAACAGATACCTATAAAACGTATGAAGCGATGAGACCAAGTACCGTTTTAAATGAAATTATTGACGGAATTTAATTCTTGATTTAAATAGAAATAAAAAGCTCCTTTTTTAAGGGGCTTTTTTTGTGTTTAAAATATCTTAGAGCATTTCAAAATCCTTCCTCTCTTCTTCATCACGCTGTATTAACTGATGCAGAGCTCTGCCAGTAGGTCTTTTACTTTTAAACATAAATGATTTTACAAGCTGATGAATCTTTACAGTTAAAAACCAGCCTTATTGCCTGATCTATCACCTTTTTTGCCTCGAATTCCACCCTTTTTGCCTCGAATTTCACCCTTTTTGCCTCGACGTTGAGCCTAATTGCCTCGACATCCACCCTATTTGCCTGGAATTTCAAGCAAATTGCCTGACTGTTGAGCCTTTTTGCCTGGTTTTAAATCTGGCTATAGAAGTTAATCAGATCTTGAGAACGATGGTTTTCAGTGACATTTCACAATAATAAATTAACCGGAAGATTAATGAACAGTATATGCTTTCCTGAGTCTGATAACCGTAAGAATTATTAATCCTAAAATGCCCATTACAAGATAACCTTCGGCGACATTCATTTGGTTTTGCGGTTTGATGATCGCGACAATTCCATAGCTCAGGGCAGAAGTAAAAATGAACGCTACGCCACCGGTGAGTCCGCCCGCCATGCCTGCAGATTCAGGGAAACGGCCGATGCAGTAGGCGAAATAATTATTGAAGATAAACCCTGCCGTAATGTGTACGACGAAGGCAAAAGCCACCAGACTGTAAATGGAATTTAAATAAAAGGAAGCAAAAAGCATTGCAACAATAAGAATAATCTGGATGAAATTTGCATACCGGATTTTTGGCATAAAAGGCTTTGCGATAAGAGCTTTGCCGAGAAATCCGCCAGACATCCACGCAAAACCGAGAATCAGCGAAACGTAACCGGCCACGACTTCAGAATAGCCCATTTTGTGCTCGATGATGAAAGCGCCGCAAAGATTAAAAAAAATTACCATCGCATAACTCACGCCGCACATCAGCATTCCGTAAAAAAAATCTTTCGTGCCGAACATCATTTTATACTCGCCGATCATATCTGAAAGAAGAAATACTTTTTTCGTTTTTAATGTTTCCCCGGAGAATGCAAATTCCAAAATCAGCAACAGCAAACTGTAACCCGCCAACACGTAAAAATTAGACTGCCAGCCAAATAAACTCTGCAGATAACCGCCAATAAAAGGTGCGACAATCGGGCCGACAGACCAGACGATCGTCATGATGCTGAGGTAATGTTTCCGCTCTTCACCATCATACACATCCACAAAAAAAGCCCTTTTCGAGACAACTGCAAACCCGGAAAGCATTCCCTGCAAAACCCGCATGGCATAAATCACAAGAATATCTTTGGTAACAGCGGTAATAAGAAAACTTAAAACAAAGAGCGCCTGCGAGATCAGCGCCACACGATATCGGCCAAAAGTATCGACAACGCTTCCGGCAAAAAACTGCGTAAGACCATAGCTGATTAAGAAAATCGTAAGTGTAAGCTGAATTCTGCTTTCAGGCTGCTGCAGTTCTAAAGCCATACTCGGCATACTCGGAAGGTAAATATCGGTGGCCAGACCAGACATTGGAATTACCGCAAACGCCAGAATGGTGGCAATAAATTTATTTTTTTCTTTCAGCATATCATCGTTTTATGAACATTTTTAATGACGCTCATTTCAGACGACAAATGTAGAGGGAACCTCAGAGATATAAAACAAAAATGACCGAAAATACATCGGTCATTCTATCATTTTTAAAACAAAAATTATTTTTTAGAGCCTTTTCCTTTTCCATGTCCTTTCCCCGGACCTTTTCCATTCGGGCCTTTATGATACTGCGCTTTGCCGTACATGTGTTTGTAGCGCTTATCATTGTTCTTGTTGCTGTTGTAGACGGCTACAGGATTTTTTCCTTTGTAGTATTTATTCTTAAATTTTCCGTATTTGTCAGGTCCCATAATGCGCTCCAGCTCACCATAGCGGTCGGTTCTCCAGCGGTCTGGATTGTTGCCGTAAGTACGGTTCCAGCTGTCGTAATTGTCGTAACGGTTATTTAACGCATAGATTTGATTTGCCTGATTATCATTTAACGCTAAAGACGAGATCAGGCCTTGCCAGTCGATATCTGAAATACTTCTTCTGTAATCATTAAACCCAGCCTGAGAATAAACGAAGGTGAATCCGCCTAAAAGCATCACCGTAAAAATTAACTTTTTCATACTCAAATTTTTTATTGTAAAAATGATGTTCAAGTTAAGTGCCGTTTTTAATGTTTTGTTAAAATCAAAAACTAATACACCAAACGAAGCCACATCATGATTTTCTGTAATTAGGATTCGAAATAAATCCGAAAGTTAAAAAAGCAATAAAGCGAAATGAAGGTTTCAGCTTTTCGATAATATTATGTAACTTTAAAAAAGCATCATAAAAACATCATTATTTACAAAGAAAAAAATTACAGTTATGGAACAGATAAAATTTGAGATTACGCCGTATCAGGATGAAATTCAGCTCATTTTAGACGGAAAAAAAGTCGGTTATATGTCGATTTCTGTCGACGGCAGGCTGATGAATGTACATTATACCAAAATAGATCCCGAATATGAAGGTCACGGTTTTGCCAAACTTCTCCTCGACAAACTTGTGAATTTCGCCGAAGAAAAAGATTTAATGATCGATCCGGAATGTGATTTTGTAAGACAGCAACTCGAAAACCACCCCAAAAGATATAAGGGAATCTGGCACGATTAAGCTTCCTGCCACCAGCTTCCGAAATGATACTTTTGAATATTCAGATCTACAGGTTCACCAATTTTTGGCGTCAGAATCTGTAGATTTTTTTCTTGCCCAAGTTTGGTTACCATTTCCAAAGGTTCATTCCACGGATGAAGTGCGAGCGCAAATTTACCGCTGTGAACCGGGAAAATATACTTCGCACCGATGTCTTCACTGGCTTTAATCACATCTTCAGGCAATGCATGAATGTATCGCCATGCCGGATTGTACTGTCCGTTTTCAAGAACCGCAAAATCAAAAGGCCCAAATTTTTCACCGATCATTTTAAAATGTGTATCATAACCGCTGTCGCCACCGAGAAAAATTTTATGTCTTGGCGTTTCCAAAACATAGGAAGTCCAGAGCGTATTGTTGCGGTGCAGTTTTCTCCCGGAAAAATGTCTTGCCGGCGTATACGTGATTTTGCAGCCGTTTTTTAAACTCACCTCCGTGCCCCAATCCTCTTCAATTATTTGATTTTCGCTGTAACCCCATTTTTCGAGATGTGCGCCGACGCCAAGTGGAAGAATGACTTTGCCGACGCGGTCTTTCAACGCTTTTACCGTAGGGAAATCAAGATGATCGTAATGATCATGTGTGATGACAAGATAATCTATTGCCGGAATATCTTCCGGTTTAATGAGATCAGCGCCCGTGAATGCTTTGTTAAAAAATTTAAAAGGCGAACCGAAACTGCTTAAAACAGGATCAATTAAAAAAGAAACGCCATCGGTTTTTATAAAATATGACGAATGACCAAGCCAAACAAAAACATCCTGATTTTCCGGTAAATTTTTAAGATCAGTTTTTACAGAAATCACCGGATGATGCGGCTTTATGTGCGGATCTTTTTTAGAGAAAAAGAAGTCAAACATCACTTTCGGCATCGAATATCCTTCGGCGAACTGAGGAGTTTCGTGTTGATTCCAGAATTTACCGTCTTTAAAATTGGGAGAATTTTTCATCTGCTCCAGTCTTTTTCCGGTGGGCATTCCGCCGAAAACTTCCTGAGACATTATAATAAAATACAAAGCGATCACAACGGCGACGAATATGAAAATGTAGAGCATAAAATTTATTTAAATCTAAACAGTTAAGCAAAAAGCATGACGTATCTCTGAACGATTTTACTTTTTATTTCTGCTTTAAATATTTTATATTCGCTAAAACTGAAACCCTTGAGACCATTTTCTATACTCATCATTTTTCTGACACTATTTTCCTGCAAATCTGTAGAGAGATATAACGTAAGAAGAAACACAGCCATTGCTACCGAGAAATTGCGGCAGGATGTGGATTTCACCTACAGAAAACTGCAGGAATTTCATCCTCAACTGTATTGGTACATTCCCAAAGAGCAGCTGGATTTTAAATTTGACAGTTTGAAAACAACCATCACAAAACCGCTCACTCCGGTCGAATTTTATTTTAAAATACAGCCTGTGATCGCGCAGATTCGGGAAGGTCATCTGTCTTTCAGAATTCCTGCACAACGCTACGACCGCGCCGGAATGAAGAATTTTAAAAATAAAACCGGGCTTTTCGGAAGAATGAATTATCGGCTTGAAGACAATCGCCTTTTTGTGATTGAAAATAAAGATTCTGTGCAGAATATCCGTCCGGGAACAGAAATTTTAAGTATCAATAACGAACCCATCTCAAAATATGTAAACCGATATTCTGCACTCATCACCAGTGACGGAAAAAATAAAACCTTTACAAAACATTATCTCAGTGATGCTTTTTTCACTTTGTATCTGCTGGATGAAGGCTACAAAGACAGCGCGCGAATTGAAACTTCATACCAGGGACAAATTCAGAATATCACGCTGAATCGCCAAACCAAAAGTGAAGCTGACCTCGCCAAAGAAAAGGAAGCGAAAAAAAGTTCTGCAGAAAAAAACACAAACGATTATGAAGCGCTGACCGATACTTATAACCGCACTTTTAAATTTATCGACACCGACAGTACCGCAGCATATATGAAAATCCGGACTTTTTCTCAGCTGTTTTCCAAAAGGTTTTACCAGCAGTCTTTTGCCAAACTGAAGAAGTCGAAAGCAGAATATCTTGTGATCGATATTCGTGGAAATTATGGCGGTTCGCTTGCGGAAATTAATAATCTATACTCTTATCTCGCACCCGAACCATTCACACTTGTAAAACCGTCGAAAATTGTTTCGAAAAGCACACCTTTCAAGACCAATTTCTTCGCGAATACGAGTCCGATTGGTTACGTGATCAAAGGAATTCTGTATCCGGGCGTTTTGACGGCGCATCTTTTCAGTGTGAAAAAAGATAAAAATGGAAATGCATTTTATAATACCAAAGAGAATAAAATCACGCAGCCTAAAGCCGACGCTTTTAGAGGAAAAGTGTTTCTGCTGATTAACGGCGGAAGTTTCTCGGCCTCATCGATTATCGCGGCAAAGATGAAATACGACAGACGAGCAACTCTTGTAGGTGAAGAAACCGGCGGCGCGAATGACGGCACGGTAGCCGGATTTTATTCCTATCAAAAACTTCCAAATTCTAAACTCCAGCTTCCGATCGGACTTCTTCTGGTACAGCCGAATATCACTTTTGAGAATAAAGATTTAGGCGTAAAACCTGATTTAAAAATTGATGAAACGCTAGAAAATGCCATCAGAAAAGAAGATCCGGTGCTGGATTATGTGAAAGCTGAGATTGAAATATTAAAAAATAACAAAGATGGTAACTAATAAATGAAACGAATAATTAGAATCTTTAAGATATTTTTTTTGGTGATTGTGGTTTGGTTTGTCGTTCATTCAGTTTACATTATTTATGACGGATTATCTGATAACGGTGGGAAAGCTGATGTTGCAGTAATTCTTGGCAGTAAAGTAAATGAAGACGGAACGTTATCTGAGAGGCTGGAAAAACGGCTGGAAACCGGCGTTGAACTCTACCAAAAGAAACGCGTCAAGAAAATTATCGTGAGTGGTGGACTGGGAAAAGAGGGATTTTATGAAGGTTCTAAAATGAAAGAATTTCTTCTCACCAAAAAAATTCCGGATTCTGTGATCATTGTTGACAATAAAGGAAACAATACGCGGCTGACGGTTGACAATGTTTTAAAAATTCAGAAAAAGTTTCCTTTTAAAGGTCTGATTGTGGTTTCACAATATTTCCATGTGACGCGGACGAAGAAACTGTTTCGGGAAAAAGGTTTTGATAATGTGAGCAGTATGAGTCCGCGATATTTTGAGTGGCGGGATTTTTATTCTGTTTTGAGAGAGTTTCCGGCGTATTACTCTCAATAATATTTTATGAATTGGGTTTCGGCGGGCCTCCGGCCCGCCGAAACTTCCAAACAAAATCAATCCATTTCAGATCCTTCAAAATTTTCCTCTCAAACGCACACATTTTCTTCAATTTCTTAAAATATCATAAAAAAATAACTGTAAAGCTTTTTTCAGATGTGGTGGCTTGTAATTTGAGTGTGATTTAAAACACCAAATAACAAAATAGTATGCCTTTTATCAAAAAAGAAAACGAAAAAAATTTTGAACTGTATTATGAAGATTTCGGTTCGGGTCAACCCATTGTTTTAATTCACGGATGGCCGCTGAGTGGGAAATCATGGGAAATGCAGATTCCGGTTTTACTGGAGCTGGGTTACCGCGTGATTACGTATGACCGCAGAGGTTTCGGAAAATCAGCACCGACCGCTGACGGTTACGATTACAATTCTCTCACTGCCGATCTTCACGAACTGATCTCTCAACTCGAACTTAAAAATGTGATCCTTTTCGGATTTTCAATGGGCGGCGGCGAAGTTGTCCGCTATCTGACGAATTACGGATCTGAAAACATTGATAAAGTTGCGCTCATATCTTCGATTATTCCTTTGGTAAAACAGAGAGAAGACAATCCTGATGGCGTGCCGCAGGCAGATCTTCAGGAAATCATGGAAAGTCTGAAGAAAGAAAGAGTAACTTTCCTTGAAACTTTTCACAAAAATTTCTACAATTACGGACTTTTATCACAATCGGTGAGTCAGGCACAGTTAGATTTTGACTGGAACATTGCCTCTTGTGCCAATCCGATCGCTACAATTAAATGTGCCGAAAGCTGGGGTGAAACCGACTTTCGATCTGAATTAGTTAACGTAAATGTGAAAACATTAATCGTACATGGAGATGACGATAAAGTCGTACCGATTGAAACTGCAGGAAAACAGGCGGCAGAAGGCATTGCCGATAACGATTTTGTAATCGTTGAAGGCGCACCTCATGGCCTAAATGTAACGCATTACGAACAGCTTAATACAGTTTTGGCCAACTTCTTAAACGGGAATTAGTTTCTTTAAATAGTCAACAGATGGGCAGTAAATTAATTTTACTGCCCATTTTTTATGATTTTAAAGCTTGAAAATTTATCGCTTTCAATTATTCGATTCTTTTTCCTTTTTTATCGATAAAAAAATACGTCTGATCTTTTGAAACCAAAGCTGCACCGTTTCTGAACGCGTGAACATTATCATAAAGGAGCGGAATAATTTCTCTTCCTGAACGGTCTACAAAACCGGATTTTCCGTTTTTAGTTTTAACGGCCATTCCTTCGAAGAAAAAACCCATGTTTTCTTTCATCGTTTCAGGATTGATGTCAGATTCAAACAAGATTTTTCCTTTAGTGTCAATATAAACGTTTTTACCCTGATAAATCGCTTTGGCTGTGCCGTCAAATAAATTCCAGACTCTGTCGAACATCAGCGGAACGACAATCTTTTTGTTTTCATCTATAAAACCATATCGCTCATCTTTCCCTATGGATGCAAAACCTTCTCTGAAGTTCCCTATTTTGTAATCTACCGGCAGCACAATATCGCCCTGAACATTGATAAATCCTGATTTCAAGCTGTAAAGCCCGTCTTTTTCGAAGACCAAAAAATGAATATCTCTGTTTCTGTCAAAATCTGAATCGGCAATTTCAAGATACGTTTCAGTTGATATTCTTTTATTATTTTTAAGATCATACATATACGTTCGGCCATGCTCTTCTACGGCAAGTATATTTTCAGTAAGTTCTTTTACCCGTTTAGAATTAAAGAAGACAGCCATTTTTCCCTTCTTATCATAAACCTCTACGCCGTCATCTTTTTTAGCAAAAATATAATGACCGCTGGCGCTCATGTCTTTATAAATGAACGGAAGTAAAAGTTCACCACCGACTGTAAAACAGCCATAAAATTCATCTTTTTTTGCGATAATAACGTCTTTGTCATAAGGTGAAAGTATAGTATACTCACATTTAAGGATTTCGTTTCCTGCAAGATCGATCAGACCGTAAAGATTTCCTTCACTGGTCAGCGTGATATTTCTGTCCTGAAAATAGGAGATCACATTGTATTTTTTAGAAATATCTTTTTTCAGGCGCGTATCATACAGCCAGTGTTTTTTATCCTTTGTAAGTCTCACCACATGACTGTTAACGATGCTGATTTTATCATACGCCTGTTTCAGTAAAACCTTACCGGTAGAATCGATCAGTCCGCACGGGCTGTAGCTTTCGACCTCGCTGTTGTTATCATAATGCGTGACCGAACTAAGGTTTAAAGCATCGTAAAAAACGCCCTGTCCATATTTAAACTGATCAACAAAATACTTGCGGTCTTCATGTACCGTCGTGAAAATCCCGTATTCACGGTGAAAGTTTCCCTCAAGTTTATCTTGCGCAAAACTGAGTATCGGCAAAAACAGCAAAACTGACAGCAGCAATTGATTCATTTTTATATATTTTTGAATGGAATGATCTTATCTAATAATGAACATTCATTAAATTCTTCTGATTGTTTTTCAAATCTTTTTTTTCGAAATTTTAACCGTTGATTTTCAGTAATAGATTCGGATCCGGACAGTTTTCTCTATAAAAATCAAGATCTTTTTGACTGCAAACGCCGGGGTAATCTCCTTTTTTATTTTGAATATCTTTGATGATCTGAAAATGAAGATGCGGCGCATAATCACCATTCACAGGCGGTTTTCCCAGTTCGGCAATCTTCTCCCCTTTTTTCACGGATTGTCCTTCCCGTTTTCCATCAAGACTCTCGAGGCTTAAATGTCCGTACAAAGTATAAAACGTAACGTTTTCTATCTCATGCTGCAAAATAATTGTTGGACCATAGTCGCCCAATAATGTATTGTTCTGAAAACTGTGAATGGTACCATCCAGCGCACTGAGAACCGAAGTTCCGGCTTTGATCCACAAATCGATTCCGAGATGAATGTTTCGTTCGTCTGTATTTTCGCTGTTGAAATTGTCACTTCTTTTATACAAATTCCGTTTTTCGAGATACCCACCGAAAGCTACTTGTGCATGGCTTTTTGCAAGATGATCTTCCACAAAATGTTCAAATGCTTCGGCATCCGTAAGATCAAGTTCCAGCGTATCGGTATGCGCCGCCGACAGATCAATTGGCATATACTTCCCGTACACAATATCTGAATCGATCACATACACATTCTGCTGATTTTCCAGAATTTCTTCTACTGATTTCATGTCATTTTTAATTAAATTCAAATATAGAGATTGTGATTGAAAAATATCAAAACTTGAATATTACAGGCAAAAATTCCCCTCCTGTGGAGGGGTGGCAGAAATTCGCAGAATTTATGACGGGGTGGTTCAGATTTTTTCACATAACGGAAAATGTCTATCTTCATAAAAAACACTTATGCCTGAAAAAGAAATTCTCACCCAAATCAACGGGATTATTATCTACCGCAATTTTGTTGAAAATCTACCCTACAATCCTCATCTTAAAGCCTTGACAAAGGAAAAAAGAAAACTCGGTATTTTATCTGAAGTCATTTTCTGGAAAGCCGTTCGCAATAAAACGTTTCACCAAATCGACTTCGACCGGCAAAGAATTATCGGAAATTATATTGTCGGTTTTTATGTAAAAACTTTAGGACTAATTATAGAAATTGACGGGTGGAATCATGATCATAAAATAAATTATGATCTGGAACGAACAAAATATTTCGAAAGTTTAGGTTTAAAAGTTTTCAGGATTACCGACTGGGATGTGAAACAAAATTTGGCTCTGTCGCTGAAACAGCTGGAGGATTATATTATAGAGAATTACAGTTGAGCACAAAAAAAGGAGCGGATTATAAAACCACCCCGTCAAAAATTTTCAATTTTTGCCACCCCTCCAAAGGAGGGGAATTTCGTTCCTTCGATTCACAATTCAGCAAAGGCGAATTTCATTCCTCCAATTAGCGATTCAACAGAGGCAAATTTTGTTTCTTCGGTTCACTATCCTTTCTACAAAGGCTCTTCTTCCTTCTTCTTGACTTCCGAATTTTTGGCGGCTTTCACCAATTCATTCGTATCATTATAGAGCAGTTCCCAACCCGGAACATCCTGCATCGCCGTCAGCAAATTGAGATATGTTTTGAGGTTTTTCTCCAGATCTTTACGGATGGCGGAGGCACTCGTCATATTTCTCAGGTCGGCATTGGCTTCTGCCTGATCCGCGAACTGCGCTTCAAAATCTTCATGCTTCGTTTTCATATCGGTGAAGGCGGTGTTCACAGCAAGAAGCGCAATTTTCTGTTGGTTTTCCGGACTTTCCAATGCCTCAATCAGCTTGGTCATCTGAGCGGTTTGGGACGAATAGCTGAGGCGGTCAAGATCCAGTCCGAAAGTTTTAAAAATACCGTACAGATCTTCCGCCGACTGAGAATGGGGTGCCGACTGTAGCTTTCGGTATCCATCCAGAAAAGCTTTGAAACTGGTATAGGCGACATCTCTTTCATGGTCTGCCGTGGCGACATCTTTTCCTTTTCCGCTGTAGATCTGCTTGGTATACACCTCATCATATTCGGCGTACGAACTCTGCAGCGTCGCAGTGAGCGGATGGTTGGAAATCACAGGATATTTTCCTGACTGAATGGTGTTGAGAATTCTTTGAGCCAAAGTCGCAAGGTCTTTAGTGCTCAGTCTCACTAATGAAATTTTCATCGTTTAATGTGTTTATTTGTTAAAAATGTATTAATTACTCAAAAAAAATATAAATAATTGTACATTTAGTTTAAAACATTTTGTGGGAAATAAAATGCAGTTGCATGAAGCTCCCCGCAACTTGCTGGAGACTTCCTGCAATTGCAGGAGGTTACAAACAAGATTGTTTTAAAGAAAATGCGGATGCAGGAAAGATGTTTTAAGGGTGTTTGTAAGGTTCTGCGAAAGTTTTTCGCAGTTGTGGTGTTAATGTATAATAAATATAACGCTTCACAACATTAAGAAATTGAGTTTAATAATTATCTCAAATAGTGATCCTTCATCTTTACGGGAAAACGTAATCAATTATTGGATGTTTTTAATATATTTGATGATAATAACACTAAAAAACTAATAACCAATATATGATAAAACTTACAAAATTTGAAGTTAGTAATTATCGGTCGTGCCTTAAAACAAATCTCGACTTAAATCAGAATTTGATGTGCTTAATTGGAATAAATGGCGCTGGAAAAACTAATATACTAAATGGTTTACTTCTCCTTAAAAAATTAAAGGAAACTTATAAAATCCCTGAACTTAAACAAAAAAACATTTCAGGTTCACTAGCTGAAATTTCTCTTGATTATAAAGTCAACGAACATGCTATAAAAGTAAAAGCTACTTTACGATACGAAACAGACGATCGAAATAATGACGAAGTATTAGATTCTACCTTGAAATTCAATTTTTTTGAAATAACAGGTAATAAAAGATGGGTTGAAATACCACTTGAATTATTTAAATATATACATGAATTTAAGTCAAAAGAAAATAACTTTTTATTGACAAAGTATTTCAAATTTCCTAATCTGACAGAATCGCAAATTAATGCGATATATCCAATTAGAGATTTTTTTAACAAAATAAGTTATTACAGCGCAAGTCAGTTTTCTGATCCTTCAAAATGTCCGATTTCATTTGAACTGGATGAAAATAGACCTTATAGAAATAGTCGCTTTAATCTCCAACATGAAAAATTTCTAAATGATTTGTATATAAAATTTAAAAATAATAACAAAGAGTTTAATAAATTTATATCTACTGTTAATAAAGACGGAATTGGAATAATAGATAATATTACATTTGCTGAATATGATATGCCATCAAGCTCTTATGAAGTTAAATCTGGAGGTAAAATAAAACGCATTGAAAGGAATAGACAGTTAATAATACCGTATATAACCATAGACAGCATTGAACTTTCACCAAATCAGCTTTCTGAAGGTACTTTTAAAACTCTTGCATTAATATTTTATATTCTTACTGATGAAAATGAGTTATTATTAATTGAAGAACCAGAAGTTTGTGTTCATCATGGATTACTTAATAGTATTATTTCATTGATTTCGGTGCAATCTAAAAAGAAACAAATTATAATTAGCACTCATTCTGACTTTGTATTAGATAGATTAAGACCTGAAAATTTAATTATTGTTACAAAAAATTTACTTAAAGGCACAGTTGCTAAACCTTTAGATAAAGCTTTGTCAAAGAATGATTATGAAGCCTTAAAGTCTTATTTAGAAGAAGCAGGAAATTTAGGTGAATATTGGAAAGAAGGAGGACTAGATCATGAGTAAAATACCAAAGAAAATAGGAATAATTGCTGAAGATGAAAGTGACGTTGAAGCAATAAGAGAATTAATTAAGAGAATTACTGGAAAGAATAATATTGGTTTTAAACATTTTGTAGGGCGAGGCTGTGGGAAAATTAAGAGAAAAGCGGATGACTGGGCAACACAATTAAAAAAAAGAGGATGCTCAGTACTCATACTTATTCATGATTTAGACAGAAATAAATATGAAGATCTTTATGATATAATTCATAAAAGTATACATCCATTTGTTATTTCAAAAACATTAATAAACATACCTACAGAAGAAATGGAAGCTTGGTTTTTAGCTGATGAAAAAGGTATAAAAAGTGCTTTAAATTTAAGAAAAGCACCTAAAAAATATCATCATCCAGAAACAATAAAATCACCTAAAGAAGTTTTAGGTAATGAAATTGAAAAAGCATCAAACAATTCTAAAATTTATTTAAATACAAAACATAATTTATTAATTGCTAAAGCAATTGATATCGATATCGTTAAAAGCAAATGTAAATCTTTTAAAGCTCTTCATGAGTTTGTTATTGATAGTAAAATCTAAAATAAAGACAAAACTGATCGCAATTTCTTAGATTTCAATCCGTGAGTAAGCAAAAAAACAAAGCACTAATTATAAATCTGCGTTATCATACAAAGATAAAACCTGCCTCACAGCAGGTTTTTCTATATCTAAAAAGTTTTAAAACAAACTCTCATCCACAAAATTCGGCAACGTCACTTTCAAATTTGGCTCAGCTTCCATTGCTCTTTTAATCGCGAAAACTGCACCTTCATTTCGTGCCCAGCTTCGTCTTGAAATTCCGTTGTTGACGTCCCAGAAAAGCATAGATTTTAATCTTCTGTCGGCATCATCGCTACCATCGAGCAACATCCCGAAACCACCGTTGATCACTTCGCCCCAGCCAACGCCGCCACCGTTGTGAATGCTCACCCAGGTCGCCCCACGGAAACTGTCGCCAATCACATTGTGAATCGCCATATCTGCCGTAAATCTCGAACCGTCATAAATATTGGAAGTCTCCCTGTACGGCGAATCCGTCCCCGAAACATCGTGATGGTCTCTTCCCAAAACCACCGCTCCGATCTCTCCGTTGGCAATGGCTTTGTTGAAGGCTTCAGCGATTTTCATTCTGCCTTCTGCATCGGCGTACAGAATTCTCGCCTGCGAACCAACGACCAGATTGTTTTCCTGCGCGCCTTTGATCCACTGGATATTGTCTTTCATCTGCTGCTGAATTTCTTCGGGAGAATTTTTTATCATTTCCTCTAAAACCTGGCAGGCAATCTCATCTGTTTTCTGTAAATCTTCCGGTTTTCCGCTGGTACAAACCCAACGGAACGGCCCGAAACCATAATCAAAACACATCGGCCCCATAATATCCTGAACGTATGATGGGTATTTGAATTCTCTTCCAATCGTAGGATTTTCCGACATTACATCAGCTCCGGCTCTGGAAGCTTCGAGTAAAAAGGCATTTCCGTAATCGAAGAAATAGGTTCCTTTTGCTGTATGTTTGTTGATGGCGGAAGCGTGCCTTCTCAAAGTTTCCTGAACTTTTTCTTTGAATAATTCAGGGTTTTCTGCCATCATGGTATTGGATTCCTCAAAACTTTGACCGACAGGATAATAACCGCCCGCCCAGGGATTGTGAAGCGAAGTCTGGTCTGAACCGATATCTATTCTTAAATTTTCTTCATCAAATTTCTCCCAGATATCGACGATGTTTCCAAGGTATGCTAATGAAACTGTCTCCTTATTTTCCTGAGCTTTTCTTACTCTTGCCACCAATTCATCCAGATTTTCGTGGATTTCATTCACCCATTTCTGCTCGTGACGGATTTTGGTAATCTTTGGATTCACTTCTGCAATCACGGTGATGCAACCTGCGATATTTCCGGCTTTTGGCTGAGCTCCCGACATTCCACCTAAACCGGAAGTGACGAATAATCCACCTTTCGGTTCTTTATTGATTTTTCTGAAAGCATTCAAAACGGTAATCGTTGTTCCGTGCACAATTCCCTGCGGACCGATGTACATATAAGATCCGGCCGTCATTTGTCCGTACTGTGAAACACCCAGCGCATTGAATTTTTCCCAATCATCCGGCTTGGAATAATTTGGAATCATCATTCCGTTGGTCACCACCACTCTTGGTGCATCTTTGTGCGAAGGAAACAATCCCATCGGATGACCGGAATACATGGTCAACGTTTGTTCGTCCGTCATTTCAGACAGATATTTCATCGTCAGAAGATATTGCGCCCAGTTGCTGAACACCGCACCGTTTCCGCCGTAAGTAATCAATTCGTGCGGATGTTGCGCCACGGCGTAATCCAGATTGTTCTGAATCATCAGCATTATGGCTTTAGCCTGCTTAGATTTCCCGGGATATTCGGCGATGTCTCTTGCTTTCATCTCGTAATCCGGACGGAAGCGGTACATATAAATTCTGCCGTATTTCTCGAGTTCTTCCTTAAATTCCGGCAATAATTCTGCGTGGAATCTAGGTTCGAAGTAGCGTAAAGCGTTTTTAAGAGCGAGTTTTTTCTCTTCGTCTGAAAGGATTTCTTTACGTTTCGGTGCGTGATTAATATTGGAATCGTATTGTTTTGGTTGAGGTAATTCGGTGGGAATCCCTTGCTGTATCTGTTGTTGGAAAGTCATTACTTAGGTGATAGTTGTTGGTTGATAGTTGATGGCTTTTTTATGGTTTTAAAGATATTTAAAATGAAAATTATAATACCAATAAAACTTATTGGAATAAGGATTTTGCTTACTGTATCAATGTAAAGGAAATAATAGTTTGCCATAAATACAAGAAGGTTTATTATAGAGTAAAGGAAATTAGTACGTCTACCTGTTATAAATATGATAAAATAACCAAAAAGATATATCACATATGATAAATAGAAACTTGATATTGTATAAACGGGATTACTCAAAATTGCATTAAAATCTATTCCAAAATTAATAGTTTCATTGACTCCCCAAGTTTGTATTTCACCTTCTGTTTTCGTTCCAAAAAAATAAGCTACGATGAATATTAAAACCGGCAGTAGAAATACGAAAAACAGATATTTAGTAAAAAGTTTTTTCATAATGAAGTTTCGATTTTCAAAGTTTTAAAGATACATAAAACTTAAAAAAATTCCGCCTCAAACTTAGCTGAAATACCCGTCGCAACAGTTTTCGCATAAAATTTTTGGGCGAAATAAAAATCGGCAGTTTTATTGCATACCCTATTTTCGAAAATTTAAACTATTATGAAAAAAGTAACATTAACGCTGGCTATCGCCGCTCTTGCCTTCACGGTATCTTGTAACAATAATTCTAAACCTGAAGTGGTTACCACAGACGTAGAAACGGTAACAGGTGAAAACGTAGCCGAGGCTCAGAAAGATTTGAACGAAAACGCTGAAGATGCACAGGAAGAAATCAATAAAGCTCAGAAAGAACTTGACGATGCAAAAGCAAAAGGAGATCAGGTTTTGGTAGACGCTGCTCAGAAAAAACTTGACGAACTGAAAATGCAGGTGAAAAATATTCAGGCGAACACAGGAAAAGAAATCAGAAGTACAGACGGCGATATGAAAGGAGCCAACAAAGTACTGAACGGAAAAACAGAAGCTGCTGAACAACAGCTGGAGCAAGTTGAGAAAACGGCAAAAGAAGTAAAGAATAAAGTAGATTAAACTCTAAAAACACAGGATGAAAAAAACCTTACAGAATCTGTAAGGTTTTTTATTTGTTAGAAAATGATGTTGTCGGTTTCGTCTTCCATATCTTCTGATGTATGATCGCTGATGCCAAATCGGTCGGAGTTTTCGTCTGGCAGCTGATCGATAATCTGTTCAAAATTATCATCATCTTCGGCTCCCGGAATATCAAGTCCGTATGGCATTTCGTCATTCAAATGTGCCGGATTGGTAATTGGATTTCCATCTCCGTCTAACGGAATGTGCTCTTCGCGGTTAAATATATCTTCGCTTGGGCTGTAATCCATTTCCTCTAATTTTCTTTCCTGCTCGTAGCTGTTGTCTTCGGTTTCCATATTATTTATCTTTTGATTTGATTGGTGTAAGTCAAAAATGATTCCAAGAAATTCATTTATAATAAAATATTTTACCTTTTAACCGTAAACCTGCGGATTGGCGCAGTGTGGCATTTTTTCACCTCTGGAAAATGCGATCATATTTTCGGCAGCATATTTTGCCATTCCGTTTCTTGCTTCTACGGTTGCCGAACCGATGTGCGGCAAAACGCAGACATTTGAAAGTTTGAGAATAGGATCATCAGCATCCATCGGCTCAGGATTCGTCACATCAAAACCTGCGCCCCAGATTTCCTTATTTTGTAAAGATTCGCACAAATCTTTCTGATCGTGAAAACCGCCGCGCGCTGTGTTGATGAAAATCGCGTTCGGTTTCATTTTCTTAAAAGTTTCTTTATTAAATTTTCCTGCGTGTTCATCATTAAAACTTGCATGAATACTCAAAACATCAGATTTCTCAAGAAGCTCACCAAAAGAAACATATTTTGCATCCAGTTTTTCTTCTGCTTCTTTATTCTGATTTCTTTTATGATAAATAATATTCATCCCAAAAGCTTTGCGGCAACGCTCTGCCATTACCATTCCTATTCTTCCGAGACCAAAAATGCCCAGGGTTTTTCCGTCAAGCTCCTGCCCGAGTTCGTGCATTGGGTTGAAAGTTCCCCATTCGTCTTTCCGGATTCTGTCGAAATAATAACTTGCTTTTCGCGCCACCGACTGCATCAGGAGAAAAGCAATATCTGCTGTCGCGGTCGTCAAAACATCTGGCGTATTTCCTACCGGAATTTTTTTTGCGGTCGCATATTCAATATCAACAGAATCAAAACCCACACTGAAAAGTGCAATTGCTTTAATATTGGGACATTTTTCGAAGAAATCGGCATCAAAATCATTTTGTCCCACATTGAGAATTGCATCGGCATCTTTGCAGTAAGAAATCCATTCATCCGGCTCCAGATGCGGATTTTCGGGTATGATAATTTGTAAACCGGCATCTTTCAGCATCTTCATGCCGATCTCTGGAATCGGTCTGTTAATAAAAACTTTCATCTCTAAATTTTCACTCTTGAAAGTCAATTTTTATTCCGAAATGGTCTTTTGTATATTAATTAAGCCTGATCAGTTCACCTTTTCTTTTCACCAGATTTTTATAATCCCACTGAATTTCTCGTGATTTTTCGAGCCATCTTTTCAAATCAGCTTCTTCGATTTCATTCTTTTCATTATAAAATATCGACGCATCCTGAAATTTTACTCCGAGTACATTTAGTTTTTCTTCATTAAAAGACTTTCCGCTCCAAAACATAAGACGAATGCCTTTTTTCTGTTTGCTGAAACCTACAACAGGATTTTCATCCAAAAACCAAACTGGATGCGCGTGCCAGATTTTCGATTCTGCTTCCGTCACATTTTCACTGATTATTTTTATTAATCTTTCGCAGATAAGCTGATCAGATTCCGTTTGAGATGCAATGTATTTTTGGATGTCTGAATTCATATTATTGAAATTTGAAAATCTTTTTTGAATAACCGAAATTATAGATTGGTATTTTTCAACATCGGCACAAATTTATACGCCCCAAATTCTTCTTTTTCAATTTCTGAATCTGACTTTTTAGTAAAACGAAACAAAACCTGCTCATTCGTCGGCCCAAGCGGAATGACCATCACGCCCCCGATTTTCAGCTGTTTTAAAAGTTCGGTCGGCAAAACTGAAGCGCCACATGTCACAATAATTTTATCGAAAGGCGCAAAAGTCGGCAAACCGGCAAAACCATCACCAAAACTCTGAAATTTAGGCGAAAGATTGAGCTCCCGGAATTTCGTTTTAGCGTAATCAAAAAGGTCTTTCTGGCGCTCCACTGTGTAAACCAAAGTTTTCATTGCCAGCAAAACGGCGGTCTGATAACCGCAACCAGTTCCGATTTCCAATACCTTTTCGCCAGGTTTCAACATGAGAAGTTCGGTTTGCTCGGCCACCGTCGAAGGATGCGAGATCGTCTGATGCGCCAAAATCGGAAACGCGCGGTCTTCATACGCAAAGTCTTCAAAAATACTTTCGATAAATAAATGTCTCGGAACCGCATTCATCGCTGCAAGTACGTCACGGTCAGATATTCCTATTTTCTCGCGGAGATATTCGGTTAAAATTTTCCTCTTTCCTTTGTGTACGAAGGTATCCTGCATGCTTTTTTTTCTTTCTGAATTTGTTCGTAGTTGAACTGATTTAAGACAAAAATAACAATTAGCAAAGTAAAAATAGGTATTGACAGACGTTTTGTGCTAAAAATTTCCTGTAAAAAAACTGACGGCTAATTTATATCTTTACGAAAATTAAAAAACTATGTTGAAAGCAGGTTTGGTAGGCGCCGGACATTTGGGAAAAATACATTTGCGGCTTTTAAATGAGTCGGATCAATACGATTTTGTGGGATTTCATGACAAAGATGTCGAAAACGGCAGAAAGCTGGAAGCAGATTCAGGTTATCCTTTTTTTGAAAATCTCGACGAACTTTTAGACCAAATTGAAGTCCTGGATATCGTAACGCCGACACTTTATCATTACGATTACGCTTTAAAAGCTATAGAAAAAGGCCTGCATTTTTTCATTGAAAAACCGGTGACGCAAACGCTGGAGCAGGCAGAAGAAATTGTACAGAAATGCCGCGAAAACAACATCAAAGCTCAGGTTGGGCACGTTGAAAGATATAATCCGGCATTTATCGGTGCAAAAGATTACATCAAAAACCCGATGTTTATTGAGATTCACCGTCTGGCAGAATTTAATCCGCGCGGTACCGATGTTTCTGTTGTTTTGGATCTGATGATTCATGATCTTGATATTCTCCTGAGCGTGGTAAAATCTCCGGTGAAAAATATTCACGCGAGCGGCGTTTGTGTCGTGAGTAAAAGTCCCGACATTTCGAATGCCCGAATCGAGTTTGAAAACGGTTGTGTTGCCAATCTTACGACTTCAAGAATATCAATGAAAGCGATGCGAAAAAGCCGTTTCTTCCAGAAAGACGCATACATTTCGGTTGATTTCCTAGAGAAAAAAGCTGAAGTAATCCGCATGCAGGAAGCGCCTGAGGTTGCAACACCTTTTGATATGATTATTGAAAATGCGGAAGGCGAAAAAAATCAGATTTTATTTGAATATCCAAGTATTCAGCCTAACAATGCGATTTTAGACGAACTTAATTCTTTCGCGAAAGCCATTGCTGAAAACAAAAACGTGGAAGTGTCACTCGAAGACGGAACAGAGGCTTTAAAAGTGGCATTGGAGATTATGAAATTAATACAGTGAAAAATGAGAATACTTTTATTTGTTTTCCTTTTTATCTCGGTTCAGATTTTTTCGCAGGATTCTATAAAAACTAAAGTGTATCGCGAAAAAGTCGGTGACATGTTTGTCATTTACGCCGATAATGAAGAAGCTGCGCCTGCATCTTTTGAATATAGTTACACAGCAGAAAATATGAGCTCGTCTGCTGAAAATAAAAAGATTCTCATCTTTAAAGCAAACTCAAAAAAGAATGTCATCAGCGAACTGAAACATATTAATAAGAGATTACTAACGAAATTTTCTTACAATGTATACAGCATGATGGGAGACGTCAATGATCAGACATTTGATGAAAATTACATCTACAGTTTACCTTTCGACATTAAAAAAGAATACCGCATAGATCAGGGTTACAATGGAAATTTTTCGCATCAAAATTCTTTCTCGCTTGATTTTAATATGAAACCTGGCGAAAAAGTATTTTCAGCACGAGAAGGAATTGTGGTAAAAGTTGTTGATCAAAATGATAAAAGCTGTCTGACGAAAGACTGTGCACGATACAATAATCAAATCATGATCCTGCATTCTGACGGAAGTTTTGCAGAATATGTTCACCTTAATAAAAACGGAACTGCAGTAAAAGTAAATGATTCTGTAAAAAAAGGTCAGCTGATGGGATACAGTGGTGGTACCGGCTGGGCAAAAGGTCCGCATCTTCACTTTTCAGTGTTTAAAAATAAGATGAACGGCGAGCGTAATTACATCAAAACCAAGTTTAAGACATCTGCTCATAATGCTGGTACGCTGCTCGAACAAGGCAAAACCTATTCTAGAACAGAATAATTTTTATAAAAATCCTTTATCAGACGCCGAACTAATTGATATTTTATGTAAATTCCGCAACGAATAAATTATATAAATAAACTATGGAAACAAAATCTCCTTTTGAACAGTTCGACGAACTAAAAATCGACAACGCTTCAAAAACCTTTCTTTTGGAAGCGGCAAAATGGACCTCATTTTTAGCAATTCTTGGCTACATCGGTCTCGCTTTTATGGTACTTGGTGCTTTATTTTTTATCTTCTTTGGTGCTACGGTTGGGGCGATGGGAAGTTCAATGATGCCTTTTGGCGGCGGCATGATGATCGGAATCATCTATCTTTTGTTTGCCGTTTTTTACTATTTTCCGATAAGCTATCTGTACCGTTTTTCTTCAAATATGAGAAATGCTCTTACAGCAAACAATCAGGCAAGTCTGACGAAAGCATTCGAGTTTTTGAAATCTCATTACAAGTTTATGGGAATTTTAATTATCGTGATGATCGCATTCTACATTCTGGCAATGGTTTTTGTAATGGTAGCAGCGATGGGAAGCGCAACTATGTAAATTTTTATATTCCTTCTTTTAACATTTTGATTTCTCACGATCTTATCATGTAAAGAAGGAATTTTTATATCTGAACATGAAAAAAATTACAGTTATATTTCTGCTGATTTCGGGGTTTTGTTTTGGGCAGATCCGCAGTACACAAATGGATGTCAGCAAAATTCTATATGATAAAAAAGCGACAGTTGCGGTCTCTGTTTTGGGTTTCGAAAAAGAATATTCATTTGATAAAAACGGCGATGCTAAACTTCCTTTGCTCAGCGTTTTTAAATTTCATATTGCGGCAACAGTTCTTCATTTGGTTGACGAAGGCGAATTGGCTTTAGATCAAAAAGTTATTTTAACTGATGCTGAAATGATTCCCGATACATGGTCGCCAATCCGTGAGAAATTTCCGAAAGGCGATGTGGAACTGACTTTGGCAGAACTACTCGAATATACCGTTGCGCAGAGCGATAACAACGGCTGCGATAAACTTTTGAAGCTGATTGGCGGAACCGAAACAGTGCAGAAATTTATGGATTCTAAAGGCGTAAAAGATTTTCAGATCAAAGTCAATGAGGAAGCCATGCAGCAGGACCGGAAAAATATGTACGAAAATTTTTCCAGCACAAAATCTGCTGTGCGCCTTCTGAAAAGTTTTTATGAAAACAAAATCATCAGCAGAAAATCAACAGAGTTTCTGATGAATACGATGCTTTCTACATCGACTGGCGCCAACAAATTAAAAGGCTGGTTGCCAAAAAATGTTCGGGTAGCGCATAAAACCGGTTCTTCCGGAAAAGATAATGAAGGTCTTACAATCGCAGAAAATGATATGGGAATCGTAACTTTACCAAATGGCAAACATTACGCGATCGCTGTGTTAATAAGTGATTCTACAGAAACTGCTGAAGTAAACTGCGGCATTATTGCAGATATTTCGAAAGTATTTTATGATCTCTTAAGTAAATAAATTTTTAATCTTAATTTTAAGGCTATGAAAAAAACAGTTTTGGCACTTGCTATTGTTTGCAGCAGTTTTATTTTTGCACAGAAAAGCAAATCGTACGTTGAGATCAGTTATGCGAGCATCTGTTGCGGCACGCCTTCAACGGCGCCTTTGATGATGTATGTTTCGCAGTTTCAGAAGAAAAACAAGATGAAATCAATGGAAATTCTCAGGCAGTCTGGTTTGGGTAGAGAAGGCGAATTCAATCTTTATATCGGTCTCGACAGTTTTTCTAAATCTAAGAGAAGCAGCTTTATAAAAGGCCTGGAAACCGCTATTTTAAAACAAAACAGCGCAAGAAATAAAAGCAGCGACGGAATTGTGAATTTCGAAAGCAGTAAAATTATCACTCAGGCAGAAGTAAAAGATAAAAATCTGATGCCTTTAAAATAATATGAAAATGATCAAAAACGTAGTAGTAATTGGCGCGGGAACAATGGGGAACGGTATTGCGCACACTTTTGCACAGAGCGGATTTTCGGTACATCTTGTGGATGTTTCTCAGGACGCGCTGGATAAAGGTCTGAAAACCATCACCACTAACCTGGACCGAATCATTGCTAAAGGAAATCTTACCGAAGAAAAAAAATCTGAGACGCTTGGCAACATTAAAACTTTCACAGATTTGAAATCAGCCGTGGCTGAAGCTGATCTTGTGGTAGAAGCTGCAACTGAAAATCAGGATTTAAAACTGAAAATTTTTGGACAAATGGATGAATTTGCGCCCGCAAACTGCATTCTTTCAACCAATACTTCTTCTATTTCAATCACAAAAATTGCGGCTGCCACAAAAAGAGCTGATAAAGTAATTGGGATGCATTTTATGAATCCGGTTCCGATAATGAAGTTGGTGGAGATCATCAAAGGCTACTCTACTTCTGCAGAAACATTTGATGCGATCTACGAGATGAGCAAAAATCTGGGAAAAGTTCCTGTCGAAGTGAACGATTATCCCGGTTTCGTGGCCAACAGAATTTTGATGCCGATGATTAATGAATCGATCGAAACTTTATACAATGGCGTTGCCGGTGTTGAAGAAATTGATACAGTGATGAAGCTCGGAATGGCGCATCCGATGGGACCGCTTCAGCTTGCAGATTTTATCGGTCTGGATGTCTGTCTGGCGATTTTGAATGTGATGTACGACGGTTTTAAAAATCCAAAATATGCTCCAAACCCGCTATTGGTTAATATGGTGATGGCCGGTAAACTTGGTGTAAAATCGGGTGAAGGTTTTTACGATTATTCTGAAAGTAAAAAAGCAGAAAAAGTTGCAAAAATGTTTGCAAAATAAACCTTTTCCATTTGAAAATAAAGGAAAAACATATTCAGATAATTTTGGTCATCGCGGTAATCGTGATGACCATTTTGCGTTTTCTGCTTAATGAGAAAGGCCGCGTAAGCCCTGATTCTATTCGCTTTATAAGATTTGCCCACGTTTTTCCGGTAATTGATAACACGATTACACCAACAGGATATCCTTTAGCAATTAAACTGATTACTTTTTTCGGAAGCGACGAATTCTGGAGCAGCAAAATTTTGGGAATTCTTTGTTTATCAGGTATAATCGTATTTGCAAAATGGAAAAATTTTTTCCTTCGAGAAGTACTCATGACGTGCTGTCTTTTTTCTTTCGTGAGTGTTTTTGCAGCGACCTTAAGTGAAGCTTTAATGCTTCTTTTCATTTTTATTTTACTCTTTATCTGCCGAAATATTACTGAGAAAAAATACGGTTTCAAAACATCGGTAATCTACCTTTCATTAATTTTGATTGTACTTTACAATATCCGCTACACCGCATTATTTTTTATGATCGGAACCGGATTTTTTCGGTATAATGAACTGGAAAAAATCATCTGGAAAAGCCATGATTGCATCGTCGCTTATTTCCGGAGTTTTTGTGATTCCATATCAGATTTTCTTTATCAATTATTTTAATCAAAATTATCTAGATCAATCTGTTGGTTCCGCGACAAAAGATACTTACATACTTTTCCCCGAACTGTTTAACGGGCTTACCACAAGCTTCAATCCGTTTATCCACATAGCAAATCCTGCTGGTGGATCGATCAATATTTTCATCTACGGAATCGGCGCTGCAACAATTTTCGCTCTGATTTTTCTCTGCTTTAAATTTGGCATTTCAGTCTTTGAAAAATTTCTGATCACGATCGGCATTTCAGGCATTCTGCTCACGTATTTCATCCAATACATATATTGGGTTGATGCTTTAGATTTCCGTTTGCTCTGTCCTTTTACATTTCCGCTTTGGCTGGTTTTATTTAAAAAAATGTTTGCACTGTTTTCGCTTAAAACCTACGCAATCGCCTTTTTAAGTCTGGCTTCCGGATTACTTTTTACAATGCTTTCCAAAGGAAATTATTTAAAAAACAGAAAAGGCGCCGAAGAATTTCTAACTTCAGAGGGACTTAAAGATAAGCCGATTTTGTTTTATGTAAAAGATGTGGAGAATCTCGAAGAAATACAGCTGGCTGAACTTCTGAGCACGGTAAGTCCTGATATTGATCTGACATTTAAAGCAAAAGATACACTCAAAAAAAACACACTTACACCGCATAAAGTTTTACAAAAATTTAAAATTGACCGAAACAAATACCAATAATTTTATATATCTTTGAGTAAAGTTTAAACATTAAGAAAATGAAATTACCTAAGTTTTTATTGGCAGACAATTCAGATTTTCCTGAAGATCTTTTTGTAGTGCATACAGAATATCCAAGATTTATCCTGAATGTAGAAGAAGAAGAAGTTGAGTGGCTGGATGATTTGGAAGGCGACGACGAAGAAACGATGGCAGACGAAGCAACGAAAGTTGTGGAAGAAGCTTTCAAATGGTGCGACGAAGAGTTGGCTAAGTACGATGAAGAAGAAGACGAAGCATAATTTTATTTTTTAAGCATAAAAAAAGGAACTCAGATCGAGTTCCTTTTTTATTTACTGTACTTTGTTGAACTTCAAAAGCAGCAAATTATCCTGATAAAGCTCGAGCGTATTGCCACTCACTACATATCGGTTGGCTTTCTGCATCATCGACATAAAGTTGCTTTCAACCGCCATATTCTCACACGCCATTTTGGTTGAACCAAGCTGTGAAGCTGTAAAAGTTCCGCTTGAAGCATCAGTGATTAATGTCCCGAAATAACTGTTGCAACCGCCGTTTCCGTTCACTTTTTCGCCGTCAATGTTCAGTGTTGGCGTTTTGCCTTTTACGTTATCTGCAAGCGTCCATTTTGAGTTTGAAATCGATGGCTGTGCCTTTCCTGCTTTTGCTGAAGAACTTCCCGCAGTTGTTCCGCAAGAAACCAAAACTGCCGATGTCATTATGCTAAAAAATATCTTTTTCATTTTAATTAATTTTAAATATTAACATTCTGAGATGCTATTTTTATTCCAAAAATACAATACTCTCAAAGACTTTCTTAAATTTTATCCTCTTAATTCTGCATTAAATTCTTTCTGAAAAGATTTAATTAGAGAATCCATTACGTGAGCAATCTCTTTTTCTTCCAAAGTTTTTTCTTCATTTAGAAGCTCAAAGCTCATCGCATAAGATTTTTTACCATCCGGAAGATTCTTGCCTTCATAGACATCAAAAAGATTAATGTTTTTGATGAACGGCGATTTGTTCTTTTTCGCAGACTGATACAATTCCTGATACGTAATATTCTTATCAATCAGCAACGCCAGATCCCTTCTGATCTTATTAAATTTTGGAATATCTTTAAACTTCAGTTGATTTTGCGAACGCATTTGCTGAGCCAGTTCCAGTTCAATTTCTGCGTAGAAACAATCCTGATCTACATCAAAATCTTTCTGCATCTGCGCTGAAACCTTTCCTATTCTTGCGACAATTTTACCACCAGCTTCGTAAGCGATTGCATCAGAAAATCTTGCGTCTTCCAGCGCTGTTTCTTTAAAAGTAACCGTTAATTTTTCAAGCAGAACTTTCACGTAACCTTTTAAATGATAAAAATCGGTTGCAGATTTTGGCTGCAACCAATTCTCTGCATTATTTCTACCTGAAACCAAAACTGCTAGTTGTTTTCTTTCTTCGTATGTCTCTTTTTTATGATAGATTTTTCCGAATTCAAAAAACTTAATATCCTGATTTTTCCGGTTGATGTTGTATGCTGCATTTTGCAAAAGACCTTCCAGCAAAGACTTTCGCATAAAAGCCAAATCGTTGCTTAAAGGGTTCAGTAATTTGACCGCATCCGTCTCGTCTTTCAAAGAAGTCAGCGAATTATTCATTACTTCATTAAAACCGAGACTCTGTAAAGTTCTCGCCCACGAGTTTTCAAGTTCATCCTGATCATCTGCATCAAGCTTTACAGGCGTAAATGAAATTTTCTGCGGTGCATCAATTTTATTGTATCCGTAAATTCTTAAAATTTCTTCAATCACATCAATTTCCCGCGTCACATCTGCTCTGTAAGCCGGTACAGAGATTTCGAAACCATTCTGAATATCATTTAAAACCTGAATTTCCAGTGCTTTTAAAATTTCTTTCACCTTTTCTCTGTGAATTTTTGTTCCTAAAATCTGTTCGATTTTTGAAAACCTGATAATCACATAATGATCTTCAATTTTTTTCGGATATTCTTCCAAAAGTTCACCAGAAACTTTTCCGCCAGCCAGTTCTTCAATTAATTTAATTGCTTGAGTAATTGCTGTTTTTGTGATATTAGGATCTACACCTCTTTCAAATCTGAAAGAAGCATCGGTATTTAAACCGTGAAATTTCGCCGCCTTTCTCACCGCCACCGGGTTGAAATAGGCGCTTTCCAGGAAAATCGTCTTTGTCTCATCTGAAACGCCAGAAGTTGCACCGCCAAAAACTCCGGCAATACATAAAGGCTGATCATTTCCGTCTTTTATAATAATTTCCGAACCATTTAGCGTTCTTTCGACACCATCTAAAGTTTTGAATTTTGTTCCCTGGTAAACGGTTCCCACTTTTACTTTTTTGCCTGAAATTTTATCGGCATCAAACGCGTGAAGCGGCTGACCAAAACCGTGAAGAATATAATTTGTAATATCAACAATATTGTTAATCGGACTTAAACCAATTGCCTTCAGTCTGCTTTTCAGCCAATCCGGCGAATCTTTGACCTGCACATTTTCGATTACTGCAGCGATATATCTTGGCGTAAGGTCGACATTTTCAATTTCAATAGAAAAATCATTTGAACCTTCACTCTGAAAAGCATACGCTGAAACCTTTTCAAAATCAGATTTCTGCTGATTCGTCGACATATATGCGTGAAGATCGCGCGCCACGCCGTAATGCGACATCGCGTCGGTACGGTTTGGCGTCAAACCGATCTCTATAACTTCGTCATCGGTTAGTTCAAAATAATCTGCGAAATTTTTTCCGATTTCATATTTAGCTTCATCCAAAATCATGATTCCCCCATGATCATCGCTCAGACCTAATTCATCTTCTGCGCAGATCATCCCCTGAGAAACTTCACCACGAATTTTCGCTTCTTTTATTTCAAAAAAATTGCCGTCTTTAGCATAAATTTTAGTTCCAACTGTGGCCACCGGAACGGTTTGTCCCGCAGCTACATTTGGTGCGCCACAAACAATATTTAGAATTTGATCTCCGCCAATATCAACCGTAGTCTTATTGAGTTTATCGGCATTAGGATGTTTTTCGCATGTTAAAACTTTCCCCACTACAATTCCTTCCAGACTGCCTTTCACGCTTTCAAATTTATCAATCCCCTCTACTTCAAGACCAATATCTGTGAGAAACTCACCGAGTTTTTCGGTTTTCAAATCAGTTTTAATATAATCTTTTAGCCAGTTTCGCGATATTTTCATCTTCTCAGTCTTCTTTTATTTTAAAGCAAGTGTTTTAAATTTCATTGCTTCTAATTTCTGTAAAATCTTAACTGCAAATATCGGCTTTTTTTAAGAAAGACCGAAATCTTAAGCCTTTACGCACAAAAAAAGAGGCAGAAAAAATCTGCCTCTATATAATAAAATCTTTGATACTATAAGCCGATTACTGGCATCGAGAGCATTAAAATCTTTTCTTCGTCTTCAAGACCATCCACAGGCTCGATAATTCCCGGTCTGTTTGGCTGTGACATTTTCATCGTAATATCATCGGCATTGAGAATTCCCAGCATTTCCGTCAAAAATTTTGAACTGAAACCGATGTTTATATCATCACCGTTATAGTCACAAGGAATCTGCATATCAGCTTTGTTCGCATATTCTGTATCTTCAGCGTGAAGGTGAAGAATGTTTGCAGAAAGCTTAAATCTCACCTGATTAGTCGATTTATTAGACATAATAGATGCTCTTCTGATTGCCCCTAAAAGCAGATTTCTGTTGATGGTAAGCACATTCGGGTTTTCTTTTGGAATAACCGCCGTGTAGTTTGGATATTTCCCGTCGATCAGACGGCAGATCCAAATATTTTTACCGAAAGTGAATTTTGCCATATTCTCGTTAAACTCGATCGTAAGATCATCGTTTGAACTGGCAAGAATATTTTTAAAAATGTTAAGCGGCTTCTTCGGCATGATGAATTCCATCGGCTCAGCATTTATCAGATCGGTTCTTTTGTAAACCACAAGTCTGTGAGAATCTGTAGAAACGAAATTGGTTTCATTTTCACCAAACTGAAACAGAACGCCTGTCATTACCGGACGCAGCGAATCATTACTGGTTGCAAATAGGGTGTTTGCTAAAGCTTCTGACAAAACCCCAGCAGGCATTGTCACACTTTGTGCAGCATCAAATTCCGGAAGTTCCGGATAATCGTCTGCATTATCGAGAGCAACAGCAAAATTGTCGCGCTCATCAAGAATTTCAAGCTGACTTCCTGTACCGTCTGCATTATCTTTCACCACCAAAGTCAGTGGCTGCTCGCCGTACGTTTTTATAAAATCCTGAAAAATTTTCGCCGGAACAGCGAATTTACCGGAGTCTTCAGATTTCACATCCAGAGAAGTTACCAAAGTGGTTTCGCCGTCGGAAGCCGTGATGCTGAGATTATTTTCAGATAAATCGAATAGGTAATTTTCTAAAATCGGTCTTGATTGTGAACTGGAAATCACGCCGCTTACCGTCTGCAATGCCTTCTGCAATTCGCCACTCGAGATAATAAATTTCATACGTATTTTGATTGTTTTTTTAGTCTTATGTCATCGCTGCAACAAAACAAACTCTGTTTTTAAAGTGCAGTACCGATTTCATCAATTTTAATAAAGTTCCACAAATATAATAAATAGAACTAAGATTGGAAAGGATAATATTGATGAGTTTACCACAATTATTTTGCTGAAATTTTAACAAAAACTGTAATTTTAGCCGATGAATATCTCATGAGAAAACCATCGATTTTCAAAAGTTTTAAAAATTCCTTTTATGGTTTGTACTGTATTTTCGGATCTGAAAGAAATTTCAGAATTGAATGTCTGGCGCTTATCATCAATATTTTTCTGATCATTATTTTGAAACTTAATAAAACAGATATCTTGATCATTCTCGCGGTCTCTTTTGGTGTTTTGGTGTGCGAAATTTTCAATACAGCTATTGAGAAAATCTGCGATATAATCAATCCCAATTACGATAAGCGTGTTGGTTTTATTAAAGATATTTCCGCAGGAGGAGTTTTATTGATGGCTGCATTTTCGGTGATTGTGGGTGTTTTTGTTTACTGGAAATATCTTGAAAAAATTCTATTCTAAGATCAGCTTGATATTCGAATGCGATTTAATAATCTCAATTAAAATCTCAAAAAGAGTTTGTCCGATTCCATCAACCAATTCCTCCAGTTTTTGCTGGATCAGCTCTTTATTAAAAGGTTTCCCTTGTCTGATTTTGTTCTGGTAAAATACTTTGGTGGCTTCAAAGCCTAAATCTTCTTTTGATTTTTCAGCTTCTTTCCAAATAATTTCACCTTCAAAACCATAAAGAATATCATCAAAACCATCTAGTGTTCCAACTTTCCAGTCTTCATCATTCATAAAGACATCAGAAACTTCTTCGTAGAATCCTGACAGATCAGAAAAATGGCTGCCACTAATGACAGCCGATTTCCTGTTATTTTTATTTGAAGTATTCAACTCCATTTTTAAATATATTGTGATAATTCGCTGTTGGAATATTTTTCATTAAACCTTCTGCGAATCGTTCAGGATGCCCCATTCTACCGTAAATTTTCCCATCCGGACTTGTGATTCCTTCAATTCCGAACAATGAGTTATTTGGATTGAACGGCATTCCGTGAGCAATGTTTCCATCTAAATCTAAATATTGGGTAGCAATCTGTCCGTTCTCATACAACTTCTGAATTTCTTCTTCCGAAGCCATAAAACGACCTTCACCGTGAGAAATCGGAATGGTAAAAACCTGATCTTTCATTCCTTTCAGCCAAGGCGATTCGTCGTTCAGAACTTTCACATTAACCATTTGAGAAATATGTCTTCTGATTGCATTGTGAGCCAACGTTGGAGAATTTTCATCCAAATCCTTAATTCTTCCGTAAGGCAATAATCCTGATTTTACCAAAGCCTGGAAACCGTTACAGATACCGATGATCATTCCGTCTCTGTCGAGTAATTCATGAACGGCATTTCTCATCTTTTCATTCTTCAAAACATTGACAATAAACTTAGCAGAACCATCCGGTTCGTCACCCGCAGAAAACCCTCCTGAGAATGCTAAAATCTGCGACTGTTTAATTTCTTCTACCCACGCATTGATGCTGTCGTCAAGCAACTGATGATTGATATTAATCAAAGGCAAACTGCTAACAATTGCACCTTCTTTTTGGAATGCATTCAGCGTGTCGTATTCGCAGTTCGTTCCCGGGAAAACCGGTGCAAAAACTCTTGGCTGAGCAATTCCGTGTTTCTTAATGATGATATTTCTTGGATTGATAGAGTTTAATTTTGAATCTAATTCAACCGTAATTTTTTCTTTTTCTACTGTTGAAAAAAGGTTTTCAAAAGTTTTTGTATTTGCTTCAAGTAATTTTTCGATTTCAAAATTCAAATCATTGATTTTCAAAATATTTAAATTTTTAACTTCACCGATTAATTGAAGGTCAACAGAACTTAATTCTTCAATTGATTCAATGATTAAGCTACCAATTTTTTTAGCTAATAAAACTTTCTCATCAGCAATATTAATTTCAGCTCCCAATCTGTTTCCGAAACTCATTTTTGCAAGAGCAACAGCAACTCCACCTTCTTTGACGGTCTTTACAGAAACAATCTTTCCGGCTTTAATATATTCGAAAATCAATTCAAAAACAACCTTTAAATTATCATAGTTGGGAAGTCCGTTTTCCTGTGGAATATGGTTGAAGAAATAGAGTTTATTTCCTTCCTGTTTAAATTCGGGAGAGATCACATTTTTCTTCTCACCATTCGCACAAGCGAAAGAAATCAACGTTGGCGGAACATTCAAATCCTGATACGTTCCACTCATAGAATCTTTACCTCCGATGGCTGCTAAACCTAAGTTTATTTGAGCATCATAAGCTCCCAAAAGAGAAGCCAAAGGTTTGCCCCATTTCTCAGGATGCTGACCCAATTTCTCAAAATATTCCTGGAAACTTAATCTGATATTTTTATAATCGCCGCCCATTGCAACGATTTTTGCAACGCTTTCAACAACTGCGTAAGAAGACCCCAACAGTGAATTCTGCTTTGAAATTTCTGCATCAAATCCCCAACTTGCAAAAGAAACTGTTTCAACGTTTCTAGCTCCTAAAATTGGTAACGTCTGAGCGCTTCCTTCCATCAGAGTCTGCTGATATTTACCACCTAAAGGCATCGCAACTGTAGTAGCACCAATCGATGAGTCGAACATTTCCAATAAACCTTTTTGAGAAGCAACGTTTTTATCTGCGAGGATTTTCAAGAAATTCTCTTCGCTAAATTTTAAAGTATCGCCTTTCAACTCATTAAGATGGGTAATCTTAACTTCCTGACTTTTAGAACAACCGTTGGTATCCAAGAATTCTCTTGAAAGATCAACAATCTTATCACCTTTCCAGAACATCTGCATTCTTCCTGAATCTGTCACTTTAGCCACCTCAACAGCCACAATATTTTCAGCCTCACAGAACTTGATGAATTGTTCTTTATCTTTTGGTTCAACCACAACCGCCATTCTTTCCTGAGATTCAGAAATAGCCAGCTCGGTTCCGTTCAAACCTTCATATTTTAAAGGTAAAACATCCAGATTAACTTCCAAAGAATCAGCAATTTCGCCAATTGCAACGGAAACACCACCAGCTCCAAAGTCATTAGATTTTTTGATCAGTCTCGTTACTTCAGGATTTCTAAATAATCTCTGGATTTTACGTTCTTCAACGGCATTTCCTTTCTGAACTTCAGAACTCATCGTGTGAATAGAAGTTTCGTCCTGTTCTTTTGAACTTCCACTTGCTCCACCAACACCGTCACGACCTGTTGCGCCTCCTAAAATAATGATAGAATCACCAGCTTCAGGCTTTTCACGTCTTACCCAATCCACGGGAACCGCTCCGGCAACGAAACCGACTTCCATTCTTTTTGCTTTGTAGCCTTCATCGTAAATTTCGGAAACCATTGTAGTCGCCAAACCGATTTGGTTACCGTAAGAAGAATATCCGTTTGCAGCCTGCTTTGTGATTGTTTTTTGAGGTAATTTTCCTGGCAATGTATGACTTACAGGTTCCAAAACATCAGCAGCACCTGTCAATCTCATTGCCTGAAAAACGAATGAACGTCCTGACAAAGGATCTCTGATTGCCCCACCTAAACACGTTGAAGCACCGCCAAAAGGTTCAATTTCTGTTGGGTGATTGTGCGTTTCATTTTTGAATAATAAATACCACGGTTCTTTTTTACCGTCGTACTCAGCTTCGATCTGGATCGTACAAGCGTTGATTTCGTCAGAAACCACCAAGTTCTCCAGGTTGCCTGTTTTATGGAAATATCTTCCGCAAACGGTCGCCAAATCCATTAAAGAGATTGGTTTCAATTCGCGTCCTAAGAATTTTCTTTTTTCGATGTAATCATTGAAAATCGTTTCCAATGTATGTTTAAACTGTCCTTCAAACTCAATATTTGACAACTCTGTTTCAAAGGTTGTGTGACGGCAGTGGTCGCTCCAATACGTATCTAAAACTTTAAGTTCCGTTTCCGTAGGGTTTCTCTGTTCAGTTTTAAAATATTCCTGGATAAATTTTAAGTCGTCCAAACCTAATGCAAAACCATGATTGTTAAAGAATTCTTCCAGCTGAGCATCATCAAAATTGATGAAATTTTCGTGAACAAGAACCTTTGATGGCGTTTCATCCGCGGGAATATCTAAAACAAATAAATCTTTTTCCTGAGATTCTACTTTATTGATCAGAAGGTCTTTTATTTTAGCTAAATCAGCTTCAGAAACTCCTTCAAATTCGATCAATTTTCCGCTTCGCACTTTAGACTTTTCATTTTCAGTCAGTAAAGCGATACACTGTTGAGCAGAATCCGCACGCTGATCGTACTGTCCGGGTAAGAATTCTAAAGCGAAATAAACTCCTTTGGCAGGATTTTCTTCGATTAAAATATCGGTAACCGGATCCACGAAAGTGCTGTTCACCACTTTTTCGAATTCACCATCATTTAACCCAAAAATATCGTAAACGTTGTACACTTTTACGCTTTGGACAGACGGAACCACCGCTTTTACTTCATCAAAAATCTTTGGACTTTCTACATCGAAAATCCCTCTTTTTTCTACGAAAATTCTTTTATTTTGAGACATAATATGTCAGATATTAAAAATTAAATGTATACTAAAATATAATTTGGGTTAAAACTTTTTCCCATCATAATTGTGATGCAGGCTCAGCAGTTCAAAATGGGGATCATACTCGTAAAGCAAATAGGAACCGTCTCCCAGAATTATTGCAGAAGTTCCGCACGTTGCTTTGTTTTTAAAAATGAGTTTCTTCAGCAATTCTGTATCATCAACAATTATAGTCTCATCCCAAAGCTTAAGTTTATTGAAATTTTTTCCTGGCTGTCTGAAATTATAGGCAACTGCCGTGGGATAAAGCGAATTGAAGTTGGAAACATGCTCTTGAAATTGCTTTACAATGATATTTATATATTTCTTGCCTTCAGAATCAAGTCCATTCCAGCAGGTTTCTTTATCAAAATCGTATTTGATAAAAACTGTATCCTTCACCTGTAGATTTTTTGATAAAAGAAAATTCTTAAATTGAGTGTATTCTTGTTTCGTCATTTGAAATGCTTTTAAATCTCGCGATTTAATTTGCGCAGAACTTTTACATGAAAAACAAAAAAGAGCAATCAGAATAAAAACAATGTATTGCTTCATAGTTTAGTTTTTAAAAAAAATGCAGCCGAAGCTGCACGTATTACACTTTAAGGTCAGCTTCAAGGCCAATCAAATCCTGATTTGCATCCAGAATAGGCTGAACTTCATTCGCGATGAATTCCTCCGTTTGAATCGGTGCGAAACCGATGAAATTTTTAGGATCGAGAACTTCTTTCAGTTTTGATTTATCAAGTTTCAGAGAATGATCGTTTAAAATTCTCTCGATCAAATCGTTTTCTTTACCTTCTTCTTTTACCTGTTTAGAAGCTTCCATGGAGTGAACTCTGATCACTTCGTGGATTTCCTGACGGTCGCCACCAGCTTTCACTTCTTCCATGATGATGTATTCGGTCGCCATGAAAGGAAGTTCTTCCATAATATGTTTGTTGATTCTGTTCGGATACACCACAATTCCGTTCATGATGTTGTTCCAAATCAATAGAATTGCATCAACGGCTAAAAACGCCTGTGGAATAGTCAATCTTTTGTTTGCAGAATCATCTAAAGTTCTTTCAAACCATTGTGTTGAAGCCACCATTGCAGAACTTGTCGTCAAAGACATAACATATTTTGCCAATGCTCCGATTCTTTCACTTCTCATGGGATTACGTTTGTACGCCATCGCTGATGAACCGATTTGATTTTTCTCGAATGGTTCTTCAACTTCTTTTAGATTTTGAAGTAAACGTAAATCGTTGGTGAATTTATGAGCAGATTGTGCAATATTTCCTAATAGAGCAACCACTTTTGCATCGATTTTTCTGTCGTAAGTCTGTCCGGAAACCCCGAAAACTTTTTCGAAACCGAATCTTTTTGACAATTCTTTATCTAAATGTTTTACTTTGGAATAATCTCCGTTGAAAAGCTCAAGGAAACTTGCAGCCGTTCCGGTTGTTCCTTTTACCCCTCTGAATCTTAATGTTTCTAAAAAGAAATCCAATTCTTCGATGTCAAGAACCAGACTTTGTAACCAAAGTGTTGCTCTTTTCCCAACAGTTGTTAACTGAGCCGGCTGGAAATGTGTAAATCCTAAAGTTGGAAGGTCTTTATACTGAATAGAAAAATCAGCAAGATTTTTCATCACGTTAACCAACTTTTTCTTTAAAATTAAAAGTCCGTCACGGATTTGAATTAAGTCTGTATTGTCTCCTACAAATGCCGAAGTTGCTCCCAGGTGAATAATTCCTTTTGCCGAAGGCGCAACGTCACCATAAGCGTGAACGTGAGCCATCACATCATGACGGAATTTCTTTTCGTACTCTGCCGCTTTATCGTAATCGATATTGTCAACATTGGCTTTTAACTCTGCAATTTGCTCTTCTGTGATATCAAGACCTAAGTCTTTTTCAATTTCAGCCAAAGCGATCCAAAGCTTCCTCCAATTCTGGAATTTGTTGTTGTGAGAAAAGTTAAACAACATTTCTTGGCTGGAGTAGCGCTCTTCCAAAGGATTTTTGTAGGAATTCATTCTTTACTTTTACTTTTTTATAGATATGCAAAAGTACGATTTATGACCGAGAGATAAAAGTGCGCATGCGGCGATTTTAGACGAAAATCTCTTATATTAAAAGTTGCCCCGATTGCAGCGGCATCCTTTTTTGTGGCGGCGAAGCGAAGCGGAGCCGCCGTAAAAAAGATACAGCGGAAAGCGGGAATTGCTTCTAAAAAAAAACAATCAACGAAATAAAAAGAAAAAAAACCACTCACAATGAGTGGCTGCAGATTTATTTGTAAATGATCACATTATCTTTTTTGAGCACGTATTTCATTTTTGTGGGTGATAAAAGTGTATATTTTCCGTTTTTCCAGACTCTGCCGGATTTTTTCAGAATTAAACTTTCTTTATCTGTGGGAAGGAAAACTTCCGCCTGATTCATATCCTTGCTGAAGATGACGGCCGACATCATACTGCCGTTGTTTGCTACTTCGGATAGTTTGATTTTTTGATCAAATGTTCTGATGCAGTCTTTTTTAATTTGTGAGTACGTGTAACCCGCAGAGCCGATGCAGCCATGAGCGTCGCGGTCGCCGCCTACGATAGGTGTTTCTACCTGAGAGAATGCGAATGCTGAGACGCAAAGAGAGGCGAAAATAAATGCTTTTTTCATAATGAATGCTTTTTGTTTAATAAAATGAAGGTACAAAAAAAGTGTTTCGCTGAAATATATTTTTCTTCTCCCCATTTTTATGTTTAAAATAAAAAGATTGCTTTATAAAATTGGTAAAGCATTTTATTAGATAAAAAAAATATAATGAGGCAATCAACCGTTTCATTGTATTATTCAGATACAATTTATTAACTAACAGTACGTTAAAAAATTTTGGTTAAATTATTTTTTTTAATGAATTGATCTCAGCCTAACTTTCGGTTAATTTCTCCTTTTAAAATCATTAACGCAGTCACAAAATCTTTTCGCAGATTTTTTTAACATTGCAAGAGCATCGCAATCTTACTGATGATCATTTAGCTTTTATGATCATTTGGTGTAAAATTTGAAACTACCACAAAAAATTTTAGATATGAAAAAATTATTTATTACTGCCGCACTTCTCATCGGTTCCGGAGCGGTAATTACCACAAGCGTACAGTCTTGTGCAACATTGGCGACTACCGATCTCGGAATGGCAATTGTGAAAAAAATGTTGCTGCGTGGGATTGACCGTGCGACGGCGACGTACAGCAGCAAGGATGCTTTTATGCGAAACGATCTGATCGAAAAGGCGCTTCCTAAAAACCTCCGCGAAATCTACAACACTTTGCAGCGTGTCGCCCCATCACTAGTGGCAAGACAGAAAGAAAATATTGCTGAAGTAGCCGTGAGTACCGTAAATATTTCGAAACCGATTCTTCAGAATGCGGTAAATAACCTGACTAAAGAAGATGTGCGTAGAATTGTACAGGGCGGAAAAGGTGTTGCCACAACGATTCTTATTGAGAAATCTTCGCAACAGCTGGTTCAGGCACTTGCACCGCGCGTGGAGCAGGAACTTAATAAGTACGGCGTAACGAAAACTTTAAATACTGCACTTTCGGGATCAAATATTTTGGGTGGACTGCTCGGTGGAACGCGTAATGAAGTGAATTCCGGCGGACTGAGTATGTTGGTTTCTGAGCAACTGGTAAACGGAATGTACAACATCATTCGCCAGACTGAGGAAGAAAGCGGCGACGAGATCAAACGTGCTGTTGGAAATTAGGCAGAATTTCCCTATCTTGTTTCTTTAATTTTGTATCAATGGAAATATTACAGGGCGACGCCAATCAAAATCCTGAGGAATTTTATGAATCTCTGAGGGAAAAATTGAATAACAATTACGATTTTCCGGATGATTATCCTTTTAAATTTATCGTGCCATCGGATGATGTAAAACTTACGGAAATTTACCGCGCATTCGACGGCATCAAGTTTACACTCAGCAACCGCGAAAGCCGCAACGGGAAGTATACCGCATGTAACATCAGTGCTTTTGTTCTGGATGCCGATCAGGTAATCAAAATCTATAAAGAAGTCGGAAAAGTAGAAAATGTTATTCTTCTATAAAACAGAAAAAGTCAGCGTAAATGCTGACTTTTTTTTATTCTTCTACGAAAAGTTTTACCGTTTCCAGCGGCCTTCCTACCATCGCAACCGAACCTTTTATCAGGATCGGGCGCTGTATTAAAGACGGATTTTCCGTTAAAATCTTAATCCATTCTTCTTCTGAATAATTTTTACCGGCAAATTTTTCCAGATACAATTTATCATTTTTACGGATGATATGCGAAACGTCTGCGTTGAGTTTTTTCAGTAAAGTTTTAATTTCAAGCTCGCTGAGCGGATCCTGCATCACATCGATTATTTCAAACGGAACGCCGTTTTCGTCGAGATATTCCAGTACAGCTGTAGATTTTGAGCAGTTGCTGTTATGTATTACTTTTACCATTTTATGTTTAGTTTTGAATTAAAACAAACCGTTGAGTTCAGCATCAATTTTTTCAAGAATAAAGCCAAAATCTTCAGGTTTTTCAACAAAATCGAGATCATCGACATTAATGATCAGCAATTTTCCTTCTGTGTAGCCGGAAATCCACTTTTCATATTTCTGATTCAGCTTAGATAAATACTCAATGCTGATGCTGGCTTCGTATTCACGACCGCGCTTGTAGATCTTTTTTACAAGATTCGGAACATCAGATTTTAGATAAATCAAAAGGTCGGGCGCCGAAACGAAAGTTTTCATCAGCCCGAAAAGCGAATTGTAATTCTCAAAATCCCGGTCAGAGAGAAGTTTCATTTCATTAAGGTTTTCGGCAAAAATATGTGCGTCTTCGTAAATCGTACGGTCCTGAATAATGTTTTTTCCGCTCTCACGAATTTCTTTTACCTGCCGGAAACGACTTCCCAGAAAGTAAATCTGCAGTGCAAAACTCCATTTGCTCATATCAACATAGAAATCTTCGAGATACGGATTGCGGTCTACATCTTCAAACTGGGCATCCCAGCCATACTGTTTTGCCAACATCGTCGTCAGCGTTGTTTTTCCTGCTCCGATATTTCCTGTAACGGCAATGTGCATATCTGTTTTAGTCTTTTTGTTGTTGCGATGCGGGCTCTTTTTCTTCCTCGCGCAGTACTTTGTCGGTCTCCAGAATTTCTTCGATGATGCTTGCCGGCCGTTCTTCTTCTTTAGGTTTCAGACCTGTTTCAAAGCTTTTCGGAAAGCGGTTTTCATTAAGATCTCCTTTGGTGTAAAGATAAAGTTTGTTGCCTTTTATTTCAAAAAAAGCGAGTGAGTTTTTATCCACAATCTGCGTTTCAGGATCTTCAAAAATTTTCTGAAAACCATCTTCTGTGGTGTACAGAAATATTTTGCTGGCGCAGATTACGGCGATGCGCTCGTTCTCTCTTCTAAGTCTTCTCGCGTTTTCGATCGGTGCCTCAAAAAGTTTTTCAAACTTCAAATTGTACACAGAAAAAAAATCTTTTGAAATCATATACACTTTTCCTTCATAAATCAGAAGATCAATTAAATCTTCGATGTTCAGATTAAAAGGATATGCATTGATCGTCGTATCGTTCCTGAAATTATACTGAATAAGTCTTTTTGTACTTTCGTCGAGCAGCCAGATTTGCTGGAGATCTTCCGCATACGCAAACCGTATGAACGAAAATTTTTCTCTCAGATTGATTTTCTGAATTTCATTTAAATTCTGATCGACAAATTTCATTTCCTGAGCGTTTTCAGAAAAAACCGGAATGCTGAGCGGATTCTGTACATTCTGCACACGGTAAGGAACGGTAAACATCAGTTTCCCGAGCTGTCTTCCAACTGAATCGTACTTTGTAAAACTGAAATCTTTGTTTCTGTAGAGATACACATTTCCGTAATCATCGATCTGCATGTCTTTTACTTCCTTTAAATTTAAAGTGTCAAACGGGAGAATTTTCTGCGCAGAAAAAACCCCGGAAATTAAAACAAAAAAGAAGTATAAAACTCTCACCAGCAGTAGAAAATTATAGCGCTCCTTGGGAGCGCTATCTGTATTTATTGATTAATCCTGATTTCATAGATTTTTGGCCAGTTTTTTCCGGTAATCAGCATATTGTCACCTTTAAAAGCAATCCCGTTCAGTACAGCATCCTGGTCTTTGGTATGTTTATCTGCCAAAGTTTTAAAATCAAATCTGGCGACCACTTCACCGTTTGCCGGATTGATTTTCAGAATAATCGGCTTCTGCCAAACATTCGCGTAGATAAAACCTTTGTGATATTCCAGCTCGTTTACCATGTCATACACTTCAGAATTTCCGGCTACAGAGATGTATCGTACAATTTTGGAAGGATCATTGGCATTCAGGAAATAGATATTTTTTGTTCCGTCAGATACGATCAGATTTTTTCCGTCAGTCGTCGCGCCCCACCCTTCGCCAATCACATTCGGATACTGAAATTCTCCGATTTTCTCAAACGTGTTTTTATCATAAATGAATCCCATTTTCTGTTTATACGTCAGCTGATAAATTTTGTTTCCGATGTTTGCAATACCTTCCGAGAAAATAGAATCCGGCTGTTTTACTTCTTTTGAAACGGCTTCGCTGCCCAATTCGTACTTCATCAGCTTCGACGAACCTTCATGCCCAATGCTTTCATACACCGTATTTCCCTCCAGATAAAAACCTTCGGTAAAACTTTCGGTGCTGTGCGGATAATCGGCTGCGATCTCATAATTGATATTTTTCACCGGATTTTTAGCGAAAACATTAATCGTTGCATCCTGATTGAGCGTTTCGCCACCTTTTGTTTTGATATTAAAAGTCACCGCATTGTCGCCAAGTGTATAATATTTTGAATCGATGACCAGATCAGACGTTTCTTTGTCACCAAAACTGATTGTGATGCTTTCTGCATTGTCTGTCACCTCTTTTGGCAGCTGCAGTTTATCACCAAAATGATAGCCTTTGCTCTCCATAGAAGTGTTGTAATCTGCCAGCGTGTTGAGTATTTCTTTATCTTTATTGCACGCCACAAAAAGCATGAGTGCTGCGACGCCAACGATGATCTTCTTTTTCATTGATAATTAATATGGCTCAAAAATAGGAAAATTATTTCTCCCTGTATGTTTTAAATTTGATCTGATTACTTCCTGGCTGTTTTCAACTTAAGCATTTGAAAAGCCGGTAATTTTTGCTTCATCAAAATCAAGCTGCATTTCAACCGCCCGCAGAACATGATCGTCAAAAATTCGTTCACGTTTCAGGCGGTGAAGCTCATTGCGCTGTTCCTGAATGAGCTGGCGTGTCACGTCTTTGCTTTCGCTCATTGCAGCAGCATAATCTGCGGCAGACGCCATACATTGGGATTTATCCGTCATCATAACAAGTTCATTTGTAAGTCGGTTTTTCTGATGCTGTACCAAGCTGTTGGTTTCTGCCAAAGTGCCAAAATCGCTCTCGAGTTTCTGTAATGCCGACTGTTTTAATCTTTTTACCAAAATCACTTCCTGCTTTTCTTCCGGCAGTTCACTTCCCGACTCTTTCATTTTTAATAATTTTAAAAGTGGGGTGATCATCAAACCCTGTCCGACAAGCGTAATAAGAATGATAACAAACGTTACGAAAAGAATAATATTGCGATGCGGAAACGCTTCGCCATTTGGTAAAAACGCGGGAATTGCCAAAGCAGCTGCCAGAGAAACTACACCGCGCATTGCTGCAAAACTGATGATAAACGGTTCTCGCCAGTCAGGTCTTGGGGTCGTCGCCTGCATTTTTTTTGATAAAAACCAAGGGAAGTACATCACGGCATAACTGTATAAAATTCGGGTTAAAATAATCGCGCCGCCAATTACGATGCTGTACAGAATTCCTTCAGAAATTGAATATTCTTCCATTCCCGCAATCACAATAGGAAGTTCTAAACCGATCAGAATAAAAATAATCGTGTTCATTAAAAAAACAAGAACACTCCAGACACTTCCCGCCTGTATTCTTGTCGTATGACTCATGTAACAGTGCGAATTGTATGACATCACCAAACCGCCCGCAACAACGGAAAGTACACCCGAAAAATGAAAATGCTCTGCACCGACATACATAATGTACGGGACAATCAGCGTAAAAACGGTATCAATATTTGAGTTTGATGGAATCCAGCGGAGAAATTTACCAAAAACCAAACCTGTGGCGAGACCGATTGCAATACCGCCAATCGCCATGGTGAAAAAACTTCCGATCGCTTCTCTGAAAATAAACTGTCCGGAAATCACGGCTGCCAAAGCAAATTTAAAAACAATTAAACTCGAAGCATCATTAATCAGACTCTCGCCTTCTAAAATATTGGTAATCTTTTTCGGAATTTTCATGTGCTTTAAAACCGAAGTTGCGGCCACAGCATCTGGTGGGGAATTTACGCCACCCAAAAGAAATCCCATTGCGACTGTAAGTCCCGGAATGATTGATGATGAAAGATACGCGACAACAATCGAGGTGAGAAATACGAGACCAAACGCCATGGAAAAAATCTGTTTGCGCCATTTGTGAAAATCCTGCCAGGAAGTAAACCATGCCGCTTCAAATAAAATAGGAGGTAAAAAGATCAGGAAAACGAGATCAGGCTCAATTTCTATCGCGGGCATTCCAGGAATGAGACTCACAATAAGCCCGGCAATGACGAGAAATATAGGATAGGCAACTTTCAGTTTTTGGCCGATCAGCACAAGAATCATGACTGAAAGCAAAACTGCAATGCCAATGATAACGTAAGTTTGGATCATGATATTTTTGAATGAATGTTGAGTAAAAAGTTTGACATCTTACAGAAAATTTTAAATCAGTTTTTGGTAAAAGGTATATTGTTGTAAAATCCGATCTGTACCTGTCCCCGATTTTTATTTTCCTGAATCTGATTCATATATCCAGCTTCGATGCGCAGGTTTTTAGTGATCACGAAACCGAAAGCGCCATACACACGGTTCCGGTCGAAAACCGGACTGTCGAGATGCATGAAAATCTCGTTGTATGCCGAAAGATAAAAGGTTTTGGGCAGCATTTCTTTATTGGAAAGCGGAATATTAAGCCCGAAATAATAACGGGCCCGCATTCTGAAATCTTCCTCAAAAAAACGTTCTTCCAGACGGAAGCGGTGTTGAATATTGAATCTGCCAAATTTCTGCTTTGTAATAAACTGCTGGAAAAGCCGGTGCTCAATGTTTTCGGTTTTTACACCGTTTGAATATGGTTTGCTGAGAATAAAACCGTAACCGAGCAATACATTATTATTGTTTTCGGTAAGATCGTAACCAATTCCTGTACGAATCAAAAGCTGTTCAAGATCTCCGCCCGCATCAAAATTCCGGTATTGAATTTCATTATGAAAATTAAACTTTTCACTGATTTTATTATTTCCGAAATACATGTACCAGGCACCCACATCACTTTTCTGAGCAAATGAAGTGGAAAAAATCAACAAAAAGACTGCGGAGAATAGAGAATTTAGCTTTGTCATACAGTAGAACTTAATCTATTTTGACAATCATAATGCCAGAATCAATTTACATTATCTATGCAGTCTTTTTGTCATTTAAAAGAGATTTTGCTACGGATGCTGTTGCATTTTGGCAGGATCGTCATAGTTTACCATCCAGTTTACGCCAAATTTATCGGTAAGCATTCCGAAATAAGCGCCCCAAAAGGTATCTTCCATCGCCATCGTAACCTTTCCGCCATCGGCAAGACCTGCAAAAAGATGATCTGCTTCTTCCTTTGAATTGGCATTAATAGAGATCGCGAAGTTATTTCCCATTTTGAAACCTTCACGATGCTGACCGGTAATATCGCTTCCCATTATCGACGTTTCCTGCGAAACCGGAAGTGTGACGTGCATGATCTTATTTTTATCCGCTTCGGGCAATTCATAACCTTCCTGCGGCGGCATTTCTCCGAAAGTTCCCATGTATGGAATTTCTACTCCAAACACTTTCTGATACATTTCAAAAGCTTCTCTGCAGTCGCCATCGAAAGTCAGATACACATTTACTGCTGCCATATTTTTTGGTTTTTTTGGTTATTAGTTGTCGGTTTTGGTTGTAGGTTTTAGTAAAATTAATTATCAGAATTTATATCTTTTTATTTTAAATCAATACTCATCTGTGCTGATCGATGAGAATCATATTGCCGTCCGGATCTTTCAGAAAAATATGCTCAGGGCCGCTGGTGCTTTCGTCGGCTTCTTTTTCAAGCGTAATTCCTTCTGATTTTAATTTTTTCTGGATCTTGCGTACGTCATCAAACGCATCAATATTCTTGGCGTTTTCGTCCCAACCCGGATTAAAAGTCAGCATATTACCATCAAACATCGCCTGAAAAATTCCGATAATCGTAGAGCCGTTTTTCATGATCAGATAATTGCTGCTCATGTCACCGCCCATTTTTTCGAAGCCGAGTTTTTCGTAAAATTCTTTAGATTTCGTTAAATCTTTAACGCTGAGACTCAGCGAAAAAACGCCTAATTTCATATCCAATTAATTTTTGCCGTTACTGAATTCTGTTTTGTAATGCATGGTTTTATCATAACTTATCCAGTTTCCGTTGAATTTTATATCCTGATTTTCCGGCCGCTCGGTTTTTTTATTCCAGTTGAGTTTGTAGACAAATTTTCCTGTCAGTTTCCCCGAATGCGGACCGTTATTTTCTTCCGCAAAATCATAAATTCCGTAAATTATGCTTCGCTTCTTTCGGTCTTTGTATTCGGTAATAGTGATCGTTCCTTCAAATCTCATCGCCGTATTATCGACCACCGTAAATCCTGAAACATAATACTGCTGATCGTTTTTCCGGTTCTGCTCCGAAATATCAATTTTCAATGTCAGCTTTTTGCGTTCTTCCGAAATGCTGCCAATATATGGTTTGCCTTCATTTAAAAAGACTCTAGAAATATTTGGCATCTGCGCAGAAAGTTGCAAAGACAGAAAAATCAGGATAAAAAAGAAATTTTTCATCGCTGTAATTTTAAACGCCAAACTGGCTCAGATGATGATTGAGATGTTTCGCAAACATATTGTTCCATTCCTGCGCATTGAGTTTTCCGAAAGAAAAAGATTCTTTCCCGTCGAAAGCTGATTTGCCGAGTTGCTGCGTCTTTTGGATGTAACCGATCAGCCTTTTCTTTTCTTCGTCAAAGTTTTTTCTTTCTTTGATCAGAAACTGTGGAGCCGTTGGAGAATCGTGCGGATACGCCTTCTCTCCCACTACTTTTGGCTTCACAAATGTTTTCAGAATAAATTTAGCAATGGCACCCGGTTTTTTGTGTTTTTCCGGCTCATAAACCAGTTCGTACGTGATGCAGCAATGTGCAAGCATTTGGTCGACCGTCATTTTGCCCCAGTGGCCGTGCGTATCTTCCACAAGTTTGTTGATTCTGATGATATAATTTTGCGCCACTGCGGCATCAAAAACGTTTTCCATGGTTTATTTCTTTGCAAACAAATATAATCAGTTTTTGCTGTTTTAAAAAATTAGCGTAAACAAAAAATCTTCACCTTTTAAAGATGAAGATTTAATGTAATGATTGCTGTTTTTTAAGGCTGAATAATTACTGTCGAGCCTTTCGTATTCGCATTCATCTGCGGTGCGTAATAATTCTGAACGGTGGTAATTCCGTTCGAAAATTTACCGGAAGCATTGGCCACAAAATCGTACTCAAAAACATATTTTCCTTTTGGCATATATTCGATGTAGAAATTGGTTGACGCATCTTTTGTCGACTGATAATAACCCAAACCTGTTTTCCACTGATATCCGGAAATTACATCCAAAGGCTCAAAACCGGCGGCGCGCATATCTTTCACATGAATAAATTCCATGGCGCGATCGGTATTTATAATCATTCTCACTGTCACTTTATCACCGACTTTCAACAAAGTTGATGGTGTGATTTTCTGCAGTTCTTCACCGTTCACCGTTTTCACTTTTCTGTAAAGCTCTTTCGTTACGGACAGATAATTTTCAGTTGATTTTATCTTATCCAAATCTTCATAATACTGCCAGAATAATCCACCCTGCACAATTCCTGTGCCTGGTTTTCTAACTACTACTGTCGCCAAATTTCTATCAACTTCATCCGACGTTATGGTCTGTTTGATATAACCTGTCGCCGAAATTTGGTTTCTACCTTTTGCAAAATTTGGATTGGGTTTACCCCACAAAAATTCTGCTTTATCGCTGTCCGCCGAAGTCCAGGATTTCCCTGAATTTAAAATCGTGAAAATTACTTCTGCTGTTCCTCTTGAACTTCCCCATGAATTCACTTCCTTCTGCGTAATCAGCCAGATTTTCATTTCTTCAATAAATTTCTGATCGTTTGGCGTCAACGTATTGAAAGCTTCCAAAGCGCCCGCATGATTCACCACTTTTGATCTAAACCAGCCCCAGTCATCAAGATTCTGCTTCCAGTAAACGCCCTGCGTTTTGCTTTCCACAGAAGTTTCTTTCAAATATTTTAAAAATCTATCCGAAACATCTTTAAGTCCGTAATTGTTGGTCAGTAAAGCCATTCTGTGCAGTCCGTAGAAAGTAAAATCTGAAGTTTTTGCTGTTTTTGCCTGTTGTTTTACCAAAGTTTTCAGAGCCGCAACTTTTGAAGTAAACGGATATTCTTTTTCCCAGTAATTGCGAGCATCGAGATAATTTAAATATAAATCTGACAGCGCATTTTCTTTATTAAAAGGGCTTTTAGAAATCTCAGCATCAACATAAGCAGTCAGTTTTTTTACCAAATCTTTCTGATCTTCGTTTTCGTAATTTTTGATATTTTCTTTAAGCCAGAGATTCAGTTTGCCCAGATTTTTAAGAATATATAAAGACGTCGTCAGCGAGCTCGGATAACCGTTGTACCATGAAAATCCACCATCCGGATTCTGAAGTTTGGCAAAATCGTCCCAATCCTGTGACAGCGAATTTTTCATCGTGTTGGCATCAAAAAGAAGCGCCAGTTTCTGCATCTGCTCCGTTTCATTTTTGCTTTCCAAGATCCACGGTGTTTCGTCGAGCAAAATCTGTTTCAGTTCCTGATTTTTTTCCAGATTCGACATCAGTAAACCTTTGTTTTGATATTCATCAAAAACTGTTTTAATCTTCGGATTGGCTTTAAAAATTTCAGAAGCCAAAACATCTGCAAACCATTTATTAAAAATCACATCAGCCGAACTGTTTGTATCATTTTTCAGACTCGGTAGTGCAAACATAATTTCCCAAATAGGGTTCGTCGTGAGTTCCAAAGTATTTGAAACATTGGTAATAGAGGAAGAATTGGCATTTTTAAGATTCTCCAATACAAAAGTTTTCGTTTCGCCTTCTTTTACAAAAACAGGCACGGCTTCGGTTATCAGAATTCTGTTTGGAAGCACGGCAACTGCTATCTGTTCGCCGTCAGAATATTTTCCGGCTTTTGCCACTACTTTTAAAATGACCGAAGAAACATTTTTCGGAACGCTAATTTTCCAGCTTAAAGCCGAATTCCCGTTTTCTGCAAGACCAAAATTCTGCGCTGTCTGATTCAGACCAAACTTGGACGAAATATCTTCGTTTGTAAATGCATCCAAAATCTGCAGCTGTGCCGTACCGCTTAGTTTTTTATCGGTGAGATTTGAAAGTTTCGACTGCAGATTGAGCTCGTCACCTTCGCGCAGAAATCTCGGGTAATTTGGCGAAACGGAAAATTCTTTCTGTGTGATCACGTCCTTCTCCAAAACCGCTGCGCGCGCGTCTTTGGTGTGGGCCAGAAACATCAGTTTCCAGCTGGTAAGCGCTTCCGGCGAAGTAAATTCAAAATTCACATTTCCGTTAGCATCTGTTTTTAAATCGGGATAGAAAAAAGCGGTTTCATTTAGATTTTGCCGAACCGGGATTTTATTTAAATCTTCACCTGCGAAATCTTTGATAGGTAAGCCATCCGATCCATACTTAAAATTTTCAATATCAGTTAGTTGTCTCTTCTCCTCTTCGCTTAATTTTCTTCCAGAATTTAAAAGGTCGATTACATCATCATCTAATCTTAAGGACTGCAACCTCATAACAGGAGTTTCAACTTTTGCAGCTTTAACTGGTTCAGGAATTACATTATTAATAATTTGTATTCTTTCTTCACGCAGATATTTAAAATTAACATTTCCATCAAACCAAATAAATTCAGGCTCACTCAAATCAATTTCTGATAAAAACTTTACAGTCTTTGAATAATAACTTTCCGCAAGATTTTTTTCAATCGAGTACGATGCAAAATTTGTAAAATTTTGAGCCAGCTTCTCCCATTGATAAGTATTTACCGCAAACTGATCCAACGATTTATCGTACATATTTGCCAAAACTTCAGCATTAATTTTCTCTTTTCCTGTGATTTTTACTGACCACTTTTCTTTCGAATTCGGCTCAATTTTATCACGGAAAGTCACCGTCTCGATCTTCAGTTCATCCTTGATATCTTTAATTTTTAACAATGCGGATTTGGTTTGAATGTCATTAAATGCGGCAATCTGAAACTGCACATATAGCTGACTCACCTTTTCATCCTTCGGCGCCCGAACTTCATACTCCAAAACCCCGTTTTTCAACGTCAGAACTTCTGCTGTACTTTTGCCGGTTCCATCCTGTACAAAAACATTTACCAACGCATCAGGAATCGCGGAATAAACAAAGATTTTCTCCTTCTCTCCTCTTATAATCTCCTCGTTCGGAGCAACAACCGTAAGAAATGTTTTCTGAGCCGGACTCAGCATTTTTTTATTCCATACCGAGAAATTCTGCATTGTTTTTATGGTGTCTTTCCCTTCAATATTGTAGAGTTCGAGACGGTAATCGCCCGCCGGAAGTTTTCCTATATCAAGTGTTTTTTCGCTGCTGTTTTCTTTAGTAAAAATGATTTGTGACACCTTTCGGTTTTCTGCCGCATCATTTTTGTCGTAAAGATCATGCGGAAATTTGCTGATAAATTCTGATTTTGAAAACTTCGGTAAATCCTGAATCTCACTTTCAAAATTGCTTCTGAAGACTCTTTCCGCACCTTCCAGCTTAGAAAGTTTTGCCTGATACGTTTTCTTTAAATTCTGCTCGCTGTAATTTTTCGTTTCAACTTTCACCTCTATTTTCTCGTCATCAAATGCATTTTCAACCGCATCAGCTTTGATGAAATGCGTCACCGAAGCGACTTTCAGATTTGTATCTGCAGACTGAGTTTCTCCGCTGATGTCGGTCACAGAAGCATTTACTGCAAAATTATCAATCTGAATTCCCTCCACATTTTCATCTTTTTTAAGGTCGAGACGAATGGTAAATTCTCCTTTATCATTGGTTTTCGCTTCACCCAAAATCGAATTTTCATTACCGTAATCCTGCGGATACCACGGAAAATACATCCAGCGGATATTCTGTTTTTTGATTTCATAGTTTACGGTCACATTGCTGAGTGCAATTCCGGAAAAAGTCATTGCTTTTCCTTTCAGCTCGATGGTTTCGCCATATTTGTACTCGCTTTTTACAGGCTCAAAAGTCACTTCAAACTTCGGACGCTTGTATTCTTCAACCTGAAAATATTTGTAAGCTTCTGCATTTCCATTGGTTACCAAACTAAAATTACCGTTGAGTTTTCCTTTCGGCAAAATAAAACTTCCGTGATATGACCCAAACTCATTCGTCGTAAAATCCTGCGAAGAAATATCCTGTCCGTTGACATCTTTTAAGGTGATTTTCTGTTTAATTCCTGCGAAAACGCTTTCCTTTTGCTGATCTATTTTTGTATTAATTACTTTAAAATAAACCGTTTGGCCGGGACGGTAAATCGCGCGGTCGGTAAAAATCTGAGCTTTTGTACGAATATTATTTTCCGGCTCGTCATTTTGTTCTGCACGGTTTCCGTAAATATCCATGAGCTGAAAAGAATTACTTTTCGACTGATAAATCAGGTAATTCCGGTAATAATCTTTATTCTTAGAATCAGGAAAACGGAATACGCCATTTGCATCGGTTTTACCTGAAAATTTACTTAAGATCTTATCATTTCCGCTCTCATAAAAAACCAAATCTTCATTGCTTACAGATTTCCCGTTTTCAGCGTTAATGAGTTTCATTTCGTTATTAAAACTGTACGCATTTTCCTTTTTCTGATAAATAATAGAATTATCTGAAACCAGAAACCAAAACTGTCGCTGGTTCGACTCATCTTTTGAACCGGCATCATTAGAAATAATATATTCAGCCAGATAAATTCCGGCAGGCAGCGGTTTTATTTCCATTGAAGTTGTATGATTCTGGTAATCTTTCGCATCCGGCAAAGAAAAATTTTCAGTTTTGACCAACGATTTCTTTACTTTCTCGAAAGCATTGTTATACGGACTTCTGGAGTAATTCAAAAAATTCTTTATATCATCTTTCACCTCAAAAATTTTCAGAGAGAAAGCGGAAAGATTCTTGGCCTCTGCAACCAGATGAATTGGTTTGTTCGGCTGAGTTTGCTGTTCAAATTTTAAAACCAGCGAAGCATTCGTAATCTGATTTTCAATGTTTTTTAAATTTTTCAGGAAGGGCGATTTTGGATATTGCTTTTTAACCGAATCTGCCAGTTCCAAAGCTTCTTTCTGCCGGTTTTTCGCCACAAGTTCATTCATGATTTCCTGAGCAATCAATACTTTATAGTCGCCTTCTACACGACTTTTCATCAGCGTCTCAAGCTGCGCGAGTTTATTTTTGCATTCATTAACAAAACAACTGCTGTTCATTTTCTGATGCATGTAATACAGCTTCGCATTGCCGGAATTTCTAGTAATTAAATCATCGTAAATTTCATTCACCTTGACTTTATTTTCTGCAATCTCGTTTTTGGTAAACAATGCGCGGTCAGATAAAAAAGTGATTTTCTTAAGCAGATACCAGTCTTTCAGCGTCGGAAAATAGTCTGAATTTTCGGTGTTGTACAGTACATTTTTATAATCAGACAATTTAATTTTCTGCATCGCATCAACCTCCAAATCGAGATTTTTGAAAGAATTACTTAGATAATTTTTAAAATCAAGTTTGCTCCACGTTTCAATCTGAGAAACATCCTGCGAATTAATATTTGTCAGCCTGTTGATTTTCCACTGATTTTCGCTGTAATATTCGGTCACAAAATCGTTCAGCAAAACGTTATAAAATAGCAGATCATTGCCTTTCATTTTTTTTTCTGTCTGAATTAATTTTGCGAAAAATCTTGATGCAGAATCATTTTTTTCATCGTCTTCTGTCTGATTGACAACCGAAAATTCCGCCTTCAGCGAACGGATGAGCTGTACTGCATTATTATCTTTCATAGCCTGATTTTTTATGGCAGAAATGATCGGCAGATTGCTTTTGTACAATCCCTTTTCTGCATTCTGACTGATTTTTTTCCATTGTGCGTCGTAGTATTTCTGGGCAAAAATGGCATTGCTTACGATGAGCATTACTACGGATAAGATGATTTTAAAAAATCTTTTCATAGAGATTTGTTTGTCTTTTAGAAATTTATGGAATATTCGAATAAAAATAACCGTTTTTGAAGCTATTTAAATTTTTTTAATATTATTTTTGATTCATGTCTCCTTTCGGTTTAGCCAAAAAATACTTTATCAACAGCCAATTTTACGTCTCTCTGATGGGAACTTTGCTGTCGGTTTTTTTTATGCTGGAGCAAAATACCTTCCGTTTTCCTTCTGCGGTTTTAATTTTCATTACGTATTTCAGCGGATATCTGTACACCAAATACCAGCAAACCGAGCATTTTTATAAAATTTTCATTCTGAATGTTATTTCCGGAGTTATTTCTGCAGTGTTTATTATTTTTAATCATAATGAAATCCGACTTGTAAAATGGGCAGTAATTGTTATCCTTGGATTGCTCTACAATAGTTTTTTTCTTGAAAATTATATCCGGAAAATCCCTTTACTCAAAGTCTTTTACGTCGGTTTTGTGTGGGCGCTCGTCAATTCATGGCTTACGCTTCCCACTTTCAACATCCCAATTTTCCTGATCAGTTTTTTATTCGTCACAGCGCTCGTTTTGCCCTTTGACATACGCGATATGCACAGCGACAATATTAAAACTTTTCCAAAAATGATAGGTGTGCAAAACACGAAATATCTGGCATACATTCTCGTTTTTTCTGCCTGTCTGCTTTCTGCTTTTTATCTGGATTTTCCATTTTCATTGAGCTTTTTCATCACTTCAATTATTACTTTTATTTTGATTTATTTTTCAGATTCCACCAACCGCGAATCTTATTTTTCATTTTGGGTCGAGACCTGCTCAGGTTTGCCGTTTTTGTTTTACATTCTTTATCTTTACTTCAAGTTTTAAAATTCTTCATTCTTTATCTTCAAAAGACTGAAATATTCCGCTTTTATGATCATTAAAAAACTTTCTCTCTATAATTTCAAAAATCACGACGAGCAAAAATTCGATCTTTCGCCGCAGATCAACTGCTTTGTAGGAAACAATGGCGCAGGCAAGACTAATATATTAGATGCACTTTATTACCTTTCGGTTGGAAAAAGTTTTCTAGGAAGTTCAGATATTTTAAATATTAAAAACGGCGAAGACTTTTTTTCGATCGATGCAGAAGTTTTAAGTGATGAAAATGAAGATGTTATAAAAATATCCCAGCCAAAGGAAGGAAAAAAAATTATCCGTAAAAACGGAAAAAATTATGACCGAATGGCCGACCACATCGGATATTTACCGAGCGTCATGATTTCGCCCTACGATTCAAATTTGATTTCAGATTCCGGGGAAAGCCGGCGGAAGTTCCTGGATTCGATGATTTCTCAGACCGATTCAGAATATCTTTTTGATCTGATTCAGTACCAAAAAACCATTCAGCAGCGGAATGCCTTGCTTAAATATTTTGCTAAAAACCGAATCTGGGAAAGAGATTCGCTTGAAATTTATGATGAACCTATTGTAAAATTAGGAACAAAAATTTTTGAGAAAAGAAGCAATTTTGTTTCAAAACTGAATCCTGTTGTATCGCAGTTTTATGAAGTGATTTCTGGCGGAAAAGAAACGGTTCGGGTTCAGTACGCTTCACATTTATCTGAAGACAGTTTTCAGAATCTTCTGGATAAAAACATTGAAAAAGACCGCGTTCTCACATACACTTCGCAGGGAATTCACAAAGACGATTTGCTTTTTGAAATGGATTCGCAACTGATCAAAAAAATAGGTTCACAAGGTCAGCAGAAATCATTTTTAATCAGTTTAAAACTTGCGCAGATGAATCTGATCAAGCAATTAACCAATAAAACTCCGATTTTACTGCTCGATGATATTTTCGATAAACTTGATGATCTTCGCGTGGCACAGCTTATCAATTTGGTAAATAAGGAGAATTTTGGACAGATTTTTATTACCGATACACATCGGGAACGAACAGAAAATATTGTAAAAAAGATCAACGAGGAAAGTATTATTTTTGAAATTTGACAGGAAATGAAGCGTAACAAAAAAAGGGAATTTCAGTCGTCGGAACTGGTGCAGTCTTTCGCCAGAATTCATGGTTTTGAAAGCAAACTGATGGCTTTTGAGATCAAAGATTTTCTTGAAGACTATCTTGATGCAGGACTTTTCAGCGAAATTGAAAGCGTGAGTCTTGAGAATAAAATTATCAAAATAAAAATCGCTTCTCCACTTTTGAGAAACGATTTTCAGATGCGCAGAAGTTTTTATTTAAAAAGATTTAATGAAGAATTTCCGGATCAGAATTTCTCAGATCTTGTTATTTCGTAAAAATTTCAAATAAACTTACTGCAGTTTAATGTGTTTCATCTGGCGCATTATCCAGTTGTGTTTTTTGCGGAGATACGGTGACGGATTTTTCGGATCATACTTCTTCGGATTTGGCAAAACTGCTGCAATCCACGCTGCATCAGAAGCCGAAAGATCTTTCGAGCTTTTCTTAAAATAATACTGCGAAGCCGCTTCGACACCAAAAACGCCCTGTCCCATCTCAATCGAATTCAGGTACCGCTCAAGAATAATGTCTTTTGACCAGACTTTTTCGATGACAAACGTGTAGATCGCTTCCAGACCCTTGCGAATCCAGCTCCGACCCTGCCAGAGGAAAATATTTTTTGCCGTCTGCTGAGAAATGGTGCTTCCGCCACGCAGTTTTTTTCCTTTTTCATTGCTTTTCATCGCGCGTTCAATTGCTTTATAATCGAAACCGTCGTGCTTATAAAAGTTCTGATCTTCCGAGGCGATTACTGCCTTTTTCACATTACTTCCCATCTCATCATACGAAACGTAGTCGCGATCGAGTTTCCCGTACGCAAAAATGCCGCCGAGCTGTGTAAGTGTGATCGGCGGATTGAAAAATCTTCCCCAAATGATGAAAAACACGTTCAGCAAGAGGATGATAAAAAGTACCTGTTTAATTCTCTTCCACATAATAATTAATTGGTGCAAAAATACAGAAATCCGCGCTTTATTGCACTTCTTTCATATACGTGAGCTGATAATTTGCTAGCAGTTCCGGATGAAAAATTTTAATATAATCTTTCAAAATCAAATCAGCACGCACGACGCCGCTTTCAAAAAAGTCATTTGATTTCCCTTTCTCCTTCGCAGTGACTGCGTAAATTTTACCTTTATTAAAAACATTTAATTTTGAATATAAAGGATTCACTGCCAGCATTTCTTTTTTAGAATGGTGATTACCAGCGTTGATCCAGTATTTTACATTTTGCGATTTTGAATAAACTTCTTCAAAATTCATAGTCAGCGCTTTTCCTTCCGTGTTGTTTTTTAAAAAATAATCTCCGCCTGCATCGCTGATATAATTTGCCGTGAAAGTTTTCCCGCCTGGAAGATACCAAATGTCGCCGTACATTTCATTGGCTAAAATTTCTGGTTTGTCTTTGGAGTGCGATGCCAGATTTTTAAGTTTCTCATACTCTTCTGAGATTTCTTTATACCGTTTTTCAGCAAGTTTTTCTTTCGCGAAAAGTTTCCCGAAAAGCTTGATATAAGCGGTTTTTTCTAAAGGTTTCTGCTCGGTATATTCGTCGAGGAAAAAAACTTTGATACCGTTGTTTTTTAAAAGCTGATACGTGTTTTCAAAACTCGCGATATAATTCGTAAATACGGCATCTGGGCGTAAAGCAATAATTTTTTCGAGATCATATTTCTGCTCATTTCCGATATTTACAATTTGATCAGAATTGATTTTCTGATTTAAATCCTGTGAAAAAATATACTCCGGACTGGCGGCACCAATCACCGAATTTTCAGCTTTAATTTCACAAACATAACCCAGCAAACTTGCATTCAGAAAGATTGTCCGCTTAAAAGGAAGCTTTTTTTCATCGACAGAATAAATGAATTTTCCTGATTTAAATTTAAAAAATCCGCCTTCGGATACATACGAAACCTTTTCACTGATTTTAAATAGCTTTTGAGGCGCATTTTTTGTCTCTTGTTTACAGGACATTACCGCAAAAACGGCAGAAACGAAGAAAATTTTGAATTTCATTCTTCAAAGAAACCAAAAAAGTATTATATTTGCAAACCATTAAACGACGGCCTCGTGGCGCAACTGAATAGCGCACCTGATTACGGCTCAGGAGGTTACAGGTTTGAATCCTGTCGAGGTCACATAACCGACATTTGAAGTTTTTTCGCTTCTTTGTCGGTTTTTTTTATTTCCTAATTCCTTCTTAATCATAAAGATAGTATTTACAAAACTATTGATTTTTGTGGTTTGAAAGTTCTCTCCGTCGAAGGTTAACTTTTCAGGATATATCAAACCAATTATAGCCCTTTTGTCAATTGAATCTGCTTTTTTATATCTTTCAGAAATTTGAGTAACGGCCTTTAAAGCTGCATCCAGCTTATATTCAACATTATTATCCTTCTTGGACTGTTTGATAGAATTAAGTTTGAATAATAGTCGGTCAAGTTCATCCTTATTTTTTGCCTTTACAGCTCTAAAATCTTCTTCATCCAACTTATCTTCAAGGTATAGATCTCTTGCCCTAGAAATCTTGTTTTCTATTTTTGTAACGCTTTCGGTCAGTAGTGTTCTCTCGTCATCAAGCCCATCCGTCACACTCGAAAAATTTTTTTTCAATATCTCCTTCAACAGATTTGCAAAAGCTGGGATAAAATGAAATTTGGAAAGCTCTGCTTCAAAAAGTTCATTAACTATCTCAGAATTATGGCGGAAGCCGCAGGCTAACGTGCAATGATAATAATAGTAATGCTTCGACCGACCTTTGGCGCTACTGGCAGTTAAATTCTTTCCACATTTTGGACAAAGTAATAACCCACGTAAAGGATATCGATCTTCGTTGATGACACGACCTCCAGGCAAAAAAATATCCTTATTGCTTTTCCTTTTAAGAATATGCTGAACTTTCATAAAGAGCTCCTCTGAAATTAAGGGTTCGTGTTTACCTTTGATAATTCTTTCTTCCTCGTCACCGTGGGCTTTTAAAATTACATTTCCACAGTAGACTACATTGCGAAGAGCTTCAAGGAATGAGTTCCGGGTCAGCTCCCGTCCTTCTCGTTTATTCATAAGCTCTCTCACCTTGGCACTAGGTAGATGCCCCTTTGCAACTTCTCTGAAAGCCCAGATAATATTTGAAGCTTCAGGCTCCTTTATGGCAACGTATTTTCGTCCATCTTCCGTGCATTTATTGATATAGCCGTAAGGAGCTGTGCCCATCATCCGGCCCTCTTTTACGGCCCTACGCATTCCATATATCACATTTAAAGCTCTACGGTCATTTTCTACCTCTGGCGTAGAAAGGTATATCGCTAGTAATAGTTTATTTTCGGGAACTCTTAAATCTAAAGGTTGTTCAATCGCTTGGGGAAAAATATTCAACTTGGTGAGTTTGGAGATCATTTGATAGGCCTCGCTCGTATTTCTGCTAAACCGGTCCCACTTGGTGAACAGCAGCAATTTATTTTGCTTGCCAGGTTTACCTCTTCTAAAACCAAACATGTATTTCAGCCATTCCGGTCTTTCAAAAGTTTTTGCGGAATGATCTTCAATGATGACACGATCAATCTGAATATTTTGAGTGCTACAGTGTTTACGGAGACGTTCCTCCTGATCGCGCTGAGAATAACCTTTATCAGCTTGTTCGTCCGTAGAAACACGGATGTATAAATCGGCAGTTTGCATAAAACTTATTTGTTGATTGGAAAGTAATTAATATTGAAACGGATATGATTATCAATATTATATGCACTAATATAAGAATTATTCTTCAGCTGAAAAGAGTTCTTTGAGGGTTATCTTAACAACCATATGAAGCAAAACCAATATATCCGCTACTTCTTCTTCAGACATATCAATATTTGACTTTTTTAAAATCTTTTGAGCTTCAGCGCTCTGCATTTCATTGAACTTCATAAGCGGCTCGAGCTCGAATTCTTTAAAATCTCTAGATTGAGAATCTATTTGTTTTCGTTTGCTACGCATTATTCCTGACCACTTATTGCTTATACTTTGGAGAAAACTTGACCATTTTTATGTCTCAGTATATTTTTCAGCTACTGATAATTATTGATCAAATGTGATGAGCTAAAATCGCAATAAATATGGAAGAATAATGTATTCTATATGGATGAGAGGCTACTTAATGCCTATTTAGGTGACTTACAAATTAAGTATGTATCAATTGGACTACAATGGATTAAACTACCTTCATAAAACTGTAATTATATATTTTTAAGGATACGGTTGATTAATACGGCTTTATTTTTCTCTACGTCAAATTTTTGTGACAAATCTTTCCATTGCGCCAATGCATATCTTGTCTGCTCTATAACGCTATCGATAAAAACCTGTGACAGTTTAGCTTCCTGACCTAGCTTAAAAAGATGTTTTACAGTTATATTTCTGCCCTCTCCTAACACCATGGTACTTTGCTCACCACCCGGACCGTTTGAAAAAGTCAGATCGTATGCAGGTGAAAGAATCCAGTTCCCCGATTCATCCATCAAAAAATTAAAGTTCTTTGCATGATCATCCCTGTTATGAACCAAAACGTTGAACACTGCCAATCTATACATTTTTTCCACCTCTCGGATATCTTTGGTTAAGATGCCGGTTAATGATAGTAGTTCTTCGTAATCAAGTGATGGCAATCTAAAATTGCTATGCATGAGCCCGCTTACCGTATGCATATGGATACGTTCTTTCCTTTCCCTGTCAAAACGTTTAACGGCGAACTAGCCATTACCTTTCTTTGAAGGGAATAGATGAACTTCAGGATTATTAATGCCTGCCTACAAAGCCATCAAAGCATAAATGTATTCTATCGCCCCGGCATCTTTACCATCTACTGAATTAGGAAATTTTACTATCCAGGGTTCATAAGAATCACTAAGAACATTCGCTCCATAGGATATATCTTTTCTTTCTGTATCAACGCCGATCAGTGCTTTTGGCCTTGCTCCGGCAGAAGATCCGTTTAAAGATAATAGCTGCGGAATCACCTCTTCTGAATCACCCTGTAAAAATTCTTCAGTTTGAGTAGCCAACGTATCCAAATTGATCATTTCATCACTGCTTTCAGGACTTTGATCCGGTTCATAAAATAAAGCCCCCATACCGTGAAGGCCTACATATGCCAGACGGTGAAGCGGTGAGATATCTGATTGAAAGATTCCTTCCGAGCGAAGCAGACGATCGAAGAGTAATCTACCCCAACCATCAGGAAGGCTGTCATTTATTATCGCTTCATAAAAAAACTTTTTTCCTGATCCGTTATTTTTTCAGTGGAAATTTCTGGTCTAATAGGACTAACACCTGAATATAAGGGATTAACAAATACAGATTTTGTTTGAGAATTAAATATCATGATGTTCTCTTCATTCCTTTCCTGCAAATAATCTCTGTTTTCATTAGCTTTCAACATGTCTTCTTTCTCTATTTTATATTGTGTGATCATCTCTTCACGGACCGAGGAAAGTTCTTCCAATTTTCTATCTAAAGCAAGAATTGAGTCATCAGTAGCTTGGTTCTGTTTTTCAATTTCCAACACGTTTACACTCTTCTGTGATAAATTTTGAACCACTTCCCGCAATTGATTCTGATGAAGATTTATAGTTTGCTGATAGGATGGTAATTGAGATTTCCAATATTCTGCGTTTCCATCACCGTTAGTGGAATAGCCTTCTACTCTATTGTAAGCATATTCTGCCTTGGTGATTAATTCCTTTACCTTAAGAACATCTTCGTACTTTCTCAGGACAAAAGCCCGGTCTGCGAGATGCCTGTTTTTCTCACTTTCAATCCGCTTTTTGAGAAGTTCTATCTCAATATCGGCCCTCGTTACGGGATCGGTTATGATCGATGTTTTAAGCTCCTGCGTACTTATGTCTGATATATCAAGAACATCTGCTCCTTTTTTCATTGCTTCTAAATACCTGGCCTGCTTGGCCTGCAACTTTTGCAGCATAAAAACATCAATACTATCATTGGTCAACATAAAGTTAATTCTCACGTGTTCATTTTTATTACCCTGGCGCCAGGCACGCCCTTCTATTTGTCGCAAAGAAGTAAAATTATATGGTAATGAAAGCAGATAAACATCTGTCGTATTTTGCTGAAGATTCATTCCTTCCTGTATTGCTTCGCTTCCGATCACGATTTTTATTTTGCCTGAATTAAAATCATTTTGAATATTTATTCGCTGATTCTTATTAGTTGCCCCTGTTATAATTCCTATCTCATCCGGTAAGTATCCGATTTCATCAATTAGGTATTGCTTTAGTTTTGGAAACTGAGAAACAGCTAATTCTGAATAAATAATCTGTCCTGATTCCGGAATATCCTTTTTATTCTGTGCGATCAAATCCATGGTCTGCTTCAGTTTTGGTGAGTTTTCTACAAATTCTTTAACAGTCGCTTCTTCCCCTTCGTAATATATCGAGAGGTAAGGAGAGATGGCAATGAGCCGGGCATTGAGAATATGGGTAAGAATTGCTCCTTTTTCGTTGTCGTTAAAACTCTCGTTCAGCAATTCGTATTGCATCTTGGTCAGATGATTCTGTTCAATCTTATACTCTTTATTAATTTTATTAGGACGGACGAGTTCTGGATTATCCTCCTCCCCTTTAATGTCAATGAATTCCGATAACAGCTGTTGAAACAACGAATTATTTTTAAATCTTCTGACATTTGCTTTAAATTTTACATCACCCTTTGCATCAATTTCCATATCATTGTCTGCCTCCATAAAGGTTTCGAAGAAGGTATTTACATTAAAATAACCGGATTCCTCTAAACGCTTGTTGGCGATAAGTGATAAAATTGAATAATATTCCAGCGGCTTATTTGTAAAAGGTGTAGCTGAAAGCAACGTAACATTTCTGCCTTCATTCTTATCCTGAATATATTGGGCTGCCATCCAGGTATTGATTCCTAATTTGGAAGTCTGTTGATTCTGTCCTCTGAAATCAGATGCGAACCTCCGGTCTTCGATTTTAACCTTCCCTACAATATGATTGGCATTATGCACCTCATCGTAAGTCAGATGGTCGAAGCCGAAGTCTTCCCAGTCGTAGATCTTTCCGCGTTTCATTTTCCCTTCGATCTCCTTCTCCCTCTGCAATCCAATCTGAATATCTCTTTCAGTATTGGTGATACCTTTGAGCTCACTTTCAGAAATATAATTGAATTTTGATGATAAGCTTTCGGTAATCGTATTGGAAAAACCAATATTATTGAAGCCTTCGTAAGTCATAATAGTGATCTCTCCGTCTTTGTTACTAAACTGTGAAAGGTCATAATCTTTACCTAGATTTCCGAGTACATTAACTTTCGCATTGGGTATACTTTCAAAAATCGTTTCTACCCATTGTTTTAAGATGCTGTCATTGGGTACAACTATTAAAGGTCTTTTCGCATTTCCTCTCCACATCGCTTCATGCATAGATAAAATCCCGGACAGTGTTTTCCCAAAACCTACCTCATGAGCCAGCAGTCCGACTCCTTTTGTGGTCTGCCTTCCAATTCCGGCCTTCTGCACCTGGGTCAGACGAAATTCTTTACCCTTGAAATTCTGATGAATCTTCGAAAACAGAGGAAATTTTGAGTAGTCAGGAACGTAAATATTGTTATAATTACGGTTAAATTCTATTACAAACCGATCCCTGATATCATCCGACAGTTCATTCCGAAGAAACTTGTAAAACAAATCATTTGCGGCAGTTTTTCTTCTCTCGCGAACCAGGGCGTTTCTTTCTTTGTCGCTTCCCGTGACTGTTTCATTATCCACAAAACTTTTTACTTCCCATGAAGAAGAACCTGCGAATGCTTCACTCGGCAAATTTCCCACAAAATCCTTAAAATTTTCGGCAAGATTATAACTTTCAATAATTTGCTCAGAACTTCTTGTTTGATGATTCCATCGTGTTTTTTCAATTTCGCCCAGACTGAATTGAAGTACAAATTCGTGGTTCGGACTGATAAAAATTTCATCAAGTGACTTTGTCTTTGGAAGTACGCTTTGTAACAGAGCCTTCTGCTTTTCATATTGATTTCCTGATAGGTCGACGATACTTTTATCAGACAGGTCCTTTTCTAACTGTTCCAGCTTCGCATAAATATTTCCTTCAGCATAATAAAAATCGTGAACCCACTTTCCGGAAATAAAATTAGCAAACTGATGATGAGTCTGGTGATTTCTCAGTGTTCCGTCATACTCGGTATCCTTAAATGCTTCAATCTCTTGTGTAGAAATCTCAGAATTGTTTTGCAGGGAAGTTTCGACAATGTCATCAGCCTTGGAAAATTGATATTTTAAGACACCTTTTTGAATTTGAGGGCTAGTAAGGATTTTATATTCTGCTTTCTTTCCTAACTGGGACTGCATGATCTTATCGGCCTTCTGATCAATATCCTTGATTGTTTCAATGTTAAACGTTTCAGGACGATCAAGTAATTCAGATTTTATCTTTACATATTTATCAATCTCCCGTACAACCGAAGGAGATTTAAATTTTATACTGTTTAGCTTTGAGAGAACCTCTGTAACCTTATTCTGAATATCCGGCAGATGTATTCCAAGACCATCCTGGTTTTGAATTGATGGTGGCTGCTCTTTGTTCGTCGTTAGTTCCTTAGTAGATTTTTTCTCATTATCGTCATCGCTATCGTTATCAAGTGGAACCAAATCTTCAAAAAGATTTCCAATTCGCAGCGTTTCTTTCGCCTTTTTAATTTGTTCTAGCTGTAGAAGTGATTCTTCTAAACTTCCAACAACATATTTTTCCAAACGTCCGAAACGATTGGTTCTTTCGGTAATTTCGCCAAGAATCCTGAAAGGATTATTTTCAAAATATTTCGAAATATCATTGAATCTGTTCTGAGGATTTTTCCTTAAGATGATGATATCCGTTCCAATCTGTGTGCCTGCGAAAGAGCCGACAGGCAACCTGAAACCTTCCAAAATGGAGGCGTTAGATAAATTTTTTTGGCAGTTGATCCAGCCGGAAGGAAGGACCATGGCCAGAATGCCATCGCTCTTTAATGAATCCAATGAGCGTTTAACAAAATAATCTTCGTATTTCGCGATTTTTGGCTCTTCACCCAAACCTTTATAAAGCCCTCTATGCTCACCATAAGGAGGATTACCAATTACCAAATCAAACCGTTCGGTGTATTGTTTAGGATCCTTCTTATTTCCTTTCTCATCTATAAATTGAGATTCAAAAGAAAGCAGGTTAATTTGGACTTCGGGATGGAAAATCTTTGCGATTTTTGCGGTAGTCTCGTTAACCTCAAATGCCGTAACGGAAGTTTTTACACCCAGATTCTTCGCAGCGGAAAGAAAATTTCCTGTGCCTACACTGGGTTCTAAAACGGAGATCTGAGACTTATTTTTAAAATGATTGCTGATAAGTTTACTGATGGCATCAACAATTCCGGGATCTGTATAATACTCATCCAAAATCCCTCTACCCGCTTTTGCCGTGCCGCCACTGCGATACTGACTGCAAATTTCAGTAAGACCAGCGGAAATCTTAACATCTTTTTTCAGGACAATTTTTGAATCTTCATTGACAATGCAGGCCGCAGACACTACTTCTGCAATCTGTTCATTGGATAATTGCAGTCCTTTATATAATTCAAGAAAACTTTCTACATCGGAAACTGGTCTTTGTCCTTGTCCATTGGATAAATCTCTCCCGGATACGACTCTCCCCACAAGATCTCCCGTTCTTTCATCAGATCCAACTGTTTTTTGTTGTGTTCCTCCGTTCCATCCATCTCTCCTTCCGCTTCCAACCAGATTTTCCCAGATTGTGTCTGCAAGTCCATTTCCAGCATTGCCGCCGACCATTCCCTGTCTGCTGAAGTAATCTGTATTTTGGAAGGATTCGCTTTCCTCGACATTTCCTGCAGGATTTCTTCCAGAAGTTCCGGATTCCACGTGCTGAGTATTGGAAATTCTGTCGGGTTGAGGACTATTGTTTTCATTTTTTAGAATTGTTGGTTCAACTAAATTAATATTTTTGTTATTAATCTTTGACCTCATTAGCAGATACTCACTGAGACTGCTATTATGATCTCCGGAAATTTGATATAATGATCTGATATCTTTTATATTCTTGCCATAGAACCCTGTCATTATTCTTTCTGTGGCAACGTCTCCATTTTTGTCGCCGCTGAGGCAAAGAAATATTTTACCGTCAAACTTTTGATACAGATTTAAAAACACGCTGTCGTTTGCAAGGGAATTTAAAGTGATAATGGTTCTGAAACCGGTCTGATTGTTTAATTTCAAGAGTTCCAGAAATGCTTCGGTGTCATCCTGATCCCCAAAAACAATGACCTCATTCTTACTTCCCTGAACAACCGTTATGTCACCGGTTATATTATCTTGAGGATTAAGGCTATTCACTTTTTATTTTTTTCAGAAACGAATTAAACTCAAAAATCTCTTTTGCAGCATTATCCCAATTTTTTCTGGGTATGAGTTGAAGCGTTACAAATATGTCAGTCTTTTTATTGTAGGAATCGATTCTTTCCAGTCTTCCTCCATAATCTTTTTCTGCATGTCTATAGATTGAGTAAGGTAGAATTGTATCATTTGGATGGATGTAAAAGCGTGTATACATCCAGGGAGAATTGATTTCAAACCGCTTGAACTTTTTATCAAACAAAACAGTATCCGGTAAGTTCCGCCTGTTGTTGTAATTGGGGATACGTTCATTACTAAATAGGGTTCCTTCTTTTTTCAGTTTAATCGGCACCGGCTTACGGCTTTTAATGACTTCAGAAATAATAGTACTGCCCGCATTTTCATTTGCCAGCTTGTAGCAAAGGGAATCTTTAATAAGAAACATTTGCCTGGTTATCTCCGGAAAATTAACATCAGGAATCCGTTCTATGATCGTGTCACCCGAATAGTTGATACCGGACAAGTGGAAAGTCTGCTTCTGGTTCAGATTCTTGGATGCCTTGAAATAAACGACAGAAACTACATCGATTCCACCATTTTCGGATCTTATTTCCTTGTGGCAGGAGACGATTGAAAATAAGGTAATTAAAAATATAATGTGTTTTTTCTTCATGATCTTTGGTTTAAAAAAAGCGGTAAGAATTGTGTTACTTTCCGCTTAAAAGATTATTTCTGTTGCAAATTATCGTTTGATGCTTTGCTCCTTCGCATTATTTTTATCAAGTTTAGTATCATTATCCAACCCATCCAAAGATCTGTTGGTATTGATCCGGTTCATATCCTGGTTATACAGGCTTAAATTTTTGTATTGTGGATTCAGTACTGCCTTTCCTTCCAATATTTCACCATCAAGTTCAAACTTGACTTTGACAACATTTCCCTTGTCCAAAGATTTAATGGTGTCCTCTTTATATTCCGGTTTATCAAAAATGAGGTTTGATTTTTCAACAATGCGCGTCGTATCAACACCATAATTCTGATAAAAATTTTGAAATTGATAATTGTCCTTTTCAGTCTTGGGCTCATCAAAATTGAACTTTACAAAAGCCGATTCTGTCTGATTCGTTTTTGGGTTCTGAAACTCGGTTTTAACGGTACGCCCTTCAAGAAGATTGACAGCCTCTTTAGCTGTAAAATTATGCTCACGGCTAATCTGGAAATTATGTGAAATCTCTTCTCCTTTTTCATTCTTCAACTTGGCATTGTACATGTTGAAAAAAACACCGCCGCTTTCAGATTTGTTGAATTTGAGGATAAAGTCAATCTGATTACCTGCTAAGGCTTTATCTGAAGATGTTTTGATCTCAAACTGTTTTTCAACAGCGTTGATCCCGTGTTCCAGATCCTTGTGTAGTTTCTCATTTTCTCCGAAACCTAGATACTTTAACTGGTCTTTTAGGTATTGAACCTGATCGAATTGTTTCTGTTCTTCCATAGTAATTGGGTTTTGATTAATAATTAAGTTTTTTATGTTTTGCTGACTGATATCTGAGGTAGAGATCTTCCCTTTTCATGGTAAAGGTTTCTCCGGTATACCACATTCCTAAGTAGTGATAATGCTGATATGGCCTATTGTGTTTCGCCTTACCGTCTGAAAGTTCTTGGCTTTTCTATCTCCTCTTCTATTTCATGATCTTCACTTTGCTGTCCTATAGCATCTGAATCACCATTAGTGACTGTTAGGTGTGGTCTGTATTGACGCTGCGAATCAGGTAGATTCAAATTTTTGGAAATTTCACTTATGACACCCAATTCTTTGGTAACAATCTGGAGATCAAGAATTAATTCATTTGCTACGTTTGGAAATTGGTCGGCTTTCTTTTGAAGAAATATTCTGTACTTTACAAGTTCATCCATGTATCTATTAAGTTCCACTGTATCCTTCGTATCGGCGATAATGGGGGTTAATTCCCGCGCATTCTTAACGAAATCAAATTCAACCACTTTTCGGTTTTCCTTATCATATATGTGGGCTTTTTTTTGAAAGATCATATTCCCATCCGCGTCTGAAAAGTCCTGAACGCTGGAATATTCAATATGATTCCTACTGTTAAGCAGAATCTCATGTATGCTTTTGTCCCGTTCCAGTAATATGACCTTCAGAGTGGTGTTGCTATCCACCAGCTGGAAAGTTGCCCTGTTTTTGTCATGATCTGCAACGATAGTGTAGCCATTTAAAAACTTATAAATATCTTCTTGGCTAAGTTTGTCTGAGAATGATAAATCATCATTCATGATTCCAAATTTGATCAGCTCATCTGCTGGTAAATTTTCTCTACTCATTATATCTTGTTGTTAAATTGTAAACTTTTACGAGGTCGCTCAAAAAGTCTGAAGGGTTAATATTTTGTCCTAATTCTTTTACCGAAAAATGCAGATGTGGTCCAGTGGAGTTACCAGAATTTCCGCTTTTCCCAATAATATATCCTGCTTTCACTTTTTCTCCTGTCCGATAATAAATCTCAGAAAGATGCAGATATGAAGTTTCAAAACGGTTGAAATGTGTTATTTTAATGAAGTTTCCTCCGCCTTTTACATCCCGTCCGATATCCGTTACAACCCCATCCAAAACAGAATAAATATTTTCATAGTAGGCCCTGAGATCTATTCCATTATGCATTTTTTTTCTTCCGTAAATTGGATGCAATCTGTTTCCATAGGATGATGTTACAAGCATCTTATTAAGCGGCATGCTGATCTTTACAAAATCGGTTGTATTAACTTTCATTTCTTCAGTTTTAACGTATTGATGCGTATCCTGTACTTCTGCCACTTCATCCTTTTGCATTTTAATTAGCTGCAATACATTACTTTTTAAAGATTCCATTTCACTTTCAAGCAGACTTCTCTGCTGACCATAGCTATCAACCATTGTTTTAAGCGAATCGATTTTGCTTATTAAATCTGATTTCGCCGAGAAATTTAAAAGCTGTTTCCAAAATTTTTGAGTATCCTTTTTTCTTATCTGACCTTCCACAGTGACTTCTTCATATACGGTCAGATGATCAGATTTCTTTGGTACAATGGCGGTGATGGTATTAAACTGTGAAAAGAATCTTGCACTCAAAAAAATGAAGGCTAACAATACTATTTTATATTTTTTCATCTGTATTGACTTTCTTTATTCATTATCATAAGGGGCATCATTATATCTTAATAAGCTCACTGACGATTAATTCCACTTCCTTATTGATCTTGCGGAAATTCGTCATAAGCACTTCTTCTTTCCTATCGATGCCCATTTTATCGATGAAAGAGTAATAGGTCGGTGTTTTCACATAGCTTTTTTCTTCTTTTTCGATGGCATTCATATCCAGATTGATTTTACCGTTTATAGCAGATGTTTTATATTCATCCGTATTGTTCTCCTCACCCTGAGCAATCATCCCCACCATTTCTCCGGTTTTTAAGGCTGCGATTTTTCCGGCAGGGATCATATGATCCATTTTTTCGTTGATACTGGTGGATGTTCCCTGCTGGGATATGGATTGGGAAAAACTTTTTTGCTTTATCTTTCCAAAGAGTTTCTCCAGCCATTCGAGTGTATTTTTATCCCTCGCGGATCCCGAGAGAACATTTCCGACAATAGCAGAGATCGTGTCTGCCACTTCTTTTTTATAAAACTGACGCAGTTGCGGGAGTTCCTGCAGTCCTAATAAGACAGCTACCTTATTACTTCGTGCGGTAGCAACGATGTTATCAATTTTATGAATATAAATCGTTGGAAACTCATCAGCAATTATTCCTCCCGGTAAATTCTGCTTTGAATTAATCAGCCGCAAAGTTCTGTTCAGTATTGACGAATAAAGCGCGGAATTAATATCCTGCGTCCCCGGGTCAGAGGCGAGAATGATGATAGAGGGATTTGTTTTGTCCGTGAACTTTAATTCCACCTCATCACCTGAAAAGACCCAAAAGCTTTCCTTGGTGGCCAGCCTGGAAAGGAAAATCTTCAACGTACCTACCTGACCTTCCAACTGGTCAAACGCCTTATTTTCATATGCGGACTTAAAAGGCGAGAGTAAGGAAAAAATTTCCTCGTTGGTAAAGAGGGTATCAAATATCTCTTTATAGCTTCTGTTCATAAAAGATAAAATATGAGGCAGATCTGAATATTTACCGTTTTCGTAGGTGGCAAAAAAATAAATGCAGGATGATAAAAAATTGATGGCCGACTGGGTAAAAAACTGGTCTGCACCACCGCCTGCTGTAGCGCCTCCCTTTTGTAAAGAAGACACCATTGATTCTGCCATCTCCTGAGCTTCGGCCAGAGTCCGGATGTATTCTTTTCTGAAAGGATTGACTCTTCTTGATTTTTCAATCTCATTCAAATTGATCACGTGAAAGCTGTACGAATAGTCTGATTCTCTGGTTTTTTTCAACAGGTAATGATAGTAGGCAATCTGTGCTAAATCCGGAAACTTAAAATCATAGATACAAAGGCAAAACCCTTTGGCAATCATCTGCCGGATCGCAGGATTAATAACACCGAAAGATTTACCGCTACCCGGTGTCCCGATCACCATTGTTCCACGAAATGGATTAATATTCATCCAGCCTTTGTTGCTTAGGTTTTTGTACCTGAATAGATACGGAATATTGATTGTAGTCTCTGAACATATCAATTCCTGATTCTGATCGAAAGACTCTTCCTCTACATTCCATCGGTCTTTACCCATTTTTTGCTGCATCAGCTTTGAGATGCTGTCGGCTCCCATCTGAAGAATAACAGCTCCAAGAAAGGATAGAACCGCGTAGAATACCTGGTAGGAATTCAAGCCTGGTAGGAATTTTGGAAGCGCTGCATTTCCAGCCTCATCTTGCCAGAGCAATGACGAAAAAATAAGGGTAAGTCCGCACAATATGGGAACAATAATTTCGACTGATATATTAAGGTCCTTCTTTTTCTTAGCCTTTGTTCCTATTGCCACCAATCCTATTAAAAGAAGGGTGGCAAACTTTGCATTGGCTGGCGGATAGATAAAAGCTAGCTTGGAAAAATTCTTTAATAATTCAGATACTACCGGAATATCAGCATTCAGGTAAAAAAGAGAGGCACAATCTAATGCAACGACCGCATATACTGCCTTCTGCAGAAATCCGTAGATTTTTATCTGATGTTGTTGTTCTTGCATTGAATAATATTATTGGATTATGATCAAGATCTATAGAATACCAAAAGATTATAAAGTATCTGCTTTCAGAATTTCGGAGTAATTGACTTTCATTTCGATTGTTCTTCCGGAAATCTGTTCCTCGACGAGTCGGATCTTCAGCACTTTTGAGTTGGGGTAAGTAAATTTTTTGAAAACATAGATGTTCCTGAAACTTTTCCTGAACTGTTTTTGAGTATTCAGTTGATATATGGGATTAAGATCAACACTTTGATTGTTTGTTGCTTTATATATCTTTTTATCTTCCAATGTGAACTTCAGATCTTCAATATCATAACTGAGATTTGAATTATTTTGGATCGTCATATCTAAAAAGATATAGTCACTGATAACATAAACATTATTAAGCTGGAAGCTAAGTTTTAGATCGGTTACTTTTCTGATCGGGTTTTGCCCTGATGCCTGCTGAATAATATCCGTTGCGAATTTCTTCAGTTCCATACTGGAAAAAGCCGTTTTATCAAACTCTACAGGCTGCATTTCCTCAGGTTGGATGTGGAGGTTGGTAACGGTGTTCAGATTTCCGGGCATTCTGTAAACGGCTTTGTACTGGGCAATGAAAGATTGTGCTACTACGGTAATGATACCCATGTTTTCCCCCGTACCATAGCGGTTGTGAGCCATCGCTCCTTCCTCATTTTTCGAATCGGATGTATCTACACCTATTATTTTAATTCTGGCAATATTTCCTGACGGAAGATCACCGGTGAGTTTTTGGGTTGACAGATCCACATACTGAATAGGTTCAGGTGAAATAATATGCAAGTTGATTCCCTCGGTGATTTCAATTTCAGGTAAATCGGACACAATTTTTTCTTTTGTAGCAGTCTGTGCCGTCAAACAATTGACAATAAAAAGTAAAACGATATATAGGGTCTTTTTCATAATTTATTTATTTTGTTGGTTTTGTAAATCTTTCAGCTGCTTTTCATCAATCAGAAAAACGTAAGAATTATATTTCAGTTTTGCTGTATTGGTTTTGATCAGATTAGCTATAGATTTAGAGGTAGATGTGAAAAGGCTGGTTCCAATACTTGAGAAAAAACCTTTTCCTCCGATATCCAGTGGAGTGCCCTGTACAGAATTGGTTCCCATTTCCCGTATCATATCTCTGAAAACACTTTCCGGAACGTACAGTCCTTTCGTACCGTCAACATCATAAATAGAAAGATTGACAGGATAGATCTCCCCTTTGGTAAATACTGAAACAATTGTAAGATCTACCCTCTGCATTGAAAACCCGGATATCTGACCATATAAAACCGAACCTTTGATTATCTTTTTGTTTCCGACAAAAATGTCCTCCAACAATCGGAACCGTATTCTGCTTCCAAGAAAGCCCTTGCTGTTTTCGTCAATGACCGCTTTGATAAAACTGTTTTCTTTTTCCCTGTAGAAAGCATTGAATTCATTACTCATTCCTGACTTGCTGACATTAAATGTAGAATTCAGAAACTCGGTCATCTTATCTTTATTGGCTCTCAATTTTTGCTCTGCAGCAAGCTTACTCTGATATTCCGGATCTCTCGATTTTTCTAAAGAATCCATGACCAACATCTGTTGTTTGAGATATTTTACCGGGTCCGGCTGAACAACGTTCTGTGCCTTCTCGCGAGATCCTTCTGCATAATGTCCATCTCCTTTCCCAAAAGAAGATTTCTCATTTAGCATTTTGATAATATCTGCAGACCTGTTGTAATCCTGATCATTTCGCTGATCCGTACTGTAATAGGATTTTTTCTTTGTGCGTTGATTGATAAAGGGCCTGTTATTAACAGCTTTTATGGAATCAATTTCCCGCTTCTGTTTCATTGATAACTGATCATCATAACGCAATAAGCTATCAGTCTCCTTAGTTAAACCGTTGAGCATGGTCCTGCTGTCCTCTTTTTTAAAGAATTCATCGTACGCATCGTTCTTCGTCAATATTGAATCCCTTGTCTCACCTAATGAAAGGGACAGTTGATTGGAATGAACAGCTTTTGATTTAACATCACCCGTAAACTCAGCCGTGATGTAGGCAAAGAGAAAAAGAAATGGCAAAGCCAAAAGCGGCAGAACGTATTTTTTTGATTTGAAATTTATTTTCTTAATGTCCATTTTTTATTTTTTGATAGTGATCAAACAGATAGTCGATGCGCAGACTGTCTTTTTTGTCCAGATTGCTTTCATCACGTTTCGTTTTTAAAGCTTTCAGTTCGCTGACTATTTTCTGCATTTCTGTATCATCCCTTGCCGGAATATTGTCACTCTTTCGACTCTTTGAAAAGACGATTGGCGGTCTGATTTTAAACACCGTTTCGGAAGGAAAAAATATTCCCTGAACAAGTGTTGCAATTAATGATACCGACAGTAAAACCATTGCCCAGGCAAAGAATTTTTTAGGATTTTGAGCTGCTGATTGCAGCCCACGCTTTGCAAAGCGTTTCAGTAAAAGATTCATAATCAATAAGAATTTTTAGTTTGATTTGACAGCTCATCGTTGTTCATGATACGCCAGCTTTTAAGAATGACTCCGTGCGGATTATTCGGACTTCGTATGATATCCTCAAAATAGCCCTCTGTAATAAGTTTTCGGGTAATAACAGAAGATTTTCGCGTGATCATCTGTTTTCCAAAAAACCAGAAATTTTTCTTTCCCATATCTACGGTAATTGAATCGGTACGAATACTGACCATGGAACTGGACGCGATGATCTGGTTGTAAAAACCTTTCTCTTTTAAGTTGGTATATTCCTTTTTGCCGCTGTCATCGATAAGGTACATTGACTTTTGGATGTTATCTTTAATGTACGCATCATCGGGAGCCAGTGTGAAAAACAGCCGGTGAAAAAGTTCGATCTGCGCCTTATATTCAACGGGTCTGTTCATAAGTACATCCGTTTGCTTCGCTAAGACGGGAATACCATTGTCGATGATATAAATGGATCGTCTGGAGTCCTCAATTAACCTGTACGCGAAAAACAATCCGGTGATTACGATAAAACAGGCAAAAGCAATGGAGGCAATCGAGACTGTTTTATTTACTTTAATTCTTCGTTCTATATTTTTTACAAGCATATTTAAATGTATAAAGTGGTCATATTGTTTGCAGTTTTATCATGAGTATTCATTTCCCATTTTTCATGGCTCTCTGCACTCTGGAAGATGCCGAACCCGAGGTTGAGGCTTTAGAGATGGCTGTGCCCCCTGTTTTAGCCACTACAATTGCGGTCTTTGCACTGCTGGCAAGTTTTGCCGCTGCATTCTTCATTTTGGTCATCGATCCTGCACCACCGGCAGATACGATACTGTCTGCGATAGTCGGGGTCATTAAAACTCCGATTCCTGTAACCACGTATGCTACACAGGTAAAAAGCTGGTTGTAGATCATTCCTGAATTGCTTACATAAACCATCAAAGCGTCGAGATTGGTAATCGTTCCGTTTGATAATAAGGTATCGTACCTTTCGATTTCCATGGTATAACCCGATGCAATCAGCTGCTGACCGATGTTAATAATGGTATAGGCAACAAAAGTGTACAGGTTGACATTGATGAACTTGGAAACCCAGCTGTACAGCGAATTTTCAAATCCCGGAATAAGTGCCATTCCAACGGCGACCGGTCCTAAAATGATAAGAATATAAGCCCATATCTTCTGAATAAAAAATATCAGGTACACACAGATCCTAAGGATGGAAAGACATACAAATTCAATAAGTTCTGCAACCAATTTCTGCATTTGGAACTCCATTCTGATGGACCATTCTTTAATGGGTTGAATCAGCTTATCCAGTCCGTCACTGATGTCATACCAGGAATCATCGGCATCTTCAGACGTGTTATCAATCACCTCCTGCTTTGCATCCTCCTCAGCCTTCAGTTTTATAACAGCATCAAGCAGTTCCTGTTGCTTTTTGAATCGCTCGACCCGCAGATCATTGACCTCAGATTCTATGTCGCTGAAAATAGCGATGCCGGGTTCTGCAATCGCTTCAAACGGTGCCTGAATCATACTGACAAAACCACTCCAATAGATCAGGGTAAAACCAATAATTATCGGTTTCAGCATTGGGGCAATTTCCCATTCCCGGTCACCTGCTGCCATCTGCCAACCCAGATATCCGAGATACATAAGCGCACCCAAACCGCCTATCGCCTTTCCAACCAAAGCAGATTCCGCTGCGCTGTCCTGAACACTGGTGTCAAGCTTCGTGAAAACTTCCATAAACCATTTTTCAAAAGCACCGTCTCCTTTTAAAAACTGGAGCAGATTACTGTAATCACCGTTGGTCTGGGCAAATCCCATAGCCGGTAACAGCACTGCGAGAAGGCAGAAAAAAATTGTATACTTCTTTTTCATTTTAATATCGGTGCTTGAAATGCTGCATCATTTTTCTGACCACCTGCTGGTCTGATTCCGGATACCATGAAGAGGATAACGCGTTATCTGAATGACTTTTCAAAACAGTCTTGTAGCCTGTCAGCAATGTCACCCTGTCATTATAACCCCGTAACTCTTTTTCAAATCTTCTCCATTTAACAAGGGTTTCGTGATACATCAGGAATCGTTTTCCCCTGGGCATATCCATCGTTCTTGACATCCTGTACTTTTCTTTGATCAGATCCAATTCTTCCTGCAACCTTGCAATGGCTCCGGTCTCAGTCAATGTTTTGAAAGTATCGTGGTCTTTTAACTTCCACTCATAAAAATTCTGAGGATGATCAGGAAATTCATAAAGGTGTTTTAACATACGTTTGTAATAGAGCAGCCATAAAGGATCAGCGTCCACTGTGGCAGAAGTCCAGTGCAGCAAATCGTGAATGCTTCTCTGCCGAATCGTATCCGATGATGCTTTTATGCGTAGGGCTTCCTCTTCCTGCAATTTCAGTTGAGCCAAACGTTGATTTTGAATTCCTGTCGGTTTCAGGGGTCTGATGTCCTCACCATCTTTATAATCCCTATTGATCTTTGTGGACCATAATCCCCAGACGGTCGCATATGCGAAATTGGTCTGAACGCCTAAAAAATATTTAGGATAAGGTCTCCAGTCGCCCCAGCTTTGGAACACCATCCTCCTGTGCTGCGCAACAATGGCAGGATCATTCAAACGTTTGAAGCTTACCTGCGCGAAAACAGCAGCTGTGTAGGTCAGGAGCGAAAGGATGACGAATTTTCTGAATAAATTTTCCATAATTTTAATTTAATATGTATTTGTATTTCCGGATAATGTCTCCGACAATGGCTCTGTCGATACTGATGTAGTTTCTGAGGACGGGCACCTGATAGAGAAAGGGGATTTTCTTCGCATTTTTCAACCTTAAAATGATGTACAGAATATTTCCGTTGATGGTCCTTACCCGTGTAAATACTTTTTCAATAAGCATTTCTCTATCCATGGCATCCATCAGGAAATCTTTGTTTTCATTAAGGATGTCATGAGTAACTTCCTGATATATCCTGAGCGTCTGCTCACCAATTTCTATGTAGTATCTAGAAATTAATGCTGCATATTCAGGGTGTTGCAACGACAGCTGCAGCATCTCACCGGAGTTGGTTGCAATTTTCCCTAAGTACCTATAGAGATACATCAGTTTTTTACTTTGCGTCAGCGATGCATTAACATTTTTCAATTGCTGATAGATATATTCCTGAATCGCGATGACCTGTGAAATATTATTGTTGATATCATCATACAGTTTTTTCTGCCTTTCATATGAATCCAAAAAAGTCTGTTCGCTGCCTAATCGTACGCCATGATTGATGGTGAGCTGTGATAAAAGTTTATCATTGATAACTATTTGCTGGCTGTCTGCATTTTCACCAAAAAAAACAAACATGACACATACCACTATTTTTTTCATTGCTAAAAGGTTTTGATCTGGTACATAATATCTTCAACCACTTTCTTATCCCTATTAACATAAAACTGAAAGGCCCTTTTATTACGGTTTACCTTCGCCTTTATATCGCGGATTTTTAACAGCATCTGGGTAGAGTTCCTGCTTAATGCCTTTACTTCGCCTAAAGCATAATCTAGCAGTATTTTACGTTCTGCCTGTTCCATCTGGTTAATTGCACCGTAAGACAGTATGATTCCGCTTAGGAGTCTGATGACCATCTGGAGATCATCCAGAAACTCAATTTGGGAAGGCAAAACAGAAATGATTGAATAGGGAGCGTCAATTATTTCATGTATGATGGCATTCTGATTTTGAGTGATTTTTGTAATTTCCCTGTTTATGGCAATGCCTGCCGGTACTGATTGAAGCGCAAATGAAACAATTCTCAACCGATCCTGAATTCCGGTAATCTTACTGATGAAATTTTTCCATTGCGCCTTGTTGGCCGTTTCTGCTGATAGATTTGTAAGCTGTTGTTCCCGCATTAATTTTTGCCGGTCATGCTCCTTCATCGCAGCATTAATCTCAATGTCCATCATTAAAAACGAAACATTTTCCTGTTGCCAGGCTGGTGTAGAACTTCCTCCGGAAGAGGTTAGGATAAAATATACCACCGGCAGGATCAGCACAGCAGCCAATCTGTTTTTAGCTGCATGTAAACAGTCACCAATAATTCTCATGTTCAATTAATTACCTATTAAAAATTTTTATGATAATGATCCATTATATTTTCCACGATCGCTTTGTCCGTATTAATGTATCCTGCAAACGGATTGATGGAATTCCAGAAGCCCACGCGGTTGGCTTTTTCCAGCCGCAGCCGGATCGCCAGGAGCCAGAGTTTGAGATTTTTTACATTACCCGAAATGTTATGCAGAATTTTATAACGGTCACCGGCAGTCGCAAGATTCAGATTCCCTGATGTTAATATGTCTGAGATGTCGGTAACAATCTTCAGACTCTGTTCATAGGTTTTTTGTGAAGCCTTCACGCCGAAAACTGCGTATTGCGGATGCTGAGATGCCAATTGTACAATCTGTGATGAATACGTATAGCACTTATTGAGTTCAGAGTAGATATCCTGCACCTGAATCCCGTTCTGCAATGTGCCGGAAACTTCCTTCAGTCCAGTTAAAATTTTATTCTGAATCTCATTTGCGGCAGCCATCTGAGTTCCTACCCAAGCCTGCGCACCTTTCAGCTTCGTTGTTTCTTCGATAACATCATTCTGTTTTGCTTTCAGATTTTCTGAGTAGAGAATCATAGCTGCAGTTACCGTAGGATCTATGTATGTGTTCTGGGAAAACAGGAAACTGCTACATCCCAGGAAAAGAAGGCTCATTTTTTTCATATTGATATTCTTGCTTGTTGATTAATTCTGAGAAGCTGATCTGATGATCTGCTAATGTCTCCGCGATGACTTTAAAGACATTCTTCCCTTTATGTTTCTCCTTGATCTCTCTGTAAAAACATAAAACTTTGTGGTCGACAGGATTCTGATATAAATTCACGATTGAAAAAAAATTCTCAAGGCTGTTACCGAAGATTATCAGATCTTCTGTTATTTTACGCAGTGCCTCATCATAGCTGCCGTACTTTTTTACATAATATTCAACTGCCGACTTTTCAGGTTTTTCTGTCGTATAGGTGAGATACTGCTCTAATGACACTTCATTTCCGTACACCTCGCCTTTTGCACCCCTTTTAATATAAAATTCTTTGAACCTGCTTCTGCCAAGTTTGTTATCCAGGTTATTAATAGTAAAGATCTTATTCTGTTCAACTTTGTTTAATGAAAGCAATGACGCAATCCTGTCGAAATTATCTTTGAATTTGGTTTGATCCAACAGAATAAAAGTGTCGGAATTATTAATAATGCTGTCTTTTACAACCGTATTTCCGATAATATCATCCAGTTCCTGAGTCACCACTATGGCTTCTCCCCAGAATTTCCTTACTGTCTTATACAGATAAAGGATGTAACCTCCCATCAATTTTGACGCGATTGCCTTCCAGGCTTCTTCGATGATCAGTGCCTTTCTTCGGTCTTTCCTTAATCGCATCTTCTGAATAAACGTATCCATAATAATGAGGGTAACGATGGGAAAAAGTTTGGGATTGTCCTTTACATTGTCGATTTCAAAAACAATGAAGGTTTCATCAAAAAGCGTATTATCCGCAGATTCATTCAATGTGGTTCCGTATCGTCCTCCTTTGTAGAAATCTTTTAAAACGAATAAAAAGGTTCGGATGTTAAATTCTCTTTCATCGATCGGATGTTTTTTATTATTCAGATAAATAGGAAGAAAACGATCGCAAAAATCATAGAATCCGTTAAATGATAATTCACTGACCGTTAAATTCTTTTCGATGTCTGCGATTCTTTTTATAATCGCTTTCCGAAAGCAATCATTACTTTCCTCCATACTCCCAGAATTTTTAAGAATATCATTTCCTTTAAAAAGAATAAGCTGAGTTTCATTATAAATTTTCCGCTTTTCCTCGTCCCTTAATGTTTCATACGCTTCATAGGCCGTATAAAAGAATGCAGGATCATAGTCCGGATTTCTGGTGTTTTTGTCCGGGTGTGTTTCAATAATCACCTTTCGTCCCCTCTCTTTGATTTCCTCAGGACTCGCATCAAACGATATTCCCAGGATATCGTAGTAGTTTGGGTTACGCGTTTCGGTTTCAGCATCAGAACTTATATTTTCTGCGTGTATATTGTATTTCTGCAGATGCGACATCAAATCTTCTGAGTTTTTTGCCTCGTACCAATTTGTCCCGGCATTGAAAAAATGATGGTAGTATGCCATTAAAGCATTGTCCAGGATCGATTTTTGTGCTGACGACATGGATGCATCGGATCCCTGCCAGATCAGGAAAATCAGATTGGTCAAAAATTCAATTTTTTCAATATTAAACTCATTTTTACCCATAAGAAAAGGATTCATAGTAATGGGCTTCTCCTCCGTATACTGAATATACCGTCCGCCTTTATACTGACATGTTCCAGAATAAGAATCGCCCGTATCCACGATCACAACATCATAATTATAAGTAAGATATTGTTCGATAATATTGTTCATCAAGAAACTCTTACCTGATCCGCTGGGGCCTAAAACAAACTTATTCCGGTTATTGATTCTTCCGGTTTTCATTGGCAGATCCGAAGGGTCAACCTTTATCGGAACGCCCTGTCTGTCGGTAAATCTTAAGTAGAAATTCGATTCCTCACTGACGGGATAAGCCTCTTTAAAAAAAAAACACAAGGCCGCTTCGCTTGTCGTCATAAAAAGATCATAAGCCCTGAGTTCAGTGCTGTTACCCGGTATCGCCGATCGCCAGAGTTCTAATTGGTTATAAGCATTTTTTGAAACAATAATACCCTTCGTAAAAAGCCTGTTTTCGATCATTGATTCGAGAGATTCCATCTTCTCATAGGTATCAGCAGAAAAGAGAATCGAAAAATGGGCATTAATGATCAACTGTCCGTCAGTTGCAATATCCTGAAGCAGATCACCGATTTCCTCGGCGACGATCGCATTGGAAGGAGAATTTTTGGAAGCGCCTTCATGCCTTTTCTTTTTTTTGTCAAGTTCCCGCTGTAACTGTTGTTGTTCGGGTATGGCAATAACCTGATTATATACCATCATGTCATAACCTTCAAGTTCACTGATAAAGCTGAAATTATCAACTGCCGTTTCCGCCGCCGCACCGTTTCCGCCAAGAATTGAGAAAGTCTCTATTTCTGAAGGAAGATCGATTTTTTCTACATCTACATAGGAAATGTTCTTTACAAACCTTTTCCCGATCTTCAGAAATTCACTGGTGCTCTTAATGTTATCAAAAACGGGAGATTCACTGTACTGCATTGACAACACGCTGGATATGTAGTGATTGAAATCTTTCTCAAACAGGAATTCGGGCTTGCAGTCATTCTGCTTCAACAGCATAAATACTTTTTGGCATTTGTCCCGGAGCTCTTTATAGCTTTTGTCTGAAAAATGATAATGTTTCATTTTCTTTTTCAGTTTGTCATCGACTATATCCGTGAAGAAAAATACCGTTTCAATCGTTTTGAAAAGTCTGCCTTCAAAATGTTCTGAATATTTCTGCTGAAGAAACTGATCAGAGCTTTCCGCGCAGTATTTTTTTCTGCAGAAAAAATCGAGCTTCTGAACAATTCTTCCCTCTCCTATAATAGACACCACCTGATTCAGTACCGTATGAAAATGAAGGTAGGCTTCGGGATCTGCTGAATACTGTTCAACGATATTCCTGATCCGTATTCCGATGATCGGGTTTCCATACTGCCCGAAAAGAACATCAAAATCCCAATTGAAATCCCCGCCATAATCATATCCTATAAAGGGTAAATCAAATTCCTTTTTATCTGGTTTTGCCATTTTTTAAAAGTCTTTTATTTGTTATTTTTTTAGGAAAAATCAGGATTTGATCAGAATTTTTAGTCTTATCGTACAAGCCGTATTTATCCTGTCTCCTGAAGATAAAGTACACACCTCCCGCTGTTAATATCAGACCCAGAAGTGATCCGATCAATCCGAATTTAGAGAGGATCAATGCAGCAATAACTCCGGTTCCAATGACGCCCACGGCATAGAAAATATATTTTCCTTTAAGTCCGAAAAACACAAGGGGTTTCTTCAGCCCCTTGTAGAGATAGAATCCCATCTTAAGCAAAGAAAGCAGTAACAAATTCCGGCACAACAATGAGGAAAATCATCGCGCCTCCATAGCCAAGGATTTCTTTGTTTACATCCTGGTCGCCATTTGTCCATTTATTATAGACCCTCAGGCCTCCGATAAAACCGACCAATCCGCCTACCGCTTTTAGGATCAGTTTGATGGGGTCCCAGTAATCCTTAATGTCACTGGCCGCATTTGAAATTGCTGTTGCACCACCCTGAGCAAAAGCAGGAGTAAGCGAAATAAAAACCAGTGCAAGGGTGAAAACTCTTTTCATCATCCGGTTTCTTTTAAAATTTGGGTTCATAAAAAATATGTTTTTAGATAAGTTGATTGTATCGTATGGTTGAATCTTATGCAAAGATTACCCTGCAACGCATTACTAAAGCGTTGTTTTTTAATGTCTTAAAAAATGTGAATGGGAGGTTACATGGTAGAATGGTAAACCTTATGGCCATCGTAGTTAGCGACAAGCTGAACCAGGGTCTCGGATAGATTAAGCATTTTTTTCCATTCCTTTACTCTGGAAATTTCTTCATCTTTAGCTTTATCTGACCCACTTTCCTGAATAGGTTCTTTATGCCTTTGCTCGTAAACAATAGCTTCTTCTCTGAAATTATTGCTTTCTTTTGTACCGGATTGCTCAGCATCTATGATCTCGTTGTCTTTTGACAGTTCATTTTCTAAAAACATTTCAGACGCAGTCAGACTCTGGTCAGAATCAAACCTCGATTTTAAATAATGTAAATCCGGCCGTTCCTCCGACTGAAAAGAGGATACCGGTACCAACTCTTTTGTATTAAAGGATTTTGGAGTCTTGATATTTTCAACATCTTCAATCCTTACCGACTTCGTCAGTTTTTCATATGTTTCGGAAATCTCAGATAATGAAAATTCATGAGTATCGTCATCAGTACTTTTACTTTCCTTTTGAAAATACAGATCATAGACCATATTACCGATGTAATAAATCAGATAGACAGCCATGATGCTGAGTGAAATTTTTATCATTTTGAATCTAATTTTTAAGGTTTAAAACATGGACTTTGTAACTGGCATTATTTATCAAAGAGTTATGGTCAGCGTTTCATTAATATATCCCACGATTTCCTGAAAAGACTTTGTGACAGCGTATTTCTGTTCATAAGTTAGCTTTCTGGTATCAATGGCCTGCAGGCAATTCCTCTTGAATACGGGGTTTGACAACAGCACTCCATATTTTTTCAGTTCATTATCCATTGCCTCCTGATTTAAGTATTTATAACCCTTGTCATATTTGGAACGGATAAATATTCTTTCTGCTTCACTTTCCAGCAATCCCAGCATATTGATAAATACCAATGTGGACTTCACCGAGACATCTGAATATTCAAAAGGGACTACAATAAAATCGCTGTATATTAAAAGATCACTGTACTTCGCATCCAATGTTCCCGCGAGATCAAAAAGGTTAATTTCTGGGCTTTCTTTCAGATTGATAAGCGTTTCGAAATCTGAAAACGGAAGCCCGTCATCGTCACCGATAATTTCCACATCGTATAATTTTGGAATTTCCAAAATTTCGTCATCTTTCCATTTATGGTAAAAAGACTTTTGATAATCAAAATCAAACACATTGATTTTTCGGTCCGAAAGGGAGGAAATATAATTGGCGAAGGCAATCGCCAATGTCGTCTTTCCCGTTCCGCCTTTCTGAGTGGCAAATGTGATAATCATGGCATCATTAATTTAGTTTGACAGAGCAGTAGCTTTGACTTTTATTTTACTTTGAACCGAAGTATTTTGAACCTAAGCTCTATTACCTTCGTTTTTTTCTGCGTTTCTTAAGCTCGTTTTCCGCTGGATCTTTGTTTCCACCCGAATTCTTCATCCATTCAAAAATCATTTCATTAACAGCACTATTCAATTCTGTTTTTTCAGTATTGTTTTCTAATATCATTTCCTGCGAGTGATGCGGATTTAAAAATTGCTGAAATTCCTTTTCCCCAATCAGCGATCTAAGTTCACCTATGTAATGAAACCGGGTATGAATCGCATAGATTTTTCCGTCTTCACCATTTATTATAGAAATATGTTTCTTCTCATCATTTATATCCTTTCTGTTCCTGATAAAATCCTTTACCTCAGACTGCACTTTGCGATAGGTATTCAGATCCTTTCTTCCCCGGTTTTCAAAAAGCATGTACTCCTTGATTCTAACTTCCTGATAATGTTCCTGTAAAAATTTCAGCAGTACATCTCTGGATTGCCGATCAGGAACGTTATAATCTTTCAGGATCTCAAAAAGCTTCTTATCCAGGACATCAGCGGTAAACTCAAACAATTCATTCATTTTCAGAATCTCACTTCCTTTATAGACGGTTCCAGATTTATGGTCAATCAACGTATAGCCGAAAGGTTTTAAATCTGCCTTTTGATGGAATACGATATCAATCCCAAATACATTCTTCAGCTTTTTCTGCAATTCGCTTTCAAATTCGATTTTAGTCTTTGAATTGTTCTGATCAGATGATCTCCACTTTGGATGGAGCGACTGATTTTGTCTGTTGTCAACCACCTTAAAAACTTTGTTGGAATACAATTCCTTATATTTATTCAGAATGGCTCTAAGCTGCCGCACCCTGTTGTCATTTTTCGCATTGTTAAAAACGATTTTATTTCCTGAAAGTTTTCGCTGCCTCACTCCATTTTTTAAAATGTCATACGAATTTTCATCATCTGTGCACCTGCTCATTTTAAAACCATTCCTTTGGAGCAAAGTTTCCAGCTGACTGAAAGAACTCACACGATAAGTAAGAAGTTTTTCCAGATTCCCTGCCTGATCCTGACCATACAACTTCTCCATCACCCGGGCCAGAGCTTTCTGGGCCTTAAGCCGCTCGTAACTGTCGTTGAGCTTTTTTCCGGATTGCTTATCAACCCTGGTTGAAATCACATGTACATGATTGTTATCCGTGTCCTTATGAAAAACCACAATCATCGGCTGGTTACCGTATCCCATTTCTCCCATAAAATGCTCTGCAATCTTTGTCAGCTCATCTTTACTGTGCTCCTGAAACTTGGTTGATATCACAGCATGGAACTGAGGCTTTCTGACTTTGTCATTTTTTGAGATTGATTTTAAATAATCTCTAACTTGCTGCTGGCTGCTATCCTCATTTATGAATGAAGGAAAGTTTTTCATCAATGTCAGTTCTCCACTACCCTTCTCGATCTTTCTATCATTGTATTGAACACCATGAAAGCTGGCACTTGCAGAACCTAAAATCTTAACGATCATCGGCAATCAGCGAATAGATTGTAAGGAATATTTCATTTTGCTCTACCTTCAGCTTTTCTAAGTTTTTCAATTGGTTAATAAACTCACAGAGCGTTTTCTCAGAAATAAACTTTTGACCATTTGCAATTTTAGCCACCTGATTGATATTTGTTTCGATTTTTGAAAAGATGTTATCCTGCGTTTCTATAAAGTCCAACACTTTTCGTCTTTCATCATTCATCATCCGGTTCTCAACAGAATTGATGATCAGGCTTGTTAAAGAGATTTGCTTTTCAAAACATATTTTTTTCCAATCCTTTTTTTTTAGGTTTGAGACTCGGATTTTGATATAATCTGTCTTGTCCAATCTTTAATTGATATCATTCAACAACATTCAGATAATTAACTGGAAAAGTGATCATACCTTTTATGGTTCCGCTGAATTTCTCCATCTGGTTTTTCCACAGAAGCAATTTGAAATCTACATTTGTCAGACTTATTAACCCCTGTTCGATCCCTGAACCATTTCCTGCAGGACTTCCGCTTACCAAAATATTGTTTATAGAAGCAGCATTACCATCAGACATAAATCCTAAATGCTGCAAAGGCTTTTGAAGGCTTAACTCTACAAAATTTGAAGTCATGGGTGTTGAACAGTTTACACTGATGTCAAGATAGCCTGTGGTTCCTATTCTTCTGGCATTGATTTGCCCTGTTATGCCAAGCCCTGACGTTCCCAGTCTGTAAATTTTGTTTGATAAGCTATGCTGACGGGGATTAGTTGTAAACGGAAGGTAAGAGTTCCACATTGTTTGTTCAACAATTGTGTTTGTAGGCAAAGTCGCATCTAAAATTATTAACGCGTCATAATAAGTTGGCTCTTTCAGGATTCCTATCCAGTATACACCGTTAAAAAAATAATAGCCCTCTTCAACAACATGGATAACCTGCCCTAATAAAATAGTTGCCGGTTGAGTAACATATATGATGGCACCTTTGTGAGATAAGGAGTAACTCTTTTTTGCCAGTTGATCACCGGTAATTTTGGGCGGAATAATTCCATCAAAATGATTTAAAACGTCTGGTTTACCTACGACTTCAAATGTTGATTGAGGTGTTGCTGTGTTGATCCCAACCTGCGCATGATAACCTAAACTAAAAGCTAAAATAAGGAGGCATATTAATTTTTTCATTGTTTTCCGCTTGATTTTCTGTTGCAAAATTGCCACAGAAAATTCACGAAAACAATAGCAGCAAAGGCTTGCGGACCACTTGGGAACAGGATGGATAAATCTGTAAATTCAAAAGGTTAAAAAAGCATAAAATAGATTATTTGATACTCTATACTTAAGATTCACTGAAAATAAAAAACAAGTTCCGCAGTTTTTCATAACCTTTTGCAAAAAGGCAAGAAGGTCTTTGAACGCATAAATTGGTAAATTTGTGGGTACAAAGACACATCTTGCCACAGAGTGGTTTATACTTATCATTTTTTTATAAAGGTGCTGCGACCGATTTATTTTAAGGCACTACATCGTATTAATTGTTGGAAGACATGCAAGTAAAAAATAATCTTAGCTACATTGATGATATTGCGCACATTTTTTGCAACAGCTGTGATCATTTTACGCAGGTTAACAAATAAGCATGCGTTTATTTACGCATCTTATGTAACTTGATGAGCAATCCAACACCATGCATGACTCTTGTGAGCTGAAGGATCAGCATCATTACAAAATGAAATAAATATCGCTGCAAGTACTTAAGATATAAAAAGTATAATACTTAATGGAAGTTTATAATTACTCAATACATTCAATTAGTTTACATTTACCTAAATAAAAATAGTATGGATAAAACCGTTGTACTGATTCAGGATAATCAACATATTCTGGAAGTAATGGATGAAATCCTGACTGATGAAGGATTTGACGTTATCTCTTCAGTCACTACAGAACCGATTGATAAGCTGCCGACTTTAGACCCTGACTTGATCATTATTGACGATCATATCAAGGGAGGTAAGCGGGGGTCAAAAGTAATATCAGAATTAAAATCAGATCCGGCGACCGAAGATGTTCCGGCAGTACTAACCTCTACATCCCAAAACGTGGGTAAAGAAGCTCAGGAATGTTTGGCTGACGATTATATAGAAAAGCCTTTTGAAATTGAGCAGATGATCTCTGTAGCTAAGAAAAATTCTTAAAATTCATGAAGGCGTTTCAGATCATTTTATGCAATCCTGGTAACCATAACAGAAGATTTTAGAAGATCTGTAAGATGAACTGGTGGTTTACAAAATTTAAAAACCAATACTGAAAATGCTGATGAAAAGAAGATTTCAAGAAAGTTTTCACCGGATGATTTTTATAATCTCACTTATCTGAATTCTCAAGATACTGATCCATATTATGTTGCAAAAGAGACAAAAACTTCGTTCTGTCGGTTTTCCGTAATTTTATTTCCGCAAGGGTTTTATGGTAATTACCTAGCTGGATATTCAGTGCCGTTTCAGCCCATCTGAATATTTCCCCCGGTTCAGCCTTTCCAGCATTAAAACAACGGGTCTGGTATAATGCATATAATAATTCTGTCAGTGCTACCTTTGGCGCCGTCCATTCCAGAGGACTGCTCTGAAATATCACTTTGTCGACCACCTGATCCTCATGTATCTTAGATGTTAAGTATAAATCAAGACGATCGTTTGCCAGAATCTGAGAAACGGTATGATCATGAGGAGTTGAAAACTGTTCGTCGTAGCTGTAAAATTCAGCACTTAATTTTAACTTGAAATCAAAGCGGTATTTGACAAAATATTTTTTGTCAAGATACGTTGCTTTGCGCCTGTAGTAAGAGATGAACTCCTTGTGCTCGTGATAAAAATACAGTAGGTTACTACGTTCCGATTCATAGTACTGTTTTAAAATTGCGGAGTCTGCATATGGCTTAGCACTTTCAATAGCCAGGAGCTTTGAGTAATATATATAAATGGATACGAATTTAGGTTTGGTAACCTTAAAAAATGCTATTTCTTCTGCCCAATCCTTGAATTGATGTTGACCGATATATTTCTTGAGCTTGCGTATAGCAGCATCTGTTTCCATAAGGACTTCCTCGGCATATAAAAGTACATCGGACTTATTTCTTCTGATCAAGTCAATATTCTCAGTCAGATCTTTATAAAGTTGTTCAATTTTTTTTGTTAAATACATACGTTGTAAATAGCTTATCCTGAATACAGGATGCAGATTTTAATTAGGTTTGATTACGATCCAGTTCCTCCAGACGTTTCCGCATAAAGTCAATTGGGCTCATCCCGTTGATTTCTTTAAAGTGAAGCGTGAAAACCTGCCTGCTTGAAATACCGCATTTATGCGCCAGAGCTTCTACATTAAGCAACAGATTTTTGCGGTCTTCCATCATCAGTGCTGTGATATGATTAATGCGAAGTCTTTTGATGTAGTCAGGATAAGGCGTATGGAGGTAATCATTAAGAATATAGGATAAAGTACTGCGATTCGTATTGAGTAACACAGCCAGATCTGGCAGCTTCATATTTACTTCCAGATACCCCTTTTTTTCTTCAAACTCCTGTAGCTTCTGCAATATTTTATTGATAAGCTCAGGGTTAGGAATTTTTTTGATTTCTGAACTTCCACTGGCAAATTTACCTGCGGGTTCAGCAACAGAATCATTTGTTATACCTGATTCTGATCTATTGATAAAGTAAGGTTCCGTACCGGTTTTATTGCGATCTTCGATAGTCTTTACCAATTGCTGATACTGTTGGGTGAGCTTTTTCTCTGAACATTTGTACCTGTAAATAATAAAGGAAGCTGCCGCCAGAATAAGAAACAGAATAACAAAAAATAATTTGTAATTGTTCTTTTTATCTCGGAGAAGCATTTCTTTTTCGCTGGTCAGCCGTTCCGTATCATAATGAGAAGTTATTTTTGTAGAGAGGTTCGGCTGATCTGTGATGATAATGGAATCTGCTTTAAGCAACTGAGTGGTGTAGTGCAAAGTTGCATCCTTATTCCTGCTTTGCTTTGCATGATCAATAAGGTGTTCAAATGAGAGGCGGATTTCAGGAGTAATATATTGTGATTTACTGAAAACAGAATCAATTTTTTTGAAATATTTAATAGCTGATATCCGGTTGCCGGTGTCCCAGTAATATTTACCGATATAAAAATTTAAGGTATTAAGTCCTGCAAAATCCTGCTTATGTTCCAGTATGCTTTCTGCGATTTTAAAGTGACCTATAACTTTCTGATATTTTTTCTGCCTCATCAAGCGAATACCTTTGGCCTGCTGAAAATATGCAAACTCTACTGAATGGTCATCCATTGAACTGATATTCCCAAGTCCGACATCCACCAATGAGTCTTCTTTATCATACTGCCGCATATTCCGATAGCATTCACTCAGCCTGTAAATACTGTTATAATATCCGGACTCATAGTTCAGTCTCGTATTTCTGTGAATATTTTTTTTAGCAGAGGCATTTCGAAAGAAAGCTGACGTTTCAGTGAAATGTTTCGAAGCCTGTGCATACGATCCTAAATAGTATTTTACCATTCCAAGATGGTATACGATTTTATTTCTCAGGTAATTGTCATTGACATCCTTCGCGTATGAAAATGCTTTAAGGTATTCTTCGAGGGCCTTTCTGTAGCTCCTGACATTATAATAGTATACAATTCCTTTACCCAGATATGCCCTGGAAATCTCCGCGTGATCTGCTGACTTTTTAGCCGCGGCAATTGTGCTGTCTGCATAGATTAGTTTATTGGCCGTAGATCGTGAATAGTAAATCGCGTCCTCATATCCTGCAATGATCTTTTTAATATCCTTCGCGGCTTTAGCCTTCTCCAAAAAAATCTGCACATACACCATGGCTCTTTCGTCATTCTCCGGATAGGTATCGATAAGAGATGAAATTTCTTTAAAAGAATTTTCATTCCACTGACATTTGAAATGCGTTACAAATGACATTAAGATCATAAAGATTAAATGCTTGGTATTTATCATCACCTATTGAATACCTCAAATGTACTCAAAAACACAAGCCCGAAACAACACAAATACCCTCATTGGGGAATTCTAGCTTAAAGCAATGAATAGTAATTATTTAAGAACAAAAACGGGTGGAATATTTGATCAATTATTCCCTAATTAATGATCAATCACGCCTCCAATAGTTTTTATGCCGTGTTTGTTCAGCATAATTTCGATCCAGAATTCTAATCAACCCGGCCGGGATAACTTTTAAAAATCTTGAAAATTATGAAAAAGTATATCTCAATTTTTAGCGTATTAACTGTGTTATCATTGCAATCGTGCGAGGATGAAAATATGGAAACAACTTTACAAAATCACGAACTAAATAAACCGACCAAAGTCGTACACAAAAAACCGAATCTGTCTCACGGGAAGAACGAAAAGTCAGATGAAGAATATGAAAATACTAGCAGGGAAACAGGTGACGATGATGAGCCGCGGAGAGATAAGCAACACTGGAGGACGGTTAATGACACGGTCTCAGGAGCAGACTCTATTAGATAGGCAGTGGTCAAAAATGTTGAACCGAAAGAAATTATTCTTTCCACGGGTAAACGATGTACCCACAGCGGCGAGTGGGAGCTCAAAGGGTCGATAACAACTACGGTATATGTTTCAAAAGGTCAGCTCATGCCTGAATACTGCGGTAAAAAAGTACAGTGGGTAATCATCACTTTAGGATAATATCAGATTATGAAAACATTATATAAAAGATTTCCTGAAACAACAGCTTATTTTTTCATTCTTCTGTTCTGCTATGCCAGTATCAGTAAGATCATGGACTTCGAAAATTTTCAAATCCAGATTGCGCAGTCCCCAATACTGAGCTCATTTGCAGGCTTTGTCTCATACCTGGTTTTAGGGATAGAACTCATGACAGCTGTTTTGCTTCTGTTTGAAAATACGAGAAAGCTCGGGCTGTATTTCTCTTTTACATTAATGGTTTTATTTTCATTTTACATCTATCTCATATTAAACTACAGCGAATTTATCCCCTGTTCCTGTGGAGGTATCCTGGAGAAAATGGACTGGAGAACCCATTTGGTCTTTAATCTTGCAACCGTTTCACTGGCAGCAGCCGGCATAATGCTGTCAGAGCGGTTGCAATTCAGACCTCTGAAATTCTCTGCTGTTTATTTAATCATATTGTCCGGTTTTAGCTGTATGGCAATGGTCCTACTCTATAACAGATCTGAGCATCTGATGCGAAAAGATAATAATTTCACCAGACGGTTTTTGCAACATCCTGTAACTGAAGCCGGAAGATTTCAGCTGGACTATAACTCGTATTATTTTGGTGGAATCAATGGCTCTACGATCTATCTGGGAAATCACACGGCACCGTTTACGGTAAGCACACTATCAACAGATTTTACCGGGTTCAGTACATCATCTGTAAATTTGGATCAGTCAGGGTTCACGTTCAAAGGAGCTCGAATCTTCGTGAAAGATTCAAAGACCTATCTTTTTGACGGAACGGTTCCTGTTTTATATCAAAGTGCAACAACAGATCTAAATCTAAAAACTTTAAGTTACAGACAGGTATACTTCAGCCAACTCAAAGTGTTGGATTCTTCAGCATTTGCCATTGTAACCTATTTAGGTAAGGAAAAGATTCAGGCACTCGGCATATTGTATCCGAATCATCCGAATCCTGTAGAAATTCATCCGTCAACACTGGAAAAGTTTAAGGATGGAATTTTTGATACCGACGGTAATCTGCTGGTAGACTCCGGTACCGGAGAAATTGTATACGTATACAAGTACCGAAATCAATTCAGGGTATTTAATAAAAACCTGACGTCGAGAAAAGATTTCCACACCATTGACAATATTGACAAGCCACAGATCGACATTCTTGAACGGAGTGACGGACAAAAAAAGATGAAAACGCCTCCACTTACGGTCAACCGTTCATCATTCGTTCATCGCGGTCTTCTATTCATAGAATCCGCAAGAATAGGCAGACTTGAAGATCGTCAACAGTGGAACCGGTCACTTGTGATCGATATTTATTCAACACAGGAACAAAAATATATAGGCAGTCTGTATTTACCGAAAGCTAAAAACACAAAGAAGACTGAATTTTTTATTACAGATGACAGCCTTTATTTATTAATTGAAAATGAACTGCTGAGGTATCGTTTTGCGCAGAACGTGACTCAACATTTCAGAACGGGGGAAGCCGAAAACCTGAACAAAGAGTAGGCACAATACTTAATATTTTATCTTATGAGAAAATTAAGAAAAATCGCATTGCCTTTAGCAGTATTTGCATTAGGTATCGGAAGTGCGTACGCAACAACAGCGTCAGTAAAGTCAGGGAGCACTGTAGAATTGGGTTACCGCTTTGACCCATTGGCACCAGCAGAAAAATGCCAGATGACTGAGCAGGAATGCAGCACCATCCCATCAGGAGATGTCTGCACCTATACCGATGTTTCGGGAGAACATAACCTCTTCGAACAGGGGTGTGTAAATACTTTGTACAAAATACAATAGTATATTAAGCCGGAAGGATGCAATAATGCATCCTTCTTTTTTATTTTTGCATAATATTTAGTGATTTCTCCATATCAAGGACTCTATTATATTTCTTCCGTTTAAGATTCGATGCAAGTTCTCATTTATTTTTAGGAAGCTTAATTTCATATTCCTTTATCTGTTACATGATCCTTCTAAACTGACGTAGTTCTCTTTTATTATATACTAGTTGAGATGAAGGTATATATCAACTATCATTCTCTCTTTCCAATTTAATAATTAATTTTTAAGGAATTTTTTCACTAAACCTATTCTTTAACAACATTTATTATAATCCAAAACGAGCTAGATTTTTAATTTTCTAAAATTTTTATCAAATAGATAGTCCTCATTTATCCTTGCAACAATTTAATGATATTTTGGATTATTCATTTTTAAATACTGTGGGAAAATGATTTTTTAAGAGCTATTTAACATATCTGAAGCTTTACGTGAATATTTATCACTGACTATTAAAAAGTACTTAAAATTATAAATACTGCTGAAAAAATTTAGTCACGAAGTGAATTATTATAATTGAATAAAAATAAATCACTGCCATTCAGATAGTTGTCAATAAATACCAAACAATAAATCATTTTCTGAAAAAAATATAATGATTTAAGAATTTTTATATAGATTTATCCAATAAAAATACCCTTAAATCTCAAATGTGAAATCTTTGCCAGATTAAAGAATATCTTTTTACTAAAAATTCAATCATGAAAAAAATTTATTTTCTATCATTATTATTTATATATGGCTTAATGGTGAGCCAGACAAGTATGTTTGGAAATGTTAATGGATTAGCATTCAGAAAATATTCCGTGAAGGATTCCATCGTATCAACAGATACTATCGTTGGCAGAACGATGAATTATCATTTGATAAAAGATCTACATCCTCAAACGTTTTTTAAAAAACTCAGCACTGAAATAAATAGTCCCACCATTTTTATGGTGAGTAATAAATTCGGAGGGATTGATAAAAAAATTTACGCCAAAATAGGCACTACTGTCATCAGTACGCTAGGCATAGATGATGTAAATGATTCCCTGCGGATCAATTCGAATGTTACAGGATCTAAGATTGTCGTTTTTGGGAAAAATGATCCTAACCGTAAAATTATTCCGAGTGTTTTTATACTTAAGAAAACAGACCCTAACTTAATGATTCCCGAGATTTTATTATTTAACAGGAACTTAGGATTTGTTGATCAGCAAAAGGTAGAAACTTATTTATCAATCAAATATGGTATAACAATAAATGATATTTCGGAAAAGAATTACATCACATCCAGTAATACAATTGTTTGGAATTCGGAGGAAAATAAGCAATATAATTTTAGAGTTACTGGAATAGGAAGGGATGACGTATTCAAATTGTATCAGAAACAATCACAAAATTGGGAAGATTTTAAATTTGCTATGTCGCTTGGTGCTCTTCAGTATGCCAATAATCAGAATTTAAAACCTATTATAAATGGTAGCTTTCTATTATGGGGAGATAATAACCAGCAAATGGTTTTTAAAGACGTCGATTTGATTTCATCTCATCCGCAGAGGGATATGCATCGAATATGGAAAGTTCAGGTCAAAAATGCGCCGGGCAACAATTTCAAAACCCATGCATATTTAAGGCATTCTGGATTAGCATTGACTGATATGGTTTTTTTAAGATTGTTTAAAAACGAGGCAGATTATCAGAATGATATTTCAGTAAATACAGAAGGACAGAGAATTAATGATTCATTATTTGTTTTTCCGAATATTGATTGGGATGTCGATTTAAATAAGATTGACTATTTTACTTTTACCTTAAGTGATCTCCAAAGCAGACAATTGGTTAATATTATCAGTTCATGCACTGAAATGTCTGCCGGTATCGTGAAGGTGGGATTTCCTGCAAATTTTGGTAATTACACCTATACATTAATTAATGAGAATACTCTTCAAAATATCCATCAGAACCTTAATGGAACTGCTGGTACATTACAGCTTAATAACCTACAAACTGCCAAATATAAGTTACTGATTCATCGACCTGGCCAATCAGACATTGTAAGATTATTTGATTTGGAAGGTATTGTCAATCAAAATGTACAAGATAAGTATGTATGGAACAATGTGCCGATTGAATTAAATCTGAATACAACTTCTTTTAAATACACTTTAATATCTCCGTCTGGTGCAATAACCAATTCAGCTCCATATAAATTAACTTCAATGGGAAATTATCAATTGAAGATTAATAACAAACTTAATTGTGAAGTTATAAAAGTGCTTAAAGTTTTAACACAGGTTGAATATGATACTCAAAACAGTAATACACAATTCAAAAATATTACTGTATCTCCTAATCCGTCACATGATGGTAATTTTACAGTAAAAGTTGAACTATTTTCATCTAAGACATTAACAATACAGGTGTTCAATGCATTAGGAATGCTTATGAAACAAGTGCAGATACCTGCCAATACAAATTTTAATATTCCGCTGAATATACCGCCGATGGTTGGATATTATAGCATCAAAATATTAATTCCTGAGGAAAGTAAGGGAGTTAATTTCTTAATAAACTAAAAACACATATTCATGATATCAAATTTTAAAAGACTTTTACAAAAAAAGATTTATCTTTTTGTTTTGACTACTTGTGTCATTCTATTCTCAAGTTGGACCATATACAATGTATTTTTTAGTAAGAGTGATTTATTAGCTATTGTTAAAGCTTCTTCCGAAGCCTCTGTATCTGTACGTAAATTGATTGAAAAAAACTTAACTAAGAAAACTGAGCAGGAAACAAATATTATACAGAGAGATAATAGCGAAAGAATAATAGATGATTATGTTAATTCGCCAGAGAAAAATCTATCTAGAAATATGCCCTCTCTTAACAATCTGCTCAATCTGGACTATGCCAATGGTCTTATATCATCAGGTTTTATTGGGGTAATAGGAAATGCAAATGGAATAGATGAAAATGCAGCAGATAATGTTTTTAGTGCAGAGATTAAAAACTTAGATGTAAATAAGATATATTTACTCGAGTATGATTTGGACGGATATTCCGGTATTGGAGCTGTTACAAGAAGTATTAATGGAAACATCTCTTTAGGAGGCGCTTACAAGCAAGGACATAAAGGGTGGCTACATGTAGCAGAGAAAATAAGCCCAAAAATTCTTGAAAACGGGAAAAATATTTTACTTTTCAATGCCCTTAAAAAAAATGATGTTTACAGCATCAAGAACGTTACCGTCAGGGAAACTAAAGAAGAAGTTAAACGTGGTATAAATATAACTGAAACTTTTCTTACAGACAAAGCATTATATATCAGAGGTTTTATAGATGGAGAAAGTTTTCCTCAGGAGTTGTCTGTAGATGGAAATAAAACCAAGATGCTAAGCTCTGAATTTGAAGTTTTTTTAAAAGATAAAAAATTATCGGAATCAGTATCATTTCTTTACAATAACATATCTGCTTCCTTAAAAATTCCGGTAGCAGATAGTAACATTAAGGACGATGCTATACTATCAGAATTGCCTTCTTTTTATAATAATGTTTTGATCGAGTCTGAAACTGAAAAGCTTTTAGGTCTTCGTGCATATGATTTTCCTCCGCAAAATGCATCTTTTGTAAATATTGGGAAGGATTATGAGGGGTTTAAATATCAAAACCTTAAAAGATCCGTTCAGGAATTTTCGTTGCCAATCGATCTGGCTAAACTTCCAAAAGGTTACACTGAAAATGATATAGAAGTGTTAAAATTTGATTTTGATAAAAAACTTTGGATCAATGCGCCTTTGGACAGTGTAAATGTCAAGGAGCAGAAAGTTTTTTTGAGTATGGATTTTGGAAAGACAGATTATGTTGTCGGTGTAAGCAACAAAGTTGAAAGCCCTGACGGCGGCGGTAACGCTGCAGTAGGTTTCGACAACAGTCCAATAGCCAACCCCGCTTCTAAAATTAATTTGATTGCGCCGCCAACCCCAAATCAGCAGGGATCAGCAGTAGTAACTTATCCAATCGAAATACCTGCAGGAGTCCATGGATTTCAGCCTGAAGTTAAACTTGTTTATGATAGTGATAATAAGTTTGGATGGGCGGGAACCGGATGGAACATTCCCATTGAAACCATTGATATTGACACAAGATGGGGTGTTCCTAAGTTTGCAGCTGACGAAAGTGAAGTATACCTTATTGCGGGAGAACAGCTAGTGTTTAATGATAACTACCTTCCTCATAAGGTTCCTTACACTGAGCCGAGAGTTGCCAATCGCCTTTTTTATTACAGAAACGGAATAAAGGATGGTTATTCAATTACAAGAAAAGGCTCCGGCACAGGATCTTATACATGGGAAACTATTGACGGACAGGGTACTAAAAAAGAGTACAATGATGTATTAACAAATATCCCCGGTTCTAATTCCTCCGGCAACATAGTTAAATGGTATTTATCAAAGGTTACGGATCGGTTCGGAAATATTATTATATATACATATTCCGATTCTTTTGAAGGCGGAGGTAAAAATAAATATCTGTCAAGAATTACATACAGCAACAATACAGTTATCGAATTTACAAATGAACCGGGTACTCGACCTGACTTGACATTCAATTACAGGTTGGGTGTAAAATTAGTTGATGCAAAGATTCTTAGTAGTATACAAGTTAAAAGGGCAAATATCGCAATTAGGAATTATATCTTGGTAAATACCCTTTTCGGAGCGTTTCAAAAACGACTGCTTACTGAAATTCTTCAGTATGACGGAAATGGCGTTTTTTTCAATAAGCATGTTCTCAAATATGATCTTAATACAGAGATCTTTTCTCAAAATCCTACTCAGGTATACTCTACTCCAAATGATAACAGTGACGTGGGTTCGTTTTCAGGTGGAAATACTACAATTATTAATGGTCTTTACAGTAAAAATAAGAATGTAAAAGGATCAATAAGTTTAGGTTTCGGACCTTGTTTACCTCCGATTTCAATAAACAAAAGAAACACACTAGGAGCCACCATTAGTTACGATGATAATCGGGCGTATGGTAAAAGTCAGTTGGTTGATATCGACGGTGATGGTATTCTTGATAAAACGTTTTATACGAATAGTGGTGCTATAAGATATAGAAAGAATAACAAGATGGGATTTGGTGGGGTCTCAGGTACCACTGGTCTTCCTGGAGGAACCCCCCTGAGCAAACATAACAGCTATAATACAACCTTAGGACTTGAATTTTCATTCTCGGGCGGCGTAATAGGTTTCAACTATTCAGATGCCAACACAAACGCACCAACTTACTTGTCCGATGTAAATGGTGACGGATTGGTTGATATGGTAAACTATGGAGAGGTTTTCTTTAATAAAATCAGAAATGGTACTCCTGAGTTCATTTCGCAAAACTACGCAGGTAATCAAAATGTTACCGAAACAACTCCCAACGCTATTCTTGCCGGGAGCGGTGTGGTTTACGACACTATTACGACTACGCAATCCGCAAAATCTCTGGCCAATATTGTCCGTATGTGGGAGGCTCCAGCCAGTGGACAAGTATACATAGAAACGATTGCATCTCTGGTACAAAATTCCACAGATGGTGTTGATCTGTGGATGGAACTTGGTGGAATGAATAAATCCACGGAAGAAGTAAGTGGTTTTGTACCACCACAAGGAACGCTCATCTCCTCACCAATAACCTTTACGACCCAAAATCAGCAGCAGAATTTATCAGGGACTGCTTTTGTGCAAAAAGGTCAAAGAATATATATAATAGCAAGCTCCAAGAATGATCCAACACTAGATCGACTACTTTCCGAGACATCAGTGCAATACGTTCTGGTGTCAGGGGTCGCAACTACAAGTTTAAATGTTCAGGATGCAAATAATAATTATTACTTCAAGCAAAATTCCAAAACGCATTACTTGGCTTCAAGCAGAAAAGATAATATTATTGGAGATAAAAGTAAAGTAAACATAGGCTGGAATCTTGGTAATGAAATTTTTACAGATGATGTGGATTTCAAGATATATAAGACCGTAAGATCAGTAACGGACACCTCGTCAACAGCATCATCAGGTAATTTAATATATCACCATAAACTGATCAAAGGTTCCAGCTTAAACACAGTATCTCCAACGGCAAATCTGATCCCAGGTTCAAATATTACGAATCTTTTGTTGAACCAGTCCTTATCTGACCCGACAATGACTCTACTACATTTTGAAGTTTCATCTGATACCAATGTAAAGTGGGAGAAAATTGTATGGAGACCTGAAATGTTAATTGAATCAGTTACAGATACTACACAAATAAAAGCCTTAGTTGAATATTTGCCATTTTCTGAAAAACTAACTAATACACTTCCGCAGAATTTTGATAAATACAGAAGATTTAACTTTTGCGATAAAACGCAGGAATGCCCAAGATGTAAAAGCGCCGCAGCATATTATTTATTTCCTAACTACAACGGCAATGCAAACTCTGCTACCAATTATACCTTTAACAACATTTCAGGAATACACAATACTAAGGTAACTTTTTCCCTAAAAATTAAGGATAATAACGGAAATATTTACACTGCCAAAAATACTGTAGACGTTATAAATAATGTGATGCCTATTCCTAAGATTGATATTTGTGAATTTTTCAGCGCAATACCACTTTCTTATTATGAGATCTGTAGCCTACCATTCTACTTTGAGATAAGTTCTTTAGATTATATGGTTACAAAGCATTTGGCTCTAACTAATGCGTTCATAATAAACTCCGCATTTCTAGGTGACCCTACTTTAGAAAATACGGGGCATCTTCCTGATTATAATGGATATAGATCCGACAATACTCATTATAATCTCAAGACAGGTCTAGTTTACAAAGGATGGGGTGGATTTACATACAATGGATCTAAATATCCGAATTCTTATCTGAAGGAAAGTGAATTCAATGTAAATACAATGGCTAATTTACCTCAGCCAGGTGGTCCATCGCCCTGTGACCCCGCATCTTCAAACTATGTGACCTGCATGATTAATCTTATTAATCAGCAAAATAGCAACCGTTACTTTACCCCCCTTGAGTTGGATGCGGATAAATATGCATACATCTCGCCGCTGGAATCTGTTGAAATGTCTGGATCAGAAATGAAACCGATTTTACTTGGAGTGTCAGCAACAACAGATTCAATTGTAGTCACGCCGATATACGCAGTTCCAAATCCTATGGGTCTGATTCTTCGGACTCAAACTGAGGGATACCACGCTTATGCTAAAGGGTCTTTTTTACCTTGGTTAGGGATAAGTGGCCATGGTGGGTATTCCGTTGATAAAACTTCAGACTATTTCCTTGATTTCAATGGTGACAGATATCCTGATGTTATTTCAGGCAGTTTGACTCAGAAAACAAATCAGTTAGGCCAGTTAGGTTCATCTCAGTTTATTTACAATATCACAACGAAAAACAAAGGTACAGTCATTGCAGGCGGCGTCTCAGCGGCAGCCTCAATTTCTAAATTTAGTAATACATCAAATATTTCTTTTGCATTTGCTGGTGAGAAGGATACTCAGGTGGGATCTTCTTCCTTTAGTCTAGGAATAGGAGCAAACATAGCAATTGGTAAAGCATGGAGTGAAGGTACCGGTGTTTGGGTCGATATCAACGGAGACGGACTTATAGACTATATAACGCAGGGAGGCTCCCAATTAAATAATGGTTATGGGCTTATTAATGATGTGAACGATTGGGATGTAGCTGATGTTTCAAAATCAACTTCATTATCGGTTTCTGGGGGTGGAGGCTTTGCCACCACAAATAACAGTTTGGCTGGAGGCGTTGGACTTTCTAAGTCAAAATCTACAGCCACTGTTGCACTTATTGATATCAACGGTGATGGCTTGGCTGATAAAATAATTAAATCCGGAAATTCCTATATGATTTTAATTAATAATGGAACATCATTTATCAATCAGGCAAATTTTAATAAAAACTTTAGTTTAGACACAAAACAAAACTCTTCAGGACTCAATATTTTTGGAACAATTTGCGTACAGTGTGGGGGTAAATTATGTATATCCGTGGGTGGGGCAACTGATAAATCAGTTTCTAAGCAAGAAGCGGATTTGAGAGATTTCGACGGTGACGGATATCCCGATTTGTTACTTTCGACAAGTGACAGTGAATTAATCTTCTATCAGAACAAGTTAGGACGTTCAAACATGCTAATTTCTATTGAAAATCCTCTTCAGGGGATTATTAAAATGGAATATGACAATGTAAACGTAAAAAATAATTTTGCAACATTGATTGGAGGTACATACCAAATGCCATTCTCTAAGACTGTCCTCTCTGATGTACAATTGTGGAATTTTAGAACGATGGATACACTTGATCCGGCTCATGATATATCCGGCGCGCCTAGAAGAGTCAAACCTTACCAAAACTTTCATTTTGAATATGAGAAAGGTATTCAGGATCGTAGAGAAAGAGAGTTTTTAGGATTCGGAGTTGTTACTACGAAAGTTTTCAATGGTCAAAATATTCATCAAACTTTTGTGACTGAATATGAAACCAACTATGGAGGCAATGATGGGAACTTCTTCGTTAATTTTGATGATACCAGGGTTAGGCAGTATTTTTATAAAAAAGGTCTTGTTAGATCTACTTTTCTATTAGATAATCAAAACAGAAAGAGAACAGAAACTTCTAATATTTATAAATACTTTAGTCAGTCATCAACAAATGGATATATACTTGATGATACTGTAATAGAACCACAGTTTAAAGATATAAGCAGAATTATACCTCTACTCTACAAAACTGAATCTACCACCACAGAATATTCAGGTTCAAATAATCATAGTAAAACAACTGTTCAGGTATTTGATCAATATGACCGCTATGGTAATATTTCAAAAACGAAAGACTTCGGTGTTAATTTAACAGACACTAATGATGATGTGCGAACAGCTATTACCTATCATCCGCCTGGCGTCAAAAATGTGATTAATACACCTTCAGAGATCGAAGTTAGTGCTTTAGGTGCAGTTCAGCGTAAAACATCTACCCTTCTTGATGCAGCGCAGAATATTAAAAAAATTACCAAAAATGTTTATGCAAATCCTAGTGCACAATTACAACTACAGGAATATGATTTTGAATATGACACTTATGGGAATTTAAAAAAATTAACCAATCCAAATGCAGGATCCTACAGTAATAATCAAAGACTACAATATAACTATGTTTATGATCCTATATACAATACTTATCTGACTTCCACCACAGATTCGTATCAGTTTACAAGTTCTATAGAATATGACAGCAACTACCTGTACGGTGTTCCAAAAAAGATATTTGACAAAAATGGAGGTATATCTCAATTCTCGTATGACTCATTCGGACGAACAACACAGTTTACGGCTGCAAATGATACGGACTGGACTTTAAAATTCTATTATTATCCTTCACAGACTATTCCTGTTGCCATAACCGAACGAAGAAATCCTGTAAGTGGCCAGGAAAACTATTTCGGCAGCATATTCACTGATGCATGGGGCGAGGCAATCATGTCTAAAAGTTTATTCAAGAAACAGAGTCAAAGTTATTATTTTACGAATAATGTGTTTCAATTGAAAGATGAATTAGCAAGACCCGTAAAAACGATTTTCAGGGATTTTGTCACTACCGGTAATAATATCATTGCTTCATTGCAAATTTATGATGACTACACAACAAGTGAGATTGAGGCAACACAGACTTTTAATACAATTACCTATGATGAGTTAGACCGGCCACTGACTTCGACCCAACATAATGTTGAAACAGAAACTGGAGTTCAAAATCTTGTCACTTCACAATCCTACGAATTTGGTCCGGATCGCGATGGAATAACACAGTTCGTAACAAAAACTCAAAATCCGATTGGCAACAAGGTGTTGACCTATTCTGATGCGAAGGATCAAGTAACGGCATCAAAACAATTAACTGGCTCCACTGAACTTTGGTCAAGTTATCAATACGATCCTTTAGGACAGGTAATTTCTTCAAAAGATGCTGGAAACAATATCACCTTAATGTTTTATGATACTTTAGGTCGAATGTATCGAAAAATCGAACCTGATGCCGGCACATCAAATTACTTTTACACATTGGATAATAAGCTGGAGGCTTACATGAATCCGCTCATTGATGCGGTAGGCACTGCTACTAAATACGTTTATAACTATGAGCAGTTAACAAAGATTGTCTATTATGATCATGAGGTAAATTTAAGATATGGCCCTCAGTCGGGTCCCGCTGAAGAGCGTGGAAGAGTTATCAAGCAAACGGATCGAACCGGTACTCAAGTTTTGAAATATGATTTATTTGGAAATATAAAAGAAAATATCAGGGTTGTAGTCGCTCCCGAGAACGCACCTAAGCTGTTCAAAACACTGTTTAAATATGACGTATACGGAAGAATACAAAAAATCACGTATCCGGATCTGGAAGAGGTAGATTACACCTATAACTTTGCAGGTCTCTTAAATAAGATTACTAGTATTGAAGCTGGTCAGCCCACGAGCAGAACTATTGTTGACAATCTTTCTTATGATAACCGTAATCAGTTGTTATCTTATAATAATGGTAACAACACAATTGCAAACAGTACTTTCAGTACATGGGGAAGGCTTGAGCAATTGAAATTGTCACTCAATCCGAACAGCGATATTTTAACAAATTATTACAAATATAACGGAAGCGGAAATCTGAGTAAAGTAACAGGTACTGTGCCGATGAATGGTTCACTCCCGGTTAATGATCTGGCAATACCTGCCGTCAAAACATATCAATACGATAATTTTGAAAGATTAAGCTCTTCAAGAATTTATGCGACTGGAAAGTTTAATAAAAAGTTTTACCAGTTACACATGAACTACAATCCAGCAGGGAACATTGCTAACAAAATCTTTCAACTAAAAACCTATGATAATGGCGTTCAATGCCAGTATCCTATGAATGAAGGTGATGAAGCTGAATATAAGTATCTGAATCCCACCCACCCAAATGCTGTTTCCTCGATTGAGTATAAGAGGTATGATAATTTTAATTCAAGTTTAGACTGTGGTAATGCACCTGTAAATCCTCAGATACTTGTTGATGAACAGTTTAGTTATGATGTAAATGGAAATATGACCGCTGTTGTAGAGCATAATAATTTAAATACAGCAACAACTGGTCTCAGAACATTGCATTGGGATGTTCAAAACAGATTGCAGGCGGTGGCAATAAACAGGGAAAATTTTAATTATTATGTTTATGACGGTTCCGGGGCAAGAATATTAAAAAGTGATGCTGTCTCGAAAAAAATGTATGTGAATGGAAATGACCCGAAAAGAATAACCCAGATAGGTGCTTTTATCTACTACCCTAGCGGATTCTTCGTATTAAGCGATAAAACCATGAACAAGCATTATTTCATGGGTGGTCAGCGGATTGCAACTAAGGTAAGTCAAATCCCTTCACATCGTTTTAAAACCAATCCTACTCCTGAACTTACAGCATTGTCTGCTGTATTGTCACAAGAAATAAGAGATCTATTGCAAATTGCAGGACTGCCGCCGGCATACTATGTGCAAAATCCAGATTCGCAAAGTTATTCATCAAATAATCCACAAAACCCGTTGGATGATGATACCTGCAAATCGCTGATAGAAGAGCAACTTGCTATTTTTCAGGATCAAGGTCAGGAAGATTGCTACAAAGAACTAATAACTCTCTACGAAAACTGTCTAAATAATGATTGTGCTATTTGTGATTTGTGGAATGAATACAGTCACAACAGTGAGTGTATGACTCCTCCCGCTGAGAACCTTAAATCAGAAATGTATTGGATACATCCGGATCAACAAAGTGGCTCTTCAGTGATTACCAATTCGAATGGCGCGGTGACCAATTGGTATGAATATATGCCATACGGAGAAATGCTGATGGAATCATCCACCTCTATTTATAATAATGTTTATAAATTTAACGGACGGGAATTTGACTCAAGTACCGGATATTATTTATATGGTGCAAGGTATTATGATCCTAAGAGATCTACGTGGTTATCTGTGGATCCTTTGGCAGTAATAACCAATTCGCCATATGCTTATTCCTGGAATGATCCTGTTAATTATGCGGATCCAAGTGGACTGATGGGTGAAAGAATCGGGGGACCTGGAAATGAGAAGAAATCTGACCCCATATATGGAGGTAAAGGAACTCTTATTCAAGAAGTGATAATCCCATGGATGCCGCATTCGAAGACTTTTACAGCAGGATTTAAAGATGGTTTCAAAGGGGCTATGTTCGACATGATTACATTTAAAGGCATTAGAGACGCTGCGAAAGTTAGCTTTGAAACTATACGGGGAATAGTAAGTTCAGGCAATCTACCATTAGGATCAACATTATGTTTTACTGGTAACTGTCCTTCAGATCCCACTGAAAATATGCCTTATGAAGATAAGATGGTGGCCGAGATTTCAAATGTCTATCTTTACGGAAACTTATATGATAAGGGGAGAATAACTGGTGACTTAACATTTACAGCCATAACAATATTATTACCATTAAAAGTAGGTAAGTTTGGCAGATCATTACCAAAAAGTGTTCCTAACATTGCCGCTAAAGGGGTAACTGCAGAAGGAGCTGTTTGGGCACAGAAAACATATAGTGGTACATTTGGTGCAGGTGGCAAATTTGCAGAACAAACCGTTGAAGGTGTTGCGGGTGCTTTAAGAAGTGGTACTTTATCTGCCGCAGATGTTCCTATAAATGTGATCTTGAGGAATGGTCAGACGTTTATTCTAAACACAAGGTCGTCAGCAGCATTAATGCGGGGAGGAGTTCCACGAAGCGCTTGGAATATAATAAATCAAACAGGAGTTTCTTCATTTGAAACTATGCTTACAGGTCAATTGGAAAGAAATGGTTTGATTAACGGTACAAAGACCATTAGACAATCGGGTACACAATTAATTCTTTCTCATTAGTGAATAAAATAGATTTTATACAACTTAGTAAAACTGTGTCTCACGCCTTAAGGCACGAGCCACAGTCTTATAATCTTAATTTAGATAATCAAGGTTGGGTATTACTTTCTGATTTAGTTATTGCGTTAAAATCAAAGGGAATACAGATTGATGAATTTGGTATTAATAAAATGGTTGAATTATCTGAAAAGAAAAGGCACCAAATTCTAAATGGCAAAATCAGAGCTTATTATGGGCATTCCGTAAAAGATAAAATTTTAAAACATCCAGTTGTACCACCTGAATTTTTATATCACGGAACAGTGCAAAATAGTTTATCTGATATTCTTGAAAAAGGATTATTACCTATGGATAGGCAATACGTTCACCTTTCAATTGATAGGCGTACAGCAGAAATGGTAGGTAGCAGAAGAAAAGGAGATTTAGTTATACTAACTATTAGAGCTAAGGAAGCATTTTTAAATAATATACGATTTTATAAAGAAGAAAGTGGCATTTGGTTATCAGGCCCAATACCTTCAAAATACATAGTTGAATAATGGAGTTAATAGAAATAAAAGGTCTTTTTGAAATGGATTTTGGCTCGCCTTCGCCAACGATATTGTCAAACGATAATGAGTTGTTTATTGCCTTTTACGCGGATAAACAAAGTTCATATACTATCCCGCAAGAACGTAATACCATTTATGATACAGGCATCTTTGCATTAAAGTTTAAAGTTTTCTTGAAATACACATTTGGTTTGCCAGGCGATGAAACAATACAAGGGCATCCATATAGTAAACTTGGTATGAAATCCTACTCATTTTATGAGTTGAGAAATTCCGACCTTATTAAATCTCTACAGGATATTGAAAAAATCCATCATAATTATAATCCTGAAAAATGGAAAATGTATAAACATTACATTTTAACTTTTCACGATAATATGTTTGAATGTATTGCTCAGGATTTTGAGGTTAGAGAAGAAAACACATCACTTTATAACCAAGCTACAGTAATGCTTAAAGAATTATCAGTAAAACATTTTTGATGATTACAGAGCAGCAATATTTTTATGTTTAAAAGATTTAATAAAGCCATCCAATACGTGTAGTACATGGCTTTTCGGGCACTATCCATTTGTGCAGTTCGGCAAGTCGTTGAAGCATTATAAGGTTTTTAAACAAATCGGCTTTATTCGTTTCCCTCAATAAGTAAACTACCGTAGTATTTAAGTGATTATAAATAATTTCAGAAATTCATCGCATATACCACTGAACTATTAAAAATATGAATATTAATGATTACAGAAATTGGGATGAAATAGTTGAGAGATAGAATTTCATTGTTTGTTAAATGAGTTATTAGAAAAAAAAATAAAATTTCAAAATAAAATCTTTTTAGAGATCTTAGAAGAACTGGGACAGAGATATATGATGTTTTATAATGGCAATGTTCTTTTCTCTAGTGTAAGATCTAAGCTATCGGAATGTATTTTTTAATTAACGAATTTTAACGACGTATCGGTTATAGAAAATCTAATCGGTGTAATGTTTGACTTTCGTCTGGACGACTATTACTAATTACTTAAGAAATAATGTGACATCAATAAAGAATCTCAATATTAAAGAAAAAATAATGAGTTCGTTGAAGCAATATGAGGATGACATAGTATAATTGTTATTTTAGGTCTACCTCAGTACGATATTGCCCGAGCGTCTCAGTCTTGCCAACAAGTCTGCTGCCTTATGTCATAGAAACTTAAATTAGTGTAGATCACGTTAATGTATATAAAACATATGCCGATCTTAAAGCGAAAAACTGTAAAATTACCACCAAAATGGCAAGCTTGTAAAACAAAGGACAATTGCGCTCCTTTATTTCTTACAAATTCAAATGTCGCAGTCACCAGTTGGTACGAATACATTTCGTATGGAGAGATGCTGATGGAATCATCCAGCTCTATCCATAATAATGTTTATAAATTTAACGGACGGGAGTTTGATTCTAGTACTGGATATTTTCTTTATGGAGCAAGATATTATGACCCTAAAAGATGTATTTGGCTGTCTGTAGATCCTTTAGCTGAAATAACAAATTCGCCGTATGCATATTCTTAGAATGATCCGATAAACTATGCAGATCCAAGTGGGCTGATGGGCGAAAGGATCGGGGGACCTGGAGATAGGAAGAAATCTGATCCTATACATGAGGGAGAAGGAAATCTTATTGAAGAAGTAATCAATTATAAAATGAAGCCTGGGGACCCTCATAAAGTTCAAGTTTACCAGTTTTAATGCAGTAATGAGCGCTAATGGCCTTAACGTTTTCAGAAATTCACAGCTTGATAGACAAATTACACGAATTGAAGGTAAAAACTGGAAAGGTGCGCAAGAATATCATGTTTCAGTTCTTGAAGATAAAAAGTGGAAAAACTACGAAAGTTTTGAAGATTTTCGTAAGGCTTATCCTAAACATGACTTACAAGGAATGCCTGCGAAAGAAATTGTGAAAATTTCAATCTGGGCGACTAAAGAGGTAGCTAAAGATGCCTGGACACACCCGGAATCACAAGCAGTGTTAATGATGCCTATTTTTGCAATAGGAGAAATTTTTGCAGCAGGAAGTACTACTGAAGCAACATATTATGGTAGGATAAAGAATTTTGAACAAGTTGGCAAATATGGAATAGAAACAGTGCGAGTTGGGCAAGGTGTAAAAATTATTGCTGAAGGAGGAAAAAGAGCAAGCTGCGTACGTTTTTAGACAACTAATTAAAGAAGGTTATGAGTCTATATTAATAGGAACTGGTGATCAGGCATACTACCAGCTGAAAAAGGGTTTAAACATAATTTATTTTAGACAATCAAAAACTGGAAATTACTCTGGTTTTGATACGTTTTTTCAAACGTTAGGTAATAAAAAAAATTCAACTATTGTGTTCAAATGAAAAATATAAATTCTAAGATCTATATGACATTTGATTTAAGTGCTCAAGCTATTGTCCGACCATCTGATAATGTTAAATGTCTTTATTTTAATTACGAAAGTATTGATGATTCGATAAAAACATTTAGAAATGTTATTAGTTGTAGTAATAACATTTATTTATGTAATGGGTATAGATCAATTATTCAAGAATAAAAATTTGCAAATGTTGATGCAAAAGTTTTTACTGAAGCAATGACCTTTAAAAACTTTGTTTTTCGTGATAGCGACGAACTACATGAGTATTCTGATTTTCAAGCATTGGGAATTATAGTTGTCGCTGGTGCTTATCTTGGATAATCCATAAAGATCCAGATTTCGAAAAAGTTACATTCGGATATGATAGGACTATAAATTTTGAAGTTATAAAAAAGCTGAAGCAGTATCACACATATAATACCGAAATTCCTGATAAAAGTTTTTATAATTATATATTTAATGATTTGTCTCGTCAATAATCTTATCTTTTTGTTCTATTCACATATCAGCTTTAATATAAGTTTAATAAATGATAGACATTTTGATATTAGCATCGTAGAGAAGTAGGGTTGTAAGACATATTTACCTTAAGCAGGCGCGAGCGTCTCGCTCGTGCTCAAATTCGTGCAGTTCAATGACAGAGGTTTCTAACTTGATAGAGTTATTTATTTCAAAATTTTGTTATAAAGAGTATTATATATATTGCTCTTAATAATCAAATCCCGGTGTAGATATATCAACCGGAGTAATAGTTTTGGTAAGAATTGCTTTAGTAGAAAATGTAGCTCTAATTGTCGCAACTAAATTCGTGACTTGAGCAACCTGCAGATGAAAACTTTGTAAATAAGCTAATTAAGTAATTCCTGTTTGAAACACTAGATTGTCTAAATGATAGTTATTTGGGAAATTAGAAACATTTTCTATATATATAATAGTTGAAGATGAAATCCCGATATAATAAAGTAAATTTGTATTCAATAAGACACTGTTGCGTAACTCCCACAACACCGTTACAGGATCTTTAAAATGTGCAAAATATGTCGCAGCGCGTTTGGGTCCCATAAAGTATAGCGGAAATCAAATGTCATTGCTGAGCCGCAGACGATCACAAATTTCATTACTGCCATTACATTTTCTAATCTGATCTTTTCTTTTACTTCATAATTCATCTTTCACCTGAGTAATAAAAGAAGCTCTCGAAAATTATACCACTATAGTTTATCTTCCAATATGTTCTACATTAATCCATAAAATATTTTTTATATCTCAAATAATAATCAAACCACTCAATCATTTTCACCGTAAGATCATTCCGTTGATCTTTTCCCATCAGCGAGTGCAATTCATCCTGATAAAACAAAGCAATCACTGGTTTTCTGTATTTCCTCAAGGCATTATAAAATGACCGGGTCTGTTCAGGATTCACATTTTTGTCAGCGGTTCCAGTCCAAAGCAGCATTGGGCTCTTCACATCCTCAGCAAAATACAGCGGATTGTTACCGTAATATTTTTCTCTATTATCACTAAACTTTCCAAGCTTGAACTGCCCATCCTCATAACGATAATAATCCGCAGAGAAAAAATTGTAATTAAATGCAAAAGAAGTGTTGATGATATCTGAAATGGAGGCTCCGGAAACATAAGCTGCAAATCGATTGGATTTCGTGGCAATAAAATTCGCCTCATAACCGCCGAAAGACTGACCGAGCAGCCCTACCCTTTTCATATCCGCCTGTGCAATTTTCTGCAACTCATCCAATGCAGCATTAACACAATGTAACGCAGCCATTCCCGGACCTACATCGCCTGCATTATTGATATCCGGCAGCAGGACCATATATCCCAGTTCCAAAAATAACCTTTCATTAAAACCTCTTGAATTCTTAAAAGTAGGATGCAGGTATTGATTTCTGTTTTTACTCTGCAGTTCATAGATCGATGCAACAACAGGATACTTCTTTTCCTCTGAAAAACCAGGTGGATAAAAAAGCAGTGCTGTCAGCTCCTCGCCCATAACTCCTTTATATTTCAATTCCTTCAATCTGATATCTTTTGAGTTCCCGGAACTTAAACCAGTGGAATAAACCTGATGCATTTTACTGTTACCGCTAACACTAGAAATCTCTCTTGACTTATTAAAATTTTCAGAAAACCACACATAACTTTTTAAATCATTAAATATAAAATCAGTAATCCGGTCAGCTGTCTTGTCCACCATAATTTTGCTTATCCTTCCTTTCAATAATATTATTGATGAGGTCTGATCCATTCTGTCAGTAAGTTTCAAAAGCAACCCTTTTTTTACATCTATTTTTTGCATTAAAATATGCTGTTGTAACAAGGACTTGTTCACTGTGCCATTTACCAATTCAATTTCCTGCATTGAAAATTCACTAACCAAACTCTTTTGTAAAGTAAGTAGATTCTGTCGAAAGATTTTATCACCCTCCACCCAGATCAACTGATTATCCTCTGAAAAATAAGGTACCGCATTTTCCAGTAATCCGGTTGACCTCACTGTACGGTTACTGACATCATACAGCAGCCAGTTCTGGGCATCACGATACAGCAGAAATCTGCCGGAATCATCAATTACAAATGGTTTTGAAGTCTTCGCAAACGCTGTATTAGTTCCTGACTTGGGATCATAAAGAACATATTCCCTTATCGTTTCTTTTGCATTCAGGTCATTGCTGTCCACCTGCTCATGATCAACAACTGATCGCAGAAACAATCCTGATTTTCCCAAAGCAGCAATCTCAGAATAGTCTTCGTCTGAAGTACCCACCACTCTGTCTTCACCAGGGTACCATAATACCCGGCTACTTATCTTTTTATCCCTAAAATGGTCTTCCAGATCAAAATCCTTTCCGTACCAGATATCAACAATACCTTTATCCCGAACCTGAATGGTTTGGAGATCTATCAGCAGTGCATTACTTTCCGATGAAGGATGCACCGCCAGACCATCAAACTTCATCTTGCCACTAACTGACAGTTGCTTCCACTTCAATTCATGATCAACAAAGAACATCGAAAACCCGTTCCTTTCCCGAATGGTTAAAATCCACCCTCCCTCTTTCAGATCCGATGCAGCTACAGAATAAATCTCTGAAGGAGAAGAAAATATTTCCTGTAAAGCTTTACCATCATAACGCAAAACATGATTCAGCTTTCCGTCATTTCTTATAATAATGATTTCCTTGGCAAGTTTGATCACCCTGTTTACATCCGGAATTGTCCGAACAAGCTGTAAATTCCTTCCATAAAAATCCAGCCTATACTGTCCCTTTTCATTATGATGGATATACAGTAAATCAAGAAAATCCACATATGAAGCAGTCTTCACATCATCAAAACTCTTTTCCTTTAAGGTATGAAGGTCCCGATAGGTAGTTTCCGAACCATTGCTGTAAACAATCTCGTGGTCTCTGATGAACTGCCAGTAATGGGCACCCTGAATGGTCAATAGCGGTTTTTTACAGTTTACGGAAGACACTTTTAATTCTGAAGGCCTTGTCTCGTAAACAGACTGCCACGAAACCCACCGGCCGTCTCCCGACATATTCAGGAACCGTAGCTCCTCCTGCTTTTCAACGAGGTCTCTCAAATGCTGCATTTCATTTCTATCCTGCGATTTAATCAAAAGCATCGGCAGGAACATAAGAAGCAGTACCAAAAGTATTTTATTAGAATTGATCATACATTATGATATTTATCCCAGACCAATGAGTATCTGAGATTATTAATAAATAAAGTGCAATTTTATTTAAAGAAGAAGCAGGCAGAAACCAGATAACCGGATTATGGTTATCTGTTGGTTATCTAACGGTTATCTGACTATTGATAATTCGTAATTATCAACCCTGCTCTTTGGGAATTTCAATCAGGTTTTTCAAATACAAACCCTTCGGATCTGTAACTGAAATCTAACCCCATGAAATTGACAATGTGATATTAATACCCCTGGTTCTGCGGGCTCAGTTTAGGATTTAGGAGCAGTTCCTTATTTGGCAGCGGCCATTGCGCGTGAAAGGATTTCCAGTTGGGCTTTACCGTAACCAGCTGATCCAGTAATCCCCACCTTTTCAGGTCAAAAAACCGGATGCCATGCTCAGCAAACATTTCTTTCCGTTTCTCAGACCTTAGTTCAGACAAGGCAACATCAGCAGTAAGATTCAGCGGAAGTGCCGCAAGCCCTGCGCGCACCTTTGTCTTATTGATATACGGTATTGCTGCAGACACCTGCCCCTGCCCGATCAGGATCTCCGCATAAAGGAAGTTCACTTCCTCCAGCCTGAACACGATGGAGTATTCCGTGGCGTTATTAACGCCTAAGTTACGGTACTTTGAGATCTTATAATTGGTCTGCGTTTGAAAAGGAACCGCGGTTACATACTGCTGCTTCCTCAGATCACCCGTGGTAAACTGACTGACCAGATTCGCACTGGCTGTAAAAGAGGTGGGTGCTCCGACAAAATTGTACAACGTTGCTTCTTTTGTTGCATCGTTGGTATTCTTAGGTTTCAGCTGCCAGAGAATATGCGTGCCCGTCTTCTGAAAAACTTTGGTGATATCACTTTGAAATGCATACGCAGAGGACTGAAGAATACCCTGAAGCAGCAAACCTGCTTCGGCATTCTTGTTAAGAGTCATCTTGATCTTTGCCAAAGCCAGGTAACCCGTCATCTTATTCGGATAGATACGTTCGGTATTCCGGTAAGCCGCCGGCAGCAGGTTTACCGGCAGCAGGTTTACC
>NZ_LMPJ01000011.1 GCF_001424585.1 Chryseobacterium sp. Leaf180 | reverse complement strand
CCAGCGCCAATGGTACTGCGAAAGCGGGAGAGTAGGTCGCCGCCAGTCTTTTTTTATTCCAATAACTCCTTCATCAAAAAATGAAGGAGTTTTTTTGTGACATGTAGTTAAGAAAATGCATATATTTTCTAAAGATATATTTTGACATTAATTTAATCCGAATCTGCGTATTTTAATCCGTTTAGATATGAATAGTTAATCCTACTCATCCATAGCGATAACCAAAATACTTACTGTATTTTCACCCTTTTTTATAATTTCCCATGCAATTGATGATACAGTATTTCCTGTTGTAAATACATCATCAATCAGTAAAATGTGTTTATTGTTTAAACTTCTCTGAACGGAAAAGCTGTTTTCAGAATCTAAACGGTGCTGTTTGTCTTTTAAGGCTTGGGCTTTCGAATGCGTATTTCGTTTAAGATAATCGTGATCGCAGGGTATATTAAAAACCTTAGATAAAGTATCTGCAAACAAATGTAACTGATTATAACCGCGTTCTCTTAATTTTTTAGGATGAAGCGGGACTGTTACAATGAGGTCAGGTTTATTTTCATTATTAAAACAAATTCTTTCTGCCGTCCATTCAGCTAAAATCTTCCCGACGATTTCCCGGTTTTTGTACTTTAAAGTATGAATTATTTTTCTGCTTAAATTTTCCTTTTCAAACTGCATCAGAGCAAATGCATTTTTTACTGGGAAAAGTAATTGGCATTTCTCTTTAAAATAGTGGTCTTCGTCAAAATCGTAATGCGTGAAATGTACATGCTCAAAACAAAGGTTGCATATAATTTCGCGCGCATTAATAATCCTGCTGCAGTGAAGGCACCGATTGGGTAAAATCAAATCTAAAATCATCGTTTTGCTTTTAGACTAAGTTAATTAATTTTTACAGTACAATCTACTTTAGATATAACTTAGGGCTGCTTTCGTGACGTCAAAATACAAACTTCAAATCAGATTTGCCTATCTTTGCGGTATGATTAGGATAACAAAAATATTTACTTTCGAGACTGCGCACGTTCTGTACAATTACGACGGGAAATGCAAAAATATGCACGGTCATTCGTACAAACTTTTTGTTACGGTGAAGGGGAAACCGGTGAATGATCTTGAAAATCCGAAAAACGGAATGGTCTTAGATTTTGGTGATATAAAAGATATTGTAAAAGAAGAAATTGTAGATGTTTGGGATCATTCAGTGCTCATCAACGGACTTTCACCACATAAAGAGCTTGGTGAAGATCTTGAGAATAAAGGTCATAAAGTGATTTACTGCACATTTCAGCCAACATGTGAAAATATGTTATATGCGATTGCTGCAAAAATAAAATCTAAACTTTCTTCAGATATTTCGTTAGCTTACCTAAAACTTCACGAAACAGAAAACTCGTACGGAGAATGGTTTGCTGAAGATAATTAACATAAAACGAACTGAATTTTGCTTAAAACCACAATCAATCTTCAATCCGGTAAGAAAGTTTATTTCGCATCAGATCAGCATTTCGGCGCGCCAAACCCGAAGGAGAGCAAAGTACGGGAAGAGAAATTTATCCGCTGGCTTTCTGAAATTAAAAACGATGCGCAGATCCTTTTTCTGATGGGCGATCTTTTTGATTTTTGGCATGAATGGAAGCATGTGATTCCTAAAGGATATGTACGCGTTTTAGGGAAAATTGCAGAACTTAAAGACAGCGGCATTCAAGTATATTTCTTCGTGGGAAATCACGATCTTTGGATGAAAGATTATCTGGAAGAAGAGATCGGGTGCACGGTTTTTTATAAAAAACAGTATTTTGAAATTGCCGGAAGAGAATTTTTGCTGGCTCACGGCGACGGTCTAGGGCCAGGCGATAAAGGCTACAAGAGGATGAAAAAAGTTTTTACAAATCCTATTGCGCAGTGGGCTTTCCGATGGCTGCACCCGGATATTGCAATGAAATTTGCACTTTATCTTTCACAGAAAAACAAAATGATTTCCGGCGATGAAGACAAATCTTTTTTAGGTGAAGACAAAGAATTTTTGATTCTTTATTCCAAAAAAAAGTTACAGACCGAGAAAATTGATTATTTCATTTACGGTCACCGCCATTTGCCAATGGTTTTAGATCTTGAAGGCCAAGCAAAATACATCAATCTAGGCGATTGGATTTCGTACTTCACGTACGGCGTTTTTGATGGTGAATTTGATCTAAAAATCTTCGAATAATATAATTTAAAATAAATACAGAATATTTCTCCGTTGAAAAATATTTTTGACATACAAACCCGAGAAGATTTTGAAGCAGCAGCTCTCGAAACTTTTTTTTATCAGTACAGGCATACGAAAGTTTACCAAAAATTCGTTGATTATCTGAAGATTTCGCCTGCAGAAATGACTTTTGAGAAAATCCCTTTTTTGCCGATTGAGATGTTTAAAAACCACAAGATTTTAAACGATTTGGCGAATTCAGATCTGTATTTTCAAAGCTCAGGAACAACGCAGATGAATCTGTCTAAACATCATATCGCCGACGAAAATCTTTATCGTGAAAGCATTTACAAAAGTTTTTCTCAGTTTATCGGAAAACCGGAAGATTTCATTTTTTTAGGTTTACTTCCGAGTTATTTAGAAAAACAACATTCGTCTTTAATTTATATGGTTGATTTTCTGATGCAAAAATCAGGGAAAGAAGAAAACGGATATTTTCTTTATAATCATCAGGAACTGTTTGATTTGCTTCAAACGATAAACAATAAAAAAGTAATTCTTTTCGGAGTTTCTTTTGCGTTGCTCGATTTTCTGGATTTCTGTAAGGAAAATAATTTAGAAATAAAAAAAAGCGAAAACCTGATCATCATCGAAACTGGCGGCATGAAAGGCCGGAAAGAGGAAATGACGAAAGACGAATTGCTTAAAATTTTGAAAAAAGGCTTTTCCAGCGAAAAAATATATTCGGAATATTCTATGACAGAACTGTTGTCTCAGGCGTATTCTTTAGGTGAAAATATTTACGAATGTCCGCTGTGGATGAAAGTCTTGGTGAGAAATGCTGAAGATCCTTTTAGCTATGAAAAAGCAGGAAGAACAGGCGCAGTAAACATAATTGATTTGGCAAACCGGCATACGTGCTCGTTTATCGCAACGCAGGATTTGGGAAAAATTTTACCCGATAATGAAAATAAATTTCAGGTTTTAGGAAGAATAGATCACTCAGATATTCGCGGCTGCAGTCTTTTGGTCAGTTAAAAAAATGGAAGAATTATGAAGTTGAAAATTGAAGAACTTATGCATGCGTACATTCATTCACACTGCAATTTTGAGAGAGAAGTGATTCTCACGAATCATTTTCATTCTGACTGGGAAGCTGATATTTTAATCATTAATAACGACGGTCACAGCCACGAAATCGAGATAAAATTTTCTAAAAGCGATTTTAAAAATGATTTCAAAAAAGCATATTATAACTCGAGAACAGGCGAAAAATTTCTGAAACACGACAAAATCTGCTGTGGCGATTACGTCTGCAACAGTTTCAGTTTTCTATTGCCAATGGGTATGATCGAGCATTCGGCGATCCCGGAGCATTGCGGAATTATCGAATTTTATCACAATGCAGATACATGGGAAACCGAGTTTTTTATCATTAGAGAGCCGAAAAAAGTACATGAAGATTCTTACTGGAAGCTTAATGACAAAGATCTTTTTATCCGCAAAATGGCGCTCGGACTTCTTTACCGAAAAATGGAACTTAAAGGCCGGCACGAAGAACTGATTTTTAAAAATCCGTTTGAAATGAAGAAAGTCAAATAAATCATTTTCACCATGACAAAACTGCTGATTTTTTTCTCCGTTCTTTTTTGCTCAGTAATTTCTGGGCAGAAAAAAAAGCAGGTTTTGCCTTGTTATGATTTGAGTGAAGTGTTAAAAGTAGAGCCGACAGCACTCTACAAACCGCATTTAATCGCATCAAAAAGTTTTGGTATAAAACTTTTAAGTGACACAAAAACTGCCGAGAAATATTTGAACAGCGGAAAATTCATCAGAATTCCAAAAAAAGGAAAAGGTTACCGTGTGCAGAATCTTGATTACAGCCGCGCTTTTCTTGTAACAAAAGCAAAAAATTCTCTGGAAAAAATTGGTGCAAGATTCAGTAAAGAAACCGGAGGAAATACTTTTACCGTTTCTTCGGTGACGCGTACGCTCGAAGATCAGTGCAGACTACGCAAAGTAAATTCTAATGCGTCGCTTGGCATCAGTTCGCATAATTATGGCAATTCTTTCGATATTTCGTATGTGAGATTTAATAATAAACTGCAGCGAAATGCTAAGCTGGAAGCGGCTTTGGAGAAGGTTTTAATCTATTATCAGAATGCGGGTAGAATTTTTTTTATCAAAGAAAAATATCAGAGTTGCTTTCATATAACGGTGCGTAATTATTAGCCTTCAACATCTGCAAATTTTCCGTAATTTTGCACCCGGAAAATATCCGCACGCAGTATTCATCATTAATTATTCATCAAGATGCTTTCGGTACAAGGTTTAGGTTTACATCATTCAGGAAACTATCTGTTTCAAAACGTTAATTTCACCATAAAAAAAGACGATAAAATCGGGCTTGTCGGTAAAAACGGAGCCGGGAAATCGACTTTGCTGAAAATGCTTTCCGGGGAAATCACATTTTATGAAGGAATTGTGGTGCCGGAAGGAAATATTACCATCGGTTTTCTGAAGCAGGATCTTGATTTTGTAAAAGGAAGAACGGTTTGGGCCGAAACAATGCAGGCTTTTGAGCAGATTAATGCGTGGAAAGATGAGCTGGAAGAAGTGAATCACCAGATGACGGTTCGCACCGACTACGAAAGCGATTCTTACACCGATCTCATTAACCGGATGACGGAACTGAACGATCTTCTGATGCATCATGATGCGTATAATCTGGAAGGTGATATCGAAAAAGTTTTGTTTGGTCTTGGTTTTAAAGCAGATGATTTCCAAAAAATCACCGACGAATTTTCCGGAGGTTGGAGAATGAGGATTGAACTTGCAAAACTGCTTCTTCAGAAAAATGATCTGATGCTTCTCGATGAGCCAACTAACCACTTGGATATGGAATCGATTATCTGGCTTGAAAACTTTTTGAAAGATTATCCTGGAGGAATTCTTCTGGTAAGTCACGATAAGCAGTTTATGACGGCAGTTTGCAACCGTACTTTTGATGTGAATAACCGTAAAGTTGACGATTATAAAGCAAATTATACTAAATACTTAATCATGCGCGAAGATCGCCGCGAGAAACTGGTTCAGGCAAAAAAGAATCAGGATTCGGAGATCAAGCAGATGGAAGATAACATCAATAAATTCCGTGCAAGTGCTACAAAAGCTTCTTTTGCGCAGTCTCTGATCAAAAAATTAGATAAAATCGAGCGTATTGAAGTGGATAATGAAGATGTTTCAAAATTCAACATCCGTTTCGTGCAGTCGCAGGTTCCGGGAAAAGTTATTTTTGAAGCAGAAAATTTAGGTAAAGCATACGGTAAAAAGCAGATTTTTGATAAAGTAGATTTCATTGTACAGCGTGGCGACCGCATTGCACTTTTAGGTCAGAACGGACAGGGGAAAACGACGCTTGCAAAAATTTTGGCGGGCGATATTCAGGATTATTCAGGAACATGGAATCTTGGTCACAATGTGAATATCGGATATTTTGCACAGAATCAGGAAGAAGTTTTAACGCCAAATAAAACCGTTCTTGAGGAGGCCGAAGATTCAGCAACCGAAGAAACGCGTCCTCGCGTGCGGGATCTTTTGGGATCTTTCCTTTTTCAGGGTGAAGCCGTAAATAAGAAAACAAAAGTGCTTTCCGGAGGTGAAAGAAACCGTCTGGCGCTTTGTAAACTTCTTTTGCGACCTTTCAATACACTGATTATGGATGAGCCGACGAATCACCTTGATATTCAGTCGAAAGAAATTATCAAACTGGCGCTTCAGAAATTCGAAGGAACGCTGATCGTCATCTCGCACGACAGAGAATTTCTTCAGGGGCTTTGCGATAAAATCTACGAATTCCGTGATGGCAGCATGAAGGAATTTTTGGGCGATATCAACGAGTATCTTGAGTACAGACAGAAAGAATCGATTCGCGAGATTTCTGCAGAGAAAGCTAAACTTCACAGCGAAGAGCCTAAAGTTGAAATAAAAAAAGCGGAAGAAAAACCGATAACCGACAATCATCAACCGTCAATTATTGTCAGCAAAGAGCAGAAAAATATTCAGAATAAAATAAAAAAAGTAGAAGAGAGAATCTCAGAACTTGAAGCAGATATTGAGAAATACGAAGCTTCTTTTACGGCAGAAAATCCTTCTGAAAAAACTTTGGAAACTTATAACAAAACCAAAGAAGATCTCGATTTAGCGCTACAGGAATGGGAACATTTGGGCACACAGCTGGTTTGAAATAAATTCAGGCTGTAACATTTTCGGTTTTTCGGCAACTTATCGACAGATGTTGCGAAAGGTTTTTGTACATAGCTCAGATAATTTTTATAATTTTGATGCATGATTTTACGTGAAAGCAGAAATCTCAGAAGTTTTATTTCCAGGCTGATGTTTGGGATTTACTTCTTTGCACTTTTCTTTTCGAGCTTTCACAGCCACGAATCTCCACGAATTTTTGCTGATTCAAACTTTAAAAAGCAGGAAAAAAGCATTCAGAAATCCGATTTAAACGAAAAATCCGGCGACTGTCTTGCCTGCCATTTTCTTGCAACGGGAAACACTTTACTTCCCGATGATTTTACTTTTATCACGCTAAACCATACTTCCGAAACGCTGCAGAGTTTTGCCGTACAGGATAAAATATGGTCTCAGACGAAATTTAATTTTCAGCTACGCGGTCCGCCCGTACATTCTTAGCATTCTATTTTCCCCGAAAACCGGGTTGATTTGTTTTGGATTTATTCATCTGAAATGAATTCAGCACACGCGTATTATTCCGGGAACAAACCATTTTTTTAACAAAGACTTTTAAAATCTTAGATTTTCCTTGCTTTTCCGGTTGAAACAGCAGGAAAAACTTTCACGGATTTTAAAGTTTCTTATTCTTATTTTACAATGAAATTGATGTACAGTATGATGCTGATCCTCGCAGGATTGGTGTTTACAAATGCACAGAAAACCTTTCTGGTGAAAGGAAGTGTGCGGGATTTTCACGACAAAACCATGCTTGAAAATGCCACCGTTCAGCTCGGAAATCTCTCCGTAAAAACTGACAAAAACGGGAGATTTTCTTTGGGTGAAGTCCAGGCCGGCACCTATCAGCTGATTGCAAAACATCCCGAATGCAGCGATTACACCGAAACTTTAGTGGTAAATCAGAATCTCGATCTGCTGATTACTCTGGAGCATCACATCGGCGATATCGAAACAGTAACCGTGCACGGAAGTCATAAAAAGAACGGTTCGCTGGTTATAAAAACTTTGGAGAAAAGCGATATCGAACGCAATTCGACAGAAAATCTGGGCAATCTTTTGTCTAAAATTTCCGGCGTTACAGTTTTAAAAACAGGAAACAATATTTCAAAACCTGTTATTCACGGATTGTATGGAAGCCGAATTGCCATTTTAAACAATGGAGTGCGGCTTGCCGAGCAGGAATGGGGCGTAGAGCATGCACCGAATGTTGATATTAATAATTTTCAGCATATCGATGTCATTAAAGGAGCTTCGGCATTGAAATACGGAAGCGACGCGATTGGCGGCGTGGTCGTGATGGAACCTGAGATTTTTCCTAAAAAAGATACTGTAAAAGGCTCAGTCGGTTTGAGCGGAATTTCAAATGGCCGTGGAATGGCGCTGGATGCCGATGTCGCCAAAATCTGGAAAAATGGCTGGGCGGTAAAATCGGGTGGAAGTATACGTAAACTGGGTGATCAAAGCGCTCCGGATTATAATCTGAAAAATACAGGAGCCGATTTTTCGTCTTTCAATTTTACGTTGCAGAATAACAGTTATGAGAAAGGTATTTCTTTCGACTATTATCTCACCAATCAGAATATCGGGATTTTGCGTGATTCTCATGTCTCAAATTCCAATGATTATTTCAGAGCGATCAATGCAAATCCGCCGGTGTATTCGGGGAATTTCAGTTATGAGATTGATAACCCACGACAGGTTGTAGAGCATCATATTGCCAAAGTTTCGGCTTTTAAAAGGTTTGAAAACATAGGAAAACTTTCGGCAACATACAGTTATCAATACAATCACCGTCAGGAATACGACATCCGCCGTGGCGAACTGAAAGATACGCCGTCGCTTGATCTTGAACTGATGACGCATCAGCTGAATGTAAATGATTTGCTGGAAAGAGAAAAATGGTCGCTGGAAACCGGAATCGATGCGGGTTTTCAAAATAATTATTCAGATCCTGCAACCAAAGCTCGACGTCTGATCCCGAATTATGATAAATATGCTGCAGGCGCTTATTCTGTTTTTAAATATAAAATCTCGCCAACATTCAATTTTGAGGCTGGTGCGAGATACGATTTTACGCGCTACGATGTGAGCAAATGGTATGACAGCAACGACTGGGACAAGCTATACGCAGATAAGTATCCCGAGTTTTATGTTAAAACAGATCAAAACCGCGTTTTCACAAGACCGCAGCTCAATTATAATAATGTGTCATTCAACGCTGGCTTGGAATATAAACCGAGTGCGATGTTTGATCTAAAATTTAATTATGCAAAAGTCGGCCGCGCACCGAATGTTGCGGAGCTTTTTTCTGACGGATTGCATCACTCCGCTGGTATTATTGAAACGGGAGATCTGAGTTTGAAGAACGAGCAGGGACATCAGTTTAATTTGAATATCGATTCAAAATTTGATGTTTTGTCGGGGTTAAATATTTCAGTAAATCCTTATTTCTTTATCACCAACAATTTCATCAATCAGGTTCCGGTGGGAATAAAAGGGACAATTCGCGGCGTATTTCCAGAATGGGCGTATCAGCAGATTGATGCGAGAATGTACGGTGCCGATGTGGATATTAATCTTAAACTCAATGAAAATTTTACCTATTCCGGTAGAGGAAGTTATGTGTATGGGCAGGATCTTACGCATGATGAGCCTTTGATTCTCATGATGCCACCGAATTTTACGAATGCCATTCAGTTTAAAAATGAAAGCTGGAATCAGTTTTATATCTCTTTGGAAAATCACACATCAATAAGACAGTCGCGTTTCCCGATAAGAAATCTTCCGCTTGAAGTGTTTGAAAACGGCGAAGTCGTAGAAAAAACCATCGACCTGAGCACGCCGCCGAATACCTATTCGCTCTGGAACGTTCAGGCAGGAATTAATCTTACCAAAAACTTCACAGCCGGGCTTACAGTAAATAACGTTTTCGATACGTCGTACCGCGAATATCTCAACAGGCTGCGCTATTTCGCAGACGAAGCGGGCCGCAATTTTATTTTAAATATCAGATACAGATTTTAACACAATTCAATTAAACAACAATTAAAATTTTATACAATGAAAAATTTAATCAACACAAAAAAGATCATCAGTTTATTAGCCGTTTTACTCATCACAGTTACGGTAATCTCATGTCAGCGCGACGGAAGTGCAGACGAAGACGATTTGCCACAGGAAGAATTGACCAATATTACATTATTGGTAAAAGATGACGCGACCGGTCTTACGCAAACCTACGATTACAGCATCGGCGCTGGCGGAATTCCTACAATACCTTTAACGAACGGAAAAACGTATACGGTAGATGTAAAATTCAAAAACGGAAGTGAAGACGCTACACAGGAAATTATTGACGCTAAAAACGAGCATTTCCTGATTTTTGATTTCCCGAAATCGAATATTACAGTAACGAGAATCGACGGAAATGACCTTCGCAGCGACGGAAAAAGAGTTGGTTTGAAAACCAAATGGCAGGTTAACCAAGCGGTAACAGGCACAGCACCGTTTTTGAAATTAACACTGATACACGCACCACAGTCGGTGAATGATTCACAGGCAGGAACAGCTTGGGGAAGTGTAACCGGCGGCGAAACCGATGCTGAAGGAACGTACAATCTCACAAACTAAAACAGACAGAGTTTCAGGATAAAGGCATCACATGGTGATGTCTTTTTATTTTGAAGCAATATCGCCGCGATCGTTGAGAGATTCTGATAAAAAAAACCTATTTTTGCAACCTAAAATTTTAATCGATAATGAAGGTTACCGCAAAAAACCATGATGATGTAAGTGCATTGCTTACAGTAACATTGGAGAAATCTGACTACAAAGAAAAAGTAGAAAAGCAATTGATTAATTATGCTAAGAATGCACAGGTTCCTGGTTTCAGAAAAGGAAAAGTGCCTTTGAGTATGGTTAGAAAACAATACGAAGCCGGCATCGCATTCGACGAGATCAATAAGCAGGTTTCTGATGCTTTAAACAACTATATCAACGAAAATAAAATGAGACTGGTAGGCCAGCCGGTACCGATGCCTGTGAATGATTTCAATCACAACGCAGAATCGCTGGAGGTGGCTTTCGAAGTAGGTTTCGAGCCGGAATTCTCTATCGATCTTGCTAAATATGAGGCGCCACACTACAAAGTGGAAGCTTCTGATAAAGAAATCAGCAAAAGCATCGAAAATATGCAGAAGCGTTTCGCAGAGCAGCAGCCACAGGATGAGATCAACGACGATTCTTACATCGTTTTAGAAATTTCTCAGGTAGTGGAAGAAGGCACGGAAGGCGAGCATAATCATCAGCCGAAAACCGTAACGGTTTCTGCCGAAAACAAAGAAGCATTCAACCTTGTAAAAGGTCTTAAGATGGATGAATCTCTTAAAGTTTCTAAGGAGCAGTTGGCGTCTGACGAAACTTTGGCGAAAGAATTAGGTTTCTCTAAGGAAGAAGCTGAGCACCTTCACCACGCGCAAGTGGAAGTGAAAGTGAAAGATTTCTACAGCCTGAAACTTGCTGAGCTTAATGACGAGCTTTTCACAAAAGTATATGGCGAAGGAACCGTAAAATCTGAAGAAGAACTTAGAGCAAAAGTAAAATCTGAGCTTGACGAATATTTCCAGCAGAATGCCGATGTACATTTTGTAAACAAGATTCTTGAGCAGGTGACAGAGAAGGAAGAGGTGAAACTTCCGGAAGCATTTCTGGTAAAATGGTTACTGTTCTCAAACCAGAATGTACAGTCTGAAGAGCAGGCAAAAGAAATTCTTGAGTCTGAAAAAGCACAGTTGAAATACCAGATCATGGAAGGAAAACTGATGAACGACAACGACATCAAGCTTGATTATGCAGACATTCTTGCTCAGGCAGAGCAGTTGGTGAGAAACCAGTTGGCGATCTACGGCATCCACCATTTGGGTGACGAAGAGATTCAGAAATATGCAGTAGAAATGTTGAAAGATCAGGAGCAGGTACGACAGATTTCTTCAGAAGTTGCAATGGCAAAACTGAAAGACATCATCCTCGAAAAAGCGACGAAAAAAGAAACTTCAATCTCTCACGACGAGTTTTTGGAAGAAATTAAAAAATAACTTTTTCTTTTTGAATATACTGAAACCCACTTTTGAAGTGGGTTTTTTTCGTTTTGTTTATTTGTTATTGTTTTGTAAAAATTAAATTTTCGGTTTGTGGCAAATAAACCGTAAGATCTGGATTTCCGGGACAATCATGTTCTGTAAGGATGGTGCAGTCTGCTCCATAAGTCCACGAAATCTGTTTGGCATTGATTTTTTTCAAAATAATTTTCCCCCAGCCAACACCGCAGTTAGTACCTTCATAATACAAAATAACTTGTCCCAGTTTAGGTTTGGTGCCAATACTATGTATATTGTTATTTTCAACATCAAGGCTACGTGTATCCTGCAAAACCTTTCCCGCAGAACTTTTCACAATAAATCTAAGAACCAACACATCTTCAAAAAAACTTTTTTTCAATAGTTTTCGAAATTTTCTGTCTTCTTTAGTGATATATAAGGTTGTTTCCTGTCCGTTGTAAACTGATTTATATTTACCGATATACGGATTAAGTTCGCCATCTAAGTCTTTATAGTAGGTATTGTTCGGAAACTTATCAGAATCAGCGTTTAGTGGCTGAATTTCTTGTGCTTTGCAACAAAAAGAAAAAATAAGTATTATATATAAATAAATTTTTGTGTTTAAATTTTTCATAATTGTGTAATTATTTTAAAACAACCTAAATAATAGTATAAAGGTCTAAATTAATACTTTAACCACGATCAGTCTTATTCTTTTTTAAATAAAAAAGTTTAAGCATGATTCTTTGTACTAAAAAAGTTATCGGAAATCTCAAACAGTTTGTTTGAGATAACACAGAATTCCATTTGATTACAAACAGGGTTGTTTGCGATAAAACAAAAATGCCGGAGAGCCCAAACAGATTGTTTGAGATAAAAAAGAATTCCGTTTGATCCCAAACAGGGTTGTTTGTTATCAAACGGAAAATCGGGAACCGTTGTTTTAAGTATGGATAACTGATGGATTTTAAACTACATCTTCACGCGTATTTTAAGCTAAAATATTATTCCCGGGAAAGAAGTTTTAATACAAAACAGAAACAGCTTTTTTCTTTTGTAAAGAAAAAGCGTTTGGGCATTAATTCTTATCTTTACCGCAGTTAAATAAATTTTGAACATGAAAAAAATCATCTCATCAATAGCTCTCGCAGCGGTTCTTTCCGGAACTGTAGCAGCACAGACGGCCACAGTAAAAGCGGCAACGGAAAGCAAAGTTTCTTCTATGACGCCGTCGCAGGTTCTCGACAAATATTTTAATGCACTTGGCGGTAAAGCTAAAATGGAAGCTGTAAAATCGGTGACCATCGAAAACGTAATCAGCGCGCAGGGCATGGAAATCAACTCAGTGACGAAGAAAATGGGCAACAAATTCAAGTCGACACAATCGGTAATGGGTCAGGAAATGGTTCAGGTTTTCGACGGTGAAAAAGGCTACATGAATCAGATGGGTACCAAAACCGAATTTCCGGCAACACAGGCAGCAGAAATGAAAAAAGGTTTGACGATGGATGCTTTGGCTTACACACCGGCTACTTTCAAAACGGTAACAGAAGAGCAGATCGACGGTAAAAACTACAATGTTCTGACTTCGGATAAAGGTAAATTTTACTTTGATGCCACTACAGGTTTGCTTTATAAAGTGAGTACTCCGCAAGGTGATGCAGTTACAAAGAGTTATATCACGGTAGACGGTTTGAAGTTTCCTGAAGTGATGGAAGCTGAAGGCGGCGGACAGCAAGTAACGATCAAAACTACAAAAGTAACTTTGAACAGCGGCGTAACTGCTGAAGATTTTAAATAAATTTTTGTTACATAAAGCAACAGCCGCAGAGAATATCTGCGGCTGTTTTTATTTTATGATGATTAAAGATTAAAGATTTAACATTAAAATATAACTCATCACTCATAATTCATCATTTATAATTAACCATTAACCCTTAATTCCCGTATTCCTTCTTCCATTCATCCGCTACGCCACTTAGCGTTTCATAAAACTCTTCACCGTACTTTCTAATGAGCGGAGTTTTTAAGAATTTGTAAATCGGCACCTGAAGCTCTTTTCCGAGTGTGCAGGCGTCGCTGCAGATAGGCCACTCGTGATAGTTTAAAGCGGTAAAAGATGAATATTCGGTTACACGAATTGGATAGAGATGACATGAGATTGGCTTTTGCCAGTCGATAGCGCCGTCTTCATAGGCTTTCTCGATACCGCATTTGGTGATGCCGCGCTCGTCGAAAGTCACGTATGCGCATTCTGCATTTTCAATCATCGGCGTCACATACATTCCGTCGGTAGGATCGGTCGTCCATGTTCCCTGTTCTTCCAGCGCTTTGATGCCGTCTTGTGTGAGATACGGTTTTATTTTATCAAAAATATTATCGAGAATAATGAGTTCGTCTTTATCGAGAGGTGCGCCTACATCGCCTTCTACGCAGCATGCGCCTTTGCATTTGGTAAGGTTGCAGACAAATTCTTCAGAAAATATATCTTCAGAGATTAATTTATCGTCTATCTGAATCATAATAATTAAAAGTTTAAAAAAGTGAAATAAGCGCCGGCTTTAAAGGTGATCAGTCCGCCGATCATTACCCAAAGGCTGACTTCCTGCATCCAGTATTTTGGCATAAAACGAAGCATTCTGCTCAGAATTATGGTTGCCGGAAAAGCGAGCAGCAGAAGATACTGGTAATTCATATTCATATATAAAACCACCGTGATGATCTGTGCAAAGAGAAAAACGAGCAAAAAAGTAAACTTGTAACGGCTCACCGGACTTTTCTGATTATAGTGCCTGAAGTGATCGTAAATTGAATAAATCAGCATCAAAGCGATCGGAATTAATGGATATAATCTGGTATAATCGGTCATCAGAAACATTTTTCCGAAAGGAAGATACGCGTCATTCCAGTCATTAAACGAGAAAAAATACATGACCGAAAAATAACTCAGCGCAATTAAGGTGAAGCCTAAAATCAGCCTGAAAATATTCAGCATAATGCGTTCTGAAGTGACGATTAAATGAATCAATACAAAGAAAATCATCGGCCAGGTTGTCGGCAGAAAAACGAAATTTAAAGCTAAAATGGCACCTACCAAAACATACGATTTCTTCCGGATATCTTCATCGGTACTTGTGAGTAAAAGCAGGAGAAAAGAGTTGGTGAGAAGCGCGACGGCAATGCCGATATCCAGTTTCCCGTTGTACAGTCCGAAAATAAAAAAACTGTAGAGAAAAAGCGGAAGATGCGTCTGATAATTAAGCGCGATCGCATGAAAGCAAAAATATCCCAGTGCAATGCCGAGAAATGTAATTATGGCAACAATCGCTTCATACGTATTGAAATTCAGGATATTAAAAATGATAACTACAAACAGAAGAACACCAATATAGACCGGAACCGAAAAAATATTGCTTTCTTTTGAAAGTAATCTAAACATTTTTTATAAATTTGTACAAAGTTAATTTAAAAAAGGAAAATAATGACGTCTTTCTTTCTCTTCTTAAGCAAAGTTTTCAAGTGGTCTTTCGGGTTTTTCGAAACTTTCGGAAACGTGCTGAACTGGCTTCTGTTCTTCACTTGTTGTGTACTTTTCATCTATTGGTGCTACGTTTTGGTGGCAAAACTTGGTGGGGACAAAGACAAAGAATATTATTCTCCTACTGAAGGAAAAAATCCTTATTACGATCCTGAGATCTACAAAAAAGAAGGTTAATTAATTGGTTATATAATAAAAATACCGTTCAAAAATATTGAACGGTATTTTTTATTTCAGATAATCTGCTAATCGTGAATCGGTAAAACAAGCACCGGGATTTTAGAACTTTTTGTAATTCCTTTCGTAAGACTTCCCACGAAAACATCGTAAATTCCGCTGCGGCCATGCGATCCCATTACGATAAAATCTGCGTTTTTACTTTCTGCATATTCTAAAATAAGATCTTTAGCAATTCCCTGTTTCAGAATATGTTCGCATTCGATCTGATGAGCGAGAATTTTCTGATTAACGCGGTTAAGCATTACCAGCTCTTCGCGAATCTCATTTTCTTCCACTTCCGGAAAATACTGGTAACCCATATCACCAATTGCGAAACCGATGTCGGTCGGCGCCACATGAATCACGCAAATTTTTCCGTTTATCTGCTTGGCAAACTGTATCGCACCGTCTACAAGCTGATCAGATTTATCGCCGAAATCTACCGGCAGTACAATATTTATCATATTTTAGTATTTTAAATGGTACTTAAAGATAGAGAAAAAATTTTACATGATTCTGATGTCAAAAACTTTCCTGTCTTCCAGGTAAGCTTCCAAAACATCATTCTCAGAAACTTTTCCTACGCCTTCCGGTGTTCCCGTAAAGATAAGGTCTCCCGTTCTCAGCGTAAAATACTGCGACACAAAAGCGATGATATTGTCCACAGAAAATATCATATCAGAAGTATTTCCGTGTTGTACTTTCGTCTTATTTTTCATCAGCGAAAACTGAAGGTTGCTCAGATCATATTCTTCTTTTTTAAAGAAATCTCCAATCACGGCCGAGCCGTCAAAACCTTTCGCAAGTTCCCAGGGTAAACCTTTAGATTTCAGTTCGCTCTGCAGATCGCGGGCAGTAAAATCAATTCCGAGACCTATTTCGTCATAATGTTTATGCGCCGCGTCTTTCTGAATGTATTTTCCGCCTTTCGAGATTTTCACCACAACTTCCAGCTCATAATGCACATCGTCAGAAAATTCAGGAATATAAAAATCATTTCCTTTCAAAACTGCTGTGTCGGGTTTCATAAAAATCACCGGTTTTTCCGGGATCGCATTTCCCAGTTCCTTCGCGTGCTCGCTGTAATTTCGGCCTATGCAGATTATTTTCATACTTTATTTTTGAAATAAATACTCGTTTTAAACGGTCTTTTTTATTTTTTTAGAAGCTATTTCCCGCTTTCCGCTGTATCTTTTGCTCCGCTTCGCTCCGCAAAAGGATGCCGCTTCAATCGGGGCTAGAATTTACTCGTGCGTGAATTCGTTTTCGCAGTAATAGCAGATATATTTTTCACTTGAGATCAGAGAAATCCCGAAAAAACTCGTCGCCCGGTCATCTTTGTAGATATGATTTGAGCCACATTCCGGACAGACAAAATCAAATTCTGGGTTTTCGATGGTGTGTTCTACTTCCAGAGCAAATTTTTCGTTTTCCTGATAATCTGTCAGAATTTCGCCGGCTTTCACCAAATCTTCTTCAAAAACCTGCAACTGAATTCCTCCCACAGCCTGCGACAGCAACCAGTCTGACTGGATCAGCTGCTCATTGGCAATGAAACTGTTAATGCCATTTTCTGCCAGAATCTGTTTGTCGCGGTTTGCTTCCAGTGCGGTTTCGTAAAATCTAAATTTGGTAAGACTGCTCATGTTTTAAAATTTACTCGAGATCTGTATTTTGGTGAAGATTTTCTTCGTGTAAAGCGGGAAATCGGCGTTCTGCAGCCAGGCAAAATAACCGAGATCTTTCTTAAAAATCTCTTTCACGCTTTGTCCTTTATACTTCCCGAATGCAAAAACCTCCTCATTTTTGTCATTGTAATGAATCATTCCTGCAAGATCGGCAAATCGGTTCTGCATAGAATATTCGCTGAGCGCCGAAATTTCTTTAGGTAAATCTTCATAACGCCCGATTTGCGCATCCAAAACTTCAAAAGTCGCCATCACATCAGCTTCGGCAGAATGCGCATTTTCAAGATTTTTATTACAGTAAAACTGGTAGGCAGCGCCGAGATTTCGCGGTTCTTTTTTAAAAAAGATGGTCTGTGCATCGACAAGTTTTATTTTACTAAGGTCGAAGTCGAAGCCGGCACGCAGCAATTCCTCTGCAAGAAGCGGCACATCAAAACGGTTCGAATTAAATCCGCCAAGATCTGCTCCGGCAATCATTTCGATAATTTTTGGAGCAATCTGTCTGAAAGTCGGTGCGTCTTTTACATCTTCATCAAAAATCCCGTGAATAGCGCTGCATTCTTTCGGGATGGCAACTTCCGGATTTACCTTCCACGTTTTGCTTTCGCGCGACGCATCAGGATTGACTTTTAAGATGCAGATTTCCACGATGCGGTCTTTTCCGATGTTGGTTCCTGTGGTTTCAAGATCGAAAATGCAAAGAGGTTTGTATAATTTTAAGTTCATTTTTTAATTTGAAGATTTGAGAATGTATTAATTTGAAAATGGAATTTTGATGCTATTTCAATTGCTTTTGAAAAATCAACGAAATAAAAATATAGTAGAGAATAACCAGAGGAATTCCAACAGTTTTGAATATTAATAAGATTAAGATTGCTCCGACAAGTAAAGCCAATTTCGGATAATTATCTTTCAATTTCATCGACTTAAATTTCATTGCGATCATTTTGATTGGTGAAACCAAAAGCCATGAGGAAATAATTGTTAAAACAAGCCAAACTTCAGCACCCAAATTCAAATTTATATTAAGCGATCCAAATTGATTTTCAGAGTTTGATAAGCTCAAAGTTTGAATGAAGTTGTAAATTCCAAAAATCAAAATAGTGTTGCTCGGCGTGTTTAAACCTTTAAAATAGTATTTCTGGTCTTCGTCCAGATTAAATATCGCGAGACGCAGACACGAAAAAAGCGTAATCAGAAATCCGAAATATTTTAATTCAAAAGGTAGCTCAATTCCTAATAATTTATTTCCAAAAGGTTCCAGCATTTTAAACATCGCCAGTCCCGGAATAACGCCAAAACTCACCATGTCTGCCAAAGAATCGAGCTGTGTTCCAAGATTTGAATTGGCTTTCAGTGCACGCGCTACAAAACCGTCGAAAAAATCTAAAACCAAAGACAAAATAATACAAATCGCCGTAACGCCATAATCGCCGTTCAGCAGATGAACCGCGCCCACACAACCGGAAAAAAGATTGCCCAGCGTGAGTGCGTTGGCCAGATTGTTTTTAAAGAAATTCATACCTGCGAAATTACTGTTTTTAAAAATTTTAACCTTATTTAATATGAACTAAAAATAAAGCAGCTGTGAATTTAGCGTAAATTTGTTCCCCAAAACAGTCAGAAAATGTTACGATTAAAAAACGCAGTTTTTGTACTTAAATGTTTGATTTAAAATATCTTTTTACATGAAATTTTTCAGAGAATTTCGCAAACAGGAAGTTTTTGTCTTGTGCTACCGCATATTTCTGGCATTCGTATTTTATCAGTTTGCCCGTTTGCTTTTTTGGTTTTTCAACAAAAATCTCATCAGAGTAGATGGCGTTTCAGAATATTTCGGCCTGGCTTTTCACGGGATTGCCTTCGATCTTACCGCGATTTTATATGTTAACTCGCTGTTTATTTTGCTCAGTCTTTTGCCTGTGGTAATTAATACAAAGCCTATTTATCAAAAGATTTTATTCTGGATTTATTTCGTGACAAACGGTATTGCTTATGCGATGAATTTTGGCGATTTTATTTATTACCGTTTTTCGCAGACGAAACTTACGTCGGCGGCTTTTCAGGTGGCGCAGCATGAAACCAATATTTTTAAAGTCTTCGCGACATCTGTTACAGAACATCCATTCGTGATTTTTTGGTTTGTTACGCTCATGATTTTCTGGATTTTCCTTTATAAAAGATTTAAAATTCAGTTTAAAAAACCGAACAAGCTCGTTCCATATTTTGCCTGGTCGGCTGTCGTGATCTGCCTTTCGACGGTTTTAATTGTTGGTGGAATCCGTGGAGATTTCAAACACAGCACGCGACCGATTAATCTTGTAGATGCTAATAAATTTACCAGAACGCCGGTTCAGGGAAATCTGGTTCTGAACAGCACGTTTTCATTTTTCCGGACTTTAGGAACGAATCATTTCCGTGAAGTGCATTTGGTGGATCAGAAATTCATCGATGAAAATATCGACACCTATAAATTGTATCCGCGTGAAGTTTCGCCAAAACCAAACATCGTGATTTTTATTGTGGAATCTTTCGGACGCGAATATTCCGGAGCTTTTACTAAAGACAGGAACATCAAAAATTATGTTTCGTACACACCTTTCGTAGACAGTCTCGCAGAGCAAAGTCTGATTTTCCCTAATGCTTTTGCCAATGGCAGGCAGTCGATTCACGGCATGAGCAGTATTCTGGCGGGAATTCCTACACTGGCAGATGCGTTTACGAGTTCGCCATATTCTAACCAGAAAATTCAGTCGATCGTTTCTGTATGCAACGATCTTGGCTACGATACTTCTTTTTATCACGGTGCGCCAAACGGCTCAATGGGTTTTCAGGGTTTTGGAAATATTTTGGGTTTTAAACATTATTTCGGGAAAGACGAATATCACAACGATAAAGATTTCGACGGGATGTGGGCAATTTGGGATGAACCTTTTCTGCAGTATTTCGCAAAAAATACGGGCAAAGCGCAACCTTTTATGACGACGGTTTTTACAGCTTCGTCGCATCATCCGTTTAAAATTCCTGAAAAGTACGACGGGAAATTTAAAAAAGGCCCGCTAGAAATGCACGAGCCGATGCAATACACTGATTACGCCATTAAAAAATATTTTGAAACCGCGAAAAAGCAGCCTTGGTTTCAAAACACAATTTTTGTGATCACCGGAGATCATACAAACCAAATTTTTTACCCGGAATATGAGAAGGCGATGAACCGTTTTGCCGTTCCGCTGCTGTTTTATTCGCCAAACCCAGCCTACAAACTGAAAGGAGTGGATAATGAATTTGCACAGCAGATAGATATTTATCCGACTTTGGCAGATTTAATCGGTTACAATAAAAAAATAAGAAGCTGGGGACGAAGTCTGATCAGTGAAAACCGTTATCCTGCGATGATTATCAATTCTGACAGTGCCTCTGAGCAGTTTATCATAGGAAACTATATTTACCGCTTCAACGGAGAAAATGTGACCGAGATTTATGATAAAAATGATTTAGGTTTTGAGAAAAATTTAATTAATACCGTTAAAAATCCGGAAACAGAGCGTGGGAAAATCTTGTCGAAAGCCTGGTATCAGGATTATATGTATCGCGTAATCAACAGGAAGCTGTATTGATCTTTTTTCTGTTTAATTTCGAAACTTGGTATATGTATTGTTCTGTATGCTGCGGATAATAAAATTTATTTGCCTGTTTAAATATATTTTCTATTTTTAACTATCGATAAGATAATTTATCAAACTTAAAATTAAAAGAAATAAACGATATGAAAAAATTATTTGCAACTCTCTTCCTTTGCTTGCTAAGCACGTTTTCTTACGCCCAAATCGAGGGTAAATGGAAGACCATTGACGACGAAACCGGGAAGCCAAAGTCGATTGTAGAGATTTACAAAAAATCTGACGGCAAGTATTACGGAAAAGTAAATCAGCTGCTCATTAAACCGGAATCTCCAACCTGCGTGAAGTGTAAAGATGACCGAAAAAACAAACCAATCTTAGGACTTGAAATCATCCGCGGACTTTCTAAAGACGGGAACGAATTTTCTGGAGGAACTATCGTAAACCCAAAAGACGGTAAAACCTACAAAACCGAACTGGTACGTGAAGGTAACAAGCTTAAAGTGAAAGCCATCGTAATGGGAATTGCCATGAAAACGCAAACCTGGCTGAAAGTAGACTAAATTTTATTCAGATAAAATATCAATGGCATCTCGGCAATGAGGTGCCATTTTTTTTGTGGCTATAAATGTAAAAATCATTACTTTTGTACTTTAAAATTTTTCGAATACATATGGCAGAATATACTTTTCGTGAAGTAATTGCGCAGGCAATGAGCGAAGAAATGCGTAAGGACGAATCGATCTTTCTAATGGGAGAAGAAGTGGCAGACTACAACGGAGCGTATAAAGCTTCTAAGGGAATGCTGGATGAGTTTGGGGCAAAAAGAGTAATCGATACACCGATCGCTGAGCTTGGTTTTTCCGGGATTGCTGTGGGTGCCGCGATGAATGGCAACAGACCGATTGTAGAGTATATGACTTTTAATTTTGCGCTTGTCGGGATCGATCAGATCATTAATAATGCTGCAAAAATCCGTCAGATGAGCGGTGGACAGTGGAATTGCCCAATCGTTTTCCGTGGGCCGACTGCTTCTGCAGGCCAGTTGGGAGCAACGCATTCTCAGGCTTTTGAAAACTGGTATGCAAACATTCCTGGATTGAAAGTCGTTGTTCCTTCAAATCCTTATGACGCGAAAGGTTTGCTTAAAACGGCAATTCAGGATAATGACCCGATCATTTTCATGGAATCTGAGCAGATGTATGGCGACAAAATGGAAATTCCGGAAGAAGAATATTACATCCCAATCGGGAAAGCAGATATTAAGAGAGAAGGAACAGATGTAACGTTGGTTTCTTTCGGTAAAATCATGAAACTTGCTTTGCAGGCTGCTGAAGATATGGCGAAAGAAGGGATTTCTGTAGAAGTAATCGATCTCCGTACGGTAAGACCTTTAGATTTTGATACAGTTTTAGCATCCGTAAAGAAAACAAACAGACTGGTTATTTTAGAAGAAGCATGGCCATTCGGTTCAGTTTCATCTGAGATTACATATATCGTACAACAAAAAGCATTTGATTATCTGGATGCTCCTATTAAAAGAATTACTACGCCAGATGCACCGGCACCTTATTCGGCTGCGCTATTTGCAGAATGGTTCCCGAAACTTGAAAAAGTGAAAGAGGAAATCAAGAAAGCAATGTATGTGAAATAATAGAGAAAAACTTCCGAAAGGAGGTTTTTTCATTTATACAATGTATCGGTTATTGCACATACCATGATAAATTTAGTATACATTTGCGCATTCAAAAATTAAAAAGCTGACATGGCAGACATTACAGGCGTGGGTCATCATATCGACCTGAAGAAACTTACTTATGTAGGCGTTCTTGTTTCTCTCGGGATTGTGTTCGGAGACATCGGTACCTCGCCGCTTTACGTAATGAAAGCGATCGTGAATGCCAGAAAAGACGGTTCCAGCATGCCTTTCGACGAATATATCGAAGGCGCACTTTCCTGTATTATCTGGACGCTTACGCTGCAAACCACAATCAAATACGTAATCATAGCACTCCGTGCCGACAACAAAGGTGAAGGCGGAATTCTTTCTCTGTATTCTCTGGTAAAAAAGCTGAAGAAAAAATGGCTCTATGTGGTGGCAATTATCGGTGCCTCAACTTTGGTTGCTGACAGTGTTATCACACCCTCGCTTACCGTAATGTCAGCGATTGAAGGTTTGAAAATCTACAATCCAGATACTCCAGTCGTGTATATCACACTGTTTATCTTATTCATCGTTTTTCTCGTGCAGCAGTTCGGCACATCATCTATCGGGAAATTATTTGGGCCGATTATGGTCACGTGGTTTTTGGCTCTTGGAGCTTTTGGATCGATTCATATTATTGATCATATTGAAATTTTCCGTGCATTTAATCCGGTATATGCATATAATCTGATTACGCATTCCCCGAGTGCAATCGTGATCATGGGTGCGGTTTTTCTGTGTACAACGGGAGCCGAAGCCTTATATTCAGATCTTGGACACTGCGGTGCAAAAAATATCAGAGTAAGCTGGATTTTCGTTAAATCAATGCTTATCTTGAATTATCTCGGTCAGGGAGCGTGGCTTTTGGATAATTATCAAAAAGTTTTTACAGGCGTTAATCCTTTCTTTGGGATTCTCCCGGAATGGGCGGTTTTACCAGGCGTAATTTTGGCAACTTTAGCGGCGATCATTGCAAGTCAGGCGGTGATTACCGGTTCATTTACAATGTTTTCAGAAGCGATGTCAATTTCATTCTGGCCAAATCAGCATATCGAATATCCTTCCGGTAATAAAGGTCAGATGTACATCCCGAAAGTAAACTGGGGACTAATGGTTCTGTGTTTTGTGGTTGTACTGTTTTTTCAGGAATCTGAAAGAATGGAAGCCGCATATGGTTTGACGATCACGATTACGATGCTCATGACGACGGTTTTACTCCTTTATTGGTTGGGAAGAAGCCGTGTGAACAAAATATTTATTATCGGTTTCGGAATCACTTATATTTTACTGGAATCTGGGTTTTTCTATGCAAATGTTCTGAAATTTATGGACGGCGGCTGGCTTACGATGGTGCTCGGCGGTTTCATTGCGGTCTGCATGTATGCATGGTATAACGGAAGATTAATTAAAGCAAGCTTTATAAATTTCGTTAAAATCGAGCGTTATGTTTCTATCATTAAAGACATGAAACTTGATGAAACAATCCCGAAATACTGTACGAATCTTGCGTACCTGAGCCGTGCCAAAAGAAATGATGAGGTTGAGTCTAAGATTATTTATTCAATTATCAAAAAGCAGCCAAAACGGGCCGATCATTATTTTATTTTGAGTATCATCAATCAAGAAGATCCTTACACATTCAAATATTCTATCGACGAAATTCTTCCGGGAACGATTTATAAAGTGAATTTCCTTTTAGGTTTTAAAGTAGACCGCAGAATAAATGATTATTTCAACATGGTTTTGAAAGATCTGATGGCCGACGGTACGATCCCGAAAGTCAGCAGTCATCCTTCGCTTCGCGCGCACAGCGTTCCGCCGGATTTGAAATATGTGATCATCGACAACACGTACATCAATGATATTCTTCTTAATGTAAAGCAGAAAATCACGCTCAACATCTACAATTTTGTGAAGTATATCGGCAGCGACGACTTCAAAGCATGGGGCGTTTCATCACACAATGTAGTCGTAGAATCTGCGCCGCTTACGGATGAAGCCGTTTCCAGCAGAAAGATTGAGCAGTCGGTTTTCATCAGACACAATTTTTAATCTAATATCTGTACAGCAAGATTATCGCCTTTTTATTTAAATAAAAAAGGATAAATTTGTAGTATAATTTTACTGATGGATACGATACATAAAGACAACAATATAGTCCTCATCAAAGATGTTCTCAGAAACTATCTTTTGGAGAAGGGATTCCGGAATACACCCGAGCGCTACACGATTTTAGAAGAGATTTATAATATGGATCATCACTTTAATGTGGATGATCTGTATCTTCTTATGATGCAGAAAAAGTATCATGTTTCCAAAGCCACGATCTACAATACAATCGAGATTTTCCTCGACGCGGGCTTAATCCGCAAGCATCAGTTTGGCGAAAAAACTTTGACTTCTTCATCATACGAAAAGTCTTATTTCGACAAGCAGCACGATCATCTGGTGATTTACAAGAAAGATTCAGACAAAGAAATATCTGAGATTATTGAGTTCTGCGATCCGCGTATTCAGGGGATTAAAGAATCTATCGAAGCTGCTTTTAATGTAAAAATCGATTCGCATTCGCTGTATTTCTACGGTACCAAGAATGATTAATTCATGAAGTCAGCGCTGCTTATTCTTACTTTTTTCTCGCTGATGCTTTTCGGTCAGGATGGCCAGAAACCTGTTCAGCGGGATCCTTTTTTACAGACACCTGCAGGAAATCAGCCACCTTCTTCTACGCCTCAAAACAAAGTGCGCATAAGGCATGCCGATGAGATAAAGAAAGATACCAATTACGACGGCAACCGGTATTTCAAAGGCAATGTTGTTTTTGAACATCAGGGATCGGTTCTATCGGCGGATCTTGTGATTCTTTATGAAGAAGAAAACTTCCTGAAAGCAATTGGGAATGTAAAACTGCTAAACTCCGACGGCTCTGTGATTACCGCCGAAGAAATGGAGTACGACGGAAATACCCAGCGTGGTGTTGCCCGTAAAAATGTGGTTTTGAATGATCCTAAAGGCACGGTGATCAAAACGCAGACGATGTACTACGACCGTATCTCAAACGAAGCGTATTACAATACCGGCGGAACGATCAGTGATGGTAAAAGCGTGACATACTCCAAATCCGGAACGTATGATCTTACAACGCGTACCATTAATCTGAATCAAAATGTAAAAATTGAAGACCGGGATTATACACTTGAAGGTCCGAATCTGGTGCAGAATCAGAATACCAACATTGTAGATATTTCCGGCTACACGGTGATTACAAATAAGAAAAATCCGAAAAAAAAGATTATCACCGACAAAGGCACGTATAATCTCAACACAAAGGAAGCTTTTCTTACCAAAAACTCGAGGATTTTTTACAATGATAAAATTCTTACAGGAGACGAGCTTTATTTTAACCAGATCACCGGTTTTGGAAAGGGAACGGGAAATGTAACTTTGGATGATCCTGTCGAAAAAAGATACATCAAAGGCGGTTACGGAGAAATTTACGAAAAGAAAGATTCTGCGATGATTACCAAAAATCCGTATGCGGTTAAGATTCTGGAGAAAGATTCGATCTACTTTGCGGCAGAAAAAATTCTTTCTTACCAAAAACCAGATTCTGCCAATATCAAAAAGAGTTATCTGCGCGCCTACAAAAAAGCGAGAATTTATAAGTCAAACGCACAGGGAAGAGCCGATTCTATTGCCTTTAATGAAACCGACGGTGTAATGCACATGTACACAAAACCAATTTTATGGAGTGGTGAAAGACAGGTAACCGGCGACAAAATCGAGGCGTATTTTAATACCGAAACTGAAAACATCGACTCGTTGAAAGTTATCGGAAATGGTCTCGCCATCAGCAAAGTAGATTCTACCAACCTCGTTGATGAATTCAATCAGGTGAAAGGAAAAACGATGAATGTCTACTACGAGGGCAAAGACATCAAAGAAATAAAAGTGATCGGCAACGCACAGGCAATCACATATGATGATGATGTCAATGAAAAGACGAAGGAAACCGAACGCCTCGGAATCACAATTTCTACCTGCGGAATTATCGGTGCTTACTTCGAAGCTCAGCAGCTGCAGATTATCTCGTGTTCGATAGGTGCCGATGCAAACACGTATCCGATGAGTCTGATTGCTCCGGAAGACAAGAAGTTCCCGGAATTTAACTGGAATACCAAAGACCGCATCCGGAAGTGGCGGGATATTCTCGTCGATTCGCCCAACTATGAAGAGATTAAATACACGCCAAACGATGCGCTGTATGATCAGATTCAGGCGGCGGCGGCGCGGGAGAAAGCCAAAGAAGAAGCGAAGAAACCAAAAAGAGTTCGAAGATAAAATAATAATACCGGTCACTACGCCGGTATTTTTTTGTATTAATTTTTCGAAGTCGTTACCTAAAATACTAAAAACGAGGCAAAAAGGGTGGATGTTCAGCCTGAAAGGTGGAATTCCAGGCAAAAAGGCTCATTGCTGAGGTAAATAGGGTGGAAATCCAGGCAAATTGGGTGGCAGTTGAAGCAAAAAGGCTTGTTATCGAGGCACTTTGGCTGGATATTCAGGCAAAAAGGGTGGTTGTTGAGGCAAATAGGCTGGAATTTTAGTTTTGTGGTTGAATTAAATATATTTTTAAAAAGTTTTGTATTTAATGCCAAATGATTTCAGATATGTTCTCGCCTTAATGCTGCAAGTTTACAGCGCAGCATTTCGGCTTCTGAAGAATCTTCTTTAGCTTTGCCAATATTTCATTACACAAAATGCAGACAGATTTTTTTAAATTTCAGGCTCAGACCACACCTTATGCGGCAGGTTTTGAGGTAGAAAAAGCGGTGGGAAGTTATATTTACGGCAAAGATGGGAGAAGATATCTTGATTTCGTGGCGGGAGTTTCTGCTAACACACTCGGGCATTCGCATCCAAAAATTGTAAATGCGATAAAAGAGCAGGCTGAAAAATATCTGCATGTAATGGTTTATGGCGAATATGCACAGGAAAAACCTGTCGAGCTGTGCCGTCTGCTTGCGGAAGCGACGCCCGATCCGCTTTCGGTGACGTATCTTGTGAACAGCGGTGCCGAGGCGATTGACGGCAGTCTGAAACTGGCCAAAAGATATACGGGCCGCGAAGAGATTATTTCTTTTAAAAATTCTTATCACGGCAACACCCATGGCGCACTGAGCGTTTCTGGGAACGAATATCACAAGCGGGAATACCGTCCGCTTCTCCCGATGGTTTCTTTTATCGGTTTTAATGAAGAAAAAGATTTAGAAAAAATTACAGAAAGAACGGCGTGCGTGCTTTTGGAAACTATTCAGGGTGCGGCGGGATTTCTCGTTCCGGATAAAGAATATATGCAGAAGCTGAAAAGACGCTGCGAAGAAACCGGTGCGCTGCTTATTTTAGATGAAATTCAGCCCGGATTTGGCAGGACAGGGAAGCTCTTTGCGTTTGAACATTTCGGCATCGTACCTGATATTCTGGTGATGGGAAAAGGCATGGGCGGCGGCGTTCCGGTGGGCGCTTTTATGGCTTCGGAAGAGATTATGAAAAGTCTTACGCATTCGCCGAAGCTTGGTCATATCACCACTTTCGGGGGAAATCCGCTGATCGCCGCAGCTTCTCTGGCGACGCTGCAGGAAGTTTTAGAAAGTAATTTAATGGAAAAAGTAGCGGAAAAAGAAGCGCTGTTCCGGTCGCTACTTATTCATCCGAAAATTAAAAATATCAACGGTAAAGGTTTAATGCTTGCGGTAAATCTTGGCAGCCCGGAATATACACTTGAAGTTGCAAAACGCTGTATGGAAAAAGGTCTGATCGTTTTCTGGCAGCTTTACCGAAATGAATATATGCGGATATCACCGCCACTCACGCTCAGTAAGGCCGAAATCGAAGAAGGTTGCAAAATCATCTTGGAGGCATTGGATGAGGTTGAATATTTTTAAATTTAATTAAATTTTAAGCTTAAAGATTTCGCGTAGAATCCGGCAGTCGCCGCTGACAAATATCATAGAAGCTTTACAAAAAAAAACTTACAATTTGGCGTAAAGAAAATAATATTTTATATATTGCGTCACGTTAAAAAGTAAGCAATATGGCGAAACATAAAGTCCATTACGAATTCCCAATGCACTGTCTTTCAGAGATTTTATATGAATATCTGGCGAGCGCAGAAGGTCTTTCTGAGTGGTTTGCAGATGATGTGGTGGAGAAGGGAGACGATTTCTATTTCACCTGGGGAGGCGGCTCTGAGGAGAAAGCCACTCTCATTAGATACAAGCCGGAAAGCTTTGTAAGATTCCGTTGGGAAGAAGATGAGGGCACAAAGAATTATTTTGAAATGACCATCACGATCGACGACATTACAGAAGATCTGGCTCTGAATATTACCGATTTTTGCGAGGAAGGCGACGAAGAAGAAAACGCGCTCTACTGGGAAAATCTGATCGAGAATCTGAGAATAAAACTCGGCGCCGCGTAAGCGATTTTCAAAAACGATAAAACTGATGGACGAATTTTCGTTCATTATTTTTTTTATAAAACCTCTTATTTTGGAAAACAAATTTTTTAGTTCACCAGAAATTGAAACTGCCAACCGTGCGTTTCTTCTGGGCGATGCCGTAAAGGTTTCTTTTTTTGTGCGGAATGGAATGCTGATCATGGATGAGGAATGTTATTTTTTCCTGATGGCATCGATGCGCAAAATGCGTATGAATATTCCGTTAAGCTACACGCTTGAGTTTTTTCAGAAGCTTTTTCAGGAGAAAATTATTGAAGGACAAAACATCAGCAACGGAATTATCAGTTTTATGGTTTTCCGGAATGCTGATCATCAGCATCTGTCGCAATGCAGCGTTTCTTATTATTTTGAAGTCAAAACTTCTGAAGATGTTTTGGCAATGCAGCCGAATGCTTTGGAACTTGATCATATTAAGGAAATCAATGTCAACAGCAATCTTCTGAGCAACATCCGGGTACATTGTCCGGAGAATATTTATGCTTCGATCTATGCACAGGAAAATGACCTGGATGATGTGATTCTTCTTAATCCTGAAAAACGAATTGCAAGAACTTCTTTCGGAAATCTACTCTTTCTTGAAGGTGAGGTCATCAAAGTCGTGAAGCAAAGTGAAGGTTCTTACATTTCGCCGCTGCTGGAAAACTTCGTCACCTTTATTCATAAAAATAATCTTGCTGATATTCAGGAGCAGGAAATCATTGCTTTCGAATCTCAGAAAAGCGAAGAAATTCTGGTGATCTCTGAAGAAAAAGGAATTTTCACGGTAAAGAAAATCAGGAACAAAACTTTTGGCAGCGAAAGATTTACCGAGATGGTAAAAAGCTGGGCACAGAGTTTCTAAAATTGACAAACCCGGTAAACAACGGTGGTGCCGTCCTTTATCGGGTTTTTATTCTGGAGTTTACAGAATTTTATGGTTTAGATTTTCGTCCGCTGAAACAGCCTCAAAAATTCTCCTGCGAGAATGTTTTTATGAAACGCTGCTTTGCCGTTGATTATTGTACAAATCTATCCTAAAGTTTTGTTAAAAGTTTATGACTTAAATCTTTTAGTTCAGATAAATATTGGAAGGTGAATTTGCCCAGAGAAGATATTCACCACCCAGATTCTGCATGATTGATTTCCAAAGCGTATGATCGTTTGGGAATGTATAATCGAGATTGTAAACATCAACTACCGTCCACAATTTATTATCGACTTCTTTATCTAGCTGTAGTGCCGACCAGCCGGAATATCCGCTGAATGCTTTGATCTCATCGAGATGAATTTTTTCCTGTGTAAGTGCAGAAATCACCGCCTGCATATCTTCGGTGAAGAAAAATTCATCATTGATGCGTGTTGCTTTGGGAGAAATATCCTCATGATTTTTCACGATAAAAAAATAACGCTCTTTTTCTACCGGTCCGCCTTCATAGATTTCGGTGTCATACTCTAAAAACTCACTCACATTCTCGCTCAGCGCCTCGCTTTTTTTGTTGAGAATAAGACCGAAGGCGCCTTCATCATTATGCTCTATAATGAGAACGACGGCGCGGGAAAAAATGTCTCCCATGATATCAGGCGTGGAAATTAAAATTTTACCTTTGTACGAGTAACTCATACTCAAATTTAATAAAAAATAACGGATGGAAAACCTGCACGACAAGAGAAAAGTTTATGAAAAATCTCAATTGCTTGAAAGTGAGATTAAACAAAATCCGGTAGAGCAGTTCAGAGACTGGTTTCAGGAGGCGAGTGAAAATCCGGCGGTGGGAGAGGCGAACGCGATGGCAATTTCTACAGTAGAAGAAGACGGGTGCCCGCGTACAAGAATGGTTCTGCTAAAATCGTACACGCATGAAGGTTTTATTTTTTATACCAACTACGACAGCCGGAAGGGAAAATCGATTGAGAAAACACATAAAGCGTGTCTGCATTTTTTCTGGCCGGCACTGGAGCGACAGATCATCATTAAAGCAGATCTGGAAAAGATTGCGGAGAATCTGAGCGACGGTTATTTCCACAGCAGACCGAAAGGAAGCCAGCTTGGAGCGGTAGTATCGCCACAAAGTGCAGAAATCCCGAACCGTGAGTATCTTGAGGAAAAGCTGTATCAGCTTGAGGAAAAGTATGCAGAAACTGAAGTTCCGCGACCTGAAAACTGGGGCGGATATATTGCGAAACCATACGAAATTGAATTCTGGCAGGGAAGACCAAACCGCCTTCACGACCGGATTCTGTACACGCTGACCAAAGATTTTGACTGGAAAATCGCGAGGCTGGCGCCATAAGATTTACTTTAATAAAGATTTAAAATAGTGAAAGACTTTCTGCAGGTGCGGGAAGTCTTTTTGCTGTTGAGAGAATACTTTCTGCCGGAGCTAAAACACTACCCGCAGGAGCAAGATCACTACTTGCAGGACCGAGATTACTGTTCGCAGGAGCAAAATCACTGTTCGCAGGAGCTCAATCACTACCCGCAGGAGCAAGAACACTGTTTGCAGGAGCAAAAAACAGCTTTGAGATTTATTTGAAAAGCATCTTTCCTATTTTGTTCTGAAAGACGATAAACATTAATCCTAACAGGGTTTTAAATGATGCGGTGATGATCTCATAATTTAATCCGACGGTTGAAAGTTCGTCTCCGATATCTGCACCCATCTTTTTCAGCTTCAGAAGAAGGAATGATTTATTAATCAGCTCGGGTACCGAATCAAAAAGAATTAAAATCCCGACTGAAAGAATGGCGATCTGCAGAAGACTTTCGGCATTTAATTTTTGAAAATCAATTCTCTCGTCAAGAAATGTTAACGGTTTTAATTTGTTAATAATGACATCCGGATTGATGATCAACAGATACGCAGAGAGCACGATGAAAAACAGAATGATGATCAGATAAATGATGTCCTGCAGCACTCCGTTTTGAGAATCGAAAGGAAAGATCAGTTGGGCATTTATCAGGTAAACGATTTGTTGGGGCAAAAAAGTGAAAGCCAAACTGATGACCGTGTACAGACCGAAAATTCTGAAAATGATTCTGAGTAGATTTTTGATTTGCATACAGTGAGTTTATAATTACATTATTTCTGAAAAACGAATAATTATATAAGTCTTTATTATTGCGGTGAATGAATATATTTCGAAATACTGTCAATTTTATAAAATAGTTTTTTACGTAAAATATTTTGATTGTCACGTTCGCTGCCAATTATAATTCCAAACCATTTTACTGCATGAGGATTATCGCTCGAAATTTTTATCTGATTTGCACTGCCTTCTGAAAATATGCCGTCAACATATGAGCCATCCAAACTTTCAAGCATGTACCTTTTATCATTCTTTACTCTTTTCCAATAGCTTTCCTTTGCAAAATCCTGAAGGTCTGTTCTTACATTTTTTTTATCAACTAAAATGTATTTATGATTGAACATGCTGCTATTTCTTTGGAATTTCACTATAAGTAATCCATTTGCAGGAATATTGTAAATAATCTTCTTTTTAAAATCAATAGTTTCTTTGGCTTCATAAACTACGGCGAAATTATCTAAATGCTGAGGTATTAAAAATACTTCCATTGGTCTTTCATGTTTTTCAATCTTCAGTTCATTTTTACATGAGTGAAGTAAGTATAAACAAAAAATAAACAAAATCTTTTTCACTATCATAACTTTAATTTTCGTAAAAAACATTTCCATTCCACGGGTACTCACTGCCACGGTAAATTGTTGCTTTTAAGGATATTTAAATTGTCAGCAAAAAAAATACTGTTGCCATGATTCTTTGCTTGTCAGGTTGTTTATTCCAACGTAGTGTTAAGATGAGATGAGTTATTAAAATAAAATACATTAAACAGTAGAAAAACAAATCTCCCAATCCATAACCAAATGCGATTTTCCCGGAAAAAGTAGCGGGTAGAGTTAGCAGTATTTCTGTAGTTAAAACTGAAAGATTGATTTTTTTCCACATAAAATTGCTACGCTGTTTTTAAATGTTTTTAATAGAAAACCGATGATTTTTTTAAAATTGTTGTGAGCAAAAAAATAATTATTTTTCGAACACACTTTTTGAAAACGATTGAAAATAATGATCTCCCAAATTATATTTTTTACAAAATTTTAAGAGGTATTTGTGCAGTTCAGATTCTGACTGATATAAAACGATAGCCTTTGCTTTCTCAAACTCTTCGATTTTATATGTTCGCGGATTTCTATTACCGGTTCCAAAGGTAGATTGAGCTTCGAAGAAAAGTACAAGATAGAACAATTTAAATCTGTAATCACTGGACCTTAAAATATCCAAATCTTCATCTGTAATAAAAAATTCAAAATCTTTATCTACGTGACCAGACGAAACAGGAAAACAGTATTTTAAACCATTTTCGTCTTTACGGATATACGGACTGTATCCATTGCTAAGACTGTAAATCAAATTATCTCGTGACATTCAATACGGGTTTTATGATAAAAAATTAATGAAAATCTGTTTATCGTCTATAGCTTTTTTAAGAGCAATCTACGGTTTATTAATATTTTTTGATTTAAATATTTCGGCATTAATCTACTTACCAGAAAGCATAGCATCACTCACATCTTCCAACTTCCACTCTTCCAACTGATTCATCAGATCCAGAACTTCTTTCTTCTGTTTAAAATACTGCAGATTCAGGAAATACGGGAAGAGGTTGATCGCCTGTACAAGCCGCTGCAAAGCTACCGTATGATACTGATCTTTGCCGAAATACGACTGAGAAAATTCTACAAAATGCTTGAGATCGGCGAGTTCCTGAACAGACAGATCGTCGGTCATTTCCGGAATTTCGAGGATGACGGAGAGTTCTTTTTTAAGCTGATCTTCTAACGGTTTCAGCTTTGCGAAATTTTTTCGGATGACTTCAAACGGCGTCGTTACATTGAGAAAAGCGGTCGCTTCTATCAAATCGGTGTAGAGTTTATATTTTACCGTGTATGCTTCGTCGAATGCTGAAAATCTTCGGTAGGTTGAAATGAATTCTTCCTTTTTGCCGGCTTCAGTGGCCGTTTTCAGGAAGTAACTGTAGATATTCTGATCATTGCTTTCGATTTCCGCCGATAATTGGGTGATCTCGTTTTCGAGTTGCGGAATCAGTTTTTTCGCATCTGCCATTTTGTATTTTACGCCGTCGTAATCGAATGTTTTAACCGGGATTTCCTTTCTGAGAATAGCTTCCAAGGTATTTTTGTCATTTTCAAGAGCGATAAGCGTATATACTTTTTCGACATTCTCATAGCTAAAAAGATCTTCTGCATTTTCTGCAAGATTCGTAACATCATCTTTCACAGCAGTTCCCGGATTTTTGTGATCATAATAGGAATTGAAAATCTTATGAAAACTGTTTCTGCGGAACTCTTCGGTAAACTCAGTGGTAAACTGATCAAACTCTACATCTCTGCGTGTATGATCGTACTTTACATTCAGGAAAAGCTTCGTGGTAAGGCGTTCTTCGGTTCGGTGATAATCGCTGAACAGCGTGTTTGCCGGGCTGTGATCTGCTTCTTTTTGGATGTTTAAAGCCTGGAGTCTCACCACGCGGTCGGCAACAGTAGGATGCGACGCCCACTGATTTTCTATGTTGAGTTTCGACTTATTATACCAACCGGAATCGTCCTGTTTCACCACCGGAAGTCCGTGTTTGATCTCCAGTTTATTCTGTTCTGCTAAAAAATTAAGGACAAAGCGCTGCTCCTGATAGAGATTTTTGCTGGACTGATTTTTAGCAATTTTCTTCGTGTAAAAAGAGATCACACGGCCATACGCATCGTCGGCAATTTCCATACGCATCAGCGATTCTTCCAGCGGAAGCGAGCCCGAAATATGCGCGGCCACCTCATCGGCATGAAATTCCATCTCGCGGGAAAGTGCCATATAGCGTACATTTACAAAGTTGTACATTTTGGTAAGCACCCATTTAATTTTGTTGGTGATGAAGAAAGCCACCACCGCAAAAATGGAAAAGTAACCGCTTACACTTGCCCATTTCTGCACAGAATTCTGGTACGATTCGTCGTCATTAACGAGATTAAAAATAATCTGATTCACATTGTACACGTAACTTCCGACCTTCATCGACCGCTGCGAAAAGTGACCGAACTCGTGCGCTAAAATAGCTTTCAGCTCCTGCTTCGTCGAAACATTTACCAAACCTACACCGATGGTGAGATTTTTCTTTATGGGAAAAAACATACTCCAGAAACTGGAATCATAGAAAACGCTCGCATTGACCTCGTTTGAAAGATACACCCGCTTCGGTGCGTCTGTACCAGCTTCTTTCACGATTTCATCGATCATTTTGAAGAGTTCGGGTTCATCCTTTCTTTTGATTTCCGTTAAATGGCTGAGGTCATTCACATGTTTTTTGAACAGGAATTTAATGACGAAATAAAACACCAAAAGCCCGCAACCTGCCAGACCTGCGCCTGCCATCAAAGTAAAAAACATCGGTTTTGCAGCAATCAGCCAAATACCGACCACAACCGAACCGCCAGCGAGTGCGAGTGCAAAAATAAAGATCAGAAAGTAGACAAAAATAAAAATAACGATGGAAGAAACGGCTGAAGACGCCTTCCTGCGAAAGTCGTGAGAAACCTGAATTTGCATGATTTGTTTTTTACAATAATACACACAACAGCGGAATGGGGCAAGAATTTTTTTTTTGTCCTGAAAAAATCTGTAGGTTTATCCAGAAGATAATTGCTCTTCAGACGCGAAGAGTTTTCGTCATCTATTTTCTTTAGCCAATGGATAGATATCAGACAAATATTCCTTAAAAATTACTTTATGAATTTCATAAAATAAGTATTGCTTTGTTTAAAAATCCATATTTATATCTTAAACAATCAAATGAAAAATTTCGACGTTTAAAAAGTACCACATTGATACTCTATCTATGGAGTATCCATGCTTTATCCATACAGTATCTATACTCTTACACTGGATAAACTACTTTAGAATGCGTCAGCGCTGCGTTTTGCCTATCACAGTAGATTAAAATGGAGTAAATTTACTGTGTTTTTAGCCAGTTTTATAAAAAGTTTTGGGGTGTTAAAATAATGAATACTTCGCAATGATAATAAATATTAGATGCAAATTAACTAATCAAAGTGAGGTTTTGAAATTCTGTACAATTTTATAATTGGTTTTATTTACAAGTGAAAATATAATGTATGTATAAATTGTACAACTGAGTTTGATTCGTTAAAAAACCGCCCAGGGAAATCTGAACGGTCTTAAAATATTCTCTTGGCGATCCGTTAAAGCTGCGCTGTCACGGATCAGCTTTTTATTTAAATATATCTCCTTTTATTTAGCGGAAAGCACTTCTTCGCTGATATCTGCAACCTGAACGCTCTTAACAGCTGATTTGGTTGAGGAGGCTGTACTTCCACCGATGATGTATAATTTATTGCTGTGTATTTCCGCAGCAGCGTGGCGTCTGGGAGTCATGTTGGATGATAACTGATGTACCGTATTGGTTTCTGTATCAAAATAGGCCAAAAACGACTGATTGTTGTAACCGCCAGCAATAAAAATCTTAGTACCGTAAACTGCTAATGCGTGACCTGATATCGCAGTCGGCATCGTATATTGCTCAGTCCAGAGATTCTTGTTGAAATCATACACATTGACCAGACGGGATGAGGTACCGTTAAAACCACCGATTACATAAAGCTTATCATTAACAATTTTGCCCCTTGCTTCTCTGGCGGTTGGCATATTCGATAACGCATGCCATGTGTCTGAAGCAATGTCATAATACTGGAATCTATCAGAAAATACTGTGGTGGCGGCATTGTTGAGTCCACTGCCGCCGAAGGTATATATTTTTCCGTTATGGATGGCAGAACCGGCATTTCCTGTGTAGGCACGGTTAACAGCTCCTTTCGTTTTTTTATGCGTTTCAAGGTCTATAATTTCAAGATGGCTGTTTCCCCACCCGTTAAAAATATAAATTTTATTACCGTAAGTCTCCGAATTGGCGAATCTTTTAGGAACCAAAGTAGAATTGATTACACTCCAACGGTTATCTTTAATGCTGTATTTCTCAATAAAAACAGCATTACCATCCGAATCTTTATACCCATTGCTCACATAGATATTGTCATCTGCAATAGCACTGCTTATCGCTCCTCTTCTCACAGACATATCCGAAAGATGTTTAAAATTTAAGGTTTGTGCATTGCTTAAACAAAAACCGAAAAGTGAAAGGAGTAATAATTTTGTTTTCAAAGGTGGTGAGGTTTGTTTTAATTGATTTTCTGTGTAGAAAAATATGTTTTAAATATAGTGAAAAACTCACGGATTGGAAATCCGCGACATCTGGGATGAAAACTTTTTTGTAACACTGCCGTAAGGTCAGGAGACTTAGCGAAGCGGTTTGTTTTATTTGAAAACTGAATGTTGTTATGTTGTGGGTACGAGAGAGACACTCGCCAACATATTAACATGATTAATTAGGAGCAAACCTAAATCCTGGATTTTGGCATTCGAGCTTAGTTTTTTCAACTAAATATTGATCAATAAATAATCTGTAAAAATCCATCAGACTGCTCAAATCCTGTCTGTTATTATTTTGTTCATGTAAAGTATCAAATCTGCTAATATCTAATTCCTTTTTTTTAATCCATAAATACACATCTGGATATGCTGAAATAAATAAATCACTAAAAATTAGTGGCACAGAAGCTATATGTCTAATTGATGGGGATTCGTATCTTTCAGGATGAGCCTCCCCAAATTTGTAATAAAATAAATTTGCTCTTACAACATCGGGATTGATGTCATCATTCAAAAATAGTTTTTTCGCATAAAAATTTATTTCATCTTCGGTATTTGTATTATTAATAATTTTAAACCAGTGCTTAGTATGTTTTTTAGCTGGAATGTAAATTTGTTGATTTTTTAAATCCAATTTTGAAATTTCAGACATTAGATTCTTTATACTGAAATTTATACTATCTTCCATCAGTTTTACATCATCTACAATAGGATATGTAACATTTTGACCTTTAATGATTGTTCCATCTTTTTTTATAATTTCAGAATAAATTATTTTAAAGTTGGCATAATCAAGATGAACTCCAATATTCAATTCGCCAATTGAAACTTCTTTTTTGTAGCGAATCATTCTACCATCATCATATTTCAAGTTCATATTAAATTTATTTTCTAATATGTTTGAAAAACTTAAAAATTGGCTTTTAAGTCCGCCTTGTCTGTTATTGTGTTCTCTAATTTTTTCGTTGTCAGTATTATTACTAACGATAGCCCAAATTATAATTGCAGCAATTATAATTACAATAAAAGTCCACATTTTTTTAGTTTTTAATTTGTTAGCTTAAATATAGATATTTATTTTAATAAGTTGTTTTACAGGTTTTATAAATACAGATTTGTTAATTAATTGTTGTAAAACAAAACCGCTCAGAAAAATCTGAAAGGTTTTAACTTTATATTGTTTTTAGCGAGATTGACTTAAGAAATTATTAACTAGATATTTCAACAGAATTTTTATCAAAGATATCGCAGTAGATAAAAATTCCTGTCCAAAATGCAATGTCATTTCTAATATTTTATCAATATCAATTTGGATGGTTTCATCATAAAAAGAATCAATATCAATATGTGCGGAAATACTATTGCGCATAGGTATTATATAACGCTCGTAATCATGATCTTTTTTGAATTTTCTTAAATTATCAGTTACAGTCTTGTACGCATCTTTTGTTTCATCATAAGTCTGACATAGATTATTAATAAACTTCCCATTTCCCTGATATGCAACAATTGTTTCATGTATTGTTAAAAAAATATTTTTGACAAAGAATAATCTTTCAGAATCTTTATTTACGATATGTAAATTCTTTAAAGAAATTGTAAGGTCAGAATTTGCAACTGTAAATAACATAGCTAGCTCATTTGTCTTCTGTAAATCCTCAAATCTTTCTGATAGATTATTTTTTTCTATTAAAGTTTTAATATCCCTATACTCTTTCATAGTATTTTCGAGAAGAGATATGAAATCATCAAAGTGATCTATATTTTTCATATTTAGTTATTTTAGTAAAAAAACCGCTCTGTTTCCAGAACGGTTTTAAAATTTATATTGTCTCAGCGACACGCTACTACATCATTCCCGGCATTCCACCTCCCATTGGCATAGCAGGTTCTGCGCTCTTAATTTCAGTGATTACACACTCAGTTGTTAATAGCATTCCAGAAACTGAAGCTGCGTTTTCAAGGGCAACTCTTGTTACTTTCGTAGGGTCGATGATTCCTGCTTCAAGCATGTTTACATACTCGTCAGTTTTAGCATTGTATCCGAAGTCTCCGCTGCCTTCAGCAACTTTCGCTACGATTACAGAACCTTCACCTCCTGCGTTAGCAACGATTTGTCTCAATGGCTCCTCGATCGCTCTTTTTACGATTTTGATCCCTGTAGTTTCATCAGCATTGATTCCTTCAAGGTTTGCTAAAGCAGAGATTGCTCGTACAAAAGCAACACCACCACCGGCAACGATACCTTCTTCAACCGCTGCTCTCGTAGCATTTAAGGCATCGTCAACTCTGTCTTTTTTCTCTTTCATTTCAACTTCAGAAGCTGCACCTACATACAATACAGCAACACCACCGGCTAATTTAGCCAATCTCTCCTGTAGTTTTTCTCTATCGTAGTCAGAAGTAGTCGTTTCCATCTGCGCTTTGATCTGGTTTACTCTTCCTTTGATCTTGCTTTCTTCACCACCACCGTTTACGATTGTCGTGTTGTCTTTATCGATAGATACTTTTTCAGCAGTTCCCAACATATCAAGAGATACATTTTCCATTGTGAAACCTTGCTCTTCAGAAATTACCTGACCACCAGTTAAGATAGCGATATCTTCCAACATTGCTTTCCTTCTGTCACCGAATCCCGGAGCTTTTACAGCAGCAATTTTAAGAGAACCTCTTAATTTATTCACTACCAAAGTTGCCAAAGCTTCACCATCCACTTCTTCAGAAATAATCAGTAAAGATTTTCCGCTTTGTGCGATTGGTTCAAGAACCGGAAGTAATTCTTTCATTGAAGAAATTTTCTTCTCAACTAAAAGGATGTATGGATTCTCCAATTCAGTTAACATTTTCTCAGGATTCGTCACGAAGTAAGGCGACTGGTAACCTCTGTCAAACTGCATCCCTTCTACAACGTCTACTGTTGTATCGATACCTTTAGCTTCTTCTACCGTGATTACCCCTTCTTTACCTACTTTTCCGAAAGCTTCAGCGATCAAAGATCCGATAGTTTCGTCGTTGTTAGCAGAAACTGAAGCCACCTGCTTCACCATTTCAGTAGAATCACCTACTTCTTTAGACTGCTCTTTAAGGTTAGCAACAACAGCAGTTACTGCTTTGTCGATCCCTCTTTTCAAGTCCATTGGGTTTGCACCGGCAGCTACATTCTTAAGACCTTCTCTCACGATAGCCTGAGCTAAAACAGTAGCGGTTGTAGTACCGTCTCCTGCGATATCATTGGTTTTGGAAGCAACTTCTTTTACCATTTGCGCTCCCATGTTTTCTACTCTGTCTTCAAGTTCGATTTCTTTTGCTACAGAAACACCATCTTTAGTTACGTGAGGTGCACCGAAAGATTTTTCGATTACTACGTTTCTACCTTTTGGTCCTAAAGTTACTTTTACTGCATTAGCCAATGCATCAACCCCTCTTTTTAGAGCATCTCTTGACTCGATATCGAATTTTATTTCTTTTGCCATGTTATTTTGCTTTTGGCGAATTGCTGTTGGCTTTTGGCTTTTGGCTTTAGCGATTCGCTGTATTAATTTATAATTTGATTTTAATTTCCGTTAAGCCTGTTCCAGAGGGTGACAAGCTTTTTTTTAAGTATAGTTAATTCTTCCGAAAGGTTTTGGAAATCTTTTTCTGAAAGGTATTCTAAATCTTTAGAAAGTATTAATTGGTTCTCGGCTTCGTTGGATGATCCTAGTGCGATGTTAATAAAATTTGCAAATTCTTTATCTGAATTCCTGCCACTTCCTTCCGAAATATTATATCCGATGGAAGCGAATGATCTTCTGATCTGAGAGGTCAATCCAAAAATTTCCTCTTTCGGAAAAACCTTGGTTGTTTTGTAAATTTTCAAAGTCAGCTGATGACTTAATTGCCAAACTTCAAATTTCTTAAAATCTCTCATTTTCTATTTTCAACGCTGAAAGCCATCTGCCATTAGCCAATAGCTATCAGCTTAACCTATTACTCCTAAAAGATCAGACTCTTTTGCAATGATAAAATCTTTTCCGTCTAATTTTAATTCGGAACCAGAATATTTTCCGTAAAGAACTTTGTCACCTACCTGTACAGTGGTTGGCTCATCTTTTTTACCAGGTCCCACAGCTACTACTGTGCCTTCCTGAGGTTTTTCTTTTGCGGTATCCGGGATGATGATCCCTGAAGCGGTCTTCGTTTCAGCAGCGATCGGCTCGATCAAAACGCGGTCTGCTAACGGCTTAAAGTTTACTGACATAATATTATATTTTTTTTAATGTTTCTGGTCTGTCTTTCCCTAATTGTATGCCAACAGGTTTTAAATAAAATTTTGGCAGAGTTTTAAAGTGAAAGGTGAAATTTTGGCAGAAAAAAAGCAGGCAATTTTTGCTAAAAAGCTTCCTTTGACGGATTCAGTTTTGCGATAAGTGCCGAAGAAACGGCAATTCCGATAAAATTGGTTACCGATCTTGCTTCATTCATAAAACGGTCTACGCTGTACAGCAACGCAATATCTGTTAATGGTATTTTACCGAATTTATCCAGAGTAAATATAAGCGCGAGAAAGCCGGAGCCGGGAACACCGGAAGCTGTTTTGGAAGTAATGCTGATGATTAAAAACAGCAGAAAGTAATCATTCCACCCCATGGGAATACTGTAAAACTGCACCAAAAAAATACAGCATGCGGAAATGTAAATGCAGGCACCCGCAAGGTTGAAATTGTAGCCCAGCGGAATAAGAAAACGGATGATTTTCTTTTCGTAACCCTGATTTTCAAGTTTTTCGAAGATCATCGGGAATGCTGTTTTGGAGGAAGAAGTGGTCATCACCAGAATGATTTCATCTTTTATATCCACCAGAAATTCACGAAAATTTATTTTAAAAAAATAGCAGAGCGTTCCCAAAATACCGAAAATAAAAATGATACACGCAAGATAAACGGTTGCCACGATTTTACTGAGCGGAAGCAGTGTGCTGAGGCCGTAAACAGAGATTCCGTAAGCGATATTGCAGAAGATAATGACCGGAAGAACAAGATAAAGATATTTTATGCCGATGTAAAAAAGTTCCATCCCCAAATTGAGAACTGTCGTAAGCTTCCTGCTTTTCAGGCTGCCGGCAACAACTCCGACAATGACCGAGATGACAAGAAAAATGGTATACCTGCTGTTGTTGATGGTAAAAAAATCAGGATTGCCTGTAAACCTATATGTGTTGGGAATTTCCGCACGGATTTCGGCGAGATTGATACCGGTATTGATGCCCGGTTTTATGAGAAAGCCCATGATGAAACCCAGAATAATGCAGACTGAGGTGACGGAAATGAAATAAATGAAAGTATATGCAATAATCCGGAATGAATTCTTGGTTTCAAACACATTTAAAATACCGTAAACGATCGCGATAAAAAGCACCGGCAGAATAATCGCCTCAAGAACGGTAAAGAAATATTGATTGACGAGCTCCAGTTTTCTGCTGAACTCAGGCAAATAAATTCCCACAAATACACCCGCAATGATCGCGATAAAAACATACAGCGTCAGATTCCTGAGATAGGTGTTGGTAAACGTTTTTTTTGGAAGACTGGGAAACATCAGCTGCTTTTACTGATGTAAAATTAGACTTATTATTGAGATTAAAAAATAATTAATACAGACGTTTACTCCGCAAAAAAATCCTGGAAGTGGTTGTTAAATCACTCCCAGAATCAATGCGCTTACCAGCATGATTATGGATGAGCCGATGGCCCACTTTAAGGTAAATTTCAAATGATCCGAAAATTCTACTCCCGCAAGCGAAACCAGCAAATAAGTGGAAGGTACGAGCGGGCTTAATAAATGCGATGCCTGACCGACAAGACTGGCTCTTCCTAAAACATCAGGCGGAATTCCCAGCTCTGAACCTGTTGCTGTAATGATGGGTAAAATACCGAAATAATACGCATCATTCGTTAGAAAAAACGTGAGCGGAACACTGAAAACGGCAGTAATTGTATTTAAAAAACCACCCCAACTTTCTGGTACAATGCCAATAATGCTGTTTCCCATCGCCTGCATGATGCCGGTGCCATTGAGAATTCCTGTAAAAATTCCTGCTGCGAAAATCATCCCGGCAACAGAAAGTGCATTTCCCGCATGTTTGGTAACGATTTTCTGCTGGTCTTTCGGTTTCGGATAATTGATGAGTGCGGCAATACAGAATGCGATCATGAATGCAATACCCAAAGGAATGAGATCTAAAATCATGACCAGCAAAAGCAGTATCGTAAGGGCAAAATTCACCCATATTAATTTTGGTCTCAGCATTTTCTGATCGTCGCCGCCTTCGATATCATTGTCGCTGTATCTGGTAAATTTGCCGTTTTTGGCGATTTTTCTTTTTTCCTGAATTCCCAGAATATAGGATACGAAAATAACCCATAAAATTCCGATCGCCATAATAGGTATCATCGGGACAAAAATTTCAGCATGACCCAGTTTCAGAGAACTCATTACCCGCGCCGTCGGGCCGCCCCAGGGAAGGATATTCATAATTCCGCCCGAGAGCATCACAATACAGGTAAGAACTAAAGGATTCATCCCCTGTTTTTTGTATAACGGAAGCATTGCGGCCACTACAATAATGTAGGTAGAAGAACCGTCGCCATCCAAAGAGACCAAAGTTGTAAGAATTGCGGTGCCGATGGTAGTTTTTACCGGATTGTCGCCTACAGCTTTCAGAATTACCTGTACCAGTGGCTCAAACAGCCCTGTGTCAATCATCAGACTGAAATACAGAATGGCAAAAATGAGCATCACGCCGGTCATTGCAATTTCTTTAATGCCGTCTTTTGCCATCTCGCCAAGTTCAGATCCGAAACCTGCCAAAGCGGCGATGATCACAGGAACCAGAATCAATGCAGTAAGAGGCGTCAGTTTTTTTGTCATGATGAAAACCATAAAGATTGCGATCATCAGAAAACCTAATATTGTAAGCATAATTTGTTTTTTTAGTTCGGATTATTTTTTTCTCTCTTTCTCCAGTCAAAATTGTGTCTGAAACCAATGTAGCCGTAATTGCTGGTTTTTCCGGTTTCCAGCTGATTAATAAAAGCCAGTTCCAGTGCCGAGTTTCTTCCTGTTTTGATACCGATTCCTGCTGTGATACGGTTGCTGTCAAAAGGTTCATCTTTTACGATATTCATTCGGATTTCGTTTTTAAGAATGCCGTACAGCTTTTCTTTTTCACCTTTTTTACTGAAAGGAATTTTTACAGAAATAAGATAGCGCAGCCTTACGATAAACTCATCAGGATTATTTATAAAACGCTCTTCCACGCGCAGCCTGTTTGAGACTGAGGTGCGGCCGATGTTATTTTCCATTGTCACCTGCTGGAACGGTCTTTTTTCATAGCGAATCCTTTTTGAGTTGTTTGTATTGTAAGATTCGAGTACCAGAAACATAAAACCTGCAGCGGGTTTAATTCCTGGTGCCACCTCGTGATCGACATACGCATTTAAAAGGAAAAGGCGTGTATCGTAAGCGAGATCAAAAGAACGGTATTGCGCAAGTGCAGTCAGGGTATTTTTGTCAGTCAGTTTTGCGGACATCAGATACTGAAACCACATGTTGTAATTGTCTATGCTTTGCGCTTTCATCATTATGGTTGAAAGAATAATCAGGAGAGCGATTGTTTTTTGTTTAATCTTCATGTAATATTTAGTTAACATTGCATTTTCTCAAATGTATCCAATTGCAGTGCTTGTCTGTAAAATTTTCAACCAATGGTGTTTTTTATAAGTGAACTGCACTTTGAGAAAAAAAAGATGGTATATTTGGACTATCTGAAAAACATATCTGCGGATGTTTTTATTACTGAATATCGTTGTTATCTTATTGATTTTTAGAATTTTATTCAGTCAGAAGATTTTGAATAAGATCATGTCTTACCGCTGGAAATTTCTGCTGGGCTTTCAGCACATTTTCTTCGGAGCTGTGTTTGTTCTGATGATCTATTTTACCCAAAAACACTTTCTGCAAACACCGGAACTGATCCTGAATATTATTTTCAACTCTATTTTCAGTTTGGGTATCTATTATTTTATTTATTATTACTTAGTCCCGAAATTTTATCTTTCCAATAAATATCCAGAGTTTGTTCTCTATGCTTTGGTATGTTTTCTCATCAGCAGCCTGTCGCGCATTTTGCTGGAACCTGCTCTTTTTGCAAACAGTTTTTTACGCACAGATTACAACAGTTTTATTTACAATGTGTATATCACACAGGGTATTGTGATTTTAGTCGCTTCCTTTCTGGGAATTACAAAAGATAAATTTTTGATCGAGCGCGATGTTGCGGTGCTCGGGGAAGAAAAAAATCAACTGTATGTCGATTTACTGAAATCTAAACTCAGTCCGCATTTCCTGCTTAATACACTCAATAATATATACGTCAGCAGTTTCAGTGATTCAGAAAAAACTTCAGATGCTGTCCTTCAGCTCAGCAAACTTTTGCAGTATACGATCTATGACAGCGGTAAAGAAAAGATCTCGCTGGCTCAGGAATTTTCTTCGATAACATCTTTGGCAGCGCTCTACCAGCTTAGGTTTAATGACCAGCTTAATATATTTTTCAGAATCGGGAACAGTGAAGATTTAGATTTAATAGAAATTCCTCCTTCGGTTTTACTTACCCTTTTTGAAAATTCTTTAAAACACTCTGCGGTAGGAATCGATCCGGAAAGTTTCATCTCTGTTGATTTTAAAATTGAAAATTATGTTTTGATTTTTGAGATCGAAAACTCTATTTCAAAAGACAGAAATCAGCAGGCAGTGACAGGATATCAAGGTTTGGGAAATAAGGCGATTCTCGCTATTCTCGACAGATATTTTCCGGGAAATTACAGTTTTACCTCAGAAGCTGCAGACAGTAAAATATACAGAACAAGTTTAAAAATAAATGCAAATGGCTGATATTAAGGCAGTAAATGTAGACGACGAATATCCGGCATTACAGTTAGTACAGAAATACTGCAGCAAGACAGAAGGTGTAGAGCTGCTGGCATCTTTTCAAAATCCGCTGAAGGCGTACGATTTTTTACTGGAGAATACCGTAGATCTGGTAATTTTAGATATAAATATGCCGTTTATGACTGGCATCGAGCTGCTCGAAAAACTTCCGTACAAACCGCTTTGCATTTTTCTTACTTTAGAAACTCAACATGCTGTAAAAGCATTTGAGCTCGATGTGGTGCATTATCTTGTAAAACCTGTCGATTTTGAAACCTTCAAAAAGGCGGTTTCTAAAGCAAATGATTTTCTACGATTCAGGAAATCTTCAGAGGCGAAGGAGCAGGAAGATTTTATCATGTTTAAATCTAACTATATTATAAATAAGGTATTTTTAAAAGATATCCTCTGGATAGAAGGTTACGGAGAGTACATTCTTCTGGTAACACCGCTTAAAAAATATATGATCCTGGACAGAATGACGAATTTTGAAGAAAAATTTAAAGCGTTCGGCTTTATCAGAATTCACAAATCATATATCGTTTTGGCATCGCATATTCATTCTTATGATACAAGTTCAGTATATCTTGAAGGTGGGCAAAAGCTGCCTTTAGGAAGGACCTTTAAGGCCGTTCTCAAAAATCACCTAACCTGAGTTTTACGATTTTTAATATTGCAATTGTGAAAAACATTCAGTCCTGCAGGATTTAAAAAAAAAGCCTCTGAAATTTCAGAGGCTTTTTTTAAATTATTTTGAACATATTTTATTTTACGGATCGATCACATTGTAAATATACGATCGGGAGAAACACGGTACAATCGCTGTTTTGTTAAGATTCATCATTTCATTTTTAGCGTTGATGGTCTTCAAAAGTGAGTCATTTTTTCATAAAATAAACGCACTATTTTTTCTTCCCTCCAGCCTGCATCGGGTTTACACGTCCGCTGGCGCCGCCACGCACTGCACCTTCCTGTCTCTGTTTAAACACCTGGAATTTTGAAGTTTCGACGGTAGAGCTGTCGCTGCTCCAAAGATTATTGGAAGTATCGATATCTGCCGTTTCTCTCATCGGATCAAGCTGAATGGACTTTATTTTTTTCTCGAAAAAGAAGGTTTTAGAAACTTTTTTCTCATTCTGTCTCCAGATCTGTGCAGCAGAACGGTCGCGTAGTTTGCTTCCGTCTTCGAAGGTAAATTCAATGATAATCGGCATCACCAGACCGCCTTTGTTTACAAAATCAATCTGATACGCATTGTAATTTTTCAGTCTTTCCTGATCTTTTTTGTCCAAAGGCTCGGTACCTTCTGTTTTGAGAACGATCTCTTTGCTGTTGTCTACGGTTTCCATTCCGCGGTCGTAGCGGTAATAGAAATCCTGCAGCGATTTGTCTTTTTCTACGGCAAAAGTGATGCTTTTATCTTCTCTGTTTCTGATTTTTGAAATGTCTTCAAACTCATTCTGAAGCGGCCTGTCGACTTTATATTTCATTTCGCCGGCTTCTCTTAGCGCAGTTAAATCTGGTGTTGCCACCGTTACTTTATCAATCGCAATATCTACAGGATCGGTTCCGTAAAACCAACCTCTCCAGAACCAGTCGAGATCTTCACCGCTTGCATCTTCCATCGTTCTGAAAAAATCTGCAGGCTCGGGATGTTTAAACGCCCATCTTTTAGAATAGGTTTTAAAGGCTTTATCAAAAAGATCACGTCCCATGATGGTTTCGCGAAGGATATTTAAACCGGTTGCAGGCTTAGAATAAGCATTTGGCCCAAACTGAATGATGTTTTCAGAGTTGCTCATTATGGGCTCCAACTGATCTTTCGGAAGTTTCATGTAATCCACTATCGTCCATGCCGGGCCACGTTTGGAAGGGAATTTATTGTCCCATCTTTCTTCGGTTAAATATTCTGTAAACGTATTCAAACCTTCATCCATCCAGCTCCACTGTCTTTCGTCGGAATTAATGATCATTGGAAAGAAATTGTGTCCCACCTCGTGAATCACCACGCCGATCATTCCGTTTTTGGTGCCTTCAGAATAGGTTCCGTCTTTTTCGGTACGGCCATAATTAAAGCAGATCATCGGATATTCCATGCCATTGGCCGCTTCCACCGACTGCGCCACAGGATACGGATACGGAATCGTAAATTCTGAATAGGTTTTTATGGTATGCGCGATGGCTTTTGTTGAATATTTTCGGTAAAGATTATAAGCTTCTTTCGGATAGAAACTCATCGCCATTACTTTATTATTGTTTTCAGGAATGGTAACGCCCATCGCATCCCAGACAAATTTTCTTGAAGCCGTCCATGCAAAATCACGCACATCTTTCGCTTCAAAAACCCATGTTTTTCTCTGTTTCGAATGGCTTTTCTCTGCTTTTTTAGCTTCATCCAAAGTCACAATTTCCACAGGTTCGGTAGAGGTCTGTGATTTTCTGTAGCGTGAAAGCTGTTCCGAACTTAAAACCTGATCATAGTTTTTGCACTCGCCGGTTCCGCCAATAATATGATCTGCGGGAACGTTCATCGAAACTTTATAATTTCCGAAAACCAAGGCAAATTCTCCTCTTCCCGTAAACTGATGATTTTGCCAACCCTGAAAATCGCTGTACACACACATTCTCGGGAACCATTGCGTGATTGTATAGAGGTCGTTTCCGTCTTCCGCGAAGTTTTCGTAACCGCCGCGCCCGCCCATTTTTATACGGTTCGGAATGTTGTAATTCCAGTCGATTTTAAAAATAAACTTCTCGCCTTTTTTCAGCATTTTAGGCAAATCGATGCGCATCATGGTTTTATTAACGGTATATTTCAGCGGATTTCCCGCTGCGTCGGTTACTTTTTCCAGATTCACGCCGTAGCCATTGTCTTTCACAGGAATTTCAGTGACTTTCAGCTGCTGATCATTTGTCGCCCGCGGAATAAAACTCGACGACTGATAATCTGCTTTCTTCGTTGTCGACTGCTGGTTTTCATCCAACTGCAGCCAGATATAATCAAGATCATCAGGAGAATTGTTGTGATAGGTAACGGTTTCCGAACCTTTCAGGTTTCTTTTGTCTTCATCCAGATACGCGGTGATGTCGTAATCGGCTCTGTTTTGCCAATAAGCCTGTCCGGGCGCTCCGGAAGCGGTTCTGTATACATTCGGCGTTGGGAAAATCGTTCCCATCTGCTCAAAACGGTTCCCATGATTACTCCCCGGATTGTTCTGAATATTCTGGGCAAATGCGCCGGTAAAAAACAAGACTGAAAGTGCAGAAATTTTAAATTTCATTTCGGATGATTTAATAATATTCAAATATAATAATAAGTCGTTGAAAATTTCTAAAATATTGTAAGGACCGCGCGATTCTTTGAATGGAGTAAACAGATTTTCAAGGTTTGTTTTAAATAAAAACGCCCGTGACTCTGCAGAAAGATGGAAAACGGTTTATCGAAACGGTTAGTTCGTTTTGCGAGGCAGCCAGATCGTTTTGCGATGATGACAGTTGGTTTCCCGATGCTGACAGTTGGTTTTGAGATACTGACAGATCGTTTTGCAATGCTGACAGTTGGTTTCCCAATGCTGACAGTTGGTTTCCCGATGCTGACAGATGGTTTCCCGATGCTGACAGTTGGTTTTGAGAAACAGACAGATCGTTTTGCAATGCTGACAGTTGGTTTCCCGAGGCTGACAGATGGTTTTGCGATGTTGACAGATCGTTTTCCGATGTTGACAGTTGGTTTTCCGAAGCTGACAGTTGATTGCCTTATGCGTACAGTTGATTACCTGACGCTGACAGTTGGTTACCCGATGCGTACATTTGGTTTTTTAAAAAGGAAGCCTCTCCAAAGTCATCTGTAAAGACAAGGCAAAAACGCCTGCCGAAACAAATAGAATCCAGTCTTTGCGGTTGATTTTAAATAGATTTAATAAGATAAAAAGTAGAATGAGAATGGCGAAAACGATGACGATCTGGCCCAGTTCGAGACCGATATTAAAACCGAAAAGAGGCAATGCGATGCTCTGGCTTTTTGCAATCATAACGCGGGCGGTATTTGCAAATCCCAGACCGTGAATCAGGCCGAAAAACAATGCAAGATAATAATTGGTCTTGTTTTTTGAAACATTTTTGTTTTTCATTACAATGTTTCCGAGCGCCGTCAGAACAATCGTCAGCGGAATTAAAAACTCTACCCACGCTGAAGGAACGCGCACGATGTCTACAATACTGAGCGCCAACGTCATAGAATGACCGATTGTAAAAGCCGTTACCAAAATTAAAATTTTCTTCCAGTCGCTGTATGAATAAATCGCCATTAAAGCCAGCACGAAAAGCTGATGGTCGAGTGCGTCGAGCGAAATAATATGTTCCCAGCCGAGTTTTAAATAGAAAAGAAAATCCTGCATTTTTCCTGATTTTTTTTGAAATGCGATGATACAAAATTTATTTTAACTTTGTATGAAATTCAACGCTATGATTGTGAATATCGAACTGGAGAATGCTGAAGATTTTGCATTTATCAAACAGCTTTTAGAAAAAATAAAAGGTGTGAAATCTGTGTCGGTGCAGGAAAACTCATCAGATTTAATAGAAGGTGTGCCGCCGCACGTCTATGAAGCCATCGAGCGATATGCCGATTCTGTGAAGGAGGAAGATCTGATTTCTTCTGAAGAGTTTTTTGCTAACGCCAGAAAAAAAATATGCGAGTTGTATTCACGAAAATAGCGGAAATTTCATACGGAGAGATTTTACAGTTTTTGTCTGAAGTATGGACTCAAAGAGAAATGAATGTTTTTATTGATGATGTGGAGTCTATTGTAACTCAACTAATGGAAGGGAAATATCGGATGTTTCAAAAGTCTCAGGCGGGAACCCGCTCCGCGCTCATCGGCAAAAAACACGTACGAATGTTTTTCAGAAAGGAAAATGAAAACCAAATCAACGTCATTCTCTTCTTTGATATGCGCCAAAATCCTGAAAAAATTATTGATCTTCTTTAATGAAAAAAACAGTTATTCTTTTTTCCATTCTCTTTTTTCTTCTGTCATTTACAGAGGTAAAACATCCTTATCACGTCGGTTCCGTTGAAATTAATTACAATTCAAAATCAACTACTTTCGAAATTACCGGAAGATTTTTTCTCGATGATCTCGAAAATGCTTTGGCCAAAAAATACGGCAAACCTCTTCATTTTAATGATGCGAAATATAAAACTGAGCTGAATGAAGCGCTGAAAAATTATGTGGCAGACTATTTTAAACTGAAAACAAACGGTCAGTTTTTAAAAATAAATTACATCGGTTACGAAGAAGATAATGAGTCGGTGGATATTTATTTTGAGTCTGAAAAGGTTTCAAAACCGCAGAAAGTAGAAGCGGCGGTAAGTTTTCTCTACAATCTTTTTGATGACCAGATCAACCTCGTACACATTATCGTCAGCGGGAACCGAAAAAGCGAGAAACTGACGTATCCCAACCGATATCTTTATCAGCAGTTTTAATTTTATTTCTCCAGCTGCAGTCGTGCATTCTCTGCTTTAGCATGCGCCAGCAAATCCGGGAAGAAGGCATCGTAGCATTTCTGCAGTTCTTCTTTATGATCTAAAAACGCCTGAAAAACCGGAATATTTTTATCCAAATATTTGGCTTTGTGCAACACATTCTGAATACTGAATTTGATTCCCTGATCTTTACGGTAATTAAAAAGCCAGTCATCATCTTCCATTTTTTCCAGCATTCTGCGGAAGTTCTCCGGGAAATAACTGATGTTTTCATTCAGTACGCGATACACTTTTAATGAATGTTTCTTCCAGTCTTGTACCGAATTTAAACTGAGATCGCGCGCCAGAAAATAATCCATCGAAACATCAATAAATGCACCTGCATACAGTCTTACCAAAGGCTGAAAAACTTTTTTCGCCTCCAGAATCGCGGGATGAGAATCGGTAAATGTATCGATCGCGCGGTGCATCGTAATACCATCCTGAATATCTTTCGGGAAAGAAAAACGGTCTTTGTTGCGGATGTAATCTTCGAGAAACTGCCCTACGATTTGTCCGTCACTGAAAGTAAGAAAAGAGTGGGCGAGGTAATTCATACGTTTTTAAAAAAAATCCTTGATCTTTTGTACTAAGATAAGGATTTTAATATCTAAAACGCGAAATGTCAGCGGAGGATAAACTTTTTCGTCCCGATCATTTCATCGTTTTTGTCATACACATTCAGAAAATATTCGCCTGCGGGATGACTTTGGATATTTATTTTGCGCGCCTCAGTTTCCAAAACTGTTTGCCCGAGCATATTGATTATTTTAAAATAAGAAGCTTTTTCATTTTTCAAAATCACATTAATTTCATCTTTTGCCGGATTTGGGAAGATCGTGAAATCATTTACTTTTTCAGATGTAATTTCATTGGTTCGCAAAACTGCGGTCGGCATAAACTGCGAAACGACGCATGCAAAACGTTTAAAACCAAAAGCTTCATCCGACGGATTGGGACTTCCAATGGGAACGCCTGTAGGCTGACCGTTGTACGTTAATGCAGGATTTGCCCAGCGATTCAGCCTTGTGCATGTAAAACCGGCATTGGCACATTCATCATTATATGCCATAATCGTTCTCCATCGCTGGTTGGTAGCGCTTGATGTACCTTGTGAGATCGCGGTCTGATTGCTGTAGCCGTGATGATGCCCGCACGGCGCCGTGCTTGTAGAGACGTACCAATCATGATTCAGTCCCATATTGTGGCCCATCTCATGCGCTAATGTATAATTTGAAACCACGCAGTTATAGAGAGAAACTGTAAAAGCATTCGTACCTGAATAATTTGTAGGATTTGAATTTAAATAGCCAAGTCCGCAGGTTCCGGAAGGTGTTGAGGTGATCAAAGCACAAAGATCTGCTCCATACGTGGTGCGCAAGATCAGCAGATCGTCCATGTACGTATCGTTATTGGTGCGCAGACGCGAAAGATCGGTGCTGATGTTTCCGGATTCTGTGTATGAGGTTTCGCCGCTGTAGACGAGATTGATCAGCACATTCGTTACGCCGGAATTAATCAGCGCCGTATTGAAATTGGTAATCGCGGTCGCTATCGAAGAATTGCTTTGAGAAACGCCGCCCCAAGCTGCACGCGCTGCAGAGGTGTAAACCACCATTACATCAATGGTCGTATTTGCGCAAACTGGCGTTGCAGCCTGGCAGATATTTGAATTAACTTTAAAGGAACCCGGCGCAGGCAAAAAGTCGTCTTTAGAATCCTTTTGAATCAAACTCGATTCATTCACCGAGGAAACTGCGAAAGTATCGGCATCGGTCTGGTGGAAAATAATTTTCTCGCCGGTTCCGAAATCAAGGATTCCGGTGACGGTATTTTGAGATTGAGATAAAACCAGTTCGGCGAGCGGGTGGTTTTCAACAGAAAAAACGGCTGATTCGCTGCGGTTTGTGTAAGAGAATTTCCGTACAAAATGCGCTTTTACCAAACGGTTTCCGGAAAGATGTATGTTTAAATCTGACGATAAATCAATGGGTGACTGTTTAAAATATTCGGTAAAATTATACGTCGTCGACAGCCCGGCGCTTATTTTTTGACTTGCTGTCAGATTGCCTGGTGAAATTTTAGTCTGAAAAAGCGTCTGCTGGGCATTCAGAATAAAAGCGCAGCACAAAAACAGCAGGGTAGCGTATCTTTTCATCATTATGGTATTTTAGATACTGCAATATAGTACGAAATCAGCACTTTATGGTAATTTTTTCATATAAAACGTTTATTTGGAAAAAGATATTAATGCCGGCTTAAAAAACTCATGCGCATGACTTTTTCAATTCATGCGCATGACTTCTTCAATTCATGCGCATGAGTTGTAAAACTTATATATATGACTTGTGAGGTTTATATATATAACTTGTAAACTTTACATATATAAACAGGCGTATGCACCGGCGCATGGTTTTTTTATCACAAATAAGCGTGTAAGAATCTGATGGGTTTGTTCTAAAAAAGCCGCTCGTGAAAATCTTCCACTTTGCTCACTTCTTCGATTTTGATCCCGAATTTCTTCTTTGGAAGTTTATTCAGATTGGAAATAAAAATCTTCTCGTAGCCCAGTTTTTCAGCTTCTGTAATGCGCTGTTCAGCCTGCGCAATCGGACGGATTTCTCCGCTCAGGCCAATTTCTCCTGCAAAACAGTAGTGCTCAGAAATGGCAATATCTTCATTAGAAGAAAGAATGGAGGCGACAACTGCTAAATCTAAAGCCGGATCATCGGTTTTAATTCCGCCGGTAATGTTTAAGAAAACATCTTTTGCGCCCAACTGAAAACCGGCTCTTTTTTCGAGAACAGCCAATAGCATATTGAGCCTTTTAGAATCAAAACCGGTACAGCTTCTTTGTGGAGTTCCATAAACGGCGGTACTCACCAAAGCCTGAATTTCCAAAAGCATCGGGCGGTTTCCTTCTAAGGTTACGGCGACAGAGTTTCCGCTCAGCTCTTCGGATTTCTTCGTAATTAATATTTCTGATGGATTTTTAATTTCTTTTAAACCTTGCGAAACCATCTCGTAAATCCCGATTTCTGCCGTCGAACCAAAACGGTTTTTGTTGGCTCTCAATAATCTGAATAAATGATTGCGGTCTCCGTCAAAATTTAAGACGACATCAACCATGTGTTCGAGAACTTTCGGGCCGGCGATTTGTCCGTCTTTTGTAATGTGGCCCACCAAAAATACAGGCACATTATAATCTTTAGCGTATTTAATAATCTCGTTGGAGCATTCCCTGATTTGGGAAACAGTTCCCGGCGAGCTTTCAATTAATTGCGATTGAAGCGTCTGAATAGAATCAATAATGACAAATTCTGGCTCGAGTTTTTTGGCCTCATGAAGGATTTTTTCCAGAGAAGTTTCGGTGTAGAGGAAACAGTTTGGGTTTTTGATTTCGGCCAAACGGTCGGCTCTCATCTTGATCTGCGAGGCGCTTTCTTCCCCGGAAACATAGAAAACTTTCTTTTTCATTTTTAAAGCCAGCTGCAAAAGCAAAGTTGATTTCCCGATTCCAGGTTCGCCGCCGATTAAAGTGACTGAGCCTAAGACAATTCCACCGCCGAGTACACGGTTAAGCTCATCTGAAGGCGTTTTTATGCGCGGTTCTTCGACGGCTTCCACTTCGATGATGTTGATGACGTTCTGTTTGCTTTTTGACGCAATGCTTTTCTGCGGCGTTTTTTCAATGATTTCTTCTACGAGCGTGTTCCACTGTCCGCAGTTTTTGCACTGTCCCATCCACTGCGAATACTGCGTGCCGCAATTTTGGCAGAAATATGCCGTTCTGAGTTTTGCCATACGGTAAATTTAAAAAAAATTATGGCTGATTGAAAGTCTTTGAGTAGCTATTGTGGGAATAATAAAATTCACTAAAGGTTAATGTTTTAAAAATCTGAAAAAAAGATTCTGTGATGATTTAACTTTCAAAAAAAAGAGCCATCTATATGTATGTAAAGCGGTAAAACGCCAAACAGACATAGTAGTTTTCATATATATAATTTGGTTTAGGTGGAGGTTTCCCGGGATTTATTTTCGGGAAACCTTTTTTGTTTCCGGGAGATTTGAAATTCCCAAACCGTTGCTTTGCTTTTCTTTTTGCCCTAACTTTGCACAAACCTAATCTAATGAGTAAAAAGAATACAAAGTATATCTTTGTGACGGGAGGTGTAACTTCATCTTTGGGAAAAGGAATTGTCTCTGCCTCTCTGGGACTTCTGCTAAAATCACGCGGCTTCAACGTAACTATTCAAAAACTTGATCCTTATATCAACATCGATCCGGGTACGCTCAATCCTTATGAGCACGGCGAATGCTACGTGACTGAAGACGGCGCCGAAACAGATTTGGATTTAGGTCACTACGAGCGCTATCTCGATGCGCCGACTTCGCAAAACAATAACGTCACCACCGGAAAAATTTACCAGACCGTAATCGAAAAAGAGCGTAAAGGAGATTTTTTAGGTAAAACTGTACAGGTGATTCCGCACATTACGAATGAAATCAAGCGGAGAATTAAAATTTTATCCAAACAGAACTACGATATCATCATCACCGAAATTGGTGGTACCGTTGGTGATATCGAATCACTTCCTTATATCGAAACCGTGCGCCAGCTGAAATGGGAACTCGGTGAGCATAATTCTATGGTGATTCACCTTACTCTGCTTCCTTATCTTGCGTCGAGTGGAGAATTAAAAACAAAACCTTCGCAGCACTCTGTTCGTCAGCTGATGGAAAGCGGTATCATGGCAGACGTTTTGGTGTGCCGTACCGAGCATAAAATACCTAAAGATCAGCGCGCAAAACTTGCACAGTTCTGCAATGTTTCTCTTGATAATGTGATCGAATGTAAAGATCTGGCAACAATCTATGAAGTGCCGATGTATCTTCAGAAGCAGAATTTTGACGATGTTGTTTTAAAAGCTTTGGATCTGAAAAGTGACAAAGAAGCCGATCTTGTAAACTGGAAAACATTCCTGAAGAAATTTCAGAATCCGAAGAGAACAGTAGAAATCGCTTTGGTTGGAAAATATATTTCGCTTCAAGATTCTTACATCTCGATTGCGGAAGCTTTCAAACATGCAGGCGCCGATCAGGAAACCGAAGTGAAAATCCGCTGGGTTTACAGCGGTGATTTAACACAAGAAAATATCAGCGAATCACTCGACGGCGTTTGCGGTATTTTGATTGCGCCAGGTTTTGGAGACCGCGGAATCGAGGGTAAAGTTCTTACGGCACAGTATGCCAGAGAAAATAAAATTCCGATGCTGGGAATTTGTCTGGGAATGCAGATCATGACAATTGAATTTGCCCGAAATGTCTTGGGTTATCCCAAAGCCAACTCGATGGAGTTTGATACGGCGACCGAGCATCCTGTAATTTCGATCATGGAAGAGCAGAAAAACGTTATTGATAAAGGAGGCACAATGCGTCTTGGTGCGTGGAAATGTGCACTGAAATCCGGTTCAAAATTACACGAAATCTACGGCAGCAAAAATATTACCGAAAGACACCGTCACCGGTATGAATTCAACAGTGATTATCTGCAGGAATTTAATGAAAAAGGTTTTGTGGCAACAGGTACAAACCCTGAAACCTCTTTGGTAGAAGCACTTGAGCTTGCCGGTCACCCTTTTTATGTGGGCGTGCAGTATCACCCGGAATACAAAAGTACGGTGGCATCGCCTCATCCACTTTTCCATGCGTTTATCAAAGCATGTGAAACTTTAAAGTAAAAAATACGTTTTCAACGTCAATTCTACAGCTCAGACTGACCGATCTCAGTCTGAGTCTGTTATTTAGCAGGATATTAATACAGAAAGTTCTGATAAAAAAACAGTATTTTTGTCGACTTAAAAAACGCGTGGCAAGCTGCGCAGAATCAGATTTATAAAAAATTTTAATTTAAAATAAATGCAACAGAACAACGGACTTGATAAAAGTCAGATCATCAGTTTTGCGGTTTTATGTCTTGTACTTTTCGGATTCATGTTTTATTTCCAGAGAAATCAGGAGACGGAAGATAAACAGATCGCCGAAAAGCAGAAAACAGAGCAGGCAAAAAAGCCTGTGACCCCAACTGCGGCCACAAACATCAACCCAAATGTGACGCCGGGCGCTATACAGACTGCAGAGTTGGCCAACAGCGAAATGAAAATTCAGTTCAGCAGTCTTGGCGGGCAGGTTTCTCAGGTTGAACTTTTGAAATACAAAGCTTACGACCAGAAAACCGACAAAGCCGATCTTCCGTTGTATCTGATTACCAAAAATAATTCGAGCTACGGTTTCAGATTTAAAGATAAAACCGGAAAGCAGATCAATACCAAAGATCTTGTTTTCGCGCCAACAGTTGCCGGAAATGCGGTGACGCTTACGGCGGATTTTAACGGGGCAAAAATTCAGTACATCTATACTTTACTGGATAAATATACACTTGATTTTAAAGTTAGAACACAAGGTCTTGCAGCAATAACTTCGGATACAAAAGCGGATTTTGCCTGGGATTACAGTGTGAGAAATCTTGAAAAAGGCCGTTCGCAGGAGCAGACGCATTCTGAGTTTTCGTATGCTTTTAATAATTATAAAGATTACGATTACGACGGCCGTACCACGATGGAAGAAAAGGATGAAACCTTAAACTGGATTGGCGTGAAGCAGCAGTTTTTCTCATCTGTGATTGAAGCGAAAACAGGTTTTACGCAAAGCAAGGGTAACCAGGAATCGATCGAAGAAGGCGAATATCTGAAGAAACTGGACTTTAACGGAAATGTGCAGATGACAGGAAACGAACTGAATCAGGATTTTACCTGGTATTTTATGCCGCTTGATCTGGATTTGCTTAAATCTTACGATAAAAACTTTGACGAAATCTTGCCATTAGGCTGGTCTTTCATCGGTGCGATGAACCGGTATTTCTTCATGTGGCTATACAGCGTGATCGCAAGCTGGGGAATCTCTGCAGGCTGGGTAATCTTCATGATGACCATTATTGTAAAATTAATTTTATCACCAATTATGTACAAGCAGCATAAGCTTAGTGCAATGATGAAAGTAATTCGCCCGGAAATCGACGAGGTAAATGCAAAACTTAAAGACGCCGATGCGATGAAAAAGCAGCAGGCAACAATGGAAGTGTACAGGAAAGCCGGCGTAAACCAAATGGCAGGATGTCTTCCGGCACTGGTGCAGATCCCGATTTTCTATGCACTCTTCAGATTTTTTCCGAACTTTATTGATCTTCGCGGACAGGGATTCTGGTTTGCAAAGGATTTGACAGCATACGATGACTTGATTAAACTTCCGTTCAAAGTTCCGTTTTTAGGAGATCATTTAAGTGTTTTCGCGATTGCATGTACAATTGTGATTCTGATTTACACCGTGATGACTTCAGGAAACATTCAGCAGCCACAGCAGGAAGGCATGCCAAATATGAAAGTGCTGATGTATATTTTCCCGATTACGTTTTTGTTCTTTCTTAATACTTCTGCGTCAGGATTATCGTGGTATTATTTCGTGTCGAATGCGATTAACATTTTAATCATTCTCGTTATTAAATACGTCATATTAGATGAAAAGAAAATTCACGCGCAGATTCAGGCCAATAAAGAAAAGCCGAAAACGGAGTCTAAATTCCAGAAAAGAATGCGTGAGATGATGGAGAAAGCACAGGAGCAGCAGAAAGCCGTTGATCCGAAAAGTAAGAAAAAATAGATATATAATATAAAGAAGGAGAAGCGTAAAGCTTCTCTTTTTTCGTTAATCGTATTTCAGGCGGAAAGATTTTCTGTGATGGATGGTCGGTCCGTGCTTTATTAAAGCTTCCTGATGTTTTTTGGTGGCATACCCAAAATTGGTATCCCAGCCATAATCCGGAAATTCGTTGTGAAGATCGGTCATGAGTTTGTCGCGGTAATTTTTGGCTATAATCGAAGCCGCCGCGATGGAGAGCAGTTTACCGTCACCTTTTATAATACACTGATGCGGAATAAAATTATAGGGATGGAAACGGTTGCCGTCTACGAGAATTAATTCAGGTTTTATTTTAAGCTGATCGAGCGCCAAATGCATTGCATGAATGCTGGCGTTTAAAATATTGTGCTGATCGATGTAAGCAGGAGGCAATTCAACGATAGCAAAATCTACAGCAGAGGTTTTAATCTGAGAATCAAGGGCTAAACGGGTTTTAAATGATAACTTTTTTGAGTCGTTAACTAAATTTAGGTTAAAATTGTCATCAATTACCACTGCAGCAGCTACCACCGGACCGCATAAACAGCCTCTACCTACCTCATCACACCCTGCTTCCACATAAAATTCGGACCATTTTTTTGCTAATTCCATAATGTTACACCCTATGACAACTTTTTATACTGCAATATTAAATATTTTTAACAAAACGTTTGTTTCTTTTAAGAAAGTTTTACATATTTGCAACAAGTAAAAAAATAATCAATTTAAAATATGAAGAAATTAACAGCAAGTGTTCTTTTGATCGTTGTATCTTCCTCTCTAGCGGTAGCAAATGCACAGCAGAGAAGAAACGATACTATTCCAAGAACAACTGATATTGAAGAAGTTGTGTTTGTTCAGCCTGTAACAGGAAGGCTAAAGGTAAAAGACGAAGTTACAACAGCCCAGCAGATTATCAGCAATGAGCAGTTAAAGGTTGCAAATAACCCTAATGCTATTAGTGCAATTGCAGGTAAAGCTTCAGGTGTGAGAATTAATCAGACCAATAACAGTGTAAACTCCTCGCAAAGTATTATAATTAGAAATCCAACCACGATTTCTGGAAATCCAGAAGCATTGGTTGTAATTGATAATGTTATTTCCAGTGCAAGTGTTTTGGCGCAATTGCCACCTGATGCGATTGAATCTGTAAATATAATTAAAGGTGCTGGTGGGGCAGCAATTTATGGATCTCAGGGTTTAAATGGGGTAGTTGTAGTGACTACAAGAAGAGGTACCGCAGGCGGAGGAATTCGTATTAACTTTAATTCTGCAGTAGATATTGAAAGTATAGCATTTTTACCAAAGAGACAAAGACTTTATGGACAAGGTTGGTTTGGTAATAAGATCAATGTTGAAAATGGATCTTGGGGACCTGCTTTTAATGGTCCGTTAGGAGGTACTGTACAGCCATATGGTATACCTCTATATGATTTTAACGGTGATGGGATAATAGAAGTTGAAGCAAATAACAGTAATTTGACTGGTGATGAAGGTGCTGCAATTCAGTCAACTTTTGCACCTTATGGAAGGGATAACGTTAGAGAGTTTTTCCAAAATGGGGCTATTTTCCAGAATACTTTATCAATATCTTCAGGTAACAGCAATGGATATTTTGGTATGACCTTGGGCAGCCTTGAAAAGGAATTCGTAGTAGCTGGAGATAAATTAAGCAGATATTCAGCGTTAATTAAAGGTGGTGTGAAAATTGATAAATGGTCTTTTGATGGTCAGGTCAATTTTATAAGAACTAAAACTTCAACCGCAGATCCAACGTTGTATCATGATGTACTACAGAGTTCAGCAGATATTCCCATTAATCAGTTTAGAGATAATGCAGATAGAGGGTATGCATGGACAATTTACTACACAAGTCCATATTACAGGCAAAAACATGTAAGAGACAGTTCACTCAGAAATTATTTCAATGTAATTGGGTCTGCGAGTTACCGTTTTAATGATCATATTACGGCTACATATCGTGGGAATATGAATTACACTAACGTTGAAGGTAGAAGCTATAACGATGGATATGTAAATACAGATGTTTTCACTACTGATGGCGGATTAGGTGGTGCAAGTATACAGTCAAGTTATTTCCAGTCTAATGTTAATCAGCAGAATTATTATGGTGATTTGACCTTTAATGCTAATTATGATATTGCTACAGATTTAAATTTAGACGTAACTGTTGGTCATAATTATCAGGATTATAGAACTACCAATAGTCAGGCTGGTGGAACAGGTTTATTAATTCCGGGTCTATACACAATTCCTAACTTATCCAGTGTAGCTCAGCCCAGTTCATTAAATAACAGAAAATTCCATTCAAATATTCATGCATTTATTGCTAACGTAGATTTGTCTTATAAGAAATACTTGTTCTTTAATGCTGCCGGTCGGTATGAAATGAACTCATCCTTGAAATCTCTTATAACAAATAATGATTTTTCATATTTCTTCCCTGCTGCATCGATTTCATTTGTTCCTACAAAAGCGTTTGATTTCGGTGGAAATGTTCTGAATTTTATGAAGGTTACGGGAGCAGTTGAAAGAACAGGAGGGATTTCCGCAATCGGTGGTTATCAGTTATATCCTATTGCAAATGTGGCCGGTGGATATCCTTTTCTTGGAAGTGGCTATCTTAGTTACAATCCGCAATTGAATTACACTGATCAGCGTTTAAATCCTGAATTTACTACTAAAGCTGAAATAGGACTTTCCTTAGGTTTCTTCAAGGATAGAATTACTTTTGATGGTGCTATATTTCAAAGCAAGACCAATGATTTAATTACACTTCAGCAAACATCTAATACTTCAGCGCTTAATGGTCAGTGGAAGAATGTTGGTGATATGGAGGGTAAAGGTGTCGAATTGAATATAAATTTTGTACCTGTTAAAAGCTCTGCAATAAGATGGGATATTGGGGCAAACTTTACAAGTGCGTACTCGATGATCACAAAATTGGCAGATGGTGCAAAAGAATTCTCTTTAAGCTCATATTCTTACGGAGGAATCTTTGCTGTTGAAGGAGAACGATTTCCAGTGATAAAGGGGACAACTTATGTAAGAGATGATCAGGGCAGAATCGTTGTGAATGCTACAACAGGATTACCTCAGGTGAATTCTCAGCTGCAGGTTCTCGGTAGAACGACTCCTAAATATATCTTAGGATTTACTACAACATTAAAAGTAAAAGGATTTACTTTAGCTGCTACTGCCGATTATCGTACAGGTCATAAATTTTTCTCAGGGACGAAGAACTCTTTGGCATTCTCTGGAAATCTTGAGGAATCTGCAACATTTGACAGAACCAGACCGTATATTATACCAAATTCATCATACCTGCAGAATGGAGCCTACGTAGCCAATACAAACGTTCCTATTTATGCAACTACATATAATAACAACGTTCCTACAAATACTAACTATAATCCTGTATTTGCTTTATCGGAGTATTATGGTGGAGCATCATACAATTCAGTTGGTGAAAATTTTGTTTTAGATGCTACAGCATTCAAAATACGTGAAATTGGTTTATCATACACATTTAGTAAAGAGCTATTGGGTTCTTCAAAAATTAATGAATTAACGATTGGTGTGCAGGCAAGAAATCCGTTTACTAGATTTGCCAAAGAAAACCGAAACTATGATGATCCGGAAACTGGTGCTGGAGGAGGATTCTTATCAGGATTTATACTTGCAGATGCAAACCAGTATCCTAACTTAAGAACATTTGGAGGTAATGTAACTGTTACTTTTTAATATTAAAAATTATTTAAAAATGAAAAAATTCATATATTTATCATTTGCGGCATTCGCATTAGCCTCTTGTAAGCTGGATGATAACATTTCGCAAAATGATCCTGCGGTAGAAGATGTTAATCCGAACCTTTATCTTAGTGCAGCTCAAACTTCATCTTATAGTGTAGAAGTTGGAGATGTTTTTGAACTTTCCAATGTCTGGATGAATAACTGGGCCGGTAATATTTATTTCTTTGCTTCTCCATATAGCGCAGAATATCAATTGCAAGTTACGTCAGCGCTAACACGCGGTAACAACTTCTGGAACAATAATTATATTGCAATGGGGAGATTCGCAGCAATTTACCAAAGTCCATTAGCAAATCAATATCCTCATCATGCAGCAATTGCAAAAATTATGATGGCGAACAGCATGCAGTATATCGTAGATTTCTATGGTGACGCACCTTTTTCTGAAGCATTTAAAAGAGAAAATAATCTTACTCCGAAATATGATAAAGGAGAAGATATTTACAGAAACTTAGTGATTCTTATAAACGAAGCAGTTGCAACAATCAATAGTAATCCTAATCCTGCATTTCCAGTTGGAACAGAAGATGAGATCTATGCTGGGAATATGCAAAATTGGATTAAGTTTGCAAACACAATCAAATTAAGAATCTTGCTCAGACAGTCAAAAGTTACAGATACTACGATTAGAACGTTTGTCAATACGCAATTGCAAAGCTTACAAACAGCTCAATTTATCACTGAAAGTGATGGCGATGCAAAAATTAATCCAAGTTATAACAACAGTAATGCAGCGCAGCAAAATCCTTTATTCAGAAATTATCAGTATCTACAATTTGATGGCGCTACTGAAAATCAAGGGTATAGACTTATCGATATTTCGAGCCATTTTGCAGGACTTTTAAATGGAACCAATACGAAAACGACTGGTACTACTGATACACGTCGTGGATCAATGTATAGAGCTGTTGGTGGTACACTTAGAGGTATCACACAAGGTGAAGGTCAACAGCCGGGAGCAGCAGAAGCTTCTTTCTCTAGACTAGGATGGAAATTCCGTGAAATTAATTCAACCCAAACAGCATTTGTTGATAATTCGGATGAAAGCGGAACGGTGTTATCGGTTGCTGAATCTGAGTTTTTACAAGCAGAAGCTGCTGAACTATATCCTGCAATCTTTACGAATGCGTTGAGTCATTATAATCTTGGTATACAGGCATCATTTAGGTTTTTTGGTTTGACTGCGGCACAGGCTACGACTTATACTACTTCATTGTCAACAAAACCTTATGGTTGGAACGGATCAGATGGTCACATTGCCGCAATTCAATATCAAAGAATGGTTGCATTGCACTTTATTAAGCCACAAGAGACGTATATTAATTATCTTAAAACAGGTTTTCCTATTACGCCATTGGCTTTAACAGCTACTCAGCCTAACAAACCATGGAGACTTGTTTATCCATCAAGAGAGTATAACACGAATACTGCTAATACTCCAAATGTTACTCAAGCGGATGTATTTGTCAAAAATCAGTTTACTCCTTTCTGGAATAGAAACTAATCTAATCACTGAGATGTTTATATAAAACCGCCTTCGGGCGGTTTTTTTATTTATGTATATTTGCAGTTCAAATTTTGAGCATGAATATTAAATCTATATTAGAACAAAAACTGAAAGAGGTCATCTTGAATATTTATCAGTTGGATGGTTTGCAGCTGGAAGTTCAGGACAATAAAACTGAGTACGAAGGTGATTTTACCATCGTCACTTTTCCTTTGGTGAAGCAGGTTCGAAAGAAACCTGAAGCCATTGCCATGGAATTGGGTGAAGGTCTTACAACACAGACAGATCTTGTTGCGAGTTTTAATGTGGTAAAGGGTTTTTTAAATATTAAAGTTCACAATCACTTTTTTACCGATCAGCTTGCAACTCTTGAAAATTCGCTTTTTGCCATTGAGTCAAATGATTCGACGGTGATGATTGAATATTCTTCTCCAAATACCAACAAGCCGCTCCACCTTGGCCATATCAGAAATAATCTTCTTGGGTTTTCCGTTGCGAAAATTCTGGAGGAAGCGGGACATCAAGTAATCAAAACCCAAATTATTAATGACCGCGGAATTCATATCTGCAAATCAATGTTAGCTTGGGAGAAATTTGGAAATGGCGAAACACCAGCGCTACAAAATATTAAAGGAGATAAATTTGTTGGAAATTTTTACGTAGCATTTGATAAGCAATACAAAAAGCAAATCAATGATCTGGTAGAAGAAGGCAGAACCAAAGATCAGGCTGAAAAGGAAGCTCCAATAATAAAAGAAGCGCAAAAAATGCTTCTGGATTGGGAAAACGGGGATGAGAAAGTTCGCCAACTGTGGTCAGAAATGAATTCCTGGGTGTACGAAGGTTTTAATCAAACCTATAAAAGACTCGGCGTTGACTTTGATCAGGTGCAGTATGAGAGCAATACGTATATTTTAGGTAAAGATCTCATTAACGAAGGTCTTGAAAAGGGCATTCTGTATCAAAAAGAAGATGGTTCTGTATGGTGTGATCTGACGGACGAAGGCTTGGATCAAAAACTTTTGCTGAGATCAGACGGAACTTCTGTGTATATGACCCAGGATTTGGGAACTGCGGTTGAGCGTTTTAAAGATAATCATATTCAGAAGTTGATTTATACAGTAGGTAACGAACAGGATTATCACTTTCAGGTTTTATTTAAAATCTTAAAAAAACTAGGCTACGAGTGGGCAGATCAGCTGTATCATTTGTCATACGGCATGGTGGAACTTCCGGAAGGTAAAATGAAATCTCGTGAAGGAACTGTTGTTGATGCTGACGATCTGATGCAGGAAATGTATGATACTGCCAAATCAAAATCTGAAGAACTCGGAAAATTAGAACATATTTCAGCGGAAGATAAAGAGAAATCTTACGAAAAGGTAGGCATCGGCGCTTTAAAATATTTTATGCTGAAGATTGATCCGAAGAAAAAGATGATGTTTAACCCGGCAGAAAGTATTGATTTTAACGGAAACACCGGGCCCTTTATTCAGTATACTTACGCTCGAATTCAGTCTTTATTAGCCAAAGCTGATTACAAAAAATCCGAAACTGGAGATGTTGAAATAAATGCTTTTGAGAAAGAACTTATCGTGCAGCTTGCCAATTACAATCAGACTATACAGAAAGCTGCAGAAAATCTAAGTCCGGCTTTGGTGGCAAATTACATCTACGATCTTGTGAAGACATACAATTCTTTTTATCAGAACAATCCGATTCTGATACAGGAAGACCAAGCGATCAAACAGATGCGACTGCAGCTATCAGATCTTACGGCGAAGGTCATTAAACGGTCGCTTTCCCTCCTGGGAATTGATACGGTAGACAGAATGTAAAATAAAATCCCCTGATAATTTCAGGGGATTTTTTTATGATGAAGATTTTTGTGCCTGTTCGTCGGCGTACAGTTTCGCGTTGCTCCATTTCGCATGCTTGGAAGGAATAATGCGGTAGCCTTTTCTCATGCTGTACACTTTGGTAAATTCCGCTCCGAAAAAAATGAGCATACACGAATAATTAATCCATAGCATAACTAAAATAATTGTTCCTGCAGCTCCAAATGCGGATGTCGGTTTCAGTTCGCTGAAGTAAAGACTCAAAATAAATTTGCCTAAAGTGAATAAACCTGCTGTAAGAAGTGCACCTTTCCAGACGAATTTCCACTTGATTTCTACGTCCGGCAAGACCTTAAATAGAAGTGCGAACAATGAAACGGTAATTGCAAAACCGATTGAGAAATTGATTATTTCCACTAAAATATAGGTTTCCATCCCGAAATAAGAGGTGATCCAGTTATTCAAAAGACTTATTACTGTTGATAAAACCATTGTGATTAACATCAGGAAACCGAGAATCACGATCATTCCTAATGAATTTGCACGGTCAATCAGGAACTTTTTTAACGCTTTTTCCGGCGAAGATTCGACGTCCCAGAGATTGTTTAAAGATTTTTGAAGCTGAAAAAATAAAGTCGTGGCTCCGAAAATCAGTGATCCGATGCCAACCACTTTCATAAAGATATTTTGCTTGTCGATCAATGCACCGGCGATCATTTCTTCCACGCTTTTTGCCGCATCAGCGCCCATCATTCCGCTGATCTGTGAACTGATCTGTCCCCGGATTGCTTCTTCACCCAAAAAGTGACCTGCCAGCCAAATGATAATAATCAACAAACCCGGAATGGAAAAAATGGCGTAATATGCAAGACTCGCTGAGTCGTTGGTCGCATTTGAAGCATTCCATTCTTTATACGTGTCCTTTAAAACCTCCCAAAAAATCTTCAGTTCTTTCTTCATATCTAAAAAGGATAGCCGATGGCTATGTTTAAAATCAAGTTATCTTTTCTCCAGTTGCTGTCTCCGAAATTAATACGGTCAAAAGCCCAGCGTTCATCTTTTTCATAGTACGGAACCCGCAGCGGCATGGCCAAATCGAGACGCAGAATTAAAATGGAAAAATCAAGTCTTAAACCAACTCCGGCACCTACTGCAACTTCGCTTAAAAAGTCTTTCGAAAACTTTCCGCCTGGTCTTGCGATTGTTCCGTCATCGTTTATTTCATCATTAATCAACCAAATATTTCCGGCATCAGCAAATACAGCGACGTTTAAAAATTTGTACAAATTCGCGCGGTATTCTGCGTTCAGTTCGAGTTTAATATCTCCTGCCTGATCAAAAACAAAACCTCCGTTTTGCTGCTGAGTTCTTGGGTCATAACTTCCAGGTCCAAGCGTTCTCGCACGGAAAGCCCGGATGCTGTTACTTCCGCCTACAAAAAACTGTCGGGAAAAAGGAATATATTTCGAATTGCCATAAGGAACGGCTGCACCTGCGATTAATCTCGATGCGAATGATGTTTTTTCACCAAACTTGTGATAGAATCTAACGTCGTTTTCAATTTTCGCATACTGACTGAACGGCACTCCGAAGATATTTTTCTGCTTATTTTCCTTTGCATTTCCACCGGAAATCAAACCTGCAATGTTTCCGGCAAGATCAAGCATTCCTTTGTAGTAGAATGTATTTTTCTTCGGAAGCATTGTGGTGGAGTAGGTGTAAGAATACGTCGGACCAAAAATAAGCTGTGGCTCAACAACTCTTTCCAAATATGGGTTTTGAGCATATTTAGCCTCATATTTTGGAGTCACGTTCGCAGGATCGATGTATGAAACATCAATCAGTTTCAACTCGTGCTCTTTGCGTACATTTTCTTTCCACTGATAACCAAACGAAGCATTAAATGTGTTTAAAGTATATAATGTTGTACGGTTTTGAAACTCATAGCCAATCTGAATATTTGTACGAGGTACAAAAGCACTCGAAGAATTGAAATTAAAAGGCGCCACAATTCTCGGAATCGACAACTGTGCGTTTGCTCCGGCTCTGAAAATATTTTCCGCATCTGCCGGTCCGCCAATCTGAACATCAAACGCGCCGTAGACAGACGCTTTAAACTGCTCTGCGCCACGGAAAAAATTTCGCTGCGTCCAGTTTAAATTTAATTCACTACCCGCATAATTTGCAGAATTAGTTCTTCCCAAAGCTTCAAGACGTAACGACTGAAGTTCTCGCGGCGTCAGAATATAATACGCATCAAATCTGTGATTCAAAGAGTCTGAAACGACAAATTCGTTTTTTACAAATTTAAAAACGCCCAAACTTATGAGACGGTTCAGCGAAAGATTATGATCTTTACGATTGTAAATATCACCTTTGTCGAAGTACAAAGCCCGGTCAAAAATCTTTGGTTTAAATTTTTTTTCAGGATCTACGACATAAATATCATTGTATTTATAAGACTCCAGCGAATCTGCATTCATCGGAATACTGTACTTACCGTTCTGTGCATCCCGCAGATTGTAGTTCGGGAAAACCACAACTTTATCAATGCTGAACTGCTCTGTCGCAAGTTTCGGTGTATTGTCTTTCAGCTTCACAATCATTTCAACTTTGTGATTTTTTGTCACCGTGCTGTCTGCCTGTACAACGATATTATCAGGATTGAAATAATAAAAACCTTTGTCTTTCAAACCGTCATCGATTCTCTGGCGTTCCTTTTTAATCACATCAAGATCAAAAGGATTTCCGGGTTTCAGCAGAGTTTTATCTTTTAAAGCAAAAATTTCGCGGTTGATCAATGTAGAATCTTCGCTGAATTTCACATTGCTGATCAGATATCTAGCCCCGGGTTTTAATGTGTAAATAACCTGAGCTTTTTTATTTTTTGAAACCGTATCATACGTCGCTCTTGCATTGAAATACCCTTTGTTTTCAGAATAATTTACGATGATATCACGGTTAAATTCACGGTCGACATCCTGCAGCAAAACCGGTTCTTCTCCGAATTTATATTTCAGCCAATACCGGAGACCTTTCTCTTTTTTTGGTTCTTTGGTCACATTATACGCATACAGTTTTGGCCTTAAACCCAAAAATGACGAATTTGGTTTCGGAGTCAAATTACTTTCCAGTGCGGACTGCAATGATTTTTTCTCTTTTTTGGAGAGAGAATCATTTTCGATCTTTACTTCCGCTCCTGTATACAGCAGCTGTCCGTCTTTCAGAAATTTTGTGTTGCTGCAGGAAACTGCCGCAGCGGTAATTCCGGATGCCAAAAAATATCTGCAATATATATTAAACTTGTTTTTCATAGGTTTAGATTTGTTTTTTAAGTAACTGCTTTCGACGGTTTAGCCTAAATTTTCCGTTACTTAAATTCAACCGCTTCATTATTCTGTCTTCTCGATTCTTTATTTTGCTTTCGGTTGTTGCGGTTTTTTCTGAAAATATCTTTAAACTGATTGTAATCGAGCGTAATGATAAATCCGACACCGGTTTCTACTATCTGACCCTGCAACGCAACCTGGTAATCATTCTTTCTATAGGCACGAAGCATATATCTGCCGTCTCTGGAAAGGCTGTAGTCTACCGTAACATCGCCAGCGATATTCGTAGTATTTTCATTCTGTCTCGCTTCTCCTTCAAGTCCAAAATTGCTTCCTACAGAAACTTTCAGTCGGTCATTCAGGAGTTTTTTGCTTAAACCGATATTCAGATCTGTACGCGTATTTTGCGTTCCTGTAGAATAATCCTCAGTCGATTCCAGATCAAAATTCAGATCAACGCCTTTTATTAAATCTGAAGCCAGATTATTCAGCTGCTGTGAAAGAATTTTACTCACACTCTGTCTCGCCATCGTTTCTGCGGAAACTCCAGAGTTGCTTTGGAAAGGGTTTTCACCAATAAATCTGTTAAGCAGAAGCAACGCAAAAACCTGCTTATTCATCTCGTTTGGATCCTGTCTTAGCTGCGCCAGTTTTCCGTCGATCGTTTCAGTAACAGCAGAAGAAACGGCATTGTTTTTCTCATCTGTGGTAATATCAAACGAAATCTGTGGTTTTAAAAGTTCACCTTTTAAGATCAGCAAAGTATTGAATGGAATTCGCTGTTTATATTGATTCAGTTCCGCATCGCCAACCTGTTGTTCCACGAGATCAATTGGTGCTGTTTGCGTCTGATAGATTGCCGTGATATCGAGATTTGCTGTTGTTGGTTCACCGGTCCATGTAATTGTACTTCCTTTCTGGATATCAAATTTCCGCTTCAGCACACTCACCGACATTTCGTAACTTCCTTTTTCTACTTGATAAACTCCGACCAGAGTGGTTTTTCCTGAAGGATCAATTCCACCCGTAAGATCAGCTTCACCCTGAAGTTTCACAAAATCTCCGTTGGCTTTATCGATGACGATCGACATTTTTGCTTCTTTACTCAGTTCAATATTTACGTTGACGTCAAGACCTTTTATCGGACTTTGCGTGTCGATAGAATCGGCTTTTATGGTTTTATTTAAAGCTACCTGATCCTGATCGATAAATTCGACAATGCCTTCACGTTCCTGCAACGTCGGGCTCGACTGTGGCAAAACAAATGTGAAATCTGTGTTGTCTGCAACAGCCAACCGGCCGTCAACTTTCGGTAGATCGAGATTGCCACGTACTTTAAGTGCGGCATCAATAGCCAGAATTCCATACAGCATTGCGTCATTTGATTTCTCAGAATTCACAACTTTAAAGTTTTTCGCATTCAGGTCAAGATTGAAGGCGAAATCTTTATACGTCTGCGTTAGAATCTGCCCATCGATGTTTAGCGAATTTCCGTCTTTATCATTTATTTTAAAATCATCAAACTCGATTCCGCGACGTGTAAAATCAATTTCATCATCAATTTTTCTGAAATCGCTGCCGGTTTTTGCGATCTGCATTCCAACATTATTCATTTTCAGAGTCCCCAAAATGCTCGGCGCTTTCGTCGTTCCCTGCACTTTGAGATTTCCGGAAATAAAACCTTCCGTATTCACAATCGCATTTTTCGTAAAACCTTGCAGCGTTTTCATCTGAAGCTGATTCATCGCCACATCCAGATCAAAACTGCTGGCCGCCGTATTATAATTTCCGTTGATTTTTACATCATTACTGTTTCCGGAAAGTGCAATATCAGCATTCAAAAGATTCGCAGTCGTATTATCTACCTTAAGATCGAGATTCCCGACCGGACTTCCGTACACAAATAGATCAGTGACTTTAATGTCTGACACAAACGTCATTTTCTTTGTCAGATCACGCAGCTGCGCCGTTCCGTTGATCGTTCCTTTTGCCAGAAGTGAATCTTTTTTTATGATTTCGGTGATCGTTTCTATTTTAAAATCTTTCAGCGAAACATTCAGCGGACTTCCAGGCGAACTGTTTTCAGACTGTAAAGCGATTTCACTTCCTGCATTTGAAAGCCTGAAATTATCCGCAAAAATGCCCTGTTTCCCGATCTGAATTTTATTGTTTTCTGCAACCGTCCAATCGGTATAATTCAGTTTTAAACCGTTCGGATTTAATGAAATTTCGGTGATGTCATTCAGCGATTTTGCATTTCCAGCAATCAGAAACTGCGTTACATCTTTGTCATCTTTTGTTGTAATATTATAATTGACCACGTTATTGGCAACATCGCCTACGATCGCAACTTTATTAATGGCTAAACTTTCATTTTTAAATGAAGCTACACCCAATTGATATTGCAGCGCATTATTTTCATTTGTGATTTTAAGGGAAGTAGTTTCAAGCGTATTTGCACCATACAAAACCTGCGGAATCTGCGCATCCAATTCGATTTTCTGCGAATCGGCATTGTAATTCCCGTTTATATTAATCGTTTCAAAACTCTTCAGTTCCGGTACAAACTTCCGAATTAAATCATCATTTTTAATTTTTGCATTAAAAGTGAAAAACTGCCCGCCTTCAATTTTCTGCACAGTTCCCGGTTTTTGAAACTGATAATACTGATTCACCGTTTGCTGAAGCGCACCAAAAATCTGTGTAAGTCTGTATTTACCCTCAAGATCGATGTCTGCAATTTGAGATTTGAAATTAATTTTCGTAGAATCTGCCGTAGAAAGTGCGGTGAGATTCACCTCCTGAATCGGATAAACTTCTTTCGTATCTGAGATTGCAAAATCTTTTAAATTGAGATATCCGTTTAAATTATCAGGATCAAGGCTGGTAAAGTCACCATCTAGCGCGCCTGCGATAATCATTGGCGATTTGTAGAAACCAAGTTTATTCAGGTCAAGCTTGTTGATATTTCCGTTAACTTTTACTGTAGGATTTTTATCGTCATATTTCCCGGATGCCGTTAACTGTAGATTGGCATTCGGATCTTTTGAGTTTAAAACAATATTATAAACGCCGCGGTTTATTTTTCCGGCAAGATTCATATTCTGATAACGGTAACCATTAAATTCAGCTGACTGTACAACACCTTTCAGATCAGCATTCGCATTTTTAAAGTCAAAACTTTCTCCTTTCGCAGCAATCTGAGCCGTAACTGCACCGACTTTTTTGTTCTGAATAATTTTGCCGATCTGAAGATTCCGGAGATCAGCTTTTACATCATAAAGTTCGCGGTTTTTACGTCGCATATCCAGTTTTGCAATGATACCGGCATTTCCAAGCGTAGAAGTAAGTTTAAGATTGGTGTTTACCACTTTCGTTGTGCCTTTGGCCGTACCTCTTACCGTAAAAAATGATGGCAGAGAGATATTTTTCGGAATCGTATTTTTCGGAACCAGATTGAAAATTGTTTTGGCAGATGAAGAAATTTCACCAATGTTCAGATCGTAATAAAGCTGCTCGGGTTTTGTGGCATTTTTTATTTTCCCACTGGCGATCACTTTCAGACGGTCGAGCCCGGAAACTTTCAGAGTTCGGATGTTTAAATCATTGATATTTCCGTTTAAAACCGCCTCAAGATTCAGACTTCCGTTCGGATATTTGTTGAATGGTGCCGTTTTTCGCAGGGTCGGAACCAAATTTAAGATATCAGAAAACCCGATTTTAGAATTTCTGATGTTTGCTGAAATCTGCACTGCACCAAGGTTTTTAGAAAGCTGATCAATCGAGCTGTAATTCAAAACAACTTCATCCCGAAGAACGGTTTTTGGCGTTTGCAGATAAAGATTTTTCAGGTATGCCTGCTTTTCTTCATACACAAAGTCGGTGTTGAATTTCTGTACATTCAGTCCGCGCGCTTCCTGAATTTCAGCCAGTTTTACACTTCCTGCGAACTGACTGTTTTCCATTTTGAAATTTCTTATATCAAGATTCAGTTTTCCAAAATTAAGATGATTAAAATCCATTCCGGCTCTTGTCGGTGCAACCGCAGTATTGTTGTAAACCGCTTTCACATCATCAAAAATCAGTTTGCCAAGAAGTATTTTCATCGGTTTTCCTGCTTTCTGATTTTCCTGACTTGGGTCATCATTTTTAGCGTTGTCGTCTGAGGCTAAAAACAGATTTGCGTTTATGTCAGCACCTTTTAATAAAACATTTCCAACATTGTAGCTGTTATTCTCAAGATCAAGATCATTCACTTTCGTGCTCAGCTCTTTGAAGATCACTTTAGCAAAAGTTTTGGTATTGTCGTCGCCGTAATTGATGTTGAAATTGGTCAGATTAATGCCGCTTAAGCCTAGTTCCATCGGCTTTTTCTGGTTTAAAGAATCTACTTTTTGCTCAACATTATTTGCAATTTCTTCGATCAAATCCTGTTTTAAAGTAAGTTTCAGTCCGTCTAGATTGATATCGTTGATTGCGTAAGAATTATTCTGAAGATCAAAAGTTTTGACACGCGTATCAAAAGATTTAAAATAAGCATTGATGTCATTTTTCGCCTGTCGGTCATCAAATCTGATCCCGATATCTTTCAGTTTTATTTTATCTAAAGAAATGATGAAAGGTTTAGACGTGCTTTCCTTTTTTTCGGAAGTGGCGAAAGCGTTGATTATATAATCGAAATTAAATTTTCCGTCAGGATTTCTTACCACATTGGCTCGGACACCTTCAAGATCGATCGACGTAATATCAGCTTTAGATTTGAGTAGCTGCCACATATCCAGACCGACATCGAATTTTTTCACAGCTAAAAGGGTGTCAATTTTTTGACCGCGCAGATAAAGATTTTCCATTACCAAACTGTTTGGAAACGCGATGTAAACACGTTCCAGACGAACTTCTGTTTTTATTTTCTTCTCCAGATAAACGACAAGTTTATTTTTGGCGAAATTTTGAACGGCAGGAATGCGGAGACTGAAAATTAACAGAATAATGAGTAAAAGGAGCGAGCCCAAAGTGATGGCAAAGCCTTTTAATATCTTGCGTATATTTACTTTACTTTTCAAGTGGATGTGATTTAGACTTAATTATAATTAACTATTCATCAAAAAATTCTGACCGGAAAATTTTTAATATGACGGTTCTAAATCGCAGAATGATAAGGATATAGAGGATGTTTCATACAGTTTTTTTATGGCAGAAAAATGACAGATTAATTTTTTTGCCAAAGTGGGAGCAATATGTTTGCCAATGCTCATGAATAGGGCAGTTAATCGAAAAACTATGGTACAATTTTATTGAAGCGTAGAAATCTGAAAAACTGCAGAGAACTTACCATAAAAAAACCATCTTCAGRGAAGATGGTTTGTAGACCCACAGGGATTCGAACCCCAACTGACGGTACCAAAAACCGGAGTGCTACCGTTACACTATGGGTCTGTTTTTTTGGTGATGCAAATKTAAARCTTTTTTCGTATTCTCCAAATTCTTTTTTGTAAATTTATGTCTGATTAAATCCTCAAAACGACATTACAAGGTGATTATTGATTTTAATAAACTGCAAATAAACACGTTAAAACCCAAAACTGATTTTGAAAAAAAAGCAGTTTTTTTTATTGAAGAGTTTTTATCTGCCAGCGAATCTGTCGAAGTACAGTCTTCAGGTTCGACAGGAACACCAAAACTATTCAAGGTAAAAAAATCTAAAATGCTTAATTCGGCCGCAATGACTTGTGGATTTTTAGATTTGAAAAAAGGTGATCTCGCCTTGCTTTGTTTGCCGGTAGAATATATTTCGGGGAAAATGATGGTTGTACGTGCTGTTTTTGCTGAGCTAAAACTGATTGTAAAAGATCCGGTTTTGCAGCCTTTGAGAGATTTAGAGGAAAAAGTGGATTTCTGTGCGATGACGCCATTGCAGGTTGAAAATTCTTTGGACAAGATTCATTTGATCAAAAAGCTGATCATTGGCGGTGCGGCAGTTTCGGAAAATTTAAAAGAGAAAATCGCATCTGTTTTAAATCAAAAGAATACAAATACCGAGATTTTCGAAACCTACGGAATGTCTGAAACGCTTTCTCATATTGCTTTGAAACGGATATTTCCCGTGCAGGAAGATTTTTTTTCGGTATTAAAAAATATTGAAATAGTCCAAAACGAAGAAGGCTGCCTGAAAATTTCGGCGCCGGATTTGGCTGAAGGCTGGCTGCAAACCAATGATATCGTGGAAATAAAAAACGGAAATCAGTTTAAATTTCTCGCACGGGCAGATAACGTGATCAATTCTGGTGGAGCCAAAATTTTCCCGGAGCAGCTTGAAGCGCTGGTGAAGAAAAATATTGACCGTGAAGTGGTTTTTTTAGGAATAAACGATGAAAGTTTGGGTCAGAGATTGATTTTGGTCGTGGAAGGCTCAGAAAATGAATTGCTCAAATCTCAAATTTCAGATCTCAGATTTGAAAAATCTTTTCACAAGCCGAAAGAAGTGATTTTTTTAGATCAAATTCCGCGCACGCCCAACGGAAAAATAGATAGGATGGAGTTAAAAAGATTATTTTCAGTATGAAAGATCGATATAAATTCCCGATCATACTGCTACTTTTTATCTTAATGGTTTATCAAATAAATAAACGGTCTAAAGCGTCAAATAATGCAGATCTTCTGTTACTACAAAACAACATTGTTTTAAATGGTGTTGTTGATTCTCTGCAGGTTTCAGATAACCATTGCTTTGCCGTGATTTATCTGCAAAAATTTAGGTCAAATTTTAAATATTTTAATCCGAAAAAAAATAAAAAGTATTTTCCCTATGCCATAAAAAAAGGGAATGCAGAAATCTATGTGAATGTTTGTGAAGGTCAAATTGATAATGGAGATTCTATAATCGTTAATTCAAATAGAAGTATTGTTTTTTTTAAGACAAAATCAAACGGAAATTTTAAAGGAAATCTAAAATTTGCACAGGGAGATATAAGTTTTATACGGAGAAAAACACGATTATTTCCGGAAAATTTCTCAGAATAATGAAAGACTTTACCAAGGAACTGCAGTTTAAAACCTCGCGAAGCAGCGGCGCAGGCGGGCAAAACGTGAATAAAGTGGAAACTTCCGTGACGGTAAACTGGGATGTTGCTGCATCTGAATTTTTCCGTGATGGAGAGAAGGATTTAATCTTTTCAAAACTTAAAAACAGAATAAACACTGAAGGTCAGCTTTTTCTCACTGTTTCCGAAAGCCGCACACAGCTCAAAAACAAAAATGCCGCGATTGAAAAAATACTGTCGCTGGTAGAAAAATCTCTCATACGACCTAAGCACAGGGCAAAAACAAAACCCAGCCGCTCAAGCATCGAAAAACGCATTCAGCAAAAAAAACAGAATTCTGAGAAGAAAGAAAACAGAAAATTCAGGTTTTAATTCTCAGTTAGCGGAAAAAATGTATTTTTAGAAAAATTATTACCATGATCAAAAAATTCATTTTTGCCGGGGCTTTTCTGTGCCCTTTCATCTTCAATGCGCAACAGGAAACGATGAAATCTTCCGAGCCGAGAGTGGCTGTAATTCCTCACGTGGGTTACGGATACCGTTTAGCGAAAGCACCTTCAGATTCAAATCCGGAAACCAGAAAATACATCAACGGATTGCGTGGCGGTCTGGATGTTGGCATTGGAGCTTTTTATTTATTAAACGGCAATGGCGCTGTCGGTATTAAAGGTTCTCTTTTTTCAGCATCAAGCACGGGAAGAATTACGGTTCAGACAGGAAGCGGAACGAGTACGAGCTTGGCGGTGAATACAGATGATAATATCTCTTTCATTGGAGCGTCTTACATGTTTTCAAATTTTAAATCAGATACCAAACACAAACTTCTGTACGATATTGCTTTGGGTGTCATTACGTATACGACAAAAACCGGGAATGTAAAAGGTGTAGGCTCAAGTTTGGGTGCGGATATTAATTTTGCCTATCAATATGCTGTGACAGATAATATTTTTATCGGTCCGAAACTCGGTCTGATTGGAGGAACGATTACGAAGATGAAATATAACGGCGTTGTATATGATTTTCCCGAAGATCAGGGTGAAGGTCTTACCCGACTTTCTCTGAGTGCAGCAGCTACTTTCCGTTTTTAAATTTTTACCTTTGTAAAAAATCTAAAAATGAGCAAACCGATTACAGAATTTATCGAAAAATATTATTTGCATTTCAATGCAGCAGCTTTGGTAGACGCATCTAAAGGATATGTTGCCCACCTTAAAGAAGGCGGAAAAATGATGATTACTTTGGCTGGAGCAATGTCTACTGCCGAATTAGGAAAAATTTTAGCTGAAATGATCCGTCAGGATAAAGTTGATTTTATCTCTTGTACAGGAGCAAACCTTGAGGAAGATTTGATGAATTTGGTGGCGCATTCTCATTACGAAAGAGTTCCGCATTACAGAGATTTGACGGCTCAGGACGAGTGGGATTTGCTGGAAAGAGGCTTAAACAGAGTAACAGACACGTGTATTCCTGAAGAAGAAGCTTTCAGAAGATTGCAGAAACACATCGTAGAAATCTGGAAAGATGCTGAAGCTAAAGGTGAAAGATATTTTCCGCATGAATTTATGTACAAAATGATTCTTTCTGGAGTTTTGGAGCAGTATTATGAAATTCCTAGAGAAAATTCGTGGATGATCGCTGCGGCTGAGAAAAATTTGCCAATCGTGGTTCCGGGATGGGAAGATTCTACCATGGGTAATATTTTTGCATCCTACTGTATCAAAGGTGAACTGACTGCGACAACCATGAAATCCGGCATTGAATACATGACGTATCTGGCAGATTGGTACACAAAAAATTCAGCAGGAAAAGGCGTTGGATTCTTCCAGATTGGTGGAGGTATCGCAGGAGATTTCCCAATCTGTGTGGTTCCGATGCTGTATCAGGATATGGAAATGCACGACATTCCGTTCTGGTCTTATTTCTGTCAGATTTCAGATTCAACGACTTCTTACGGTTCATATTCCGGAGCAGTCCCGAATGAGAAAATTACCTGGGGAAAGTTGGATATCACCACTCCGAAATTTATTGTGGAAAGCGACGCAACCATCTGTGCACCCTTGATGTTTTCTTACATTCTGGAAAATTAAAATCAGTTTTAAAAATAATGAAAGCGTTCCTCGGAACGCTTTTTTTTGATAGTATCAGTCCATCGAATTAATCAAAACATAATACCGATAGGCGAGGATGGCTTTCTGCCATTTGGTAAGTTTGAGCGGATCTTTATTGCTCAGTTTCGGTAAAACAGCCTTGTTTATTTTGTGAAGAAATTTGAAAAACGATTTTTTCATCGCTGTTGTGTTTTATAAATTTACAAATCTTAAAAGGTAGCATGAAGAATCAGATTTTCGTCACACAGGTTTGGGAGATTACAAAACTTATTCCAAAGGGCAGAGTTTCTACGTATGGCGCGATTGCCAAAGCGGTAGGTTTCCCGAATCATTCGCGGCATGTGGGAAAAGCGATGTCGGGCTGTCCGAAAGATGTTCCGGCGCACCGGGTAGTTGCGGCTGGCGGAAAATTATCCGTTCCCGAATTTGAAGTCAAGCTAAAAGCAGAAGGAATTTCTTTTCGCTACGGTAAGATTGAAAATTTTAAAGAACTTTTTTGGAATCCGATGGAGGAGTTGTGAGAAATGTTTGTGTTTGGGGCGCGGCCGTAGGCCGCGCCCCGAAACGCAAGATGAACAAAAATGAAATTTTATTCTAACGCAGCAAACTTATATATATTTGAAGGGCAAAAAAGGAAAAAATTTACAAAATGAAAAGATTTATCATTATTGCATTTTCTATTTTGAGCTTTTCATTATATTCTCAAAATGACAAACCACTAAGAAATCCGTATACATTGGAAATCGCGGCTAATGAAACTCAACAATATGGTATGGATGTAAAGGAAAGCCCATATTTTGTCAAAGCAGAAGTTCTTCAAATATATTGTGGCGAAAAAATTTTTGTAGAATGTGAAATTGAAGGTGATTCAATAAGTCATATGAAAGTCGTTAAAAATATGATCTATCCTCAAAAAACTATTATTATTGATTTTGATCAAAATTCAGAAAACAGAAAAGAAATCCGTACAGATTTAAGAGTTAAAAAATCCGTTTAACAGAAAGCTTTCTTACAAGGCACTTATGTTTACTCCGATAAGTCAGCAATGGAAAAGAACCTCGATAATTCCAATAGAACCTAATCAGGAAAACTTTGAAATGTGGCCGCATTCTATCATAACTTTAGTATTGGATGACTGGAGACTTGAATAAATTGTAGATTATAAAATAAGAATGAAGGAAAATCTGTCAAACACGGTATCTTTCAGCAAATAAAAAAATCCCGGCTCATTAATACGAGCCGGGATTTCTATTTTAAGATTTTAAAAATTTTAAATTACTTATTCAGATTCTGATAACTTCTTGAGATAAAATCCGTCAGATCTTTTCCTTTCAACAGGTTTTGAGAAAGTTTTGCCAAATCCAAAGCGTATTTTATCTTAGAATTTTTAGATTCGGCATTTTCTGAAGCGATAATTTCTGAAGCAAATTCGCTGTTTGAGTTCACCACCAAATTATACATTTCGGGGAAGCCGCCCATTCCAAACATTCCGCCGCCGCCGGTCGCCTGCATATCTTTCATTCTTCGCATAAATTCAGGTTGCGTAATCACGAATGGTGCATCAGTGCTGTCTAAATCTTCAACCTGTACAGAAAATTTCTTATCAGAGATCGCTTCTTCAATATTCTTTTTCAGCGTTTCTTTTTCCGTTTCATTAAGTTTTGAAATCGCTGGTTCATCTTTCTTAATCAGATTATTAATGTGATCAGCATCCACTCTCGCAAAAGTTACCTTCTCTTTTGAACCTTCCAGTTTCTGAATCAAATGCGGAACAATAGGAGAATCTAAAAGCAGAACTTCGTAGCCTTTATCTTTCGCAGACTGTATGTAGCTGTGCTGCTCATCGGCGTTACTCGCATATAGAATCACAAAATTTCCGTCTTTATCAGTTTGATTTGGTTTCACTTTTTCCTCAAGCTCATTCCACAGGTAATATTTTCCGTCAGTGGAAGGGTAAAGCGTAAATTTATCAGACTTTTCGGCAAATTTGTCTTCAGAAATAATTCCGTACTCGATGACGATTTTTATGTCGTTCCACTTCTTTTCATAATCTCCGCGGTTTTCGTTGATCAGAGAAGCCATTTTGTCGGCCACTTTTTTCGTGATGTAAGAAGAGATTTTCTTCACTGCGCCATCCGCCTGAAGGTAAGAACGCGAAACATTCAAAGGAATATCCGGCGAATCGATCACTCCACGAAGCAGCATTAAGAAGTCTGGAACGATTCCTTTCACTTCATCCGTTACAAAAACCTGGTTTTGGTACAACTGAATTTTATCTTTTTCAATATTTAAATTGTTTGCCAGTTTTGGGAAATACAAAATTCCGGTAAGGTTGAACGGATAATCTACATTCAGGTGAATATGGAAAAGCGGCTCCTCAAACTGCAAAGGATAAAGTTCGTGGTAGAATTTTGAATAATCTTCAGAAGTCAGCTCACTTGGCGCTTTTGTCCACGCCGGAGTCGGATTATTCACGATGTTGTCAACTTCCTGTGTTTCGGCAACAGCATCTTCTGCAGCATCTTCTGCTAAAGGTAAAGTTTCTGTTTTGGTTCCAAATTTAATAGGAACAGGCATGAATTTGTTGTACTTCAATAACAGTTCACGAATTCTGCTTTCCTCTAGAAACTCTGTAGAATCTTCTGCAATGTGAAGAATAATCTCTGTTCCTCTGTCGGTTTTATCAGTCGTTTCTTCAAGCGTAAATTCTGGGCTTCCATCGCAAATCCAGCGAACGGCTGGCGTGTCTTTGTATGATTTGGTAATGATTTCCACTTTTTCTGCCACCATAAATGCAGAGTAGAAGCCTAAACCAAAGTGACCGATAATCCCTGAATCTTTTGCAGAATCTTTATATTTTTCTAAAAACTCTTCTGCTCCGGAAAACGCCACCTGGTTGATGTATTTTTCAACCTCTTCGGCGGTCATTCCAATTCCCTGGTCGGTAATCGTTAACGTTTTTGCATCTTTATCAATCTTAACTTCGATTTTAGGATTTCCGTATTCTACCTGTGCTTCACCGATTGTTGAAAGATGTTTAAGTTTCAAAGTCGCATCTGTCGCATTTGAGATCAGCTCTCTCAAAAATATTTCGTGATCGCTATACAAGAATTTCTTGATCAGCGGAAAGATATTCTCCACCGATACGTTGATATTTCCTTTTGTCATAACTGTACTTTTATTGATTTTGAGGTCTGTTTCTCCAAAAATATACCGTTCAGCATTGCGTGACATAATGACAGTTTTATGGAAATTATTAAAGTAAAATCATGTGAAAAATTGACTTTCAATTATTTTAAATCAGAAACAAAAAAAGACAGCCTAAAAGCTGTCTTCATCAATTATTTATAAAGCAAATTATTTCTTGTTTGCAATCTCTTCCTTGATCTTGTTTTCAAGTTCATCTGCAAGTTCCGGGTTGTCTTTCAAAACATCACGAACTGCATCACGGCCTTGTCCAAGTTTCGTTTCGCCATAGCTAAACCAAGATCCGCTTTTCTTCACGATCGCCATTTCTACTGCCTGGTCGAGAATTTCTCCTGTTTTAGAAACACCTTCACCGTACATAATGTCAAATTCTGCCATTTTAAATGGCGGAGCAACTTTATTCTTCACGATTTTCACTTTCACACGGCTACCAACCGCCTCATCACCTGTTTTAATCGGTGCGCTGGCTTTTCTGATATCAATTCTCACAGAAGCGTAAAACTTCAAAGCATTACCACCAGTTGTTGTTTCAGGATTTCCAAACATCACCCCGATTTTTTCTCTCAGCTGGTTAATAAAAATTACCGTACATTTTGTTTTAGAAATAGTTCCGGTGAGTTTTCTCAAAGCCTGAGACATTAATCTTGCATGAAGACCCATTTTAGAATCTCCCATTTCACCTTCGATCTCCGCTTTTGGCGTCAATGCTGCCACAGAGTCAATCACCACGATGTCAATTGCTCCCGAACGGATCAGGTTATCGGCAATTTCCAAAGCCTGTTCGCCATTATCCGGCTGCGAAATAATCAGGTTTTCAAGATCAATTCCTAATTTTCCTGCATATCCTCTGTCGAAAGCGTGCTCAGCATCTATGAAAGCGGCGATACCACCGGCTTTCTGAGCCTCCGCGATTGCATGCAAAGTCAACGTTGTTTTACCTGAAGATTCCGGTCCGTAAATCTCGATGATTCTTCCTCTTGGATAGCCGCCAACTCCTAAAGCGATATCCAAACCAAGCGAACCGGAAGGAATCACTTCAATGTTTGTATCGATGGCAGAGTCGCCAAGCGTCATCACGGTACCTTTTCCGTAGGTTTTATCTAGTTTATCAAGCACCAAAGCCAGTGCTTTTTTCTTATCGTCTGTAGTACTCATTCTTAGTATAATATTTGATCAAAAATACAGAAATTTAATGTGAAAAGCTAAAAATTTCGTGTAAAATTAGCAGATTATCATCGTTAAAATTAGCCAATTTTTATCATAAATTCATCGTGGCTTTTAAGCTGATTATTTACCGGAAATTTGAAGCTTTTGTAGTGCCCAGATAATCTTTTAAAACTTTTCTCTGATCTCTGTCGCCAATTGCGATTCGCTTCTCGCGACTCCAGATACGGTCAAAAATGTGGTTCAGCACGATCTTCGTTTTTGGGAAAGCATTTTTAAAAGAAACTTCAGGAATTTTCAGTCGTTCACAAACGTCTTTGTCAAGCAAAAACCACGTACAGCAAATATGAAGATAACGCAGATTTTTCCGTTGAAAATTATATTTCAGAATCGGGTTGACGAGTGATTCATTTAGAAGGGAATGTGCCAGCAAAACTGAATCGCTGTCTGAAGGTGGCTGCACGGCAGTCCAGTGATAAAAAAGCTCTGTTGCCTGCCTGCGGTTTTCGGGTAAAAGTTTTTCGGGAATGCCGAGAAGATAACCAACGTATTTCCAGAGGTGAAAATGACCGCGCTCTTCTTTTTCTGAAATGGTATTTCCCAGTTTAAGAAGTCCGTGCATGAAAACCAAGCTGAAACCAATGTACGTCGCCATCATGTCCCAGTTATTAATAGGTTCGCCTTGCTCAGCAGTGTTCCAGTCAGGATAGTTTTTCTTGATGTTGAGCCGTGCGTAGGAATGAATTAATCTTGTTTTAATTGCAAATTCATATCCTTTTTTATGAATTTGTAACGCATCATACCGCGTGACATTTACCCAGAAATCCAACGTCTCAGAAAGTCGTTTTACCGCGCCTTTTTTCAATGCTTCCGTAGCGATCAGAGGTTTGCTGAGGAAGCGGTAGTCGTAGCCGCCGATAAGACAGTAATCGCGCAGCGAAATCAGGCTGTCTACATTACAGCGCATACAGAGTTCGGCGCCGCTTTTCAAAAGGTCATAATCGAGCCAATCCGGGATTTGCTGCGTCTGCAGGAAAAGTTTTTTTACACTGTCCGGTACACTATCATTTTCTGAAACGCCGTTTCGGATGTAATGATCGATCTCTGCAGAAGCTTCCGGATAGCTTTTTTTAAAATAAATATCTTTCACCACCTCATCGCCAATCTCATCGTACTGATAAAAGTACGGTGCGTATTCTTCAAATGTATCGAAGTTTACCTCAGCTCCGGAAAGGTCGATCAAAGCTTTGCCATTGCCTTTCGTCCAGAAGCTGATAAAGTGCGGCGAATTTTTATATATGGGTTTTAAAACAGGTTCTTTCATACTATTCTAAAGGTACGGAATTCAGTTTAAAAGTCTCCGCTGAGATTTGTCACATTTCTAGCCAGGAAAACTTCATAGCAACAAAAAAACCTTCCGTTGCCGAAAGGTTTTACTATATGAAAATATGATTCTTATTTTGTAAGAGAAGCTGCGTGAATCAGCATATCTACCAATTTGTTTGAGTAACCCATCTCATTGTCATACCATGAAACAAGTTTTACAAACTGTGGAGAAAGCATGATACCCGCGTCTTTGTCGAAGATTGAAGTTCTCTTATCTCCGATGAAGTCCTGAGAAACGACAGCATCTTCTGTGTAACCCAAAATACCTTTCAGTTCGCCTTCTGAAGCTTTTTTAATGGCTGCACAGATCTCTTCATAAGAAGTTGCTTTTTCTAATCTTACCGTTAAATCTACCACTGAAACGTCTACTGTAGGAACTCTGAAAGACATCCCTGTAAGCTTTCCGTTCAACGCAGGAATCACTTTTCCTACTGCTTTTGCAGCACCTGTAGAAGATGGAATGATGTTATTCAAAGCTGCTCTACCGCCTCTCCAGTCTTTCATCGAAGGTCCGTCAACAGTTTTCTGTGTCGCAGTCGTTGCGTGTACAGTTGTCATTAAACCTTCTTCGATACCGAAGTTATCGTGAATTACTTTTGCCAAAGGCGCCAGACAGTTTGTAGTACAAGAAGCATTTGAAAGAATTTTGATATCGTCTGTAAGCTCGTTGTGGTTTACACCCATTACAAACATCGGTGTATCGTCTTTAGAAGGGGCAGAAAGAATGACCTTTTTTGCACCTGCTTCGATGTGTTTTGCTGCGCTGTCTTTATCTAAAAACAAACCGGTAGATTCTACAATGTAGTCTGCACCGATCGCGTCCCACTTCAGGTTGCTTGGGTCTTTCTCAGCCGTTACTCTGATTTTTTTACCGTTTACCACAAGATCATTTCCTTCCACAGAAACTTCTCCCGGGAAGATACCGTGTACAGAATCATACTTCAGCATATACGCCATATATTCTGCATTAATCAGGTCATTGATACCTACGATCTCGATGTTTTCTCTCTCAGCCATTGCTCTGAAAACAAGACGGCCGATTCTACCAAACCCGTTAATACCTACTTTAATTGTTGACATAGTTGTTTTGATTTAATAAATTTATGTTTAATAATTAGATTGCTAATATCTCCGAAATCAACAGCAGATCCTGGTTGATTTCATTATGTTTTTTAATCGCTTCTTCAATGGGTGTGAAGACCAGTTCGTTTGATCTCATGCCGGCCATCACACAGTTTTGCCCTTCCATCAGTCCGGTTACGGCGCCGTATCCGAGTCGGCTTGCCAAAACGCGGTCTGCACAGCTTGGTGAGCCGCCGCGCTGTATGTGTCCCAGTATCGCAACACGGATGTCATAATCAGGGAATTTTTCTTTCGCTTTCTCGGCAAGTTCGTACACATTATTCAGCTTTTCGCCTTCTGCCACTACAACGATGCTTGAAGACTTCCCTGTCTTTTCAGCTTTCAGAAAGTTTGCAAAGAGATCATCTGCGCTGTCTTTCTTTTCAGGAATGAGAATATCCAGAGCACCTGTCGCAAGGCCACTGTTTAAAGCAATAAAACCTGCATCGCGGCCCATTACTTCGATGAAGAAAACCCTGTTGTGCGAGGTTGCCGTATCACGTATTTTATCGATGGCATCCATTGCAGTATTCAAAGCAGTGTCATAGCCGATCGTATTGTCTGTACCGAAAATATCATTGTCTATGGTGCCGGGAACGCCGATTACCTTAATGCCGAATTCTTCATTAAATATCTTCGCTCCGGTAAAAGTACCGTCTCCGCCGATGCAGACGATGGCTTCAATGCCGAGCTGTTTACAGTTTTCGTAGGCAGTCTGGCGGCCTTCTTTGGTCATAAATTCTTTCGATCTTGCAGATCTCAGTATCGTGCCGCCCTGGTTGATGATGTTTTTCACCGAGCGGGGCCCCATTTTCAGAAAATCATTGTGTATAAGTCCGTTGTACCCTTCACGCACGCCGTAGCAGTGGATGTCGTAATAGTTGGCCGTTCTTACAACCGCTCTCAGTGCCGCATTCATCCCGGGCGCATCGCCACCCGAGGTAAGAACTGCGATCTTCTTCACCGCGCTGTCTTTCATGTAGTCTAAATTTCGCAAACAAATTTACAAAAACAAGTTCAGATAACGGCAGTTTGTGGCGGTTTAGTTTAGGCTAAAGGTTTTATACACTGTTTACAGGGCTATGCCAAAAGCCCGCCTGCTTTTTATGAAAAGCCCGCCAGCTTTTTCAGAAAGGTGGCGTGCTTTTGCCTAAGTCGTTACTACGTTTTGACCAACTCGTCTAAAGCTTTTTTTAAAAGCAAGCTTGCTTTTGGGTAAATCCACGTTAGCTTTTAGAGATAATCAAGCTTGCTTCCGGGAAAAGCCTGCTGAGGTTTCAGATAAAACCTTGCATGCTTTTGGGTAAATCCATGCATGCTTTTTGGTAAAACCATGCATGCTTTTTCGAAAGCCGTCTGAAGGATTTTGATAAAGGTTTTAAAACCTTCCGGAAAGACGTTTTTACCCCGGAAAATATCATTACCAGGAGTTGCCAAAGTCATTACTGTGAGTTGGGGAAAAGATCGCCATCTTTTGGGTAAGAGATCGCCATCTTTCGGGAGAATACTTTAAAACAGATAAAAATTTGGTTTGAATCTTCCTTTCGAAACTATCTTTTCTCGGTAAGGTATTTCCAGTAGCGTTTCGGGACGTGCTGCAGATGAAGTTTGATATTTTTCCTTTCCACGATGTTGGTTTTAAAGAAGTACCGCTGCCAAAGCGTCTGGTATTTCTTTTCTTCATCGTGAAATTTCTCGTCATACCTGCTGAGGTCGATCTTCTCATCAGGGTAAAAAAAGTCGCAGTGCTCCAGATCGTACAGCAAACCGTACTGTCGTCTGAGATCATAAATCATCCACTTCTGATCCTGATACCGGTTCTGAAAATGCGTTTTGATGAGCGGAAGCACATTAAAATCGGGATCGATTTTGGCGAAATACACGTCATCCTGCATCTTTTCAAACCGGATAAAAGCCGTCATCCTGTGGCGTTCGCGGCTCACCGATTTGTTGATTTTGGCAATTCTCAGGATGCTTTCATCGGCATAATTCTGCAGAATATTCTCCCCCGGAAACTGCACCGACTGCCGTACCGCCGACAGTACCAGCGCTTCCAGGTCTGCTTCCTCCGAAAGAAAAACCTTCAGCAGCTCATGTATACCGACTTTCCCGATGCTTTGCTCCAGCTTTTTCAGCACACGCTCAGATTTTTCTTCGCTGGTAATCACTTCATGTATCTCAGCGAATATATTCTCCTGAAAAAAACGCTGTTGCGAAACAATCTCCACCTCGCGGTATTTGTACTCAAACACCTCGAAGATAGCTGTAAAAAGTCCGTCGAAACTGCCGTCGTAGCGTAGGGTGGTCATGCAAATCGTGTTTTAAAAATGTACGGGAAGATCCTTACTCCCGTGTAAAATGCGCACAATGCGAAGGTGATCGGCAAATATTCTGTAAAAAATGACGTGGTTGTCTTTTGGGAAACTGTATAGATTTTCTTTTATTTCTTCGCGGCGTTTTCCCAGCTCCGGATGGATGCATAACTGCTGTATCCGTTCCTCTATTTCCAGAAGATATTTCTCTGCCTGTGCAAATCCGAAATTCTCTTCTGTAAAATCAAATATGTCTTCAAGATCGTGATCGGCAGCTTCAGATAGAATGTAAAAGTGCCTGAACATTAAGGCTGGTGGTCGGTTTTCTTGGAAGCAATAATATCCTTTACGTTTCGCTTGCTCAATTTTCCCTCCCAACCTTTTTCTATTTCTACCTTTAAATCGCCAATGATGCGGTGTCGATAGGTCTCTTGAAGTCGAAGCGCATCTGTCACCACCTCAGTCGCATTCTGAAAATCACCCGACTGTATTTGGTCTGCGATATAATCTTCCTGTTTTTTGGTGAAACTTACATTCATATTCAAAGTTTAATCAAATATAAACAGTTTGATTATAAATAGCAAATATGGATAAATCTTACTTTAAAACAACGTCAGCTGCTGCGAAAACTGATCCTGAAATTTTGAAGTACTTCCGCCGATTAATAGTTTTTTTAGGTTTAAATCCGTCAGATGTCGCAGGAAAATATTGCCTGCATTAAAGTCGATGAAGTAACGCGCGCGGTTTACTGCTGCGCCGAGTTTCTGCAAATGCTCGATCGTAAGCACCTGAAAACGCCGTGCAGCCACAATTTTCTTTGCGGTCTTTACACCAATCCCAGGAATACGGAGAATCATCTGGTAATCGGCTGTCTGCAGATTCACCGGAAACTGATCCAGATGACGCAACGCCCAGCTGAGTTTTGGATCGACTTCAAGATCAAGAAACGGCATGTGCGGATCGAGAATTTCATCGGCTTTAAAACCGTAAAACCGCATCAGCCAGTCACTTTGGTACAGTCGGTTTTCACGAAGCATCGGCACCGCTGTCGTCAGTGCAGGCAGTCTTTTATCTTCCAGAACCGGCACATAACCGGAATAATAGACACGTTTTAAACTGTAGTTTTTATAGAAATGATCGGCAACTTTTATAATCTGAAGATCATTTTCATTGGTCGCACCCACGATCATCTGCGTCGACTGGCCTGCCGGAGCAAACTTCGGTACCTTTCTGAAGATTTTCTTTTCATCTTTAAACTGCGCGATTCCGTTCTGTACAAACTTCATCGGGTTCAGCATGTCTTCACGGTTCTTTTCCGGGGCGAGAAGTTTTAAACCACTTTCTGTAGGAATTTCAATGTTAATCGAAAGCCGGTCGGCGTATAAAGCCGCTTCACGCATCAGTTCATCACTCGCACCGGGAATTGATTTTAAGTGAATATAGCCGTTAAAATTTTCCTCAAGACGAAGTTTTTTCGCTACACGCACCAAACGTTCCATCGTCGTGTCTGCGTTTTTGAAGATTCCGGAGCTTAGAAATAATCCTTCGATATAGTTTCTGCGGTAAAAATTAATGGTTACATCAACGACTTCTTCTACCGTAAAGGCAGCACGTTTTATATCATTCGAACTTCGGGAAACGCAATATGCGCAATCATAAATGCAGTGATTGGTCAGCAGAACTTTCAGCAGAGAAACGCAACGGCCGTCTTCTGTGTAGGTGTGGCAAATGCCGGTCGCCGAACTGTCGCCGAGGCCGCCTTTTTTATTTTTTCTCGATCCGCCGCTTGAGGAACACGAAACATCATATTTCGCGGCATCAGCCAAAATCTCCAGTTTTTCCTTTATACGGTCGAAATTCATTATTAAATATTAGTGCGTTTGGTCATCCAAAAATACGTTTAAACTTGACAAATATCAAGGTAAACCGATTGAACCTGTCAACTGCTGTAACTTGTAAATTCTGTATATTTACCGTGATTTTTATATTTTGAAAGCAAAAAATTAGTTTTAAAGATACGCAATTCTGCAGTTTTAAAAAATATACACCCGATGAATCATCAGCCCGTAGAAGGTTTTTCTAAAAAGACCAAAAATGACAAAGTAGACTGGCTTGTAAATACTTATCTCTCCGGAAATCAGGAATTTAAAAATATTCTGACACAATACTGGAACGACGATAAAGATCTTCAGAAACTTCATGACGAATTTTCGGAAAACACGATCTCCAATTTCTACATGCCGTACGGAATTGCTCCAAATTTTTTAATCGACGGAAAATTACTGGCTTTACCAATGGCTGTGGAAGAAAGTTCGGTGGTTGCTGCGGCTTCAAAGGCCGCGAAATTCTGGCTTGACAAAGGTGGTTTCAAAACGACCATTATCAATACCGAAAAACTGGGTCACACACATTTTATTTTAAATGTGGAACCGCACAAACTGCTGCATTTTTTCAATTTTAAACTGAAGAAAAAACTTCTTGAAAGTACAGAAGCCATCACGGCGAATATGAGAAACCGTGGCGGTGGAATTCTCGATATTAAGCTCATCGATAAAACGGCCGAGCTGAAAAATTATTTCCAGCTGAAAGCAAGTTTTAACACGGTAGATTCGATGGGCGCAAATTTTATCAATTCCTGCCTTGAGCAGTTTGGTAAAACTTTGAAAGAAGAAGTAGCCAACGATGTCGATTTTTCTCAGGAAGAAAAAGATTCACTGCAGATTGTAATGAATATTTTGTCAAATTTCACGCCCGACTGCATCGTTCGCGCTGAGGTTTCATGTAAAATTGTAGATCTGAAAGACGACAGCGGAATTTCAAACGAAGAATTTGCCTGGAAATTTAAACAGGCCGTTACCATCGCAGAAATCGAACCGTACCGCGCCACGACGCATAATAAAGGCATAATGAATGGAGTAGATGCGGTTGTCATCGCCACCGGAAACGATTTCCGTGCGACTGAAGCCTGCGCTCACGCATATGCTTCAAAAGATGGAAAATATTCTTCATTGACACATTGCACGACTGATAACGGAATTTTCCGATTCTGGATCGATCTACCAATTTCCGTGGGCGTTGTGGGCGGACTGACAAATCTTCATCCGCTGGTGAAATTTTCGATGGCACTTTTGGGTAAACCTTCCGCTCAGGAACTGATGAGTATTCTTGCGGTTTCCGGTCTGGCGCAAAATTTCGGAGCATTACGATCGCTTGTCACAACAGGAATTCAGAAAGGTCACATGAAAATGCATCTGTTTAATATTCTTAACCAAATGGGCGCAACGGAAGATGAAAAGCAGCATTTTGTGACGTATTTCAAAGATAAAACTGTGAGTCATCATGAAGTGATTGCGGAATTAAACCGTTTAAGAACAGAATAATGTTTGGAATTATTGTTTCTGCCCTTATGCTGACTTTCGGAATTTTTCTGAAAATCACAAAAAATCCCGGAATGGCACAAAATAAAAAGTTTGCCTGGGTTTTTATAGGAATCGGTCTGGCTTCTCTAATTTTTAAAACTGTAAATTATAAATGAAAACAATTACCTTAGTTTTTGGTGCTGCCTACGGAATGCTTTCAGTGATTCTCGGTGCTTTTGGCGCGCATGCTTTGAAGAAAATTCTTTCTGTAGAAAGGCTGGAAAGCTTCGAAACCGGTGTCAGATATCAGATGTACGCCGCATTTTTTCTTTTAATAGTAGGCTATATTTTAAAATTTGAAACCAAAACTGAAAACTGGATTTCGTGGATGATGATCTTCGGAACGATTCTTTTTTCTTTCAGTATTTACGGTTTGAGTCTGCAGGATTATTTTGGAATGAATCTGAAATTCCTTGGTCCGATTACGCCGCTTGGTGGATTACTGATGATTTTAAGCTGGCTTTTTCTGATTTTTTACTTTGTGAAGAATAGATTTTAATCCTAAAATATTTCAGCACAACTAGCATTCGTTTTCTGACCGAAAACTTATAAAAATGCTTCTTATTTAAAAGTTTTTCAAAATGAAAATCAAACGCAGACGTCGCCTCATCCGTACGTTTAATCTTCTCGATCAGCCGATAAAATTCAATCCTTTTGTTTTCAGCCGTACTTTTTTTATGTGGGCTATTACAGGTTTGGTCGGTGGTACGATTGCGGGTCTGTACTGGATTGTTTTGGAATATTTCACCGAATTTCTTCATCAGTTCCAGGGTTTTCTGGTGATTCCGACAATGGCAGTCTGTGGCTTGCTCGCGGGCTTGGTGATTCATTTTATCGGTGATCCGGGCGAAATTCATTTGATTGTAAATAATATCCGTTTTAATAAAGGGAAACTCGATCCTAAAAACAATCCGTCGATGATTCTCTCATCACTTTTCTGTGTTGCGTCCGGCGGAAGTCTCGGACCCGAGGCGCCTTTGGTTCAGGTTACAGGTTCTACCGGAACTTATTTAGGAAAATTATTCAGATTAAAAGGTGAAGAGTTACGCTCTTTAAGCATTGCCGGAATGGCTTCTGGTTTTACAGCACTTTTTGGCGCTCCGCTCGGCGGAAGTCTTTTTTCGCTGGAAATTCTGCATCACCGTCACGCGGTCGAATATTACAAAGCAATCATTCCTGCGCTGGTGGCAAGCTGTTTCAGTTATCTGATGTTTGCTTTGATTATTCACCTCGGAATCGGCGCCACATGGGATCTGAAAGCCTACGAATATACCGGAGTTTTTGATTTTGCATACGCCACTGCTTTCGGAATTGTGGGAACTCTTTCCGGCTGGATTTTCATTTTTGTTGTCAAATTTTTCAAGCGTATTTTTGAGTTTAAAAACTTCCCGATTTATGTAAAAACGTTCGTTGGCGGCATTATTTTAGGAACTATCGCATTTTATTTTCCGCTCACCAGATATTTCGGACATCACGAAGTGAATGAACTGATCAACGGAAAATTTGATTTAAATTTCCTGATCGTTATTCTTATTTTTAAAATCATTGCGATTGCTGTTACCGTAACTTCGGGCTGGCGCGGCGGTTTTATCATTCCGCTGTTTTTTGTGGGAACAACTTTAGGATTAATCATTCATCAGCTTTTTCCGGCTGTTGACACGACTTTAGCAATCGTAAGCTGTATGGCGGCGATCAATGCCTGTGTGACGCGAACGCCGATGAGTACTACGATTATTCTGGGAACGCTGACCGGTTTTACCTATTTTGTTCCGATACTTTTCGCCAGTCTCACCGGATATTTTCTTGCTCCGAAAATTCCATTTATAGGCTCTCAGTCAGAGAAACTTTCGGAGGAGTAAAATTTATTTTAAAAATTTACCGGATCATAAAATTCTCGTTCAGCCATTTGAGTTTGTTATAGCTTTGCAGGAATTTTGCACGCAGTTCAAGGTTTTTCTGTTGCGCCTCAATAAGTTTATTTTCTCTGGAATTAATCAGAAAAAGTGAGCTTTCACCGTTGTTGTAGCGAATTTCCTCTGCATTGAGAAGTCTGCTGTAATTAATAAGATTCTCGGTAGAGAAATCGATCTGCGTTTTGTAATTATAAATTTCATTCACATACGTTTCCACTTTTGTTTTGATTTCGCGTTCTTTCAAACGGAAATCCTGGCGGTTTTGCTCGATTTTAAATTTTGCAATCTGATAATCGGCTCTTGCCTGACGCAGAAAAACAGGAATTTCGAGCTTTAAACCGTACTGAAAATTATTATCAAAAAGCGGCAGATAATCGGCTCTGTAATTTTCTTTGTTGAAGAAATTGTAGCTGAAATCAATTTTAGGTAAAAAACTCTGCCACTTCAGTCTCTTCTCACTTTCCAGAATATTTTCCTTTTGAAAATAGTACTGAAGCGACGCATTTGAATCCAGATTTCTCGTACGAATCTTTTCAGCTAAAAATTCATAATCAGAATATCCGGGATTTTCTTCTAAATTATCTGCCGGAAAAATCAGTTCTGCTACAGGAAAAAATTCCTGTCCGTCCTGCCACAGATAGAGTTGAAGATTTTGCGTGCTTTTCACGAAATTAATAAACGCATCGCGCTCCTGAAGCTGAAAACTCAGCAACTGCGAAGATGCTTCCACGGTATCGATCGCCGGTCTTTCGCCCAGTTCATAGGTTCTTTTTGTCAGACGAAGTCGCTTCAAATTAATCTCAACAGACCGCTTCTGAATTTTATAAATCTCAAAGTTTTTTACCCAATCCCAATACGCATTTTCGGCGTCGAGAAAAAGATCATTGGTAAGAACGGTTTGCTCGGCTTCTGTCATTTTTAAAGCAAATTTTGCCTGATCAAGCAGTGCACGACGTTTGTCATACAGAAGATTTTTGGCTAAAGGAATGGTGATGCCAAACTGCGCAAGACCGCCGCGCGTATCGCTGTTGCTGAGCCTTTCGCCATCCAGATAATTGTAACTTCCGTTCAGTTCTATTCCGTACCACGTTGGGATTTCGAGACCGAGATTTCTCTGTTCGTAATATCTTTCACCATCGATATTTTTCTCACCCAGTTTTCCGGAAAGCACCGGATCAAAATTTGCTCTTGCGCGAGTAATTTCAGACTCGGCAATTTTATTTTGAAGTCTATATTTGTAAGCGAGCGGATGATATTTTTTTACAATCGAAAGAAATTCAGGCTGTGAAAGTTTGAGAGAATCCTGTCCGAAAACCAATCCGGAAAACATAAACATGAGAATTGCAAAAAATTTACTTTGCATTTTCTGTGGTTTTTGCATTTTTCACTTCGTAATAATCAGGCGGGAAGCCATTGATATTTCGCCACAGTTCGTACCAAACCGGCACGTCATTTAAGATCGCAATTCCGGAAACTCCGGTTCCGATTTTAATTTTTGGCGGCCATTTTTTTTCATTTTTTGTCGGAACAACAAGCGCTTTGAAAAGTCCGTTGGTGCTGATATTATTTTCTACAGCAATTACATTTCCGGCAAAAGTTCCGTAGCTGGAGTTTGGCCAGCCCGAAAAAACAATCGCCGGAAATCCGTCAAAAATACACATCACGCGCTGTCCGGTTTTTACTAAAGGAAGATCGACCGGTTTGATGTAAATTTCCACAGCGTAATCAACTTTATCAGGAACAATCGTCGCAATATTTTCTCCGTCCTTTAAGATTTCGCCAATTCCGGCTTTATTGATCTGCACCACCTGACCGTCTTGGGAAGCGATAATAAAATAAAAGCCCTGTCTCGTGCGGTAGTTGGCAACCATATTCTGAAGTTTGGCAATCTCGCCTTCGCTGCCTTCTATCTGTCCCATATTCTGGAAACGTTCGCCTTCTATTTTGCCGATTTTCTCGTTGTAATCCTGAATTACGGCGTTTTGTTCGATGCCGGTTGTCACAATCTCCTGTCGCGTCTGCGACACTTTATTTTCTGCAGAAGTTTTCTTGGCAACGGCATTCTGATACGCCATACTTCGCTGCTGAAACTGCGTAAGTGAGACCAAACCTTCGTCGTACATTTTTTTCTGTCGGTTGTACTGATCTTCGCTCAGCTGCAGTTCATTTGTGGCAGCGGCAAGTTCGGCTTCTTCGCCCGCCAGTTTATTATTAAGCTGACTGATTTTTATTTTAACCTGATTCAGTTTTAAATCTCTTCCGTTGTTTAATGCTTCATACTGGCTTTTTACTGTTCCCACTTTAGCTTCATAATAGTCGCGGACGCCTTTTTTAGCTTCGACCTGTTGCTGCGTGCGTTCAACTAAAAGCGGATCAAGATATTCTTCTTTCACTTCAGAAAGTTCGAGAAGTGTATCACCTTTTTTTACAAAATCACCATTTTTTACATTCCAATTAATGATTCTTCCGGGAATAGGCGAGTTGAGCTGCTGCGGACGCTGTTCCTGATAAAGCGTGGTGACATTTCCCTGCACGTGAATATTCTGCGTCCAAGGCAGAAACAAAACGACAACGGCGCTTGCCAAAATAATGAAAAACCACATTTTGACGTTCGATTTCTTATGAATCTGATAAATTTTTTCAAACGACTGCACTTTCATGTTTAAATAATTTTATCTGATTTTTTCTAAGTTTCCGTGCTGCAGATGCAGATGCTGATCGGCAAGCTGGGTGAGTTTTTCAGTTTGAGAAACTATGATGATGGTCGTATTTTTCTTAATCTTGTTTAGATATAAAAGCATTTTGTTATTAAATTCATCATTCATTCCGTCGAGCGGATCTTCCAATACGAGAAGTCGTTTTTTGCCAAGAAGTGATCTGAGGAGAAGAATTTTCTTCCTCGTACTGAAAGATACTTCGGTGTCAGATTCGCTGATCTGGGTATCAAAACCTATACTGAACTGGCTCGAAATATTATCAATTCCGATTTCTTCAGCCAGTTCAAGCACACTTTCAGGGCTGATATTTTTGTTGCCTAAAATGATATTTTCGTGTACCGAACCTTTAATAATCGTCATGTCTTCGAGATACAGACCGATCTGCGTACGGAGTTCATTTTTGTCAATATTTTTTAAAGGAATTTTATCGCAGAGCACAGATCCGGTTGTGGGTTCGTAAAATCCGACTATCATATTTAATAGAAGCGATTTTCCGGCGCCAAGCTTCCCGGAAATGACCGTAATTGTATTTTCCGGAATTTTAAAATTGATGTTATTCAGGATTTTCTGATGCTCGTTGAACGCAAAATTCACATTTTTAAACTCGATTTCAAGACCTTCCTGATGCTCCTCCAAAATAATTTCGCCTGTTCTTTCTTCCGGAAGATCGGTTACTTTATTCAGTTTTGCCAACGCTGCGATGACGTCATAATAACTTTCAAGGCTGATAATCAGTTTTTCCACCGCTGCCATGATGCTTAAAACAACAATTTCAGTCGCAATAAAAGCTCCGATATTTAATTTCTGATTAACTAAAAGGTACGTTCCGATCATCAGCATGATTAAAGTGATGACTACCTTAAACGTAATAATCGTCTTGTACTGAATCACCAGGACACGGAAATGCTGCGTTCTGAAACCCAGATAATCGAGAACACGCTCATCAACACCCGCGACGTGTGCCTCTGTTTTTGAATTTATTTTAAACGTTTTTACCGACGCCGCAATATCTTCAAGCCAGGAAGCCACCGTATATTTTTTCTCGCTCTCTTCCATGCTCGACTGTATACCGCTGTCCATCGTAAATCTGAAAATGATAATGACGATAATAATCACCACCGCACCGAAAACCAAAAACCACGGATGGTAGAAGGATAAAAGTAAAATGCCAAACAAAATCTGGATAATTGCCGTAGGAATTTCCAGAAGTATTTTTGAAATTCCTTTTTGCAGGTTTTGTGTATCAAAAAACCGGTTTACGAGTTCGGGTAGATAATATTTTCTGGTTTTGCTGAGGTCAATTTTCGGAAGTTTTTCGGCAAAGGCGACAGAAAATTCAACAAAAATTTTCTGCTGAATCTTTTCGATGATCTGCATCACTTTCAGTCTGAAAAGTCCGACAAGCCAGGTTCCCAAAACGACAAATCCAATCAGAATGTAGATCGAAGTTGCCATTGTCGCGCCCATCACAAAACTTACAATTGACTGTATACCAAGCGGAACACTCAGATTTACAAGTCCGCTAAGGATCGCATAAAAATAAATATTGGTAACGTCTTTTTTCTCTTTTGTAATATATTTGAAAAGATTGTAGCCGTGCTGTTTCGGTGTAATTTCCATCGTTATATTTTGTTCAAAAATCAGACTTGTGTGATATTTAATTCCAAAAAAGTTTAGAAGGATTCTCACCTTATGATTTTTGAATAAGAAAAGTAGGTTTTTATTGTTTTTTTTAGATCGTAACAAATTACGTACCCCGTTTAAATTTTGCAATTCAGAGGTATTAAATTTTTATTAAACCTGACAAGAATCATTAGGAGTCGGCGCTGATGGGAAAAGGTTAAGAAATTCTTTTCCACTATGTTCATTTTTAGTAAATTTGTACACCTTCGGTAATTAAATTAAAATAACAAAAATATATGAATCTTCACGAGTATCAATCTAAAGAGATTTTATCAAAGTACGGAGTTGCGATCCAACGTGGTTTCGTGGCAAACAATGTGGAAGAAGCTGTTGCTGCTGCCGAAAAACTTACGGCAGAAACCGGCGCTAATGCTTGGGTAGTGAAAGCGCAAATTCACGCAGGTGGCCGTGGTAAAGGTGGCGGTGTAAAGTTTTCTCCGAATATGGATAAACTGAAAGAAAACGCTCAAAATATCATCGGCATGCAGCTGATTACGCCGCAAACTTCTGCTGAAGGTAAAAAAGTGCATTCTGTTTTGGTAGCAGAAGATGTATATTATCCTGGGGAAACTGAGACGAAAGAATTTTATGTATCTATCCTTCTTGACAGAGCTCAGGGGAAAAACACAATCGTATATTCTACAGAAGGTGGGATGGACATCGAGCACGTTGCTGAAGTGACGCCTCATTTGATCCACAACGAACTGATCGATGCGACTTTGGGTCTTCAGGGTTTCCAAGCAAGAAAAATCGCTTTCAATCTTGGTCTTGAAGGAAATGCTTTTAAAGAATTTACAAAATTTATCACTTCTTTATATAATGCGTATATAGGAATTGATGCTTCTCTTTTCGAAATCAATCCGGTTTTAAAAACTTCAGATAACAAAATTATTGCTGTAGATGCAAAAGTAACTTTGGACGGTAACTCTCTGTTCCGTCACAAAGATCTTGCTGCATTAAGAGACACAAGAGAAGAGGATGCTATGGATGTTGAAGCGGGTGAAGCAGGTCTGAACTTCGTGAAACTTGACGGAAATGTTGCCTGTATGGTAAACGGTGCCGGTCTTGCAATGGCAACTATGGATATTATTAAATTATCTGGTGGTAGCCCGGCGAACTTCCTGGACGTTGGAGGTACGGCAGATGCAGCAAGGGTACAGACTGCTTTCGGAATTATCCTGAGAGATCCAAACGTAAAAGCAATTCTGATTAATATCTTTGGTGGAATTGTACGTTGTGACAGAGTAGCACAAGGTGTTGTTGATGCTTATCATGCGATGGGAAGCCTTCCGGTTCCTTTGATCGTAAGACTACAGGGTACAAACGCAGTAGAAGCTAAAAAATTAATCGACGAGGCTGGTTTACCAATTCACTCAGCGATTACTTTGGAAGAGGCTGCAAACAAAGTAAAAGAAGTTTTAGCATAAGCTGAATTTTTATAAAAGTAAATAACCACTTCATTCCGAAGTGGTTATTTTTTTATTTGTTTAATAAATCCGGTGAAATGGAATTTGAATTTCCGGGATCGCCGTTTGTAATACTGATGCTTGTAGGCGTTACCATTCTGATCTGATCAGAGTCGAGGCGCATTTTTATTTTCATCAGAGCTCTACTTTTTTCAAGCTGCATATTGGTGCCAATTTTTATCCAGAATTTTGCCTGAAGATTGAAGGTTCCCTGTTTCAAAGTTGTGAGCATCACTTCTACGGTTTCTATACGGTCGATGTGCTCCATATTTTTTATTTCTTCCATTACGCCGTGCCGTGCCAGTCTGATATCTTCGTCAGCGGGAATTTCAAAATCTAAAATGATACGACGCTGAGGTGAAGCGGTAATATTGTAAAACGGTGCACTGAAAATAATCTGATTTGGAATGTATGCTTTTTTCCCATCGTCGGTAATGAGTTTTGTGGTTAAAAAACCGATATCCTGTACTGTTCCGGAGTGGTTTCCTATCGTAATGTAATCACCGACTTTAAATGCTTTATCAATGCCAATAAGCATTCCCGAGAATATACTGGAAACCAGATCTTTTAGAGCAACCCCTGCAATTACACCCGCGACACCGAGACTCCCGATAAATTTCCACAAAAATCCGCTGAATCCCATGATTTCAAGGGATATAAAAGCGCCCATAATAAGAATGACAAACCGGAAAATGCTGACTGTCGTAACGAGCGAACTTTCTTTCTTGCTTTTAGGGAAAAGTCTATGAAAAATTTTTACAAAACCTTTGCTAAGATATTTGCTGGTCAGTACAAAAAGGGTGAATACAATGATACCAACAATCAGTTTTGGCGTGATCTGGGCAAATTTAAGATACCAGTTGCCCAACACTCGGTAAACGATATCAAAATATCCTAAGCTTTTTTCTTTCATCATTTATTTAAAGAATTTTTTAAACAAATATTTTGCCATACGGAAAAAGTCTATTAAATTTGTAGACTTATTAGAAGTAACAATAATGTTTGTGAGGAACATGATTTAGTTTTTTTTATATATATAGTTTAGTTTTAATTTCAAAAAGATAAGACCCGGAAAATACTTTCCGGGTCTTATTGATTTGTTTAAAATGCTTTAATTATTTTACTTCTCTTTCGATTTCGTTTGCCACCTGCTTACCTTTGGAAGTTGGCAGATAAATAGCAAAACCTACGTTGAAGCTTAATCTAGACTGTAGGCCTTCGTTACCGAAACCAGCTACACCGTTATATTTAAGCAATCCTTCAACACCAATGTTTGGAGTAATGAAGTATGAGTAACCAGGACCTACACCGAAGTCTAAACCGTTTGTTGACAAACCACCTTTTGTAGATTGTCCGCCTATACCAAGATTTCCTTCAAAGAAAAATCGGCCATGATTTAATAAATTATCAACTCCAGCTTCGTTTGGAGACAAATAATATCTGCTTAATGCTCCCACTGCATAGGTAAATGTTGTAGGGCTGTCTTTAGTCACTTTATTTGTACCTAAATTTACATAACCACCCACTGCCCAGTTATCCTGTACGAAGTAAGCTGCTCTTGGCGTAATAGCAATTTGGTATCCACCGTTTGTATTCAAACCGAAGTCACTTGCAACGATGCTGCTACCAACCATCCAGTTACCTTGTTGAATTTGTGCGTTTGCAGTAGCGGTAAGTCCGGCAGCTGCCAAAATCCCAGTTAATAAGAACTTTTTCATAATTTATAATTTTTAATAATTAATTTATTATTTTGATGAATGAGCAGATTCAAATAATGTGCCAGCCGCTGGTATGAGAGTGTTTGTAGCTTTTACAACTTTCATTTTAATATTTTTTTAAGCTTGAATTTGAAATAAAAAAGGCATGCAGATACCACCTGATGCAGGTTGCCGGAATATTTGTGCAACAATGCCAAAAACAAAAAGCTGATCGAAATCAGCTTTTTTAAGTAATCAATTATCAAGAAAAATTAAAGACGGTAGGTAACCGTAAAATAAAAATTGCGTGGTACTATAGGATTCACAGAATAATTTTCGTGAACTGTAAAATTTTCAACATTCAAAAGGTTTCCTACTTTGGCCTGAACTAAAAACTTCTTCCATTCATATCCCGCAGAAAGCGCTATGGTTGTGTAATCTTTCAAAGCAAAACTTCTGCTGACGCCATTTCTCTGGGCAAGACTGTTGCTCCCGGTTTTGGTATCGTTCCAACCTGCAAGTCGGTCGCCGATGAAATAAGCCATGGCACCAAGCCGCAAACCTTTCGCAAATTTATCAAAGATGTAAAAAGCCGAGAAGTTAGCGGTCGTTGCGGGAGTTCTTACCAGCCGCTGTTTTTCAACATAGCCAAAATCTGCAGGCGTATCGAGATACACTGAATTATTATATGAGAAACCGGCAATCAAAGAAATATTTCTCGTCGGATTGCCCGTTACATCGACTTCTACACCGCGGCTTCTGAGTTTTCCGGCAAAATCTTTCGGATTTCTGGGATCTGTGGAAGGATTTCCTTTAGCATCAAGCGCAGTCTGATAAAAGTTATTATTGACAATCTGATAAAGTGAAACATTAAATGCAACGGCATTGTTCCAGATGTTTTTCTTGGCTCCAATTTCAAACTGATCAATGATGGAAGGCTTTAGCGCACTGGATAAATCGCGCGCGTCAACGCCGGTATTTGCTGCAAACGAATTGGTGTACGTCGCGAAAACCGATAAATTCGCATTAGGCATATATACCAAACCCACTTTTGGTGAAAGCGCCTGATCTGAAGTGCTGGAATTATTTGCAGTCACTTTACTGTAAGCCGTCTGCGCCGTGGCGAAAGTTGTATTCAGTGTCGGTCTGTTTTCAATATATGACCATCTCAATCCTGCCAAAACTTTAAACTCTTTCGTGAGGCTTATAAAATCCTGTGTATAAACTCCTACACGGCGCGTTGCTGTGCGGGTTTTCGTAAGTTTTACATCGGCAGCAGGCATCGGCGTATTTGTCACCCACGTTGAAGGATCATCCAGATATAAAATGCCAAGGGTTTTGGGATTGTTAAAAGTGTACGCATCCGACTGACCGTAATCTGCATCAGCTCCAATTAAAACTTTATGATTGATTTTTCCGGTGTTGAATTCTCCGTTGATGTTTGCCTGAAATGATCCGTAATTTTGCTCATTGTAGCTTTTATTTAAAGGTCTTACCCACGCAAGCCGGTTTTTGTCAACGCCTTGCTGAGTAAGATATGCCCAGTTTGTACGTTCCGTAGAATAATAATCTCTCGTATAGTTTTGATAAGAAGCTACAGTATTCAGCGTCCAGTTTTTACTGATCTGATGATTAAAAGTCACGTTTGTGGTCGCCTGCTGAACATTCTGATACTGCCAATCAGTTCCAAGAAAAATATTTTTCTTGATACCGGTTTCCAGTGTATAACTTTTGTCGCGGTTTTCGATAGCACCAAGACCAAAATCTGGTGTAAAATCGTTTTTAAGGTAATCTGCCTCAACAATCAGCTGCGAGTTTCTACCTAAATTAAACAGGAAAGAAGGATTAAAATAATACTTCTGCGAATTCACAATGTCTCTGAAACTCTCAGCATACTCGTACGTTCCATTCACACGGAAGGCAATTTTATCACTCAGCGGACCGTAAAAATCAACGAAAGGTTTGTAAGAATTCCAGCTTCCAGCGTTGAAACCAATATTTCCGCCAAAATTAAATCGCGGTTTTTTTGTAATCATGTTGACAACAGCGCCCGCAGCTGTGTTTCCGTAAAGCATCGCATTCGCACCTTTCAAAACTTCCACGCGCTCAAGCCCTGTAACTTCCGGAAAGACGCCGCTGTTTACGCGCGCACCGTTTTTAAATAAATTGTCATTTCCGAGAATAAAACCACGGCCACCAAAACTGTCCTGAGAGTTTCCACGCGATGAGGTTACGTACATTCCGTTCACGTTTTGAATTACTTCTGCCAGTTGTTTTGCCTGTTGCTGTTCGATAATTTCGTGCGTAACAATGGAGATCGGCTGCGGATTTTCCATTACCGTAAGATTCGATTTTGCAGTCGTTGTACGCGCCTGATTGGGATTTCCGGTTTTATGAAGATAAACGTCCTCAATCTCCTGAATTCTCACCGTATCGTTTACCGCATTATTACGCATCTGCGCCGTTGCAGAAATGGTTACGACCAAAAATCCTAAGCTGGCAACCTGTCTTCTCATGGTTATTTTTATTTAGATTAGTTTTAAATAGACCGCAAAAGTAAATAAAACTTTAATATGATTTAGAATGATTAAAAACAATAATCCTGATTTTTGTCATTTAATTTTTATTGATCAAATACTGTCACTTCGATTTTTTCTTCGATTTAAATAAAATATCTTTGTTTTAAAATAAATTCTATGCAACTGGTAAAAGCAGGACTTTGTGCGTTTGGCATGAGCGGAAAAATTTTTCATGCGCCATTTCTCAGTCAGCATCCCGGATTTTTTCTCGCGGCAATCGTCGAGAGGACAAAGAATGAATCTCAAAAACTGTATCCGGATGCCACAATTTACCGTTCAGTGGATGAAATGATGGCCGCTGACGATATCGATCTTATCATCGTCAATACGCCGGTGCAAACTCATTTTGAATATGTAAAAAAAGCTCTGCTAGCCGGAAAAAACGTGGTGGTTGAAAAGCCTTTTACCGTAAATGCGCAGGAAGCCGAAGAAATCGTGAAGCTTGCTGAGGAAAAAAATCTTTTTGTAAGCGTTTATCAAAACCGAAGATTCGACCGCGATTATCTTCAGGTGAAAAAGATTCTCAGTGAAAAAGTTTTAGGAAATATTAAAGAAGCAGAAATCCGTTTTGACAGATTCCGTACCGAGCCGAGCGGGAAAGATCATAAAGAAAATCCGCAGGAAGACGGTTCCGGTGCACTTCACGATCTCGGTTCGCACCTGATCGATCAGGCGGTGCAGCTTTTTGGTGTTCCGCAAAAAGTTTTTGCTGATGTTTTTTCGATGAAAGGTGATGCCTTTGCAAATGATTATTTTGAAGTTTTGCTTTTTTATCCGAATCAGCTCCGTGTGCGTTTAAAATCTTCAGTTTTCACTAAAAAAGAATTTTTTGCTTATAAAATTCATGGCGACCGCGGAAGCTTTTTGCAGGAAAGAAGTGACGATCAGGAAAACGAATTGGGCGCAGGAAGCATCCCGGAATACGGAAAAGATTGGGTAAAACCATTGAAAAATGCCGACGGTTTGCTGCATTATTCGAATGCAGAAAATCAGGAAGAAGAATTAAAAACTGAAAGTCTGCCGGGAAATTACATGAATTATTACCAGCAGATTTACGAGCATATTGTATTTGGTGACACGTTGCCGTCGCCAGCAAATGAAGTGGTCGAAAATATGAAAATCATCGATGCTGCACGGGATAGTTCACAGCAGCAGAATGTGATTTCGATTAAATAATTTAATGCAAACCCATGAAAAAAAGATCATCCAGCTTCACCGTTCTAGGCGTTTTATTCGTAATCATCGGCGTTTCACTTGTCGATGACAATATGTATCTTCGCTACGGATTTCTGCTTTTAGGAATCGCTTTCCTGTTTTACAGTATTTTTGCGATGATAAAAAAGAGATGATTTAGATAAATAAAGCTGTTCCGTCATTGGAACAGCTTTTTTTAATTTAAATTAAATTCTATTTCTAATCCTGAAGTTCCAGCCAACGCATCTCGTGGTTTTCAAGCTTTTCAGAAAGACTTTCCAATTCTGCCGACAGTTTTGAGATTTTATCGTAATCGCTTTCGTTATTGAGTTGTTCAAGAATTTTCGTGCGTGTTTCTTCAAGTTTGGGAATTTCTTTTTCAATCGTTTCCAATTCGCGCTGTTCTTTAAAAGAGAGTTTTTTCTTTGGAGTTTCCGGTTTTGCAACAGGCTTTTCCACAGGTTTTTCAACTGCTTTCTCTACTGTATTTTTTGCTTTTTTATCTTCCTGTTTAAGATTTCCGTCTTCAGATTTTTTATGCTCTCTGTATTCTGAAAAATTTCCGGTAAAATTCCTGATTTTCCCTTCTCCTTCAAACGCAAGAACGTGATCCACAACACGATCCATAAAATAACGGTCGTGAGAAACGATGATTAAACTTCCCTGAAAATTCAGTAAGAAATTCTCCAAAACCGTTAAGGTGGGAAGATCAAGATCGTTTGTAGGCTCATCAAAAATCAGGAAATTGGGGTTTTGATACAGAACATGCATCAGATGCAGCCTTCGTTTTTCGCCACCGCTAAGTTTCGCAATCGGCGAATATTGTGTCTGATCATCAAATAAGAAAAGTCTTAAAAACTGCGATGCAGAAATCGTTCTGCCATTTGCCAGCGGAAAGTTTTCAGAAATTTCTTTAATAAAATCAATCACGCGTTCGTCTTCTTTATACTGAAGCCCTTTCTGCGCAAAATAACCGAATTTAATGGTTTCACCGGTTTCTATTTCGCCCGAATCTCTCGGCTCAAAATCCTGGATGATATTTAAAAGTGTCGATTTTCCCGCACCGTTTTTTCCTACAATTCCTACTTTTTCGCCTCTCTGAAACTGGTAACTGAAGTCTTTCAGTAAAACTTTGTTACCGTAACTTTTAGAAATATTTTTAAGTTCCAGAATTTTATTGCCGAGACGTTTCATCTCAAAATCAAGCTCAAGAGAATCTTTACGGGTATCAGTTTTGGCAACTTTTTCGGTTTCGTAGAAGTCATCCTGCCGCGATTTTGACTTTGTTGTACGCGCTTTTGGCTGTCTGCGCATCCACTCAAGTTCTTTCCTGTAAAGGTTTTGCGCCTTATCGATCGTCGAATTCATGTTGTCTTCACGGATCATTTTATTCTCAAGATACGTTGCGTAAGCGCCTTGGTGCGTATAAAGATTCTGATCTTCCATTTCCCAGATAATTCCGCAAACTGCATCCAGAAAATAACGGTCGTGCGTCACGAGAAGAAGCGTGATTTTCGCTTTGTTTAAATAATTTTCAAGCCATTCCACCATATCCACATCAAGGTGGTTGGTCGGCTCATCCATAATCAATAAAGTATGGCGATGTTCGGCGCGTGTTTCGGTAAGAAGTTTTGCCAAAGCCACACGTTTGATCTGTCCGCCGGAAAGATTTCCCATTTTCGCGGTAAGATCAGTGATTTTCAGTTGAGAAAGAATCTGCGTCATCTCATTTTCAAGATCCCAGGCTTTATGGATTTCCATTTCGGCCAAAGCCATTTCCATAAAATCGGCATCATCTGAGAGCAGCGATTTATGATAATTTTTCAGAGCACGAATTGGCGCAGAATCAAGCGTCATCATAAATTCTTCAATCGTAAGATCAGATTCAAAATCGATTTCCTGATCAAACAAAACCACCGAAATATCTTTATTAATGATTACATTTCCGCTGTCAGCAATTTCTTTTCCCATCAAAATCTTCAGAAGCGTCGATTTTCCGCTGCCGTTTTTGGCCACGATCGCTATTTTGTCGCCTTCGTTTACATTAAAATTAATGTTTTTAAAAAGCGTTTTTACTCCGTAAGATTTAGTAAGATTCTCTGCCGCAACGTAATTCATTGATATTCAAATTTTGTGGCGCAAAAGTACGAAATTATAAAAGCTTTAAAGGTATTAATCTGGGTTATGCGTTATTAAACGTAGCTTTGGCTCGCGGTTTCCGGAGTTTTTATTTAAAACTGCGAGAGTTTCATCTTTTATGTCGTACACCTTTACCATTTTTAAAACGGCTTCTGCGCTTCCCAAAAACTGGGACCACATCGTTGGCAAAAACAACGTGATGCTTTCGCAGGCATATTTTCAAGCTTTGGATCATTCTGCACCCGAAAATATGAACTGCGTTTACGCCGGATTTTTGTTTAATGATGAACTTGTCGGTGGCGCACTTTTTCAGTTTTTAAATTTTTCGGAACATAAAACTTTTCAGAAAAATGAAACGACCTGCAATCTGCGAAACTGGGGCGCAAAGAAATTCAGCCGGAGTATTATGATCGTCGGCAATAATATGCTCACCGGACAAAATGGGTTTTATTTTGATTCTGATAAGATTTCAGCAGAAGATATTTTAAAATTATTACAGTCTGCCGCCACTTTTCTTCAGAAAAATCATGCGAAAACGTCTTTAATTATCTTTAAAGATTACAGCCGCGATTTTGTGAAAAAGTTTGATACTGATGATTTTAAATCTTATTTCAGGTTTTCTGTGCAGCCGAATATGATTTTAAATTTAAAACCTGGCTGGAAAAATTTTGATGATTATGTGAATGACTTTTCAAAAAAGTACCGGCTTCGTGCAAAAACGGCGCGTAAGAAAAGTGTAGAAATTCAAAAATCAGAACTGAACTTAGAACAGCTGGAAAGTTATAAAAACGGAATGAATCTTCTGTATCAAAACGTCGCTGAAAATGCACCGTTCAATACTTTCTTTTTGAATGAAAATCATTTTATCGAGCTTAAAAAATCGCTACAAGATAAATTTGTCGTCTTTGGATATTTTTTAGACGAAAAACTCATTGGTTTCTGCACGGTGATTCTTAACGGCGAAGATGTCGACACGTATTTTCTTGGCTATGAAAAAAGCATTCAGAAGGAAAAGCAGCTGTATATGAATATGCTGCTTGATATGACAGAATTTTCGATTGATCACCGTTTTACGAGAATAATTTTCGGGCGCACAGCTTTAGAAATAAAATCGACGGTTGGCGCCGAACCTTCAGAAATTTTTGGTTTGATCAAACATCAGAATCAGATGATAAATCCGTTTATGAAAAAGATTTTCACGGCGATCAATCCGCAACCGGAATGGATTCAGCGGAAGCCTTTCAAATAGAAATCAGTCAATCGTCATGTTTTTCAGAGACCAAAAACTTCCGTTATACACATTCAGATCAACTTTTGTATTGATTCCGTATACGATTCCTTTCTCCGAAAACTGCCAGAGATCCCAGTCAGTATCCGGCGAAGGCGCGGGAACATCATTGTAATTTGCCAGCCAAAGAGGATAATCGTCGAATTCACCCTGCAAAAAATCTTTGTAATAATGATAATAAGTGTAGATAATCGGCTTCTTCCCGTAGGTTTCTTCCACGATTTTGCACCATACTTTCAGGTCTTCTACTAGCTTCGCCGTCGATTTTTTTCTGGGAATTTTTTCAATATCTAAAACCGGCGGCAGATCGCCGCTTTCAAGCTTTACATTCGCCAGAAAATTATTTGCCTGAATAATGGGATCTTCATCTGCACGGTAAAAATGATAAGCGCCGCGAACGAGATTATGCTTTTTTGCGAGTTCCCAGAAATCTGAGAAGTGACGGTCGGCGCTTCGGTTTCCCATTGTAGCGCGCATAATCACAAACTGAAGCGGAATGGTACGGTTGCCAATACTCAAACTGTCCCACTGAATATCTTTTTTATTCTGATAATGCGAAATATCAAAACCGTAGGTTTTATCCAGATTGTTGCTGATGATTTTCTGGATGCGCTGTGTTTCCGTTTCGCTGTTTTGCAGTTTTTTGTGCGTAAAACGGTCAAAATACATTGCGTAATAATAGCTGATATTCTGACGTAGATAAAGGCCGGTGCCGAGAAGTGAAACCAAAAGTAACAGCAGAATGATTTTTCTGCGGTTGAAATAATTTTTCTGCCGGTTTTTACGGATTTTTGTGGCAGTTTTTTTGGTGTATCTTTTCTGGCTCATTCGGTTTACAAAACTAAGTTTTTAAGCTTTCAGATGCTATATTTTAACACTAAATTTACCTCATGGAAACTCGTGAAAAGATCATCATCATCGGCGGAGGTTTTGCCGGTCTGCAGCTTGCAAAATCATTAAACAACAAAAACAAAAAAGTGCTTGTGCTCGATAAGGTGAATCACCATATGTTTCAGCCGCTTTTTTATCAGGTTGCCTGCGGACGAATTGAGCCTTCCAACATATCTTTTCCGTTCAGAAAAATATTTCAGGCCTCCAGAAACACGCAGTTCAGGCTTACAGAAGTTCAGAAAATCATTCCCGAACAAAACAAAGTCATCGCTGATGATGCCGAATTTACATATGATAAACTGATTATCGCAACAGGTTGCAAAACCAACTTTTTCGGCAATAAAGATCTCGAAAAACAGGCTTTCGGAATGAAAAACACACAGGAAGCCATCAGTATCAGAAATCATGTTTTGCTCACTTTTGAAAAATTGATCTTAGAGAAAAGACGCAGCGACGACGGCAACTGGAATATTGTAATTGTCGGAAGCGGACCGACAGGCGTTGAGTTGGCAGGCGCATTTTCTGAAATGAAAAAAGAAATTCTGCCACGAGATTATCCGTATATGAATTTCAGTCAGCTGGAGATTATTCTGGTAAGTTCGACTGAAAAGCCTTTGGCAGTAATGAGCCACGAGTCTCAGGATAAATCTGAACAATACCTGAAAGATCTCGGTGTACGATTTATGAGCGGCGAAGTAGTTACAGAATATGACGGCGATAAAGTTCATCTGAAAAGCGGAAAAACGATTCCTTCCAATAATGTAATCTGGGCAGCCGGTGTTACCGGAAATGTAATTGAAGGTTTTCCTTCTGAAAAACTCGTACGAAACCGATACATCGTCGACCGCCATAATAAAATCAAAGGTTACGATAATATTTTTGCGATCGGTGATATTGCCTACATGGAAACGCCCAAGTATCCGCAAGGTCATCCTCAGGTGGCAAATGTGGCCATTCATCAGGCAAAAAATTTAGGCAAAAATTTTTTGAGAAAAAAAAGCGAGCCGTGGGAAGAGTATGAGTATAAGGATCAGGGTTCTATGGCGACAATCGGGAAGCACAGAGCGGTCGTGGATCTTCCTTTTATAAAATTTCAGGGACTTTTTGCCTGGTATTTTTGGATGTTTTTACATTTAATGCTTATTTTGAGCGTGCGAAACAAGCTTGCCATCTTCTTCAACTGGATGTGGAGCTATTTCAATAAAGATTCGTCACTGCGACTGATTATTTCGCCGAATGTAAAAAACAATACGGAACAATGAGAATTGATATAATAAGTGTGCTTCCGGAACTCATGGAAAGTCCTTTTCAGGCGTCTATCCTGAAGCGTGCTGCTGACAAAGGTCTCGTAGAAGTGCATTTTCATCAGCTGAGAAACTGGTCGGTAAATAAGCAAAGGCAGATCGATGACGAGCCTTATGGCGGCGGTGCCGGAATGGTAATGATGATTGAACCTATTGACAAATGCATTTCTGAATTAAAATCTCAGCGCGATTACGACGAAATTATCTATCTGACACCCGATGGTGAAACTTTGAACCAGAAGATCGCCAACACACTGTCTATCAAAAAAAATCTTCTTTTTCTTTGCGGACATTATAAAGGAATCGATCAGCGCGTTCGCGATCTGCATATCACCAAAGAAATTTCGATCGGTGATTTTGTTCTGACTGGCGGCGAGCTTGCAGCTTGTGTATTGGCAGACTCAGTCATCCGTCTGCTTCCCGGAGTTTTGAATGACGAGCAGAGTGCACTTACCGACAGTTTTCAGGATGACTTGCTGTCACCGCCAATTTACACGAGGCCTGAAATTTATAAAGGTCTGGAAGTTCCGAAGATTTTACTGAGTGGAAATTTTAAAAAAATTGAAGACTGGCGACACGATGAAGCCGTGAGAATTACTGAAGAAAAGCGTCCTGATCTGCTGTGAAAAATCTGCTGATTGGTGAGTTTTTTGATGATCTTTCATAACTTAAAGATGGAATTATAAAGATTATAATGGAGTTGGCTGTATTTTACAACGTAGAAAATTTTTTTGTCCCTGATAAGAAACCGGTTCATAAATTTGATCCAACTGTTTCCGGGCTTCACAACTGGGATGAGCGTCGGTATCAAAACAAACTTCATAAAATTTCCGGAGCATTCCGGCTGATGAAAGAAGAGAGTAATATTCTGCCTTTATTCATCGGACTTTCTGAGATTTCGGGAAGACAGACGCTGGAAGATTTAATCAAACTTCCACCGTTTGATTCTGAATTTGGAATTGCCCATTTTGATTCTCTCGACGAAAGAAAAATTGATGTCGCGCTCCTTTACGACAAGCGGAAAGTCGAACTTCTACACTCTGAACCCATTACTTTTTTCTTTGAGAAAGATTATGAATCCAAAGAACCTTTTGATACGACGCGCGACGTTTTGTATTGTAAACTCTCTGTAAACGAAGAAATTATTCATGTTTTCGTTCTCCATTTACCTTCAAAAAGAGAAAAAGATATCAATCTTCCGAAGCGTGCTTTTATTTTAAATGAAATTAAAAACAGGATTTCTGATTTGATTAAAAACGAAAATGCGAAAGTTTTGGTCTGTGGTGATTTTAATGAAAACCCTGATGACGAGAAGCTTCGCAGTTTTCTGTCAAATGAAAATAAGCAAAATTTAATGACAAATCCATTTGCTGAAATGTATGCAGATAGTCAATTTTCTGCCTATCATCACAAAAATGGTTTACTATTTGATCAAATTATTTTATCACAGAACTTTTTCCATAACCGTGAGGGCCTGCAGTTTCATGATGCAGGAATTTTCAAGCCTCACCAGATGACTATTACTGCCGGAGCCTATTCTGGCCGCCCGTTCCGCACCTACGCCGGAACCCGATACTTAGGAGGATTTAGCGACCATTTTCCGGTTTTTGTCTTACTTGACAATCTTCCGAAAGACCGCTGAACTATTAATAAACCATAAAACTAAAAAACTATGCCTGGTAAAAATTTACAAGATTCTGCCTATCACCTAGACGCGATCGACCGTGAGATTATTTACATGCTGGTCGATAACTCTAAGACGTCTTTAGCGCATATCGCCACAAAAGTGGGCATTTCCACGACTGCCGTTCATCAGCGAATCAAAAAACTTGAGAATGCTGAAGTTATTGAAAGTACTATTTCCATTTTAAATCCCCGAAAAATTGGTTACAAAGTAGTTGCTTTTGTAAGTGTCTCTCTGGTTCAGCCGAGCTATTATAATGAAGTTATTGAGCTTTTGCAGGATGTAAATGAAGTAGTTGAAGCCCATTACACTACAGGAAATCATTCGCTTTTTATAAAAGTGATCTGCCGGGACAATGAGCATTTGCTGGATGTTTTGACGAAAATTCAGCACATTAAAGCGATTGAAAAAACGGAAACATTTATTTCGTTAGACCAAAAAATCCTGCGTCAGCTAAAAGTGTAAGTATGAAGGATATTGCAGCGTATTTAGATTCAACTTATTTAAAAACATCGGCTCAATCCGGGCTTTCGCAGGAAGAAACCTGGCAAAAAGTGAAGAATCTTATTGATGAAGCGGTTTTGCACAAGATCTTTGCCGTGATGATTCGCCCTGAGTTTGTTTCAGATGTTAAAAAATATTTAAATGAAAAAGGGAGAAAAGTAGTCATCGGAACGGTGATTGGTTTTCACGAAGGTTATGGATCGGTTGAGGAAAAACTCGCCGAAGCAAAGAATGCCATTGAAGCTGGTGCCGACGAGCTTGATTTTGTGATTAACTATCATGAATATCTTAAAGGAAATATTTCCTACATAGAAAACGAGTTTCAGCAATGCACAGAACTTTGCCTTCAAAATAAAAAAATTGCAAAGTGGATTATCGAAATCGCAGCTTTGAACAATACTCAAATTGCCGAACTTACTTCTAAAATTTCCGGTTGGGCAACGCAGTTTTTCGCAGGAAAGGAAGAAAATATTTTTGTGAAATCCTCTACCGGCTTTTATGAAACAGAAAATGGAAAGCCAAACGGAGCCACTTTTGAAGGCATCAAAATAATGCTCGATAACGCCGGTAAGATACCTGTAAAAGCCGCAGGCGGAGTACGAACTCCCGATGATGCCGAAAAAATGATTGATCTCGGTGTAAAGAGAATAGGAACTTCCTCCGCCTTATCTTTAATCTCTGATAAAGATTCTTCTGCGACATATTAAAATGACAAAACCCATCAAACTTTGGTGGGTTTGCCATTTATATTTCTCGATTACTTTATTAGACCAATGATTAATTTTTGAACAATCTGATACATCACAAGAATTGCTAGAAAAAGAATTTTAAATAAAATAAAAAGTAATTTAGTTTAAATTTTAAAGACAATGAAAAAAATAATTACAATGTTTGCTGTTGTACTGATCACAATATCAGTCGGTGCTCAGGAGAAGCAAACGGTAAAAGAAGCGGTGAAGCAGGATGCTAAAGTCGTAGGAAATGTGGCTAAAAAAGGAGCGGTTGCAACAAAAAAAGGTGTGCAGAAAGGAGCGGAATGGACAGGTGAAACCGCTAAAAAAGGAGCAAAAGCAACTGAAAAGGGAGTGAAAAACGGAGTGAAATGGACAGAAAAAACCGCTCAAAAGGGAGCGAAAGCTATAGAAAAAACATACCAAGAAGTGAAAACGGATATTAAAAAATAGTTTCTTTTCTACATAAAGCAGAATAAATAAACCCATCAGATTCTGATGGGTTGTGTTTTAAAAACTGTGTAAAAGCAGATATCCAGTTTATCATGATTTAAACCGGTGTCTGATATTCCTCATAGAAAATCTGAGTTTCTTTTATCACTTCATCCATCTCAGCCAACGAATAAACTTCGAGAAACTTCCGTCTGAAATCTTTAAAATGCGGCACTCCACGAAAATAATTGCTGTAATGCTGGCGCATTTCGATCAGTCCCAATTTTTCACCTTTCCATTCTGCGCTCCATTCTGCATGCTGACGAACTGCTAAGAGACGGTCTGAAATGGTAGGCGAATCCAAATGTTCTCCGGTGGCAAAGAAATGTTTGATTTCATTAAAAATCCATGGGTAACCTATCGCTGCACGGCCAATCATAATACCGTCGCATGCGTATTTGTTTTTGTATTGTAAAGCTTTTTCAGGAGAATCAATATCACCATTTCCAAAAATAGGAATCTCAATATTTGGGTTTTGCTTGATTCTTGAAATATGTTCCCAGTCAGCTTCGCCTTTATACATTTGTGCGCGCGTTCTTGCATGAATAGTCAATGCTTTAATACCAGTTTCCTGCAGGCGTTCTGCCACTTCGTCGATGTTTATCGAATGACTGTCCCAACCTAAACGGGTTTTTACGGTTACTGGAAGGCTTGTAGAACTTACAACAGCTTTCGTCAGACGTACCATAAGATCAATATCCTTTAAAACTCCTGCACCAGCGCCTTTGCAGACCACTTTTTTTACAGGACAGCCAAAATTAATATCAACCAAATCAGGATTTACAGTTTCCACAATTCTTGCAGACATCGCCATTGCCTCTTCGTCACCACCAAAAATCTGAATTCCGACGGGTCTTTCGTAATCGAAAATATCCAGTTTTTTTCTGCTTTTCATCGCATCGCGAATCAAGCCTTCAGACGAAATAAATTCAGAATACATCATATCTGCGCCATGCATTTTGCAAAGCCTTCTGTACGGTGGGTCGCTCACATCTTCCATCGGTGCCAGCAGCAGCGGAAACTCGGGCAGTTCGATATTGCCAATTTTTACCATGGTGCAAAGTTAATAATAAATTACAGGATCGCTAAACGCTGAAAAATGAAAAAATATCAAAGTAGATTTTACAAAAATAGCTTTAAATTAATCTTGCGATTATTAAGAATTAAATTAATAAGCATTAAAAACTCGCTTTCACCTGCATACTTCCGATGTGAATGGTGCGGTCGCCAGAATTTCTCCCTTCGTAATTTAAATTGAGCTGAAGAAAGGAATTCAAAGCCTGCTGAATGAAAACACTCCAAACCTGATTTTTTCCCGGTTTCAAACCGTCGAGCATCTGGTTTCCGACGATGCTGAAACTGTTTCCGGTAAAATCATTATTAATAAAAGAAAAATTGGCGCGTATGGAAGTTTTCTTGCGTTCCCACTGCAAAGTTCCCGTGATGTCGAAAGCCTTCAGAAGTTCTTCACCATCGAGTCTTTGCTTTTCACGGTAAGCAGAAGAAAATTCAGCCTGAATAGCGTCTGTGAAACGGTACGTTGCTTTTGGTTTTGTTTCAAAATTATTTAAACGGTAATCGCGCGTTGAGAAAAGCTGCGAAGAATTCTGAAGATCATGCACCGAATTTTCCCAGTCGACACGAAATTCTTTATTAAACCAATATCCAAGATTCAAAAAATGCGACGTCTGCTCACGAATCTCATTACTGAAATTGGCATTCACCAAATTATCATTCGCGATAAAACGGTAATTGCCATTCCAGCCGCTTTTTTCAGTCGGATTAAACTGCACTGCAGCAAGAATATTCTGGTTTTTCAGGATTTGGTCACTGCCTTTTTCAAAAGGATTTAAAACCAGAACTCTTTCGCGTTTGTAAAAAGAATTCTGAGAATTCAACGAGATATTAAAATTCCAGCGTTTCAGAAACTCATTTTCAGAATTTAAAATCACCGAAGGATTCACAAAAAGTGCCAGCTGAAGTTTGTTTTTATTGGAAGGAATATAGCGCACAGAATTTGTGTAAATCCGGATGTATTTCGCCAAATCGCTGTATTCTGCAATCTCAAATTCATCAAGTTGCTGCACGCCGTCGCCGTTATAATCTGTCCATTTGTAAACGCCTTGGCCATCGGTCACTTTCACATATTGAAATTCACGCTGTGCTTCCTGGCCGTTTCCAAGCTCATAAAACGCCTGCAGACGCATCCCGTTTTTGAAAAGCTGCTGATTGTAGAGTAAATTTCCAACGACAAAATCTCTGTTTTGGCTTTGATCTACCGTTGCGTCAGCATAATAAAATTTCCGGTAATGAAGTAAAGCATTCAACGTCGTTTTTTCTGTTTTAATGATCTGACTTTCTGCCATAAAACCTAAAATTCGGTTCATATTTTGCAAACGGTTGTCACGCACGGAATCGTTGTCGCGAAGATACATTTTGGCTAAAAGTTTCGTGCGCGTACTGTCGCCGATTTTTTTCTGAACAAAAATTTCGCGCCAGCTGAAACTCGTCACATCAAGCTGTTGCGTCTCGTTGAATTTTTTCTCGTTGTGCTCCATACTTCCGCCGACGGCCCAGCTGCCCTTATTTCCGGTAAACTCGCTTGAAACTCCGCCTCGGATGAACTTGGTGTTTTGAAGCGTCGAATTGGTGCTGAGGTAAGACAGACTTCCTTTCGTGAAATATCTTCCTGCAATCCAGCCAAAATCGAGATCGTTTTTTATTCCTTTGTAAGAATCCTGCTCTTCCAAATAATTTAAACGGTAATTAAGTGCAGATTTATTTTTCCATCGGTTCAGAAAACTGAATATTATACGGTTTTGAGTTCTCCCGCTAAATTCCTGCGCAAGATTGAAATCCCTCGAAAATTCAACATCATTAATACGGTCAAGAATATGAAACTGGCGGTCAATATACTGATATTCAAAGCTTGGTGTTCCTCGCCAATTGTTTTTTTCAAAAGTTTTATTACCAAAAATTCTTGCGGCATAACCGAGATTCTGCGCGGCATCTTTTGACGAAAACAGATTGATATCGTAATTGCTGAGCGAGACATCGGCACCGATTTTTCCGTCTTTCAAAAGATATTCAGAATTTACCGTATAAACCTGCGCTTTTTGTGGTGACGGGAGTTTTCGTACAGCGCGGTAATCGCCGGCATTCTGACCGACATATTCGAAAACGCGGCCGTTATTTGTGGTTTGCTTTAAGCGGTAGTCGCCCAGGTTGGCTCCAAAATAGGTAAACGAAACCTGATAAAGTGTGACATTAACATCATTCGAAAGCTCGTAATAATTTCCGTTAGGATCCTGTACAAGACGATACAGAATTTTGTTAACATCATACTCAGAAATGACGGCGGACGGCGCGTACATTAAGTTTGTGTCGTTTCCGGCATTAGCCAGAATCTGCTCATCTTCTTTGGAAAGATTTAAGGCAAGCGGAGCATTTTTATTGTCATTTTCAAGAAACCAGTTTAAGGCTATTCTGAATTTTTCCCGTTGGTGCTGAAGCTTTCCTGTAAACAGATACCGAGAATAATTTCTGTTGGTGTAATTAAAAGAAATCGTGATAAAATTCTGCTGAAAAATCGGCCGGAAACTCGTGAAAGTCACTTCGCCGGTATTGTAGTTAATAATATAATCTTGGTTTTCGCCACGTTTCATTAAAATTCCGTCGATAAAAACCTGCTCAGAACCTGAAATAAGGGTAATAAACTGTTCGCCGTTTTTCCCGGTAAGACGATACGGACCTTGATTTCCTTCCACACCCTGAAAACGGATTCTGTGAAATTCGCTTCGCGCCACGCCCATAGAAATATCTGCAAATGTTTTATTCTCCTGCCCAAACTGCGTCTGAAACTGAATTCCCATACTTCGCCGCTGATATTTGGCAAAATAATTTTTGTCATCGACCAGATCGAGATGGCCGGCGCGCAGAATCGATTTATCTTTAATATTAAGCTGAATGTAAATCTTGTCAAACTCTTCCAAAGTCTGCGTATAACCGTCGGCCTGTATCGGTAGATTGTGATCTGAAATACTCGCCAGCAACGTTACATCGTTTGAAAGCCGGCCGGAAATCTGCAGATCCATCGAGCTTTGAACCGACTGTCCCTGATTATTTCCAAAAGTAATTCCACGGATAATAGAACCTTTGGAATTAAGTTCTCCCAGAAATCTCTTCTTGTCATTTCTTGCCAAAACTGCTTCATCAATAATGATTCTATTGCTGGTTTTTATGAAATCCATTGTGTCTTTAGCAAAAAGATCTCGTTCCAGTTTTAAAGCTAAAATGCTGTCTTTCCTAATGCTGTCGTTCGGGATATTCGGGTTCTTCCACGAGAAAATCTGAGCCTTACCGAGAAAGAAGCTCATGAAAAGGAACAAGAAAATAAGCCGGAAATTCCTCAATGGTTGTTGAAAATAATTGGTAAAAGTAGCTAAAAAATGAGTACGCTTTTGAGATTAGTATTATTAACAATAAATTAACTTTATTATTGTGTAATCTTAAAAAATGCGGGTAATTTTGGGCCTGTAATTATCAATATTAAAATTATCATGAAGAAATTTTTTACTGTCTTAAGTTTTGTGTCTTTTACTGCAGCCTTTCAGGCGCAACAAACAGTGGTGTTGTCTGAAAATTTTTCGACGTTTACAGCCGGAGGAAACACATCCAATTCAGGAGTAGGTGCGCCGGATGTGACCGATATTTATACAACAGGTGCTTCTATTACGCCAACAGCAAATTTTCCGCAGGGAACTAAGGTGTACAGTGCAGGAGGAATGGCAAAATTGGGAACTGGTTCTGTAATCGGATCAATGACATCCAAAACTTTAGACCTATCATCAAACGGTGGAAATGTAACCATCACTTTCGACGTAAAAGGCTGGAGTAACGCAGGAACAATTTTGGTAAAAGTAACCGGAAAAGCAGATCAAACGGTTTCTTACAGCGCGGTAATGGCAGGAATGCCTGAAACTAAAACGGTGACTTTTACAGGCGGAACAGCGGGTTCAACGGTGACTTTCGAAACGCCAGCTTCATCTCTTCGCGCATTTATCGATAATATTGAAATCAAAACCGGCAATGCAGTGCTTGCTGTAAATGATGCTCAAAAAACCAAAAGCATTTTCGTGAAAAATACTTTGGTGAAAAACGGAGAAATTTTGTTTGGGCAAACAGCTGACAAAGTGAAAATCTTTAATATGAACGGACAGATTGTGAAGACCTTCTCGGTAAAAGAAAATCAGAATATCAATGTTTCAGATCTTCCAAAAGGAAATTATATCGTGAATGCAACCGTAAACAATACTTTAGTTTCTCAGAAAATAATGAAAGATTAATATTGAATGCTTTCAAAAAATAAAAGCTGTCTTCGGGCAGCTTTTATTTGTTAGTACCAGCCTCGTCTGGCAGCGTTAATGATCGTTCCCAGATTAAGAATCAGAGTATAACGGATTCTTTTTCCGTAATCTTTAAAACCAGGTTCGAAGCCTAAAGACGACTGCACCGGAAGAAAAATCTCAAGAAAATCAGGAATCAAACGTACTTTCACGCCGCTGTCCCAGATGAACTTCACATCTGTATTTTTATTCTGATATACTCCCGCATCTGCATACACATGGAAAATTTTCCAGACGCTGCTGTCGACATTGAAAGACGTAATCCATTTATTTACACTTCCCGGAATAAATGATTTGAAACCGCCGTCAGCTAAAACAAACTGCTGAGAAAGAATACCGCCCGTCGCACTCTGTCCTAATAGATTATACGAAAAAGAGTAATCGGAAACACGCGAAATTCCGTAATCGAAAGTGTTGTTCCGTGTCTCATTTCTGATAAAATAGCCTGCAAAAAGTCTTAAACTCAGCTTTTGTCTTGGCGCAAATTCCCAGCGGTAGAAGGCCTCAGACGTGATTTTATTATAATCTTCCATTCCCTGCGTACTGATGCTGAAGCTTTTCTCATGAATCATTTTGTTGTCGGTATATCCGTAACCGATTGTCCAGAGATTATATTTTCCGTAATCGCGTTTGGCAACCATTTCAGGGCTGAGTTCACGTTCAAAATAATTGTAAGAAATGCTCGCGCCGCGGCTCACCGTACTTCGCGGATCCTTTCTGAAACCAATGCTGCTGTACAAAGACGCTTTCCGGTATGAAAGATCAAAATCGTAGTGGAAATAGGATCCGGAAACACCAAACGTCAGACTCTGAATAATGCTTTCAGCCGGCAAAAATGTATACGCAACGGCGCCAGATCCGGTTAATTTTCCGGTCCCGGTACTGTAAGACGGCGTGATAGAGTAGAGGAATTTCTGGTCAAAAAGCGACTGGTTTTTGAAATTCATCCCAATCAGAAACTTGTCGTACGTGTTGGTAAATCTCACGCGCGGATTCAGATAAATCTCATTAAACTCAGGATTCGGAACGTCTTTGATGAATTTAAACTTGATTTTTTTCGAGTTTGAAAACAGACCTTTCGTGTACAGATAATTGTCACGGAAATTCGCTTCAGGAAAAATAAAATCATTATTGATGACGATTTTGTAAATATTTTCAGCCGGAAGATCCACCGTTGTCACACGCTGATTTTCTTCGGTTTCGATCCAGACAGATTTCTTTTCTCCGCTTCTGGTCTGCGTTTCCAGCTTCACAGGAATATTTTCGTCTGTGTTTTTTGCGATTCTTATTTCTAAAGAATCATTTTTTGGTTTAAATTTTTTAAGCTTAAAATTCGTTCGGTTTTTCTGATTAAAATAACCGTTCAGATATTTTACAGAAGTATCTTTTGCTGCAAGTTTTTGCAGAAAATCATTGGGATTTGTCGCCTGCTGACTGTTTTCTGAAATATAATTTTTTAAAATCGCTTCAAAATTATCCTCACCCATTTTATCAGCAGAAAATGCGAAAAGACTTCCGGTTTCGAAGCTGCTGATTGCCATATCATTAAAATTACTCAATGCTGAAAACGGTTCACCAATTTTCTGATCGAGGTTTTGAGACATGATGTACTGATACGCCAAACCGTAGCGGTCGAGCAGTTTTACATCAGAAACATGAAACAGTTTTACGGGTTTTATGCCCAGAATTTTTGTTTCGTTTAAATTTCCGAGGAGTTTGGCGTTGCTGTAAAATTTGGTTAAATACTGAATTTCGAGATACGATTTCAGACCGTTTTTAAACCAGTGATATTCTTCTTTATCAGCGATGATGATGTTGTCAAGAATCTTTTTTGCCACAATTCCGAAATAATCCTGATCGGTTTTTTCAGCATCTGTAAATAATTTAAAACGGAATTTCCAGAAGCTGATATCGTTGTTCCCAAAAAAATCTTCTTTCGCGCGAAACTTCTCAGAGATAAAAATACTCGGCGGAATTTTCCCGATTCTGTCTTTTAAAAATTTAAGCTGAAGCGGAAGAAAAAACTCAAGATTCTGAATTTCCTGCGGCGTGAGTTTATATCCAAATTTTATTTGCGTGGCAATTTCAGGATCAAGAATTTCAATAGAAGGGAAGGTGTTGGGAGCAATTACAAATTCGGGATCGACATCCGATGAACCGGTAAATTCTTTCTCTGAAATTTTCTGAAGGTTGCTGTGCGCAAAAAAAGTTGCCGGAATATCCAATTTAATATTCCAGAACGTATTGAAATTGACTGATTCTTCCGTGTCTTTATAGCTTCTCGGAATTCGGTTTTCAGGATCAAAATGATCAGGAACTATGAAGAAATATTTAAGATTAACCAGCGATTCACCCGTTCCGTAACCGGTAAATTTCCTGTCGGGAAGCTGCAAAGTATATTTTAAACTAAACCGTAAAACTTCACCAGATTTTAAAGGCTGCTGAAGTTTTATGAAAATATTTTCTTTAGATAAATCTTCCTGAGTAATAGAAAAACGGTCAGAATCTGACTGTAAAATCAGAATTTTGCCGGTCTCTTCTGGTTTCGCAAAATAAAGACTGTTGTTCCGGTCTTCAAGTTTGCGTTCGACAAGCGCCGTTCTCCGTTTGCTGTACGCCGCAACCCAGTTCAGAAGTTTCAGACTGTCAAGATCAGTTTGCGATCGGTTGTGATAAACAATCTGCTGCGTTACCGAAAGCGTTTTTTTGTCTTCGCTAAGTTTTGCCTGAATGTAAATACTGTCTTTCTGTGCAGAAATCAAAGTGATCCCACAGCAAATAAACAGAAAATTGATAAAATTTTTCAACAGGAAACTAAAGTATCAAATTTCAGGCAAATAAGCACGGCTTTTTCAGAATCGGATTTTTTATTTTTTTTCAAGAGAATTCAAATATGCGCCCCAACCAGCATTTTTATAAGTGGCAGCCGCTTCTGTTGGATTTTCAGCCTTGTAAATTCCGCGGCCAACGATGATGAAATCGCTGTGCAACATACTGAAAACGTGTTCCGGCGTGTTATACTGCTGACCTTTTCCGTCACCGGAGTCTGCAAGATTAACGCCCGGAGTGAATAGTAAAATTTCTTCCGGCAAGGGATTTTGGGAAACACCGCCGATAACATTTGGATGCGAAAGCGCAACTTTTAAAGCTTCCTCACGATAGCTGCTTGTCGTTAATGTACCTTTTGACGACATACCAATGATTGCGACAACGCCCACATTTCTGAAGCAGTCGAGCGATTCGAAACCACCAATTACCTGTGAAGTAACAAAATCTGCCCAGTCGGTAATTCTGAAAACGCCACTTTTAAACTGAAGTTCCTGTGTATTTCCAATATCGGCAAACTTACGGTCTTCCATTAATAAAAAACGGTGACGTGAGGCAATTTCCTTTAAAGGGAGAATGGTTTTTTCGTATTCAAAATCTGAAATAATATCGATGTGCGTTTTTAAAGCGATAATGTGCGGACCCACTTTTTCGGCGAAATCTAAAAGTTCCTCGGTGCTCGTCACATCCGCGGATGCGATTAGATTTGATTCTTTGGCCAAAGCCAGTTCCAATAATTTTTTTGAGACCGAATGCTGCGCCTGCTCCAGTTTCTGACCGTAAGAAAGTCTGGTCTTTTCTTCAAACTGAATATGATTCCCTTTCAGAAAATCCTGAATTCTCATCACTTCGTCATCTGCAAGTTCACCTTTTTCTTTTAAAATCGAACAAACTTCAGAAATATTGAAAAGCGTATGAACACGGTAACCTTTGCTTTCTAAAAGCTGTTTCCCGCCCTGTTCCCTGTCTAAAACAACGACGATGTCGGCAACTTTCAGATCTTCCTGTTCTATTTCAGCAATAGTTTCGATCAGCGATTTACCCGAAGTGATCACATCTTCCACCAAAAGGCAGTTTTGCCCTTTCTGGTATATGCCTTCAATCATCTTTTTGGTACCGTAATCTTTGGCCTCCTTTCTTTTAATAATCAACGGAATATAGCTTTCAAGAGACATCGCGGTCGCCATCGGAAGTGCTGCGTAAGGAACTCCACAAATCAGGTCAAAATTATCTAAAGGAAGCATTTCCAACAGATAATTGGCCAGATTTTTCAGGATTTTCGGGTCAGAAGCCAACGGTCTTAAATCTACATAAAACGGACTTTCGATACCGCTTTTTAATGTAAATCTTCCAAATTTGATGATTCCCAGCTTGTAGCATTCCAAAAAGAATTCTTTTTTACTTTCCATGATGTATTATTAGATGACTGCAAATTTAAGGATTTTCGGCAAGCTGTAAATCGAAGATTTTGATTAGATGAGGATTTGTAAACGAAAAAAGCCATCTCGAATATCAAGATGGCATCTTTTTTTAAAGAATTTCTGCTTCAATGGTTTTGCTACCGTTCTTTTCGGCTTCCCAAAGAAGGAATTTATCAACTTCACGTAAAAGTTTTGGAATCGTTAGCGACAAAACCGCCAGATCATCCATCACCCCAAGCACCGGAATTGCCACTTCAGGAAGTAGATCGATTGGTGAAATCACATATAGAAGACCCAAGAGCGGTAATATCATATCGATAGAACGCATCGGATACGAGCCGTTTTTCCACATTCTCACCATTCTGAAAATATCCGGAATTTTCTGTACAAAACCCTTATGCGCAATGGCTTTCTTGGCTAAATCTATTTTTGAATACTTCATATTTGGATTGGTTTTCAGATAATTTATCTGTTAAATGACTCAAAATCTGTACCAACAAAAGGGAATTATATGTTAATCTATTTTATGATATTGTCTAAAAACTGATGAATAGACTCAGTGTTCCAGTCGGTTGCGGCATCTTCTTTCATCAGGATTCTCCCATGTTGGTCAAGCAAAAATGTTGTCGGAAAAACCTTCGGAAGTATTTTTTCAGAGATTGGACTTTCGGCAATGTAAACCGGTGCGGTATACTTGTTTTCTTTTAAAAACTCACGGATTTTAGCTTCGTCATCCTTCATTGCGATCAGTACAAAATCAACATTTTCTTTTCTGCCTTCATATAATTTCTGAATCGACGGCCATTCTTTGCGGCACGGCGGACACCAGGTTCCCCAGAAATTCAGGAAAACAGGCTTTTTCCGGAAAGCTTTCAAATTGGTGTCTGCTGTATTTATTCCTTTTAAATCGACATCGTAATCTTCGGGCGCTATATGCACCGCACTTTCAATCGTTGCCACCGGGAAGAATGCATCTTTCAGATAATTTCTCACGCCAGGAACTAATAAGATTACACCTAAAATTGCAAAAATGACGATATACGTTACTATTTTTTTCATATTAAATCTAAAATTTCTGCCACTGCATCTTTACCTCGGTTTCTCGAATAGTAAATCTGAAGTTCGTTGTAAAACATATCTTTCGTATAATTTTCCGGGTCACCTTTGTGTTTTAAAAGTAGTTCGTGACCATATTTTGGTCGCGGTCCCCAGGTGTTATTTATTTCAAAGTTTTCATCTAAAATTAAAATCTTTGGAATTGAGCGCGTCCCGTTTGTCTGAAACTGATCGATCAGACTTTCATCAGAATCGCGCAGAAAAATTTTCACTTCATTTTTACCTTCAAAAAAGCGTACTACTGCAGGAACCGTCGCACTTGCATCACCACACCAGGTTTCAGAAATAATTAAAATCTTCCCCGTAAAATTTTTATCATCAAGCACTTCAAAAAGCACCTCATCAAAATTCAGTTTTTTCAAAGTGCGCTCCATTCGCTGAATTCCGAGATCATAATACGCCTTGTATTCAGTGTCTTGTAAGGTTTTAGGATTCTCGAGCCGGTTTTTCGCCGTTCCAATATATTCATCAAACGAGATCGCCTTGTCCCAATATTCTTTCATGATTTATTTAGATTTAATTAAAAATGATGGCTAAAAATTCACCGAATTTCTGGTTTTACTGATGAGAAAAAGATCGGCAAGCACAAACGCAGCGAGATTTTCTACAATAGGCACCGCTCTGGGAACGACGCAGGGATCGTGTCTGCCTTTGCCTTCCATCACTACTTCATTGCCTTTGCTGTCAATGCTTTTTTGTGGCTGTAAAATCGTTGCAACCGGTTTGAAAGCAACGCGGAAATAAATATCCATCCCATTTGAAATTCCTCCCTGAATTCCACCTGAAAGATTAGATTTTGTCGAAAAATCATAGTTAAAAGCATCATTGTGCTCGCTTCCTTTCATTTTTGCGCCACAAAATCCGCTTCCGTATTCAAAACCTTTGCAGGCATTAATGTTTAACATTGCTTTTGCCAGTTCGGCCTGAAGTTTAGAAAAAACGGGTTCGCCAATACCCACCGGAACATTTTTTATCACACATGTAATCGTTCCGCCGATTGTGTCACCAGCTTTTTTAATTTCTTTAATTTTCGCAATCATTTTCTCAGCAGTTTCTACATCCGGACAACGGACGGCATTGCTCTCTGTCTGAGAAAAATCAAGCACCTGATAGGGTTTTTCACAGAAAATTTCTCCCACAGAAGAAACATATGCATTGATCTCAATTTTTGGAATAAGCTGTTTCGCCAATGCGCCGGCAACAACCCAGTTTACGGTTTCGCGGGCAGAAGATTTTCCGCCACCACGGTAATCACGGATGCCGAATTTTTTGTCGTAGGTAAAATCTGCGTGGCTTGGCCGGTAAGAATCGGCGATATGTGCGTAATCTTTTGATTTCTGATTTTCATTGATAATCTGAAAACCAATCGGCGTTCCTGTCGTTTTTCCTTCAAAAATTCCGGAAAGAAACTGTACGGTATCGCTTTCTTTTCTCTGCGTTACGATGGCTGACTGTCCGGGTTTTCTGCGGTCGAGCTCGAGCTGAATCGTCTCAAAATCAATCTCAATTCCTGCAGGAAAATTGGTGATAATGCCACCGTAAGCAATTCCGTGGCTTTCGCCAAACGTAGAAAGAGAAAGAAAATTTCCTAATTGGTTGAACATAACACAAATTTACCCTTTTTCTTCAGATAATAAAAACTGTCGTTACGGTCGTGCGGTCGATTTTAATATTATGATAACTTCATCAAGCTGTCTTATTTCTGCAGAAGTCATTTTCTTTGAAACAAAACCTCTGGAAATATCGTTTGGATCAATCATTTGCGGAAAAATTTCTGTTCTCTGATAATCAAAAAGATAGCCTTCAGAAATTGCCGGTAAAGGCGTATCGAAATTGAAAGGATAATTTTTGGAAACATGAAAAGTGAGATTGCCAACTTTGAAAGTCTGATAAGCTTTATAAGAGTATTTTGAGGGTTTTATGAGCTGTTTGATTTCAAATTTACCCATGAATTCTGACATCCGGTAACTTGGAATGGCTGATGAGATCATTTTCGGAAAGCAGAAAAAAATCAGTATTAAAAATGATGAGACCGCAGAGATTTTTAAGGCTAAAGATTTTGAGATTGTACTGTAAAAAACGGTCAGAAAAATTATTAAAAAAACATCCAGAAAAAAGCGGTACTGCGCGGAAATTATTAAAATGATGATGCTTTTCATAATAACAGAAATCCAAAGGTGAGAGATTACTTTGTTTTTTTTTATAAAAGTAAAAATGGAAAATAAGATAAGGGCAAAAATGAATAGAATGTTGATTACCGACTTAATTCCGGGGATGAAAAGCCAGTTTTTTATGTTTTCTAAAACCGTGAATTTATTGATCTCAGCTGTGGAAAACTGGTTGTCGAAAGTTTTTTCAACGGCAAATTTCGAAGAAATTTCCATCAGTTTCGGATGGGGTTTCCAAAGAAGATTTAAATCAAAAAATGCTATCGGAAAAATGGGATATCCAAAGACGTAGAGATTTTTTATAAGCATTAAAATCAAAATAAAAGTACCCGGAATTAGATTTTTAAAAGAGGATTTTAAAATGATTAAAACGTACACAAATGTAAAAACTGGCAACCAGAAAATAGTAGGTTTTATAGCGAATGCAAAGACTGAAAGCGCAAAGAGAAAAGTGATATTGGTGCTTTTCAAAAATATTTCATTAACAACAATCAGCGAAATAATCATAACCGCCAAATCCGGCGAAGGCGACTGCACAAACAGCAGAAAAAAAGGAATAAATATCAGTAGTAGCCAGGATTTTTTCTCAATTGAATAAACAAGAAATAATATGGTAAAAATTGCGTTGAGTCTTAAAAACGGATCCAGAATGTGAGAAAAAACACTTTCAAGTATATGCCAGAAAGAAGTTTGTCCGAGCGTGAGATCGAGGTTTGAAATGCCTTTTACAAAGCCAAATTCATCAAGCCAATTTACCGTAGAAACGTAGTATCCGAAATGATCTAAAATGTAAGGATAAAATGAAGAAAGAAATGCAGTGACAAGCGTTCCGGCAAATACTATTTTTAAATTTTTTCGGTCAAAATTTTGAAAATTGATTTTATCTCTGTTTAAAAATAATCCGGTAAAACCTACTGCAATTACTAGTGCTTCAATGTAAATATTTAAAGGAAAGAAAAATGCGAGAATTGCAGCAATACAAGTGACGAAGCAAATCCCTGTCAGCAATGTTCCTGATAAAAAATGAGATGAAATTTCCGGCAAAAGTCTTTCCGCAAGCAAACCCCAACCGTATAAAACCGGAAATATAAGAACTGCGGAAAGGAGGATAAACAGCATAAAAAAAGATTGCTCAAAAATAAGCAATCTTTTCTTTTATATATGAATGCGAGAATTATCTCGGCTGTACTCGTCCGTCTTTTCTGTCCTGCGATCTGCCGATTGTATAACCGGTCGCACCACCTGCAACGCCACCTATTACAGCACCAAGACCTCTGTTCTTTTTACTGATAAGTGCTCCGGCTGCAGCGCCACCAACGGCACCGATAATCGTACCTTTAGCGGCTTTACTCATTCCTTTTTTCTGAGTAGTGGTCTGTCCGCTGTTGTTTCCTGCATAACTTCCGTTGTTGCTGTTACCAGAACTTACGTATCGGTCTCTGTAAACCGTACGTGTTGCTGTTCTTTGTGACGCTCTGTTTGCAGCAGCTGTCGCTTTTGCTTTTTCGGCCTCTACAATAGAATCTGATCTGCGTTTGGTATCGTAAGCAATTTTTTCTTTTTCTATAGCGAGACGCTGTCTTTCAATTTCTAACTGTTTCGCCTGAAATTCTATTTTTTGCTGCTCTAATGCCTTTTCTGCAATCTTGTCGTCATTTTTACAGGCTGTAAGGGTAAAGGCCGCAAACATACCTGCAATTAATAAATTCTTCATAACTCAAATTTTTAATATTTATATTTTACTTTCTGTCTTAAAAACAATTTTGAAGCCAACCTTCATATTCTTTGAGTTTAAAAATATTCAGAAGTTAAAAAATAATTCCTTTTTCATGTTTTAAAATTTTGATTATCAATTACTAAAATAATAACTGTCAAATTTTATATACAAAACCTTAAGTGTAACGAACTGTTAAAATTTAATGGTTTAGCAGTCCGCTTTCAGAAATCATCTTGTTAAAAAAAGCAGAATTTATCTTCGGTTTTTGATATTATAAATGTGATCTTTCGAATTATAGAAAGTATTTAATTTCTCAAACTGAAAGCAGTAAAGCTTCTTTTGAGCAGAAAACAAAAAAATCTCTGATTAAGATCAGAGATTTAAGAGGTACCTAGCGGATTCGAACCGCTGTGGGTGGTGTTGCAGACCACTGCCTAGCCACTCGGCCAAAGTACCGTTTTCAGTGGTGCAAATATAGGTTTTTTTTCTTTTGATGCAAATATTAGAGCAGTCCTTTATTTCCAATTTCGTCAATTTCTGTGTTTTTATTTATTTCATTAAGAAATTTTTTATCATCTACCACACGCGTATTGCTCCACGAGTCGTGCCATCCAATATCTCCCAGAAAAGAGAAAGCATCAAAAGGTACCAATCTCGAGATATTTCGTATAAAAAATTCTTTGCCGCTTGGTTTACTGCCGTCTATACTGACAGCTCTCGTACCCGTAAGCAGTTTGCCTAAAGTCTTCCCGTTGCAGAAATATTCTGTTATAAAAACATACAGAAAATAGGTTATCCATCCCAAAAGAATGTCTTCAAAGCGCGTTAAACCTTCAAGCTTATAGACAAATTTAATCAGAAATTCTATCTCAAAGAATTGGTACAGAGTAGCTGCTAAAAATCCTAGTCCGACAAAAAAGAGAATAATAACAGTTCGGTCAATTAAAAAATTTAAAAATCGCGCACCTTTTGATGCCTTGTTTCTTTCTACAATACGTAAATTTTCTATCATGGTAGTTTTTTACCGAAGTTAAATAAAACTTTTCTCAAGTTCTATACTCGCACCGATCATTTCGCCCTTCATCGGTGGATTTTTCTTCGTAATTTTTATCTTGATGTAAGAAATCTGCTGAAATTTTTCATGAATTTTATTTAAAATCCGAGCTGCGACATGTTCCAGAAGTTTAGAATTTATTGCCATTTCAGTATGCAGGATCTCATTAATATCAGCATAGCTTACCGTATCATTTACGTCGTCACTTTCGGCCGCTTTCCAAAGATCAGTATGAAGTTCGACATTTAAAATATAATATGTACCGATAATGTTTTCTTCGGGAAGAACGCCGTGGTAAGCGTAGATTTTTACATCTTCAAGAAATATTTTGCTCATAGTTTTTAGTTTAAAATTAAAAAAAAAGCGAGTAGAAACCCGCTTTAAAATTTATTTGATGCTTTTCGAAAGATCAAGCATTGCCTCAATCGGTTTCAAAGCTTTCAGCCGAAGTTCTTCATCAATAATAATCTCCGGAAGTTCATATTTCATGCACAGATACAGTTTTTCCATTGTATTTCTCTTCATGTAAAAACATTCTGAGCAGTTACAGCTTTCGTCAAAAACCAAAGCAGGAATCAGTTCCTTGTGTGGTGCACGTTTTCTCATTTCGTGAAGAATTCCTTCCTCTGTTGCGATGATAAATTTCTGGCAGTCATCCTGTTCCACAAAATTAAGAAGTGCAGACGTCGAACCGATGAAGTGTGCCAGTTTCAAAACGGCTTCTTCACTTTCCGGGTGAGCGATAAGTTTGGCATCAGGGTTTTCGGCAAGCTGTTTTGCAATTCTTTCCATCGAGAAAGCTTCGTGTACGATGCAGCTTCCGTCCCAGAGAATCATGTCCCGACCTGTTTTTTGAGACAGATATCTCCCCAGGTTTTTATCAGGCGCGAAAATAATCGGGCGGTCGGCTGGCAGCGCTTCGATGATGGTTTCTGCGTTCGAACTTGTTACAATAATATCACTTTCGGCCTTCGTCTCAGCGTTGCAGTTAATATAGGTTGCGATGAGCGCGTTGGGATACTGCTCACGCATTTTTCGTAAACCTTCACCTGAACAGCCGTCAGCAAGCGAACAGCCTGCTTTTGTATCAGGCAGAACCACTTTTTTGGTCGGATTTAAAATTTTTGCGGCTTCCGCCATAAAATGAACGCCACAAAATACGATCATATCGGCATCGGTATCCTTTGCCTGACGTGCGAGCTGAAGAGAGTCGCCAAGAAAATCGGCAATATCCTGAATATCTCCCGTTTGATAATAATGCGCAAGAATAACAGCGTTTTTTTCCTTCTTAAGATCTAAAATCGCCTGTTTCAGCGCTTCACCTTTCGGAATATCGAGATAGGAGAGGTCTAAAAATCCTCTCACCGGAATGGCAGATTTTGCTTTATCTAATGTTTCTGTACTCATGTTTTTTGGTGTATTTAATTTTCACAAAAATTAATAAAAAGTGTTTTATTTTTTAAGAAGAAATAAATTCTGAAATTAATTTTTCAAGCTGAATTTTAGCTTTAGAAAGATCATCATTAATGACGATTTCGTCAAACCGATCAGCAAATTCTAGTTCTTCTTTTGCTTTTTGCACGCGGGTCTTAATAGTTTCAGCATCGTCTGTTGCCCTTGAAATTAATCTGCGCTCCAGTTCCTGAATGGAAGGCGGTTCAATAAAAATCGAAAGTGCCTGCTCACCAAAATAATTTTTTAGCGAAACACCGCCTTTTACATCCACATCAAAAATCACTGTTTTTCCAGTTTGCCAGATCTTTTCAACTTCAGATTTCAGCGTGCCGTAATATTTATCGGTATACACTTCTTCAAATTCCACAAAAGCATCTTCCGCAATTTTTCCACGAAAGTCCTCCGGCGAAATAAAATGATAATCGATCTGATGCTGTTCGCTTCCGCGCGGCGCTCGTGTTGTACAGGAAATTGAAAATTCTAGCTTGGGGAAAACCGAAAGGCAATACTTTACCAACGTCGTTTTTCCGCTTCCGGAAGGCGCCGAAAAAATGATAACTTTATTCATTTAATGATAAAATCTAATTTTCGCTTTTACAGAACATTTAAGGTCTGTTCTTTTATTTTTTCAAGATCATCTTTCATCATCACCACGATTTTCTGAATCTCTGCGTGATTGGCTTTTGAACCTAAAGTATTAATCTCGCGGCCAATTTCCTGTGCTATAAATCCGAGTTTTTTTCCGTTGAAATTCTCATTGTTCATCACGTCAGAATAATATTTCAGATGCTGGGCAAGGCGAACTTTTTCTTCAGAAATATCCAGTTTTTCGGTATAATAAGCCATTTCCTGATAGAAACGCGTCTCATCAACATTTTCAAATTCCTTCAAAGTTTTTTCGTAGCGCTCTTTTACCGAAGAAAGCCTTACTTCTTCAAAAGGAATCACATCATCAAGAGATTTTTCAATATTGGAAAGGTTTCGCTTCAGTTCTTCATGCAGAATATTGCCTTCCGTTTTTCTGAATTCTTCAAATTTTTCAAGCGCAGAAAGCAGAATTTCAATGATGGTTTTCCATTCACCTTCATTCAGTTCGTCCTGTTTTGTAGAGATCGCATCCGGAAGTCGCACCGCCATTTTCAGATACTCAAAATCGGGTCCGTCGCCGGCCACAGAACGCAGCTCATTCATATAAGAATCGATCAGCGTACGGTTGATCTTTACATCGTTGCTTTCCTGCAGATTTTCGAGCGAAACGTAGCAGTCTACCTTCCCGCGGATGATGCGGTCGTTGAGCATTTTACGGATTTCAAACTCTTTTTCTTTGTAGCGCATCGGCACCTTTACATTCAAATCAAAACTTTTGGAATTGAGCGATTTTATGTCGATTGCAATTTTTTTCCCTTCAAAAACACCTTCGGCTCTCCCGAATCCGGTCATTGATAAAATCATACTTTTCTATTGTTGTACAAAGATAAACATTTAAATTAGCAAAGTAAAACGCGCATTACTGCTTATTTTTTATGAAATTCAGACGTAATGATTTTCTTAAATTTCAACATTCATGAAAACTTTGATTTCCGTCGTGGGAACAACCGGAATCGGCAAAACCAAACTTGCCATTGATCTTGCCAGGCATTTTTCCACCGAAATTATCTCCTGCGATTCGCGTCAGTTTTTCCGCGAAATGAAAATCGGAACTGCAGCTCCTTCTGATGAAGAACTCGCTGCGGCAAAACATTATTTTGTTGGCAATCTTTCGGTTACCGACTATTATTCAATAGGACAGTTTGAGCATGATGCGCTTCAGCTCTTACAGGATTTATTTAATGAAAAAGATTTTGTAATCATGGTGGGTGGTAGCATGATGTACGAAAAAGCGGTAATTGAAGGTTTGAATGAACTACCGGAAGCTCATATCGAAAATCAGCAGAAACTCGCTGATATTTTTAAAAAGGATGGCATCGAAAAACTTCAGGAAATATTAAGAAATCTCGATCCTGAATATTATCAGAATGTTGATATTCACAATCCCAGAAGGCTTTTACGCGCAATCGACATCATCTGGCAAACGGGAAAAACGTACACCGAAAATATTTCTGCACCACAAGATGCTAGAAATTTCAGAACCGTAAGAATCGGGATTGAAGCGCCGCGTGAGATAATTTATGAAAGAATCAACCTTCGTGTTGATCAAATGCTGGAAAACGGACTTCTAAACGAAGCTGAGTATCTATTTAAAATTAAAAAAGAACATCCCGATTTGGCTTCACTCAATACCGTTGGCTATTCTGAACTGTTTAAATATTTTGAAGACGAATGGAGTCTTGATTTTGCAGTGTCTGAAATCAAAAAAAACTCGCGCCGTTTTGCAAAGAGACAGCTAACGTGGTACCGGAAAGAGGAAAATATTCTTTGGGTAAACTACGCAAATCCTTTCGCGGAATCTTTATCTTTGCTTAAAGATTTACTTTAAACCGAAATTTTTCACGTTCAAAAATTATTTATAATGTCAAATACACCTTCCAATATGCTTCCTTTGGGAACGAAAATTCCTTATTTTGAACTTCCGAATCCGTCAAAAAGCAGCGAAGTGCAGTCGCTCGACGATCTGAAAGGAGAGAAGGGAACGCTGGTGATTTTTATGTGCAATCACTGTCCGTTTGTGCTTCATGTGATCGATAAACTGAATGAGCTTTACGAAGATTACAACGAAGCTGGAATCGAATTTATCGCTATTAATGCCAACGATTCAGAAAAATATCCTGCCGATTCTCCGGAAAAAATGATTGAATTTCAGATGGAGAAAAAGTTTGATTTCGCATATTTATTTGACGAGAGTCAGGCTGTGGCAAAAGCTTTTAACGCTGCCTGCACACCGGATTTTTTCTTTTTTGATGAAAAAATGGATTTGATCTACCGCGGGCAAATGGATGATTCGCGACCTGGAAATCATAAAGAAGTGACCGGCGAGGATCTGATCATTGCCTTTGAAAATCTCCTGATCGGCGCGCCTCAGGAAGAATTGCAGAGACCAAGCATTGGTTGCAATATCAAATGGAAATAAGTATTTAGAAATAAACAAAAACTACCTTGAAAAAGGTAGTTTTTGTTTAGGTAAAAAAAGGATTGTGATCTTTTTCAAAGCCGATCTTTGTAGAATTTCCGTGCCCTGAATGAACGCCGGTTTCAGGATCTAAAATAAAAAGTTTTGTTTTAATATTTTCAATCAGCTGATCGTAATTTCCTTTGTACAGATCGGTGCGGCCGATACTTCCTTCAAAAAGTACATCACCGGAAATCATGAATTTTGATTTTTCATTATGATACACCACACTTCCCGGCGAATGCCCCGGAACGTGATAGACTTTGAATTCTTCACCATCCAACGTAAGCGTGTCGCCTTCCTTTATATATTTTACTTCGACATTAATTGACGGCAGCTGGAGACCAAAGCGCATTCCGCTCATCTGAAACATATCCAAAATCGGCTGTTCTTCTCTGTGCATCAAAACGGGTAGTTTAAACGTATCATACGCCCACTGCAAACCCAAAACATGATCGATATGCGCATGTGTGAGCAGAATTTTTTCGATTTTTAAATCTTTTTCTCTGATAAAATTGCTGATGTATTCTGTCTCTCCGCTGCTTCTGTTTCCGGGATCGATGAGCCATGAAGATTTATTATCGCTGTAAATAATATAGGTATTTTCGGCAGCAAAGTTTAAAGTAAAAGACTGTATATGAAGCATTATCTGAAGATTTTTTTGATACTCAAAAATACGATAATCTGGTTCAAAATAAAGATTTTTAAGTATATTCGTGGTAATGAAAACATTGCAGATTTTTTTTCTCGCGCTCAGCAGCCTGGTTTTTTCCCAAAACATCCAGAGTGTTCAGCTCTTCAATCCGTATACAAACGACGAAACGCCGGTTTTTAAAATGAATCAGCAGTTTGTGCTGAGTTTTGACGATCTTACCAACGGCAGTCAGATTTACCGCTACACGCTGAAACATTACGACAGAAACTGGGAAGACGACAATCTTTTTTTTACCGAAATTGCCAACGGCAGCATGAACGGACTGATCGATCAGTTTCAGTATTCTTTCAACACACTACAGCCGTACACGCATTATATACTGAAGTTTCCGAATGAAAAAATTCAGCCTAAAATTTCGGGTAATTTTGAAATTATCGTGTATAAAGATTCTGCTGACAAACCGCTTTTCAAAAGAAGATTTTCTCTGGTAGAAGATATGGTCACTGTTTTTGTAAATATGGAGCGTATCGCTGATGCCAAACGACCTGATATTAACCAGAGAGTTGAGGTGAAAGCAGTGACAAAAGGTGCCGATCTGGCCTCGAATGTGAATTCGATGACGCTTACGGTGCAGCAGAATAATAACCGCGCTTTCAGTATTTCAAATCTTCGTCCGAGTTCGACGCTTGGAAATCAGATTTTATATCAGCAGCTGAATCTGGCTTTTCCCGGAAACAATGAGTTTTATTATTTTGACAACAAAAATTTAAATATGGCCGCCGACATGGTGCGCGAGGCCGGATTGGTAGATGGTGTGCCGAATACTTTTCTGCATTCTGTATGGGCGTATCCACTCGACTATCAGTATCAGCCGGATGTAAATGGTGCTTGGTATTACCGCAGAAATGATCTTGGTTTAGAAAGAAATGCAGAGCGTGAAGCAGATTATTCCTGGGTGCATTTTTCGATTGATTCGGAGCCGATTGACAAAGAAATGTATGTTCTCGGTGGTTTTAATGATTTTAAAGCCGATAAACTTTCACAGATGACTTATGATGCCGCGACAAAGAAATATGTTGCCAAAATTTTCCTGAAACAGGGTTTTTACAATTATATTTTAGCCACAAAAGAAGCCAGCGGAAAACTTAATTACGGTGAAATCAACGGAAATTTCTGGCAGACTGAAAATTTATATCAGGCGTTTTTATATTACAAGCCTTTCGGCAGAAATTTCGACGGACTGATTGGTTACGGAGAGTTCCGGACGCCGGTACAGTAAGTTCTTTTGTTATTTAAGCAAAAAAAATCTGCAGAGACATATTCTGCAGATTTTTTATTTTTAAACCAGATAAAACTCGTTCAGTTTTTCTTCGCAAAGTGTTTTTACCACCTCAATCCATCGGTCTTCATCATTAAGACATGGAATATAATGAAAACTCTCGCCGCCGTTTTCAGTAAACTGATGCTTGCCTTCCACTGAGATTTCCTCTAAAGTTTCGAGGCAGTCAGACACAAAAGCCGGACAAACAATCGCAAGATTTTTCACGCCTTTTTTCGGTATGGTTTCCAAAGTTTCGTCGGTGTAAGGCTCCATCCACTTGTCTTTTCCAAGCCGTGACTGGAAGGAAACGATTACTTTCTCTTTCGGTAAATTCAGTTTTTCGATGACGCTTTCGGTCGTTTTAAAACACTGATGTCTGTAGCAAAACTGATGACTCGGATTTGATTCGCGCGTGCAGCAGTCGTTCAGATTGCAGGTTTTTGTAGGATCGGTTTTGTAAATGTGCCGCTCAGGAACGCCGTGATAAGAAAACTGCAGCGCATCAAAATTTTGCGGAAGTTTTTCTCGGATGCTTTCGGAAAGACAGTTGATGTAAATATCGCGGTCATAGAACGGCTGAATATACTGGATTTTCACGCCTGGAAATTTCTTTTTGCGCACTTCCTCCGCTTTATCAATCACCGTTTCCGTCGTGCTCATTGCATATTGCGGATAGAGTGGAAAAAGAACAATCTCGTCTACGCCGAGGTCGGCAAGTTTCTGCATTCCTCTTTCTATGCTGGGTTCAGCATACCGCATTCCAATTTCTACAGGAACATCTACGAGTTTTTCAAGCTTGTTTTTAATTTTCTGCGTGATGACAATCAACGGCGAACCGTCTTCGGTCCAAACTGTTTTGTATGCTTCGGCAGATTTTGCAGGTCTTGTATTCAAAATAATTCCCTGTACGAGAAGCGACCGGAAAAACCAGCGGTAATCGATCACTTTTTCGTCCATCAAAAATTCATCAAGATACTCGCGCACATCCGGCACAGAAGTCGAGCGCGGAGATCCGAGGTTGACCAGTAATATTCCCTTCATACTTATAGGTAATGTGTAATTGGTAACAAGCAATCATTGCTCATCATCAAATACTAATATTTTATCCGTTTACGGCTTCTACTTTTTCTACAAGATCCGGAACGAACTGTTTCAGGATATTTTCGATTCCACCTTTCAAAGTTGCTGTCGAACTTGGGCAGCCCGAACAAGCTCCCTGAAGAAGCATTTTCGCAGTTTTGCTTGCTTCATCATATTCCATTAAAGAAATCTTTCCGCCGTCATTTTCTACAGCAGGTGCGACGTATTCATTTAAAATATCAGAAATTTTCTGCTCGTTGTCGGTATAATCTCTTTTGATAATATTTTCAACCGGATTTTCATGTTTTTGTGCTGTAGCGTTGCTTACTTTTCCGCCGTTCTGAAGATATTCTGCAATATAACCGCGAACGGCCATCATAATCTGGTGCCATTCTACAGAATTATCTCTCGTTACCGCCACAAAATTGTCTGAGATAAATACTTCTTTAGCAAAATCAAATTCATTGAAAATTGCTTGTGCCAAAGGAACTTCTGATGCAGCATCCCGGGATTTCACTTCTACAAACCCATCGAGAAGAAGCATGTTTGAAACAAACTTCATCACATTCGGATTTGGTGTCATCTCAGCATAAATCTGATACATTTCTTTTTTCTTCTGAAGATAAATTCTCGGATTGGCCAAAAGCTCGTCTTCGATTACATTTTTCAGACTTTCCGCCACAAATTCCCACTCTACGGTATCCTGTTTGGCTACTGCCACAAAGTTTGCCGTGATAAAAACTCTTTCCACGAAAGGATAATTGAAAAGTTCCTGCGCCATCGGAATTTCTGTGATGTCAGAATTCCGGTCGAGTTCCAGAGATCCGGGAATGAGGTTGTAGTCAGCGACAAATTTCATCACCTTCGGATTTTCTGTGGGTTCTATAAGTATGTTGTGCATTTTTTTAATTAGATTTGAGAGTACAAAAATACGGATTACAAGTCAGAAGAATCGTTCAGGCAGTTAGATTTTTGCTATCGGCGCTATTTGCACCTGTAAGTTTTCCACTTTAATTTTATTTAAACCAAATTTTAAAATAGATATGGCGCTCATCAAAGAACTTTTAGGCAAAACTCCGCAGATCGGAGAAAATGTTTTTCTCGCAGAAACAGCAACAATCATCGGCGATGTGGTGATGGGAAATGACTGTAGCATTTGGTATAATGCAGTGATTCGTGGTGATGTAAATTTCATCAGAATGGGCGATAAAGTGAATGTGCAGGATAATGCGATGCTTCACTGTACCTACGAAAAATTTCCGCTTGAGATAGGCAATAATGTTTCTATCGGACATAATGCAATTGTGCATGGCTGCAGGATAAAAGACAATGTGCTGATCGGAATGGGCTCAATTGTGATGGATGACTGTCTGGTTGAAGAAAATTCTATCGTCGGCGCAGGTTCGGTCGTTACGCAGGGTTCCCATATAAAATCAGGTGAAGTTTGGGGAGGAATTCCCGCTAGGAAAATCAAAGATATTTCGCCGGCTCTACTGGAGGGCGAGGTTAATAGAATTGCTGATAATTACGTGAAATATTCTTCGTGGTACAAAGAAGAAAATTAATAAAAAAAAGCGGCTTTGATTAATAGATCAAAACCGCTTTTTCATTTTGGCACTTCACGCCGGTTGGTTCTGCAGCAAGCATACAGTCAGATACGATGCTGTATTTTTTATTAAACTCAGACATTCGTCTGTTGTAATCTTCAATTCTAGAGCGAATTTCTTTTTCCGATTTTTTTGGAAAAGTAAGATACGAAACGGGGCCTCCACACGCTTTTATCCCAATCGGAGCAAAAGTCCATTGGGAAGCATCGCTGCATTTTTCTTTTGAAGCCATCATTTCGATCGCCACGCGCATTTTATCAAGCTGAGCGCCGTCATATTTTTGGGAAGCTTCGTCTACAGGTCGTTCTGCAATATCTTTTGGCAAAGTGGCCGGATCTGGTGCTGAAGATTTGCACGAAACAGCCCAAATACTTAATGCCAATGCAGCAACGGGAATTTTTATCAGTGCGTTTTTCATAATTTCTTTTTTGAAACCTTTCATCAAATTTCGTTCCTTCCCTTCATTTCTTTAATTTTGCAAAGGATGAACCATCACTTTTTTGATTTAATAGAACACACCAGCCGAAGCGTTTTTCTCACCGGAAAAGCAGGAACCGGTAAAACTACATTTCTTAACGATTTTGTAAAAAAAACCAAGAAGAAACATATCGTAGTGGCACCGACAGGAATTGCGGCGATCAACGCAGGCGGCGTTACCATTCACTCGATGTTTGGCCTGCCTCTGCGTACTTTTTTGCCGACGACCGACCGTATCGACAGCAGTTTGGGAAATAATATTTCCGATCTGATGTCTCATTTTAAATACAGGAAAGACAAACTGAAACTGCTTCGCGAAGTGGAGGTCATTATCATCGATGAGGTTTCTATGCTGCGTGCTGATGTTTTGGATATGATGGATTTTTCGCTGCGGTTTATCAGGAGAAATAATCAGCCGTTCGGTGGCGTGCAGATGCTTTTCATCGGCGATCTTTATCAGCTTCCGCCGGTCGTTCGCGATGAGCATATTCTGAAAATGTTTTACGGTTCGCCTTTTTTCTTCGACAGTTTGGCTATTAAAAATATTCCTTTATTAACGATCGAACTTACCAAAGTCTACCGCCAAAACGACGAGTATTTTCTTGAAATTTTAAATGCAATCCGTGACGGTGATGTTGCCAGTATTGATTTTGATCAGCTTAATGAACGCTACGATCCGAATTTTAACGCAGGAGAAGATTCTTACGTATATCTGTGTTCGCACAACAAAATTGCGGATGATATCAATCAGCAAAAACTGGCAGAGCTTAAAGTTTCTCCGTCGGTTTTTGAGGCAAAACTGTTTGGAGATTTCAAAGAAAATCAGTTCCCGAATGAGCAGTTTCTCGAACTGAAAATCGGTGCTCAGGTAATGTTTATAAGAAATGACATTACCGGCGAAAAAAAATATTTCAACGGAAAACTTGGCGAGATTTCTGCGTTAGACGAAAAAGAGATAAAAGTCGTTCTCGAAGGAAGCGGTCGCGAAATTACCGTAAAACGTGAGGTTTGGGAGCAGAAAAAATATTCTTTAGACAACGAAAAAAACATAAAAGAGGAAGTTTTAGGCAGTTTTGAGCAGTTTCCGATCAAGCTGGCGTGGGCGGTTACAATTCACAAAAGTCAGGGACTCACGTTTGATAAAGTGATTATTGATGCCGGAAAAAGTTTCACTGCCGGACAGGTTTATGTCGCGCTTTCGCGTTGCCGCACGCTGGAAGGAATTGTTTTAAAATCGAAAATTACGCCTGAAGTTATTTTTAAAGATATACGGATTTTGAAATTTCAGGGTGATACGCAGGCGAATGATCAGGTTGAAAATATTTTAAACGGCGAAAAATACGATTACAGCATCCGGAAAATGTTGCGCAGTATCGATTGCCAATGGCTTTTAAAGGAAATAGAGCAGTGGAATAATCAGTCGATTGTTGCAAAAAATATCGATCACTCAAAATCCGGAGCGCTATATTTAAAACTGAAACATGATGCGCTGAATCTCGGTAAAATATTTGAGAAACTGGAACGTGTGATCTTTCAGAAAGTCCAGCTTTTCGTGGAAAAAAAGGAAAATTGGAACGAGATTGAAAGTAAATCTAAAGGTGCTGTGAATTTCTTTTTTACCGAAATTAGAGATAAGATTTTCAGTCCGCTGAAAGATTTTTATTCTGAAGTAAAAGCTGTGAAAGGTCTGAAACAGTACAACGAAGATCTGAAGTCGCTGCTGGAAGATATTGAAGATTATCTGAACAGCATGAAGGAAATTCATCTTTTGGAAACCAAACTTCTGGAAGAAAAAAACAACCAGGAAATCAGCATGAAAATTGCGAAAGTTCCGTCGCAGGTTCTTACATATCAGCTTTTCGAGGAAGGAAAAACCATTGCTGAAATCGCTCGTGACCGTGGTTTGGTAAAGGAAACGGTGATTGGTCACCTGGCGAAATTTGCTGAGCGTGGCATGGTCGATATTTCGAGAATTGTGACGAGAGAGAAAATTTCAGCTTTTGAAAATCAGTTTAAAAAAGATCCGAAAGAAACATTAACCGACTGGAAAACGGTGCTTCCCAATGATTTTGATTTTAATGAAATAAGAATTTTGGTGAATCATTTTACTTTTTTGAAGGAGAAAGAAAATTGACGTTTATTTTTCTGGTATATTAATGTTATAGCCGACAATTTTTATTTCTACGTTTTCTTTGGTCATTGAAACTGTTTCATGGGTAACACCAAGTTCGCGTTGAACGTCATATTTCAATACATATTCGTTTTTGGGATTTGTACCTTTCACGACCAGAGTTTCCCAACTAGCCAACTCGTAACCTTTAATTACACCTTTTTCCTGCTGTACTTTGTTAATAATATATCCAGTTCTTCTTTGCCGGTCACTCAAAAAACTTTTTACTGAAAAGATTGTGAAGATTGTCTTTGTTACTTCCGTAAACCATTTCCAGTAGTATTTGTCAGAGACATTTTTTGCTTCGTCTTTATCTGCTTCCCTGTTTACAAAGCTTTGATTAAAGGAGCAGGCATTTAAAAGAAGTAATAAAAATAAAAGAGAATAAATTTTTTTCATAATGTATTAATGTTTTAAATGAATTTAGCTTGATAGAGTTTGCCGAAGCCAGACTATACATCAGATCAATGGCAATTTACAATTATTCTAAATTGGTTGGTTTAAATTTGCAGTATGAAAAATTTTAATTTATCTGTGCTTGATCTTGCGCCTGTGAAGGCTGGAAAAACCATTCACGATACATTTCAAGACAGTCTTTCGCTGGCGAATTTTGCAGAAAATTTAGATTATAAAAGATTCTGGCTCGCCGAGCATCATAATATGGAAAGCATCGCCAGTTCTGCCACTTCAGTTTTGATTGGTTTTATTGCCAACGGAACAAAAAAAATCAGAGTGGGATCTGGGGGAATTATGCTTCCAAATCACAGTTCGCTGACGATTGCCGAGCAGTTTGGAACACTGGAGTCGCTTTTTCCGGGACGGATTGATTTGGGAATTGGCCGCGCGCCTGGAACTGACGGTTTGACGGCGAAAGCGCTTGGCAGAAATATTATGTCCATTAATTCACAGTTTCCAAAACAGATTTCAGAATTGCAGCAGTATTTTTCTAAAGAAAATTCGAGTGCGCCGGTTCGTGCGATTCCTGGTGAAGGTTTAGATATTCCATTATATATTTTAGGTTCAAGTACCGACAGCGCGTGGCTTGCTGCTGAATTAGGCCTGCCGTATGCTTTTGCAGGACATTTTGCACCCGAACAGATGGAAATGGCTTTTCAGATTTACCGTCAGCATTTTGAGCCTTCAAAATATTTGACAAAACCGCACATTATTGCCTGTGTCAATGCTATAGCTGCTGAAACTTCTGAGGAAGCACATTTTCTTGCTACGACTTTATTTCAGGCATTTATCAACATCATCAGAAACGATAGAAAGCCTTTCCCAAAACCTGTTGAAGATATGGATGACATCTGGAATCCAATGGAAAAAGCCATGGTTTTAAAAATGCTGAAATTCAGTTTTATCGGTGACGAAAATGAGATCGCAGAGAAACTTTCAGATTTTCAGGAGCTGTATCAGGCTGACGAATTGATGATAACATCCCACGTTTACGATCATCAGAAAAGATTAAATTCCTACAAAATAATGAAACAGGCGGCGCAGCGCGCTTTCGAAAGCAATAAAGTATAGAGATAATTGCTGAATGCTTTTATTATAATTATCTTTGCGAAAATTAAATTTAATATGTCAGATATAAAGTTAAATACCATTCCGGAAGCCATTGAAGACCTGAAAAACGGGAAAATGATCATCGTAGTTGATGACGAAGACCGTGAGAATGAAGGTGACTTTCTTTGTGCTGCAGAACTTGTAACGCCGGAACTGATCAACTTTATGGCATATCACGGCAGAGGTTTGATCTGTCTGCCGCTTCCCGAGAAGAGATGTGACGAGCTTGGCCTAGAAATTATGGTAAGCCGAAGCAGCGATCCGAAAGAAACTGCGTTTACGGTTTCTGTAGACCTTTTGGGCAACGGAACTTCTACCGGAATTTCTGCCAGCGACCGAGCAAAAACGATTTTAGCTTTGATGGATGAAAATTCAAAACCTTCAGATTTTATGCGTCCGGGACACATTTTTCCGCTTCGTGCGAAGAAAGGTGGTGTTTTGAAAAGAGCCGGCCACACAGAAGCTGCGATTGATCTGACGTGTTTGGCAGGTTTAAAAGAAGGCGGTGTAATCTGCGAAATCATGAACGAAGACGGCAGCATGTCACGTTTGCCGGAACTGATGATTCTTGCGCAGAAACATGATATGAAAATTATTTCTATCGAAGATTTGATTCATTACCAGCTGAAAAAAGGAAATCTGATCGACCGTATTGAAGAGAGAAAAGTAAAAACTGCTTTTGGTGAATTCGATTTCCTGGCTTTTAGAGAAACTTCAAATGATCAGGTTCATTTTGCTTTGACGAAAGGTTCGTGGACGACCGATGAACCGGTTTTGGTTCGTGTACAGTCTTCAGATTCTTATTTTGATGTTTTAACGAGACTGAGCAATGGTGAAAAACCACAGCTTGAAAAAGTGACAAACATGATCAACGAAGCGGGAAAAGGTGCGATTATCTTCATTAATAATGTTTCGAATTCTGAAAATACTTTAAGAAAACTTCAGCAATTTCTGAATTTCCAGGACGGACAGCAAAAACATCCGACGGCATCTTTCAATTACAGAGATTATGGAATTGGAACGCAGATTTTAAAGAATTTAGGAATCAATAAATTTAAAGTCATCACGCAGAATCCGGATGTGAAACCGCAGGTTGGCGGCTACGATGTAGAAGTTGTTGAAATGGTTCAGCTTTAAAAATCAATTGTAAATTATCAATTTTGCTTGAAAGTGAATTTTTAAATTTTTTAAATTGATAAAGTCTTGAATTGACTTTTTAGAAAATTTACAGTTGACTTAAAAAATAAAAAATGGCTTGATTTACTCAGGCCATTTTTATTTCGTCAAAATTTCTGAAACCGTTCAGGAAATCTTTGATATTCATTCTTTTTTTGCCTTCCAGCTGAAGTTCGGTTGGCGAGTAAAAACCGTCTTTCGTAAATATTTTAAAACCGTTTTTTGAAATCTCAAGACTTCCTAACGTTTTTTGATGCGAAGATTCCTCAAACTTTCCGTTAAAGATTTTCAGCGTTTTTTCGTCTTCACCGATTTTTAAAACAGTAAATGCAGCCGGATAAGGCGACATGCCGAGAATAAACTGATGAACGGCTTTTCCTGATTTTTGCCAATCGATTTTTGTATCTTCTTTAAAGATTTTAAAAGCATTTTTTGGCTCAGCAACTTCCGGCTGAGGTTTTTCTGTAATTGAATTTTCCGATAATCCGTCCAGTGTTTTTACAACGAGTTCTGCGCCCATTTCCATGAGTCTGTCGTGCAGATGTCCCGCGTTTTCGTCAGGTAAAATCTCGATTTCTTCCTGCAGCAAAATGTTTCCTTCGTCAATCTTTTCGTTGATAAAAAACGTTGTTGCGCCTGTCTTTTTCTCTCCGTTAATAACTGCGAAATTGATCGGCGCCGCACCGCGATAATCAGGTAAAAGTGAAGCATGAAGATTGAAAGTTCCCATTTTTGGCATTTCAAATAAAATTTTTGGCATCATTCGAAATGCAACAACGACAAAAACATCTGCCTTGAGATTTTTTATTTCTTCTAAAAATTCAGGATTTCTCAGTTTTTCGGGCTGAAAAACAGTAAGATTATTTTCAGCAGCGTATATTTTTACGGGTGACTGATTCACTTTTTGACCACGACCGCTTGCTTTATCAGCAACCGTAACGACACCAACGACGTTGTGTAAAGATTCATGAATGGCCTGCAGCGAAGTTTTGGCAAACTCCGGCGTACCGAAGAAAACGACTTTTAAAGATTTCATACCGCAAAGATAAAAAACAGGATTTTGTTTTTATGAACCTTTACCGCTAAGTTTTTAATTTTAAAAGAAGGTTATAGCAATTTACGTCAAAGCGTACGTACGGAAATTCAGCATTTTTACCTTACCGGAATCGAGCAGGAAAATAAGGTTTTCTAAAATGTTTTCTTTGGAATGAAAATGCAGCAAAATAGAAATTTCTTCGATTGTAGCCGCATTTTTAGATAAGACTTTTAAAATCTCATCGCTTACATTATTGCCGAAAAGTGACTGTTTGTTTTTTTCGCAGACGGTACATTTTCCGCAGTTCTTAGATTTCTTTTCACCAAAATACGCCAGAATCAAACGCATTTTGCAGTACTGCGTGTCTTCGGTGTAGAATCTCATTTCTTCCCACTTTTGTATTTTATTTTTTTGAATCTGCTCGAAGACATTCCAGTAGAAATTATGCAAAGTTCTTTCGTCACGCGGTTTCAGAAACTTAATGCTTGTCAGTGCGCCGTCGATATATTCCACATAGTTTTTCTTCTGCATTTCTTTGATCTTTTCTTTGATCAGATGAGCGCTGATCCCGGTTTTTCCGCTTACATATTGTTCACTGAATGAGACACGATGTGTCGACAATCCTGAAATCGTACGCAGCAGAAATTCAAGAAAATGCGCATCTTTTGCGGGAAGTTGATCGATTTCTTCTGGCTGCATCATCAATTGAACCGACGAAAGACTTTTGTTGCTGTTCAGATAAATAATTTCTTGTGTGTGAAGAAAATTCATCACATTTTTGATCTTCGCTAAAGAAAGTTTTGTAAAATTCTGAACGCTGGTGAGGTTGATCTGAAAAGTTTTTTCCGGAAGTTCAAAATCGGCAACCTGAAATGCAGAGTAGATGTAGGAGATGATTTTCTGATATTCTTTTTTATTCGGGATCTGATTTTTTAAAATCTGTTCAAAATCAGAAAGTTCCTGTTCATTCCAGAGCAGAAACGCAAAACTGGGAAGTCCATCACGACCGCCACGGCCAATTTCCTGATAATAGTTTTCAATCGAAGGCGAAGGCGAAAAGTGAATCACAAAACGCACATTTTCTTTGTCAATGCCCATCCCAAAAGCGTTTGTCGAAATAAGAACATGACTGTCGCTGTTTTTCCAGGTATTCTGACGGAAGTTTTTCTCTTTTACGGTAAGTCCGGCGTGGAAATAATCGACGTGCGAAAGATTATTTTTGTGCAGAAATGCAGTAAGCTGCTCAGCATCTTTCCGTGATCTCACGTAGATGATCCCCGAATCTTTGGTGTATTTTAAAATATTAAAAATCCGCTGGTATTTATCGCTGACTTTTTCACTAAAAATTTTAATGTTGCTTCGCTTAAAACTCTTCTGAAATACTGCAGGATTTTTCAGATCAAGTTTTGATTTTATTTCTTCTAAAACTTTTGGAGTCGCAGTTGCCGTTAGCGCGAGGCAGGCAATTTGTGGATGATTTTTTCTGAAGTCTTTTATATTCTGATAACTCGGACGAAAATCCTGTCCCCATTCTGAAATACAGTGCGCTTCGTCTACCGCGATAAAAGAAAGCTGAATTTCTTCCATCTGAACGATGAAAGAACGGTTTGTAAGTCTTTCGGGTGAAACATATAAAAGTTTAGTGAGACCGTCTTTGCAGCGGTTATAAATAACTTCAGCATCATAATCATCGAGTTCGCTGCTTAGATATTCTGCTTCAATACCTCTTGATTTGAGCTGAAAAACCTGATCTTTCATTAACGCTAAAAGCGGAGAAATTACAAGGCAAACTCCTTCTTTTAGTAATGCCGGAAGCTGGTAGCAGAGCGATTTTCCGGCACCTGTCGGTAAAAGAACAAGTGTATCTTTAGCAGATAAAGTAGAGTCGATAATTTCTTCCTGATCGTCGCGGAAACTATCGTAGCCCCAAAAATGTTTTAGGGTATCGTATTTTAGTTTCTGAAAATCCTGAAGAGAAATCATACAGTAAATGTAAGAAAAAGGCAATAAAAAAAGCCACGCAATGCGTGACTTTAGTTTATCTGAAAATGTTTTTTTACTTAACCTCGAAGTAAACTCTTCTGTTGGCTCTGTTTTTCCACTCTTCACATTTCTCTGCCGGGTCGCACTCGGGATATTTAAGGTCTTTTTCACCTCTTCCTACTGCGTTAAGTTTAGAAGCATTAACACCGTTTTGAATCAAATAGTTTTTCACGCTGTTTGCTCTTCTTTCAGAAAGTTTCTGGTTGTATTCGTCAGAACCTTTTGTATCTGTTGCACCGATAACCGTGTACACAGAGCCGTCAGATTTATTGATATAACCAACTGCATTATTCAAAATTGGTGTGTTTGAAGATAAGATTCTATCTGAATTAAAATCAAACTCAATCCCTTCAAGGTTTGTCACCACTTCATCTACAACTCCTCCAGGTGTTGGAGCCGGAGTCATAGGACAACCGTTGTTCTCAGCAGGACCAGGAACGGTAACACATTTGTCGTAAAGATCAATCACACCGTCTAGATCAGCATCCAAAGCTACACCAGCACCGTCAACTCTTGCACCGGCAGGTGTATCAAGCTGTCTGTCCCAGTCGTCGCAAACGCCGTCGTTGTCTACATCACCTTTTTTACAAACTTCGATATCCTGATTTCTTTCAGCCAATACATCTAATTTATAATAAAGTTCCTGCAATGGATCATGCCACATTAAGTGAGATTCATGTTTGCCAAGCTGTAAAGAGAGACCCAACGTAGCATTAATAAAGTTATCAGAAATCTGATCTTCACGCTTGTTGATATCGCTGTACTGTCTTCCGCCACCGTCAAACTCATCGTCTGTGGTTACAACATACATGATACGGCCTTCAACATTTAATCTGTTGTTAATTTTGTATTTTAAACCTGCACCAGCCTGACCAAATAATGAATTCAGTCTGAAAGGCTTGATTTCTGTCATCAGTCTTTGGTAAGGTGAGGACGCGTCTTTCTGATAAGCTCTATAAGCAAGAGTTCCTACACCCGCATATCCGTGAAGGGCCCATCTGAATGGAGATTTGTTATCAACTCTTCTCAAAAGATTTGAAAAATTCAAGTCTCCTAAAACAGATATTGCATCATATTGAGTTCTTCCTGCAACCTGTTGAAAAGCAGGAGCGTTTGTTGGCGCTAAGTCTTTTGCATTAAACCATCCCTGTCTGGTTTCTCCTCTGTCGTACTGAATATTAATACCGAAAGCGTGGGTAATTGCTTTGTCAATACTTGCGTAAACAGAATAACCGAAAAGGTTTTTTCCGTTACCGTTTTTGATGGAAGTAAGATCTGCAGACTGTATCATCGGTACGCCTGCACCTACTGATATTGCCCAGTCATTAAATCTTTTTGATTCTTGAGTGAATGGAGCAACGTTCGAAGAACCTGAGGAAAAAGTTGAAGAACGTTCTGCATTAGAAACAGCTGTTGAGTCTTGCGCAGACATTGCTGTAGGTACAGCCAACGCCAGTGCAGCAATTGCTAAACTTAATTTCATAGTGTTATTTATTTAGTTATTAGTCTTATGTAAAAATGGGCAGATAAGAAAATATCTGCCCTGAGTTTTTTATTGGGTAACTGGGCAACCTTCGTTAGACGCAGGGCCAGGAACGGTAACACATTTGTCGATGTGATCGATCACACCATCCAAATCGATGTCCAATGCGACACCTGCACCGTCAACTCTTGCACCAGCAGGTGTATCAAGCTGTCTGTCCCAGTCGTCGCAAACACCGTCATTATCTAAATCACCTTTTTCACAAACCACAAGTTCCTGTGTGGTGTTTTCAAGTGTATAAATTCTTCCGTAAGCTTCCTGTAGCGGGTCGTGCCAAGAAAGATGTGAAGGATGTTTTCCTAATTTGAAAGTAAGTCCGATGTTGAAAGTCATCATGGCGTCTGAATAAGAATCATCAATAAGATTATAATTAATTCTGTCACCAAGTGGAGTATCAAGAGATCTTCCTTCGCCACCACCGTCAAATTCTTCATCAAATGAGTTGATGTACATTACACGGGCTTCAACATCCAGTAATCTTGAAACATTGTATTTTAAACCAATACCGGCCTGCATGAAAAATGAGTTGATGTCAAGTTTCTGATCATTTCTGATAGGAATTCTCGGTGGAGAAACGCTGTATCTTGAAGCATCATTATCAATAAGTTCCGTTTTGAATCCCATAAAACCGGCACCAAGATAACCGTGTAACGCCCATCTGAAAGGAGAATTATTGTCAACTCTTCTCATGAGGTTGCTGAAATTGATGTCTCCCATAAGCGCTACAGAGCGAAACTTTGTATATGCATTGGCAATTCCTGCTGCAGGATTTGTCGGCAACTGCGCTTGCTGCTTTGTTTCACCAATGGTAAACTGGGCGCTCATCCCGAAAGTATGTGTGATTTGCTTATCTAAACTACCGTAAGCATTCCAGCCCCAGTTTGTTTTTCCGTCGTAGAAAGATTTAAGATCGGCAAAAGTCATGAATGCCGGACCGCCGCCTACAGTGATCGACCAGTCATTGAATTTTCTGGCTTTATTGTCAAACTGCTGTACATCTGCAGAACCAGAGGAGAACGTGTTGGGATACTGGTTGTAAGAACTTACAGAAATACTGTCTTGAGCGTAAGCAGCAACAGGCAACATCGCCAATAATAATAGACCTAATTTCATACAATATGTTTTATGTTTTGATTTCAAATAAATTATCCAATACAAGCTTGGAAAATGCTCTTTCAAAAAGATGTTTCTTGTGAGGGAGTAATAGTCTTTCTGATATAAAATTCAAACTGCCGTATTTTACGATATCTATGTCTATCAGGCGGTCTGTGTATCCGCCAGTCTTTGTAGAATCGTGGGTTCTCCCAAGATCGGCTTCTATATTTTTAGCTAAATCTAAAAGGCCGACAGGTGAAAACGGTGTACCTATAATAAGTGCAATATTACAAAAATAATTGGAACTTACAAATTCGACAGGTTCTGATGTGATTATATTACTTTTTGTTAATATAACGTTGCCTGCCTCAGCTATTTTGTTCACAGCATTTTCCAGATTTTTTTTTCGGTCACCAAGATTAGTTCCCAGTAACAAAACGGCAGTTTGTTGCGACATATCAGGAAATTTAGTTTTTATGAAGAGTTTCTTTAAAAATGTTCTGGCAAATATAGTAGCTATCATACTTCTGCTGGGCGTATTTTTCTTCTTTTTCGTTATTATGTTGATGTTTGGGGCGATGAGCGGAGAGAAAAATGTATCTGTGAAAGACAATTCGGTACTTACCATTAATCTTAAAACCAATATCATAGACAGCCCGACAGAAGATCAAAGCAGCATTTTCGAGGTGAAAAAAAATGACACCCATGTTTTGATTTATGACGCTGTTGAAGCGATTAGAAAGGCGAAAGATGATAAAAAAATCAAAGGTATCAGCATTGAGGCAGATTTTCTAAATGCCGGCATTACGCAGATTGATGACCTTCGTGCAGCGATTATTGATTTTAAAAAAAGCGGGAAATTTGTTTACGCTTACGGAAACGTTGTTTCTCAGGCTTCCTACTATTTAGGCTCGGTGGCAGATCAGTATTATTTGAATCCTGCCGGCGGAATTGAATTGAAAGGTTTAGCGACTGAAGTTACATTTTACAAAGATTTTGCTGAAAAATACGGTGTAGGCATCGAAGTAATCCGTCACGGGAAATACAAATCTGCGGTAGAGCCTTTCCTGCGAAACGACATATCACCGGAAAACCGTGAGCAGCTGAGCACTTTGCTGAACGACATCTGGGGCAACACTTCATCAAGAATTGCCGCTTCCAGAAAAATGGAAAATTCGCAGTTTAAAACGATTGTTGACAGTCTCTACGGAATTATACCAAACCAAACTTTACAGTATCGTCTTGCTGACCGTTTGGTGCAGAAATCTGAATACGATCAGATCATCCGCGCAAAACTTAAGCTGAAAAATGATGATAAACTGAATAAGATCTCTTTAAATAAATACGTTGAAGCGAGCGAAAAAGAAGATACTTCAGGCGGAAAAGTAGCGGTTTTATACGCTTCAGGTTCGATCAATGGTGGCGATGAATACGGCGATATTCATTCAGAAAGATATATTAAGTACATTAAAAATCTTCAGGAAGATAAAAAAGTGAAAGCCGTGGTTTTGAGAATCAACTCACCGGGCGGAAGTGCAAATGCTTCAGACGAAATTTTGTTTGAACTTCAGCAGCTTAAAAAATCTAAACCGCTCATCGTTTCTTTCGGAGATTATGCAGCTTCTGGGGGTTATTATATCGCGATGGCAGCCGATAAAATTTATTCTGAGCCTAATACACTTACTGGTTCTATCGGTGTTTTTGGTGTGATGCCTTATTTTAAAGATCTTGCCAACCGAAACGGAATCCGCTCAGATATTGTTGCTACGAATGCCAACTCAGCGTATTATTCTGCTTTAAACGGTCTTACGCCGCACGGCCAGATGATGATGCAGAAAAGTGTAGAAAGCACGTACAAGAGATTCGTTTATTTCGTGACTCAAAACCGTAAAAAAACGTTCGAGCAAATCGATAATATCGGCGGTGGAAGAGTCTGGAGCGGAACCCGTGCGAAAGAAATTGGGTTGGTAGACGAACTTGGTTCTTTGAATGATGCCGTAAAATATGCTGCTTCTAAAGCTGGTTTAAAAACATATCACGTGAGTTCTTATCCAAAAAGGAAGACCGCATTTGAGCAGATTTTTGAAGATTTAAATGAAGATGATATTTCTGCGAGAGTTATTAAGAGTAAGCTGGGAAAAGCCAACTACGAACTTTTCGAGCAGATTACAAGCAAGAAACTACGCAATGAAGTGAAAATGGAAATGCCTTATCAGATCAATATCAATTAAAACCGGTTGCATTTAAAACAGAAAATCCGGATTTGAAAATTTCAAATCCGGATTTTTTTTCTTTTATTGATAACCTATTTTTTTGTTACCATCCTGTAGATCGCCAGTAATAAAACTGCACCACCTACGGCAACTAAAAAGCTTGAAATGTTGAAGCCTGTAACATCTAAACCGAAGATCATTGATCCTAACCAGCCTCCGAGCATTGCTCCCAAAATTCCGATAATGATTGTTACAATCCAGCCTCCTGGATCATTCCCAGGATGGATAGCTTTAGCAATAGCTCCTGCAATGAGTCCGAATAAAATCCAAGTTAAAATTCCCATAGTTTTAAAATTAATAGTTAATGATTTGATGATTCTGAAGCGACTTACCGCTTCTTGAAGAACGAATCTACAAACTCTGTACCATTAAACAACTGCAGGTCCTGCATCTTTTCGCCGACGCCGATATATTTAACGGGGATTTGAAACTGATCTGAAATACCAATGACAACGCCGCCTTTCGCGGTTCCGTCTAATTTTGTGACTGCCAGCGCATTCACTTCCGTAGCTGCGGTGAACTGTTTAGCCTGCTCGAAAGCATTCTGTCCGGTCGAGCCATCCAAAACCAATAAAATTTCATGTGGCGCATCCGGAATAACTTTCTGCATTACTCTTTTAATCTTTGAAAGCTCGTTCATCAGATTAACTTTATTGTGAAGCCTACCCGCGGTATCAATAATCGCAACATCAGCATCCTGTGCCACGGCACTTTGAACCGTATCGAAAGCAACAGACGCAGGATCTGATCCCATTTCCTGTTTTACGATCGGCACTCCTACACGCTCGCTCCAGATCACCAGCTGATCAACGGCTGCAGCTCTGAAAGTATCGGCAGCGCCAAGCACTACTTTTTTACCTTCAGATTTAAACTGATGTGCCAGTTTTCCAATTGTTGTTGTCTTTCCAACGCCGTTTACACCAACCACCATGATCACATAAGGTTTTTTTGAAGTGTCAATATTCCCGGATTGCGCATGGGGATTTTCTAATAAAAGTCCGGAAATTTCTTCGCGGAGAATGGTGTCGAGTTCACTTACGCTTACGTATTTGTCCTGGGCAACACGTTCTTCAATTCTTTGTATGATTTTGATGGTGGTAGAAGCGCCCACGTCAGATGCAATAAGAATTTCTTCCAGATTATCCAAAACTTCATCGTCGACTTTGCTTTTCCCGACAACGGCTTTTGTCATTTTCTCGAAGAATCCCTGGCTCGATTTCTCAAGACCTTTATCCAGCGTTTCTTTTTCTTCTTTTTTAAATATTTTTTTAAACCAACTCATCTTATGAATTACAGAATTTATTAATGAAGGAATCTGTTTAATGACAATATAAATTTAAAATCCTGACATTAATTTAGATTTAAAAATGTCGTGCTTTCAACTTTAGATTTCCCACTTACAGAAACAAAGATAACAAAAAAACTACCCAAAAATGAGTAGTTCCTTTATTGTGTACGGGTGCAGAAAATTATTTTTTCAAATAAGAATCTACTTCGTCTGCGTTCATTACTTTTTCTTCGAAAACGTAAGCATCAGATTTTGATGACTTCACCATTTTCACCACTTTAGTCATTTTTTTAGACTGTCCGCTTTGTAGGGTTGCTACTACTTTCTTTGCCATGGTAAATTATATTTATAAATTACTTGATTTCTTTGTGAAGGGTAGATCTCTTAAGAACAGGATTGTATTTTTTCAATTCCAATCTCTCTGTAGTGTTCTTCTTATTTTTTGTCGTGATGTATCTAGACATTCCCGGCATACCGCTTTCTTTGTGCTCTGTACATTCAAGAATTACTTGAACTCTGTTTCCTTTTTTTGCCATGATTTAGTTCTTTTTAATCAATCCGTTTCTGGTCGCTCTTTCGATCGCTTCCTCGATTCCAATCTTGTTAATTACTCTCAATCCGTGAGCAGAAACTTTCAAAGTAACGTGCTTATCTTGCTCTGGAAGGTAAAATTTCTTTTCCAATAAGTTAATTTCAAAACGACGCTTCGTTTTGTTATTAGCGTGGGAAACGTTGTTACCAACCATTGCACGCTTTCCTGTTATCTGGCAAATTCTTGACATATCTCGATGTTCTTATTTGTATAATATTTGAGGTTGCAAAATAACGCAATATTTTTTATATAGACAATACTTCACTAAAATTTTTACAACAAATATGTAGTTTATAAATACTTAAATCAAAAATTATGCGTCATCTGTTATCGAGAGATAATAAAAAAGCCACCTTTCAGAAAGATGGCTTTATATATAAAATATATTTAAATTATTTCTTCTTCTTCTTCGCAGTCGTGTTTACCGCATCAGCAAGTTCTGCTCCCGCTTTGAATTTAGCTACCGTTTTAGCAGCAATTTTGATCGGCTCCTTCGTTGCAGGATTGATTCCCTGTCTTGCAGCTCTTTCAGATACAGAAAATGTACCGAAACCGACTAACGAAATTTTTCCTTCTTTCTTCTTAAGGGTTTCTGTAACGTGCATCATGAAAGATTCTAATGCAGACTTTGCCGCTACCTTTGTAATGCCGGCATCTTTTGCCATAGCTTCAATTAATTCAGATTTGTTCATAATTTTAGTATTAAGTTGAGTTGATTTAAGTAACAAATATAAAACTATTTTCGATTTTTGCAGATTTTTTACGAAAAAGTAATTATAATATTAATGAAAGGTTACAAACGTTTTAAAATTCATAATCTTTCAACCTGCCTGAAATCTATCATCCTGCGATCTAAAATCATGCCAATGCTCGGCTAACAAACGATTTATAAAATTTGAAAATGTCGAATTTCAAATTGCATATTTCTTAATTTAATCATTTCAGCTATTTTCCCTTAGAATTTTTGCTTTTTTAATATCGGTCAGTGTATTATGAATGGATATTTCTGATTAAAGTCAGGTGGCTGTGGTATACTTCAAACCTGTGTTTTTTAAAGTTTCTAAAATTTAAATAGTAAATTTGCAGCATGTTAATAGAAGTTTTCAAATCTAAAATACACAGAGTGCGGGTTACTGCCTCGGATCTTAATTATATCGGCAGTATTACTATTGATGAAGATCTTATTGATGCAGCCGGATTGGTCGTGGGCGAGCGTGTTTATATCGTAAACGTGAATAACGGTGAGCGTTTCGATACCTATATTATAAAAGGAAAAAGAAAGTCCGGTGAAGTGTGTCTGAACGGTCCTGCCGCAAGAAAAGTACAGCGCGACGATATTATTATCGTCATCGCGTATGCGCAGATGACGCCCGAGGAAGCTAAAGATTTTCAGCCAAAAATTGTTTTTCCGGATGAAAAGACCAATCTTCTGACTTAATATATGGAGGGAACGTCTAAAAACCATTTAAAATCAATCATCACGCTCGTCGTGTCGCTCGCTTTTGCGGGCTTTTTTCTGTGGATTGCTCTCCGTGGCTTCGATTTTTCTATCGTGAAAAAATCTTTGGCAAAAGCCAATTATCTTTGGGTAGCGTTCGCCGGGGTTTTCGGACTTTTAGCGTACTGGCTTCGTGCCGTGCGGTGGAATCTTCTCCTGGAACCCATGGGTCACAAAATTTCTGACGCCAACGCATTCTGGACGATTTCTTTCGGTTATCTCATGAATCTCACCATTCCACGGAGCGGCGAAGTAGCCCGCGCGACGGCGCTTTACGGCGTAGAAAAAGTGCCTGTCGACAAATCTTTCGGAACGATTATTCTGGAAAGGGTAGTGGATCTGATCTGTATGATGGGATTTCTTCTGCTTACTTTGATCTTTAAATATGAAGCGATTTTGGCTTTTTACCATTTCGTGACTGAGACAAAGAAAACCGCACACGTTTCTAAGCCCAATTCTTTCGAAAAATTTATTCTTCAGACCGGAATTTCAGACCTAAATGCTTTCTATTTCTATCTTAAGATATTTATTTTCGTTCTTATCATCGCAGGTTTAGTCGCTCTTTACAGATTAAAAAAAGAAAAATTTATCAGTTTTGCCCGCGGAATTTTTCAGGGTTTGACTTCCATTTTTAAATTAAAACAGAAAGTCAGGTTCATCCTTTACACGCTGGGCATCTGGATTTCCTATTTTTTTGCCGCGTATCTCGTTTGCTTTGCACTTCCTGAAACGTCTGATTTTACTTTTGCAGACGGATTTTTCATCATCACGGTTGGAACGCTTGCGATGATTGTCCCGGCAAGTGGCGGACTTGGGGCTTTTAATCTCGCGATGAAATATGGTTTTATGGCCTTGTTTATCGGCGCAGGAAAATCAGCCGAATTCGGTGCCGAAATGGGACTTACTTATTCTTTCATTTCACTTCCGCTGCAGTTTTTCTTAACACTCGTTACGGGATTAATTTCCATTCCGGTCTTGGCGAAAGCGAAAAGTAAAATGGTGTAGCAGAGAAAGTTTAAGCCAATTAAAATACATCATTAAGATCCGGTTTGTTTTTCGAAGACCGGATTTTTTTTGGTTTAAATATTTGGAAAACCGAAGAATCGGCGCTATCTTAGACAGAAAGTATAAAACCTATGGCGATCAATTTACAGAAAGGACAGCGGATAGATATCGGACTCACCAAACTCACCATCGGTCTCGGCTGGGATCCGAATGAGGGAACAGGCTATGATTTTGATCTCGATGCGTCTGCCATAATGATTGATGCGCAGCGCAAACTCGTGAGTGAAGAATACTTTGTTTTCTACAACAACCTCAAGTCTCCTGACGGTGCCCTCACGCATACCGGCGACGACCCAAGCGGAAAAAACAGCGATGGTGACGATGACGAAGCCATTATGATCGATCTTGAGAAAGTGGATCAGCGAGTGGAAGAAATTCTGTTCGTGGTGACTATTGAAGACTATGAGCGCCGCCGCCAGAATTTCGGGCAGGTAAGAAATTCATATATCCGGATTGTCGATCAGAATACCAATCAGGAAATTGCCAAGTACGAACTCGATGAAGATTTCTCCATCGAAACCGGCATCGAATTCGGCAGGCTGTACAGGAAAAACGGCAGCTGGAAATTTGAGGCTTCAGGCATCGGCTACCGAGCTGATCTTGGATTCTTTCTGGAAAAATATTATAAGGGCGAGATTATTAAGTAAGGTATTATAGGAAGCACGGATTTATGATCTGTGCTTTTTATAAAGTAACCTCATGCAATCTACTACATCAGTTAAAAGCATTTCGCTTTTCAGACAAATGCTTCTATTGAATATTAAGTCCCATATTTTTTATCTTTCATTATTCTACGAACTGTTCAATTGCAGATTAATGTTATTCTTTTAGAATAAAAACAGCAAAAAAAATTTAAAGTCCTCCAAACAGGAGAGTTTAGAGGACTTTAAATTAATTCTATTACCCAAACGCTCTTTTCAGCAGACTCTCCACTTTTGGCTCGCTGCCCCGGAAGTTTTTATACAGTTCCATCGGATCTTTGGTGCCACCGGAAGAAAGCAAAACCTTGAATTTCGCCGCGGTTTCCGGGTTGAAGATTCCGGTTTCTTTAAAGTACTGGAAAGCATCGGCATCCAAAACTTCGGCCCATTTGTAAGAATAATATCCCGCCGAATATCCGCCCTGGAAAATATGCGAAAAGCTCGGACTCATTGCGATTTCCGGGTTGGCAGGGTAGAGCTGCGTTTCTTTGGTGTACGTGTCTTCAAACTCTTTTACGCTCACATTCTGAAGATCGCCGGTTTTCGAATGGTAATTCATATCCAAAAGTCCGAATCCGATCTGGCGCATCGTCTGGTAACCTTCCATAAAGTTTTTAGACTGAGCAATTTTCTCGATTTTCTCGTCGGGCAAAACTTCACCGGTTTTGTAATGTCGGGCAAAAGTCTTCAGGAATTCAGGTTCGTAGCAGAAATTTTCCAGAAACTGCGAAGGCAGTTCCACAAAATCCCATTTCACAGACGTTCCTGATAAATTTGGATATTGCGTATCGGCCATCATTCCGTGCAGTGCATGACCAAACTCGTGAAAAAGCGTTGTCACTTCCTGAAACGTCAGCAAACTCGGGGCATCTTTCGTTGGCTTGCTGAAGTTGCAGACGATCGAGATGTGCGGCCGAGAATTTTCACCGTCTTTTTTGTACTGATTTTTATAACTCGTCATCCACGCGCCGGCTCTTTTGCCTTTTCGCGGAAAATAATCTACGTAGAGCAAAGCTTTAAAATCGTTTGTTGGCTTTATGTTGTCGGTGGTTGGCTCCTGATTCGCTGATCCCGGCACTTCGTTCTCAAAAACTTCATATACTTTTACTTCTTCGTGATATTTCGGCAGCTCATTATTTTCTTTAAAACTAAGTCCGAAAAGTTGGTTTGCCAATCCGAAAACGGCTTTCTGAACCTGCTCTAAAGGGAAATAAGGTTTCAGTTCTTCATCGTTCAGATCATATTTCGCTTTGCGGAGTTTTTCAGCATAAAAAGCATGATCGTACGACTGTAGATCCTCTGTTCCGTCAGCTTTTGCTAAAGATTTTAATTCTTCAATTTCTTTTTCGGCGTACGGTTTTGCTTTCGTGAGTAGTTCATTTAGGAAATCAAATACTTTATCCGGAGACTTTGCCATGCGTTCTTCCAAAACATAATCTGCATAATTTTTATACCCTAAAAGTTCTGCTTTCTTCTGTTTCAGATCAACGATTTCTTTGATCAGATTCTGATTGTCGTGCTCGCCGCCACCGAACGATTTTTTACCGTTTGCCAGCGCCAGTTCTTTTCTCAAATCACGGTTTTCAGCGTAAGTCATAAACGGAATATAGCTTGGATACTGCAATGTTACGACCCATCCTTCCAGATTTCTTTCCTTAGCTTCTTCTGCGTATTGCTCCAGAATTGCGTCCGGAATTCCTGACAAATCTTCTTTATTGGTGATATGTTTAAAATAATTATTGGTCGATGCCAGCACATTTTGCCCAAACTGCAGCGATTTTAAGCTTAAATCTTTATTGATATTTCTCAGTTTTTCTTTTTCGGCATCATTCAAAAGTGCGCCGCTTCTTACAAAACCTTTGTAGGTTTCATTTAAAAGCATTTGTTGTTCTTCGTTGAGGTTGTATTCATTCTTTTCTTCAAAAACCTTTTTGATTCTTTTAAAAAGGGTTTCGTTTTGCGAAATTTTAGATGAATATTCCGTTAAGATCGGAGAAACTTCCTGCGCGATCTGCTGCAGTTCGTCACTGGTTTCTGCTGAATTTAAATTAAAGAATATATTGGAAACTCTGTCTAGCTGTTCACCGGAAAAAGCCAGCGCTTCAATTGTATTTTCAAAAGTGGCTGCATCAGAATTTTGAGTGATGTCATCGATTTCCTTTTCAGACTGCTCTATTAATGATGTAAAAGCGGGCAAAAAATCTTCGTTTTTGATTTTATCGAAAGGTGCCGCGTGATATGGTGTATTGAATTTTTCTGTTAAAATATTCATTGAAATGTTTTTGTAAAGGTAAATTTAGCGAATTGTAAAACGGATTAAAAGTTTTAGCATTAAATTTTCCCAAAAAACGCTATTGTAATTTTTATGAATGAAGATCACTTGATTTTTTTTAACTTTAAATCAGAAACTTTAAACCAATAACCATGAAAAAAATCCTGAAATTTCTGGGAGTAATTCTCTTGCTCGTTCTGCTGTATTGTGGCATCGCGATTCTCGCTTTCGATAAAGCGTATCACTACGAAAAATCAGTAGTGATCGACGCGCCCGTCGAAAAAGTATGGCAACACAGCAACTCGCTGCGCGCTTATAATGCCTGGGATCCGTTTTCGAAAGAAGACAGAGAAATGAAAATAGAGTACAGCGGAAACAGCGGTGAAATCGGCGATTCTTATCACTGGACAGGAAAAGAATCTGGCGAGGGAACACAGACGGTGAGCAAACTTGTGCCGAATCAGCTAATGGAAACCGATCTTCATTTCATTAAACCTTTTGAAAGCAACGCTAAAAGCAGATTCTCACTCACACCGGAAAACGGAAAAACAAAAATGACCTGGGCGATGGATTTTGAAATGGAACCGTTAATGAAGCCTATGAAGCCTTTTATGGATATGAATATGAAAAAAATGTTTGAGAAAGGTCTTCAGAATCTGAAAAATATCGCTGAGAAGTAAAGTCCCAAGTTCTGCCACACGCAGAACTTTTTTTTGGAAAAAAATCATATCTTTATCTAAAGAACCGATCAATGGAGAAGATTGTATTTGAGAAAGATCGCATCCGGAATTACGTAAAAACCGTGATCGCAGGCAAAATAGAAAAACTTAAAAACTTCATAGAATTCACGCTGGAAGCAAGCAGAGATATAAAAAAGACCCCGAAATACGATAGCATGCGCGAGGAAATGCAGGAAGAAATTTATCAGATGCAGAAACAGCTCGCAGCACTTAACGACTTAAAAAGAAATATGCTGAAAGTGCTCCCCGCAGCCACAAAAAGAGTGCAGCTGGGATCGCTGGTTATCACCAATAAGGCGCGTTTTTACATCAGTGTTTCTCTGGGAGAATTTTTCTTCGAAGGGGATCGTTTTTATGCGATTTCCCCTGAAAGTCCGATGGCAAAAAAAATGATGGGCATGTCGCCCGGCGATGATTTTACGCTCAATAAAATTTATCAGAAAGTGGTGGAAGTGCTTTAGTCTTGATTAAAGATTTTAAAATATTATCTATCATTTATAATTCATCATCAACAAAAATATGAACCAAGCAGAAATTTTAAAAGACATTATAGAAAAAAGGAAAAGTATTTTTCCGAAAGATTATACAGGAGAAAAGATTCCGGAAGATATCATTGAATCGGTTCTGAATTCGGGGACTTTTGCTCCGAACCATAAGAGAACAAAACCGTGGCGATTTAAGCTGTTTCAGGGCACAGAAAAAGAAAAATTGGCTTCGGAGATGCAGGAGATTTACAAGTCTATGCAATCCGAACAGCAGTTTCTGGAGAAAAAATATAATGATATTGGTTTTAAGATTAATAAAGCGGATGCTGTCATTTCGATTGTAGTCAATTTCAGTGGAATGGTTCCGGAATGGGAAGAAATTGCCGCCGTCTCGATGGCAGTTCAGAATATGTATCTCACCTGTACGGCAAATGAAATCGGCTGCTACTGGAGTTCGCCTAAAATAGTAAATAACCTGAAGGAATCACTTACGATTGAAGAAAACCAGCAGTGTCTGGGGCTTTTCTATATGGGAAAATTAGATTGAAAGATTGAAAGATTGAAAGATTGAAAATTTAAGGATTACAACTTTTTGATTAGGAGATTTAGAAATTATTTTAAAGTTAATGTCGACTATTAACCAGAAAGTTTTTTCTTTAAACTTTTTTCCTATCTTTGCACACTTAAATATTTAACCGGGACGAGTTCCCTAAACATTCAAACATTATGTCAGTAAAAATCAGATTACAGAGACACGGTTCAAAAGGAAAACCTTTTTTCCACATCGTAGTTGCCGATTCAAGATCAAGAAGAGATGGTAAATTTATCGAGAAATTGGGAACGTATAACCCAATCACTAATCCTGCAACGATCGATTTAAATGTAGATTCTGCTGTAAAGTGGCTAAACAACGGTGCTCAGCCAACTGATACCGCCAGAGCTATCCTTTCTTATAAAGGTGCTCTTTACAAAAAACACTTGCAAGGTGGTGTTGCTAAAGGAGCTTTTGATGAAGCTGAAGCTGAAAAAAGATTTGCTTCTTGGTTAGAGTCTAAAGATTCTAAAGTTGAAGGCAAAAAAGAAAACTTAGCAACTGCTAAATCTGATGCTAAGAAAGCAGCATTCGATGCTGAAACTAAAGTAAACGAAGCAAGAATCTCTGCTGCTGCTCAGGCGAAAGCTGACGCTCAGGCTGCTGAAGATGCGGCTAACGCACCAGTTGCTAAAGAAACTGCTGCTGAGACTACAGAAGAAGGTACTGAAGAAACTCAGGCTTAATTCTCCTCAAGAATATCTGGTAAAGACACGATTTTTTCGTGTCTTTGCTGTTTTTAAAAACCAAAGTTTTTGTTGCGCCAAAAATTTTATTTTGCTATTTTAGACTGTATAATATTACGATAAACGCTCCCATGACCATATGAAAAAAGAAGACTGCTATTTTTTAGGGAAAATTACCCGCAGACACGGCCTTGCTGGAAACGTGATTTTGAAACTCGATACCGATCAGCCTTCGCAATATAAAAATCTGGATTCTATTTTTGTAGAAATCAATGGTTTGTTGGTGCCTTTCTTTGTTGAAAAAACAGCGTTCAGCAAACAGGATGCGCTGAATATTGCTTTCAAAAACTCGTCTGAAGCACTTGTAGATCAGTCTTTAGGCAAAAATGTTTATCTGCCTTTATCATCACTTCCTAAACTTTCGGGGAAGCAGTTTTACTATCATGAGATCATCGGATTTGAGATTTTTGATCAGGATGACAATAACTGTGGCGTGATTCGCTCGGTAAATGACCAGACTGCCCAGAATTATTTTGTGACAAATCTCGATGGAAAAGAAGTAGTGATTCCGTTAATAAAAGACTGGATTCTCGAAGTTGACCGTGAAGAACGATTCATCAAAATGCAGCTGCCAGAAGGGCTCATCGATGTTTTTCTGGTGACGTCTAAAAAAGATGAATAGATAAAAAATAAAAAAGTCGGCACGTAAAAATGCCGACTTTTATTTTGCTTGCATATTACCCTAAAAAATGGCTAAAGAACCTGCGCTCGCCACTTCGTGATCGTCTTCCACAGAACTTCCGCTCACACCGATCGCACCGATGATGTTGCCTTCGTGATCTTTAATTAAAACACCGCCGGGAAAAGAAATCAAGCCGTTATTCGAATGCTCGATGTTGTATAACGGTTGTCCGGGCTGTGACAGTTTTCCAATTTCTCCTGTATTCATATTGAAAAAGCGTGCAGTTCTTGCTTTCTTTTGTGCAATGTCGATCGAACCAAGCCACGCATCATCCATTTTCGCGAAAGCGACAAGATTGGTTCCGCTGTCTACAACGGCAATATTCATTTTTACGCCCAGCTCGTTCGATTTTACGATGGCAGCTTCAATGGCTTTCTGCGCCTGTTTTAAAGTGATATTCATATACTGTATTTTGTAACAAGTCAAATCTACAAAAAACATCGCTGCAAAATTTATTTCTCCCGATTAAAATACAATTACTTTAAGGTTTTAGTTTTTCATGCAAATCATCAATCTGGCGGTATATTTTATTGAAAAACATTTTCCGCTCCCGGTTTCCGGATGAATTGAGCGATTTCGAATTTTTTATTTCATGTTCAAAATAAATCAAAGTATCGCTGCATGTTTTTTCGTCACTGGTCATCATGTATCCAAACATATTAAAAGGAATGAAAAATGACGACTGATACTCGTTTTTAAAGAGAATATTATTGCTTAAAATCACCAGATCGTTGACGTAAAAATGAAAATCCGGGTTGTGCTGAATTTTGTATTCGATATGCTGAATCACTGTTCGTACTTCACCCAGAATTTCCACAATATCAGAGTATTTCAAAAGCCCCATTTCAGAATAAAAAGAAATCTGCATCAGAATGCTCATGACCGTCGTGTCGTTCCAGACTTCGGTCACATCCTGACTTTCATACAGATCTTTCAGTTTTTCGTTTCTCAGCGAATGATACGGAAGATCAAAATCTTCGAAAGAGCAGAGATATTTATCTTCATTCAGAAGATTCATCCAAACATAAAACTTGAATCTCGACAGTTTGGTGTCAGAAATCGTATAAAAAAACGGAATATCTTTCGCCGAATAATATACTTTCGACTGTTTTTCATTCTGAAAAACATGAAGAATCTGCAGCGAGCTTTCAAAGAAATGCAGTAAATCTTCCTTCGTTTTTACAGGTTTTGTGCGCTTCACGACCAGCTGATTTTCAGTTCCCAAAAACTGATCTAATGAAATTTGATAATATTTCGCAAGCTCAATTGCTTCCTCAAAACTGAATTTAGCTTTCATCGACGTTCGTCTGTGAGCTGCGTCGTAGCTGATGTTGAGAATATTGGCAATCTCGTCATTCAGCGATTTGTCGCCGATTTTTTTACGGATTTGTCTGAGAAGAACTTCCTGATTCACGTTTTTGCGATTTTCACAAATGTATCATTTTATTTTAATTTTTTTTCGCATTCAGAAAGTTGACTTTCAAAATTAGCTTTGATGTATAATTTAAAAATGAATGATATGAAAACTGAAAATTTTGAGGTTACGGCAAAGGAAAAATCTACTGATTTTGATGGTTTAAAAAGAGGCAATAAGTTCATAAGTTTCTTGTTCGGTTTGAGCTTACTCTTAAACTTTTATTCATGCACTATGCCCCGGAAAGCAAAGAATGAAGTTTTGAATATTAATGGAATATTCGAAGCGAAATGTTTAAATGGTAGTTTAAGATACAACTTAGTTTCATTGCTAAACAGAAAGCTTATCAGAGATACTTTGCAGGGAAAGCCCATTGATAAATACAAAATAAAACTTGAGATGGTCGATAGATGGCATGTAGCCATTTCCACAATAGACGAGTTCGATAAAATTTTGCATAAAAAAACTTATAAATTCAAACAGAAGAAAAACATTCTGATTTTAAAAAATCAAAATACTAAAGCTCTGTTGGTCCCATATCTTGCCGGAGCGTTAGATATTACCAAATTGAAGTTAAATATAGATAAAAGTGGAAACTTAAATGTTCTGATCTACGAACATCGTTCTGGTGGTCTGTTCTTTATTCCTATGGGATGGTCAACAACAAGCAGAAGTGCGGAATTTAGAAGAGCCGAATAATTGGAAAATAATATTATATCAGATTAATCAATCTAAAATCAAGAATCATGAAGACAATACCGTACATCTTAATAACCACCCGTTTTCTGCTTGCGCCTGTCATTCTGTCTCTCGCTTATTTTAAAGGTTCAGAATCACGCTTTATCATTTTAACATTAATGTACATCGGATTATTCACCGATATTTTCGACGGAATTATCGCTAGAAAACTCAATGTTTCAACCGAAAAACTACGAAGACTCGACAGTCAGGTAGATTTGGCTTTCTGGCTTTCACTTGGTTTTGCAGCGTATTTTCTAAATTCTGTTTTAATAAAAAATGAATGGTTCAGCATCGCACTGGTTTTTTTCCTCGAAGCACTCTGTTACCTGATCAGCTGGATAAAATTTAAAAAAGAAACCTGCACACATGCGTGGCTTTCAAAATTGTGGGGAATCAGTTTGCTGTTGGCCTTTACGTATTTGATTGGTTTTCAGAAAGTGGGTTGGGCGTTTGATCTCGCGATTGTTTTAGGTATAATTTCTCACCTCGATGTTATGCTGATCATTTTAATTCTTCCGAAATGGCAGTATGATGTTCCGAGTTTTTATCATGCTTTAAAAATCAGAAAAGGCAAAAAAATCAAAAAATCAGTTTTGATTAATTAAAATTTCATGCGCTTTTATATAAATCAAGATTATTTACGGCAATTCAGTAAATCTTTATTACCCTGATTTTTGTAACTTTGCAGACATTAATTTTCACATAGAAATTAGCAATCAACACATGAAAAAGCAGACGGTAAAAGACGTTTTACAGAATTATAAAAAAATCTTACATCACGACATCACGGTTTACGGCTGGGTACGCGCATTCCGCTCAAACCGTTTTATCGCCCTGAATGATGGATCTACCATTAATAATCTGCAGGTTGTCGTTGATTTTGAGAATTTTGATGAAGAAATCATCGCTAAGATCAGTACCGCTTCTTCATTGAAAATTACCGGCGAAGTCGTGGAAAGTCAGGGTGCCGGGCAAACTGTGGAAATCGTTGCGAAAAAAATCATCGTTTTGGGTGATAATTTTACCGAAGACCGTGACAAGACGATTCTTCAACCAAAAAAACACTCGCTGGAAGTTTTAAGAGATCAGGCGCATCTGAGATTCAGAACCAATCTTTTCGGAGCAGTTTTCAGGGTGCGTCACGCAGTGAGTTTTGCGATTCATTCATTTTTTAATCAGAATCAGTTTTTCTACATCAACACGCCGATCGTCACCGGAGCCGATGCTGAAGGCGCTGGCGAAATGTTTGGTGTGACTAATTTTGACTTAAACAATATCCCAAGAGATGAGCAGGGCGAGATCGATTTTGCCCAGGATTTCTTCGGAAAGAAGACTAATCTGACGGTTTCCGGTCAGCTGGAAGGCGAAACTGCGGCGATGGGATTGGGAAGAATTTATACTTTCGGACCGACTTTCAGAGCAGAAAATTCGAATACGACGCGACATTTGGCAGAATTCTGGATGATCGAGCCGGAAGTGGCTTTTAATAATCTGGAAGACAATATTGATCTGGCAGAAGATTTCCTTAAATATGTTATTCAGTATGTTTTAGATCACTGCAAGGGTGATTTGGATTTCTTAGATAAACGTTTTGCGGAAGAGCAGAAATCGAAACCGGAAAAAGAAAGAGCCAAAGAAGGTTTGATCGAAAAGCTTGAAAATGTTATTGCTAAACGTTTCAAAAGAGTTTCTTATACAGAAGCAATTGAGATTTTATTAAATTCAAAAGAAAATAAAAAAGGAAAGTTCGCTTATCCAATCGAAGAGTGGGGTGCAGATCTTCAATCTGAGCACGAAAGATTTTTGGTTGAAAAGCATTTTGAATGTCCTGTAGTATTGTTTGATTATCCTAAAGAAATCAAGGCTTTTTATATGAAGCTGAATGATGATAATAAAACCGTTGCGGCGATGGATGTACTTTTCCCGGGAATTGGCGAGATCATCGGCGGCTCGGAAAGAGAAGCAAGACACGATGTGCTTTTGGAAAAAATGAAAGATTTCGGTGTAGATCCGCACGAACTCTGGTGGTATCTTGATACACGGAAATTCGGTTCGGTGCCGCATGCAGGTTTCGGGCTTGGTTTGGAAAGACTGGTACTTTTTGTAACCGGAATGACGAACATCCGCGATGTGATTCCTTTCCCACGAACGCCGAAAAATGCGGAGTTTTAAAAATAAAATACAAATGCGCTGAATTTTCTCAGCGCATTTTTTATTGCCCGATTTCGTTGATAGAATCTTTCCTGAGAAGATCTTCTTTCATGAATTTTCCTTTTAAAAATTTATAATAAGCATGGCAAGCTGCAGCAGCAGTTAAAGAGAAAATAATTTGCGCTGAAAAGATGTGTAAAACTAAGCTGTTTTTAATGTTGATATCATCAGAGCTGAGAACCAAAAAAACCGTCATGTTGGAAACCAAAAACTGAGTACCAAAGAAAATGAGCATCGCGAAAAATATTTTCCAAAATGCAGATTTTGTCTGCCCGAATCTTTCTGAGAGTTTTGCAAATGATACATAAATTATCAGGAACGGTAAAAGGTAAATAATGCAAAGTCTGACCATTTTTATTTTTTACTAAAGTATGAAGGAATTTGCATACCTTAGAAATAAAAATCAGCCTGAAAAAATTCCAGACTGACCTTATATTTAATAACTAACTAACATTATTGTCTCGATCTCATCAAAAATCGTGCTACTTATCGATATTGTAAAAAAAAAGTATTAAATTCGTACCTTACCATTAGCCAAACACAGCACTTTATATGTTAAAACAAAATTTACAACTCAGACTCGGACAAAAATTGGCGCCGCAGCAGATACAGTTGATGAAGCTGATACAGCTGCACACGCTGGAATTTGAAGAAGAGTTGGAAAGAGAATTAGAAGAAAACCCGGCTCTGGAAATCGCCAAAGAGGAAACGCCTGAAGAAGAATACACTACTACCGCTTTAGAGGAAACCTATGAGGCTGAAGGTACCGAAACCATTGATACAGATTTTGATGTAAACGATTACTTATACGACGACGAGCCAAGCTATAAAACTTCATCCAGCAACTACAGTGCAGACGACGAAGAGTTTGATAATGAAAGCCTTCTTACAGAGGGTCAGTCGCTTTATGATTATCTGAGAGAACAGATCAACCTGAGCAGCATCAACGAAGAAGATCTGAAAATCGCAGAATACATCATCGGTAATCTTGATACGGATGGATATCTGCGGAGAGATGTAAAATCTATTGTGGATGATCTGGCATTCTCATTGGGAGTATACACTACAAAAGAAAAAATTGAGGATATTCTTGAAAATTATGTTCAGAAGCTGGATCCGCCTGGCGTTGGCGCAAGAGGTTTGCAGGAATGTCTTTTGCTTCAGATCGAAAAAAAGGTAAGTTCAGATAAAGCAGTTTCACTTGCTGCAAATATTCTGCGTTATCAGTTTGATGCGCTTACAAATAAGCATTACAACAAAATTATTCAGAAATACGATATTGAAGAGGAAGATCTGAAAGATGCTTTGGAAGAAATCTCAAAGCTTTCTCCAAAAGTTGGCGGAAATTTCGATACGCAGACGATTACGATCAATCAGGAAATCATTCCGGATTTTGTTATCACAGTGAAAGACGGCGAAGTAATCCCGATGCTGAACAGCAAGAATGCACCGACTTTGCGCGTTTCTGAGGAGTATAAAGATATTCTTTCGACCTATTCTCACGATAAAAAATCGGTGGAGCATAAGCAGGCTGCACTTTTCATTAAGCAGAAACTCGATGCTGCCAAATGGTACATCGACGCAATTAATCAGCGCCAGAATACGCTTTTGCAAACCATTAATGCGATTGTAAAATTCCAGAAGCAGTATTTTATTACAGGTGATGAAAAATCACTTCGTCCGATGATTCTGAAAGATATTGCAGATATTACCGGTTTTGATATTTCAACGATTTCAAGGGTGGTAAAAAGTAAATACGCCGATACCGCCAACGGAATTTTATATCTGAAAGATCTGTTCTCTGATAGTCTGACGAATGACGATGGCGAAGAGGTTTCGACGAAAGAAATCAAAATGCATCTTATGGAAGTCATCAGCAAAGAAAATAAGCGAAAACCTTTAACAGATGACGCTTTGGTAGTGATTTTGAAAGAACAGGGTTACAATATTGCCCGAAGAACGATTGCTAAATACCGTGAACAGTTGAATATTCCTGTAGCGAGGCTTCGTAAAGAATTGTAAAATTTAGATCAATTTAAATAAATAAAAAAGCATTTCAGAATTTCCTGAAATGCTTTTTTATTTATGCCTCATTGGCGTCGATACTTTTTAATTGAGAAAGATTTTTGTCGAGCCTTTTCATAATGATTCCATAGACGAGTCTGTAATAAAGCCACAAAAGCAATATACAAAGTACGGTGCTGATCATTAAACCTAAAACAAAACCAAGCGTTGTTTCGCTGCTGAGTTCGATATTCTGATACTGAAGAGTGTAGATGACAAAAGCCGTCAGCGCCAGCGAAAAAATAACAAGTAACGCCAGATTAATAATGATAAACGCATTGACGGTTTTTTTAAACTGAATAATTCTCGTGATGAAAAGTTTGAGGTCTTCCTGCACTTTTATTTTCCTGTAATTCTGGTAAAATTTCACCACGAAATATCCGGTTACAAGAAGGCTGATGATTTTTATACATAAATAAATCATATCGAGCGTGTCTTCCAGACGCTGGTCTTTTTCCACACCGAGGCGTTTCAAAATGCTCAGGAAAGAATCAGATTCTTTGCTCTGAACGATATAGTACAACCCAAGAATCGTGAAAAATAAAAACTCTGCAGCGCTGATCCAGAAGATATACTTCATATAGTTGCGCGATCTTTTATTAAGCATTCTGAGAATCTCGCTGTCATTATATTTCGGCTGTACAGGCTGCTGCTGCCAGGTTTTTTTTAAGCTGTCTAAATCGAAATCAGGCATGTTTTTCCATCTTTTCTTTAAGGATTTTTTTCAGTCTGTTCATTTTCACACGCGCATTTACTTCAGTGATTCCGAGATTTTCGGCAATATCCCGATACGGAAGATCATCCAGATACATCATTACAATCGCGCGTTCTACATTTGGAAGCGTTTTGATCACCGTGTAAAGAAGCGAAATCTGCTGCTGTTTGTCGTCGTCATCTTCCACAAAATCGCGGTGATTGATGTCGAGTTCATTCGTCTGAAGGCTTTTTGTTTTTTTTCTGAAAAGGGTAATGGCTGTATTCAGCGCCACGCGGTACATCCAGGTTGATATTTTAGAGTTTCCTTTAAAAGAATCGTAGCTGCGCCAGAGCTGCAGAACAATCTCCTGAAAAAGATCTTCTTCATCTTCGGGAGAATTGGTATATAGCCGCGAAACCTTAATAATCAGTCCCTGATTATCTTTCACAAGCTTGGCAAATTCTTTCTCTTTGGAAATCAAAATACAGTAATAATGCGGCGAAGATATGGTTTAATTTGAAAATCTGAAAATTTAGCAATTTGAAGATGAACGTGTAAAGTCTCTTTTCTAATAACAATAACAGTCATCGGGTGAATTAAAATTTTACATATTATCACATTGCCAAATTTTCAAATCACTATCTTTGCGCCCACGAGAAAATTGGTCTGTTGATTCTTATTTCGGTAAGGGTAGGAAAGTCCGGACACCATAGAGCAGCAAAGCGGATAACATCCGTCGCCCGCGAGGGTAGGACAAGTGCAACAGAAAGCAGGTACAGTACGGCTGTAGTGAAACCAGGTAAACTCTTTGCGGTGCAATGATAAGTATATCGGTTTTTTTCAGAAATGAAAATCAGGAGCGGCTCGCTCTGAAAGCCGAGGGGTAATCAGCTCAAGTTTTGCAGCAATGTAAAGCGCAGATAAATAACAGACGTCCCGATGTATCGGGAGACAGAATCCGGCTTACAGATTTTCTCGTGGTTTTTAAAGTGTGATGTTCGAAACAGGAATTTTAAAATATAACTTTAGTATTTCCATTTTCGAACTCCCTAATTCTAAGATATTATTCGCTTTCAAGCTGCTTTTTTGCCTCCTGCAGTTTTTGTTTTTCTTCATCAGAAACTTCCGGAAACTGCAGATTCATTTTTTCTAAAGTTTCATTAATAATTTGAATCGCCGAGAGCCGTGCAAACCATTTCTGATCTGCCGGAATCACATGCCATCTCGCCTCGCTTTTTGAAGTCTCGTTAATTGCCTTCTCGTAGCATTTCATATATTCCGGGAAAAGAGCACGCTCAGGAAGATCACTCAGAGAAAATTTCCAGTTTTTGTCGGTTTCGTCAATGCGGTCAATCAGTCTTTCTTTCTGTTCTTTTTCAGAAATATGTAAGAAAATCTTAATTATTGTTGTGCCGTTTTGGCAAAGATGTTTTTCGAAATTCCGGATGCTTTCGTACCGTTTATCCCAAAATTCCTGATCAAAATCTTTTACCGATTTCCAGACTTTTTCTTTTAAATTATATTCAGGGTGAACTTTACACACCAAAACACTTTCATAATGCGACCGGTTGAAAATTCCGATCATTCCTTTTTGCGGAAGCGCGACGTAATGCCGCCAAAGAAAATCCTGGCTGTATTCTTTTTCGGAGGGTGTTTTAAAACTAGTCACGTGACAGCCCTGCGGATTGACGCCTCCAAAAACATGCTCAATCAGCGAATCTTTTCCGGCAGCATCCATCGCCTGAAGCACAACAAGCAAAGACTGACTTCCGTCGGCATAAAGTTTTTCCTGAAGCTTCCGCAGTTTCTTTTTTTCTGCTTCGAGCATCAGCAGGCCTTCTTCTTTGCTTAGATTTCCACTGTGTCTGGTTTCGGCCTTTTCAATTGAAAAATGATCTTTTACTTTAAATTCTCCGGAGAAGTCTGTCATGGTTTGTTATTTAAAAAATTAAAGGTTAAAAAAATTAGAATAGTAGGAATTTAGATATTCGTTAAGAATTAATTTTGCCTAAAGCCTAAAGCCTAAAGCCTAAAGCCTAAAGCCTAAAGCCTAAAGCCTAAAGCCTAAAGCATGCCACAATTCACAAAAAAATCCGCCCTGTAAAAAGACGGATTTCAATTTCACCAAAAGGTAAAAATTATTTTTTAGCAACTCTCTTTGCCATTTTTGCAGCTTTTTTGTCCGCTTTTTCTTTAGCTTTCATTTCTGCAGCAGTTAATGGTTTAGGTTCTGGAGCATTCGGGTCTACTTTTCCTTTGATGTAGATTACGCTTCTGCTGTTTACAGGGTCATTAGAAAAAACCTCGATCATCTTGTTGAATTCTCCCTGCAATGCAGTATTGTATCCAACTTTGATTTTTGCAGTTTTTCCAGGCATAATAGGATCCTGGCTGAATTCCGGAGTGGTACATCCGCAGGCAGGCTTCACATTTGAAAGAATCAATGGCTTGTCACCGGTATTTTTTACGGTAAAAAACCTTGTTCCGTCAGCGCTTGGCTTAATGGTTCCGTAATCGTACGTGGTTGTATCAAAAGTGATGGTTTGTGCAGATGCCAAAGCGAAAGTTCCGAAAAGTGCAATTCCTGCAAATAAATTTTTCATATTCTTGATTGTTAATATGTAATTAGATAAGATTAAAGAACAAAGTTAAAAATTATTTTAATTAATAATCATAATTTTTTTTCTTTAAACTATTTTTGCAGATTATAAGCGAAAGAAACTAGAATTTATGCAGATTTCAGAGAAATATAATCCACAGGAAACCGAACAGAAATGGTACAAATACTGGCTGGAAAACAAATATTTCCACTCAGAACCAAACGATAAGCCACCGTACACGATTGTGATACCACCTCCAAACGTCACCGGAATTCTCCACATGGGGCATATGCTGAATAATACCATTCAGGATATTCTGGTTCGCCGTGCAAGAATGCAGGGCTTCAATGCCTGCTGGGTTCCTGGTACTGATCACGCTTCAATTGCTACAGAAGCGAAAGTGGTTGCCAAACTGAAATCTGAAGGAATTAATAAATCTGATCTTACGCGTGAAGAATTTTTAAAACACGCATGGGAATGGACAGACAAATATGGCGGAACCATCCTTGAACAGCTGAAAAAACTGGGTTGCTCTTGTGACTGGGACAGAACGAGTTTCACGATGGAGCCAAAGCTTTCGGGTCAGGTAATCAAAGCTTTTGTTGATTTGTATAATAAAGGATTGATTTACAGGGGTTACAGAATGGTAAACTGGGATCCCGAGGCAAAAACAAATATTTCTGATGAGGAAGTAATTTTTAAAGAACAAAACGGGAAATTATATTTCCTTAAATACAAAATTGAAGGAACAGAAGAGTTTCTTTCGGTAGCAACCACACGTCCGGAAACCATTTTTGGAGACACAGCTGTCTGTATTAATCCAAATGATGACAGATATGCCCATCTGAAAGGAAAAAACGTGATTGTGCCTATCGTCAACAGAGTTATTCCTATTATTGAAGATGAATATGTTGATATTGAATTTGGAACCGGAGCATTGAAAATCACGCCTGCTCACGACATCAACGATTACGAAATCGGTAAGAAACACAATCTTCAAATGATTGATTCTCTTGATGACGACGCCAATCTAAATGAGCATGGCTTGCATTATGCAGGAAAAAACAGATTTGTTGTAAGGAAGCAGATCGCAAAAGAACTTGAAGAAAATAATCTTTTGCTGAAAGCAGAAGATTACAACAATAAAGTAGGAACATCTGAAAGAACAGGAGCCGTCATTGAGCCTAAAGTTTCTGTTCAGTGGTTCCTTAAAATGTCTGAATTAGGGAAGCCGGCTTTGGATGTTGTAATGGATGATGAGGTGAAATTTTATCCCGAAAAATTCAAAAACACTTACAGACACTGGATGGAAAACATCCGCGACTGGAATATTTCCCGCCAGCTTTGGTGGGGACAGCAGATTCCTGCATTCTATTATGGCGACGGTGAAAATGATTTCGTAGTTGCCGAAAATATTGAAGATGCATTAGAACTTGCGAAGGAAAAATCTCAAGTTTCAAACCTTCAAATTTCAGATCTCCGTCAGGATGAAGACGCTCTCGACACATGGTTCTCATCATGGTTGTGGCCCATGTCGGTTTTTGACGGACTCAATAATCCGGAAAACCAGGAAATTAACTATTATTATCCAACTTCCGATCTTGTTACAGGTCCGGACATTATTTTTTTCTGGGTTGCCAGAATGATCATGGCGGGATTAGAATACAGAAAGGAAATTCCATTTAAAAATGTTTATTTTACAGGAATTGTAAGAGATAAAATTGGCAGAAAAATGTCTAAATCTCTTGGAAATTCTCCCGATCCCCTGGATTTGATCGAGCGTTACGGAGCTGATGCAGTGAGAGTAGGAATTATGATGAGTTCTGCAGCCGGAAATGATTTGAAATTCGATTCTGAGCAGATTGATGAAGCAGGAAATGTTTTGACTGAAAAGCAGGTAAAACAGAGGATGGAAGAAGGAAAAGATTCAATTTACACCTCTCCACTTTGTGATTTGGGAAGAAATTTCGGAACTAAAATCTGGAATGCATTCCGACTGATCAATATGTGGAAACATGAAGATAAATCTGCCAACTCCACAGAAATTCAGACTATAGAATGGTTTGAAAATCAATTAAATAAATCAACTGCAGATATCAATGATCAGTTTGATAAATTCAGGATTTCTGATGCATTAAATTTAATTCAGAAATTAATTAAAGATGATTTCTGCGGTTGGTATCTTGAGGCTATCAAACCCAATTTCGGAGAAGGAATTTCAAAAGAAGTTTACACGAAGACGATTGCGTTATTTGAAGAACTGATGAAGCTGCTACATCCGTTTATGCCTTTCCTTACAGAAGAATTGTGGCAGACGATTTCAGAAAGAAAGATTGAAGATGCTTTGATGATTGCCCAGCAGAAGAAATCAGAAAGTTTCGACGAAGCAATCATTAAAAACTTCGAAACGGCATCTGAAATTATTTCCGGAATCAGAAATTACCGCCAGACCAAAGGAATTTCTCCGAAAGAGATTGTGGAAGTCTACACGAATGCTTCAGAACTTGCGAATGAGCCTGTCATCAAAAAACTGGCTAATGTTGCTGAAATTCATTTCGGAACAAAAACAGAGGTACCGAGTTTTACATTCCTGGTTGGTTCAATAGAAATCTCAATCCCTTTAAGTGAAAACTTAGATTTAGGAGAAGAAAAAGAGAAAACCGAAGAAGAATTAAAATATTTAAAAGGCTTCCTGATTTCAGTAGACAAAAAGCTTTCCAATGAAAAATTTGTTGCCAACGCTAAACCTGAAGTGGTAGAAGTAGAGCGCAAAAAGCAGAAAGATGCTATTGATAAGATTGCACTTTTAGAAGAGAAACTGAAAAGTTTATAACGCTTCGACTTCGCTCAGCGTGACAGATAAATAATGTAAACTGGTAATGTAAGATCTGTCAGGCTGAGCGGAGTCGAAGCCTTATTATTAATATGAAAAATTATTTTGTTTACATATTAAAATGTTCAGACGACTCTTATTACACAGGAGTTACAAATGATCCTGAGACAAGGCTCGTACAACATCAGTCTTGCAACCATCCGAGTAATTATACGCATAAAAGAAGACCTGTTGAGATGGTTTTTTGCTGTGAGTTTAACGATGTAAATCAGGCAATAGCCTTTGAAAAACAAGTAAAGGGTTGGAGCAGGAAAAAGAAAGAAGCGATTATTAACGACAACTGGGAAAACTGAAAGAATTATCCGTCTGTCAAAATAAAAGTCACTCAGATAATATTAAGATAGATAAAGACTTTGACTCCGCTCAGCCTGACACTCAAAAAAAACTAAAATGACACACCTTGAAAATATACAGAAACTCTTCTCAAAAGACTTTGTAGAAAGTCCGTTGCTGGAAAGTTTTGATGTGGGAAAAATCTACCTGGCGACCGGAAATCTGGTAGCCTGCGATCCGTTGATTACTAACGATATGCTGCCTTTTACAATGGTTTTTCCGCAGGGAAATTTTCCTGTAACGGTGCACAAAGAGCGCGAAAGCAATTGTGTGGCGTATGTTGAGGTCGTTTTCAGTGATAAAAAAATTGTAGGCTGGGAACTTGCCGTGACTGAAAATCAGAATCTGAAAGATCTTTCGGAAGGTGAAGTTTTTGGCTATCCTGTCGAAAGCGGAATGGGCTGCCTGATGGATGTGCGTACGCAGGCCGACCTGAATGAGCTCGAACAGAAACTGTATCACAGCAAAGGCGTAGATTTTACAGGAATTTATGAAGAGTTTTTTCATCAGCATTTTTTTGATGAAAAAGGTGCGATCGATCAGTTTGCTTTTTTGAAACCTTCGGAAGAAAATCCGGGAACTATTTTCGCTTTTGAAGCCGGCTACGGGGAAGGATTTTACGCCAGCTACATCGGTTTGTCGGCAGACGGACAGCCTGTGAAACTGATTACCGAGTTTATCGAAATTTTGGTAAGCTAATTGAGGTATTTATAGAAGTTTAAATAATATTTTTCGAATGCAAATCAACATTACTTCTGAATCACCAAAAATCATCGTCGTAGGCAGTTGCTCACTCGATCTGATAATGTATACCGACAAAATTCCTGCGCCTAACGAAACGGTTTTGGCAAAAAATTCTGAAAGTTATTTTGGCGGAAAAGGTGCCAATCAGGCGGTGGCAGCTTCGCGGCTGGGCGCCTCGGTACATTTTATTGGTTGCGTCGGGATGGATCCCCTGGGCCAGCAGATCATGCGGAATTTGGTGAATGAAAATGTAAATGTTGGATTTGTAGGCGAATGCGACCGCGAACCGACAGGAACTGCGTATGTGACGATGAGCGGCGGCGAATCCGCAATTGTTGTCGTTCCTGCTGCCAACCGCAGTTTAAAAATCGAACACATTGAAGCAGCTTCAAAATACATTCACGCCGCAGATCTTGTACTTTTACAGCTTGAAATTCCTTTGGATGTAGTAGAATATACGGTAAAAAAGGCCAAGGCATATGGAAAGATTGTCGGACTCTATGCTTCTCCAGGTTTGGCTTTGAAAGCGGAAATCATTGATTTGGTCGATTTTATCGTTGCTAAAAGTGGCGAATTGGAAATCATTTTTGGTGATGACCAGCGTGAGAAAGTGTTGAAAAAATATTTTAATAAAGTTTTTATCCGTGACGAGACCAATTCTACCGTTTATTTTGACGGAACGGAAATGAAATATTTCAGAAATGAAAATTCCAGCATGGTCCATAAAATGGGAATGGGCGACGCTTTTACAGCAGGCTTTGCCATTGCTTTGTGCCACAAAAATACGATCGAAGACTGTGTGAAGTTCGGAAATGAAGTGTCCTCGCGCGTGTCTTTAGGAAAAGGTGCGCAGACAGCACTTCCAAAGCTTTCAGATTTTAAATAATTTCAGATGAATCATTTTATTCAGCAGACGGTTGATTTTGTAAAAGAAAAACTGCACGGCGCCGAAGCCGGCCACGATTGGTTTCACATAGAAAGAGTGTGGAAACTTTCCAAAAAAATTGCCGGGAAAGAAAACGCTGATTTATTAGTGGTAGAACTGGCCGCTTTACTTCACGATATTGCCGATCCTAAATTTCACAACGGCGACGAAACGCTTGCTTTAAGAATTTCTTACGATTTTCTGCATAAAATACATGTTCCTGAAGAAACTGTTGAAAAAGTTCTGTTTGTCATTCAGCATATTTCATTTAAAAACAGAGCAGAGGCACCGCAAAATTCACCAATAGAATTAAAAATTGTGCAGGATGCCGACCGTTTGGACGCGATTGGTGCCATGGGAATTGCCCGGACTTTCAACTTTGGCGGATTCAAAAACAATCTGATGTACCACCCGGAAATGCCGCCGAAAATTGGGATGTCAAAAGAAGAATATAAAAAATCTGACGGCACAACGATCAATCATTTTTATGAGAAATTACTGCTTTTAAAAGATATGATGCATACTTTTGAAGCAAAAGAAATGGCCGAAGAAAGACATCAGTTTATGCTGAATTTCCTCGACCAGTTTTATAAAGAATGGAATGTTGATTAGATCTTAAAACAGCGTTCCGGGTTTATCCTGCGCCATTTGTGGGATTTTCAGATCGGTTTTCCAGGATTTATTTAATTCCTGAATAAAATGAGCAGACAACAGAGGCGATGCTTTTTCAAGATTCTGATGCACAAAGAAGTAGAGATTTTCCAGACCCTCTTTTTTCCATTTTGTAAGCCTTTCCACCCAGTCGTTCAGGCGGTCATAATCGCTTTCATGATTGGCTCCGACGTATCGGATAAACGCAGAAGTCGTCGTCAACCGCATATGCAGCATGTCTCGGCGGCCGGCCGTATCTACAATAATGTTGGTAATGTTGTTTTTCTCAAAAAGTTCGCAGGTTTTGTCTAAAATTTCGTCATCGGTAAACCATTCGGTATTGCGCAGTTCGATCGCAAGCGGAACTTCTTTTGGCCATTTATTGACGAACTGCTCCAGCCTTTCGTAATCTTTGGGTTTGAAATTATCATGCAGCTGCAGGAAAACCATTCCCAGTTTTTTGTCGAAATGTAATACGGCCGAGGCAAACTGCGTCACGACATCATCAATATTCAGAAGCCGTCGGAAATGGGAAACCGTATTGGTAATTTTCGGGAAAAACTTAAAATCTTCAGGTGTTTTTTCTTTCCAGGTTTCTACCTGTTCAGGCGTTGGCATACCGTAAAATGTGGCATTAAGTTCAATCGAATTGAACTGGGTTGCGTAATACGTGAGCTCGTCTTTTGTGCCTTTTGGGTAAAATCCTTTCAGATCGGTTTTGTTCCATTTGGCGCATCCGACAGAAATTGTATCGATGCCTTGTTTATGTTCCGCGAGAATTTCCTGGGTTCTCGGATGATCTTTAGGTAATGTAAAATCTATGTTTGAGGGATCGTCTACTTGTCCGAATTTCATAACTGTTGATTTAGTTTTGGAGTATTAAAAATAGCAGAATCTAATTAAATTTTAAAAGTTTTTCTGCTGTTTTAAGATATTTGATTTCTAATTTATTCCTGTTGATTTGGATAAAAAATCTGTCTGGATAGAAAGATTTAACAAGCCATTTGTTTTTTATTTTTTCGTTTAAAACTTTCTTTCCGACTGCCAGATTTTTTCTGATATTAAGATATTCATCATGTATAATTTCATATTCATCAATGTTCTCATCACTGCTGTCAAAACCATACCATTTTCCATTTTGTTTTAAAATTATAGGGGTGTAATACGTTCTCCTGTGAATGAATTCATCCTTTTCATTTTTTACAAGATAAATGATGGCATAATCGTAAACAGAATATTGAATTTGATTCATGTGAGTATATGAATTGAAGACGAGAGTATCAGTTTTAATCTCCTCATCAAAGGCTTGTTCCACTTTATAGACATTTCTATATTTTAGATTAAAACTGTCATCGGCTTTCACTCTTTCGACGGAAATTTTCTTACCTACAAAGGCATAAATTTTAGTTTGAGAATAAATAAAATTGACAATTGAAATCAGCAATATGATTATGAGTTTTTTCATTTGTGTAAATTAAATAAAAAACCGCAGAAAAAATTCCCACGGTTTATATTCACAGCCAACTTGGCTCTTTTTTACTTTTTACTTGACTCTTTTCAGCCTACGCTTCACAAGCCGAACAGCTCACAAAATTCACCATCATTTCCTTAGAAACAGACGAACTTCTTTGGTAATACAAAGTTTTCACACCTTTTTTCCAGGCCTCGATGTAAAGATAATTGACGTCTTTCACAGGCATCGTAGACGGAATCTGTAAATTCAGAGATTGTGCCTGATCGATGTACTGCTGTCTTTGTGCAGCCTGAGAAATAATCTCCATCGGAGAAATTTCTTTGAATGTTTTAAATACTGCTTTTTCTTCGTCAGTCAGTTCATTCAAATGCTGAACAGAACCATGATTCAACATAATTGTTCTCCATGTTTCTTCATTGTCAAGACCTTTTTCTTCCAACAATTTAGCAAGATATTTATTCTTGCGCATGAAGTTTCCTTTTGCCAGACCAGCTTTGTAATAATTTGATGCAAAAGGCTCAATTCCAGGAGAAGTCTGTCCTAAAATCGCCGAACTTGAAGTGGTTGGCGCAATCGCCATTACCGTGGTATTTCTCATTCCGTAACCTTTTAAGATTTCCGGTTCTCCGTAGATGTTTGCCAGTTCTTTTGAAGCGATATCCGCCTGAGCTCTGATGTGTTTGAAAGCTCTTGCATTAAACTGTGTCGCTTCAAAACTCTCAAAAGGAATCATATTTTTCTGAAGATAAGAATGGTAACCCAAAACTCCCAAACCAAGTGCTCTGTGACGCATTGCGAAGTCTCTCGCTCCCTTTAGATAGTAATTTCCTTCCGTTTTTTCGATAAATTCAGACAGAACAGCGTCAAGGAAATAAATCGCCAACTGTACAGCGTTCGTATCTTTCCACTCGTCATATAATTCTAGGTTCATAGAAGAAAGACAGCAGATAAAAGATTCCTCTCTGGTAGAAGGAAGCATAATTTCCGAACAGAGATTACTCGCATTGACGGTCAATCCAAGATCTTTATATACCTGAGGTTTGTTTCTGTTCACGTTATCGGTGAAGAAAATATACGGAAGACCTTTTTGCTGACGGCTTTCCAAGACTCTTGCCCAGATTTTACGCTTGTCGGCATCACCGTCAATCATATCCTGCATCCAGTAATCTGGTACACAAATCCCTGTGAACAGGTTCTGAATCGGACTTCCGATGTCTTTAATTGATAAAAATTCTTCAATATCGCCGTGGTCAACATCAAGATAAGCTGCAAAAGCACCTCTTCTTACACCACCCTGAGAAACCACATCCATTGAAGTGTCAAACAGTTTCATGAACGAAACCGCACCGGAAGATTTTCCGTTATCCGTTACCGCAGTTCCTCTGTTACGAAGTTCCCCGAAATAACCCGAAGTTCCACCCCCGATTTTTGTCTGCATGATCACTTCACCCATTTTGTGGGTAATTCCTTCAATGCTGTCCGGAATATGCACGTTGAAACAAGAGATTGGAAGACCTCTCTGCGTTCCCATATTCGCCCACACCGGAGAAGAAAAACTGATCCATCCTTTCATGATCATCTCCTTAAAAGCCGGCTGCAGTTCAGGTTTGTATAGTTTTTTTGCTGCAGCAGTCGTGATTCTGTCGATTGCACCGTCTACAGTTTCGCCTTTCAGAAGGTATCCTCTGTTCAGCATTTGCTCAGATTCTTCGTTGAGCCACCAGATATTGTTGTTTTGTTCTTCCATTTTTTATATTGTAAAATGCAGTTTATGCATTGTTTTGTTAATTTTTAGGGAGCAGAAAATTTAGTCTTTCTCCTCACTTTTCTACCTGCTTTCGCTATATCTTTTTTGTGATTGCGGACAACGTTAATTTACCATTTTCGCTGTTCTGCCATCGCAATCACACAAAAGGATGCCGCTGCAATCAGGGCTAAGATGACGTTTTGTTTTTCTTTAGACTCCAGCCAAACCTAACGGGTTTTCAAAACCCATTAGGTTTACAAAACACATTAAAACCCCCTTTCATTTTGAAAAGCAATATGTCTTCAGCCTTCGGAAAAAGCAATCTCTTTCAATCGGTTAATCTTCCCACTTCTGAATCAACCTTGACAAGGTTCTTTGCGCAAAAAATACTTTTTTTAAGTTTTGGCTAAAGCCAGATGAACTTCTTCTCTTTTGAAAACGAGCTAAAGCCCGTTCCTATTAATCCTTACCAAACCTAGCTGGTTTTACTCATTTATTTAATATTATCGTTGCGAGGAACGAAGCATCTCAACTTTTGAGCTTATGCTTCGACATGCTCAGCATGAAATCTCTAATACTAACTGTTTCGGCGCTCGCTTCACTCGCGCCCCGACTTGAACGAAGCTCTTTTTGTTATTGCGATTCGAAAATAGTTCAAAAAACAACTTCTGCTCTGTCGCAATGACAAAAAAGCGGGAGTGGAAGGCGGAAATAGGCGCCCAAATAATCTTAAACCTTGAATTTTAAATTTTAAATCTAGAAAAGATCATTCGCCGTAATACTCTTATCGTGCTTCGTATAATCCACCGGTCTTTTTGCGAAGAAATCATCCATAGAATTGGCGAAAACTTCCTCTTCAAACCATTTCATAGGGCTGTACTGCTCTGCAGTGGTGTTGTATCTTTTTTCCATGTAGATTTTTTCAAGACTTTCGTCAACACGGTATTTCATGAAGTTAATTAAATCCTGTTTTGAGAATTTATCAAGTTCGCCCATTTCAAAAATCCAGTCAAGAATTTCTCCCTCAAGCTCGATAGACTGGTCTACCAAAGTATAAATATCTTCAATATCAGAATCAGTTAAAAGATCCGGCTGCTCTTCACGGATTTTGTTGATTAGATAAATTCCGCCGTTCGCGTGAATCTGCTCATCAATAGACGTCCAGGCAATAATATTGGAAACATTTTTCAGGAAACCTTTGAATCTTGTAAATGATAAAATAATGGCAAACTGCGAGAACAGAGACACATTCTCAATCAGAATACTGAACAAAAGCAGAGAGGAAACATATTCTTTCGGCGTTGCAGAATTGGCGTGTTTCAGCACGTTGGATAAGAAATCAATTCTTTTTTTCAACGCAGGAACTTCTACAACCTGAGAAAATTCTTCGTTATATCCCAAAACTTCCAGCAAACGCGAATACGCTTCAGAATGACGGAATTCACATTCTGCAAATGTAGATCCCAAACCGTTCAGTTCAGGTTTTGGTAGGTGATTGTAAAGGTTTCCCCAAAATGACTTTACCGAAACTTCGATCTGAGCAATCGCCAAAAGTGCATTTTTTACCGCATTTTTCTCGTGCGGCTCCAGCTGCGACTGAAAATCCTGAACATCTGCCGTGAAATCAACTTCCGAGTGCACCCAGAAAGATTTATTAATCGCTTCTGTAAACTGAAGAACTTCAGGATACTCAAATGGCTTGTAGCTTACTCTTTTATCAAAAATTCCCATATCGTAATTTGTAGTGTGTGTTGTTGTTTAAAAAAATCTGCACAGAAATTTCCGCACCGTAATATATCGTAATGAATTGATTGTCTTTATTTTGCAGAGATATTCACTGCGCGATTCATCCTGAAAATGGCTTTCCCGTGAGAGGTACAAAGTTAGAAAACACAACCTGATTTTGAAAGGGCAAAAGACTAATCGGCTGACTTTTAACCTTAAAAGTTTTCCACAATTGCCTGAAACCACGCGTAGGTAAAGGCTGACGCACTTTCTTTGCGGAAAACCTGCATCTGCAAAGATTTAGGTTTAAACAATAAAATGCAATTAATTTATAATCAGATTTTTAAGCATTAAACAGATTGTGAAAATGAACTTTTCGTGAATGATGTAACAAATAGGTTTTCATTGCTACTTATTAAAGGTAAATATCAATCAAAATATGCTGGTAATTCAGGATCTACACAAGTCGTACGACACCGGAAAGAGCAGTCTGCACGTGCTGAAAGGAATCAATCTCACGATAGGTGAAGGCGAGTTTGTTTCCATCATGGGAAGCTCGGGCAGCGGGAAATCTACGTTGCTGAACATCATCGGTATTCTCGACGAAAAAGATTCCGGCGTGTATAATCTCGACGGTATTCCTATCGAAGATCTGAATGAAGTGAAAGCGGCAGAATACCGCTCGCGGTTTTTGGGATTTGTCTTCCAGTCTTTCAATTTGATCGGTTACAAAACAGCACTTGAAAATGTGGCTTTGCCGTTATATTACCAAAATGTTCCGCGCAAAGAACGGAATCAGCGCGCCATGGAATATCTTGAGAAAGTCGGTCTTGCGCAGTGGGCAGATCACCTTCCGAATGAACTTTCGGGCGGACAGAAACAGAGGGTAGCAATCGCTCGTGCCCTGATCACCAACCCAAAAGTCGTGCTGGCTGATGAACCGACCGGGGCTTTGGATTCCAAAACCACACACGATATCATGAAGCTTTTGCAGGATATTAACGGCGAAGGGAAGACCATCATCGTCGTAACGCATGAGCCCGATGTGGCCGCTCAGACCAAACGAAATGTCATCCTCCGCGACGGCATTATCGAAAGCGATGAGTTTATTCAGCAGTTGGTGCTTTAGAATCAGTGGTGAACAGTCAGTTTTGCTTTTGCAAGTGAATTTTTAAGATATGATTTTGTGGTAAATTCTACAGAAAATGTGAACTTTTAAAAAGTGAAAAAAGGTTTTTAAATCTTAATCATTACAGTCTGGATGTTTACAAAGTTGCCAGAGAATTAAGATTTGAATGTTATAGAGTTATAAAATTTCTTCCTCATGAGGAAAGATTTAATCTGACTGATCAGATCAGAAGAGCGTCAACTTCCGTTGTTTTAAATATGACAGAAGGCTGTTCGCGGAAATCTGAGACCGAAAGAAAAAGATATTTTGAAATCGCCAGAGGTTCGGTAATAGAGTTAGATTCTTGTTTTGACATAGTCATAGAATGTGATTATGTACAAAAAGTTGATTTAGAAAAAACTGGAAAATTAATAAAGACCACTTTCATTTTACTAAGTGGAATGTTTAAAAGTTAAAAGTGAACACTCAATTTTGCTTCACAAATAAGTTTGATTATAATTAAAAATTAACCACCGAAGAAATTGACAACGCAGTTAATTGACTTCAAAGAAAATTCAAAGTGCAGATGATTAACATTTTTAAAAGAATATGAGCAGAATTTAATTAACAATTAACTCAAAGAAAATAAATTGACGTTGAAAATAATTGACTTGCGAAGCAAAATTCACTGCGAAGTAAATTGACAAAAAAAATTCACAATTAACTTGCGAAGCAAAATTCACAGCAAAGCAAATTCACTTTGTACCAAGTAAAAAACAAATTATGTTTGATCTCGACCGTTGGCAGGAAATATTCAGTTCAATACGCAGCAACATCCTGCGTACGGTGCTCTCCGGCTTCACTGTAGCCCTCGGACTCTACATTTTTATCGTGCTTTTCGGCATTGGAAACGGTCTGCAGAATGCCTTTCAGGATGGTTTTACACGAGATGCGCAGAATCTGATTACGATTTTTACCGGCCGTGCGAATCTTCCTTTTGCTGGATTGCAGGCTGACCGCGATATTTCATTAAACAACGACGATTACAGTGCACTGATAAAATCAGATCCGGATAAAGTACAGTATTCTACACCGAGATACTCGACGAATTTTCTGGTGAAATATGGCAAAGAAAGCGGCAGTTACCAGATTTCGGGAGCCAATGATCAGGAATCGTTTATCGAAAACCGCGTACTGATGAATGGCCGTTTTATTTCAGATAAAGACATCACCGACCGGAAATTAGTGGCCGTTATAGGCCGAATGGTGCAGCGCGATTTAATTAAAAATGGCGACCCGATTGGCAAAGAACTGCAGATCAACGGAAGTGTTTTCAAAGTGGTGGGCGTGTATTCGGATGAAGGCGGCGATTTTGATGAGCGGATGATCAGCATTCCGATTTCCACGCTACAGCAGATTAAAAAAGGTTCCGATACCATCAACAATATCTTTATTGCCTACGATGAAAACCTGAAACCGGATCAGGCTATTGAGTACGGTAAAAAACTCGAAAAAGAACTCCGGAGCCGCAAAAAGGTTTCACCGGATGACGAAAATGCAGTTCGTATAAATAATAAAGCAGAAGGTCTTAAAGATTCTTTTACTTTCCTTTTCGTAATCACGATGATTGTCGGATTTATCGGTATGGGAACGCTGTTGGCGGGCATCATCGGTATCAGCAACATCATGGTGTATATCGTGAAAGAGCGCACCAAAGAAATCGGTGTGCGGAAGGCGATTGGTGCCAAACCGCGCAGCATCGTCGCGCTCATCATGCAGGAAAGTATTGTGATCACCGTGATTTCAGGTTTTGTGGGTGTAGGAGTCGGTATTTTAACGTTAGAATTAATCGGCGACAGCCTCGAGCAGTATTTCATCAAAGATCCTGGTGTGGGTTGGGGATTGATCATCGCAGCTTTTGTCTGTCTGGTTTTGTCGGGTTTAATTGCCGGATTTATCCCGGCGTACCGCGCTTCCAGAATACGCCCGATTGAAGCTCTGAGAACAGAGTAATTTGTTAATGATGAATGATGAATGATGAATGATGAATGATGAATTCAAATATTAAATTTCAAATCAAAATAACGCCTAAAAGCAGCATTTACATCGTAGCGAATTGATATAATAAAGTGAAAGCTTACCACTCATAATGCATAACTTATAATTAACCAAAGTGAACATCATATTTAAAAAAGATACCTGGCAGGAGATCTATTTTTCATTGAAAAATAATAAACTCCGCACCTTTCTCACCATGATCGGCGTGGGCTGGGGCATGTTCCTTTTTGTGAGTCTGCTCGGGGCAGCAAAAGGTTTGGAAAACGGCTTCAACAGGCTTTTCTCAGGTTTTGCCACCAACTCAATTTTCATGTGGGCGCAGACAACGTCGATTCCGTATGACGGTTTCCCGAAAGGCCGTGAGGTCGATCTCCGTCTTCCGGATATGCAGTTGTTGGAAAAGCGGATCCCGCAGATCGATTACATTTCACCGCAGAATTCACGCGGAAGTTTCGGCAGTGCTGGCGAACAGATGAGCCGCAACGGCAAAAGCGCAGTGTATACGTTGACAGGCGATTATCCGGTAGGGAACAAGATTGCCGAGAAAAAACTCATTTTCGGACGTTACCTGAATGATGCCGACGTGAGCGGAAATAAAAATGTAGCCGTCATCGGTGAAGCGATTTATAAAAACTTTTTCGACGCCAAGAAAAACGAGGATCCGATCGGGAAATCGATTACCGTAAAAGGGCTTTTCTTTAACGTAATCGGCGTCTATAAAGTGCCGAAAGCGGGCGGCCCAAACAGCAATGATACGACGGTTTTTATTCCGCTGTCGACTTTTACCAAGATTTTTAATGACGGCGACAAGGTTGATTTTTTTGCCATCGTCAGCAAGCCGGAGGCAAATCTTTCGGTTGTGGAAGATCAGGCGAAAGATGAACTGAAAAAGAAAAATAATGTTTCGCCCGAGGATACCAATGCTTTCGGAAGTTTCAATCTCGGGAAGATATTTGGAAAAGTCACCGGTTTTCTCACTGGAATGCAATTGCTGACCATCATCGTAGGAACACTCACGATTATCGCGGGGGTGATTGCAATTTCAAATATCCTTTTGATTACGGTAACAGAACGAACCAAAGAAATCGGGATCCGGCGAGCGTTGGGCGCCAAACCTTCAGAAGTGCGCAACCAGATTTTGCTCGAAAGTGTCGTCATTACACTCTCTTCCGGACTTCTGGGATTCATCTTCGGAATTCTGCTGTTGATTGTGGCGGATCTTTCCACGCAGAATCAGGATTCGTTTCCGTTTTACAACCCGACGGTCAACTACGGTGAGGTGTTTGGAGCGATGGGCATAATGATTTTGCTGGGTCTGCTGATCGGTTTGATTCCTGCACAGCGCGCCGTGAAAATCCGCCCGATCGAAGCGTTGCGAAGCGAGTAATTGTTTTAATGATGAATGATGAATCAATAATGACAAATGACAATTGTGAATAATTTTTTAAGTCTGAAGTCTGAAGTCTCAAATCTCAAGTCTGAATCTCAAATCTCAATTTTAAATAAATAAACGATATGAAAAAGAAGTTTACCTTTAAAAAAGGCCTGTATATATTTCTCGGGCTCTTGCTGGCGGCAGGGCTGATTTCCGGGATTGTATATCTCGTAAAATCAAATTCCAAACAGAGCGAAGCATTTCTGACGCGCAAACCTGTGGTGCAGAATATGGAAGACAAAGTAATGGCGACCGGCAAAATCGTTCCGAAAGAGGAAATCGAAATCAAGCCCAACATCGCCGGAATTATCGATAAAATTCTCGTGGATGAAGGCGACCGCGTACAGGCCGGACAGCTCATTGCGACCGTTCGTATTGTTCCGAATTTGGCTGAGGTAAACAACGCGCAGCAGGAGGTGTTAAACTCGCAGCTGCAGATCAGCAATGCCAAAATGAACGTGGCGAATATGCAGAAGCAGTTCGAAATGCAGAACAGACTCTATACACAGGGCGTGATTTCAAAACAGGAATTCCTTACCTCACAGCAGAATCTGTACTCAATGCAGCAGGCAGTACGCAATGCCAATCAGCAGCTGAATACAGCTCAGAAAAGATTACTGATCGCAAAAACGGGTGCAACTCCGGAATTACAGGGCCTGGCAACGACACAGATTCGCTCAAAAGCCTCGGGAACGGTTTTGGAAGTTCCGGTGAAAGTCGGAAGTCAGGTGATTGAGGCCAACTCATTCAACGCAGGAACAACGATTTGCTCGATTGCTGATCTGAACCGCTTGATTTTTCAGGGTGAAATCGATGAGGCGCAGGCAGGGAAATTAAAACAGGGAATGAACATGAACGTTGTGATCGGTGCGTTGCAGAATAAAACCTTCCCGGGAAAACTCACAATGATTGCCCCGAAAGGGAAAGACAACAACGGAACCATCAAATTTCCGGTGGAAGGCGATGTGTATAATCCGAACAATGAATACATCCGCGCCGGCTTTTCTGCAAACGGCGAGATCGTGATGAGTTCACAAAAAAATGCTTTACTTCTGGATGAATCTCTGGTGCAGTACGAAAAAGTCAATGGTAAAGACAAACCTTTTGTGGAAGTAAAACAGGCCGACGGCACCTTTAAAAAAACCTACATCAGACTCGGCGCAAGCGACGGAATCAAAGTTCAGGTACTTTCAGGTCTTGATAAAAATGCAGATGTAAAAGTGTGGAATCCTTCCGATAAAGATAAAGAAGAACTGAAGGAGAAATCAGGAAAATAAATGTTGCGGAAAATTAGCTTAAAATAAAAAAGTCCCGGTAATGCGGGACTTTTTTTTGGTTTACAGTAAAGACTTAAAATCAGCTTAAAAACTTGATTTCTTTATCTTTAAAGTTATTAGACGCCACCACTTTGCTCATCGTAGCAAGCATTTTGCGGCGCAGTTTGGCCAGTCGGCGGATGTTTTTATCCGTACTGAAATCGAAAATGTCGTCATTGAAACTGAAGGTGTCACCTTTCTCAAAACTGATGTTATTTTCCTTAATCTCGCCCTCAAGCATCAGATTGGTAATGCTCGTGAGAAGCTGATGTTCAGATTCACCCAGCGATTTCAAAGACTTCAGCAGCTGCTTTTTGTATTTTTTCTTTCCCATAATATCAGTCGTATTTTACTTTTTTTCGGTAAAGGCAAAGATAAGCCTTTAAGACGGTTTATAAAGAATAAGCAGGACACGAACCGCTAAAAAAAGATTTTTTTAAAATTTAATATCGTAATATTGCAATACTAATACGCAATGATGGGTCTCACAAAAACGGAAATTTTCAGCGATAAACAAAACAGGCTCGCAACGTTGTTCAAAGTACTGGCGCATCCGGCAAGAATTGCGATTCTTCAGCACATCATCAGTCAGAAAGCGTGTATCTGCAATGATTTGGTGGAAGAACTTGGTTTGGCGCAGGCCACCATTTCCCAACATTTGAAAGAAATGAAAAATTCCGGAATCATAAAAGGAACGGTCGAAGGAAAATCGGTCTGTTACTGTATTGATGATGAGGTCTGGAAAACGGTGCAGAGCGAGATGCAGTCTTTTTTCACTCAGGATACAAAGACGGATTCGTGCTGCTAAAAATTTAATCTGTATCACCGTAATATAGCAATATAACATATATTAAACATTCAATCATGAAACTTTCAGAAATAAAAGAAATTTTAAAGTCGGTGGAAAACGTAGACTTCCAGTTGGAGAACGGAACGTTTGTTCCCGAACATTTTCACGTAACGGAAGTGGGAGAAATTTCCAGAAAATTCATCGACTGCGGTGGTACCATGCGCTCAGAAAAAGTGGTCAACTTTCAGCTGTGGAATGCTGATGATTTTGAGCACCGCCTGAAACCGCAGAAATTATTAAACATCATCAGACTTTCTGAACAAAAACTGGGCATTGAAGATGCTGAAATTGAAGTGGAATATCAATCGACCACAATCGGAAAATACGATTTGGACTTTAATGGGAAAAACTTTGTTTTAGTCAATAAAACAACTGCGTGTCTGGCCCAAGATGCCTGCGGAATTCCCTCTGAAAAGCAAAAGAAAAACTTAAATGAACTGACTGCAAATCCTTCAAATACCTGTACTCCGGGAAGTGGATGCTGCTAAGTTTTTTTTAAGTTAAACAAATCTTAATGGATCAGAACATCAGAAACCGTTGCGAAATCCTCAGCAAAAATTTTAAAGAAATCAATGCTGAAAGAAAAATTTTATTGGAGAAATTAGCCAATCATATTCAGGAAAAATTGAATTCTGAAAAAGAGATCAATCTGATTTACGTTTGTACACACAATTCTCGCAGAAGTCATTTAGGACAGGTTTGGTCAAAAGTTGCTGCCGATTTTTATGGTTTCAGCATCAATACTTTTTCTGCCGGAACAGAGGCTACTGCTTTCAATGAAAATGCCATCAACACTTTGATTGCCGCAGGTTTTGAAGTGAAAAAATTAGATGGGAATCCTAACCCAAAATCTGACGTGATTTTCGGGGATGGAAAATCGAGTCTCTGTTTTTCTAAAACCAGTGATGATGAAAGTCTTCCCAAAGAAAACTTTGTAGCCGTTATGACTTGTGGCGATGCAGACGAAAACTGTCCGTTTATTCCGGGTTGCGATCTTCGAATAGGAACAACCTACTTTGATCCGAAATCTTTCGATAATTCCGTTCTTCAGGACGAAAAATATACGGAAAGAAGCAACCAGATTGCGATGGAATGTTTGTATGTTTTTTCTTTAATTAAAAAATAATTGATGCAATCCAAACTCAAATTTCTCGACCGTTTTCTTACCCTTTGGATATTCCTTGCCATGGCAATTGGTGTCGGTTTAGGCTATTTATTCCCCAGTATTTCAGAAATCACCAGTTCGCTTTCTGTGGGAAACACCAATATTCCGTTGGCGATCGGTTTGATTCTAATGATGTATCCGCCACTTGCGAAAGTTGATTATGCGCTGCTGCCAATGGCGTTTAAAGATAAAAAAGTACTGTCATTATCGCTTTTTCTCAACTGGATTATCGGCCCGGTTTTGATGTTCATCTTAGCTATTATTTTTCTCAAAAATGAGCCGGATTATATGGTCGGTTTGATCCTGATCGGTTTGGCAAGGTGCATCGCCATGGTCATCGTGTGGAATGATTTGGCGAAAGGAAATCGTGAGTACGCCGCACTTTTGGTGGCCTTGAACAGTATTTTTCAGATCTTTTCTTACAGTTTTTTCGTGTGGCTCTTCATTAATATTTTGCCGCAGAAATTAGGTTTGGGAGATTTCAGTGTTTCGGTACCGATGCGTGATGTGACGGAGAGCGTCTTGATCTATCTCGGAATTCCTTTTCTGGCAGGCTTTCTGAGCCGGTATTTTTTGATTAAATTAAAAGGAATGGAATGGTACAGCCGAAAATTTGTTCCGAAAATTTCTCCGGTCACATTATACGCATTACTGTTCACGATTGTTCTGATGTTCAGTCTGAAAGGTGACAGAATGGTAGAACTTCCGATGGATGTTTTGAAAGTGGCTGTTCCGTTGGTCATTTATTTCGTACTGATGTTTTTCGTCAGTTTTTTCATTAATCGGTCGGTGAATGTGCCGTATGATAAAAATGCTTCAATAGCATTTACCGCCACCGGAAACAATTTTGAACTGGCGATTGCGGTCGCAATTTCGGTCTTCGGAATTCATTCTGCACAGGCATTTGTTGGGGTGATCGGTCCGTTGGTGGAAGTTCCGGTGTTGATTTTACTGGTGAAAACAAGCCTTTGGCTGAAAAAAAAGTGGTACTGAAACTTTTTCCTCTGATTAACGTTTAATAATGCACGGTGGTCCGCAATCTGTTATAATTAAAAATACCTTGTATTTCTTTGTCAAGTTAACGCCGTTGTCTAATTTAAAAACGGGCAATATTTGAAAATTCCCTATTTGACCATCCGTTTAATTAATAACAGTGATCAATAACGGGTATGCATAAATAATTTCATCGAAATCTTAATGCAGCATGTATTTCAGAAAATCCTTATTCCAAGCCGATTAAAATCATCACGCACATTCAGCCAAAATTCCTTATTTTTGAACGTAATTAAAATCAGAAATAAATACATGGACGTAATATTTGACCTCATCGAAAAAGAAAAAGCCAGACAGTTGCACGGTTTGGAACTCATTGCCTCAGAAAACTTTGTATCAGAAAACGTGATGAAAGCCATGGGCAGCGTGCTCACCAACAAATATGCAGAAGGGTATCCCGGAAAAAGATACTACGGCGGTTGTGAAGTGGTAGATGAGGTGGAAACCCTGGCGATCGACCGGGCAAAAGAACTTTTCGGAGTGGAATATGTCAATGTACAGCCGCATTCCGGTTCTCAGGCGAATGCCGCATTATATCTTTCGATCCTGAAACCGGGTGATAAAATCATGGGGATGGATCTTTCGATGGGCGGACATTTAACGCACGGATCGGCAGTGAATTTCTCGGGAATTCAGTACGAGGTCGTTTCTTACGGCGTTAAACAGGATTCCGGACTGATCGATTACGACCAGATGCGTGAAGTGGCGCTCCGTGAAAAACCGAAAATGCTGATTGCCGGTTTCTCGGCGTACTCCAGAGATTTGGATTATGCGAAATTCCGTGAAGTGGCCGATGAAATTGGCGCAACGCTTTGGGCTGATATTGCGCATCCTGCAGGGTTAATTGCAAAAGGTTTGCTGAATAATCCGTTTGAGCATTGTCACGTAGTAACCACAACAACGCACAAAACCCTTCGTGGTCCGCGTGGCGGAATGATCATGGTCGGCAAAGATTTTGAAAATACCTACGGACACAAAACCCCGAAAGGCGAAATCAAAATGATGAGTCAGGTGCTCGACAGCGCCGTTTTCCCTGGAATTCAGGGTGGTCCGCTGGAAAATGTAATCGCAGCGAAAGCCGTGGCTTTTCAGGAAGCGATTGATGGAAAATTCTTAACCTATGCCAAGCAGGTTCAGACCAATGCGCAGGCTTTGGCAAAATCGATGATCGGTTTGGGATTCGATATTGTGAGCGGCGGAACCGACAATCATTTAATGCTGATCGATCTGAGAAACAAAGGCGTGAACGGGAAAGAAACCGAAAAAGCCCTGGTGAAAGCCGATATCACCTGCAACAAAAATATGGTGCCGTTTGACGATAAGTCACCGTTTACCACCTCTGGCATCCGTCTGGGAACAGCGGCGATTACTACGAGAGGGTTAAAGGAAAACGATATGCAGACGATTGCCGAACTCATTTCCGAAGTGGTGGCTGACATCAAAAATGAAAACGTAATGGCTGAAGTCCGCAAGAAAGTAAATGGACTGATGGAAGGCAAAGCACTGTTCAATTATTAGCAGCCTGTAAGAAACTCGCTTTACGCGGTAAGCTTTTTAAGATAAAAATAGAAAAGAGGTGCAGATAATTTTGTGCCTCTTTTCATAGCCATCCACCAACCGCCTAAAGCCATCCGCTAATAGCCATCAACCATCCGCCAACAGCCAACAGGTAAAAGCCAATAGCCATTAGCCAACTGCCATCATTCATCATTGATAATTAATCATTAACCGTTAATTTCGCCTAAAGCCTAAAGCCTAAAGCCTAAAGCCATTAATCATTAACCATTAACAACTGCTTTCATGTCCGATAAAAAACTCTTCACCTTTGAGGAAACCAAACAGAAGCTCGTCAACTACTGCGTGTATCAGGACCGCTGCCATGCCGAAGTGGAGCAGAAGATGCGCGAATTTGTTCTGATTCCCGAAGCAAAAGAGGAGATTTTGCTGTACCTGATGCGGGAAAATTACCTGAATGAAGAGCGGTTTGTGCGCAGCTACATCCGTGGGAAATTTTACATCAAACACTGGGGCAAAAACAAAATTAAGATGCATCTGAAGCAGAAAGGCATTACGGAAAAGTTAACAGATAAATGTTTTGATGAGATTGATCCCGACGATTATGAAAAAACCTTGCGTCGCCTCATAGAGAATTATTCAGATAAGATTTCGGGAATGCAGGATTATAAGAAAAAGAGTAAAACCATTACCTATCTGATGGGTCGCGGGTACGAATACGACCTGATTACACAGGGTTTTGAGACTTAATAGTAACTTAATTTAAGATTTTTGTTTGTGTTTCAAAAATAATTTTAGATTTGTAGGGATATAAATTTAAAGATTATGAAACACAAATTATTATTTCCGAAAATGCTCTGGGCGTTTTTGATGGTGCTCTCCTCGGTGTGGGGATGGGGGCAGAATCTATTATACACTACAGGATTCGAAAGTGGATTTGCAACGAGTCAAAGTTATCAATCAACAGTTACTACTGGTCCCTCAGGTGGTACATGGAAAACTTATTATGGCACTCCAAGTACAACGGGTGCTATTTCAGGTTTTGTATCTCAACAAATAAGAATTTATAACGACGGCAATATTGGATATACTCAAACTGAATTTGGAACGGCAAATATTAGCAAAGTTACTTTCAAAGCTAAAAACTCTGCGGCAAACACAAATGTAAAAGTTGAGTATTCTCTAAATGGCGGTAGTGCATGGCTCGGCGCTACATTATTCACTTTATCAACAACGGTTGCAGACTATGAGTATTTCACAAATCTTTCAGGTAATAACGCTGGTGTAAGAATAAGGTTTACATTAGTAGGAAGTGCACCGAACACTGGTAATAAGCAAATTTATATCGATGATATAAGTTTTTATGACGCAATTAGTAGTAATCCTAATCTTTCAATATCTGGAACAGCTTCTAATGGATCAACTTGTCCCAATACAGCAGCAACACCGGTAATCTATACGATTACAAATACAGGGACTTTAGATGCAACAGGCATCAATGTTTCTTCCAGTGATCCTCAGTTTTCTGTTTCAGGATTGTCTACTACTACCATCACTGCAGGGTCATCAGCAACTTTCAACGTAACTTTTACTCCGACATCAGGAGGGAGTAAATCTTCAGTAATCACTGTTACAAGCACTACATTGGGAAGTAACAGTCCAACATTGGCTGTTTCGGGAGTCGGATCTCAAAACGTTCCTGCCACAGTTACTACAAACGCTGCATCGGCGGTAACATCAGGTACAGCAACTTTTAATGGAAATGTGAGCGCTTTAGGGAGCTGCCCGTCATCAGTTGAGAAAGGTTTTGTCTACGGAACGGCTGCAGGTGTTTACGGGAATCCTGTCGTGGTGGGAAGTTCTGTTTCAACAGGAAATTATATATATGATGTAAGCTCGCTTTCTGCTGGAACTGTTTATTACTATAAAGCATACGTAAAAGATGCAAATGGAGTATCAGCTTTTGGTTCCGAAAGAACATTTACAACATTAAATAATCCTGTTCTTGCAATTTCAGGGACGGCATCAAACGGTTCAGCTTGCCCGAATACATCAGCAGCTCCAATCACTTACACAATTACAAATAATGGAACCGTAGATGCAACTGGGGTAACAGTATCTTCCGGCAATAATCAGTTCGCTTTGTCAGCACTTTCTTCTGTAACGATTGCTCCCGGAGCAACGTCAACTTTTACAACTACTTTTACACCAACTTCATCAGGAAATAAAACCGCAACATTAACAGTTACAAGTACGACTGCCGGAAGCAATACGGCAACATACAGTATCTCGGGGATAGGATCTGCTTCAACTTCAGGTGCTGTACAGTCGGGTATTGCTACAAATATCGATTATATTTCAGCAGGTCTAAATGGAAGCATAACATCTTTAGGAACTTGCCCAGCTACAGTTGAAAAAGGGTTTATTTACAGCACCACAAGTGGTGCAGGAAGTACTTATCCGACTTCTAACATCATGCCTGTTGGAAATGCAGCTGTAACAACAGGAGCTTATTCATATAATTTAGGCTCATTATTAAATGGAACTACTTATTATTATCGTGCTTATATAAAAGATGCCAATAATAATTACATATACAGTTCAACAGAAAGATCTTTTACGACGCTTTCTCCTGCAACTCAAATAGTTTTTGATAATATACCTGCAACGGGATTTGTTAATATAAACCTTTCTGCATTTTCAGTTAAAGCTGTAGCTGCTAATGGTACTACGGTAGATACGGGTTATTCAGGAGGTGTTACTTTAGCTAAAGTAAGTGGAGCAGGTACGCTATCAGGAACAGCAACTGTAAATTTTGTAAATGGTATAGCAAATTTCTCAGATATAAAATTTGATACAGCTGATACATATGTAATTTCTGCAACAGCAGGGAGTTTCCAAACAGTAAACTCGAACAATATTATTATATCCCCGGTCTACGCTGGCGTGGGAAGATTTGAAAAAATTTCTTCTTTAAATGATCTTACAGACGGTTATTATGTAATAGCAGATGAAAATAATGCTGTAAGAGCGATCAATACGGTTTCTTCCGGTATTTTAGCAACAGCTGCATTGGGAGCTTCAAATAATGAGATTATAAACCCATCTATTAATAGTGTATGGAATTTAGTTTCTAATAGTGGCTCTTATTCAATTCAAAATTCTTTAGATAATAAATATTTAAATTATACAGCAAGCAGCACTAACCTTTCAACTGAAACAAATTTGACTAGCAACCAGCAGCGATGGAATATTACGTATCAGTCCGGCATATTTTCTGTTAAAAACCTTCTTGATCAGGATAGAATGCTAAAATATAATTCTGGACTTTCTCCTACGGGATTCAAAGCATACGGACCAAGCAGTCAATTACCTGAAGTTAGTTTATATAAAAAGATAGAAACAACCTCTTGGAACGGCTCATCATGGTCAAATGGTTTGCCTACTGGAAAAGATGTTGTCATCACGGGTAATTATTCCACTACTACACAACCTGCTTTTACAGCAAAAAATATCTCTATCAAAAACAGCGGTGTCCTCGAAATTACTTCCGGCAACACCATCACCGCAAATAACGTAACCGTAGAAGATGGTGGAAACCTGATCCAGAGAGATGGCGGCGTATTAACATTACCAATAACAGGAGCATTCAATGTTCAGAAAAATACAGCATCCGTACCGTTGAAATACGTCTTCTGGTCTTCACCGGTAGCCGCTCAGAATATCTTTGATATCTATCCTTCAGGAAATCAGCCGCAGTATGTAATGACCTATAATACAGCTACCAATTTTTATACGCAGATCCCGAATGCAGCCTCAAACTTTACGGCAAATGCCGGCGTGGGATACTCCGTGAAAATGCCGGCTAATTCACTTACAGGCGTAAACTATGGTGGTTCGGCGAAAACCCCAAACAACGGAAACATCACGGTTCCTTTGAGCAACGCCGGAAACGGTTTTAACCTGATCGGAAATCCATATCCTTCCAATATAAATTTAGTAGATTTCCTCGCAGCCAATCAGGCAAACATCGCATCTACTTTATGGTTCTGGGATAATTCGGGCGGATCGGTATCGACGCAGACGGGCGCTACGGCAACGAACAACAGTTATGCGACATTTAATGCTGCAGGAACAGGAACATGGGTAGCGGCGCCGAATAGCACCTCTGCAAATACCACAGCTCAGCTGAATGCAAATGGTGCGGTAGCAAAAATAGGGCAGGGTTTCATTGTAAAAGCATTGACGGCCTCCACCGCATTATTTAACAACACAATGCGTACCGCAACAGTAGGAAACTTCATGAATAAAAACGTGAATGCTGAAGGCAAATTCTGGTTAAAAATGACAACTTCTTACGGGGCAAATCTTACCCAGGCGGTTACCTACGGTCAGGGTGCAACAGATGCCTTAGATAACTTCGATTCAAAAGCAATGAGTACAGGCGCCGATGCATTCTTCAGTACAGTGGGAACTGATAAAGTGATCATTCAGGGTCGTGCACCGTTTGCAGCAACGGATATTGTTCCTCTGGGAACAAAACATTTTGAATCCGGAAACTTTACAATTGCCTTAGAGGCAAAAACCGGACTATTCGCAACCGGACAGGCAATTTATCTTCACGACAAACAGCTGAATACCTACACCAATCTTCAGAATCAGAGTTACACATTCTCATCAGCAGAAGGGGAGTTTACCAGTCGTTTTGAGATCGTATATACAGCAGGATTATTGGCGACTTCGGAAGCAGCAAAATCAGATTTTGAAATATACAGAGAAGGAGATCATTTTGTAATCAGGAACAGCAAAAAGATTGAGTCGGTAGAAGTATACGATGCAGCAGGAAGAAAAATCATCACATTGGTTCCGAATGCATTGTCTGCGGAAATCAGACTGGACACAAAAGGAATGTACATCGTAAAAGCGGTATCGGCCGGAAAAGAATTCACCAAAAAAATTAGTAAATAACAGAAAGATTCATTCTTATGAAAAAGATAATCATCATATTCGGACTGTCGGTTTCATCCGTGGCTTGGAGCCAGCAGTCAGACAATCCATACATCTACGACGAACCACACGAATCCACGATGCGTGCTGATGGGGACGCACCGGCAGAACCGGGAGATCCTCCAGGAAATCCAATAGACAGTTATATTCCTTTATTGATGGTTGCAGCCCTCGGTTTAGCCATAGCGTACGGAAAAGCCAGAAAAACGGCTCAGTAAATCACAGCATATTTTTCAACAAAACTCCTGCATCCGCAGGAGTTTTTTATTTGAACTCCACATTTTAAAAGTACGGTCAAAAAAATCAGTAATAAAAACCCGATAGTATCAGATCCACCTAAAACAGGAACTCATATTTTAGAATTTCCTCCCTCCAACCACCATTAAACATTAACACATGGTCATTTCATTCATCATTAATATTTCATCATTAACCATTAACTATTAACCATTAACTATTAACCATTAATAATTAATCATTAATCACTCCCCAATTAAATATATTTCATAATTCATAATTTATAATTCTCTTACTCCATTCATCATTAAACATTAAACATTAAACATTAATCATTAATTATCCGTGATTTCTCCTGCCTTTGACTTACATCAAGAAAAAAATTCACTACATAATTCAAATAAATGTATCTTTGCATCCAAATGGTGTGAAAGAAAAGAAGCGAATGAAAAAACTTTACGACGGCTTCTCGGCGCTGTATGGCGGCGATAATATGGTGAGAATATCCGAAATACGCTACATTCCGAGGTGGATTGTACTGGCGATAGATATAGTCATTGTATTGGGAGCGGTCTTTCTGAGCCATGTCTTTCTTACGGAATTGCGCGTTCGCCTGAACTTCCCACAGTACCGTTCCCACCAGGTCATCCTGATGCTGATGGTCAACATCATCTTCATGTTTGTCTTCAAAACCTATGCGGGCATCATCCGCCATTCGACCTTTTTTGATCTGTTTAAAATCATCCTGTCTTCGGGCGGCACATTGGCGACACTGGTTGTAATCAATTATGGTTTTGCGAAAGTTAATAGCTTACCGTTATTCCTGTATCCCACCTTATTCCTCTTCTTCTTTATATCGGTATCGATGATGTTTTTCTTCCGGATGGTCGTCAAACGTTTCTTTAACCTCTTGTTAGATTTTACCGGCGAGCGCAACAAAGTGCGCGTGGCTGTAGTGGGAGTGGGAGACGCTTCGGTGTCAGTGGCAAGAGCGATTTTGCACAATCCGAACTATCCCTATCGCCTCGCAGGCTTCCTCACCAACCGGTCAGATTCCCAGCGCGCCGTATTATTGGGCCATAAAATTTTTACCAAAAACGAATTCTTCAGCAAGGAAAGCATACATTCAAATTTCGATGCCTTGTTGATCATTAGGGAAATCATGTCCAAAAAGGAAATGGAAGAATGGATGGTGTTGGCACTCGATAAAGGCATGAAAGTGCTCAAAGCACCGACGCTAAGCAAAGTCCGTGAGAATGACCTGGTAGGCGGAATTCGGAATCTCCAGATTGAAGATCTGTTAAACCGCCGGCCGATTAAAATTGAAAACGAGGATGTTGCGAGACGTCACACCGGCAAAAATGTTTTGGTCACAGGCGGTGCCGGATCCATCGGCAGCGAAATCGTCCGTCAGGTAGCACAGTTTCAGCCGGAACTCATTGTGGTCCTGGATCAGGCGGAGTCACCGCTCTACGATCTGGAACTGGAATTACTCGAGCGTTTCCCGGATCAGAAATTCAGCTTCGTGTTGGCGGACATTTCAAATTCCTACAGGCTGGAAAAAGTCTTTGAAACCCATAATTTCTCGATGGTCTACCATGCAGCCGCCTACAAGCATGTGCCGTTAATTGAAAACAACCCGCATGAAGCCATCTTTGTCAACATTCTCGGAACGCGGAATGTGGCGTTAATGGCAAAAAAATACCGCGTCAACCGATTTGTCATGGTGTCCACCGATAAAGCGGTCAATCCGACGAACGTAATGGGTGCGTCCAAAAGGGCCGCTGAACTGTTTGTGCAGTCTTTACAGGATCTGGAAGACAACACCACCAAATTCATCACAACGCGTTTCGGCAATGTACTGGGCTCAAACGGCTCGGTCATTCCCCATTTTAAACGCCAGATCGAAAAAGGCGGTCCGGTAACCATCACCCACCCAGACATCATCCGCTACTTCATGACCATTCCGGAAGCATGTGAACTCGTTTTGCAGGCAGGCACCATGGGTGATGGGGGGGAAATTTATGTCTTCGATATGGGTGAACCGGTGAAAATTCTGGATCTGGCCAGAAGAATGATCAGGCTGTCAGGCTATATTCCGGATGAAGACATCAAAATTACTTTTGTGGGCTTGCGTCCTGGAGAAAAACTCTATGAAGAACTGTTGAGCAACGATGCGACCACGATGACGACCCACCATGAGAAGATCATGATCTCAAAAGATCCGACTCTGGGGCATGGGCAGGTAGATAAATTAAGCCGCGCCATCATCAAAGCGGCCGTAAAACGCGACCGCTTGCAGGTGGTAAAACTCTTAAAAGAAATCGTTCCTGAATTCATCAGTCAGAATTCCGAATTTGAAGTCCTCGATAAAATCATCACTTTTAAAGATATCGAAAATGCAGGTGCAGCCGGTGCTCAGCTACCTGACGACAAAGCCGTTAATCCGATACCGGCAGTGCAACCGTTAAAAACCGAAACTGACGGCTGACAGTTAACAATGGACACCTTAAAACCCATAACCCATAACTCATCATTCATAATTTATCATTTATAATTCATAATCGCAAAGGCCGTCAACAGCCAACCAAAATAATATGAAGCACAATTCATCCCGTCATCAGAATAATAAACCTACTTTTGTGAAAATTTTCAAAACCATGAACATCAGGAATTTTGTAGCCGCATCGGCAGTGGCCGTTACATTGGCATCATGTACCGCCCGTCAGGAACTGAATTACATGAAAGACATTGAAAATGTCGCGTTGGAAAATTCGGTAAAAAATTCACGCTCGACGCTGCAGCCGGGGGATCAGTTAATTATTACAGTATCGGCTAAAGACCTGGATGTGGTAAAGCCGTTTAATCAGAATTATTCATCCACAGCAACAGTAGCGCAGTATACGCAGGCATCGGGTAATAACCAGTTTCAGCCGGTTCCAGCAAGCGGACCGACCTATCAGGTAGATACGGATGGGAATATCGACTTTCCACAATTGGGTTCGGTCAATACGAAAGGAGAAAACGTAGAGTCCTTTAAGCGGAAATTAGTGGATGGGATTTCTAAATACGTTAAAGAACCGGTAGTGGAAGTCAGGCTGATCAACTTCAAAATTGCGATAATGGGTGAGGTGAACAAGCCGGGAACCTATGTGATTCCTGACGGTACCGTAACGCTTCCGCAGGCATTGGCACTTGCAGGGGATTTAACCACTTTTGGAGTGAGAAATAACATATTGTTGGTACGGACGGTCGATGGCAAGATCACACAGGAACGCATCGATTTCAGCTCTGCAAAATTTTTTAATTCACCTTCGTACTACTTGAAACAGAATGACCTGATTTATGTACAGCCGAACAGCGTTCGTGAAAGGGCAGCGAGAATCGATCCGAACACCGGATTATACATCTCTGTGGCGTCGGTAATCGCATCGATCGCGTTGGGGGTATTGGCATTGACAAGAAATTAATTTAATCATCGAATCATTTAAATGGCAGACTACAGTCAGACAGAAAATACGGAACAGGAAGAATCGCTGAACATCAGGGAATTGCTGAAACCCTACCTCTACCGTTGGTATTGGTTTATCGTTGGGGCAGTAGTCGCGGTAGTGGCAGCCTGGTTTTTTCTGCGCTACAGCATTCCGGTCTACAGCACCGAATCGACCTTATTGATAAAAGAGGTGAAAAAATCTTCTTCAGGCCAGCCGGAAATGTCAGTACTCTCGGAAATTGGAGGCGTTGGCGGGATGGGGACCAATTCGGTGGACAATGAGATTGAAATTTTTAAGTCAAAAAAACTGATGGTTTCTGTTGTAAAGGAGCTGGGTCTGGAAACAAATATTTATTCCAAAGGAAAAATCAAAGAATCAGAACTGTATAAGGACTCTGCACCGTTCACGGTGCGAATCATAAGCGAGAAACCCAAAGCGCCATTTCCGGACAGAGAGGTATTTGCAACAGTGGCAGGAAATAAAATTATAATAGAGTCTGAATCGTTTAAAAATTCGATAGAAACGGGTTTTGATAAAGCATTTACAATGCCTTTTGGCGTGGTGCTGTTTCAGAATAACCCTGCTTTTAAACAAAATCCTAACAGTAAAATTCATTACCGTTTAGAATTCGTCTCAGCGATGAATCGGGCAAGGGCATTACTGGGTTCTCTAAATGTAAGTCTGGTCGAAAAAAATTCTACAGTGGTTAAATTGTCCATCAATCATCCTTCTCCGGAGAAAGCCGTAGACATTCTGGATAAATTGGCAGTAAATTACAACAAAGTTGCAATTCTCGATAAGAATTCTGAATCACAGAAAACCGCAGATTTTATCGATGAGAGAATTGGTTTGATAGGTAATGAATTGGGAGCGGTCGAATCGCAGAAGGAAAACTTCAAGGTTCGCAACAACATTGCCGATATACAGTCGGAAGCAGAACTGTCCTTAGAAACTTCTGCAGCAGTGCGTCAGAAACAGATGGAAAATGAATCCCAGCTGGAACTGATCACCAGCCTTCAGGGCTACCTGCAGCGTCAGGGAGACACCCAGGTATTACCGTTAAATATTGGGTTGTCGGACACAGGTACGATGTCCGACATCGCCGCATATAACCAGCTGATCATCGAAAAAAACAGGTTGTTGCAGAATTCAACATCTGCAAATCCGGTAGTGCAGGACATATCCAGCCAGATTGCTGCGGTACGGAGTTCAATTGCCCAGAGTCTGAGCAAAAGCCGCTCGGCATTGCAGATATCACGCAATAATATACAGGTCGAACAAAATCGTTTGTCAGGTAGAATCTCCCAGGTTCCGGTTCAGGAAAAACTGTTCCGAAGCATTGAGCGCCAGCAGAACATCAAAGAACAGTTATACCTGCTCTTATTACAACGTCGTGAAGAAGCAGCAATTTCACTGGCGATTTCAGCGCCTAAAGCAAGGGTGGTAGACGATGCCTTAACTACGGCAGTAGTATCTCCTAAGAAACAGATCATATTACTCGGAGCCTTAATTGTGGGACTGTTGATACCGTTTGCATTAATTTATCTGACAGAATTGTTCAACAATAAAATTCAGTCGAAGAATGATTTGGAAAATCTTGCAGAATCCACACCGGTTATTGCTGAACTGCCGACTTTGGAAAAAGGGGATCCCGAGTTGGTACAGATCAACGATTTATCTCCAATGGCGGAGGCATTCCGGATTTTAATTACGAACATTGGGTTCATGCTTCCGAAAAATAAAAAAGGAAACGTGATTTTAGTGACGTCTACCGTTAAAGGGGAAGGAAAAACCTTTACTTCGGTAAATCTCGCATTAACCCTGGCGAGCCCTCGTAAAAAGGTGATTATTATTGGTTCTGACATCCGGAATCCCCAGTTACAGCGCTACAACGAAAGCCGCAAAGGCCTGACAGGTCTTTCGGAATTTATGTATGATTCGGAAATGCAGGTCAATGAAATCGTCCACCACTCGACCTTTAACCCCAATTGCGACGTGATTTATTCAGGGGCCATCACACCAAATCCTACCGAATTATTATCCAACGGCAGATATGAGGAACTGATCGAGGCCTTAAAATCAACCTACGATTACGTTATTTTAGATACCGCGCCGTTAATGTTGGTGACCGATTCATTCCTTATTGCAGACGTGGCGGATGCGACGGTATATGTAACCCGTTCCGGCTATACAGAAAAAGAACTCATCGACTTTGCCAACCGCCAGGTACGTGAGAAGAAAATTAAAAATGTCGCTTTTGTATTAAATGATGTGAATAAAAAGCACTCCGGTTACGGCTACGGCTATAAATACGGTTACGGCTACTCCGCAGACACCAAAAAATCTTGGTGGCAGAAACTTTTGAACCGGTAAACCGTAACTTTGGGTGATTCCGCAGGATTATATCAACAGGGCGCAGTAATTTAGACGGTACTTCGAATGATCCCAAAGGGATTATATCAAGAGGTATGAAAGGACGGCACTTCGGGTGATCCAGGAGGAATTGTATCGGGAAGCAACATCGTAAAAGTTGTCACTACGGGTGATTTCGAGGAAATCGTATCAAAAAGTGATAGAGTAAAAAAACAAATGCAGAGAAAACACAAAATAGCAGTAATCGGATTGGGATACGTAGGGTTACCCCTCGCCCGATTATTGGCGACAAAATATCCGGTCGTCGGTTTTGACATCAGTCAGAGCCGGATACAGGAAATCAATGCCGGCCACGATGCTACAAACGAAATCGCCGACGAAGCACTCCAGGCAGTCCTTCTGCAGCACAATCCATTCAAAGCTGCTGAGCCTGTCAACGCACAATGTCACCCTGAGCCTGTCGAAGGGCAACGTCATGTTGAGCCTGTCGTAAATAAAACAGAAGCAGGTCATGCTGAGCCTGTCGAAGCACAGTGTCATGCTGAGCTTGTCGAAGCACAAACCTACCCAGGTCTCTTCGCCTCTTCAGACCTCAACGACATAACACACGCCGACACCTTCATCGTCACCGTTCCTACCCCCATCGATAAACACAACCGCCCTGATCTCACCCCTTTATACCGCGCCAGCGAAACGGTAGGAAAAGTACTGAATAAAGGGGACATAGTCATCTACGAATCAACCGTTTATCCCGGCGTAACCGAAGAAGAATGTGTACCGGTTTTGGAAAAAATATCCGGACTAAAATGTAATACCGACTTTTTTGTAGGCTATTCACCGGAAAGAATCAATCCGGGTGATAAAGAACATACCGTCGATAAAATTTTGAAAGTCACGTCGGGATCCACACCCGAAATTGGTCAGGTGGTAGATGCTCTGTATAAATCGGTCATTACAGCGGGTACCCATCTAGCTCCGACGATCAAAGTGGCGGAAGCCTCAAAAGTAATAGAGAATTCTCAGCGCGATTTGAACATCGCCTTTATGAACGAACTGGCGAAGATTTTCTCCTTAATGGATATTGATACCCAAGACGTATTGGCAGCCGCCGGTACAAAGTGGAATTTTCTGCCGTTTAAACCGGGATTGGTGGGTGGACATTGCATCGGAGTAGATCCTTTTTACTTGGCTCAGAAAGCACAGGAGATTGGCTACTACTCAGAATTAATTCTGGCCGCACGTCGCCTCAATGATTCGATGGGCGCTTTTGTGGCTTCTCAGGTCGTCAAGCTGATGATCCAGAAAGACCTCAAAATAAAAGGCTCAAAAATTTTAAACCTGGGCATCACTTTTAAGGAAAACTGCCCGGACATCAGAAACTCAAAAGCCATCGATGTAATCACGCATTTACAGGACTATGGCGCTGAAGTCACCACGGTCGATCCCTGGGCCGATCCGGCGGAAGTCTTCTCAGAATACGGCATCCATTGTCATGCTGAGCCTGTCGAAGCATCTGATCCGGCTTCCAGTTATCCTGAGCCTGTGGAAGGGCATTGTCATTCTGAGCTTGTCGAAGGGAAATGTCATCCTGAGCCTGTCGAAGGATTCGATGCCATTATCCTCACGGTTGCCCACCAGGAATTTCTGCATCTCGACCTAAGCCTGTTTCTTAAAGAAAATGGTATTGTGTACGATGTGAAAGGGGTATTGCCAGTAAGTATAGTTAATCAAAGATTATAAAGCAGTCAATAAAAATCTATATTAATGATAGGATGTTGAAGGCTTTTGATTTATGTTATCTCTAAAACAATCTTAAAAAATTAGTTTAAAACACCTGATATAATTGATTTTTGAAATAAATTGATTATACGATCATCTTTCAGGAAAAATATATTTGTAAAATAATGAGTCAAATTAAACAAGGAGCTATCTTGTCATATGTGAGTATCTTTCTTACCAATGTTGTAGGCTTATTTTTAACACCGTTTATCATCAAATCCTTAGGTAATTCAGAATATGGCTTATATACACTGATTGGCTCTCTGGTGGCGTATTTAACTTTAATGGATTTGGGGATGAACAATACAATAGTAAGATTTGTAGCCAAATATCGGGCAGAAAACGATCATCATAGTGAAAGGAATTTCTTAGGAACAGTCATGCTTATTTATCTAGTCATTTCAGTGATTCTAATTCTTTTGGGTCTTTTGTTTTATTTTAATCTAGATCTTTATTTCAGGAATACATTGTCAGCAACTCAGATAAGGGATGCAAAAACAATGTTTTTAATATTGCTATTCGATATAGGTATTGCATTACCAAGTGGCAGTTTTTTAGCAATTTGCACTGCATATGGCCACTTTGTTTTTCCTAAGCTAATTTCAATTATTCGCTATGTACTAAGAACCATTACAATTATTACGGTGTTAACGTTAGGCGGAAAATCTGTGTCTATCGTTGTTACAGATACTGTATTTAATATTTTGGTGGTAGGCATCACTTTTTATTATTGTATTACTGCTTTAAATGTTCGCTTTTCTTTCAAAGAACGAAGCACAAAAATTGTTAAAGAAATTTTTTCATATTCTATCTGGATTTTTATTCTTGCAATCATATTATCTTTTCAGTGGAACGCCGGTCAGATTATTTTAGGGTTTTATTTTAAAACGGAGATTGTAGCTGTATTTTCATTAGGATTAATGTTAGGAGGTTACTTTGGTGCTTTTTCAGGAGTAATAAATACGTTACTGTTACCAAAAGCGGCGAAAATGGTCAGTGGTCAAATGAATGCAGTACAGTTAACTGATGAAATGATAAGAGTGGGACGAATGAACTCTTTTATTTCGTTTTTTATATTAATTGGTTTTATCGTATTAGGAAAAGAATTTATTATTTTGTGGGTAGGTTATTCATATACAGATTCCTGGTTAGTGGCACTTTTGATAATGATGGTTAGTTTCATTCCTTTAACGCAAAGTTTTGGGTTATCTATTTTAGAAATTAAGAATAAAGTAAAATACAGATCGTTAGGTATGTTGATTTCCATGACTTTAGCAATTTCTCTTAGTTTTTATTTCGGAAAAGATTATGGTATTAAGGGAGTTATAATTCCAATCGTAGTTGGTGGTTGTATAAATACCGTTATCAGTAATTTCCTTTTTGTGAAAGTTTTTGATTTTAAATTGGCGAAGTTTTATAAAGAAACATTCTTATATCAGTTGATTTTCAGCACAGTGTTTTTAATCATTTTTATCAGCATAAAAAATTATTTTACAATTACTGGTTGGTTTAGTTTTATAGTGATTGGAATATTATATGCCCTACTTTTTGCAATATTTTATATTTTATCTTTGTTTAATAAAGAAGAAAAAGGATTTCTTTTTAGAAGATAGTTTTTAAAATATGAAAAATTTATATTCGCTTTGCTGGAGGTGACAATGAACGCTCTTTTAGAACAATCAATTATATTTTATTAAGTTTATTTTCAATAGTTAGATATCGTTTTATTTTACTGTATGTTAAATTTGTTGTTGATGGTGTATAAGAATATAATGGAAATAAGATATACTGGTTGAAAAATGATGATTGGATTATGAGCCAGTATCTATAGTTCTAATAGTTAATTTTATTAAGTTCAAATTGAAACTTATTTTAAAAATATATATGAATAAATTGAAAAAAATTCTGGTACCAATATATTTAAAATTGTATAAAATATATACACTTTATATTAATACCTATCAATACAAAAAACAAAATTATACTGATTCGTTTGTTAGCAAAGAAGAAAAAGTAACTGATTTGACTTTGGAAAAGGCAAAAGAAGTAATATATATCTTTTGGACAGGTGATAATGAAATCTCTGAAAATAGGAAAAGTGGTATTAAATCCTTAAAAGAAAAAGCCGAAGTTGAAATTGTTTTGGTAACACCAAATAATTTGAGCAATTACATTTTGAAGGATTATCCTTTGCATGAAGCATATGAATATTTATCATTAATTCATAAATCAGATTATTTGAGATGTTATTTTATGTTGCATCACGGTGGTGGCTACGCAGATATTAAACCATCTTTGACTTCTTGGAAGAGACTTTTTGAACAGTTAAACCAAGCTCCAAAACATTGGTGCATTGGTCCTAGAGAAATATATAGTGGTGGTGTTCCTGATTTAGAAGGAAATATTGGAATTGACATTAAAAAATATCATAATTTATTAATTGGCAATTGTGGATATATTTTCAAACCCAATTCACCGATTGCGCAAGAATGGATGAATGAAGTTAATTCAAGATTAGATAAATTGGAGCAGGCATTGATAAAAAATCCCGGAAATGTGTACGGAGATAATATAGGATATCCTGTAGAGTGGTCATTTATTTTAGCTCAAGTATTTCATCCAATTATTTTAAAATATAGTGAACATGTTTTTAGTGAAGATATAATCTTATACGATACAGTAAATTATCGATAAATAAGATAAAAATTTAAAAAATAAATTCTATGATACCAGTAACCAAACCTTTTTTGCCACCTCAAGGAGAATATGAAAAATATTTAGATGGTATTTGGCACCGTCAGTGGTTGACTAATATGGGACCATTGGCAAGTGATTTAGAATTAAAGTTGAAAGACCATTTAAAACTGAAACATCTACTTTTTGTAACCAATGGTACTGTTGCTTTGCAAATGGCTATTAAAGCGCTGGATCTAAAAGGTGAAATTATTACCACTCCTTTTTCATTTGTTGCGACTACAAGTTCGATCGTTTGGGAAGGTTGTACGCCTATCTTTGTAGATATTGACCAAGATTCTTTAAATATAGATGCATCTAAAATCGAAGCCGCGATTACCGAAAAAACGTCTGCTATTTTAGCCACTCATGTGTATGGAAATCCTTGTGAAGTCGATAAAATTGAGGCAATTGCGTCAAAGCATAATCTTAAGGTAATTTATGATGGTGCACATGCTTTCGGTGTAGAAATCAATGGGAAATCTATTTTTGAATATGGAGATATATCCATCTGTAGTTTGCATGCTACAAAATTATACCATGCCATTGAAGGTGGACTAGTGATTACGAAAGATGCAAAACTTCTTAAAAAATTGGCTTATATGAGAAACTTTGGTTTTGATGGACCTGAAGCATTTGCTGAGTTGGGTTTCAACGGAAAAAATTCTGAGTTTCATGCCGCAATGGGTTTAGTGAATTTAAAACATATAAATACGATCCATTACAGTAGAAAAGCAATAAGCGAACGATACGATGAAAAACTGAAAGGATTTCATGCAATTAAGCCTGTCTGGAATTCGAAGAGTTCTAAGAATTATGCATATTATCCAGTTGTTGTGGAAAGTGAAGAGTTATTACATAAATGTATAGATAATTTAAAAACTTACGAAATATTTGTAAGACGCTATTTTTACCCTTCATTGGCGAATGTACTACCTTATGTTGAGGCTGTTGAGATGAATATTACCGAAGATATTGCTAAAAGAGTGATGTGTCTTCCTCTATTTTCAGAACTCACTATGGAGGAGGTAGATTTGATTTGCAGGTTGTTATTACGAATTCAAAATAATTAAAAATGATAATTGTCGGGGCAAAAGGATTTGCAAAGGAGGTTTTAGAAATTCTTCATCAGAATGGACAGTTAGAAAATTTGGCTTTCTATGATGATGTTACTTTAGACTGTCCAAATTTTTTATTTAATACATTTCCTATTTTAAAGAGTGAACAGAAAGCAGTACATCATTTTGAAAAATTTGACAATACATTTATTATTGGTCTTGGAGGCAGCATTCTGCGAAAGAAGATGTACGATAGGTTTACGAGATTGGGAGGGACTATGATTTCTGCAGTAAGTAAATTTTCGGATGTAGGAAGTTATGATGTTGCAATAGGTTCAGGCAGTGCTATTTTATCAGGTGCTATTGTGTCTAATAGTGTGACAATAGGGAAAGCAACAATCGTGTATTATAATTCTATAATCACTCATGATGTAACTGTAGGTGACTTTGTTGAGATTTCACCAGGAGCAAAGCTGTTAGGTAGATGTACTATTGGGGATTTTTCAACGGTAGGAACGAATGCAGTTATTTTTCCAGATGTGAAAATTGGAACAAATGTAATTGTTGGTGCAGGGGCAGTTGTGAATAAGGATTTACCTGATAACTGTGTAGCAGTAGGGGTTCCTGCAAAAATTATTAATTAGAATTAAATGCGAGGAAACGAATATCCATTAATAAGTGTTGTGATGATTACTTTTGCACATGAAGCATATATAAAGCAAGCTGTTGAAGGTGTTTTGATGCAAAATTATAATGGCTCAGTAGAGCTGCTTATCTCCAATGATAAATCTCCTGATAATACCGAACTGATTGTAAAAGAAATTATTGCAAATCATCCTAATGGAAGTTGGATTAAGTATACAAGTCATGCGAAAAACTTGGGAATGATGCCAAATTTCATATGGACCTTACAGCAAGCAAAAGGTAAATATATTGCTATTTGTGAAGGAGATGATTATTGGACAGATCCATCAAAATTACAAAAGCAGGTGGATTTTTTAGAGTCAAATGATAATGTAGTTTTATGTGGAACGAACTACAGTAAGTTAAGTAATAATAAAATTATTGAGATAAATAGATTTAAAGATGTAAGTTTTTTTGATCATTTTAATATTTTTGCCGATAATAAGGTCGCTACTCTGACCAGTATATTTCGAAATGATTTTACAATTCCAAATTATTTTTATGAATGTAATTTCGGGGATATGATTTTATATTTAGAGTTGACTAAAAACGGAGGTAAGATTGTCGTTCTACCTTTCAATTCATCAACCTACAGAATTCATGATTTGGGAGTATATAGTGGAACACCATACTTAAAAAATGTTGAAAAGTCTTTTTCTGATGTTTTATTATTCATGAATCATAATCCTAAAAACTTAAAATATATTTCGGCTACATTTTTAACGTATTTTAAAGAGGGTTTTGTTCATTTAGTTAGAGCAATATTAAACAGACCATATTCTGATTTTAAATTTTCATTTATTTATTTAAATATGATTTTTAATGTTATAAAAAAACAAATTTCTGTTTTCAAAATTATAAGATGATTTACTGTAAAATATGAATCAATATCTAAGCAATAAACTTACTTTCTTTTCCTTTTGGCTAATTTTTTTAGTTGTTATATTACATTCATTAAATATTGATATTGAAGAAAGAGTCGATTTTATATATAGTTTTCAATATTTCGTTTCTCATAGGTTAACACAGATAGCAGTTCCTTTATTTTTCATAATTGCCGGATATCTGTATTTTTTAAAAGCCGACATTAATACATCTTTTAATGTCTATTTTTTCATAAATAATAGTAAGAAAAGACTGCGATCAATAGTGATACCTTTTGTTTCCTGGTGTTTGTTTTGGTTTTTATTGATGTACTTTTTACAACAAATTTCATTTTTGACCGGTTCTTTCAGTAAGCCTTTACATACAGTTAATTTTGAAGAGGCTTTAACGTATATGTTTATTGAACCTGTAAATTATCCTTTTTGGTATTTGAGAGATTTGATATTTTTACTTATTTTATGTCCCCTAATTTATTTAGGTATCAAATATTTGAAATATTTTTCATTATTAATCTTATTTATTCTTCCTCTCTTTTATAATAGTTTATTAAAGGTTAATGGCTACAGTGTTTTACTTTTCATACCTTTATTTTATTTTTCATTAGGCGCTTTTTTAGCACTTTATAAAGTTGATTTGAAGTTCACGAAAAACTATACACTTGTTATATTTGCTGTTTTATTATGGTTTGCGCTTAATGTATTTTCTTTGTATAATGATATTTACCATAAAAGTGCTTCTCTTCCATTCAAATTTTTAAATATTAGTAAAGATTTGGTAGGTTGTTTTTCTATCTGGTTATTATATGATTTTTTTAATAGTAAAAAGCAATGGAATAACTTTGATTTTTATAATCGCAGTTTTTTTATTTTTGCCGTACATGGAATTCCAACTATGATTATAGTTCAGCTTTCTAAAAAGTTTCTTGTAAACCAATACTTACTTTTTGCAATGTTTATTATTACACCAATAATAGTAACTCTGATTTCAATATTTATTGGGTCTGTTTTAAAATCGAAAACTCCAAAATTATATAATATAATTACTGGATATAGATAAATTTGTTCAAGAAATCATCATGAAATTATTATACATAACCAACGGAATCAATGCTTCAGGTGGATTAGAACGTGTTTTATCCATTAAGGCTTCTTATTTGGCAGAAAACTACGGATATGAAGTAACAATTCTTTCATTAAATAACAATCATTTAAATCCCTTCTATGAATTTTCTAAAAAAATTAAAATGGTTAGTATTGATGTTGGAGGAAATCCAATTCAATATTTTTTATCTTATAAAAATGGGATTTGCAACATTGTAAAGAAGTATAATCCCGATGTTATTTCAGTTTGTGATGATGGTCTGAAGGCCTTTTTTTTGCCTAAAATATTGCGAATAAAAACTCCTGTAATTTATGAGCGTCACGTCTCGAAAGAAGTCGAGATGAATAACGAATTCTCTTTCCGTAAAAAATTAGGTGTAAAATTGAAATGGCAATTGATGGAGTTTCTGGCAAAAGATTTTTCCAAGTTTGTGGTTTTAACCAATGGAAATAAAAAAGAGTGGAGTTCTTTACAAAATCTAACAGTAATTGCTAATCCACTGTCTTTTTATCCTGAACAGTCTAGTTCATTACAAAACAAAACAGTAATCTCTGTAGGAAGGCATTCTTATCAAAAAGGATACGATCTACTGCTTAGTTCTTGGCAAAAGGTCTTAATGAAATGTCCGGATTGGAAATTAGAGATTTATGGGAAGGTTGATGATAGTTTAGGATTGGTCAGGCTTGCTGAAAAGTTAGGAATTGAAAAAAGTATTACATTTTATAAACCAGAAAGAGATATCTCTCAAAAATATTTAGAAAGTTCATTGTATGTGATGTCTTCACGATATGAAGGTTTCGGTATGGTTTTGATTGAAGCAATGGCTTGCGGACTTCCATGTGTTTCTTTTGATTGTAATTACGGGCCTTCTGATATAATAATCGATTCTATCGATGGTTTTTTAGTGGAGAAGGAAAATAAATCGGCTCTAGCTGAAAAAATTGTCTTTTTAATTGATAATCTGGAATTGCGAAGGACAATGGGAAGCAAAGGTAAAGAAAATGTTAAAAGATATTTAGCGAAACCTATCGTTGATAATTGGGATCGCTTATTTAAAAGCTTATTCAAATGAGAATAATATTCAGTACTGATCAAACATATTTGCATGGTGGTATAGAAAAAGTGATGGCAGAAAAAGCCAATTATTTCGCGGATGTTTTAGGATATGAAGTAATCATTTTAACCTCCGAGCAAAAACATAGAAACGCATGTTATATTTTAAGTGAAAAAATAAAGCAGCTAGATTTGGGTATTAATTACAATCGTTCTAAAAGTTTTTTCTCAATTGAAAATCTACTAAAAATCCCCAAACATTTTTTATCTCTTAAGAATAAGTATAAAATGTTAAATCCAGATTTTGTGATAGTATCTAATTTTGGGTTTGACTTTTACATGACTCCATTTATAAATAGGGGGTCAAAAAAAATTAAAGAGTTCCATTCATCGCGTTTTTTCGAGCATAAGATACGTTCCACCTCATTATCAGTTTTAACCAGACTCCGGTATAAGATAACCGACTGGATAGAATCTTTATATGATCGAATTATAGTTTTAAATCCCGAAGAAATTACTTTTTATAAAAGTTCAAAAATTTCCGTTATTTCCAATCCTGTCACTTTACCAACAACAATAGCAAATTTAAAAAATAAAAAGGTTATAGCTGCAGGTCGTATAAATCAAGTTAAAGGTTTTGATAAATTAATAGAATCTTGGATTAAGGTTCACAATATATTTCCTGATTGGGAATTACATATTTATGGCGAAGACTATCTTGGGACAAAAAACGAATTGCAGAAATTAATAATTCAGTACCATTTAGAAAAAGTGATATTCTTTAGAGGCGTGACCACAGATAGTATTAAAACTTTTTCCGAGTATAGCATTTATGCATTGAGTTCCCAAACAGAGTGCTATCCAATGGTTTTGCTGGAGGCTTTATCTGTCGGTCTGCCTGTAGTCAGTTTTGATTGTCCTACCGGACCCAGACATATTCTAACCCACCTAGAAGATGGTATTTTAGTTGAAAATCAAAAACCTGAAGCACTATCTTCCGGCTTGATTCAGTTGATTGAAAATGAAGAATTAAGAAAGGAATATGGCAGTAATGCAAAAAAAAATAGTCATAGATTTACAGCTGAAAAAATAATGTTGCAATGGGCATCTTTATTTCAAGAAATGAAATAATTTTTTTTTAATAGTTATATAATAAATGCAATTGTAATTTTTGTTATAATACGCTGGTGAAATACAAATATGGTAGATTTTAAGTTTAAATATTATTTAATTTATCTGGCAGCGACATTGATTTCAATTGTAGTTTCTACCCAGATGGATGTGAAGAAAAATAATCTTTTAGTAAAGATAACAAACAAAATAATCTACCTGATTTCTTTATTGTTTGTTTTACTGTTTGGATTAAGAGGGATGTTAGGAACAGATACACCTAATTATTTATTACAATTCAATTTCTATGAGGATAATAGCTACGGAACTGATGTTGTCATGTATTATATTTTTAATTTATTTCACATTTTAAAATTACCATTTGAGTCATTTATTTTTTTCATGAGTGTTCTTTTCATTGGTGTTTTAACGATTGCTATTAAAAGAAATGCGAATTTTTTTAGAAGCAGTGCTTTTTTGATTTTTTTCAGCTTTATTTCCTTTTTTTATTTTCAAACACTCGGGATTAATATTATAAGACAAGGGGTATCTCTTTCTTTTTTATTGCTGGCTATGATTAACTATCAGCACAATAAAGAGAAGAAAATAAATTGGTTACTACCGCTCATACTTTGTATCCTTTTTCATTTTACGTCTATAATTCCCATCATCTTTTACATTTTTATACTGTACTTTAAAAAGTTAAAAGTGAAAGTATTTTATATCATATATGTTTTTTTTCTTGCCCTATCAATGGTTAATGTAAGTTTGCTATCATTTAAAGATTATATAGGTTTTTTGATGGTTGATGAAAGAAGGTCAGGATACTTGACCTCCACCGATGAAATATATACCATCGGATTCAAGCCACAATTCGTTGCATTTAATACTTTTTTTTTATTATTCTTTATTTACATTAAAAATAATGGTCTGCACAATCAATATTATGACAGTGTGTTAAAATATTATCTGATAATGAGTGCTGTCTTTTTTATAACATTTCAAATTCCATATTCAGATAGGTGGGGATTAATGTCTTGGGTAGTAATTCCAATATTATTAGCACCTGTATTTAGCACAGGCTTTCCGAAAAAGGTTGCCACAATCACAACCATTATTTTAGTTTCAATCTTTATTTTTTTTGAAAAACAGTAATGATCACAATAGCAATACCTTTTTACAACGCATCGCCTTTTCTGGATCTGGCCATTCAATCAGTTTTTAACCAAACATATAAAGATTGGAAACTACTTTTAATTGATGATGGTTCTACAGATGGGTCTTTAGAAATTGCTGTAAAATATCAAAATGATTCAAGAGTTATCATTCATACAGATGGTGAAAATAGAAATCTTGGGTACCGTTTGAATCAGATTCCTACATTAGTTACGACCAAGTATTTGGCAAGAATGGATGCCGATGATATAATGCATCCTGAAAAAATACAAAAACAGCTGTTAATTTTAGAATCAAATCCTCATATTGACGTCTTGGGAACAAATGCTTATTCAATAGATGAAGAAGGATGGGTACAGGGGATAAGATTATCATATAATAGCCAAAAAGTCCTTAATAAAGTGGACTCTTTTATTCATCCTACGATCATCGCAAAAACCAGTTGGTTTTTAGCGAATCCTTATGATGTTAGAGCTGTACGGTTAGAGGATGCTGAACTTTGGTATAGAACACGTAATATCTATAATTTTCAAGTTTTAGCGGAACCACTTTTTTTTTATCGTGAATTTGGAAAGGATTACTACAAAAAATATTTTAAAGGTTTCGGACCAATAGTATACATTTTAAAAAAGCATATGTATAATATCAATATTATCAAATTTTTTGTTAAATATTATTTGTCAGGATTTATATATTTTTTATTTAGTTTAGTGAATAATGAGAAATTTTTAATAAATAGACGTAACGCTACGAGAATAAGTAAATTAACGATAGATGAAATTTTACAAAGATAGAAAAGTGGTAAAGTTGACTCGAACATCTACAGTCGCAGCATCTTTAGATATTTTATTAAAAGGTCAACTGGCTTATTTGAATCAATATTATGAAGTAGTAGCAGTTTCTGGCCCTGATTCACATTTGCAGGCGGTTACCGAGCGTGAAAAGGTTCGCACTATAAGTATAGCTATGAATCGAAATATCTCTCTTTTAAAAGATTTCCATTCTCTTATTAAATTGTTTTTATTGTTTAAACGCGAAAATCCTCAAATAGTTCATTCAATAACGCCAAAAGCAGGTCTTTTATCAATGATGGCAGGGAAAATGGCTGGAGTTCCTGTTCGGATGCATACTTTCACAGGCTTGATATTTCCTTCAAAATCAGGTAGCATGCAAAAGCTTTTAATAATGATGGATAAGCTTTTATGTGCTTGTGCTACCCATATATATCCTGAAGGGAATGGCGTAAAAGATGATTTGATAAAATATAAAATTACCTCCAAACCATTAAAAGTCTTAGCAAATGGAAATGTGAATGGGATCGATCTGGATTATTTTAATCCGGATAAATTTTCGGAAAATCAGCTGGGAGATCTGAAAAATAGGCTTAAGATTGACTGTAAAGATTTTGTATTTATTTTTGTGGGCCGGTTGGTAAAAGATAAAGGAATTAATGAGTTGGTAGCAGCATTTTCAAAAGTAGAGATTCCAAATATCAAACTTTTGCTGGTCGGGCCGTTGGAAGAAGATCTGGATCCATTGTTGCCGGAGGTGTTAATGGAAATCCATAAAAACGAAAAAATTATACAAGTAGGCTTTCAGCAGGATGTTCGACCTTACTTTGCCGTAGCTCATGCTTTGGTTTTCCCAAGCTACAGGGAAGGTTTCCCCAATGTGGTAATGCAGGCAGGAGCCATGCATTTGCCCAGCATTGTGACCGATATTAATGGTTGCAATGAAATTATTGTAAATGAGCAGAACGGGTTAGTCATTCCGGTGAAAGATGATAATGCGATACTGGAGTCAATGAATCGATTGGTGAAGGATGCTCAACTGTACAGTTATATGAAGCAGAATTCAAGAAAAATGATCGCTGACCGCTATGAGCAGTCTGTAGTATGGAAAGCAGTGCTGGAAGAGTATCAAAATGTACTTAAATAATATAAACTACAGTTTTTTTAGTAAATGTTGCGATTGTATTATAAATAAATAATATACAGCTGTCATACCTTTTTAAAGAATTTTAAAACTGCCAAAAGCCGGCGGCCATTAGCATAAAACAATGAAAAATATCATCATCACAGGCGGCGCAGGATTTATCGGATCTCATGTGGTTCGGGAATTTGTAAAAAATCATCCTGAAATGACCATCATCAATCTCGATGCGCTGACGTATGCCGGAAATCTTGAAAATTTAAAAGATATTGAAAACGAACCGAATTACGTTTTCGAAAAAGCCGACATCACGAAGCCTGAAGAACTGAGACAAGTTTTCGAAAAATACAGTCCGGATGCGGTANATTACGAGTGAAATCTCGATGCGCTGACGTATGCCGGAAATCTTGAAAATTTAAAAGATATTGAAAACGAACCGAATTACGTTTTCGAAAAAGCCGACATCACGAAGCCTGAAGAACTGAGACAAGTTTTCGAAAAATACAGTCCGGATGCGGTAATTCACCTTGCGGCAGAAAGACATTGCGACGTAAGCATCACTGAAGAAAAACTCTTTGAAACTGCTGCCAAATACGGGAAAAGCGGGTATGGGGAGTATCTGAAGCATTTAATTGAAAAAGGGTTTTATTAATGTATAGAAAATATTTAAAAAGAGGAATAGACTTCTTTGTTGCCTTTATGGGACTGATATTCTTGAGTCCTGTGTTTCTTTTTGTCACTGTAGGATTATACTTTGCCAACAAAGGGAAGCCATTCTTTTTTCAGGCCCGTCCTGGATTAAATGAAAAAATCTTTAAAATTATTAAGTTCAAAACGATGAACGATCGCAAAGACAGCCATGGAATTTTGCTGCCGGATGCAGACCGTCTTACAACCATAGGAGCTTTTGTCAGGAAAACGTCTTTAGATGAAATTCCACAGTTGATTAATGTGCTGAAAGGCGATATGTCTTTAATTGGCCCTCGTCCATTATTGCCCCAATATCTACTGTTGTATGACTATAAACAGAAGCGTCGTCATGAAGTTCGACCTGGTATTACAGGCTGGGCCCAAGTAAATGGAAGAAATGCAATCTCTTGGCAAAAAAAATTTGAATTAGATATTTGGTACATTGATAATCTGACGTTCCAAAATGATTTAGATATTTTTTACAAAACTATAAAGAAGACTATACGTCGAGAAGGAATTTCTCAAAGCGACAATATAACTATGGAAATATTTAAAGGAAATTAATAATGAATACAAAATTATCAATTATTTTACCAGTCTACAATGTCGAGAAATATCTTGAAGAATGTATTGATTCTTTAATAGCGCAAAATCTAAATATAGGAAAATATGAAATAATTCTGGTAAATGATGGTTCTACGGATACTAGCGAAAAAATAGGTAATCAGCTATGCAGTCAATATTCAAATATATTCATGGTAACACAGCCTAATAAAGGACTTAGTGCTGCTCGAAATACAGGTATAGAAGCGTCAAAAGGCGAATTTATCTATTTCATAGATTCCGATGATCTATTAAGAAAAAATATTCTTGGTAATATATTAGATGAAATAGAAAAAGAGAACTTAGATTTTTATGGTTTTCAATCTATTAGATGTTCTTCACGAGAGTTTTCTCACATCATAAATTCTGAGTCAAGTATTTTAATAAAAGGTGATGGCTTGAAATTATTAAGTGATTATAATTATAATAATGGTGTGTGGTGGTACATTTTTAAAAGAACTGCACTAAATGGATTACGATTTGCGGAAGGGAGATATTGTGAAGATGGGATATTTACAACAGAACTTTTGATGAATATTAAAAATGGTAAAGTTGTTAGTGATATAAATTATATTTATTATTATAATCCTGTATCCATTGTAAATAGTCGTAATATTGATAAAAACGAAAAAATTATAAATGATATGTTTTTTGTTATAAAGTATTTTGATACTTTAATAAAAAAGACAGACGCTACACATCCTGATTTAGTCAACAGATTACGCGAAAGGCAGGAGTCATATCTCTATTTCGCAATAATTAGACATCTTAAAATAGGTTCTAAATACAATGAATTATTACAAAAAATTAGATCGCTTGAATTTAAAAACTATAGCGTATATCCGATAAATATGTTTAAAGGCTATAATCTTAAGGATAAAGTATTATTAACTTGTCTTAATAAAAAACTTTTGCTTCGAATGATTCTAATAATTAATAAGAAAGTAAATATTATAAAATAATGTATAATATTCTGATCACATCAGCAGGTCAACGAGTTTCTCTTGTAAGAGCTTTTCAAAAAGAATTAAAAAATTTTCATCAGGCGAGCAAGGTCTATACCGTCGATCTGAATCCGATGCTTTCACCAGCCTGCCAGATTTCAGATGGTTCTCGTTCTGTCAAAAAAGTCACGGATGAGAATTATATACAGGAACTATTAAAAATCTGTCAGAATCTACAAATTAGCCTGATTATTCCTACGATTGATACAGAATTATTGGTATTGGCTGAAAACAGAGATTTATTTTTAGCTAATAATATCATCCCTGTTGTATCTGATAAATATTTTGTCTCGATATGCCGCGACAAAAGGCAGATGAATAAATTCTTTCAGAAATACTATGTCGATATTCCGAAGTCGGTAGACAAGAATACTCCTACATTTCCTCTCTTTATAAAACCATATGACGGTTCATTAAGCAAAGATATATTCCTCATCAATAATAAATCAGATCTGACAGACTACCATTTGTCTAATCCCAAATTCATGTTCATGGAATATATTGACCATACGATACATGACGAATACACCGTAGACACTTATTACGATAAAAATGGAGTTTTGAAGTGTGCAGTTCCGAGAAAAAGAATGGTTGTGAGAGCTGGAGAAATTAATAAAGGAGTGACACATAAAAACGAAATCGTTTCATATATTCAGGATAAAATTCCATTTATAGAAGGGGCTCGGGGATGTTTGACGATGCAGTTTTTCTTCAATAGAGATAGTAAAAGAATTATAGGAATCGAAATAAATCCAAGATTTGGAGGTGGGTACCCCTTAAGTTATTTGGCAGGAGCGAACTATCCTAAATTTATCATACAGGAATATATTCAGAATAATGATATTTCTTTTTTTTCTGACTGGGAAGAAAATCTTCTAATGTTACGGTATGATGATGAGATTTTAGTCAGAAATTATGAAGGGTAAATACGTTATTTTTGATCTTGATGATACATTAATCTATGAGATTGAGTACCTGAAATCTGCTTATGCAGAGATCGCCAGAATAATATCACCACAAAATTATAACGATATATATTCGAAAATGTTGCTCAGTTATGATTCACGGGCCGATGTATTTGGCATGTTAACTAAGGAATTTACCGGATATTCAGTAGATGATTTTCTGTATATTTACAGAAACCATCTACCAACATTACAGCTGAACAGTGGGGCGTTAGAGGTTATAGAATATTGTAAAATCAAAAAATATCATTTAGGTTTAATTACCGATGGTAGGTCAGTGACACAAAGAAATAAATTAAAGGCTCTTTCACTGGATAATGTTTTTGAAAACGTCGTAATATCTGAAGAATTCGGTTCTGCAAAACCGGATATTAAGAATTTCCAGTCATTTATTAATTCGGATATTCTGGAATACATCTACATTGCTGATAATACAAAAAAAGATTTCATTACACCAAGAGCATTAGGTTGGAAGACAATTTGCCTTTTGGATAGAGGTTATAATATACATAAACAGGATTTAAATCTACCTGCTGAATTTTTGCCTGATAATTACATTCATGATTTGCATGAACTGCTTACGATGATCTGATAATGTGTAGATATTGTCGTTTTGGCGAAAAATGTTTTACTTATATTCATAGTCTTTTATATTATATAATGTCAAGAATCAGATAGTTGCTTAACAGATCAGAATGCAAACTGTTATTCAAAGTTTAAGATCAATATGGAAAGATTATCGGAAATAAATCTAATACGAAAACATAAAACTTTTTTCTTTTGGTCAGCTTAATTGAGTTATTTCTGGGATGATTTAAGATAGTAACTCGTTTTTTTCCTGCAGTAAACAAACAAATACTGATAATGTCGCATCTAATTTGGCTCTGATCCTAAAAAAAAATTTTGGATATAAAGTAAAGAGTAATGAAAGTGTTGGTTATAATTGCCGGTACGCATCACCGTCATCAAAATGGCGTTCCAGCGTTTCTTGCAACGACTGTAGAAATTTAGTCCGGTTCATTTTTCGGGCTTTGACTTCCGTTAGTACTTTATGAAAATTTTCGAGATCCACGCTGCACAGTTTCTCAAAACTGCGGATAATTTCTACAAGTTCGATATGACCGTCATTAAAACATCTCGTCGTATGAAGTCCGTAAATCAGCTCCACCAGCGACGCTTTGCTGGCAGTCCAGCGGAGATTTGATTTGGGTACCTCAACAATGGCGTTGGGATTTTCAATCTGCACCAGCTTTAGCGTAATATAATTTTCCAGCTTCTGATGGGCCAGGAAGCGGGCAATAAGGTAATCGGCGGCCGTGCTGAAGCGGGCATCAAAATCGTGGGTCATGCTGCCACACGAAATTTTCAGGTCGGAAACATGGCGGACGAAGTACTTCGTATCGATGGAAAGATTCACGGCGGTAGTACACAAATACCTCCTGATGCCTTTGGGAATGACTGATAATTTTCTCCAAGGCATCTTCGTACATCACCTTCAAAGCCTTACAGCCATCCACGGGTTTTTTGGATTCCAGCAGGAGGAGCTCCGAATAATAGATCCACTCGGAGGTGAACAGCGGTTTGATATGTTTGAAAAAATAAATTTCTTCGTCAACAGAATCAAAAGTCATCTCCACAACATCCGATTTCAACATGATGATGACCTCATTTATTTTTTTGAGTACAGTTTCTCAGGTCTCTAAGAATGCCTTTCCGTAGTTCTGAATCTCTGCAATATCGGCTAAGAGCTGGCGGTGACGGTCATATAACCCATCAAAAAAAGAAGAAGATTTCAAGGCATTAATTTTTATATGAAATTAAAAAATATCATCATATTTACAAACAAAGTGAAATATTTTTTTAAAATTTCCTTTTGACGAGGATTTAATACGATAATATTAATTTTTTTAGTACTACTGCTGTTGTTTTTATTATAATTATTTTCACGTGAATTCCCATTACATCTAATGGTGATATAATATAATACATAATTCCGTAGACAAATGACTTGTATTGCTTTAAAAACAGTACAAATCAAACGGTTCTTAAAATCCTCCACCCCCAACAAAACTTTTGATACGCTCCACTCCTTCGCGAATTTGCAGTAACAGCAGATAACAATCTTTTAAAAGACCACAGTAAAAAATGACTTCGGAGTTATTGGCGTGAAGAAAAATGAATAAAACATCCGTAATCATGCGCGCATGATTAAACATTTCCTTGTTTAAGCGCAGCTAATCTTTAGTTCGACGACTGTAAGGAGTCAAACCTAGCGTACCGGTTCGCCGACTTTTAAGGAGTCACACCTAACGAAGTGGTTCGACGACTGTAAGGAGTCAAACCTAACGAAGTGGTTCGACGACCGTAAGGGAGTCAATTTGGAAATTTTAGATTGTAATCAGCATATTTAGCCAATAAATCCAGGTCTTGGACTTTTGATTCTTTTGTTTCAAGACAAACCCAACGAAGTGGTTCGACGACTGCAAGGAGTCACACCTCGGAGAGGTTCACTGATTCAAAAAGAAACAATAAAAGATGGAAGTAAAAGAAGAAATAAAAAGAAGAAATAAAATAAATTATTGTATCTTCTCGATACACTTCACTTCGTCCCGCACTTGAAGTGACAGTCACACCACCATCTTTTAAAAACAAATTTAAATTGACTTCGGAGTTATTGGCGTAAAGAAAAATGAATAAAACATCCGTAATCATGCGCGCATGATTAAACATTTCCTTGTTTGAACATGCGGCGGGAAAGAAGTGGCGTGAAACCTAGCGTAGCGGTTCGACGACTTTTAAGGAGTCACACCTAACGAAGTGGTTCGACGACTGCAGGGAGTTACACCTCGGAGAGGTTCAATGATTCAAAAAACTAAATATCAAAACAGAATTAAAATGAACGATTAAAAAAAAGCATAGCGCTGTGGTTCGACGACCGTAAGGAGTCAATTTTAAACTTTTTGCAGGGATTCAATTTGTAGCATAAAAGTTTTCAGGTCTTGATCTTTTGGTTCGTTTTGCATCAAGGCAAAATGAACATTAATAAAACCATATTATCATTTTAGCCAATAAATCCAAGTCTTGATCTTTTGGTTCGTTTTGCATCAAGGCAAAATGAACAATAAGAAATTAAGAATAACTACTTTTACACCACAAATACAAAAATGTACAAAACACTTTTACTCACAGCCATCACCTTCAGCGGCATAGCAACAGCTCAAACCCGGATTAAAGCAAACGCAGTATTCCTGCCGGTAGGCATGCTCAACATGGCAGTGGAAAAACCGGTGTCTCCAAAAATCAGCATTCAGGGCGAAGCCTTTATATCACCATGGAAATCTTTTGACGGCAAACATCTTGAAGTCGGCATGGGTACGGTTGAAGGGCGGTATTATTTCCGGGAAATGATGAAAGGCTGGTTCGTCGGGGTGTATGCATCAGCGGCGGCCTTCAACCTGCAGAAATGGAATTACCTCAATGCCATAACCGTAACCGACGAATTTGGCAACCCTGAATTGAGGGCAGACGGCTCGGTACGCGTAACCGAACTGTATCAGAAAGGCTATGCGTTTATCGCGGGTATCAGCGGTGGCTATCACATTACTTTTTCAGAGAAATGGGGAATGGATGTTTTTGCGGGGATAGGGACGGTACAGTCGGTATACAAAGGATATTATAAAGACAATGACCAACGCTATGATAAAGCAGATCAGTTCAATAAGAGCGGAGAATTCCTGCCGACAAGGGGCGGCTTGATGATCACCTATACGTTGGCAAAGGCTGATAAGGTCAGTAATTAAAGAGAACATGGTGAAACTTCGTTTTAGTAGAATTATTGCGGCAACCGGTTGAATGTATCGGTTTTAAAGTTTAAATTTGCAGCGATTAAAAAATACTTATGCAGGATAAAATTTGGCTTTCATCTCCCCACATGGGTGGTAACGAACAGAAATACGTAAACGAAGCGTTTGATGCGAATTGGGTAGCACCTTTGGGTCCGAATGTGGACGGATTTGAAAGAGATCTCGCCGCCTATCTGGAGGCGCCGGTTGAGGTAGCGGCATTATCAGCCGGAACCGCAGCATTGCATTTGGCACTGATCGAATGCGGGGTGAAATATGGTGATGAGGTGATCTGCCAGTCAATGACTTTCTCTGCTTCTGCAAATCCGATCGCCTATTGCGGTGCCACACCTGTATTTATTGATTCTGAAAATGAAACCTGGAATATGTGTCCGGTCGCTTTAAAGGAAGCGATTGAATACCGCAGGGCAAAAGGTAAAACGCCGAAAGCGATTATCGTGGTGCACCTTTACGGGATGCCGGCGAAGATGGATGAAATTTTAAATATTGCTGATCAATACAGCATTCCGGTCATTGAAGATGCAGCCGAAGCATTGGGTTCAAAATATAAAGGCCGTGCGTGCGGTACATTCGGACGTTTCGGAATTCTTTCTTTTAACGGAAATAAAATCATCACGACTTCTGGTGGTGGGGCATTGGTGTGTCATTCAAAAGAAGATAAAGACAAAGCGGTTTTTCTTTCCACACAGGCGCGTGACAATGCGCCGCACTATCAGCATTCCCAAATCGGCTACAACTACCGCATGAGCAATATCGTCGCGGGAATCGGGCGCGGACAGATGGAAGTGCTGCAGGATCGCGTGGAGGCGAGACGTAAGATGCATGATTTTTATGTGGAATTATTTGAAAAAACGGCTGGAGTAGTAGTATTTACCGAACCTTCATCGGAGTACTTTTCAAACCACTGGCTTTCGGCTGTTACCATAGATCCGGATGTGGCTGGACTGACACGTGAAGATCTTCGCCTGGCGATGCAGGAGGAGAATATCGAATCACGGCCGTTGTGGAAGCCGATGCACCTGCAGCCGGTTTTTGCAGATGCTCCGTATTACGGAACCGGTGTTTCAGAAAAACTGTTCGATAACGGATTGTGCCTGCCTTCAGGTTCAAACCTTACAGATAACGACCGCGAAAGAATCGCTTCAGTAATTAACAAAGTATTTTCAAAACAGCAATCTGTGTAATCACACAAAATTATTAATTGCTTTAAACAACACTAAACCGCCCTCAAAGCGGTTTTTTTATTTAAATATTCAACGAACAACCTTAAATGCTTTTACAGATCATCATCCATCATTCATTATTAATAACTAATCATTAATCATTAATTCTTTAATTAGTTTCAAGTCAGTCATAATCATTCATCATTAATAACTAACCATTAACAACTAATCCTTTAATTAGTTTCCAGTCAGTCATAATCATTCATCATTAATAACTAACCATTAATCATTAACCATTAATTCTTTAATTAGCTTCAAGTCAGTCATAATCATTCATCAATAATAACTAACCATTAATCATTAACCATTAATTCTTTAATTAGCTTCAAGTCAGTCATAATCATTCATCATTAATAAATAACCATTAACCATTAACCATTAACCCTTGACTTAATTCAAGTCAGTCATAATCATTCATCATTAATAACTAACCATTAACCATTAATCATTCATCATTAACCATTAATCATTAATATTTGCTTCTGTGGTACCACCCATTGATTTCCAATACCTTAAAATCACTTTGGCAACAAAATTGATGCGCTTCTCGCAGTATATAAAAATTTACCAAAACAAATTACGTATTATGAAAAATTCAATTGTAGCCATCCTGGCAATCGCCTCAATGGTAGCGTGTAAAAAAACAGAGACCACAACGACAGAAACATCAACCGACACGACGGCAATGGCTGCTCCGGCGGACAATGCAATGACGACCGACACCACGAGCACAGCAATGACAAACGGCGAAATGGGTGACCTGAGCGCACAGGACAAAATGTTTGTTGACGCTGCAGCCAAAGGAGGAATGATGGAAGTGATGATGGGCAAACTGGCAGCGACAAACGCAAGCAGCGCATCAGTAAAATCTTTGGGATCAATGATCGAAAAGGATCATACAGCAGCAAACGAAGAACTGAAAAGTTGGGCAATGACTGCAAAATACACTTTGCCAACAAGCCTGAACTCAGATCAGCAGATGATGTATGACGAACTGAAAATGAAGAAAGGAGCAGATTTTGACCGTGCGTATGTAGATATGATGGTTACCGATCATAAAAAAGACATCGCAGCTTTTGAGAAAGAAGCTTCTGAAGGTAAAGATGCATCAGTAAAAGGTTTTGCCAGCAAAACACTTCCTACATTGAAAAAACACCACATGGAAGCTGAGAAAGTAAAAGCTTCAATGAAATAATCAATAGAAAATCTATTGACATAAACTGCTCCATGGAGCAGTTTTTTTTGCTTAATATTTATTGAACTTCCACGAAAACATCGCCGTTTTCTACATTTCTTTTCATGACATTACCGTTACAGTTTTCCCAAACCATAGTGTTGTTACCGGCTACAGTAAATACAGATAAAAGATTTTGCTTTCGGTCAACATTTTCAAATTTGACATGCTCCGGAAAATTGATCAGAAAAACGCCTGTTTCTTTTGGGGTTATACCGATGCGGTATCGGAAAAGATTTTTGCCGTTGGCATCTTTCACGCCTTTCACGGTATTGATATAATAAAAACAGCTGTAAGCGTCGCTGAAGGGAGTGAGTGATGAAACAACATCAGCATGATTAAATCCGTAATTGACATTATAGGTTTGACCGGTCTTGAGTTGATGAATACTGAAATAGAAAGGGTGGTCATCTGTAGCGGCAATAGAATCACGCTCCGTAGTATCAAAATTAGAGGTGCTCACCCATGCATCGATCCAAATGGTTTCCTGTGGATGGTAAACAGTATTATTCATCTTTATAGTAATAGCGGGCTGTTTAATTTCTGCATCGGTATAATCGTCTCCACACTTGAAACAGCAGAGTACATGAAAAATGAACAGCACTTGCAGCAGTCGTACATATCTTTTAGATGTCATCATCTGTCTAGGTTTTACACAAAAATAACCGTATTTCTCATTCCTGCAATACCTCAGATTGTACAGAAGTTGGCTTTTATGACCTAAAGCATGCCTGTTCCGTTCTTAATCTCCTACCTTCCATTACCCATTACCCATTACCCATTACCCATTAACCATTAACCATTAGCCATTAACCATTAACCATTAATCATTACCCATAAATCATTACCCATTAGCCATTAACCATTACCCATTACCCATTACCCATTACCCATTAACCATTAACCATTAACCATTAACCATTAGCCATTAATCAGTAACCATTATCCATTAGCCATTAGCCATTAGCCATTAACCATTAGCCATTAGCCATTAGCCATTAACCATTAACCATTAGCCATTAGCCATTAACCATTAGCCATTAACCATTACCCATTACCCATTACCCATTACCCATTACCCATTACCCCTTAACCCTTAACAATTAATCATTAACCATTAATCATTACCCATAAATCATTACCCATTAGCCATTAACCATTAACCATTAACCATTAACCATTACCCATTAGTCATTACCCATAAATCATTACCCATTAGCCATTAGCCATTAACCATTAACCCTTACCCATTACCCATTGCCCCTTAACCCTTAACAATTAATCATTAACCATTAATCATTACCGGCGTTGCGACTTGCCAGCTGCACATGAGAATGTTCACCAACAATGAAACCATCGTCATCGAACCGTTTCGGAGCGTGGCTTTTCCCGTGATCAAAGATCTGATAACCGATCGTGGCGCTTTCGACAGGATAATGGCGGCGGGCGGTTTTATTTCGGTAAATACTTCCGGCAATACACTCGACGGAAATGCCATTCTCGTCGATAAAAATGATGCTGAAAAATCGATGGATGCCGCATCATGCATCAGCTGTGGTGCCTGCGTCGCGTCTTGCCCGAATGGTGCAGCGATGTTATTTGTCGGGGCTAAAGTTTCTCATTTTGCTCTGTTGCCGCAGGGTAGAGTGGAAGCCAAACGCAGGGTTTTGAATATGGTAAAAGCCATGGATGAGGAAGGTTTTGGCAACTGCTCAGTCAGCGGTGCCTGCGAAGTGGAATGTCCGAAACACATCTCGCTCGACAATATTGCACGCCTGAACCGGGAATACATGAAGGGATTTCTTGATGGGTAATTCTGGATAAATAATGACGGATTTTTTGTAGAGCAATTAGGGAATTATTATCATAGGAAGTCAATGTGAGTTGCAGGTCACACAGTTTTTTTTATTAGCCGGGGTGATCGTAGTCATACTGTAAAAACTTTTCTGTTGCCTATTTTCGCGTTATATTATTCTGTGAATGGTTATAGATGAAAAAGTATTGTTTTCTGAAGGGGCGGTGATGCAAAACTACCATCCCGACGAAATTATATTCAGGGAGGGTACCACAGCCAAGTATTATTACCAGATTACCGAAGGCATAGTGAAAATGACCACTGTTCTGGAGAATGGAAAAGAGTTTGTACACGGTTTTCCGTTTGAAGGTCACAGCCTGGGCGAATCATATCTTTTCAGCAGTAAAGAATACGCAGTTAATGCCATTGCAGTTTCTCAGGTGAAATTACTGAAGATAGACCGCGAAAAGCTGCATGCGATACTGCGCAAAAATCCGGAACTGTATCTTGATTTATATAAATATTCTGCAGACAGACTGCATTTCAGATACGTGGTTTCCACTTTTCTCTGCATGACAGATCCTGTTGAAAAGATTTTAATTCTTCTGAATTATATGAAAACCTTTTTTTCGGACAGCAGCGAAGAATTTACTTTTCAGGTACCGTACACACGTTCTCAGTTGGCTCTGCTAACCGGTTTGCGCGTGGAAACCGTCATCCGGACCGTAAAAAAACTCGAGAAAGCGGGAACGGTCATCATCAAAAACAAAAAAATTTATTTCTAAACTGAGTTTGACCACGCGATTGCCTCACACACTTCCGGTCCGGTAATTTGCCATCTTTCAATCTTTTATCTCAAATCTCAAATCTCCAATCTCCAGTTTCAAAATCTCTTTTCTTCAAACGGCAGACAATTTGCACCGCCCATTCACAGAACTGATTCTGCACTCCCGCAGTAAAAATTCTGTTCGGATCTTAATGGAAAACTCCAGATTTTACACGGTTTTAGGCATTGTCGCATCAGGCACAGCGATCGCAATGTACGTTTCTTACATTCCTCAGATCAGCGATAATCTCAATGGCAAACAGGGCGACTGGCTGCAGCCTTTGGTCGCGGCCGTCAATTGTACGTTGTGGGTGATTTATGGTTTTATGAAAAAGCCAAAGAAAGACTGGCCGGTCATCATGGCCAATATTCCGGGCATTGTTTTCGGACTGATCACCTTTATCACCGCCCTCTGAAAACCTGAATTATTGATCCTGATAATTTAAAATGAAAAATTTATCGTAGAACCTGTTTAAAAATTATTAAAATAGTTTGGTTATATTGATTTTTAGTGGTTTGATTAACAGAGTCTTCGACAGGCTCAGACTGATAAACCGAATACTAACCGCTCAATTTATCAGTGTCACTCTGAGCTCGTCGAAGAGTTTGTTAACCTTAATGATTTATTTGATAAAATGTAAACAAGCTCTTAATGAAATGAATAAAATTTTAATCCCGTAATTTTAATCTTTTAATTCTAAAATCTCAATTCTCCAATCTCATATCTCCAATCTCAGTCTCTGCACACTATTTGTTACAGTTTTCCGATGAGTAATAATGGTAATATTTTAGGACGCATTTCTGCATTTGTCACAGAGAAACACAGGCATCTTACCTGGTCGTTCTCTCTTTTTTTCCTGCTGGTTTTTATTTTGCTGAGCATTTTTGTGGCACAAAGTGCACCGATGAGTTTTGATCTTCTGGTCTCTTCCGAACTTCAGGAAAACCAAAACAGGATTTTAGATTTGGCCATGCGCGCAATCAGTTGGCTCGGAACTCTGTGGGTCGCAGGTACGATGGTTGCCGCGATTTCAATCTTATTCCTGATTTCAGGATATCGTCGGGAAGCTGTTTTTATGTTTTCCACGCTTCTCTCCGGTGGCTTAACGTATGTTTTAAAAATAATGGTGAACCGTCCGCGGCCGACGCAGGATTTGATAAATGTCCTCGAGCAGGCACATTACCAGAGTTTCCCAAGCGGACATGTGCTTTTCTATACTGCATTTTTCGGTTCATTAATGATCATTGCCGTGACGTCAAAAATTTTAAGTGTAAAAACCCAGGTGATCATTACGGTTTCCTGTCTTGCAATGATCGTTCTGTGCGCAGTTTCTAGAATCTATCTCGGAGCGCATTGGTTTACCGATGTCATTGCAGGATTCTGTGCAGGAACTTTATTTTTAATGATAACAGGAACGCTGTATATCAGATCTAAAAGAAAAGCTGAAAAGGCAGCGGAGAAGAAAGTGTAATTATTTCTTCTTAAGCTCAATCCACACCGGCGCATGATCGCTGCTTTTTTCCCAGCCGCGCACTTCTTTGTCAACACCCGCATTTTTTAATCTTGGCGCCAGATACGGACTCAGCAGAATGTGATCTAATCTCAGACCCGCATTTCGGTCGTAGGAATGATAGAGATAATCCCAGTAGGTGTAAAGCGTTTCTTCGGGATAAATTTTTCGTAAAGAATCGGTCCAGCCTTTCGCGGCAAGCTGCCGGAAAACTTTTCGCACATCATCGGTAAACAATGCATTCTCTTTCCATTTTTCTGGTTTGTACGCATCGGTTTCTTCCGGAATTATATTAAAATCGCCGGTCAAAACTGCCGGAAGATCCATTTTAATTAATTCCTGCGCGCGTTTCTTCAGTCTTTTCAGCCACTCAATTTTATAATCATATTTCGGTCCGGGATAAGGATTTCCGTTTGGAACATAAAAACAGCAGATCACCATCTGATCTATAATCGCTTCAAGATACCGGCTCTGGTCATCGTCCGCATCGCCCGGCAGACTGCGCTGAACTTCCGTCATCTCGTGACCTTTCGATAAAATCGCCACACCGTTCCAGCTCTTTTCACCTTTCCATAAAGCCTGATAACCGGCTTTTGCCAGTTCAGCTTCCGGAAAATTATGCTGTTGCGCCTTTAGTTCCTGCAGACAGACAATGTCAGGCTTCGCTTCTTTGAGCCATTTTAATAAAACAGCAAGCCGCCCGTTAATTCCGTTGACATTATAGGTCGCGATTTTCATAATATTTATTCTTTGCTTTCAATATAATTTTTCGCCGTTTTCAGATGTTTTTCCCGGGTATCATCGTTCATTTTTTCAAGTGTTCTTACCATCATTCCCAGTCTTGGATTCTTTTTAAAGAAATCTTGGTTGTCGTGCACAAAATTCCAGAAAAGTCCGTCCCAAAGTTCTGTCCACTCTCCGGAAGCATAATCGCTCATTTTTTTCAGATAATTGCTGCCGCTCACATACGGTTTTGTGCTCATAATGCCGCCGTCAGAATAACTGCTCATTCCGTACACATTCGGCACCATCACCCAGTCGTACGAGTCGATAAACATCGTCATAAACCAGTCGTACCGGTCATCAGGCGAAATATGGCTGAGGTTCATAAAATTGGCAAAAACCATCAGGCGTTCGATATGATGCGCATATCCGGTTTTAATAATTTTTGAAATGCAGCTGTCAATCGGCTTAATGCCGGTTTCTGCCGTGTAAAAAGAGTGGGGAAGTGGCTTTTTATGTTTCCAGAAATTCTGCCGGCGCTGAAAACTGCCTTCATAAATATATATTCCGCGGATAAACTCACGCCACCCGACGATCTGCCGCACAAATCCTTCTGTAGAATTCATCGGAATGTCATTCTTTTCGGCGTATGCAATCGCTTTTTTTAAAACAGAGTGTGGCGTCAGCAAACCGGTATTGAGTAACGGCGAAATCACGCTGTGATGCAGAAAATGCTCATGCTCTACCAGACTGTCTTCGTAAACCCCAAATTCCTGAAAACGGTTTTCAAAGAAATGCTGCAGCCACTTTTCAGCGTCTTTAAAAGTGCACGGATACAGCTGATAAGAAGTGAGTTCGCCGTAGTTTTTATCGAAGTTTTTCTCCGTGTATTTTACTGCTTCATCATAATATGTTGAGTTTTCCGGAAAATGAATGCTCGGCGCTTTTTTGCTTTTCGGATAACGCTTCCGGTTTTCGGTATCGAAAGTCCACTTGCCGCCGGCAGGTTTTTCGCCGTCCATCAGAATATCGCGGTCGGCGCGCTGCTGCTTGTAGAAGTCGGTTTGGTGATAGGTATCTTTTTCTTCAAAATATTTTTCCAGATCTTTTCGCGTGTTCAGGAAGATTTGGCTTTCACTGATTTCCGTTTCCATTTGGCCTTCGCGGAGCCGTTTTTCAAGCCAGTTATCGGTCACATCAGCATAAATAATTTTCTCGCAGCCTTCTTTTTTTAGCTTTGTTAATAACACGCGGATGTCAGATTCATCATTATGGGTTTCAATATAATGAACTTTAAAACCTTCCTCTTTCAAAAAATCTTCATAAAACTTCATAGAGGCACGGTGAAATACGATTTTCTGTTTGTGAAATTTAAACTGCATAAAATAAAGATCTTCCTCAATCAGATAAATCGGAACATCTTTTTTAAAATGGTGGATATTCTGGTAAAGCTGATGCGGAAAGACAAGCTGCGCCGCGTCCTGCGTTTTTTTTGCCATGATGTATTGCGTTGAGAACTTTTGCTACTACAAAAACGCTTCCATAACCGTGATAATTTGTGATGGATTATTTTTAAAACAAAAAAGACTGCCCCGATATTTGCATAGGAAAGTTAACATCAAATTATCATGAAAAAACTCGCAATCATCGGCTTTGGCTGGCTCGGAAGCAGAATAGCAGATATTTTAAAGGAAAAATATCAGATTTACTCGACCACAACTTCCGCAGAAAAGTGTTTAGACTTAAAAAAACAGGGTTGGAATATCGAAGTTGCTTTTTTTTCAGATGATAAAATTGATACAAGTTTGCACCAGGCTGATTTTATAAAAGATATGGATGCGGTGATGATTACCGTTCCGTTTTCTGAACGCCGGCATTCTCCGGAAGCCATGAAAAACCGTGCAGCAAATATTGCAAAGTACATCGGTGACTTTGATAAGCCAGTTTTCATGATGAGTTCTACAGGAATTTATCCTGAAATTTCGAAAATAATGACTGAAGATGAGGTTCGCTCAGAAGATTTAATCAGTGAAGGCGCTTTTAAAAACTACTTCCCTCAGATTAATATTTTACGGCTTGGCGGATTGATGGGCGACAACCGTTTGCTGAAAAATTACGGCATCAAAGATCCTGAAAATCTGGTAAATCATATTCATTACGAAGACATCGCGAAAGTTGTAGAGGTAATGATTGAAAAAAAACTGACGCATAAACTGTATAATCTGGTCGCGCCGCTACATCCGACAAAACAGGAAATCATCGATGTTCAAACCGGAAACTCGACGGATAAAAATAATAATACAGAAAAAAAGGGAAAAGAAATTTCCCCACAAAAACTGATTGACGACCTGGATTATGAATTTTTACGTCCGGATCCAAAATATTTTCACAACTGATTACCGGTCGGGAATCCGTTATTTGTATAATAATTTAAAACGTTTTCTGCTTCCTGAGGTTTCTGAGTGCCGATTAATAAATGTTTTTCGTCATTCAGTAAAAGCTGGATTCCTTTATTTCCCTTAATGTTATACGCTTTTCCACGGCCGAAAAAACCACGGATTCCCCAGCCGCCATATTCCTGCAAAGGCGCGTAGGTGCGGACATTTATTTTTTTAATACTTCTCCAGGGAAAGTATCTGAAATTAATGTGAAAAGGAAAAAAACGGGCACGAATTCCCTGTTCATCGATAATGGTTTCCAGTCGCGCAATAAAAATTAAAATCGCAATAAGTGCGAGAATGATAATTCCGAAAATAATTTCTGCCGTGGAAAAAGCCTCTGGTGTAGAAGTGAAATTCAAAACAGTAACAGTGCAGATCACAGCAAGGAGTAGCCAGAGCCACCATTGGGTAAATTTTTGAGTCTCCCGGAATATTTTTTGCGCTTCCATATCTGTTTTTAAACTGACTGTTTGTATGTTAAGTTGCAAAAATCAAACCCTATTCCTTAAACCTTAATTCTTATTTTAAATCCAGCGCTTTTATTCCTGCTTCCAGAGCCAAAGTAATCATAGGTTTCAAAGCACGTTCGCGGTCATCAGCCGAAATAAATTCTTTGGTCGGAATAATATCTGAAACGGTAAGCAGTGTTGCAGCATTTTTCCCTAAATGTTTGGCGTTGGCATAAAGCCCGAAAGCTTCCATTTCCACAGCCGGACAGTTATTCTGCGTGGCAATTTCAGGAACCGCGGGATCTTTTCGGTAAAAAATATCGCTGCTGTGAATGTTCACTGGCTTTGCGTGTAAAGACAGTTCTTCGGAAGTTTCATTGATCAGATCAAAAATTTTCCCCTGATGAGCGATCATTTCGTCTTCAATTCCCCACGCATATTTGGCATACGTGCTTTCGCTTGCCGCATTTTCTACATTCAGAATATCGTATAATTTCACGTCAGTCGAGTATGCGCCGCACGTTCCGATGCGGATGATGGTATCGACTTCATATTCTGTATAGAGTTCAAAAGAGTAAATTCCCATGCTTGGAAAACCCATTCCGCTCGCACCCACGCTGATTTCGCGGCCTTTGTAAATTCCTGTATAATAGAGAATACCGCGGGTCTTGCTGACAAGTTTCGGATTTTCCAGAAAATTTTCTGCGATATACTGTGCACGCAAAGGGTCGCCCGGCATCAAAATAACTTTGGCAATATCTCCTCTTTTCGCACTGATGTGAATGCTCATAAAATATTTTTTTGCAAAGATAAAGACTTTTCGCAGGTAGCAAATTAGGTAAGCTTTAATGTTAGAAGAAGTATTCTCATGAGACCTTAGATCTTATTATCGTGTTATAAAAGTTTTTCGGGCAGACACTTCCCGCTTTTAGCTGTATCTTTTGGCTTTGTCGGCTCCGCTTCGCTTCACCGCCTCGCCAAAAGGATGCCGCTTCAATCGGGGCTGCGGGACTCTTCGGAAATCGGGCAATCTGCGTTGAGAAGAGATTTTGTTTAGAAATATAAATTTTTCTTTCGGGAAGTCAGGTGTTTAGGTCTGGGATTAAAAAAACATTGTAGATAAGTTGGAATTACAGCTTAAAGATTCTTACTTTTGCCGCACTGAAAAACGGATGAGAGTTTGTTGATCAGGTAAAAGCGCAGGAGCGGTTTCCGATAGGGGGAGCTGATTAG
>NZ_LMPJ01000010.1 GCF_001424585.1 Chryseobacterium sp. Leaf180 | reverse complement strand
CCAGCGCCAATGGTACTGCGAAAGCGGGAGAGTAGGTCGCCGCCAGTCTTTTTTTATTCCAATAACTCCTTCATCAAAAAATGAAGGAGTTTTTTTGTGACCAATTTCTAACTAAAAGTACTGATAAGTAAATATGAAATTTGGTCTTAGATCTAGTATTCTAAAAGTTTTTTGCTCAAATCTCTTTCTGATTTACTTACATCTGGGTTAGACACGATTATAAGATAAAAAAGTCTCAGCATCTGCTGAGACTTCGTTCAAAAAGCAAAATTAAATTTTAATCTTTTAAAAATTTCTGTGACTGTAATCCTTGGATCTGAATAAAGTACATTCCTTTATTTAAAGAAGCAACATTCACTTTCTTATCTGCTGATAAAATACCGTTTTGTACTGTACGGCCATTAACGTCAACAATAGAATAGTTACCATTGGTTTTGGCTACGAAATTTACCATAATAAAATCTTTGGCCGGATTTGGCGAAATGTTTACTGCAGATTGTGTACTCTTTGTTTCTGCTGTACCAAGCGCTGCAGAATATAGCTGCGAAATTTCAGTGGTAGTCAGCGTACGGCTCCAAATTCCTACATCATCAATATTGGCATTGATGTTTCCGCCACCACCGATGGCACTTCCAATGTAAAATGGTAATGCTGCCGATGTTGCTGTTGTGTAGGTGTTTGTAAGTGTTCCGACGAGTGATCCATTTTTATACATCTGCATCACTTTGTTATTATAAACTAAAACGAAATGCTCCCAGGCAGTTGTAGAATAGTTTGTACCATTCAGAAATGTCCAGGATTGACCTTGCTCATTTGTTCCGAAAACCGTTTTTGTCGTATCGCACTGCAGAAGCCAGATAAAGTTCCCCTGAACGTTAGACCCGCTCATTAGGGCAACACCTTCCGAGGCACCGTTTTTTTTCATCCAGAAAGAAACTGAGTATGCTCCTGCTAATGAAAAATTATACGTAAGGGAACTTTTCGTCAGATAATTTGTAGTTCCGTTGAAGCTGTAAGCAGAATTTGCATTTCCAGCGCGGTCTGCAACCAGCGTTGCACCGATTACCGTCAAATTGTTCGCGTTGCCACTCGAGTCATTAGCGTTACCTGTAAATCCCCACCAGGCCACAAGATTGGTACTCGGTACATAGCTCGGAGTTTGAGCTGATAACATTCCTGCGAAAATCAGGGATGCAAGAAGAGAAAGTTTTTTCATAGCTTACTTAATTTGTTTAATCCACAAATGTATTAAATTAATTATATAAATTACCTTTTTAATAAAATATTTATATTTTAAATGGTATTTTTAAAATATTATGTTAAGTTTAAGGTGTATAATTTTAATTACTGATATTTCACTATATTCATGATAAGTCATTATTTCAATTAAAAAAGATTAGATATTTCACCGCAAAATTTAATTATCTTTGAACTGATTTTGCGGGGTAAATTATATAAATGCGCATCATCATTTATAACCATTTTCAATTTAGAAACTCGTGAAAGCAAATTTTTCGATACAGGATTATCAGCATTTTTCTTTTGATCTCTGGCTTACTGTCATCAAATCACATTATGAATTTAAAACAAAAAGAGCTGAGCTTTTTAAATCGTTTTTTAAAATTGATAAGCCGTTTGACGATGTTATGTCGACCGTAAAATACTATGATAATCTCTGCAACACAAGCAATGAGATCGTAGGTGGCAATATCGAAACTTTCGAAATTTATCTGATGATTCTGTCTTCATTAAAGGTGGATCTTAAAACTTTAAATATGAAGCTGTTTGAAGATTTTTACATTGAATCTGAGCAGCTTTTTCTGAAATATCATCCGCAGATTATTATGGAAAATGTGCACGGGCTCTTTGAAGAGATAAAATCCGCAGGGAAAACCATAAATATTCTCAGTAATACCGGTTTCATCAAAGGAAAAACGATGCGGAAGTTCTTACACCACCAAAAACTTGATCAGTACATCGATTTTCAGATCTATTCCGATGAAATACGGTTTTCAAAACCAAATCCGGAAGTTTTCAAAGCAGTTTTAAATCAAATCAAAAATAAAAACATTTTACCTGAAAAAATTCTTCACATTGGCGACAATCTTGTTGCTGACTACAATGGCGCGAGAGATTTTGGTTTCAGTGCTTATTTAATTCAAAATTAATTTCATGAATCTACGATACAGTTTGCACAAGATAAATTCTGCGCAAGACTTTACTTTTTCTCCCGCCGATTACAGTTTTTTCAAATACGGCGATAAAACTTTTGCCGAAAAATTTGCTGAAGAACTTTTCCTCGGGCTTCTTGAAAATCACGACGAAATATTCAATACAGATAAGCAGATTGTCGTTTTGCCGAGCCCGTACATGGCGATTCCGACCGCGTCGAATTTCCTGTGTTTTTATTTTAAAAAGAGACTTGATTTTTATCTTTTTAAAAACGGAAAAAAGGCAAGCATTATTTCAAAAATAAACCGAAATCATACGTACACGACAGACTATGGGAATCTCAGTTTTGAAGACCGTAAAAAACTGATTGCCAACGATACGTATTATCTTGATAAAGATTTTCTGAAAGATAAACTCTGTATTTTTATTGATGATATAAAAATCACCGGAAGCCATGAATTTACTGTAACTAAAATCCTGAATGAATATAATGTGCAGGCAGATTTCGTATTTCTATACTTTGCTGAACTCACCGATATGAGCATCGACCCAAAGATTGAAAATTATTTTAATTATTTCGCGGTGAAAAATGTACATGATGTGATCGAGGTGATGCACAAGCCGAGATTTGAGTTTAATACCCGAATAGTAAAGTATATTTTAGGTCTCGATTCAAGTAATTTTGATTATCTTACGTCTAAAATAAAAAGTGGTCAGGCTGAGCTTCTTCTGGAACTTGCGATAAGCAACAATTATCACCTGATCGCCGAATATGAGAACAATATCAATGCTTTAACACAAACAGAATATAATTATGGCTATTAATTTACAGAAAGGACAGAGAGAAAACATCAACGCACCAAAATTTACGATCGGGCTGGGCTGGGACACCAACAATACGTCTACAGGCGGAGCGTTCGATCTTGATGCTTCACTTTTTCTTTTGGGAGACGATAAAAAACTGGTTTCCGACAGTCATTTTGTTTTTTACAATAATCTGGAGTCGCCGGACAAAGCGGTGATTCACTCCGGAGATAATCTTACAGGAGACGGCGATGGTGATGATGAGCAAATTAAAATCGATCTTACTAAAATTGATGCTGCAGTGAAAGAAATTACCGTTGTGGTGACGATTCATGAGGCAGATGCCAGAAAGCAGAATTTCGGGCAGGTAAGAAATTCTTTTATCAGAATTTTTAATACAGATACAAACGAAGAGCTTTTGAAATATGAGCTCGACGAAGATTTTTCGATAGAAACGGCAGTAGAATTCGGAAGAATCTACAACAGGAACGGCGAATGGAAATTCGAAGCCGTAGGAAGCGGACAGAGAGAAGGCTTAGACAAATTTGTATCAATGTATCAATAAGAATTTTATGGATAATCAAAATAACCCAAATCACGATCCGCTTTCTTCGATCGAACCGTTGAAAACTTTCGAGCCGAATGTTCCTGCACCACATGAAAATGCAGGCCCGCCCGTTTTGATGGACCGTGACGGAAATGTAAATGTCTCGCATATTAAAAATGAGGACCGACAGAAATATGAATCGATTGCCAACGCGATTGATGAAACAAATCCGGGATCGATTGTCAATTTCGGTTCTGATCTTCAGAAAACATTGGCGAATCAGAGTGACAGTTTTCTTGGAAATGTGCGCCGCTCAAACTCGGGAGAAGTCGGTGAACTCATCAATAATCTTTTGATTGAGCTTAATTATGTCGATGTTGATGAAATTAATAATGGCGGTGTAAAAGGTTTTCTGAGCAAGCTTCCTTTTATGAAAAAGATGCTGACTCAGGTTGATAATCTTTTCGCGAAATACGATAAAATTACCAGTAACATCGATCAGATTTCGCATAAAGTAAACGCCGGAATTATCACTTCTACGAAAGATAATGCAGTACTGCAGACCATTTTCGACAGCAATGTGAATTCCATTAAAGCCATTGAAGATTTGGTGATTGCCGGAAATCTAAGAATGCAGAAAGCAGGCGATGAACTGGCAGAAATGGAAGCCAACGTACAGAATTATGCGGATTATCAGATTGCAGACAAACGTGATTTCATCAACAGATTAGACCGAAGACTGGCAGATCTGAAAGTGGTCCGTTTAATTATGATGCAATCGCTTCCGCAAATTCGTCTTGTGCAAAATAATAACGTTTCGATTGCCGAAAAAGCGCAGACAATTCTTACGACTACTTTGCCGGTTTGGAAAAATCAGCTTTCGCTGGCGGTAGCGATGCACAGACAGCAGCAGAATATCGAAGTACAGCAGAAAGTTTCGCAGACCACGGAAGATATTTTGAGAAAAAATGCAGAGCGTTTAGGCCAGAATTCAAGAAATGTAGCGCGTGCAAATGAGCAGACTATTGTTTCTGCCGAAACTTTAAAGGAAACTACGGCAATGCTGATCAATACATTAAATGAAGTAAAACAGATCCAAAAACAGGGAACAGAAAACCGCCGCAAGCTGGATCAGGATTTGCAGACACTCGAGCACGAATTAAAATCAAATATCAGAGGCTAGGAAAGCGTGGATGGTGAAGCAGAAAGCATAATGTCCCAGAGCAAAAGAAGATTAACAAGGCTTAAACTTCTTTCTAATTTCTTTGAAAACATCGATGTGCTTTCGATCTACATCAAAACGGAAATTATCCACAAATTATTTGAAGAAAATAAAACGATTGATTACAGCAAACTTGAGCTTTTTCATCTGCAGTATACCGACAGTCTGATTGAGCTTTTAACGAAAATAAAAAAGAAAAAAGAACACGATCTGCTGACGGTGATTAACGAAATCAACATCAATAATCAGTACATCGCAGCTTTTGAAGAGAAACAGACTGATCATTTTGATCTGGAAAGAAAACTCTACAGCGGAATTTTTTCAGATTTTCTGCATAAAGTATATTCAGATTTGACGGAAGAAAAAGAGCGGAATAACTGGAATGAAGTTTTGTATTTTCATAAAAAATATGCCGCTGAATTTTACCGCGAAACGCAGGAAGAAAGTAAGCTGACGATTGGAAATATTCCGCATTATCTGTACCAGGAATTTCAGATTGAGCGGAAACTTTTAGGAAAACTGAATATTCAGAATTTCAAAGTACGATTTGTCTGCGGATATAAATGTGGAAGAAAGGAATACGAGATTTTCAGGATTTTTCAGTCGGATGATTATTTCTTTTTCGACGTGGAAGGTAAAAAACTCTATCTGAAAGATGTGGTGAAAGAAGAAATTGATATTTCGGCCAATGTTTCTAATCAGGCTTCATTGATTTTGAAGCTTCGCGCACGGAATGAAGATTTGGAAGAAACGATTCAGGAACAGAAAAGAAAACTTCCGGAAGGCGTAGATTTGGTTTTAAAAGATTACTTAAAAAATCTGGAAAGCATCGACATCATGAGCAAGATTTTCGATGTGAATGAAGAAACCAATATTCTGCGGGCAATGCTCAATTTAAATTTAAATAATTAAAAATTTTAGACTTTAACATCATATCAATAATAAATAAACAAAAATAAAATGGCTATTAACTTACAGAAAGGGCAGAGGATAAACCTTACGAAATCCAACGGTACGACGCTTACACAAGCTTGCGTGGGTATAAACTGGGGCGCCATTGAGAAGAAAAGCTTTTTTGGCGGAAGCAAAAAAGAAGCGGTAGATCTTGATGCAAGCTGCATTTTGTACGATGCAAACAAAACGGCTACTGAAGTGGTTTATTTTGGAAACTTAAAGTCTAAAAACGGTTCGGTAAAACACAGCGGCGACGATCTTACGGGTGATACTGAAGGTGACGACGGTCTGGATAACGAGGTGATTACAATTGATTTTTCCGGACTTGATGCAAATGTTGATCACGTAGCTTTGGTTTTGAACAGTTACCGCGGACAGGATTTCGGAACGATTCCTTTCGCTTCAATCCGTATTTACGAAGGTTCGCCGACCAATGTGCGCGAGGTTTTTGCGAAATATGATATCGCCAACGACAAATCTTTCAGCGGACACGTAGCAATGGTGATGGGCGTTTTTTACAGAAAAAACAGCGAGTGGAAATTCAATGCCATTGGAGATCCCACTGCAGACAAAAAACTTGAGCAGACCATACAGACGGTTCAGCAAAAATATTTGTAAAGAGGGATTTTAATTTTAAAAACTAAATGAGCAATGACTGTATTTTTACGGCTGTTGCTTTTTCATATCATCTAAATATATCAAAAATAGTGGAAAGTCATAATATTTTAGAACTTCATCCCGGTCTCGTCTGGGGATTTGCCATAACGGTGATCATCATGCTGATGCTCGATCTTGGCGTTTTTAATAAGAAAAGCCATGAGGTTTCGTCTAAAGAAGCGACTATCTGGTCGATTGTTTGGATCTCACTTTCGATGGTTTTTTCGGGCGTCGTTTATTGGGTTTTCAATACAGACGGAAGTCAGGAAAGTCATGCCGTGGCGGTAGAAAAATTCACACAATATCAGGCAGCGTACTGGATTGAGAAAGCATTGTCGGTAGATAATTTATTTGTCTTTATCTTGGTTTTCGGATTTTTTAAAGTGCCGAAATTTCTACACCATAAAGTTCTTTTCTGGGGAATTATCGGAGCGTTAATCTTCCGTGCGATCTTTATTTTTGCAGGCGTTGAGCTGATCGAGCTTACGTATTTGCCTGAAATGAATATTTTCGGTCATCCCGTGAAAATCAATGTGGTGATGACGCTTTTTGGTCTCTTCCTGATCTACGCCGGAATTAATTCCTGGGGCGGCGGTGGCGACGATGAAGACGAAGATTACAGCAATACCGCAGGTGCGAAACTGATTAAGAAATTCTATAAAGTTTCTGATAACTACGATGGCGACAGGTTTTTCACGGTACAAAACGGAATCCGTATGGCGACGCCACTTTTGGTGGTTGTAGCCGTTATTGAGTTTACTGATGTACTTTTCGCGGTAGATTCAATTCCTGCGATTTTTGCGATTTCAAAAGATCCGTTCATCCTGTATACTTCAAATATTTTTGCGATTTTAGGATTAAGATCTTTATATTTTTTGCTGGCAAATTTCATTCATATGTTCAGCAAACTGCCGTACGGTCTGGCAATTATTCTCGCTTTTATTGGTGTGAAAATGCTTATCGCGCCTTGGTATCATATTTCTTCGCCGGTTTCTTTGGGAATCGTAGGTGGCGTTTTGATACTTTCGGTATTGGTTTCTATCGCGTTTCCAGATAAAAAAGAAGAGGAAGCTTAGATTAAATTTTATCTTAAATAAAACAAAAGGCTTTGCATTTCGCAGAGCCTTTTCTATTGATATTTAAGAAGTTTGTTAATTCTTTTTCTTGTCTGAAGCGAAACTTTGTAGGTTTCTTCACGAAGTTTCTGAATCTTCCCAACGGGAGAAAACATCTCTGCGCTCTCAAAAGGATTGAAAGAAAGCAGTTCGTTCTCGCAGTGATTTTTGCTTAAAGAATTTTTATGAATCACAATTTCACCAACTTTTACATAAGGCGAATTTTTCCATTTTTTGCTTAAATTATTTATCGGCTGATCTTTTTCATTGAAACAAAACTTCAGAAAAACATCTGCCGTGAAATCATTTTCAAAACAAAACTTGTTTACCGATTCTTTTACCGGAAGATCTTTTCCGAAACTTTTTGAAATGTTTTTAGGCTTGAGTTTAATTTTCATCATTTCATTCCCAAAACGGTAAACGCCCACCGAATAATAATTAAACGAAAGCAGAAAATCGTTCTTTCGTTTTAAAAAGCTGAATGCGTGTTTTATAAATTCTGTCGAGAAAAAATACGGTGAGATTTTAAAAATTTGTTTGATCAGAGGCAATAATCCTTTTCTTTTGCTGATGAAAAAACGGTTAACAGAAGTAAAAAGTTTCAGAAAATCCGAGACCGATTTTATCGGAAAAACCGGAAAATTTACCAGCGGAAAATTCGCAATGGTGCGGCTGGCTTCATCTTTGATTTTGATGGCAAAACCATACGCCGGAATATCATTTTTCTTGATTTTGAGATGCGCATTCGACAGGCGCACTGTAACAGAATATTTATCGCGGTCTAAAATTTCACGGATATTTCGTGGGATATTTTTATCAATCTTAAAAATTCCGTTCAGAACTGCATATGTTTTTGCGTGCGCATTTCGCGTAGAATGATTTACGTTGCTGATCGCCGAAGAATGCTCCACAAAATCCTGAATGCTTTTTTTGTTTTCTTCTAAAAGCATTTTTTCTTCGTAGGTAAGCTGGTCAAAAATTTTGTCGTAAAGAATCGGTTGCTGCATTGTGTTTTATCTGAAGTCAATAATAACGCCATGTGTTTTATTCTACGTTAAGAGAATATTATATTATTTTGAATTTTAAGATTTGTGCTTCCTTTTAAAATTTTATCTTTACTGAAAAAATAATGGGAGTAGCAGATATGCTTTTTAAGCGCAAAAAAGAACAGGCAGAAAAAAACCTGAATGCAGGGAAAGCTTTTCTTGAAGAAAATGCAAAACGTGAAGGCGTGATCACATTGCCAAGCGGGCTTCAGTACGAAATAATGAAAGAAGGCGACGGCGAAAAACCGGGACCGAGAAGTACGGTGAAATGTCATTATCACGGCACCACGATCGAGGGAAAAGTTTTTGACAGTTCAGTAAAAAGAGGAACTCCGGCATCGTTTCCTTTAAACAGAGTAATTTCCGGCTGGACGGAAGCGTTGCAGCTAATGTCTGTCGGCAGCAAATGGAAACTGTTTTTACCACCGAATCTTGCCTATGGTGAGGAGCAGATCAGCAAAGAAATCGGTCCCAACTCAACCCTTATTTTTGAGGTCGAACTTTTGGGAATTAAATAAATTGTCACTCAATTACCTGATCTTTGGTCGGGTGATTTTTGTTTTAACACGATGAAGAAAATTTTGTTGCTTTCACTGTTGGTCTTTTTGAGCACATCCTGTGTTTCAAAGAAAAATCTTGCGATCAGGCAAAATATTCTTACACTGCGCGACAGCTATTGCAAGGCGCCTTTTCATTATAATTATGATGAAAAACTGCCTTCGTATAATTCTGATTCGATTTTGCTGACGAACAGCAATCTGAAAGCTAATTTTTCTGATCAAAGTATTTTGATGCTTAATGCTTTGGGAAATCTGGATGAAGTGAACGAGATTATCGATCAGAAGAAAAAGCAGGATCTCAGCGCGCAGGTAAAAGTGTTGCAGTTGAAAATGAAAATCAACAGTAAAATCACACTTGCACTCAGCGAACTGGATGCTGTCGCAGCCGAATTTGACTGTGAAGGTGAGAGAGTAGAACAGGTTGAAGGCTATGTAGACAATTTGAATGACGTACGGAATAAGCGTCTGATTTTGTTTTCGGTCATTACAGGCGCGGCAGCTTCAATTGCCGGAGGAATTGTGACAAATGATGGCTGGAGTAGAGTAATCGATGTTTCAGGAGGTGGATTGGGAGCGGCTTTTGGTCTCGCCACTTTAGATCCGAAAGGAAAAAAGGTAGAGTTTATTCACAAAAGAAACTTACTTAGCGACATCTGGAATGAGAAACTTACATCTACAAATTTTCCTCCATTTATCTGGTATATGTACACCGAGCCACGCTTCAGCCGAGATAATGTTGCGGCAATAGAAAGTATAAAAGCCGGCTGGCTGCATTATCAGTTTGATGATGATCAAAAACGGGCAGATAGTTCGGTTATTTTTAGTGATGGAGGAATGTATTTTTCTAAAGATCTGCAGATTCGGGCGGCTATGCTTAATCAAATGCAGTCGGCAACACGCACAATTAATCAGACAATTAACTATCTTTTGCTGGATCTTGATAAATTGATTTTATAAAATTTTTTAATTGTAATAAAATATATTACATTAATTTGTATCTTTGAAAAAATTATGAGCAATACACGGTTTGCAACTGCGATTCACATCATGACTCTTCTGGCAAAATATTCGGATGAATGGCTCACTTCAGAATGGATTGCTGGCAGCCTGAATTCAAATCCTGCGATGATTCGTAAAGAAATTGGTGTTTTAAAATCTGCAGGTCTCATTGCCAGCCGAAAAGGAAAAGAGGGTGGTAGTATGCTGGCAAAAAAGGCTGAAGAAATAAGTATGGGTGATATTTTTGCAGCCGTGAAAAATACCGAAGTTTTGGGAAGGAAAAATTCAAATCCCAATCCGAAATGTCCTGTAGGCAGAGATATCAATGTACAACTTGAGCAGCTTTTTACTGAAACTGATTCTATGGTGAATTCTTTTCTGAATAAAAAATTGCTCCATGATTTTGCTGAAACTTTCAGATAAAAAATTTTAAACATTAATGTAACAATAAATATTACAATTTAAATCAAAACAAATGAAAAAAGTAGCAGTAATTGGCGCCACCGGTTTTGTTGGCAAACACTTGGTTAAGGAATTAGCAGACCGTGGATATTCGGTGAATGCGATCGCCAGAGATTCTTCAAAAGTAGAGCATAATGAAAATGTGCATGCAAATATTGCAGATGTCAATAACGTGGATGTTTTGGCAGACGTTTTAAAAGGAAGCGATGCAGTAATAAACGCATTCAATGCAGGCTGGACGAATCCGAATCTTTATGATGATTTTTTAAAAGGCAGTCAGAATATTGAAAAAGCGGTAGAGAAAGCCGGAGTCCAACGTTTTATTACGATTGGAGGTGCCGGAAGTTTATTTGTAGACGGAAAACAGATTGTTGATGGAGCAGATTTTCCCGCTGATATCAAACCTGGAGCATTGGCAGCGCGTGATTATCTAAATGAAATTAAAAAGAATAACACGCTGGATTGGACATTTTTCAGTCCGGCCATCGAAATGCATCAGGGAACTGCAGGCGTGCGAACGGGAGAATACCGTACAGCGCTGGAAAATCCGGTCTTTGATGTAAATGGTAGAAGTATTCTGTCGGTGGAGGATGTCGCGGTCGCGCTTGTCGATGAATTGGAGCAGAATAATCACATTCGCGAACGTTTTACGGCCGCATACTAAAGGAATTGATTACGGCGGCACCGAAGGTGCCGCCGTAATTTTATTTTTTCATAATTTCTATAAATTCATAAAAAGTTTAGGATTTACAGGATTATTGTTTTTGTGAACTTCATAGTGAAGATGCGGTCCGGTAGATCTCCCTGAGTTTCCGGATTTTGCAATTACCTGACCCACTTTCACCTCATCATTCGTTTTAGCGATCAGCTCAGACAAATGTCCGTAAAGTGTTGCAAGACCATTTCCGTGAGAAACAATCACGCAGTTTCCATAACCTCCTTTCTGTCCAGAAAAAATAACTTTCCCCGCTGCGGTTGCAATTACATTCGAACCAAAAGCCACGGCAATATCCAATCCTTTATGAAACTGCATCTGGTCTGCTTCTGCAGGTGCAGCATTGGTTTTAGCCACATTTTCTTTCACATCCGGAGTTTTCACATCTGCAGTTGGAACTTCAGTATTTTCTGTTTTTGCATTTCCAAGCGGTAAAACTGAAGCGTAAACCATCTTCACAGGAATAGGGTTTTTCCTCACGCCAAAATTTGACGAGATATAACCTTCCGTAGGCATTCCCAAAGGCACCTGCAGAAGTTTCTGCTGAAGATTTACCAAATACTGACTGTATCGGTTTGCCTGTTTTGCCAGATAAACAGAGTTTGAGAGACTGTCGTGATCCAGCATCATCAGCCGCTCGCTTTGTATATTTTTAGATTTTAAAAAAGAATTAAGTTCTCCGATCGTATGGTCGACTACATTCAGGTCGGTTTTCATTTTAAGATAATCTATGCTGTCTTTCTGAGTGTTTATCTGCACGAGATTTACCTCATAATTCTTATCGTCTTTTCTTGCATATAAACTGGCAATTAAAATACTTTGTGTAAAAACTACGGCTAACAAAATAGCCAATAACGTATTTACTTTTTTTCTGTTTTGAAAGAATTTCTTCATTGCGGTATCTGAAATTATTTTTGAATTTTGAAGCTGCAAATTTAAGGAAAAATAATTTTTCACAAGTTTGATGGTAGATTTTATATTTTATTTAACCTTAAACGCAAAATATGGTACAAAATTGCCTTGTCGTACATGGTGTAACAAATACGTAATATTTGCTTGGTATAATTTCTGTTGGCTGAGAGTTTAATATATATTTGCAACAGATTCAAATTATGTCGAAAAAGAAAACAGATCCTGAGAATCAATCTTCCAGAAAGGCGAAAAACGAAACTGCGGTTGGCGTTGTAGGCAGCGGAAGTTTTGCGACGGCAATTGTGAAAATGCTTGTAGAAAACTGCAAAACCGTGCATTGGTGCGTGCGCAGCGAATTTGTGAAAGGTGCCATTGAGCTTCGGGGTCACAACCCGAATTATCTGATGGCCGTTAATTTCAATCTTAAAAATCTAAAACTTACCACCGATATCAACGAGCTGGTTTCTGTCTGCGACATCATCGTTTTGGCAACGCCTTCCATTTATCTTTCGGATATGATGGATAAACTGACTGCCGACTGCAAAGACAAGATTTTTGTGTCCGCGATAAAAGGGATTATTCCTAAAGTGAATGATGTCGTGGCGCATTATCTGAAGCAGGAATTTCAGATTGGGTTCCGAAATCAGGCAGTGATCGCTGGGCCTTGCCACGCAGAAGAGGTAGCGATGGAAAGGCTTTCTTACCTCACGATCGCGACGGTGGAAGATGAAGTTTCGCAGAGGCTTCAGGAGATTTTCAGTTCAGATTTCATTAAAGTAAATTCCAGCCGCGATATTTTAGGAAACGAGTACAGTGCGATTTTAAAGAATATTTTTGCGGTAGGTGCGGGCATCGCAAGCGGACTTGGCTATGGTGACAACTTCACGGCGGTATTTGTTTCTAACGCGATCCGCGAGATGGAGATTTTCCTTGAATCAATCTATGAATCGCCACGCGACGTGAATGAGAGCGCTTATCTCGGCGATTTACTGGTAACTGCCTATTCACTTTTCTCCAGAAACCGGAATCTCGGCAACCTGATCGGTAAAGGTTACACCGTAAAATCTGCCATTCAGTCGATGAATATGGTGGCAGAAGGTTATTACGCGGCAGATTCTATTTATAAAACAGCAAAGCAGAAAGGCCTGAAACTTCCGATTATCGATACCGTTTACGGCATTCTGTATGAAGGAAAAAATGCAGAGAAACAGTTTAAAAAACTTACGGCAAAACTGAATTAATTAAAGTTGAGTTTTAATATCGATTTCGGTTATCAAAATCGACCTGCAAAGTTCTTAATTTAAAACCTTTCGATGATTAACAGAAAAGGTACTGACGAGTTAGGTAAAAGGTACTGACGAGTTAGGTAAAAGATAGTGACGATTTGCTTAAATGATCAGTACCTTTTGTAAGAGCACTAATGATCGGCTTTCGCAAAGGTTTTTTTAAGACAGATATAATGAATAGTTCAAAATATAAAAACCGGGAAGTTTTCCGGTTTTTTTTATGTTTATTATTGATGTTAAATAATATTAAACAGACACCGGAAACCGAAAGTTTTCCCGAAATTAGATAGAAAATTTACTGCATGTCTCAATCGATATTCCGCCGTACGCCAAAGCCAAAATATGATGTTGTGCTGATCGGCGGCGGCATTATGAGCGCCACGCTCGCCACACTTTTACACGAATTTGATCCCAATCTCGATATCGCTGTTTTTGAACGCCTCGGCAGATTTGCCAAAGAAAGTACTGCCGCCTGGAACAACGCCGGAACGGGGCATTCCGCTTTTTGTGAACTGAATTATACGCCGCAGAAGGAAGACGGAAGCATCGATATTTCTAAGGCGGAAAGTATTGCCGAGCAGTTTGAAATTTCAAAACAGTTTTGGTCGTATTTAATTGATAAAAATTATATCGATAAACCTGAAGAATTCATCAATACGTGCCCGCACATGAGTTTGGTTTTTGGTGAAAAAGATGCCGATTATCTCGAAAAGCGTTATCTGACAATGAAAGAATCGCCGCTTTTTGCCGGAATGAAATTTTCTGAAGATCACAGCCAGCTTCGCGAATGGATTCCTTTGATTATGCGAAAGCGTAACGAAAGCGAAAAAATGGCGGCTTCCAGAATGGAAATCGGCACCGATGTCAATTTTGGGGCGCTTACGCGAAAGATGGCGAAGCATTTAACCGAAGACTCAAATGTTGAAGTTTTTCTCTATCATGAGGTGAAAGATATTGATCCGCGCGAAGACGGAAAGTGGGAGATGATGATCAAAGACCGCATCCACAGTCACCGTCAGGAAGTTTTGGCCGATTTTGTTTTTATCGGTGCCGGCGGTTACGCGCTTCCGCTGCTCGAAAGTTCGGATATTAAAGAGAGTGAAGGCTATGGCGGATTTCCTGTCTCTGGGGAATGGCTTGTGACGCATAATCCGGAAATGGTTGCGCAACATGAAGCGAAAGTGTATACGCAGGCAACAGTTGATGCGCCGCCAATGTCGGTTCCGCATCTCGATTTGAGGATTATTGATGGTGAGAAAGCTTTACTTTTTGGCCCGTTTGCAGGTTTTTCAAGCAAGTTTTTGAAGGAAGGAAGTTATCTTGATTTGCCGGAAAGTGTCAACTTTAAAAATATAAAATCGCTCTTCGGCGCCTGGTGGCATAATATTCCGCTGACGAAATATCTCATTCAGCAGGTGGCGATGACCAAAGCGCAGCGCATACAGCATCTTCGTGAGTTTGTAAAAGATGCAAAAGAAGAAGACTGGGAGCTGAAAGTTGCCGGACAGCGCGTACAGATCATTAAAAAAGACGAAAAATACGGTGGGAAACTTGAATTTGGAACTGAAGTCGTTGTGAATAAATCCGGAACGATCGCCTCACTTTTGGGTGCTTCTCCCGGTGCTTCAACCGCAGCTTTTGCCATGCTGAATGTTCTTGAACGTTGTTTTCCTGAGAAAATGAACAGCGAATGGCGCGAAAAACTTCTGGAAATTATCCCTTCTTACGGTCAGAAATTAGCCGAAAACAGAGAACTTACCGAGAAAGTACGCGCGCGCAGCAAGGAGAAACTTTCTCTGAAAATGTAATTTTAATTAAAATATAAGTATCGCCAGAATGTCTGAAGTTCTTACCAAACCGATTATTGCCACAGAGATTTTAGAATCTTTAAAAGCTAAATTTGATGAAGAAAAACAGGTTATTGTGCATTGCTGTTTTCCCGCTTCGCCAATGTTTGGTAACCTCATCAGAATATGGAATTCTACGGTTTTGATCGACAGGAATTCCGGCCATCACAGCAGATTGCTGCATGCAGAAAATATCAGTATTTTTCCAGACTGGACGGTCGTTCCGTTCATGCGGGATTTTTGGTTTACCTTAATTTTTTCCGGCTTGCCAAAAGAATGCAGCGTTTTTGATTTTAAAGAAATTATACCTGAAGAAGGCGGTTTTTTTGTGAACTCAATTAAAAGAAACTCTTCGGACATTTACAGAATAAAAATCTCAGAATAATTATTACATGATGCGAAATCTTTTATCTATCTTTTTTATCATAGTGTCACTGTCTGCCTATTCTCAAAACAAGAAAAAGCAAATTCACCAGCCTCCAACGATCACAGTTGTAGAAGCCGATTCAGTTTCGCCAAAAAATGATCATTCAAATACAATCAGCGAGATTAAAAAGTTTCAGGTAGATTTAAATGAAGAATACCTTAATGCTGAAGAAACGCCTTTGCGCGGTGATAATTTTAGGAAGTTTAAAGGTCATCCGTTTTTCCCGATTGATCTGAAATACCGCGTCACGGCTAAGTTTGAGAAAAATAAAAATCCCGTGCCTTTTGAACTGCCGACTTCTTCCGGCAAATCAAAATCTTATCAGGAATACGGGAAAGCGACGTTTTTACTTGGTGGAAAACCTCTTACGGTGAATATTTATCAGAGTTTAGATTTAATGAAAACGGAAGAGTACCGCGATCATTTATTTCTGCCTTTTCGCGATCTCACCAACGGGAAAGAAACTTATGGCGGCGGAAAATATTTAGATTTGAAAATTCCTGAAGGCGACATGATTGTTCTGGATTTTAATCTTTCGTATCAGCCATATTGTGCGTACAATGCGTATGATTACAACTGCCCTATTGTTCCTGCGGAAAATAAAATGGATGCAGAAATCCGTGCCGGCGTAATGTATGATGACGTTTATCATCATTAAAATTCAAAATTATTTTTCGTTTCCAGAAAACGAAATAAGTACGGCGCCTGCGATCATTACAGTTCCGCCTACTACGAGTTGCCATGTGAGTTTTTCCTTTAAAAAGATAATCGATAAAATAATGGTGATTACCAGGGAAGTCCGTTCGATGGTTGCTACATATGATGCATTGCCTGTTGAAAGTGCTTTGTAAGAAAAAAGAGTGGAAAGTGACGTGAAAACGCCAGCTGCGAGGAGAAAAATCCACGCGTTGCGCTCAATATTTTTAATTTCTGTAAAATTGCCCTGGAATAAAACAACTGACCACGTAATGGCTAAAATCAAGATTGCCTGAATTGCGAAAGCCAGACTTGAATCTACATTTTTGAGTCCGGCCTTTGTAAGAACTACTACCAACGCTGCGGAAACCGCCGCTAAAACTGCCCAAAGTATCCACATATTACTGATTTCTGGCGATAGCCAAGCAAAAGACAGCCCAAAGAAACGGTTTCAAAAATTTAGTGAGGCTTTGTATAAATTAATTGTGAATTTAGTCGGTCTACTGTTTTGCGGTGGTAAGTTTGGCAAGAAAGTTTCAGGCAATTAACGAACAAAAAAACAAAAGTCTATGGAAGTTTCTTTAAAAAATCAGGTGGCGATTATCACAGGTGCTTCAAGCGGAATCGGAATCGGCATTGCAAAATGTATGGCGGAAGCTGGTGCAACAGTAATAATCAACCATTCGTCGGAAAAATCTACAGAAAGTGCACACGAAGTTTTAAAGGAGATAAAAGAAGCTGGCGGCGATGGAATGGTGATTCGCTGTGACGTGTCGAAAGAAGAAGAAGTAATTGCAATGTTTGCTGAAGTTGTTGAGAAATACGGAACAGTAGATATTCTTGTTAATAATGCGGGCATTCAGAAAGATGCAAAATTTACCGAAATGACGCTGGACGACTGGAATGCAGTGATTGACGTAAACCTTACCGGACAGTTTTTGTGCGCACGTGAAGCGATTAAAGAATTTCTCCGTAGGGGAATTGATACTTCAAGATCTGTTGCATGCGGAAAAATTATCCATATTTCGTCGGTTCACGAGATTATTCCTTGGGCAGGAAGAGCGAATTATGCTGCGAGCAAAGGTGCTTTAAAAATGCTGATGCAGACGCTCGCACAGGAATTCGGTGCAGAGAAAATTCGTGTGAATTCGATTGGTCCGGGTGCGATTAAAACACCTATTAATAAAGAGGCGTGGGAAACTGAAGAAGCACGAGATTCTCTGATGGAATTAATACCGTATAACCGAATTGGAACGCCGAAAGATGTTGGTAATTTAGCGGTTTTCATTGCCAGCGATCTTGCCGATTATATCAGCGGCGCGAGTATTTTTGTGGATGGCGGCATGACGAGTCTGGAGAGTTTTGACGGAAATGGATAAATTTTATTCAAAAATCTGCTGAATCACTTCCAGCGAAACAGGAGTTTTAAATTCCGGGACGTGATAATGATAGTATACCATCAGACTGTCTAAAAAGTCACGCCGAATCTTCGGTGGAATTTTGATGCTGTAATTTCCATTTTTTGAAATAATAGTTTTCCAGAGCAAAGATATTTCTACATTAAAAAGCGGATGCACTTGCGAAGTTCTGAAAGTTCCGGTTTCGGGATCTAAAAAATCTCCGTTTCCGGGAAGTGGTGCGACGCCATTGATCATCAGAATTTTTATTAAAAAAATAAGATGCGCACGGTAGTTTTTCTGGTTCAGCTGTTCACTAAATTCTTCGATATTCTCAAAAATTAACAGATTTTTATTTTCATCCTTTAAAATTTGATGAAGGAAATCTGCGACAAAAAAAACAACGGTATTGATTTTAATATCACTGTAAAAATCCTGTACTGAAAGTGTTTCGAATCGGGAAATAGTCTGCATACTTCCGCTTTTTGCCGTTCTTACAGAGAAAAAAAGATGATTCAGCGGAAGCAAAAAAGCGCGTTTCTTATTTTTCTGCGTATAAATTCCGCGGAGGAAGTATGACTGAAAACCATCTTCTTCGGTGAAACAGTGCAGGATAGCATCGTTTTCGCCATATTTCAAAAACGAAAGTAAAAAAGCATTTTGAGAAGTCATTTATTAATTTACAACCGCAATTTTTGCTGTGGCTTTATCGCTGCCATCTTCGTTGGTCATTAAAACAAAATAAATTCCTGAAGCAACTCTTGCGCCGCGCAGATTGTTAAGATCCCATTCGTAATAACCTGATCTGGCAACCGCCGAATGAACGATGTTACCCGCAGCGTCTGTAATTCTGATATTGGTTTTTTCAGCAAGACCTTTAATTGTCACTTTCCCTTTAAACTGAGAATACACAACCGGATTCGGATATACCAAAACATTTCCGAAATTGGAAGTAACGTCGGCAACATCACCCTGAAAAGTTACAATTCCCTGGAAAGTCACAAAATATACCTTGCCGGTTTTTTTGTCGATCTTGATATCGGTAACAGAGTTTGTCGGAAGCGGAGAATTGTCTTTTGTAAAGCGTTTTATAACCCGTTGACCATCTTCGGAAAGATAATAGACGCCGCCATCTTCTACAGAAACCCATTTCTGGTTTCCGCCATCGACTTCAATATGTAAAATCACAGAGTTTCTGAAAAGTTCCTCGGCAATTCCGTTTTGCTCGATGACAATAGCTTCAAGATTGGGATCTGTTTTAGCAGCAGAAGCGGCATCTGGCAAAATACGGATTCCGGATTCTGTACCAATCCAAGCATCGCCTTCTTTATCCATTGCAAAAGAAATGGTGTTCGCCGGAAGATTATTGGTTTGGTCTAAATAATATTGAGAATCATCTGAAAAAGTAGCTGTTTTTTTGGTATCGTACACCATGAAATTGGTCGATCTCGGAATCGGAATCCACATCAGATCGTTCACGTAAGTAGGAAACTGAATACCGGCGCTGGCATTTAAATCTTTAAGAAGAAAATTGTCTGCAGCACGGTCGTAAACTGCCAAACCGCTGCTGGCATCTACAAAAGCCACTGAGCAAAAAATATTATTCTGTTCATCTGCGGTAAATCCTACGGGACGGCGGTCAAAATTATTGGACGCAGCGAGATCGTATAATTTCAGGAAATCAAAATTTTTGTTGCTGCTGTTGAAGCGCATCTTATAAATTCCGTGACCTGCCGCATTGTTGTAATTGGTAAAAAAGACATCATTATTATTCGCCGGATCTGCGAAAGCATCAACTACGTTAAAAACGGTTGTGCCTCCGACGAAAATGGAAGGATACACCCATTCGGTTCCCGTAAAATAGTAAAATCCAGGATTTTTAGCATTTGGCTGAGGCTCATTATAGCCGTTTGCGCGAATTCCGGTTGACACCAAGATTTTATTATCATTCAGCAATCTCATTTTATACGAATCGTTGAAATATGGTCCCTCTGGCCGGAAAGAAATGTTATCCTCGTTTTTGATTCCCGAAAGAACAGTTCCGCCAAAAATTTTACCGCCAACCCGTGTCGCCGTATTGCACTGTTCGCCTAAAGCTACAGAGCCTAAAAGATTTCCGGTAAGACCAAAAGTGTAAATTCTGGCGGCATCGGTCACAATAATATTATCTGTATTTGTCACCAAATCGCGCACACCAGCAAAGCTTGTGCTTAAAGAAACCGGAACATTATTATTTAGAATAAAAACGTTTGTCGCGGATGAATAGGCGAGAATGCTTTCAGAATCGATGTTGGTAAAAGCTCCTGGCGCATCGGTTGTCCAGGTTGAAAAAACTGGAAATGTCACATTCAGTTCATGACTTTTCAAGCCGTTATTTGTTGCTGAATAGACTTTGTTCCCGATAATTGTCGCTTCGTTGCTGGCCTGAAAACCGCCGGGCGTAAGGAAAAACGAAGAATCACCGAATTCCCTTTTTGTTAAATTAAAAATAGAAACGCCATAGCCAACAGAAACCGTAGCCCGGTCGCCCGTGATCGAAATATGATTGATTTTTTTGCTTCCGTTATAGCCTGTCGCAATCGGAATATCTACAATGTAAAAAATTCCCTGAGGCGTAATCACGTCGAGAGAACCGTTTTGGTAGCCGACCAAACCGATCTTCGTCTGCGGATTGTAGTCAAAAGCAGAAATTTTGACATCATGTAAACCATTGGCTTTACTGAGTTTGCTGACTTCTCCTGATGCGATGGTGTAGTAAAAAATTCCGTTTTCGGTCGCGGCAACGATTTTTCCGTTATCTTCCTTTAAGGCCAAAACATTATTGTAAGAAAAAATATCAGCCCACTTTTTTGAGGTAATATTCTGTGCATTCATCCACTGGAAAGAAGCCAGAATGCCGAGAGAAACGATAGAGAATTTTTTCATGTGTGATTTTCTGTTATGCAGTGATGCTGCTATCAATTGCCTGATTATTCCAGGTAATCTGTTGTACATTTTTATTAGAATCAAAAAAGAAATCGATGCGTCCAAGCAGCAAACCTGCCCAGCCAACCTGATTTACCAAAACGTTTTTGCCTTGTCTGTTCGTATAAGTTTCCGGCGCGGGAAGGAAAGTGTGCGTATGACCGCCCAAAATCAAATCGATATTTTCTGTTTTGGCCGCCAGAATTTTATCGCAGATCTTTTCCGGTTCGCCGCGATAATCATAACCGATGTGTGAAAGGCAGATCACAAGATCGCATTTTTTTTCGTTTTTCAGAAAATTGGAATAATGCTGCGCGGTTTCAACCGGATCTAAATATTCGGTTTCAAGATATTGCTTTTTGCCCACCAAACCGTCGAGTTTTATACCGACACCGAAGATTCCCACTTTGATTCCGTTTTTGTCGAAAATTTTATAGTTTTCAGTTTTCCCATTTAAAACAGTGTTTTTAAAATCGTAATTGGAGCAGATAAATGGAAATTTAGCGTTTGGCAAAACTTTTAAAAATCCGTCCAAACCATTGTCGAAATCGTGATTTCCCATTGTGGAAGCATCATATTTCATCATCGACATTAATTTAAATTCAAGCTCACCGCCAAAAAAATTGAAGTACGGTGTTCCCTGAAAAATATCTCCGGAATCGAGCAGCAAAAGATTATTTTCCTGTTTTCTGATCTGCTCAATCAAAGTTGCACGCCTTGCAAAACCTCCCTGATTTGGGTTTCTAGTATAGCTCGCATCAAAAGGTTCAATTCTGCTGTGCTGGTCGTTGGTGTGGAGAATTGTAAGTTTCGAAGATGCTTTCCCGTAATTTTGTGACAGATTTTCGGCCATCATTAGATTTGGCGCCAGAGACATTGCTAAAGTTCCGCCTGCTACTGTTTTCAAAAAACTTTTTCTGTCCATTATTTCTTTTCAATAAAGTTTAAACGAATCTCTTCATTCGGGTTGATGTCGGCGTTTTTCTTAAAATATTCTATGAACAGATTGCGCAGTTTAATGCCTGTCGCAATGTATTCTCCTTTGCTGAAAAACTTCATATTATCGCCGCCAAGCGCGAGATAATCTGAGGTTGCGATATAATAGGTTTTATTTGGATCAACCGCTTTTCCGCTAATGAGCGATTTTGTCAGCTGATGATTTTCAGTTTCAATATACAGATGGGAAACGGGATTATTGACTTCATTTTTAGCATAATAATCAAATAAACCCTGCATATCTGCACCTTTCATTTTCATAATGATCACCTCATTTTCGAAGGGCATCACTTCATAAACATTTCGCAGTAGAATATCACCTTTCCCAATAGTTGTACGGATGCCGCCAATGTTGATTAAAGCTGCATCAATACTGATATTCAGATTTTTTTTGGCCCAATTATCAGCGCCGTCGAAGGTGTAATCAGCCAATAGATTTCCAAGGTTGCTGTTGTCGCCCGATTTTGTCAGATCTACGCGAGTTGAAGAAATTTTCTGATTCATTTCCAGATCCAGTTTTTTCTTGTAAGGCTCGATAAAACTGGTAAACGTTGGCTCATCTTTAATCTCCGCATTTATGGAAATGTTGTTTTGAGTCTTCACGTCTGCTACCTTCAGAGATGAGGTTTTGCAGGCGCTGAGCAAACTCAAAGCACTGATAATCCATAAAAATCTACTTCTCAACATATTTTCTAGTATAATGCAAATATAATTATATGCAGAATAAAATGAGTTTATTATTCTAAATTCTTGCGGTAAATTATTACTTTTGAATAAAATAATTCAGCAAAATGAGCATTTTAAAAGGTCTTGGTGTAGCACTCGTTACGCCTTTCAACGAAGATTTATCGATAGATTTTAACAGCCTGACGAAACTTATCAACCATAATATTGAAAACGGGACCGATTATCTCGTGGTTTTAGGGACGACTGCAGAAGCCGCCACACTTTCCGGCGATGAAAAGAAACAGATAATTGCTCATATAATTAAAGTAAATGCGAAGCGCATTCCGCTGGTTTTGGGAATCGGCGGAAACAATACACTTGAGGTGAAAAAACAGATCGAGGAAACCGATTTATCAGAATTTGCAGCCATTCTTTCGGTGTCGCCTTATTACAACAAACCCAATCAGGAAGGGCTTTATCAGCATTATAAAATGCTTGCTTCGACGGGTAAAAATATAATTATCTATAATGTTCCGTCACGCACCGGACAAAATATTGAGGCCGAAACCACGCTCCGCCTGGCCAATGAATTCCCCAATTTATTTTTAATAAAAGAAGCCGCTCCAAACATTCTTCAGTATTTCGATATTCTGCGAAAAAAACCGGAAGGATTTAATCTGGTTTCTGGTGACGACGAATTTACACTTCCCGTTACGCTGGCTGGTGGAGCAGGAGTGATTTCAGTAATCGGGCAGGCGTATCCAAAAGAATTTTCTACGATGGTGAAGCTCGGTTTTGAGAAAAAAGTAGACGAAGCGTACAACATTCATAACAGATTGGTAGAAATGACCCGACTTATTTTTGCAGAAGGAAATCCAGGTGGTATAAAAGCAGTTTTGAGTGAGATGGGAATTATTCAAAATTATCTCAGACTTCCTCTTATTCCGGCATCAGAAGGACTTCACGCAAAAATTAAAGCGGAAATGAAGAATATTTAAAATGAACTGTCAATGAGTCAATTATGAATTTTTAAGTACAGTAATAAAATTAAAAGTGAAAGGATTGATGCTTTTCACTTTTTTATTTTAAAACGAAGACAACAAACCGCAAGTCGCGGAAATGAATCAGCAAGCCGCGGAAATGAGTCAGCAACCCGCAGAAATGGATCAGCAACCGCAGAAATGGATCAGCAAGCCGCGGAAATGGATCAGCAACCCGCAGAAATGAGTCAGCAAGCCGCGGAAATGGATCAGCAAGCGCGGAAATGAATCAGTAAACGCAGAAATGAGCCAGCAAGCGCGAAAATTAAGAAATAAAACAGATTTATCATGAAAATAATCAAAGCAACAGAAAAAGATATTCCGTTGATCCAAGATCTGGCGAAAAGGTCGTGGGAAAACGCGTACGCCGAAATTCTGTCGGGAGAACAGATGAAATATATGCTCGATACGATGTATTCTGAAGAAGAAATTTCTGCGCAGATGCAAAATCCGGATTATCATTATTTCCTGATTTATGATGAAATTTCAAATATTTATGACGGATTTGTCGGTTATGAAAATCATTACGAAGAAAACACGACCAAACTTCACCGCCTGTATCTCGTACCGGAAAGTAAAGGTAAAGGTCTGGGAAAAAAAGCCCTCGAATTTTTAGCGGAGAAAACCAAAGCCAGCGGCGACAGCCGAATTATTTTAAACGTGAATAAGTATAATCCGGCAAAAAGCTTTTATGAATCACAAGGTTACAAAGTGTATGATGAAGGCGTTTTTGACATTGGAGAAGACTTTTTAATGGATGATTATCTGATGGAGAAATATATATAAGATGTTGATTACGTTTTCACATAATTTGTAAATTTGAACAAATAATAAAACCATGAATGCAGCAGAAGTTAAATTAGCTTTGATCAATCGAATCGCAAATCTGAAAGAATCTCGACTCATAGACGAAATTACAAGTTTCTTAGATTTCGAACAGGATTCATCCATTTTTCAGTTAAGCGATGAGCAGAGAGAGAGACTTTTAAAAGCTCAAAATGATGAAATTCTTACAGAAGATGAAGCAAATAATGAAATTGAAAAATGGCTTCAAGAAAAATAATTTGGACAAAGGAAGCAAATTCTGAAAGGAAAGAAATTCTTAAGTTTTGGATTGAAAATAATAAATCAAAAACTTACAGTGTTAAGTTGAACAAACTTTTCATTAAGACTCTTAAGCAACTTGCAGATAACCCGAAAATTGGGCGTGAAACAGATTTGAAAGATGGCAGAGTAAAAATTGTTAGAAATTATCTGATGTTTTACGATTTTTCGGACGTTCAGATTAAGGTTCTTTCTATCTGGGACGGTAGGAGAGATTTATAAACAAAGAGGAGTTTTTAATTATTGTTACGATATCTTACTCCACTTATTTTTCCCTTTATAATTTTTTAAGTAAAAATTTTTTATGATCTGATGCTCAATTCTTGTAAGATGAGGATCGATTTCTAAGATTTTTTCCACCAATTTTTTAGTAATCTGGATAATTTCACCATCGTTTACAAGATCCAGTTTTTTGAAATCAACCACGCCACTTTGCTGCGTTCCCAAAATATCTCCCGGACCACGAAGCTGCATATCAACCTCAGAAATTTTGAAACCGTCATTGGTTTCCGTCATGGTTTTTATTCTCGTGCGGCTTTCTTTCGAGAGTTTATCCGACGTCATTAAGATGCAGTAGCTCTGCTCGGCGCCTCTACCCACGCGACCGCGAAGCTGATGAAGTTGTGAAAGCCCGAATCTTTCAGCACTTTCAATCACCATCACCGAAGCATTTGGTACGTTGACGCCCACTTCAATCACCGTTGTCGCAACCATAATCTGTGAATTTCCTGAAGCGAAATAATTCATCGCTGCATCTTTTTCAGCAGGTTTCATTCTTCCGTGGAGCATTGTAACGTTGTAATTTGAAAAGTTATCCATCACATGCTCCAGACCTTCCATGAGATTTTTATAATCCAAAGTTTCCGATTCTTCGATGAGCGGATAGACAAAATAAATCTGGCGACCTTTCCGGATTTCCTCGTGGCAAAACTGGTATACATAATTGCGGTCTTTTTCCTTTCTATGAGCCGTGATAATCGCTTTTCGACCAATCGGAAGCTCGTCGATCACCGAAACATCGAGGTCAGAATAAAAACTCATTGCCAGCGTTCGCGGAATCGGCGTTGCCGTCATCACCAGAATATGCGGCGGAATTCTGTTTTTTGCCCAAAGTTTTGCCCGCTGCGCGACTCCAAAACGGTGCTGCTCGTCGATAATCGCCAGACCGAGATTTTTAAATTTCACTTTATCTTCCAAAACGGCGTGTGTTCCTACCAGAATCGAAAGTTCGCCGTTTTCAAGTTCTTCGTGAATGATTCTTCTTGCGGAAGTTTTTACCGAACCGGTCAGTAAACTTACTTTTACCCGCGTGTCTTTCAAAAGATCTTTAATACCGTTGTAATGTTGCTGCGCAAGAATTTCTGTCGGCGCCATGATGCAGCTTTGAAAACCGTTATCCATCGCGATGAGCATCGTCAGAAGCGCCACCATCGTTTTTCCGGAACCAACATCGCCCTGCAGAAGACGGTTCATCTGAATGGGCTTTTTCATGTCGGTTCTTATCTCCTTCAAAACTCTTTTCTGCGCATTGGTCAATTCAAAAGGCAAATGATTTTCGTAAAAATCTACAAAATGATCGCCCACAATCGAAAACGGATTTCCCACCGACTGCGTTTTGTGATGCAGTTTTTTTAAAGCATATCCCAACTGAAAAAAGAATGATTCTTCGAACTTGAGACGTCTGTTCGCTGCTTCGTAAAAAAGCTGGTTTTTAGGAAAATGAATATTAACATAGGTTCTTTGGCGTGATAAAAACTTCATCGACTTCATCAGTTCTTCAGGCAGATTTTCTTCGATAAGCTGCGGAATTTCGCGACAGATGGTTTTCAGAATATTCTGAAAATATTTCTGGCTCATGCCGCGTTTCGTGAGCTTTTCGGAACTCGGATAAAGCGGCTGCAGACGCGTGTCGTTATTTTTACTTTCTACCGCTTCAATTTCCGGATGCGGCATCGAAAACTGCTGATTAAACAGATTAAGTTTCCCAAAAATATAGACTTCCTGATTCACCGGAAGCTGCTCTTTGAGCCATTTAGAATATTGAAACCAAACCAGATCCAATGTGCCTGTCGCATCCTGAAATTTCGCGGTGAGCCTTTTCATTTTTCCAGTGGCGATTTCCTGCACAGCGATAATTTTTCCTTTAAGCTGAACCTCATTAGGCGTTTCCTGCAATTGAGAAACGGTAAAAACTTGGCTTTTATCTAAATACCGTATCGGGAAAAAATTAAGAAAATCATCCACAGTCGAAATTCCCAATACATTTTTAATAAGTTTGGCGCGTTCGGAACCGATTCCTTTTACGTATTCTATGGGAGTTTCTAAAGTCAGAAGATCATATTTAGCACCGTAAATTTCGGCATTTTTAAAGCATTAAAAAAGCTTCCGATGACGAAAGCTTAATGTATTTTGATTTTTTGAAGGCTAATCTTTCAGTTTAGATTTAAACTTTTTCTGATAACCTTCCCATTCTTCGCGGGTTTTTATTTTTTTATAATCGTCATTTGAAATGAGCGAAAGATAAGGCTCCAGTTCGCCGGCAGTCAGTTCTCCAGATAGAATCGTGATTGGTGCGCCTTTTTCATCGAGAAAAACAGTGCTCGGAACGGCATTTACATTCATAAATTGTGTAAACTGGTGCAAAGAATTTCTTCCCTTCCGTTGCGAGATATTTTCATTAGAGAACTTTCTTCCGTAGATTTCAAGCTGCTTCTTTTCTTCTGCATTAAACTTTACCGGATAATAATTTTCATTAATAAATGATGCGATGACAGTATTTCCGTAGGTTTTCTTTTCCATGATTTTGCACGGACCGCACCAGTCTGCGTAGAAATCGATCAGGATTTTTTTGGGTTGCGTTTTCTGGGCTTCAAGAGCCTGATCGATGCTCATCCACTGTATTTGTGCATGGTTGAAATTTAAAATTAAAAGTAATATGAGGACTGCAAACTTTTTCATAAAATTTAAAAACGGTTTTAGCAGAAAATTACTTTACTTCCTGCATGAGTTTTCTCACAAGTGGGGAGATCAAAATCAATACCACCCCGGCGATTACGGCATAGATGGCCAGATCTCGGTAACCTTCGGTGTATGCTAAAAGAGCGTCGTAATTGGTTGAACCTTCTTTGGCGGTTGCCAATTCTGCCCCAATGATTCCGGCAACGTACTGTCCGTAGGCGGACGCGAGAAACCAAAGTCCCATCATCATTCCCTGCAGATTTTTGGTGGAAAGTTTTGTCATAATCGAAAGTCCGATGGGAGAGAGGCAAAGTTCGCCTAAAGTGATGATCAGTAAAGCTAAGGTGAAGAAATTTAATGATGTAATCCCCTGCAGATCGGCGAAAAAACGGGTGGCAAAGAGAACATAATATCCAAGGCCAAGAAATATAAAACCGAGCCCGAATTTAATAATCGTGTTGGGTTCAATCCTTTTTTTGCTCATCCAAATCCATAACAGACCAACGAGTGGAGCGAGAAAGATAATAAAAAACGCACCGGCAGAATTATTAACACCGTTCGGATCGAGATTTAAGAGATCTTTATTCAAGTTTTTTGCGGCGAAAATACTTAACGAGCCGCCGCTCTGCTCATAAATTCCCCAGAAAACAATGGAAAACAAAATGAAAATTAATGCTGCCCAAAGTTTTTTCCGTTCGGCAGGCGTCACTTTTGTCATTTCATAAAACAGATACAGTAATGTAAGCGGACCGACGATCGCCATGAAATAATTGGTGTATTGCGGCACCGAGACCATTAGCATAATAATCGGTACAAAAACCAGTGACAGAATGTAAACGGCAAATTTCAGAGATTTTCCGCCTTTGTAGAAAAGATAGCAGATTGTTGCATAAATAATCGTGAACAAAACTGCCGCGAAAATCAGTAAATTTCCTGTGACAAAAGTTTTTTCGCTGTCTAAATACCGAATGAGCATTCTTCCTAAAAACAGAAAAATTAAAACAGCGCCGATGATAAAGTTTCTCACGTTTTTTTTCGTAAGCGCCTGCGGAAGTTTTGGTTCTAAACCAATCGGGCCTAAAGATTTTTGAGTAAATACAAAATTAATCAGACTTATCACCATGACAATTGCAGCGAAACCAAAGGCCACATTCCAGCGAAGCGCTTCAGGAATGTAGTTTGCGAAAAGTTCACCTTTACCGATCGCGATGCAGAGATAACCGCCGAGAAGGGCGCCAAGATTGATTCCAGCGTAGAACAGTGAAAAACCGGCGTCGGCACGTGAATCATTTGGTTTATATAGCTGACCGACCATTGAGGAAATATTAGGTTTAAAAAAACCGGTTCCAACAACGGTGAAAGCAATTCCCAAAAAGAAAAACTGATGCGGATCTGCAGCCAAGATTAAACTTCCGACAATCATGAGAAGTCCGCCCCAAAACAGAGATTTCCTGAATCCTAAAATTTTATCAGCAAAAAGACCGCCGACGAAAGTGAAGGCATACACGAAAGCCTGCGTCGCACCGTACTGAAGATTGGCTTCCTTTTCGTGGAAATTCAACTGCGAAATCATGAAGAAAACCAACATTCCGCGCATTCCGTAGAAGCAGAAACGTTCCCACATTTCGGAGAAGAAAAGGCTCCAGATCTGCTTGGGATATTTACCTTTAAAGTCTTGTATTTCTTCGATGGTGAGATTCATGATTTTTTAAAATTGTAATAATTTAAATTAAAAAGAAGATACGAATGTAAAGAAAAAAACCTCTGAAAAATCAGAGGTTGTGTTTTTATATAAAATGTTGATTAGCCTACGCCGTTCATCATTTTTTTTAGTCTTGGAGAAAGCAATGCCAGAATTACCGCAGCAATTCCACAAAGGACTACAAACACCATGAAAAATTCAAATAAATTGTGAATTTCAACACCTGCAAATGACGTATTAGCAGTTGGAATCTGTTCTTTTTCAAACAAAGCTGCCTGCTGAGCGGTAAGCGTTACTTTTTTGTCTAAAACATCCTGAAGATTTACCCCTAATTTTTCAGCCTTAACAAATTTATCACCTGTTGCCGGTATAATTGCTCCCAAAGAACCCGCCAAAGCGTAACCTGCAGCATTAGAGATAAAAAATACACCGTATAGCAAAGAAGCAAATCTTTTTGGAGCCAGTTTGCCAACCAATGACAAACCGATTGGTGAAAGGCAAAGCTCGCCCATGGTCTGGATCAGATACAGTAAGATCAACCATTTGATCGCAAGCATTCCACTGTTGCCTAAATCTTTTACGTTGTACGCGATGATGAAATAACTCAAAGCGATTAAAGCAAGACCCATGGCCTGCTTCATTGGCGAAACCGGCTCTTTTCCTTTAGCTCTCAATTTATCCCAAAGCAAACTGAAAGGTAAAGCCAAAAGAACTACAAATAATCCGTTGAAGATCTGCACCATTGACGGTGGCATATTCCATCCGAAAATATTTCTGTCGGTTTGATTGTCTGCGATAAATGTTAAAGATGAACCTGCCTGCTCGAAAGCTGCCCAGAAGAAAATGATGAAAAAAGATACGATATAAATTACCCAGATTCTTTGTCTTTCCACTTTATTCTCTGCAGAACTCATGATCAAAAATGCCAAAGAAATACCTGCAGCGTAGATGAAAGGATAGATAAGACCTTTGATTAACTGTCCCATTCCTACAGATGAGAAACCAAGTTCGGCCACCAAAACGTATCTGAAAACGAAGAAAAGTACAACAAAAAGTATAGCAGCAATTCCCATATTTTTTCCTGAGAATTTTGCGGTTTGTGTTTCGCCTTCTTCAAAATCTTCCTGCGTACTGTTTTTCGGTAAACCTCCGATCGGTCTGCCCTCCGGCGTTACAACGTATTTATTTTTAAGAATAAAAAACGTTACTGTACCGACAAGCATTGCGATTGATGCAGCTAAAAAGCCCCATTTGAAAGCAAAAATATCTCTTACTCCAGTAGAAGCATCTTTTACATCACCAAGATATGGGCAGATGAACTGTCCTAAAAATGCCCCAATGTTAATCCCCATATAGAAGATCGTAAATGCAGAATCAAGCTTAGATTTTTCCTGTTTCGGGTAAAGACTTCCAACCATTGAGGAAATATTCGGCTTAAAAAAACCATTTCCAAAAATGATGATGAATAATGCAAGCCACATTAAAGTTTTTGCACCACCAAGGTTTGCAGAAAAAGTAGATGCACTGAAAAACAGAAGCAACTGGCCGATGGCCATTAAAGTTCCACCAATTAGAATCGCGTTTCTATTGCCAATATATTTATCTGCAATAAAACCTCCCAAAAGCGGTGTCAGATAGCACAATGCCAAAAATCCTCCATAAATAATCGCTGCATCTGCTTCTTTAATCAGGAGAGAGTTTACCATAAATAAGGTAAGCAATGCTCTCATTCCATAAAAATTGAAACGCTCCCACATTTCTGTTCCAAATAGAACCCACAATCCTTTTGGGTGCTTTGTTTTTGGCTGAATGGCTGTATCCATATTGTATCTGTTAATTTTTTGTTAAGACTAGCAAATATAGTTTTTTTTGCGTTTTGAGCAAGGTTTTAATTTTTTATTTTAATCAAAAAAGCCACAGAAAACTGCAGCTTTATGATGTTTTTTTTTGATTTAAAATTAATTGACGCCTTTCTCTTTCATGATTTTATTTAATCTTTTCAAAATCAGTAAACCCAGCAATGTTGCCAAAAGTAATAGGCCGCAATTGACGATAAAAAAGTTGGCTTTGTTTTCATAATCGTACCAAAAACTCGCTAATACCCCTGAAAGTTTGTTTCCGATTGAAGTAGAAAGGAAAAATCCTCCCATCATTAAAGCGGTTAATCTCGGCGGAGAAAGCTTTGAGACCAAAGACAATCCCATCGGCGACAGACATAATTCTCCTACCGTAATCACACCGTACGCGGCGACAAGCCATAAAGCAGAAACTTTGATCAAGCCGTTTTGACCTGCATAAACTGCGCCAACCATTACTAAACAGGATAATGCACTGATAAATAATCCGATCACAATTTTCGTTGGGGTTGTAGGTTCTTTGCCTTTTCGGCGCAGCATCATAAAAAATGCGACGACGACCGGCGTGAGCAAAATGACCCATCCCGGATTGATCGACTGAAATAATTCGGTGTTGTAAAGATTTACTTTTTGGGCAGGATTTGCTTCCAGTTTTGCCTTATCATCCGGCTTGACATTTCTGAAATACACATCTTTTCCCTGTTCTTTTATAGGCTTTCCTACAGCATTCTTTTTTACCTGATATTGCTCATCGTATACCGAAACTTCCTTGTCCTGGAAATCTTTTTTATCAACGAGATAAATAGATTCTAATGGTTTTTCTAATGAAGCAGGCACTGTACGGTCGGTATAATAATTTGCCCAGCGTGTGAGTGCAGTTCCGTTTTGCTTGAAAACTGCCCAAAACATCAAACTCACTGCAAAAATTGCGAGCAATGCTCCGATCGGTTTTTTGTCTTCCGCATTGGCTTTTACATAGAGCATCACATAAAAATATATTACCGGAACGCAGGCAAAGATGAATGCATCTGTGCTGTCGCTTCCAAAAATATCATTTGGTAAAAACCAACCAATCAGACCAAAAATAACTGCCGGCAGAAAAACTTTAAGCAATATATCGGTGATTTTGGTATCGCCTTCCTGTGAGGGTTTTAGAATATTGGCTTTTATAATATGCTGTCTTCCAATCGTAAAGACCAGCAAACCGACAAACATGCCTACTCCTGCCGTCATAAAAGCAGGTCCCCAGCCATATTTATTCCGCATAAAGGCGGCGATGATATTACATACAAACGCGCCGATGTTGATTCCCATGTAGAAAATATTATAACCGGCATCTTTGTTGGCTTTATAAGGTTCTTCATTGTATAAATTTCCTAAAAGCGTAGAAATACTGGGTTTAAAAAAACCGTTTCCAATAATAATTAAAGCTAGAGAAGCATAAAAAAGCGGCAATTCTAAAAAAAAACCCACACCGAGATAACCTAAACCCATAAGAACGCCACCGATGTAAATAGCTTTTATATATCCCAAAACGCGGTCCGCTAGAAATCCACCCAAAAAAGGTGTCAGATATGTCAGCGCAATAAAGGTTCCGAAAATATCGTCGGCATTTTTATCGTCGAAGGCGAGTCCGCCCTTTTCGCTGTCGATCATGTATAGCACAAAAATTCCGAGAATGAGATAGTAGCCGAAACGCTCCCACATTTCTGTGAAAAAAAGATAGGGAAGGCCTTTTGGGTGTTTTGTTTTCATAAGTTTTCTGTCAATTTTCCCAAAAATAAACTTTTATCGTTGATTTAGTCGTAAAATTTTTACACAAAATTTTAAAATGATTTCTGTTTAAATTTCACAAAAAAACCGCAACAGTTGCTGCGGTTTACATTTTCTAAAATAAATTCTAAAGTTTCTCCAGAATAAAATCCGTCATTTTTTTGTACAGCTGCGGTCGCGTCTGTCCGCCATAAATTCCGTGATCTTTATCGGGATACGCCATAAAATCAAACTGTTTTTTATTTTGAATCAACGCCTCAGAAAACTCCATCGAATTCTGAAAATGTACGTTATCATCGGCAGTTCCGTGAATCAGCAAGAAATTTCCTTTCAGTAAATTTGCATATGTCGTTGGAGAATTTTCGTCATAACCGGCCGGGTTTTCCTGCGGCGTGAGCAAAAATCTTTCGGTATACACAGAATCATAATATCTCCAGTTGGTCACCGGCGCTACAGCAATCCCCGTTTTAAAAACGTTGGCACCCTTCGTCATTGCAAGACTTGCCATATATCCGCCAAAACTCCATCCGAAAATTCCGATACGCGTTTTATCAATATATTTTTGATTTCCAAACCATTTTGCAGCTGCGATCTGATCTTCGATCTCATATTTTCCTAAATTTTTATAAGTAACTTTTTTAAATTTCGCTCCTTTAAAACCGGTTCCACGGCCGTCTACACACGCGACGATGTAATCTTTCTGAGCGAGCATTTCAAACCAAATCGCGTTTCCGCCGTCCCAGGAATTCGCGACCTGCTGCGATCCCGGACCTGAATACTGGTACATAAACAGCGGATATTTTTTATTCGGATCAAAGTTCTTAGGCTTAATAATCCACGCATTCATCTGATCGCCTGCTTCATTCGGAATCGTCATAAATTCTTTTACCGTAAAATTATCAGCTTCCAGTTTTTTCAGCATTTCGCTGTTGTTCTGCAGTTCTTTCAGCATTTTTCCGTTGCCATCTTTCAATACAAAAGTGTAAGGTTTTGCTGCGCTGGATGAAGTTTCAATAAAATAATTAAAATTTTTGCTGAAGCTCGCCGAGTTATTTCCTTCTGCAGCAGAAATTAGCTGAGATTTTCCGGTATTGATATTTATTTTAGAGACCACTTTATTGATGCTTCCTTTTTCGGTAGTCTGTACAAAGATTTCCTGCGTTTTTGGGTTGTAGCCATAATATTCGGTCACTTCCCAATTGCCTTTTGTTACCTGTTTTTTCAGCTTTCCATCCTTATCATACCAGTATAAATGACGGAAACCATCGCGCTCACTTCCCCAAAGAAATGAATTATCGTCCAAAAATTCAAGGCTAACATTATCAGTATCTAACCATTTGTCATCGCTTTCCGTAAAAAGTTTTTTTACAGCGCCGGTTTTTGTATTCAGTTTTAAAACATCTGAAGCATTTTGCGTACGCTGGGATGTGATCAGTACAATTTCGTCAGCATTAGCGGTCTGATAAACATCCGGAATGTAATAATTTTTAAAATCCTGAAGCTGCACGGTCATGTTTTTAGCATTATCAAGCCTGAAAATATGTGCAGAAGCGACCGAGTTTTTTTCCCCGGCTTTAGGATATTTATAGCGCATTTCGGTCGGATACAGAGATTTGCCGTAGATCGGGATGAAAATTTCAGGAACTTCGGTTTCAATTAATTTCACATAAGTAATCGCATCCGAATTTTTTGTCCATTCAAAAAGTCTCGCATGACCGAATTCTTCTTCGTAAACCCAGTCTGCAAGACCGTTCAGTATATTGTTTTTTTTGCCGTCAGTTGTAATCTGTGTGATTTTTCCTGAAGCTAAATCCTGATAAAACAGATTGTTATCAGCAACGAAAGCCACTTTTTTTCCGTCTGGAGAAAATCTGGGCTCCTGCACAAATTTTCCTTCATTCAGAGTCATGGTTTTTCCTGATTTTAAATCTTTTACATCAAATTTTCCAAGGAAAGAATGACGGTAGATCGGCTCGCTTGCTTTTAAAAGTAAAATCTGCGATTCGTCATCAGAAAATTCGTAGCTCTGAAAACTTCCGTCAACTAAATTTCCTTCTTTCTGTGAAGTTTTGTAAGAATATTTGGCCAAGCCGGAAGGTTCGATCACAAGATAATTTTCGCCGTTTTTCATGGACGTGATTCCTGAAATACCTTTGCCGCGGTAATATCCCGAGTATATTTTATCTAAAGTGATTTCCTGTGCAGAGACGCTGTAAAACGCTGCGGCCAGGCTGAGTGTGATAAGAAATTTTTTCATTGTTTAAGTATGGATTTCAAAGATAGCAATTTTAGCATATTTTTTACCGAAAGCTTGCCTATATTGCAATTTGGCAGACAAATTGAATCATCATTTTCACAAAAAAATATATAATCATGGAAACTAATGACTACGACCAGAAGTTAAACAAATATGACCTCGAAGATCAAACCCTGTATACGGGATTTGGAAGTTATGCAGATGCAGAAAAGCATGCCGGCGAATTGGGCGGAAAGCTTGTAGAAGTTGCTTTTAAAGACGGAAATGACAATCCTGTGATATCTACTGAAGCAGGTTTAATTGATAAAAAACTGCATTATTATGTAAATGCGGGTGATGAATATAAGTTTGTTCATTCTTCAGATCCCGGTTTCAGAGATTATGCAGACGAGCTTCAGAAGATAAAAGCAAAACTCACACAGTCACCGCCAGACGAGCGTTACATCGCAAATTTTGAGATTGAAAATACAGAAGATCCGATTATTGTTTTAAAAAATGACCGTTTAGAATCTGTTACTTCCAGAGAACGTTCAAAATATCTGAAACATGCGAAAGTCTATGAACTTGCAGTATCAGTTCCAAAATAATTAAATTTTTTAAAAATAAAAAAGCCCTGAAATTTTCAGGGCTTTTGTTTTTCTTATCAAGAATTTTTATAAAGCAGTTCGTAATATTCATCTGCCATTCTATCGCTGCTGAACTGTTTTTTCACATCGTCCATCGCGGTCTGCTGAATTTTTCTCCATTCATCTTTGTTGTCGTAATATAAAGGAAGAATTTCATTTTCTAGCAACTCGTATAATGCATTCATATCGTACTGATCCTGCTGATACGTATCGAGATTTTCATAATCAGCTTTAGGAACGACGAAAGCATTTTCGCCATGTTTTGCAAACTCCGGAATCCAACCGTCGTCGGTAGACAGATTAATTGTTCCGTTCATTGCCGCCGACATTCCCGATGTTCCGGAAGCTTCTCTCGGCACACGCGGATTATTAAGCCAGACATCCGAACCCTGTTTCAAAGATTTACTCAGAGAAAGTTCGTAACCTGTAAGCACCGCCATATTTGTATACCTGTTGCTTTCTTCCACCAAAGTATTAAAGGTCGAAATTGAAGAATAATCCATAGGATAAGGTTTTCCTGCCCAGATGATCTGTACCGGATGTTTTTCGTTATTTAAAAGTTTTGCAAACCTTTCTTTGTCCTGCAAAAGTAGATCTGCACGTTTGTATCCTGCAAATCTTCTTGCCCATACAATCGTAAAAACTTCAGGATCGAGTAGGTTTCCTGTCTGATCTGCAACGATTTTAAACAGACGGTTTTTCAAAGTTTTCTTTCGGTAATCAAAAGAAGTATGATCATTTTCATCTTTCGCATTGTAGAGTTTTTTATCTGACCAGTACTTGAAATCCTGTGCGTTGGTAATCGATTTTATTTCGCAGATGCCGGGATATTTACTCCACATTTCGCGGGCAACTTCACCGTGAAGCTGAGAAACGCCGTTTGCAATGCGCGACATTTTTAGTGCACAAAGCGAATGATCGAAAACGTCTTCATTGCTGCCCATAATTTCTTTTACCTCCTCAATTTCAAGTCCGGAAAAATATGACATCTCGTGACAAAGTCTTAAAGGATGTTTCTCATTTCCGGCCTCTTCAGGCGTATGCGTCGTGAAAACCATTTTCTCACGAACCTTCCGCATGTTTCCCTCAAATTTTTTCAGCAAATGAAAAGCAGCTGGCAAGCCATGTGCTTCATTCAAATGATAAACTTCTCGGTTGGCATTTAGTTCTTCCAAGAGCTGCGCACCACCTTTTCCTAAAAGAATGTATTGTGCAACTTTTGTAGATTCGTTGGCATCATACAGTTTGTGTGAAATGGTTTTCGATACATGATCATTCTCCGGGACATCAGTTGTTAGAAAAAACATCGGTGCAGTATGAAAGATTTCGGGGTCGAGATAAAGCGCTTTCACCCAAACCGGCGAGCTGTGAATGTCGATCTGAAATTTTATGCCGGTATCCTTTAGAAAACTGTACATTTTCTTCGTCCACGCAGGCTGTAAAGTTTGGTCGTGATTTCGGTTTTGGTCGTAGTAACCATACTTCCAGAGAATACCAATTCCGATTAAATCCTGCTTCAGATTGTATGCGCTGCGCATATGAGAGCCTGCCAAAAACCCCAGTCCTCCGGAATAAATTTTTAGAACCTGCTCTAGGGCAAATTCCATAGAGAAATAAGCAACTTTTTGCGAGTATTTTTCATCTGCTGTGTAGGGAAGCTTGAAATTTTTAAAATCCATGTACGCTGTTGTTTTTTTATGATTTATTAATAGTGGTTTGTCTGAAATAGTAATACATAAGTATATTTCACAATTTCTGAATTATTACTTAATCAAAAATTATGAAAATTTAAATTTGGCGCGAAAAAAACAGGAATATTAAGAAGTAAGAATTAATTGAAAATCTCGGTATTCTTGAAATAATCTGATAAAAAAGTGATTTTACCACTTGTGGAAAAGTGAATAATGGTGCAGATCTCGTTTTGATAATCTCTGCCATCGCTCATGATGCCTGAAGATTTGGTCTGGTACATAAATTTATTTTCGTCCAAAGTAAAAATATTCTGTACCGACCATTCCAAAGTGCTGTAACGTTTAAAAATAGCTCTGAATAAAATTAAAATTTTTCTTTTCCCGAAAATTTCTTTTGAAGGCGGAATCCAGATTTCACTGTCATCAACAAACCATTCACCGATCAGATTTATATCTAATGTATTTAAATCTTGCATGAACTGGCTTACTCTACACGTCATCAACTTCTTTTCAATATATACGCGTGAATTACGACAACGGTTTTATCTTTCATATATTTTGCTTTCTGAGATTTTTCTAAGCTAAAATTCTTTTGATTATCTTTGCACTTGCATTTCAGCGACCGAAATATCATGCCAATATACAACAAAACTGCAGCATATCACACACTTGGCTGCAAACTCAATTTTGCAGAAACTTCTACTATTGCCCGCCAACTGACAAATGCAGGCTACGAAAAGGTAAATTTTGAAGAGCGTGCACATGTCTACGTAATTAATACCTGCTCGGTTACGGAAAACGCTGACCGTGAATGTAAACTTCATGTGAAACGTGCGATGAAAGCCAATCCGGACGGTCTGGTAGTAATTGTAGGTTGCTATGCTCAGCTTAAACCGGAAGAAATTTCTCAGATCACCGGTGTGGATTTGGTTTTGGGTGCGAAAGAAAAATTCAACATTCTAAGTTATCTTGATGATTTGCAGAAATCTCACGCTTCTGGAATTATTCATTCCTGTGAAATTGAAGAAACCGATTTTTTTATCGGAAGTTATTCGATTGGCGACCGTACAAGAGCATTTTTAAAAGTTCAGGATGGATGCGATTACAAATGTACCTATTGTACGATTCCTTTGGCAAGAGGGATTTCACGGTCAGATACCATCGAAAATGTTGTTTTCAATGCTAGAGAAATTGCATCAAAGGATATCAAAGAAATTGTTCTTACCGGTGTGAATATCGGCGATTACGGTAAAGGTGAGTTTGGTAATAAAAAACATGAGCATACATTTTTAGATCTAATAAAAGAACTTGATGAGGTGGAAGGCATCGAAAGAATCAGAATTTCTTCGATAGAACCCAATCTTCTGAAAGACGAAAGTATTGATCTGGTCGCCAGAAGTCAGCGTTTTGTACCGCATTTTCACATTCCGCTTCAGTCGGGAAGTGATTATCTGCTTAAAATGATGAAACGCAGATATCTTACAAAATTATACCGCGACAGAATTCTGAAAATAAGAGAGGTGATGCCTCAAGCCGCGATTGGTGTTGATGTAATTGTAGGATTTCCTGGTGAAAGCGAGGAGCTGTTTTTGGAAACCTATAATTTTTTAAATGATTTGCCGATAAGTTATCTGCATGTTTTTACCTATTCAGAAAGAGAAAATACGGAAGCTGCAGTAATGGAGGGTGAAGTGCCGATTTTCGAAAGAAAAAAGCGCAATAAGATGTTAAGAATTTTAAGTGAAAAGAAAAAAATGGCTTTTTACAGCTCGCAGATCGGGAAAACATTACCTGTTCTTTGGGAGCATGAAAACCGCAATGGAAAAATGTATGGATTTACTGAAAATTATGTGCGTGTATCGAAAGATTATGATATAAACAGCGTAAACGAAATTGAAAATGTATCGCTTAAAAATCTCCTAGATGACGGCTCTGTCGCTGTTGAAAATTTATTCAGTGAGTTTCTGGCGAAAGTGTAAATTTTATTTAAATATGAAGCAAAAAAAAGGCGTTTCAAATATTGATACGCCTTCTTTATTTTTAATATTCATTAGGTAGTCTAGTCCTTGATTTGTAAACCTGAAAGTTGAATACAAAAGTTTTGTTTCGGTAAATATTTGTTCCCTGCACACCAAATGAAGAATGGTTGTCTCTCGCAAAAGCGGCCCGCGAAGGAACGATAATCACGCCCTGAAGGTTGTAATTGGCAGAATCATCTAAATCAAAAGCTCTGAATTTTGTAATCGCTTCCTGAAACCCCTCAATTTCATAGTAGCTCCTAGGATTTAGATCAGTTAATACTTTCCTTGCATAAAAAAAAGCTGGATCAACGATTGGTGTCCCGCTGCCGTCTAACGAGCTGTAGCCTGCAAAGTCTGATGTATTAAAAAAAGCAGTATTGCCATCAGTATTTGCGGCAAGATATGTTCTCGCCCTCATCATAATTCGCATTACATTTTCAGTTTTAATTTCAGTTCCGGGGTTTGGCTGTGCACCGTTTCTTACAATATAAATAACCCCAGAGCTTAGTTTAACAGGTGCCGGATTTAAATCTTTAAGCTTCGTTTCATTATCATCTGAAGCATCTGTCGCACTGAAAGCTTTAATATTTCCCTGTGCGTCAAGATAGTTTTCACCTAAAAACTTCTCAATTGAAATGTCATCGTAAGAATTCTGAATAGAGATATCTTCCGGTTCTTTGTACGTTTCTATCTCGTCATCTTTCTTACAAGCTGAAAAACAGAGAGATCCCGCGAGTATATATAAAAATATTTTTTTCATTTAAAAAACTTTGATTACTTTACAAATAATATAACGGCAAAAGTATAAAAAATAATGAGAATAGATAAATTTTTGTGGAGTATTCGCTTTTATAAAACCCGCACACTTGCAACAGATGAGATAAAGAAAAACAGAGTTCAGATAGGTGACGCTGTCGTAAAATCTTCCCGCGAAGTAAAAATTGGCGATACAATAAAGATCCGCAAGAATCAGATTGATTATAAAATCAAGGTTTTAGAAATTCCTAAAAGTAGAATGGGCGCGAAGCTGGTTCCGCTTCATATTAAAGATGTGACTGATAAAGAACAGTACGAGCTTCTGAAATTGCGTAAAATGTCGCAGGATTATTACCGAAACCGTGGCGAAGGGCGACCTACGAAGAAAGACCGCCGTGAAATGGATGACTACGTAGGCAATGATGTAGAAGGCGACTTTACCGATTGGGACGACTTTTTTGGTGAGTCAGATGCGGGAGAATCTAAAGAGTAGGCGAGACTAAACTTATAATTTCGTCAATGATCATCTCAGGAGTTTTGCGATCTGTAATGACTTTATATTTAGCTCTAGAATAAAAGACGTTTCTTTCAAAGAGATGTTTAGCGATGAATTCGGGGATGTCTCCGTCGTCTATTCTGGAAATCAAAGGTCTTTTTTCCTTCTGTTTTAAAAGTCTTTCGGTAAGAATCGGTACAGAGGTTTGCAGAAAAACACTGGTGGACAGCGCATTTATAGTATCCATATTATTGTAATAGACCGGAGTTCCGCCGCCAACGCTGAGCACAATATTTTCCTGAGTATTCAAAATAACTTCTAAAATTTCTTTTTCCACTTTCCGAAAGTAGATTTCGCCGCGCTTTTCGAAGATTTCAGCAATACTCAGATTGTTTTGTAAAGAAATCTCGCGATCTAGGTCTATCACACGGAAATTGAGTTTTTGGCTTAAAATTTTGGAAATGTGAGATTTGCCGCTTCCCATGTATCCGACGAGTGAAATAATCATAGATTTATTTTAAACAAATTTGCGAAAAAGTTTTGAGAAATTAAAAAATGTTCTATCTTTGCACCACTAAAAACAAGGGACATTACACAACGGTGAAACTTGGTAATAATGTGGCCGACTCGGTAGCTCAGCTGGTAGAGCAATACACTTTTAATGTATGGGTCCTGGGTTCGAATCCCAGCCGGGTCACATCAGAAAAATTTACTTTCGGGTAATTTTTTTCGCCTGTGTGGTGAAATTGGTAGACACGCCATCTTGAGGGGGTGGTTTCCTAAGGATGTGCTGGTTCGAGTCCAGTCGCAGGCACTGCAAAATTTTTACATGAGAGATGTTTTTGTAGATTCAATTTATTTTAAACATTATCTATTGTGGCCGACTCGGTAGCTCAGCTGGTAGAGCAATACACTTTTAATGTATGGGTCCTGGGTTCGAATCCCAGCCGGGTCACAAGTTTACTGAAAGGTAAATTTTTTTCATATTAATATTTTGTGATTTGGTGTTCAAAGGCTTCCCTCCGGAAGCCTTTGATTTTTGTATAATATTCTAAAGTTCCATATTATCAATCAAGCGAATACCGTCTACAACTACAACGATGAAAGCACGGTATTTTTTTCCTGAATGAAAGGCAGTTGCTTCGTGCAAATTGTTTTCATCAGCAATCATGAAATATTCCAAAAACATTCCCGGTTGATCATCAAAAACTTCTTCTACTTTTTTTGTGATTTCTTTAGCTGAAAGATGTTTAAACCAAATTTTCACATCCTTTAATGTTTCGTAAATAATTTTGGAAGTGTTTCTTCGGTTTTCTGAAAGTCTCTGATTTCGTGAACTTAATGCCAAGCCATTTTCAGCACGGTAGATTTTTACACCTTTAATGGCGACCGGAATTTTCTTTTTTTCAACCATTTTTTTAATAATGGCCAACTGCTGAAAATCTTTTTCACCAAAATAAGCATTATCAGGTTTTACCTGCCGAAAAAGTTCTTCTACGACGGTTCCGACGCCATCAAAATGTCCTGGTCGAGATTTTCCCTCCATTTCATTCTCCAGACCGTCAAAATTATACTTTTTACTTTCTGTTTTTTCCGGATAAATATCTATAGTTTCCGGCAGATAGACTGCATCCACAAAACCCGAATTTTTCAGAATCATGAGATCGCGATTTACATCTCTCGGATATTTGCGTAGATCTTCAGCATTCGTAAATTGTGTAGGATTTACAAAAACCGAAGAGACAACAAGATCGTTTTCATTTCGGGCTTCTTTATATAAGGACAGATGGCCTTCATGCAGCGCGCCCATCGTCGGGGCAAATCCTATTCTTTTACCCATTTCTTTTTGTCTTTCTATATAATCCTGCAGGGTTTTCCTGTTTCTGAAGACTTCCATGATGTTATTTTAATGTTATTCAAAAATAGCAAAATATCACCTTACCGTGTGCGTTATTTTCAGTTTGACGGCGTTGCAGTTGTAAAAAATTGTTAATTAGAATAATGTTGGATGTTTTTTTGTAATTTTGCGCATTCAGCAATTTTTAAAATTAGATAAGAAAAATATATGCCCAATCAGAAAATACTGTACATTACCACAGAGATGTACCCTTACCAAGAAGATACAAATTTAGGCTCGGTGGTAAACAAAATGGCGCTCAAGATGCATGGCGAAGGCAATGATGTGAGGGTTTTTATGCCTCGGTTTGGCCAGATCAGCGAGAGAAAATTTCAGCTGCACGAGGTGATCCGTCTTTCGGGGATGAATATTATTATCAATGATCTCGATCAGCCACTGATCATCAAAGTTGCGTCCCTTCCTGGTGAGAGACTTCAGGTATATTTTATCGACAATGAAGAGTATTTTAAGAGAAAACAGTATTATTTCGACGACGAAGAAAATGCTTTTGAAGACAACGACGAACGCGCGATTTTCTTTGCACGCGGCGTAATTGAAACCATTAAAAAACTAAATTGGGTTCCGGATGTTATTCACCTGAATGGCTGGATGGCTTCTTTTGTGCCAATCTATCTTAAAACATATTACCAGTCTGATGCCTATTTCAAAGATGCAAAAATAGTTTTGTCACTATATAATGAGAAAAATGCTGCGCTGGATGCAAAAATTTCTGATAAACTGAAGTTTGATAATATTTCAGGTTTAAAAGCGTTAGAAAATCCCAGTTTTGAAAGTTTTGTGATTGAAAGCATGAGCTATGTAGATGCAATTGTGAAAGGCGATGAGTTTCTGGATGGTGACTTAGACAAAGCTTTTAACGAAAGCGAAACTCCAAAATCTGAATATCTGGATTTGGAAAATATTAATAAACTTTACTAAATATATTTTAATGATTTATAATTTCAAAAAAATATTCACCACTGTTTTGATGGTGATTTTTGGAAGTGTGCTTTTATACAACTGTGAACCGGAAGCGGATAATTTTGGGGTACAGCTTTTCGATGGCGACGGTGCAACTGGCAAAGAACTAAGTTTTGGGATGATTGCCTATAATATAAATAATGGTGATGCGATCCGCAGTGATGCAGCAAGGCTTACTTTAGGAACTTTGGGTGCTTTTAATGAGTCACAATTTGGTTTGCAGAAGGCTTCTTATATCACGCAGGCACGTTTGTCAACTTATAATCCTGATTTTGGAGCGAACGCGGTGATGGATTCTGCTGTATTGGTTTTAAAACCGGTTTTTGAAGCAAGTACAGATTCATTGAAAACGACAACAGACGAAAATTACATATATCCTGTCGGTACTGTTGCTGCCAAAAAAGTGTTTTCAACCTCGCCTGTCAGAAAATACGGGAGAGCGAAGATAAATGGTGCAGTGCCCAATTTTACTCTGAGAGTCAGTGAGCTTCAAGATTTTCTTGGTGGAACAGAAGATTCTATTTTGTCTAATAAAGATTTTCCAGTTACTACACTACTTGGTACAAAAGTTTTTAATGGAAATGTTACTTCTGTCAATATCACGAAAGATTCTGATAATTCTGCGATTTTCACGTCTACGAATGATATTCGCGTAAATCTCGACGCGACATTTTTTCAGAATAAGATTATCAATAAGAAAGGTCAGCCAGAGCTTAAAGAAGTGGCCAACTTTATTAGATATTTCAGAGGAATCAAAATTTCTGTGGACGAGAGCGATGGATATCTGTTTCAGATCAATCCTGCCGATATGGAAATTGTACTTTATTATAAAAATGATAAGATTGAAGGTACTACCAATTTAAGACCTCAGAATACATTTAAATTGGCTTTGGGTACAGGAAATGTTCATGCAGGAAGTTATCAGTATAACAGAGCTGGATCTCAGTTTCCAAACTATGTGAGCGCTACTCCAAATACAACAACTGGAGATAACAAATTGTTTCTGCAGGGAATGGGCGGACCTTCTGTTGGACTTAAATTTCCCCCCGCAACCCTTGATTCTTTAAAATTGATGTATAGCCAAAATAAAGCAGCTGTTATTAATGCTAAAGTGCGACTGTATACAGACGAGATAACGTGGAAAAATAGCTACCGCAAACCAAATGTCCTGACAATAGTTGAGACTAATAATTTAACTGGAAAATCTGGATTTACACTGGATCTTAAAGATTATGCAGCTGTAGTACCTGGATTTGCTTATCTGCGCGCTTATGATTTAGAAAAAAATCCTGCTTACTATGATTTTATTATTACAAAAACAGTTAAGAGTATTATCGAAGAAGGAAATGGCTATGAAAATAAAAATCTTAGAATTGATATAGGAGATTTTATCAGAAGTCAGAATAATAATGCTTTGATAAACTGGAATCTTACTACAAGACCTTTCGCAGTGGAACGTATACAGCTTGTAGGTTCAGGAAATCTACCATTAACGAATGCGAAACGCGTAAAACTTCGCGTCATTTACGGAACAAAATAATCATAAAAACACAATAATAGAATGTGCGGAATTGTAGGATATACGGGTTTTCAGGATGCGTACGACATTGTCATCAACGGTCTCAGAAGATTAGAATATAGAGGCTATGACAGTGCGGGAATCGTGCTTGAAGGAAAAGAAAATAATTTTGAAGTTGAAAAAACTAAGGGAAAGGTAGAAGATCTTGTCAATATTTCATCAAATTTAAAAGGAACTGCTCACATAGGCATGGGCCACACAAGATGGGCGACACACGGCGTTCCGAGTGACAGAAACTCGCATCCGCATGTATCTAACAATGGCAAAATTGCGATTGTGCATAATGGAATTATAGAAAACTACGATACCATTAAAGTGATGCTTACCGGTAAAGGTTTTACTTTTAAATCTGAGACAGATACAGAAGTTCTTGTCAATCTGGTTCAGTATTTTATGGATCTAAATGCAGAAACAGACTTTCCGACGGCGGTTCGCTTTGCTTTAAATGAGGTATATGGTGCTTATGCAATTACCGTAATGCACGAAGATTATCCGGGTGTTTTAGTGGTAGGAAGATTAGGTTCTCCGCTTGCAATTGGTATTGGTGAAAATGAATATTTTATTGCATCAGATGCATCGCCTTTTGTTGAATTTACTAAAGAAGCGATTTACCTCGAAGAAGGTCACATGGCTATTATTTCGCTTGAAAAAGGAGTTGATATCCGTACAATCATCGAAAACTCAAAAATTATTCCTGAAATTCAGGAGTTGAAACTGAGCTTAGAGCAGATTGAAAAAGGCGGTTACGAGCATTTTATGCTTAAAGAAATTTTTGAACAGCCAAAATCAATTCACGATACGATGCGTGGCCGTTTGATCGTAGAAGAAGGCGTTATCAAAATGGCCGGAATCTGGGATCACATGGAGAAATTCAAGAATGCAAACCGTATTATCATTATCGCTTGCGGAACTTCATGGCATGCGGGATTGATTGGAGAGTATTTAATTGAAGAGTTCGCGAGAATTCCTGTTGAGGTAGAGTATGCTTCGGAATTCAGATACAGAAATCCGATTATTACCGATAAAGATGTTGTCATCGCAATTTCCCAATCTGGAGAAACTGCAGACACAATGGCAGCTTTAAAGTTAGCTAAGGAAAAAGGTGCATTTATATATGGTATTTGCAACGTAGTAGATTCTTCTATAGCACGTATCACAGATGCCGGTTCTTACACTCATGCGGGTCCGGAAATCGGAGTAGCTTCTACAAAAGCTTTCACTGCTCAGCTAACCATTCTTTCTTTAATTGCTTTAAAACTGGGGAAACATAACGGTAATCTTGGGAATGCTGAGTTTATGAATCTGATTGCTGAGCTTAATGCAATTCCTAAGAAGATTGAAGATGTTTTGGAATCGACACACGAACTTACTCAGGAAATTGCGAAGGATTTTATCAATGCAACAAATTTCCTTTATTTAGGAAGAGGCTGTAATTATCCGGCGGCTTTGGAGGGTGCTTTAAAGTTGAAAGAAATTTCTTACATCCACGCAGAAGGCTATCCTGCGGCAGAAATGAAGCATGGACCGATCGCATTAATCGATGAGAATATGCCGATCGTAATTATCGCTCCTAAAAAAGGTCATTATGATAAAATTGTAAGTAATGTGCAGGAAATCAAGGCACGTAAAGGAAAATTAATCGCCGTTGTAAACAAAGGTGATAAGCAGGTGAGTGAAATGGCAGACTATGTTATCGAAATCCCTGAAACTTCCGAATGTTTTTCTCCAATCGTTGCATCTGTGCCATTGCAGTTACTTGCCTATTATATTGCGGTTTACAGAGGTGCAAACGTTGACCAGCCGAGAAATCTTGCAAAATCTGTCACGGTAGAGTAGAGATTTTTTACAAATAAAATAAATTCAGGTTTTTTTCGTTAATTAGAAAAAAACCTTAAAAGTTTCTTAAAAAAATTATATATTTACGGCTTAATTATAAAAATTAACATGAAAAGGATATTTCTTTTATTATTGTCTGCATCAGTAGCATCAGTATCTTGTTCAGGTGGTGGATCTTCTTCTGTTGGGAAGCCCGGAACAAAAGGAGAGTTGATACCGAGAGAAAAAACAAAATCATTTGTAGCTGAAAGACCGTTTGGTATGGTAGCTATTCCTGCGGGATCTTTCGTTGCGGGTATGACTGATTGGGATCCTACCAACAATCCTGAAAAAGCACCTGCTACCACTGTTACGGTAAATTCATTCTTTATGGATGAAGCTGAAACTACAAACGCGGAGTATCGTGTATTCATTAATTACGTAAGAGATTCTATCGCAAGAACTATGCTTGCTGAAGCTGCCGGAGAAGGTGGTGAAGGCGGTGGCAAAGGACAGAGCATCGGTGACTATGCTTATCTTGCTAAGAAAGAAGAAAATCTTACACCTTACCAGGAATATCTTGAAGCGCAAGGTGGTGGAGATGGTTTTGATGCATCAAAAAGATTAGACTGGAAAATTCCTTTGCACTGGAATACTTCAAAATACCCGGATGTAGAATATGCTGAGGTTTTAGAATCAATGTATCTTCCGGCTTCTTCAAGAGTGGGTAGTGAAAGAATTCTAGATGTTAGTAAATTAAAATATACATATCAGTGGGGAGATATGGACGCTGCAATCGCTGATAACGAAAGAGGTGTAAATTACCTTAAAAGTGAAAGCATCGCAATTTATCCTGATACGACAGTTTGGGTAAAAGATTTCCACTTTGCATATAATGAGCCTTTGTTCGAGCAGTATTTCTGGCACAAAGCTTACAAAGATTATCCTGTGGTAGGAGTTACCTGGGATCAGGCTAGAGCTTACTGTTATTTCAGATCTAAGTTAAAATCAGACTATAACGAAAGTTTAAAAAGAAGAAAGCAAAGACCAATGTCTTTCCGTCTTCCTACTGAGATCGAATGGGAATATGCGGCAAGAGGAGGCATGCAAAATGCACCTTATCCTTGGGGTGGACCTGGTTTGATGGATGACAGAGGCTGTTATCTGGCAAACTTTAAGCCAAAAAGAGGTAATTATATGGAAGATGATGTGAAAGGTACTTACGTTTACACAGCTCCAGTAAAAAAATTCAAAAAGAATGGTTACGGTTTATTTGATATGGCCGGAAACGTTTCAGAATGGACAGAAAGTGGATATAGCAATTCTTCTTACGGATTTACCTCAACTTTGAATCCGTCAACTAAAGATAAGATAGATACAAGAAAAGGTGTACGTGGCGGCTCTTGGAAAGATGTTGGATATATGCTAATGTCTGGCTCTAGAGACTGGGAAAGAAAAGATTCTGCAAGAAGCTATATCGGTTTCAGAACGGTTCAAGACATTCCGGATGCTGCAGTAAAAGCTAAGAGAGTTAACAGATAACCTGCATTCTTTTTATCAATTTCAATTTTCACTTTAATATTTAAAAAAACTAAATTATATGTTTAAGACTAAAGATGCATGGATGAACTTCTTCTATTCATTCGGTGCAGCAATCGTAATTCTTGGAGCTTGGCTTAAAATTACGCACATTACATTTGGCCCTATCAATGGTAACCTTGCGCTTACAGTAGGTTTGGTTACAGAGGCTATTATCTTTATTATTTTCGCGTTTGACCCTCCAGCAGCTGAAGAGTCTTACCACTGGGAAAATGTGTATCCGGAACTTTTGGATAAGAATGCCAATCCAAATCCGCTGCACTCAAATGTTACAGGAAAGAATATGAACGCACAGTTTGCTGAGCTTGAAAATTCTCTTTCTTCTAAACTGGATAAAATGCTTCAGGATGCAAAACTTGATGTGCAGTTATTCGACAGATTAAGAACAGGAATCGATAAATTCTCAAACTCTGTAGATCAAATCAACCAAACGGTAGACGTTTCTGCATCTACTCACAAATATAACGATCAACTAAACAAAGCAGCTTCGCATATGGAAAGCATGAATGCTCTTTATGCAATGCAGCTTGAGAACGGCAAAAGACAGTCAGATTTTGCTAAGAAGTACGTTGATGATATGCAGAAATCTGCTGAACATTCAGAAAAATTCAACCAAGAATTGCAAGGTCTTACCACAAACTTGAACAGCTTAAACAGAGTTTATGGTGGTATGTTAACTGCAATGAAATCGTAATCCTATCCATTAATAAACGTATATAAAGAAAAGAGAATAATGGCAAAAGGAAAACAGACGCCTCGTCAAAAGATGATCAACCTGATGTATCTGGTGTTCATTGCGATGATGGCCCTAAACATCGATGTTGAAATCATCAGATCATATTACGATTCTACAACAGCTTTGAACGAAACACGTTTTCTTACAGAGCAAAAAAATGAAGATATTTTCGAAAAAACTTTGGAAGCAAAAGCTCAGCAGGTACCGGATACTTATGCTCAGCCTTGGGAGCAGTACAAAGTAATGAGAGATAAGATCAACGTTTTGGTAGCATCAGCAGAACAAATCAAAACGACACTTAAAAAGCAGTCAGAGTTTAAAGATATTGATCCTAAAACCGGGAAAAAAGCTGAAGTAAGCGAGAATTTTGCAGCTTTAAATAACAATGAAGCGACAACTGCTTATTTCTTTAACGATGGCGATGAAACTAAAGTTTCTAAAAACGCTGACGAACTGAAAAGAAAAATGGACGATGTTCGTGCGTATATTGTAAATACATTCGGAGCTAATCCACAATTGCTTAAATTGGTTGAAAGAGCCAATAAATCTTTGATTACCGGCTATGCTAATGGAAAATCTCCAAACGGTAAAACATGGTTCCAGAATAAATTCTACAATCAGCCTTTGATTGCAGCGATTTCAAATCTTGGAATTATTCAGAACGATGCCAGAAACATTCAATCTGATGCTTTAGCTTTGATGCTTCAGGAAAAAGTTGATGCAAGCATTAAGTTTAATCAGTATGAAGCGATTGTTTCTGCTCCTTCAGACATTCAGTCTGGTAAGCAGGCAGAAGCTGTTGTAATGTTAGGAACATATTCCAACAGTAATAAAATTGCAATTAGCGGTGTAAGCAGAACTGAAAACGGTAAAGGTTATCTTCCGTTAAATACAGGTGGTTTGGGTGAAAGAACTATCAGTGGAAATATTACTTTAACTGATGCAACAGGAAAAGCGCAGCAATTCCCTTTCACACATACGTATAATGTGATCGCAGGACCTCAGCAGGTGAAATTAGAAAAAGGTCTATTACTTTCAGCTGATAAGATGAACGTGATGTACAGAGGTTTAGAAAACCCAGTTACTGGATCTATCCTTGGTGCTGATAATGCTAAACTTTCACTTTCCGCTCCGGGTGCTGTTGTTAAGAATACGGGTAAAGGAAAATGGAATGTTATTCCTACTACTGGAACTACAGTCAAATTAACACTATCAGGTACAGATCCAACGGGTAAAACTGTTTCTGAAGTATTTGAATACAGAATTAAAGGTATTCCTAAACCACAAGGGCAGATTAGAGGTAAAAGTGTGAACTTTATGCCAGCTAGTTCAATTGGTAACCAGATTGTAACTGCAGCTTTACCAGATTTCGACTTCCCTGTATCATTTACAGTTAATAGCTTTATTTTAAAACTACCTGGAAGAGCAGGAACTATGATTCAAGGCAATTCATTATCTTCTGCTGAAGGGTTAATTAAAAATCTTAGACCTGGAGATGTGGTTCAGATTTATGATATTAAAGTTACTGCAACAGGACTTGGAAATCAGATGTTAAAGGAACTTTCGCCAGTGACAATTAATGTTCAATAATTAAAAGCATTTATTATGAAAAAATATATTAGTAGTGCATTAGTTTTGGTTTCAGGTTTTGCCCTGTCTCAAACAATCTTAAATGCTTCTTCACCAGAAGAATTCAGACAAATGAGAGCTGAAAACATGAGAAAAGTTGGTGATACTGTAATTAGTAATAAAGTAACCCCACTAGAATATGGCTTTGTAGATGACAAAGATGTATTAAAAAGTATGTTTGTTTGGGAGATTATAGATCTTAATGATAAAATAAACCAACCGTTTTATTATGATAATCCCAATGGTTTGCAGTCTAAAACAACCAGATCTCTGTATTCTATTTTACTGGATGCTGCATTAGAAGGTAAAATTGAAGAAGTTTACGAAGACGAAGACTTTTCAACTAAATCGACACCAGAAGGTATTCGTAAAAAACTGGAGAGTATAAGAATGGATGATGGAGCTATCGAAATTCTAAATACAGGTCGTCAACTGACAGAAGAAGAAAAAACAAGACTTACCGACAAAATTGTCACTACGACAGACAAAGTAAAAGCATTGAAGATGTTCGGTATGTGGTATATTGATAAGAGAGATGGTCAGATGAAATATCGACCTCTAGGTATAGCAGCGTTAGGACCAGATCCATCTTCTTTGAACAGATTGGATGCTAACGGAAACTTGATGGAAGGAGCTAATGATTTAGTTGATCTTTTCTGGGTTTATTATCCGAAGGCGAGAGATATTTTAGCAAACAACTATGTATTTAATAAAAATAATTCTTCTGCAGACCTTTCATTTGATGATCTAATCAATGCCAGAAGATTTACTTCTGTGATTTACAAGTCATCAAACGGTACAGGTGACGGTTTGATTAAAGATTACATTCCAAGAAATGCTGAAGAGCAGATTGAAGAAAGTGACCGTATCAAAGCTGAAATTCTTCAGATGGAAAACGATATGTGGAATTATTAATTTTCACTTGATATTTAACAAAAACCTGAGTATTTTTACTCAGGTTTTTTTATTCGTAAATTGGAAGATATAGATTATATTATCGTAGGAGATGGCTATGCTGCAATGTTTTTTGCTCATCAACTCCTTCAGCGCAATAAAAGTTTCAGGATCTTTTCTGAAGCCAAGAAAAGTGCTTCACAAGTTTCTGCAGGAATTATAAATCCTGTTGTTTTAAAGAAATTTACAACTTTCTGGAAAGCTCAGGAACAGATTGGTGACCTTCAATTCGTTTTATCTGAAATCGCGTTATATACTGGAAAGAACTATTTTATCAATGAGAAGGTTCATCGGATATTTCATGATGAAAACGAAAAAAGCATTTGGCTTAAAAAAGCGCTTCATGAAGATTTGAAAGCTTTTTTAAATTGTATTTTTAGAAGTTTTGATGATATCACTAATCCCTATCAGAGTGGAGAAGTAATACAGTCCGGTCGTCTGAATGTGAGTGACTTTTTCCGAGATTTACATCGTTATCATGAAAATGCTGGTAACTTAATCAGAGATAGATTCGATTATTCTCAAATGAATCCGACCGAATCAACATACAAAAAATATCATTATTCAAAAATTGTTTTCTGTGAAGGAATGTCTGTAATAAACAATCCATTCTTCAGTGAAATTCCGGTGCAGGCAAACAAAGGTCATCATATAAAAGTTTGCCTGAGCAAACCTCTGGATGAGCATTTTACTTTTAAGAAAAAGCATTTCTTTTTCCAGCTGAAAGATGATCTGTATTTCTATGGAGGAACATATGATCGAGATGCCGCAGATCCAAATGTTGATGAGGCAGCGGTTTTACAGTTATTAAACGGTCTGAAAGAAATTTATCCGCATTCTTTTGAGATTGTAGATGTGAAGGTAGGATTTCGCCCAACGGTGAAAGACAGGCGTCCGATTATCGGAAGACATTCAAAGTTTTTAAATCTCGCAGTTTTTAATGGTTTGGGGGCACGCGGAATTTTAAACGGATGTTATTTTTCAAAAATCCTTTATAATCATTTAGAAAACGGTCTCGATTTACCTTCAGAAGTATCTTTAGAAAGATTTAAGCATTAAAAATTATTGGGCTGCAATTTTGTTATAAGCAGCATTTTTCTTCCCGTGAAATAACACCATTCCAATGTTTTTTTTCATAAAAGTGATCTCGCGTTTCGTTTCTGTAAACTGATAGACGTTATCACTGGTGGAAAAGCTAGCACTCTCAAACTCTTTTTTTAGGTCGTACACTTTACCGCCAAATTTTACGCTCAGTTTTTTTTCGTTTTCGTCACGATACACTTCAAGTTTATCTCCAAAGTCATCCTGAAAAACTTCAGCAGCAATTTTTGGTTTGGCAGTTTGAGTTTTTTGAATATTTTCAGCCGGGCTTTCCTGAGTAGAATGGGTGCATTGCAGTGTTATAAGACAGAATACTGCGAGAAGGAATGAATTTTTCATTTTAGTGTTTTTTAAGCGGTTTATTTTGGTGCGGTAAAGTTACAGTATTTTGATTAAAAAATGTTAAAATTTTATAAATTATTATTAATTATTCAAAATTTAATATATCGATTCATTTTATCATAATGATATTCTTATTCCAAAAACTGTCTTTATTCATTTTAAATTAGAGTTAAACTTTGTTAATCCTTTTTCAAAGCTTAATGGCAAGACTTACCTTTGTCCCATCAAATGAAGAATTACGTTGTTTACTTTTTTTCCGTTCTCTTTCTGCTATTCGTAGTAGAGAGTAAACTGAATGTGAAAACAGTCGACAAAAATTTTCAGGGGAAAGTCTCGCACAGTCTTCCAAAAACTTCGGGAGCAGGCGCAAACAATTCTGCGAAACTCACTGCTTCGGCGGCTTCCACAGGAAGTTCTTCACTTATCGAACTGGAAGAAGACAGCTTTCAGATCGCTGATTCTATCGAAGAACTGGCTGTTTTCGCAACAGTTTTTGGTCTTCTTTACTCTTTTATTTTTGCAGTACAGCAAAGCGCAAATCAATTCTACAGCGCTTTTTCGCTTTTATATTCTGTAAAAAAATTCATTTTCATCCGCTCTATCAGAGTTTAGAATTTTAATTCTTTCTACTCTTTCAGAATTTTCCTGAAAGCATTTTGCTGTGCATCTTATTTTAGGTAACAGCCCAATTCTCAAGTCTTCAAACTATTTTAACGAAATTATACACTCCTCATGATTAAACGAGTTGTTACCTGTGCTGTTTTTTGCACAATGGCTTTCCTTTACAGCTGCAACAAAGAAAAGGCAGAAAAAGAAGAGCAAACTGTATATCCTGTGACCACGCCTGTGGTGATGGATACGATTATCAACAAAGATTACGTAGCCCAAATTCAGTCTGTAAAAAATATTGAAATCCGCGCGCAGGAAAAAGGGTTCCTCGAAAAAATATATGTGGATGAAGGTCAATATGTGAAAGCCGGACAAACCCTTTTCCGAATTATGCCGCAATTGTATCAGGCAGAATTGATGAAAGCGAGAGCTGAAGTTGAACAGGCGAATATTGAACTGAAAAATGCCACCACGCTTTCCAACAACAACATTGTATCTAAAAATGAAAGATCGATGGCAAAAGCAAAACTTGATGCTGCAAATGCCGAGATGAAACTGGCTCAGATTCACTTGTCATTTACTGATATTAAAGCGCCGTTTTCCGGAATGATCAACAGAATTCCTTTGAAACTGGGAAGTCTTATTGATGAAGGTGATCTTTTGACTTCGCTTTCAGACAACACCGCGATGTACAGTTATTTTAATGTTTCTGAGCCTGAATATTTAAGTTATCAAATGCATGCGGCAGATCGTGGCAATAATCAGGTCTCACTGATTATGGCAAATGGCGAAAGCTTTCCGCAGCAAGGTGTGATTCAAACCATTGAAGGTGAATTTGATAATGAAACCGGAAATATCGCATTCCGTGCTAAATTTCCGAATGTTGACCGTCTTCTCAGAAACGGCGAAACCGGAAAAGTTCGCATGACTTTACCTTTAAATAAAGCGCTCATCATTCCACAGAAAGCAACGTATGAAATTCAGGATCAGAAATATGTTTTCGTGATTGGAAAAGACGGTGTGGCAAGATCAAAAAATATCAAAATTGCGTACGAGTTGCCGGATGTTTACGTAGTTGCTTCAGGAATTTCGGCAAACGATAGAATTTTGCTGGAAGGTGTGCAGAAAGTAAAAGACGATCAAAAAGTTCAGGTAAAATATCAGGATCCGAAGAAAGTTCTTCAGTCTTTGAAATTAAAAGCAGAGTAGTAGATTATGTTTAAAAAATTTATACGCAGACCCGTTCTGTCGATTGTAATCTCGCTGATTATTGTTTTTCTCGGCATTTTATCGCTGGTAAAATTGCCCGTAACGCAGTTTCCTGCGATCTCACCACCGAAAGTAAATATCACCGCCGATTATCCGGGAGCAAATAACGAGTTGCTCATCAAATCGGTAGTGATTCCTCTGGAAAGAGGATTAAACGGTTTGCCTGGAATGAAGTATATGACTTCGGATGCCGGTAATGATGGTGAAGCATCTATTCAGGTGGTTTTTGATTTGGGAACAGATCCGAATGTAGCAGCAGTAAATGTTCAAAACAGAGTTTCGTCTGTTGTAAATAAACTTCCGCCGCTTGTCGTGCGTGAAGGTGTAAAAATCACGCGTGAAGAACCGAATATGTTAATGTACATCAATTTGTACAGTGACGATCCGAAGGCTGACCAGAAATTTCTTTTTAACTATGCGGATATCAACGTGATGTCTGAACTTCGCCGTGTCGGTGGAGTTGGTTTTGCCGATATTTTGGGAACACGTGAATATGCGATGAGAATCTGGCTGAAACCTGACCGCATGACGGCTTATGATATTTCAGCAGACGAAGTGATGGAATCTTTAAACGAGCAGAGTTTGGAAGCTTCGCCGGGAAAAACGGGTGAAAGTTCGGGGAAAAGATCGCAGTCCTTCGAATATATTCTTAAATATCCCGGTCGTTACAACAACGAAAAAGATTACGGAAATATCATCCTTAAATCTAAACCTGATGGCGAATTTGTACGTCTGAAAGATGTTGCAGATATCGAGTTTGGAAGTTCGATGTACGATATTTATTCTACACTAAACGGAAAACCTTCTGCCGCGATTACGGTAAAGCAGTCCTACGGCTCAAACGCCAGCGATGTTATCAAAAACGTAAAGGCGCTGATGGCTGATCTGGAGAAAAATAATTTTCCGAAAGGAATGCATTACGACATCAGTTATGATGTTTCGCGATTCTTAGATGCATCGATCGAAAAAGTAGTGCACACTTTATTTGAGGCATTTATTCTCGTAGCGATCGTGGTTTTCCTTTTCCTTGGCGACTGGCGATCAACCTTAATTCCTGCGCTGGCTGTTCCGGTTTCTTTGGTAGGAACTTTTGCTATCATGTCGGCATTTGGGATTACTTTAAATATGATTTCGCTTTTTGCCTTGGTCATGGCAATTGGGGTCGTCGTCGATGACGCGATTGTGGTGATTGAAGCTGTCCACGCGAAGATGGAAGAGAAAAATCTTTCTCCGTTAAAAGCCACTGAGGAAGCGATGCACGAGATCAGCGGTGCAATTATCGCGATTACTTTGGTAATGGCAGCGGTATTTATTCCGGTGGCATTTATGTCTGGTCCGGTGGGCGTTTTTTACCGTCAGTTTTCGATCACTATGGTTTCCTCGATCATGCTTTCCGGAGTTGTTGCTTTAACTTTAACGCCGGCTTTATGTGCTTTAATTTTAAAAAACACCCACGGAAAACCAAAAAAGAAAACGCCGATTACTGTTTTCCTTGATAAATTTAATGCACTTTTTAATAAAGGACAGGGAAAATACGAGCGTTTGCTGAATAAAACAGTAACACGAAAAATGGTCACGCTGCCTTTGCTTGCTCTATTCTGTGCTGGCGCATTTTTCTTAAGCAACAGCATTCCGTCAGGTTTCATTCCGAGTGAAGATCAGGGAATGATTTACGCGATTATTCAGACGCCGCCAGGCTCGACTTTAGAAAGAACAAATCAGATTGCAAAAGAACTTCTGAGAGAATCTGAAGACATCGATGGCGTACAGTCAGTTTCTTCGCTTGCAGGTTACGAAATTCTTACCGAAGGTACAGGATCAAACTCGGGAACGTGTCTTATCAACCTTAAAGACTGGAGCGACCGAAAAGAGTCTGCGGCTGAGATCATTGAAAAACTGGAACAGAAAGCCAAAAATATTCCGGGTGCGAATATCGAATTCTTCCAGCCGCCGTCAATTCCGGGTTATGGAGCCGCAGGTGGTTTTGAGCTCCGGCTTTTGGATAAAGCGGGAAGCGGCGATTATCAGAAAATGGAAAAAGTGAGTACAGATTTTGTCCGCGAACTTAAAAAACGTCCTGAACTCGGCTCTGCATTTACATTTTACTCGGCGAGTTTCCCGCAGTATATGCTTAAAGTTGATAATGATCTGGCCGAGCAGAAAGGCGTTACCATCGAAAAAGCGATGGATAACCTTTCGACTTTAATCGGTTCAAACTACGAAACCAGTTTCATCCGTTTCGACAGGCCGTATAAGGTAATCGTTCAGGCTGGCCCACAATATCGCGCGTTGCCGAGTGATTTGATGAAGCTTTATGTGAAAAATGATAAAGACGAAATGGTACCGTATTCAGATTTTATGCACATGGAAAAAGTGTATGGTCTCTCGGAAATCACCCGTCACAATATGTACAATTCTTCTGAGGTGAGCGGAACACCAGCGCCGGGTTACAGTTCGGGTCAGGCTATTAAAGCCATTCAGGAAGTTGCAGATAAAACATTACCGAGAGGTTTTGGTATTGACTGGGCCGGGATTTCTAAAGATGAAGTAAGCCGCGGAAACGAAGCAGTCTTTATTTTCCTTGTGTGTCTGGGATTCGTTTATCTGATCCTTTCGGCGCAGTATGAAAGTTTCATTTTGCCTTTACCTGTGATTTTATCGCTGCCAACCGGGATTTTCGGAGCGTTTTTATGTCTGAAACTTTTAGGCTTAGAAAATAATATTTACGCGCAGGTAGCGATGGTAATGCTCATCGGTCTTCTAGGTAAAAATGCCGTTTTGATTATTGAGTTTGCCGTGCAGAGGAAGGCTGAAGGAGTTTCTGTCGCAAAGGCTGCGATTGAAGGTGCCTCCATCCGTTTCAGACCGATTTTGATGACTTCATTTGCATTCATCGCAGGGTTGATTCCTTTGGTAATTGCAACCGGTCCGGGCGCAACAGGAAACCGTACCATCGGAACCGCAGCGGCCGGCGGTATGTTAATCGGAACCGTTTTCGGTCTGATGATCATTCCTGGCTTGTATTATATTTTCGGAAGAATTGCAGAGAAATCGAGACTTTCAAAGTACGAAGAGGAAAACCCGCTTACAGAACAAACAGAACCTTACCAACACGATGATAAACATGAAGATTTATAGTAAATTTTTAGCTGCTGCAGCCGTTTCCCTGGCTTTGGCAAGCTGCAAAGCGCCGATGGCAACGGTGATCAAAGACGAAGTGAAAGAAAATGTTCCGCAGAATTTCACACAGGAAAATGATGCGGATGCCAATAACAATTCGGGGACAACGCCCTGGAGACAGTTTTTTACCGATCCGAATCTGGTAGTTTTAATCGAAACTTCATTAAAAAACAATCAGGATTTAATGATCACGCTACAGGATATTGAAATTGCCCGCAGCGGAGTGATTGCTAAAAAAGGAAAACTTTCACCTGAAGTTCGTGCAGGATTGGGAACCGGCGTTAATAAACCCGGAAGATATACCAGCGAAGGTGCCGGCGATGCAACGACCGATATTGAACCAGGAAAACCTATCCCGGATCCTCTGATGAATTTTGGTGGTGGTTTGACTGCAAACTGGGAAATCGACATCTGGAAAAAACTCAGAAATGAGAAAGATGCTGCCGTAGCGCATTATCTGTCGACGGTGGAAGGGAAAAATTTTGTTCTGACCAACCTTATTGAAGAAGTAGCTAATAATTATTACGAACTTTTGGCGCTTGATAATGAGCTTGACATTATTCAGCAATATACGACGCTGCAGCAGAAAGCCTTAGATATTTCAAGAATTCAGAAACAGGCAGCAGCTGCGACAGAACTTGCTGTGAAAAAGTTTGAAGCTGAACTGGCGAAGTCAAAAGCGAGAGAATACACGGTTCGTCAGGAAATAACCGAGAAAGAAAACGAGATTAATGCGCTTTGTGGCCGATATCCGCAGCCGATTGTGCGTACGAAAGAAAGTTTCATGGCAATGATTCCGCAAACCGTTTACACGGGAATTCCCGCGCAGCTGCTTTCTAACAGACCTGACATTAAGGAGGCAGAATTTGAATTAAAATCAGCAAAATTAGATGTTGAAGCAGCGAGAAAAGAGTTTTATCCAAATCTGGAAATTTCTGCGACTTTAGGTTTGGAAGCTTTTAAACCTTCATATTTAGTAAAACTTCCAGAGTCGATTGCCTATAATCTTGCCGGAGAACTCGCCGGTCCGCTGATCAATAAAAGTGCGATCAAAGCAAATTTTGCAACCGCCGATGCGAAGCAGATTCAGGCTTTGTATGAATATGATAAAACAATTTTGAATGCGTATCTGGATATTGCCAATCTGATGTCGAAGGTGAAAAATATTGATAAATATTACGAGTTGAAATCGCAGGAATCTAAAGCTTTGGATCAGTCAATTGATATTGCAAACCAGCTTTTCCGAAATTCACGTGCAGATTACATCGAAGTTTTATTGAATCAGCGCGATGCATTGGATGCAAAAATGGAACTTATTGAAGCGAAGCAGAAACAGCTGACAACGATAGTCGATATCTATAAAGGTCTTGGCGGCGGCTGGAAATAGATTCGTATACCATAAAATTATGTTAAACAGCTCTTTTATAGAGCTGCTTATTTTTTTTGGTACAGTTTTTTATTATTTATTAATTAATAGTAAAATAACACGTCAAGTTTTGTCGCATTACAACGATAGCTTTGGGGTAACAAAATTTAAAGCTATGAAAACACCATTTTATTTAAGTTATACAGAATTTGAAAAAAACTACTACAATCTTTTGGAGCAGTGGTTTGAAGAACATTATAATACCTCTGAACAGGATTTTTTAAAAAACATTTCTGACTTATACAAGCCATACATTTCATACAATGACAAAACTGACGCTTTACAAATCAATGATTTTATAGAAGTAAAAAACTGCTTTTTTGCAAACAGCGGAAATTTTGGGATTGCATTTAACGAAAACGGAACGACGAAAACGAAAATTCCTATTGTTTCTGAGGTGAGAACTATTACGATGATGGAATATGCACAGGTCGTTTTGGATAAAATTCATCTGTACTTCCAGAAAAATGATGTTACGATGAAAGAGAATGAAAGTATTCTGGATTACATTAACGATCGCGATATCATTACGATGAAAGAGTCAAATGGATTTTGTATCGATTTTCATAAACATCAAAAAACCTTACCATTTTTACACGCTTTTTTACCAAAATTCGGAAATACGGTAGATATCAGTCTGTATAGAAGTTTCTATTCATCTGCAGCTAAAATTGCTGATTTTATCGACTTTAAAATGCAGTCAATGAATGCTTTTGAAGAAAGTCTGTATTGCGAACTGAAATCTAAATCGCTGATAAAAGTTCATCTGCAAAACCGAAATTACCTAACGGTTCTCAACTAAGGATTCTTATTTAAAATTGAATATAATTTTTACTGAAAAAGTCAGATTTGAGATCTGGCTTTTTTTTGCAGAGAGGAAGGGATTCGAACCCTCGATACAGTTACCCGCATACTACCTTTCCAGGGTAGCTCCTTCAACCACTCGGACACCTCTCTAAATTGAAGACTGCAAAAATAGACTTTTTTGCGGAATATCCAAGACCCCGATTTATAAATCGACGCTAATTTCGCCGCAAATATTTTTCGTGAAGCTTTCGGCAAAGCTTGAAGTGTAATTTTTGTTTCCGGTAAGATGCATTGCTTTGGTAATTGCTGATTCGGCGGTAATATCTCTTCCACTTATTGATCCGATTTTCCCGAAAACATTGCTGTTTTCGTATTTTCCGAAAGAAATTCCGCCAGAAATACACTGACTTACAACGACAATTTCAATTCCCTTTTCGCGGATCTTTTTTAAAATTTCTAAAGTTTCATTCGTGCTGAAGATCGTTCCCGAACCGAAAACCTGCAAAATCAGAACTTTTACTTCTGAAAGATTTTCCAGAAAACTCAGTTTCATACCCGGGAAAATTCGCCAGAACAAAACTTCCTCAGAAATATGTGTATCAATAGAAAACTCCAGCCCAGAATCTGGACGGAATAAATGTTCTTTTTCAATTTTTAAATGAACTCCAGATTGTCCTAAAATCGGGAAATTCGGACTGTCGTATGCGTCAAAATACTCCGCAGAATACTTCAACGTACGGTTTCCACGGAAAAGTTTGTACTCAAAATAAATCGCCACTTCCTGTACAACAGCTTCATCATTTTCATAGAGGCTGGCGTAATAAAGACTTGTCAGAAGATTTTCTTTTGCATCCGTCCGCAGATCGCCAATTGGAAGCTGAGAACCAGTGAAAATTACCGGTTTTTGTAAGCCTTTCAGCATAAAACTCAATGCTGATGCCGAATACGACATCGTGTCCGTCCCATGCAGAATCAGAAATCCGTCGTACTTTTTATAATTTTCAAAGATCAGTTCGGCAATCATTTTCCATTCCATCGGTCCCATATCAGAAGAATCCATCGGAACGGTGAAAGAATGCACAAAAACCTCACATTCCATCAGATTCATCTCCGGCATTTTCTCAAAAATGTTTCCGAAATCGAAAGCACGAAGGCTTCCGGTTTCGTAATCTTTTTCCATCCCAATGGTCCCGCCGGTGTAGATCAACAATACTTTTCGCTTCATGCGGTCAAAATTACATTTTTTAAAGAAAACGGCAAGGCTGATATTTTTTGGGCGCCATGAACTGCTTTCGTAAATTTCGATAAAAGCGTTCGCTTTTCTCTCATTTATATCTTCCACTTTTACTTTCTTGCTCCGCTTCGCTCCTCAAAAAGAAGTTCTATAAGCTGGATCACATTTCTGTCTTTTCATAAAGTTTGTTTTTTTAATTACTTTTAGGAAATTGAAAAACAGAAAACCTTTCAACACTTTTTGGCGCTCGCTTCGCTCGCGTCTAAATTTAATTATTCATCTAATAATTCCATTAACAACCGCCTTTAAAATCAGTATTTTTGTCGCATGAAAGATCAGCAGATTTATGACTATCTACGGCAGTTTCTGAGCGACGAGCGCTTTTCTAAAATCGAACATTACTCGGTCGAAAGTTCAGATTTTGTGCTTCCGGTTTTAGAAGATGTGTACCAGTTCCGGAATGCCGCGGCGATTATGAGGTCTGCGGAAGCATTTGCTTTTCACAAAGTTGTGGCGCTTCAGGAAGAAAATAATTTTGAACCCAATTTAAAAGTCACCAAAGGTGCCGACACTTGGGTAGAAGTCGAAAAAATGCCACGCAATCTGGATTCTTTGCAGAAAATTCGGGACCGAGGATATAAAATCGTTGCAGTTTCGCTGGAAGTAAATGCGAAAATGTTGCCAGATTACGAAATTACAAAACCTATGGCGCTCGTTTTCGGTACGGAAAAAGAAGGTGTAAGCCAGGAAATTTTAGATTTTGCAGATGAAGCGCTGGCAATTCCAATGCATGGTTTTACAAGAAGTTTTAATGTTTCTGTGGCAGCTTCGATCTGTTTGTACGATTTAAAGCAAAAGCTGATAAAATCAGGAATCGGCTACAAACTTGATGACGAAAAGCTTTTAAAAATGAAGATTCGCTGGGCGGTAAATTCGATAAAAAGCGGTGAGCAGATTTTGGATAAATATCTGCGCGATCATCAGCTGAGTTTCTAAAAAATCATCTTACTATAATTCCAGGCTGCGACAAAAACGCCGGCTGTTTCCGTTCTTAAGCGCTGATTTCCAAGCGATACAGCTTTAATGCCTTTTTCGGATAGAAACATAATTTCTTTATCAGAAAAATCGCCTTCCGGACCAATCAGAAAAGTATAATTTTCCAGTTTTGGAATTTCATTCAAATTGATTCTTTCTAAATTTTCGTTACAGTGTGCCACGAAAGTATTTTCTGGATTGATATTTTTTAGAAATTCGGGTAATTTAATCAAATCATTAATGACTGGAAAATGAAACCGCAGACTTTGCTTAGACGCGGCAACAGCTTGTTTTCTGATTTTGTCGATGTTGATATTTTTGCGCTCGGTTTTTTCTGTCTGGAGAATTGTGATCTCTGAAATCCCCATTTCTACGGCTTTTTCTACAAAAAACTCGATGCGGTCAATATTTTTTGTCGGAGCGATCGCGATGTGAAGTTTCGGACTGAAATCCGGAGTGTCAGTTTTCAATTCTAAAACTTCAATATTGGCTTTTTTGCCTTCAATACTCAGCTTTCCAAAAGCGAGATTTCCTTTGCCATCGGTCACATGAATATCTTCGCCATTTTTCATCCGCAACACTTTGATGATGTGCTGCTGCTCTTCATCATTAATAATCGCCGTTTCGCCGTTTATTTGGCCAAAAAAAAGTTTCATCTAAAAATTTATTTAAAATCTTTTCAAACTTATTAAAACTTAAAAAGAAATTTCGTTATCGCTCAAAAAGGCAACGCCGGTTTTGATGGTTTCGTAAATATCGCCTTCGCAGTCGCGGTACGAACACGCATAAATTTCTTCAATCCAGACATTATTCATGAAAATCAGATAGAGATATTCGTTTTTTCTGAGATTGTTTTTGATTGATAGAAAATCGCCTTCTTTCGGCTCATATTCAAAACTGAAAACATTTTCACCGTTTATGGTCGAGATAATTTCCTCTTTTATATTCTGAATATAGCCTTCGTCGGCGCAGATCATCTGATAATCTTCGTCCTCAGAATTTTCAGAAACTTCATTTTTTCCGGTGATGGTTTCCAGAACCCAGTAGTATTTTGAGTTTTTTTTCGACTGCTTTCCCAGCACTTTTTCTTCCAGTAAAATTTTCATTACAAATCATATTTTGAAGTTGCGGTCGTTCGCAAATCGGTAAATTCACTACGCTCAAACTTCAGTTTTGCGACCATTGCGATCATAGCCGCATTATCGGTCGTATATTCAAATTTTGGGATGAAAATATTCCATCCGAATTTCTTCTCATTATCCTGCATTGCTTTTCTCAGTGCAGAATTTGCTGAAACGCCACCGGCAATGGCGACATTTTTTATGTTTAAATCTTTTGCAGTTTTTTCCAGTTTGATCATTAAAATATCAATGATGGTTTTCTGCACGGATGCACAAAGATCATTGAGGTTTTCTTTAATAAAATCCGGGTTTTTCTTTACTTCTTTCTGAATAAAATACAGAACCGATGTTTTTATACCGCTGAAAGAATAATCATAACTTTCGAGCCTTGGTTTATTAAATGTAAAAGCGTTGGGATCTCCGTCTTTCGAAAGCCTGTCGATAATCGGTCCTGCAGGATAATCAAGATCCATTATTTTTCCGATTTTATCAAAAGCCTCGCCTGCAGCATCATCGATCGATTTTCCAATGATTTCCATTTCAAAATAATCTTTTACCAAAACAATCATCGTGTGACCGCCACTTACTGTGAGGCAAAGGAACGGAAATGTTGGCGGCTCAGGATTTGCATCGTCGATAAAATGAGCAAGAATATGCGCCTGAAGATGGTTTACTTCGATTAGCGGAACATTAAGGCTCATGGCCAGAGATTTAGCAAAAGAGGTTCCTACGAGAAGCGATCCCAAAAGACCAGGACCACGCGTAAATCCTATGGCAGCGATGTCATTTTGTTGTATATTTGCTTTGGTTAAGGATTTTTGTACAACAGGGATGATGTTCTGCTGATGCGCTCTTGAAGCAAGCTCGGGAACCACGCCACCATATTCTTTGTGAATTTCCTGGTTGGCAGCGATGTTTGAGAGAATACAATTTCCTTTAATGATGGCTGCCGATGTGTCGTCACACGACGACTCGATACCTAAAATTATAGAGTCACTCATAGTAATGGCAAAGTTAGAGAATAATAACGAGAACGAAGATAAAAAATCGGTCGCCAAGAATCTGGGAGATCAGGTGCAAAAGACGGTGCAGGAAGCTTCTGAGCTTGCTTCAGATGCAATAAATCATCCGATAGATACTGCGCAGGAATTTGGCAAGCAAGCCGCAAAAGATATCACCAGCTATTCCTGGTGGGCAAAACTTCTGCTGATTCTTTTCTGGACGGTTCTCTCAATCGTGGTTTTGGTTTTTATCGCCATTAATTTGCCTGTTACGAAACGATGGGCCGCAGATCAGGCACTTCAGATTGTCAACCGCGATTTCAAAGCGGAGATGTCTACCGAAAGTGTAGAAGTGGATTTTTTCGGAGACGTTACCATTAAAGGTTTAAAAATAAAAGACTACAAAGGTCTGGAATTCATTAAAGTAAAAGAATTTATTGCCAATTCTGACTGGCTTTCTCTTGCCGGAAATATCAAAAAAAACAACTCGCTAAGTTTTAACGGTCTTACGCTGAAAAATGCGGACATTAAAGTTATTACCTATAAAGGCGACAGTATTTCAAACTTCATCAGATTTACCAACTTGTTCAATAGCGGTAAAAAAAGTGATCCGAATAAACCGCCTTTTCAGCTTAATTCGCGATTGAATTTAATTGATTCTAAAGTTTCTATCGTTAATCTCAATTCTCCAGGCGAAAAAGGAAAATGGCTGACAGCAACCAACGTCAATCTCCGTGCACCGCAGGTGAAAGTAGAAGGCATTAATGTTTTTGCCCAAATAAATAATTTCTCGTTTGTCACCAAACGTTGGGGAAAATCGCATTTTGTGGAAACTTTTTCGACGGAGCTTACGATGAATAAAGATTTTCTATTTCTGAAAGATCTTACGCTGAACACTGATCATTCTTTGCTTCAGGGAAATATTAAATTTAATCTGAATGATGGAAAATGGACCGATTTTGCAGATCGCGTGCGCTGGGATATGGATCTCGCGCTGGGAAGTCAGCTCAGCGGTTACGACATCAGCTATTTTGTGACCAACTGGAACAATTATATTCCTTTCAATATTTCGGGGAAGATGAATGGGCCGCTCAATAAATTTACGCTAGACAATTTCCTGATCAGAAATCCGGACGTGAATATTGCCACCAGAAAGATGAGCATGACCAATCTTCTTAAAGGTAATTTTAACATCGAAACCAACAGTCTATCCGCCGATTTTACGTATAAAGATTTGAAAAAAATGATGCCGACTTTTATCGCATCAAAAATGAAAAACTTCGCGGATGATTTTGGTAAATTAAAATACAACGGTACCGCAAGAGTGACACCAAAGCAGGTTTATGTAAAATCAGGAAATCTGATGACCGGAATTGGGCAGGCAAAAATTTCTGATTTTTCTTTAACCGATTACAGCACTGCGCTTCCAAAATATGTCGGCTATGCCGAAGTAAAAGATCTGAATACTTCGGTGATCACTAAAAATAAAGCAGTCGGTTTGATCTCAGGTAAATTTAATCTGAACGGGCAGAGTTTCGATGTCAATACGATGCGGCTGAGTACGAAATCTCAGATTTCCAGCATCGCAATTATGAATAAAGAAATCAACAACATTACGCTCGACGGTTTGCTTGATCATAAAAAATACAACGGTTTGATCGTCGTAAATGACGAGCAGGCAAAAGCAACGGTAAAAGGCCTGATTGATTTCAGTACATCGCGGATTTCAGCTGACGTCAATGCAAATGTTTCTTATTTAAATATGAGCTACTTCACCGGTAAAAGCGACAAGCAGATCGTAAGCGGCGAAGTGAACGGAAAACTGGCGATGACTACGCTGAATGATTTGACGCTGGATGTTGATGCAAGCAATCTGAATTTTGCAACGGCAACTCAAAAATACACGATTCCGTCTGCGAAGCTTAAAACTTTTATAGAAGGTGGCAAAAGAACCATTGATGTCATAGCTCCCGGCGCTGTAAGCGGGAAGATTTCAGGCAAGTATAATCTGGCTGATTTGGCCAATATGGTACAGAACGGATTGAGTAAAATTTTAGTCGGCCCGCCGCCAAGAACATTGTATAGAGGTCAGAGCTTTACAATGAATTTTGATGTACAGCAGGGTTTGGTTAATTATTTTTTACCGGATTTAAAACTTCCTCAAGGCGCAACGGTTGAAGGATCGTATGACGGCAATTCAAATAATCTAATTCTTAACCTGGATGCGGCATCGCTGAAATATGTGATGACGAAAGAGCAGGAAATCACTGATGCAGACAAAGCGTTGGCCAGCGCAAATCCTGCTTATAAAATCAATAGTAGGGAAGTGATTCGCGACAGTGCCATGATTGACAGTCTGATGGTTCGCATTAATACCGCCAATCTCGATGAGCAGATTTTAGCGAAAATCGGAAGAATCAATTACAATAAAAATATCCTTAAAGATGTACAGCTTACAGGGAAGAATGACAATAATACCGCGCTCAAAATTGCAACAACATTCAAACACGGTAGTGCGGAAGATGAGCTGGATGACAATCTGAAAAGCTATGCGATAAATCTGAACCAAAGCAGCAATGCTGCGGGAGATTTTGTATTCAGGTTTGAGCCGACGGAAGTTTCTTTTAATGATGTGAAATGGACAGTCGACACAAGTCCCGAACTCGATCATCAGATAATTTACCGTAAAAAAACATCAGATTTTGAGATAAAAAATCTAAGAATTTACTCTGACAGCAGTTCGCTTACAATTAACGAATCAACTTTTAAATCGGCAAAAGATTTTTATCTTGACGCTGAGGTAAAAGATTTAGCCATAGAAAAACTTCTGGAAATGCAGTCTGGCGGAAATCCGATGCAGATCAAAGGTCTGGCTAATGGAAATCTGAAGATCAAAATGGATAAGAATACACTTCAGCCACTCGTTGATCTTACCGTAGACGATATTATGATGAACGGAAACGACATGGGCGATCTCACAATTTCTGCCACTAACAGTTTTTCGCTCAATGTTTATGATGTTGAGGTAAAAGTGACTTCCGCCGGTGTCATCGGGAATAATAATTTAAATCTTACCGGAACAGTAAACAACAATACCTCGACGCCGACGATTGATCTGACAGCTGAACTCCGTGATTTTGATATTGCATTTACGCAGCAGTTTGTGCAGAGTGTTTTTGGTAATATGCGTGGAAAAGCAACCGGCGATCTGAAAATCAGCGGTACAATGAAAAATCTCGACTACAATGGCGATATTTCGCTGAAGCAGTTCGGTTTAAAACTGCTTTTTACCGGAGTTGATTATTCTTTTGATGATACGGTCATTCCTCTTTCACGAGGTCTGGCGATTTTAAATAACATTGGTGTACATGACGGCCGGTCAAATTCTAAAGGAAATATTTCAGGTGCGATTCAGTTTGAAACGCTGTCCTCAATGGGTGTCAATCTTGTAATGCGTGCCGATAATCTTCTGATGTTGAGCACAACGCAGGCGGATTATGATCTATTCTGGGGTCGCGTTTACGGCCAGGGCGATTTATATATTGATGGTCCGGTTTCGGGACTGAGTCTTTCAACACCAAATATGAAAGCTTTGAATGGAAGTACGTTTACTTTTAATTCAAGCTCAACATCGGGTGTGGAGGAATTTAAAATGCTGCGTTTCCTGAAAGAAGGAAAAGACGGTTTGGTGACGCTTGAAGAGCAGAAGAAAAAAGGCGCCAATATGAATCTTGATTTCAGCCTGGCGGTAGATAAAGGCACAACGGTGAATGTTTTGGTGGGTGATGATGTCGGAAATATCAGCGTAAAAGGTGTTGCAGAAGATCTGAGATTCCAGATGAGCCGACAGGGAAATATTGCGCTTAATGGAAGTTATATGGTCGACAGCGGAACTTTTGTCTCAAAAGCAATTCTTAACCGTACGTTTCAGATCCAGCGAAACAGCAGTATTCGGTGGGATGGAGATGCGATGACACCCGCGCTGGATATTAAAGCCAATTATGTAAGAATGGTTTCAAACGTCGGTGAATATTTAAATATCGGGCAGCTTCAGCCGGTGAGCGTTTTGCTTCAGGCAAATATTTCCAATACCCTGAGCGATCCGAAAATTGATCTAAACGTCACAGCGCTAGATGTTTCCAGTCAGGTTAAAGAAACTTTAGCAGCAAAATTAAATCAAACTGAAGGGGAAAACGTGTTGCAGTTCGGTTCCGTACTTTTATTAAACAGTTTCAATGTTTCGAATAGTGGCGGAGTAGATTTCGATGCCGTTGGCGTTGCCGAATCTTCAGGATACAACCTTTTATTAAAACAGTTGGGTTCGGTTTTCAATACGATGAGCAGCGAATTTCAAATTGATTTGAACTATGTAAGAGGAGATCAGTTCTCCAATACCGGCGACAGAGCCAATGCTGGCGTTAGTTTCGACCTTTCGCCCAAGATTACCGTCAAGACCGGATTGGGAATTCCTTTAACGAGAACCGAAGGTACGCAGCAGAATTTTGTATCGGGAGAAGGATCGGTAGAATACGATTTATCAAAGAAAAATGACGGTACACTCGTTCTGAGAGGATATTCGAAACCGACAAACATCGGTCTGGGAGTTGGAACGGTAGGCACAAACGGTTCTGCAAATCAGGCATATGGAGCAGGTATTGTTTATAGCAAAAGTTTTAATTCACTGTTTAAAAGAAAAAGAAAAGATAAAAAAACAGACGTTTCAAAAGAGCCGGCAAAAACGGATTCTGTAAGGTCTGATGCCAAATAGTCTGAATGTTGTAATGATATTAATCATATATGTTAATAATAGTTAATATTTAATATAATTTTTTTAGTTTAATAATTTTTTTTAGATTTGTAAAAAATTTACGGATTTTTTATGAATTGCATAATAATAATTATATGAACTATCAATTAGACGAAATAGACAAGAAGATTCTGGATTTCTTAGTAGAAAATACCAGAATGCCTTTCACTGAAATTGCAAAACAAATGGATGTTTCTGCAGGTACAATACACGTGAGAGTGAAGAAGATGGAAGATGCCGGTATTATTTTGGGATCATCATTAAACATTGATTACGGAAAATTAGACTATCATTTTACCGCTTTTATTGGTATTCTTTTGACTAAATCAAACCGTACACAGGAGGTTTTAAAAGAACTGGGAACACTTCCAAACGTAGTTGAGGCGAGTGTAATTTCAGGGAAGTACAACATTTTCTGTAAAGTACGCGCGAAAAATACAAACGATGCCAAGAGAATTATTTATCAGATCGACGACATTCAGGATGTAATGAGAACTGAAAGTATGATTTCTATGGAAGAGTTTTTAAGCGACAAAAATAGATTGATCAACGCAATCTCGATTTAATTTATTTTAAAATAAACAGTTAAAGAACTTATGATTTTCGTAAGTTCTTTATTTTTGCAGTATGGAAAAGGAATATAAAGAATACAGCTATTTTGATGAAGATCCGAAGAAAGGTCTGGGGTTTATTCTTGCGCTGTTATCGCTCCTGCTCTTCACTTTGATGGGAGTAGGACTTGATTTTGATGAATATCTTCAGCACGAAACGCTGAATATTCCGTCGGGATATTTTTACTTTATTTTCAGTGTTGACGCGTTGATGATTGCTGGGATTGTATTGATCTACTTTTACCGTAAAATCGGAATTTTTCTTTTCCCAATTGCTTTGGTGCTGCATTTTTTCATGCACAATTATTATCTGTCGACTTTTCTGTATTCTGATGTGACCAATCTTTTTCTTTTTACAGGATTTGGTATGTTGGCGATTATTCCAAAATGGAAGTTTTTCAGGTAAAATTTTTAGACTTAAATAAAAAAAGCATCCCCGAAAAGAGGATGCCTTTATTTTATAAGAACTTACAGATTATTTATCTAAAATTCTCTTAACTGCTTCCTGTACAGCATCAGAATCAATTTTATACTTTTTCATCAGTTCAGCCGGCGTTGCAGATTCTCCAAAAGTATCATTTACGGCAACAAATTCCTGTCTGGTCGGTCTTCTTCTCGCAAGCATTCCTGCAACAGATTCGCCCAATCCACCAAGATAATTGTGTTCTTCAGCCGTCACAATTTTACCTGTTTTCTCAACTGATTTTAAAATGATTTCTTCGTCCAAAGGTTTGATTGTATGAATGTTGATCACTTCGCAAGAAATTCCTTCTTTCTCAAGCGCGTCAGCTGCTAAAAGAGATTCCCAAACCAAATGTCCGGTTGCTACGATCGTTACGTCCGTTCCTTCCTGAAGCAAAATTCCTTTTCCGATCTCGAAAGGCATATCTTCCGGAATAAAAACAGGAACTACAGGTCGACCAAAACGCAGATACACAGGCCCATGGAAATCTGCAATAGCCAAAGTAGCCGCTTTTGTCTGGTTATAATCGCACGGATTGATTACGGTCATCCCAGGAAGCATTTTCATCATTCCGATATCTTCCAAAACCTGATGTGTAGCGCCGTCTTCACCCAAGGTAAGACCAGCGTGCGAAGCACAGATTTTCACATTCTTATCCGAATACGCAATCGACTGACGGATCTGATCATACACTCTTGATGTAGAAAAATTAGCAAAAGTTCCGGTGAAAGGAATCTTTCCTGTAATGCTCAAACCTGCTGCAAGACCCATCATATTGGCTTCGGCAATACCGGTTTGGTAAAATCTCTCTGGTGCTTTTTCGATGAATTTTTCCATCTTTAAAGAACCGATAAGATCCGCACAAAGTGCTACAACGTTTGGGTTTGTATCGGCAAGCTCAGCCAATCCGGCGCCGAATCCTGAACGTGTATCTTTTTTTTCTGTATATGTATATTTCATTATTTACTTTACAATTAAAATTTAAAATTACTTGCTATCAGATATTTATAACTAATAATCGGTCGCTGCTTCCAGATAAAGTTGTTTGAATGCAGTATCAAGCTGCTCATCATTTGGTGCTTTACCGTGCCACGCGTGAGATCCCATCATGTAATCAACACCAAAGCCCATTTCTGTATGAAGAATGATGGCGACAGGTTTTCCGTTTCCGGTTTCTGCTTTTGCTCTTTCCAAAATACCGATTACCGCTTCAAGATCGTTACCGTTTTTCTCTTCCAAAACGATCCATCCGAAGGCTTCAAGTTTTGCGTGAAGATTTCCTAAAGAAAGTACATTTTCTGTGCTTCCGTCGATCTGCTGACCGTTGAAATCGATTGTGGAAATCACGTTGTCAACTTTTTTTGCAGCGGCATACATTAACGCTTCCCAAACCTGACCTTCCTGCAACTCGCCATCGCCGTGTAGAGTGTACACCAAAGAATTGTCGCCATCAAGTTTTTTCCCCTGAGCCACGCCAAGCGCCACAGAAAGTCCCTGACCAAGCGATCCTGAAGCAATTCTGATTCCTGGTAAACCTTCGTGAGTCGTCGGGTGACCCTGAAGTCTTGAGTTTAATTTTCTGAAAGTTTTCAGTTCTTCAACAGGAAAGAAACCAAATCTCGCCAAAGTAGAATAGAAAACAGGCGAAATATGACCGTTTGAAAGATAAAAATGATCTTCATTTTTTCCTTCCATTGTGAAAGGCATGTTGTAGTGCATCACTTTACCATAAAGCGCAGTAAAATATTCTGTACAGCCCAAACTTCCTCCCGGATGGCCAGAGTTTACCGCGTGCACCATTCTCAGAATGTCTCTTCTGATCTGCGTTGTAAGAGATTTCAGCTCTTCAAAACTTTTACTCATTATATAAGATTTATTTGCCAGCGAATTTACAATTTTTTGACGGCTTACCGAAATGACAGCAATTCGGGTTTTGCGCAATTTTTTCTTATTTAAATTTACCTTAAAACTGCATTTTTCATATTTAAAACAAAATTCCGCATCATCTCTGACACGGAATCTCTATTAAAATAGGTGAAAAAAACTAATCCATCTGTTGAAAAACGAAACCCAAATCTCCTGCGTAATAAGCGTTGCTCACGCTTGTCGGAAACGCTTGTGTCGTTCCCGACGCCCAGTTGTAACCTTCAATCACGAAATTTCCAGCGGTGATGGGATAGTTGGTAGGTGCGTTTCCGGTTTTTGTGCGGTTGTACCAGTCATTTGAGTTGAAAGTGATCGCGTATTTGCCATCTTTCTGTAGCGTCAAAGGGTCCATCGTTTCTTTTTTTTCGGTATTGGCAACCACATTTGAGATATTCACGGTTCTCAAAACAGTTTTTGCCTCAGCGTCCCAAATTGTCACACGCAAAGTAGTTGCATTATCAGGAATATTCACGGTAATCGCATTAATTTTACCTTTCACTTTTGGGGTAAAACGCAACCCAAATTCGTAGCTTCCGGCGTTGATGAAATTGGTTGTGGTTTGGTTGAAACCCGAATTGGCAACATATGCTGCGAGCGGATTTTCTTCGGCATATACTTTTGCCGGTGCTGCAACTTCGTCTTCCTCTTTACTGCATCCGATGATCGTGGATATTGCGAATAAAGCCATAAAAATTCTTGTGTTCATAAGATTTGTTTGATTATTTATAATGCAAATCTATCTCAGCGCACAGTTTTTTATTTCAGGGAAATCACGGTTTTTGGTTGGGAGAAAAACGGAAATTTACTGTTAAAAGTTTTATTTGTTAATTGAGAAAACATTTAAACTCAGCAATCTTCGGATAGTTTTTATCGTTGTAATTGTAGGTGAATGTCTTGTTTTCAAAATTTATAAGCTGATTGTTTACAAAATATCTTCTGGAGTATTTTCTGTAATTGTTTGGTGAAAATCTAATGAAAAACTGATCTTCAAACGGAACCTGTAAATTGAAAAATGGGTTTTTATAACTGTCATAATCAGAATATTCAATTACCGTCTTTGTTTCGTAATTTGGATTTGTAGGATTTGAAGTTGTAGTGATCACAGATAAAACATTGCCGTTTGTATCGTAACTGACGGCAGTGTTTCCGTTCAGGTCAAGATTGTTCATGCTGTCATAATTTTTAATCACAACAGAATTAATCCAGTCTGTAGAGTTATAACTATATTCAAAAGTCTTTTTGCTGCTCAAGTTATCAGTAAGATTTGTATTGACAATTTCCTTTTTAGACAATCGACCATTACTGTAGCTCAGATATTCTATCGTCTGAAAATTTGTATAATCAGGCTGACCGACAATTTTTGATGGCTTACCGTTGATGTATTCAATCTGCGTTGTAGATTTTAATTCTGTATTGTATGTATTTGAATTTCCAGATTGAATAATAGTAAAATCTAATTTTTTGATTAGATCGTTATTGCTGTTATAAATAAATTCGGAAGTAAACAAAGATTGACCAGTAACATTAATTGTAGCCGGATTAAACTTTGTAACCAGACACTTTTCAATCTTTTCACCTTCGTCCGTGTTGTCTCCACAAGCTGAAAGTGCAATCAGTGCGATAAAAAGGTAAATGTATTTTTTCATAATTTTATTCTAAACCAGTTTCAGATAATTTTTATTCTTCACGAGCCACAAACCGATGAAAGTCAGCAAACCGTTTAAAACAATCAGTTCTACACCAATTCTGTAATCCGTATAAGTCGTCACAGAATAATTAATTAAATAGGTGAGAACCGGTGCCAGAAGCGTCACGGCAAGAATAGAATATTTTTTTGAGATTTTAAATTTGGTGAAAATTCCGAAAGCAAAAAGTCCGAGAAGTGGTCCGTATGTGTAACCTGCGATTTCCATGATGAGGTAAACAATTGATTTGTCATCCATCGCTTTGAAAACCATAATCAGAATAAAAAATACGATCGTGAAAGTCAAATGAACTTTCATTCTGAGATGTTTTTTCTCTTTTTCGTTTCTTGTTTTATCTTCATTTAAATTTAATAAATCAACACAATACGAGCTCGTAACTGCCGTTAAAGCACCATCCGCAGAAGGAAAAAGCGCAGAAATTAGTCCAATAATGAAGATCACCGAGATGGTCATCGGAAAATATCCGTTAAGCGATAAAGCAGGAAAAAGATCGTCGCCCATGATGTTTTTGATATCTCCGGCAGCATCTTTAAATCCGAAAATACTTGTTACCGTTTCTGACTTTTCAAAACCATATTCTGCGCCGTTCTGTAAAGCAAAAAGATACAGCAAACCGCCAAGGAAGAGAAAAGCGAGATTCACAAAAAGGAGTGTTCCGGCGAATGTGAGCATATTTTTCTTCGAATTCTGAAGATTATCTACTGAAATATTTTTCTGCATCATTTCCTGATCGAGTCCGGTCATGGCGATGGTGATGAAAATTCCGCCGATAATTGTTTTCAGGAAAAACGTTTTCGAATTGGGATCGAGATTTATGAAATGTGTATAATTTTTCTGCTCGAGAATTGTGTACGCTTCGCCAAATGAAAGATTTAAATTAGATAAAATAAAGACGATGCATGCGATAAGACTGATGATCATAAAAGAAGTCTGAAGCGTATCGGTAATTACAATCGTTTTTACGCCGCCTTCAAAAGTATACAGCAAAACCATCAGCAAAAGTACGGCAGCCGTTACCCAGAAAGGAACACCGAGATTTTCAAGGAGGAAAATCTGAAGCACATTAACAACCAAATACAGCCGCGCCGTTGCGCCGATTGCCCGAGAAACGATGAAAAAAACTGAACCGATTTTATGAGCTTCCACATTGAAACGTCTGCCAAGATATGTGTAGATCGAGGTCAGATTCATTTTATAATAGAGCGGAAGAAGTATGGCCGCGACGATGAAATAGCCGATAAAAAAGCCAATCACCATCATGTAATATTCAAAACCGCCAAATTTATATTCGCCGCCAGTCATTTTTCCGACCGTACCGGGAACGGAGATAAAAGTAACGCCGCTGAGACTGGTACCAATCATCCCGAAAGCCACCAGCCACCATTTGCTTTTTTTGTTTCCGATAAAAAACGACTGGTTATCAGAATTTCGGCTGGTAAAATAGGAGATCACCAAAAGGCCGACAAAATAGACAAATACGAAGAGCAGAAGTACAGTTCCGGGGTTCATGCTGAGGTTTTAAATTTCAGCAAATATAGTTTTTTTGGAAAAGGAAAAGTAGAAGCGGTAAGAAGTTTGAAGCGCGAAGCTGATACAGAAAAATCTACAGCGTTTCAGATTTAACATTATTAAATTTTGTACGCTGTAGATTAATTCTGATTATTTTGTAAGGTGATCATTTACAGAACATCCTGCAAATCTTTGTTTTTATGAAATGTCGCTTTAGCAAACGGACAGAGCGGAATAATTTTCACACCTTTTTCGCGGGCAAAATCAACAGCTTTTATGAGCATTTCTTTTCCCACGCCCTGGCCGCCAAATTCATCTTCAACCTCGGTATGATCGATGATAAAACGATCTTCGCCAGCCCATGTATACGTTATCAAACCTGCTTTTTTACCATCTACAGAAGCTTCAAAACTTCCGTTCTTTTCATTGTTGTTCTGTTTTACATCTATCATTTTTATATAATTTTTGTCTGAATTTCTATCTCGTTAGTTAAAATTTTATGCACCGGGCACGCATCTGCGATTTTGTGAAGTTTTGCCAAGTCCATTTCCGAGAGACTGCTACCTGCAAAATCAATAATGCGTTTAAAAACCGCAACTTTGGTAAGTGGGAAGTTTTCAAGTTCTACCGAAACGTGTATGGTTTCCACATTCCAGCTTTTCCGGTCGATATACATCCGAAGCGTCGCTGCCGTACAGCTTGCCAGCGATGTAGCCAAAATTTCGTACGGATTAAAACCTTTATTCTGTCCGCCGCTTTCGATGGGTTCATCGGTAATCAGCGAATTTTCGCCGGCAATGACTTCCGTGTAATATTTAGATTTTCCTAAAGTGGCTTTTACCTTAACTGCCATATTTTTTATTTAAATTAAAGTGCAGTTGCAGATTTAAATCTTTCAATTTTGTCCTGTAAATCTTTCAGCATCTCTGGATTGATTACGCCATTTTCAAGATCAAAATTTTCATAAAATTTCGGTAGGGAAAATGTTTCTTTAACATCGGCGCCAAACATAGGAAAGAATTTCTGTGCTTCCGCCATTACATTTCCGCCACCATATCCGCCGGGAGAAGTGCTCATCAGAAGCATCGGTTTGTTCTGGAAAACTTTGACATCGATTCGCGAAGCCCAGTCGAAAATATTCTTAAAAGCTGCAGAATACGATCGGTTGTGTTCAGCCAGCGAACAGATAATTATGTCGCTCGCGGCAATTTCGCTCAGAAACTTTTTCGCTTCTTCGGGAAAGCCATTTTTCTCTCTATCTACCGAAAAGACGGGCATTTCAAAATCATTAAGATTAATGAAATTTATTTCGTGTTCTGAGAAACTTTTTAAAGCAAATTTTACCAGTTCGCGGTTGATGCTCGTGGAAGAATTGCTTCCGGCAAAGGCAAATATTTTCATTGTTTTTTTTGGTTTAAAATAGCTTTCGGTAAAGGTACAAATTCGTTTTCGTCGCCTGCGACAAGCGGAAAAGCATCGTAGTTCTGATCGTACCAGTCTGTTTTTGCCTGCTCGATTATTTCTTTGTCAGAATTTACAAAATTCCAAAACATAAAACGTTCTTCGTCAAAAGGCTCACCACCAAAAAGATAAACAGTTGCATCTTCGCTCATTTCAAATTCACAGAGTTTGGTGTTTTTTGCAATTAACAGCTGTTTCGAACCGTACTTATTATCTTCAATCGTGACGGTTCCATCTAAAACATACATTGCCGCTTCGCCATACAAATCTTTTCCGAGACTTATTTTTTGTGCTTTTTCAGTTTTAATCTCAATAAAGAAAAGTCTGCTGTGAACCGGGACAGGTGATTTTTTACTGAAAGCTTCGCCGGCAATCAGTTTATAATGTACGCCGTTTTCTTGCCAGGCAGGAAGTTCCTGCGCTTCTATATGATGAAAAGTAGGCTCTGTCTGCTCCAGATTTTTTGGCAAACCAACCCAGATCTGAAAACCGTGAAGTTTTTTATCAGTCGTTCTGAGATATTCCGGAGTTCTTTCTGAGTGTACAACTCCTTTGCCTGCAGTCATCCAGTTTACCGCGCCAGGTTTTATTTCAAGTGCACTTCCCAAACTGTCACGATGAAAAATTGATCCTTCAAAAAGATAAGTCAAGGTAGATAAACCGATATGCGGATGCGGCGGAACGTCAAGATTCTGATAATCTTTTAATTCGGCAGGTCCTATGTGATCGATAAAAACAAAAGGGCCGACTGCTCTTTTTTCCCGGAAAGGTAAAAGCCTTCCTACCAGAAAATTGCCGATATCGGCAGATTTTTCCTCAATAATTAACCCAATATTTGACATGATGTTTTCAGTTTTTTTATTAATTGTAAGCTAATATACTTAAAATTTAAAAAAGTAGACGAGGTATACAGACCAGGAAAATGATCAGAAATTGAAAGAAATTTAGTTTTTAATCATTTGAATTCATGTTTTTTCCGTCGGAAACATGGAGTCTCTGGAATACAAAAGATGAAATAATGGTTAGAATTCCCACAGTGAAAAACGTATATCTAAAGGCATTGTGTGTTTCGCTGTCAAGAACCCACGGACTGTTTTGATAGAGTTTTAAAACAATCAAACCAAACGCAATCCCAAATCCGACCGCAAGCTGCTGATTTACCGAAAGCAGAGAATTGCCGCTGCTGGTCTGGAAATTCCGTAGATCGGCAATCGAAATTGTATTCATGGCAGTAAACTGTATCGAATTAAAAAAGCCGAGAATCGCCAAAATCGGTACAAACCAGTAAATCGAGCTGTGGGCGTTTGGGAAGCCGAGAAGGCAAATCAAAGTTCCAATAATAATGGTGTTGACCATCAGCGTTCGCCGGAAACCGAATTTATTTAAAATTTTAATCACAAACGATTTCCCGAACATTGCTGTAAGTGCCATCGGAGCAATAATCCACCCGGAAATAACCGCTGACTGGCCATAGGAAATTTGTATCATCAAAGGTAAAAGCAAAGGCACAGCGCTGATTCCTAATCTTGTTGCTAAATTTCCTACAATGCCCACGCGGAAAGTCCTTACCTGAAATAGATTTAACGGAAAAATAGGATTGTGACCTTTTTTTGCATGACGGTAATAATAATACAGGAAAACAAAACCGAGAATAAAAACCAGCAAAACGGGCGTGATATTTTGAAGTCCGCCAAACAATTCGAGTGCAAATGAGAGCAGAAGTGAGGCTGCAGCAAAGATCAGAAAGCCTTTCAGGTCAAAATCGGTTTCCCGGGAGTTGAAATTAGGCATGTATTTATAACCTAAAAAAATCCCAAGCGCGCCAATCGGTACATTAATAAGAAAAATCCAGTGCCAGGAAAGATAATCGACCATGTATCCACCGACGAGCGGTCCCAGAACAGGCCCGATCAGCGCTGGAACAATTGCAAAATTCATGGCTTTTAATATTTCGTTCCGGTCGAAAGTTTTAATTAAAGCTAATTTTCCGACAGGCGTCATCAAACTTCCGCCAACTCCCTGGAGGATTCTGGAAATCACCAGTTGCGTAAGATTTTGTGAAAGCGCACAGAAAATTGATCCTAAACTGAAAAGCACCAGAGAAAAAATAAAAACTTTTCTCGTTCCAAAACGGTCGGCTAAAAATCCGCTTGCAGGCATAAAAACGGCAAGCGTGAGAACATAACTGATGATCGCATTCTGCATATCCAGCGGCGATTCTTTCAGGTCTTTTGCAATGGCGGGAAGAGAAGTATTGAGAATCGTCGAATCCAGCATCTGCATAAAAATCGCAGTAGCAAGAATGAGTGGAAGAACTTTTTTTACCGTCTGGCGCGGTGATGTGAGTGGTGACATATATGCTGTTTGCCTCAAATGATTTTTGAGTCTTACTAAAATAAAAAAGTCCTGTGAATTATCACAGGACTTTCATGTTTATTTTCTTGGTTTTTCAACCCCGATCCAGTCTTCGCCGGTTTTCTTTACCTGGCTCAGCGTGAAGGTTTTGAAGTCATCCGTTTTGTATTCTATATTATCCTGATTCTGCTCGAAAGGCATAATGTAGAAGAAGTCTTTATCGGTTTTATCGGTTCTTGTGCCTTTTTTTACGGTTGGCATAAACTTCGTTTCAAACTTATATTTAGGAAGATACTGTTTCAAAGACGCGTAGAATTTTTTATCTTTTTCGCTTGGCACAATATCTACGATATCATATTCGTCTTTTTTCTTATTTACCCAAAGGTAATAGTTTTTCTCCTCACCGGTTTTCTTGTTTAACGAAGTGAAACCAAAAAACTCTTTCGGGACAAGCTCTTTTATACGTTCAGCATCAACCTTTGTGAAATATTCTCCCTGAGAAGGATCTACATAAGATTCAAGATTGTACAGAAGAACCTCGTTGTTTGCGAATTTTTTATTTTTAAAATACTGATCGAGGGAAAGTTCAGCAGTTTTTCTTAGCTCTTTTCCTTTGTCGTCAAGCTTTTTTGTAGGATTTTGCGGATTTACTTTTTTCACAAACTCGTACAAAACAACAGGTTTTACATCTTTCAGGTGAGGAAACGTTTTCAGCTGTTCAGCTTTTACAAGCCAGTAATATTGCTGATAGTAATCTTCTTTATCAGCATCTTTCACTTTTTTATAAGAAAGGGCGAGTTTTTTAGAATTTAGAAATTTTCCGTATTTGCCCTGTCCGAAAGCGAAACTTACGGATAACAGTACAAATAAAATAGTCATGTTTCTTTTCATGTTGCAGCAAAAATTTTTAATTTTTCAAATATAATTATTTATATGATAATAACTTTAAAACTTAGTTAAATTCTCAAAAGATAATTGCACCAGTTGAGGAGTTTTTCAGTTTAATCTAAATCTTTCAGAAATATGCTAAAAAATAGCTTCCAAAAATCTCTTGATGTTACACTAAATTAAAATTGTTATTTTCAAAAAAATCAATATTAATCGGCTAAAGCTTGCGTTTCTAAAAAAAAGTTTTTATGTTTGTGACTCGAAATAATTTTTTTTCATCATTTGTGTTTTTACCTTCCCGAAACTTTGGTTTCGGGAAGGTTTTGTTTTATTCAGATCCCAGAAGCGCTCCGGTTACATTCCATGCGCTGAAGCTTCCGCCTTCGGGCTCACCTTGCGGAATTTTAACCTGAATACTGTGTTTTCCCGCTTTCAAATCTCCCAATGAAATAAAATTCGGATTGGTAACCGTTCCCGGGCACCAGTTTGATCGGCTCAGATCCGAAGACGAAAGTCCATCAGGAAAATTTCCCGAAGCTGGATTGTAAAGTCTGTAAGAGCCACATTCTGTGCGCCATGGCACGAATGAAAAAACTTTTTTGCCATCGATGAAAATGCTGTTTTCTTTCTGTATAAATTCGTCGCCGTTTTCCCAGCCGCCGTGTCCCGTCGTGATGTAGCGAAGCGATGCATTTTTAAGATCTTTTATCAGTGTAAAATCTACCGTGAGGCCTTTTTCACTGTTAAACATTGTCGAATATTCCTGTCCGGCCATTTCCAAAACATTTGTCGTCGTAAATAGCGGAATCAACTTATTATTTTTGTTGACAATCTGTTCGCTTTTATGAATCGTAATATCCAGACTTACTTTATGACCGCCTTTATCGTAATTTCCTATGAAAGTGCCGATCCAGATTTCTTTATCTGCTAAAGAAGGTTTCAGTTCTGTAATGTCCTGTCTGAAAGGACTTACCGTTTCCCAGGTTTTATCTTTCAGTTGAAGATTATTAAATTTATTTACACCAAAAGAAGTAAAAAACCGCATCATTTCCACAATCGGAAGATAATTTTCGGTTGATGTAACACCATAATACTGTTTGCTGTTTCCGTTTTCAAAAAGCGGTAAAGTTTTCACGCCTTTTTCCAAACCGTCGAAAAATGACTGCGATTTTTCCTGCGGAATAAAGAAAACGCTTCCCGTTCGGTCGTACGCGTCACCGTTAGACTGCTGTTTGAGTTCGACAAATATATTTTCACCTTCACTGATTTTCGGAAATTTTATCTTTCTCAAAATCACGGTTCCATTCGCAAATCTTTTTACAGAATCATTCGATTTTGATTCGTCGGAGAAATTGATTATTTCGTTTTCAAAAACTTTTAAAGTCACAAAACGGCTTTTCCAAATGCGGTCTTTGTAGCTTAAAAGATCAAGATTTTTCGCTTTCGTTTGTGCTAAATTTTCGATGCCGGTTTTCTTTACTTTTTTAATGGAAACTGCTGTTGTCGCTGCATTTCCGTTGCGCTCGATTTCTAAAACCAAACCTAAATTTTGCCCAAGACTTGACGGTCCGCCTTTAATATTCAGATCATTTGTATACCATACTTCAATCGTATTTGAATTGATTTTTGTGACTGCTTTTTTGCAGAGATAACCGAGGATTTTCTTGGTTTCGGGTTTCATTTCAAAAGTCTGCTTGCCAACCGATTCGGCATCCGATGTCGAAATAACTTCATTAGGTTTTAGATAACCGTACGCGACAATCGTGTTCGAAGGTTTCTCAATTTTCGTTGCCTCAAAAGGATATTCAAATTTCTGCTCTTTTATTTTCTTACTGACAATCCAGTTTTCACGCTCGTTTACAAAAACAATTGTCGGATTTTCATTGGGCTGCACCTTTCCGTTTGACGAAGTCGAATATTGGATTTCGTATGTTTGCGAATGCGCAAAAAAGCACGAAAAAAACAGAAAACTGCTGAGTAGAAGTTTAGTCATTGGTTTTTTTAGATTTAAGCAAAGGTAAATCTTTAGCCAACAAAAAACTACTCCAAAAAATAGAGTAGTTGAGATATATTTAAAGAAAAAATCTTACGCTATACGCTCGATCAAAGCCATGTAAAAGCCGTCGTAGCCTTCGCTCGGCATTACTTTTTCTTCTTTCAGTAATTTGTAATCTGGGTTGTTTTTCAAAAACTCTGCAACCTGCTCGTTGTTCTCAGAAGGGAGAATTGAGCACGTGGCATACACCATTTTTCCACCCACTTTAATAATTTTACAGTAATCCTGAATAATCTGCTGCTGTTCTTTTTTGATACGGTCGATAAATTCCTGATCGATTTTCCATTTACTGTCTGGGTTTCTTTTCAAAACGCCAAGACCCGAGCAAGGCGCGTCGATCAGCAAACGGTCGGCTTTCTCATGAAGTCGCTTAATGACTTTATTGTCAGCAATCACACGCGTTTCGATGTTATGAGCTCCGGCTCTTTTTGCGCGGCGTTTCAGCTCGGCTAATTTCCATTCGTATAAATCGAGCGCGATAATCTGACCTTTATTTCCCATCAAAGCAGCGATGTGAAGTGTTTTTCCACCGGCACCGGCACAAACGTCAACCACACGCTGACCTTCTTTTACATCAAGAAAATATGCGATTTTCTGCGATGAAGCATCCTGAACTTCAAAAAGTCCATCTTTAAAAGCGGAGGTAAGAAAAACGTTTTTCTTTTCTTCAAGTTCCACCGCATCGGGATAATTTCTCACACTATGCGACACGATATTTTCTTCGGCAAGATCTGCAATCAGTTCTTTTGTTGAGGTTTTTAATGTGTTTGCACGCAAAACTGTCGATGCGCGTTCGTTAAGCGCCCGCATTTCTTTTTCCCAGTTTGCCCCAAGTTCTTTTTCTAAAGTTTCCACCAACCAATCTGGAATCGAATGTTCAATAGATTTCGTAGGGACGGTTCCTTTCTTCAGTTTTGTTGTAATATCTGCTACTTTTATGCCTTCAAATTCTTCAAATCTTTTGAATCTGGTATCGCTCCAAAGGCAGTACGCGATGATTAACTTATAAATATTGCTGGGTTTCACGCCTTCCCCCATATAATATTCCAGGCGTTTTTTCCAGCGGATAATGTTGTAGAAAATCTCAGAAACCACCGCACGATCCTGGCTTCCCCATTTTCTGTTGGCTTTCAAAAGTCTTTCGATTACCTTGTCGGCATATTTATTTTTCTCGAAAAAAGTTTCCTGTAAAGCATCGTGAATTCCGATCGCCAAATTTCTGTGAATCAATTCCATAATTGCAGTGTGCTGTTTTGAACCCGCAAAAATACAATTTTTTACCGGAATTTTTCATTTTAATATTTTACAGCTAGTTCTGTTTTAAATCATTAAGTCGAAAACCTAAAGAAAACTATCTTTGCAAAAACAATTACCATGAGCGATCTTGTACTTTGCCCGAAATGTCAGTCAGAATTTACCTATCCAGATGATAATGGAATGGTGTGTTCGCAGTGTTTCTACGAATGGAATCCTAAGGAAGAATCGGCAGAAAACAGTATCGAAGGAAAAATTTTAGATGCAAACGGAAACGAACTGCAGGACGGCGATTCGGTGGTTGTTGTTAAAGATCTTCCTGTAAAAGGCGCTCCAAAACCGGTGAAAGCGGGAACGAAAGTGAAAAATATCCGTTTGAGACCCGACAGCGATCATAATATTGACTGTAAAATAGAAGGTTTCGGTTCTATGGCTTTAAAATCTGAGTTTGTTAAAAAAGCCTGATTCAGCTATTTACTAAAAAATAATCTCTACTGCACATATCTTAGTAATTGATTACTTAAACATCACTTACTGAGTGATTAAAATGCTTATTGTAGAAGATCGTCCGGAGCTCGCGTCCAGTATTTCCGATTACTTTAAAAAAAAGATGATATCTGCGAAATCGCGACGACAAAAGAGACGCTTGATAACAAAATTTGGGGTTTAGACGAAGGCGCCGACGATTATATTACCAAACCTTTTGCGCTTCCCCAGCTTCCCGCAAGAATAAGAGTGCTTTACTGCAGAAAAACCAAAGACATTTACCACCGTCTGGCTTTAATGAAATTTTTATCAAACCTGAATCTAAAGATTGGTGAAATATTTGGATAAAAACTAAATTGCAGCAGAAGGTGATGTTGGCAATCAAGGAAATTTTACTGCTTATCGTAATGGATAATTTTCTCAGCAATGCAAAACATCACAATTTCCACAACTTGTTTATAATTAAACACTCAAATATTGTATGAACACGCAAACTTCTACACACAGCATCAGTACAGGTGAGAGAATAAAAGCCATCATTGGAGGTTCTGTCGGAAATCTCGTAGAATGGTACGACTGGTACGCGTATGCGGCGTTTTCGATTTATTTTTCGAATTCTTTTTTTCCGGATTCTGATATGACGGCGCAGTTGCTGAATACTGCAGGTATTTTCGCTGTAGGATTTTTGATGAGACCTTTTGGAGGTTGGATGTTCGGAAGTATTGCCGACAAAATCGGCCGTAAAAAAGCAATGACATTATCTGTTCTTTTAATGTCTTTCGGGTCTTTGCTTATTGCACTTACGCCCACTTACGAAACAATTGGTGTTCTCGCACCGATACTTTTGCTTGCCGCGCGGCTTCTTCAGGGTTTGAGCGTTGGCGGTGAATATGGCGTTTCGGCAACGTATCTCAGCGAAATGGCTAGTGAGGAAAGGCGTGGTTTTTATTCGAGTTTTCAGTATGTAACGTTGATTGGCGGACAGCTGATAGCGCTGGGAATTCAGCTGATTTTGCAGAAACTCCTTCTTACCGAAACGCAGCTTGAAGACTGGGGATGGAGAATTCCTTTCGTCATCGGTGCTACACTTTCTGTGATCGCTTTATATTTGAGATCAAACCTTCATGAAACTGAAGCTTTTGAAAATAAAAAAGATACCAAAAAAGACAACAGAGGAAGCATCAAAGAACTTTTGAAACATCCAAAAGCATTGGTTACTGTGATCGGACTTACACTCGGCGGAACCTTAGCTTTCTATACGTATACAACATATATGCAGAAATTTCTGGTGAATACCGTTCATCTTACCAAAGAGCAGTCAACATTGATTTCATTTATTTCTCTGTTTATTTTTGCCTGTCTGCAGCCGGTTTTCGGCGGACTTTCAGACAAAATTGGTAGAAGACCGCTGCTTTTAGGATTCGGGATTTTAGGAACGATTTGTACAGTTCCTTTGCTTACCGCGCTGAGCCACACCACTTCTATGTGGATGTCATTCCTGTATATTATGATCGCATTGATTATTGTGAGCGGCTATACTTCGATAAACGCGATTGTGAAAGCCGAACTTTTCCCTTCAGAAGTGAGAGCATTGGGTGTCGGTCTGCCGTACGCACTCACGGTAGCTGTCTTTGGCGGAACTGCGGAATATATTGCGCTACTCTTCAAGCAGGCGAACGTAGAACATTACTTTTTCTGGTACATTACCGTTTGTATTTCCTTTTCTTTAATCGTTTACGTAAGAATGAAAGACACGAAAGAAACTTCAAAACTCAATGAAGATATTAAATAATACGGTCAGATAAGCATAAAAAACCTCTTTTTCGGAGGCGCTTTTTTTCTCTTTATTTGATGATAATATCTGTTTTAATTTTTAAACGAGATATTCACTCGTCCTGAAATTTTTTCGTCTGTGTAAAGAATCAGCGTTTTATTTCTGACTAAAATTTTATTCCAGAAATAATTTCCGGCAAAACGGCTTTCCAGAACTTCAGCTTCAAAACCATTTTCTGAAAGCACGATTTCGTTTGGAAAATACGCCGGTTTTTTAAGTTTAAAAATAGAAATTTCTTCTTCCGAAAAAAGATTTACTTCCCCGAAAAGCGTGGCTACATAATGACTTTCCGGGTTTTTATACACTGATTCTGCATCGCCTTTCTGCACAACTTTTCCTTCTTTTAAAATCACAATTTCATCAAGCCAAGGAAGAAGATCCTGCAACTCATGCGTAGAAATAATCAGCGTGATTTTATTCTTTTTTACATAATCAAAAAGCCGGTCGCGAAGCTCAATTTTTCGCGCAAAATCAAGATTGCTAAACGGTTCATCCAACAAAAGAAGTTTCGGCATCACAGAAAGTGCACGCGCAATCGCCACACGCTGTTGCTGTCCGCCACTTAGTTTTTTAGGCAAAGTTGAAGAAAATTCGGTCAGTCCAACGACATCGAGCAACTCGGAAACCGTTTCTTTTTTCTCCTTTAAATTAATGTTAGAAATAAATTTCCCGACATTTTCTGCGACCGTTGCGTAAGGCATCAGATCAAAATTCTGGGCAACGAGTTTCATCTGAGATTCGCCGGGCACGAGATTTCCTTTTGGGCCGAGAAGTTTCGTGTTTTCAAAATATATTTCACCTTTTTCCCAGTCAAGAAGTCCGTAAATGAGGCTGAGAAGCGTAGATTTTCCACAACCGCTTTCTCCGGCTAGCGCGATTATTTTTTCGCGTTCTATCTCCAGCGAAAAATCTTCAAATAGAACTTGGTCTCTCTGATGCGAAAAGTGCAGATGATCGATCTTTAAAAGCATACGCAAAAATACGGTTTTTCCGTGTGCATGGCATATTTTTAGTAAATTAGCGGAGACTTAAAAATTAATTTCTGATGATTAAAAATATACTTCTTTTCACTTTTTCCGCGGCTTTTTTTTCTTTGATTTTCGTTTCATGTAATAAAGAAAAAACGCATAAATCTGAGACGAATTTAGCGGAAAACAAAACCGGAAGCGATATTTACACGCTGGAAACCGACGCAAGCAAAATAGAATGGCGCGGTTATAAGATTTTCAAATCTGAAAATCTGGCGCATTTTGGAACGGTTCCTTTTAAAAATGGAGAGATCTCAGCAGAAAATGGGAAACTGATCAGCGGAAAATTAACAGTGGATGTAAATTCGATTGTTTCGGAAGATCTTCAGAATGATCCGGCACAGATGCAGAAACTTATCGGTCATCTGAAAAGCAAAGATTTTTTTGAGACAGAAAAATATCCCGACGCAACTTTTGAAATTACAAAAACAGCCCAGATGGCAGAAGGCGATTACAACACGCTTCTCAGCGGAAATTTAACGATAAAAGACAAGACAAATCCGGTGCAGTTTCGCGCGAATATTTCTTTGAAAGGCGATGAGATAAGCATTCGTACCGAACCATTTGATATTAACCGAAAAGAGTTTAATCTGAATTTCAACAGTCCGGCAGAAAACGGCGTGATAAAAGACGAAATGACACTTCAGGTGAATATCAAAGCGAAAAAGTAATAAAAGTTTGCTTGAAAATGTATTAATCTGCCTGCGAAAAGGCAGATTTTTTTATGACTTTTGAACAGGATTTTTCACTTGGAAATCAGTATTTTTGCAGCAGATTTTTTTTGAAAGGGAATATAATGACAGATAAAATAGAAGATTTACTGCTCGAGGTTAATAATTTCAACGCCACTTCGAAAGATGAGGTGGAGAATTTCAGAATCCGTTTTAATGGTAAAAAGGGTGTTTTGAATGACTTTTACGAGTTTTTGAAAACCGTTCCCAACGATCAGAAAAAAGCTTTCGGGCAAAAGATCAATTCACTGAAAGTGGCGGTTAATACGAAGCTGGAAGATTTAAAAAATGCTTCTCAGTCGACGTTGATTTTGGAGAAAGAAGATCTTACCAGACCTGGTTTTCCAATGAATCTTGGTTCACGTCACCCGATCAATTTGGTAAAAAAAAGAATCATTGATATTTTTAAATCAATCGGTTTTGCCGTAGCCGACGGCCCGGAAATTGAGGATGACTGGCATAATTTCACGGCTTTAAATTTACCTGAATACCATCCTGCGCGCGATATGCAGGATACATTTTTCATCGAGCAAAATCCGGATATTTTACTGAGAACGCATACGTCTTCGGTACAGATTCGCTACATGGAAAACAACGAGCCGCCGATCCGGATTCTTTCTCCGGGAAGGGTTTTCAGAAATGAAGCAATTTCTTCGCGCTCGCACTGTATTTTCCATCAGATCGAAGGTTTATATATCGACGAAAATGTGAGTTTTGCAGATTTAAAACAGACGATTCAGTTTTTCACGACTGAGCTTTTCGGGAAATCTAAAATCAGACTCCGGCCTTCTTATTTTCCTTTTACAGAGCCGAGTGCCGAGATTGATGTGTACTGGGGACTGAATTCTGAAACCGATTACCGCATCACAAAAGGAACAGGATGGCTGGAAATTATGGGTTGCGGAATGGTAGATCCTGCCGTTTTGAAGAATGTAAATATCGATTCTGAAAAATATTCCGGTTATGCATTTGGGATGGGAATCGAGAGAATCACGATGCTGCTTTATCAAATGAGCGACATCAGAATGTTTTTTGAAAACGACATTCGCACACTGGAACAGTTTAAAAGTTTATAAATAAAAAATCCTGACTCACTACAAGTCAGGATTTTTTTTACTTTACAATCTTCAGCGGATATTTAATGTTTTTGTAATCTTCAATACTTGCTTTCATCGATCCTACGGCGAGCTCGGCCTTGATAAGCAACGGAATGTGATTCGCGTCATTAGAAACCCACATTGTCACACCTTCTTTACCTTTAAAAACCCGGCCGCTTTTTACCAGAGGAACGATTTTTAAGGCACTGATGGTTCCGAATTTTGTTTTTAAATTTTCTGCAGCCAAAACTTTAAGCTGAAAAGGAAACAGCTCATCATCAATCCAAACATTCATATTAATAACAGCGCCGGGTTTCAGTTCTTCCACAGATTTGCTGCGGAGATAGTAGAAACACGACAGCATATCCTGCACGCCTTTCACAGATTTTATCGTTCTCGGCGGGTTTTTCGGCTCCTTTTTATCAGTCAGTACCAAGGTATTGTTATCATGATTGAAGACAGTCTGCAGATGCTGGGTATAACTTCCTTCCTTTACATTCCGTACATAAAAACTCGGAAGACCTGTATTGATGTTGATGAAACTTTCGTAAAGATCATCAACTTTAAAAAAAGCCTTTACCGCGCCGGTCGTTTGCCCAACACCTTTCACATAAAGATGCGGTACGCCGTTATAATAAAGATTTCTGGCACTGAGATTTGCCGTACCCGCATTTAGAATTCCGTAATGTATTCTGAGGGTGATCGATTCTCCGCTTTGGATATTGCTTACCTGAGCAAAACTGAGCAAAAAACCGAAGACCAGTAAGAGACTTGATAATTTTTTCATATTTTAAATTTACAAAAAGACTGCCATTAAAAAGCGCCTATTCTTGTACGCTTTTTGACAAATCTCACCTTTTTTATCGCGGTACGCCTTCTGTGCTTCGTTTTAAAATTAGTAAATTTGCGTACTAATACATTTTAATCAGCAATTTATGATTACCACCGACATATTGATCATTGGAGCAGGACCTACGGGCCTTTTTGCCGTTTTTGAAGCAGGTTTGCTAAAAATGAAATGCCATATTATCGATGCGCTTCCGCAACCTGGAGGTCAGTTGGCAGAGCTTTATCCTAAAAAGCCAATTTTCGATATTCCGGGTTACCCTTCAGTGAATGCCGGTGAACTTGTTGATAATCTCATGGAGCAGATTAAACAGTTTCAGCCAGGTTTCACATTAGGCGAAACTGCAGTTTCATATACGAAGACAGAAGATGATTGGTTTGAGGTAATTACTAATAAAGGTACCGTGCACCATGCAAAAGCGATTGCGATTGCAGGCGGACTGGGAACTTTCGAGCCGAGAAAACCGACCATGGAAAATATTGCCGATTACGAAGAAAAAGGTCTTGAATACTTTGTAAAAGAACCTGAAAACTTCCGCGACAAAAAAGTGGTAATCGCCGGTGGTGGAGATTCGGCACTCGACTGGAGCGTATTTTTATCAAACGTGGCGAGCGATGTGACGCTTATTCACAGAAGAAATGAGTTCCGTGGAGCATTAGATTCTGTAGAAAAAGTACAGGAGCTGAAAGATCAGGGGAAAATCAAACTCATTACTCCGGCAGAGGTTACCGCTATTAAAGGTGAAGGAAAAGTAGAAGCCATCACCGTAAAAGTTGATGGTGAAGAAGCTTTCGATTTGGAAACCGATTACTTTATTCCGCTTTTTGGTCTGACGCCGAAGTTGGGGCCTATCGGAAACTGGGGCCTGAATATTGAGAAGAACGCAATTGTAGTAAATAATGCTTTAGATTATCAAACCAATATTGACGGAATTTACGCGATTGGTGACATTAATACCTATCCCGGAAAACTTAAACTGATTCTTTGCGGATTTCACGAAGCAACCATGATGTGTCAGAGTGTATACAACCGACTGAATCCTGGTAAGAAATTTGTGTTGAAATATACTACCGTAAGCGGTGTAGACGGTTTCGACGGCAGCCGTAAAGAGGCAGAGAAAGCTGTTGTAAAAAAAATAGATTAATATTATTTGGTTGACAATTTTTCGTTTGAAAAGACCGTTATGCATTAATTATTAGCATTAAGAATTTATCACTGAAATGAATGATATTAATATCAAAATTACCGACAGAGAAGGCGTGACACACGATGTGGTGGCGCCGACGGATATGTCGATGAATTTAATGGAAATCATCCGTTCGTATGAGCTGGCTGAGGAGGGTACAATAGGCGTTTGTGGCGGGATGGCGATGTGCGCATCATGTCAGGTTTATGTAACAAATGATCCCGGACTTGAGCCGATGGGTGCAGAAGAAGATGCCATGTTGGGAGAAGCGTACCACGTGCAGGAAAACAGCCGTCTCGGTTGTCAGCTTCACATAGCCGATGCGATGGAAGGTCTCGAAGTGGAGATCGCACCTTATCCTTAGATTCATTATTAAATTATATAAAGCCTTCCCGTGAATCGTGGAGGCTTTTTTTATTTTAAATAAGCTCTACAAGATCTGCTTATCAGTTTTATTTTAAATATTTAATTTAATCATTATTTCTTTATATGATTTATTTAAAATCAAATTGAAATAAGAATAACTTTTCATAAGAATAGCTGTTCAAGATTTATTCAGAATTTCGTAATTTGCAGTCAATAACAAAAAGTAAAAACAGAATCTATGTCTACACTTACATTTGCCGAAAAGATTGCTCAGGCAGAGAATTTTTTGCCGATCAACGGTACAGATTATATCGAATTTTATGTGGGAAATGCCAAGCAGTCTGCACATTATTACAAAACGGCTTTCGGTTTTCAGTCGGTAGCGTATGCCGGTCCGGAAACGGGTGTGAAAGACCGCGCTTCGTATGTTCTGCAACAGGGAAAAATCAGATTAATTCTTACAACAGGTTTAAAATCTGATTCGCCAATCTGTGAGCATGTGAAAAAGCACGGTGATGGCGTAAAGATTTTGGCACTTTGGGTAGACGATGCTTATTCTGCTTTTGAAGAAACCGTAAAAAGAGGTGGAAAGCCTTATCTGGAGCCTGTTACACTGAATGACGAATTCGGTGAGGTGAAAATGTCTGGCATCTACACGTACGGCGAAACTGTGCATATGTTTGTAGAAAGAAAAAATTATACAGGTGCTTTCATGCCCGGCTACGTGAAAATGGAAAGCGATTACAAACCGGAGGAAACCGGATTGCTGTATGTAGACCATTGCGTAGGAAACGTAGGCTGGGACAGAATGGTGCCAACAGTAGAGTGGTACGAAAAAGTGATGGGCTTTGTGAATATTCTTTCATTTGATGACAAGCAGATCAACACAGAATATTCTGCACTGATGTCTAAAGTAATGTCTAACGGAAACGGTTTTGCAAAATTCCCGATCAACGAGCCGGCAGAAGGAAAGAAAAAATCTCAGGTCGAAGAATATCTTGATTTTTATGAAGGTGAAGGCGTGCAGCACATCGCTGTGGCGACTAAGGATATCATTCGTACAGTGACCGAACTTAAAAAAAGAGGTGTTGAGTTTCTATCCGCACCACCGGAAGCTTACTACGAGCACGTTCCGGAAAGAGTAGGACAGATCGACGAAGATTTGAAAAGACTTCAGGAACTCGGTATTCTGATCGACCATGATGAGGAAGGTTATCTTCTTCAGATTTTCACAAAACCGGTAGAAGACCGCCCAACTTTGTTTTTTGAAATTATCGAAAGACATGGCGCACAGAGTTTCGGAGCCGGAAATTTCAAAGCTCTTTTTGAAGCGCTGGAGCGTGAGCAGGAAAAAAGAGGAAATCTTTAAATTTAATTTTAACAGTACGGTTTTGTCAGGATTTCTGTCCTGGCAAAACTTTTTTTTATTACCAAAATCAATGAAAAAAATAGCCCTTTTTATTACTTTATTCGGAAGTTTTGCGCTGCACGCACAGAATTTTGGAGCAATCAATGAAGTACTCGACCGACTTGAAGAGCGCAAAGGCATCAATCAAAATCTTGAAAATCTGAGTATCGACAATAAAAAGTTTGTTTTGGTAAAAGATTTTGCCGACCGCACCGAGCGCAGTTTTATCGTCATTAAAGGTAAAGATGCAACGTTCGTGGAGGTTTTTGATGATAAAACCACCGGCAAATCAACCTCAAATGTTTTCACAGGGGATATTCTTCGTAAGAAAAATATCGTTTCTATGCGCGCGGACAAGCTTGAAAATAAAAAAATCCCGATTCCGGTAACCAAAACTTTACTGCTCACAAAGCAAAAAGATATTCTGTATCTCATCGACATTAATTCTAAAGACCGCTGGATCGATGAAGCGGCATACAGCAAAAAATAAAATCATTTAAATTTTACATAAAAAATAATATGAAATCATTCGTAGAATATTCATCAGCTTCAGATTTTTCTATTCACAATATTCCTTTTGGTGTAGCGGTTTTCAATAAAGAATTTATCGCTTGCTGCACAAGAATCGGCGATCAGGTGGTTGATCTTGCGACGCTTTATGATCTTGGATATTTTGATGATATTGCAGGTTTAACCGATAATGTCTTTGAAGCATATACGCTCAATGAATTTATTGAACTCGACAAACCGATTACTAATGCAGTTCGTTTGAAAATTCAGCAGCTTCTTCTTGAAGGTTCTATTTTATCTAAAGATGAAAAAACGATTGAAGAAGCATTTTACGATTTGGATGAGGTGAAGATGATCATGCCGGTTCATATCCCGAATTATACCGATTTCTACAGCAGCATTGAGCATGCGACCAACGTCGGAAAAATGTTCAGAGATCCTGCCAATGCTCTTTTGCCAAACTGGAAACATCTTCCGGTTGGTTATCACGGCCGCGCTTCATCAATCGTAGTTTCGGGTACAGATATTATCCGTCCGAAAGGTCAGATGAAACCTGCAGATGCCGACAAACCAGTTTTCGGACCCTGCAAACAGCTCGATTTTGAACTTGAGATGGCTTTCATCGTAAATAAAAATACCGAAATGGGTGAAAGCGTTTCCACGAAAGATGCGGAAGATGCGATTTTCGGAATGGTAATTTTTAATGACTGGTCGGCGAGAGACATTCAGTCTTGGGAATATGTGCCGCTTGGGCCGTTTTTGGGTAAGAATTTCGGCTCATCAGTTTCTCCCTGGGTGGTAACTTTGGAAGCTTTAGAACCATTTAAAGTAGCTTCTCCAATGCAGGAACCTGAGGTTTTAGATTATCTGAAATTTGAAGGTGATAAAAATTATGATTTGAAACTTGAAGTTTCTATTACACCGGAAAATGGTGAAGAAAACCTGATTTCAGAAAGCAATTATAAATTCATGTATTGGAATATGACGCAACAGCTCGCACATCATACTATAAATGGATGTAATCTGGAAGTTGGCGATATGTACGCCAGCGGAACGATTTCCGGAAGTGATCCCAAATCTTTCGGTTCGATGCTTGAACTGACATGGAGAGGACAGAACCCGATCACGTTGAGCAACGGTGAAGAAAGAAAATTCATCAATGATAACGATACAGTAACAATGAAAGTCTGGGCCGAAAAAGACGGCGTGCGAGTAGGATTTGGTGAGGTTGAAGGGAAAATCTTGCCTGCGAAATAATTACAATTTTAATCAAATACTTGAAATGCTTCGACTCCGCTCAGCATGACATTGCTACAAATTAACTGCTAAAACATTACGTTTACCAAAGTTAATATTAGAAATGCCGTGCTAAGCCTGCCGAAGCATTAATCATATATATATACTGAATATTAAAGTTTTAAGTATCAAAAACAGACCATATGAAAACACTCATCCCATCAGAAATAACTCCCGTACAGCTACAAACGGTGATGCAGACCGCTATTTCACCCCGGCCGATTGCGCTGGCTTCGACCGTGGATAAAAACGGAAACAGCAATCTGTCGCCTTTCAGCTTTTTTAATATGTTCAGTACGGTGCCACCAATTTTGATTTTTTCGCCATCAAGAAGAGTAAGAGATAATACAACAAAACATACATTGGAAAACGTTTTGGAAGTTTCGGAAGTAGTAATCGGAACGGTAAATTTCCCAATTGTGCAGCAGATTTCATTGGCATCAACAGAATACGGTGAAGATGTGAATGAGTTTATAAAATCAGGTTTGACGATGATGGATGCCGATTTTGTGAAACCAAAACTGATCGCTGAATCTCCGGTCAATTTTGAGTGTAAAGTTTTGGAAGTAAAATCACTAGGCGAACAAGGAGGTGCAGGAAATCTTGTCATTTGTGAAGTTATTAAAATTCACATTCGCGAAGAATATTTAGACGAAAACGGCAATCTTGATCAGGCAAAACTCGATATGGTGGCGCGTTTGGGAAGCAACTGGTATTCTAGAAACAACGGAAACAATCTTTTTGAAGTTCCGAAACCACTGGTGACAAAAGGAATTGGATTTGATATGCTTCCAGACGAAATTAAACTCAGCCGGGTTTTCACAGGAAATGATCTTGGAATGCTGGCTAACGTCGAAGTTTTACCCGAAGGTAATTATATCGCCGATCAAGAAATGCATAGAGAAGCTCAACAACTTTTGCTGCAAAATAAAATAAATGAAGCCTGGAAAATTTTGATACAATAAAAAAAGGAGCAGTTTTGCTGCTTTTCTATAGTTTTTCCTGAAGAAACCAGATAGATTTTTCTACAGCTTTCTGAAGATCGTCAGGCATATTTAGATAATTCCAAGGTTCGCTGGCTCCGAAAACATGATTCGCATTTTCTATTAAATATTTCTCAGATTGGGGATTGAGCAATTTTAAATGTTCAGCGTTATTAACGTGTACGCTTTCATCTGAGGTCCCATGGATAATCAGAATGTGCGCTTTAGCCATTTCCATACAACGCTCTACATCGAAACGGTGAATATTTTTTTCAAAATCCTGATAAAATTGAAAATAATGAGGCATTTGCTGTTTGGTGCGGCCATTTTCTGAAAAATAAACACCTTCTTTTTTCCAGTTTTCAAAAGCTTCTTCTTTTGGAAAACGGTCTAAATTATCGACACCGGCAAGGGTTATCAACGCCTGAATTCTGCTGTCTTCGCAGCTTTTTATAATCGTAATTCCTGCGCCTCTACTGTGACCGATCAGTGCAATTCTGTCTCTATCGACATTTTTGGTTTCGGAAAAATAATCGATCACAAAACTCAGATCAGACAGTTCTTTGCTGTAACTATTGTTTCCGAAAGCTTCCAGATCGCCAAAGTTTTCAGGATCTTCAACTGTTGTTCCGTTGTGTGAAAAATTAAATTTAACAAAGTAAAAACCGGCTTCAGCAAAACGCTCAGCCATGAGATCCCAGGCACCCCAATCCTTATAACCTTTGTAGCCATGAACAAAAATCACGAGCGGCAAATTATTTTTATCATCCGGAAAATACGCATCGGCGAGAAAATCACGCGTTTCGGGATTGCTGAGAACAAGATTTTTTTGTTTAACGATCATTTTAGTATTTAAAAATATGCATCAGAAAGCGTACCGATTCAGATTTAGGACAAATGAAAACCATTAAAACAAAGTAAAATCTTATTTTTGCATCATGATAAATCCTCGCACGGTCACCGTCATGCGGTATATTCTGCCTCTCCGTGAAGGCGGCTCGCTGCCTGCGCTTGCTGAGGCAGATGATGATTTTAAATATGTTCTGAAGTTTCGCGGCGCCGGACATGGCGTAAAGATGCTGATCTCAGAATTGCTGGGCGGAAAAATCGCTGAAGCGTTGGGTTTACCGATTCCCGAGCTGGTTTTTGCCAATCTTGATGTCGATTTTGGGCGTACAGAAGCTGATGAGGAAATTCAGGATCTGCTGAAGTTTTCAGAAGGTCTGAATCTCGGTCTGCATTATCTTTCGGAAGCGATTGCCTTTGATCCGAGCATTAAAATTGATCCTTTGCTGGCCTCAAAAATTGTCTGGCTGGATGCGTTTATCACCAATATCGACCGTACTTTTAAGAATACAAATCTTCTGATCTGGCATCAGGAACTTTGGATTATCGATAACGGCGCATCGTTTTATTTTCATCATTCGTGGCAGAATTTTGATGCGGCAGCGAAGACGCCATTTAAATATGTAAAAGATCACGTTCTTCTGCCACAGGCGACTTTGCTCGATGAAGCAGACGCTTTTGCGCATGAAGTTTTAACGGAAAATCTGCTTCAGGAAATCGTAAATATGCTGCCCGCAGAATGGCTGCACTGGGATGATGCCGAAGAAAATCCGGAAGAAATCCGTGAGATTTATTTTAATTTTCTGAAAACGCGGCTTGCGCATTCTCAAATATTTTTAAACGAAGCGAAAAATGCAAGAGGATAAAATCTACGAATATGCGGTCATCAGAATGGTGCCGAAAGTGGAGCGGGAAGAGTTTTTCAACGTCGGGCTGATTATGTTCTCTAAAAAGGAAAAATTTATTAAAACGAAATTTTATCTCTGTCCGGATAAATTAAAACTGATGAAAAGCAGCCTGAATTTTGAAGATATCGCTCAAAATCTCAATAGTTTTTCTGAAATCGCTGCGGGAAAAAAAACTGCCGGCCCAGTGGCGCAAATGGAAATTCCGGAACGTTTTCGCTGGCTTACAGCGTTGCGAAGCGCGGTAATACAGACTTCAAGACCACATCCCGGAAAATCGAAAGATTTAGAAAAAACTTTTGAGAGGCTTTTTGAGGAACTGGTAAAATAAAAACCAAACTTTTAAAGTTTGGTCAGTTTAGCATATTTCAGAATAAGATTTTTCTCGCCCTCGTGCAGAAACACAACTTTCGCCTTGATGTTTTGCGGATCTGTGCCGTCTAAGAAAGCCACTTCGCCAATTCCAAAACGGTCGTGACGCACTTTGTCGCCCACTTCGATATCCTGCGATGAAGCGCCACTCGGATTGATAATTTTTGCCGTACTTACAGGTTTAAGTTTTCGCGCTTCAGGCAGCGGTTTTTCCTTTTCAATGCTTCGGTCAATGCTTTTTTTCTCGACTTTTCTGAAGCTTCGCATTTCCGACGGATGTTCATCAAAAATATTAGACGTGATGCCGGAATTATTGATAAATCTTTTCTCAATGGCCGGATTCAGAAACTCGATATATTCTTCATCAACTTCACTTAGAAAACGCGAAGGCTCAGCTTCCGTGATTTTTCCCCACTGAAATCGCTGGATCGCGTAGGAGAAAAAAGCCTGCTTTTCAGCTCTCGTTAAAGCGACGTAGAAAAGCCGGCGCTCTTCCTCAAGATCTTCGCGTGTAGACGAACTCATAAAACTCGGAAAAAGATTTTCTTCCATTCCCACGAGATGTACGACGGGAAATTCCAGACCTTTTGAAAGGTGAATCGTCATCAGAGAAACCGCGTCTTCATTATCGTCTTTCCTTTGTGTATCGGCAGAAAGTGCGATGTTTTCCAAGAAATTCGGCAAACTCGGGTCTCCGTCTTCGATCTGCATCTGTTCTTCGATAAAACCCTGCATCGAGTTCATCAATTCCTGCACGTTTTCTACTCTTGAAATTCCTTCAGGCGTTTGATCATCTTTCAGAAACTTGATGAGACCGCTTCTTTTGGCTACTTCCATTGCGACGCTGTAGGCGGTTTCTGTTTTAAGCAAGACTTTAAACGCTTTTATCATCGACCAGAAATCGCTGAGTTTGGTAATAATGCCGTTATTGAGTTTCAGTTGTGGCGCGTACATCGTAAGATCGTTTAAAACCTGCGCGATCGTCAAATTTTGCTCGTCAGCAAAAACTGTCAGTTTGTTCTGAGTGGTTTCCCCAATTCCTCTCACAGGGAAATTAATGACTCTGCTCAACGCTTCAGAATCATTTTCGTTTACCAAAAGCCGTAGATAGCCGATCAGATCTTTCACCTCTTTTCTCTGGTAAAATGAAAGTCCGCCATACACACGGTACGGAATATTTTTTCTTCTTAAAGCATCTTCAAAAGCTCTTGTCTGCGAATTGGTACGGTAAAGAATGGCAAAATCGGCAAACTTTTTCTGCTCTCTGTTGTGAAGTTCCCAGATGTTTCCGGCCACGAAATTGGCTTCATCGGCGTCGGAAAGTGAGCGGTAAATTTTAATTTTTTCACCGACTTCATTTTCACTGAAAACATTTTTCTTAAACTGCTGAAGATTTTTAGCGATCACCACATTCGCAGCGTTTACGATATTCTGAGTCGAACGGTAATTCTGTTCCAGAGAAACTGTAATAGCCTCGGGATAATCTTTTTTAAAGTTTAAAATATTATAAATATTCGCGCCACGGAAAGAGTAAATCGACTGTGCATCGTCGCCAACCACACAGATGTTTTCAAATTTCGAAGCCAGCGCTTTTACAATTAAATACTGAGAATGGTTTGTATCCTGATACTCATCCACCAAAATATAGCGAAATCGATCCTGATATTTCGCCAGAACTTCCGGGAAACGCGTGAGCAGTTCGTTGGTTTTAAGCAGAAGATCATCAAAATCCATTGAGCCGTTTTTGTAGCAGGCTTCAACATATTTCTGGTAAATTTTCCCGATGAATTTCATGTTGGCTTTTTCGTCAGCTTCGATTAATTCAGGGTTTGCGTAATAAGCTTTTACCGTGATGAGATTATTTTTATAAGTTGAAATCCGTGACTGTACTTTTTTGGGTTTGTACAGATCAGCGTCGATGTTCATGTCTTTTAAAACCTTCCGGATGACATTTAAAGAATCCTGTTGATCATAAATCGTGAAGTTTGAGGGATAACCGAGATAATCTGCTTCATTTCTTAAAATTCTGGCAAAAACGGAGTGAAAAGTTCCCATCCAAAGGCTTTTTGCATTGCTTTGTCCGACGACTTTGGCAATACGCTCCTTCATTTCTTTTGCAGCTTTATTGGTAAAAGTGAGCGAAAGAATATTGAAAGGATCGATGCCGTTGGTGATGAGATGCGCAATTCGCATGGTGAGCACACGCGTCTTCCCCGAACCTGCGCCGGCAAGTACCATCAGCGGTCCTTCGAGCGTCGTTACCGCGTCAAACTGAGATTCATTAAGTCCTTTCAAATAATCCATTCCGTCCATACCACACTTATTTACAGTCTACAAAATTACGGTATTGTGAGCAGAATTCAAACCGGAATTGTCTCTTCGGTGATGCATTAAAAACATCGGTTTGTTGTAAAGAATAAAAAAGTTCAGGTCAAAAATCTTCGATTTTTGACCTGAACTTCCGAAAAATAAAAGTCTACATATAACTTCTGATTTTTTCAACCATATCTTCAAGATCGAAAGGTTTAGCAATAAATTCATCGGCGCCCGCATCCAAAGCAGACTGTTCGAGACCGCGGCTCGCAGACATAATCAAAACCGGAATATCACGAAGTTTTTCATTGTCTTTTATAGCTCTGCAGATATCTCTCCCGTCTTCGCCGGAAAGCCACATATCCATTAAAATCACGTTGGGTTTGGCGTCAGCATTCAGCGTATTAAGCATTTCTGAGCCTTTATAAAATTTTGAAATGTCGTAACCTTCAAGATCAAGCATCATTTCAATTGAATCTAAAATCGCCGGACTATCATCTACCACAAGAATCTTCGCTGAACCAGTCATTCTACTTCAAATTTTTTGCTTTCGGAATTTCGAAACAAAAATCAGACCCTTTTCCCTCAAAAGAATGCACAAATATTTTACCGCCTGATCTTTTTATAATCTCCGAAGAAATGTATAAACCTAGTCCTAAACCCGGAAAAGTGTGTTCTTTGGTGCCGCTTACACGATAATACTGTTCAAAAACTTTTTCACGCTTATCTTCAGGAATTCCAATCCCAAAATCGCGGACTTTAAATAAAATTTTCCCGTCTTCGTCCCAAGCAGAAACGTGTACTTCATCAGCTTCCGGAGAATATTTGATGGCGTTGCTGATCAGATTGCTCATCACCTGTGAAAGACGATGTCGGTCGGCATAGATCTCGCCGATGTTATTTTTATAGACCTGAATTTTGTGCCGTGTAGACATTTGCTGCTCGACCACAACTTCTTCAATCAGTGCATCAAAATCAAAAAACGATTCATTCAGCTGAATTTTTCCATTCTGAATTTTTGTGACATCCAGAAGATCTTCCACCAAAGCTTTCAGATGATCAATCTGGTCATCCATTTTCTGCGCAACTTTGGCATTTTTTAAATCATTGGCGATGACCAGGCTTTTCTCGATGAACTGTGTATAAAGTTTCAAACTCGTCAGTGGCGTTTTCAGTTCGTGACTGGCAATTCCGAGGAAATTATCTTTCTGTTTCTGAAGCTGTTTAAATTCATTAATGTCGGTAAAAGTGCCGATCCATTGTTTTATGTTCCCGTTTTCATCGAATGCAGGAATGGCACGGCCCAAAAACCAGCGGTAAGTTCCCGGATTTTTCGGATCTTCAAATTCATATTCAACTTCAAAAGGTTTCTGCGTTTTTAAACTTTCATCCCAAATGCGGCTTACTTCATCATAAATATCAGGTTTAATAAGCCGCTGTACCGAAATTTCAGGGTCTTCATCTTTGCTGAAACCTGTGTAGCGATACCAGTTTTCATTCATATAATTGATGTCGCCTTCGGTGGTGCACGTCCAGACAAACTGCGGCATAGAATCTGCCAGCTCGCGGAATTTCACCTCACTTTCCTGAATTTTTTTTCTTGTAAGAACAAGATCCGTCACGTCGACCGCCATATTGTAGATTGCGTAGACTTTGCCCTGCGAATCTTTCATCGGTTTGTAGGAGAAATTAAAATAGAAAGTCTGCTTGATGCCGTCCACGACAAGATCTGCAGCATCTTCCGTAGCCGAATATCCAATTCCGGTTTTAAAAATATTCTCTAAAAGCGCAATGAAAGGCTGACCTTCCAGCTCAGGAAGTGCATCTTCCAGTTTCATTCCGATGACGGAGCGGTCTTTGCCCCATGTTTTAAGCATGAGATCGTTGGCAAGCTCGATAATAAGATCTTCTGAGCGGTAAATTGCGATCGAATAATCTGATTTCTGAATTAAATCTTCAAAACGGTATTCACTTTCTACAAGTTTTCTTTCGGATAAAATCTGATCGGTAACTTCGGTTGCCACGACGCTTATTCCAATAATTTCCTGATTTTGATTAATTACCGGTGTGTAGATAAAATTAAAAAAACGCTCTGCGAAGCTGCCATATTTTTCAAGAATGACAGGAAGCCGGTCGCCTTTGAAAATTTCTCCTTTGTGGTAAACTTGGCTTAAAATTTCTTCAAAACTCTGAGGTTTTAATTCTGGCATTACATCTAAAATCGGTTTGCCGATTGCCGACTGATCTTTTCCCCAAAGGTCAAGCATTTTTGCGTTAGCATTTTCTATAATATAATTTTTGCCCAGCAAAAGGCAGATAGAAACCGGCGCCTGGCTGAAAAGGGTAAGCAGAGAATCGTGCGATACATTATTCTTCTCAAAAAAATTCTTCATTTATAATGTATTATGATCTACTTCAAATAAACACCTTACTGATGAATGATTTTATCTGAAAGTAAAAATTTGGAGCATAAAACTACAAAATTATCTGCACCGTTTGTAACAATTTATGTATTTTTAGCACCTATTGAAAAACAATTTCTATTTATGAAAAAACGACTCTTTAGTGTAGCAGCGGCTGCTTTTTTTGGAGTACTTCTGAATGCACAACAAATTAAATTTGAAGAATATGACCTGCCAAACGGTCTGCATGTAATTCTTCATCAGGATAATTCGGCACCGGTTGTCACTACCGGAATTATGTACCACGTAGGCGCGAAAGATGAGGTAATAGGACGTACCGGTTTTGCGCATTTCTTTGAACATCTTCTTTTTGAAGGTACACCGAATATCAAAAGAGGCGAGTGGTTCAAAATCGTTTCTTCAAACGGTGGATCAAACAATGCGAATACAACCAACGACAGAACGTATTACTACGAAACTTTCCCTTCCAATAACGAGCAGCTTGGCCTTTGGATGGAATCTGAAAGACTTCGTCACGCAGAGATCAACCAAATCGGTGTAGATACGCAAAGAGAGGTTGTAAAAGAAGAAAAAAGACTTCGTATGGATAATCAGCCTTACGGAAATCTCTTTCCTACAGTACAGAAAAATCTCTTTACCAAACATCCGTACACGTGGTCTACTATTGGGTCTATGGAAGATCTGAACGAGGCAAAACTGGATGAGTTTAAAGCTTTCTATAAAAAATATTACGTTCCGAATAACGCTACCTTGGTGGTAGCCGGAGACATCAAGCCAGAGCAGACTAAAAAATGGATTCAGGAATATTACGGAGCGATTCCTAAAGGAGCAGTTTATCCTAAAAACTTCCCGAAAGATGCGCCGATAACTGTAGAAAAAGAAGTAACGGCTACAGATCCGAATATCCAGCTTCCAGCTTATGTTTTCGCTTATAGAACACCGGCCAACAAAGAAAAAGATGCGTATATTTTAGATATGCTTTCTTCTTACTTAAGCTCAGGAAAATCTTCAGTTTTATACAAGAAACTAGTAGATCAGGAGAAAAAAGCGCTTCAGGTGCAGGCTTTCAACCAAGGTCTTGAAGATTACGGAATTTTTGCCTTCTTCGCAATCCCAATGGGAACTACAACGAAGCAGACTCTTCAAACCGATATCGATGCTGAAATCAAAAAACTTCAGACGACTTTGATCTCTCAGGAAGATTACCAGAAACTTCAGAATCAGTTTGAAAATCAGTTTGTAAATTCTAACTCAAGCATTCAGGGAATTGCCGCATCTTTGGCAACAAACCACGTTTTGATGGGCGATACGAATTTAATTAATAAAGAAATCGACATCTACAGATCGATCACAAGACAGGATCTGATGAACGCGGCCAAAAAATATCTGAACCCGAATCAGCGAGTGGTGATTAATTATATGCCGGAGAAAAAATAATTTCTGAAAGCGTTTTTTAAAACAGATTTTCCTATCTAAATTTTTACAAATGAAAAAACAATTAACATATATTGCCGTAGCATTTTTATTCACAGGAATGCTTTCTGCACAAAAAATAGACCTGAATGCAATGCCGAAACCGGGCCCGACGCCTGCGATCAATATTGCACAGCCAAAAACTTTCAAGCTTAAAAACGGTCTTACTGTGATGGTGGTAGAAAACAACAAACTGCCGCGCGTGAACATGAGCCTTTCCATGGACAGACCACCGATTATGGAAAGCCCGATCACTGGTGTGAGCGACATCATGGCAGATCAGTTGGGGAACGGAACCACGACTTTAAGCAAAGATGCATTCAATAAAAAAGTTGATTTTCTTGGGGCAAACCTAAGTTTTTCTTCTGGCGGAGCAGCTTCAAATTCACTTTCAAAATACTTCCCGGAAGTTTTGAATCTGATGTCTGACGCGATTATCAATCCTAAATTTTCAGCAGACGAAATTCAGAAGTCTAAAGAAAGAGCAGTAGAAGGTATTAAAAGCGAAGAAAAAAATGCTTCAGCGATTGCCTCAAAAGTTTCTAATGCTTTGATGTACGGAAAAAACACCTCGAGAGGTGAGTTTCAAACGGTAGAATCAGTGAATAAAATTCAGTTGGCAGACGTACAGAATTTTTACAGAAAAAGCTACGCTCCGGATAATGCATATCTGGTAATCGTAGGTGATGTAAAATACGACAAAGTGAAGCCGATGGTAGAGAAAGCCTTCAGCAACTGGAAGAAAAGCAACATGACATTTCCGGCACCTGAGCCTGCTATGAATGTAGCTAAAACTGAAATCGATGTGGTAGATGTGCCTTCTGCAGTACAGTCTGTGGTTTCCGTTGGAAACTTAAACACGCTGAAGATGAGCGATCCCAATTATTTCCCTGCAACAATCGCTAATTATATTCTTGGCGGCGGTGGTGAGGCCAGACTTTTCATGAATCTTCGTGAGAAAAACGGTTTTACTTACGGGGCTTACTCAAGCATGAGTGCCAGCAAGTATTCTCCGGAATTTTCTGCTGAAGCGAGTGTAAGAAATGAGGTTACCGATAAAGCCGTGAAAGAATTCATGAACGAGATCAACGGAATTTCTACCGTAAAACCTGAAGAACTGGCGAATGCAAAAGCTAAACTGAAAGGAAGTTTTATCCTTTCTCTGGAGCAGCCTGCGACAATCGCAAGATTTGCGGTAAACCAAAAAGTAAACAATCTGCCGGCAGATTTTTATACAAACTATCTAAAATCAATCGACAAAGTAACAGCAGCAGATGTTTCTAACGCTGTGAAAAGCACGATTATGCCAAATCAGAGCCGTATTTTCATTGCCGGAAAAGCATCAGAAATCTCTGAAGGTCTAGAAAAGCTGGGTTACCCTGTAAAATATTACGATACTGAAGCAAACCCAATGGGCAAGCCTGTTGTGATGAAAGCTGACGCATCTGTAACGGTGGCTTCTGTGGTTGATAAATACATTAACGCGATCGGAGGGAAAGATAAAGTTTCTAAAATTAATTCTTACACGATGAATGCAAGCATGTCTATGCAGGGTCGTGAGATCGATTTTAAAGCCGTTCGTGCGCAAGGCGGAAAAGAAATGAATACCGTTTCTTCCGGCGGACAGACTTTCCAGAAGCAGGTTTTCGACGGAAAAACAGGTTTCTCTGAGCAGATGGGTCAGAAAGTTATGATGACGAAAGAAGAAATCGCAGATAATATGAAAAACACTGAGGTTTTCGAGGAAATGGCTTTTGCAAAATCTCCGGATTACAAAGTGACAGGAATTGAGAAAATCAACGGTGAAGATTCTTACGCAATCAAAGGCGGCGATAAAGCTTATTATTACAGCGTAAAAACAGGTTTGAAAACAGGTGAAACGGAAACCGAAAAAATTCAGGGTCAGACAATGACGATTCCGACTACCTACTCAAATTATAAGGACGTGGCAGGCGTGAAAATGCCTTACACCATTACGGTAAACCAAATGGGAATGGATATGACGATGAACGTAAAATCTTACGAAATAAATCAGGCTAAAGATTCTGATTTTAAATAAATCTTTCACAGATTATTCTGAGGCGCGGCAACGACAGTTGCAGCGCTTTTTTGTGAAATCTTATTTTGCTTTTAGCTAAAAAAAGTTTACATTTGCCCTTTCAAAATATAAAAGAATCAATGGATACTATATTTATTTTATTAATGGTACTTATTATGATTGCCAGCATTTTATTGGTAATCGTCGTTATGGCTCAGAATCCTAAAGGAGGCGGCTTATCCAGTACATTTGGCGGCGCTTCTCCGGCACAGTTTGGGGTACAGAGAACCAACGATTTTATGGAAAAATCTACCTGGACTTTGGGTGCCGTTATCATCATTTTGATTTTGATCAGCGTTGTCATTACCGGGAAACCTTCACAGACGGTTCAGCAAAAACCTGTTCCTACTTCCACTCAGGCTCCGGCAGCAAATGGAAATTCTGCTCCGGCAAGTACGCAAGCTCCGGCTTCTGCACCAGTTCCGGCTCAAAAATAATTCAAATAATTTCAGATATAAAAAAAGCAACCTGTTTTCGGGTTGCTTTTTTATTTTAACTTGATCCTGGCAATCTGATGCCTGAGTTTTAAACCTGCTTTTAAAAACGAATACTGAAGCGGTTTTGCTTCTCGGTAATATTTGTCAATAAAAATCTGCATCGCGCCATAAAAACGGTCGAGATATACTTCGTCTTTCACGGTGCTTTCTCCTTTGTGATGAAGAATCGCCGCTTTACCGTAATAATAATTTGTTAAACCCTTTTTTAAAAGCGTGTAGCAAAGATCAATGTCTTCACCGTACATGAAATATTTTTCGTCGAAACCGCCAATTTCAAGGTAATCGTCTTTTTTAATAAGAAGAAATGCACCTGTAATGACTTCGATTTCTGCTACTGCATTTTCTGCAATATCATTGCGGTAATACGATTGATTTTTTTTTATTTTAAAACCTTTAAAAAGTTTCTCAAACGAATTGAACATATCCGGTACAGAACGTTTGCTTTCAGGCAAAAAATTTCCGTTTGCATCGTGCATTCTCACACCGAGACATCCAAATTTATCTTTTGAATCAACAAAATCCAAAATTTCTTTCATGTAAAAATCTTCCAGCTCGGTGTCAGGATTTAAAATTAAAATATAGTCACCTTTCGCCTGATGTACAGCGAAATTATTTGCTTTAGAAAAACCTACATTTTCACTTAAAGCTAAAAATGAAAATTCCGGAAATTCCTGTTGTAAAGATTTCCAGGAAACATCTGGAGAAAGATTATCGGCGATGATAACTTCGAATTCAATTCCGGTAATATATTTTTGAATCGACAAAAGACAGTTTCGCAGAAGCGGCGCGACATTATAATGTACAATAACTATTGACAGCTTCATTGGTTAGTCTTTTTCGTTGTACGGGAGGCGGTTGATAATCGAGCGGCCGAGAGAGACTTCATCAGCATATTCCAGCTCGTCTCCTACAGAAATTCCGCGGGCAATGCTGGTAAAATTAATGCCTGTATTTTTAAATTTTTTATAAATGTAATACGCTGTCGTGTCGCCTTCCATTGTTGCACTCAAAGCAAAAATAAATTCCTGAGCTTTGCCTTCGTTCAGTTTTTTTTCAATACTTGAAATATTCAGCTGATTGGGTCCGACGCCTTCCATCGGGGAAATTTTTCCGCCTAGAATTAAATATTTTCCGCGGTATTTTCCGGTATTTTCTATAGCAATCACATCGCGCACGTCTTCTACAATGCAGATCAGCGCATCGCTGCGTTTTTCGCTACTGCAGATTTCGCAAATCTCAAAATCTGAAAAATTGTGGCACTCGCGGCAGTATTTTATATCGTTCACAAGACTGATAAGTGAATTACCCAGATTTGCCGCTTTCGATGATGGCTGTTTCAGAAGATGAAGTGCGAGACGCAGTGCGGTTTTTTTGCCGATGCCGGGAAGACCCGAAATTTCGTCCACCGCTTTTGCCAATACTTTACTCGGATAATCCATAGACACAAATTTACGGAAAAAGACATTTAGAACGAAATCGCAGCCGGCTTCCTCACAGAAAAATTTTATCTTTGATCAACTATAAAAAATAAACATTCATGGCACTTAACAACCTGAATTATCCGCTGGATTTCAAATTTAAAATCACTACACTTGCCAGCGACTTCAATATCACCGACCGCAACGGCAATCATGTGGCATACGTTCGGCAGAAAATGTTCAAGCTGAAAGAAGATGTTGTCGTTTTTAATAATGAATCGAAAACTAAGGAACTTTTCCGCATTCAGGCCAACCAATGGATTGATTTTAACGCGTCATACAGCATCAGAGAAACGACTGGGAAAAACTACGGACGCCTTGCCAGAAAGGGAATGCGGTCGATTTTAAAATCTACCTATGATATTGTCGACAGTAATGATCACGCCAAATTTACATTGACAGAAGATAATGCGTGGGTAAAATTTTTCGACGGAATGGTTGGCGAAATTCCCATTTTAGGATTTTTTACAGGCTACATTTTGAATCCTTCGTACACGGTGAAAGATCTTAAAGGCCGCGCAGTTTTCACTTTTAAAAAAATGCCATCGTTTTTCGGGAGAAGATTTCAGCTCGACCGATTAATCGATATTGACGATGAAGACGAAAGTCTGGTGGTACTTTCTTTGCTCATGATGGTTCTTCTCGAACGCTCGCGGGGTTAATTTTAAATATAAAAACATGAAAAAATATCTGATTATTATTCTCTGCGCTTTCGCTGTAACCGCCTGCAAGAAGGAGAAAGAAACTGAACTCATCACGACAAAAAGTGATTCTCTAAAGTTGCCGAAAGATTCTGTTGCTGTTACTTCTTCGGGTGAAAAAATCGTGGTAGAAACCATTCCTTTCCCGAAAGAGATTAAAGAATGCTCGTGCTATTTTGCCAAATCAAAAGTAGATTTTATTAACGAAAAATATATTTACGCTGATGATGCGGGCAAAACGGCTTACATGAAAATCGACGGAAAACGGCTTACGCTTAATCTGCTTTCGTCCAGCGACATGGAAGAAAATGACGAACTCAGCAAAGAAATAGAAGCCGAAAATTATAAAATATCGGTAAAAGGCCGTAAAATTAAAAGTGAAGAAGCACTGCTTTTTGAAGGAACAATCACGATTGAAAAACCTGATGGTAGCGTTATAAAATTGCCGGTTTACGGTGAATGTGCGTGCTAAAATCAGTTTTAAATATTTCTAAAATCAGCTCCTGAATTTCGGGAGCATTTTTTATTTTGTAAATTTGATAAAAATAATTTTATGGACCTATCCAACATCGAACCGCAGATCATCTGGAAGAATTTTTCTAAGCTGAATGCGGTGCCGAGACCTTCGAAAAAAGAAGAAAAAGTAATTGCATTCATCAAAGAATTTGGAGAAAATCTGGGTCTTGAAACGACTGTAGATACAGTAGGAAATGTAATTATCAAAAAACCTGCAACTGCCGGAATGGAAAACCGCAAGCCAATCATCATGCAGTCGCATCTTGATATGGTTTGCCAGAAAAACAATGATGTTGATTTCGATTTTGAAACGCAGGGAATTCAGATGGAAGTTGATGGCGATTGGGTAAAAGCGAAAGGGACGACGCTCGGTGCCGATAACGGTTTGGGCGTGGCTACGATTATGTCTGTTTTGGAAAGCAAAGATTTGGCTCATCCAGAGCTCGAAGCACTTTTTACGATCGATGAAGAAACCGGGATGACCGGAGCTTTAGGTTTGAAGGCAAGACAGCTAAACGGTAAAATTTTATTAAATCTTGACACCGAAGAAGATGACGAGATCGATATCGGCTGTGCAGGCGGTATCGATGTTACCATTTCTCAAAATTATCAGGCAAAACCCGCGACTGGAGAATTTGTTAAAATTGAAGTGAAAGGACTTCAGGGCGGACATTCCGGGATGGATATTCACAAAGGTTTTGGAAATGCCAACATCATTCTCGCGAGGCTTTTATATAAAGGTTTAGAAAATGGTTTGCAACTCATTTCTCTGGATGGCGGGAGTTTGAGAAACGCAATTCCAAGGGAAGCGGCAGCGATTTTATCAGTAAAAAATGCAGAAGCTTTTATCAGCGAAAGTGAAAAAATTAAAAACGATATCCTTGAAGAATTTGCTTCGCTAGAATCTGGGTTGAAAATCAATATTGAGAAAACAGAAAACTCAGATAATTCTGTGTCAGAAGAAGATTCACGAAAGATCGTTTTGGTATTAAAATCACTTCACAACGGTGTGTACAGAATGAGCCCGGATGTGCAGGATTTGGTGGAATCTTCAAATAACGTGGCACGTGTCGAACTGAAAAACGCTGCGTTGAAAATATTAAACCTTTCAAGATCATCCGTAGACTCATCAAAAAATTCGGTGGCTGAGCAGCTAAAATCGGTGGCTGATCTTGCGGGGATGCAGACCGAATTCAGCGGTTCATATCCAGGCTGGAAACCGAAACCAGGCTCAGAAATTGTGCAGGTTTTAGAAAAAATTTACAGTGAAAAATTTGGTGAAAAACCACATGTTGTAGCCTGTCATGCAGGTTTGGAATGTGGAATTATCGGAGCCAATTATCCTGAAATGGAAATGGTAAGTTATGGCCCGACCATTCGTGGCGCACACTCGCCGGATGAAAGGGCAAGTATTTCTTCTGCTCAGAAATTCTGGGATTTCACGAAAGAAATTTTAGCGAATATTCCTTTGAAATAATGAACATGAAAATCCGGAAGTTTTTATTTCCGGATTTTTTTTAGCTTTAAATATGAATAAAATTATATTCTGCGTAATCGTATTTTTCAGTCTGATTTCCTGCCAGAATAATTATCCTGAAATAAAAGTGTTAAATGAAATTTTTTACGGTTTAAAACTGGAAAAGAGTGCTAAAACATTTATGTCAGAATCTTCATTTGAGTTTGAAGAGAGAGAAATTCCGGCCAATCCCGAAATAAAAGGGATGAAAGATGGTGAAGTTTTCAGTACACTTATTACAAAGCGACATCCTTTTTTTAAACCTGAAACGTCGCGTGTCGGTATTTCGGTAGAACCAAAAAATTCGGGCATATATATTATCACAGAAAGCGTTTCATTTAAAACGCCGGGAAATATTCTCAGTGAATATAAAAATCTTGAAAAGGTTCTGCTTCCGTTGGCAGAGAAAACCAGAAAATACGAATCGAAAAGTTCTTTTTCAAATTTTAAGACCGAGCATACACAGTTTAAGCTTAAAAAAGAATATGGCTCCGGCTTCGTGGAAATCACGCCCAATTTTCTTTTTGAAAAATTAGATATTATGTACACCAACAATCCGGAAATGGATTTTGTAGCAGATAAAAAATAAAAAAAGGCTGTCTGAAAAGTGGACAGCCTTTTTAATTATTCCTGAGATCGGTCTTCCAGGCTGTGGTCTTCGCTTTCCAGCCAGGAAGTTTTGTATGTTGGATCTTCAACTTTCATTGCTTCTTCGGTAATCTGCAACGGTCTGAAAGGATCAACCATTACCGCATATTCTTCGGTAAATTTTTTCCCGATGCTGCGTTCCATGGCGCCAGGATGCGGCCCATGAACGATTCCGCCTGGGTGTAGTGTGAAATCCATTAGATCGATATGATTTCTGCTCATAAAATCGCCCTCCGTGTAGAATAGAACTTCATCAGAATCAATGTTCGAGTGATTGTATGGCGCCGGAATTGCCAACGGATGATAATCATACATTCTTGCGCAGAACGAACAAACCACAAAATTGTGCGCCTCAAAAGTCTGGTGAACCGGTGGTGGTTGGTGAATTCTTCCCGTAATCGGTTCGAAATTTTTAATGTTAAATTTATACGGATAAAAATAACCGTCCCATCCGACAACATCAAAAGGATGTGTGGCGTAGATGAAATCGGTGATCTGATTTTCTTTTTTTACTTTTATTAAAAATTCGCCTTTCTCGTTTATTGGTTCCACAAAAACTGGTGCCACGATATCGCGCTCACAGAACGGAGAATGCTCCAGGAGCTGGCCAAATTCGTTGCGGTAGCGTTTCGGCGTATAGATTGGCGAGTGGCTTTCGACAACAAAAAATACAGTGTTTTCTGAGTGAAGCTCGACCTGATAAATCGTTCCACGCGGAATGATAAGATAATCACCAACAGAAAATGCCAGATTTCCGACAAAAGTTTTTAGAATTCCGCTTCCTTCGTGTATAAAAAGCATTTCATCGCATTCCGCATTTTTGTAAAAATAATCCATCGAATTTCTGGGCTTAGAAAGTCCCATTTTCAGGTCATTATTGACCATCAGAAACTTTCTGCTGTCGAGAAAATCATCTTCTGGAGTCACGTTCATGCCTTTAAACATTCTCGGTGTCACGTTTTTAGCAACAGCAATTTTGGGAGTTACATCTTTCGCTTCGCCAATGCTTTTTATCTGAGTGGGTCTGTGCGTATGATACAGGAGCGAAGAAATTCCGTGAAAACCTTCGGTACCGAAAAGCTGCTCGTAGTAGAATTTATCTTCGGGAGATTTGAAAACCGTATGTCTTTTTTGGGGAATATTTCCCGACTGATGATATCTCATGATGCTCTTTTATGTTGATTCTCAAATTTAAACATTTTCAGTGAAATTCATTTCATCTAAATTTCTGAACATACTTCATTTAAAAAATAAATTGTTAGCTTTGTCTAACAAAATACTTTTATGAAGAAAATTTATTTCTTTACTGTACTCTTATCTTTTTTAGCCTCATCACAAAATCAGGATTCTCTGCAGCTTCCTGCAAATGATGCTTTAAATGAAAGCCTACATAAAGAAAAAGTAAGCGCCATTGATGATGTTATCATTACCGGTTCGCTTAAGCCGGTGAGCCGGTCGAAAAGTCCTGTTGCGGTAGAAATTTACACATCAAAATTTTTCCAGAAAAATCCAACGCCCAGTATTTTCGAATCGATTGCAATGATAAATGGCGTGAAACCGCAGCTGAATTGTTCGGTCTGCAACACCGGAGATATTCATATTAACGGTTTGGAAGGTCCGTACACAATGATTTTAATTGATGGAATGCCAATTGTCAGTTCACTTTCCACGGTCTACGGTTTGAGCGGAATTCCCAACAGTCTGGTAGACAGAATTGAAGTGGTAAAAGGTCCCGCATCTTCTCTTTATGGTTCTGAAGCGATGGGCGGCGTCATCAATATTATTACGAAAAATGCGCTTACAGCACCGAAATTCAGTGTTGATATGATGACCACAACCTGGAGTGAAAATAATCTCGACCTTTCCACAAAATTTAATCTGGGTTTAAATGCAGCTTCTATTCTCAGTCTCAATTATTTTAATTTTACCAAGAGATTTGACGAGAACAGCGATAATTTTACCGACGGTGCTTTGCAAAACCGGATTTCTGTTTTTAATAAATACAATTTTAAAAGAGCTGAAAACCGGCAGGCGAGCTTTGCACTCAGATATTTGTACGAAGACCGTTTCGGTGGTGAAATGCAATGGACGAAAGCCAACCGTGGCGGTTCTGATATCTATGGTGAAAGTATTTATACGAATCGGGTAGAGGCCTTCGGACTGTATCAGTGGCCTTTGAAAGAGCAGATTTTTACCCAGTTTTCGTATAATTTTCATGATCAGAATTCGTACTATGGAAACAGTCTTTTTTCCGCGACGCAAAAAGTTGCGTTCCTGCAAACCTACTGGAACAAAAAGTTGAAAAACCACGATTTGCTGTTTGGTGTCACGTATAAAAAAACGCATTACGACGACAGTACGCCCGGAACTAAAGCCGCAAACGGAATTGATAATCAGCCGATGAATGCGCCGCTGGCTGGAATTTTTGTGCAGGATCAGTGGGATGTTGGCGAGAAAAACACGTTTCTTCTGGGTTACCGTTTAGATTATGACAAAATTCATCACGCCGTGCATTCGCCGCGTTTTGCGTGGAAGTTTTCACCTGATGCTCTTCATGCTTTACGGTTAAATATCGGAACGGGTTTTCGTGTGGTCAATCTTTTTACCGAAGATCATGCGGCGCTTACAGGTTCGCGGGAAGTAGTTATTAAAGATAATCTGATGCCTGAAAGGTCATTTAATGGAAACCTCAATTATCTCTGGAAAATTCCGGTGAGTGAACAGATTTTTACGGTTGATGCTTCGGCTTTTTATACTTATTTTACCAATAAAATTACCGGAGATTTTGATTCTGATCCTGATAAAATCATCTATGACAATTTGAAAGGCTACGGAGTTTCACGTGGTTTTTCGCTCAATTTTGATTACACATTTTCTTTTCCGCTAAGTTTTCTGATCGGCGTTTCGTATCTCGACGTGTACCAGAAATTTGATGATTCGCGGGAAAAAGTGCAACAGCTTCACGCGCCAAAATGGAGCGGCACCTACAGTCTTACCTACCGTTTTCAGAATAATATTGCGGTTGATTTTAACGGACAGTTCTACGGTCCGATGCGTTTGCCAACGGTCACTGATGATTTTCGCCCGGAATATTCGCCGTTTTATTCACTGGCAAATATTCAGGTTTCCAAAAGTTTTTCTTCAGGGTTTGAAGTGTATTGTGGTGTAAAAAATCTCTTCAATTTCACGCCCGATAATCCGATCCTGCGGCCGTTTGATCCTTTCGACCGAAACGTGGATGATGCCGTTTCCAATCCAAACCGATATACTTTTGATACGACATACGGCTACGCGCCGATGCAGAAAATCCGTGGTTTTTTAGGCATAAAATATAGTTTGAAATGAAAAAATTTATGACCGTTATTTTATTAATTTCAACAGCTTCAGTATTTGCTCAGCTAAATGCGGTAACATTTAAAGAGCTTGAAACATTACAGTTAAGCAATCCAAAACCTGTCATTATTCATTTGTATTCCGACTGGTGCGCGGTCTGCAAAATTGAAATGCAGGGTTTAAACAGAAATAAAGATTTGGTAAAACTCATGAACGACACGTTTTACTTTATTCATTTTGAAGCTGAAAAAACCAGAGAAGAAATCATTTTTCAGGGTCGAAAATTTCAGTTTCTGCCAAACGGAAATTCCGGGATTCATGAACTGGTTTTGGCTTTATCTAAAAATAAAAACCAACCGGTTTATCCGCTGTGGATTGTTTTAGATAAGAATTTAAAATTGCTGAATTATCATGAAGGAAAATACGCTGAATCTCAATTGCAGCGCGACTTAGAAAAGATTATAAATTGAAATTAATTTATGCTCAGATACACAGCAACCATCGCCAGAATCGCCGGCAAAGCCTGAACAAAAAATATCTTTTTCGTTGCTGAAACCGCTCCGTAAATTCCGGCAACTGCGACGCACCCTAAGAAAAACAATGCAATATTTGCCTGCCACAGAGGAACTTTAATGAATAAAGACCAGATCAGTCCGGCCGCAAGAAAACCGTTATATAAACCCTGATTGGCTGCCAAACCTTTAGTCGGCTTAAAAAGTTCTTCCGGCAAGGCAGCTTTGAAAACCTTTTTTCCGGCGGTTTCCCATGCAAACATTTCCATCCAGAGAATATACAGATGCTCTATCGCCACGACCGCAATTAAAATTTTAGCAACAATTTCCATAGTGTGATTTTCAGTAAAAATAACAATTGCCGGGCATAAAATCATCCGAACTTTAATATAATGCAGAATGTAAATGTATTACAAACGAATTATATTGCTTTAAATATAGATTTAGCCAATAAATAACATTAATTAAGTGTTTAGATTAAATAAAATTTTACCATTGAGTATTTTGGTAAGAAAAAAGTATTAATTTAGTTATGCTGAAAATGAGAAATCTCAGTAAGAACTTAAAAACTTGTTTAACTAAAAACTTTTATTCATTATGCCGATCAGCAACTTAAACAACGACCATCTTACCGCAGCCGAACTGAATGCCATCGAACAGGGCATCGCCGCTGCAGAAACGGCTTTGCAGAGATTAACGGTGAATCTCACGCCGCAGGACCGCAAAAAGTACGGAAGCATCAATGAGCAGAATAAGCTGCTCGTAAACAAAGTCTACGATTACAACAAGAGCCAGCCCAACCTAAGCGTGAGCGATATCGACTGGGTGGAATTTGAGAAGGACTACAGCTCGCGCAAAAATCTGGAGGGACTGATCTCGCGTCTGGAAAACCTACTCTCCAGACTTCGAGATGCAAAGGTGCTTCACGACTACGATAACTACCAAGCGGCGTTGGACGACTACAGTTACACGGTGTACAAGGCGGGCAGCCAGGCGCCCGGCTTCCAGACGAAATACAACGATATGAAACAGTTTTTTAGCAGAACACCGAAGCCGGATCCTGAAACTCCGGAAGAAAAACCTTCATAAAATTTATTTTATAATGCACACACATCATCCTCAAACTTTAGTTTGGGGATTTTTTTATTGTCTAAAAACGATTTTATTTGATGTCCCGTCTTTATTAGTATTACGAAGCATTTTTCAGAAAAACATTCAGGACTTTTATCTGAAGAAAGACGTTTTCAATAGATCTGATGTGGTCGGGAAGGTGATGATTGAGGTAAAAGACCGCGTGGTTGGGGTTATTTACCGGAGTTTTGCGGTTGTGGACCGAAACGATGAGGTTCCGGACGTATGTTTTTGGGTTCGGGACGTCAACGATGAGGTTCTGAACGTCAAATTTGGGGTTTGCAACCGCAACGATGGGGTTCACAACGTATAATTTTCGGTCCGGAACGGCAACGATGATCTGAATAACGGCAACGGAGGGGTGGAGGATGTATATTTTGGGGTTGTGAACGTCAACGATTAGGTTGTGAGCGTCAAATTTGGGGTTTATAGCAGCAACGATGGTCTAATAAACGGATTAAGAATTATAAAAGATCAATTTTCTTATTACAGTAATAAAACTTCCTGCTTTTGGTAAGTCCTTTTTAGCTGATGCCCTTTTCTTCGTTATTCTGTTTTTCTAAAATCTGATTATACAGTTCATTTCGCTTGTTAAAAGATTTTATTGTTCCAATAACAGCACCTGTTTTTGTAAGTAAATAATTAAACTCCCAAATGTCGCTGTCATTAAATATAAATTGAATTTTTTCAGCTTCAAAGTTTTTTAGTTGTTCAACTTTCTCGGCTACAATTTTGAGTTTTTCAGTAGTCAATGAATTTAGAACTTTGTCTGCCTTGTGAGTAGTTATAACTAATTCAACATTACATTCGATGTTAGGATAAGAAATCACAAAATTCTTTGGTCTGCTTGATGGTTTTGCTTTCTTTATTGTTTCTATTGCAAGTTGGGATATTAATTTATATAATTTAGCCAAGTCTTCTCCAATTGCATCACCTAATTTTTCTGTAACTTTTGATTTGATTATTCCAAGAGTCGTAGCAAGGATTTTAGTTATTGTGATAACTGTTTCTGGGTCCGGTAACTGAGACTTTCGTCCAAATTCGGACGTGTCAAATTCTAAATCACTTTCTTGCTTTACTAATTCATAAATTTCTTTATGCTCATTTACTTTTTCAAAGTTTGCTGGGTCTGTTGGAATAGATAATTTTGTTGCCTCGGTTTCTTCACATTCAATAAAAGGATACTCTCCTTCATTAAAATATTCTTTTACCAATTGAGTTCCATCGTCAAGGGTAATAAATTCTTTTTTATCAAAATACATCATTTCAGCAGACAAATAATAATGCTTATCCTCTCCTTGAAAAACTTTTCCGTTACATATTGTACCAAATGGTGGAAAAGTCCTAATATGTTCTAATCCTAAACGTGGTTTTCTTATTCCATTTAGTTGAGACAACATACTGTCAAGAGCATCCTTCGTCATCCTAAAACCTTGACTGTCCAAGTGTGTTGAGCTAAGAATGTATTTTTGTCTTCGTATCATTTTCGTGGTCTGTTGAGGTTGCAACTAACATCTGGACTTGCACATAGCGCCAATTCAAACTATAATTATTTTTATATTGTAGCGCCAATCAATTATATTCTATGTTTATACTTAATATATATATAGTGACTAACTACTGATTTTTATTTAATTAACTACTTCATCAAATCCAAGCCCCCAAAATTACCCGAGCTCATCATCATATACACGCCGTCGGTTTTATCTAAAGAATCCCAGTAGGTGTGAAGTTCTGCAGCGTTGGTGAAGACTTTCAGGTTTTCGTTTTTGAACTTTTCTTTGATGAGACCCGGGGAAATCGGCTCCATTCTTTTGATTTTTAGGGCATCTTCAGAGTAGAAAACGATGGCTTCGTCGAGTCCGTCCATCGCGTGATCGTACTGCTCCAGAAAAACAGGGTTGAGACTGGAGTAGGTGTGGAGCTCAAGAAATCCGTATTTTTTTTCGTTTTTAAACTGCTCGCAGAAGGCTTTTACTACTGCTTTTACTTTGCTTGGTGCGTGTGCAAAATCTTTGTAGAGAATTCCGCCGTCAGGTCTTTCAACTTTCTCAAGACGCTTGCTGGCACCTTTGAAACTCATGATGGCTTCATAAAAATCTTCATCCATGATTCCTAAAGTGTGACAGATGTGTCTCGCCCCTTCAAGATTCAATAAATTATGTGCACCAAATACAGAAAGCGGAATGTCGCCCATCTCGGTTTTCAGGTGAACTTTTCCGTTCACAATATCGTATTCCGGAGTTTTGTAAGGGATTTTTCTAAAAAAGTTTTCGGCATTTTCAACCACTTTTACCACTTCTGCATCCTCTTCGTTGTACACCAAAACACCTCCGGGAGTGATGCTCGCGATGAACTTTCTGAACTGATCAATGTAGTCATCAAATGTCTTAAATACATTGATGTGATCCCACGCGATGCCGCTCATTAATGCGATATTTGGCTGATAAAGGAGGAATTTTGAACGTAAATCGATAGGAGAGGAAAGATATTCATCGCCTTCCAGAATCATAAAATCGTTTTCCTGCGTGAGTTTTACCATGCAGTCGAAACCTTCAAGCTGCGCACCGACCATGTAATCGACATCTTTCTGATGGAAATTCAGCACGTGAAGAATCATGGAAGTAATCGTCGTTTTACCGTGCGAACCGGCTATGACGACGCGCGTTTTATTTTTTGACTGTTCGTACAGAAACTCGGGATATGAATATATTTTTAAACCTAATTCTTCTGCTTTCGCCAGCTCAGGATTGTCCTGATGAGCGTGCATTCCGAGGATGACGGCATCAAGATCTGAAGTGATTTTTTCCGGAAACCAGCCCAGTTCTTCGGGCAGAATTCCTTTTTTCTCAAGACGTGATTTTGAAGGTTCAAAAACGGCATCATCAGAGCCGGAAACTTCATATCCTTTATCTTTTAACGCAATAGCAAGGTTGTGCATCGCGCTTCCGCCGATGGCAATGAAATGGATTTTCAAATTTATGGAGTGTTTTTTACTTTTTTACTGATGATTTCCTGAAAAGCACCGGTGATGGCTGCCCAGTTTTTCTGATCTTTTGCCAAAATAAATCCTGCATCTGTCTTACTGGCACTGTTTTTACCGTTTTTCACAACGATAGTCACAGACATTCGGTCATATACTTTTTTATGATCTTCTTCTATAAACCGGAATCTTTTTTCACTTAAAATTTCATCAAGTTTTTGAAGTTCAGCGGAAGTTAATTTAAAACTAGAATTCGTTTTTTTACCTTTTCCTTCGAAAGAATAATAGGCATCTGTGCCTTTAATGAGAAGATTTTCGTAAACCGGAGCATAGCCTCCGCTTTTGGAATAGCTGATATCGTAATCTGAATATACTTTCTGTGTGTTGCAGGAAAGTACCACTAAAATTAATATGAGCATTCCTATTAATTTTTTCATTCCGTAAATTTTAAGGATTATTTTGCTCAGATTTTTTAGATTTCAATTCTTCGTCGTACGTATGCAACAGATTAAAATCTTCGGTCTGCTCGATAGCAATCATGATTTTGCGGAGAATTTCGTGCGCGTTTTCTTTATCATAATCGATGTCGAGCGGTTTTTTGAATTCCATGGTAGGCTTGATTCCGGTTACTTTTACTCGAAGGCCTTTCTTATCGAAAGCTCTTCTGAAACCGTCAATCTTAATCGGAATAACGATCGGCCGCTGATTTTTTACCAGTTTTGCAGTTCCTTTTCTTCCCTGTGCAAAAGCGGCAGTTGTTCCCTGCGGAAAAGTTGCCACCCAGCCGTTGTCAAGTGCTTTCATGATGTTGTCAATTTCATTTAAATCAACAAGACGGTTTACGTTTTTACCTTCAGCTCGCCATGTTCTTTTTACGGTAACAGCACCGGCAATTTTAAAGATTTTAGGTAAAATTCCTTTATTCATCGTCTCTTCAGCGGCAACATAATAAAAATCAACGCGCGGATTGAGAAGATAAATAGGATTTTTAATGGTATTGAGATAGCCGTTGTTTACTGCGCAGAAAGCGTGATACATCGCGGCAACATCAGCAAAATAAGTCTGATGATTTGATACAAAAAGTACGTTGGAATCTGGAAGGTCAAGCAGGTTTTCTGTACCTGTAATCACAAGTTTGTTGAATCCGTTGAATCTCCGGTAAGAAATTAATCCTAAAACAAAAATAATTGCCCTCTTCAGAAAATAGGGTGTGCCGAATGAATCGGTAAAAATATTTTTCTTCGCCATCGCTTAAACAAACATGTAGGCGCAAAGTTACATTTTTTTGAGCAACTGGCTGAATTCGCTGAGGATCATTGCGGTCGCTCCCCAGATAATATGTCCGTTGAAATTGATTACCGGAACTTCTTTTCCGCCTGCGGCATCAAGTACCATAAGTTCCGGACTGTCGGGCAGTTTTAAAAATGAAGAAACAGGAAATTCTATGACTTCTACCGCTTCTGTTTCCTGAAGTAGAAACTCCGGGTTTTTGCGGCCGTAAGAGATGAAAGCGTGCACATAAAAATTGCTTGGCGGAATGTAGATAGGAGACATTTCGCGAATGATTCTCACGAAAGGTTTCCCCAAACCGATTTCCTCGGAAGTTTCGCGCAGAGCAGTTTCAGCAAAATTAAGGTCATCATCTTCACGCTTTCCGCCAGGAAGTGAAATCTGTCCGCTGTGACGGTCGCGTTCGTTTTCTGTGCGCACGATCAGCGGGAAAAACCATTCATCATCGCGAAGGTAAAGCACAATATTTACCGCTGCAAATTTTGGGTTTTTCTTTAGAATTTCTTCATACGTAAAGAGCGGTCTGTATGGCGGAGAAAAAACTCCGTGTGCCGTAGCGCCGCCCAATGTTGCATTTTTTATTTTTTTCAGAAGATCTTTTCCCAAACTTTCCATATCGTAAATGTAGCGATATATCTAAAACAAGAAAAGAGTAGCGGTGTTAATTTAGTTTTAAAATTATTGGAGATCAGCTTTAGAAGTGATATTTAAAGAAAAAAACCTCCGAAAGAATCGAAGGTTTTCTGAAAGTTTTTTCTAATTGGTAAAAGAGACCAATTCTTTTTTCTCTGAATTGTAAATCTTATATTCCAAATATTTGAAAGAGTCTCGTGGGATGATGATCACCCATTTTTTGTATTTTAAAAACCATTTCATCTGGATGCTTTTCAGACCTTTGGTAAGGAAAGCTTCTACGAAAGGATGTACGTGCAGATAAAGTTTGCCTTTTTCTTTCTGCATTATGCCTCTGATGGTGTCTTCCATCTTTTCTACAATCACAATAGGAGCCGAAATTTCCCCTACTTTGTTTGGGTTTTCTTCCTGGGTGTCGATCTGTCTTTCCGGACGGTTTCTCTGTCTGGTAATCTGTATCAGCCCAAATTTACTTGGCGGCAATATTTTGTGCCTTGCTTTGTCTCTGCTCATTTCGTTTTTGAAATGCTCAAAGAGATCTCTGCGGTGATCGGCGCTCGTCATATCGATAAAATCTACGACGATGATGCCTCCCATGTCACGAAGCCTTAGTTGTCTGGCAACCTCTGTTGCGGCCATTTTGTTTACATGCAGCGCATGCTCTCTGTTTGCTGTGCTTCCGGCAGAGATGTTGTTTCCTGAGTTTACGTCTACGACGTGCAGCGCTTCTGTATGCTCGATCACGAGATAGGCGCCTTTTGAACTTGGAATATTGACGTGCTTTCCGAAGCTTTGCTTCATCTGCTTTTCTACGTTGTAATATTCAAAAAGAGGAATGTGGGAATTGTAATACTGTACAATGTTTTTGCGTTCGGGAGCGATCATTTCCACGTAGTTTTTCATCTCTTCTACCATGCTTTCGTCATCGCAGTAGATGTTTACAAAATCCTGATTAAAATTGTCTCTCAGGATGGATGATGCTTTATCGTCTTCGCTCAAAACTTTGGAAGGCACTTTGCCTTTCTGGATGTTTTTAAACGTGTTTTCCCATTTCTGTACGAGCTGATTCATGTCATTATGCAGATCAGCTACTTTTTTGCCTTCAGCTACTGTTCTGATAATCACTCCGAAACCTTCAGGTTTTATACTTCCGATCAATGTACGCAGTCTTTCTTTTTCTTCAGCAGTGCGTATTTTTTTAGATATAGAAATCTTGTTGTCAAAAGGTATCAAAACTAAAAAACGCCCCGTGAGAGCAATCTGCGTAGAGATTCTCGGGCCTTTTGTAGAGATTGGTTCTTTGGTGATCTGTAAAAGAACAACGTCGTCTTTGGCAATGATCTTGTCTACAGTTCCGTTTTTGTCGATCTCCGGCTGGATCTCGAAATTCTTTAGACTGGAGCTGTTTTCTTTCTTTGCAATCGCTTCTTTCAGGAATTTTTTATACGTAAGAAACTGCGGTCCCAGATCCTGATAGTGCAGGAATGCGTCTTTTTCATAACCGATGTTTACGAAAGCTGCATTGAGGTTGGGTGCCAGTTTTTTTATTTTCCCGATGAACAGATCGCCTACTACAAAATCATTTTTGTCTTCCTCTTCATGAAGTTCACATAGTCTTCCGTCTTCCAGCAGTGCGATCTTCGTTAGATCACCCTCATGCGAAATGATAAGTTCTTTCTTCATTTTTATTAAGGTAAATTTTGCGTTTTGGGATTTTGTACAGTAGATAAAACGAATGTATCAGTCTGCAAAAACTCCCAAATCTGTTGGTAACAAACAAAAATATAGTCAATGGAGATTAAAAAATTAAAAACCCATCGACTATATTTGTATATAATGAATCTCAGGAGAGATTATTTTTTCTTATGTCTGTTTGCTCTTCTTCTTTTCTTTCTTTTGTGCGTTGCAACCTTGTGTCTTTTTCTTTTCTTTCCGCTTGGCATAATGTTAAATTTTTTTTGTAACTAGTTAATATTCAATTATAAATTATTTTACTGCAACTTTTGTTTTCACTTTTTCCACAAAAGATTTTGATGGTTTAAAAGCAGGAATGTTGTGTGCAGGAATTTCGATTGCAGTGTTTTTTGAGATATTTCTTCCCGTTTTTGCTGCCCTTGTCTTTACGATGAAAGAACCAAAGCCTCTAAGATAAACATTGTCTCCGTTATACATCGACGTTCTGATCTCCTGCATGAAAGCTTCCACAACTTTCTGTGTTTCATTCTTTTCGGTACCCAATTTATTTGAGATGGTGTTTACCAATTCTGCCTTTGTCATTCCTTTGTAAATTTTAAATTTTAGGTGTGCAAATTTAGTTATTTTTTTTGAATACAAACAAACAACTCCCGAAAATGTTCAGCTTAAATGTCTGACAATTCTGCTATTAGTGATCACTTCATCTACGATTGTTCTTTTAATCTAAGGTTTATTTACAAAAATTCCGCTTCTATTGTCTCAAATTTGAAATACCAAAATACCAATTCACTTATTGATTTCGGTCATATCATACACATTCATATTTAAAAACAAAAAAAGCCAGCATTATACATGTTGGCTTTCATAAAAACTAAAATTTAAAAAATTTATTTCTTCATATCCGGCGGATAGTTTGCCATAATTTCGGTAACAATCTGCGGAATCTGCTTTTGTTTTGCTTTTGGTCGGTCTACAGAAATTCCGCTTCCAACACCCTGCCAAACAAGTTTATTGGTTCTCGCATCAATCATATCTACGATAATCGCACCTTCGTTATAATTGCTCGTCCAGGTTCTGTTCATTCCCATTCCCCAGCCGAAACCTCCGCCCCAGCCCCACATTCCGCCAGGACTTGTATTGTTGATGTCTGTTACTTTTTTATGATTGGCTTTCACATTAATGATCAAATCTGGGCTTCCGGTCGAGCTCAAACCCTTCATCTGAAGCTGTTTTGAAAGTTCGTTCAAAACACGGTCTTTATCAATGTCATTTAATTTCAGATCATCAATTCTCAGTTTATACGTTTTGTATGATGTGAAATTTGCGGTTTGTGCATAATCAGATTTTACTCTAAAAGGGCTGCACGAACTTAGTATAAGACCTGCTGCCAAAGCTGCAAGTACATATTTTTTGCTGATTGCATTTATTATTGCTTTCATATCTTTTTTATTTTATTAATTTTTCTGAATCTATCAGTCGTTTTGTCGTATCCGTATGGGCAGTGCCGGCAGCCGCTTTTGCAGCAGTAGCCGCGCTTGAGATGGAAATTTTCGGTGAAAACTTTATAGCCCTGCTCGTTGTAATAAAAGTCTTCGTGCTCCTTCAGTTCATCTTTCGCCATTATTTCTTCTAAAAACTTTTATATTTGTTATTATGATAATTGTGTGCCAAAAGCTTCTCAAAAATACAAAAATAAATGGCATTACGCTTTTTCCGTTTATTTTAATTAAAAATACTGAGGATAAGCACAATAGCATACTTATTAATCATGAAAAAATACATCTTAGACAGCAATTAGAGCTGCTGATAATCTTTTTTTACCTGATGTATATCGCAGAATATTATTATCATTTATTCAGGCTGAAGAATGCTCAGAAAGCGTATATGGCGATTTCGTTTGAGCGCGAAGCGTACGATAACGAAAGAAGTCTGAATTATCTTAAAAACCGTTCTGTGTGGGCGTTTTCGAAATATTTTAAAAAATAATCCCGATGTCTTTTTTGATAATTCCTGAAAATGAAGTTCCGATAGTAAAAATTGAGACCGCGAAAAATGTAAGTCTTTACATGAAGCGTGAAGATCTCATTCATCCGCAAATTTCTGGCAACAAATTCTGGAAGCTTTTCTTTAATATCAATAATTATTTAGAAAAGAATTTTAAAAAGCCTTTGCTCATCACATTTGGGGGTGCCTTTTCAAATCATATTGCAGCGGTTTCTGAGCTGGGAAAACTGGCGCAGATTCAGACTTTGGGAATGATTCGTGGGGAAGAACTTTCAGAAAAGATTATTGAAAATCCCACTTTACTTTTCGCCCAAAAAAATGGAATGAATCTAAGATTTGTTTCCCGTGAAATCTACCGTAACAAAGAAAAACTTACAGAATATCTTCAGGAAGAGTTTCCACACGCACTCATCATTCCTGAAGGTGGAACGAATAGTGACGCTGTAAAAGGCGTAAAAATGATGCTCTCAAATCAAACAAAAGAATTTGATTATCTTTGCACCGCAGTTGGAACGGGCGGAACGGTTGCAGGACTTTCGGCATATTGTGAAGATAATCAGAAAGTTTTAGGTTTCAACGTGGTACGCGATGATTCGCTCAGTGAAAAAGTTTTAAAACTTTCCGGAAAGCAAAATTTTAGTTTAATTGATGCTTCTTACGGAGGTTATGGTAAAATAAGCAACGAAAACATCCGTTTTATTAATGATTTTAAATCAAAAACTGACATTGCTTTAGAACCGATTTATACCGGAAAAATGATTCAGAAGATTTTTGAAATGATTGCAGAAGATTTTTTCCCGGAAAACAGCAAAATTTTGTGTTTTCATACCGGCGGACTTCAGGGAATTGCCGGCGCCAACGACATGCTGAGAAGAAAAAATAGAAATTTAATTGTATAAATAATAAACCGTAAACAGCAGAATTCAGCATTTTAAAAAAGCTCTGATCTGACGTTTTTTAAAGTTTAAAAAAGCAAAACATGAAAAGACTTTTCTTACTAATTAGCCTTTTAGTTTTATCTAAATTCTCCGCTCAGACTTGGGCTACAGAAGATCAGTACATCCAGAAATTTGCGAAGTATGCCGTAGAGGAAATGGAAAAGTACAAAATTCCGGCTTCGATTACACTTGCGCAGGGACTTTTGGAAACTGGAGGCGGACAGAGCCGATTGGCTTTGGAAGGTAAAAATCATTTCGGAATCAAATGTAAAGAAGATTGGACGGGAAAATCGATGAAGCATACCGATGATGCACCGAATGAGTGTTTCCGGGTGTATGATGACCCAAAGCAATCCTACGAAGATCACTCGGTGTTTCTGGCCACAAGAAAATATTACGCAAATCTTTTTACGCTTGATCAAAAAGATTATAAAGCCTGGGCACATGGTCTGAAAAAAGCAGGATACGCCACAAACCCGCGCTATGCCAATATTTTGATCGGGAAAATTGAAAAATATAAACTGTATGAGTTTGATGACATCAGCTCAAAAGAAGTGCAGTTTGCGGTATTGAAAAAATATCCTGATCTGAAAAACGACCGCGCTTTTATGGCAAGCATCGAGCCTGCAAAAGTGATTTCTAAAGAACCGATCACGGTAAAAGTTCCATACAAACCGACATCTTACGCGCAACAGCAGAAACGCGTAGAAAATATCAAAACGCAGGCAGAAATTCTAAGTTCGATGATCATCAAAACCCATCCGAACGGAGGTTTGCGATATGTGGTAATTCCTGAGGATATTAATCTGCAGCTGGTTGCCGATAAATTTAAAATTCCTGAAGTAAAGCTAGCAAAGTGGAACGACCTCAACAATACTTATTTAAGAAAGAACGATATTCTTTTCCTTGAATCTAAAAATTCAGACGGAAATACGCCGACTTACAAAGCGGAAAGCGGAGAAGATATGCATGATATTGCACAGAAATTTGGCGTGAAACTCAGCAAACTTTACGCAAAAAACCGCATGAACGAAGGACAGAAACCGGCAACTGGCCAATTGATTTACCTCATCGACAAAAAACCAAGAAATTAAATTGGTATTTGGATTACTTGATAGTTATCAGTTTAATTTCTGATGATAATTCGCTGTCAGCACATAACCAAAAACTCTCAACTGTTTATAATGAAATATCAAAGAAGTTCGGCTTTGTTTGACGAAGCCTACAAATACATTCCCGGCGGTGTAAATTCGCCTGTCCGTGCTTTCAAATCAGTGGGCGGCGTGCCGGTTTTTATGAAATCTGCAAATGGTGCTTATCTTACCGATGCCGATGACAACACGTATGTCGATTACATTAACTCGTGGGGACCCGCAATTCTGGGACATACGCATCCGGAAGTTTTAGAAGAACTGAAAATGCAGGCTGAGAAAGGATTTTCTTTCGGCGCACCAACCGAACTTGAGACTGAAATTGCAAAATTCATCACCGAAAATGTACCGAATATCGATCAGATCAGAATGGTTTCTTCGGGTACAGAAGCGTGTATGAGTGCGATTCGTCTGGCGAGAGGATTTACAAAAAGAGACAAAATTGTAAAATTTGAAGGTTGCTATCACGGTCATTCAGATTCATTTCTGATAAAAGCTGGTAGCGGTGCAGCAACTTTCGGAAACCCAAATTCGCCAGGCGTTACTGAAGGCACAGCGAAAGATACACTCAACGCGAGATACAATGACATCGAGCAGGTAGAAGATCTTTTCAGACACAATGAAGGACAGATCGCTGCGGTGATCATCGAGCCGGTCGCCGGAAATATGGGCTGCGTTTTACCAGAGAATGATTTCCTTCAAAAACTGCGGACACTTTGCGATAAAAACGGTGCGCTTTTGATTTTTGATGAAGTGATGACCGGTTTCAGACTCGCTTTTGGCGGTGCTCAGGAAGTGTATAGTGTGAAGGCCGATTTGGTAACTTTCGGGAAAGTGATCGGCGGTGGACTTCCGGTGGGTGCCTTCGCTGGACGAAACGAAATTATGGATCATCTCGCTCCAAAAGGTGCCGTTTATCAGGCAGGAACTTTGAGCGGAAATCCTCTTGCGATGAGAGCCGGTTTGAAAACGCTTCAGATTATTAAAAATGACGCTGGATTTTTCGAAAGACTTAATAAAACCACAGAAATTCTGGATCGTGAAATCGGTAAAATACTGAGCGAGAAAAGTATTCCGCACAGAATCAACAGAAAAGGATCAATGATGTCGGTGTTTTTCCACATCAAAAGTGTTTCAAATTTTGATGAAGCGCAACAGGCGAATCATTCACTGTTCAATAACTTCTTTCACCAGCTTCTCAAGAGCGGAATTTATCTTCCGCCAAGTGGCTACGAAACCTATTTTATCAGCGATGCGATCAAAGAAAAAGAAATCGACATGACGCTGGAAGCCGTCAGAAAATTTGAATATTCTTAAAATAAATTTTAAATAAAAGAAAAGGATGGGTTGGTAGCTCATCCTTTTTTGTAGGTTAAAAACTTAGAAATTTTATTTATGTTGAAGCTTTAGATTTAAACTTAATGCTAGAATCACCCGGAACAATAGTAAAAATAATTTTAGATAGGGTTTCCAGATGTATTCTTTCAGGTTTTCAATACAGAAATTTTGCCTTTAATAAGGAGAAAACGGTTTAAATGGTTTTAATAAATGATAATTTAAGGTGGATTTAAAAATTATAAAGACAAAAAAATCCCTCAGAAAGATTTTCCGAGGGATTTTTCGATTTAAAATATGAAGTAAAAAATAGTGTTACAGAGCAGAAAGAAGGTTTACACCATCTACCGTTGCCCAAGCACCTGCAGGAAGAGATACTTTGGTTACTGTTGCTGTATTGGTAAAAGTTTTTCCACCATTTGGAGTGTACGCATAGCCCCAAACTAAAGGATTGTCTGAATCTAAATAAGTCATTGGAGCAACAACTATCTTATTGGTATTTACCTGTCCTGTTTCAGTAGCTGCGTCTTGTATTAATACTGAATAAGCTTTTTGAGTTCCTATATTTTTATATCCACTGATGTATACATTGGTGAAGATTCCAGAACCCTGTTTTTTAAATTGAATAGCAGAGATTTCCGGAGAATTTGCTCCTTCCGGGTTTGTGCCTGCTGCTCTGATTAAAGTAATATTGCTGATTTTTGGTGCGGTGTTATCAGCATTACTGGATGCTTCAATTTCCATTCCGAAGTTTCCTGTTCCAACCTGATATGCGTACCAGTTGCTGTTGAACTGTCCGCTCCACGCATCCTGCCAGTCAAAAGAATCGTCGTAGTTTCCGTAAGAAACAAGATTTTTTGCACTTACTGTTCCACCAAAAAACTCAAAACCGTCGTCTGTACCTTTGTAGGCCACAAGATTTTCAAGAACTGTACCTGCACCTACGGAATAGAATGTGAAAGTATTTGTTTCAGAAGTTCCGTCACCGATCTTTTTACCGGCATATTCTACACGCACAAATTTCATCGTTCCTGAAAAATCATTTGCATTGGTACCACCGTAAGAAAGTGCATTTCCATCTTCAGAGATTGCAGTTGTATTGCCATTCAGCGCTTTGATCGGCGCTTCTCCGTAAAGCGTAATTCCGCCCCAGTCACCGGGAGTCTTAGTGGAAGTTGTGAATACAATCGGCTCACTTGCAGTTCCCTGAGCGTTAATCAAACCGTCATTCAAAACCACAAGAGCACTGGTTTTATTGGTAACAACATTAAAGATTGCTCCGGCTTCGATCGTGATCGTAGCGCCGTTGGTAATTTTTACAACGCCATCTAATGTATAATTTCCCTTTTTTATTAAAAGATCTTTAGAGATAATTCCTGATAAAGTTCCACTTCCGTTCAGTACGCTTTCGGTAGTTCCCGGAGTTGTAGCTGTTCCGTTTTCCATTCCGTCGTTGATCTCGATGGTACAAGAAGTAACTCCAAATCCTAAAACTAAGGCAAGAGCTATTGGTAAAAATTTTGTTTTCATTTTCTTATTTATTTTTTCTTATTGACTAAAAAGTATATCCTACAGTCATATTTAAATTGGTTCCTCTGTAGAAGTTTGTGTACTGATAATTGTTGTTGGTATTTAACGGGTAATAATTATTTTTACCAAGCTCAATTCTGTATTGATTATCTAGAATATTTTGTACTGCAAATTTTACGTTCCAATTTTTAGTAATCTGCTCCTGAAAGATGATATCAAGTTGATTAAATGGTCTTTCGTAATAATTATCTGTACCTGAAGTTCCAACAGCAAATATTTTTGATCCTGTAACATTATAAACTAAAGAAACTGTACGTGTAAGTGCATTTCTTTTCTTCATTTCATACTTAAGATCTGCATTTATTGTATAAGGTGCTGCACCCTGCAGACCTCTTCTATGCAACTGATCAGTTGGTAAACCTTGTGGACCTTCAAGTCTTAGCTGATCGGCGGATCTCACCACATCGCTATACATAAATGTAGCATTGGTACCAAGACTGAAATTTCTTAATGATTCTGATATTCTGGAAAAGCTGATCATTGCTTCAATTTCAGCTCCTATCAAATTAGCTTTTTGAGAATTATAGTAGGTTACAGTAACCCCGTTTGAATTTGAAAAAGTGGTAAATGATCTTTCAATCGCATTATTAATCCTTTTAGCGAAAAGATTTACCGCAAACATTTCTTTATTAGAAGGATAATATTCCCATTTTAAATCAAGATTATAGTTTTCACTATTCAAAATCAATGGATTACCAAGAATATTCTCGTTGTCAGGGTTGATATAGAGAATTGGCATTCTTTCAATCAGAACGGGTCTAGTTACCGTTTTACTGAATGCAAATCTGATATTATTTCTGTCATTTACTGCCTTTTTGATCGCAATTGATGGTAAAAATAAACTCTGATCTTTTTTAATATTATTCCTTTTTGCAGATGATAGATCGCTGTATCTTATGAGATTCAAATCACTTTCATAACGTGCGCCAAGCAAAATATCCCATGTGTCATTTGGTTTGTAATTAATATTGGCGTAGCCTGCATTCACAAACTGATAGATTGATGAGAATGCCTGATAAGGATCAGATTCTTCCTGAAAGAAAAATGTTCCGTTTTGAAGATCTGTATTAAATCTGTTTTGAGGTTTGTTTCTATCCAGAATTAAACTTTGTGGAGTTCCATTAGGTTTACCAAAGATGAAACGATAAGAAGTTTTTCTCAAATCAGCAAAACCATTATATCCTAAATTGATCTGAAAAGGAAATTCTCTTCTGTCACCCTTTTCACCAAGCATCAAAGTATATTCACCAAAAGCAGAACCGTAAAATCTTGAATTAACATCTAAATATTGACGTATAATATTGTTTCCACCATAGCTTGTAAAAATCTGATCATCGCTAAGTTGATTTCCAAAATTATCTTTTCGTGAGCCTTCAAAAATTTTTCTGTCTGGCTGCTGGAAATTATTAAGAACGTAACTTGCACCAGCCTTTAAGCTGTTTCTTTCATTTATTTTATGTGAACCAGTCAACTGAAGATCAAGAAATTTTGAAATATCAAGCTGATTGGTTCTGAAAAAACCAATGTCTTTATTCTGTACCTGCTGATTTTTATACCCGAAGTAATCTTCTATAAAATTATTTGCGTTTTGTAAATAAATCGCGTTAAGATTAATCTGAGTCTTTCGGTTTTTATAACCTAAACCTAATAAAGCTGAAGATTCAAGTTCATAATTATACTGCTTCCTGTTCAGATCATTATTTAAAACGATCTGTCCGCCGTTATCCAGAAACTGGTTTTTGGCTCCTTCGCGGTAAGAATATTCTGAGCTTTGGTTTAAGGAAAACATAATCCCGATGTTCCCCTCTCCTGCTTTTATTTTTTGTGCTGTTGTAAAACCAATGCTTGTATTGGGCATTGCTTTTACTTTATCAATATTCCAACTGTCTTTAAAATATTCCTGAGACTGAGCCGCAGTAAAGCGCAAATTCGAAGGTCGTACATCTCGTATATTCTCAGGTATTCTGCGATCCTTACTGTTAAGTCCCAAATATCCTTTCATACCATCCGCATTTTCAGAAATAAGAAAATTATCTCTGAAAGTACTCAGCGTATTCACACCCACGCTGAATTCTACTTTAGAAAAAGGACGGTCCATCGTCAGTGTTTCGATGTCGAAAGTGGCGCCGGCAAAATCTCCGTAAAGATTCGAGTTGAATGTTTTATAAATATTAAGTTTTCCTACAACGTCGGTCGGAAACTGCTTCAAAGCAATAATTTTCTGAAAAGGATTGTTTGAAGGTGAGCCAAGCCCGTTTATCAAAAGATAGTTGTAGCGCTCTTCCAGACCTCTTACGAAAAGACCTCTTCCTTCAACCGTTGTGATTCCCGTGATTTTTGTAAGGCCCTGTTCTACGTTCGAAATTCCTTTTCTCGAAATTTCTTCGGCGCTTACGGCCTGTTTCTGTACCACCGCTTTTTTCTGCTCTAGCAAAACAGCAGTTTCAGTCTTTCTGTTGGTACTTCCCTGAATGACCACACCTTCGATTTTCTTCTCTCTGTTTGTAGAGTCGCTCTTGGTTTCCTGTGCATACAGTAAACTTCCGGAGGCCGTTAAAAACAGAACAGCGATACTCAGTTTTCTAAAATTCATTTTCTTTTTTACTATTTTCTTCGCTGCAAAGGAATAAAACAATGACCTCTCATCTGGTTTACCCAAATTTAATTTTTTCTTAACGGAACATTAAGGAATCACCGTTTATATTAAGTTTGTGTAAACGGGATTTTATTGCCGGTGCTGATGGTTAAATTTTGTTAACTTTGGCTGGTAAAAAATAAAAATGAACCAGAAAAAGATTCTACTGATAGATGATGAACTCGATATTTTAGAGATTCTTTCTTACAATTTAGAGAAAGAAGGCTACGACATCACTACGGCCACTAATGGAAATGAAGGAATCGAGAAAGCCAAAGAAATTATTCCCGATCTTATATTATTAGATGTAATGATGCCCGAGAAAGACGGAATAGAGACGTGCCAGGAACTTCGAAAGATTAAAGAACTTCAGAAGACACTCATCGTATTTCTCTCTGCCCGTAGTGAAGAATTTTCACAGTTGGCCGGTTTTCAGGCGGGAGCCAATGATTATGTGGTGAAACTTATCAAACCAAAGATTCTTATTTCTAAAGTAAATGCGCTTTTACAGCTGACTTCTCAGGTTTCCGATAATGCTAAGTTGATTGAAATAGGAGATCTTATTATAGATAAAGACAACTTCAGAGTTTCAAAAAGCGGACAGCAGTTTTTGCTTCCAAAAAAAGAATTCGATTTGCTTTATTTACTGGCTTCAAACACCGAAAAAGTATTTAAAAGGGAAGAAATTCTTGAAAGAGTGTGGGGCAATGATGTGATTGTCGGCGAACGTACGATTGATGTACACATCAGAAGACTCCGCGAAAAACTGGGTATCAACACCATCCAGACACTGAAAGGTATTGGTTATAAACTGATTGTTTAATTGTCTTTATAAAAGCTTACCATTTAATATTTGAAATTCTACAGACTTACTTTCGTCGCATCATGCCTCCTCACGATGGTGATGTTTTTTTTAGTGATCGTTTTCGATACACTGAAAGACCGCTATTATTATTCCTCACAGTTTAATCTTGGGCTTTTTCTTGGAATTGTGCTGATGTTTATTATCAATTACACGGTTCTGGAACTTCTTTTTAATTATTACGCTAAGAAACAGGTTCGGAAAATTTCCAAGATTTTGCCTGAAGAAATTGTGTATGATAATCAGGATAATATCACATTCAAGGAACTTAGTGAGCGGTTTTCAGATTTCAATCAACAGCAGGTCACCGAGATGGATATGATGAAGGAAATGGAAAGCTACCGTAAAGAATACATCGGAAACGTTTCCCATGAGCTGAAAACTCCTCTTTTTTCCATCCAGGGTTATGTAGAAACATTAGCAGATGGCGGAGTTGATAATTTAAATATCCGCGACAAATATCTCGAAAGGATCGGTATTTCCGTAGAACGGCTCATCGCGATTGTTAACGATTTAGATATGATCAACCGCTTAGAGTCTGGTGAAATCAATTTAAATAAATCAAAATTTGATATCAATCTTTTGGTGAAAGAAATTTTTGATCTGCTGGATCTTGAAGCCGAAAAAAACAACACTCTTTTGCAGCTATATACTTTGCAGAATCAGATTTTTGTGGAAGCTGACAAGCAGAAAATTTCACAGGTTTTTATTAATCTGATATCAAATGCCATTCATTACGCCAACCGCCAGGAAGCAAAAGTGACCGTAAAAACTACAATGGTAAAAAACAAAGTTCTTATCGATGTCATCGACAACGGAATGGGCATTAAAGCTGAACTTTTGCCCAGAATTTTTGAGCGGTTTTATCGTGTAGAAACCAGTCGCAGCCGTCGGCAGGGTGGCTCAGGTCTTGGTCTTGCCATTGTAAAACACATACTGGAAGCGCACAACGAAAACATCACGGTAGAAAGCGTTTATCTGGAAGGTACGAAGTTTAGTTTCATGCTGGAAAACTGCAGGTAAAGCAGAGAATGTAACGAAAAATTATTTCCTAAAAAATCTTTAAATATTTTTTGTCGGTATCAAATATTATATATTTGCAGTAGAGTTATCATGAAGAGATACAGGCTAAAGAAATTGGAAAAATGATATGGTTTACAAAATCCGAGTAATATTAGATACAAAGGAAGACATCTTCCGAGATATAGAAATTAAAGGAAAACAAACACTCTGGAATTTGCATTTAGGCATCAAAAGTGCCTTCAACCTGAGTGGTGAGGAGCTTTCTACTTTCAATCTTTTGGAAGAAGACGGCACAGTGGTAAAAAGTGTTCCGCTGGAAGATATGAGTGACGATGGCGATGGCGAGATCATGTCTGATGTTTACATTGATGAAGCTTTTGAAGACAGCGGCGACAAAGCTCAGTTTCAGTACGGTTTGCTGGATCTATGGGAATTTTTCTGCGAACTGGTAGAGATTGTTGACGAAACAAAAGGTGTAAATTATCCGATTACTACATACCGTTTTGGGAATGCTCCGCTAAAAGCGCCAAGCAAATCAGGATCTGGTGGCACAAAAAGTAAAAAATCGGCGATGCCTTTAATGGATGATGATTTTGCTTTCGAAGATGATTTTGCTTCCTCAGGAACTTTCGTAGATGAAGACGATGATTTTGATGATGAAGACGATGTGGATGATTATCACGATGATGAATTTGACGACGAAGACGATCGCGACAGATTATAAAATATTTCCCCCGAAAATTTTTCGGGGGATTTTTTTATTAGATTAAAAACTCTGCTGCTGCAAACTTATTTTTAAATAACAATCATTAATTTTGTTGAAAGCAGTTTCATGATCAGAATAATTTTTGCTTTAATGATCGGGTTTTCGCTCGCATCCTGCAGCACACAAAATTTAAAGAAAAAAATGGATTTACCACAAGAATGGAAACATACGACCAATATTTATGAGGTTAATGTAAGACAATATACAAAGGAAGGCACATTCAAAGCATTTCAGAAAGAGTTGCCTAGATTACGGAAAATGGGTGTAGAAACGATCTGGTTTATGCCCATTACCCCAATTGCTCAGAAAAACAAAAAAGGAAGTTTAGGAAGTCAGTACGCTGCGGCAGATTACACGTCAATCAATCCGGAATTTGGTGATCTGAATGATTTTAAAATGCTCGTAGATGAGGCGCATAAGCTTGGTTTTAAAGTTATTATTGACTGGGTGGCCAATCATACAGGTTGGGATCATGTCTGGACGAAAACAAATCCTGAATATTATCTGAAAGATGCAGACGGCAGTTTTCACATCGCTTCCGGGATGGATGATATTATTGAACTCGATTTTTCTAAACCTGAACTGCGCATGGCAATGATCGATGCAATGAAGTTTTGGGTAAAAGAAACCAATATCGACGGTTTCCGTTGTGATCTTGCCTCTTGGGTGGAACTTGATTTTTGGCAGCAGGCGAGATCTGAAGTTGAAAAAGTAAAGCCTCTTTTTTGGATCGGTGAGTTTGATGAGCTTGAAAATCCTGACTACGGAAAAGTTTTTGATGCAAGTTATTCCTGGAAATGGATGCATAAAACTGAAGATTATCACAAAAAAAATGAGCCACTTTCTGAGTTGAGAGATTTGCTGAAACAGTATTCTGAAATCGGCGGTCATTCGATGCGCGCATGGTTTACTTCAAATCACGACGAAAATACATGGAACGGAACTGAGTACGAAAAATACGGCGCGATTGCCAAACCTTTAGCAGTTTTCTCCGCAACGTGGAACGGTATTCCTTTGCTGTATTCCGGACAGGAAATGCCTAATCTGAAGCGTCTTGAATTTTTTGAAAAAGATCCTATCAAATGGAACGGCAACTACGAATTGGAAGATTTTTACCGCAAATTATTTGATTTGAAAAAAAGAAATAAAGCTTTGCGAGGTGGCGATCCGGCGGCCTATACTCATATTTTAAAAACTTCTGCAGACGATAAAATTTTTTCCTATATCAGAAAAAATGGTGAAGTTGAGGTTTTGGTGGTTTTAAATTTATCCAAAGAAGCGGTAGAATTTACCATCGATGATTCTCAACTTTCCGGTAGTTTTAAAAATATTTTTGATCAGTCTGAAAGAGATTTTACTGCTGATAAAAAGTTCAGTTTCAAAGTTTCTGATTTCGCTGTTTTTGAAAAGAAATCTTAGTTTTAAAATGCAGAAAGCACAAATTTTAAATATTCTGAAAGAAAAAATTTCAGAGAAAATCCAGACTTTTGAAAATCTGATTTCCGAAACCCGCGCTTCAAGCAATGATACCAAAAGTTCGATGGGCGACAAATACGAAACGGGGCGAGAAATGCTGCAGCAGGAAATCAACAATGTGCAGAGACAGCTGAATGAAGTGCTGAAACAACAGGATGTACTTCAGAAATTAAATACAGAGAACTGCTCAAGAGTACAGACTGGTGCTCTGATACAAACAGAAAACGGACTTTTTTATATTTCTGTATCTGCGGGAGAAATTATTTTTGAAGATCAGAAAATCATGACGGTCTCAGCAGATTCTCCATTGGCAAAAGCGATGCATGGTAAAACTGCTGGTGATCTTTTTGCTGTCAACAATATGCAGCAGAAAATTCTTAATGTTTTGTAATTTAGAAATTTATAGACAGAATTTAAGAAAAAATTATTATTAAATAAAATTGAGACAATAAAGAATTTCCGTAAATTTATGATGAATTTAAACATCAAAATATAAAATATTATGGGAATTTTAGAAAACAAAGTTGCACTTGTTACAGGCGCCGGATCCGGAATCGGCTTGGCAATAGCGGAATTATACGCCAAAGAAGGTGCAAAAGTAGTTGTGTCAGACATAAATGATGAACACGGAAAACAGGCTGTAGAAAAGATTAAAGCAGATGGTGGGGAAGCTTTTTTTGTAAAAGCTGATACTTCTGATGCAACTCAGGTAGAAAATCTAGTACAGTCTACCGTGGAAAAATACGGCAGACTGGATATTGCCTGCAACAATGCCGGAATTGGTGGCGACCAAAATCTTACCGGAGATTATTCTCTGGAAAACTGGCGAAAAGTCTTAAATATAAATCTGGACGGTGTTTTTTATGGCTGCAAATATCAGCTTCAGCAGATGGAAAAAAATGGCGGCGGCGCAATCGTGAATATTGCTTCGATTCATGGCAGTGTGGCAGCACCGCTTTCATCTGCATACACCAGTGCGAAACATGCGGTCGTAGGATTAACCAAAAATATAGGCGCAGAGTACGGAAAGAAAAATATCAGATGCAATTCCGTTGGGCCTGCTTATATCGAGACACCTTTGCTGGAGAGTGCCAGCGGAGATATGAAAGAAGCGCTGATAGCCAAACATCCGATGGGAAGACTTGGAACTTCACAGGAAGTTGCAGAATTGGTGCTTTTCTTGAGTTCAGACAAAGCTTCTTTTATGACGGGCGGCTATTATTTGGTAGACGGCGGTTATACAGCAATTTAAGTAACAGATTTATTCAGGATTAATTATTAAGGCATTCTCTACTTTAGACATGCCTATTTTTGTGATCTTTTGGGTAAATTTTCTTGATATTTGTCTAAATTTGCAATCTCCATTTCAATTTTTAAATTGCTTTTTTTTAATTTTTTCCAGATTAAATGAAAAACTATCTTGATCTTTTACGTCACATCAAAGAAAACGGAACCGATAAAACCGATCGCACCGGAACGGGCACCAGAAGTATTTTTGGTTATCAGCTACGCTACGATTTATCTGAAGGTTTTCCTTTGGTTACGACCAAAAAAGTGCATTTAAAGTCGATTATTTATGAGTTGCTCTGGTTTTTGAAAGGCGATACAAACATTAAATATTTAACTGACAACGGCGTTTCGATCTGGAATGAATGGGCCGATGAAAATGGTGATCTCGGTCCGGTATACGGCGCGCAGTGGAGAAGCTGGAGCGGCGCCGATGGCAAAATTGTTGATCAGATTTCTGAGGTGATTGATCAGATTAAAAAAAATCCCGATTCCCGCAGACTGATTGTTTCTGCATGGAATGTTGCAGAAATTCCGAATATGGCTTTGGCGCCCTGTCACGCATTATTTCAGTTTTATGTTGCTGACGGCAAACTTTCGCTTCAGTTGTATCAAAGAAGTGCCGATGTTTTTCTTGGTGTGCCGTTCAATATTGCCAGTTATGCGCTTTTATTAATGATGGTTGCTCAGGTATGTGATCTTAAAGTGGGCGATTACATTCATACTTTTGGCGATGTTCATATTTACAATAATCATTTTGAACAGGTTGAAAGACAGCTTTCGCGCGAGCCAAAAGCTTTGCCAACAATGAAACTGAATCCTGAAATTAAAAATATTTTTGATTTTACTTTTGAAGATTTTACACTTGAAAATTACGATCCTCATCCGGGAATTAAAGCACCAGTTGCGATTTAGATATTTAAAAGAAACTGTTTTAAATAGTTAATAAATAAAAAAGTGAAGCCTGAAAACTTCACTTTTTTTGTAACAAATCATCGGAATTCTCAACCTATCTGTAAATTTATGATATGCTGAAAAAAATATATCTTTTTACAATTCTCGGGTTTTACGGATGCATGTTTTCTCAGACCAAACCACGCGAAAAGTTGGCTGCGTATATAGACAGTTTGTATGTGCATCACAAGGTCATGGGTAGTTTTGCGATATCTGATCGTAATAATTCAGTGTTTCTAAAAGTTGTTGGGATGGCAGATGTACCGAAGCAACAGAAAGCCAATATGAATACGGAATACCGTGTGGGTTCGGTTTCTAAAACTTTTACAGCGGTTTTAATAATGAAGGCAGTGGAAACAGGAAAGATCTCAACGGATACCAAACTTTCACAGTACTATCCGGAAATCCCCAATGCGGAAAAGATCACCGTAAAGAATCTGCTGCAGCACAGAAGTGGCATTCATAATCTTACTGAGGACAGTGATTTTCTCAATATTTACATGAAACCACAGACTGGAAGTGCGCTTGTTTCATTTATAAAAAAGTTTCCCAGCGATTTCGAGCCTGGAAAAAAGTACGCCTACAGTAATTCCAATTATATTCTTTTGGGTCTGATCTTAGAAAAAATTTATTTAAAACCGTATGCTGAACTGGTTGAAAAAATGATTACAAAACCCCTGAAACTTGAAAAAACAAAGGTCGGCGGCAAAATCAACACAGCAGAAAACCAGGCGCAGTCTTACCAATATTTAGGTATGTACGTGCCGGTGCCGGAATCAGACATGAGCGTGCCCATCGGTGCCGGTAATATTGTTTCCACCTCTACAGAACTTATAACATTTATAAAAGCTTTGGCAAACGGCAAACTGGTTTCCAAAAAAAGTCTTCAGCTGATGACCGAATTTCAGGATGATTATGGTTTTGGGTTGGTTAAAAATCAGTTTGAAAATCAAGCTGGTTTTGGTCATGAAGGAGTGATTGACGGCTTCAGGTCTGGAGTTTATTATTTTCCGCAGGCGGATATTGCTTTAAGTTACCTCACGAATCAGTCTTCGGAAGATCCGCAGGAGCTTTTAGAAAAAATAACATTTGCGGCTTTTGGAAAAGACTTCAAAATACCTGAATTTAAAAATACCATTGTAAAAGCTGAAATTTTAAAAAAATATGAAGGCCTTTACAAAGCTGCAGGTTTCCCGCTGGATATTAAAATTTTTACTGAAAACGGAGTTTTAAATGCTCAGGCAACAGGTCAGGGGCCTTTTCCACTGGATGCAGTTTCAGAAACAGAATTTGAATTTACTCAGGCGGGCATAAAATTGATTTTTGATTCTCCGAGCGGGACGATGAAATTTTCTCAGGGTACTAATAATTTTACATTTAAAAAACAGTAATGATTTATTTAAAAATAAACACCGAAAAAAATGCTGATCCACAGCTTCTGAAAAATGCAATTTCGATGATGAAAGGTGTAGAATCTGTAGAAATTATCGATGAAAAAAATCCGGAAAGTGAGCTGAAAAAAGCGTTTGCAAAAACGAAAGAACAGCTTAAAAAAGGCGATTACGAAACGGTGGTGAATGATATTTTCGAAATTTTCACGAAAACCAGCGCAAAAAAGCAGGAACCTTCCACTGAAACGCATCCGGAAAAAGTTGCTGATGCAGATATTCAGCTTAAGTCAAACTCAGAAACTGAAGGAAATCAAACCATCAATACTAAGTAAAATCATATAATCCACATGAAAAAACTCATCATGTCTGTGGCAATTCTCGGAGCCATGTTTGCGGGAAATGTTTCTGCACAGACTGAAACTTCCGGTCGCGAAAAAGTGTACCGCGCTACACCAACTAAGCTTACAGAGCTGAAACATACCAAACTGAAAGTCAGTTTTGATTATCAGAAAGAGCAGATGAACGGTGAAGAATGGCTGACAGCTTCGCCATTTTTCTATTCGACCAACGAGCTCATTCTTGATGCGAAAGGAATGCTCATTCACGAAGTGGCGCTTGACAGCAACGGAAGAAAAACCGCGCTGAAATATGATTATAAAGATGATGTTTTGAAAATCACTTTAGATAAAACGTATTCTAAAAATCAGGATTACACGGTTTACATAAAATATACCGCGCGCCCGAACGAGGTAAAGCAGGAAGGAAGTCAGGCCATCAGCGATGCGAAAGGTCTGTATTTCATCAACGCGCAGGGAACTGATCCCGATAAGCCGACGCAAATATGGACGCAAGGCGAAACAGAATCTTCTTCAGCATGGTTTCCAACGATTGATAAATCGATTCAGAAAACTACACAGGAAATTTACATGACGGTTCCTGACAAATATGTAACCCTTTCCAACGGAGTTTTAAAAGATTCAAAAAAGGAAGGAAACAGCTTACGAACCGATCATTGGGTGATGGATAAGCGCCATTCGACTTACCTCTTTTTCATGGGAGTGGGCGAGTACGCGATTGTGAAAGACAAGTGGAGAAATATTCCGGTAGATTATTATATTGAGAAAGAATATGAGCCTTACGCAAAGCAGATCTACGGAAACACGCCGGAAATGATCGAGTTTTTCTCAAAAAAACTGGGGTACGATTATCCGTGGGCAAAGTATGCCCAGATTTCTGTAAGAGATTACGTGAGCGGTGCAATGGAAAATACGACCGCAACACTTCACGGCAGTGATATTCTACAGAAACCTGGACAGCTTGTTGACGAGAATACTTGGGAAGATACGATTGCGCACGAGCTTTTCCACCATTGGTTTGGCGATCTTGTGACGGCTGAAAGCTGGAGTAATCTTACGGTGAACGAATCTTTTGCAAATTATTCTGAATATCTATGGAATGAATTTAAATACGGAAAAGATCAGGCGGACTATCATCAGATGACGGATGTCAACAATTATATTCACAACCCGAGAGATTTTAAGAAAGATCTGGTGCGTTTTGATTATGATTCGCGCGAGGATGTTTTTGATCTGGTGACGTATCAAAAGGGTGGAGGCATTCTTCATATGCTGAGAAATTATTTGGGTGACGATGCATTTTTCGCGGGAATGAATGATTATCTTAAAACCTATGAATACGGAAATGCCGAAGCGCATCAGCTGAGACTATCATTTGAAAAAGTTTCCGGGAGAGATCTGAATTGGTTTTTCAATCAGTGGTATTTCGGGAGCGGACATCCAAAAATCTCTTACAGTTCCACTTTTGAACCTGTGAAAAAACAGGTGACGGTTTCGATTGATCAGTCTCAGGAACAGCCTTTCGAGTTTCCTTTGGTGATTGATGTTTACGAAAACGGTAAACCGCGTCGTGAAAAAGTTTGGGTAAAAGCGGAAGCTAAAAACACGTTCACATTTAATGCAGCAAAAGATCCTGAATTAATTAATATCAATGCAGACGGAGTTTTATTGGCAGATATTACCGAAACAAAAACTCCCGAACAGGCTTTGATGCAGTTTACCGGTTCGAAAGAACTGAAAAGCCGTTACAACGCATTGAAAGCAGCAAAAGATCAGGTAGGAAAAAATTCTGCTGCGACAAAAATGGTTTCTGCAGCACTGAAAGATCCTTATTTCAGGGTGCGGATGAAGACTTTGGAAATGATTGATTTGTCGAATGCAGATCAGGCAAAAGCTTTTTCTTCTGATGTTGAGAAACTGGCTGTGAATGATACTAAAACTTTAGTTCAGGGTGCAGCGATAGCTGCTTTGGCTAAAACAAATGATAAGAAATATCTTCCGGTTTTTGAAAAAGGTGTTGGTGCCGTTTCAAATTCGGTGAAGGGGAATTCTCTTGCGGCAGTACTTTCCATTGATCCTTCAAGAGCTACGGCGCTTGCCGATAAAATCAATCTAGAAGGTGCTTCAGACAAAATGATGGCACAGCTGCTTCCGGTTGTGGTGAAAAATAAAATCGAGTCTCAGATGGTAAACATTGTGCCGCTGGTGACTTTTTATCCTTTCTTGAAATTCCAGAATCCTGAACTTGGCAAAACTGCTGAAGAAGGTTTCAACTGGATTATGACGACCGACAGTCCTGCGGCGACGCAGGCAATAACCAAATTGCTTGGACAGGCGAAGAGCGAAATTGCACAAAATCCGCAGGCTAAAATGATGATCGGAACCATGCTGAAAGACGGTGTGGCGAAAAAGATGGAACTTTTAAAGCAAAATCCGCAGAAGGCAGCAAGCATAAATGTGCAGATCGAAACGCTTAACAAAGCGATACAGGATTTTAAATAATATTTAAGATTTAATCTAAAAGCATCTCTTCGGAGGTGTTTTTTTGTAGTATAAAGTTGTAAAAGGAGAGATTTAAGAATGAAATATGAATGATATTAGTTCTGAAAATTACGAGGTTTATCATTCAAAGTTTTTAAACAAAAAAAGCTGCACCATTACGATGCAGCTCTTTTTTGATTACTCGAAAGCAATTTGTAATAACTATTCTTTGATGAACTTCTTTTGGATGGTTCCAAACTGTGCATCTTCAATTTCGATCACATAAAGTCCGTTTACCAGTCCCATCACGTTTACTTTATTATTTACAATAAGACCTTGTCCAACGAGTTGTCCGGCTGCACTGTAAATTTTGTAATTGGCTTTTCTGCTGATGTTTTTAATGTTCAGCTCGCTTTTCACAGGATTCGGATACAGAATAATCTGCGTCTGATCTACCGAGTTGGCAAGTGGTGCTTTAGAAATTCTTACTGAGTAATCTTCCACTTCGCCATTGGCAAAATTGGTACAGTTTACTGGGATTCCATCTTTCTGCAAAGCGACTCTCATTACTACATACTGGAAGGTGCTGTTGCTCACAAATGCACTTGTAGGCACGGTAAACGTCGCAGTTGCAGTAGTAGAATTATTCGGTCCTGATGCCAGAATCCTTTCATCGATATCAAAAATTCCATTTCTATTGAAGTCAATCCAAACCGCTACGCCGCCGTTGGCTCCGCCGTTCAGAACTTTATCAACAGTTATCTGGTTGTTTACCGATCCCTGAATCATTTCAATCAGTTTATCCTGAACGCCGATGTAGCTGGTGTAGTTTGAGCCTAATGAAGTGTTCTCCATTACTGTTTTACCGGTCGGCACTACACGAACTTTCGAAATATATTCTGATGCTGAGTTACCACTGCTCATGTTACAGTAGGTAATTGTAGGCGTTGTAAATAAATACAGTGGTGTGAAGTTTCCGTTTGAAGTTCCGCAAACATTCGCAACCTGCATTTCATACTGCGTCAGTTCAAGTAAACCTGTAATAATATACGTGTTCGTTGGCACTGTAAGAGTTGTAAATCCTGGCAATCCTACTTTTCTGTATCTCAAAGTATAAGAAGTCGCTCCCGGGAAAGGATCCCATGTTACTTCAGCTGTCGTCGGGTTTAATTGCGTAATCGTAAGTCCCGGTGGTGCAATTTCACAAACTCTCACGGTTGTAAATACGACCGTATTCGACCATGGGTTTGGAACAGTTTCACCATTACAGATGTTGGCAACCTGCACTTCATATGTTACAAATGAGGTTAAACCTGTTAATGTAATTGAGTTTGCCGGTGGTGCCGGAGCTGTTGGTGTATTCCACGTTGTCGTTCCTACCGGTCTCCATCTGATGATGTAAGTCGAACTTGCCGCTAATGGATTCCATGTTACTACTGCAGAAGTTGAAGTAACATTACTGATCGTTACCGTCGGAGGCGTTGGATCACATCTGGTCGTAAAGGTATTGCTGGTGTAATTTCCTGCGGTACCGTTACAAACCGCTGCGACACCAATTTCGTACTGAGTTGCTGGTAAAAGTCCTGTGACTGTAGAAGTATTGGTTGTTGCAGGGAAAGGTGCTGCAGCGACGTTTAATGTTTGATAAGGTGCGGTTGATCCTACAGGTCGGTATCTGATGATGTATGTAGCACCACCCAAATCCTGGTTCCAGTTTACAACAACCGAATTGAAGGTTACAGCTCCTAAAGTTACCGTTGGTGTCGCTGTGCTGCAAACCAAAATTCTTACATTGTCGACTGCTGCCGGTGGCTGAGTTCCAAGACTTCCGTCGTTTCTCCACTCAAATACCAGACGCATTGTTGTTCCTGCAAAGGTGCCGAGGTTTTGAGTATTATTTAAATAAGACTGCCAGGTTCCCTGAAGATTGTAATTGGTTCCCACCTGAATTCTTCCTGTTCCTGCAGTAATTAGAGTTCCTGCAACAGGTAAGAAATTAGCTGGTACCAGCCATACTCGAAGGTAATCTAAAGTGGATTCACCCTGTGCTTTCCAGTCAAATGAGAATGTGGCATTAGTCGTTCCAGCAGGTATTGCAATATCACGGTATGCGTGCGTTACTGAGGTCGAAGAGAGATTGTACGAGTTTGTTACACCATTATCATTCGACACATAGATTGCATTGGCGGGATTTCCTGTTGCGCTTCCCCATTTCCACTGGTTGGTTTGACCAGCAGTTGTAAAGCCGAAGTCATTGGCAGTAAATGGCTGCACATAAGGCAATGTTGCCGGGATTTGAGTCGTGGTAAAGCTAGGTCCGGTAATCCACAAACTGCTGTCAGTTGTACTACACACCGCACGTACCCAAAAATAATATACCGTATTTGGAAGTAAACTGTTTAATGTTGCATTGGTCGCTGTAGTTGTTCCTGTCGGAACTGTTGCTCCTGTAGGTGGCGCCGAGCTTGTCGAAACATAATACTGGTAACCAAGTGCTGGCGCAGGCGTTGTTCCTGTCCATGAAATTCCTGCTGTAGTGGCAGCTACCGTTCCAACTGTAAGTCCGGTTGGTACTTTGCATGTAGGAATTAACAGATTAATATTATCAATAGAAGCCGGTGGCTGAGTTCCTCCGCTGCCGTCGTTTCTCCATTCAAAAACCAGACGAAGTGTAGAACCTGCGAAAGAGGCTAGATTTACATTGGTATTGATATAATTCTGCCAACCAGCCTGCTGATTTAGATTTCCGCCAACCTGTATTCTTCCTGCTCCAGCAGTTATCTGTGTTCCGGGAGTTGGTGTAAATGTAGTCGGTACAAGCCAAACTCTGATATAATCAAAACTGCTTTCTCCCACGGCCTTCCAGTCGAAAGATAAAATAGCAGGCGTTGTCGCTGTTGTTCCTGCAGGAACGGCGATGTCACGGTAAGCCTGTACAACACTTGTAGAGGTAATCGTATAGCTGTTTGAAGTACCATTGTTATCTGAAATATATAGCGAACCGCCCGGGTTACCGAATGCTGTTCCGTAAAACCATTTGTTGGTTTGGGTCCCGTTAACTAATGCAAAATCATTCGCTGCATTGAATGGTTGCGTGTAAGGCATAGTAGCAGGAATTTGCACAGTATTAAAACTTCCGCCCGCTGACCAGGTACTGCTATCTGTTCCGCTGCAAACTGCGCGTACCCACCAGAAGTAAGTGGTGCTTGGTGCAAGCGTATTTACCGTTACCGAGTTGGTAGCAGTTGTCCCTGTTGGAGCAGTGCCAGCGTTTGGTGGCGTGCTTGATGTTGAAAAATAGTATTGATATCCGTTCGCAGGTGCTGGAGTTAAAGCGGTCCAGCTGAATGTAGCATTGGTTGTCGTAATTGTGCCCACTGCAAGATTTGTAGGTGCAGTACATGTCGGAATCAAGAACTCTACATTGTCGATTGCTCCTGCAGGCTGTGTACCGATACTTGTGTCATTTCGCCATTCGAAAACCAATCGCATCGTAGTACCTGCAAAAGTTGAGACATTGAGTGTAGTATTACTAAACGTTTGCCACGTGTTCTGCAGGTTTAGGTTTCCCCCAACCTGTATTCTTCCTGCTCCCGCAGTAATCTGAGTCCCTACAGTAGGTGTAAATGTAGCAGGAACAAGCCAAACACGAAGGTAATCGCAGCAACTTTCACCCTGAGCTTTCCAGTTAAAATTTAGGGTTGCAACATTAGCTGCGGTAGTACCTGCTGGGATGATAATATCACGGTATGCCTGAACAACATTGTTGGTGGTAATTGTATATTCGTTAGCAACACCATTGTTATTTGAGATGTAAATCGCTCCGCCAGGATTTCCAAACGCAGTACCGTAAAACCATTTATTGGTCTGAGTTCCGTTCAAAAACGTAAAATCGTTAGCAGTATTAAAATTTTGCGTGTACGGTACCGTAGCAGCTGCCTGTGCCTGAAACCGCGTGACAAAGCCCGCGCAGACGACAAAAAGCAGCAAAATAAAATAAGTAGAGAACTTCTTCATTGTTAATATATTTAATATTATTAATGTAACAAAAATAATGCAATTTTATTGTATACCTGCATTGTAGACTGTTAAATTAGACTTATTCTCGATACTCTTCGCTTCAGACCGAGTTTTACGATATTACGTGAAATAAATTTTTGTTTTTTTGTGGTACTTTATTTGGGAAAATGATTATTTAATATTTACTTAAATCGCATTATGACTGACACTGGTTGCTATTATAGAACTCTATTTAAAAGGATTGATCTTTGGAAATAAGTTGACAAGAATCAATATTCAAAAAAGTATTAAATTAAATCCTACGTGCAATGAAAGCATAAATCTATGCTAGTAATTAAAATTTATATTTAGTTCAATATTCTAAATCCATTATTTTTTACAAAAGTAAAATTCAGCTCTCTTTCGAAGTCGTATTTACCGCGTTTTATATTTCTTTTCATAGCGAAATAATGAGAAATAACGATAATCAATGGAATTAATAAGATGAAAGACATTTCAGGACTGCTTACAAATACGCTTGCGATAAAGAAAATAAATGGAATTGGTATCAACACAAAGCCTATAATAAAATACTTGGTCGGCGTAAATTCTATTTTAATGACAGTTTTTCCATTATTCTCATAGAATGTTCCTTTGATGTTGGGGTTTGGGATTTTACTGTCAAAATAATAACTTCTTCGTCTTACCAAGAATCCATTTTGGTCTGCATAGCCACTGTATTCATATCTCGTAGGTATAGAATATTCGGCATTGTCAAAAATACTGAATGTGCTTGGGTAAATTTTTTTATTCAGTATTTCGGCAAGATCGGCTTTAGTCATCGCAGTTTCAAAACTCATCTCTTCGTAAAGCCCAATATTTTTAACGAAAGATCTTATACAATTATTTAATTTATTCATCAATTAACAGTTCAATATTTATTCGAAAATAAATTTCTTCCAGATATTAAATCAAACCTTCACAAAGCGATTCACAAACATCGCTGCTACAACATCACCCACAGCATTTAAAACAGTGGCTAGCGGATCAACGAGGGTCCCGAGAATAATAACCGCAGGAACTGCTTCCTGTGGCAGCTGATATACCGAGATCATCAGCATTTCGCCCACATAACCGCCGTTGGGAATGCCGCCCGCAACTATACTTACGAAAACAGTGATGCCAAGCGCCAGCAGAAGATTGTTCGGCTCAAAGAAATCCTGCCCGATAATCTGAAACGCGACATAAATCTTGATAATCGAAGACATCGACGAACCATTTTTGTGCAGTGTGGTGCCGACAGGAATAACTAAATTGGCGATCGCCGCCGGAATACCGATTTTTGATGCTGCGACAAGATTCGCGGGCATTGTTGCAAAACTGCTGCAGGTGCTGAGCGCCGTGAGCGTGGGCAGTGGCGCATTCTTCCAGAAAGATCGCACGCCGTTTTGTCCGTTGGCAATAAAAGCATACAGCGAAAAAAAGACAAAGAAATAAATGATACCTGCCACATAATATAAGCCCAAAGGTTTAGCATAAAACCCAAAAAGCTGCGGCCCGAGGGTTGCCACCTGATAGGCAAAGTAAGCTCCAAGCCCGACCGGCGCGATTTTCATAATCATCATCAAAAGTTCCTTCATCACTTCATATCCCGACGCGATAAATATCCTGAAAGGTTTGCCGGCATCGCCTGCTTTCCGGGCAGAAAAACCAGTAAGAAAGGAAAAGATCAGTAGTGCGAGCATATTCCGGCGCGAGAAAAGTTCGGTAAACTCGCCTACGGTGAAAAATCCGACGATGCGGTCGTTCCATGACGTTTCTTTTTGCGGCTGGAGCATCTCGCCGACACTTCCCTGCACCGAATTTACCGGAAAAAGATACACAACAGCAACCGTAAACACTGCCGAGATGAGAATAAACAGCAGAAAAGTAAACGACATTGTAAATAAAATCCGCCCGAAACGCGACTGCTGCTCCAGAGATGAGATCGAATTGGCGACCGCAAAATAGACCAGCGGCACTACGCTTACAAAAAGCAGATTCAGAAAAATATCACCCAAAGGCTTCAGATAAACTACGATCTGCGGCGCTAAAATGCCTATAAAGCTACCGACAGTGATGCCAATGAGCAGAAACAGAATGCCGGAGTAGTTTTTTAAAATTTCTTTCATATCAATAGGTTTGGTTTGATCTGATACAAAAATGCATCTTTTTAGTATTGTTTGGCTATGATTCTGAGAGCGAAACTGATATTAATGTGCTGATGATTTTACCAAAGATAAAAGTAATTTTTGCAGTTCTGCGGTTTAATTTCTGCCTTAAATGTTTTAAATTTGAGTAAACAATACTCGCCAATGGCTTACATAGATTATTACAAAACCCTCGGCATCAGCAAAAATGCTACCGCCGACGATATCAAAAAAGCATACCGCAAGCTCGCGAGGAAACTGCACCCCGATTTGAATCCCGGCGATAAAGAAGCTGAAAAAAAGTTTAAAGAGCTTAATGAAGCCAATGAAGTGCTGAGTAACGCTGAAAGCCGCGCCAAATATGATAAATATGGGGAAAACTGGAAGCATGGCGAAGCGCACGAAAAGGCGCAGCAACAGCAGCAACATCAGTACAGTCAGCAGGATTTTGGAGGTGGATTTTCAGGTGCAGATTTCGGGGAAGGAGAAGCGTATTCCGATTTTTTCCAGAGCATGTTTGGTGGAGCAGGAGGTTTTGGAAGAAGCTCGCGGGGAAGTGCTTCAGGTAAATTTAAAGGTCAGGATGTGCAGGCTGAACTCTCGCTGAGCCTTCGTGATGCCGCAGAAACGCATTCGCAGGTTTTTGATATCAACGGTAAAAAAGTGCGCATCACAATTCCGGCTGGTGTATATGACGGGCAGCAGATCAAAGTTGGCGGTCATGGAAGTCCGGGTGTGAATGGTGGTCCAAACGGTGATCTCTACATTACTTTTAATATCAAACCTGATGCAGATTTTGAAAGGAGTGGCAATGATCTCAAAGCAAAAGTTCCTATTGATCTTTACACGGCTGTTCTTGGCGGTGATGTTTCCATAAAAACCTTAGGCGGAACGGTTAATCTTAAAGTAAAACCTGAAACTCAAAACGGAACAACGGTTCGCTTGAAAGGCAAAGGGTTCCCGGTGTATAAAAAGGAAGGCGAGTTTGGTGATCTCTTTGTGACCTACGAAGTGAAACTGCCGACCAACCTGAATGAGCAGCAGAAAGATCTATTTAATCAGCTTAAAAATTCATCGTTATGAAAGAAAGAATATCGCGCGACGAACTCGTGAAAATATATAATGTTGAGGTTACCTTTTTTGATTCGCTGGTAGACAGCGGTCTGCTCCACGTAGAAACCGACAACGAAACACATTACCTTATCTATGAAGAGCTGCCGGTTTTTGAGCGTTTTGCCAACTGGCATTACGATCTGGAGATCAATCTTCCCGGGCTGGAAGTGATTCATCATATGCTTGGGAAAATAGAAGAAATGAACCGCATCAACCGTGAGTTGAGGCAGAAACTTTCAGCAGTTGGTGGCGGGTTTGAAGATATTTAATTTAGTTTTGCACGCGAAAACATTCTATATCAGCTTATGAATACCGACGAAAAACGCATTCCACTTACCGTAAACCGAAAGGATTTTGAAGAAATCTATTTTACCGGAAATCAGAAAAGTCTCTTTTTTTCGCCTTCTACAAAAGGTAAAACGGTTACAACACTTGTCGTGGCAGCGATTCTGATAGTGCTCATTATTTTTCGGAATGATTTAAGTAAGGAGAAATTCGGGATTATTTATTTTGTCAGTTTTCTGTTTCTGCTGTGCGCGGTTTATCTTTCGCTGGCGATCAATAAAGTTTCAAAATGGAAAAAAGAAGTTTCCGGATATTTGAAGAAACTGGAATCGGCGAAGGTCTACGAAATTGTTTTTGATAAAGATTCTTTTGGTGTCAATCTAAATGGGCAATCAGAATTCAGTCTTTGGAAAGATTTTCAGAACGCTGAAATTAATGATAATTACATCGCGGTGGAAGGAAAATTTAATTATATGTTTCCAAAAAAAGCGATGAGTGGTGCAGATTTTTCGCTTTTAAAAAAGACAGTTGAGAAAAATATTATCAACAGTTAGGTTTAAATTTCAATCAATAAAAAACTCAGAGCAAAATACTCTGAGTTTTTTTATTATGGAAATTTCCGCTATTCTTTAATCACTTTTCTGGTGAAATCTCCTTCAGAAGTTTTTAGACGGAACATATAGACACCTTTCGGTAATGACGAAATATCTATTTTCTGAGTGTTATCTTGCATAGAAAAGTCTTTCATTTCTCTGATCAGCCTTCCTTCCTGAGAAAAGATAGTAAGCGAAGTAAGTTTTTTGGTCTTAATAAAAATGAAGTTGCCTTTAGCAGGATTAGGATAGATAGCGGAATCGTCATTATCAGTCACTAGGTTATTGACAGATAAATTGCTGTTGTCGATGAAAAATCTTCTGAGATACAGCTTGTAATTATTGTTTCCGCAAGGATAGTAATCTGCATTTTCTTTGATAATCAACCTGTCATTCTGCATATAGACAGTCGATGTTTTAGAATTGGTATTGATGATTGGAAATTCGATGTATCCTGTATTATTAAAACCCGTTTCCTGCACGCCATTTATCGAAAATCTTGTCAGACAATATTTGTTTGTGCTTCCCAAGCCGTAAGCGTATATTTTATTGTTGTGAATAAAAGCCTGTCTGAGATTAAACGTATTACTCATTGTTTTGAAACCGTTGCTGAAAGCCATATCCAGCTGGCCACTGCTGTTCAATTTCATCATGTGTGTTTTGAGTGTAGGATATGGCGAAAATGAATTGCTGATAATCACAATACTGCTGTCTGGCTGTACAAAAGCTTCAAGATAGTAGGATTCTGTAGTTTCTATACTTGAAAGGTAGATGCCGTTTTGTCCAAAGCTGTTAAGAAGATTTCCGTTGGCATCGGTTTTAATAACAATAATTTTCGTGTTTGAACTATTAGGAAAATCCGGCTGCACCATTTTTCTTCCTACGAAAACGTAGTTTCCGGCAGCATCCATATCAAAAGAGAGGATTCTGAGACCTAGCAATGTCGAAAATGACAGCGTTCCATTGTTTCCGAAGGCAGTATTTACGGTTCCATTTGGATTTACTTTAGTAATAGATGGGTAATAGGTGTTGCCTGAAACAATATTTGAATTTGTCAAAATATCACCCGACGCCAGAAGTTTAAAATCTCTCATCGTTGGCAGAGAATACTGAAAGCTGGTATCGAAATTTCCTGCAGCATCGAGCTTTCTGATGGTGTTGATATATTTACCCAGATAAGATCCCGAAGGCATTCTTTGTAAAGAATTAGCATACGATTGTCCGGTACTCTTCTTTCCGTTGGTACCAAAAGTCTGATCGAGCTGACCGTTTGCCGTAAATTTTAATGTATAGCCTTCATAGCTGCTGTTTGCGTTGCATCCCCATTCGGTAATACCGACATTCATTAAGGAATTGTCAGGATTAACGACCGTTCCATAAGCAGAAAATCCCTGAAACGAACTTGTAGGCGCATTATTGATGACAAATTCTACTGTTCCGTTTGTGCCAAAACTTGTATCAAGCGTTCCCGGAGTCTGCGCCTTCACAGACAAACCTGATACAAGTATCGCGAGTAATAAAAGTTTTTTCATAGTTATTTTTAAATATTATTCCAGCCAGCCCATTTCGCGCATCCAATCGTCGTTGTAGATCTTCCCCACATATCTTGAACCGTGATCGTGCAGCAATACCACAATAACGTCGTCTTTGGTAAACTGATCTTTCATCTGTACCAATGCTGCCATGGCGCTTCCCGCAGAATAACCGCAGAAAATCCCCTCTTCTTTCGCCAGTTTTCTTGCGTAAATGGCACCGTCTTTATCGGTCACTTTCTCAAAATGATCGATCACCGACATATCAAAATTTTCGGGGAGAATGTCTTCACCAATACCTTCCGTAATATAAGTATAGGCGTTTTCTAAGTGCACCTCGCCTGTTTCATGAATTTCTTTTAATATCGAACCGTATGTATCGACTCCAATTACCTGAATATCTTTATTTCTTTCTTTAAAAAACATTCCACAACCTGTAATCGTCCCACCTGTTCCTGCTCCAACGAGAAAATGAGTGAGTTTTCCTTCAGTCTGCTCCCAGATTTCGGGAGCCGTAGATTCATAATGCGCCGCACGGTTTGATAAATTGTCGTACTGATTCACATACCAGCCGTTTTCCGTTTCTTTTGCCAGTCTTTTTGAAACTGAATAATAGGAACGCGGATCGGTAGGTTTTACATCAGTCGGACAAACAATGACTTCAGCACCCACAGCGCGGAGAATGTCGCATTTCTCTTTCGACTGTTTTGAGTTGGTCACGAAAATACACTTGTAGCCTTTGATGATTGCGGCCAAAGCCAGTCCCATTCCGGTATTTCCGGAAGTTCCTTCGATGATCGTTCCGCCTGGTTTCAGTCTTCCGTCTTTCTCAGCATCTTCAATCATTTTCACGGCCATTCGGTCCTTTACCGAATTTCCCGGATTAAAAGTTTCTACTTTTGCCAGAACCAATGCCGGAAAATCTTCTCCCAAAACTCTGTTCAGCTTCACCAGTGGCGTATTGCCTATCGTTTCTAAAATATTATTTGCGTATTTCATATCCTTATTGTATGCGTGGCAAAGATAAGGTTTTCTGATGAAAAGCTTTTTTGAATGACTTTGTTCTGAATTAATTCATAGATTTTCTTCTATAAATTTTATTTGAAAATTCACATGTTTCATTGGCGCGGCGCGAAGCGCCGCGCCAATGAAACATGTGAATAAAACTGCCTGAGAATATATATTCAGATAAAATTAACTGTACTTAATCGCCTTTACAGGCGAAATTTTACTGATCAGATAACTAGGAATAATCAAAGCCAAAGCTGAAACAGCCAAAATTCCAACTGATATAGCAATGATAGGAACCGGATTTAGATCAACAGGAACAACGCTTACATAATAATTATCCGGATTCAGTTTTATGATTCCGAAAAACTTTTGAAGCAGCAAAAGTCCGACGCCGATCAGGTTTCCAAAAAGCAATCCCGGAACCATAATAATCAAAGTGTAATTGATAAACGTAGCACGGATCTGTCCGTTTGTCGCGCCCAAAGTTTTTAAAAGTCCGATCGAGTTGGTGCGTTCGATAATCAAAATCAACAAAACCATGATGATATTGATGATCACCACAATCAGCATGATAGCGATAATCAACGCGATATTTACATCAAAAATACTGATCCAGTCAGCGATTTGCGGAAATTTATCGACGGCTTTTTCAGCATAATTTTTATACCCGATCAGCTTGTCGATATCAGAATTTTCTTTTTCGCTGTCGTTTACATCTTTAAAGAAAATATCAATGCCGCCGAACTGGTTTTTATCCATATTCAGGATCTTGCGAACCTGGTTGATATCACCCAAAACAAACTGATCGTCGATCATTTTGATATCGGTTTTATAAATTCCGCTCACGGCAAATTTCCTGTAGATTGGCTGTTTCTGATCGTTTTTAGAAAAAACGGTGATAATGCTGTCGTTCACTTTCAGATGAAGATCATTCGCGATTTTCTGTGAAATCACCACTTCATTATTATAGCCAATTTCGGTAAATTTTGGCGTGCGGCCGGCAACGAGAAATTTCTTAAAACGTAGACTGTCAAAATCTTTACCCACGCCTTTAAGAATAATTCCGGCGAAACTGTGTTTGTTACGCATAATTCCGGTGACGGTTGCATATTTCTGCGTGGAAGAGACGAGCTTCAGATTATTTATCGCCTTTAAATTTAAGCCGTCTGTATCAACAATCGAGGTATTATACGAGGAATTACTGCGGGTAGATTTAACGGTAACGTGTCCGCCAAAATCAGCAAGTCTTTCTTTGATGGCTTTTTTTGAACCAAAACCTGTAGAAACAGTGATGAGCGAAACGATGATACCGATGGCCACAGAAAGCCTTCCAATGAAGATGATCACCCGCGAGAGGTTATTTTTGTTATCTTTGGAAAACGCAATTTTTCGCGAAAAATATAGAGGAAAGTTCAAGTGTATGGCTTTAAATTTCAAAATTAAAACAATAGTTGTGATTTGCCTAATTTTTTTAGGCGGAATCAGTTTCACCAAAGCTCAGATTTATAATGGTGATGAATTCAAAACCGGAGCAGACCAACCGGAGCTGTATCTAAAATTACTTAAAGATAAGAACGTAGCAGTAGTTACCAATCAGACAGGAATTGTTACCAAAAAGACGTATGTAAATGTTCCAAGAAATAACGGAACAGGCGGGGCAAAAGGCATTGAAACCGATAAAAAAAGCATTGTTGATTTCCTGGTTGAAAATAAAATAAAAGTGAAAACCATCTTTGCGCCCGAGCATGGTTTTCGTGGCGACGCTGATGCAGGCGAAAAAGTAAAAAACGGCATCGATATAAAAACCGGAATTCCGACAGTTTCTCTCTATGGTGCCAATAAAAAACCAAAACCCGAGCAGCTGAAAGGTATTGATGTGATTGTTTTTGATATTCAGGATGTCGGTGTGCGGTTTTACACCTACATTTCCACGTTGACTTATATAATGGAAGCTGCGGCGCAGAATGATATTGAAGTGATTGTTCTAGACCGCCCAAATCCGCACGATGGTTATACAGACGGGCCAATTTTAAAGAAAAAATGGGAAAGCTTTGTCGGAATGCATGAAGTTCCGGTCGTGTACGGACTTACAATTGCCGAATACGGAAAAATGATCAACGGTCAAAAGTGGCTTGCGAAAGGTCTTCAGGCAAAATATACGGTGATTCCGATGCAGAACTATCACAAGAAAAAAAGATATGGCGTTTCAGATAAACCTTCGCCAAATTTACCGAATGATCTCGCCATTAATCTTTATCCAAGTCTCTGTTTTTTTGAAGGAACGCAGGTTTCAGTAGGTCGCGGAACGCCGCTTCCTTTTCAGATTTACGGTTCGCCATGGACGAAAAATCTACCGTATCAGTTTACACCAATGCCTTCTTTCGGTGCCAAAGATCCCTTTTTAAACGGACAGATTTGCTATGGAGAAAACCTTTCTGGCAGAAAACCTGATTTACGGAAACTCGACATCTCCTGGCTTTTAAAATCCTATTCGAATTATAAAAATCCGCAGCAAAACTTTTTTCTGACCAATCTTTTCTTTGATAAACTTGCAGGAAGCGACGAATTCCGAAATCAAATTATCGCCAAAAAGTCTGAAAAAGAAATCAGATCTTCCTGGGAGAAAGACCTGAGAGATTATGAAGTGATCAGAAAAAAATATGTGATCTATAAAGATTAATCAAAATTTTGCGGCGGATTTTTGTCATCTTTTCCTTTATTTAAAATAAAAAGGCCGATAGAAAGCCCGATAACGCCGGCTGATGCGGTAAGTAAAGCCCTCGAAAGTTTGTCTGGCTCACTGTTTCCGATGTAATTCATCAGAAACAAAATGGCAAACGTGATGGCCGAAATGATCAGGTGATTTCTCTGAAAAAGTTTCATATTATTTGATTTTATACGTGACCATCAGACCGCCACGGTAAGGCAGAACTTCACCACTTTTGTTGTAGCCTGTTGCTGAGTCATATCTTCTTCCGTTCGTGCGGTCGAATCCTTTGTAATAATCCTGCGATGTCCCTGCAGTCGCGTACAATTCTAAATTCCATCTTTCTGAAAGCATGAAATTATATCCTGCAGTCAGACCGAAAAGTATAGAATGCCCTTTCTGGTAAAGGTTTGAAGAAACATAGGTTTCGCCTTTGTCGTTGGTGTACACATTGTCATTCCAGTAATTCCATTTTTGAAGAACAAATTTCGCCGCGGAGATATTTACGCCTACGAAAAAATGCTTAAAAGCTTCTTCAAAATAGTATCTTCCTTCCACAGAAGTTGAGTAGTACTGCGCTTCATGGCCGGCAAATGATTTCCACGGCGAAATGAAAATATCATTCTGCATCGTGATTTTTTTGCTGAGCTGATATTCTACGCCCGCGTTCAGCATTCCAACGGGAATAAAGAGTGCGTTCACTTTTACACGCAACCCTTTTTCCGTTTTTTCCATTGCGGGGTTTTCCTGGGCGTAAGTTTTTCCGAAAGTCAGGAGCGAGATTGTCGCCAGTAATGCAAGTTTTTTCAATGTGTTTTTATTTAAATTTTTGTAATAATTCTTCAGCTAAACTGGCATCTTTACCAGACTGTTTTGCGATGTTGCGTGACATTTCAGCAAAATTTTTAGCGAGTTCTTTATTTCCCAAAAGAGAATAAATTTTAGCTAAAATATAAGTATTTTCAGCAGTTTCGCCAGTCATCACAGATTTTTCTGCCCATTCTGCAGCCTTTTTCAGTGACGCATGGTTTTTCACGTTATCTGAAAATACCCAAGCCGCTTTCAGTAATTCATTTTTGTCAAATTTTTCAGAATCTCTGTAATAGGCCAATGCTGCTTTTTCATATTCAGCAAAATTTCCGTTCTGCTCATAAAAAGCGAGTTTCGTCTGAAGAAGTTTTGTCTCTGCCGCCTCTTTCCCTACTAAAGGAACTGCTTTATGAAAGTAATATGCATCATTGATTTTCTTGCTTTTATCATCAATTGATTCTGTCAGAATCCTGGCTAAAACAATTTGATCATTAAATTCTTTGTACGTTTCTTCCGGCAGAAATTTTATAATATCCGCTTTTCTTTCCGTAAAAACCCTGTAATTTTTATCTTCAGGAGATTTTAAAAAGTAGAGCAGAAGACCGACGTCATCTTTTGTAAATTCATCGGTTTTCTTTTTGTTGTCAAAATATCTTTCGCTGGCTTTCTTGGCAAAATCAAAATCGGAAGAAGAATTCAGACGCATAATATTGATGAGAAACTCGCTGTCATTTTCACCGGCGGCAAAACGGTCTTTAAGCGAACCTTTTTTGTTGTCTGGAGAATTGAGATCATTGGCCATAGCAATAAAAGCAGATTCTTCCATGTACCCAAAATTCTGCGAAATAAGTTCTCCGTCGCCATTCAGAAATAGATAAGTTGGGTAAGACCGAACGCCATATTTCTGGGCTATCTCTCTGCCTTCGCCTTTTTCCATATCAATTCTGGCGTTTACAAAACTTTTGTTGTAGACATCGCCCACTGTTTTTTTAGGAAAAATATTGCGTTCCATCATTTTGCAGGGGCCGCACCATGAAGCGTAGGCATCGATAAAAACAAGTTTATTTTCTTTTTTGGCTTTTGCAATAAGTTCTTTAAAGGGAATTTCTTCAAATTTCATTTCACCCTGCGCCTTACAGATGAAGGCGAAACTTAATAATAATACAGAAAATATTTTAGTCATAATCTCGAAAGATTTAAAGAGCGAAGATACTTAAATTGGATAAATCTGAATTGATAATTGTTTTCGGAAACCACAATTAATTTTTGGTTTAAAAAAACAAAAACCACCCTAAAAAGAGTGGTTTGTGGTTTCTCCAGGAATCGAACCAGGGACACATGGATTTTCAATCCATTGCTCTACCAACTGAGCTAAGAAACCANAAACCACCCTAAAAAGAGTGGTTTGTGGTTTCTCCAGGAATCGAACCAGGGACACATGGATTTTCAATCCATTGCTCTACCAACTGAGCTAAGAAACCATTATGCTATCTGGTTTATTGTGTTTTTTTGTGGTGCAAAAGTAAATTAATATTTTATAAAATGCAAGAAAAATTTTACAAAAATTAATAAAAACAAAAACCACCCTAAAAAGAGTGGTTTGTGGTTTCTCCAGGAATCGAACCAGGGACACATGGATTTTCAATCCATTGCTCTACCAACTGAGCTANAAAAACAAAAACCACCCTAAAAAGAGTGGTTTGTGGTTTCTCCAGGAATCGAACCAGGGACACATGGATTTTCAATCCATTGCTCTACCAACTGAGCTAAGAAACCGTATCATTTGGTCGTTGACTTCGTCGTTTAAAGTGATGCAAAAGTAATACGTTTGCAGCGACAATGCAAGTGCAGAAGGCAGTTTTTATGATTTTATTTAAAAACCTACTGATTTTCAGCCGTATTATTTTCCTGTTCCTTTCTGATCTGCTCGCTCATTTCCTCTAAAACAGGTTTTATCGTACTTTCAGGAAGATCACTGATGCGTATATACATCAGGCCGTCGATCGCATCGTTAAAATTTGGATCGACATTAAAGGCAATCACTTTGGCGTTTTGCTTGATGTATTTCTTAATTAAAACCGGCATTCTGAGTTCCGGTTCCAGATCGTCGATGATCTTATCTAATTTGTTTAAATCAGATTCCATTTCATCGAAAAACAAACTTTTATCACGCTCGCGAAGTTTTACTTTGTAATCATTTCTTGGCGTAATATATTGCGCAACAGCAGAGTCGTAATAATTTGAACGCATAAATTCTATCATAAGAGATTTTGAAAACTCAGAGAATTTGTTCGAAATACTTACGCCGCCCATCAGAAATTTATGATCAGGATTTCGAAGGCAAACATGTACGATTCCGCGCCACAACAGGAAAAGCGGAAGCGGTTTCTGCTGATATTCTTTAGAAATATATGCGCGTCCCATTTCAATCACTTTCCTGAAAAACGGATGAATATCTTGCTCAAATTCAAAAAGTGAGCTTGTATAAAACCCTTTAATGCCCGATTTTTTCATTACTTCTCTACCCAAAGCCATTCGGTATGCGCCGGCAAGCCGTTCCTCAGCATTGTCCCAAAGGAAAAGGTGATGATATTGCTTGTCATATTCATCAAGGTCAAAAGGTAAATTGCTGCCTTCTCCCACCGCTCTGAAAGTAAGTTCACGCTGTCGGCCAATCTCGCGCATTACCGAAGGAATATCCTCGTAAGGCGTAAAATAAATTTCGTAATTTCCATTACTGAAAAGCATTTTGTCGGTGTTTTTCAGTTTCTTAATGTCTTTCAGTAGATCTTCTTTCGGCGTTTCGTCGATGATATTCTGTACAATATTTTCTTCGCGCAGAATCGGGAATTTAAGCGAAAGATTTTTGAGATTAAAAATTTCGGTAAGAGATTTCCGCTTTTCGTAATACGACTTCATCATATACACTTTGCGGCGGAGAAATTCTCCCAATTCTTCAATGGTTTCGTGATCGTCCATCGCTTTCACAGAAATTGGTTTACCGATTCTGATGCGGATTGGCGCTTCACGGTCTTTCATCATTTCTGCGGGTAACATCAACGTCTGTAAATTTGGATGAATTTTTGAAACCTGATAAAAAAGTGTGCTGTTTTTAGCGTGAAAATACATGGGTACTACCTGTACTTTAGCCATTTTGATAAGTTTGAGGGCGGTTTTTTCCCATTCTCTATCTAAAATTTCACCGTATTCATTATTTTTATTCGAAACTTCACCGGCAGGAAATATTCCCACACAGCCACCGTTTTCTATATGTTTCAGAGTTCCGCGCATTCCGGAAGAACTGTTGTAAACGTCTTTTTTGCCTTCAAAAGGATTTACCGAAATCACGTACGGTGCCATCGGTTCGATCTTTTCAAGCAGGAAATTTCCCATTACCTTAAAATCGGGACGGATTTCTGAAATGATTTTACACATCAAAATGCCGTCTATAGCGCCCAACGGATGGTTTGAAACGAGAATAAAAGGTCCGGTTTTCGGGATTTTTTCTAAATCTTCCTCAAAAGCAATGTAGCTGAGATTGCGCTCGCGCACGAAAGATTCAAAAAAATCTTTGCCTTCCTTGTAGCGAAGTTTATCATAAAGCCGGTTGACTTCATTTATTTTGGTAAGGCTCATTACCGCAGAAGCGACGGGGTTTTTCAGGAAACCCAGTTTGCTCATTCCGGAGGCTTTTATCAGATCATTTTTCGATATTAAACTCATTAGTTTTCAGAAAATTTATTGAATGACCATTTGCAGCGTATTTTTGGCAATCTGTTCCAATAGTACGTTTTTTTCACGATAAAACCGGTCTATATTTTCCAGTTTTGCATTACGAACGGTAAAAAGCGAAACATTTTTAGAAATCTGGGTTTCAAAACTTTCCTGAAGTTCAGCATTCAGCTCATCCAAAACATCGAATTTATCTTCCAGACAAAGCGCCAGCGAGATTGCAGAATTCTGCATCAGCGAAACCTTGATTTTGTGCTTCGCCAAAAGATTAAAAATCTGACTCATGTGATCTTCTGCGATGAAAGAAAAATCGCGCGAGCAGATCTTCAGAAGATCTTGGTTTTCTTTTAAAATAAAAGATTCACGGTGCTCATTGATCTCAGATGCTCCCACTTTAGTTCCTGGGGCAGAAGGGTCTACGAAAGATTTTACGTAAAAAGGAATGTTTTTTTGCTGTAAAGGCTGCAGCGTTTTAGGGTGAATAACGCTTGCTCCGTAGTACGCCATCTCGATCGCTTCTTCGTAGGAAATGTTCGATAAAAGCTCTACATTTTCAAACTTTCGAGGATCGCCGGTCATTACGCCGGGCACATCTTTCCAGATCGTCATCGCATCGGCATTAAGGCAATACGCAAAAATCGCCGCCGAATAATCTGAACCTTCACGACCCAAAGTCACCGTAAAATTGTTGTTTTCTGAACCGATAAATCCTTGTGTTACATAACATTTGGATTTGTCTAAAGCAGAAATCACCTGCTCAGTTTTCTGCCAGTTTACATTTCCGTCACGGTAAGAATCATCGGTTTTAATATAATCCCGCGCATCCAGCCAGTTATTAGTAAAGCCTACATCGTTCAGAAATTCACTCACGATTTTCGTAGAAATCATTTCACCACAACTCACGACCTGGTCGTAAACAAAATTGTAGTTTGGAGATTTATTCCGTCTTAAAAATGCAACGATATCGTTGAAAAATAGGTCAATTTCTTCAAAAACCTCATGATTCTGTTTAAAAAGTCCGTGGGCGATCTCGAGATGTTTCTGTTTGACATCATCAATTTTTGCCTGATAATTATCTTTTTTAAAATAAAGCTCCACCACATCTTCCAGCGCGTTTGTGGTTTTCCCCATTGCAGAGATCACCAGAAGACAGTTGCTGAAACCTTGGCTTTGCAGTACCATAGAGACATTCCGAACGCTGTCTGCATCTTTCACAGAGGCGCCGCCGAACTTGAAAATCTTCATGAAATTTTTGAAAATAAGTTAGTTAGTTATTGATTTTTGAGAAGCTACAAAATTATACATAACAATCGATATATAAAAATAAGAGATACAGCGTTTTATGAATTATTACATATTTTAAAAAATAAGTAGTAATTAGTCATAAATAAAATGGTATTTTATTTTAAATATAAATTTAATGTGAAGAATTTCCTGGCAGCATTTTATTTTTGTTCTAAATGTTTCATCTTAATCTTTAGGTAATATTGTAATGCGGTTATCATAAATTTTTACGAAATTTGAAGTACATAAAAAAATACATATGTCGGAGCAACCTTTACAGACTTTAGGAGAATTTTTAATCAACAGACAGGATGATTTTCAGTATTCTACAGGAGAATTTTCACGTCTTTTAAGTGCGATAAGACTGGCCTCAAAAATAGTAAACCGTGAGGTAAACAAAGCCGGAATTGTAGATATCAGCGGTGCTGCCGGCAATCAGAACATTCAGGGCGAAGAACAGCAGAAGCTTGATGTGATTGCGAATGATATTTTTATCACAGCACTTTCTCAGCGTGAAGTGGTTTGTGGAATTGCTTCCGAAGAAAATGATGATTTTATTGACATCAAATGTGGCGAAAACGGACATTTAAGCAAATATGTTGTATTGATTGATCCTTTGGACGGCTCTTCAAATATCGATGTCAATGTTTCTGTTGGAACTATTTTTTCAATTTACAGAAGAGTAACTGAGCCTGGAACTCCTGTTCAGCTTGAAGATTTCCTGCAAAAAGGTGTTAATCAGATCGCAGCAGGATACGTTATTTACGGTTCATCAACGATGATTGTTTATACAACTGGTAATGGCGTGAACGGTTTTACACTCGATCCTTCTTTGGGGACCTATTATCTTTCGCATCCAAATATGACGTTCCCGCAGTCTGGGAAAATTTACTCGATCAACGAAGGAAATTATATTAAATTTCCACAAGGCGTAAAAAATTATCTTAAATATTGCCAGATGGAAGAAGGTGACCGGCCATATACTTCGCGCTACATCGGTTCTTTAGTTGCTGATTTCCATAGAAATATGCTGAAAGGCGGAATATATATTTATCCGTCTTACGGTCAGTCTCCAAACGGAAAACTCAGATTATTGTACGAATGTAATCCAATGGCGTTTTTGGCTGAGCAGGCTGGCGGAAAAGCTACAGACGGTTTTCGAAGAATTATGGAAATTGAGCCGACCGAACTTCATCAGCGGATTCCGTTTTTCTGTGGCAGTGTAAATATGGTAGAAAAGGCTGAGGAATTTATGCGCATCGACAGTGTAAAATAAATGAAAGCAAAATATTTTAAACATCTTTTACAATTTAAACGCCCGAGTGGAACATCTCGCGGCGTTTTGCTTGATAAAGAAACCTATATTCTCGAAATTGAAGAGGGTATAAAAACGGGCGTCGGTGAATGTGCGCTTTTCCGTGGTCTTAGTGATGACGATGTTCCTGATTATGAAGATAAATTACAATGGCTTTGTGTAAATATAAACGAATCTTATGATTTTTTAAAACAGAAATTAAAAGATTTTCCTTCGATCTGGATTGGTTACGAGCAGGCAATCTTAAATCTGAAACACGGAGAGAATATTTATTTCCCCAGCGATTTTACAGAAGGAAAAGATTCAATTGTGACCAACGGATTAATCTGGATGGGCGATGTTTCATTTATGGTAGAGCAGATATCAGATAAACTTTCATTAGGATTTAAATGCATCAAACTAAAAATCGGTGTCGACTGGCCTTCAGAATTTAGAATTTTAAAAAAACTGCGCGAAAAATATCCTCCTGATGTTTTGGAACTTCGCGTAGATGCGAACGGTGGATTTTCTGTTGAGGAAGTTTCTTATGTATTGCAGCAGTTGGCAGATTTAAAAATTCACTCTATTGAACAGCCGATAAAAGCAGGAAGCTGGGAGGCTATGGAAAATTTATGCAAATCGACACCAATTCCAATCGCGCTCGATGAAGAATTGATTGGTGTAAAAGATTTTGTCGAAAAAGAAAATTTACTTTTAAAAATAAATCCGCAATATATTATTCTGAAACCATCTTTGGTTGGTGGATTTTCGGGAACTGATGAGTGGATTGCCCTTGCAGAGAAAATGAATATCGGCTGGTGGATTACATCTGCCTTGGAAAGCAATATCGGATTGAACGCAATTGCGCAGTACACTTACCTCCAAAAAAACAAAATGCCTCAAGGTTTGGGAACCGGAGGCTTGTTTGTAAATAATTTTGAAGCGAATCTCACCATGAAAAGTGAAAGGCTGTGGTTTAAAATCTAGATTACATTTTAAACGACATCTCCCACGAATATTGATTTTTTGATTTGCTCCATCAGTCTTCGCCATTTTGTTTTTAATCGTCTCATCTTGCTGTGTTTTAAATTTACGGCTAAGCTATAAACAATTTTTGTACCAATACTATGATTTCAAATAATTATTATTGAATTATTCAATCGAAATTTCATTTTTAATATTTAAAATATGATAAAGCGCAAAATTTCATAAATTTGCAGTCGCTTTTTGCAATCTATCAAAGCTAATTTTCCATGGAAGAAGAAAAAAAATCACTCAATTTTATTGAGCAAATTATAGAAGACGATTTGGCAAACGGAATGAAACGTGAGGATTTACGTTTCCGTTTTCCACCAGAGCCAAACGGTTATTTACATGTGGGTCACACCAAAGCAATCTGCATCAACTTTGGTTTGGGTGAAAAATATAATGCGCCGGTAAACCTCCGTTTTGATGATACAAATCCTGAAAAAGAAGAGCAGGAGTTTGTAGATTCTATCAAAAAAGATATTGAATGGCTGGGTTTCACATGGGACAAAGAGCTGTACGCTTCTGATTATTTCCAGCGGCTGTACGACTGGGCAGTTCAGATGATCAAAGAAGGTAAAGCGTATGTTGACGAGCAGCCTTCGGAAGTCATTACCGAACAGCGAAAAAATCCGGCTGAGCCTGGAATTGAATCACCTTTCAGAAACCGACCTACACAGGAATCTCTTGATTTATTTGAAAAAATGAAAAACGGCGAGTTCGAAAGTGGTTCTATGTCACTTCGTGCAAAAATTGACATGGTTTCACCGAATATGAATATGCGTGATCCTGTGATGTACAGAATTTTGAATAAACCTCACCACAGAACGGGTACAGATTGGAAGATTTACCCAATGTACGACTGGGCGCATGGTGAGTCAGACTATATCGAGCAGATTTCTCATTCGCTTTGTTCGCTTGAATTTGAAAATCACAGACCTTTATACAATTGGTATTTGGATCAGGTTTACGAAGAAGGCAAAACCAAAAACAAGCAGCGAGAGTTTGCAAGAATGAACGTTTCTTATATGATTACTTCCAAGCGTAAACTTCAAAGACTGATCGCCGAAAATGTTGTCAACGGTTGGGACGATCCGCGTATGCCGACGATTTCCGGGATGCGGAGAAAAGGTTTTACACCAACTTCCATCAGAAATTTTATTGATAAAGTTGGGGTTGCCAAAAGAGAAAATTTAATTGAAATTCAGTTACTTGATTTCTGCGTGCGAGAAGATTTGAATAAAGTTGCTAAACGTGTGATGACAGTTGTTGATCCGGTTAAATTGGTAATTGAAAATTACCCTGATGATCAGGAAGAAATGCTCGAAACGGAAAATAATCCGGAACAGGAAAATGCCGGAACAAGGCAGATCCCTTTCTCGCGCGAATTATATATCGAGCGCGAAGATTTCAAAGAAGAAGCCGGCAACAAGTTTTTCCGACTCAAATTAGGTGGCGAAGTGCGTCTGAAATCTGCGTATATCATCAAAGGAGAGAGAGTAGAAAAAGACGAAAACGGGGAAATCACCACGATTTATGCTTCGTATGATGAAAAATCGAAGTCGGGTAGCGGTACCGAAGAGAGTCTGAGAAAAGTAAAAGGCACCATTCATTGGGTTTCTGCAAAACATGCGATACCTGTGGAAGTGAGAAATTACGACCGCCTTTTTACAGTAGAGCAGCCTGATGCTGAGAAAGATGTCGATTTCCTAAACTTTATCAATCCGGAATCTGTGACAACCGTTCACGGATTCGGTGAGCCAGGTTTAAGAGATGTTGCTGTAGGCGAACCGCTTCAGTTTCAGCGAATTGGATATTTTACAAAAGATCATGATTCTACCGATTCACGTCTCGTTTTCAACAGAACTGTGACGCTCAAAGATTCTTACAAGCCGGAGTAAAAATTATTTATTTCCATATAAATAGACAGGGCTTAATGTATTTTAAGTCCTGTTTTTCATTTAGGCAGCTATTACCGTCTTCCACTCCCGCTTTTTTCTTTTTTGTAAAAGAAAAAGAGCTCCGTTCAAGCCGGGCTGCATCACACTGCATCATGATAATAAGAAAGAAAAATGAAACTTCTGAAACTGTACATCAATTCCTTCCGCGGGCTTTCATCAGAAAGCTGGATGCTCGCTTTGGTTATGCTCATCAACCGTTCCGGCTCGATGGTTTTGCCATTTCTCGGCGTTTATATGACTGATCATCTGCATTTCGACCTCAAAAGTACAGGAATCGTCCTGAGTTTTTTCGGAATCGGTTCTGTCGTCGGCTCATGGATTGGCGGCATGATTACCGATAAATTCGGTGAATTTCGGGTGCAGAGTTTGAGTCTTTTTTTAAGTGCCCCGATGTTCTGCCTTATTCCGCTTTTCCGTTCAGAAATAGGTTTGGCAGCGATCATTTTTATTCAGAGTTCAATCAGCGAAGCTTTCCGTCCTGCCAACTCCGTAGCAGTTTCAAAATATGCAAAGCCGGGAAACATCACGCGCGCATTTTCTCTCAACCGAATGGCGGTTAATCTTGGCTTCTCAGTCGGTCCTGCAATGGGCGGAATTCTCGCAGCGATCTCTTACGATTTTCTTTTTTATGCAAACGCCACGGGCGCCGTTATCGCCGGTTTTGTTTACGTTTTTTTCTTTAAAAACCGACTGTATAGAAACTCCGAAATCTTAAAATCTGAAGTAATACTCCCACAGAAATCTCCTTATAAAGATTACCGCTTTTTGCTTTTCTGTTTCTGTTGTTTTCTTTTTTCGGTGTGTTTTTTCCAGCTTCTAAACACGCTCACCATTTTTTACCGTGAAGAAGCCAAACTTTCAAAAGAGCATATTGGTTTTATTCTCGGTTTCAGTGGTATCGTCGTGGTTCTACTTGAAATGATTTTGGTACAGACCGCCGAAAAATATTTAAAGCTTAAATACACCATGTTTTTAGGAACATTTCTCTGCGCGATTTCATTCGCGATACTCGCTTTCGATACCTCGGTTTGGCTTTTGGTACTCTCGATCACGCTTTTAAGTATAGGAGAAATCTGGTCACTTCCCTTTATGGCGACAGTTACGGCACTGCGTTCAGGTTCACATAACAAAGGCGTATATATGGGAATTTTAGGAATGGCCTTTTCTGTTTCATTCATCATTACACCGACTTTGGGAACTTTCGTAGCTCAGAAATTCGGCTTCGGTATTTTGTGGAGCGGAACGGCGATTTTGCTTTTAATTGCTGCTTCAGGATTTTATTTTATCGTTCCAAAAATGACAACACAAGAGCGTAAAATTTGAGTTAAATAATGGTACTAAAAAATTTAAAAAAACCTTTTGCAGTACGGTTTTTGTAATGTTTGCGGCATACAAAATCAGAATGTCTAAAATCTACATTGCCTCATTTTTTCTTACAGCTTCTACAATTTTTTCTCAGGAAAAAGATTCTGCAAAACTCATATCTGAAGTAAGAATTGATGCGTATAAAAAACCAGTCACGCTTATATCATCAACGAAATCTGTCGGCATTGTATCACCAGATTTGCTTTCACTAAATACACCGGAGCGTCTGCTTGAATCAGTCAATCAGACACCGGGCGCGAGAATGGAAGAGCGGTCACCTGGAAGTTACCGTATTGCACTGCGCGGAAGCAGCTTACGGTCGCCTTTCGGAGTGCGGAATGTAAAAGTGTATTTTGATGATTTTATTCTTACAGATGCTTCCGGAAATACCTATTTTAATATTATTTCGCCTGAATTGATCAACAGAATAGAAATTTTTAAAGGTCCCGAAAGTGGTGATTTTGGTGCCGCAACGGGTGGAACTTTATTGTTAAAAACGACAGAATCTGACACAAAAACGGCCGGTTTTTCAGTCGGAAGTTATGGCACGTTTAATGAAAGTTTTCAGTTTTCTAAAAAGTTTAAAAAGCATTTTCTGCATGTTTTTCAGAACTATTACCGCACAGATTCTTACCGCCAACAATCTGCAGTTGACCGAAAGCAGATTTTTATCAAAGATCATTATAATTATTCGTCAAACGGTACGCTAAAAACGATGCTTTTACTTACCGATTTGAAGTATCAAACGCCTGGTGGACTGACTTTGGAACAATTACAGATCAACCGAAAACAGGCACGGCCTTCCACAAAAACAGTTCCCGGCGCAGCAGAACAGGATGCCGGAATTCAAAATAAAATGGTGCTCGCCGGATTATCTAATGAAATTAAATTTGCCGGTAATCTCTCTCATTTTATCGTTCTTCAGGGCTCGTATGTTGATTTCGAAAACCCCTTTATCACCAATTTTGAAAACCGGTTTGAAAATAATCTGGCACTCCGAACGCATTTCAATTATGATAAAAATTGGGCAAAAGTTTCAGCACAGTGGCGAGTAGGTTTTGAAGGCGGCAAAAATTCTGTTTTCATTAAAAATTTTGACAACAATAAAGGATATGAGGGCAATCCGCAGAATTTTGACCGTTTAAAAAACACTTCGGGATTTTATTTTATTTCTCAAAAACTTAATTTTAATGAAAAACTTTTTACTGATATTTCCATGAGTTTAAATATGAATTCGTACCGCTGGGAAAAGATTTTTCCGGTTGCAGAAAACGGCAGCAAGAAGTTTGAAAATCAGTTGCTGCCCAATTTTGGAGTAACGTATTTAATTTCTAAAAACTTTTCGGTCAGAGGAAAAATCGGAAAAGGAAATTCTGCGCCGACGAGTGATGAAATCCGTTCTTCTACGCAGCAGTTTAATTTGAATATTGCGCCGGAATATGGCTGGAATAAAGAAATTGGTTTGAGAAAACAGTTCGGAAATTATCTTTTTGCGGAAGCTGCGTATTTTGATTTTCGGATGAAAGATGCGATTGTGAGACGGCAAAATGAGCTAGGACAGGAGTTTTTTGTGAATGCAGGAGAAACGGTGCAGAAAGGATTTGAAGCACAGTTGGAGACTGCAAGATTCAGCCTCTCAAATGATTATTTCAGTCATGTCAAACTGAGAATTTCCGGAAGTTTTTATAATTTTAAGTTTGAAAATTACAGACAAAACAATTCTGATTTTTCTGGAAACGACCTCACTGGAGTTCCCCGTACAACGGTAAATTCTGTTTTAAGTTTCAGTTTATTTAAAAAACTTGAAGTCGATTATTCTCAATATTACACTTCGAAAATTCCGTTGAATGATGCTAATGCGGTCTGGTCTGAAAGCAGTTTTGTAGGAAATATTCAGTTTAAATATCCTTTTAAAATCGATAATTCTCAAATAAATCTCTTTCTTCAGATTCAGAATATTTTTAATGAAGAATATGTACTTGGATTTGACATCAACGCGTTTGGAAACCGATATTATAATCCTGCGGCAAAAAGAAATTTTGTGATGGGGGTGAAAGTCGATTTTTAAGAGGTTTCTTTTCTGGAAACGATAGTATTGATAATCATTTCAGCGTGGATTCGCGAGTTTTCGATGAACCAGAGATGCGTGTCTTTTCCGCCGCAAACAACGCCTGCTAAATAAAGATTATTAATATTGGTTTCCATGGTTTCAGGATTATAAACTGGATTTAAAGATTCATTCTGAAGCTCAATTCCGGAATTTTTTAAGAAATCAAAATCGGGTAAATAACCAGTCATTGCCAAAACAAAATCGTTTTCAATTTCGTGTAATTCGTTATTTTTATCTTTATAAGTAACTGAAGTTTCTGTAATTTCGGTGAGCACTGCATTAAAGTAAGCTTTAATGCTGCCTTCAGAAATTCGGTTTTCTATATCAGGTTTTACCCAATATTTTACGTGATCTGAAATGGAATCTGTTCGTATAATCATCGTGACATCAGCGCCTTTTCGGAATGTTTCCAAAGCTGCATCGACAGACGAATTGCTTGAACCGACGACTACGATTTTCTGCTTTGCGTAAGGATACGGTTCGGTGTAATAATGGCGTACTTTCGGTAAATTTTCTCCGGGAATATTCATCAGATTTGGAATGTCGTAGAAACCTGTTGCAATGATTACGCTTTTTGCTTTATAATTATCCTTTATTGTTTCGACATCGAAAATTCCGTCAGACGTAGACAGTTTTAAAACCTTTTCATAGAGATGAATATTTACATCTTTTAGCCTTGCAATTCCCTGATAATACTCCAGGGCTTCTTGCCTGCCAGGTTTTGGCGCCGCAGATATAAAAGGAATTCCGGCGATCTCAAGCTTATCAGCAGTTGAAAAAAATTTCATATATAAAGGATAATTATAAAGGGAATTCACAATCGTTCCTTTTTCAATAATCAGATAACTCAGATTATTTTTCTGCGCCTGCAGTGCGCAATTCAGTCCAATTGGGCCGCCGCCGATGATGATAAGATCTAATATTTCCATGAAGGATGTAAATTTAAACTGGCATTTGATTTGGTTTTTATGGCAAAATTCAGTCCATGAAAAGATATATCTGGTTATTTGTACTCATTTTTTCCTGTCAGAAAAAACCTGAAAAAACCACGATCAAACCTGTTGAAGAAAAAATCTCTGCTTCACAAATTTCAGCTAAAATTTCGCCGGAAAAAAATATAAAGCAACTAAGTTATGAACTTATAAATGCGCTGAAAAGTGAAAATTATGTATACTTTTCATCAAAAATTCATCCTGAAAAAGGGGTTAGGTTTTCGATGTATGCTTTTATTAATCAGAAGCGTGATAAAGTTTTTACAAAAGAAGATTTCGACAGATATATCAAAACAAATATACTTTTTACATGGGGCGAAAAAGATGGTTCGGGTGAATTATATAGATCGACTTTGCAGAATTATGTTTCTGACTGGATAATGAAAAAAGATTTTTCAAAATCACAAATGTTATTAAACAAAAGCATGGCTACCGGTAACTCGCTCAATAATACTAAAGATGCTTATCCGAACGCAGAATTTGTTGAATTTTATATTCCGGGAACTGAAAAGCACAGTAAAATGGATTGGTTTGCGCTGCGTTTTGTTTATGAAAAGTATGATGGGAAATATTTTCTCGTCGGTATTGTGAATGATCAGTGGACGATTTGATTTAGAACTTCGGCCAACTGTTTTGTGAGATTCACACGGGAAAACTGTTCAATGTTCTGGTTGCTGTTTTCTGCTTTTCCATTTTTCCATTCTTCAAATTTTTCAAGAATAAAATGCTCAACTTGCTCTTCATCGGAATAATTGAAATGCCGTCCCGCATTGGTTTCCGAAAGAATCTTCGCTACGTCAGCGTTGTCAGGACCGAAAGACAGAATCTGTTTTTTCGCGGCGAGATATTCAAAAATCTTACCGGGAATAATACCTTTTGAGGTTTTTTCCGGAAAGTTAGTGATCAAAAGCAGATCAGAATGAGACATCTCCGAAACGGCTTTATCATGAGAGAGATAACCGAGATTATGTGTGTTATTTTTTAAAGATGAGCTTTGGATTACCTTCAAAATTTTATCATCGATGCGACCGACAAATTTTAGCCTAAATTTTTCAGCAAAATATTTATTATTCTGAACCATTTTATCAAGAACTTTCCAAAGAATTTCCGGATTTCGAAGCTGCTCCAAAACCCCGATATAACTCAAAGTAAAGTGATTCGAAGCTTCTGTGTGAACTGAATTTTCAGAGTCTTTCTCATCAAAACCATTGGTAATGCAGACTGAATTGGCTCCGTTTTTTCTGAAATTTTCTGCGTCAGTGAAACTTGTTGCCAAAGTGAGATCAGCATTTCTGAAAACCTCACTTTCTAAAAACCGGTGTTTCCGGTCAGAGTTTTTCGTCAGTTTAAGATGTTTATAATATGATATTTCCGTCCAGGGATCGCGGAAATCTGCAATCCATTTAAGATCTGGATTGTTCTTTTTTAATTTTAAACCAATGAGATGCATCGAATGTGGCGGACCGGATGTTACAATTGCTGTAATGTTGTTCTCCTTTAAATATTTTTTAAGAAACTTTACCGAAGGTTTCACCCAGAAAACCCGGGCATCGGGAATGAAAAAATTACCGCGTATCCAGATCGAAAGTTTAGATTTCCAGCTTTGGTTTTTACCGACATCAAACTGGCCGGCCTTGAATTTCTTATTGCTTTTGTTGAGTTTTTCGGCAAGCTGATAAGGCTCCCAGATCTTGGTGCGCACAATTTCAAGATTTTTTGGAACATCATTTAATAAACTTTCATCGGTCAAAGGATAACTCGGATTTTCGGGCGTGAAAATGACCGGTTTGAAACCAAACTGTGGAAGATATTTTGCAAATTTTAACCAGCGCTGAACGCCTGGCCCACCTGCAGGCGGCCAGTAATAAGTAATGATTAGAAGCTTTTTCTCCTGCATAATAAACCTCTATGCTTCTCTAATTTCCGGCTTTCTCTTATTGATTATCCAGTAAATTCCGAATGCACTGATCAGAATAAAAAACGCAAAACAAATCAATGAAATCCATTTTCCGGTTTCAATCACCTGAGGCTCAAATATCATTTTTATCTGATGATTTCCTTCAGGAACATGCACCGCGCGCAGAAAATAATCTGCTTTGATGTACGGAACTTCTTTTCCATCGACAAACATTTTCCAGCCATGCGGGTAGTAAACTTCAGAGAAGACAGCGAGTTGCGGAGTTTTTGACTGTGAAGTAAACTCGAGCTCATTCGGCTGATATTTGGTCAGCGAAATGTTGGCTGTGGAATCTGAAACGATATTTTTTCCGTTGAAATAATTTTTATCTGAAACATTTACAATTGCAGACTTTTTATTGTCGATGTCGCCAAGCATTTTGATTTCTTCATCCGGAGTTGCAGCAAATTTCACATCACTCACAAACCAGGCGTTACCGTTGGCTTTCGGATTTGGAACGACCTGCGGTTGTTGTGCATCACCAAAAATCATGTACCGTGTATTAAGCAAATTCAGGATATTTGGCGTTTTTATGCTGTCGGTTTTATTGATGTATTCATTAATGACATCATCGTATCTTCTCAGTCGTACCGCGTGATAACCGCCGATTGAGGATTTAAAGTAAGAGGTATTGGTTTCGCTTGTTACACCTAAAACCTGATTGTAAATCCGGTAGTGTTTTATATCTTTTTCAGCAATGGTTTCCAGCGTTTTATTTACTGGAACACTTGCTAAAATTGACTGTAAATTCGGGTTTTCGCCTACTTTTTCTGCTAAATAATCTGAGCCTTCTGTCTGGAATGGATTTTCAGCGATGTTTTTATCAACATAATTACTGTCGTTCAGATAGCGCTTGTTTACCGACCAAAGATCGAAAAGACTCACCGCTCCGATAACAACCAATGCAATGTTTTGATTGATTTTCTGCTTTAAAGCTAAGAACAGAACCGCAACGGTAATCCCTACGTATAAAAGCGCTTTGATAGCATCAGTTCTGAACATTTTTGCGCGTTCGTCCACTAAATAATCAAGTAAAAACGGCGGTAAATAAGTTTTTTCGTCAGCCGTTGCAAAGCCTAAGATTGATTTTCCAAAAACCAATAAAATTAAGGTAAAAGCAAGCGTGCCACCACCTACATATGTGAGGATTTTCTTTTTATAATTTTCGTCTAAATGTTCGCTCTTCAAAAACTGATAAAGTCCGATAATTGCAATGAGCGGAAACAGCAGTTCTATCACAACCAATATCGAAGAAGGCGCTCTGAATTTGCTGTAAAACGGCACGTAATCAATGAAAAAGTCGGAGAGAATCATAAAATTACTTCCCCAAGCTAAAAGAATCGTGAGTATTGTCGCACCTAAGATCCAATAGCGGTATTTTTTTGGTGAAAGAAAAAATCCTAAAAGCGCCAAAAAACAGACAATTGCACCCTGATACGCAGGACCGGAAGTTCCCGGCTGGTCGCCCCAGTAGGTCAAATTGCCGAAGCCTTTCGAAATTCGGTCATATTCTGCCTGCGAACTTACATTTTCCTGTACAAGCGCCTGTACTTTTTCCATCATTTCAGCACTTTCTGGCTCTTGGCTTCCACCACCCATCAGTCTTGGAATGAAAAGATTTAAGGTTTCAAGTCTTCCGTAACTCCAGTTGAGAATGCTCTCTTTATCCATCCCGGATTTTCCGGCAGCAGTGCTTTCATTAGTCAAAATCTGTTTTCCGCGAACGGTTTCTTTCACGTATTCAGAATTGGCCATGATTCTCTGTGAATTCATTCCAACACCGATTATTAAAGCAGATGCAACAATTCCTGAAGAAACAAGAAAATGTTTTACCGAAACTTTTTTCTGAATCGCCCTCACAAGTTCGGATATGAATAAAAATGCAAGTCCAAGGAACAGATAATAGGTCATCTGTGGATGGTTTGCCGCGACTTGTAAGCCAAAGAACAGCGTGGTAACGATAAATCCGGCGACGTATTTTTTCCTGATATAAACGAGTAAAATTCCGGCTAAAAACGGCGCAAAATATTCAATTGTATTTACTTTACCGTTGTGGCCTGCTGCAATAATGATGTAAAAATAAGTGGAAAGACCGAAAAAAGTGGCTCCCAAAAGTGCGTATTTCCAGTTGCGGATAGCCACCATTCCGAGGAAGAAAAATCCAGCAAATAAAAGAAAAAGATAATTGACCGGTCGTGGAAGGATGTTTAAATAACTGTCTAATTTTTTTATCAAATCACCTTCAAAACGGCTTCCCATCTGATAAGTTGGCATTCCGCCAAACATAGAATCGCTCCAGTAAGTTTCTTTATCAAACTTTTCGCGGTAATCGAGCAGTTCTTTGGCGCCGCCACGATACTGCACGATATCATGCTGAAAAAGCTGTTTTCCTGTGAAAACCGGCGTTGAATAGAGAAAAGCGATTACTAAAAAAGCCACTAAAGAAATGGCAATATAGATGAGATTTTTATTTTTTGTCATGATCTAAAGTGGAGCGTTTTTAAACTTATTTTTTTCTGGAGTCTTCTTTTACTTCCTCATAATCGACGGTTTCGGCATCCCAGTGAACTTTCTTTTCAATGCTGGTTTCCTTTTTTTTTGGTTCCTGCGCCGGTTCCTGAAAAGGTTTAAAGCCTGTATATTTATAAAAGTAATTAAAGAAAATTCTTTTCAAAATATTCCATATAAAAAAGATAAGAATGGTGCCGATTACGAGCTCTAAAAGGACTTTCATGATACTCAGATTTTAAAATTTATTTCCCCGCAGGATTTACCATTACTGCAGAATTTGAAACGCTTTTCATTGATTTTGTTTGTTTTCCGTCTGAAATCGTTTCTATCTGTGTTGTTTTTACAGAAATATTTTGGTTTTTAATCCAACCTGTTGCCTGGTCAAAAGTAATCGTTCCGTTTTGAGAAAGTTCGCTGCTGATGCTGTGTGACATCTCGCCTTGGTTGCGTTTTTCTTCTTTTTTCGGAATTCCGCCGCTAATGTTGATCACAGCAACGCCATCGCCCACATTTTTCAAAGTATAGTTCGATGTCACTTTTATTTTTCCGGAAGGTTCAGCATTTTCGCTGGTTTTCCACTGTTGGCCGATCTTGGCACCTTTTGCTGGAATGATTTTCAGATTTTTTTCAAACTGATCTTTCAATACCTTTTCGTTAAACGTCTTTTTAAGTCCGGCCACAACCTGTGAACGTTCGTTGGCATCTTTAATTAAAGTTGAAAGCGCCTTGTCAATTTTAGAATATACCGCATCAAAACCTGAAATAGAAATCACTTTTCCGGTGTTATCCATCTTCATATTCAGTTTATTTCCGGTAAGTGCGCGGTTTACGTTCCAGAGAAGTTTCAGATTATCATCTTTAGGCATCGCCATTTTTGTGTCAACGATGATCGTTTTGCCTTCCGCAGACTGCGAACTTCTTTTTCCGATCAGATTAATAGTGAGATCGTAAACATTTCCTTTTATATCATTCACTGTGAAAGTCATCTCATCAGTCGACTCGCTCGTACCGTTCATTGTTTTTCCATCGGGATCGGTGATGGTTTTGGTGTCGCGCTGATATGTTGTGAGCGGATAGGTTTTTCCCTTTTCGAGGTTAAAAGTCTGTCTGTAAATTCCTGCCGAATCTTTTATCGCAAAATTTTCAGGCTTTTCTTCGCTTTTGTCTTCTACAGGAACTTCTACCGTGATGGTTTTTCCGGTTTTAGGATCAACTTTGGTTACGGTTTTCGTTTCTTTTTTGCATGCGATGATCATTAACGACGCCAAGGCAGCAACAGCTATATTTTTCATTGATTTTTTTAAAATAGAGTAATTAGTTTTTCACGATTTTCTGTCTCATCGCTTCGTATAGAATTGCGCCACATGCAACAGAAACGTTTAGTGACTGCGTTTTACCTTCAATAGGTAACTTCATTTTTTCGTCGGAATGATGCAGAACTTCCTTCGAAATTCCGGTTTCTTCATTTCCCATTACAATTGCACAAGGCTCTGTAAAATCAACATCATAAATAAGTTTCTGAGCTTTTTCCGTGGCTGCAAAAACAGAGATTCCACTTTGCTGAAGGAAATCTACCACATGACCAAGATTCGGTTCTTTACAGATTTTAATATTATACATTGCTCCCGCAGAAGTTTTTATGGCATCAGAATTTACCGGCGCGCCGCCTTTTTCAGGAATTACAATAGCGTCGATTCCCACACATTCTGCGGTTCGGCATATCGCTCCGAAATTTCTCACGTCGGTCAGTCGGTCCAAAATTAAAATGAAAGGTGTTTTTCCCTGCTCAAATAATTCCGGAATAATGTTTTCAATTTTGTGAAAGGGCACATCTGATATAAACGCCACCACGCCTTGGTGATTTTTTCTGGTAAAACGGTTGAGTTTCTCTACAGGAACGTAGTTGGGTCTGATTTTATTTTTTGCCAAAGCACCTTTTAGCTCAGCATAAATTTCGCCCTGAAGTGCATTCTGCACAAAAATTTTATCTATCGTTTTTCCGGCTTCCAGAGCTTCCATTACAGGTCGCAGCCCGAAAATAAAATCGTCTTTTTTATCTGTCATTTCTATTTTTTAATGATGAATATTTGCATTTAGTAAAAATTTAAACACAAAAAATTCACAATTCTTATCTTGTTTTTTCTCCTAAAACGGCTCTTTTCATCGACATTGCATAGCCGTAATGCAGGCTTTCGTGAAGATTGTTAAATATAATCGCATCCTGAATGCTTTTCAGATCCATCCCAAAACTCGTCGTGTATGGCGTATAATCTGAAAAGAAATCGCTGTCGTAATCTTTCATCAGTGTTTTTGAAGTCTCTGTAAGTAGAAATTCGAGATCTTCAATTTCAGATTTCTGCACATCAAGATTGGGAAGCGTACCTTTCTTGTATGTTTCGATCCAGTATTTATCGATTCTGAAGAGATTTCCGCTGAGATAATAATGCAAAAGCTGCTGCGTGGCGACGGTGTGTGCGATATTCCAGTAAATGTTATTGTTAAAACCATCCGGAATCAGCAATAAATCATCATGCGAGGTCTCCTGCAAGATCTGCAACAGATTTTTTCTCACCTGTCTGTGCGCCTGAAAATGATAATTCATTCTGCATTTTATTTAATCTCCAAAAATAGTTTAATAAACTGGAAAAGGCAATTTTTCAAAGAGGCATTCATTTCATTTTGTTAAAAATTTATGAAAACTAAAAATTTATTAAAAATTATTTGGATTTTCGGTGATGCAAAGGGCAGAAAGATGGAAATATATTTAACAAACTTTAACTCAAAAACGGCACTGAATGTGTTGATTACTGCAAGGATTTATCTCAAATTTACCCATTATTTTAATCAGAATTTATGTCAGAATCATTTCAAGCAGAAGACATCCGTCAGCTTACCGAGCGCGTGCGCGAGCAGAATTATTATTTTTCGATGCTGCGGCAGGAGATTAATAAAGTCATTATCGGCCAGGAGTATATGATCGACAGACTTTTGGTTGGTCTTTTGGGCAACGGTCATGTCTTGCTGGAAGGCGTTCCCGGTCTTGCCAAAACTTTAGCGATAAAAACTTTGGCAGATGCGGTGCATGGTGCCTTTTCGCGAATTCAGTTTACACCCGATTTGCTTCCTGCAGATGTTGTTGGAACGATGATCTACAATATTAAAGAAAACGATTTCTCTATAAAAAAAGGGCCGGTTTTTGCAAATTTCGTTCTTGCGGATGAGATCAACCGTGCGCCTGCAAAAGTACAGTCTGCGCTGCTCGAAGTGATGCAGGAAAAACAAGTAACGATCGGTGACGAGACCATGCCTTTACCAAAACCTTTTCTTGTTTTGGCGACGCAAAACCCGATCGATCAGGAAGGAACATATCTATTGCCGGAAGCGCAAAGTGACCGTTTTATGCTGAAATGCCGCATCAATTATCCGGAGTTTGAAGATGAGCGAAAGGTGATGAGAATGGTTTCTACGTCTCATCAGCCTTCGGTAAATCCGGTTATTTCTCTTGAAACAATTGTTGAAGCGAAGAAAATCGTCAATCAGATTTATCTTGATGAAAAAATAGAAAAATATATTCTGGATATGGTTTTTGCGACCCGTTTCCCGGAAAATTACGGACTTTCTGAGCTGAAAAGTTATATCGGTTTTGGAGCTTCACCGCGAGCATCAATCAATTTAGCGATCGCTTCAAGAGCATATGCGTTCTTGAAAGGAAGAGCTTTTGTGATTCCTGAAGATGTGAAAGAACTCGCAAAAGACGTTTTAAGACACAGAATAGGACTGACCTTTGAAGCAGAAGCGGAAGAAATAACTTCTGAAAATATTGTAGACCGCATTTTGGCAAAAATTCAGGCCCCATAATGAATGTTATCATTAGGAAAGCTGTCAGAGAAGATTGCTACTCGATTTTCAATCTCGTAAAAGAACTGGCTAAATTTGAAGATGCTTCGCATGAAGTGACGATTACATTAGAGCAGTTTACGCAAGATGGTTTTGGAAATTCTCCTGTTTGGGGCGCGTTTGTTGCAGAACTTAAGGGAAAGATTGTCGGAATATCGCTTTTTTATGACCGATTTTCAACATGGAAAGGTAGACGACTGTATCTTGAAGATTTGGTGGTAACAGAAAGTTTGCGGGGAAAGAAGATTGGAAAAAAGTTGTTTGAGGCGACTTTGGAATACGGACAATCAAATCTTTACAGCGGAATGGTATTTCAGGTGCTGGAATGGAATGAATCTGCGATTAATTTTTACAGAAAGTACGATCCGAAGTTTGATAACGAATGGCTTAATGTGGCGATTGGTTTTAAATAAGTTTTAAGCATTTATGCAGATAAAAGACATCATCAAAAAAGTAAAGCAGATAGAAATCCGTACCCGAAAGAAGACGGAAGCTTCACTGATGGGGCAGTATCACAGTGCTTTTAAAGGTCAGGGAATGACGTTTTCTGAAGTTCGGCCATATCAGTTCGGTGATGAAATCCGCCGTATTGACTGGAATAAAACCGCACGCTTTCGTGAGCCTTTTGTGAAAGTGATGGAAGAGGAACGCGAGCTGACGATGATGATTTTGGTTGATATCTCTGCATCTATGGATTACGGCACAAAAACACAGCTAAAAAGAGAATATGTCGCAGAAATTGTCGCAAGTTTGGGTTTTTCTGCTGCGGGGAACAATGATAAAGTGGGAATGATTCTTTACGCTGATAAAGTGTACAAAATGATTCCGCCGCAGAAAGGAAGAAAGCATATTTTATCGATGATCAGCATGGTTCTCACTGCAGATTATGTGCCGGCAGTTTCGCAGATCGACCGTGCGATGGAATATCTGATGGGTATTTTTAAACGAAAATCACTGGTCTTTATTCTTTCTGATTTTGAAGATCCGTACGATAAAAAAATAATGCAGGTTGCAGCTAAAAAACATCAGATGCTGGCAATGCGCATTTATGACGAAAAAGACAATGAAATTCCGGATGTCGGATATATGCTGATGAGTGATTCTGAAACCGGTGAACAGCTTTGGGTGAATACTTCGAGCGCCCGGTGGCGTTACACTTTCGCAGAATTACAAAAGAAAAAAGTACGTTCGCTGGAGCAGGAATTTACCGGCAGTTCTGCAAGTTTCCTGAATATAAGCACGCAGGATGATTATGCGAAACTGCTGTATCAGTACTTTCAGAAAAGATAAATGCAGTAAAATTTTAAATAAACTGATCTAAAAGCTTGAAAAAAATATTTTTATTACTCATGGTTTTTGTCTGCGGAATGGCTTTTTCGCAGATTTTATCGTCAAATCTTGACAAGAAAACTTTGGCTTTGGGTGAAGTCGATCATCTGATCATTAAAATCGAAAACCTGAACGGACAAACTGTTTCTGCTGCACCGCAAAACGAACTTCTTCCTTTTCATTTTGAAGAAATAAAAGACAGCATTGGCGTTAACGAAAATGAATACATCAGAAAAATCGATTTTTCAGTTTTTGAAGAAGGAACTTTTACCGTTCCCGAGCTTGAATTTAAGATTGGAGAACGCGTTTTAAAAACGATTCCGTACGATATTGAGGTCATCAATACGGCGACAAAAGATGATCAGATCAACGACATCATGTCGAACAAAAAAGTGAGCCTCGATCCGCAGGATTACTGGGAAATGTACAAATTTTACATTTTGGCAGCGCTTGCGATTATTGCTTTAATCATCGCCATTATCATGATTTTAAAATGGGGCAGAAGAGCAAAAAGTTCGCCGGTTGTGACAACCAATATCACCTTGAAAGAACTCGATTCTTTAAAAAAGAAAAAATACATCGAAGAAGGAAATTACCGTTCGTTCTACGTTGAGCTCATCGATATTTCGCGAAAATTTATTGCGAAACAATACGAAATTCCAGCTGATGTTTTGCTCACTGATGATCTGATCGCGCTTATGCGGAAAAATAATACCATCTCGCAGGAGAATGAGAAAACCGTGGAAGATGTTTTTGTGCGTGGAGATCTGGTGAAATTTGCCAAAACTTTCCCTGATCAAAAAACAATGGAGCAGGATTTTGCTGGAATCCGTGATTTTGTGAAGCGTTCTTCCAAAGATATTGAATTTAAAAATCTGAGGAAAGATGCCTGATATAGAATTTTACAGCCCGTGGTTTTTGCTGCTTTTTCTGGCTTTCATCCCGCTGATCATCCGCGATCTGCGTACCGGAAAAAGAAAAGGCGTTCGCGTACCGACGACTCAGAATATGGAAAGCAGCAGCGGCATACGTGCAGCTTTGTTTTTCCTGAAAATTTCAAAATATCTGATTCTCTCTGCACTCTTTCTTGCTATGGCACGACCGCGGTCATTTACAGTATCGCAAGATCGTGATGATACAAAAGGTGTTGACATCATGTTTTCTATTGACGTTTCGCTCAGTATGCTTTCAAAAGATCTGGAACCTGACCGTCTGACGGCTTTGCGGGATATTGCGATTCAGTTTGTGGATAAGCGTCCCAACGATAGAATTGGCGTGGTAACCTACGCGGCAGAAGCTTTTACCAAAGTTCCAGTGACTTCCGATCATCAGGTGGTTATTGATGAACTGAAAAATTTGAATACGACAGAACTCGATCCCGGAACAGCAATCGGCGAAGGACTTTCTGTCGCGGTGAATCATTTGCGGACGAGCAAAGCGAAGAGCAAAATTATTATCCTGATGACCGACGGCGTTAATAATATTGAAAATGCAATTCCACCGCTGGTCGCTGCCGAATTAGCCAAAAACAACGGCATAAAAGTATATGCAATCGGTTTGGGAACCAATGGTTTTGCCTTAATGCCGACCAATCTTGATCCTTTCGGAGATTTAATTTTTACTGAAACTGAAGTAAGAATCGACGAGCCGTCGCTGAAGGAAATTGCTCAGATCACCGGCGGCAAATATTTCCGTGCCACTTCAAACAGCAGTTTGGAGGAGATTTACAGCGAAATCAATCAGCTCGAAAAAACCGATACAAAGGTTTCTAAACTCTACAATTTTGAAGAATATTTTAATGTTTTTCTGCTTTTTGCTTTGCTGATTTTATTTTTGGATGCGATGGTGCGGTGGGTTTTATATAAATTTTTAAGCTGATGGGTTTTTATTTAGGAAATTACTGGTTTCTGCTTTTGCTGCTGCTTTTACCGATTCTTGCTATTTTTTTGGTGAGCTACATCCGCTGGAAAAAACGGAAAAGAAATCTGTTTGCAGAAAGCAAATTTCACGAAGTTTTATTTGAAAAAGATTCAAAGTTCATAAAATTTTTTCCGACCCTGTATTTTTTGGCAGTGCTGTTTCTGATTTTTGCGGCGATCGATTTATTAAGCGGTTCGGAAGAAGTAAAAACCAATCAGAAACTCAATAATGTGATCTTCATGATTGACGTTTCAAATTCCATGAATGCAGAAGATGTTGAACCTTCGCGTCTTGCTGAAGCCAGAAATGTAGTTATCAGCACGATGAAGCAGATGAAAAATGACCGTGTTGGAATTGTGATTTTTGCCGGACAGGCCGTTTCAGTAATGCCATTAACAACGGATTATAATTCAGCGGAAAATTATATTAATGCAATTGAAACGGGAAGCATAAAAGTGCAGGGAACCGATTTCTTAAAAGCTGTAGAAGCAGCCGTCGATAAGTTTAAAAATGTAAGCAAAGGTTCGAGAAAAGTAGTGATGCTGAGCGATGGCGAAGATAATGAAGGAAATGACAACGCTGCGATTCGTTTGGCGAAAAACGAAGGAATTGCGATCACAACTGTAGGTATCGGAACAGAAGAGGGAGCGCCAGTTCCGGATTATTTGCTCGGGCAACTCATGGGTTATAAAAGTGATATGAATGGCCAAACGGTAATCTCAAAACGCCAGAATTCAGCGCTTGAAAAAATTGCTGAATCTACCGGCAGCAGCTACATCGACGGAAATAATCTGAATGATGCGCCACCACAGATTCTGGATGCTTTGAGCAAAAGCGGATCAGGAAGTTTTTCGCTCGTGAAGTCGCAAAATGCCAATCATTATTACCAGTATTTTCTGGCCGTTTCGATATTCTTTTTTCTGATTATTCTCTTTTTCAATCCTAAGAAAGATTTTAATATTTAAATGTATTCTGCACACTATTTTAAGCCTTGTTACTTTAACCCTATTTTAACAATTAATTGCCTGCGTCTTAACATATAAAGGGATAATTTTGCAAGTGATGAATACTAAAATTATTTTTCTGACGTTTCTCCTCACTTTTTCCCTTAGCGCACTTTGCTTTGGGCAAAAAAGTTACCGCACTTTGGTGTATGAAGGAAATCAGAAATTTAATGCAAGTGACTTTGAAGGTGCTTCTGCGCGCTATGTAGAAGCCATAAAAACCAATCAGAAAGATTTTACGGCACATTACAATCTGGGAAATGCTTTATACAAAAACAAAAAGTATGAGGAAGCTTTAGCTGAACTTCAGAAAGCCGAAAAACTTTCATCGACCATTCCTGATAAAGCTGCGGCCTTACACAATATTGGCAATACATACATGCAGATGAATCAACCTGAAAAGGCGGCAGAATTCTACAAGCAGTCTCTGAAACAGGAACCCTACAGTGAAGCCACAAGAAAAAATTACGAGATCGCCAAGCTGAAAGAAAAACAAAATCAGCAGAAAAAAGATCAGAAAAATAAATCTGGTAAAGGCGGTGGCGGCGAAGGTAAAAACAAAGAAAAAGGAAACGGCGGCGATCCAAAAGATCAGGGAAATAAAGGCGGAACAGGCGTAGATAACCAAAGTAAAGGACAGGAAGGAAATCAATCTGATCCCAAAGGTACTGCAAACCGAAAAATGCCAAAAGGAACCGAAGATGCGATTCTCGACAAAGTAGGCGACAAAGAAAAGGAAACAGCCAAAAAGATTTTAAATAAAAATACATTCTCGATGCCGGAAAGCAATGAGAAAGACTGGTAATGCAGCAGAAACTGATCTACATATCGTTTATTTTGATCTCCGTAATCGCCTACGGACAGGTAAACATGTCTTTGAAATCTGATAAATCTGATTACAACGCGAAAGATATAGTCAACCTTACCATTAAAATTGAACTGAATGGTGATAATCTTGTGCAGCAAAGTCCGGTGCAGCTTCCTGATTTATCAAAATTTAATATCATCGGTTCGGGTTCTGTGACCAATGCTTTGGTTGACCCAGAAACCAATGTTGCGATGACGCAGTTGGTTACACGTCTGGCGCTTGAGCCGAAGCAGAAAGGTAAAATTAAAATTGGTTCGGTGCTGATTACCGTCAATAATAAAATTTATAAAACGGAACCTTTCAATGTTTTCATCCGTGATGTAGAGAAAAAAACTACTTTGGCCAACAACGTCAATGATGTTTTCTTGAATATGGAAATAGAAGACCGGGAAGTGTATCAAGATCAGCCAACGGTTGCGGTTTTGCGCGTGTATTCTAAAAATATAGATAACCTTCGGAAGGTGAAAAATGTGCGTCTACCACAGCAGGAAAATCTAAATGTACATCCGGTAAATTATAACAGATCTGACATCGACCCTTCCGGGATTTCCAATATGCCTTCGCAGGTTTTGGCGGTATTTATGGTGTTTCCTACAGAATCGGGTTATGTGGAAGTGCCTTCGGTTTCGGCGTCGCTAAGTTCCTATGCGGGAAAAAATAAAGTACTTTCTAATAAAGTAAAAATCAACGTAAAAAAACTTCCTGAAGGTGCGCCGGAGAATTTTAAAAACGCCGTTGGAAACTTTTCGGTAAAAATAATAAAAACTTCCGGTCAGAAAGTTGAAAAAAAGAAACCTGTTCATATCACAGTGAAAGTTTCTGGTGAAGGAAATTTAGCGGATCTTGTTTTGCCCAAAATTTTACCTTCAGAAAAATACGAGATTTTTACGCCGAAAATCAGTGTGAAAACCCGTCCGGGAAAAAACGGTTTGAAAGGTGAAGTTCTTGAAAATTATATTTTGATTCCGTTAGACAGCGGAGATTTTGAAGTAAAAACGGAAGCTTTTTCCTATTTTGACCCTCAACAGAAAGACTACATTGATTTAGGAGAAAACTCGCTTAAACTTTCAGCTTTTACGCATGATGAAGTGTTGGCAGCTAGAACAACGGTGGAAAAGGTAAATGAATATACCAATACGATTCTTGAAACCGTCAATAATCCTGTGATTAAAACCGCGACATTTAAGGTTAAGGAAAAAGAAAAATTCAACTGGAATATTCTGTTTATAAATGCAGTTCTTCTGGGCGGAATTGGTATTGGGTATTTTACGTATAAGAAAAAAAGAAGAAAATCTTTGGCTGCCAGAGCAATTCCGGTGATGCCGGTCGGTTCGGTAGCAGAAACAGAATTGGATCTTAAATCTCAGCAGAAAACTAATTTTGAAGATTATTTTTCCTTTTTAAAACAGATAAAAAAATCAGACAACAGATCTAAATTTTACCAGGTCATCGATGAAATGGATTCGAAATTGAGATATGAAAATTCATCTCAGAATGATTTGGATTTTTATCAAATAATTGAAGAACAAGCCGGAAGACAGACAGTTGAAGATTATAAAAATCTGCATCAGAAACTTCAGTTTGAAAAATATTCACCGGTACAGTCTCAGGAATCAATTGATGATCTATATCACGAAGTTATCAATTTGTACTCCAGGATTACCAAATAGACAATTTTTATTTATATTTTTGCGAAATTATTAATTCTCAATTTTATGATGGAAATAATTCAGCAAATCTCACTTAAAGAGACCATTACCTGCTTTATGGTTTTGTTTGCCGTAATTGATATTATTGGTTCTATTCCCATCATTGTCAGTCTTCAGCAGAAATTTGGCCAAATTGAGGCCAGAAAAGCTTCATTAACGGCGGGTGTCATTATGATCGTCTTTCTGTTTGTCGGAAACAAAATACTGAAATTTATCGGTGTTGATGTGAATTCTTTTGCGATTGCAGGAGCGTTTGTTATTTTCATTATCGCACTGGAAATGATTTTGGGTATTGAAATCAATAAAACTACAGAAGCCAAAGCGGCATCCATTGTTCCGATAGCTTTTCCGCTCGTTGCAGGTGCCGGAACCTTAACAACGACACTTTCTTTACGTGCAGAATTTCATGATATTAACATTATTTTAGGAATTGCACTCAACACAATTTTCGTATATTTGGTGCTGAAATCGGCTACGTGGCTCGAGAAAAGAATGGGCGAGGCAACCCTTTCCATTTTGCAGAAAGTTTTCGGAATCATACTTTTAGCGATTTCAATTAAATTATTTGCCGCCAACTTTGCACAACTGGCGCAGAATTATGTAAATTTTTAAGAATCATGCAGAGATTTTATAAGTTATTTTTAGTGATTTTAATCGTAATCATTGCGATCAATTTATACGCTTTTGATTACAGATCAGAAATGATGTCGGAAGATAATTCGAAAGTAGTCTTCTCGATTGCTACAGCGATTATCGGAATTATTTTACTGTACGTAATGCACACCTGGAGTAAAATCGGTGTGAAGAAATAAGAAAATTTTTAAAATAAAAAAGGCGTTTAATTCTCTTAAATGCCTTTTTTTATGATTGTCAGATTGTTAAATATCGCATGAGACTTGAGTTCGGTTTCCTGCCATTCTTTTTCTGGATTGCTTTGCGAGGTAACGCCGCCGCCGACAAAAGCGTGAACTGAATTTTCAAAAATCCTCGCGCAACGCAGATTTACATAAAAATGAATTTCGCTTTCAGTTTCTATCCTTATATAACCGGAATACAGTTCTCTCGGATATTTCTCAAAATTTGAAATAATCGTTTTACAAATGTCTTTGGGAATTCCGCAAACCGCCGGAGTGGGATGGAGTTCATGGATGATTTTATCTAAATCTTTACGCTGAATTTTCGCCTCAAAATCAGTTCGCAAATGTTTAATGTTTCCTGAAATATGATCGTATGTTTCAGAAATTTTCAGCTCATCAGAGAAGTTTTCCAGAATATTTTTGATGTACTGTGAAACAGGTTTTTGCTCTTCGATTTCCTTCTCCGTCCACGCGTCGCTTACAGGAAGCGTTCCCGCCAGACTCATGGTTTCAAAACTGCCGTCTGATTTACTGTACTTTCCGAGAAGTTCTGAAAAAGCACCAATCCAGCAGATTCCGTTTTTAAAGAAAATATACCGAAACGCATTAGGATACGCTTTACAAAGATTTTCAAAACTTTTCTCAGGATCGATTTTATAGTTTTCCCGTATTTTTCGTCTTGATAAAACTACTTTCGGTAAGTTTTTGTCTTTTATGATCTGAATTAAATTTTGAAGTTTCTCTAAATATTCTTCTTTCGTTTCTTCTTTAAAAATTTGTGGATCTCCACTTTTTAAGGTTTCATAAAATTTTTCAGAATCTATTTCCAAACTTTGCCTTTCAATAATTTTACCATGAAATTCAATTTTTAAATTTTCATCAAATGATTTGAACTGAACAGTACTTTCATCTGTGTTTTCATCAGTTGAAAAAAGCTTTTCATTAAAAGGAAATTTGAAGTAGACCATATCGAAAAAGAAATTTTTTATCTTGAAAGTCGGTACGAAATGCCGGCCAAAATTTTTCTCTCTGCAAAGTTAGAGTTTGCTTTAAAAATCTCAAAATCAAAATCGCTGTTTCGCAGATTCAGACCTTTCCTCGTCAACTCTTGATATTCAAGGTCAAAAGAAATTTTCCTGCTTATTCTATATTGCATTCCTAGTACAAAACCGAAGTCTGTTGATCTATTTTTAAAATCGTTCAGTTTATTCAAGACTTTGTTTTCAGGAACTAAAAACTGCATTTTATAAAAACTTTGGCTCGCGGTAATCCCAGCAAACGGACGGAAATTTTTCCACTCATATAAAGCTTTTAGCTGAAGAAAAAACTCCGAATATTTATTATTAAAGCGCTGGAAAAGCAACGGCTGTTGATCCTTCGTAAAGTAAAAACCGTCAAGAAAAGTTTCTTCTTTATTCGCATCAAGATCAAAACTTGAATTCCACAAAAAGGCATTTGCTGAGAGCATTAAAGTTAATTTTGGAGTAAAAAGAGTTTTCGATACCCAGAGTGAACCTGATGCTCCAAACTGCGGTTTTTTATCAGAATACCAACTATTGTTTTTCATACCCAAACCTGCAGAAATGCCATAATTCCATGAGTTCTCTGTTATTTTCTCAGTTGGTTTTTCTTCAGTATTTTTTAGTTGAGGTGCCGGAAAATTTATTCTGCGGAAATTCAAATCAAGTTTTGATAAATGTAGTGGTGAAGCTTTTATTTTGAAAGCCCGAGATTTGTAGACGGTATCGTACACGATTACTTTTTCATAGATCACAACCGTGTCTTTTCGCTTTTTTCGTTGTGCCTGCGCCAGAAATAAAAATAATACGGAAAGTAAGATGGGAATTTTTTTTGTAAGCATCAGGCAATTATCTTTCTATGAAAACGGTATCTCTCTGAATGATTTTTTTCACCACAATCACAGGTTCATCTTCGTTATCGTGGCTGTCAACTGACTTTTTTTTGACAGTGATTTCAGTTTGTTTTACTGGTACGCTGTTCTTTACAGATTTACCTTTTAAAATATCTTCATTGGCGATGTTTTGAATGATAGAAACTTTTTGATCAGATGTTTTTATTTCTTCTTCTGACGATTTTATAATTTTTGACTTCTTTAAAAATTGATTACCAGTGGCTTTACCCGAATATGAAGGTTTAAAAAAAATAAAGAAGCTGATGATTAAAAGTAGGAATACTCCGCCAGCAATAATTTGTTTTTTAAAAAGCTTTTGTGATGATGGAAATTTGAAATCCTTTCTAAAATCTCTGTCAGAAATGATAAGATTTTTTTGTGGTTTTATCGTAAAATCCGCAAAGGAGGAGCCGTACGTTTTTGCCCAGACAAAATTGCTTAGACCAAAAAATACAAAAAGTAAAGCCCCTCTATTTTTCTTAGATTCGTTATTGACGAAATGTGTTTTAAGATAAATTTGCAGCGATTTTTTGGCTCTCAGTAAATGTGACTTTGAAGTGTTTACCGGTATTTCCAGAAGTTTTGCAATTTGTGCGTGAGACTTTTGGTCTATGAAATAGAGATTGAAAACAGATCTTTGGGGGGATGGCAGACTGTCGATCGACTGCAACAGCTGCTCCCGCGTAAAATGATATGATAAAATGTGTTTTTGTTCGTCGATATTTGTGTAAGCCATCTCAGTGTAAGTGTCTGGAATATTTTCAGATTCTGTGGAAATAACTTTCGAGTTTTGCGTTTTCCGGATGTGCTGAAGCGCGTTATTGATCACAATTTTCTTCAGCCACGCAAATATTGCTTCGTTGTTTTTTAATTGATTTTCTTTCTGCAGAGCCGCTATAAAACTGTCTTGTACAATATCTTCCGCCGTCGACAGATCTGTGATGTAGCGCCGACAGATCCCCAGAAGTTTTGGAAAGTAGTCAATATATATTTTCTGCCAGTTCTGAAGAATCATATTTTTAATTTTGAACGACAAATATATCGTTAAGACAACCTTTCGTTATATCATTAATCATCATTGTTTCTACATTGTTGATGTAAAACTTCACCATATTATTATGGATTCTTGTCATGTATATATTTTGATCATTTACAAAAAGATGTCCGATCTGATTAAAACCAGTGGGATCATTTATCTGTACCAAAGTACTGTTTTTGTAATAGAAAGTGTTTCCAACGTAGTATTGGTCTGTATCATTCCAGTAAATGTATTTTATTGCAGCTGTATTTATATTTGCTGGCATATTAAAATTAGCAGAAGTCTGAACATTTTTATAAGACTGCGTGTAGGAATAATTATTTGGAGGACTAGAAAAAGATTTTTCAAGCAGAAAAAGATCAGACAAGTTTTTATAATAGTCTTCAGGCGCGACGGAAGTATTTGCAACAGCAGAAAAAACAGCACCATTTTTATAATGCGTAAGATCCCAGGTCATATTTAAAGGGTTAAAGTTTTTGCGTGTCACCATGTAAATGTCATTATTAAATATTTCAAATCCACCAACATATTCACTACTTGTACTGCTTACAACTGTTTTAATTCCGTTTTTCCAATAGCATATCTGAAACTGATCTGCGCTTGATGTAGGGTTTGGGTTTTTCATCGTTCCGGCAAAATAGACATTTCCATTGCTCACGATCATTTTTCGTGAAAGACTGAGATTGTCTTTTACCGTTGTAGTATTTTCAGTCACATTAAGGTATTGTGCAACATTGTTTTTCACTCCGTTTTTCCAAAAATACCACGCAGGAACCTGATCTATGGATTCAATATTCACAGCTAGAACATACACATCATTATTATCAACCTCTATCTGAACACCATTCAGATTATCACCGCCTGGTAAAATGGTTTTCTGATTGTTTTTCCAGTAAGCAACCTGTAAATTTTCTGTGCCGGCAACATACACATCGTAAGACGCTACTTTGCTTTCGAGCAGTTCATCCTGATTTTCACAAGATATATTAAACAATAGCAAAAGCAGAAAAGGCAGTATAAAATTTTTCATGGTCATTGGTTTTTAAATAGTAGATGCAAAAAGAAAAAAAAGCTTGTAAAAAATTAGTTCGGAATCACAAAAACAGAATTGAAACTGCCGATATTTCCGGTTATTGCCTGCGTCTCAACATTATTAATAAAAACTTTGTAATTTATAGGTGTTGTAGAAAAAGGTGAAATTTCGCGGATCATATATATATTATCATGCAAGACTTTCATATCTACGATAAACCGATATACAGGATCATTAACAGTAATCTGCTGATTATTTTTATAATAAACACTTTCGAGAACTTCACTGAAAGCATACAGATTATTGGTCGAAGGATCGGCAATCAATTTACAATCTGTCATATTAGGGTAGTTGAATGCATTTTCGTACGAAACTGTGTTGTTTACAGTATTGTAGTAGCTTAGTTTGTGGTTATTATTATGTATATACAGAAAATGAATGTCGTTGTTTGTCTGCGCGAAATTTTGGGACCAGGCACTACCGGTATTTACGAACGTATTATTTTTAAAATATCCTCCGCTGCCACTGGGACTTACATAAATATCATTATTATACGTGTCGATCGAAATCTTGTTGTAAAGTGATTGGTTAAGTTGTAAAACAGTTTTGACACCGTTTTTCCAGTAAGACACATCTCCGGCGAAGCTCGATGGTGTATTCACATCATCCACCAATCCGGCGAATAATTCTACGTTATTTTTCACAACAAAATCTTTAATAACGAGGCGGAAAGTTGGTGAGACCGATAAATAGGTTTTTAGATTATATCTCACATTATTTTTCCAAAAAAAATAGTCGCTGTTAGATCCTGTATTATTTTGAACTCCTAATACATAAACAGTATTACTTTCCACGATAACTTTCATCGGAGTAATGCCTGCGCCATTTGTAAGATCAGTCTTTACGCCATTTTTCCAGTAGCAGGCCATATTATTTTCTTTGCCGGCAACATACACATCATAAGATGCCACTTTGCTTTCCATAATATTTTCATCGTCAGCACAGGAATTCAATAAGCAGAGCAAGAATAAAAAAGAAAGGAGAAGTTTTTTCATAAATAATATTTAACTGTAAGATGATTAAATCTGAAAAAGTTGCAAAAAAAAGACTCAAATTATTTTTGAGTCTACATTTTTACTTATTCAAAACATTATTCGTCATCGTCGTATGATTGATCAGCTGATCTTTTTCATCGCGGATCTCGATTTCAGAAACATGCATCGTTTTACCTTTCCTGATAAATCGGGCGGTTCCTGTTACTATACCGTCTTTTTTGCTTCGTAGATGATTGGAATTGATGTTAGTTCCCACCGCGTATTGCTTTTCTCCGTCAATAAAAATGTTAGACAAACATGAACCCAGCGTTTCGGCAAGTGAAACACTCGCGCCACCGTGTAAGATCCCAAATGGCTGATGCACTTTTGGCTGCACGGGCATCGTCGCCTGTAAAGTCTCGTTTTCCAGGTCTACATCAGTGAAATGTATTTCCAGAGTTTTGCCTAAAGTTTCTTTGCCCCAATTGTTTAGAAATGCTAAAATTTCTTTTTTATTCCTTTTCATATAATAGAATTACGCTATTCTCCCGAAAGTTTTGGATTCCAGTTGGCGGCGATTTTTGGTGTAATGTCGTATTTGATATAATATTCCTCAATTTCTTTAAGCAAATCATCGTAAGAAATGGAAGCAATTCTTTCGAACGGAATTTTATAGCCCAAGAACATGGTTTTGCGCTTAAAGTCTCCGGCTGCCAAAACTACATCCACTTTTGCTGCAAGTGCCATGTGATAAAATCCTTTTCTCCATTTTGGAACCCAGCTTCTTGTGCCTTCAGGAGTGATTACCAGACTGAAATCATCTTTTCTAAATTCTTCCGCAACGAAATTTACGAGATCGTTTTTTTGTGCGCGGTCGATTCCGACACCACCAAAACTCTTTACCAAAAAGCCATACCAAGCCTTTGTATGCGAATCTTTGATGATGATTTTAAGCCGTTTCCCAAGCGAAAGATAGGCGAGATTTCCAAGAAGATATTCTGAGTTGTGCGTATGTGGCGCCACCACGAGAATGCAACGGTTCAGATTGTTTACATCGCCCTGCAGCTCGACCTTCCAGCCGATGAGTTTTAAAACAAGTCTTGCAAATATTTTTTTCATATGCTGTATAAACAAAAAAGTATAACCAAACTTTGGTTATACTTACAAATATATCGAAATTTAATTTCCGTTAAAATAATGCGCTGATCAAATCTGCGATTTTCACTACAATTTCTAAAACTACCTGTACCATTTTGTTTCTATGTGTTTATTGGTTGTTGAAATTTTTTACGAATATAAAACATTTTTCGGGCTTTTGCAATGAATCCCTGAAAAAAAATTCTTATTCTTTTGAGAATAGAAGGATGTGAATCTCAAACGTCTGTTATCCTTTCACACCTTCATCCACTCTCAAGGTTATTTGCTGGTTTTTATCGAGATTTCGTCGTTTTTTCCTTTTATTTTGATGTCAAAATTTTTAGAGTCTTTGAAACCTTTCTTCAGAGAATCAGTTACTTTTTTGGCTTCATCATTAGCATATATTCTCCCGTTGATTATGACGCTGTCTTTGTTATTCTCATCGTATTCAATCGTAGAACCGTTGATGGTAATTTTATTTTCTTCTACCGTGATGCCGTTTTCGTTCTCATCATTATCATCCCTACCGTCGCCGTTGGCATCGCCGCTTACGTAAATATCATCTTTTTTCAGAGAAATAACCACCGAGCTTTCAGGAATTACCAGTTCGTAATCGATGTCATACTTTCTGAAACGCTGATCATATGGATATTTAATAAAATTGGGAAAAATAATTTTATTGTCAACAATTTCCACCGGTACAGAAACTGTCAAAGGTATGTTATATCCTTTAGCATCTTTCTTAATGATTAAATAAGGTGTTTTAAGATTCGGTACACGCTTGATTTCCAGATCAATTCCTTCTTTTTCGTACACTGAGGTTTTATCTGAATACAAATCGTCATCGTAGCCAATAAAGTTTTGTGGAATCGCAATCTGCTTCATATCAACATAAATCGTATCAGAATCTGTCGGAATCATTACTTCCTGTGTATCTGTTTTATGACCTTTCAGCAACATATCTTTCTGTGCCATCTGCACTGCGAAATAAGCTCCCAATCCCATTAATATTAAAAATAATGCGCCGATTACCCAACCTATATTTCTGAGTTTTGTCTTAGGAGAAAATATTTTTATGCTCAACAGGGTAAAAATAATCGCCGGAATTAATGATCCGATAATAATCATCGCAGAAAGCACACTGTAAAGACCGTCGTCGTCGAAAAGGAATCTCATTTCATTCGCTCCCGGAAAATTACTGCTGATGCCGAAGAGGCCGAAAACCACAAACGTTCCGATGATGCTCCCTACGGCGAGTACAATAAAAAGCGCTCCGAAGATATATTTTACAACATTCCAAAGACTGCTCCCAGCACTGTTGATGTAGGGTTTGTTTTCGATATAAATCTCACCGACACGCTGTGTAGATTCGTTGGCAAACTGTACCAGTTTATTAGACTCAGTTTTTAGATTGTCAAAATTGATAGGTTTTCCCTTCATTTTCAAAAAATCTGCTGCGGTTTCTGCTTTAGGCAAAATAATCCAGAGAATAATATATACGAAGAAAATCAAAGTTGAAGAAATTCCTTCGCTGAAAATTCCGAGAATAAATATTCCTAACCAAATCGCCCGCATTGCTGTGATGTCTAAACCGGTGTAGTGAGCTAAACCGGCACACACACCTGCGATTTTCTGTCTTTCGGGATCGCGGAAAAGCTGTTTTTTATCGGTATACAGTGTTCCTGTAGTTGATTCTTTTCTTGTATTTTTATCAGAATAGTACGCTTCTTCCTGCTCTTCGATCATCTCTGGCGAACCTATCTGTGCGATTACACGCTCCACATCTCCGTCGTTGATAACTTCTCTTTTGGCAAGATATTCTTTGAAAATTTCCACCATTCTGATTTCGATGTCGTGCATTACTTCATCCGCTTCAGAGGCGTCTAACGTGCTTCTCAACGCGTTCAGATAATCGCTGAGTTTTATATATGCGTGTTCTTCTATATTAAAAGAAAAACCGGCAAGTCCTATTGAGAGTGTCTTATTCATAGCTTTAGTTTTTAAGATTTTTGGGTAATTTGGTTTACAGCATCTGTCAGATCTTTCCAGGTAATCAGCAGTTCTTGGAGGAAAGTTTTACCTTTTTCGGTGATCTGATAATATTTTCTGGGCGGTCCTCCGGTAGATTCTTCCCATCGGTAGGAGAGGAATTCCCCGTTTTTCAGTCTTGTAAGAAGTGGGTAAAGTGTTCCTTCCACCACATCCAGTTTTCCTTTTTTCAGCTCGTCGATCAGATCAGACACGTACATTTCACGTTGATTGATGAGGCTCAAAATACAGAATTCCAGAATTCCTTTTCGCATTTGCGCTTTGGTGTTTTCAGTATTCATTTGTAATTGATTTAAATAGTTTGCTTTGAAAATCTCTTTCGGCAGCTAGCTAGACTTGCCTTCTTCGATTTTACATTACAAAGATATGTAAACAAAATGGTAATATGCAATACAAAGTAGTAAAATAAATTTTTACTTTAACTTAAAGTGCTGAAAATGAGCCTGATAATTTTTAATTAGATTTTTATTGAGAGAAAATTTGCTTAGAATATGACTGGATTTACTTTGAAATCGGCGCAAATATGATGGAATTAACGCTTATTTTAAAAGGTTTCGGCGGGCTTTGCCCGCCGAAACCCAATTTTATTCAAAATCAAAATGTGATCATTTGTAAAACTCAAGTGACATTACAAAATAACCACCGGTTTTTTCTCATCATCAATCGCTACAAAAGTAAAATCTCCTACGATCGCGCGTTCCCTTTCATAAGAATACATCTGTTCTGTAAAAATTTCTACATTTACCTTCAGACTCGTGTTTCCGACGTGAGAGACTCTTCCGATAAGTTCGACAATTGTTCCTGCCGGAATTGGTTTTTTAAAATCAATTTTATCGCTGCTCACCGTCACTACTCGTTTTCTGGCAAATCTTGTCGCGGTGATAAAAGCTACTTCATCCATCAGCTGCATCGCAGTACCGCCAAAAAGCGTGTCGTAATGATTGGTTGTGTTTGGAAATACGGCTTTGAAAATTCGTGTTTCTGAAGAATCAATTCTCTGTTCTGTTGTCATTTTTAAAATATTTAAAAACGAAAAAAGTCACCGCAAAACAGAATATTATCCCGGAAAATATCCGGAAAAATAAAACCGACAGCCGGCAAACTTCAATCGCGAAAGTTTTAGCTCAAAGTAGTAATGGCAGGTCTCCTGGCTCGTGACATTTTTACCGCCTTCCCATGCGTAGCACAGTGGCTTTTTGATAAAAATTTCAGTCACATACAGTTGCGCGACAGCTCATGATTTTCACATGATTCCCTTTTCATCTGCCGTTTGGCAGAACCGGTTACAAAAAATGCTGCGAAACACTTCGCAGCACCAGTTTCAGTCACAAAAGTACTGATTAATTTTAAAGATATTTATTCCGGCTGATGATAAATAATCTGGCTGATGGCTTTGCCGTCTTTGATTGTCCAGAAAGTCACATATCTGTTTTCTCCGCTTCCGTTGATCATGTATAGGAATATATTATTATCGTCTAGTGAAGTCACGCCCATTTTTTCAAAATCCATCGTTGGCTGAAAAAGATTTTTGATCGCTTCCCGCACAAAAACCGAACCTCTGCCTGGCTGCTGCACACGGATGGATTTAATTTCCGTCATGCCTTCCGGAAGTTCTTTGCTGATTCCCCAGGGTTTTACTTTATCGATTTTAATAATATTTCCGTTAGCATCTTTTTCCTGTTTTCTGAAGCCTGCATTGGACGGATAAACGTCGATCACCACTTTCGTTCTTTGTGCCGTAGGTATTTTCTGGTTAGAATTATCTGTAAAAATAACCGATCTTCCGTTTTTAGATTTTGTCGGGGTGAAAGCCGGCAGCTGATCTACATAAGCGATTCGGTCTTTATTCACCATACCTTCTTTATTAAGGCTGTCGTATCGTACGAAAGGTTTTTCGTCGTCGGTTTTATCCGGATATTTGATCCAGATCCAGTCGGTTTCTCCCGGCGCAGGTTTTACATAGACGAAAACATCGCCTTTTTTCATCCTTATTTTATCGACGATTTTGCGGTAATTATCTTTGGGCACACGCACCATTGCATAACCTTCTTCGGCTTTTACCACGCCAAACGGTATTTTATTCTGCCCGAAAGACCATCCGAAAACTGAGAAAGTGAGTAAAAGAAGATATTTTTTTGCAGCAAAGCTGTTCATATACTGTATATTTTTAAAGCTTAAAGATAATTTATTTTTGATTTTAAAACTTAAAAATTAATTTCTATACTCCTCAGGAATATCACACACCGGAATTGGATTGATTTTATGTTGCGCCGCTTTACTCATACGGCTGAAAATTTTGTACACTTCCAGATCGCGGCCTTTGTAGTCAGATTCAGATTTTGTTCCCCATTCTTTTTGGATTTTCTCCAACTCCGGATACGTCGCGCCAATCTGATCTTCATCGGTGCGTTCTGCATCCCACAAACCGTCTGTAGGAATCGCATTCTGAATACTTTCGATCAGATCTAAGGCTCTCGCAAGCTCATACACTTCCGTTTTGTAAAGATCAGCGATTGGCGAAACATCCACGCCGCCGTCGCCGTATTTCGTATAAAAACCAATCCCGAAATCTTCCACTTTATTTCCTGTTCCGCATACCAAAAGTCCGTTGATTTGACCGTAGTAATATAAGGTCAGCATTCTTAGACGCGATCTTGTGTTGGCAAATGCGAGCTTTTCATTTGGAAATTCTTCATCGTGAACGTCAAAAGTTTTATAAAGTTCTTCGAAAGCCGGCGTGAGATTTACCGACATTGCCTGTACGTTTTCAAATTTGCTTTCTAGATCTTTCATGTGTTCTTTGGCGCGGTTTACCTGATCTTCTTTCTGTCGGATCGGCATTTCGATCAGCAAAGTTTTCAGACCGGTCATGGCCACAAGTTTAGAAACCACTCCGGAATCCACACCGCCGGAAACTCCAACTACATATCCTTTCGCACCTGATTTTTGCGCATAATCTGTCAGCCATTGCACGATATGATTGATTACTTTTTGTGTCTGCATATTTTGTTTTTTAATTAGGTTTGAATTTTTTTGAATTTGAATTCGCTATTGCATTAAATGATAATAACATGTAAATTATCTTAAAAGTGGTTAAGCCATCAAGTCTTTCCATTTGCATGAAAAGATTTTGCCATTAATTCTGTATTTTTGTCTCATCAAAATTTAGGTAAAAATAATGAAGATTTTCAGAATTGCCGCATGCGTAAGCCTTGTTATCATGAGTCTTTCGTCGTGCAAAAAGGAAACCGAAAACAACTGGAAGGTCGAAATAAAAAGTCCGGCCCAACAAGTACAGATCACCGATATTTCAAAAATGTTTTATGATCAGAATGTGCCGATTGAAACTTTTTCAAAGCAGTTTCCTTGGTTTCAGGGAACGGTTTCTGCCGAAGATTTTGCTAAAAGACGCAGTGATCCGACGGAGGTGAAAATCTACACGGAAGCCATTAAGAAGATTAATCAACCGAAGCTTGCGCGTGAGCTGACCGATCTTTTTTCACATATTAAATATTATTTTCCACAGTTTAAGACACCGAAAGTCTATTTGTTTTCGTCTGCGCTTCAGATGGCGCAGGATCCGATCATCTACGATCCGGAAACCAATTTTCTGTTTATCGATATTACCGGTTTTTTAGGTTTTAAAAATCCACATTACAAAGGTCTCGAACTCTATTTTCAGAAAAGCATGAATGTGGAAAATATGGTTCCTAAAATTTCGCATGTTTTCGCTGAAAATATTGTTCCGTACAGCGGAAAAAGTCAGAAATTTATTGATCTGATGATTTACAACGGAAAAATGATGACACTTCAGGATGCATTTTTGCCCGAAACTCCGGAATATCTGAAAATGGATTATACGAAAGAGCAGTACACATGGGCAACTCAAAATGAAGCGAATATTTATAATTATTTTGTGGAAAGCAATTTAATTTTTGGTGACGATCACCGTCTGGCAGAGCGTTTCATTGCGCCAGGACCTTTTTCTAAATTTTATACCGAAATAGACAATCAGTCTTCGCCGATGGTCGGGATTTTTACCGGCTGGCAAATCTGTAAAGCTTATTTGGCTAAACATCCGGAAACAAAACTGACTGATTTCCTCAGAATGGACGCTACGAAAATTTTTAATGAAAGCAGTTACAAACCCGTCTTAGAATAATAAAATGTCTGCTGTTTTTTAGCAGGATTATCAAATAAATTAAACAATGAGAAAAACTCAGATCACGATAGATGTGGAACTCGATGAAAACCACATCCCGGAAAAAATGACTTGGAATGCTGCGGATGGCGGCGTGGAAAAAGAGGAAACCAAAGCGGTAATGATTTCGGTTTGGGACGAAAAAACTTCAGAAGCATTACGAATCGACCTTTGGACTAAGGAAATGCCAGTTGACCAAATGAAAATGTTCATGCATCAAATTCTGGTTTCTCTCGGAAACACCTATCAGCGCGCTACCGGCGAAGAAGATGTTGCAGCATGGATTGAGGAAATAGCGGAAGAGTTTGCGGTAAAATCTGCGATAAAAATGTAGGATGTTTCTTTTGCAAGATTTTTCTAAATATTTGAAATTAAGAAATAGAATTAATACATTCTCTTTTATTCTTGCTTTTATTATAAACACAATTTTTATAGTTTTATTGAATCTTACTGAATATGAAATTGCGTGGTTGGCAGGTATTATAATTTTTTATTTAGCACTCGTTCCTTTGCTTGAAAAAGTATTTGCAAATAAATATTTGAAAAATAATAAAAACCTTTTAAGCTTTATTTTTTACAGAGAATATTTTAATGATAATAAATTTGACATTCAAAAAAACTTTTCTAAAAAGGAAATAGAAGATTTTATAGAGTGTTTTCATTGTGAAGAATTTATTTTAAAGAATAAAATCCCTTTAGAATATTCTTATGTTAAAAATAAAAATTATAATGTACTGACTTTTGACAAAGCTTATTTGAAATATTATACCAGAACAATTTCTTGGGAAGTGTTATCATGGAAATATTCTTTTCGGGATAACGAGGGTATCGAAGAATACTTAGAAATTGAGTATGAGAATGAAAACGGAATAAGAATTAAAGAAGACATTATTACCGATAGAATAAAGCAAAAAACGTCATTTCATCTCTTTTTGTTATTTGTAATATATGATTTGAAATATGGACAGAGGCTTTCTCTTGACAGAGGTTATTATATGAAACACAAAAATTCTTTCAAAATTGATACTTTTGGGTAACTCTAAGAAACAGAAAAATTAATAGAAAAATAATGCAAGGAGGCGGATCTTGAAAAGTTGCAAAAACATCCAACTTCCATCACCCAACTTCCAACAAAAATATAAAACAATGAATTTCAATACAAAAGTTATACACGGCGGACAACACCACGAATCTGCAACAGGTTCTGTAAACGTTCCGGTTTTTTTAACATCTACTTTCGCACAGAAAAGTCCGGGAGTACATTCAGGATACGAATATTCAAGAGCGGCCAACCCTACAAGACAGGCTTTGGAAGACTCTTTGGCAAGCATTGAAAACGGAGCGAGAGGTTTGGCTTTCGGTTCTGGTTTGGCTGCGATTGACTGTGTTTTAAAATTATTAAATCCGGGCGACGAAGTGGTTGCTGTGGACGATTTATACGGTGGGACTTATAGAATGTTCACCAGACTTTTTGAAAAATATCAGCTGAAATTTATCTTCGTGAATTTTGATGATGCTTCAAAAATCAACGATGTCATTACCGATAAAACCAAATTAATCTGGATTGAAACACCAACCAATCCTTTGATGAAATTGGTAGACATCAAAGCAGTTGTAGAAATTGCAAAAGGAAAAAATATTTTGGTTGCGGTTGACAATACTTTTGCAACGCCATATCTTCAGAGACCAATCGATTTGGGAGCAGATATTGTGATGCATTCTGCAACAAAATATTTAGGTGGTCATTCCGATGTAATCGCCGGAGCTTTGATTGCTAAAGATGCTGAGTTGGGTGAAAAACTTCACTTCATTCAGTTTGCAAGCGGTGGAATTTTGGGTCCACACGATTCTTATTTGGTGTTAAGAGGAATTAAAACTTTGGCATTAAGAGTTCAGAGACATTCTGAAAACGGAATGGCTGTGGCGAAATATCTGGAATCTCATCCTGCAGTTGCGCAAGTTATCTATCCAGGATTAGAATCTCACCCGCAATATGAATTGGCAAAAGCTCAGATGAAAGATTTCGGAGGAATGGTTTCTTTCACTTTCAAATCGGGTAAAAAAGAAGATGCGATTAGATTCTTGGAAAAAGTTAGAGTGTTTACTTTAGCCGAATCTTTGGGTGGAGTAGAATCATTGGCAAATCACCCAGCTTTGATGACTCATGCATCAATTCCTGCTGAAAAACGTGCAGAATTAGGAATCACCGATGATTTAGTTCGTCTAAGCGTTGGAATCGAAGATGCAGAAGATTTGATTGCAGATTTGGAAAAAGCATTTTCTTAGATTTCGCTCATGACCGATTTTGAAAAATATGTGCAGCGGTATTTGGATCTTATTCCGTCTGAAAACTGGCTGCGCGAATTAAAAATTGTAGAGGAGAAAACAGTCGACTTGTATTCTGGTTTATCTGAAGCGCAGGCGATTTTTGCTTATGCTGAAGGTAAATGGACACTGAAAGAAGTTCTGCTTCATCTGACCGATACCGAAAGAATTTTTCAGTACCGAATTTTGGCTTTTGCCCGCGGTGAAATGAAAGAATTACCAGGGTTTGATGAAGAAAGTTATGCTGAAAATTCTTTTGCGAATGAGAGGAGCGTCAAATCTCTTTTGGAGGAATACCAGGCGGTACGAAAGTCTTTTGAGATTATGTGTAAGACGCTTAATCCTTCCGTTTTATTGAATAAAGGAATTGCCAGCGGAAATGAAATTGCGGTAGAAACAATTGCTAAAATGATTGTCGGGCATAATATTCATCATTTGAATGTGGTTGAGGAGAGATATTTATATTAGTTGATGCGAACGCTTAAGGATTTAGATATTGAAAAAAGTATAAAACCACGAAAACTGATTTTTGAAGAAAGCTGGTTTGATAAATCTGATAGTTTTATAAGCTACTTGATTTTTGTGGCATTGGGAATATCTTCAGTTCTGTGTCTGGATCAAATCAATCCTCAATCAAGCAACGATAGAGTGGGTTATTATCTTTTTCCGATAATTATTTCTTTGTGTCTGTATGGTTTTTACTGTAAGTTTTTTGAAAAAAATCTCAGAGAAATTAAGTTTTCAATTCATAAGGAAGATGCGAAGCAAAAAATTCTTGAATACGGAAAAAAGTATCATTACAGAATTTCCAAAATATCGGATAATTTAATATTCTTAAATGAACCTACGGATGATTTTGGTATGAAAAATACTGAAAAGACAATCTTGGTTTTTTTTAAAGGTGATGCGATTCTTTACACTTTAATAAAAGAAGGTTCCCGATTGAATTTCCCTGTTTTATTTTCGCAGCATCTTACCAGAAGAGATTTTAAAAAAATCTTAAAAAAGTAGGTAATAACTTAGAATAGTATTTTAATTTATTTCTGATGCATAAAAAAATTGTCTTAAAATATGTGACAATTTCATTTGTTTTAATGTCAGCCTCTTTTATAATTGGTTTTGCTTTTTCGTGGCTTTTCGATGATGAAAATGTAGGTAAAAAAGTTATATTCTTTTTCCCGTTAGCAATATTGTGGTTTGGGTGCTTATATTTTGCAATTTTGGTTCAAAGATTATTTAGAACTAAGAATATTCTGAAAAATAAATTTATAGGTCTTACCGATTTAATGGATGAAAATGTTTTAAAAATGTTGGGAGCTAGTTATAAAAAGAAGTTTCCTTTCATTTTAATATTTCCTTTGTTTATTTTTTTCATATTTATATTTTGTGCATTTAAAAGGAATTATCAAAAAAGACAGTTATCAAAATTCGGAGTTCAAAAGATTTTAACTGTCGATTCAGTATCATTTAATAAAAGTGGGAGAAATATACATACGACCTTAAACTACAATAATAAAAAATTCACATATATTTTTACAGTGAATGATTCTTTAAAAAAAAATGATTGTATAACATTGATTTTTCTTCAAAAAACCCAAATATCAATACTTTAAAGTAATTCGTCCTAAAAAATGGAAAACATCGTACAAATATTAAAATCCGGCGGCACAATCCTTTATCCAACAGACACGATCTGGGGAATTGGCTGTGACGCTACAAATATAGACGCCATCAATAAAATTTTCGACATCAAAAAGCGGGAGAAAAATAAGTCGATGATCATTCTCGTAGAAAATGAAAAAAGATTGCAGGATTTGGTTGATGTTCCGGAAATGGCTTGGGAAATCATGGATCTCAGCGAAAAGCCGGTCACTATTGTGTACGAAAATCCAAGAGGTTTGCCGAAAGAATTGCTTGCAGAAGACGGAAGCATCGGAATTCGCCTTGTAAAAGATTTGTACTGCAAAAAACTGATTACCAAACTTAACAAGCCTTTGGTTTCTACTTCAGCCAATTTCAGCGGCAATAAAAGTCCGTTGAAATTTTCTGATATTTCAAAAGAAATTATCAGTCTCGTAGATTATGCAGTGGAAGAAAACCGCGAAAAAGTTTCAGAATTTGCAGGCTCGTCCGTGATAAAAATCTGGAATGATAACAGGATAAAAGTTTTGCGTGAATAAAATTTTCAGAATAATTATCTTTGCACATTACAAAGCCATTAAAAAATCGGAATCTTCCCTGAAATCTGATTTTTTAATGGTTTTACATTACCTAACAAATTTAGAATCAAACATCTTCTCAAAATGTTGATCAATCTTAATCAGAATAAAAATCTGAAACTTTTTAAGCTTATTTCTGAAGTTGCTGCGGAAAATAACCAAACGGTATACGTTGTTGGCGGCTATGTGCGCGATCTTCTCATGAAAAGGAAAGCGTCGACAGATATTGATTTTGTGACCGAACAAAGCGGAATTTTGTTGGCTGAAAAAGTCGGTAAAGAATTAGATCCGAAGCTGAAAGTATCGGTTTTTAAGACGTACGGCACTGCGATGATTAAGTTTAAAGATCTTGAGCTTGAATTTGTTGGCGCCCGAAAAGAAAGTTACACCGAAAACAGCCGCAAACCCGAAGTAGAAGGTGGAACAATTGAAGATGACCAGAAAAGAAGAGATTTTACGATAAATGCAATGGCGATTTCGCTGAATGCAGAGAATTTTGGTGAACTGATCGATCCTTTCAACGGAACAGATGATCTTGAAAATAAAGTTTTAAAAACACCATTAGAGTCTTCTCAGACGTATTCAGACGATCCTTTACGAATGATGCGCGCGATTCGTTTTGCTTCAACTTTAAATTTTACTATTGAAGAAAATTCGCTTCAGTCTATTAAAAAAGAAGCTGAGAGAATCAAAATTGTTTCGATGGAAAGAATTATGGTTGAATTTAATAAAATCATGCTTTCTGAAAAACCTTCTGTCGGTTTAAAATTAATGGAAGAAACAGGTTTAATGAAGTTAATTATTCCTGAATTGATCGATTTGAAAGGCGTGGAAGAAGTGGAAGGGCAGACGCACAAAGATAATTTTTACCATACATTGGAAGTCGTAGATAATATTTGTGAAAACACAGATAATCTTTGGCTTCGCTGGGCCGCCTTACTTCACGATATCGGAAAAGCGCCAACGAAAAAATTTGTGGAAGGTACAGGCTGGACTTTCCATGGTCACGAGTTTTTAGGTTCAAAAATGGTAAAAAATCTTTTCCAGAAGCTGAAACTGCCGCTGAATTCCGACATGAAATATGTGCAGAAAATGGTAAAACTTTCTTCGCGACCGATTGCCCTGATTACCGATGACGCGTCAGATGCGGCACTTCGAAGATTGCTTTTTGATGCCGGAGAAGATATTGAAGATTTATTTACCCTTTGCAAAGCTGATATCACGACCAAAAACTCGAGAAAGGTTGAAAAGTTTAAGAAAAACTTTGAATATGTTGCCGTGAAAATGAAGGAAGTGGAAGAGAAAGATCAGGTGAGAAACTTTCAGCCGCCTATTTCGGGAGAAGAGATTATGGCAATGTTTGATCTTAAGCCCGGCCGCGAAATTGGGATTCTAAAGGAAAAAGTAAAAGAAGCGATTCTCGAAGGCGAGATTGCTAATGACCCTCTGGAAGCGCGTGATTTTGTGATCAGAGAAGCTGAGATATTGGGACTGAGTTTGATGAGTAAATAAATATTTTTCCTATATAAAGCAAAATTCCGGGCGGTTTCGAAGAAACCGCCCGGAATTTTTATTAAAGATGATAAATATTAATTAGAATAAACGGTTGTAGAACCTCTTCCCGAAGTGAACTTTTTGATGAAAGTTCCGGTAGAAGAATACACGCTTACTTCGCTATCCTGCGTGAAGTTTTTAACATCTGTAGTGAAAACTTTTCCATCCAAAACCGTAAATCCATAAAGAGTAAAATACGCACCGCCATCTACAGCCGTGATAATTGGCGAAGCAGGCACCGCTGTTGCTGTCATATCCATCGAATAGATTTTGTTGGCCGAACTGAAATAATATTTTCCACCTTCAACCTGAAGATTTCTTGCGTTATTAATTCCGGTAAGCGTTGTCGTTTTTGTAATCGATCCCGCGCTGTTGATTTCATAGATATATGAGTTTGCGGTTCCGTTCGTAACCGTGTACATATTGTTGTTGCTCGTAACAGTTTTTACGATATTTCCGTTTGGAAGCGTGATGGGCTGGCCGTCGATTTCGTTGGTTGATGTATTGATTTTTGTGAATTTATTTCCAAAATCATACGTTGCATTCTGCACCCAAACATTTCCTCCGGCAACCAAAACGCGCTCGGCAGTATCTGTGAAGTTTATTTTCTTTACGAAAGAAAGATCAGAAACTTTGTAAACACTCACGTATTTTGCTCCGTTATATTTGTCATTAGAAACATAGATCATCCCATTTGTAATCGCCATGTAACGCGGATTATCAAGCTGAGTTGTGATCTGAGCCGTTTTTTTGAAAGTGTAACGGTTTACTACCTGTATTTTATTTGAATTATTCAAAAGCAAATATGCTTTATCTCCGTCAAAAACGATGGTCTGCAAAACATCACCAAGATTTTCCTCGCCGTTGTTTGCTTTGTAAATTCCGTTTTGAACATTGTTTACGTCTTTAGAAAAGTACGTAACATCAGCATTTGGCGAGCCGAAATTTCCTTCATTAATAAGAAGATATCCGTTATCATACGTTTGTTTCGCCACCTCTTCGTAATCATCTTCTGTCGAACAGGCAACATTTAACAATAAAAGCATTCCGAAAAGAAGCTGTAATAATCTAGTGATTTTCATAATGTAAAATATATTTATTTTTTAAAAATTTAAAGTTGCGTAAAAGCTGTAATTGCGTTTTGGTAAAGGATAAAACGCTACAGTTTCATATACCGTATCGGTAATATTATTGATTCTCATCCCAAATGTATATTCCTTCAAAACAGTTGCTGAAATTCCCACGTTCATTACAAAATAAGGATCTATTGCGTCTTTACGGGTTTCATTTGAAGTAGTATAAGTGAGCCCGGTAAACATTCCCTGAGCGTATATTTTCAGGAATCGATATTCAAAATCGGCGTTAGCGGCGGCTTTATGCAAAGGAACATACATCAGCCGGTAGCCGGTGTCCAAATTTTTCGATTTCGTAAGTGCATAATTTGCAGACAGACGAAGTTGTGTATTCTCACCAAATTTTTTAAAATATTTCAGCTGATATTCGATTCCGTAAGACTCAACTCTGTTGATGTTGAAAGGCGAATAATAACCAAATGGCGTATTCAGCCACTGAATCATGTCATCGATTTTCATATAGTACGGCGTAAATGAAAACTGTAGATTTCCGAACTTAAATTCCTGCGTAAGATCTGCCTGCACAGAGTTTTCTGCTCTCAGATTCCGGTTTCCGCCGGGCTGCCAGTAAAGATCATTAAACGAAGGATATCTGAAGTTTTTGGATGTATTGAAACTGACAGAGTAGAAGTTGAAAACAGACCATTTTCCAGAAAGGGAAAAGAGAAGTGGCGCGGTGAAATCTTCTACAAAATCCTGTTTTACACCTGCCTCAAAACGCAGCTTGGAAGTAGCAAAATAACGCAGCAAACCTGATAGTGAGCCCACATTCCGCTTTACAATTCCCACACCCGAAGTTCCGAGACCTTCACCCTGATTTTGCTGAAGTTCTCCAATGACATTCACATTCCATTTCGGACTGAAAAAATAATTGAAGTCGTTTTTTAAAATATAATTTTTGTTGATTCCGCCGCTAGTGTATGCTTTATTCGGATCTCCAAAATACTGAAAATTATCTTCTGTGTAAGCTGCTTTAAAACTGTTTTCAAAAATTTTTGTTTTAAAATCCCAGGCAAAAAGACTGCGGAAAGTCTGCGCGTCGTATCGGCTTCGGTTGCCGTTTTCTTCCCGGATCGGATAGTTTTGTTCACCATCGTAAAGCTGACTTTGAAAAGAAATAATCTGTTGAGAATTTAGTTTATAAGCCGCACTGATATTAAAAGTATTGTTTTGAAATTTTCCGTTGAAATTCGTGTATCGCTTTTCAGGAACTTCGTAATCATTTTCGCTGATGAGATAATTGGCACTGGCTTTAAAACTGAACTTTTCATTGCTGTAGGAAGCCGTCAGGAAATGATTGAACGTTCCGAATGATGCAATTTCAGAATTTAATGAGCCGTGAAAACCTTGATTAAAGCTTAATTCATTATTTAAATGAATGCTTCCGCCAATAGCGCCACTTCCATAAATTACACTGCCTCCGCCAGATTTTATTTCGAGATTGTCGTACCCAAAAACCGCAATATTATTAATGTCACCTTGCCCGAGAAACTGCGAATTAATATTAATTCCGTTCCATACAAATGCCGTCTGCTGAGCCGTTGTTCCCCGGAATGAAGGCGAAGAAACAGCGCCACGGCCATTTTCTTTAATGTAAACCGGCGACTGAAAACGTAAAACCTCAGAAAGATTGGAAGAGTTTTTTTGAATATCTGCCGGCGAAAGCGTCGTTACCGGATGAAAAAGCTTTACCTTTCTCATCTGATTGTCGAAAACTACAACTGTATCAATGCTTTTTTCCTGCGCAAAGAACAGCGCAAGATTCAGAAAGCTGAAAACGAAAACCGAAGATTTTTTTATACCCATAAGTCTTTTGCACTTCCTCCGAGCACAATTATTTTTTATAAAATCCTGGCAGGTCTCCTGGCTTTCGCTTTTTCTGCACCTTCCCGCGTTAGCAGTGGTTATTCTACAGAAAAAATTTCGTGCGATTTACAGTTGCGGGGACAGCTCGGGGTTTGCACCCGATTCCCTCTTCGTTCCAATGTCTTGGAAACCAAAATTTTTGCAAATATAGTTTTTAATAAAAGAAAAATGTATGCATTTTATTCCTAAAACTACAAAAACGTCGAATCAAAATAAAAAGGAAGCAGATCTTTCACAGCATTTACTTTATAAATTTCTTCTTTCAGATTGCTGAAATAGACTTCAATATTTTCGTGCTGCTTCGTTTCGTATTCCATTAAACTCTGTCTGCACGCACCGCAAGGTGGAATGGCAGGTGTTTTTTCAGAAAAAATTCTCGGTCCGCCCACGATGAATATTTTTTTAATTTTCTGCTCCGGAAAGTTGGCTCCGATATAAAAAACAGCAGTTCTCTCAGCGCAAAGTCCGGAAGGGAAAGCTGCATTTTCCTGATTGTTGCCACAGATAATTTCACCGTTTTCTAGAAGTACCGCGCATCCGACAAAAAAATCAGAATATGGTGCGTATGCCTTTTCGCGTGCAGTTTTGGCTTTTTCAAATAAAGTTTTTTCAATATCTGAAAGCTCTGCGGCCGCGGTAAAATAATCGAAATTTAGCGTGAGTTCTTTTTTCATAAACTTGAAATAAAAGGGCGGTAAAAGTAATTGAATTTGCCGACGCTGGCAATATGTTTGTTAGCTATGTTATTTTGTAAATTTAGAATCAGAAAAACCAAACAATGTTATATTCAAAAATAAAATTCCGGAATGTAGAACTTGCCAACCGCTGGGTAATGTCGCCGATGTGTATGTATTCCAGCGAGAACGGTCTTCCTAATGATTTTCATTACGTGCATTACGGAAGCCGCGCACAGGGCGGAACCGGACTGATTATAGTGGAAGCTTCAGGTGTAGAGCCGAAGGGCCGGATCACCAATCACTGCATGGGAATATGGAATGATGAACAGGCTGCCGAACTCAAAAAAATTGTAGATTTTGTACACAGAAATTCCGAAAGTAAAATAGGTATCCAACTATCTCATGCCGGAAGAAAAGGATCGACGTTGGAAAATAAGCAGATTTCTGTGGAAGAAGGCTGGGAAACTCTGGCCCCAAGCGCAATTCCGTATCAGCCAGGCGAGAGAATTCCGCATGTTTTGACGGAAGATGAAATTAAAGATCAGGTTGAAAACTTCAGAGCTGCTGCAAAAAGAGCGGTGGATGCCGGTTTTGATTTAATTGAAATTCACGCTGCACACGGTTATCTGATTCACCAGTTTCTGTCACCGCTTTCGAACGTACGCGAAGATCGGTACGGCGGAAGTTTTGAAAACAGAATTCGTTTTTTAGTGGAAATCGTAGATGCAGTTAATGAAGAACTAAATGAAAATGTTGCTCTTTTTGTACGAATTTCCGGAACGGAATACGCCGAAAATGGTTGGGATCTGGATGAAAGTGTAAAACTGGCGAAGGTTTTAAAAGAACACAGTGTAGATTTGGTCGACGTATCGAGCGGCGGAAATATTCACGGCGCAAAAATCTCGGTTTTTGATGGTTATCAGGTTCCGTTTTCATCGAAAGTTAAAAATGAAGCAGATGTAAAAACCGGCGCTGTAGGTTTGATTACAACTGCAGAACAGGCCGAAGAAATTTTAGAAAAAGGCCATGCCGATCTTATCTTTGTCGCCCGTGAAATTCTTCGCAATCCTTATCTGGCGGTGCATGGATCTTTTGAAGAAAATGAAGAAAATTTCTTTCCAAAACAGTATCTTCGTGCCAAACCTCAAAAGTAAACTGTGAAGATTGAAGACTTTATGCTGCCTTGCCCGAGCAAAAAATTTCTGGGGATAGAATGCTTTGGCTGCGGAACTCAGAGAGCTTTGCTGATGGTTTTTCAGGGGAAATTCTCAGAAGCTTTTCACATGTTTCCGGCGGTATATACTTTGATTTTATTTCTGTTTTTTGCCGGACTGGGTTTTTTAGATAAGAAAAGAAATTACAATGTAATCATCATAACGCTTGCCGTTTTGAATTCTTTGATTATGATAATTTCTTATTTTTACAAACACCTTTTTGTTCATTTAAACTAAACTTTAAAAATTATAAATTATGAATCAGCAAAAATTACCAAATGCTACGGCTGTGCTCGTTTTGGGAATCGTTTCAATCGTCTCGTGCTGCTGCTACGGACTTCCGGGCTTAATCACCGGAATCATCGCGATGGTGCTTTACAACAAAGACAAAAAACTGTATGACGCCAATCCAGCACTTTATTCAGATTACGGAAATCTTAATGCAGGAAAGATTTTGGCCATCATCGGAATTGTTCTCAGTGCACTTTACCTCATTACTATATTGGTTATGGGATCAGTGATTGGTTGGGATGCGATGACCGATCAGGAGCTTTTAAAAGAAAGACTTGAGGAACTTCAAAACAGATAATTTGAAAAGATTTAAAACTGAAAACCGCAGCAATTGCGGTTTTTTTTATGTTTAAAGAAATCAAAAAACAGCGGCAACGTCTACCGACTGAAAAAATCTTTATCTTTGCTGCTATGATTTTACGGGGAGAAAATTTAATCAAAGAATACGGTCCGAAAAAAGTGGTAAAAGGCGTTTCTGTGGAGGTGCAGCAGGGCGAAATAGTAGGATTGCTGGGACCAAACGGTGCCGGAAAAACCACTTCTTTTTACATGATCGTAGGCTTGGTAAAACCCACTTCGGGAAAAATTTTTCTCGACAAGCAGGAAATTACTACGGATGCGATGTACCGCCGCGCTCAGAAGGGAATCGGTTATCTCGCGCAGGAAGCTTCCGTTTTCAGGAAACTTTCGGTGGAAGACAATATTATGGGTGTACTTCAGCTGACGAATCTTTCCAAACGTGAGCAGGAGATAAAACGGGACGAACTGATCGAAGAATTTTCTCTGCAGCATGTTCGAAAAAACCGCGGTGATCTGCTTTCTGGTGGAGAAAGACGCCGTACAGAGATTGCTCGTTGCCTTGCAACAAGCCCAAGTTTTATTTTACTTGATGAGCCTTTTGCCGGCGTAGATCCTATTGCTGTTGAAGATATTCAGAAAATAGTGCGCAGTCTTACCGATAAAAACATCGGAATTCTCATCACCGATCACAACGTACAGCAAACCTTGGCGATCACCAACAAAACCTACATCATGTTTGAAGGAAAGATTTTGAAAGAAGGCTTTCCGGAAGATTTGGCGAATGATCCTCAGGTGCGTGAAGCGTATCTGGGAGAGAATTTTGTTTATCAGAGTATTTTTGACAAGCCTAAATCTAAAACCTACGCGTACAATATCTGGGCAGGAAATTTTGAGTCTAAATCTCAGTTTGAAAGTTTCACAAAAGAAAATTTCTCAGAATTTGATGATTTAAGATTAATGTACGGTTTTGAAGACATCAGCTTTGCGTCGCTAGCCAATTCAGAAATCGAACATATTTTCTCTGATGTCATTGATAAAAATGCCAACAATTCATTTATTTTTCAAAAAAAGGAAATCAATTCTCTGTATCCTTTAGATCAGGCAAAAGCCGAATCTGCTGCCGCAGGAAAACCTGAACTGCATTATCTGACGACTTACACTTTTGAAGGATAATTTAATTTGAAATAAAAAATTTTTCGTTAAAATTTACAGTAAAACGTACCTTAATCTAAAATATCGGTGCGTTTTTTTCTTTCATAGCAACATGGCAAAACCTTTCAACAGAGCAATCAGTATTTTTGGGATTTTCAAACAGTTGAAACCATTTATCAAGCCATATCGTTTGATGATTTACGGAACACTTTTTCTCACATTTCTCGGAGCGATTACGGCTCAGGTAAATGCGGTAGTTTTGAAATACACGGTAGATGAAGTCGAGAAACTTACCAAACTTCCCAATCCGATGTCACAGGGAGTGCATGTGATTCTCATCATTTCTGCAATTTTATTAGGCAAAGAAATCGCTAATATTTTTATCAGTTTTGGACAGAAATTTTACGGCGAAAAAATCCGGATTAATGTAAGTTCGGTTTTGGCGCAGTCTGCAATTGATAAAATTCTTACCTACCGCGTGGCTTATTTTAATGATGAAAACCATGCGTCAGGAAAGCTACAGACCAGAATCGACCGCGGCATCGAAAGTTTAACCAAACTCGTACAGAATTTTTTCATTGATATTTTACCGATGTTTTCGAATGCGCTCATTGCGCTCGTCATCATGTACATGCAGAATGTCTACGTCGGTCTTGTTTCGACGGTTATTGTTCCGGTTTATTTTTACGTGACTTCGAGACAGGCAAAAAGACTGGGCGGCGTACGGCGACAGCTTAGAAATCAGCGCGAACAGAAAACGTCAGGTTTATTAAATCTGATCAATTCTATTCTGGTAATTAAAAGTTTTGTGCGCGAAAAATTTGAAGGAAAAAAGCAGTTCGATCTTCAGATGCAGCTGATGGAAAGCCAGATGTACACACGGAAAATCAGTTTTCTTTACGAAGGTTTAAAAACTTTTATCGAGCAGATCGGCGTTGTATTGATTATTCTGCTTACGGTTTATCTCGTACTGAATCAGCAGATGACAATCGGTGCAATTATGCTTCACATCATGTTATTCAGTAATGTTTCGTCGCCGATTCGCCAGCTTCACCGGATTTATGATGATATGAATGATGCGATGATTTATGCCGAAGGTTATTTTGATATTCTGAATGCCGAACAGGAAACTGAGCCCAACGGAACGCTCAGCGAAAGCAAAATCAAAGGAAATTTCGAACTTAAAAATGTCGATTTTTCTTATCCAAACGGTGCGAAAGCGCTGCAGAATGTTTCGATGATAATTGAAAACGGAAAAACCACAGCGTTGGTCGGTTTGAGCGGAGCCGGAAAATCAACCGTTATCAATCTATTATGTAAATTTTATCTTCCTGATTCCGGAGAAATTTTGCTTGACGGAAATAATCTGAACAGTTACAATAATGCTTTTCTTCGTGATGAAATTGGAATCGTTTTGCAGAAAAATCATATTTTTCAGGGAAGTATCGAAGACAATATTCGCTACGGAAAGATGGATGCAGGTTTTGAAGAAGTACAGGACGCGGCCCGAAAAGCCTATCTTCATGATCAGATAATGGAACTTCCGGAGAATTATAAACACGATGCCACGCAGCTTTCGGGCGGGCAGCAGCAGAGAATTGCCATTGCCAGATTATTTCTGAAAAATCCGCCGGTTATTTTTCTGGATGAGCCTACGGCAAGTCTTGATGCGATCGCGACGGAGCAGATCAAAAATTCGCTGGATGCGATTAAAGAAGGCCGAACGGTAATTATGATTTCGCATTCGCTCTCGCAGATTCTAGATTCAGATAAAATTTATGTGATGAAAAAAGGCCATGTTGTAGAAAGTGGAACTCACGATGAATTGGTGCAGATGAATGGAACTTATAGGGAAATTTTTGACGCTTCCGCAAGAAGTTTGAATCTTGATAAACTGATGAATTCTTACAAGTAGAATCTGAAGATGAACGACAATTACCTCAAAAAAATCGACCGCGTCACCGCAATTCTCACGCAGCTACAGTCGAAACCGCTTGTCAGAGCGCAGGATTTAGCCGAAAAATTTGAGGTAAGTATTAGAACGATTTACCGTGACATAAAAACTTTAGAAAATGCAGGAATTCCCATTGTAGGTGAAGCCGGGAGCGGATATTCGCTGATGGACGGTTTCAAGCTTCCACCGGTGATGTTTACCAAAGAAGAGGTTTTGAGTTTTATTACCGCTGAAAAACTGATGCAAAAATTTTCGCATCAGAGTTTGGGAAAACATTATCAGACCGCGATGGAAAAACTCCGGTCGGTGCTGCGGAATACCGATCAGAATCTTATTCAGTCCATTGAAAACCAGATTGATGTTTTTGATTATGCTCCGAAAGGTAATGATTCTGTAAAAAACACAGTACCCATTGTGCTCGAAAGTATTGCCGAAAGAAAACAGCTTTCGCTCGATTACCAAGGCGCAAATGATGAAATTTCTGTCCGGAATATTGAAGCGGTTGGCGTTTTTTATGAATTTTCGTATTGGTATATATTGGCTTTCTGTACTATAAGAAAAGATTTCAGGCAGTTTAGAATCGACCGTATTTTAAAAATTATCAAAACCGAAATTCCATTTTCGCAGGAGTACGGAAAAATTAATGATCACCGGAAAACGGCATCGCGAACTTCCATAAAAGTCAAATTACTTGTAGATAAAAAGATTGTCGGGCATCTGATTAATTCTAAAAGTTATTATGGTTTAACCGAAGAAAAAGAAACCGATAAAGGTGTCGAAATGACTTTTGAAACCGAGTGGATTGACGAGGGATTTCCGCGTTGGCTGATCAGTTTCGCAGATTTTGCACAAATTTTAGAACCGGAAATTTTAAAAGAAAAAATGAAAGATTTGATGCAAAAAGTATCTGAAAAAATGGATGATAAAAACATATAAATTCCTGCAGATTTTAATTTTTTCAATTGGAAATCTACAGGAATTATTAGTTTAAAACAGTTTTAAAGTTTAAAAACGTTCCCAGAAAAACGGCGGCTGAATTCCCAAAGCACGCAGATAAGTGATTCCCTGAGCGCGGTGATGTATTTCATTATCAATAAAATACAGGATATTTTCAAACACTGGAAATTCGTACTGACCAAATAAATTAAAAGTTTCCTGAAAACGATCTTCCGAAATCTGTGGAAAATATTCATTAATTAATTTTGTTTCTTCGTCCCATTTCTGCAGAATTTCCTTCTTGGTCTTTGGCTTAAAAGTTTCTTCAGAAAATTCGTCCATTTTTTTTTCTACGATACCTTTTAATCCTGGTCCGCACATGCTGATCAGTTCAATCGCCATGCTTGAAAATGGCCTTAAACCTGCAACAGAAAATTCAAATAGATCTTTTTCAGGAAATAATTCAATAACTCTTCTCGTGAGATTTCTGTGTCCAAGCCAATGTTTAAGTAATTGATCTGCAGAAATAAACTGTGCAGTTTGTGTTGTCGTTGCTGTCATAATTTTTGTTTTAAATGTTAAACTTAAGGCAAAGATACAGGCGTTGTGTGACAACAGTTTGTCAGTAGTATTTTGTAAATGCTGATTTTTTTAATTTTATTTAACAGCGAGCTTGAAAGCTGTGGCAGTGAAATTGATGAACAAAGGATAAAATAATCCGATGAAAAAAGTATTGATTGCGATTGCCGGAAGCTGCGTTTTGTTTTCCTGTAATAAAGTGGAGGAAAAAATTAACGAAACGGTAACAAAAACCACAGAAAGCGTTACCAGAAGAGCAACGGAAGCAGGAGAAAAGATCGTTCGTGAAACCGTTACAGAATCTATCAACTCGGTTTTGGGATCGGAAGATGTACCTTTAAGTCAGGTTTTTAAAAATACAGATAACATCACCGTAAGTGAACTGAAAGGGAAAAAAATAAAGTTTCCGAATGGTTCTCAAGCATTTGTTTTTAAATATAAAGCGCCGAAATCAAGTGTTTTGCCTTTTTTTGAAACGCAGCCAACAACAGACGAGTCAAAATCTGAAAAGACGGCGAGAAAAATAGATGGACAGTCGATTATCGACAAAATAAGTTTTCTTGAAAAATTTGTTCCTGCCGACGTTATTGATCCGAAGTTTTTGGATGATTTAAAAAATGATAAAAGCATCGAATATTACAAGATCAAACGATTCCCGAACACGAGCACGATTATCATAAATCCTAAAGACAATACGGTTTTGCAGTATGTGGAAGTGGAAAAATAATGGTATTTTAGTCGTATGAAAATTTACACAAAAACCGGTGACAAAGGTGAAACTGCGCTTTATGGCGGAACGCGCGTTTCTAAAGCCAGCGCTCGCGTTGACAGTTACGGAACGATCGACGAGCTTAACTCTTTCATCGGAATTGCCAAAAGTTTTATTGAAGACGAAGAGGTTTTAAAACAGCTGAAGAAAATTCAGTTTGACTTATTTACTGTTGGTTCTGAAGCCGCAACGCCCACAGACAAACTGATGCTTGCCAATGGAAAATCGCGATTACCACTGATTATTTCAGACGAGGAGATTGAAGAACTTGAAAACTGGATGGATGCTTTCGAGGAAAAACTGGAGCCTTTGCAGTTTTTTATACTTCCAGGAGGCGGAAAATCTGCGACATTTTTGCACGCTGCGCGAACGATCTGCAGAAGAGCCGAACGGTCATTGGTTTTTCTAAATGAATCTGAAGAAGTACGTGCCGAACTGATCAAATATCTCAACCGACTGTCGGATTATCTGTTTGTTTTGGCGCGATATATTTCGAAAATCAATAATGAACCGGAAGAATACTGGAATCCAAGTGAGCGATAAAGCATTACTTTTCATCAACGGAAATCCGCCGGAAATTCTTCCAAATATCGAGCATTACAAACTTATTGCCTGCACAGACGGTGCTTTTCACTATTTAAAAAAGATGGGTTTTTCGTTGGATAAACTTGATTTTATTTCGGGAGACTTTGATTCGCATCACGGTTTTGATGAAAAAATTGACCACAAAAAATTTATTTTTACACCTGATCAAAACAAAACTGATTTTCAGAAAGCTTTGGAAATAATTTTGGAAAAAGGTTACAAAAAAGTGGATGTTTTTGGTGGAAGTGGAGGAGAACAGGATCATTTTCTGGGGAATTTAACCGTCGCTTTTCGTTTTAAAAATGATCTGGAAATTAAATTTTTTGATGAAAATTCTGTGTATTATTTTATTGGGAGAAATTATAAAATAAACGATGTAAAGAATAAAATGATGTCATTATATCCTTTTCCTGAAACTAAAAACGTCATTACCAAAGGTTTAAACTGGAATCTTTCAGGTGAAACACTTTCTGTAACAACCAATATCAGCACCCGAAATTTTGCAAATGAGGATGAAGTTGAAATCAGATTCGACGATGGCGAGATTCTTTTATTTGTTGGCGCAGATTATGTATAACGTCTTTGTTTTTGGCAAAACGCATCGATTCCGCCTGATGCAAACTTTAAGATAAATTAAAACTGTAAAACGAAACTTTTTTAGCAATTTTGCAGTGCAAAAACGTTTAAATAAAAAATGAAGATAAAGTATTCTGAGCTGATCGATCAGACATTGTATTTCCCGACGGAAGAATTCAATGTTGCTGAAAATAACCTTCTTTTTCATGATATTCCTCTAATGGAAGTTATAGAAAAATTTGGTACACCTTTAAAGATCAGTTATTTACCGAAAATTTCTCAGAATATTCAGAGAGCAAAATCGTGGTTTAAGGCTTCTTTTGAAAAGCACGATTACAAAAAGAGTTACACGTACTGTTACTGTACAAAATCCAGTCACTTCAATTTTGTGATTGAAGAAGCGTTGAAAAATGACATTTCAATTGAAACATCATCTGCTTATGACATGGATATTGTGAAAGCGCTGTATGACAAGGGCAAGGTCGACAAAAATATCGAAGTCATTTGTAATGGCTTTAAAACTGATGATTATCTGGCGAAAATTTCCGAGATGATCAACAGTGGTTTTGAGAACATTACGCCGATTTTGGATAATTACCGGGAACTTGATAAACTGACAGAAAGTATCGATACAACATTCGACATCGGAATCAGAATCGCTTCTGAAGAAGAACCGAAGTTTGAATTTTACACTTCGCGACTTGGGATCGGTTACCGCGATATTATTCCGTATTACAGTCAGAAAATTGCTGAACATCCGAATGCAAGGCTTAAAATGCTGCATTTTTTCATTAATACAGGAATCAAAGACACTGCGTATTACTGGAATGAATTATACAAATGTCTTCGTGTATATGCACGTTTGAAAAAAATTGCACCCGAAGTAAATTCACTGAATATTGGCGGTGGTTTTCCTATTAAAACTTCTTTGAATTTTGATTACGATTATCAGTATATGATTGATGAAATCGTTTCTCAGATCAAAAAGTTCTGTGAAGAAGAAGGTGTGGAGGAACCGAATATCTACACCGAATTCGGAAGTTACACTGTCGGAGAAAGCGGCGCAAATCTTTATAAAATCATCTCTCAGAAACGTCAGAATGACCGTGAGAAATGGAATATGATTGATTCTTCTTTCATGACCACACTTCCTGATACGTGGGCAATTTCTCGTCACTTTATCATGTTGCCACTCAACCGTTGGGAAGATTCTTACGAACGCGTTTTTCTTGGTGGATTGACGTGTGATTCAGACGATTATTACAATTCTGAACAACATACCAATGCAATTTATCTCCCGGTTTTTAATGATACAAAACCTTTGTACATCGGGTTTTTCCATACCGGCGCATATCAGGAGATGATTGGTGGATATGGTGGAGTGCATCATTGCTTAATGCCTCAGCCAAGACACGTTTTGATTCAGAAAGATGAAGATGGTGAGTTTCAGTATGAGATTTTTAGAGAAAAGCAGGAACCGGAAGATATTTTGAAGATTTTAGGTTATTAAGTTTATTGCTCTAAGAATCGTAAAAAAGTAATCAAACAATATAGACCAGCTCTCATAATTTTGAGAGCTGGTTTTGCTTAAAAAAACTTGGCAATCTTCTCAACTTCCAGTTCAGAGTAATCGGAGACAATCATATTTGCCATACTGTAATCCTGATTGTGCGTGTGCGGACTTTTGTAGGCAACGCAGAAAATTCCGGCGCGGTGAGCGGCAATTATACCATTGGTGGAATCTTCAATGACAAGGCAGTTTTTTATGGGTTCGCCGGCCATTTTTGCGGCTAATTGAAAAATTTCGGGATCAGGTTTTGATTCTGTGAGATCGGCTCCGGAAATTTTTCCGCCAAAATAGTCTTCAAGTTTAAATTTATCAAAAACCATATTTATCGTGGTCATACTTGCGGATGATGCTACGATAAGTTTGATGCCGTGATTGAAATAATGCTCGATAAGTTGTCTTACCCCTAAAATCAGGTCAAACGTTTCATCGTGATAAAAATAATCTTTAAAATGGTCTCTCTTAATCGCCGTAATTTCTTCAACGGTTTGTTTTAAATGAAATTGCGCAATAAGTATTTCACAAACTCTTTTGGTGGATGCGCCGGTAAATGAATTGTACAGTTCTTCAGAAACTTCAATTCCGAGCTCTGCAAAAGTTTTAAAATATGCTTTCCGGTGAAGCGGTTCGGTATCTACAATCACGCCATCCATATCAAAAAGTACCGCTTTAAGTGCCATAAAAAGTTTTCGTAAAGGTAGGAATTAAGAAGGAAATTCATGCAGAATGTATGATTTCAGTAATCTGAATTTTTCTTTTAAATTTAAAATAAAAATCATCGCTTAAGATTGAGTTTCCCGCTTTTTTCGAAGTTCTTCATATATTTGGAGAAAATATTTAAATCTTACATTTTAAATCAAATTATGAAAACATACGCAGGAATTCCCGAAGAAAATGCTTCATTAGAAAACTCAAAAGTAGTTTTGATCACTGTACCGTACGACGGAACCTCAACGTGGGGAAAAGGTGCCGACAAAGGTCCGGAACTGTTTCTTGATGCTTCCGAAAATATGGAACTTTATGACATCGAAACCGGAACAGAACCTTATCTGGAAGGTGTTTATATGGCTGGTGAAATCTCTGAAAATTCAACTCCGGAAGCGATGACGGAAGCTGTTTACCAGAAAACTAAAGAGCTTTTGGCGACTGATAAACTTTTCACCCTTTTTGGTGGAGAACATTCGGTTTCTATCGGTTCGATTCGTGCGGTGGGAGAGAAATTTGAAAATTTGACTGTTCTTCAGCTGGATGCGCATACTGATCTTCGTCCGGAGTTTCACGGTTCCACTTCCAATCACGCATGTGCGGTTTTCGAGGCGAATCAGAAGCATAATTTAATTCAGGTAGGAATACGTTCTATGGATGTGGAAGAAGTTGAATATTTGCCGGAAGGACGAGTGTTTTTTGCCCACGAAATCGCCAATAATGAAAACTGGGTAAATGATGTTCTGGAAAAAGTTTCAGGAAACGTGTACATCACCATCGATTTGGATGCGTTTGATCCTTCTATTGCGCCTTCAACGGGAACGCCGGAACCAGGCGGATTGCAGTGGTATCCAACTTTAGAATTGCTGAGAAAAGTTTTCGAAAAATGCAATGTGGTTGCTTTCGATATTGTTGAGCTGATGGATTCTGCGTATTCAAAACCAAGTGCATTTTTAGCGGCAAAACTGTATTATAAAATGCTGGCGTATTATCACATCAACAGAGATTAAAACTCCGCAGGAAACGGATTTTTCTTTTGAGTTTTTATGCTGAAATTTGTGAGATTAAACTGAGAGAAATGACTGCACAAGACGAAATTGATTATTACAGAATTGCAAAGGTGATACAATATATCCGCAGCAATTTTAAACTTCAGCCCAATTTGGATGAAGTGGCAGAACAAGTTCATTTGAGTCCGGCGCATTTTCAGAAACTGTTTACTAACTGGGCAGGAACGAGTCCGAAAAAGTTTTTACAGTTTTTAAGTTTAGAACATGCGAAAAGTCTTCTTTCAGATAAGGCGACTTTATTTGATGCCGCTTTAGAAACCGGATTTTCAAGCAGCAGCAGGCTGCACGATTTATTTGTGAAAATTGAAGGCATGTCGCCTGCAGAATATAAAAACGGTGGCAGAAACTTGACTATAGATTATCATTTTTCTGAAAGTCCGTTTGGCAAAATCATCGTGGCTTCGACTGATAAAGGAATCTGCTACATGGCTTTCGACGAAGATAAAGAAAATGCATTGAGAGATTTACATAATAAATTTCCCAGTGCATCTTTTTTTGAAAAGGAAAATGAATTACAGCAAAGTGCATTATCGATTTTTTCAAAAGACTGGACGAATCCTCAAAACATTAAGCTTCATTTGAAAGGTACCGATTTCCAGCTCAAAGTCTGGGAAAGTTTACTTAATATTCCGATGGGAAAACTGTCAACTTACGGTAAAATAGCAGATCAAATTGGAAATACAAAAGCTTCCAGAGCAGTGGGAACAGCCATTGGCAGTAATCCGGTTGCGTTTATTATTCCCTGCCATCGCGTTATTCAGGCTTCCGGAAAAATTGGTGGTTATATGTGGGGAAGTGAAAGAAAGGAGCTGATGATCGGGTGGGAAAGTGCTAAATTTCTCTAATAATAAAGCTATGATTAAAATAAAGAAGCGTGACATCTGTCTAATTGAATACCGCAATTTTCCATTGTTTGAATTTGATGAGAAGAAGAAAAGAGATATTATTTGGCATCCTGAAACTCATTCGTCGTATTGGGTTAAGCCGAAAATAAATGCACCAAAAAATGTAATTAAAGACATCATCGTAATTTTTAAAGATTTAAAAATTAAAGAACTTTTATTTTTCAACGGTACCAATCAGCCTTGGATTTCAAAAAACTATAAAAAAAAGGTATTCAAAGATTTGACAAAAACGCTAGGTTATTTTGAATCGAATGGTATTGAAAAGAAATTTAACGGAGGAATTCTTGTTGATTCAGAATCTTTTACCGAGTTTTTACTTCATTTTTTTCATCTGACACAGCGCGACAGTGATTTTTTTTATTACCATTTTACTGATGTGAGTCATAAATTTTTGTTTTACCTGCATTATTCAGGAGAATTGCAGATCAATGTTTTAGCTCAGGATTAGAATAAATTATTCTGAATTTCCAATTTTAACAGCAATGCAAAACCTTTTTGACGACGATCACCATTTTCCTTTCAATATTCTTCCGAAAGAAGGTACGGCAGACTATTACGGTAAGATTTTTTCGGATGCTGAATGCGCGTTTTATTTTCAGTATTTAATGAATGACATTCCCTGGGAATTTGATGAAGCCGTGATTTTCGGAAAACTGATTTACACCAAAAGAAAAGTCGCATGGTTTGGCGCAAAGGAATTCGAATACACCTATTCCAAACGCACCAAAAAAGCTAAACTCTGGACTCCGGAATTATCAGCATTAAAACACAAGTGCGAAGAAGTTTCGGGCGAAACATACAATTCATGCCTGCTGAATCTATACCACGACGGCAGCGAAGGCATGGCATATCACAGCGATGGCGAAAAAGATCTGAAGAACAATGGTGCGATTGCGTCTTTAAGTTTTGGCGCGGAAAGAAAGTTTTCCTTTAAACATAAAGCCACGTGCGAACGGATCGATATTCATCTTGAAAACGGAAGTCTGCTGGTGATGAAAGGTGAAACACAGAAACACTGGCTGCACCGCCTTCCGCCTACAAAGAAAGTAGATTCACCGAGAATCAATCTCACCTTCCGAACGATTGAAAAATAAAAAAAGCGACACATTCTGCCGCTAATTTTTATCGTAACTCTTACAGTCAACCGTCAACTTTATTTCAAAACATCCACTTCCAGCGAACTGTCGCCAAAGATTTTAATGAACGCTTTTGTGTAATCTTCTTTCGTTGCGTAATTCGGGTTTTCCATAAATTTCTGAGGGTTGATCGCGAAAAGCGGCCACCATGTTGAGCTGATCTGCACCTGAATTTTATGTCCTTTTTTAAATGTATGCATCACGTCCTGTAGTCTGAAATTCACCGGCGTTTTCTGATTCGCAACCAAAGCTTCTGCTTTTTCTCGTGAATTTCTGAATCTTGCAGGCATGATTTCGCTGCGAACCATCTGATGATAATTTCCGTAAAGAACTCCGTCTTTTTTCTGCTCAGGTTTGAAATCTTCGGGATAAACGTCGATCAGTTTTACAGCAAAATCTGCGTCAGTAGATGACGAAGCGATATTTAATTTCGCCATAATTTCTCCCGCAAAAGTCATGTCTTCCGTTAAAACATCTGTTGTGAACGTTAAAACATCCGGTCTGCCTTCTGCGAAACGCTGATCTTCCGACATGTAATTTCTTGGCGTAAAACCGTTAAAATCTTTAAGATTATCTGAGCTCAAAACCGGATTGTTCGGGTCGCTGTAATATTCTGAAACACCATTTCCTGCTGAATTTTTTAATGTTTTATCAGCTAAATAAAAACTTACTTTCTTAGCTTCTTTCGGCGGATAAGAAGCAAATTCTCTCCACATTTTCGCGCCGGTATCGTACATCATCGCTTCCGGCAAACCCGCATCTTTTTTGGTATCGCCTTTCAGATAATGATTGAAAAATTTCGTTTCGAGGTTCTTTTGATAATAGGTCGCGATGCTGTCACCGAAATAAATTTCATTATGAAAATGTTTTCCCTGCTCCTGCGCCCACGCACCGTGAGAAAACGGTCCCATCACGATCGTGTTTTTGGCTTTCGGACTGGTTTTTTCGATGGTTTTGTAAATGTTCAGCGGACCGGAAAGATCTTCTGCATCAAACCAGCCGCCGACCGTCATCACCGCATGATATACATTTTTCAGATGTGGCAAAAGGCTTCTTTTTTGCCAGAATTCATCATAATTCGGGTGATCCATAATCTCGGTCATGAAGAAATTGTTTTTATAATATTTCTCATAACCGTCTTTCAGAGTTCCCATTTCGCGGTAAAATTTCAGACCGTCTTCCGACTGCACTTTCACCATAGAATCGCTGTACCAGGCTTTTGTTTCAGGCTTTGTTTTCTGTACACCAAAAACAGGAAACGTTCTGAAATACCCGAGCATAAATCTTCCGTTGTGCAGAAAATCATCATTCCAGAAATCTGAGATCGGAGCCTGTGGCGAAGAAGCCACCAGCGCCGGATGCTGCGCCAAAACACCGACTGCGGTATAAAATCCCGGGTAAGACGTTCCGTATTGCCCGACTTTTCCGTTGTTGTTTTTGATGTTTTTCACGAGATAATCGACGGTGTCGTACGTATCTGTACTTTCGTCGACGTCTTTTTTGGTTTTGTGATCTACCTGCGGCGTCATGTTGGTAAACGTACCTTCGCTCATGTAGCGGCCGCGCACATCCTGAAACACAAAAATATATTTCTCCTGCATCAGGTATTTATTTGGGCCGAGCGCTCTGCGGTATTCGTTTTCGCCGTACGGTGCAATGCTGTAGCAGGTTCGCTGCATCAGGAACGGATATTTTTTATTTTTCGAAATGTCTTTTGGGATGTAGGCGATGGTAAAAAGTTTGGTACCGTCGCGCATTGGGATGTAAAATTCCTGTTTGGTAAAATTATCCTTCACGAAAGTATCGGGTGGCGTCGTCTGCGCGTTTCCGAATACCATGAGGAAGATAAATAAAAATGCAGTCTTCATAAAAAATCTTTCCCGCTAATGTACAGATTTAATCGTTTGAGCAGCGGTTTTGAAATAAAAAAAGACCGGATTTCTTCTGGTCTTTTAGTATAGATTTCTTCCGCAGGCGCGAGCGTCACGCTCGCTACCGCTTTGCAATGAGCACGAGCAATATGCTCAAGCCAGCGTGGAAAGTTTCCTTAATTATGCAAATATCATTTTGTTCTATTCAGATCATACTCTATTTCTAAATATTGTAATGCATCAAATGTAGCTAAGTCTTCTAAATAAACAAAAGTTTCCTCAAAAATAGAGTATGCAAAAACGTTTTCAGGAATTTTCGGCAGTTTATTTTCTTTTAGCTTTTTAAACAAATAGTCGCAAGGAACTAATTCATTCGTTTTAATTTCAAAATTCTTTTTATACATTTCGTTTTCTCCAAAATTCTCATCCGATCTGTCAAGAAATACCATAAACCTATTATCATTAATTTTAAAACATTTTAGTTGTTTGATATATTTCGTAGGCATTTGATTTTTTAAACTGATTACAAAAGCTTTCTCATGCATTGGCGTAACTAAAGCATAAATAACAGATTTTTCATACTCGTTTATTAAAATTGTATTTGACTTTTCAATAAAAGATAATACATTATTTACTTTTCTATATACTTGAAAAGTTTCGAAAAAATCACTGGCATCTCTTGTCTGCGCATTTAAACTGGCAATAACCAGAAGTAGAATGAATTGAAATATTTTCATATCACATATTATTTGAAGTTTCTATTTTTCTCTCGGTTCAAAGTAAGATTATCTAAGTTTCAAATATACAATTCCAACTAACATAAATTTATGGCAAACCATAAGTTCAAAAAACAAAAATCCATTTCATTAAAAACACCCTTGTTTCCCCTCCGGCATTTCCATTTGATCGCAAACAACCCTGTTTGTTCTTTCCCGGTTTTCTGTTTGATCACAAACACCGTTGTTTGGGCTTTCCGGGAAATCTTTTTTTGTTCAAACAGAATGTTTGAGATCAAAAGGTATTTTATTTATATTTGAATGGCGTATTTTTAATATAATCAACAATAAAAGAACTTCTATCATATGAAAATTACATTATCTGAACTCAAAACCAAAGACCTTGCAACGCTTACCAACAGAATTTTGCAGGCTTCTGATTCCGCGACATATCCGGTGCTGGCCAATCATCCGCTGCTTACTGCAATTGAAGCTGAGTATAACGCGTATGATGCCGTGTATTCTAAACAGACGTACAGCGGAAAAGGAAAAGATGTGGCCGCCGCCGATGATGCGCGGGATGCCCTGTACAGCAAAATGAAGGCTTTTCTGAACGGTCACCGCCAGCTTGAATCGGTGCCGCATTTTCAGGAAGCGGAAGATCTGTATCAGGTTTTCGTAAAATATGGTTTGGATCTCGACCGCCAGAGTTATTCGTCGCAAAGCGCCCAGATGAAAAAGCTTATAGAGGAACTTGAGCTTCCTGCCAATACGCAGAAACTCGCGTTGCTTTCCCTGCAGACCGCTTTTAACGAAATGAAAACGCTTCAGCAGGATTTTGAAACGGCGATTGCCGAACAGTTAACCGCCAATGCCGAACTGCGCCAGACCGACAGTGCTTCTTCCATCCGCAAAAGTCTTGAGCAGAATTTAAAAGCGTATCTGAGTTTCCTCACAGCGATGAAAAATGTGCCGCCTTACAATGATATTTATGCCCAGATCAACGAACTGGTAAAATCGGCAAAGGGTTCGAAATAGGTTTCATTTAATCCATAAAAAATCCCTGAGAGAATCATCTTTCAGGGATTGTTATTTTAACTTAAACTAAAATTATGCTCTCAGATATCTTGAGTAGGCGTAACCTTCGCTTCCGTCTGCAGTTTTCACTTTCCACCAGTCGTCGGAGGTCTGTTCAACCAAAGTTACGGTAGAGCCTTTGGTCGCTTTTCCGACTACGGCAGCATCTGTAGAAGGTTCCTGTCTGATATTCAGATTAGAATCTTCGGTTGCAATGGTAAGCGTTGCACCAGCCGACAGCCCGGCAACCTGTACATCGATATTAATGTCTGACGCCGAATAGCTGGAGTCGATGGCGCCTAAGGCATTCCACACTGCATCTTTAGCAGCGGTGTTGGAAGCGTGACCGGAAATGTATAAAATTCCGTCCTGCTCCTGTACCTGAAGATTTGATACTTCTGCATTTTGCGCGGCAGATACTACGCTCGAATATTTGTCCTGTAATGTGCTCATCTTAGATTATTTTACGGTGTAATTGTAGTTTACTTTTCCCACTTTCAAAGCATCCACAGATTCTTTGATTTTTCTTGCCTGAAGCTGCGATACATTTCCTGTTATTGTCAGTTCACCATTGATGGTTTCCACTTTCACATTCGGAAAATCTTTCACGGCATCCTGTACTTTTTGCTGAACCATAGGATCTGCTGTCGAATTTGTTTCAACCGGCGCAGTTGCAGTCATCGGTGCTGCTATGGTCGACATATCGTGTACGTCTTTTACACCTTTAATTTCTTTCAGTTGCTTGATGGCAGCATCTTTGGCAGCCTGGTCAGCAAATGTTCCCTGCAAATGGGCAACACCTTCTTTGATCTCCACAGATGCATTCGGGTTTGCCGTCATCACCGTTGTCGCCTGTGTCTGCAGGTCGGCATCAGACACGTTTTTTTTACATGAAACCGATCCGAAAGAGACTGCGATTGCCATAGCGGCCATTGCGATAGTTTTTTTCATAATAGAATTTTTTTGATGTTGAATGTTAGTAATCAAGTTTAATAACAACTGCACAGCAAATTCTGCACCTTTTATTTTTGCGGATTTTGATGGCAAATAATATTCCAGATACCATAATCGGTACAAAGGTTCATATGGAGACTCGAAAACAGAAAAAGATTATATTTGTGGCTATACATTAAATTTATGAAAGGTCAGAATAAGCTATTTATCGCCATCATTGTGGCGCTGCTGATAGGTGTTGGGATTGGCGGCATTGTACATCTTCAGTATCCGGAAAGTGCAAAACCGTTCAGCGACAATATTAAACTTCTCGGTACGGTGTTTATCCGTCTGGTGCAGATGATTATTGCGCCGCTTGTTTTCACAACACTTGTGGTGGGAATTGCGAAGATGAGCGATATCAAAATGATCGGCAGGGTAGGAACGAAGGCTATGCTTTGGTTTATCACAGCATCGCTTGTTTCGCTTTTCATCGGTTTGATTCTGGTAAACTGGCTGGAGCCCGGCCATGTGACAAAGCTCCCGATTCAGGATGCTGCATCAGCTGAAGAACTCCTGAAAACAAGTAAAGGTTTTTCTCTCGAAGATTTCGTAAAACATATCATCCCGAAAAGTTTATTTGAAGCTTTTGCAACGAATGAAGTGCTTCAAATTGTGGTTTTCTCCATAATGTTCGGCGTCGCTTTGGCGAATCTTGGTGACGACTATGCTCAGCCTGTTATTAAAATATTTGATGTCATCGCACACGCGATTTTAAAAATGGTAGGCTACATTATGTGGGTTGCGCCACTTGGCGTTTTGGGTTCAATCGCTGCGGTCGTCGCCCTTAATGGATTTAAAATATTTACCGTTTACGCTATTTACTTACGGGATTTCTTCTTTGCACTTGCCATTCTCTGGCTTGTTTTACTGCTGGTTGGATATTTAATTTTAGGAAACCGGCTTTTTGAATTATTAAGAAGAATAAAATCACCTTTACTCATTGCATTTTCCACGACAAGTTCGGAAGCAGTGTTCCCAAAACTGGTTGAAGAGCTCGAAAGATTCGGCTGTAACAACCGCGTAGTTTCTTTCATTCTTCCGCTAGGATATTCATTTAACCTCGACGGAAGTATGATGTACATGACTTTCGCATCCATCTTTATTGCGCAGATATACGGTGTCGAAATGACTGTTGGGCAGCAGATCACGATGCTTTTGGTGCTTATGCTGACATCAAAAGGTATCGCCGGAGTTCCTCGCGCATCACTGGTAATCATCGTTGCGACGTGTTCAATGTTTGGTATTCCTCCGGAAGGCATCGCGTTGATTTTACCGATCGACCATTTCTGTGACATGGGCCGAAGCATGACCAACGTTCTCGGTAATGCGCTCGCCACCTCAGCCGTTTCAAAATGGGAAGGGCAGCTGGATAACCATGGAGGAGATATGTAGATAAATTAAACAAGATCATCAGTAAATTTCTGTTTGACCTTTTTTAGGAGCTTATTCCCGCTTTCCACTTCGATCTTTTTTTTCAAAAAAGGATTTTCGTTTCAATCGGGGCTAGGGAAGTGATCTTCTGTTTTAGATTTCACATAACATAAAAATTTTGCAAACTTTTAGCTATGCAGACCAATTTAAATCCACATAAAAATGAGGTCATCGAAAAAGGTTTTACCATTCTAGAAAACATATATTCTGATTCAGAAATTGCAAAAATTTCAGAAGTTATTCAGAATATTGACACTTCAAAAGATACATTCAGAAAGTCGGAAGATCTTTTTGCGATACGTCAGTTTTTAAAGGAAATTCCGGAAGTGAAAGATTTGATTTTTAATGAAAATTTAAAACAGATCATCAGCGAAATCTCTGGCGAAGATTATTTCGTTGTGAAAAGCATTTACTTCGACAAGCCTGAAAAATCAAACTGGTATGTTGCATATCATCAGGATTTAACGATTTCTGTCGATAAAAAAGTTAATCTGGAAAACTTCGGACCGTGGACGACCAAGCAGAATCAGTTTGCCGTTCAGCCACCTTTAGAAATTCTTGAAAATAACTTTACCATAAGAATTCATCTCGACGATACCGACGGAGAAAATGGTGCTTTGAAGGTCATTCCGAAATCACACGCAAAAGGCATTTACCGGCCGGAAACCATCGACTGGAATATTGAAACCGAAGAAATCTGCTCCGTAAAAAGCGGCGGAATCATGATTATGAAACCGTTGCTTCTTCATGGTTCAAACCGCACAACAAACGGAAAGAAAAGAAGAGTGATTCACATAGAGTTTTCAAATCAGTCTTTACCAGAACCGCTCAACTGGTCAGAATGTGATGAAATTTAATCCATAAAAAAGTCCTCTTTCAAACGAAAGAGGACTTTTTATTTTTGCAGAAAATTACTTCACCGAAATCTCATCCACAAAAATATAAGCATCGCCGCCCGCTCCCTGATGCCATTCAGGAAGTTTTCCGTAATGATAGGCTTTCACCTTAATATATCGCGCCTGCGTCGGAAGAATTTCTGCCGGGAAATCTTTTACCTGAACTGTTTCATCTTTAGCATCGAGTGAATTTTCCACCGTTTTCAACAAAACATAGTCTTTGCCGTTCATGCTTGCCCAATATTCCACTTTTTTCGGCATCAGAATCCACGCCCGGCTGTCCTGCAGATACGACGAAGATATATTGCTGATCTGCTGAGGTGACTTCATATCAATCACCGCTTCAAAAGTCTGCCCCTGATAACCGAGCCATTCGCCTTTTCTCCAGTTCGCATCGCCGTTTATACCATCGATTAAAGAAAGATTTCCGCTTGCTGTATATTGAGGAGTCGCTTTTGAAACCACATTAATATCCCAGTTATTCGGTCTGCGGTTTGAGTTGGCGTGTACGACCGAACTTTTCTCTCCCTTTCGCTCTGCGTATGCAGCGATCTGAGTGGTTTTTGCGATTGTAAAAGGACCTTTATATGGTTTGAAAGTCTTTCTCACATTCGCATCATCTTCATCCAAAGTCATGTAATAAATTTTATCTGAAGGATTCAGCGGTGTAATTTCTACGGATGTATTCAGATCAAAAATTCTCGGTGCCGCGATCACCGGCGATGCAGTGAGTTCGTCATATTTAAAATATTTAAAGGCTTTTGCGCTTTCAAAACCTAACGTTTTAAGCATTTCGCGGGAAGTATTTTTGGTAATCACTTTTGTCGTTCCGTCTTCCAGATGAATTTTTACTTCATCAAAATATGGCGTAGTCGTCTGCCATTCGGGCAAGCCAGGTGTCACGGCGTAAATTCCCATCGAGCTCAAAATATACCATGCGCTCATCTGTCCGCAGTCTTCGTTTCCAATAAGTCCGTCAGGCGAGTTTTTATAATAATTATCAAGAATAAACTTAATTTTTGCGTCTGTTTTTTCAGGTTTTCCTACATAATTGTAGAGATACGCGATGTGATGACTTGGCTCATTTCCCTGCGCATATTGTCCGATCAATCCTGTAATATCGACCTGTTCTCGTCCCGTTGTTTTGTCAGGAGCTGCAAAAATTGCATCGATAAACTGTTCAAATTTTTCTTTTCCGCCATGCGCAGCAATCAGTCCGGGAATATCCTGCTGCACCGAATACGAATAATGCCACGAGTTTCCTTCAGTGTAATTATTGTTTACCTCGCGAGGCTCAAAAGGCTCCAGCCAGTTTCCGTTTTTGCGCGGTTGCATAAATCCGTTTTTGGGGTTGTAGAGATTTTTCCAGTTTTGCGAACGCTTCATGAAGTATTGGTAATCTTCTTTTTTACCTAAAATTTTCGCCATCTGCGCAATACACCAGTCATCATAAGCATATTCAACAGTTTTTGAAACACTCTCATGTTCGTCATCGATGCTGATGAAATTATTCTGTTTATAAGCATTCAAACCAAAAATATCGAGCATCGCTGATTTTTTTGAAGCTTCAAAAGCTTTTTCATAATCGAAACCTGTAATGCCTTTCGCCATTGCATCAGCAATCACAGAAACCGAGTGATATCCGATCATACATTCGGTTTCGTTGGAAGCGAGTTCCCAAACCGGAAGTTTGCCACCTTGCTCGTATTGTTTGATGAACGTGTTGATAAAATCTGCCGTTCTTTTACGGTCGATCAGCGTCATCAGCGGATGCGCTCCCCGGAATGTGTCCCAAAGAGAAAAAACTGTATAGTATTCGAAACCTTTGGCTATGTAAAATTTATTGTCTCTGCCACGGTACTTCCCGTCAACATCCATATTGATATTGGGCTGTGTGAACACGTGGTAAAGTGCCGTGTAGAAAACGCTCAGCTTGTCTTTGTCGGAAGATTTAACTTCGATTTTAGAAAGCTCTTTGTCCCAGTCGGCAACTGCCAGTTTCTGGATTTCATTAAAATTATTTGATTTTCCTTCCGCCAGCATATTTTTGGCCGCGCCTTCGTAACCTGTAGGAGAAATTGAAACTTTTACCAGAATTTTTTCACCTTTTTTAACTTTATTTGAAAATACCATCTGGAGTGTTGTAGCTTCTTCCGTGATAATTCCTATTTTCGGATTATCTGTTCCCTTTACACTATTGCTCCAAGGCATCGGTTTTGAAAACTCAATTCTCGCATAAATATACTGGTTCGTTGCCCAGGCTTCACTTCTTCTGAAAACCTCAATGGTTTTATCATCAATAACCTTAATTTCACCGTCAAGGAGTTTGTCGCGGTGATTCAGATCTAAAATAATATTGGCTGTTCCGGCTTTGTTAAACGTATATTCATGATAACCCACGCGCTTGGTGGTCGTCAGACGTACATCAATATTGTGTTTGTCAAGCTTTACCGAATAAAATCCTGCCGTTGCTTTTTCGTTTTTATGCGAAAATGATGATGAATATTCTTTCGGCGTCAGACCTGCTTTTCCCATGGTTGGCATCAGCATAATGTCGCCGTAATCCGACACGCCGGTTCCGTTGAGATGCGTATGCGAAAAACCGTAAATCACAGAATCTGAGTAATGATAACCGCTGCAGCCGTCCCAGCTTCCGTCGATTCTGGTGTCCGGAGAAAGCTGCACCATGCCGAAAGGAACTATTGCGCCAGGAAAGGTGTGGCCGTGACCGCCGGTTCCGATCATCGGATTAACATATTTCGAAAAATTCTGAGCCTGAAAACTAAGCGAAAGCAAAATCAGTAAAAGGGTAAATTTTTTAGAGTTCATATAAAAAATCTTTGTCATGAAGTTTTTAAAACAGATTTCAACAAAAATACATCTTTTATGCGGGTCACGAAATGCCTGAATGCTTTTGTTAAAAGTGTTGCAATTTTTCGTTCAGAAAACATGATTTGCAGTAATTTATTTTGATACATTTGAAGTAAACTAATAAAAACACAACACCATGAATTTCAAACTTATCGAAGTCGCCATCGGGCTGATCTTCGTCTATCTTCTGCTCAGTATTTTCGCAATGGTTTTGATGGAAATGATTTCCACTTTTATGCGTCTGCGCGGGGTTCAGCTTAAAAAAACGATCGAGAAAATGCTGTTCAATAAAGATGAAAATCCGCAGCAGATTAATGCTTTTTATCTTCAGCCTCTGGTGCTTTTTCTCGGTGATGATGTTTCCGGTTTTGAATTTTTAAACAAGATATTTTCCGGTAAAAACTCAAAACTGCCGAGTTATATGCGGAATGAAGATTTTTACACGACTTTTCTTACGTTTATCAATAATGGCGAATTCACTGAGTCACTAAGCGTTATTAAAGAGAAAATCGACAAAGCATCGCTTTCTAAAGACACAAAAAAACATCTCAATTTTCTGGTTGAAAAGTCGAAAGGCAGTATTGAAAATTTTAAAACAGAAATGTGCCATTGGTTTGAGGAATGTATGCAGCGCGCGAATACATGGTATTCAAGAAAGGTTCAGTATACGCTAATTTTCCTTGGCTTTTTCATCGCAATTGGCGTCAACGGCGATACACTGAGAATTATTGATAAGCTGAACAATGACGAAAAACTCCGAACAGAAATGGTGCAGTCGGCTGAGAATTACATTAAGAATAATCCTGAAGTTCCTGCTTCAGCCAAGGTTTCAAAAGATTCTCTGAATGCAAAAATCGCCAAAGAGTATGATAATCTGCTTGTCGATTCGCACAATCTGCTCGGCTATGAAAGCAACAACCTGACGTTGAAAAATTTTAACATGAAAAATGATTTTTCGTCGTTGATGCTTAAGATTTTTGGTTTTCTTCTTACGGCTTTGGCGGTAAGTCTGGGATCGAATTTCTGGTTTGATATGCTAAAAAAAATGCTCAATGTGCGCACTTTGGGCAAACCTACTCAAAAATAATCTGTCATGATTTTACTCTATATTTTGCTCGCGGTCGCGGCAGCTTTCATCGTCGCTTATTTTGTAGACAATCATCGTGCATCGTCCGCTCCGCAACAGGAAATTTCGCGTGGAAAAAACTACCATCTCAGTTATTTTTTTAAACCACAGATGCCGGTGAAATGGTTTGATTTTTCCGGACTTATCAATACCTTTCGGCGTGTTTCTCTTTCCGGAGACATTCTTTCCATCATCGATAAAAGGGAAGTGCAGACGGCGATGGGAAAAGACAGCGGTCGGGAGCTGATAGACAATGTTGCTAATCAGTCTGTAGACGAATTCTGGTTTGATTACATTGCTGATACAGGCGACGGTTTTGATCCGACGACAACGGTTTTTTATCATCTGACACGACCTGAATATTGCTTTCCAAATCTTACAAAGGGTGAAAATCAAGATAAAAGTATTGATTTAAAACGTGGTGACGCCCTCGTCATTGGTGGAGATCTGGTATATCCTGCCGGTTCAGAAGACAATTACCGGGACCGTTTTAAAGGTCCGCTGCGATTTGTGTCGCCGGATAATAGCGATAAAAATCCCATTATCGTTGCGACTCCGGGTAATCACGATTGGTACGATGGTCTGACTGCTTTTTTTCGTTTAATGTGTCAGAAATGTAGAATCGGAAATTACAAAACGGTGCAAAACCGAAGTTATTTTGCTTATAAACTGCGCGAGAATGTGCATTTATTTGGTGTTGATAATCAGCTTTTGGGTGATATTGATATTCCGCAGCTTGATTTTTTTGTGAAATACGTACAGGAAATTTCTTCTCAAAATAAGAAAAATCACGCGATATTGGTTGTTGCAGAACCTTATTGGTACAATTACAGCTTTAAGGACCGTGCCAAACGGCGGCAGCGAATGGACAGTTTAGAATTTATTGTCCGAAGCCTTTGCCAGACCGCGAAAAATCATAAAAACAGCTCAGAACTGATATTTGATGTCGTGCTTACGGGCGACATTCATCATTATTCGCACTACGAACTGAGTTCAAAAGATGGAAATCCAGAAGGGTTTATCAGGCATTTTATAACATCCGGCGGTGGTGGCGCTTTTGGTCACCTTACCGATTTTTTGCCGGAAAAAATTGAAGTTCCGCAACTGCGGCATACCGGAAATTCTGCACTTGAATATGATCTGAAAAAAGTTTTTCCTTCCAAAGAAAAATCAAAAAAAGACGTTTCCGGTCTTCCCTTTTTTTTCATTATCAATTATAAATATACTGCCCTGATGTTGCTGATCTCCTTTGTGATCACGTACATCTGGAATTACAATGACGATCCTTTGCTGAAAGGTTTAATGCTTTTGCTTTTTCCGCTGATGCTATATTTTACGGTAAAAAAAGTGGCCAATCCTGAGCCTTCGGACCGTGAAAGAAATTTAAACCGATTTCTACATTCATCACTTTTCTGTGTGGCACTTGCTGTGCAGATTGCCGTTTTGATTGTACTTCCGAAATTTGGACTGAAAATACTGGCAGACGTTGCGATCAGCCTGAAAATTCAGTTATTAAAAAACTACATCATCCTTCCTGAAACTGCAGAATATTTCATTTTTCAATGGGTTTTTTCCGGCATCATGCTTTCGTGGGTTTTCGGGATGTATTTATTTTTCAGTTACCGTTTTTTTAAACTTCATATTACAGAAGTTTCTTCCGCAAAAATCAATACCGGCGATAAGAATTTTCTTAAATTTAAGATCACCGATGGTGAGATTTTGATTTATGTAATCGGTATTAAAAAATCGTATCCGTGGACGAAGCTCTTAAAATCGCATAAAGCCAGAGATATTCAGGCAAAAATGGAAACTGAAGATCCGAAAGATTTTGTAAAAACTTATTTCTCAGCGCATGCTGATGAGAACACGGGAATTATAGAAATTATTAGAATTCCAATTTAAAATTTCAAATAAATCAAACGAATTTCGGCCAGTCAGTGAATTTATCTATAGGGGCATTCGATGCGGAGAAACCCGCAAATTTTCTGTAAATTTGTAGACAATTTTGAGTATATGTTGACTAAAGATAAAGTTCAGGATTTTCTGAAAGAAATAGAAGTAGATGATCTTGTTACCAATTTTCAGGTGATGGGAAATGATGTGTACATCGACATGACGGCACATTCGCCTGCCATGCACGAGAAAAAGAAGCTTGAAGCAGCGATGAAGCAGGCTTTTGCGAGTGAATTTGGTGAAGAAGTTCATTTAAAATTAAAAATCGTTTCTCCGGAGCCAACTGAAGTTCAGTTGAGTCAGATTAAAGGAAAACAAATCCCGGGAATTCAAAATATTATTGCCATCGCATCTGGTAAAGGAGGCGTAGGTAAATCCACAGTTGCGGCAAATCTTGCGGTAACTTTAGCAAAAATGGGATTTAAAGTTGGTCTTTTGGATGCTGATATTTACGGGCCGTCTGTGCCGACGATGTTTGATACAGAAGGTCAGAAGCCGATTTCAGTAGAAATTGACGGAAAAAACCTAATGAAACCAATTGAAAATTACGGTGTAAAAATGCTTTCTATCGGATATTTTTCCGGAGCCAATCAGGCAGTGGTATGGAGAGGTCCGATGGCTTCAAAAGCTTTAAATCAAATGATCAGGGATGCGGCTTGGGGTGAACTTGATTTTCTTTTGATAGATCTTCCTCCGGGAACGGGTGATATTCATTTGTCTATCATTCAGGAAGTTCCGGTAACTGGGGCAGTGATTGTGAGTACGCCTCAACATGTAGCTCTGGCTGATGTGAGAAAAGGAATCGCGATGTTTAATATGGAAAGTATTAATATTCCGGTTTTAGGTCTGATAGAAAATATGGCGTATTTTACACCGGACGAATTGCCGGATAATAAGTATTACATTTTTGGAAATCAGGGTGCTCAGTATCTTGCTGATGATTTGAATATTCCGATTTTAGGTGAAATTCCTTTAATACAGAGCATTCGCGAAGCAGGTGATGTTGGCCGACCGGCAGCGTTGCAGGAGAATTCGAAAATCGCAGATATCTACAACGAAACTGCGAAAAAAATGATAGAAAGTCTGGTAGAAAGAAACAAATTTCTTCCGCCGACTGAAGCTGTAAAAATCACAACCATGGCTGGTTGTTCGCCAAAAAAATAAATTTCGGAAGAAATTTTCTAAAACAAACATAAAATATGGAAATCAATATAACACACGAGCAGACGGTCACCAAGGTGATGAATGCGCTGGAGAGTATTCGCCCTTTTCTGAATAAGGACGGCGGCGACATCGAGCTGATCGACGTGAAAGATCAGATTGTATATGTAAAACTTCTCGGCAACTGCTCTGGCTGTTCGCTTAATTTTTCTACGCTGAAACTCGGTGTGGAAACAACAATTAAACAACACGCTCCTGAAATCGATAAGGTGGTGAGTGTAGAGTAAGATCTTTTTTTAATTTAAATAAGAGCCGGATTTCGTTTGAAATTCGGCTTTTGTTTTCGTGATATTTGATCTGATTTTTCTGTTCAATAATATATTCTTCAATTGCTGAAAGACTTTCGTTAAATTTTACGAGACTTTGATTATCAGTGATTTATTTTAATTTTACTTTGTCAAAAGGTTTTTTAAACTTCTTTAATTGAGAAACTAATATTAGGGTAAAATCAATCTGCAATTGTTTCTTCAATCTTCTTTCCGAAGCTGATATGCGAAATTATCTACCGTAAAATGACCTATCAAAAACAGAATGTTCGACGTTTTCCCACTTGACTTCGGCTTCATCTAAAAGCCTGTAAATATTGCTGTCATTTTTCCATTCAATAAAGTCATAATCAAATTGATCTTTAAATAATCTTTTTGGATTGAAAATCTTTCAAGAGTACCTGTCGGAGCCGAGACTGTGAATATAGAGGAATGTATTTTCAGCATGTTTTATCTTCAGTTTTTAAAAATCCAGAACATTTACGGAAAAGGGTGTATTTATTCTGATTCAATTTTATTAAGACATAGAAAACGCTCCGGAAATTTTTCCGGAGCGTTGAAGAATAAAGATAAAAATAAAAAATTATTTCACGATGATCCGCTTTGCCTCACCTTCTGAAGTTTTCATCAGATAAACGCCAGTGGTAAGTTTTGAAGTATCAATAGTCAATGCAGTTTTTTCTTTTGAAAGAATTTTCCCGCTCATATCATACAGTTCGTAACCCATTGCTCTATTGAAATAGAGTGTGTTTCCTTTATTCACAGGATTTGGGAAGATATTGAAACTCGCTTTTTCGGTTTTGATCTCTCCTGTCGATAAAGTTGGTGCAAGGGCAACTTCGTACATTGACAGCGTTCCGCTGATCTCGTTGGCAACGATCACATAGCCTTTTCCGTTATTCATGTTTGCTGCTGGGATGTACGTGATACCTTCCGGGCCATTGTCTCCACCAAAAGCAGACGTTGATCTTGAATGTTTAAAATCCGTAAAAGTCACGTTGTTCGGATCAGTCACATTATAGACCATTACACCGCCAGTTCTTTCTAAAGTGATAAAGGCATAAGTCTGTGTTCCGATGGTTCCTAAAGTAACGCCTTCAGGCTCCGGGCCTTTTGCGCGGCTTCTTACTTTTGCACCGTTGGCTTCATTATCGGCATTGAAAATCAACGGGTGATTGGCAGCGATATATCTTTCAAACTGATCTCCGCTGTCGTAAACAATCTGTTTATTATCAGAATTAAATATAGAAAATGATCTAGCACCCAATGCATTGATCTCTTCAAAATCTGCATCTCCATCGGTATTTCCGTTAACGTTGGTCACTCTGAATCTTCCTAAATTATGCGAAGCTTTTAAAACCGATGCATTTGGGAACATGGCAGAATCCAGCGTATATCCGGTCGCACCTACGGTTGTTCTTTCGCTGAAGCCGCCAAGATCTTTCTCATCACCTTCATTAGCAGTCACAAGATATGTTGTGTTTCCGATCTTGAAAGATGCCATTGCATCCGGATTATAATAGGTTTTCACAGGCCAATTGGCAATCAGAATTTCGCCGTTGTTATCAGATGCATCAAAGCCATTTCCGGGAAGACTCATGTCTTTTTTGCCTAATCCCCAAATACTGCCGAGTGTTTTTGACGCTAAATTAATCTCTACAACCGCATTATTCTCCTGGCAAGAAACCCATGCTTTCTGGCTGTCGGTGCTTACCGTAATATATTCCGGTTCAAGATCCTGAGCAAGCGTACTTGTAGATTTTACTTTTCTTCCGCCTGTTAAAGCTAAAGTTGCTTCCTGCCCGTTAAAAGGTGAGAAAGAAAGCGTTGTCACATTTGACTGGGAAAGATTCGAAATCCCTCCCGATATATCGATTATACTCACCGAACCTTCAGGGTCAACTGTGTACGCGTCATTTGGTTCACCTTCATTGGCCGTCAAAACTTTAGTGCCGTCTGGTGTGAAAGTAATCATGTCGGGAAGTACACCCACGCTTACCTGTTTCAGGAAAACTCCGTTGGTGTCAAAGAAAACTACTGACCCGTTCCCCTGTAGATTGGTGGCATTTGGTGAAGCAACTGCAACAATTCCGTTTTTTACAGCGATGCTGGTGATGCCACCATACGGAAGCATGTTTACGGTCGTAATTACTGAAGGAGCAAGCGGATTTGCAAAATTTATAATATCAAAAACATCCGTGAGCGAACTGATGGTAAATAATCTCTGCGTTGCAGCATCGTGCACCACAATTTCTGTAGAGCTTGTGCTGTTGCCAGACGGATCAAAGCTTCCGATATAATTTAATGAAATCTGATTTGTAGGAGCGGGTGCCGGTTTATCGTTATCAATGATATAAATTGTAGAAACGGTATTCGTTCCAAGTGTTGCTCCTACGGGATTTTCGAGGCTTACTACGAAATATTCTGCACTTTGCTCAGGCAAATTATCGTCAATGATCGGAACATTTAACGTAATGCTTGTAGTAGAAGGTGTGATGGTAACTGTCTGACTAGCGAGCGTAAAATCTGCATTTGTCGCCGTATTGAAACTCGCCGGTTTTACCACAAGATTCACCGTTGCGGCAGCAGGATTATTGATATTGATTTTTAAAGCTGCAGTTCCTGCGTTTTCATTTACCTTTATTAATGTTTTATCAAAAGAGATGCTTGTCGCGGCTGTAGTAAATACTGATGACGTCGCCGCAGTCTGTGCATTGTTGCTGAAATCCTCGATAACATTTGGTTTTAAAGCCAGATAATATGCCTGATTTGGAAGCAAACCGCCAGTCGGGATTACCGTAATCTGGTTATTGGCAAATGTTGTCGTGAAAGGAACGGCCGCACCGGAAGCATTATTTAATTTTAATTCAACCAAAGTCTGAGCATTTGCAGAGGTGATGGCAGAATCGTCTATAAGACGCACGTTTTCATTAAGGGTAATCGTAGGATTAACGGTTGTAGATGCATTGATTACATTATTGGCAGGAAGATACGCAACTGTAGGTGGCGTTGTATCCAGTCCGCCAAGTGCAGTTGCATCTACTGTGAAATTATCAAAACGGTTGTTTCCGACATTTCCTCCGGCGCCGGTGGCAAATTCTGCTTTAAGTTTAAAATTCGGGTTGTTTGAAACGCCTGCAATCGCTGAGAAATCAAAAGTAATCAGCTGCGGATTGCCATCCTGCGGAGAAATCGTCTGATAAGGAATGAAAGTCGTTCCGTCTAAAGAATACGACCACGACTGCGTTCCCGCACCCGAACCTGATCTTCTGGTCGTAAATTTCACCAAGACATTGCTGTATCCAGTCGTGGGCAAGGAAAACTGAATGTTTCCGTTGATAGGATAATTATACCTCAAATGCGTTCCCGAGACATCACCGTTTCTCGCGTTAAGGTTTTCGATATTAAAATTCTGATTCGTACCGTTTGCAAAATCGATGAAGGTATCGGTTCCTGAGGTTCCGGTTGCTGTGGCGGTTATGGAGCCATTGAGAAGGGTAGCCGTAGGCGTGGTGATCGCAGCGAGTGAACTGCTGTTGTTGAAATTCCAGTAATGAAGCAATGTCTGCCCGGAAAGTGCACCGTGGAATAAAGCTGCTACCGGCAACAATGTTCTTAAAAAGTATTTTTTCTTCATTGTAAACAAAATTAATTTTTGCAAAAATGAAGCATGAACGTTGTGAGGCTTTTACGGGAAGTTTACGAAATGATTAAGGTTTTGGGGAAAATGAAGGTTGTTGTTAAGTATTAGTTAAGAAAACACAGATTCCATTTCGCAGTGCGTAGAGTTTTAATTGCTGCAGAATTTTAACATTTTTTCCGGAGCTAAAACACTACTCGCGGGAGCTCGTTTCTAACTTGCTGGAGCTAAAATACTACTTGCCGGAATTTGTTTTCTACTTGCCGGTGCTAAAATACGTTTTGCAGGTGCCAGTTGCGTGTTTGCGGAAGCTTAAATACTGAACGCCGGTGCTTAAACACTGTATGCCGTTGCTTAAATACTGTTTGCGGGAGGCTGTTTTCTTTTTGCTGGTGCTTAAAGACTGATCGCTGGTGCTCAAAGACTCTTTGCGGGTGGCTGTTTTCTTTTTGCGGGTGCTAAAAGACTGATTGCGGGAGCCTGTTTTCTAAATGCGGGAGCTTAAATCGCGTTTTTCGTAAGCTCAGTTGACGCTGGAATTAATTTGTTTTAGAACTGTCGCAAAGTCAGGAGAGTTTGCGAAGCGGGGATGAAAATATATATAAAGAACTATGCAGTCTTACCTTACTATTGAAAAACCTTTGTTAGCCAAGGTTTTATTTCTTCATAATTACGTTTAAATTCTATTTTTATTGGTTTATCGTAGTTACTGTCTATAATTTCAATTTGTAATCTTTTTCCAGAATCAGACCAATCTATCAGTTTTGCGTTGGCTATGGTTGTTTTCGCTTTTGACGTAAATAATTCTACCGGAGAAGCAAAAGTTATCGTTCCAAATATTTTTGATTTTCCTAACAATATTATACTCTTTTTCGAAAATATAATATCTGCTTGCTCAAAGTCGTAGATTGGCTTGCTAACATTCAGATCATAAAATTTTTTTTTTGAAAATAAATCAAAGCCCTTTACAAATACATTCACATCATTGAAAATTTTTAATTCTTTGTCATTCAAATCGAGGAAAGCTATTCTGCCTAAATGGTACATTTTATATGAAAGCCAATATGCAAATCCTGCCTGTAATGGCAGTGCAACTATACAAAAAATAAAATATCCCCAAAATGCATTTAAATCAGTTTTGTAAGTCCAGAAGAAAACAAAAGCTAAAAACATAAATGCTGAAACCCATATTATCTTCAATGACCAATATGGTTTTGTTTTTTTTATGAATTGCAAGAATGTTTCTGGTCGAAAATCGCTCATTTAGTTGTGGTTTAAGTTTGGTAAGTGACCTTCAATAGCTGAGTAAAACATGTTGAGATTAGCACGTCAAAACAATGTTTATTTGTAAACACGAACATTTTCAAACCCATTAAAATCAGCAAAATGCTGTTATTTGCAGTTACCATTATTGCTTTTTATAACTAAATTCAATCTGCGAATTTCTTTTATTAACATTGGAATATCTTGCCGAGCGTTTGCTATAAACTCATAATCTTCAATTGTTGCATCAGTGATTTCAAAGTTTAACTCATCTTTAGTTCCTTCGTACACCATTATAAAATTGATCCGCAAAAATGGTCGCGACCTTCTATGTATAATTTCCAAGGACCTTTTCGAGCATCATTTGCTCTCTTTTCAATTTTGTTAAGTTCTATTTCTGTCATTATTATTTATGTTAAAAAAGCGGCTATAATATTAATTTGATGTGCAATCAAAAAAATGATGTTTTTGTTTGTAATAATTTTCTAAAGCTAAGTTTGGCTTTAGTTATCAGATCAAAATTTACGCATTTTTTCACTCCTGATTATATAATACATTGCGCCAATCTTATTGAGTACTTCTTTATAAATTACTGATTTTTTTAAATATGTAAACAATCATTTTTTTGTGTAAGCATGTTTATTTTATTTTCTAAAGAAAAATTTCGCCTTCAAATAAATCTTCATATACATTATCCAAGTGGTCAAATCCTTTATTGCTAAACCACTCGCCTGAATAGATAAATGACATATAGTTTGAAATGTATGGTCTGGACTTTCTGTGTATTTCAGGATGTATATATTCTAACCAAATTTTTAAAAAGTCTTGCTCTTGTGGTTCGTAATTTTCAAATATTATATTATTATTTATATAATTAAGAATGTCATCGCTTGTCAACCCATTTTGAAGTTTTTCAGATGATGACATCGGAAAAAATTCGGAATCATCGGAATTGTAAGTTCGTTCATTGATATACTTAGATAAACTCCATTTTAAGATAGTCTCTTCGTACTCACTTTTTGTGAATCTAATTTTATTTTGTCTATTATTTTTGTTGTGAATAACCGGAAGTTCCCGTTTAAATAGACTTTTATTTTCAGTAATTTTAAAATTCATGATCTAAAAAAAGTTACCATTCCCGCCACTCTTCAGTAATATCATCATCAGGTTTGCTGTACCCTTTGTTCACACTTTCAGAAATGATAATATCTGCTATTTGTTCGCGCTCTGAAGTTTCTATCAGTTCAGAATTACATTTTTCATTTAGATCATTTAGCTTTTCAACTGTAATTTTTACCATCTCCATCCCTTCATTTTTCGATTTTGAAGCAGCTGTTTTCACACAATAATCCTCTAATAATTTAATACACATTTCCACATCCGCTTTCGTGTACGAAGGCTGTGCGATCTTTAAATAGTTGAGCATCGATTTTTTAAGTAGAGCAATTTTGTCACTCTGATTTGTTTCTGGTAAAGCATTTCCCTCTTTCATAATTTCATTCTTTGTATGACTAAATTTAGAATTTTTGTTTTGGCCTTCACAAGAGTTTGCCGTGAATAGAAAAATTGCAAGTAAAATTGTAGAGAATATTTTCATCCGTAGTTTTCGATAAATTTATCTATTTCCTCCCCGCCACCTTCTCATAAATATTATGAATCAAGCCATCCGCCACCGAGATTTTCGGGACGTAGATGCGTGTGATTTCGGCCCAAGTCATTACATTATTGTAGATATTTAGGGCGTGCGTGAGAACATCAGCGCGATCCTGTCTTAGTTTGTACTCGGTAATCAGTTCTTCGACACTTTTACCGCTGAATTCTTTGTAGACTTTTTTCAGATAAGAAGCTGCCATTGGTTTGCCGTCTTTGGTTTTGCTCATCGAGAAGATTTTATTGATGTTTCCTCCCGAACCGATCGCGACAATAGGTTTTTTGCTGTTGATATTTTTCCGGATTTCCTCTTTCATGTCGCGCCAGTTTTCGTCGGTCACAAGATCGTTAAGAAGACGGATGGTACCGATGTTAAACGATTTTTCGTACAACATTTCGTCGTTTTCATAGAAAGTGAGTTCGGTAGAGCCGCCACCAACGTCAATGTACAGATAGGCGAAACTTTTGTCTAAACCTTCCTCAGCATGGTTTTCATAAATTAAAGAAGCTTCTTCGTCACCAGAAATAATTTCGATTTCAATTCCTGAATTTTGTTTCACTTTTTCGATAATTTCACGGCCGTTGGCAGCATCACGCATCGCACTTGTAGCGCAGGCACGGTAATGTTCAACCTTATAGATTTTCATCAGATCGCTGAAGATTTTCATCGATTCCATCACCATATTCCGTCGCTCGTCTCCGATTTTTCCCATTGTGAAAACATCCATTCCCAGCCGCAGCGGTATTCGCAGAAGGTTGAGTTTTACAAATTCGGTTTTTCCGTCGCGTACTTTCACTTCGTTGATGAGAAGTCGTGCAGCATTACTTCCAATATCTATCGCGGCAATGATCATTTTTGAATCAAAATTTTGGTTGAAATTAAACTGAGTTTTAAGCTAAAAAATCTCAATGTACAATATTTTCACAGAAAAATCTGACGGCGAAAAATTTATCTTTCGAAAGTCTGGTTTTTCAGGTAATGATACGTTTCTATCTGCGAGCGGCATTCTTCTTCGCTGTTGTTCACGTATTCATTGCTGAGTTTCCTGTCTAAAATCCGCGCTTTCACATTGTCTTTCAGCTGAAGATCAATGATGTGTTTCAGCTCTTTTTTCAGAAGTTTATCGGTGATTTTTACGGCGGCTTCGATACGGTAATCGAGATTCCGGTTCATCCAGTCGGCAGAAGAAATGTAGAGATCTTCCGCTCCTTTGTTATAAAAATACATAACGCGCGCATGCTCCAGATATTCATCTACGATGCTGATGGCTTTTATTTTGGATTTAAAATCTTTCTGATTGACAGCGCAGTAAATTCCGCGGACGATCATTTTAATCACCACACCTTGCTCAGCCGCATCATACAATTTGGTAATCAGCGCGCGGTCACTTACCGAATTTGCTTTGATGATCATCTCAGCTTTTCTGCCTGCTTTGGCTTCTTCGATTTCGCGGTCTATGTGCTGCACGATTTTTTCACGCATAAACTGCGGACAAACCAGCAGATTTTTACACGTCTTCAAAACCGGAATGTAATCTTCTTTCGGCTTTTTTAAAACAGAAAAAACTTTGTTGATATCGGCCATGATGGCACGGTCGCTCGTCATCAGAAGATGATCGCCGTAGATTCTTGCGGTTTTTTCGTTGAAATTTCCGGTGCTTACAAAACCGTACTGCAACGTACGGTTGTTTGCGCGTTTCTTTATAATGCAAAGCTTAGCGTGTACCTTTTTATTCGGAATTCCCACCAAAACAGTGATGCCTTCCGGCTCCAGCATTTCTTTCCACATTAAATTTGATTCTTCATCAAATCTCGCCTGAAGCTCAAGCATTACCGTAACGTCTTTACCGTTTCTTGCTGCGTAAATTAAAGCATTAATAATTTTTGAACTGCTCGCCAGTCTATACGCCGTTATCTGAATCGATTTTACATCAGGATCCATCGCAGCTTCGCGCAAAAGATCGATCACCGGAGTGTATGAATGATACGGAAAAGACAGCAGAACGTCATCTTTTAAAATAACATCCGTCACGCGCTCGGTATTTTCAAACGCAGGATGTGTGAATGAAGTCCGCTCGACAGGTTTTACGTATTTCTCAAAAACATCCGGAAAATCCATAAAATGTTTGAAATTGTGAATTTTCCCGCCGGGAATAATACTGTCTTTTTTGCTTAAATTTAGTTTTCGGATGAGTAGCTCAAGAAGTGCCTTGTCCATATCTTTATCAAAAACAAAACGCGTCGGCTTACCTTTACGTCGGTTTTTCAGACCTTTTTCTATTTTCTCTGCAAAATTTGTCCTGATATCATTATCGATATCCATCTCAGCATCGCGCGTTACTTTAAAAGCATTGGCAGAAAACTCGTCATAGCCAAAATAGCTGAAAATATGCGGCAGATTAAATGTAATCACATCTTCCAGAAGCATGACATTTTTCTCCTCAGGAAATTCGCTTGGCAACAGCACAAAACGGCCTACAAACCGCGAAGGAATCTCTATAATCGCGTAATTGCTGTGATAATGCCACTCTTTTTTCCGCATCGAAATACCGAGATACAGACTTTTGTCTCTGTAATAAGGCATTGGCGTGTTTTCGTGAAGCAGTATGGGGATGACATTCGATTCAACCACTTCATCGAAATACTGACGCACAAAATCTGCCTGTGCTGCACTTAAGTTTTTGGAAGATTTAATGAAAACCTTCTGCTCAGCCATTTCGTTTTGAATTTTCTTCCAGGTTCTGTCAAAATCTGCCTGCTGCTTGATAACAATCTCGTTAATTTTCTGTAAAATCTTGGAAGGCGGCTGATAAAAAGATTCGGCGATGACTTTTTCTTTAAAATCCATGGCGCGTTTTAATCCTGCCACACGCACACGAAAAAACTCATCGAGATTATTTGAGAAGATTCCCAAAAAGCGAATTCTGAGCTGCAGTGGCACATTTTCGTCCATAGCTTCCTGTAAAACCCTTTCATTAAAAGCCAGCCAGGTGACATCTCTCGGATTGAATTGTAGCGACATAAATTTGATAAAATAGTGGTTTCAAAAATAAGAATTTAAGCAAAACTTCTACCATATTTCAGGTTAATTCTAAATTAACAATTCTTTAGAAATTTATATATATGTGTCAATTTGTCACAAAATTTTGAGTGGTACAGAAATTGAGAAAGTGTGATTGTTAGTGAGTATTTAAAACATAAAAAATATACATATTATGAGTAAAATAATCGGAATTGACCTTGGTACAACCAACTCTTGTGTTGCTGTAATGGAAGGTAAAGATCCTGTAGTAATCCCTAACTCAGAAGGGAAAAGAACAACGCCGTCAATTGTGGCTTTCACAGAAGATGGCGAAAGAAAAGTGGGAGATCCTGCAAAAAGACAGGCAGTGACAAATCCTACAAAAACCGTTTATTCAATTAAAAGATTCATCGGGACGCATTTTAAAGATGACGCTTCTGAAGTTTCCAGAGTTCCTTACAAAGTAGTGAGCGGACCGAATGATACGGTAAAAGTAAAAATCGACGACAGAGAATATACGCCACAGGAAATCTCTGCCATGACGCTTCAGAAAATGAAGAAAACGGCTGAAGATTATTTGGGTCAGGAGGTGACAAGAGCGGTAATTACTGTTCCGGCTTACTTTAATGATGCGCAGAGACAGGCTACAAAAGAAGCCGGAGAAATTGCAGGTCTTAAAGTAGAAAGAATTATCAACGAGCCTACAGCAGCTGCTTTGGCTTACGGTTTAGATAAAAGCCACAAAGACCAGAAAATCGCAGTTTACGATTTAGGTGGTGGTACTTTTGATATCTCAATCCTTGATTTGGGAGACGGTGTTTTCGAAGTATTGTCTACAAACGGAGATACACACCTTGGTGGTGATGACTTTGATGATGTTATTATCAACTGGATGGCAGACGAATTTAAAGCTGAAGAAGGTGTTGATTTGAAATCTGATGCAATTGCACTTCAGAGATTAAAAGAAGCCGCTGAGAAAGCAAAAATCGAATTGTCTTCTTCTCCACAGACTGAGATCAACCTTCCTTATATTACAGCTACAGCTACAGGTCCTAAACACATGGTGAAGACTTTAACGAAAGCTAAATTTGAGCAATTATCTGATTCTTTGGTAAGACGTTCTATGGAGCCGGTGGCCAAAGCGTTGAAAGATGCAGGTTTGTCAGTTTCTGATATCGATGAGGTAATTTTGGTGGGTGGTTCTACAAGAATCCCAATCATTCAGGAAGAGGTTGAAAAATTCTTTGGTAAAAAAGCTTCAAAAGGTGTTAACCCTGATGAGGTTGTTGCAATCGGTGCAGCTATCCAAGGTGGCGTTTTGACTGGTGATGTGAAAGATGTACTTCTTTTGGATGTTACGCCACTTTCTTTAGGGATCGAAACAATGGGATCTGTTTTCACTAAATTAATTGATGCAAACACAACCATTCCAACCAAAAAATCTGAGACTTTCTCAACAGCAGCAGATAATCAGCCTGCAGTAAGCATCAGAGTGGGACAGGGAGAAAGACCGATGTTTAATGATAACAAGGAGATCGGTAAATTTGATCTGACAGATATTCCGCCGGCACCAAGAGGTGTTCCGCAAATTGAAGTTACTTTCGATATTGATGCCAACGGTATTTTGAGTGTTTCTGCTAAAGATAAAGGAACCGGAAAAGAGCAGTCAATTAAGATTCAGGCATCTTCAGGACTTTCTGACGAGGAAATCGAAAGAATGAAAAAAGAAGCTCAGGAAAATGCGACAGCAGATAACAAGAGAAAAGAAGAAGTGGAAATCTTTAATAAGGCTGACGGATTGATCTTCCAGACAGAGAAGCAGCTTAAAGAATTTGGAGATAAATTATCTGCTGACAAAAAAGCAGCTGTTGAAAGCGCTCACGCAGAACTGAAAACAGCGTATGAAGCTAAAAATTCAGACGATGTAAAAGCTAAAACTGAAGCTTTGGATGCAGCTTGGATGGCCGCTTCGGAAGAAATGTATGCTCAAGGTCAGGGTGCTGATGCAGGAGCTCAACAGAATCAAGGTCAGGCAAACGGTGCAGATGATGTACAGGATGCAGATTTTGAAGAAGTGAAATAACCTCAGTTAGAATAATAATAATTATTGATAAACCGTCTTATAAGCAATTATAAGACGGTTTTTTGATATCTAAACTTGTGCAGAATTCTATTACTGTTGCAATATTTTACATTTGCTTACACCGCTTGAAGTTTTATAACGACGTTAATTATTATAACGATAACTTAAAACCTACACTAAGACTGCAGACTGAAATACTTATTGAATGAACGAATATAAATTATAATCGCGAATAAAATTATTATTAAGTCATCATGTATTGAGGTAGAGGGCAGCAAGCTGTTGCCCTGCTATATTCTAAAAAAAATCAACCATATACTCAAAAATATTTTTACCTATTCTCTAAAAACAAATATTATAAAAAAAGTGCTATTTTTGAAGTATACTGACGGCCTGATCACACTCAACTCTAAATGAAAATTATTTATAAATACTGTATCATTTTATTTTTAAGTGTAAGCCCGTATTTGATAATGTCTCAACAAAGAGAGATATCAAAAATTGATAGCCTTTTGGATCTTAATCAGGAATATGCATGGAGCAACCGGTTAAAGGCTCTTAGCTATGCTAAAGATGCAAGCCTGATTGCAGAAAAAATAGACAACTCTGAGAAAAAAGCCTACAGTTATGTGTACATGGCGAAAACATTAGGATATCTAGGTCTTACCAATGAAAGTTTTACCTATTTGGAAAAGGCAAAAAAAGAGCGGTATTTTAAAAAGGATAAAGTTTTGCAGGCACTGGTAAAAGAAGAAACTTCTGTCAACTTTGGAAAATTAGGGCTGTTTGCGGAGGTTTTAAATGAAAACTTATCAATACTCACACTCGTAGCCAATGAAAATACGCCCCTGGCATCGAGAATTAAATTTCGAGCTTACGGAAATATAGCAGCCACTTATATGAATATGGGTGATTATAAGAAAGCTGTCGAATGGATGAAAAAGGAAGAAAAATATTCCAAAGAACCGCTGCTTTTAAAGACCAGACATATCAAAGCAGCTTTTTCTAATCTATCCGCAAATAAAGGCTATGTTTATCTTAATTATTTCAAAAAGAATGACTCCGCGCTTTTTTATTTCAATAAATCCTTAGCCGTTATTGCAAATGAGAAAGGCGAGACTAAAGCGTACATCTACAGGGCTTTTGGTGATTATTATTTTAAGCAAAAACAGTATAATCTATCACTTTCATATTATATCAAATCCTTAGAAGATATTGAGAGCAGAAAAATAGAAATGGCAGAATTAAGGGTAAGTCTGTATGATAACATTGCAAAAATATATGGTATTCTTGGAGAGAAAGAAAAGCAGAATGTATTTCTTGAAAAGTACAATAAAGAAAACGAAAAGGCTACAAAGCTTAATCCCATTAGTGTAAGAAAAGCTGTAAGTGTTATTTTATCCGATAATAAAAGTAATATATCCAGGGAAAACAACACTGCAAAACTATTGTTTGTTTTACTATTTTCAGTTACAGCTATCGCGTCCTTTATATTTTACCGTTATAAATCAAAACAAAACAAGCTATTGCTTCAGCAGAAAGATGTACGGCTTTCAGAGAAGAATCATTTGATCTCTGAATTTGAAGCGGAAACCGATTATCTGAAGAAAAAAATCCATTTCACGATTGATGAATTGATAAATCTTGCTAAAAAAAATGATTCTAATTTTTACAGTAATTTTATAGATACCTTCCCACATTTTGAAAAAATACTGCTTGATATTTCGCCGTCGCTGAAGAGCAGCGATTTTTTGTTATTGGCGTATATCTACTTAAATTTCGATACCAAACAGATTGCAGATATATTATTTAAATCGGTACGAACTATTCAGAATAAAAAATACGCACTCAGAAAAAAACTGGGGATTTCTACAAATGAAGATCTGTATATCTGGCTCAAAACACGATATAATAGTTAACAAACCACCCACTTTTGCTACCTATTTCTTAACTTATCTTTAAAATATTCATTTTAATCCTAATCTTCCGATACTTCCAACTCATTTTATTTACTTTGTATAGTCATGATATTCAACGTTTTATAAAATAGAGTACTTTTTGAGTATTCCGATTTTCCGCAATTTCGCATTTGACCTATTTCTTTGTAATAAGATCCTCTATCGTGTGAAGACCAAACTTTCCAGTCAGTTTAATTTTAGCTTTTAAAAATTTTTACCGTTTTCAGGAGATTTAATATTCTATAATTATTCTTCTCAGAAACACTTTCTTTCAAGAAAATATTAACAGAAAAGGGAAAAAAAGGTTATTCAGATTTGACAAAGCATGAGACTGTGCATGTTCCTGTGGAGAATCTTTTTGGTTCTGATTAAGAGAAATTAAAAATTACAATAAATCTATATTCAATAGTATCTAAGTATGAATAAATTTTTACTTTTAGCAGCTTTCTTATTGGCATTTACAGCTAAATTATCTGCCCAATGTGCACCGTTTCCAGTACCTTTTTTACAATCATTCAGTACGGGCACCTTACCTGCCTGCTGGGTAAGTCAGAATCCTACAACCACATCCACAAATTTAAATGTTAAATGGAAATTTTCCGGATCAGCGTCGTATGGAGCATCGGGAAATGGCGGAAGGCCTGCCGGAACGGTTGCATTTGTAAGTGCCAGCTTTCCGTATGATAACGAACATACCGTAGAATTGATCTCACCTCAAATCAACCTTACCGGATTAGCTAATCCTTACGTGAAATTTGAGTGGTTTAAAAATCATTTGACTTCACTTACAGGAGGTACAGTTCCTAATTATGACAATAATCAGCTGAAGGTTGAAGTAAACAGTGGAGCGGGATGGGTTCAGATCTGGGCAGGCAGTACCAACAGCCCTCAATGGAGAACCGTTGGTATCTCTTTACCCGCGGCATACGTGGGGACTACTGTGCAGCTAAAATTTACCGTTGATAAAGACGTTCTCGGAAATGGATATTTCTACGACGATATTTTATTGGACGAAGTGCAAATCATAGAAACGCCAACATGCTTTGAGCCTGCAGCAATGCCGGTAACAAATTTAGCTCCGACCTCAGGAACAATTAGCTGGACTGCACCTATGGCTCCGGCACCGGCACCTGCCGGCGGATACGAATACTATTTTTCTCCAACCAACACTGCACCCGTTGCATCCACCGTAGGAACGATAACTTCGGGGTTAACAGCCAATCTATCTCCTTTGATTTCGGGCACCACTTATTATTGGTGGGTACGGTCAGTATGTTCTGCAGCAGATAAGTCTATCTGGGTGGCGGGAACTCCTTTCACGCCTGGTCAGATCGGAGGAGCGCCCATAAACAATGCGTTTCTTCCGATATATTCCTGTTCAGGGTTTAATTATTCTCAACAAATCTATACCGCATCAGAATTGGCCACTGCTGTGGGAACCAATACTTATATTACAGCTGTCAATTTCTATGTTTCAACTACTGCCGCCACACAGTCGATTTACAACGAATGGGTCGTTTATATGGGAAATACTGCTCAAAATGACTTTGCAACTACCTCCAGCTGGGTTCCGTTTTCATCATTAACGCAAGTATACTCCGGCAACTTGCCGACAATGACTGCGGGAACTTGGGTAACAATTCCTTTAAGCGCCCCTTTCCTCTGGGATGGAACAAGCAATGTAGTGATTGCTGTAGATGAAAACTCGCCGGGAACTGCCTGTACTGCCAACTGGGGAGGCTACACTGCGGGAACAAATAAAGGGATGATTTATTACAATCTCACAACCAATCCTAATCCGGCAACCCCGCCGGCATCAACAACCAGACTATCTTCAATTCCTACACTGCAACTTCAGGGAACTACTTTAGCTCCATGTACTAATACGCCTCCGACAAATATTGCAGTAAATAATATTTCCTCAAGTTCTGCTAATGTTTCGTGGACACCTACCGCCGGCGCAACCTATATTTTAAGATACAGATCACTGCCTGGCGGTGCCTGGACTACTGTAAATCTTACAACACCGCTTACCAATACTTATACGATTGGTAGCGGTCTTTTAGAGTCTACTCAATATGAGATAGAAATAGCTACAATCTGTAATACAGGTCCTGCGGGAGCGTTCTCTACTCCAGTAACCTTTACAACACCGGGAGTAGCATGGTGTCCGAATGCTGCTCAATTTAACAGTGCCGTTTTTGGATACATATCTAATGTCACTGTAAACCCGGTAGGATCCACTCCTATAAATAATACTTCTGCACAGTCTCAGTATACCAACTTCTCAACCAACACCGCTTTGGATCTCACGTTGGTCAGAGGAACTCAAAACAACCAAATCTCTGTTGGGAAAGCGTGGTCTGGTACACCCAATGTGAATTACGCAAATGTATGGATCGATTTTAACAGGGATGGTTTTTTCGATACAAGTGATTTAATCTATACCAGCGGAGCCAACTCAGGAACACCGGTTTCAGGAACATTCAGTGTTCCATTGACAACGTATACCGGTCCTAATTCGACCAGAATGAGAGTTCAGCTTTCAAATGAAGCTACAGCCGGTGCATGTTCCGGAAATACGAATGGGGAAGTTGAAGATTATGCTGTTCGATTTATCGATCCAATAGCTTGTACGAGTTCTGCACCAACAAATTTAGCAGCAGCAAACCTAACGCCTGTCAGTGCTGTTCTGTCATGGATGCCGGCTCAGGGTGCAACCTATGCCGTTCAATGGAGAGCAGTTACCAGCCCAGCTTCTGTCTGGAATACAATAAGTCCTAATCCCACGGTAAGCTCTTATCTCCTTACAGGTTTAAATGAACAAATACAGTATGAATTCAGAGTAGCGTATCTCTGTAATGGTGTACAGGGGAACTTCTCATTACCTGTACAATTTACAACGCCTGCAGTTGCCTGGTGTGCTCATGTTGCACAAAACAACAGCGGAGTATATGGATGGATTTCAAATGTTACCGTAAATCCGGTAGGATCAAACACTAACCTCAATAATACATCTTTACAATCTCAATATACCGATTATTCGACAAATCCTGCTTTGGCAATTACCTTAGCAAGAGGTACTCAAAATAATTTTATCTCTGTTGGAAGAACATGGACAGGTACTACTTCACAATCTGCCAACTATACAAGTATATGGATCGATTACGACCGGAATGGAATTTTTGCTGCAAATGAGCTGATATATTCCAGTGGTCCCAGTGCTCTACCAAATGTTACAGGCTTGTTTAACGTTCCAGCTGTCACATATAATGGACCTCTTACGACTAAAATGAGGGTCGTAGTGTCATATGCTTCTTCTGCAGGCGCCTGCTCCGGAAACACCTTTGGTGAGGTTGAAGATTATGCGGTTCAATTTATTGATCTTCAACCATGCAGTACGACGGCTCCAGTGCCTGCTATGGGTAATCTGACATCATCAACAGCATACGTTTCGTGGACACCTACTGCAAACGCTACCTATAGAGTTAGATGGAGAGAAGGAGCGACAGGTGCTTGGCAATTGCAGCCTTTAGGATATGTTGAACTGGCTGCAGGACAGAGTTTTTATACTATCACAGGTCTTTTGGAGCAAACTGCTTATCAGGTTCAAATACAGGCAAGATGCGGAACTACGTGGGGTGCATTTGGTCCTTCAATCAGTTTCACCACACCTTCCCTGACGTATTGCAGTGTGACAGGAATTGGCACGAATGATTATATTTCCAATGTAAAAATAACTCCTGTGAATTTTCCTGTAATGGATAACACATCCATTCAGACAAACTATATCAGTTACACCACTCCGGCAACATTAATTAATTTGGAAGTAGGATCTACCGGAAATCAAATTTCAGTTTCGAAAGCATGGCCCAGCACACCATTCTCTGATGCAGTTAATGCATGGATCGACTGGAATAGAGATGGTAATTTTACGGATTCAGAAAGAATTTTGACGTCTCCGTCTAATCAATCAACTCCCGTATCGGCAGTATTTGATGTACCAGCGACAGGAGTTTACACAGGGCCATACACCACCACGATGAGGGTTGCTCTCAACCGTGGAGGTGCACCAGGAAGCTGTGTTAATCAGGGAAGTGGGGAAGTTGAAGACTATGCAGTGAAATTACGACCGTGTAGCAATTCTGCTCCAACCGGTTTGAATATTAATGCAATAACACAAAATTCAGCGACCGTTAATTGGGTTTCTGCGGCAAATAATAATTTCTTTAAAGTAGAATTCCGGCCTGTAACAACACCAGGCTCTAACTGGACGGTTCTCAATGCTTCTGCTCTCGGTGGTAACCCTCCGTTATCGCTTACGGGATTAACGCCAGCCACAATTTACGAGGTAAGAGTTGCTGCAATCTGCGGAAATGGGGTTGCAGGCAACTATACTCCTTCGCAAACATTCACGACAAGATGTGATCCTACACCACCGAATGTAACGATCACAAATATTACGGCAAATTCTGCGGTTGTAACATGGAACCCTGTTGTACCGAATGCGACCTATGTATTAAGATGGAGAGTTGAAGGAACAATTGCCTGGAATACACCTGCAGTACCCCAACCGCCTTCAAACTCCTATACGATAACCGGATTAAATTCAAATGTACTCTATGAGGTACAAGTTGCAAGTCAGTGTGTAGGATCTACAACTCCAAATCCTTGGTCTGCTACGCAGGCTTTCACAACAGTAAGGTTGTGTGAGGTGCCTCCTACAGGTTTCAAAATTACCACACTTACACCAACAACTGCTGAAGTGGAATGGGATAGCTTCCCGGGGGTATCTTCGTATATTTTAAGATACAGAAAAATAGGTGTTCCCAGCTGGACAAATATTTCTGTAAATGTAAATACATATATAATTACGGGGCTTTTGGAACTGACGAAGTATGAGATGCAGGTGGTCAATGTCTGTAACGGAACGCCAGGAAACTTTACACCACTTTATCTTTTTGCAACGCCAACAGTGGTCTACTGTGAAATGTCTTCCGGAAATTCTGCAGCTGATTTCATTAATAAAGTAACTGTGGTACCGAATGGTAAACCGGTAATGGAAAATATTTCTGCGGCATCAAATTACACCGACTATAAGGGACTTCCAGATGCTCAGATAGAGTTGATTCAGGGATCTGCCAATAATAAGATCACGATCAGTAAAACCCTAAGCGGAGCTTCCGGAGTTGCAGTGTGGATCGATTTTAACAGAAACGGTTATTTTGATATCAATGAAAGAATTATGGCAGACGGACCAAATTCTAATGCTACTTCTACCGCTACCTTCACCGTGCCTACAGATGCATTTATCAGTATGACCGATGTTAAATATGTAGTGATGAGGGTGGCAATGCAAAAAGGAGGCGTTCCGGTAAACTGTACAAATTTCCAGAATGGTGAAGTTGAGGATTACAGCGTAAGAATCAGCAAACTTCCTGTAGTGAATTCTCTTAATCAAAATGATATTCTGCTTTATCCAAATCCTGTAAAGTCTTTGCTTAATGTGAAAAATATCAGTGCAAAGGCAAATTATAAAATTTTCAGCGCATCAGGACAGTTAATCTCCAATGGCGTTATTGCAAATAACAAGATTGATGTCAGCGAATTAATTTCCGGGCTGTACATCATTGATATTGAAGATATAACAGGATCTGTGCAGAAGAAATTTATTAAAGAATAAAAAACTACAGCGAGTTCAATCACTATAAATGGGATGGCAAGTCCTCCGGCAAGGCTAAATCTACAGGCACCTCGAGGTATTACTTTAATATAAGTGAACCAAACGAAGAGAGCATTCCTGTAAAGTACACCATGCGGATTCTTGTGAGAAACAGATAATAAAATCTGCAGACTAAACAAAACTGATAATTTTTGCTATGACGTGTCTTTTTAAGGACTATTATTTTATGATCATAAAAACTATGAAAAAAATACTTTTTACACTATTATTAATTTTAGCCTTTAGTAAACTTTCAGCGCAGAGAGATACAGAGCATTGGTTTGCGCCTTTTTCTACCTCCAATTTATCTATTGTGGCGAAACAGGCATTGTATCTCTCCACAGATTCATTAACTCCTTTTACGGTTACCATTTACAATAACGGAAATATCTTAGGAACCTCAACAATCAGTAAAGGAAGTCCGCAAGTGTTTGACATAAACGCTGGGGATATGATCGGTTCTTCGGTAGGACAACTTTTTACGGTAAGTACTAAAGGGCTCTATCTAAAAGGCACCAAGCCTTTCTTTGCGACATTCAGGTTTTTGATTCCATTGCATGGTGAAATTTTGTCGTCCAAAGGAAAAGCAGGAATTGGAAAAAAATTCTATGCAGTTGCTGCCCCGATTACAAATCCAACTTCAATCATGAATTTCACAACAGGAATTCTGGCGACGGAAGACAATACCACTGTTACAATTTCTGGGTATTCGCCTACTGTGGTGTTCAGCAATGGTATTACCGGTGCAGCTTCTCCGGTTTTAAACATTACACTCAACAAAGGACAGTCTTATATTATTGAAGGAAAAGGTGACCAAACTGGAAACAAAACTGGTTTTATAGGTGCTAAAATAGTTTCAAACAAGCCGGTATCAGTAACAAACGGCAACTTTCTGGGAGAATATAATATTGGAACGCCGCTGACAGGTGGAGATATAATAATGGATCAGTCTGTTCCTACCGAAAGGCTCGGAAAAGAGTATATTATTATCAAAGGATTCGGTAATATCGCCGCCAAAACAGAAGATGTGCTTTTGGTAGCAACAGAAGACAACACTCAAATATTTATCAATAATAATCCTGTTGCTGTTGCTACCATTAATGAAGGCCAACATTATCGGGTGAATGAGCCTAATAATATGAATTACATCGATCAGGGAAGTAATCACTATAATATGTATGTAAAAACCACAAAAAACGCTTATCTGTATCAATTGCTTGCAGGTACAGCAAATTCCAGCGCAACTGTGGGATTTAATATTATTCCTCCCTTAAATTGTCTTTTGCCAAGAAAAATTGACGAAATCGGCATGATAGAAATGCTCCCCCAAGCTCCTAACAATGTGAAACTTAATATCGTAACAGAAAAAGGGGCGGCGGTACTGGTAAATGGCGTAACGCCAACGCCTGCACAGGGCCCGTATAGTGTAACTGGCACCAGCGATTGGGAGACGTATTCTCTAAACGGAATGACAGGAAACGTTACCATTACTTCTAGTAAAGCGGTTACAGCCGGAATTGCCGGTGGAAGTGGTCTGGTAGGATACGGTGGTTATTTTGCAGGTTTTTCTTCTATCCCGCTTATTGCAAAACAAACCGGAGAATGCGTTCCCGGATTGGTTTTGGAAGTTGATGACAGTTATGAAACGTATCAATGGTTTAGAAATGATGTTCCTATTACAGGAGCAAACAGCAACTCATATACTCCCGTGCAGTCTGGAAATTATACCGTAAGAATCACTGTAGGATCTTGTACACCTGCAACAACTGCTCCTTATCAGGTATTTACCTGTCTAAAGGAATCTACGGCTGTTAAAACGATATGCGAAGGTTATTTAAATATTGTTCCGGCATTTACATCCTCTACTCAAACTTTAGTTCCCAGTACTGTTCAGATCATTACGCCTCCTACGAACGGAACAGCAATTATAAATCCTACAACAGGAGTTATCAACTATGTTCCCAATGGAGGATTCACAGGTACGGATGTTATTACCTATAAATTCTGCGGAAATGATCCTGAATTTGTTGATTGTGAGCAGATCACGCTTACCCTGACAGTACCTGAAAGGCCTGTAGTGATTAACGCAACCTTAAGAAAATGTTTTACCGAAAGTAATACACTTATGGGAATATTTGATCTCACCAGTGCAATTGTTACCCTTCAACCAGCTAACGTTAAAAATTATTATCCGTCTTTGCCTGATGCTAATGACCAGACCAATGAAATTCTTAATCCTACAAATTACCTTGCAGCAGATGGTATTGTCTATGTAAGAGTAAGCAATACAAACGGATGCTACAGAGTTGCCGAAATATCCCTCTTTGTTTTAAAACCGATAAAATCTTCGGTTTTAATTGATAAGGAAATCTGTATCGAAAGTGAAACCACTTTGGACGCAGGACCTGGATTCAATGGTTATCTATGGAGTACAGGTGCAACCACACAGGCTATATCTAATGTACATGTAGGCCCATATTGGGTTGATCTTAAAACTGGTGAGTGTACGACAAGACAGACTGTAACTGTTTATCCTACAAAACAGCCTGTTATATCAAATATCGAAATAGCCAGCGACGGACTTACTGTATCAGTGGTAGGAGGAACGGCTCCCTACCAATATTCACTTGACAATGTGAAATGGCAGGATTCCAATGTTTTTCCTAATATTAAGAGAGGAGAATTTACAGTATATGTAAGAGATATTTTTCAGTGCTTACCTTTGCAGGTTACTGTTACCATACCAAATATTATAAACGTAATTACACCAAACAACGACGGGATAAATGATGTTTTAGATTATTCCGCTCTTGCTAATAAATCTAATTTGGTATTCGGAATTTTTGACAGATATGGTATTCAAATTTTTCGAGGTGATAAGGCCTCTGGTTATATATGGGACGGAACGATTAATAAAACAAAGAAAGTTTCTACCGGAAATTACTGGTTCAGCATTACCTGGAACGAAACAAAAAGCAAAACACCGATCAAATTCTCAGGTTGGATTTTGGTAAAAAACAAACAGTAAAAATAGTTTTTAAGAACATAATAAAATTTTATTAAAAAAAAATTGACCGCCTCCTTACTTATTATTTATCAGTACTCTATACGAAAAATGCTACACGCAAAATAAGGTATATCATTCCTGTTTTGGATGTGGAAGGAGGCAAATATATTAATCAAAAAAAACTTTAAATATTATAATTATGATGAAACTTAACCTCTTTTCTCTACTTCAGAAGAAAGTTCGGGAGGTTGGAATGGTACGCTACTCTATTTTTGTGGCATTACTTATTACCAATTTTTCCTTCGCGCAACTGGTACAGGTTGGCGGTACCTGTTCGACAGCAGGTAACAATTCTTACGGCCCCATGAACAGCACTACAAGTCCTCTGTCTACAAACAGGACTGCTGTGATCTATCCGTCGACACAACTGATTGGTATTGCAAACCAGCAGATTACTTCGCTGTATTTTAATAAAGTAAGCAGCACAGATATCGCAGGATCTCCCAACTTCAAAATTTATCTGAAGGAAACGGATAATAATGATTTTGGTGTAGCAAATGCCGACTGGTCTGGCTTAATCACCGGGGCAGCGCTGGTATATGACAGCAATCCGGTAAGCAATGCTGCCGGTGCTGCCGGATGGAAACAGTTTTCGTTAAATACTCCTTTCAGTTATACGAGTGGGAAAAATCTCATGGTGCTGATGGAATATGTAAATACCGGTAATTCTACAAATGTTACCTGGCTATACGATTTTAATTCACCATGTGTTAATACAAGCAACTTCAATACGACAAAATATGTAAACACCACGACCGGAATATTGGATAATCTTTTGGTGTCAAGTACCGCACAGAGACCGGCAATAGGATTTAATTTTCCTGTAACGTGTCCTGCGCCAAGCGTTCCCCTCATCAGTTCTCTTTCTGCGACAGGAGCAGTTGCTATATGGGCAGCCGGTGCATCTGAAACAAGCTGGGAATATGCTGTATTACCGGCAGCGGCTATAATGACGCCTACTACATGGTCTACTGCAACATCGGCAAGTATAAATTTAACGTTGAATCCACAGACAGATTATGTTTTTTTTGTACGTGCATCTTGTGGGCCCAATAGTAAAAGTGCCTGGAAACAATCGGCGCTTTTTAGAAGTTTTTGTGGTTCAGGAACATCACTGAATGAAAATTTTGACAATTTTGCCACCGGAAATACCGTTCCTCTTTGTTGGAACAGGATCGTTTCTACAACCGGAACTCAGTCTATTTCTTCTGCGAGCCCGGCTTCGGGAACAAGAAACATATATCAGTACAGTTCTACAACTCAAAATCCTACCGTTGTAGTTTTGCCTGTATTTTCGAACGTTAATGCGGGAACCCACTGGCTTCGTTTGAAAGCAAAAGTTGGTTCAGGTAACGGTGTTTTGTATATTGGATATGTAACAAATGCGTCTGATGCGGGAACTTTCAATACCTTACAGGCTTTAAACATTAACAATACTGTTTATGATGCGACTTCAGAATATACGGTAATGATTCCTTCAACGATTCCTTCAACGGCTCGCTTGGCGGTCATGAATTCAGCCGACAATGTCGCATACTATTGGGATGATGTGGTTTGGGAACAAAAACCGAACTGTCTTCCTCCGACTAATTTAACGTCTCAGGTAATTTCATCTACATCTGGATCTGTACTATGGTCTGCTTCACCTTCAAACCCCGCTCTCGGCTACGAATTTTATTATTCAACGAGCAGCACAGCACCTATTTCAACAACCACACCTTCTGGCACTGTGGGTCCTACAGCAATCACCGCACCTTTAAATGGACTTGCTGCAAATACAACTTATAATCTTTGGGTGCGTTCTTCTTGCAGTAATACAGAAAAGAGCAATTGGGTAGCTGCCTCAAGTTTTAAAACTTTATGTGTGGCTGTGAATTCTTTGTCTGAAAATTTTGATTCCTATTCAATTGCTTCAATTTTTCCAGATTGCTGGGCCCGTATAATAAATGGGACAGGATCGTTATCAATAAGCGGCACAACGCCTGCATCGGGCACCAGAAATATTTATCAATTCAGTTCTACAACACAAAACCCTACCATTGCGGTACTGCCACCGTTTAGCAACGTTAATGCAGGTACAAACTGGCTCAGATTTAAAGCAAAAGTAAGTGCTTTGCCAGGAAAAATAAATGTAGGATATGTAACAGATGTAAATAATTCATCATCTTTCAATCTCATTGAGGCCATCACTATCAATAATACTGCTTATGATCTCAGTTCTGAATATACGGTAATAATCCCTGCCACTGTTCCGGCAGGAGCGAGATTGGCTATCGTTAATACTGCCGACGGCAAATCATATTACTATGATGATTTTTATTGGGAAACATTACCCACTTGTTTTGTACCAAACAATGTGACGACAGGCAATGTCACCACCACTTCGGCAACTGTTCAGTGGAATTCTCCTGCTACAGCACCTGCATTGGGTTACGACGTATATTTTAGCACTACCAATATAGCTCCTACAGCTGCTACAGTACCATCATATACATCAGTTTCAGGAAACTCGCAGCTTATTTCTCCATTAAATCCATCAACATCGTATTTTGTTTGGGTGAGATCAAACTGTTCACCTACTGATAAAACCGCTTGGATTCCTGCTACAGGATCTTTAACCACATTATGTGCAATTCCAACATTTTCTGTTTCTGCACCGCCAGCTGTATGTATTGGTGGCCAAGCAACGTTTACGGCTACAACGGGTACGGGTGTCACTGCAAACTGGTATGCAAACGCAACCGGAGGAAATGCATTGGCAACAGGTAATGTGTTTACTACACCGGCATTATCAACAACAACGAATTACTATGTGTCGGCAAGCAACGGCGGAATTGTTAGTACAGGAGAAACATCTATTGAGTCTAATGCAACTACTGGCGGAGCATTAAGTTCATACATGATTTTTACAGCACTGTCAGATTTTACACTTAAAACGGTAGATCTTTTTCCGTATTCAGCCACTGCAGGAACTGCAGGAACTGCCACAATTACTTTATTTTCAGCTACCGGTACAGCACTTACCTCTGCTACAGTTAATGTGGTTGGACAAAACTCTGTGGCCGCATCAACACCTCAAACGGTTACTTTGAACTTTCCAATAGCTGGAGGAGCATCGTACAGATTGGGTGTAAGTGCGTGGACAGGAATAACAAATATGTACCGAGATGATACCAACTTATCTTATCCATATTCTGTGCCCAGTACCCTTAATATTACCGGAAGTAGTTTAGGAACCGCATACTATTATTTCTTTTACAACTGGAAAATCCTTACCGGATGCGAAAGCCCAAGACAAGCAATTGTGGCTGCTGTAAATCAAGGATGTACGCTTTCTGTCGATGATCTGATTAAAGAAAATAATGACCTTTCCATTTATCCAAACCCTGTTGCAGATCTGTTGTTTATTAAATCGAGATCTAAAATAACTGAAGTGCAGATTTTTGCCGCTTCAGGGCAGCGTGTGATGAATGTAAATGATAAAAATATTTCATCGGTGAATCTTCAGAGTCTGCCTTCAGGTTTGTATTTAATCAATATCACACTTGATGACGGACAGAAAGTGACGAAAAAAATCGTTAAAAAATAATTTCAAATTATTTAATGTTCATTAAAATCGGCTTCCACAATGTGGAAGCCGATTTTGTTCTGTTTAAATTTTTTTTTGAATTTCATCTCACGCATATCTTCTTCTTTATTGTCCTTTAAAATATGGCTGTTTTTTTCAGAGAGTTTGTACAGGAAGTAATTTTACTGTCTCATTTCAGTTTTATTGTTAATAATGCCCAATCCTCATTTATCTCGTGTTTTTTTAGAGAATGTATTTTTTGGACGTATGAAACAGGAATGATTTTTTGTCATTAGAAACGACTAAAAACAAAAGTGAAGAAATTTGATGACGGTCTGAAAGCAGGATTTTGAAAAATCATGAGAACACCGGGAGCTACAGGTCTAATTTCTAAATAAAAAAGATTACGTTTTTACTGTAAATTCTGATATTAACTTTAAGCAGTAATTTCGTCTGTTCTTTTATATTTACTAACATAAGAATTTAAAAGTCTGAAAATTAGCAAAATGTGATAGCATGAATAGTATTAAATAATAGAATCCATCAGATTTTACACAGTCTAATAGTTTATTTAAATAGTCAGAATAATTTAATTCTTTATTACTTCAGTCATAAAAACCCTAGTTTAGCATATAATTTGATTACCACATATTGAAGCATTTAAGAAGTACTCTCTTCATTTTAATAAATATAAAGATGTACCGGTAAATCTTTCATCACAATGTGAACACAAATAGTATGGAAAAGATTTTGAAAAACTATTCTGATGATGAGCTTTGCAGCCTTATTCAGCAGAAAAAGAAAGTGGGTTTTGATTATCTATATTCAAAACACTGCGGACTGCTTTACGGCGTTGCTTTAAATGCAGTTAAATCGCAGTCTTACGCTGAAGAAATCATTCATAAGACATTCGAAAAAGTCTGGAATAATATCAATAATTACAAACCGCAGTCTGCGACTCTCAATATCTGGATTCTAAGTGTTCTCTTCTGCACGATCAAAGAGTATTTAGCTGAAAAAAACATTTCATTTAAAGTGAATTGCGACAAATTCCCGATATTTTCAATTCAAATGCTGGAAGAAAGAGTCTGTTAAATTTCTCATCTACCATAAAACATCAGATAATATTAAACTTTGCATTTTTAAATCAGAAAATTTTTACAAAAAAATTATTTTTGCTGAAATTAAACCTTGATGCAAGAACTTTATTCTAAAAAAGATGTCCGCATAATCGGATTTTCTGCCCTTGTAATTTCCATTCTTGGAATTTTACTTTCCTTTAAAACTTATTTTCTCGCAAAGACATTTTTTACTGACGCTCACGAGCCACAGCCATTTTTGCAGCTTTACTGGGTTTTCAAACCAATACTTTTATTTCTCGGTCCGGATAAAACTCCCTTTGACGTATATGAAGTTTTCGTATGTTTCATGATGCTTATCGGCGCTGCAATATTTCTTAAAAACAAAAAAGATACACGGTTGATCGCTTTCTCGATGGCTGTATTACTGATTTCAAATGTAACTTCTCTGGTAAATATTCTGATGTTTATTTTCTTTATTTTGCCCAAAAGAAATGGTGAAGCGTATAGTTTTTTTCCGTATTTATATCCGGTTTTCAACATTGCATACGCTGTTTTGGCTTTTATGATTTTAAAAAAAATCAGGGAAAAGAAAGTGCTGGATACAACTGTTTCTGAAACAACTGTAAAAATCTCAGACACACCAAAAATGCAGCGTTTTATTCATTTTTTTGTTGATACGTTGATTATGGCGTTGGTTTTTATGCCGGTTGCTTTCCGGGTTTTTGAAATCTTTTTGAGAAATAATGAGACGTTTATGCGAACGTTTAATGAGAGTAAACTTACCCTTTTTCTGCTTTTATTTATCTGCAGATTTTTGTATTATCCGTTTTTTGAAATTGTTTTTGGTTCGACGCCCGCAAAATTTCTCACCGAATCCCGAGTTATTACTTCGCAGGCAACGAATCCGCAATCAGGAAATATTTTTCTCCGAACGCTTTGCCGTCATATTCCGTTTGATGCCGTTTCATTTTTCTGGAAAACCGGATGGCATGACCGGTTTTCAGAAACTTATGTGGTGAAAGAAGAACGTGTTGGTTTCAAAACCAATAAACTGCTTTGGTTTTTACTCTTGCTGATTCCTTACCTTTCATTTTACTATAAAGGAGACGATTTGCTGATGATGTACACGCAGATGCAAAGTAACGGATATATGGTAAAATACGAAGAGGACTTCAGGCAAAACAGTGTGAAAAACATCAATACAAGTCAGGTTTTTGTTCTAAGGACACCCATTATGGGAGAATATAAACTGTACATGCTGAAAATCGAAAAAGTAAATGGTAACGAAATCATCTGTAAAAAACTGGTACAGGATCAAACCTATTCGTCAAATTATTTTGCTGCCAGAGACATCTATCAGAAGCAGAAAGATACCGCAGAACTTGTGAAAATCGAACGTCAGGATTTTACAAAAGCGCTCACACAAACCTATGGTAATACAGAAAATCCTGAGAAAAATGGCGTTGATTTTTTTAAAAACGGAAATAGGTATGAGATTGAAAATATTTATTCTATAGCATCGCCATACTTAGAGAATGCAAATTTGCGGTATGGTTTATACAATAACTCGAGAGATATTTCCGGTGTGATGATGACCAATAACGGCAAACTGGGTACACTGACTAAAATTAAAAATATTTCCGGCAATATTAAATGGGAAAATCAACTTCCGATGCAGGTTACGCCTCCAGAATCCGGTCAAAACGGACTGTACTTAAAGGCTAAAAATATTCAGCGCGACAGCGATTTTGAAACCGATCTGTATATCAGAGATTCACTTAATAATCAGCAGATTTACAGAATTATAAAAACTTCCGGCGTCGACAGTCAGTTGAGACTATTTCAGCTTCAGTAAAAAAAACGCTCCGAATTTGGAGCGTTTTTATTTAATTTTTACTGAATAATCTTTGGTCTAATTTTACATGATTCAGGTGAATTTGCTGAAATTCGATTGGCAGATACTGAAACATTTCGTTCCATTGATTGCCGCTTGTATGTTTCTTTAAACTTCCAAAAGCGCGGATGAAAAGATTCTCGATAATATGTTTTACAGAATAGGTTCCGTTCCGGTATAACCAATCCATCATTTTTATGCGTTGAGTGACGATATTCGTCTTCGATTCTATCAGCAAAGATTTAAGATGATCAACCGTAATCTGTATAATACCTGCAAAATTCTGTTTGGCTGCGAGATCGGCAATTTCATTTTGAATCTCAGGATAACTGATGATCAGATAATCAACAGCAGCATTTTCATTGATCATTTCCTGGTTTTCTACATTCTCCATCGTGCTGATTTTTATAAGCAATCAACATGCTGCGAAAAACATACCAAGTTCAGTTAAAATTTGAAATCATAATTAAAATACATAAATCAAGTTTTAAATCTCCGCAAGTTTCCATTTTAAATTAGCATTTCTAATTCTCTTTTAATGAATATATTTGCACTCCCTAAAAAATCGATATTATGTTTTCAAAAATAGTTGTACACCGCGTCGGAAATAAGATTAACAGCGAATCGCTCACGCTTTCTCAGGAAGAACTTCAGCTGGATGAAGGAACTGTAGAGATGCTTGAAAATTATTTTCTGGGTTCTTTCAAAACGGAAGAGACGTATCACTTTTACAGCGATTCTTACCTCGTTAATAATCCGGTATACAGCTCGGTTTCAGAGATTTTTGATGATAAAGATAAATTTCTCTGGGAATCTGAAAACATTGCCAAACATCTTTTTGCTGCTGCAGAAAATCCGCGTGTACAGGGCGGTGAACTTTTTATCGTTTATTTTGAAGATGACCGCGAAGGTGACGAAAAAGTTGATAAAATCGGAATTTTTAAGACAGAAAAAAGAGAATCTTTCCTCAAAATTTTTCCTAAAAATGAAGCTTTTGAACTTGAAAAAGATCAGGGAATAAGCCTTTCAAAAATTGATAAAGCGGCATTGATTTATAATAATGCCAGGGAAACCGGCTACGTTTTATCTGTCGTTGACAACAACAAAAATGGCGATATGTATTATTGGTTCGAAGATTTTTTGAAGGTGAAGCAGCGCGATGACGATTATTTTCATACACAGGAACAGCTGATGGTCTACAAAGATTATATCACCAAGCAGCTTCCGCAGGAATTTGAAGTGAGCAAAGCCGATCAGGCAGATTTTTTGAATAAATCGATCAATTTCTTTAAAGAAAAAGAAGAATTCAAATTGGAGGAATTTGCAGCTGAAGTTCTTGCCGATGAGCATGTTATCGAAAGTTTTAATAATTTTAAAACCGATTATGAGCAGGAAATGCAGGTCAATATTGCTGAAGAATTCCCGATCAGTCCGGCGGCGGTAAAAAAAACACAGCGACATTTTAAAAGCATTATTAAGCTGGATAAAAATTTTCACATATACATCCACGGCGACCGCAAAATGCTGGAGCAGGGACAGGATGAAAAAGGAAAATATTATATGCTGTACTTCGATAAAGAAGTATAATCTGTTTTATCAAATCTGCATAATTTCAGCTACTCACAAATCATGTAAATAATTTTAAGTGGTTTCTCATATTTAATGGTTGATAAATTCGCAATAAATCATTTAAATAATTTAATCTAGTCTTTATAATAATTAGATAATTATCTATGTTCGATAAAATCTATTATGGGATTTTATAAACAATTCAAAATAATAGTTAACTTTGATCGTTTTTAAGAGTTACTATGAGTTTTGTAGAATGCCACGATGAGCCCATTCACATCCCCGGATCAATTCAGAGTTTTGGATATCTTATTGGGATTGATGCTGCATCGCACGAAATCAGCTTTTTTAGCGAAAACATAACCGGTCTGTTTAATTTTAGTTCTCCAAATGATTTATTTGGAAAGAAGATCAGTGAGCTGCCGGAGATTTTTCGCAGTATTTCTCAGTCGGATATTTTCCGCAATCTGGAGTATCATACGAGACGTGAAAATGAAACGTATTTTGATAAAATACAGGTCGGCGCAAAAAATTATCATTTTTCGGTTTTCCGTACAGGAGAGAATGTTTTCCTGGAATTCGAAGAAGTTATCAGCAATCCTGAGAAAAGAATCACCAACAAATACGATAATTTTTACATCATCGAAGATGGTGAAGAGATCTGGAACCAGCTTCTCAGTACGCTGTTCAAGATTATCAACTACGACCGCATCATGGTTTACGAATTCATGAGCGACGGTTCCGGAAAAGTGATTGCGGAAAAGACCAATAACAATCTTGAGAGTTATCTTGGCTTGCATTATCCGGAATCTGATATTCCGAGACAGGCAAGAGAACTGTATTTAAAAAAGAGAAAGAGAATCTTCAGCAACGTGCATTCTGATGTCGTGCCGATTCTCAGCCGAAAACCAGATTTAATTGATTTAACATTTGCCGGTTCGCGCGCAATGTCTCCTATTCATGCGCAGTACATAAAGAATTCGGGAGCTTCATCAAGTTTCAGCGTTTCGATTATCATTGATGATCAGCTTTGGGGATTGGTGACCTGTCAGAATGTTACGCCAAAACATATCGATCTTGAAGACCGGGTTCAGGCAGGAATTTTTACCGTGCTCGCCTCAAACGCTTTTTCTTCGTTTAAATCTAAAAAAGAACTTGAATACCGCGTAAACCTCAGTGATAAAGTGGCAAGTTTAAAATCTGATTTCCTCCGTTATGATACGCTTCAGGAGTCGCTGTCAGAAAATAAAGAAAAAATCAGAAAACTGATAGAGGCAGATGGTGTAGCATTGGTTTATGACGGAGAAATTATCGTCGAAGGAAATGTTCCGGATAGAGAAGCGATCACTAATATTTCTGAGTGGGCTTTAAACAACTTTGAAGACAATGTTTATATCAGCCGCAGTTTTCTGAAGGATTTCGGAGCAGAATTAATGCTTGATGAATCTTGCGCAGGAATTGTCATTTATATAATCGACAGCAGCAAAAAAGAACTTCTGATGTGGTTCCGGAAAGAATTTGACGAACACATCAGTTGGGCAGGAAATCCGGAGAAGAAAATTGAGAAATTTTCTGAAAACGGAGAAGAGCGCAGTATGGTTTCGCCAAGACAGTCTTTTGAGGCTTTTACAGAAGATATTAAAGGGCACAGCAAACGCTGGAGCACAAGAAACGAAATTGCTATTCAGGCGATTCGTGATATTATTTTAGAAACGTCACACAAGCAGTATTCGACCATTAAGAGTCTCAATGATCAGCTGAGAAAAGTAAATGAAGAGCTTGACAGTTTTTCTTATACCATTTCACACGATTTGGGAACGCCGCTCACCATCATGAAGCTGAATGCGCAGATGCTTTTGAACGGGATGAAAAATGCTGAAGATAATCAGAAGAAAAAACTAAAAGCCATCATCGACGAGATCGACAGCATGGCGGATATGATGCACGACGTATTGCAGTTAAGTAAAGCCAAACACGTCGATATTAAACTTGAAAAGGTTGAAACCGAGCAGATTATTAAGAAAATTACCGACAACGCAAAAATGAGTTTCGGTAGCGATAAAACGGAAGTGGAAATACATCATTTGCCTGAAGTTTTAGCGGATAAAACAATGATTCATCAGGTGTTTTTAAATATCATCAACAACGCTGTAAAGTATTCAGCCCAAAAAGATGCGCCGAAAATAGAAATACGGGGTGAAGAAAAAGAAGACAAAATTGTTTACACGATTTCTGACAATGGAATTGGTATTCCTGAAGCCAGCAGAGAGCGTATGTTTAAAATTTTCAACCGGATGGATAATGCCAAAAAGTTTAAAGGCAACGGTGTCGGTCTTTCGATTGTGCACAGAATCATGAAAAGAATCGGCGGTAATGTTGAATATGTGAGCAGCGAAAACGGAACATCATTTATTCTGACGTTTCAAAATCCTAAAGTTTTAAGTTTGGTTTAATGACGGTTTCAGAATATTTAAAGCAAAATACAGCGCATTATCACGACGCTGCAGAAGAGAAATTTAACTCCAAAAAGATTTTCAGTAAAACTTTTACTCTTGAAGATTACCGGAAAATGATCGGAAGCAATCACAAAATGCTACATGATTCTGAAGACGAGATTTTTGAGATGCTCACTGAGAAATTTGGTAAAAAACTTCAGCTGGAAGATCGCAGGAAACTGTCATTAATTGAAAAAGATGCGGATTCTTTAAAACTCCCAAAACTAAAAGAAGATTCAGATTTAAAATTTGAAAATGAATATGAGGCGCTTGGCGCGATGTACGTGATTGAAGGTTCTACTTTGGGTGGAAATGTAATTGCGAAACAGCTTTCTAAAACGGAAGGTTTTGAAGAGGTCACTTTTCATTTCTTCGGTTGCTACAGAGAAAATATCGGTGCGATGTGGAAAAATTTCAAAGAAGTGATGGATGCTGAAGTTAAGGAAGAACATTTCGCAGAAGTTTTAAAAGGAGCCAAAAAACAGTACAGTCATTTGCTGGCAGAATAAGCGGAAACTGATTTTCAAATTAATATAAACTGATAAAATATAAATTCCTGAAAGATTGCTCAATTTTTCAGGAATTGTTAAATTTGGGCATCAGAGAAAGAAACTCAATACATTAAAAAATATATTATGAAAGTAACCGTAGTAGGTGCCGGCGCTGTAGGAGCAAGTTGTGCAGAGTACATTGCCATGAAAGATTTCTGTTCGGAAGTTGTTTTGGTAGACATCAAAGAAGGTTTTGCAGAAGGTAAAGCGATGGATTTGATGCAGACTGCATCTTTAAATGGTTTTGATACCAAGATTACCGGAACTACCGGCGATTATACAAAAACTGCTGGTTCGCACATCGCGGTAATCACATCTGGAATTCCAAGAAAACCGGGAATGACGAGAGAAGAACTGATCGGCATCAATGCAGGAATTGTAAAAGATGTAACAGAAAATCTGGTGAAAAACTCTCCTGAAGTAATTATTATTGTGGTGGCAAACCCGATGGATACGATGACGTATTTGGTACACAAAACTTCTGGTCTTCCTAAACATAAAATTATCGGAATGGGTGGCGCATTAGATTCTGCACGATTCAAATACAGATTGGCAGAAGCTTTGGAAGCCCCAATTTCTGATGTTGACGGAATGGTAATCGCAGCTCACAGTGATACAGGAATGCTTCCTTTGTTGAGCAAAGCAACTAGAAACGGAGTTCCTGTAACGGAGTTTTTGGATGAAGCAAAACAAAACTATGTAATCGAAGAAACAAAAGTAGGTGGTGCAACGTTGACCAAACTTTTGGGAACTTCAGCATGGTATGCTCCGGGCGCAGCAGTTTCTGTAATGGTTCAGGCAATTGCCTGTGATCAGAAAAAAATGATCCCTTGCTCTTTAATGCTTGATGGTGAATATGGAGAAAGCGACATCTGTCTTGGTGTTCCGGCGATCATCGGGAAAAACGGTGTAGAAAGCATCATAAATATTTCTTTGACAGAAGAAGAAAAATCTAAATTTGCTGAAGCTGCTCAGGCAGTGAGAGATGTAAATGGTGATCTGAAATTTTAAGAATTTCTCTTTATATATTGAATTCCGCGACCGAAGGGCGCGGAATTTTTTTTAATCACCACCGCATCCGCCACAACTTCCACAAGAACTTCCGCCGCAGGAAGATTCATTAGAGAATCCGGAATCTGCACCTTCTGAAAATACTGATGAATTGTTATAAACCATGCTGGAAGTCATCAGCAAGGGCGTGAGATAAGCAAATTCAAAATCTGTGTCTTCACTTTCTGAAGATTTTTGTCTTGATCTGAATTTATTTCTAAATATACCAACGATCATATTCTGACTTAGCCTTTTAAGGTGCAGAAAAGTAACCGTTATCATAATCAATAACAGAACGCATAAACAGGCAACAGGCTTTTCACGCGAAATTCCGGTAGCCAGCCTTAATATTCCGGTAATCATCAGGACCGCACAAACTGTAAGGTTAACTGAAAATATTTTCACAAAGAGCTTTGACTGCAGCAAATGTTTTTTTATTTCATCCATACTTTGCGAAACATTTTTGTAAAACGGTTTCTTCAGCAGATAAGCTTTGAGATGAGCAAAATGAATTTTTCCAAAACTTTCTATCTGCAGTATCATCTGCGTTTCTTCTGCGCTTAAATTTTCACAGGATTTTTTTGCGCTTAAAGTTTTATCATCATTAACGTTAATGATTTGCTTGCCGATTAACCCGTCAACAGAGAGCTTTATAGAGTGAGAAACATCCGAGAAAATAAGATAGATAATTTCCGGTCGGCTTAAATTTTTTATCAGACTTTGATTTCTGAACGTTTCTATCAATTCTTTTTTTCCGAGAGTATTAAAGCGGTAAACAATCGCCAGTGAAAATGTAACTAAAAAAAAGTAGGAGATGTAAAATTGATCATTTTCAACCGTTGCAATTGTTTCGTGAAAAGTAAGATATAAAGGAAAAAGCAGTAAAATGCTTGTGCCAATAACTAAATTTGTAATCTGGGTTACATTAAATCGCGACTGTTTTAGGTATAAGCCGCTCGGAATTGATGCAGATTTCCAGAATTCTTCAGGAATGTGACCAAAGTTTTTTAAGTAGAGTTTTTCTGTTCTCTTTTTTGCTTCTTTAAAACTTTCAGACTCATTTCTGTGATGCGTTGACGGTATGTGCTGGATCTGTTTGCCTAAAATTTTACAAAATACCTGATACGATTTGGTGAAAATTAAATGCTGATGCCAGACTTTATCTATGATGTCTGACGGTGACACCATTTCTTCTGAAACCGCTGCTAAAAACATAAATTTTTTATATTCCTTGATTGCGTTTATTGTAAAATTCTCCGTCCAGCAATTCTCATGAGCGAGTCTAATGCTGAAACTGTACTCGCTCGGTGGATCGTCAAAATCAAAATCTTCTGTTTTCTTCCAAAGCAAATCATTCATATGATCGTTTTTCGTACTTAAATTTAATCATTAAATTCATTTCAAAATATAAATATTAGTCGTCTCTCATATTAATTATTGTTCATAAAGATGAATATTTAAGGTTTATTTAAACTGAATTTCATTTCTGCGCGCAGTCAAAAACTGTAAATTTGCACCGACAAAAAATATTTCATGTTACGGAAGATTTCTATTGCTGCAGCGACATTTTTATGTGCTGTCTCTTTTCACGCACAGAAAAAAAACAACCAAACTCTTGAAAAGCCCAAGCTCGTCGTCGGTCTTGTGATCGATCAGATGCGTTGGGATTATCTTTACCGTTTTTACGATAAATACAGCAAAGACGGTTTTAAAAGAATGCTGAATGAAGGGTTTTCCTTTAATAATGTGATGATTCCGTACGTTCCGACGGTGACGGCGATTGGTCATACGACGATTTATACAGGTTCTGTTCCGTCAATTCACGGGATTGCAGGAAATGACTGGACTGACAAACAAACCGGTAAAAATATTTACTGTACAGAAGATTCTGAAGTAAAAGGGGTTGGCACAACAAATCAGAAAATAGGTGGGCATTCACCGAAAAATCTCTGGAGCACAACGATCACGGATCAACTGCGTATCGCCAGCAATTTTCAGTCGAAAGTGGTAGGCGTTTCTCTCAAAGACCGTGCTTCGATTTTGCCGGCAGGTCACAATCCGAACGGTGCATTTTGGTTTGATGAAACGAACGGAAATTTTGTGACAAGTTCTTACTATATGAATGCGCTTCCGGCTTGGGTAAATGATTTTAACAATCAGAAAATAGCAGAAAAACTGGTTGCCAACGGGTGGAATACGCTTTTGCCGATCAGTCAGTACACCGAAAGTACACGTGATGATGTTCCCTGGGAAAAACCTCTGGGCTCGGCAAAAAATCCGACGTTTCCTTATTCCAGTCTTGCATCAGACTACGCTGCCAACAAAGGCGTTCTGAGAACAACGCCTTTCGGAAATTCGTATACACTGAGGTTTGCGGAAGCGGCGATCAATGGTTATCAGCTGGGTGAAGATTCGGTTACAGATTTTCTAGCAATCAATATTGCGTCGACAGATTATGTAGGACACGCTTACGGTCCGAATGCGATTGAAGTGGAAGACACCTATCTGCGGCTAGATTTGGAACTTGCACAGTTCTTTAAAATGCTTGATAAAAAAGTAGGTGTAGGTGAATATTTAGTTTTCCTTACGGCAGATCACGGCGGCGCTCACGCTGAAGGTTATATGAAAGAAAATAAAATGATGACCGGATTTTTTGATGACGGCTTAGAGAAAAATCTAGGTGCCGAATTGGAATCAAAATATGCTGCCAGCAAAATCATTCTGGGAATTGATAATTATCAGATTTATCTTGATCATCAGTTAATTAAGGATAAAAATCTAGATGAAGCTGCCATAAAAAAAAGCATTATTGAAAACCTAAATAAAGATCCTCGGGTTTTGTATGCGGTTGATTTAAAAAATGTAGCAAATGCACCGATTCCGGAGCCGATAAAAACCAGAGTAATCAACGGTTACAACTGGCAGAGAAGTGGTGATATTCAGATTGTTTCGCACGACGGAATGCTTCCGAACTATGCTAAAAAAGGAACGACTCACAGCGTATGGAATTCTTACGATGCACATATTCCACTGATTTTCATGGGCTGGAAAGTGCCGAGAGGTGAAAGCAATGCTTCTCATTTTATGACAGATATTGCGCCGACCATCGCACAGTTTTTAAAAATTGAAAATCCGAGCGGTAATATCGGTCAGCCTTTGATGGAAGTGTTAGGTAAATAAAACAACCTTCTATACTACATGCGCAGCTGATGTCTGCGCATTTTTTTTTGTAACAAAATTCACAATTGCGATACCTATTGCTAAAGAAACTTCATGAAAAACATCATTGAAATTGAGGATTTGAATTTCGGTTTCGACAGCCGGAAACTGATTCTTAAAAATGTGAATCTCCAGGTACCGAAAGGTTCTATCTACGGTTTTCTAGGAGCGAACGGCGCAGGAAAATCAACGACGATGCGTCTCATCATGGGACTTTTCAATGATGATACAAATGCGGTAAAAGTTTTTGGGCAAAATGTTTCCGAAATCTATCCGCAGGCCCTGCAGAATATTGGTTCTCTGATTGATTATCCGGCTTTTTACGATCATCTGTCAGGTTATGACAATCTTAAAATCGTATGCATTATCCGGAATCTTAATATTGGGAAAATAGACGAAGTTTTAGAAACCGTCGGTCTTTCTCACGCGCGAAATATTAAAATGAAAAAGTATTCTTTGGGAATGAAACAGCGTCTGGCAATTGCCCTTGCGCTCATCAGCGATCCTGAACTTTTGATTTTAGACGAGCCTGTGAACGGTCTCGACCCAAACGGAATGCTGGAAGTGCGCGAACTTCTTATTAAACTCAACCGCGAACGTGGCGTGACCATTTTTATATCCAGTCACTTACTTTTGGAAATCGAGAAAATGGTAACGCATCTCGGAATTATCGCGCACGGCGAAATAAAATTTCAGGGAAGTAAGGAAGATTTAAATACGCTTTATAAATTCCAGAAAACAAAATTCCAGCTGAATGATGCTGCTAAGTATCTCGATCTGCTGAAAGACCAATATCCGACCGAATTAAAATCTGAAAACGAGATTGCTATCGTCACCAATTCTCAGGAGGAAATCGCCGCGATCAATACATTTCTGGTGAAAAATGGAGCTCAGATTTATCAGATTGCCGCAGCCGGCGGACTTGAAGAATGGTTTATGGATATTACAAAACAAAACTAAACGATGAAAAAAGAATTACATTATATAAAGACAGCTTTCGCCGCAGAATGGCTCAAAACTAAGAATCTTGGGCTGATGCTTCTTGCAGCAATCGTATCGCTGCTTTTACCTGTTTTGAATTTCGTAATTGAAATTTTTAATGAAAAATCTCGTGTCTATGATAGTTTCCCAACGTCTGCAATTCAGAATGGAATTATCGATACAGTAGGTTCGTACGGCGGTTTTCTGATGCTTTTATTTATCATCATTGGTGCAGTGAGAATCGCACAGACCGATCATAAAAACAATGGCTGGACTTTTCTTGAAACACAGCCTTTAAGCAAATTCAGCATTTATACAGGAAAATTTTTGGTTTTGGTCGCGCTGACTGCAATAAGTCTGTTGATTTATTTCGCCGGTTCGGCAATTTTTTACACGCTGTGTCAGGTACTTTTTCCACAGGAAAATCTTAATTTTTCGCTGGATATGTATTTTCTGTTTCAGACATTTGTAAGACTTTTTGTCTTAAGTCTAGGGATTATATCTTTCCAGCTGATGCTTTCGGTGATTATTCCGAGTTTCATCTGGCCTTTTGTTATCGGTTTTTTGGGTTTTGTGCTTAATATCATTGCGAAAGTGCGACAGGAAATTTATGATTTTTCTCCGTACAATAATATTGATACAGCGCTGTCGTACGGAAATCCACAGGAGCTCAATCATTTTTTTAATTATACAGAATACCTGAGTTTGTTCTGGACGGTTGCCTTTTTTGCCTTCGGATATTTCTGGTACAGCCGGCGAGGATTTAAAAATGCTTTTGCAAAAAACACCGTTACTGTCGGAAAAACACTTGCGGGAATTGGAGTTGCTGTTGCGCTTTATTTTTTCATAACGCAACCTATTTATCCGGTAAAAGGCTACGATACGCAGATCTCAGGGCAAATTTCGTCTTCGAAGCCGGTAAAAGAAATCAGCATTGTTTCTGAAGAAATGGGTGAGCCGCTGGCAAAAATTCCTGTGAAAGACGGAAAATTCAGCTGGAAATCTGAACAAAATCTGCCGATGAGCACTTATTATTTAGTGGTCGACAGCAAGCGGTACGTATTTGTCTTGTCAAAAGGAGATCAGATTAATTTTGATATTAAAGTTGATCCTAAAGATTTCAAAGTGGTTGTAAAAGGTACGCGCAAAGCTGAAGATCAGTATATTGCTTCGCAGAAGGAAAGGCCGTCAACTTTTTATGGCTGGATTATTCCGCAGAAAAAATACACCAAAGAGCCTGAAAAGTTTTATTCTGAAGCGCAGGATGAATGGAAAGAATCTGAAAAATATCTTGCAAAATACCGCACAAATGAGAATATACATTTTGCGGATGATTTTAGAAAATTTCAGCAGCAGCTGAATGCCGTGAAGATGCTGAATGCCATTTACGATTATCAGAAAATGACTTCTTTCAGCGATAAAAAGTTTGCCCCGCCGGCAGAATTTACAAAGACTTTGCAGAATGTTGTGAAAAAACCGGCTCCGATTTTATACACGGTGAAAGAATATAAAGATTACCGAATCAAAAAACTTTTACCAACCTCCGGAACGAATAAACCCGACAGTATCATTTTTAATAAAATTCATGCCATGCCTTCAGGGCTTGAACGGGATCAGCTGCTATCTTTTCAGCTGATAAAAATGATGGATTTGATTAAAGATGAAAAACAGCGGAATGCTTTATTCATGTCAAAAGTAGGGCAGTTTCATGATAAAAAGTATGCATCGTATATTGAGAAGCAGCTTCAGGTGATCAATAACCAGCAAAAAGGGAAACCTTTTCCTGTCATTGCTTTTCAGGACGAAAGCGGGAAGAAAGTGAGTCTTTCGAAGTTTAAAGGAAAATATGTGGTGATTGATTTTTGGGCAACCTGGTGCGGACCGTGTAAAGAAACGACGCCTGTTTTCGAGTATCAGGCAGAGCAGTACGCATATAATGACAATGTTGTTTTTCTCTCGGCAAGCGTAGATGAAGACAAAGAAAAGTGGAAACTTGATATTAAAAACAAAAAATCTTCTGTACAGCAATGGTGGATTGAAGATCCGAAAATTTTAGGTCAGTTGGGCGTGAACGGAATTCCAAGATTCATGATTGTCGATCCTGAAGGTAAAATTTACAATGCCAACCTGCCGCGACCTGATGACAGTAATTTTGAAGAAGCAATGGATGCGATTTCCCGGTCGAACAGAATGGTGATTTTTTAAACAAAAAGTCTCTGCAGTTTGCAGAGACTTTTTTTTATTCTTCCGTTTCGGTATTTTCGTTATCTTCGTATTGCTCAAGATAATAGGCAAAACTAAAACCTTGGTGCTCTTCTTCAATTTCTTCAAGCATCGTGAGCATATCTTCAAAAATTTCCAGCTGATCAACGCTCATATTCACAAATTCAAGATGAAGCGGCATTGCCAGATCGCCCGTTAAAACATCGTTCAGCGCATCCATATTATCTCCGAAATGCTCAGGCAATGTCAGTTTTTCTTTAAGCTGAGCGTAAAAATCTTCATCGTCGCCAATATCTGTAAAATCTATGTAAACCGTCATTCTGTAATTGTTTGTGCAAAAATATAGTTTTCAGTGAACTTCATCAAACTTTATTGTTTCTGAAAAGTTTTGTAGTGATCTTTTGTAAGATAAACCGTTCCGTCGGTGCTAAAAATAATGCGGTCTGTACCACGGGTTCCGCAGTTGTAATTGACGTCGGCTTCATAATAGTTGCTGTTTTCCGGCAGTCTTTTTTCACGGTCTCCGAAATGGTCTCCACCAATCGCTTTTTTCGGTAAAACTTCGCAGAGATTTCCGCTTTCCGGTTTCCAGCCGAGTTTTTTTGCTTCATTCTTCGTAATGTAATAATCAGGAAGTGTATGATTTTTCTTTACATAAGCAACAACCGTTTTATCATTTGTCAATATGAAAATATCGTTTGCAGACTGTGTCGGTTTCTTATCTATAGTATGATTTTTCTCGGTTTTATTCTTAGAGTCCTCGTTTTTCTTAGGGTAGAAACTGTTGAAAACCCACATCACGGCCATCCCGAAAAGTAATCCGAGACACGCAAAAAGTACAGACCTTATTTTACTGTTCATAAATTTTTATTTTTATACTAAATTGGTATTTATTTTGATAATTGCTTAGAAATTACCCTTAATAAATTTAATATTATTAAAGTATTGCTAAAATTTGAAAGTTTTATTCAATTAAAAATTTAAAATTATGAAAGCAAAAATATTTTTCAGCATAACCGCAGCATTCGTACTTTCACAATCTTTATTGGCGTCTTCCGGTAAGCCATTTCAAATTGAAATTAACTTATCTCAAATTTCAGTTTCCGAGACCGAAAATATATCGGTAAAGCAAGATTTTCGAGCCAATGTTCTATTGTTTTCAGAACTGAAAGAAAACTGTGAATACGAAATTGTAACACACTCCGGACAGTTTCTGCAAAAAGGCATCATCCAGGAAAATAGAATTGTCCTTCCAAAAATTGATGAAAAACAGATTTTTCGTTAAAATCATTTCAAACGGCGAACAGCTGACTTTTCAGATCATTAAAAAATAATTTTAATATGTCATCTAAATTCTTTCAAGCTCGTTCGAGTCGATAGTCGTTTTAAAAGTTCCGTAGTTGATAATTACTTTATTTTTAGAAATTTTCTCGATCGTTCCAACACTTGTACTTCCTTTAATACGCACGCGCTGACCGATTTTCAGCCAGACATTTCGGTCAGTCTGTCGTTTTTCTTCGATCTTTTCATTGGTTTCCGTGATTTTTTCGATCACGTCTACTTTCTTCAGTTGCTGAGTGATTTTACGTTTTACGACTTGCAGACGTTTTGTTTCATCTTTATCAGCGCCTATTTTACGGAATTTTTCCTGCTCAAGAATTTTTACAAAATCTTTCACCACATCTTTGCGCGATTTCCCCTTTGTATAACTGTCTATAAACGCTTCAATTTTATTTCCGAACTGCAGTTTGCGGTGCTCATCTTCGTACAGTTTCTGAAAGTTGAAAAGCTTCTGCTGTAGCTGCTCGTTGAGTTTTTGCAGATTATCGCGCTTATCTTCCACAGAACCTTTTCGCTCAACAAGATCAGTTTTCAGTTTTTCCACTTCATATTTTTCCTGCTGAAGTTTCACGATTGTTTTATCTAAATTTACAATATCGTGTTCCACTTTTTTCTTCGCCGACTGAATGATAAATCTAGGGATCTTATTCTTTTCAGCAACTTCAAAAGTAAATGAACTTCCGGCCTGACCAACTTCCAGTTTATAGAGCGGTTCCAGAGTTTTTTCATCAAAAAGCATCGCAGCATTTGTCGCATTTGGCAGTTCTTCGATGACAATTTTGATGTTGGTATAATGTGTCGTGATGATCGCAAAACTTTTCTTATCATAGAAAAATTCAAGGAAACTTTCTGCCAGTGCACCGCCCAGCTCAGGATCAGAACCGGTTCCAAATTCATCAATCAGCAGGAGCGTTCCTGGATTACTTTCGCGGATAATTCCGCCCATTTTTTTCAAACGTGAAGAATATGTTGAAAGGTGATTTTCGATCGACTGATTATCGCCGATGTCGGTCATTATTTTATCAAAGAAAAACATTTCTGAGCGCGGATGCACAGGTACCAGAATTCCGCTCTGAATCATCAGCTGCAGAAGTCCGACGGTTTTCAGCGTGATCGATTTTCCACCCGCATTTGGTCCGGAAATACAGATAATCCGGTTGTGATCGGTAAGCGTAAGCGACTGCGGATAGATGGTTTTGTTTTCAGCTTTATTTCTGAGCCAAAGAAGCGGATGATACGCATCTTTCAGGCGTAGCGTTTTGTGACGGTTGATTTTCGGTAAAATCCCATTAACCATCTCCGCAAATTTTGCCTTCGCACGTGTAAGATCAAGATCAAAAATATATTGCTGATAGCGCCAGAGCTGTGGTTGAAATTCTGCAAGTTCCGCAGTAAGCTGTCTTAAAATTTTATCGATTTCTTTTTTTTCCTCTTCTTCACTCTCACGCATTTTGAAGTGATGTTTTACCACACCGTCAGGCTGGATAAAAGTGATCGAACCGGTCTTGGATAATCCCAGAACTCGCCCGGGAACTCTCTTTTTATAGGCAGATTTTACTGCTAAAACCCTCTGATCTTCGATGATACTTTCTCTGATGTCATCCAGAAAATCGCTTTGGGCATAATTAAATAAAACGCGGTTAAAGTTCTCCTGAATTGCTTTTTTAGCATGCTGAATTTCTGCACGTAAAGATTTAAGAACCGGTGATGCTTCACTTTTTACCTCACCAAAACGGTTGAAAACTTTGTCGATTTTATCAATGATTTCTTTTTTGAACTCCAGAACAGAGACATCCTGAAGCAGAGTAGGGAAGGTTTCGGGCATTGTAGGAAAGAACTTCTGGAGTTTCCCTATTTGCTCTGTCAGTAATTTTATCTTTAAAAACGCACTGTTTTCCAGGCGGTAATTTTCAATGAGCATCAGTTTCAGCTCATTTTCTATGTCTTCATATTCGCTGAAAGGAACCGCATTGGCACTTTCAAAACTTGAAAGATATTCTGAAGTTTTTTTTAATGAAACTTCAGCTTCCTCAATATTCATAGGTCTCAGAGCAAGAATATTTTCTTTTATTTTCGGCGAATATGCGAATGGAGCAATCTCTGCAAGCAGTTGCGGAAATTCCAGTTCGTTCAGATCTTCTTTATTAATATACACAGTACAAAGATAATTAATTTGAAAACCGAAACGGTATTATTTGAATCGTGGCTTTTGAGATTTGCAGATAAATTTCTTAAACTTTAAAGCTAAATTTGCCGCCGGTATTTCTTTGAAGTCGCATCATGGCTTCATTATTGAATTTTTAATATTAAATCTCACCAATGACTTGGACAGAAATTCTTGCTCCGATAAAAAACACACCTTATTTTACCAATCTTTGGGAAAAAGTAAAACAGGAATACGCCACCACGAAAATTTTCCCTCCGAAAAAGCAGATTTTCCGTGCTCTGGAAATTACTCCTTTTGATGAGGTGAAAGTGGTGATCATCGGGCAAGATCCTTATCATAATGACTATCAGGCAAACGGACTTTCTTTTTCTGTTTCAGATTCAGTTTCCGCACCACCTTCTCTTAAAAATATTTTTATTGAACTGAAAAGTGATCTTGGTATAGAGCGAAGTTCAAAAGAGCTTGACGACTGGGGGAAACAGGGTATTTTATTACTCAATGCGACACTTACGGTACGCGCTCATACGCCGAATTCTCATAAAGATATCGGCTGGGAAATGTTTACCAACTACATCATTAAAGAAATATCAGACAAAAAAGAGAATGTAGTTTTTGTTCTATGGGGTGCATTTGCACAAAAAAAAGCCGAACTGATAAATCAGGCTAAACATTTTATTTTGAAATCGCCTCATCCGTCGCCCTTTTCTGTTCATAAAGGATTTTTTGGCAGTAAACCTTTTTCAAAAATCAATGAATATCTTCTTTCAAAAGGTTTAGAGGCAATTAAATGGTAATTATTACACTTTTTTAAAGGTCAAACCGATCTTGTATTTGCCCTTTAAAGTCGCTGCCGTTTTTGTTTCCGTCGAATTTGGGCTTACCTGCACAAGACTGATTTCGTATCCGTTAAACATGACCTTTTTTGACAGATTTTTACTTTTCAGATCGCTGGTTGCAATCTGAACGGTCATCGGACGGCTTGTTGTGCTCATCAGTTCTACATTTGCCACGGCAATTCCCGCCCAAACGCATTGAACACCTTCCGGACAACGGCTGTCTTCTGAAATGCTTTTAAAAGTAACATTCATCTGATATTCACTCAGGAATTTATTTTCACCTTCGTTCAGATAAACGGTGTTCTTCTGATTGTTGCTTGGTGCAGAAGTTTCCACCTTTGCTTTGTCTGAGTCTGCGCTCATGTTTTTATTGGCATTACAGTTCGTTAAACTTGCCATTAAAACGGCAGACAGAAAAGTTTTGTATATCATCATTTTTTAAATTGTTCCCCACATATTAAGAATTACCACCACAAACATCGCTATTCCTACGACAAGATTAAATCCGGTTCCGTAGAGAAAACCAATGAACGCGCCCTTTGTAGATTTTAAAGCTTTATTAATGTCTTTGCTGTCGTGCAACAGTTCACCAATAAAAACGCCGGCAAACATCCCGACTAAAAATCCTAAAGGAATCGGTAAAAATACACCGATTATAGTTCCGATCACTGATCCGATGCTTCCCCAGCGTGTTCCGCCATATTTCCGGTTTGTTTTTGCCGGTATGACATAATTTAAAATCATTGATAAAATGGTAAGCGCGATAAATGCCCAAACATAAATCATTGAAAGATCTGCATCAGTTCCGTATTTATAAATGAGTAGGCCTGCAAGACTTAAAATTAATCCAGGCAAAACAGGTAAAAATGTTCCGAGAATTCCAAGAACCAAAAGCACGATGCAGAGCAGATAAATTAAGGTATAATCCATAGTTTTAAGATAAAAAGAGCGACGCATGCGCCACTCTTCGATAATCAATTTTTAAGCCGAATATTTAAAGATTCAAAATCACATATTGAAGGATTATACCTGCGTTTCCGATATTTCCGGAAGCATGATTGTGAAAGGTTGTATAATAGATACTTCCGCTGCCGGCGTTACCGGAACATGCGCCAACAGTTGCGCCAAGTGCTACCAAAAACGGTACAGTTGCCTGAGGAACAGAAACGGTGATCTGAATATTATTCGGAAGCGTGATACAGACCGGTACAAACGTAAGATTTGATGCATTTCCGATCGGTAAATTTGGAAGTCCTGTTGCGGTAAAGTTATTGGTTCTCAACATCAATGCTTCATTAGTAGCTGTAGATTTAACCAAAACTTCCCAATAAGCAGGATCGTAGGTATTTATTTTTTGCCACGAGCCCAAATCATAATCAATATTCAACGTGCTGAAACCTAATGCAGATGATAGTGCGGTACTGTTCACGGTTGCTGGTAAATTTCCACTGTTACCAAGGTTTTTTGAGCAAAGTTTAGAATCAGGAACAAAACCTCCGGCAAGATTACAGTTATTGGTATTTTCGCCGCCACCCAATAGATAAGAAACATCCCAGTCTGAAGCGTAAACGCTGCCTCCATTTGCTACAAAAATGGCCAGATTATTTTCGACAACAGGCATTGTAAGGCTGTTTTGAGAATATTTTCTGGAGCCGCAATTCAGGAAAACAATATCATACTGCGCCAGCGTATTCATATTAGCAAGATCGGCATGCGTGAGTTCTGTCGCTGTGTAGCCAAGTGTGGTGATGATGTCTTCGATCTTATCATAGCTTCCTTTAATGTAGCCGATTTTCGCCACCTGCGTCAGCTTTGTCTGTGTTAAATTTAGCTGGGTAATGTCATTCGCTTTAATATCTGCCGTAATCTGCGTGCGGAAATTGCTTCCGTTACCGGTCTGGATATAGATCGTACGGTTTCCTGCCGGAGCTTCAAGATTAAAATTACCGTCTGCATCTGAAACGGTGTGATAAATCTTGTACTTTTCGTCGAACGTAAAGACAGACGCGCCGCCAATCGCTTTGCTGCCGTTTTGCGACATAATTTTACCGGAAACTTTTCCTTTCTGCACGGCCTGTGTACCTGTTTGCTGCGGAATGTTTGCCATGTCTTCACCGCCGCAATTGATGAGCAGCGTAGAAAGGGACATTAAAATAAATAAGTAGCTTTTTTTCATAATTAAAATTTTTAAATGTGTATTCTGTATCAAATTTAAAAAATAATTATCATATCAAGATAAAAAACAGTAATTAATTTACATTTATGTGGTAATTAATTTAAATCGTTGAATATTGATTAATCTCAAATCCAGCTTCGCTCAAATTTTTATATTTTGTAAATTTGTTGTGATGAAAGACGATTTATTAGGCACAAAAGATTTTATACAGGATTACAGCGCAGAGCTGGCGCAGTATATTTCGAGGTTTTCACCGGCGGGTTTTGACTGGTTTTTCCTGATGATTGTAAAGCTTGCTATACTTTTGGCGGTATTTTTTATCGTTGATATTCTTCTTAAAATCATCATTAATTCTGTTTTTAAATTTTACAGAAACGAAGAAAAATACCCAGTTATCCGTTCGGTTTATCAGTCGAGAATTACCAATTCTTTTGCACATCTAATCGCTTTGGCGATTGTAGCCGGAATTCATCCTTCTATTTTTGTAGGAGCGCTGAAAAAAACAAGCACTTTTGTTGAGAGATCTGCCGATCTTGGTCTTGTGCTGATTATTGCAGGAATGCTGTACCGCGCATTGGCGGCATTCAGGAATTATTTCGCAATAAAACAGGATTTCTATAAAGTAATGGCCATCAATGCTGTTTCTGAAACGGTAAAAATCCTGGGAATTTTCATCTTTTCAATTGTAGGAATCTGTGTGATTTTTGGTATTAAAGGGACTACGATTGTCGGAAGTCTGGGAGCGATTACTGCGGTTTTGGTTCTCGTTTTCCGCGATACCATTTTAGGTTTTATTACCGGAATTCATGTGGCCACTTCGCGAAGTTTAAAAGTGGGTGACTGGATCGGCATCCCGAAATATAGTATCGAAGGAAATATTTTAGACATCAGCCTTCTGACGACGAAAGTGATGAATTTCGACAAAACCATTTCTTCAATTCCGACGTATGATCTTTTGACGACCGAAATTAAAAACCTTCAGGTAATGTCTGAGTCGAATACGCGACGTGTGAAGAAATCGATTTTCTTCAATATCAATTCGTTTAAATTTTTGAATGAAGAAGATATTGCACGCTTAAAAGAAATCAATTTAATCTCTTCTTATCTTGAAGAAAAAACATCCGAAATTAATTTGGAAAAAGGTAAAATTGCTCACGGCGACAAAATAATCAACGGGCGACAACTGACGAATATTGGTGTTTTCCGTCATTATGCGCAAAAATATCTTGAAAATGATCCTGATGTACAGCAGGAAAATCCGATCATGGTGCGCCAGCTAGAGATTACGCCGCAAGGTTTGCCGCTAGAGATTTACTGTTTTGCCAACGATTCGAAATGGGAACGTTTTGAGCAGATTCAGGCCGATATTTTTGATCACCTTCTGGTTGCTTCAAAAGAATTTGATCTTCAGGTAACGCAGATCAGTATTAAGATTTAGCGCTTGCTGTATTTATTTTAAACAAAAAATGACATGGTAAAACTGAGTGTAAATATCAATAAAATAGCGACGCTCCGCAATGCGCGCGGAGGAGAATTGCCAAGTGTGGTGGAAGCTGCGGTAAAAATTCAGGAGTTTGGTGCACACGGAATCACAATTCATCCGCGGCCAGACGAGCGGCACATCACACGAAAAGATGTATTTGATCTGAAACCTGTGGTGACGACGGAATTTAATATTGAAGGAAATCCGCACCGCGATTTTATCGATATGGTTTTAAAAGTGAAGCCTGAGCAGGTGACTTTGGTTCCTGATGCAGACGATGCGATTACTTCAAACGCAGGCTGGGACACAAAAAAGCATCAGGCTTTTCTTAGCGAGATTATTTCTGAATTTAAAAATGCCGGAATCCGTACATCCGTTTTTCTAGATCCTGAAACCGGTCTTGTGGAATATGCAGCAAAAACCGGTGCCGACAGAATCGAACTCTACACAGAAGATTATGCGAAAAATTACCGTCACGATAGAGAATCTGCAATACAAAAATATGCAGAAACTGCTGCAAAAGCAGGTGAGTTTAATCTTGGCGTAAATGCCGGGCACGATCTCAGTCTTGAAAATTTAAAATACTTTGCAGATCACATTCCGAATCTTCTCGAAGTTTCCATCGGTCACGCGCTAATCTCTGAGTCGCTGTATATGGGAATGGAAAATACGGTGCAGGCGTATCTGAAAAGACTTGCCAAATGGTAATCAGATTCTCGGAATGCTTTTTCTGATAATTTTTTAAAATTAAATATGGAAGTTTTACACTCAAAAATATTTGGCGAAAACCTTTCGGGAACGCCTTTGCTTGTTTTTCACGGTCTTTTTGGCATGCTCGATAACTGGGGAAGCTTCGGGAAAGAACTCAGCGAATTTCTTCCGGTGCATCTGATCGATCTGCGAAATCACGGACGAAGTTTCCACGATGAAAACATGTCACACGATGATCTTGCAGAAGATATTAAAAACTACATGCAGCAAAATTCTATAGCGAAAGCGCATGTTCTCGGTCATTCGCTGGGCGGAAAAGCAGTGATGCAGTTCGCATTAAATTTTCCTGAGCTGGTCGAAAAATTAATCGTTGTGGATATTGCACCAAAAGCCTATCCGCCGCATCACCAGGGAATTATCAAAGCGCTGGAAACGGTCAATTTTGATCAGGTGAAATCCCGAAGTGAAGTAGAAACTGTTTTGGAACAGTACATTCCGGAGCGTTCTACGATCCAGTTTTTAACGAAAAATCTGTACTGGACCGATGATAAAAAACTCGCCTGGAGGTTTAACCTGAAAACGCTTTCTGAAAAATACAGTGAATTTGTCTCGAACGCCATTAGATTCGGAACTTTTGAAGGCGAAACACTCTTTATTTCAGGAGCGAAGTCAAATTATATTTTGCCGCAGGACGAGTTTGCGATCAAACAGCAGTTTCCGAAAGCGCAATTTGTAAAAATAAAAAATGCTGCACATTGGGTTCAGGCAGATAATCCGGTTGATTTCAGCATTGCGGTGAGAGAGTTTTTAGATCTGAAAAACGGATGATTTAAAACTGATCGCTTTTACATATTATAGTCATAATGCTTTTTCTTTACGGCATAAAAATCGCACCTTTGCGAAGGTAAAATTTAGCTCGAAAAAGTGAACTCCGCTTCTTCAGAGATCACATAATATTTCAAAAATGATATTAGTAACAGGTGCTACCGGAATTTTGGGCAGAGTTGTCGTTCTCGAACTTTTGAAAAGAGGGAAGGCTGTGCGTGCCGCAAAACGGGATGGAAGTGATCTGAAAGACGTTAAACATTCGTATCAGTTTTACACTGACAATCCTGATAAATTTTTTCAGAAAATAGAATGGGTTGATGTTGATTTTGAAGATATAGAATCGCTTCAAAATGCTTTAAAAGGAGTTTCAGAAGTGTATCACTGCGCTGCAAAAGTAGGTTTCAACCCGAAAGATTCGAAGGAAATTTACAGAACAAACGTAAAAGGAACCGAGAATTTATTATACGCCTGCGAAGATTCTGAAGTAAAGAAGTTTCTTCAGGTAAGTTCGATTGCCGTGCTCGATTTGCTCAATGAAGATGGCGAACTCGATGAATCGTCAGATTTTAATCCAAAAGATGACCATTCTGAATATGCGCTTTCCAAACATCTTTCTGAGATGGAGGTTTGGCGTGCCTCTGCCGAAGGTTTGCCTGTAATTATAATAAATCCTGGAATGATCATCGGAAGTGGAAACTGGGGTAAAAGCTCAGGAGAAATTTTTCCGACGTTTGAAAAAACAGCGTTTACTTTTTCCGGCGGCACGAGCTATGTTGATGTTCGTGATGTGGCAAGAATTTCCGTGGATTTAATGGAAAAAGAAGTTTTCGGGGAACGGTTTATTTTGATATCCGAAACTAAAAAATACCGCGATTTGGCAAAGCAGGTTCGTTCTGAATTAAATCTCAGTGAACCGAAAATCTTACCTGAATGGATTCTGCAGGCCATAACATGGCTGAATGTGTTCTTTGGATGGCTGATTCCGCCGCTGAGAATGGCGAGCAAATCAAACATTGAAGCTGTTTTGGCAGAAACAAGAATCTCAAATAAAAAGATAAAAGAAACGCTGAATTATGAATTTATTCCGGTTTCTGAAAGCATAGATTTTCATCTGAAAAATTATATCAACGACAAAAACGTGAAAGACCGCACATGAATATTGCCGAGGCCATCATTACACGAAATCTGGAAAAACATCCGTACAAATCTGCCGTAGGATATAAGAAAAAAGAAATCTGGAAGGAACTCAGCTGGAAAAAGCTGGCTGAACTTGTCGCAAAAACTTCAAATGCCATGCTTGAAAACGGTATCTTGGAAGACGACCGCGTGGCAATTTATGCAGACAATTCTGCTGAATGGCTCATTTTTGATCTTGCGGCGATGTCGATTGGCGCGATCACGGTGCCGATTTATGCAACAAGTAATGCTGAACAGACTGCCTATGTTTTGAAAGATTCGGAAGCGAAAATGGTGATGGTAGGAAATCAGGTACAATACGATATTTGCCTGGATTTTCTGAGAAATAATGAAACTTTGCAGTCGATTATTGTTTCTAAAAAAGCAGTCTGGATAAAGAAAGAAAGCACTTTTTATCTGGAGGATTTTATTGCTAGAGCTTCCTCTACACAAATTATTAAACCGAAAAATCAGGAGGATCTGGCAACGATTATCTATACATCGGGCACAACCGGAACGCCGAAAGGCATCATGCTCAATCACGGGAATTTTGAGAAAGCATATCTCGCACATTTCGAATTTTTTAAGTTTAAAGATTTTGAAAATGAACTTTCATTGGCATTTTTGCCTTTAACTCATGTTTTCGAACGCTGCTGGACTTTGCTTTGTCTTTATGGCGGTGCACGTGTTTATTTCCTTGAAAATACCAAAGATATCGCTCACGCGCTGACTGAGGTAAAACCTACCATGATGTGCACGGTTCCGCGGTTTTTGCAGAAAGTGTACGCCGGAGTTCTGGATAAAGCAGAAGAAAGTTCGGCGTTCAAAAAGAAAATTTTCGACTGGGCTTTTAGCGTCGGAAATGACGTTGCAGAACTAAAAAGAACTGACCAATCGATTCCTTTAGGTTTAAAAATAAAAAATTCGGTGGCAGATTCGCTGGTTTTCAGTAAAATAAAAGAAAGATTGGGCGGTAAACTTTGGTTTTTGCCTTGTGGTGGCGCATCGGTTTCAGCTGAAGTGACACAGTTTTTTGAAGCAGCAGGAATTCATATCACGGTTGGCTACGGTTTAACGGAAACGACAGCGACGCTCACAGCTTTTCCTTTCAAACATTTTGTTCATGGAAGCTGTGGAAAACCGCTTCCCGGTGTTGAAATAAAAATCGGCGGAAATGACGAAATTTTAGCCAAAGGAAACGGCATCATGCAGGATTATTATAAAAAACAGGAAGAAACAGCACAGGTTTTTACCGAAGACGGCTGGTTCAGAACCGGTGACGCCGGAAAATTTGATGAGGCAGGAAATCTTTACATTACCGACCGTATAAAAGATTTAATGAAAACCTCAAACGGCAAATATATTGCGCCGCAGCAGATCGAAAATCTTCTGACCAACAACAGTTATATTTCGCAGATTGTCTTGATTGCCGACGGAAAACAGTACGTTTCTGCACTGATTGTCCCGAATTTCGACTTTCTTAAAGAGTTTGCGAAAAAAAATAATATCCCTAATTCTGACTGGGAAAAAACCGTGCATGATAAACAGGTTGTGGACTTTTATAAAGAGATTTTGAAAGACCTTCAGAAAGATTTGTCAGACTACGAAAAGGTGAAAAAATTTACGCTGATGCCTGCAGAATTTGAAATCAAAAGCGGAGAAATCACACCGACTCTAAAAATTAAAAGAAATACCGTACTGAAAAATTACGCCGGTCTCATTGAGAAAATGTATCAGTAAAGGTTCAAAAAATACACAATGAAAAAAGAAGATTTTATTGGAAACAGCGATTTTAAAATCAGGTCAGAAACTGTTTCAGCAACCTGCCCGTCAAATATTGCACTGATTAAATATTGGGGGAAATATGATGAGCAGATGCCGGCAAATCCGAGCATAAGTTATACGTTAAAAAACTGCCGTACAGAAACTTCCATGGAATTTTTTGCAGGTGAAACTTTCTCGGTTCAGACTTTTTTGGCTGGGAAAGAAGAGAATCAGTTTGCAGAGAAAATCGAAAAATATTTCAGAAATATAGAGCAGTATTTACCATGGATTTTAAAAGGTAAATATGTAATACGAACAGAAAATACGTTTCCGCACAGTTCCGGAATTGCGAGTTCGGCTTCAGGTTTTGGCGCGGTTGCCAAATGTCTGATGTTGCTCGATCAGTCTTTCGGAATCGAATTAAACGAAGAAAAATCTACACAGAAAGCTTCTTTCCTGGCGCGATTGGGAAGCGGAAGCGCGTGCAGAAGTCTCTATAATGGACTGGTCGTTTGGGGAGAAACTGAAACAGTCGCTGGGAGTTCGGATCTTTTTGCAGTACCGTATCCGAATAGTAAAATTGCGCCTGTCTTCAAAAATTTTAATGATTGGGTTTTGCTTATTCATGAAGGCGTAAAAAGTGTTTCTTCAACAGTTGGCCATGGTTTGATGAAATCGAATCCTTACGCGGAACGGCGGTTTCTGGAAGCCCGTGAGAATTTTCTTCCGCTAAAGGATATTCTTGAAAGCGGTGATCTTGAAGCTTTTATAAAACTTACGGAGCATGAAGCACTCACACTTCACGCGATGATGATGATGAGTGATCCTGCTTTTATTCTGATGAAAACCGGAACTTTGGAAGTCATTAATAAGATCTGGGATTTCCGGAGAGAAACTGCTTTGCCGCTGTTTTTCACGCTTGATGCAGGAGCAAACGTTCATTTACTTTTCCCGAATAACGGCACCGAAGATCAGATTAAATCATTTATTGAATCAGAATTAATGCTTCACACACAGGAAAACGGCGTCGTAAAAGATCAGATGTCTTTCTGAAATTCTGATGAAAGATTATAAACTTCCTTTTGCAGTCTTCACGGTTGCGGTTGTTTGGGGAACTACTTTCCTGATGATTCGTGTAGCGGTAGAGACAATACCAGCCTGGTTTGTAGCGGGAATCCGGCAGTTTTTGGCAGCCATTCTTATGCTGGTTATTTTATTGTCAAAAAAAGAATTGAAGTGGATCGGCTGGAAAAATTTCAAATATCAGATCATTCTTTCTTCATTAATGCTGATTGTTGCCAATGGTCTGACGACCGTTGCAGAAGAGAACGTAACAAGCAGTCTGACTTCTTTGATCAGCGCCTGTTCGCCCATTCTGGTTTTTCTCGGAAGTCTTGCTTTTGGAATTGAAAAGTTTACGGCACGCGCTTTTTTTGGATTGATTTTATGCTTTGCCGGAATTCTTTTCATCTTTGGCGACGGTTTGCTCGATTTAAAAAATCCGGAATATTTTTTAGGAATTATCTGCCTTGTGTTTGCTGTTTTCGGCTGGGCTTCCGGAACTATTTTCACCAAGAAAGTAAGTCTTGCTAAAGGAAATATAGTCCTTAATCTTTTTTACCAGTTTGCCTTTGCCGGTGTATTACAGCTCATTTTTGCCTTCACAACGGTTAAAAACTACAACTTTGAAAGCTGGAGTATAAAAAGTTTTTCTGCTGTGGTTTACCTTGCGGTTTTGGGTTCTGTTGCTGCGTTTTTTGCGTTTCATTACGCCTTAACGAAAATTTCTCCAGTGCAGGTTTCTATACTTTCTTACATCAATACGATCATCTCTATCTTTTTGAGCTGGCTGATTTTAGGCGAACATATTTCTTCTCAGTTCATCATAGCGGCCGTGCTCATCATTGCAGGAGTTTTCACGATTAATTACAAGCCGGAATTCTTTAAAAGGAAAAAATTATCGCAGTAATTTCTTTTTATTTCCAGTTCTAAACCTCACGCTCTTTTATAGAAAGTCACGTCTGACATGATTTTTGCTTCAATGTAAGGCAAAATCTTTCTTATGCTCAAAAAATTTCCTTCCCTTTTACTGCTATTTTCTTTAATTCTAATCGGCTGCGACGACAAAGAAAAATCTGAGATGCTGGCCAAACGTGAGCAGGAACTTCTAGAAAAAGAAAAAATTTTTGCTAAAAAGGAGCTCGATTATAAAAATCTTCTGAGAATGCGCGACAGTATTTTTGCAAAAAAAGATTCTCAGATTGTCGTTCAGCAATGGCCCGCAGATATTGTCGGAGACTGGAACGGGAAGGTTGTCTGCACAGAATCAAACTGCAGCGATTATGTAATCGGCGACCAGCGGACCGACGTTTGGCAGTTCAGCAGCGATTCCACTCAGTTGGTCAGCAAAATCATCAACAATAACAATCTGGTGCGCGTATATAATGCAAAAATGAGCAACGGCGATGTTAATCTTACCTATCGCAGCGATTCTACATCAAAGAAAAAAGTGGAAATGAATGTTTTGCTTAATGAGTTTGGCGATAAGAAAATACGTGGTGTGCGAACAATCACTGTAGACAATAACTGCACTGCGAAATTTTCTGTAGAACTTACCCGACCAAAAAACTAAATCATGCTTTTAAGTATACACAACCTATCGCTTCCCATCGAAGATCCGGTGCTGAAGTTTCTCTTGGTCCTGATTATCATTCTTGCCGCACCTTTGCTTCTTAATAAAATAAAAGTTCCGCACCTGCTGGGATTAATTATTGCCGGAGCGATTATCGGCCCAAATGGTTTTAATGTTCTTTCGCGCGACAGCAGCATTGTAGTGACCGGAACCACAGGTTTGCTTTATATCATGTTTCTCGCCGGTTTGGAAATCGATATGGGCGATTTCAAAAGGAACAAATGGAAAAGTCTGACATTTGGTCTTTACACATTCATCGTGCCCTTCGTTTTAGGTCTTGCCGGCGCATATTATATTCTTGATTTTTCTATACTGACATCGATACTTTTCGCCAGTTTATTTTCGTCGCATACACTGATTGCGTATCCGTTAGTGAGCAAACTGGGCGTTGCAAAAAATCTGGCAGTAAATATTACAGTTGGCGGAACGATGATTACCGATATCCTGGCATTATTGGTTCTCGCCGTGATTGTCGGAATGTCGCAGGGCGATGTGGGAACGGTTTTCTGGGTTAAACTTTCGGTTTCTTTTCTCGTTTTTGGTTTAATCGTTTTGATTATTTTTCCGATGATCGGGCGTTGGTTTTTCAAAAATATTGATGATAAAATCTCGCAGTATATCTTCGTTTTGGTAATGATTTATCTCGCTGCTTTGCTTGCCGAACTGGCCGGTGTCGAAGCAATTATCGGAGCATTTTTTGCCGGATTGGCTTTAAACAGACTCATTCCGCACACATCTTCTCTGATGAACCGTGTCGAATTTGTCGGAAACGCGATTTTTATTCCGTTTTTCCTGATCAGTGTAGGAATGCTGATCGATTTTAAAGTCTTTTTTAAAAGCTGGGAAACCATCGAAGTTGCCGCTGTAATGCTTGTTGCCTCGATTGTCGGAAAATATATTTCTGCTGTTTTAACTCAGAAAACATTTAAACTTAAAAAAGAAGAAGGAAAATTAATTTTTGGTTTAAGTTCGGCTTCTGCAGCAGCAACTTTGGCGGCCGTTCTAGTAGGTTACAATATTATTTTATCTGAAAGCGAAACCGGTGAACCGGTGCGTTTGCTAAACGAGCACGTGCTGAACGGAAGTATTCTGCTGATTTTGGTTTCCTGTACGGTTTCGTCGTTTGTTTCTATGGCAAGTGCGCAGAAAATTGCGGAAGCTGATCACGAAGACACGGTTTCCGGGAATAATCACGAGCGTGAAAATATTCTGCTGGCTTTAAATTATGAAGAAACCGTTGATAAAATGGTGAATCTCGGGATTTTAATCAAAGCGCACGACAATAAAGATCATCTTTTTGCACTGAACATCATTAATGAAGATAAAAATGAATCTTCAGTAAAAAACGCCGAAAAAATTCTTCTTCATGCCACCGAAATTGCCGCCGCTTCTGATCTCCAGATCAACAGTTTAAAACGGTACGACAATGATGTCATAAACGGTGTAAATAACGTTATTAAAGAACAGAAAATCACCGATCTTCTTATAGGAATTGGTCCGGGGAAAGGTTTTTCGCCTTCTTTCGTTTACAATCTGTACAACGGTTATCTGATCAGTAAGAATGTGAATGTTCTTGTCTATCACGCAGCGCAACCGCTTTCTACGGTGAAAAAATATGCCGTAATTATTCCACGTTTTGCAGAAAATGAAGCAGGGTTTTTCCATTCGCTTCTGCGTGTCTGGAATATTGCAAGAAATTCCGGTGCGACGATTTCGTTTTATGCTTTTGAAAAAACGTTGGATATCTTAAAGAAAATCATAGTAAAAGTCAATATCGAAGCCGAATTTTCAGCGATAAAATCATGGGAAGAAGGCGAGCAGATTTCAGCCAGACTGAAAGATAATGAAGCACTGATTCTTTTTATGGCGAAACGTGGTATGCGGTCTTATGTAACTGAAATGCGACTGATTCCGGATTTACTCAACGAAAAACTGTCGGATAAAAACTATCTGTTGATTTTCCCATACTCAGAATTTCCCGCAAACAATGCCGAGCGTCGATCTGTCGGCAATCATGATGATTTTACCGAGATCGGAAATGTAATCAAAAGTATATTTAAGTAAAAAGACTGCTCAAAAGCAGTCTTTTTCAATGTATTTCGAAGTTTTAAGCAATCACTCTTACCATCGCTTTCACTTCAATCAGTTTTTCCATCAGTTCTTCCTGCGAATCGGCTAGAACATTGATGTGTCCCATTTTCCGGCCGGGTTTGGTTTCTGTTTTTCCATAGAGATGAATGTAGGTTTCCGGAAGTTTCAAAACGTCTTCCATACCTTCATAAATTACTTTTCCCGAATAGCCTTCAGCGCCCACAAGATTCAGCATTCCGCTGTAAATAATGGCGTCAGTATCCGCCAACGGAAGGTTTTTTACCACGCGGTACATTTGCTCAAACTGTGAGTTTGCGTTGCCTTCCTGGCTTTGGTGCCCGGAATTGTGAAGCCGTGGCGCCGTTTCATTCACCCAGACTTTTCCGTCTTTATCTAAAAATAATTCAATCGCGAACAGTCCGGGAGAGTTTACGGCAGCAAGAAATTTATCTGTAATTGAATCAATCTGCGCTTCAATATTTTCATTCAGATCAACGGGACAAATATTAAAATCCAGCAAATTCAGTTTTGGGTCGGCAACCATTTCTGTCACAGGGAAAGTTCTGGTTTCGCCTTTTTCGTTACGCGCAACGATCACCGAAAGTTCTTTGTCGATATCGACGAGTTTTTCCAGAACAGAATCCTGTGTCCAAAGATTTTTCAGGTCTGCATTGGTACGGATTACTTGAACGCCTTTTCCGTCGTATCCGCCGGTATTCAGCTTCTGAACGAAGGGAAGCGGCATTTTTATTTCGTCTGAACTGCCATCCATAACCTCAAATTCCGGACTTGGAATCTGGTGCTTTTCGTAAAATTTTTTCTGAAGGATTTTTTGCTGAATGGTTTTAATAATCGATGAATTCGGAACTACTTTTACGCCCTGATTTTCCAGCTCGGCAAGTGCATCAGCATTCACATGTTCGATTTCGATGGTAACCACATCTTTATCTTGTCCGAAGTGCAAAACCGTTTCAAAATCATTAAAATTACCCTGCGTAAAATATGAGATGTTGCTGCAAGGTGCGTCGGCAGCCGGATCCAAAGTGTAAAATTCATCATCATATTTCAGTGCTTCCTGTATAAGCATTCTTCCGAGCTGTCCGCCACCTAAAATTCCTATTTTCATTGATTCAGTGTTAAATTTTTTCCAGTTTGTCAATTTTAAAATATCCTACATCCAGAATGTTTTCCTGATGTTCAGCGTCAGATTTTTCCAGAACGATCGAGTAGTGCGCCTTCATGTCATCCGGCAAAATATCATTTACCTTAAAAATATCGTCGATGTCTACGCCGTATTTATCATCAATGTGGCTCGTAGCTTTTTCGAAACCCATATTTCGGTAAAATTCTGTTTTTTTAACACGTTTTACCACCTCGCCCATCGATGTTCCGACCATTAAATGCTGCTCATGAAATTCAGCAAAAGATCCTCTTTTATATCCACCAAGATTGATGAAGTAGAGTTGGTTTTCCTGGTCAGCATCCGTCTTTTCTACAATTTTAATTTCAAAACCATCGACGAATTTTACTTCCTGATAGGCATCAAGGTGAATTTTTCCTGCGGCCTCCATCCAGAAGCTTTTCATTGCCGGAACCAGATCTGCAAGTCTTTCTGCAATCCCGAAAAACACATCGTGCTGCTCAATATTTCTTCCCTTCGGTGTGGCTCCGAGTATTACATAAAATAGCTTCATTCTCACAATATTTCTGCAAAAATACACGAAAAATATCTACAGCGAAAGTTTGTCCGAAAAGAGCAAAGGTTTTATCTTTGTCTCATGTCAGAAATCATTATTCTCTTTCTTGGCGCAATCTCAGCAGGTCTTTTAGGTTCACTTACGGGTTTGGGCGGCGGAGTTATCATCATTCCACTGCTTACGCTGGGCTTCGGTGTGCCAATGCATTATGCCATCGGTGCTTCTTTAATTTCAGTAATAGGAACTTCCAGCGGTGCAGCCGTAGCTTTTGTTAAAGAAGGTTTTACCAACATGAGAATCGGGATGTTTCTGGAAATCGCAACAACGACAGGTGCGATTGCCGGAGCTTTGGTCAGCGGAATGCTCAACCCGAATACGATAGGGATTATTTTTGCCAGCATTTTGCTTCTCACCGTTATTTTAAATCTTAAAGGAAAACCTGATCATCAGGAAAAGCTGATTCCCAATTCTTTGGAGAATAAACTCAAAATGTACGGTACGTTTCCAGATAAAGGTGTTTTAAAAGATTATTCTGCAAGAAATACCGTTCCCGGATTTTTCATGATGATGTTTGCAGGTGCAATGTCCGGACTTTTAGGAATCGGTTCCGGCGCACTGAAGGTTTTGGCGATGGATAATATGATGAAGCTTCCGTTTAAAGTTTCTACGACGACGAGTAATTTTATGATTGGCGTGACCGCAGTGGCGAGTTCATTGATATATTTTCAGCGGGGCGAAATTATTCCTGTGATCGTAGCGCCGGTTTTGGTAGGCGTTGTAGTCGGAAGTTTTATCGGCTCAAAAACATTGATGGTTTCCAAAACCAAGAAACTGAAAACGTTTTTTGCTGTGGTGATCACGATTTTATCGGTGTATATGATGTATAACGGAATCAGAAATAATTTCTCATGAAAAAAGATTTCACAGATATAGACCTGAACCGCAGTGTGGGAAATCTTCTCAGGCTCGGCGTAATTTTCTCGGTAATTATCTCGCTGATTGGTTTTGTAAAGCTTTTCCTGGAAGGTTTTAAAATGCCAAAAAAATATACCATGCTCGAAATGGGCAATTCATCTGAGAAAGTCTGGACGCAATTTTGGAATTCCATTCAGAAATTCGACGGAATGGCGATCATCCAGCTGGGTATTTTAATTCTGATTTTTACGCCGCTCATGCGAATTATTTTTGCGCTGATCGGTTATCTTAAAGAAAAAGATTATCTGTACGTCGGGATATCAGCGATTGTGCTTGCAATTATGGCTGTGAGTTTTTTCACAGGTTATGCGCACTGATTTTATTCCTGATAAAACTCGATCGGCAGATCATCAGGATCCTGTGTAAAGAAAAAATCTTTTCCGGTAAACTCATCCGTGCGGATTTCTTCACATTTTAAACCTTTTTGAATTAATTCTTCTCGTTTATCACGTACTTTTCCCACAGAAAATGCCAAGTGGCGCAGTCCGCAAGCCTCAGGTTGTGAAGGCCGTTTTGGCGGATTTGGAAAAGAGAACAGTTCGATCACATAATGACTTTCTATTCCTAAATCGAGCTTGTAAGATTTTCGCTCTTCCCGATAGACTTCGTGAAGAATTTTTAAGCCCAAAATCTCCGTATAAAACTTTTTGGAAACTGCGTAATCTGAGCAGATAATGGCGATATGATGAATTTTCATTTGCATTTGTCTTTTCTTCGGGTGTCTATCAGATACTGGATTTTCCAGATACCGTTTTTACGAACGAGCTGGAAACTGTTGGCGCCACAGTGCGCTAATTTTCCTTCATAATAAAACTGATACGGCGTAAAAACGCTCGCCAGATCTCCATCGATCTGTATTGATGAAAATTCAATTTGCTCGTCGATTTTTCCTTTTCCCACTTTCGAGATGGAAGCAGCAAATTCTTACAGATTTTCATCTTTTACTTCGCCGTCTTTTGTGATGGTCTGCAGAATTGCTTTATCATGAAAAGTCTCAAGAATGGCGTTTCCGTCGGAATTTTTCATTTCGTTAAACATTTTACTGATACATTCTTTTAAAAGAGCTTCATCCTTCGTTTGGGCAAATGCGATGACGCTGTAAATGAGGCAGATAAAGAGTAGATTTTTTTTCATGGAACAACTTTTAGACTTAAATTCTTTTAAAATAAAATGTAAAATTACTAAAATCTGAATTTGGAACAGTTTTCACTATAAAAAATAAAAAATTTATTGATAGTGTTAACCGACCAAAAAAACAGATGATAACCACTTATTTTATTCTTACCGCACTCATTTTCCTCTTTACGGTTTTGCCAAAAATACCGAGTTCGCACTGGGTTTTCCGCGTTCCTGATTTTGCGAAAATACAGGTGACTTATTTCAGTTTAATCACTTTGGCTTTAGGATTTTTCATTAAAAATGAACTCGATAATTTTTGGTATTGGCAGAGTTTTCTGTTCGTTATGTTCGTTTATCACGCCGTGATTCTAATTAAATATACCAAGCTTTACAAAGTAAAAAGGCATAAACGAAGCAGCCGGTCTTCAGAAAAATGCCATTTTATTTCTGCCAATGTGTATCAGTTTAATAAAGAATATGATCATTTCATAAAACTTGTAAAGGACTGCAAACCAGATATGTTTCTGACCATGGAAAGCAACAGCGACTGGGAAAAAGCACTTCAGGTTTTAGAAAAAGAGTATCCTTATACGCAGAAAGTGACGCTTGAAAATACGTACGGGATGCATTTTTATTCTAAATTTGAAATCACCGAAGCACACACCCATTTTTTTGTAGCTGATGATATTCCGAGTATTGAAGCGCATATGAAGACGAAAGATGGCTATGAATTTATCTTTTTTGGCGTGCATCCGCCACCGCCAAGTCCAACGGAGGAAGAAACTTCAAAAGAGCGCGACGGCGATTTGCTCAGTGTTTCAAAACGAGTTCAGGAACTGACTAAACCGGTCATCGTTGTTGGTGATTTTAATAATGTTGCCTGGTCTAAATCTTCCATTCTTTTCCGTAAAACCAGTCATCTGATTGATCCGCGTGTCGGTCGTGCTTTTGTTTCCACTTTTCATGCAAAATCGAGATTGCTGAGATTTCCAATTGACCTTATGTTTCATTCTGATGATATTTTTATAGAAGAACTGAAAACTCTTGAAAATTTTGGCTCAGATCATCTTCCGGTATACTGCGAATTTTTTATCGATCATCATAATGATGAGCAGGAAGATCTTATCGAGCGTGCAGATGCGGAAGAAAAAGCAGAAGCCGAAGAAATTATCGATGAAGGAATAAAAGAAGACGGTGAGCGTGACGCTGTTGTCACAGAATAAGCGTAAAATCTGGATTTATGTTTAAAATTCTTACCTTTGAGACCATCAAAAACTGACCAATGGTAGGAATTATAATGGGCAGCCAGAGCGATCTTCACATCATGGAGCAGGCTGCAGATTTTTTAAAGTCGATGGATATTGCATACGAACTGACCGTAGTTTCTGCGCACAGAACACCGGAAAGAATGTTTGAATATGCAAAAACAGCTAAAGAACGCGGAATAAATGTAATTGTAGCCGGTGCAGGTGGCGCAGCCCACCTTCCGGGGATGGTTGCGAGCTGTACAACACTTCCGGTAATTGGTGTTCCTATTTTATCGAGCAATTCTATCGACGGCTGGGATTCCGTTTTATCAATTTTACAGATGCCGGGAGGTATTCCTGTAGCGACTGTTGCATTGAACGGCGCTTTAAATGCCGGGATTTTAGCAGCAAAAATCATCGGAATTGCAGATACAGCTGTCTCCGAAAAACTTCAGCAGTATCAGGATCATTTAAAAGAAAAAGTTTTGGGAACGGTAAGCACAATAAAAGAAAAACATCCCAACGGATTTGATTTATAAAAACAAAAACTGCCTCATCAACGAGGCAGTTTTTTTATTTTTTGATGAATTTGAATTGGTGCAGTTTATCTTTAGTTTCCAGCTGAAGAATATAATTTCCCGATGGCAGCATTCGGATATCGATGATCTGGGATTTCGAGTTTTGCTTCTGTATCATCTTTCCGCTGAGATCGATAATGCTGTAATTTTTAAAATCATCAACATTTTTCAGGTAAATAAAATCGCTGCTGGGATTTGGATAAATACCGAAAGCAGTATTCTTTTTAATGTCATTTAGCGAAAGAAAAGAATTACAGTTGGGATTATAAACATCTCCCGTGATCTGCCAGTTTTTGGAAGTAATCAGCTCGCTACGCGCACTTATGGCAGCAGAATGGCTGTAGGTAAGCGGTGCTGCGTTTCCAAGGTTAATATTCGGAGGTGTAGAACTGCTGTTGTTCCAGCCAAATAATGTACTGTCGTAATTCTGGCAGTTCATTCCGGATGAGATAAACATATCAACTGCAGAAGTAAGTGCTGAAAGGTTCCAGTTTCCGAGATTTTGATTAAAGTTGCCGTCCAGAGCAAACATCATATCCATATTCGTAACATTTGATGTATCCCACGAATCGATATTCTGATTAAAAGCAAGAGCCGCATGAAACATATGCTCCATTGTTTGTGCAGAAGACGTATTCCAGTTTCTCAATGGCTGGTTAAAAAATGTACTTTCGTCAAAAACATATTTGAAGTTGGTAACATTGGAAACATCCCAGTTTCCGATAGGCGCGTTGAACGATGAGGCAGAAAACATTGAAATGATATTGGTAAGCGTAGAGGTCTGCCAGTTATTGAAACTGGGATTTCCGGTAAATGCCGGACAGATATAAAACATTTCTTTGGTGCTTGTGACGCCAGAAAGATTTGGAACATCCGTTGCAGAAACATTCATATTCATACAAAGAGTAAAAGCATTGTCGAAAGTTTGCCACTGTATATTTCCCCATTGTGCAACATCAAACAGCTTGTTACTGTCGGAACATAAATAGACAGGAGTTATTTCATTATTAAATACGCGAAACCGGGTAAAACTTCCTGCGCCGTTTGTTATTTTTACGCGGTATGTCGCCTGTGATGCATTTGGATTGACAGGCATTCCGAAAACGATTATATATTCGTTCACAGAACTTATTCCGAGATACGATCCGTTATGCTGTGGAAAACCGATTTCTTCCCAAAAAATATTGTAATTATTACCTTTCCCGGGAAAATGAATTTCCTGTGCTGTGCCAGGCTTCCAGACCGTGATAAATTCTTCCTGCGCCTTCGTGATGGAGAAAAATATCAGTAAAGAAATAATGAGTAGATTTCGTATCATTTAAGAAAAATTTAGATTAAAAAATTTATTAATTACGTTCCTGATGTAAGTTTATTTCTTCAGAAATTGTAAGTTCCTGACATTGTATTTGTTTTCAATCTGAAGAAAATACATTCCATTCTGCAAATTTTTCAGATCAATTTTATCATCATTCACTTTGCCCTGTGAAACAATTCTTCCGTTGATATCAAAAATTGTGTAGCGGTCGGCTCTTACATTTTTAAGATAAATAAAATCTTTTGCAGGATTTGGATATATTGAAATATCATCTTTCCACTTCGTTTCCTCAGTAGCCAATACCGATTCGCACATCGGATTGTAAATATCTCCTGAAAATAACCATCCTTTTGTGTTCAGCAGATAATTTCTGGCAACAACTGCCGCAGGATGAGAATACACCGCCGCTGAAACATTACCCAAATCAAAATTAACAGGCGACTCCGGATTGTTTGCCCAGCCGTAAAGCGTTTTATCCCAGTTAATACAGCTTAATGCTGTCCCCGATAACATTTGTTTGCCGTCAACAATAGATTTAAGATTCCAGTCGCCGAGGTTTTGGTTAAATATTGTGGCAGCGCCAAGAAAAAGACGCATTTTGGTGACGTTTGAAGTATCCCAGTTGGAAATATCCTGGTTGAAAGTATTACAGTAGTGAAACGTATGATCCATATTGGTCATATTTGATGTATTCCAGTTCTTCAGAGGCTGGTTAAAATTGTTACAGCCGTGAAACATCCACCGGATGTCTGTAACATTTGAGACGTTCCAGCTTCCTATTGGCTGATTGAAAGGCGTGTGCCCAAACATATAAGCCATAGTAGTAATGTTTGAGGTTTCCCACGAGGCAAAGCTGTTGTTACCCGTTAGATTTGTTGTAAAAAACATAGCTTCTGTATTTGAAACATTGGATAAATCCGGTACATCTGTTGCCGAAACATCCATAAAGCTGCAGTTAAAAAAAGCAAACTCCATCGTCGTCCAGCTGGTATTTCCCCATTGTGAAACGTCAGTGATTTTTTTTGCGTCGCCAGCATATTCATTAACAATTGGAGGAGAATCACTTGGTAGAATAACAAAGATGCTGGGAAATTTAACAGCATTAAAACTTCCGTTTCCATTTCTTATTTTTACTCTGTAAGTGGCATTTGCCGGTACAGGATTTTCCGGATTTCCGAAATCAATGAGAAAATGTACAGCAGAATTTACGTTGGATAAGGTACCGTTGTGCGCAGGAAATCCCACCTCTTCCCAGGTTACATTAAAATTGTTCCCAGTTCCCGGAAACCAGATCTGACTGCTCGTAGAAGGTATACCGCCGGATATATTCTGGGTAGAAACATTCGAGGGTTTCCACACTGTGATAAATTCGCCCTGTGCTTTGGTAAAAGAGAAAAAACTCAGTAAAAGTAAAATCAGTAAACTGTGCTTCATATTAAAATGTTTACAATTTATTTAAACAGTGTCTTTTACTTTTTAAGGAATTTAAAAGTGTGCGTTTTCTCTTTAGTTTCCAGCTGGAGAATATAGTTTCCTGTCGAAAGATCCTGAATATTTATTTTATCTGAAATCATTTTTTCTCTTCTGTAAAGCCTTCCGCTGAGATCAGTAATTTGAAACTGCAGTATTTTTCCAGAATCGGTTACGTACAGATAGTCACTTGCCGGATTTGGATATATTTTTATGATGGTTTGCTGTACATTTTCCTGAGTCGCCAGGAAAGAAGAACACTCGCGGTCGTTTACATCATTTAAAATCGTCCAGTTTTTTATGCCGATCAAATAATCGCGTGCGGTTGCTGCTGCGTCGGTAGCATAAACCAGTGGTAATACGCTTCCAAGATTGATGTTATTTGGTGTTACCGGATTCATTCGCCATCCGTATAAAGTGGAATCGTAGTTTTGACAGTTTAGACCCGAGTTAAGAAGCATAGTCAAAGCATTGGTCACCGAATTTAGATTCCAGTTGCCGAGATTTTGGTTAAAAGCTGTGGCATTCTGAAACATAGAATTCATATACATCACATTTGAAGTATTCCAGTTACCAATGTTTTGATTAAAAGAAGTGGCAGACTGAAACATGTTTTGCATCTTGGTAACATTAGACGTATTCCAGTTACTGATGTTTTGGTTAAATGCAGAGGCACCGGTGAACATACTGTTCATTTCGATTGCAGATGAAGTGTTCCAGTTTCCGATATCCTGATTAAACGCCTTTGCCATCATAAAAGTAAGCTCAAATTCTTCTACATTGCCAACATCCCAGTTTCCGATAGGCTGATTAAAGACTTTTGCATTCTGAAACATCGCATTCATATACTGAACATTTGATGTATTCCAGTTATCAATCGGCTGATTAAATTTCTCTGCCAGAAGAAACATGATTGCCATGATAGTAACGTTTCCGGTATCCCAGTTGCTGATGTTCTGATTAAATACCCTGCATCCCCCGAATGTTGCCGTCATATCCGTAATACGAGAAGTGTCCCAACTGTTCATTGATGAATTTCCAACCAGTTTTTCGCAGCCGCTGAACATGCTGTACATGGTTGTACATTCTGTAAGATCAGGCACATCAGTCGCCAGCATGTCCAGATTCTGGCATGAAGTAAATGCGCCATGCATGGACGACCAAACGGTATTTCCCCACTGATTAATTTCAAAAATTTTGGAGGAATCCCCGTAGAACATATTTCCCGGATCGTTGTCTTTAAATCTGATCCGGTGAAAATTGCCGTTTCCCTGGCTCACTTTCACGGTGTACATCGCAGAAGCGGTATTAGGATTATGAGGTATACCAAACTCAATCAGTACATTATCTGTAGATGTCACATTATCTAATGTAGCATTGTGTGCAGGATAACCCACTTCTTCCCAGTAAATTGTAAAATTGGTGCCGAGTACAGGAAACCAGATCTGTGTACTGGTTGAGGGTACTGTCCCTTGATTGGATGCATTCTGTATAGTGGCTGGTTTCCAGGTTGTGATAAATTCGCCCTGTGCTTTGGTAATAGAAAATAGGAGTACCAAAATAAAAATCAGTAAATTTCGCTTCATGTCATTTGATTGTGAAGTAAAAGTATAGATTTATATTTAATAAATTAGCATATTATTTAAGTAAAAACGGAAAATACCTGATATATGGTATCAGGTATTTAAATTATTGCTGAAATTCTTGTTGAATTAAAATTTAGGATTTGAGATGATTAAAGTAGAGGGTATATCAGAAAGCCACAGACTTTTCGTATTGATCAGTCCGCGCCAAGATTTGCTGCTGATAAGCATCAGATCCTGTGATCCCAGAAATTCCTTCTCAATTTTCCGCTCATTTAAAACCGTAATATGATTCGGGGCAACCTGTTCGATACTTCGGATGAGTTCTTTCACTTCAATATTACTGCGCATTTGTCCCGCAACATCAAGTAAAATAATTTGAGAATTGTTATTGTTAATCAGTCTTTTTGCATATTCCAGAAGATAAAAATCACCCAAATTAAAAATCGGGACAAAAACCTTCTGCGCATTTTCAAAATTCCGGTTCACCAAAACTCCAACAGGAATATTGGTTTTATCTAAAATCTGCAGCGTAAAATCGTCAAACGGTGAACTCGTAAAAATCGAACTCTTTCCTTTTACGGTATTCAGAAGTTTTTCAGGGTTGATGATTTTTGTGGTAAAACCTAAAAGTCTGCCCAGTAAACTGCCCTCATACATCGATTTTCCGAGCATGATGAGCAAAAGATCGTAATTTCCGCGGTTTGAAATATTGGTAAGATCGCTTTCAATATCTGTAGAAGCTTTGAATAAAGTGTTCACTTCAATCTGCAGATCATCAGAAGTCTGCATGATTTTTTTAAACTGCTGATGCTCAAAATTTTCGATGTCAAATGCGTGAAGTTCGTCTACAGAAGTAATATTCATCGCTGTTACCGTTTTATTCCCGTTCATTTTTCGGGTAAAATTATCGGCAAGTTTCAGCAAAGTACTCCCGGAATCTGCTGTTTCAAAAGACAGCAAAACCTTATATTTGGCCTCCATTTCATCAACATCTTCGTCGTCAATATTTTTCGATTTTTTAAATAAATAATTAATCAGATCAAGACATGGCCCTGTCATAAATGTGGTGAAAAGCGCCATGATCACGAGCATTGCAAAAAGCTCCGGACCTAAAACGCCGAGATCATAACCGATGTTCAAAACAATTAATTCGGTAAGTCCGCGCGTGTTCATTAAGGCTCCAATCGTGAGACTGTCTTTCCAGCTCATCTTCAGGAATTTTGCGGCAAACGCACTTCCGGCGAATTTTCCTATAACCGCAGTAAGGATAATCAACCCACCGGTTTTCCAGAGATGGATATCATTAAGCAAACCGATCTGCGTGCGGAGACCTGTGAAAACAAAGAATAAAGGAAGAAGTAAAACAAGCGCGACATCTTCTACTTTTTCGATGAAAAGATTTCTGAATTTTACATTTTCAGGCATAATCGCGCCGGCCATGAATGCTCCGAAAAGCGCATGAATACCGATAACTTCTGTTGCGTATGATGAAATTATTAAAACCAGGAAGAAAATGGCAACAAAACCTTTGCTGATAAAACCTTTTCCGCGCTGAGATTCCGCAATACGGGAAAGAAACGGGCGAACTGCTTTGATCATGATGAAAACGTAGAGAATGGCCATTAAAATCACGAAAATAGATCCTGAAAAAGATCCTGCTTTTACAATCGCAATTACCGCAGCCAGAATACACCACGCGGTAATATCGTCAGCTGCTGCACACGTAATGACAACGGTTCCGATTTTTGTTTTATGTAAATTCCGTTCCTGAACAATTCTTGCCAAAACCGGAAACGCGGTGATACTCATCGCAATCGCCATAAAAAGCGCAAACGAGGCAAACTGAATTCCTTCCGGCGCAAATTCCTGATAAATGAAATACGATAGACCAATACCAAGCGTAAAGGGAATGATGATACTCGCATGGCTGATCACCACCGCATCGTGCGCCTTTTTCCGTAAAACACTGAGATCGAGTTCCATCCCGACAATAAACATGAAGAGTATCAAACCAATCTGGCTGAGAAACTGAAGGTTGGGCAGAGATTCTTTAGGAAAGATAAATGCCGAAAGTTCAGGGAAATAAAGACCAAAAAGGGAAGGTCCCATCACAATTCCAGCAATCATTTCACCAATTACCGATGGCTGTTTTAGTTTTGTACAGATAAAACCGAAGAGTTTGGCAACCAGAATGATCGTGATAATCTGCGCCAGTAAAAGTGCGAGCGGATGATGAAGATTCACCATAAAAGAATCGGAAAAATTCTCCCACATCGTGTCGCCGGTCGTGGTTTTCCGGATGATTTTCTCGCTTATTTCGAGTGTTTTTCCTTCAATAAAAAACCAGTACATCAGTGATGAAAATACGGCTATTGTGGAAATATAAAAAATAACATTGCGGTATTTCATAGATACACTGAGTGGTAAAAATGATTATTTTAATTTTTTCAGCGACGTGAAGTTCACCTTTTCGGCGCATTTTTCGAAAGCAATTTCGTATTTCGCTTTTTTTGAAGGATAGGTTATCACGTAGTCCGGGCACGGTTTTTTCTGCGCATGACTGCGGTCAAAATCTACATTGCCTTCGGTAAGAATGCTGTCACGGAGAAATTTGTCTGTAACGTTGTGCGCAGTCATTTCATTCTTAAAAGAATCGCTGTACACAAAATCTTTAGAAAGGGTTTCGGCAATCACGCGGCTGTTTGGAAGATATCCGCTGCAGCTGGCTCCTTTTTTATTTAAAATGAAAAATACGATGGCAAGCCCGGGAATGAGACCGATGAGAAAAAACTTTATTTTTTTCATTTAAAAAATTAAAAGATTGATATCGTGATACGTAAGCCCGAAACGCTCACAGATAATTTTCTTCGTATGCCGGCCTTTGTACATGTACAGACTCTGTTTCATCTCGTTTTTTCTGAGCAGCATATTTTCAAAGCCGCCGACTTCATCGTAGTTCAGAATATAAGAAAGGAAGAAATTTGAAATCGCTTTTGTCGTCGTACGCGGCATTTTCGACGTGAGATTTGGCAAACCGCAATGAATTACACCGTGTTTGATCACGTAAGGATCTTCCATCGTTGTGAGTTCTGACGTCTCGATCACTTTACCGTTATCGATCGCGATATCGATAATGACACTGCCTTTTTTCATATTCATCACCATTTCTTCAGTGATAATCGGCATCATATTAAGTCGTGGCATCGCGCCGATTACGACGTCGGCCCGGCGGAGACTTTTAGCCAACTCTTTAGGATCGATAATACTTGTCGGCACGCGGCTGTCAACTACCGTATGTAATCTTCTCAGTTTCGAAAGCGAATTGTCAAAAACTTTTACACTTGCACCCAAACCGATGGCCGCTTTTGTGGCAAATTCACCCACAATTCCGGCACCGAGAACAAGAACTTCAGACGGACGAACACCGGTAATTCCACCGAGCATTAAGCCGTTTGATAAAGCTAAAAGTTCTGAAGCGTACAATATAGAAACTGTTCCTGCAATTTCGCCAATCAGGCGTACAAGTGCGAGTTGTTTGTATTCGTCAGCAATAAATTCAAATGCAATGGCATTTACTTTTTTCTCTGCAAGTTTTATGAAATAATCTTTATCCCGAAGGTTGATCTGCAAAGCAGAAACGAGATACGAACTCGGTTTCAGATATTCAATTTCTTCATCCGTTGGCGGATTTATTTTTAAAACCAGATCCTGCGAGAAAGCTTCCCGTGGATCCTGGGTAATTACGGCACCTGATTCCGAATACTGCAGATCGGTAAAAAACGAACCTTCACCGGCGCCGGCCTCGATGATAATCTCGTGGCCATGCTGCACCAAAACCTGCACGGCATCTGGTGTGATGCACGTTCTGCGCTCATTAAGACAGGTTTCTTTGGGTACACCGATGCTGAATTGTTTGCCTTTTTTAATGACTTCCAGTTTTTCTTCTTTCGGCATCAGTTCTTCCTCAGAAAACGGGGTGAAAATATTAGTCGTACTCATTTTTCTCTATTGGTCTTACAGAAAATATTTTTGAATGTAAAGCCAGACAAAGATATAATTTTTAGTCGAAAACAATCCCGCGTTCATCACCAGTATTTTCAATCGTCATCGTATGAAAATCTGTGCCCGAAAGTTCTTCCTCATACACTTCCGGCCATTCAATAATGCACAGGTAAGAATGATCGAGATATTCTTCCATGCCGATGTCATACACCTCGTCGATATTTTTCATGCGGTACAGATCAAAATGAAAAACCTTGCCTTTCGGCGTACTGTACTCGTTGACGATAGAGTAGGTGGGAGAATTTACTTCATCGGTACTGCCTAATTTTTTAAGCAGAACCTGCGTGAAAGTTGTTTTGCCGGCGCCGAGATTGCCTTTCAGCAGAAGAACACTGTGTTTCAGATGTGGCAAAATCTCATCGGCTACGGTTTGCCAGTCGCTGAGTTTATGTATTTTAAAATTCATTGCGTTGTTTGTACAAAAATAAAAAAGCGTTTTAAATAATTGCAGAACATTTCAGTAAAGCACCTTAAAACGATATAAAAAACGGTAGAGAAATAGAATGAAGTTGTAAAATACTCAGTATTCGTTTAAAATAAACAGGTCATAACGGAAGCGCGGTATCTTGCTTAAACCCAAAAAGGTTTGCCTCAGATACTCAGGATTTAGCCTCAAAAAACTAATTTGACTAATTCGGTGGACGTTTAACCTAAACCTAAAGTAGTTTGACCCATTTGACGGTCGATTTGCCTAATTCTAAACTCGTTTGTTTAGTTCGGCGGCCGTTTTGCCTGAATCAAAAGTCATTTGCCCAGTCCGATGGCCGATTGGCATAAACCCAAAGTGGTTTGCTCAATCCGGCGGCCGTTTAACATAAACCAAAACAGTTTCCCGCCGGAAGTTCAGTTTTTGTATTTTTGCGCTATGATTTCCAAGCAGACCATTGACAAGATTTTTTCTACCATCCGCGTGGAAGAAATCGTCGGTGAATACGTACAACTGAAGCGCGCCGGATCTAATTTTAAAGGTCTGAGCCCTTTTCATGATGAGAAATCGCCGAGTTTTGTGGTATCACCAAGCAAGCAGATTTGGAAAGATTTTTCGACTGGAAAAGGCGGAACAGCCATTTCTTTTTTAATGGAAATCGAGAATTTCACCTATCCCGAAGCGCTCCGCCACGCCGCCAAAAAATACGGCATCGAGATCGAGGAAGACCAGCGAGAGTTTTCGGAAGAAGCCAAACTGGCGCAGACGGAACGGGATATTCTTTATAAAATTCATGAGATTGCCAATGACTTCTATCAAAACCAGCTTTGGGATTCTGAGGAAGGAAGATCAATCGGTCTGGCGTATTTCAAAGAGCGCGAACTGAAAGATGAGATTATCAAAAAGTTTCAGCTTGGCTATTCGCCGGAGAAAAAAAATGCGTTCACCGAGTTTGCCATTGAAAAAGGGTATTCCAAAGATATTTTAGAAAAATCCGGACTGTCGATTTTCCCGGAAAACTCGCCTGCCGGCATCGACCGTTTCCGTGAACGTGTGATGTTTCCGATCCACAGTTTCTCGGGTAGAATCTTAGGTTTTGGCGCAAGAATTCTCAGGAATAATATTAAAACCGCCAAATATCTCAATTCGCCGGAGACAGAAATTTATCACAAATCGAATGTTCTTTACGGTTTAAATCAAAGCAAACAGGCGATATCCAGAAAAAACGTCTGCCTTTTGGTAGAAGGTTATATGGATGTGATTTCCCTGCATTTATCAGGCATTGAAAATGTGGTCGCGAGCTCGGGAACGTCACTTACGACGGAGCAAATTAAACTGATTAAAAGGCTTACAGAAAACGTAACAATTCTTTTTGACGGTGATAATGCAGGCATCAAGGCGAGTTTCAGAAGCATCGATATGCTTTTGGCAGAAGGCATGAACATCCGTGTTTTGCTTTTCCCGGAAGGCGACGACCCGGATTCTTTTGCCCGGAAACATCCGCAGGATTACGTCGAAAATTTCATTGAAAAAGAGGCGACCGATTTTATCGATTTCAAAGCAGAAATTCTTTTGAAAGATGCCGGAAGCGATCCGATAAAAAAAGCGGAAGCGATCAGAAACATTGTAAAATCGGTTTCTTTTGTGCAGAATGCGCTGAAAAAGGAAGTCTATCTGAAAGAAGTTTCCAGCAAATTCGGACTTTCAGAGCAGACGCTTTTTAATGAACTTGATATTCAGCGTCAGATCACACAGAATCAAAATCAGAAAACTCCGGTAAAAGAAGCGCCCGCCGCGAAGCTTGAAATTGTAAAAAAGCCGGAAATTGAAATAGACTCTACGGTTTTTAACATCATTCATCAGGAAAATAAACTGCTCGATCTCATGCTGATGTTTGGTGACGTGGTTCTGCAGCGTCAAAATGATAAGATGGAAGACTATCAGATCACAGTGATTGAAGAAATTCTGCTCCATTTTGAGGAAGAAAATTACAGTTTTCAGATTGAAATCAATCAGAAAATCATCGAATCAATCAGAGAAGGCATTCAGAATGAAGAATTGCGCGACGGAAGTTTTTTCCTGAATATGATGGATGAATCGCTGACTTCAAAAGCGGTAAACGCCATGATGCCGCAAAACGAACTCGACAACTGGTCTTCGAAAAATATTTTTCCGCCCAATTTCGGCGACATGATCAGCCCGCAGGTGGAAGGTGATATTCTGATTCACAAGTTTTATTACATTCATTTCATGATCAAACAGCTGAACGAAAGTCTGGCAGAATATCGTGAAAACGACGATCAGAAATATTATGAAACGATCAAAAAAATCATGATGCTGAATGAGTTTTCGGCAAAAATCGCTGAGAAAATTGGCTGGTCGCCTGTGACAAAAAGTCCTATAAAATTTTAGGAATAAAAGTTGTAATTTAGGTTACATAGAAATACGATTATACACTATGGACATTAAAAAAGAATTCAGAGATTTCTCTGTAAAACACATGGGAAACAGTGGCCTGGCCACCGATCAATATATGGGTCTGCAGATGCCGACCAACCTTACACCATACATCATGGAAGAGCGCAGAATGAATGTGGCGCAGATGGACGTTTTTTCGCGTCTGATGATGGACAGAATCATTTTTCTGGGAACAGGAATTGATGATCAGGTTGCCAACATTGTAACGGCTCAGCTTTTATTCCTTGAAAGTTCAGATTCTTCTAAAGACATTCAGATTTACATCAATTCGCCGGGCGGAAGCGTGTACGCTGGTTTGGGAATTTATGATACGATGCAGATCATCAAACCTGATGTTGCGACCATCTGTACCGGAATAGCTGCTTCTATGGGCGCTGTTCTTTTGGTTGCCGGAGAAAAAGGAAAGCGTTCGGCACTGAAACACTCGAGAGTGATGATTCACCAGCCTTCAGGTGGCGCGCAAGGTGTTGCTTCTGATATGGAAATCAACCTGAGAGAGATGTTGAAGCTTAAAAAAGAGTTGTACGACATCATTTCTGAGCATTCCGGACAAACCTACGAATGGGTAGAAAAGGCGTCTGACCGTGATTACTGGATGACTTCTACTGAAGCGAAAGATTTTGGAATGGTAGATGAGGTTTTGCAGCGATCCAAGAAAGAGAAATAATTTTCTAAAATAATTACAAAGAAAAACACGTCAATTGACGTGTTTTTTTTGTTCTAATGGGATAATCAGGTTTTAATTTGCCTCTTTTTAAAAAATATAGGGTAAACCAATAACGCCTGCAAAAAAGTATTTCCTAATAATATCAAAATAGATTGATACAAAGGTATTGGTGCATAAAAGGGAAATAATTTATTGAAAAATATTGCCGGAGCACTTGCTATAAATTTGATGATCAAAAGCGGATATTTTAAAAATTGAATTTGAATATCAATTAAAGACTGATCGTAAATAAAAACATAAATCAAATCAAATAACAAAACTCCGAAAAATAGTAAGAGAAATTTCTTCAACATTATTTGATTAAGTTTAAGCGTTAAATCCCTCAATAATTTTAGAGAAATCCTCCACTTTCAAAGCCGCACCGCCGATCAGACCGCCGTCGATATCAGGCTGAGAAAAAATTTCTTTGGCATTATCAGGCTTTACAGAACCGCCGTATAAAATCGAAATTTCGTCAGCAACTTCCTCTCCGTATTTTTCAGCAATAATTTTTCTGATGTGCGCATGAATTTCCTGTGCCTGCTCCGGAGATGCCGTTTCACCCGTTCCGATTGCCCAGACAGGTTCATAAGCGATTACCACTTTTTTAATTTCTTCAGCCGAAAGATCAAAGAGTGCTGTTTCAGTTTGCGTTTTTACCACATCAAGATGCTGTCCGCCTTTTCTCTGATCAAGCGTTTCACCGTTACAGTAAACCGGTGTCAAACCTTTCCCCAAAGCTTTTTTAATTTTTACCGCGCAGCTTTTGTCGTTTTCCTGGTGATACTGACGTCTTTCAGAATGCCCGATAAGTGATCCGTCAGCGTCAATCGATTTCAGCATATCTGCCGAAATTTCTCCTGTGTAGGCACCGCTGTCCTGAGCGCTCATATCCTGAGAGAATACACCGATTTCATTATTTTTAAACAGATCTTTAGCCATCATTAAATACAGAGAAGGCGGCGCGATCCACACCTCACACAGCGTGTTATGCTGCTTTTTATATTCCAGAAGCTGAATCATCAGTTCCTCTGCCTCGGCGGCATTTTTGTTCATTTTCCAGTTTCCGGCAACTATTTTTTTTCGCATGAGTTTATTATTTTAATTTTTTAGTTCATATTCCAAAGCTTCTTCAGCAATGTGTAGTACGTATGTTCTTCATCACTCACCACATCGTCAGCTTTAATGAGTGTCTTGGCAAACCTGATAAATTTTTTGCGTTCTTCCTCAGTCGAATCTTCCAGAAAACACTGTCCGTGAAACTCAAAATGGCTTTTCCAGTCTTCAGGTTTCAGAAGCGCAATGGTATCCAGTTCGTCATCAAGATCAATTTTAAAAGGAAATTCATCAGCCAGATATTGCTGAACAAGCATTCCTTCAGCGGGGGCAAATTCACCGTCTACAGATGAGAGAATCATTAAAAGGTGATAGCCTGCGATTGATTTATTAGATTTTTGCATAATATTAATTTTATTTTTGGTTTTACTCTTAATTAAATGTAAAGCTTAATCAACGTAGTCTTTCCCGGTAATTTTCCCGGTAATTTTTCCGTTTTCTAAAATCAAAACAAAAGGATTGCTCCTTGCAATAGTCTTGATTGCCGTTCCGTCCATCATCATGTTTTTCAGTTTTTTAAAAGTATTCTGATCGGTCGAGATGCCGTAGATCACAGCGTTTTTCTCTTTTGAAGCTTTCGTTTCTATCTGTGTTAAAAGTTCGGGCGAAGCGGCTTTTGGTGCATAAGAAAATATCAAAACCGCTCTTGGCGCTGCAAGAATCTGATCGGTAAGATCCTGTCCCGTCGGATCTTCGATTTTAAACTTGGCGATTTCAGATTTATAACCTTCTTTTACAAGCTTGGTTTCATTTTTACCTTCTTCGGTTTTCCAGGGTGTACCATCTTCCCAGTATTTCGTTTCTTTCACAAAATCGTCCTGATTTACCTTAATCACTTCACCGGTTTTTGTGTTTTTCAGCGAATAAAAAGTCTTGTATTCTGCAGGATCTTTCTGGATTTTTAGCTTCTCCGCTTTTAAATCAGTCCCCACTTTATAATCTCTGAAATCGATGATCGGTTCAGACAAAATTCCTCTTGCCATTACGAAAATCATTATACCGATAAAAATTCCGAAGACAAGCGATTTCGCGGTGTTGTTTTTCTGGCGTTCTTCACCGTAAAGATTTTCAGGTTTAAATTCGTCCTTATACATGATAAATAACGCAATCAGAGCTGCCAAAAGCACCATGTCTTTGGCAAAACTTTCCCACGGTGTGAATTTTATTGCGTCGCCAAAACATCCACAGTCGGTCACAACATTGAAATACGCTGAGTAAAATGTCAGAAACCCGAAGAATATACACAGAACAATCAGCGAAGTGATCGCAGCACGAAGTTTCAGTTTCAGCAAAAGCATAAAACCAAGGAAAAGTTCGAGCACAACAACAATCACCGAAAAAGCCAGCGCAAATTTTTCCAGAAACGGCAGATTAAAAACCGATGGTGAAAAATATTCTTCCATCTTGAAAGAAAAACCGACCAGATCGACCGCTTTTACAAACCCGGAAAGGATAAAAATGATGGCAACAGCGATTCGAAGGATATTTTTAAACATAGTTTTAATTTTTTTAGTTAAAATCAGCAGGTTTTTCACTGAATTTAATCAGACAGAAAACCGCGTAATTCAGCATGTCAAAATAGTTTGCATCCAAACCTTCAGACACGATCGTCTTGCCGGCGTTATCTTCAATCTGCTTAGTACGCAGCACTTTTTGGTAGATAAGATCGGTAATGGATGAAATTCTCATCTCGCGCCAAGCCTCACCGTAATCGTGGTTTTTCTTCTCCATCAGTTGTTGCGCTTCTGCTGCAAAACGGTCGTAGAGTTTCAGAATTTCGTCAGCATTTTCATTAAACTGATCAGCAAAACCTTTTTCAAGCTGAATAAGTGCGATGATGGAATAATTGACGATGGCAATAAATTCACTTTCTTCGCTTTCATCGATCATCTGCAGTTCGGTCATTTGCAGCGTCCGGATTCTGCTTACTTTAATGAAAATCTGATCGGTAATAGAACTTGGCCGCAAAACACGCCATGCCGCACCATAATCCTGAAGTTTTTTAGAAAAAAGGTCCCGGCATTCTGAGATAATCCGGCTGTACTGCTCCGTCGTTTGCTGCATAATTTTGATAATAGCCCAAATATACAAATTACGTTTCAGCCGAGCCGTTTTGCGCCGGAGATTTTCAGCATTTTAATTAATTTTTAAACCTTTTTATCTGAAAATACGACCGTTTTCAACAGTAAATATTCTGTTTTTTCAGAGGTAATATTTCAGTATTTTTGCCTGAATTATTCTAAAAACATTTCATTTTCAATGCCTCCTGAAAATATTTCGCCAGCATTTCATTCCATCAGTTGCCGCGGCAGATTAATCGATCTTTCTACGCCAAAAATTATGGGAATTCTCAATCTCACGCCTGATTCTTTTTCGGATGGCGGAAAGTTTAATGATAAAAATGCAGCTTTGAAACATGCTGAGGAAATGGTAAATGCCGGAGCTTCTATCATCGATATCGGCGCCCAGTCTACACGGCCAAATGCCGAATTTCTCACCAGTCAGCAGGAAATTGAGAGAATCTCAACCGTAATAAGTGACATTAAAAAAGAGTTTCCTGAAGTTTTAATTTCGTTGGATACTTTTCTTTCTGAAACAGTAAAATTTGGTTTTGATGAAGGAATTGACATCATCAATGATATTTCCGGCGGACAGTTTGATGAAAAAATGTTTGATGTTGTCGCAAAGACAAAGCTTCCCTACATTTTGATGAATATCAATCAGTCATATAATGAAATGCATCACAAAGAATTTTTCCCTGATATCACGCTGAAACTCAATCAGTATTTTTCAAAAAAAATAAAAGATTTATTACAGAAAGGAATTCATGATATTATTCTCGATCCGGGTTTTGGATTCGGAAAAACGGTTGATGAACAGATGAAAATGATTGATGAAGTACAGTTCCTCGGATTCGGCGAATATCCATTGCTGATCGGCATTTCGAGAAAATCCTTTATCTACAAACCGCTGAATAAATCGCCTTTGGAAATCAACGGCATTACGCAGAAACTTCACCTGAAAGTTCTCAGACAAGGCGTAAAAATCCTGCGCGTGCACGACGTGGCAGAAGCCGCAAAAACGGTTGATATTTATCTTAATTCATAAAAAAAATGCCTTTCAGATGAAAGGCATTTATATTTAAAATCCAAGAAGTTTAAGCTTAAACTGTATTGCAAAATTATCTTTAAATCGCGGCGTCTGATAATGTCCTACACGATAGAAAAAGCCGAGATTAAACTGTGTAGAAAGGAAATTATTCCATTCCAGACCGACTTCGTTGTATAGATGATCCAGTTTTTCGAATTCAAACTGATGATATTCCGGGTTTTTCATGTCGCCGATTGTCCCACGGTAAATCAAATCAAAACTGGAAACATTCTTTCCAAAACTTTTAAAATACCACGGAATTCTGTGTGTAAAATAAGCGCCGACTACTTTATCGTTAAAATATTTTCCGCCCTGCATGGTGGCAAAGCCCAGATACGAAGCGAGATTTAAGTTCAGTCCTTCATTGCCTTTTCCAAGACCGTTCATCGTAAAGTTTTTCCAGATCGGCGCGTCACCGATGACGATCCCACCATATAAACGAACGCCCGTAACACCTAAAGTAGTTTTAAAATTAGTCACTACCAAAGCGTCAAAACGGCTGAAATTAAAATCTCCACCCAGCGTTTTATAGCCCTGTTCGTAGTTTACAAAAAACTGAGGCAAATTATCTTCAAACGTATATTTTCCGTTTGGTGTCATGATGTTTTTCGCGTTTGGAGCATATTTTAAAGTAATGGTCGAAGTCGTCATTTCAAATTCTCTTCCCAAACCGCGATAGTTGTATGCAAATTTTGCGTCGTCTTCTGTGCGGCGTGCAGCCACATTTACCGTCAGTGAGTTGGTAAGATCGTTTTCGTAACTGACTCTGAATCCTTCATAACCGTAAAAAACGCTGTTATTCAAAGCCACACCCGAATTCATAAGTTTCATTCTGAAGTTCCATAGATTTTCAGAAAAACGTCCGGCAACCGCAACGTCATTAAAGTATTCCACTCTGAAAACAGAGTTTTTTTCTAAAGTCGTGCGGATATCGACTCCTGCTCCAAATTTAAATTTACGGTCGTAAATTCCGTATGCAACATACGCATCAGGTGAAATATATTTGCTGAACTGATCATTCAGTTTGGCATTCAGACCAAAACGCAGGTGCTCATATTTGTTGTAGCCAATCACTTCCGCAAGATCAAAATCAACCATACCTTTTCGGTATTTTCCTTTAAGAATTCCGCTGAGAAATCTCGCCCGCTGATCAAGTTTGTACGTTCCGCTCACGCTGTCGATCACCGTATAAGAATTCTTTTCCCGCTCCGTCAGTTCCTCAGTTCTGTACTGATTTATAGAAGTTCCGTCAGCTTTTTCCACATTTATGGTATAACCACGAAACTCTGCTGCTTTCTCATCAATCGGTGTTTTTACATCAAAATAATCAGCGTTCACAAATGCATAGATCCCGAATTTTTTGCGGTCTGCATTTTCTTTTTCCCTTTCGCTTTTATCTGTTCCCTTGCGGTCTCTGTTTCGGTCGAAGATAGAAGCCGGCATTTTGATTTTAAAATTCTCTTTTTCCAGAAACCACTTGTTGTTTACCGGTTTCCAGATGCTTACAATGCTGCCTTCACTTTTTATTTTGCTGTTGCTTTCAATCTTTTTCACCGCATAAGAATCAGCATCAATGTAAAGATAGCCGTTGTATTTTCTGCGGTTCACCGGTTCTTTGTAGTCAACCTGACGGAACCGGATGACATAGTTTTTTCTGCCGTCAATTTCTATAGAATCCGTCAGGAAAAACCGGTACAGATTTCTGTTTTCTTCCTGAATTTCCCTCGGCATTTTGTTTTTATTGGATCTGAAAGCGATAAGCTCATAAATCGGCTCATTCAGACCTGCAATTTTATTGTCGAGGATATTTATTTTTTCGCCGTATTTTTTTGAATATAAATTCTCAGCAGCACGTTCCCAAAGGAAGATTTTGCTTTCACCCGAAAGTTTCATCAGGTTTAAAGCATCGATAGAATCTTTTTTCTCCTGCGCTTTCATCGGCTGCTTCGGAAGTTTTCGAAGCGAATCAATTCTATTCGCCATAAAACGCTGATAGGCGCGGATGCTGTCTTCATCTAGATCCAGTGAAACTTTTTCGTACGATTTAAACGAATAAGAATCTAGACTTAAAGGAGAATTCTGTTTGTAATTTTCGTTAACCTTTCTGAGGATTTCAAGAGCGCGCGGATCACTTTCATCTTTTAAAACAACTGTTTCAATGTTTTGCGTCTTAGCAACTTCCTTTGCCAGAAAAACTTCCATCAGCTTGTCCTGCACCACATCTTCCGGATAAAATCCTCGTGCGGTAACCTTCATCTGCTGACATTTATCACGGAAACTGAAAACACCTGAAGCGTCTGTTTTTCCTAATGTTTTCTTGTCGCAGCTCACGGTGGCATTAGCGACGGGAAGATTGTCTCCGGTGGTTTTTACAATGATTTTTGACTGAGAAAATGCACTGATGCAGATCGTGGAAAGCATCAGAGAGAGTATTTTTTTCATAAGCGTGTTTGCAATGATTATCAGTTTAAAATCGCGCTAAAGCGGGTTTGTCTTTAACTAAATTTTAACAAAATTAGGCATCGCAAAAAAAGTGCCGCGAATGTAATCTTATAATAGGTGAGCCGAATAAATCAGTTCATTCTTGATTGTTTTTCAGCAAATTCTTTAGAAAAGGTCACGCGGTCTTCTTCCAGTTTTTCTTTGTCTTTTGGCAGTAGGTAACTGAATAAAACCAGATTTTCCTCATCCAGAAAAATAAGTTCTTTCTCTTCGCCGTCAATCATCTGTGCAAAAATTTCCCACATCGAGGTGTCTTTTAATCTGAGCAGTTCAAAAAAAGGCTGTGCCTGTATTTCTATGGTTTTCATGTGTTTATATTTAAAATTCTAAAAGTTTCAGCTTAAACTGTACCGCAAAATTTTCTGCAAAAGTGCTGGTTGTATAATGTCCCACGCGGTAAAAAAAGCCGAGATTGAAGTAGGAAGATAGAAAATTATTCCATTCCACGCCAACTTCCTGATAAAGATGATCGAGTTTTTGAAAGCGGAAATCGTGATATTCCGGATGTCTCATATCGCCGATTGTGCCACGCAAAACAAAATCAAAACTCGAAATGTTTTTTCCGAAACTTTTAAAATAGAACGGAATTTTGTGCGTCACGTAATACGCCATAAAACGGTCGTTATAATATTTTCCGCCTTCGAGTGTCGCAAAACCGAGATACGAAGTCAGGTTAAAATTGAGATCGCGGCTCGGTGAGGCAAGTCCGTTTGTTGTAAAATGTTTCCAGATTGGTGCATTTCCCAAAACGATTCCGCCGTAAAAGCGCACGCCTGTATTTCCGATAAATGTTTTAAAATTCTGAACAAAAAGCGCATCAAATCTCGTGTAATTAAAATCCCCGCCAAACAGTCTGAAACTTTGTTCGTAATTAAAATACAGTTCGGGATAACGCTGTTCGACGACTGATTTTCCCTGCGGCGTCATAATGTTGGTCGATTTCGGAGAATATTTTAGCGTAACAAGTGTGTTGAAATTCTCAAATTCACTTCCCACGTTCCGAAATGAATAATTGAATTTTGCATCTTCGCGGTTTCTGCTGGCTGCAACCACGAGTGTCAGACCATTTGTAATGTCGTTGAGATATGAAAGCGAAACGCCGCGAAAACCGTAATAGTTATCATTGTTCAGATTATTTCCGTAGTTCATCATTCTCATTTTAAACGTCCACAGTCGGCGGTAAAATTCGCCTGAAGCGTTTACATCATCATAATATTCAAGACGGAAAAACTCATTTTTATCAAGCCTCGTTTTCATATCAAGCCCGATTCCGTACTTGTACGTCTGGTCTTTTGTACCGAAAGCAATGTAGTAATCTGGCGAGAAATAGCGGTCAAAATTTTCATTCAGTTTTGCCTTCAAACCAACTCTGAAACCTTCGTACATATTATAATTGACAACCTCACCAATATCAAAATCGATACTTCCCGCCCGCAGTTGTCCGTTGAATAATGCAGTGAGAATTCGCGCTTTGCGGTCGATATTAAATTTTTTTCCGAGGCTGTCGATGGTTTTGTAGGTATTTCTTTCACGGAGGGTCAGCGGCTCGGTCCGGTACTGATTCAGCGTATGACCGTTCGCATTTTTCACCGTAAAAGTATAGCCTCCAAATTGGCTTCTGTCTCGATCAACCGGCGACTGAAAATCGAAATAGCGTGATGTAAGATAGGCGTACGTTCCAAAGTTTTTTCGGTCGGAAAGTCTTTTCTCCGGCGAATCGCTGCTTTTTTCCAGAACCATACGGCTCATCCGGATTTTTACATTTTCTTCCTGGAGAAACCATTTGTTTTCGAAAAAAATCCAGGTACTGGAGATGTTGGCTTCGCTTTTTTCGCGGCTCGTATTTTCAATTTTTTTAATACCGTAGGTTTCTGTGTCTACGTAAATATACCCGCTGAACTTTCTTTTTTTAGCGTTTTTATTATAAGAAATTTCGCGGAAACGAATGACAAAATTCTGCCGGCCGCCGATCTCAATCGTATCGGTAAGATAAAAACGGTAAAGACCGCGGTTTTCCTGTTTGATCTGATCCGGAATTTTTTCGCGGTTTCCCTGTAGCGCGATCAGTTCGTAAACCGGCTGTTTCAGACCGGAAATACGGTTGTCGAGAATGTTGATTTTTTCACCATATTTTTCCGAATACAGAAATTCCTGAGCGCGTTCCCAGAGAAATAGTTTGCTGTGCGCAAAGATTTTTCTTGCCGAAACCTCATTCATCGAATCTTTTTTCGGGTTTCTTCTGAAAATTCCGAATTCATTAAAAGCATTACGGTAATCAGAAATACTGTCCTGATCGAGATCGAGAGAGATTTTTTCATACGAACGGAAAGCGTAGGATGGGAGACTTTTGGGAGAATTGTAGGTGTAGTTTTTTTCTACATTTCTCAGAATCTCGAGTGCCTGAGGATCGCTTTGGTCGCGTAAGATAACAGTTTCAATGTTCGTTGTTTTAATGGTGTCGTCTGCTGTTCGGCTTTTTTTAGAATCATTTTTGGAGGTCAGAATTTTTTGTTCACCACGACCGGTAAGGATTTTAGACTGCGAAAAACCAAAGAAGATGATAACGGTAAAAAGTAAGGCAAAAACCTTTTTCATAACTGAAATTCCATTCAAAATTAGTCAATTATAATTTTTTCAAAGACAGTTCAGGTTTAAATTTTAATGATTTAAAACATCAAAAAAGCGTCCCCAGGATTGAAAGACGCTTAAATGTTTAATTTACCTTAAAATTACCGGTCGGTAAGCGAATTCAGAAAGCTGATTATCTGCTTCATTTCCTTATCCGTAAGATTCAGTTTGCTGTCAGACAGTGTTTGGTTTTCTACGGCTAATCCCAAACCTTTTCCGCCGCCTTCGTTGTAAAATTTCATGACCTCTTCGAGCGTTTTGTAACCGCCGTTGTGCATGTACGGAGCCGTTTTGGCGATATTTCGGAGGGTCGGTGTTTTAAAAGAACGCTGGAGAAATTCTACAGTCTGATGAAATTTTCCGCGGCCGGGGTCGCTGTCTGCTTTTTTATTGCTGCCGTCAGTTGCGATTCCTAAAACTTCCTGCTCGGTTTTCGAATAATTCGGGGGAACAGTTCCGTTGAAAATTGGCAGAAAATGACAGATGGCACACTGCGCTTTTCCCATAAACAGATTAAAACCTTTCTTCTGATCTTCTGAAAGTGCGTTCTGATCACCTCTCATATACGCATCAAAATCAGAATTGAACGTGGCCAGTGAGCGGATATAACTCGCCAGAACATTCTGAAGCTGCCAGCTTTCGACATTTTTAGACTTGAAAATTTTCGTAAAAAACTGCCGGTAGCGACTGTTTTTATTGATTTTTGCAATAATCGTCTGCATGTCGCCGTGCATTTCCTCTTTATTGGTGATCACATCGCTGCTTTGCCCTTCAAGATCGTCTTTCCGCATGTCCCAAAACTGGCCGTGCTGCAGCGAAGAATAGTTGAGCGAAGGCGTATTCCTTGCCAGAGCTACATTTTCCAGAGACATCGATTTGGCTTCGCCGTCAGTGAAGGCTTTTTTTGCATCGTGACAACTTGCACAACTTCGCGTATTGTTATTGGAAAGAATTTTATCATTAAAAAGTTGTTTTCCAAGCTGCACTTTTTCGTCAGACATGGCGTATTCTTTTCCGGGAACAAAAGCGTCTACATCAAACACATTTTTAGCATAAAAACTCGACGCATTTTTCTTCAGAGCCGTCGTCACCTCAACATCCGGAATGTTTTCTTCTTTTTTAAATTCGAGAAGCGCCTCAGAAATTTTATTCAGATACTCCGGAATAAACCCAATATAATCGAAACTGTTTTTATCCGGATTCTTCTTCAGTTCCAGAATAGCGGCGTCAATCTGCTGACTGATTTTTTGTAAAGAATTTCCATCCGAATTTTCATGGTGAATCATTTTCAGAGCAGACTTCACACTTTCAAGAGCAAAAGGCATTTCACGGAGAAAATTGCCCGAAACCGGCGTATCAAATCCGGCAATTCCCAAACTTGAAATTCTGAAAACCTGCTGTCTCACCGCATCAAAAACCTGATCTCTGCTCACCGATATCACCGCAAAATTGGCTTTTACGGTATTGCTTTTATTGGTGAGTTTTTTCAGAATGCGCAGAAGTTCATCTTTATTTTCAGCATCGTACGGATACATCATCTCTTCAATAACCTGTAATCCTTCAGGCTCCAAAACGGTATGTTCCTCCATTTCTATTTCAGGAAGCGCCGGCCCGTTGATAAACCGTGCAGTGGTCGGCAGAAAATATTCTACGGCCCATTCCATTTTCTTGTAGGTAATCCGCAGGGCATCGAATTTCTGCTGAAGAATTTTCTCTTCTGAATCTTTAGCGACCAGACTTTCAAGTTCATTAATCTCGCTTAAAAAAATACGGTTGGTTTCAAAAATATTTTTTTTAACGGAAATAAGGTCGTTTTCTATAGGTTTCTGGGCTTTTTCACACTGCAGAATGCCAAAAAGAGAAAAAAGGCTTAAAAGAAAAATGCAGAACGGATATTTAGCAATCACTTTCATAGGATATGAAAAAGCATCAGCAGAAGATTCTGCTGATACCTTTGTTTAATTAACATTAAAATAAATTATCTCTGTACGTTTCTGATCAAAATGATCTGTCCGCCTTCTTTGTTGGTATTCACCCCTGCGCCGTCTGCATTTTTAAATGCATCTTTCTGCCATGTGTGAGAGTGAATATTTACCGCGAAGGTATTTGGAACACCGATGATGTCTGATACATCGACCATCGCGCCATATTCCCATGATCCGAATTTCTGTAAATTTCCAGACTGGTTGTAAGCGGTTTGCCATGCAGAATCGGTACGGTTGTGCTTCATATTCAGCCACGGCTTATACTGCTTTGTCGAGATATTCAGCTGCCAGATGTAAGAATCATGTTTTGCTCCCGGATAATAAGAATCTCCGTCTTCCTGAATATACACGTAGTTTTCCGTTACGCAAAGGTTATCAGGATTGGTAAGATTGTTCCCGGGATCAGAATCGCCTTCTGCCACCACCTCAAGTTTGCCGGTCAGCATATTGCTTTCATTTAAAACCAGTTTGTACACACGTCCCCACATCGTCAGTCCCGGTTTTGGATTTACACCGTCAGAAGATTCTCCGGTTGCAGTGAAGTAGATTTCTCTTCCTTTTCCGGCACCTTTGCGGTAATCTACATCTTCAACTCTCGAAAAACGGATCGCATTGATGTCAAGATTTTTCTGGTTGATCTGTGCACCTGTTAAACTTTTGGCATTTGGGATTTCCACAAACTCTACGTCGTACTGAGACCCCTTTGTCATATTGGTTTCCGTTGTATTGTTGTTGGTTCTTTTTAGAGAATACAGTTTTCCGTTATCAAGATCGCCCTGTGTGTTGGCAACATACATAATCAACTGACCTGCCGACTGGTGAGAAGTAGAGTACGACTGATCTTCACCGATCAGCACATATGTTTTTCCGTTGGAGACGTCTTTAGGCAAAGGCACTGCATTTTCCATAGAAGCTTTTCCAAGTGCCGGTTTTACGCGCGTCTGGTCTGAAGCGGAAGAAGCCGGAGACATAGGATTGATCGCATGTACCATACTTTCTTCACCGGATTCTCCTGCCGTAAGAAATGCACTGAAACCGTGTTCCTGAGGTGTAGCCAAAGTTGCAGAACAAAGTCTTGTCATTCCGCCGATCCCGTTAAGGATATATTCGCCTTTTACAGGCTTGAAACTTTTATCTAAATAAACGCGCGAAACCGATTGGGTGATTTCGTGGTTGGTGATCATCAGGTAACCGTCTGAGTTGGGATCTTTCATGATTCCCATACCGTCTGGCTGACCGGCAAAGACAAAATTCGGCGACTGCGGAAGAACGTCTGAGCTGGAGATAAGCGTTGAAATGTTCATGCTTTCAAAACCGCTCATTGGATAGGCAAAAGCCGGCTCTTTAGAGAAATTGTCAAACTTGATGTTTTCGTTGATGTTGCTTTCTGCAACTTCGGTTTCATCTTTACAGCTCTGAAGCGCTATTACCGATAAAAACAAAACAGCTACTGAATACTTAATTTTCATATACTTTTTATAGTTTTAATTTGATGCAAAACTATACGTCTGATATGAACACAACTTTACGCCGGCAATACTATAAAATTAATTTTTAGCCTTAAATTAATGCTGAACATTACGCCAATCGTAATAATTAGAATGGTTTCAAATAAAAAAAGCCGACAGATAAATGTCGGCTTTCTATTTGGATGAACGTATTACTTGCTTAGCTGCATCATTACCTGCATGGCTCTCTTCTCCAGCTGAGATTTTGGGATCTGGCTGTTTTCAATCTCAATAAACGAAAAATAGCGGTCAGTTTCTGTGAGAAGTGCAAAACCGGTTTTCTTTATGCCTTCATTCAGATAATTGTAACTGATGTATTTGACATCTTTTTTATCAATAATATTTTTGATGTTGCTGAGTTCTCTGCTCTTTTTTACGGCTTTAAAATTGTCGGTAAGATCGCCGCTGCCTTCATAACTGTGCATTAAAATCGTCGTGTTATCCGGCATTTTCACCGCAAGATTCAGCGTGTCATCGTAATTTTTCTGAATAAAACTGTTTTTATCAACCTTTAGAGAAGCCGTTAAATCTAATGAAAGCAGCGAATCTTTATCTGTTTTCATAACCTTATAAAAATTCATCTGCGAATCATTTAGCTTGCTGATGCTGTCATAATTTTGATAAAAAAGATTATTCGATGCCTTCTCTCTAGTTTTCTCCTGAATCCTTCTGCCTTCCTGCAAACTTGTTACCATCCGCTGGTAATTTTCATCATGATCAAGACTGCGGTAGGAAGATTTACCACACATCATGGCAATTCTTATGAGCGCGAAAAGCAGAAGTCCGACGGTGAGAACGGTTCGCCAGAATGATTTGCTTTCCATTTTTATTTTAGATCTTCTTTCGTGATCACGATTTCTTTCACAAGATTCCCCTTGCTGTCGTTGTACACGTATCTCAGTTTGCTCACGCCAAGAACCGAAGATTTATTCAGAATATTACGGATTTCCGGAGATCTCAGCATTTCGTCTTTCATCATCTTTTCTGCACCCGCTGTTTTCAAGCCGGGGATAATCGCATCAGGAACCTCATTCGTATAAACGATATTGTTATCGGCATCTGCTTTAATGCTTAGGATTTTTACACCAGTTGCCTGATCTGTAATAGGAAGATTTTTATTAAAAGTTTCAAGAAGCTCATTCAGCTGGCTCGTCGTCGGTTTTTCACCTTTTCCGATAGCCTTTAGATCAACATTTGATTTTTCGATATTGCTTTTGTCAAGCGTTTTTGCGCTGATGATATTCTGATTCACATCACGTATTCTCAGGTTAAATTTCACGCCTTCGTTTACCAGTTCTTTCCCGGTGTTGTCAGACTCGATTACTTTTCCGATCAGATCAGGAATAGAAGAGCCGACCAACTGGGTTTCCAGCGCATCTTTCTGCAGCGTGGTGTTGATGGTGATATCGATCACGCCGTCCGCAGATTTTTCAGCTTTGGTCGAAGAAATCATCGGATTGTTGATCATGCCGGATGAACGGTTGTACATCGCCACAAAATCATTGATCTTATCTTCTTTCGATTTACACGAGAAAAGCAGCAGGGCAGTCATTAAAATAAAGACAAAGTTTTTCATAGAATTTTTTTTGAAAGATACCAAAAATCAGCGGCGTGTGATGTAATGTGGTAGCGATTAGTTCGTGAAATTGAATTTAATTTTCACACCGATATTTTCTTTAAACACATCCGTCTGATAATGCCCGAGTCGGTACGAAAATCCGATCCCGTAACTGGTGCCCAAAAATCGGTTCCAGACAAGACCGACTTCCTGATAATAATGATCCAGTGCCCGAAAAGTAAACTGATGGTCAGTTCTGTTTTTAAAATCTCCTATCGCTCCCTGATATTCGAGATCAATGCTGGAGAGACTTCTTCCGATCGTTCTGAATCTGAAGGGCAGTGTCTGAGAAAGTTTAAACGCGGCAAATTTATCGGCAAAGAAAGTTCCCGATGGCATCGTGGCAAATCCCAGGTTGGAAGGCGTGCTGAGATAATCAGTCACTTTTTCTGCGCTGAAGTCGCGCTGGCCGGCAATTTCAAAATTCTTCCAGATAGGCGCCGTGCCTGAAGAAAGACCTCCGAAAAGTTTGATGTTGGTCGTCCCGAGTTTTGATTTAAACTGATGAATCATCAAAGCGTCTACTCGGTAATAATTCAGGTCGCTACCAAAAGCCTTTACTCCTTTTTCAAAATTGGCAAAAAACTGCGGAAACTTTTTCTCAAAGGTATATTTCCCGCTCGGCGTCATGATGTTTTTATCGTTCGGTGAATATTTTAAAGATAAAGTGGCACTCGCATTCTCAAAAACATTACCAAGATTTCGGTACTGATAATCAAAAAGAGCTTCCTGTTTTTCTCTGTTTAAAGCGATTTTCACCGTAAATGAATTCGAAACATCATACAGATACGACGCGCCAAATTTCTGACTGCTGTAAAAACGGTCGTTGTGAAGATCCAAACCGAGGTCGGTGATTTTCATCGGCATGTCCCAGAGATGATTGCTGAATCTTCCTGCCGCAAAGACATCATCCACATAATCGATTCTGAAAATGGAAGTTCTCTTCTGCGAAAGCTTCACATCAAGACCAAAACCGTACTTCCAGGTATGGTCTTTAAAACCGTACCCAAAATACGCATCCGGCGAGAACGTTTTGCTGAATGTCTCGTTCAGTTTCAGTCCGGCTCCCAGACGTACACCCTGGTATTTATCGTAGCTGAAAAATTTGGTAATATCAAAATCAATCATCTTGTAGCGCAGATTTCCACGGAGAAGCTGGGTGAAGAAAGAAAGTTTCTTTTCAAAATCATGCTTTTCCACAAAACTGTCGAGATTCACATACGTGGCACTTTCTCTGGCCGTCAGGCTGTCGGTTCGGTATTGATTTAGAAGGCTTCCGTCGGCATTTTTCATCTCAAGAGAATAGCCTTTATAGTCGGCGGCTTTCTGCTCGCTGTTCGGGTTAAAATCAAAAAACCGGTTTTTTACGTACAGATAGTTTCCGAATTTTTTCCTGTTGAATTTCGGTTTTTCTCCCGGTTTTATGCTGTCTTTTTTTGACGTTTCAAAAGCATCAGAGCCCACTTTCAGGCGCAGATCTTCGTAATCCAGAAACCATTTGTTTTCGATGGGTTTCCATACAGAGACGATGTTTCCGTCGTTGATTTTTTTGCTCGTACTTTCAAATTTTTTCAGTGCAAAATTTTCGGCATCCACATAGATTTTCCCGTTGAATTTTCTGGGGTTCTGCTTTTTCTGATCGGTGATTTCTTTAAACTTGATCACGTATGTTTTTCTGCCTTCCAGCTGTATCGTGTCGCTCATGTAATAATGATAGAGCTTCCTGTTTTCCGGGCGGAGCTGTCGCGGAACCCGGTTGAGACTCGAAATATTCAGAGCCAGTGCTTCATAAACCGGATTTTTTAATCCCGACATTCTGTTGTCTATAATGTTGGTTTTCTCGCCGTATTTCTGGGAAAATTTATGCTCTGTTGCGCGTTCCCAGAGAAACTTCTGCGCATTCTCTACCGATGTCAACAGTTCTTCGCCCATCAGCGAGTCTTTTTTCTCTTTGGCATCCTGTTTAAATTCCCTTTTCACCGCCGTCAGAGAATCTTTCCTGCGCGCGAGAAACGTGGTGTAGGCATCCACAGAATCCTGGTCTACATCAAGCGACAGTTTAGAATACGATTTGAAATCATACGACTCCAGCGATTTTGGGGAATTCTCTTTCGCGCGTTTATTCACCTCATCCAGCATCTTCAGGGCGCGCGGGTCGCTTTTATCGGTAATAATGACCTTTTCGATGTTGTCGAGTTTCTCCGAAAGCGGACTGAGTCCTACTTCCATCGATTTCTTCACATCCACGATGGCATCCGCAAAATTGCTGGCAATGATTTCCACTTTGCCGCATTTCGTTTTAAAGCTCAGAGTGCCTGCCGTATTGGTTTTTCCCAGCAGCGCATCATCGCAGTATACGGCAGCATTGTACACCGGTTTCCCCGTTTTCTTGTGCACCACCTTCAGCTGATTCTGTGCAAAAACCAGCGCGACGCACAAAAGAAAAAGAGCGGATAAAAGTTTTTTCATGAAAGTAGATTAGTTTCGCACAAAACTATCAAAACGCCCGATACAATCGATGTGGTGAATGTATAATGTTTTGTTAAAATAAATCACAGTAATCTGGATAACTTCTTAAACTGAAAGACTGCTTTACAAAATCTATTTATGTTGATGCTTAATAACAGCAAATGTCTTTGGCTAAATTAATGATAGCTGAATTTTTATTTTTCATACTTTTATCAAAAGTCAGATCGATCACAGAATTATCCAATCTTACCGTATGTCAAAAGCATTATATATTTTTTTTCTCTTGTTTGTAATCGGTATTTTCTCCGTTGCGTATGCGCAGAATACAGATAAGGAAATATTGAAAGAATATCAGAGAATTGAACATTTAAAAAATCTAAAGAAAGACAGCGTTATACAGATTCGTGGAGAAGATTTTAATCTGGGAAGCACTGCCGATGAAAAAAGATACAGAATCTACCGTGAGAAAGAGCGGATTGTAAAAATGGAGTATGAGGAGATCAATATAGGCTACCGCCTATGGAAGAGAACGACCACTTTGTATTTGAAAAATGATATACCAATTTTTATTTTAGAAAAGAAAGATGCGGTGATCACCTATAATCGGGAAAGTGGTGAGGAATCTAAACCCTATAAGCAGTCCGAAGAAATCTATGTATACGACTGGAAAAACGAAAAGTCTAAAACACTTAGTTACGGAAAGGTTATGATTCCACAGTACAGAATCTGTAGCATGTGTTATGATAAACTGATCAGTGAGGTTAAAAATGCTGTCGCTTTGGAGTAATTAGATATTGACTACGAAGAAGATTTCGATAAACCGTTTATCGATGCAAAATAAGGAAAATTCCTGCGCAATACGAAGGCGTGATTGAGCACAGCTATTATCATCCGGGACAGATTTCGCTGATTAAAAAATGATCTGTCTGTGATTTAACGTTAACATTTAAATCGTAAAAAAACATCCATGAAAATCCCGACAATACACGGCTACATCGAGCGCAGAATTTTAATCAACTTCACCGCCGAGCCGCACGTAGTGCAAAACATTCTTCCCAAACCATTTCGTCCGAAACTCTTTAATAACAAAGCCATTGTCGGAATATGCCTCATTCGCTTGAAAGATATAAAGCCGAAAGGTTTCCCCGATTTTATGGGCATAAACTCTGAGAACGGTGCACATCGGATTGCCGTAGAGTGGGATGAAGACGGCGAAACTAAAACAGGTGTCTATATACCGCGCCGCGATACGTCACTGAAATTGAATGCGCTGGTGGGTGGCCGCATATTTCCCGGCAAACATGAGCAGGCAGATTTTGAGGTGAAAGAAGCTGAGGGAAAATATCATGTCGGCTTTACGAGTACAGACGGAACGCAGATTGTGATCGATGCCGCAGAAACAGATGTATTTCCTTCCGGATCTGTATTCAAAACGCTGGATAACGCGTCTCAGTTTTTTGAAAGCGGTGATCTGGGGTATTCACCAAACAGAAATACCTTCGAAGGGCTCAGACTGAAAGCATACAGCTGGAAAGTGCGTCCGCTGAATGTACAGTCTGTGAAATCGAGCTTTTTTGAGGATCCCGAAATTTTTCCGGCAGGAAGCATACAGTTTGACAACGCTTTGCTGATGACCGATATCGAACACGAATGGATTGCTGCATCTATGAAACTGAAGGAGTAATCTGTAAAAAAGAAAATACATCAGACCGAAATAGGTTGCTTAAGTCATTGGGCAACCCTTTTATTAAATCATAGTATAGGTAACACGTTGTTATTTATTACCGGGAGGCCGCCAATCAGACGCTGAAAATCCCACTCGCAAACAGAAATCCGGCTCCAGCAATCAGACATTTTGCTTGTGCGGATAGTAATCTTGCTCAGGCGAACAGTAATCTCGCTCCGGCGGGCAGTGTTCTTGCTCCAGCGGGTAGTGTTCTTGCTCCAGCGGGTAGTGTTTTTGCTCCGGCGAGTAGTAATCTCGCTCCTGCGAACAGTGATCTTGCTCCGGCGGGTAGTGATCTAGCTCTGGCAAGTAGTGATCTAGCTTAAGAAATTTTGTTAAAGACTGTTAAAATTCAACAATTCGTCACTTCGCGTGTTTTTCGTAATACAGCAAAGAAAAATATATTGAGCACTTCCACAAACGGAAACACACCAAACAAAAAAGGCTGCCCAATCTCTCAGACAACCTTCATGTATCAATATAAATTTCTTACGCCTTACTTCCGCCGCCTCTCGCTGCCAGAGCAACAATCAGAACTAGGATGATCACGCCCGCGATCCACACAATCGGATTCGAAATCCAGCCTGCGGAGCCTCCTTTATCTACATTAACGTCGACATTCAGATCCGCAGCTTTTTCCTGAGCATTCGCCATCACGACAGCAAAATTGGTCACTAATGCAAGTACTGCAACTTGGATTTTTGAAAGAAAATTTGACTTTTTCATAATTTTAGGATATTTAGTTTATATTAAGTTTACTAGTTTATTGTAAAAACTTGTGATAAGATGTAATCTGTTTAACACTAATTATTCCAAAAGTGGTGTTATTGCAGAAAATGTGAGTTTTTGTGGTATTGGAGTGATCTTTTTAAGATTAAGTTTCTTTTAGATATTCACTTATTACCGGTGAAACTATGGGAATTTAAAGGTAATTTTATCTTTATTTAAAACTGATTAAGTACAGGTGAAATGATGAAAATTATCAAAAAAATAAATTGCGGAAATTCTCCTAAAATGGAAGTCTTAAAAAACCTGACCATCGCCATCGCGGAAAAGGATCATAATTTTATTTCTGATTGTATTTCTGAAGATGTAGTATGCACATGGGTTGGTGATAAAAAAATTAAAGGTAAAAATGAATTTTTATCGGTGATAAAAACGAAGGCTGATAAGGAAATTTCTGAACTCATAATTGAACAGATTTTATCACACGGTAAAGAAGGCGCAGTATGTGGTGTAAAACTGATGACCAGTGGCGAGCGATATGCCTTTTCAGATTTTTATATTTTTAAAAACGCCAAAGGGCAGGAAATAATTTCCATAAAATCGCATGTGATAAAAGAATGATCTTGTTTAAGAATTTAAACAAATGAATAAGAAATTTCATGGATCGGAACTAATGAAAGATATACTTAAACTGTTTGTTGTAGTGAATCTATTGCACTCATGTGCCAAAAACGAGCAAAGCATATTTAGTAAATTTAAAGATGACTTTTATTCAGCAGCAAAAAATACAGGAGCTGAAAAATTTGAATATCAGTTCGATGGTTTGATGCCGCAAACCTCCTTTTTTGTCGGTTGTCAGCTAAAATTTTTAAGCATTAAAAGCCATGGAGAACTGACCTCTACAGAAAGTTTAATTTATTTTGAAGATGATTCGATATCTGAAATCATTGAACATATCGAGATTTTTGAGGGTAATGATGGTGGAGAAACCGCCGGCCGTTCAGGGAAATTAGAAAGTGATTCAGTCATAATCAACGATTTTCAGAGCAGGACCAAAAAATCTTTTCTCAACAGCAAACTGGTAACATCCGGAAAATTAAAAAAGAAAGCTTTCACGGAATATATTTACACGGTAAAAAAATGTACTGAAAAACAATTTAAATGTGTTCCCTGATACTTTACATACAAAAAATCCCTCTCAAAAAATGAAAGGGATTTTATATTGATATTAATAAAGTATGCTACACATTCAGCGCCTTCTGATACGCATTCTCCAAACCGTCGAGGTTTTTTCCTCCAGCCGTAGCAAAACCCGGATTGCCGCCGCCGCCGCCCTGAATTTCTTTGGCTAAATCTTTCACAATGGTTCCTGCCTGATAACTTGTAGCCAAATCATCCGAAATGCCCACCGTAATCATCGGTTTGCCGTCGTAATCCGACAGGACAATCGTTACCGAAGTCGGGATTTCTCTCTTCAGCTGAAACACAATATCTTTCACCGAAGCCGCATCCAGCGATGTTTTCTTTACCAGAAGCTGTTTGTCGCCTTTATGCTCGTACGCGGTCTTCCAGTCGCCGATTTCGCCTTTTGCTTTTTCTTTTTTCAGAGATTCCACTTCAGATTTTAAAGCTGAATTTTCTTCGATTAATTTCTCAATCGATTTGACAATATCTTTAGATTTCAGCAATTGAGAAAGTTCAGCAACCTGCTTTTCCAGACTCTTGAAATACTCTTCAGATTGGTCTCCGGAAATCGCCTCAATTCTTCTGATTCCTGCCGCAGCTGAACTTTCAGAATTGATTTTAAAATGACCGATTTCGCTCGTGCTTTTCACATGCGTTCCGCCACACAGTTCCTTAGAAGTTCCAAACTGGATCATTCTCACACTGTCGCCATATTTTTCGCCAAACAATGCCATTGCACCTTTGTCAATCGCCTCCTGAATCGGGATATTTCTGAACTCTTGCAAAGCAATATTTTCTTTAATTTTAGCATTGACTTTCTCTTCAATTAAAGTCAATTCTTCCTCCGTCATTTTACTGAAATGCGAGAAGTCGAAACGAAGGTAATCAGGACCGACGAATGAACCTTTCTGCTCAACGTGAGTTCCCAAAACTTCTCTTAAAGCTTCGTGCAATAAGTGCGTAACAGAGTGATTGGCCTGAGAATTTTTCCTTTCGCTTGCATTTACTTTAGCATAGAAAACTGCTCCGGCATCTTTCGGAAGTCCGTTAATAAGGGAAATAATTAATCCGTTTTCCTTTTTAGTTTCCAGAACTTCGAAGCTTTCAACGGCATTTTCCAGAACGCCTTTATCACCAATTTGTCCACCACCTTCGGGATAGAAAGGGGAGTTGCTCAATACGATTTGATAAAATTCGCCGTCTTTATTTTCTACTTTTCTGTATCTTGTAATGTAAGTTTCAGATTCAATTTTGTCGTAACCTACAAAGTTTTCAGGCTTTTCTTCCAAAACAACCCAGTCGTACACTTTTGAAGCAGAGTCTTTTTTGGAGCGTTGTTTTTGCTTTGCCATTTCAGCTTCGAAACCGGCTTCATCAATGGTCAAACCTTTTTCCTCTGCGATAATTCTCGTTAAATCATCCGGGAAACCATAAGTGTCGTACAGTTCGAAAACTTCTACACTTGGTAAAACTTTAGAACCATCAGCAAATGTCTGCTGGATTAATTTTTCAACTCTCAATAAACCGTTTTCAATGGTTTTTAAGAAAGATTCTTCTTCGCTTTTAATGACTTCAGTAACTAATTTACCTTGCTTTTCAAGCTCTGGGAAGAATTTCCCCATTTGGTTTTGAAGAACGGCAACCAGTTCAAAAAGGAAAGGTTCTTTTCTGTCTAAAAATCGGTAAGCGTAAGAAATTCCTCTTCTCAAAATTCTTCTGATCACATAACCGGCACCTCCGTTGGAAGGCAGCTGTCCGTCTGCAATGGCAAACGAAACCGCTCTGATGTGGTCTACCACAACACGGATGGCAATGTCTTTTTCATCCGTTAAAATTCCTGTATATTTTTTTCCTGAAAGTTCTTCAACCTTAGCAATCAAAGGTGTGAAAACATCAGTGTCGTAATTGGATTCTTTCTGCTGTAAAGCCATACAGAGACGCTCGAAGCCCATTCCGGTATCGATGTGTTTTGCAGGAAGATTTTCCAGAGAACCGTCTGCTTTTCTGTTGAACTGCATGAAAACCAAGTTCCAGATTTCCACAACCTGAGGATGATCATTATTCACCAATTCCAAACCGGAAATTTTAGCTTTCTCTTCGAGAGTTCTCAAGTCTACATGAATTTCTGAACAAGGCCCGCAAGGTCCGCTGGCACCCATTTCCCAGAAATTATCTTTTTTGTTTCCGTTGATAATTCGGTCTTCAGAAACAAATTGTTTCCACAAATCATAAGCTTCGGTATCTCTTTCAAGATTTTCTTTTTCGTCCCCTTCAAAAATGGTCACGTAAAGATTTTCTTTAGGAATTCTGTACACTTCCGTCAACAGTTCCCAAGCCCAGGTAATGGCTTCTTTTTTGAAATAATCGCCAAAAGACCAGTTCCCCAACATTTCAAACATCGTGTGGTGATACGTGTCACGACCTACATCATCCAGATCATTGTGCTTTCCGGAAACCCTTAAACACTTTTGAGTATCAGCAATTCTTGAGGCTTTAGGCTCTTTATATCCTAAAAAGTAATCTTTAAACTGCGTCATTCCTGAGTTGGAAAACATCAGCGTTGGATCATCTTTAAGCACAATCGGCGCTGAGGGAACGATGAGGTGGTTTTTACTTTTAAAATAGTCTAAAAACTGTTGTCTTATTTCCTGTGAAGTCATAGTGGTTGCTTTTGGCTAATTGCTTTTGGCTTTCAGCTTTTTTTGATGGGCAAATTTAATATTTTTAAGTGATTGAAAGGCTACACTTGATGGCAATATCAATGTTTGAGAAGGAAACAACGGGAAAATATTTAAACTTAAATTGCATCATGTCACTTACCAAACTTTTTCACCGTACTTTTCGTATATAAAAGGAGATTTAGATAATTAAAGGAGATTCAGATCAGATTTAATCTTTGCGTGAAATTTGCATCTAAAACTTTGTCTACGGAAAATGTAAACTGAAATGAAAAATAATAATAAAGAAAAAATGAAAAATATTTTAATGCTATTCGGGCTCTTTCTCGGTATCGCTGTTTTTGCAGCAGGCTGCGGAGATTCAGCAAAAACTAAATCAACAGAACCCAAAAAAGAAAATGAAAAAATGATGGAGTCTAAAAATGTAAAAGAAGTTTATTTCGCCGGCGGATGTTTCTGGGGAACCGAGCATCTGTTTCAGCAGGTGAGAGGCGTCGTAGGAACAGAAGTGGGTTATGCTAATGGGAAAACCAAAAATCCTACGTACGAAGAAGTGATCAGCCACAGCACGGGTTTTACAGAAACGGTAAAGGTAAAATATGATGCCGATGAAGTGGATTTGAAACTGTTGATCGGTCTTTATTTTAAATCGATTGATCCAACGACGTTAAACCGTCAGGGAAATGATGTAGGCGACAATTACCGAAGCGGAATTTATTTTACCGATAAAAATACAGAAGCCATCGTAAAAGCTGAGGTGCAGAAGCTGGCTAAAAATTATTCTAAACCGGTGGTAGTAGAAGTCGAAACTTTAAAAAACTTCTACAGAGCTGAGGATTATCATCAGGATTATCTGAATGCAAACCCTGGCGGATATTGCCACATCGAACCGGGATTGTTCGAAGAAGCTAAAAAAGCAAACCCGCCAAAAGCGAAAAAATAGAAAAGAAAAGTTGCCGGAAGGCAGCTTTTTTTAGTTTAAAAACCTTTAATGCTGAAGATGGATCAGCAAGGCATTGGTCAACCTCGGGAACAAATATATTCTTTCCTGAAATCATTGGTTTAAAATTAATTAAAAAAGTGACCCGAAACCGAGCCACTTAAATTTAATCCTTTAATCATAGGAAAAATTACCAGTCTCTTCTTTTTAAAATCCAGTAAGAACCTAAGATAAAAATCACGCACCAGACGATGCATGCAATAAGGCTTTCTGTCGGGTACGTAAATTCGTATTTTCCGCCCATCGCTTTCATCATATTCAGTCTTAATATCGGGTTGGGAATCAGGCTCGACATGCTTTTCAAAGGCAGAAGTTTGCTGTACAGAAACTGACTTTTTACCATCTGTATATTTTCAGGAGATTTTGTCGCAGAGATTTTTGTCCACGTTTCAACGCTGCCGATGATGGATTCGCCAATCCAGATAACGAAAAAAGCCAGAAAAACAAATACCGATTTTCTCAGTAAAACCGAGAGGAATAGCAGGAAACAGAAGAATGAAAAAAGTTTAATGAAATAGTTTCCGACAAAAAATATTTCCTTGAAAATCATTGCCGAATCGGTCACTTTCGAATACGACTTTCCTAAAAATAAGGTGATTACAAAAACAATAACCGTAGAAATTAAAGTAAAAATCGTTATTGTAAGAAGTTTTGAACTGATAAATTCTTCGCGGCTCAATCCGTCGATCAGATTTTGCTTAAACATCCGGTTGCTGAATTCCTGCGAGATAGAAAAAACGATAATCAGGCCTGGAAATATTTTCAAAAGTCCTACGATGTACGTCGTAAAATTCCATATTCCCGGGAAATCATACATTCCCTGCTGTTTCAGATTGACAGAACCGCCGAAAACGTTGAGATCGGCAAGCCCGATGAAAAGTAAAATAATTAAAATGGCAAAATAGAGAATCGTGAAAACTCTGAAAGGTAAATAATTCAGGTTTTTATAATATTCGAGTTTTAAAAGTTTGGTCATGATCTGTTGTTTTTTACGAGTTCGAGGAATTGGCTTTCCAGAGATTCTTTTTTCCTGGAAAGATGCGAAAGGAAAATGCCTTTTTCTGCAAGTTTTTGATTTAATCCGGATGCAGAAACTGTTGCATCCGCGCGAACAATTGCTTTGATAAATTCTCCTTCGGTTTTCACCGACGAAAACCAATGCAGTTTTTCTAAAGCAGCTGATAGAGCAGAATTATTATCGGCTTTCAGTTCGAAAAATCCTGCGTTGGCCGTCATTTCGTCGACACGGCCGCAGAAAAGTGCGTTTCCTTCTTTCAAAACAATGACGTGGCTGCAGATTTTTTCGATCTCGTCTAAAAGGTGGCTCGCGATAATAATGGTGATTCCTTTTTTGGAAATATCCCCGATGATTTCACGGATCTGAATAATCCCTTCGGGATCCAAACCATTAGTCGGTTCATCTAAAATTAAAACTTCAGGATTATTCAGAAGCGACGAAGCGATTGCCAGACGCTGTTTCATTCCCAGAGAAAAAGTTTTAAACGCGTCTTTTTTTCTTTCTGAAAGACCGACCAGTTGCAGCACTTCGTCAATTCGTGAATATGGAGTTCCCTTGATTTCCGCGACGATTTTAAGATTGGTTTCTGCGCTGAGGTACGGATAAAAGTTGGGCTGCTCGATAATTGCGCCGATTCTTTTCAGTGTATCGGTATCGGTGCCTTTCTTTCCAAACCAAAACCAGTCGCCTGATGTAGGATTTATAGTGGAAAGAAGCATTCCGAAGGTTGTGGATTTTCCGCTGCCGTTTGGCCCGAGAAGTCCGTAGACATTGCCTTTCTCTACATCAAAAGAGATGTTGTTTACAACAACTCTTTTGAATTTTTTAGTCAGATTTTTAACTGATAAAATTTTTTCCATCTATTTTTTATTGTAAGCCAGGTAAGTTTCCCTTTTTCTTGAATTCTTACAGAAGTTTCGAAATTTATAAGAGAAAACGGGCAGTTAAGAGTTATTGATTGGGTAAAATAGTAATTGAAAAACCAAAATTTGTGCTTCGCGGGGTTTTCCTTTAAATATAAAATTCATTAAATTTACCGTAAAGACGACTTATGAAGCTTACCAAACTCGCCAAACAGATTCAGGTTTCTACGAAAAGCATGAAACAGTTTATTCAGGATTTCGAACTCGGACGGTACGGAATTAATGCTGAAAAAGATTCTGTGGCCGCTCATTTTGAAGCATTTGCAACGGACAATATCGATTTCCTTAAAAAATATGAAGAAGATCTCGGCGAGAAAAAAACAGCAGACCAACTGGCTGAAAAGATAAGTCAGCCGAAAGAACTGGTGGAAAAAGCGGCAAAAGATAAAAACTTTCCGATTTTGGAGAATGGTTTTTTTAAAACATCGGTTTCCAGCTATGGGATTGATCATTATCTCGGTGGCGATTACCGTTTCGTTTACCGTTATTTTGATCAGAAAACCCCGTTGGAACACATCGATTTTGTGGGTTACCGCGATCTGTATTTTTATATTTCAGAAATGCTGGAGCCGTTTTTAGATCCTAAACAGGTGAAAGACTGGGGAATTTCGAAACCTGCGGGCATCATCGTTTACGGCGCGCCCGGAAGCGGAAAAATTTTCTGGTCAGAAAAAATTGCGAAGATCATCGGTTACCGTTTTGAGGAAGTAAAGCGCAATTTTCTTGGAACCTCGTTTGTGGATGGCGGCAAAACTGACTTTAATGATTATTTAAATACGGTTTTGAAAGAGGACAAAGTTTTGCTTTTCCTCGATGATTTTGATCAGATTATGATGGAGCGTAAACCCGAAAGTGATGTGGAAGCCTGCAATTTGGAAATTCAGTCGTCGGTCATGCATCAGATTGGCAGATTTACCAAAGAGAATGTGCTGATGGTAGGTTCTGCGATTTCGCTGGCTGATATCGATAACGAAATGCTGGCGCCGGGAAGATTTGACGTTTTTATTCCGGTTTTTCCGCCAAATGCGAATGAACGTGCAGAACTCATCCGTCATGCGATGACCAAAAATCTCGAGGCAGATTCTTTGCTGATGAAGATTTTAAAAAACAACAAAGCAGATCAAACACCTTTCTGGAAACCGATTGCAGAAAGAATGAAAGCTTTCAGCAATACGATGCTGATTGATTTTACACAAAGTCTCCGAAAGAAAATCAAGAATCTGTATCAGAAAAATCATAATGAAAGTTTAAAGATAGACGCCGAACTCCTGGAAAGTGCGCTTCGGGATTCCGCCGCCAAACTCACGCGGGAATATCTTGATCAGATGACCAAATTCTTAATCGATGTCGCAACCTATAATTTTGATGATTTTAAAGGCAGAATTGAGAATTTAAAAAAGGAACTCGAAAGTTACAAATCGGTCGAGCAGCCAAGAAAATCCATTGGTTTTTCTCATAATGAAGGAGATGTAGGATAAAAGAGATTTTAGCCGGACCCTTATTAAACCATGATATGATGTCATTTCAAAAAGAGAAAACTCTCAGTTTTTAACCTTAATTTTGCAGTAAAGAAATAAAAAACCGTGATCAGCAACGACCTTATAAAAGATACGCAGGCCAGAATTGAAGATTTGCACCGATATCTTCAGATTGATAAAAAGAAAATTGAGATTTCCAATGATGATGAGAAAACCGCTGCGCCTGAGTTTTGGGACAACCCGAAAACGGCTGAGGTTTTTCTGAAACAGCTGCGTTCAAAAAAAAGATGGGTTGAGGATTATGAAGATATTCATACGCAGTTTGAAGACCTTCAGGTGCTGATGGAATTTGCCAGAGAAGATCCGGATTCTGAAAAAGAACTGGATGAAACATTCCCGAAACTCACTGAAAAAATTGAAAATCTTGAGTTTAAAAATATGCTTTCCAACGAAGGCGACGAACTTTCTGCAGTTCTCCAGATAACAGCCGGAGCAGGCGGAACCGAAAGTTGCGACTGGGCGGCGATGCTGATGAGAATGTACACGATGTGGGCCGAAAAGCAAGGCTATAAGATAAAGGAACTTAACTATCAGGAAGGTGAAGTTGCGGGCGTGAAAACCGTGACGCTTGAAATCGAGGGCGAATATGCTTTCGGTTATCTGAAAGGTGAAAATGGCGTTCACAGATTGGTAAGAATTTCTCCTTTCGACTCAAACGCCAAGCGACACACGAGTTTCGTCTCGGTGTACGTGTATCCTTTGGTGGATGATACGATTGAAATCAACATCAATCCTGCGGATATTTCCTTTGAAACCATGCGGAGTTCCGGAGCCGGTGGACAGAACGTAAATAAGGTGGAAACAGCCGTACGTCTCCGTCACGCACCAACCGGAATTATTATTGAAAACTCAGAATCGCGTTCGCAGCTTCAGAACAAAGAAAAAGCGATGCAGCTTTTGAAGTCCAGATTATATGAAATGGAGCTGGAAGAACGTTTGAAAGCACGTACAGAAATTGAAGCCGGGAAAATGAAAATCGAGTGGGGAAGCCAGATACGTAATTATGTGATGCATCCGTACAAACTTGTGAAAGATGTGCGTTCAGGGTTCGAAACTTCGGATGTAGATGCCGTAATGAACGGGAATCTCACGCCATTTTTAAAAGCCTTTTTGATGGCCGACGGAACAGCAGTTTCAGACGATGATATGGATTTGTAATATGACGTGGGTGTACTGTTAAAATTTGCCAATTATTTACCTTTAGACTTTTATTAATCCTATTTTTGTTCGTCAACACATACTATGGAAGATTTCAACAGCTGGAGGGATTTATTAAACCCGGAATTCTATATAAAAATGGGCGGTTTCTGGCTCATTTTGTTTATTATTTTTGCTGAAACAGGCCTCTTTGTCGGCTTTTTTCTTCCCGGCGATTCTCTTCTATTTGTTTCCGGAATGTATGCGGTTGAGATTATAAAAGAAACTTTCGGCTCTACCGGAAATGACTTTTTAGATACCACCATTCTTGCATCGGCAGTTGCTGTTGCAGCAATTATCGGGAACGAAGTAGGCTACTATTTCGGTGTGAAAACCGGTCCCGCTTTGTACAAGAAAAAAGATACGATGCTTTTCAAGAAAAAATATCTGTATCAGGCACACGATTTCTTTGAAAAACACGGGGCACTTGCCATCATTATGGCAAGATTTTTACCGGTTGTGCGTACCTTCACACCCATCATTGCTGGAATTGTGAAGATGGACAAAAAGGCTTTTCTGAGAGATAATGTTATCGGAGCCATTCTTTGGTCTTTCACCTTGATTTTTGCTGGTCATTATTTGGCAGAACTTTTCGAAAATCAGTTTGGCATTAATTTAAAAGAAAAACTCGAATATATTATTATCGTCATTGTATTGCTGACTACAGTTCCCGTCGTTCTTAAATTTATGTTTGGCGCAGAGAAAGAAAATCCGAAACTGGAAGATGATACCCTGGATGAACTGATCGAGATCGAACAGGAAAAAGAGGATCAGCAGGATCTGAAATAAAAAATAACCCGCCGGAAAGAGCGGGTTATTTTTTTATCCATTCCAGAATATTGGGGTAAATAATGCTGTCACGTTTTGTTTTATTGAAAAATCTTGGTGCGTGACCGGTATTTTCCATGAAGACCAGTTTGTGCGGAATGTTTTTCTCCGTTAAAACAGAGTCTAAAGACAGCGCCTGATGATAATTGACCAGAAAATCTTTGTTCCCCTGAAAAAGCAGCGTCGGAACATGGCTCACCTGTGAAATCGGACTCGCTTCCTGAAAATCAAACGCCGGATTTTTTCGGTTGAGTTTCGCGCCAACCATCGTCTGAACAGTGCCTGAAGTGTATTTAGAATAAAAAGATTTAAGAAAAGTTTCGCTGTAAAAGTCGGTTGGTCCGCTCAAGGAAATTATTTTTTTAATCTGATCTGGATTTCGGTAACCGTAAAGCAAAGCAAGATGACCGCCGGCACTTTCTCCCAAAAGAATATAATTGTCGGGCATAAGTTCAGCTTTTCCCGCAAGCGAATTGAATTTTTTAATCGCTTCTGCAATATCTTCCAGCTGATTTTTATAAGTAATTCCTTTTGATGCCAGGCGGTAATTCATATTCACCGTCGGAATATTGTTGGAAAAAAGCATCTTTTGGATTTGTATCATATGCTCTTTTTTGCCGTATTTCCAGGCACCGCCGTGCAGCATCAAAACCACCGGCGCATCAGAAGGATAATGGGCGGGTAGAAAAACATCCATTTTCTGGCGCTTGTGTTCTCCGTAATTTAAATTGTAAATTTTCTGACTGTCTTTTCCCACCCAAACACGGAATTTTCTGTTGCATGAACTCATTATGAAAAGGCAAAACGTAACCGTGAATATTTGAATAGGAGGCCAATGCTTTTTCATAACGTCAAAGGTAAGCAGTTTTTGGCAATAAAAAACTCCGCAGGCTGTGCGGAGTTTGTATCAATGAAAAGAGTTTTAAAACTAAATGCTTTTCAAAAGTTTTTCGGTGTCTGCGTAATCGCCGCCTTCTTTTTTAGCCAGATCAATCGATTTCTGTGCCCACATTTTTGCGTTGGTTTTATCGCCTAATTTGTTGTAAAGATTGGCTAACGTATCTGTATTGGCAGAGTTTTCGTTTTTCTTCACCGATTCCTGAGCCCATTTTAAAGCCACTTCAAGTGAAGATTTTGTTTTTACGTTTTCGAAGAAACTCCAGGCAACTTCATTCAGTTCTTCAGAGCTTTTTCCTGCGTAATCTTTGTACATCTCCAAAGTCAGTTTTTCGTATGTCGCGAAGTCTTTATCTTTCAGTGCGCGGCTCGACATTACTTTTCTCAGAAGATCTTCAGATTCTGTTTTTGTAAGGAATTTCTGTGTTTCGGTAAGGAAATATTTCTCGTCAAACTTCTTGGTTTCTTTGTTGTACGCTTTGCTCATCACCGTATTCGTCTTGATGTTTTTGTCGATCATCATGTACGTGTTCTCAGGAATGAGCTTTACGATATCTGCTTTTCTGTTTACAAAAACTTGATACGCATCGCTGCCTGTATTTTTTGCAGCCGCCATCAGCATCTGGAAATTTTGCTGGTTCAGTTCCGGTTTAGCTTCAAAATATTTTGAAATAACTCTAGAGGTAAAATCTGCATCGTTGTACATCGTAAGCTGCGCAAGATTCATAAGGAACTCAGGATTTTTTTCTCCGTCTTCAAATTTCTTTTTCAGGGATGTCAGCCTTTTGCTTGGGTCTTCTGCATCTTTTGCAAACTGGATAAATGCCTTTTCTTCTACATATCCCAAAGTTCTGTGCACTTCTTCACCGTCTCCGTTGATGAAAAGATAGGTTGGGAATGCTGAAACTTTATATTTTTTGGCAAGTTCGATCCCTTCGCCTTTTTCCATGTCGATTTTTGCGTTTACGAAATGAGTATTGTAGTATTCACCGACATCTTTCAGAGGGAAAATATTTTTCACCATCAGTTTACACGGTCCGCACCACACAGCGTATGCATCTACGAAAATAAGTTTGTTTTCCTTTTTTGCTTTTGCTAAAAGCGAGGCGAAATTTCCGCTTTCAAACTGGATTCCCTGCGCGAAGGATAATACGGCGATGAAGAGAAATCCTAAAATTGCTGATTTTTTCATTAATTGATTTAATTTTCGCGTAAAAGTACTCATTAAATGGTAATACCGCATAAGATTTATCAACTTGTAATGAAAAATGTAGGTTAAAGTATTGTTAATATTTTAATAGATAAATAATGGCAATAGACAGATTAAAACGCCACACTTGGAAATCTCTCTAAAATTACCTATATTTGCATAAGAAATCTGGTGAGAATAAATGTTTCAGGATCATCAAATGATAGAAATACGGCAGATTTTTTTAAACGCGTCACGCGTTTGACGACATTTACTGGATTTCTCTGCGCTCTGCGAATCCTTTATACACTTTCGATATTCATAAAATATCATGTAGATTTTTAAAACAAACAATAAATATAAAGCAATATATGGCGGATTCTTTCTCAAAAAAAGAAAACTTTAAGAAAAAACTTCAGAAACAAAAGGAAAAAGCGATACGTCGCGAAGACCGGAAAAACGACAATGACAAAGGCAAAAGCCTTGATGATATGATCATGTATGTCGACCAGAATGGGCAGCTGACCAGCACAAGACCAGACCGTGTAGATAACGATGGTGAAGAGTTTGATTTGAACAACATTCAGCTTGGTGCCGCAAAGATCGAAGAGGAAGATCCTATCAAGACGGGAATCGTAACTTTCTTCAGCGAGAAAGGTTACGGATTTATTACAGAAGATCAGTCGAAGGAGAATGTATTTTTTCACAGCAACAACTGTATCGACCTGATCAAAAAAGGAAACAAAGTGGCTTTCGAGAAAGAAAGATCACCAAAAGGTTTCTCAGCCATCAATATAAAAATCGTGAGATAAGCTCCGGTTTTTTAAAATATAAAACCGCTTCTTTAGAGAATGCGGTTTTTTTGTGTCTTGATTTTTCTTAAATAAAATGCATCAGATTCAGGTAAAAGTTCAGCTCATTTTGCGTCTTTAAATCGTGGGCTTAAGGATTTAATTTGGTGGTAAGGAAATATTTAATCATGAAAAATCTGCAGAATATTCAAGGTTAAGTTCGAATACCTAAGTATTTTGTAACGGTATTTTGAGAACCAGATTACTCATATTTTTTTATATATTCAATAATGTGGTATATTATTTGAACACGGGGTGTAATATCAAATAAACTTAAACTCACAAATATTTACACAATGAGCCAAATTAATTTAAACAGTGACAATGAGCCCAACTATGTTTCAGCAAATGAATCGGGAAGTATCAACAGAGGAATGTTCTCCCTTAAAAGATTATCGTGGAGTTCCGTTTTTGCGGGCGTACTGATCTCGATGGTGATCTTGATTTCTCTCAATCTTTTAGGTTTGGGAATCGGACTGAGCAGCATCGATCCTAAAACAGAAGAAAACCCGACAGCAGGTTTAGGAACTGGTTCTGCCATCTGGTATTTTGTTTCTACGCTTGTAGCACTTTTCATCGGCGGATGGATCGCCGGAAGACTCGCGCCGGTACGCAGATCATTCGATGGAATCATTCACGGATTGCTTACGTGGAGTGTAATCACGCTGATTACTTTCTATCTGTTAACTTCTGCTATTGGTGGGATTTTAGGCGGAGCGGGAAGAATCATCGGCAGTACGATGCGTACGGTAGGAAACGTTGCCGGAAAAGGAATCGAAGCCGCGGCACCGGTTGTAGGTGACAAACTGAAAGAAGAAGGCATTAACCTGAACAGCCTTAAATCGGAGGCAGAAACTTTATTGCGACAGACGGGAAAGTCTGAACTTCAGCCGAAAAATTTATCCAAAGAAGCTAGTCAGGCAAAAAACACAGCAGAAAATACGGCTGACCAGATCGGGAATAATCCGCAGCAGTCGGATGAACAGCTGGATGGTCTTTTTGACAGACTGAGAAAACAGGGCGACGGCGTGGTTTCTGAGGTAGATAAAGAAGCGATGGTGAATGTAATCATGGCACGAACCGGCAAAAGCAGAGCAGAGGCGACCATAGTGGCTGATAACTGGATTGCGACCTACAAAAAAGCAGCAGCTGAATGGCAGCAGACCAAAAAAGAAGCCGAGGCAAAAGCCAGAGAAGTAGCAGACAAAGCAGCGGATACTGCATCCACAGCGGCAATCATCGGATTTTTCGGTCTTCTGTTGGGTGCGATCGTTTCAGCATTCGGGGCGAAGATGGGTTCTGACCGCAAGAGATATCCGGACACTATTGACGGTAATGTAGCTGTATAGAAATCACCGAACAGGTTTCGATGTTGAGTTCTATGCACTTAGAATTTCATAAATATATTCCAGCCCTGATCCTATTATAGGTATTGGGGCTGGATTTTTTTTGAATGTCAATTTATAACAATCAGATTTAGATTAAGTTAGAATTGATGCCGTTTTTGTAAAAGGTTTAAATATCGTACGAATATATTCAAAGTGTATGATGGCTGATTTAAACCTACTGCTAATGTATGTATTCAGTTTGTAATTAAACAGTTTCTTGAACCAAACAATAAATGATGTGCTTAATTTGCTGAATTGTGGCAAAATAAGATTCCCATCAAATGTAAGTTAATCAATCAGAATATTGGAAATATTTGCGCGAACTGAATTTATTAAAATGCTGTGAAATAATTTTTATATGGAAACGATTAATATATTTCTGCTGCGAAAAGTTTACGGCTTCGTGCTTCTTGTTCATTATAGCTGAATATTTTTATTCTCTGTCTTTTGCTCTGTCGCTTGTGTCATTAGAAATCGATTGAGAATATTCATTTGATTTGACATCACGCAATGAGTGCAGCGGTGTATTATTTTTACAATCAATTAGGATCGAAGGTTTCAAAATGGGGTTTTAAATCGAGATAGATTTTCTCGGCTTCTATGTTTCCCTCTTTCGTCAGTTTTTTCACATGCTCATAATAAGCGATCGATTGTCTGTATAAACTTTCGTCTAAAACCAGCTTCATATCTGCTAATTCCTGTGATAAAGGGTTAAGTGCTGAACTGATAGCTTCCAGATGTTCGAAATCTTCCGGCGTTTTGTCCGGCTTGTTTTTTAAATCTTCTAAAAATTCAAAAACAAACTGCAGGTTTTGTTTGATCTTTTCAAAATCTTCCGGAGATACTCCTCTCACTGCCTGAAGGTTTTTCTGGAATTTTTCTTCGAAATCTTTGGTAAACTGATCGTCAAAATTCATATCGGTGTTTTTAAAATGTATACGTAAATGTAAAAATTTATTTTGATCATCACCACCAAGATTTAAGAGGTAATGCTTCTCGCATTTTTTCAGAAAAGAGAAATCCCTTAATACTGAACATTACAAACATAATATGTAACAGATAGCTATTATCTTTAAAGATTATTAAAACAGAATATTCTTTCATTGAGACGGTAAATCATCTGAATTTGATTAATATTTCAGAACGTTTTGCGCGTAAATCAGCATTTTAACGCCTTTAAACCGCGATTGTGTAGAGTTCATGTATAGATGGTGTATGGATAAAGCATAGATACTCCCAATATAGAGTATCAATGTGGTATACAGATTTTCTTATTTTCTGACTTTTCATTAACAAACCTGTCATTAAAAATATCAAAAAAAATAAGATATATTTTTAGGAATAATATAATTTGATGCATTAGGAAATAAAATCAGCCACAATCAAAAACAGCCTTTCCATAATTTGAAAAAGCTGTTTTGTCAGGGTTTCATTTTGTCGTTCCCGACAGGTACAGATGTTCCCGAATTTCTGCGAGTATGGCTGACGTCTTTCGCAAATCAGGTTGCACAGGCAGTTCTGACTTTGTGTAGTGATAATCAATTGACCGCATCAGCGCTTCCGCTTTCTGCATCAGGGCTTCATAAGAAAAGTTTCCGTACTTTATATCAAGCAGTTCTTCACGGTTTTCGACACGGATATTCAGCGTGTTGGTTTTGAAAATCTGCTCACAGCACTGCAGTAAACGGATGGTGTGCATCATATTTTTACTGTCGTAGTTTTGTCCGTGATCCTTATTCACATTATAACGGTCTTCATTCCGTTCTGAAACCCATTTCCAGTATTCGCGGTAATCTTTGCAGTAGGTGGAATACGCATCAAGGTTGCAGTACATGTAGGCAAGCGGTTGCTCATCTTTCGGAACCGAAGAGACAGAAACCTGATTTGCATCTTCACTTTGCATGATGCCTTTGTAGTTTAATTCTCCGGATCGATCGTAAAACAGCGCGTACATGCCTTTGGTATTATCTATGCTGACCAAACCGCACCTTTCCTGAGATAAGCCACCTTTTCCTGCAAAAGTTCCATGCGCGGAAGAGCCATCGGTGAGCCATTTTTTTAATGGAACCGAGCCCTTATTTTCTAAAATATAACAGAAATCGAGAATTGATTTTCTTAGTTTATCAATCGGATTCAAAATTTTTTTCTTGAGTCCTCCTGCTTTCTTTATCTGTGATACCGCATAACCGGCAAACGTATCTTTGCATAGTTTAGACAGGAAGTCTTCAGGTTTAAGCAGGTTCATTAAAGGGTTTTTCTGCAGAATACAGTCCGCGGGAGTCGCTAAAATTTCTAAAATATTAGGATTGTTTTTCTGAAGCAGTTCCATAAGTCTTCCGATTTCGTAATAGGTAATATCATTTGTCTCATTTGAAATCTGCGGAGTGTAGTGCATACCAAAAAAATCCTCCTTCGCTACATAGAAAATACCTCTGATATCGGTGTCAGAATTTTCTGTTGCCAGACCATAGGCACGGCTTCCCGAAATGGCTTCAAAGAGAATGAGTTTAGGAGATATCAGTTTGTCTGTTTTCATTATTTTAATCTGAAAGTATTTGTCTGAAAACCTTTTCCATTTTGTTTTTATTGATGTTTCCGCTTTTCAGATGTTTTGATCTTTCTTCATTGTCGCGTATGGTTTCTTCTAAAAATCCAAAAAGTTCCCAGTCATTTGGATGATAGTAAGACTCACCTTTGGAAGCCTTTAGATTTACCAGATTTTCTATTTTCGCCCTTGTAAGATCATCCACTAAGACCAGCAATTCACTGAACAAAACAGGTGGTACCGTTCCTTTTTCCAATATCCATTTTCCTGTCAGTGCAGTTCGCAAACAATAAAAATAAGATTTCAGTTTAACTTCATCAACCCTGCAGGCTTCGAGATATTTTTGCTCATGCTCAGATAATGGTAAGAAACCGCGATCGGCGAAAAACAGGAATCTGCCAAAGGTTTAAAAAGTTCATAAAATTTTTCGTTTTTCATGTAGATGATCGGAGAATAGAACCAACTCAGCAAAGCCGCATTGGACTTTAATAGGAGATGAAAAGTCTTCCTCAGATCCCATCCAGAACCGTCAAGATCGTCTTCGGTCATGAATTCTATGGTTTCATCTTTGTCCCATGGCGAAAGATACCAGTCTTTTTCATGTCGGTAGATGAAGCGTATGTCATAATCGCTGTCAGGAGATGCAAAACCCCAGGCGCGGCTTCCGGATTCTACGGCAAGAAGTATCTCTACGCCGCGTCTTTCCTCAACCTCTCTCAGTTTTTCTAATATTTTTGCTTTCATTTTTTTTAATTCTTAAAAACTCAAGCAGATTATTCAATTTCAAAGATTAATATTTTAATTAAATCACTAAAATAAAATTTTCTGCGCGAGAATGATTACCATTTAATCTAACAATAATTGCGTCACATTAGCTGAATTTATTGCCCAGTTCAAATCATAAGACTCATCCGCATTATCCTCTTTCTGCACAACTTTTAAATTTTGAGATTGAGCTTTAATTTTCAGCAAGTCTCCAATTTTCATTTTAGAGTCTAACTTTTTCATCAATGTCTGAACACCAATGGTGTCCAAAGTTTGAATGTTTTGTCCGGAATATGTCATTTCTAACCAGATTATTTCTCTGTTGTCCACATCCAAAACACCAAAAACCAAACCTTTGGAAAGCCCATTTGTAATTCTGATTTGATGCATTACACAAGATGGATCGTAAGCAACACCATAATTTTCAGAGATTTTCATCGGAAATTTCGAATCCATCCAACCAACAATCAAATTCGGACTGATACTTCCGTTGCTATATGCATTACAAGTGAAAGTAACATATTTAGCACCTGCATTCTGTAATTCGAACAGATTCAAATTCACATATTCCGCCGTTCCAATTTTGTTCGGAATATTGATAATATCGCCACTGTGCTCACATCCTTTGGTTGTCAAATTAAAATAACTGCAAACTTCTGAACTGGATTCGTAAGCGATGTGACAACTCAAATCCATATCAAGATGTTGTGCCGGCAAACCTTTTCCCCACTGCATAAACAAACGGATATCATTGCCTTCTAAAGGGAATTTTGTTCCCATTAAAGCATTAGGCAAATCCTGAATATTATCACTTCTGTCACCAATACTCAATGGAATATTATACAGTTCCGGGCTGATGTATATTGTTTTATTTTCAGTTTTCATTCCGGCAAATCTCTTTTCAATCGCTCTCAAAGACATTACTTCAATTTTCATTCGGATTTCTCTCAAATGGTCGTCTTCATAGGATAAAATCCAACGGTTTGCAGGAATTGTTTTGTTGGTTCCGCCTAACGTTTTCACATTTCTTTTGGTTACTTTATCAAAATAAATTTCTGCATACATATTCAATGTTAAAACCAATCTCATTGGGATTTTATCAACGATTTCTTCAAAATGTTTCAAAGTTAAATCTTCTCCAAACCATAGAATATTTGAAAATAAAGAACGAGCAAATAAACCAGGACGTTTCTTTAACAAAACAAATGTTTCTTCTGCATTTGCTTTTAATCTGAAATATTCGATTCTACCTTGCAGAACTGTGTAGTTCTTGTTGTAGAAATTATCTAAAATTTTTGCAAGATTTTCAAAACCTTTCCTTTTTCCGAATTCCGCCAAACGCAATGCCCGGATAAAACGAATCCACATATTTCTTTTCGGATGCATATTTTCGCAAATGGTTTCCGAATTCAATTCCATTTCATTCAACCATTTTGCAACCATCAATGATTCTTTCCGGGAATATTTTAATTTTAGAGTTTTCTTCGTTTCTATTTTTACTTCACCGCTTTTATCCATTGGAATAAAGAAATGACGGTTGTTTTTTGAGTTTCTTTTAATGATGGTTTTTGGCTCAATCAACTGAAGAAAACCAGTTTTTTTGTACCACAAATATCTTAATATATCGTTCGGCGTTTTCAATAATTCTCCAGCTTCATCTTCTTTTTCATTTTCGATCAGAGCATCTACAGCAATCATCACAGTTTCTTTCATTTTGATTTCAATAGCAGGAAGATTAAATTCTGCAATTAAATTTTTAAATGAGTCAGTTTGTGACGCATCTAATGCTGTTTTTGAATTTAATAAAGAATGGAAATACTTTTCAATATCCTTATCGGTCCACAATTCTAAGACTTTCATTTTGCTTCCCGTGCCGAAAGATTCTATTCCTCCAAACCGGAAAGGAGTTCCGCAAAACGGACAACCGTTGTATCTTTCCAAAGGAAAAGTGTTTTCCGGAATCAAATGCCCACAATCCAATGTTTTTCCTTTTTTATCATTAAAAATATTGGCAAAAAAAGTAATCCAATGGTCACTTTTAGTTTCTCCAGTTGGGATTTTCCAGTTTTTTACCATCGGCGTCCAATTCAATTTTGTTCCCAATATTTCCTGAAAGACGTCATAGATTTTTCTTTGATAATTAAGGTCAGCATTATTTATTTTCCATAGCAATTTTTCGGTAAAAGAAAATCCTAATTTCTTCAAATTTTCTATTAATTCAAAAGTCGATTTATTTAAATTCTCACTTGCAGAACCGTTGATGTCAGGAACATAAACTGCGTTATTTCGGATGGCAACTTTTAAAAAATTCTTATTTTTCATTCTTGTTTTTATTTAATTAAAATTAAATCAGGTAATTGTACATCTAATTTTCGTGACAGGAAGGTTTAGAAGTAAGATGTACTTGACCTTGATTTTTTAATGGTAATTCAGAAACTTCTCGCGGACTCGAACCACAAGCCGATTTTCATCGGCATTACCAATTATAGAAGTAAGCTTCTGTTGACCATTTGTGGAGCAGGAAGGAATCGAACCCTCGACACATAAGTAGTAAATTTTATTTGACCATAATTGATAATTATAAAATTTAATTGCTCTACCAACTGAGCTACTGCCCCTGTAAAATGAGGTAATTGATGAAAGTAAATACCTGAAATTATTTGACGTAACTTTCACTTAACCTCTGTTATTGTTGATGCAAAGTAATTACGATTATGCGCAATCATTTTGCGTAGTTTAATTTATTTTCTAAACTTCTTCTTTTTCTTCCACGGTGCATTTTTCTGCACGTCGCCGGCCATGATGCAGCCGAAAGGCATCACCTCATCGAGAACTTCGCAAAGCCCGTATTCTTCAATCTGGGCGCGGACGTTTTTCGCCGATTTATAGGCGCTCGGCAATTCGGAAATATCAATGTCATTGGTGAAGAAACGGATGTCTAAACCTTTTGTTTCTTCTTCAAAAATCTCATCAACGGTTTTATGCGCCAGTGATTTTTTATGAAAAGTACGGCTGAAATTTCTTCCGGCGCCGTGGGGTGCAAAACCTAAATTTCTCTCATTCGTTGTTCCCTGAACGATCAGAACGGGTTCTGCCATATTCAGCGGAATCAGTCGTGGGCCTGTAATATCGGGCATAAATTTATCGTCTAATGGTGTGGCACCTTTCGCGTGGTAAAATAAATCGCCGTCGCGGAAGACAAAATTATGCTCGTTCCAGTAGCGGTTCTGTTTTTCGGCCTGCAGCTCTTCCAAAACAGCATTATGAATCGACTCGTGGTTTTCCTTCGTCCAGGCTCTGATGAGCTGCAGGGCTTCCCAGTACGATTTTCCTTCTTCGGTCTCGTACGGAATCCACGCGTTTTCTCTCATGGTTTCCGGTGAAATTTCCATACGGAACTGGTTGGCGATTTTCATCCCCTTATCGTACAGCATCGCGCCGGGCGCTCTGGAGCCGTGATGGGTGATCATCATCGTGTTTCCTGTATTTTTTGAAATGCCCACAAAAAGGAAATGATTTCCATCGCCCTGCGTTCCCATGTGAGATCGGGCAATGCTGATGAGTTTTTCGTCATTTAAAAATAAATTTTCTCTGAAGGCACCCATCAGTTCCTGCGACATCGGCATCTGTGCGCCGCGCTCTCTTCCGCCATATCCGAAATGTGTAATAGAATGTGCGGCATCCAAAACCGTTTTGGGATCGGTCTTCCCGAAGTCGGTCAGCATCACCGAACAGCAGATGTCGGCGGAGTGAAAACCGGGATGAATCGCGTTTTTGGCAACCACGACACCGCCCACGGGAATATTTCCTTCCGGCCCTGTCGGGCATGCATCGGGCATTAAGGCGCCGCCGATCAGGGTTGGCGTTTTCATCAGAACGTTCATCGTCGCGATTACTTTCTGCACGTTGTCGGTTTCGTTTTCGTGCTCTGCGCGGATGTTGATGATAAAATCTTTGGGCTCTGCATGAAGCGGAATTTCGGGTGCTGCTTTAAACTGCTCAAGATATTCTGTGATTTCGTTTTCAGAAAGCTCATGGCTGTTGATGTATTCTAATGCTTCGGCAAACCATTTTTTGGGTTTAAATCCTAAAGCGATCAGTTGGTCTCCTGTAAATGTGTTCATCTTTTTGATTATTTTTAAATTAATATTGATTGGTAATACCGCTGTTATTTCTTAATGCAAAGTAATTGCGCAAGTGTGCAATCTTTTTGCGCAGTCATATTATTTTTGATTATTTTTAAAAAAAATTATAGCCATGATATTGGAGCAGCTGGAAGTTTCACCGGAAAAAATTGAGTTCAAAAGCGTTATTGCATTTATCGACAGGCACTACGACTTTACGCCGACACGTTTTACCAACGGCAAAACTGTTAATGAAGCCGGAGAAAACAACGGTTCGTGTAAGATTTTCAGTTTTGCACGGTTGAATGCCCTTTCTAAAACTGAAACACTGCATCTTTTCGGAAGTTTTTACCACGATGATGTTTTGGGAAATCCGGAAGGCATCGATCATCAGAATATCCGAAATTTTATGGAGTTTGGATGGGAAGGAGTTGTGTTTGAAGGAGAAGCACTAACAAAAAAAGAATGAAAAAATACCGATGGACATTACTGCTGAGCCTCCTGACACCTTTACTGCTTTTGCCAGTGGTTTTTCTGATGGGCGGAGGTTACGGTTACTATACGCCGGCAGTGGTTTTAACTCCTTTCGGAATGGTGGGGACGGTTTTTCAACAGACGATTTCGCCACCATTTGTTATTCTCGCAATATTACAGTTTCCTATTTATGGATTTCTGATTGACCGTTTTGAAAATAAAAAAACTGTGTATTGTATTACAGGACTTCATGTTTTGACGGCGGTTCTTACGCTCGTGTTGACGAATTTTAATGATTGAACGTTTAACCTGCTTAAACCCCGAAAAAAGCTTATGTCTTCCAACAAAAATGCGCTGATCCGCTACAAAACTTTAGACAAATGTCTGAAAAACAAATATAAGAAATATACACTCGAAGATCTGATTGATGAATGTTCTGATGCTTTGTTTGAGTTTGAAGGCAAAGAGTCTTTTGTCAGCAGACGGACGGTGCAGCTCGATCTGCAGAATATGCGGAGTGAGAAATTCGGGTACGAAGCGCCCATAGAAGTTTTTGAAAAGAAATTTTACCGTTACAGCGATCCGGAATACAGCATTCATCAGATCTCGGTGACGGAAAATGATCTGAAAGCAATGAATAACGCCATTCAGATTCTGAAGCAGTTTAAAGATTTTTCGATGTTTAAAGATATGAATGGTGTCATTCAGAAACTGGAAGATTCGATACAGTCGACGCAGCAGAAGTCGATTATTCATCTGGATAAAAACGAGCGTCTGAAAGGGTTGGAGTATATTGATGTTCTGTACGAATCGATTCTCAATAAAAAAGTTTTGAAGATTTGCTACAAAAGTTTTAAGGCACGGGAACAGAATTTGCTCACAGTGCATCCGCAGTTGCTGAAGGAATACAACAACCGTTGGTTTTTGATTTGCTGGCACAAAAAAGCGATCTATAATCTCGCCTTAGACAGGATCGTCAGCATCGAAACCGATCTTGAAACGCAATACATCGACAAAGATTTTGATGCTGACCGGTATTTTGGGGAAGTGATCGGTGCAACGGTTTCAGAATCGCAGCGGGGTCAAAATGTAATTTTCACGGTGACTTCGGATCATGCGCCTTATATAAAAACCAAACCTTTTCATCATTCTCAGGAAATTATTTCTGAAGATGAACACAGTACAACGTTTAAAATCTGTGTGCAGCTGAATTTCGAACTTGAAAGAATGATTTTGGGAATGGGAGAATTTCTCACGGTTGTAGGTCCGAGAAAACTTAAGGAGCGGATAAAAAAAAGTATTCGTTTAGCTTATGAAAATTATCACGAAGACGCTGACTTGTAAAACTAATTTTTACAGTTAATATCCGTGCAAATCTGTTCCTTCTGTTCGCTGCAAGGTTACTTTCTTGCCCATTTTCTTTTGAATGACTCTGAAATGCTGCAGTTCATCATCCGTTAAAATACTGATGGCAGTACCTTTTTCTCCGGCACGTCCCGTTCTTCCGATTCGGTGAATGTAATCCGCTGGCGAACGAGGCAGTTCGTAATTGATGACGCAGGGTAGAGATTCGATGTGAATTCCACGGCCGAGCAAGTCGGTTGCTACAAGAATCTGGGCACCGTTTACTTTAAATTCTTCAAGATTATTCCGCCTCGCGCCCATAGATTTCTGACCGTGAATGGCAACGGCTTTAATTTTATTTTTCTTGAGTTTTTCAACAAGATTGTCGGCAGATCGAGTGGAGGAAACGAAGATCAGTGCCTTTTCAACTTTCTTTTCTTTAATCAAATATCTCAGAAACGGACCTTTGTCTTCGGGCGAAACGTGATAGGCCAACTGCTCGATACTGTCGATTTCAACTTCCTCTTTTTTAATTTCGATCAGTACAGGATTGAGAGATAAGCGTTCTTTCATTTCAGAAACTTTGTCATTTAAAGTCGCTGAAAACAGGATGGTTTGCTTTGCAACAGGCATCATGGCAAAAAGTTTATTCATCTCTTCACCGAAACCAAGCTTAAACATTTTGTCAGCCTCATCGATTACCAAATGCTGGATGGTTGAAATGCTTAAAGCTTTATGGTCAATCAGATCCAGAAGACGGCCGGGTGTGGCGATCAGAACTTCCACGCCGAACATTCCTTTCATCTGCGGATTGATGGAAACCCCGCCATAAACTGCCATGGTGCGGATTTCACGTTTTAAATTTTCTGTAAAGACTCTGAAAACTTCGTCAATCTGAATCGCCAGTTCACGCGTTGGAACCAAAATTAAGACCTGAATGTTACGGTCTTTTTTAACCTCAGCATGCTGCAGTTTTTCTAAAATGGGCATCACAAAAGCAGCGGTTTTTCCGGAACCTGTTTCGGCAATTCCCATCAGGTCTTTTCCCTGTAAAATAATGGGAACCGACTGCTCCTGAATAGGAAACGGCTTCAGATAACCCATTTTTTTTACGGAACGGATGATATTCTGTGATAATCCTAAAGATTCAAATGACATAATCTGATATTTGCTGCAAAAATACGCTATTGTATTTACAAAAAAATATCCGAAAAAATAATCGCGTATGGTAGGATGGCAAAGTAATTGTAAATAACAGAATAAATAAAATTATTATGAGATCACGACTTTTCAGAACCGTACTTACATTTTTAGCACCCATTGTTATTGATTATTTCATCAAAAAAATCACAGGAAGAAAATCAGGAAGCACAAGAAAAAGCTTGCCGTTTTTCGGAAAATAACAAAGTAGAAAAAATTTGTTTAAAAGCTGTTTCAATCATTGAGACAGCTTTTTTCGTTTAAATTTTAGATAAAATCATACAGACCGTTTTTCCAGCCAAGAACTTTTGAAGCGTCAGCATTCAGCCAGTTTTTTAAAACCGTTGCATAGACTTTCCGGAAATCTTCGGTGTAAATGAGGTCGCCTTCATTCAGATTCTGAAGATCGGGTAACGCGTTCAGAATTCCTTTTTTCTTTAAACCGCCACCGATGAAAAACATCTGGTTTGCCGTACCGTGATCGGTTCCTTTGCTGGCATTTTGAGAAACCCTTCGTCCGAATTCGGAGAAAGTCATCAGCAGAATATCATTGAAAAGTCCGTTGCTTTTCATATCGGCCACAAAAGATTTTACCGCTTCATTGATCTCGTTAAACAGTTTCTGCTGTCTTTCATTCTGATTCACATGCGTATCAAAACTTCCGATGGAGAGATAATATACCTGCGTATTAATGTCTGATTTAATCAGTGAAGCCACCGTTTTAAAATCTTTTCCCAGTTTTGAATTTGGGTATTCCTGAGTGGTTTTTTTCGCCTTGCTTTTCTCAAAAATATAATCGGCGTTGTTTATGGTAGAACCGAGTGTTTTGTATAGATACGAAACCGTCTCTTCATCGTGCTCGTGGCTGTGATCTGCAAGCGATTTAAAATATTTTTCCTGACTGGTCTGATAGAGTTTTTTGGGATCTTTAAAGGCAAACGCTTTGTTGTTTTCACCTTTCAGAGCCAGACTCAGCATATCGTCGACCTCCAGAGCCTGCGTCGGATGGTCGCATTTGTAGCATTCTTCATCCAAAAATCTGCCGAGCCAGCCGGTTTCCAGAAACTCATCGCTTTTGCTCGCCGAATGCCAGATATCCATACTTCTGAAATGCGATTTGTTGGGGTTCGGATAACCGACATTGTTAAGAAGCGCAAGTTCGCCGCTGTCGTAGAGTTCTTTAAAATAAGAAAGTGCAGGATTGATGCCCGTATCGTCATTCAAAACCAGCGAATCTTTTATGGCAATCGTGTTTCGTTCTTTAAAATAAATATCGTTTCTCGTCGGAATGATAGTGTTTAAACCGTCATTTCCACCTGTAAACTGCAGAACAATTAATATTTTCTGCCCCGGATTCAAAGCCTGATCCAGCGTCATTGACTGCAGAAAATTCGGCACCAAAAGTGAAGCCGCTGCCAAAGAACCGATTTTTAAAAATTCTCTTCTTTTAATAATCATGATTTCTAATTTTTAAATAAAAACGCATCAAAAAACGCAGTTACATCAGCTGATATTCTGGCGTTGACATGAGATTGATGATAATCATTTTTGTGCTCTGATCCGAAAACTGTTGTACCGTTTTCATATTGAGATTTTCAGTTTTTACCAGAAGATAGTCTTCGGCATTTTTTCCTTTAAAAATCTCATCCACACTCTTCCAATCGATGGTGATATTGGGATTTTTAAAACTTTTGTTAAGGGCTTCGCGCGATTTCATTCCCATGTCGATGTCGTCATCTTCTTTGGCTGAATATTCCATCGGTCGCAGTCCGGACCAGATCTGGGGAATCTGAAGCCGTAACATTAAAGTCGAACTGTCGATCCACGATTTTCCATTTGGCCAGCCTGAAACATTGGGCGGATAGAGCAGCATCTGACCCAAAAGTTTTTGATAGACCGTTATGTTTTCAGGATTCTGAATCTGCATCGGCAACATCCGCATCATCCCGGCAAGAAGTTCGGTAGGCGATTTTATTCTGTTTCCAATGTTTTTATTATCGTAAAACCAATTTGAAGAAAATATCTCGTTCATTAGTTTTTTAATGTCATATCCCGACTGATAAAAATTTTCGCTGAGTTTTTTAATAATCGGCGGATCTGGTTTTTCATTGACGAAAAATGTGTAGATTTTTCTGGTGATAAATTCTGCAGTGGTTTTTTGATCGAGAATAATATTTAAAACATCATCACCCGTGAAATTTCCGGTTTTTCCAAGAAAAGTTTTGGTTCCGGTGTCGTGTATTTTGCTGCGTTCTGTAAAATTTCCTTCTTTATCATAACTCCAGCCTGTGAAAGCTCTTGCGGCTTCGCGGATGTCTTTTTCTGTATAATTTCCCTGTCCCATCGTGAAAAGCTCCATCACTTCGCGTGCAAAATTTTCGTTCGGATGATCTTTCTTATTCTGCTGATTATTCAGAAACTGCAGCATCGAAGGCGAGCGGCTCACACTGAACAGCAGATCACGGAAATTTCCCAGCGAATCTTTTCGCAGGATATTCAGAAGCTGCTGATTAAACTTCGGATTGTTGATTCTTGTGGCAAAATGACCGTGCCAGAAAAAAGCCATTTTCTCTCTGAGCTGACCTCTGCTTTCGGTCATTTGTTTCAAAAATGCGAGATTCATCTCGGAATTCTGTCTCTGAGTGATTTTCTGCATTTCGCGTTTTTGTGTAGCGTTGTTTGCAGTATCAGTTTCAGAAATCACAAAATCCGCAGTCTGATAGGTGATTGGTTCAAAAGAACTTTCTGAAAAGATATCTTTTAAAAGATTCTTTACCGAAGTTTTTTCCAAATCTTTTATCTGAGAAATGGAGGGCCCGAATCCTGCTCTCCACAAAAGATGTTTATTATTGATGAAAGAATCTGCCATGCTTTGCATTTCAGTTTTGATGAGTTCTATTTCAGGAAGTTAAAGTTTATTTCATATTCAATCCAGCTAAACCCTGTTAATTCTTTGTTAAGACAGATTTTCTTTTGGCATGATTTTTCCCATAGCGAATTCTTTAATTTGAAAAATTCAGAATTATGAAAATGTTGAAGCAGACAATGGCAACCGCAGCAATTTTAGCAGCAGGTGTGCTGAGCGCTCAGAGTGCGGAAATGAATAATATGATTAAAGTGGGCGCCACTGTAGGTGTTGCCGTTCCTCAGGATAATCTTTCTATGGCTGTAGGCGTAGATGTTGCGTATCAGAATCTGATTACTCCGGGCTTTGGTTTGGGTATCGCAACGGGTTACACACATTATTTCGGTAAAGAAAACGGCGGGTATGATAACAATGATGTAGGTGTAGTACCGGTAGCTGCGTTGTTCAGAATATATCCAAAGCAAACCGGTTTTTATTTCGGAGCTGATTTAGGTTACGGATTTTTGGTAGGTAACGACCGCGTAGCTTCAAATTATGTGGCTGACAGACCTTCCGGAGGTTTTTATCTGAAGCCTGAAATCGGCTATCACAACCGCGACTGGAATTTCTTTGTGCAGTACCAAAAAGTATTCACAGGAAGCACTGGCGATGTTGTAAACCAGGATTATAATGTAGGAAGCATCGGTGCCGGTTTTTCTTACAACCTGCCTTTAGGAAAATAATTTAGCGACAAAAATCAGACAAAAAACCTTTTCACAATTTCGAAAAGGTTTTTCTTTTCCCTTTACTGTTTTCAAAACTATTATTATATTTGATAAAATATGCCACTATGAATCTAAATCCAAAATTCCCGTTGTTTCTTCCGGGTGTGAAAAACAGCAGCAATCATAATATCTCTATTATCGGAGCTAATCTTCGCGAAGACCTTACTACCGTAGCACATTACATTTCTCAGAACGGTGGTGTAGAGATGACCGTAAAAGAAGATTTCCCAACAAAAAATTACTCTGATTTTTCGGAAATTCTTACGCAGTTTATGCAGCGCAATAATATCACTGATGCCAAACGTCTGGGAATTTCTGTTCCGGGACCGGTTTTTAACGGCCGCAGTGCGCCACAGCGTATCGGTTGGGATATCTATGAATCTGATTATGCTTCTAAATTTGGATTTGAAAAAGTGTATCTTCTGAATGATCAGGAAGCTGCCGCTTACGGAATTGCTTTATTGCAGGATAAGGATCTTGATCCGATCTATACAAGTGGACAGCTCGAGAAAGGAAATGTGGCCATTCTGGCGCCTGGAAATGGTTTGGGAGAAGCCGGTTATTTTTTCGACGGTAAATATCTGCGTCCTTTTGCGACAGAAGGTGGTCATTCTGAGTTTTCGCCACGTACGACGGTTGAGGTAGAGTTTTATCAGTTTTTAAATAATATATACGGAATTGTAAGCTGGGAAACGGTACTTTCTAAAACTGGTCTGTTTAATATCTACCGCTTTCTGCGCGATGTGAAAAGACATCCTGAACCTGAATGGCTGGCAGAAAAACTTGCCAATGCCAACGGAAATTTCACGGAGGAAATATTTAAAGCCGCAATGGAGCAAGATGTTATGATCTGCAAGATTGCACTCGATACTTTTCTTGAATTCCTGGCGCGTGAGGCAAATAATCTTACTTTAAAATTAAAAGCTACCGGTGGACTTTTGATTGCCGGTGATATTCCGCAGACGATAAAAAGATATATTGATAAAGATAAATTTTACGAGAAATTCAAAATCAGCGATAAAATGGAAAATATGCTGAAGAATATCCCGCTTTATCTGATCGATACAGACAGTACCAGCATAAACGGAGTGGTGCTTTACACAGCATATTTCAACGAATAAATTTTTTTTAGTTTTTTTATTATCATAGATCAATTTTCACGTTCCGTAAATGAGCTTATCTTTGCGCCATTAACAGAACAGTTTATTTAAACATGAAAAAATTATTATTTGCCGCAGTTTTGGTCAGCGGATTAGCTTTCGGACAGACTAAAAAAGTAGTTGGATCTGATGTACATTGGTGGGGATATAAAGTTGCCAAAACAGAAGCCAGCTCGCATGACGGGACAGTGAACGTAAAATCCGGCAACCTGATTATGAAAGGAAATGACGTAGTAGGAGGAAGTTTCGTATTGGATATGACTTCGATCAACGCAACCGATCTTTCAGGTGAATACCAGGGAAAACTGAACGGTCACCTGAAAAACGGAGACTTTTTCGAGGTAGAAAAATTTCCGAATGCAACTTTTACAATTACCTCGGTAAAAAACAACAGCGACAAGATTTTCAATAAAATGGTGACTGGCGATCTTACGGTAAAAGGTAAAACCAACAGCATTACGTTCCCTGCGAAAATTTCCAACAGCAAAGGCGTAGTTTCTTTGGTGTCTGATAAATTTCCGATCGACAGACAGAAATTTGATGTGAATTACAAATCTGGCGCGCAGGATGTTTTTATCAAAGATGATATCGATATGCTGGTAAAGGTAACCGCTAAATAATTTAATCAAAAAAATATTGACAAAAGTGCAGAAGTTCTGCACTTTTTTTTATTTTTGTTGAATTGTAAATAAAAAAGAATGAAAAGATTTTTAGTACTGATGATGATGTGTGTGGGCGTATCATTTGTTGTGGCACAGAAAAAAGGAGATAAGATATCGAAAGTTGTAACATCAGAAATAAAGTGGTGGGGACACAAAGTCGTGAAAACCGTACCTACATCACACTACGGCACATTGAAGCTGAAAAGCGGAAAATTCACGTTTGACAATACCGTTCTGGTAGATGGCGAGTTTGTGATCGACATGCGCAGCCTTACCGTGGATGATCTTACTGGCGCAGATAAAGATAAACTGACCAACGATCTGAAAGGAAACAACTTTTTCGAGGTTAAAAAATTCCCGACGGCAAAATTTCATCTGAAGAAAATTATTCCGCTGGCAAATGCAGAATATAACTCTACGATCTTCGGCGATGTAACGATCAAAGGTGTGAGAAAAACCATTTCTTTCCCGGCGAATGTTCACGTGACACAGTTTACAGTAGAGATCGAATCTTCAAGATTTTCTTTAAACAGAAGAGATTTCAAGATTTATTATCAGAATTCACTGAAAGATTACTTCATCAAAGATGAGATGGATATTCAGTTTAAATTATCTACGCAGAAAATCGACAACGAAAGACCTTTGTAGACCTTATTTTTAACAAAACATTAAAGAGCAGCTTATTTTATAAGTTGCTCTTTTTTTATATTTTCGGAATATGAAAATCTATGTGATAAGCGGTCTTGGTGCAGGTTCTAAAGTGTTGGAAAAGCTGGAATTTTCACCTGAGCATGAGGCTGTCTTTCTCGACTGGCTGATTCCTGAGCAAAACGAAAAGTTTGCCGGTTACGTGCAGCGCATGGCAGAAAATATTGATGATTCTGAGGATTTTTATCTCCTCGGATATTCCTTTGGCGGATTTCTGGTACAGGAAATTAATCTTTTAAAGCCGGCAAAAAAAACCGTGATTCTCGGAAGCATAAAATCTGATCTTGAAAAACCGCGTCTTATAAAAATGGGCGAACTGACAAGAATTCCGAAGTTTCTGCCGATAAAATTCTTCGATAAATCCTCAATTCTTTACAAAAGGTTCCGCAGGTTTTTCGATCCTGATAATCCGAAAATTGCAGAATATTTTCAGATGCGCGATCCTTACTATCTGAAATGGTCGGTCGAGAGAATTGCGGAATGGAAATTTACAGAACTGCCGGATGTTGTTCAGATTTTGGGCGACAAAGACATTGTATTTCCGGTAAAAAATTCAAAACCAGATTACGTTATAAAAAACGGGACGCATCTTTTTCCGGCAACAAAACACCGTGAGGTTTCTTTGCTTCTCAAAAAGATTTTTGTGTAATAGAATTTTCAGTAACTATCGCAGTTTTTCCGGTTGATTGCTATCACTTATATCCCGTATCTTTGCTCTAAGAATATGCAGTAAGCTATGGAATCTATTTCGGTTTTTGAGATTATTAAAGTGGGCATCGGGCCTTCGAGTTCGCACACGATGGGACCTTGGAACGCCGCGTCGGCATTCATCAGAATCATTAAAAGAGAGCGCTCAATTGTTGAGGTGAAAGAAGTTTTCCTTGAATTTTTCGGTTCCCTGGCAAAAACAGGAATCGGCCACGGAACCGACATCGCAGGAATGCTTGGTCTGAATGGTGAAGATTTTAAAACCATCAATACTTCGAAAATCGACGAAATTGTTGAGCATATCAAGACGAGCAATACGCTGAATCTCGGTGGAGAAAAGCTGATACCCTTTGTTTACGGCCACCATTTGATTTTAAACAAATCAAAATCTTTAGATTTCCATCCCAACGGAATGATTTTTAAAGCCGTCTTTGAAGACGGAACTGAGTTGGTGCAGGATTTCTATTCTGTCGGTGGCGGTTTCATTGCCAGTCAGGAAAAAAACTCCATCGAGAAACAATGCGTGCGCACGTTGTATCCTTGTCATCACGGTTCGGATATTTTAAAATACTGCGAGAAATTGGGTTTAAATAAAATATCAGACCTGATTTTTATGAATGAAGAAAGCTGGCGGCCGCAGGATGAAACGAGAAAAGAAGCACTCATCATCTGGGAGAACATCAAAGAATGCATCTACAAAGGCGTGAATAAAGAAGGTGTTTTGCCTGGCGGACTCAATGTTTCGCGGCGCGCTGCAGGAATTAACAGAAAACTTCTCGGAGAAAAAATTTATAAAAACAGAGACGAATGGTTTCAGTTGGTGGTAGATGCAGAAGAAACGTTTACCAATATCAATAAGTGGATTTCCTGTTTTGCACTGGCAGTGAATGAGGAAAATGCAAGTTTCGGAAGAATTATTACGGCTCCCACAAACGGTGCTAGTGGCGTTATACCCGCAGTGTTAATGTATTCTCAGGCTTTTACCGAAGCAAACAGTGAAGAAGACATCATCCGTTTTTTACTTGTCGCCGGGGAAATCGGAACTTTATTTAAGAAAAATGCCACTATTTCAGCGGCGATGGGTGGCTGTCAGGCAGAGATCGGGGTGTCTTCCGCGATGGCTGCAGCTGGTTTAACCGAAATTCTCGGCGGAAGTGTCGGGCAGGTTTTGATGGCTGCAGAAATTGCCATGGAACATCACTTGGGTTTAACCTGCGATCCGATTCGGGGTTTGGTGCAGATTCCGTGTATCGAAAGAAATACGATGGGCGCGATGAAAGCCATTACCGCAGCAAATATTGCCTTGGAAAGCGATCCTGCGAAAGCAAAAGTGAGTTTGGATGCGGTTATCCAGACGATGTGGGAAACGGCACTTTCGATGAGCGACCGTTTTAAAGAAACTTCGGAAGGCGGTCTTGCCATCGCCGTGAATGTGCCGGAATGCTAACGGTTTTAATGTAAAATAAATACAGAAAGCTGCTCTCTTTTGGGCAGCTTTTTTTGTTTAAAACATAAAGCGGAAAAGGCATCTTGAATTGTCTGTGGAATTTCATGCGGATGAGTTGATTAATTCATATATATAACTTAGAAAAATCATATATATAATTTGTTGAATTTATATATATAACTTAGTGAAGTCATGCGCATGACTTAGAGAATTTATGCGCATAAGTTGATCGGTTTATGCGCATGAATTGCTGAAGTTATGCGCATAAGTTGTTTTGAATGAAATTATAAGATGAATTTTCAATGCTTTTTGCAGTTAGATTTTGTTCTTTAAAATGCTAACTGCTTGGCGTTTTAAGAATTAAAATCTTCCTGATTTAAATGAATATTGAAGAGATAATTTTGGAGATGAAAAGCAATCAGCGTACAATTGTCATTAAAATTTCCGATTTTTGCAGGCCGTAGAAGAATTAAAGAAGATGAAGCTTTGCATTGCCGAAAAACCGAGTGTCGCCAGAGATATTGCCAAAGTTTTGGGCGCGACCATGCCCAAACAGGGTTATATGGAAGGCAATGGCTACTGCGTGACATGGACTTTTGGGCATCTCTGTACTTTAAAAGAACCTCATGATTACGGTCCGGAACTTAAAAGCTGGAATCTTATTTTCTTACCGATTATCCCGAAAAATTTTGGCATTAAACTGATTCCGAATAAAGGCGTGGAAGCACAGTTTAAAATCATCGAAAGGCTGGTGGCAGAATGCGATGAAGTCATCAACTGCGGTGATGCCGGGCAGGAAGGAGAGCTTATTCAGCGGTGGGTTTTGCAGAAAGCAAAGTGCAACAAACCCGTTCAGCGGTTATGGATTTCGTCGCTGACAGAAGAAGCGATAAAAGAAGGTTTTGAAAAACTGAAACCTGCTGAAGACTATAAAAATCTCTACCTCGCAGGAAATGCCCGGGCAATAGGAGACTGGCTTTTAGGCATCAACGCAACACGGCTTTTCACGAAAAAATTTGGTGGAAATAAGGCAGTTTTATCGATTGGAAGAGTACAGACGCCCACGTTGGCGATGCTCGTACAGCGTCAGAAAGAAATTGATGCTTTTGCGACTGAAGAATACTGGGAACTGAAAACGAAATACCGCGAAGTGATTTTCACGGCTGCCATTGACCGTCTCAAAACTGCTGACCGCGCTACAAAAGGTCTGGAATATCTGAAAGGAAATCTGTTCGAAATTGTTTCCTTTGAAATAAAAGAGGGAAAAGAGAAAAATCCGAGGTTGTTTGATCTTACTGCACTTCAGGTAGAGGCGAATAAGAAATACAGCTTTTCGGCAGATCATACGCTGAAATATATCCAAAGTCTTTACGAGAAAAAGCATGTGACCTATCCTCGTGTCGATACAACCTATCTTTCGGAAAGTCTGCATCCGAAGATCAGCGGAATTCTTCACAGTATGAAACCTTATTCGGAGTTAATTGCTCCACTTCTGGAACAGCCGATTCCAAAATCGAAAACGGTTTTTGATGATGCTAAAGTAACGGATCACCACGCGATTATTCCGACAGAAATTTCGCCGTCGGGAAGTCTCACTCGGGAAGAAAAGCAGATTTATGATCTTGTCGCGAGAAGATTTATCGCAGTTTTTTATCCGGAATGTAAGATTTCGAATACTTTGGTGGAAGCTAAAGTGGGAACGATTCCGTTTAAAACCTCCGGAAAACAGATTTTAGAACCAGGATGGCGGGTAGTATACGCTAAAGACAAAACCGAAGTTTCAGAAAAGGAAAAAGAGGAAGAACAGACGATCCCGAATTTTGAAAAAGGTGAGAGCGGACCGCATGATCCTTTTATTCACCAGGGAAAAACGTCGCCGCCAAAGCCGTTCACCGAAGCGACTCTGTTGCGCGCCATGGAAACTGCCGGCAAACAGGTTGATGATGAGGAGCTCCGCGAAATGCTTAAAAATAATGGTATCGGAAGACCTTCGACGCGAGCCAATATTATTGAAACTTTATTCAAAAGGAAATATATTGAGCGTAAAAAGAAAAACCTGATTGCGACAGCAACCGGAATTGAACTGATTGATACGATCGAAGACGAAGTTTTAAAAAGTCCGGAACTCACCGGTGAATGGGAACTCAAGCTTAGAAAAATTGAAAGTGGCGAATACGAAGCCAATAAGTTTCGCGAAGAACTCGTTCAAATGGTGACTGATTTAACCCGGAAAGTGATTTCAGGAAAAGCAAAAGTTTTCAGTCTGCACGAGGAGCCGAAAATTGAAGATAAAAAAACACGCGAGCCAAGAATTAAAAAAGAAATTCCGGGTTGGGAAGAAATAAACTGTCCGAAATGCAAAAACAATAAACTGGTTTCAGGAAAAACGGCGGTTGGCTGTTTGGCTTTTAAAGACTGCGGTTTTAAAATTCCGTTTGAGATTTTTGGGAAGAAAATTTCTGACCGGCAGCTTAATGATTTGGTTTTAAAAGGGAAAACTTCTAAACTGAAAGGTTTTACGCTGCATCCGGAAAAAAAATCAGAAGGCATTTTGACGATGACTTCTGATTTTTCTGTGAATTTAATTTAAACCGATTCTTTCCAGAGCTTGGTAAAATCAATAAAATCTTTTACCGAAAGCTCTTCTGCGCGTTTTTCAAGAAACGGATGCGTTTTTAATTCTTCAGGAATATTTAAAACTTTCAGAGAATTGGAAAGTTTTTTTCTTCTCTGGTTAAATCCTGCTTTTACAATCTGCTTAAACAAAACTTCATTTCCTACCAATCCTTCTTTTGGATTTCTGGTAAGTTTGATGACACCGGATTTCACTTTTGGTGGCGGATTGAACACATTTTCGTGTACCGTAAAAAGGTACGTCACATCATAATATGCCTGAACGAGAACCGAAAGAATTCCGTAATCTTTTGTCCGTGGAACGCCGGCTGTACGCTCTGCAACTTCTTTCTGAAACATGCCGACCATCTCCGGAATTTTGCTGTAATGATCGATGATTTTAAAAAGGATCTGTGAAGAAATGTTGTACGGAAAATTTCCGATTACAGCCAACTGATCAGCACGGATAAACTCAAAGTCTTCTTTTAAGAAATCTCCTCTGAAAGTATCCTCAGCAGTTTTTGAATAGTTTTTCTTCAGATATTCAATCGACTCGTTGTCGATCTCGGCGAGATAAATTTTCTGTTCTTTTTCAAGAAGATATTTGGTGAGAACGCCCATTCCGGGTCCGACTTCCAAAACGTTACTGTAGCCCTCATAGCTGAGTCCGTCGACGATTTTCTTAGCAATATTTTCGTCTGTAAGAAAGTGCTGGCCGAGATGTTTTTTTGCTTTTACGCTCAAGTTATTTATGATTTCGTTAACAATGATTTTCCTGTATACGCCCCAAATTTCGGAAGATTTTTTCTATTTTAGCCAAAAATTTTAGGATTAATGGCGAAATCTGTAGAAGAGTTTAATAAGAAAAGGCTGCGCTCAAGCAATATTACCGTGATCATCAGTATCGCGCTGGTATTATTTCTTTTGGGCCTCACGGGTCTTATTTTGATTAATGCGAAGAAATATTCGGATTATCTGAAGGAGCAGCTCGTGGTAAACGCTTATTTCGACGAAAACTACGATGCAAAAGATTCTGCCAAAGTCGCTAAAATGGAAACCGATGCCGTAAATCAGATTCAGAAGTTTGAGTCGGTGAAGAAAACCAATTACATCACCAAAAAAATGGCCGCTGACGAGGCGAGAAAAAGTCTCGGAATCAGCAGTGAAGCACTTTTTGAGGAAGATATTTTTCCGGCGTCTATTGAGATTACACTAAAACCGGAATACAATGATTCTCTTAAAATAGGAAGTGTTTTGCAGCAGATAAAAACCATTCCCGGCGTTGTAGACGTAAGAAACGATTCAGAATCTCAGAAAATTTATGATAAACTCAACACCGTTTTGAAATGGATTTTAGGATTTTCTTTACTGTTCTTAGTTTTAGCGATTGTCTTGATTAATAACTCGATCAGGCTGAAAGTTTTCTCAAGAAGATTTATTATTAAAACCATGCAGCTGGTAGGCGCTAAGAGAAGTTTTATTTTGATGCCATTCATTAAAGAAGCTCTGGTACTGGGACTTTTAGGCGCTTTTATAGGGATTCTCGCTGTGTGTGGAATCTGGTATTATTTCTCTACCACTACAAAAACGCCGTTTGTACAGGATACAAGCCAGTACGTTTGGCTTCTAATCGGAATTCTCGCTGTCGGAATTTTTATCACTGTGCTCAGCACCATTATTGCAACCTGGAGATTCCTGCGTTCAAACGTAGACGATCTATATTATTCTTAAAAAAATGAGTAAAAAAACACAGAAATTTTCTGCCTCAGATTTCGGCAATCCTTCCGAAAAACCTCAGCAGAATGCTTTTTACTTCGGTAAAGAAAACTTTAAATGGATGATGATTGGGCTTGCCTGCATCGTCGTGGGATTTCTTCTGATGATGGGCGCAGATGCCAATACGGTAGACGGAAAATACGACCCGAATGTCTGGAACGACGGTATTTTCTCGGTGCGCAGAATAAGAATCGCACCTTTACTGATTGTGATCGGGTTTGGGATTGAGATCTACGCGATTTTAAAAAGAAAATAGAAATACAGTTTATATTCTGAGATTAAGAAATCCGGAAATTTGGTTTTGCTGAATTCCGGTTTTCTTGATCTTTTTAATTTTAGATAAAAGAATGGATTTATTAAAAGCAATCATCATTGCCATCATCGAAGGTCTCACAGAGTATCTTCCGATCTCATCGACAGCGCACATGGGATTTACAGCGAATCTACTTGGACTTGAAGAAACAGAATTTCTTAAAATGTTTCAGGTCTCCATACAGTTTGGGGCGATACTTTCTGTAGTTGTTGCGTACTGGAAGAAATTTTTTGATTTTAAAAATCTGAAATTCTATTTTAAATTGGCTTTTGCGGTGATTCCTGCATTGGTTTTAGGATATATTTTTGATGATATGATTGAGGCAGTGCTTGGTAATCAGATCGCCATCTCGGCAGTTTTGGTTTTGGGCGGTGTCGTTTTGCTTTTTGCAGATACATGGTTTAAACATCCCACCATTACCGATGAAAAACAGATGTCCGTCAAAAAAGCGGTGATTATCGGTTTTTGGCAATGTCTGGCAATGATGCCGGGAACGAGCAGAAGTGCAGCATCCATTATTGGCGGGATGTCTCAGGGTTTGACAAGAAAAGCAGCAGCAGAGTTTTCATTTTTTCTGGCGGTGCCTACAATGTTGGCGGTGACTGTGTATTCAGTTTTCGTAAAAACTTGGGGCAAAGAAACCGGAAATCCGCAGAAAGGTTTTGAGATGATTCTTTCGTCGCAGGATCACATCATGATATTTGTTATCGGAAATATCGTTGCCTTCATTACCGCACTTATCGCGATCAAAGCCTTCATCGGCGTTTTAAACAGATACGGATTCAAACCTTGGGGCTGGTACAGGATTTTCGTGGGAATCGCTTTGCTGATTTATTTCTACTGGTTTCAATAAAAATTACTCGTTACCAATTTAATATAAATAATGATTTGGGCAGCTTTTTCCGCCCTCCGTTCCCGCTTTTTTGCCTGCGCTTCGCTCCGGCAAAAAGAGCTCCACTCAGGTCGGGCTGCATATCTGTAATAACCGGCAAAGATTTGTAATCAATAATAGCATTTCCCGAAAAAGACACAAACCCTGAAAACGCTTAAACCCTTAAACTCAAAATGACCGCAGAAGATTTACTTTCCGGACAAATCATACTTCTCGATAAGCCACTCGACTGGACTTCTTTTCAGGCAGTGAATAAACTCAAGTACAAACTCAAAAATGAATTTGGGCTCCCGAAAAAATTTAAAATAGGTCATGCCGGAACTTTAGATCCGCGAGCAACAGGTCTTTTAATTGTCTGTACCGGAAAATTTACCAAAAAAATCCCCGAAATACAGGATGCGCCCAAAGAATACTGGGCAGAAATAAAAATAGGTGTTCAAACTGAATCTTACGACACCGAAAAGCCCGAAATTTTGAATCAGGAATATTCGCACATTAAAGTAGAAGACGTAAAATCGGCTTTAGAAAAATTTGTGGGAGAAATCGATCAGAAACCACCTGTTTTTTCAGCTTTGAAAATCGACGGAAAACGAGCGTACGACCTCGCCCGCGCCGGAGCAGAAGTGGAAATGAAATCCAGAAAGACGACCATTCATTATATCATTGAAATTGAAATAAATTTGCCTTTTGTAAGTTTCGTAGTCGGTTGCTCGAAAGGAACGTATATCAGAAGTCTTGCGCACGACATCGGTCAGGAGTTGGGCGTTGGCGCTTATCTCACGCAGCTTCGCCGGACAAAAATCGGAGAGTACAGTATAGAAAAAGCCCGTCCCGAATATCTTGAGAACGGTTTTAAATTCAGTGTCTAATGAAAAAAATATTCTTTATAATTTTTGTCTTGATGATAAAGACAATATCAGCACAGTCAGCAAAACCAAAAATGGATTTTTATTTTAATCCGTCATTGAATATCGGTTATAATCTGGGTAACAGTATAAAAGACAGTCAGAACAAAGACTCGTATTACTATCAGAACAATATTGCACCTTATTTGCCCAACAAATTGTCTTATGGTATTTTGGCGGTCGGCGGCTATCATTTTTTGCCTAATTTCGCTGTAGGTGGCGGACTGAAATACAGCTACATCGATCCCAATTTTCATTTGGTTTACTGGCTGGTGCAGCCAAGAATTATTATCGGACCGGGCGATGATGCTTTTTTTATTGATCTAACGTATGGAAGTCAGCTGAATAATACAGCAGTTAAAGACTCTTATTATCTAGCTGTGAAACTTGGGGTGCAAACATCTTTTTCAAAAAGACTCAGTCAGGAAGGTGCTTTTGTGCTGGAGAGAATGCAGCTGGGTGACAACAGTGCATTTTTTTTGGGTGTCAGCTACGGGATCACGGTTTTCAGCAATAAAAATTACACAAAAGAAGGTTTGGATTAATGGAAAAAACACGCATCAATAAATATTTATCGGAAGTAGGTTACTGTTCGCGACGTGCAGCAGACAAACTTCTGGAGGAAGGAAGAATCACAATCAACGGTATTGTACCGGAAATGGGAACGAAAGTGTCTGACGACGATCTGGTGGAAGTCGACGGAAAACCGATCAAAGAATCTGAGGAAGAACCGGTTTATATTGCTTTCAACAAACCTGTAGGAATTGTCTGCACGACCGATACGAAACGCGAACGCGACAATATTATCGAATATATCAACCATCCGAAAAGAATTTTCCCGGTTGGAAGGCTTGATAAACCAAGTGAAGGTTTGATTTTGCTGACCAACGACGGCGATATCGTCAATAAAATTCTTCGTGCCCGAAACAATCACGAGAAAGAATATCTCGTGCGTGTAGAAAAACCGATTAACACAAAGTTTCTGGAAAGTATGCGAAACGGTGTCCCGATTTTGGATACGGTGACCAAGAAATGTGAGGTGGAAAGAATCGACGATATGACATTCAGAATTGTGCTTACGCAAGGTTTGAACCGGCAGATTCGCAGAATGTGCGAGCATCTTGGCTATGAGGTACGTAAACTGAAGCGCATCAGAATTATGAATATCAAACTCGATCTGCCACTTGGAAAATGGCGCGATCTGACGGAAGAAGAGTTTTCAACTTTAAATAATCTTCTGGAAGACTCTAGCAAAACGTACGATTAAGCCGAGTTTTTAATTTAAATCAGGATAAAATTTAGAAAGATTTATTTCTTAAAAATTCATATCTTTGCACACGCTTTTCGAGGTAAGGTCTGGAAAAGTAAATTATTAGTAATTAATAACTTCCGTATTTTTTAAACACCGACGTGGCAGACCATTAAAAAAGAAGGAATACAAATTTTATTTAGAAAATGTCAAAAGAGACAAATTCAGCAGAGGTTATTCTTAACCAAAACGTAGCACCAGAACAGTTTGACTGGGATTCTTTCGAATCTGGTCTTGATGCCGATGCAAGAAAAGAAAAAAGTGATCTTGAAGAAATCTACAACGGTTCTTTAAGCAGCCTAAATGACAACGACGTGATTACCGGTAAAGTTGTAAGACTTACGGATAAAGAAGCGATCGTAGACATCGATTTCAAATCTGAAGGTGTTATTTCTCTTAACGAATTCCGTTACAATCCAAACCTGAAAGTAGGTGATGAGGTAGAAGTAATGGTTGACAGAAGAGAAGACAAAACCGGACAACTACAACTTTCTCACAGAAAAGCAAGAACGCTGAAAGCGTGGGACAGAGTAAACGAACTTCACGAAACTGGAGAAATCGTAAACGGTTTTGTAAAATCAAGAACTAAAGGAGGTATGATCGTTGACGTACACGGCATCGAGGCATTCTTACCAGGTTCTCAAATCGACGTGAAGCCTATTAAAGATTACGATCAGTATGTAGGAAAAACTATGGAATTCAAAGTTGTGAAAATCAACCCAGAGTTTAAAAACGTAGTGGTTTCTCACAAAGCATTGATCGAAGCAGATATCGAAGGTCAGAAAAAAGAAATCATCGCGCAGCTTGAAAAAGGTCAGGTTCTTGAAGGTACTGTTAAGAATATTACTTCTTACGGTGTATTCGTAGATCTTGGTGGTGTAGACGGATTGATCCACATTACAGACCTTTCTTGGTCTAGAGTGAACCATCCATCTGAAATCTTGGAAGACGGACAGACTGTGAAAGTGGTTATCCTTGACTTTGATGACGAGAAAACAAGAATCCAATTGGGTATGAAGCAATTAGAAGCTCATCCTTGGGATGCTCTTTCTGCTGACATGAAAGTGGGTGATAAAGTAAAAGGAAAAGTGGTAGTTCTTGCAGATTATGGTGCATTCGTTGAGATCGCTCCAGGTGTAGAAGGATTGATTCACGTTTCTGAAATGTCTTGGTCTACTCATTTGAGAAGCGCAGGAGATTTCGTAAAAGTAGGTGACGAAGTGGAAGCTGAAGTACTTACTCTTGACAGAGAAGACAGAAAAATCTCTTTAGGTATGAAACAGTTATCTAAAGATCCTTGGGAAAACATCGAAGCTAAATATCCGGTAGGTTCTGAGCATACAGGAACTGTAAGAAACTTTACAAACTTTGGTGTATTCGTAGAACTTGAAGAAGGTATCGACGGATTAATCTATATTTCTGATCTTTCTTGGACTAAGAAAATCAAGCATCCATCAGAATTCTGCGCAGTAGGTGATCAGTTGAAAGTGGTAGTTCTTGAGCTTGATATTCAGGCTAGAAGACTTTCTTTAGGTCACAAACAATTGCAGGAAAATCCTTGGGATAAGTTTGAAACTAAATATGCAGAAGGAACTGTACACGCTGGTAAAGCAGTAGAAGTACACGATAAAGGTGCCTCTATTCAGTTTGAAGATGCAGAAGTTGAAGCATTTTGCCCATCAAGATTATTAGAAAAGGAAGACGGATCTAAAATCAAGAAAGGTGATGAAGCTCAGTTTAAAGTAATTGAGTTCAACAAAGAATTCAAAAGAGTAGTAGTTTCTCATACAGGAATCTTCAGAGACGAAGAGAAAAAGAATGCGAGAGAAGCTTCTAACAACAGATCGAATAACAACAGCAGTAACAATAATTCTAGTAACAACAACGAAGAAAGATCTACTCTTGGAGATATCGATGCGCTGGCAGAATTGAAAAGAAAAATGGATGGAGGTAAATAATCTTCATAAATTTCTATAAATGAAGAGTCACTTTTTAGTGGCTCTTTTTTTTGTTTTATTATTCAGATCATATTTAATAAAGATAATATCGTAAAATAATGATGTGATAATCACCCGCAATTGATTAAAATATTTGTGATTGATAAATTCTAATGAATTATTTTTAAACTTAGCATTAATTGATTGGAAATAAATTGTACATTTGGCGCATTAAGAAAAGAAATGAAAAAGATAACTTTACCATTATTATTTGCAGTCTTTGCAATATTTCCAACTACAAAGGTATTTTCTCAAGAAAATCAACGATTAATTAAAGATTATATAACTGTCAATCAGATCCGGGATTATAAGAAGTCTGATCTGATGAATTTTATAATCGACGGCACCGATGCTTCGCAGACAATGAATGGTGATATCGTAAAAACACAGCAAACTTATAATGGTTTACCAATCAGAAATGCAGTTGGTTCTGTGTTGGTAAAAAATGGGAAAGTAGCGTATTACAACGATACTTTCGTAAAGGATTACAGTTCTGCTTCGTCCGCAGTTCCTGCAATCACCAAGAATCAGGCATTGGATAAAATTGCTGCTGATCTTCAAAATGATCTGGTAAAATCTTTTTCTATTTTAAACTTTGACGAAAAAGACCGCGACGATAACAAGTTTGCAAAACAGAGACTTGTATATGTTCCTCATAATAATGAGTTAAAACTTGCATATCAGTTTTCTTTCCCGGAGCCAAAATCGGCAAGTTACTGGGAAGTTTTGGTTGATGCGCAAAATGGCGCCATCATTGCCAGAAATGATTTAAACCTCTCTTGTAATTTCTATCATGATGCCTATTCTCATGACCATTCAGGAATTTCTGCTACTCCAATTGCAGAATCTGCAGCAAAAGTTTTTTTCCCGGAAAATAAATCTGAGAATGCGAAATTTTCTCTTTTAGTTCCCGCAAACGCGTCTTACAATGTATTTGCATTGCCTATCGAAGCACCAACATTTGGTTCACGCTCAGTAGTTTCGAACCCATGGATTTTAGCATCATCACCAGAAGGATGGCATTTTGACGGTACTTCATCTTATACATATACAAGAGGTAACAACGTGTATGCGTATGCGGATCCAAATGGAACTAACTCTGTAACCGCAGTTGCAGAAGGCGGAGCTAGTAGAAATTTTGATTTTTCTTACAGCCTTTATGGCACTCCGGTAAATAACAGAAACGCTTCTATAACAAACCTCTTTTATCTTAATAATAAAATTCATGATATATTTTATAAATTTGGTTTTATAGAATCGGCAAGAAATTTCCAGGAGAGTAATTTTTCTTTTTCGCCGATTGGTAATGGTGATTCTGTAAATGCTGAGGCGCAGGATGGTTATCTCTTGGCAAATCCAAACCTTAATAATGCCAACTTTTCGACACCATCGGACGGATCTAAACCAAAAATGCAAATGTATCTATGGTCTACAATTAACCGAATCTTTTATTACAATGCCCCTACTGTTGCTGTCAGCCGTCAGCCTGGAGCAGGCATAGCTCAATTTGGTACTGCTCTCAATGCAACAGGAGTTACTGGTAATGTTCAATTGTCATCTGTATTGGATGGTTGTACTGCTCTGCCAGCAGCATCATTAACAGGAAAAATAGGTTTAGTTGAAAGAGGAAGTTGTGATTTTGTTACAAAAGTGAAGAATGTCCAAAATGCTGGAGCGACTGCTGCAATTATTTATAATGCACCGACAAGCACATCACTTGGTAATATGAGCGGTACTGATGCTACAATCACAATTTCTTCAGTCTTAATTAGCAATGCGGAAGGTGAGTATATAAAAAATCAGTTAGCGGCAAATACTGTGGTAAATGTAACTTTGAAAAATGATCCTTCAGTTGCAATAACTCCTGATGGGAGTTTTGATAATGGAATAGTTGTCCACGAGTATGGTCATGGTATTTCAAATAGACTTACAGGAAATGGTTTCTCTTGCCTTCAGTCTGGTAACAGCAAAGAACAAATGGGTGAAGGTTGGTCTGATTTCTTTGCTTTGATGCTCACAAACAGTCCTAATGCCACTGCAACAGTTCCAAGAGGAATGGCAACCTATGCTTCTGGTCAAAGTATTACTGGTAACGGAATACGTCCAGCAAAATACTCAACTAGTTTTGATGTTAATGATTATGTTTACGATGATACTAATGGTATGGAATATCAAAACGAAAATTTAGTATTTGTACCAGATGTGCATTCAATAGGTTTTGTTTGGGCAACCATGCTTTGGGATTTGCATTGGGAATATGCAAACAAATATGGTTACGCGTCTGATGTAACTTCGAGCACTACAAGTGGAAGTGCTAGAGTTCTGCAATTGGTAACAAACGCATTAAAATTACAGCCTTGTAGTCCTACTTTTGTCGAAGGAAGAGATGCTATACTTGCTGCGGAATTGAACACGACAAATGGTGCAGATCGTTGTATGATCTGGAGAACTTTTGCTAGAAGAGGTTTAGGTGTCGGAGCATCTGCCGGCAGCAAATTAGATATAAATGATCAGGTGCAAAGTATGAGCGTACCAGCGGATTGTCTATTGTCAACAAGCGAAGTGAATTCAGTTAAAAATGCAATCTCAATCTATCCAAATCCAGCGAAAAATGAATTCTTCATCAATTTACCTAGCAATACAATGGGTAAGGTGAATGTGGAAATTTATGACATGAGCGGAAAATTGGTGTCAACGGAAGCTAAAATTTCACCGGATGCTAAGAAAGCGATCTCTACGAGCAATCTTGTAAACGGTACTTATTTGGTAAAAGTGAAAGGATTAGGAATTGAGTCAACAACGAAGGTGATTGTTTCTAAATAATCTTCATCATCTTAAATATAAAATCCGCCACATAGGCGGATTTTTTTCTGCGTAAAAATGGTCTAAATTTCTTTAAACGAAAAGACGTATCTTTGGCGGCTGAAAAATGGTTATGCAGAAGAAAAATATTTTAAAAGGAATTTTATTTGTAGGTTTAGGAGCAAGCATTTACGGAATGCTCGCAACCTTTGTTAAGTTAGCTTACAAAGATGGGTTTACAACGTCCGAAGTCACTTCTGCGCAGTTTATTATTGGAATCACTGGATTACTTATTTTAAATTTTATTCAGACAATTACTTCAAAAAAGAAATTGGTGTCACCTACAAACCGCGAATTCAGAATGCTGCTTTTAGCGGGAACGTCACTTGGCTGCACAAGTTTATTTTACTATATCGCAGTTCAGTACATCAATGTTTCCATCGCTATCGTGCTTCTTATGCAGTCGGTTTGGTTTAGTGTAGTTTTAGAAAGTATTATTAAAAGAAAAATTCCGGAACTTAAAAAGATAATTGCCACTGTCATTGTTCTAATAGGAACAGTACTTGCGACCAATTTAATCAAGACAGATATCCAGCTCGATTGGCACGGACTGTTTTGGGGACTTCTTGCCGCCGCATCATTCACAGCGACCATGTTTACGTCAAATACTATTGCCACAAATCTTCCTGTTCTCAGAAAAAGCATCATCATGCTTTCAGGCGGATTTATAATCATTATGCTGTTTCTGATTTTTGCTCAGATCGGACCGTTGCATTCTCCAGCCTTAAAAGATTTATATTTAAATTTCACATCAAATACAGAACACATCCGACCGTTCAACATTTCCATATTTTGGAAGTATGGACTTATACTCGCTTTATTCGGAACGATCATTCCACCTATTTTCTTTAATCTCGGTTTTCCAAATACAGGTTTAGGAGTAGGAAGTATTGTTTCATCGCTTGAATTACCGGTTTCAGTCACGATGGCATTTGTTTTATTACACGAACAGGTAATTTTGAGCCAGTGGATAGGGATTGTACTGATTCTCTCCGCAATCGTTTTGATGAATTTACCTGGGAAAAAGACCGAAGTTTTAGCTTAAATCTTTAAAAGTTTTCAAATAAAAAAGACTGCCCAAATTGAGCAGTCTTTTTTTATGTTGTCTTTCGAGTTACTTTTTCTTGTAAGCAGCGTCCTTAATTCGCGCTTTCTTACCTCTAAGATCTCTGAAGTAATAGATTCTAGATCTTCTAACTCTACCTCGTCTGTCAACCTCAATTTTTTGAAGAGCAGGCATGTTAATCGGGAAAACTCTTTCTACACCTACATCACCAGACATTTTTCTGATCGTGAAAGTTTTAGTAGAACCGGTTCCTCTCAACTGAATTACAGTTCCCTTAAAGAACTGAGTTCTAGTCTTTTGACCTTCCTTAATCTCGTAATACACAGTAATTGTATCACCAGCTTTGAATTCAGGGAATTCTTTTTTTGTAATGTACTTGTCTTGTACGTACTTTAATAAATCCATTTTTTATAAAATAAAATGTTCAGGCTAAGCAACTTACACGGACTTCGTCAGAGGTTGAATAACAGGTTGCAAAAATAAAATAAATTTTTCTGTTATACAATAAGTTGACTAACTATTATCTAAGTAAATAAAAAATTTTAATCATCAAGACGTGTCCCTCATTCGGTCATTACGCGCTCGCTTCGCTCGCGCTCCATTTCCTCATTTGGGTCGGGCTGTCCGCTGTATCTTTTTCTGTTTTTTGTGAGCGGCGGCAAAGCCGCCGCTCACAAAAAACAGAAAAAGGATGCCGCTTCCATCCCTCACGCAAAACCCACCGAAAAATCCGTTCAATTCACAAAAAAATTGTAATTTCAAAAACTTAAATTTCACAAAAAAATGATCGATAAGAGAGTAAAAAATGCTGAGGAAGCCATAGAAGGAATTTCCAACGGAATGACCCTTATGCTGGGCGGATTTGGTTTGTGCGGCATCCCCGAAAATATCATCAACGCATTGGTAGAAAGAGATGTAAAAGATCTTACCTGCATTTCAAACAACGCAGGAGTAGACGATTTTGGTTTGGGATTGCTCTTACAGAAAAAGCAGATCAAGAAAATGATTTCCTCTTATGTGGGTGAAAACGCAGAATTCGAAAGACAGATGCTGTCCGGTGAACTCGATGTCGAACTGACGCCGCAAGGCACTCTCGCCGAAAAATGCCGCGCTGCACAGGCAGGGATTCCAGCTTTTTACACGCCGGCAGGTTTTGGAACTGAGGTCGCTGAAGGAAAAGAGATGAAAGAATTCAACGGTAAGCCACATATTTTGGAACATGCTTTTGAAGCAGATTATTCAATCGTAAAAGCGTGGAAAGGCGATCATGCAGGAAATTTAATTTTTAAAGGTTCAGCAAGAAATTTTAATCATCCAATGGCCGGAGCAGGAAAAATCACGATTGCCGAAGTAGAAGAGTTAGTAGCGCCCGGAGAATTAGACCCAAATCAGATTCACATCCCGGGAATTATGGTGCAGCGAATTTTTCAGGGTGAAAAGTTTGAAAAAAGAATTGAGCAGCGCACTGTAAGAGCCAAATCGTAAGTTACTCTAAATCAAATTATATAAAAAATGTTAAGTAAAGAAGATATAGCCAAACGAATTGCCAGAGAAGTAAGAGACGGTTTTTACGTAAATCTCGGAATCGGAATTCCTACGTTGGTCGCCAATTACGTTCCGGATAATCTGAATGTTGAGTTTCAGAGTGAAAATGGCGTTTTGGGAATGGGACCTTTCCCTTTTGAAGGCGAAGAAGATGCCGATGTTATCAATGCGGGAAAACAAACCATCACCATTTTAGACGGCGGATCATTTTTCGATTCAGCGTTCAGTTTTGGTATGATCAGAAGCCAGAAGGTAGATTTAACAATTCTCGGCGCGATGGAGGTTTCAGAAAATGGCGATATTGCCAACTGGAAAATCCCTGGTAAAATGGTAAAAGGAATGGGCGGAGCCATGGATTTGGTAGCGTCAGCAGAGAATATTATCGTTGCGATGATGCATGTAAATAAAGCTGGTGAAAGCAAGATCCTGAAAAAATGTACATTACCTCTTACCGGAATCAACTGTGTGAAAAAAGTGGTGACAGAATTAGCAGTTTTAGATGTTACACCTGCAGGTTTCAAACTTGTGGAGAGAGCACCCGGTGTTTCTGTGGAGCATATTAAAAAATCGACAGAAGCGAATTTAATTATCGATGGAGAAATTCCTGAGATGTCTTTTTAAGTTAAATTCATTCAAAATATCAAAGAGGAAATTAATTTCCTCTTTTTTTTGTGTAAAATTTTAATTAAAAAGCGACAGTAAATATTTTTAACTGTTGGAATTTGTATCTTTAAGTTGTTCTAAAAACCAAATGATTGTCCAAATTTTACGCTTTATTTTTCCTGATTTTTATGATAAATCTGTTTTCTGCACAGATTCCGGAAACTGTGCGCGAAGAACTATCTGAGCTACAGAAGCTTGAAAAAAGAATTTCAGATAAAAAAATTCCTGATACGGCCAGAATAAATATTCTCAGAAAAATCTGCAGAGAATACATTGATTTAGATAATAAAAAATTGGCTCAGAATGCGCAAAAAATGCTGCAGATCTCAGAAAGAGCGAAGAATATTCCCGGTAAAGCGGACGCACTGAATTTTCTTGGTGTCGTAGAAGATATTAATTCCAATTACAGCAAAGCACTTCGATTTTACACAGAGTCTTTAAAGCTTTTAAAAAACACAGACAATGCAAAGTCTGTCGCAAGTGTGTCTAACAATATTGGACTGCTCGAATGGAAAATCGGAAATTATAAAAATGCGCTTTCGATATTTTTTTTTGCACTAAAATATGCCGAAAAATCAGGTTCAAACAAGATTCAGGGGAATATCAGCAGTAATATTGGTTTGGTTTGGCAGGATTTAAAAAGGTACAAAGAAGCGCTCGTCTGGCAAAAAAAAGCGTTGGCATTCAGAAAAAAAGAGAAAAATGATAACGGTATTGCCAGCACATATAACAATCTCGCAAACGCATTTTCTTTTCTTAATGAGCATGATTCTACTCTCTATTTTCAGGAAAAAGCAATCGATTTGCAGGTAAAAACAGGCGATGATTATGGCCTTGCGATCAGCTATATGAATCGCGGTGAGGAGTACAGTAAAAATAAAAATGATAAACAGGCGTTTGATCTTTATGAAAAGAGCCGTATCATTCGGGAAAAAATTGGTGACGAACTGGGTTTGAGTTTCACTTACGAAAGTCTGTCAAACTGCTACAGCAAACTGGGAAATCTGCAAAATGCTGTTTTTTTTGGTGAAAAAGCATATGCCATTTCAAAAAAGATAAATTCTAACGAGCGGATTTCTGAGAGCAGCAGAAATCTGGCGGAAATCTACGAGAAGGCAGGCGATCAGCAAAAGGCATTGAAACTTTATAAGATTGCTAATGAGTTTCAGGATAAGATTTTCAATAGTGAAATGGTGGATAAAGTGGCTTTTCTGAATGTAAAATATGAAACTGAAAAGAAAGAAAAAGATTTAAATCTTGCTAAACTCAATATTTCAAAAGCCACACTAGCTTCAAAACAGAAAAATCTTTCGCTTATTATTTTGAGTAGCTTAGTAGCTATTGGACTTCTGGCTTTCAGAATTTTTTCTGTGAAAACAAAGCTTCGGCAGAAACAGCTTCTTCTTGAAAATGATCTTTTACAGCAGCAGAGCATTTCGAAAACGCAGCAGCAAAGGCTTGAAATTTCAAGAGATCTTCACGACAGTCTGGGAGCGCATCTTACGCTGATGAGCGCGACGCTCGACGGTCTGAAAAATGCTGAAAACACTGATGTTAGAGTAAAAGAAAAGATCAATTCTCTGTCAGATTTTGTTGACGGATCTATTTTTGAACTGAAAAATACCCTTTGGGTTTTGCATAGCGAAACTGTTTTTCTTCAAGATTTGCGACTGAAGATTTTAAACTTGATCAACAGTATTTCTGAGGTAAAACCAGACTTAAAGATTAAAATTGACTTTGATGTAAATGAAAATATCTTGCTTGATTCTAAAATGGCAGCGCAGATTTTCAGAGTCGTGCAGGAAATTTTAAATAATGCTTTAAAACACAGTGGCGCAAATCTCATAGAACTTAATTTTACTCAAAATGCTGGTGATTTGCTGATAAATATTTCTGATAACGGAGTTGGATTTGATACTGAAATTCAAAGAAATAAATCATTTGGACTTACAAATATAGAAACCAGAATTCATGATATTTCCGGGACAGTACATTTGGAATCCGGTGTAGGTTCAGGAACTGTTTATAAACTTCAAATACCGCTGCAATGATTAAAGTGATTATTGTTGAAGATAACCGGATGGCAGGAAAAGCTTTAAAAGAAAAGTTGTCCCAATTTTTAGAAATTGAAATTGTAGCTTTTGCAGAAAACGGAAAAGTAGGAATAAGCACTGTCGAAAAAAATCCCAATTCTCATCTTATTTTTATGGATATCGAAATGCCAGAAATGAACGGAATTGATGCGACTTTTGAGATTAAAAAAAGATTTCCCGAAATAAAAATTGTAATGATTACAGTATATGACGATGATGATCATATTTTCAGGGCGATTCAGGCAGGTGCAGACAGTTATATTTTAAAGGATACAAAAGCAGAAAAAATTTACGATACCATTATTGATACAATGGCTGGCGGGGCAGTAATGTCTCCATCAATTGCTGTAAAAACTTTAAAATTGCTTCGAAAAAGTAGTGATACGGAGCGACCTCACGGCCAGTCTGAGGAGAATCTTCTTTCGGCCAGAGAAAGTGAAATTCTGGAACTTCTGAGCAAAGGTCTGACGAATAAAGTAATTTCCGGACAGCTTTTTATCTCGCCTTTTACCGTGAAAAGACATATTGAAAACATTTATCAGAAACTTCAGGCGCACAACCGTACCGAATTGCTTCAGAAAGCACGTGACCGAAATTTATTTTAATAATTTTCCCAATAATTTAGTTAAATCATACTTCCAGCTTCACTTTTAATTCTGAAATAAAATGGGCTGAACAGCCCATTGTCTAAAAATGCTGTTCGAAATATCTTTGTAATATATTGTTTTGATGCCGGAAAACAGGATTTATTCTGATCCGATTTCCAGTTTCAAAATCTTAAATCAGAGATCATGGGAACAAAATTTAAATTATTCATTTTAGGTTTTTTTTTAACGGTAATTAGTGCATCTGGTCAGCAGTTATTATCTCCTGAAGCCATCGCCGCTGCAAGGCAGAATAATTATCAGCCAGCTTTACAGGAACTTACAAAAGCCATAAATACCGACCCAGAAAATGAAGCTGCTCTTACCCAACGCGCCAATGTTCTGATCAGGCTCAAAAAAATTGATGAAGCTTTGATTGATGCTGAAAAAGCATATAAAATCAATCCACAGAATCCAGATGCAAGTTTTCTCGCTGCCACATCGTTGATCTCTAAGGAACAGAACATACAGGCTTTGCAATACCTTGATGCTGCACTCAAAATAAAACCGGATTTCTATCAGGCCTTACAGTTCCGGGGAAAACTTCATGCTAAAATGAATTCTGCCGACCTCGCCATTCCTGATCTGGACAAGGCGATTTCCCAAAATCCCAAAGACCTTGAAGCCTACCTGTACCGCGGAAGAATGCATACCAGAAAGATACAGTTTGTAGATGCCATGAACGATTTTCTATTCATCATCAACAATGCGCCTGCAGATTCTCCATTAAAAGATTTGGCCAAAACAGATTTCGACAAAGCCCATGCGGAATATGAAGAATATGAAAAAGCAGGTGGTGCATTTTTCAGACTTTCTCAATAACAAAACAGAAGTATTTTTCATTTTAAAAACTAACAGTCATGAAATCATCCAGAATAATATTTTCCAAAATTTTCCTGTCTAAACGATTATCAGTTTCAAAGTGTTTTTTGTTGGCTGCGTTTACATTATTCAGCATTGAAACTTTTAAGGCTCAACAAAAAGATTCTGACTATATTAAACTTACGAAAATCAGTTATACAACCGGCGACATTAATGAAGCTTACCGGCTGCTGGCAATTCTTGAAAAAAAATATCCTGAGAACGGCTATATTTTAGCAGAACGCGGAGGCTGGCAAATGTATGGAGATGACGATGTGAATGGCGCGCTGGTAACACTTTCCAGAGCTATCAAATTATTACCGAATGATGGCAACATTCTAACACTTCGTGGAATTGCATTTTACAGAAAAGGTTTAGTGGAGAAAGCCGTTGAAGATCAAAAAGCCGCTTTGCTGATCAATCCTGAACCTATTCAGTTTTACATTAAACTCGGCGGTTATCATTATGCTTTGGGAGATTACGATGCTGCATTATCGGTTTTTCTGAAAGGTGTGGAAAAACATCCTTCACAGGCAGAGATGTACAAAGAAGCTTTTGCAGCTTACGCAAAGCTGAATAATGTTTATGGAGCGACAGACCTTTTCAACAGAGGCATCCTTGTTAAAAATATGGATACCGGTTTTCTGCGGTGTCATTTCGGAAATTTCTATATGAGAATGCAGATGTATAAAGAAGCTTCAGAGCAATATCAGTTGGCTTACGACGTTCCGGAACCGCACATGTATGCTGATGATTACAACAGTGCCGCAATTTCGTTTATGAAGATTGGCAATTTAAATAAGGCACTTTCGTTCATCAATATCGCCTGCGAAAAAGATCCTTCAAAACCGGAATATTTTACCAACAAAGCAGATATCGCAATGAATTTGAAAGATTATGAAACTGTAATTTCCTCGGCTACTAAGGCGATTGCCGCGGATGAAAATAATGCTCTTGCACACATGTACATGGCGATTGGCTACAAATGGGGCCGCAACGATACTGCAAAAGCAGAATGGTATGAGAACAAAGCCAATGCGCTGGACGCAGCTTCTAAAAAATAGAAATGATGAAAAAAAAATCTTTTATCTTTTTCCTTGTTATGGTCAGCAATTTTGCGTATCCGCAGATTCAAACCAGTGTATCACTTGACCGTTGGAAAAACAAAAGAGGTACATTTGTTTTGTGGTACGGAACAGGTGGTAAAGCAAGCGAGTATGCGGCATTTACTGTGAAATTTGACGATTCTTATCAGGAATTTCAGGTGGCTCAGGAGTTAAAAAAGAAAGCTTACAAATCTTCAAAATACATCACCTACGAATTTCTTGAAAATTATGATTGCAACCAGACTTACGGCTATCTGGCAAGATCCCTGAACATGAATTTACGGGATGTGAAAGATCTGCGAAACGGAAACTGTGCAGACGTGAATTACAGTTTTGTAAAGAGCGCTGAAGACGGTCCCGTTTTCACTCCGGAGAATAAAACTAAAATGTCGCCATACGTAGAACAGGAAGAAAAATTACTCATCGCACAGGGTTGGAAGAAAATTTATGAAGACTATCAAACTGCGGCATGCGCTGCTGAAATTAGATTTTTGTCTGGTCATTCCTACACGGCTATTGGAGCAGTGACTTCCAACAAACCGGGGATATTTCCGATGTTGGCAGCTTATAACGGTGATAACCGGTTGGGTGGCATCAGAAAAAATATCGAAAATAATTTTACCACTCTCGGGGTTTATAATTTAAAAGAGGATATATCGGTTTTAAAGGGAACTTACCTTATAGATGCTTCCGGCGAACCTGTTTCCGGTGCCTGTCTGCTTGTTTTTGAAAAGCCTTTTGATTTTAAAAGAAGTTTCTACAATCTTCTTGAAGCACGGAATGCAGGATTTAAAGACTACAGGGGAATGAAAGGCAATATCACAGAAAACAATGAGCAGATTTATTACAGCAACGATACATTGGGTTATCAGGAAGCCAAAATTCTGGAATCCAGCGCCAATCATGAATATATTATCGTTTTAGATTTTGACAATCCGAAAACACTGCGATTTTTAGACAATCTTGATTTGGTGATGAAAGAACTTCCTGCACTAGGTTTTACCAGTAAAGATTATAAAAATGATGCTGGCGGAGACGTTATAGAATTCAAAAAAAATGGTGAAGATGTGATGATGCTCGCAAGCTATCCTGCCAAAAACACGCCTTACTTCTATATTTTTAAGAAGAAATAAAATCAGAAAATATTTAAATTAAATAAAACTAAACGGTCATGATTGAAAAACTCTTTACCATAGCAATAATTGCCTGCTCTTTTACACTGGCACGGGCACAAAAAACCAGTACAGCAACTTCAAAACAATCGAAAGCAAGCATTACTTCAGATGCAAAACTTGCCATTTCTGAAAGAGAAAAAGCTTTACTTGGAGATGGATGGACGAAGGTATATGAAAGCTACAAAGCCGAACCGGTCGCTGTGGAAGTCAGTTTCAAAACAGGGTTTTCATACACTGCGCTGGGTGCGGTAAAAGCTAAAGAGAGCAAAGGTCAGAATGCTATGCTCATTATCAAAGATGGCAGCAGTACTTATGCAGGATCGCAGGGAAAAGTGTCTGATAACTATGCCATATTGGAAACAGACGACTTTCAGCCATCATCGGGAGTGACAAAAGCTACGGTAGGTGTAGGTTTAAGTGAAGGTTCTGTGGCAGACGCCGGATTGGTTATCTTCGAAAAAACAATTGACTTTAAAAGAGATTTTTACCGCTTACTGGATGAGAGAGCTACCGGTTTTAAAAATTTAAAAGGAACCGTCAGCGGAAAAAATGATTCTGGCTTTATGACCTACAACGGAACGATTGGATTAGGATATTTTAAAAATAAAATCAACGAAACTGCTGATGCCTACGAATATGTTTTGGAAATGGACATGACTGACCCCGAGACGATGACTTTTCTGAATAATCTAATCCCTGTACTGCAGGAGCTTCCTGCAAAAGGCTATACGCCGTCTGAATATAAAAACAAAATAGGAAATGACGTTACGAAGTTCACTAAAGACGGCGAAGATGCAATGATGCTGATCAGCAATATGAACGCCAATACCCTGTATTTTGAGATAGCTAAGAAGAAGAAGTAACGGACTGATTTTTAAGCTTTTAAGTGAAATTTAAAAATGTAAATGATGAAAAAATATTTCTTAATGCCGTTCTTGTTGATTCAGCTCACTATTTTCGGACAGGCAAACATTATTCTTCCTGATGCAGCTAACCGAAGAGATCATCCCGTAGAATTGCGGGCTGCATTGTGGGACATCAATGACGGTTATAAAAACCGTGTCAAACCTCAGGACAGGAATTTTAAAGATCCAGAATTCAAAAAAATAAAGTACAGCCCCGGGCAGTTGGATAGAATAATCTATTTATTGAAGAATGATATTGTTCCTTCTGGTCTGAAAAAAGGCAGTCAGGAACAGAACAGAGCACTGATGCCATATTATAAAAGTTATTGGGTTGGAAATCTGAAAATAGACGGCAATTTTTACTGTGTTGTTTACATTCCCAAAAAAGAAAATTTGCACATGCCTGCTGAATATATTCCTGAAACTGATGAAGGAACTTTCGTAAGCGTGTATGTAAATGTTGCGAAATTTTCAGGTATTAAACTTGCAGGGACGAAACCACCATCACCAGAAGCTTTGGCGAAAGCTCAAAATGGGAATGTCACTTTTTCCTATGCCAATCTAAGCCGCTGGAATAAAACGGAAGGTATGGTCATTTTTTGGCTCGGAACTTCAGAATCAGTCACCTCTTACAAAGCGTATCCGGTAAAATTTGGGAATAACATTTCACAAGAAGCTGTTGTTCAGAATTTAAAGTCAAAATATATCTCAGACAGCGGTTACGTGGGATATTCTTTTAATCAGGGGTCAAAATGCAGTGATTTATACAGTGATATTGCCAGAAAAATGAAAGTCAGTCTTGAGAGTGCCAGGGATTTGCGTTTGGGAACCTGTTCAGATAATGTTATAAATTTTTGAGTGATGAAAAGTTTGGTTTTTTTTCTTCTCGCGTTGTGTATTTCATTTCATTTTTTATCCGCACAATGTTTAAGTGGAAACTGCAAAGACGGTATTGGAAAATCTGATTTGGGATATGCGGTATATGAAGGAAGTTTTAAAAATGGAAAACCTCACGGAAACGGCATAATTGACTATGGTAGCGACAGATACAGCGGAGAATTTGCCGATGGTTCAGAACATGGAAAAGGCATACTGACCCATAAAAACGGTAAGGCCGAAAATGTAGAATACAGCTTTGGAAATCTGGTAAGAAAAGCTGTGCCCAACTACGTGGGTGGAGTTCCCGTGGAAGGCTGTAAAAAAGGCGACTGCAAAAATGGAAGCGGAGAAATTTTTTTCCCAAGCGGTAACCGATATGCTGGCAATTTCCAGGGCGGAATGATGCACGGCAACGGAACATTTTATTTTGCAGGAGGCAATATTTTTGAAGGTGAAATTAAAGAAAACGTAATTTATAAAGGTAAATTTTCCTACCATCCCGAAGAGATTGATTTTGTGGGCTATTTTAATCAGGAAGGCACACCGAAAACGGGTCTGTACAATCATCACGACACAGGCGCGACAGTCAAAATACAGGATAATGCAATTACGGAAGTTCACAATCCCGCAGTCGAAGCTCAATTGGAAGCTCAGCAAAAAGCTGCAAATGTGAAACGTGTAAAATGCCCCGTTTGCAGTGGCAAAGGAATTACCGGCAGCAAAGTCAGCTATTCTTACACCACAGCGGGAACTTACACAGTGAGTGAATTCGGGCAGGGCAGGATAAATTTGACTAATCCTACTACAACTACATCAACCGGAAGAACGTTTTATGACGTCTGCAGCCGGTGCAAAGGCACTGGGGAAGTAGCGGAATAAATGTATCTCAGTAAAACAGGCGCATTCTGTCATCGAAAAGATTTTTCTTTAATTTTCAGTCGTTTCTTACAGCAGAATTATTTTCTGATCCTACTTTATTTTCTGCAACGTTTTTGAAAGCATCATAATGATTTATTTTTAGAGCTGAAATAGTAAAATGAAAGAATGAATTTTTCAGAAAAGAATTATATTCGCTAAAATCTAAACTCTACAAGATGCTGCGTATTTTTCTGATCTTTTCTTTATTGATTTCAACGTGCTTTTCCGCCCAGACAAAACTGCATTTAATTCCTTATCCGCAAAAAGTGGAGTTTCAAAAAGGAGAATTTGTTATTCCGGCATTATTTAATTTAAGTAATAATCTTCCTGTAAAAGAGACAGAATATTTAAAAAATAAATTAAAAATAAAATTCAGTAACGCAAAAAATTCGGATGCACATTTGTTGTATTCAAAATTATCAGATCAGTCAAAACTCAATAACGAGGCGTATTCAATTGAAATTACTTCTAAACAGATTCACATAAAATCCTATACAGATCAAGGTTACTTTCTAGCCATTCAAACTTTAATTCAGTTATTCGAACAATATAAAGATTTGGGTAAAATTCCCGCATTGAAAATTGAAGATGAACCCAAATTTGCATGGCGAGGAATGCATTTAGACGTTTGCCGTCATTTCTTCACTGTCGAAGAAGTAAAAAAATACATCGATTATCTGGCAATGTATAAATTGAATACTTTTCATTGGCATTTAACCGACGATCAGGGTTGGAGAATCGAAATTAAAAAATATCCAAAACTCACTCAAATCGGTTCAAAACGAAAAGAATCCATGATTGGAGCTTACGTTGACAATACTTTTGACGGAAAACCTTACGGGCCGTATTTTTATACTCAAGAGCAGATTAAAGATGTTGTAAAATACGCTCAGGAAAGACACATCACCGTCGTTCCTGAAATCGAAATGCCTGGTCATGCTTTAGCTGCACTTTCTGCTTATCCTGAACTGGCCTGTACTAAAGGGCCTTTTGAAGCGGCAACGAAATGGGGCGTTTTTGATGATGTTTTTTGCCCGAAAGACGAAACGTTTACTTTTTTGGAAAATGTTCTGGATGAAGTTATTCAGCTTTTCCCCTCGCAGTACATTCACATTGGTGGCGACGAATGTCCGAAAACAAGATGGAAAGAATGTGCCCACTGTCAGGCTTTAATAAAGAAAAACAATCTGAAAGACGAACACGGTTTACAAAGTTATTTCATTCAGAGAATTGAAAAATACGTAAACTCAAAAGGCAGGAAAATTATCGGCTGGGATGAGATTTTGGAAGGCGGACTGGCACCAAATGCCGCAGTAATGAGCTGGACGGGAATTAAAGGTGGAATTGAAGCCGCAAAAACCAATCATTTTGCCGTAATGACTCCGGGAGCATATTGTTATTTCGACCATTATCAGGGCGATCCGCAGACAGAACCGAATGCTTTCGGAGGTTTTACACCTTTGGAAAAAGTGTATTCATACAATCCGATTCCTGCGGAGTTGAATTCTGAACAGTCGAAATATATTCTGGGAGTGCAGGCAAATTTATGGACGGAATATATTCTGGATTTCAAACAGGTTCAGTACATGATCTTCCCAAGATTATTTGCACTTTCAGAAGTGGGTTGGGGAACTTCAAAACCGGATAATTACAAGGAATTTGAAAACAGGGTGGTGGAGCATTTTAAAATTTTAGATAAAATGAACATCAACTATGCAAAAAGTATTTACAACATTTCAGGAAAGGTAATTCCTGATAGCAAAGGTGTTTCGTATGAACTTTCAACTTCACAAAATCCAAGCGGAATTAAATTTACGACAGATGGAAGCGAGCCAACATCAAATTCTTCAACCTACCAAAATCCGATTCCGGTTTCAAAAGCGATGACCATTAAATCTGCTTATTTTGAAAATGATGAATTAAAATCAGCGGTTTCTTCTCAGAATTTTTCTACCTCAAAAACGACCGGAAAAAAAATCACTTTGGAAAATCAGCCGAGCGAAAATTATTCTTTTGGTGGTGCTTTTACGCTGGTTGACGGAATTATTGGAAATGTTAAACAACTGGGAAAAACTTGGCTTGGTTTTCAGGGGAAAGATGTTGTGGCAACGATTGATTTAAGTGAAAAAATCAGTTTTTCAGAAGTTTATTTTAACACCTTAGACAATAAAGGAAGCTGGATTCATCTGGCAAAATCAGCGACAGTTTCTGTTTCTGATAACGGTAAAAATTTTGAGACTGTTAAAGAAATCAGCAAAGAGGAAATTCTTTCAGCAAAAGGAAGAATCAGTATCAGAGTTGGAAACCAGAGTGCGAAATTTATTAAAATTAAAATAGAAAATGCAGGAATTATTCCTGCAGGAAATCCTGGCACAGATTCAAAAGCGTGGCTTTTTGTCGACGAAATAGGAGCGAATTGATTCAAGATTTAAAATTTAATACTCAAAATTAACCTTAACCTAAGCCTCAACCTAAAGATATGAATTCAAGAAGAAAATTTTTAAAAACTACTGGAATATTATCATCTGCATTATTGCTGAATCCTTTAGATTTAATTGCAAAAGAATTTCCAGAAAGCGAAAGTACGATGGTAAACAAACCAATTGTTCTTTCAACCTGGGATTTTGGTTTAAAGGCCAACGAAGAAGCGTGGAAAATTTTAGGAAAAGGCGGAAGAGCTTTGGATGCGGTAGAAAAAGGAGTCCGACTGGTTGAAAATGACCCCAACGAAAGAAGCGTTGGCTATGGTGGCCGCCCCGACAGAGACGGAAGAGTAACCCTGGATGCCTGTATTATGGATGAAAATTACAACATCGGTTCGGTGGCATGTCTTGAAAATATTAAAAACCCAATTTCTGTGGCTAGAGCAGTAATGGAAAAGACGCCTCACGTCATGTTGGTGGGCGATGGAGCTTTACAATTTGCCGTTTCTCAAGGTTTTAAAAAAGAAAACATTCTCACCGCAGAATCCGAAAAAGAATGGAAAGAATGGCTGAAAGACAGCAAATACGAACCTATCGTCAACATCGAGAATCACGACACGATTGGAATGATCGCACTGGATGCTCAGGGAAATCTTTCCGGAGCATGCACTACCAGCGGAATGGCTTTCAAAATGCACGGCAGAGTAGGTGATTCCCCAATCATCGGAGCTGGCTTATTTGTTGATAACGAGATCGGCGCAGCAACGGCGACCGGCCATGGCGAAGAAGTTATAAGAACAGTCGGAACTCATCTTGTGGTGGAATTGATGCGACAGGGGAGAAATCCTCAGCAGGCCTGTAAAGAAGCGGTTGAAAGAATCGTAAACATTACGAAGCGAAGAAATAAAAATCTAAGAGATATTCAGGTGGGCTTCATTGCCATCAACAAAAAAGGGGAATATGGCTCATACTGCATTCAGGATGGATTTAATTTTGCAGTTTACGACCAGAAAGGAAACCGTCTTGAGAAACCTGAATTTGCTTTAAAATAAATTTAACTTTTATACTCCGTTATTCAAACTCCCAATCTCAAATCTAAATCAGACTATGTTCTTAGAAATCGCCAGTTTTGATATCACTTCCGCCGAAATTGCGTTAAATTCTATCGCAGACCGCCTCGAATTTTGTGCTGACGTCACGACGGGCGGCGTCACTCCAGACATTACCGAACTGCAATATTTGAAAGAAAAATATGAAAAGCCTATTCATGTAATGATTCGGCCGGTCGGCGGTAATTTTCTCTATACAAATTCTGAATTTTTGAGAATGCAAAAAGACATTATCCGGTTTTCTGATGCGGGTGCTGATGGTTTTGTTTTTGGGATTTTAAATGAAAAACAGGAAGTTGACGAGGAAAAAAACAGAATCTTGGTTGGGCTGGCGATGGGAAAACCGTGTGTTTTTCACCGCGCGATAGACAGAACTCCTGATATTTTTGAAGCAACCGAAAAAATTATCGAGTTGGGTTTTAAAGAAATCCTGACTTCCGGTGGAAAAAATTCTGCTGTGGAAGGCAAGGAAAATTTAAAAAAGATGGTTGCTGATTATTCTGATGATATAAAAATTCTCATCGGCGGCGGCGTCCGTTCTAATAATATTTCGGAGTTGAAAAATATGACGAATGGAAAATACTTTCATTCTTCAGCTATTTTGCCCTATGAAAGTTTCGCAAGCGCAGAAGAAATCAAAAGACTGAAACTTATTAACTGAATTTAGCTTTGAAATATTACCCATACCTTTTTTTCCTTCTTTTATTTGCCAAAGGCTTTTCGCAAACATCCGAACGAAATTTATCCGAAGAAAACTGGCAGTTTAAAAACAGCAAAGAAAACACCTGGCTTTCAGCTAAAGTCCCGGGAATGGTGCATCTGGATTTGTTGGCAAATAAAGTAATTCAGGATCCTTTTAAAGATGAAAACGAAAAAAAAGTGCAGTGGGTAGAAAGTGAAGACTGGGATTATCAGACGGTTTTTAAAGTTTCAGCTAGAGAATTACAAAATCAAAATTGCGAATTGGTTTTTCACGGATTGGACACGTTTTCTGAAATTTATTTAAACGGAAAATTGCTGAAGAAGACAGACAACATGTTCAGAACATGGAACATACCGGTGAAAAATGATTTGAAAGTTGGAAATAATACATTGCAGATAAAATTTAAATCTTCCGTTAATATTGGAAAAGATTTAGCCAAAAAAGTTCCGTTTACCATGCCGGAATCTCCGAGAAGTTTTGTTCGGAAAGCACAATACCAGTTCGGTTGGGATTGGGGACCAAGATTAGTGACCGCAGGAATATGGAAAGATGTAAAACTCAATTTCTGGAATCTTGCGAAACTTCAAAACGTAAAAATCGAGCAGAAAAGTGTAACAAATCAAAAAGCAGAACTCATTATTCATGCAGAAATTTTTGCCGAACAAAATGGGAAATACAGTTTTTTAATCAGTAATGAAGTAAATAATATTTCTTTAAAGCAAGGTTTAAATAAAATCTCAATTCCTTATCAGATCTTAAATCCAAAACTTTGGCAACCGAACGGATGGGGAAAAGCAATGACTTATCTATTAAAATTTTCTCTGAAAAAAGATGCTCAAATTATTGATAAAAAAGATGAGACAATTGGATTAAGAACCATCGAATTAATTCAGGACTTAGACAAAAAAGGAAAATCCTTCTACTTTAAAGTCAATGGAAATCCAATGTATGCAAAAGGAACCAACTGGATTCCGTCTGACAGTTTTACACCCAGAATTACAAAAGAAAAATATCAAAAACTCATCAAAGACTGCAAAGATGCCAACATGAATATGATTCGTGTTTGGGGCGGTGGAATTTACGAGGACGACGAATTTTACAAAGCCTGCGACGAAAATGGGATTTTGGTTTGGCAGGATTTTATGTTTGCCGGAAGTTTTTATCCGTCAGATGAAGATTTCTTGAATAATGTGAAAGAAGAAGTCAAAGATCAGGTTAGCCGACTTCAAAATCACCCGTCAATTGCTTTATGGTGCGGAAATAATGAAATCGATGAAGCTATCGTCAACTGGGGTTATCAGAAGCAGTTCAAATATTCAAAAGAAGATTCTCTGCAGGTCTGGAAAGATTACAGAAAGGTTTTCCACGAAGTTATTCCAAATGCTTTGAAGGAAAATTTAACCTCAGAAAAAAATATCTATTGGCCGACGTCACCATCGATAGGTTGGGGACATAAAGAAAGTTTAACCGAAGGCGATTCTCATTACTGGGGCGTTTGGTGGGGCGAATTTCCTTTTGAAATTTACAGCGAAAAAGTTCCGCGATTTGCTTCTGAATATGGTTTTCAGGGAATGCCAAGTCTGGAAGCGGTGAAGTCGATGTTTTCAACAAATCCGGATTTAAATTTAGAGAATCCCACGGTTAAAGCACACGAAAAAAACGCTCGTGGATTTGATATCATAAAAAAATACATGGAGCGCGATTATGTGGTTCCGACGGATTTTGTAAAATATAATTACGTTTCACAACTTCTTCAGGCGCGCGGAATGAAAATCGCGATCGAAGCACACCGCAGGGAAAAACCTGACAATATGGGAACGCTTTACTGGCAGCTGAACGATTGCTGGCCGGTGATTTCCTGGTCGTCGATTGACTATTTGGGAAACTGGAAGGCGCTGCATTATCAGGTGAAGAGAAGTTTTGAAAATAAGGTGATATTAGCAGAGGAAAAGAGTGAAACGCTCAATTTCTACGCTGTGAATGACGCTTTAGAAAAATTTGAAAATATCTCTTTGGAAGTTCAGACTATGGATTTTTCGGGAAAAATATTAATAAAAAAAGAATTGCAGCCTGCAGGAAAAGATTTAAAAGATATTTTAAAGTTTGAAAGTTTGAAAACTTCCGAACTCTTCGCCAATTATGACAAAAATAAAATATTTTTGAAATTATCGTTGAAAGACGTGAACAGCAAGATTATAGCAGAAAACATTTACTTTTTCTCAAAACCAAAAGATCTGAAACTTACAAAGCCACGGATTTCTGTAAAGAAAATCTCTCCAAATGAAATCGAAATTTCAACCGATGTTTTGGCGAAAGACGTTTATTTAATGGGACAGACGCATTTCAGCGATAATTTTTATGATCTTTTACCAAATACTAAGCGCATAATCCGTTTATCAGCACCAGTTTCAGACATCAAAATTCTGTCACTTTGGGATACGTTGAATAATTGATTTTTCTTTCGGGCAGACAATTCCCGCTTTGCGCTGTATCTTTTGGCTTTGTCGGCTCCGCTTCGCTTTGCCGCCTCGCTTCGCCGCCTCGCCAAAAGGATGCCGCTACAATCGGGGCTGCAACTTTCGCGCGATTTTGAATTCGATTTTTATAGTTGGTCTAATTAAGACCAGAACGACAGTTGCGTTCCTCCAGATCGATTTCCGCCGAAAGTAAATTGTTTTTCAATTGTGAATTGTCCTATTGAAGGATCATATTTTCGCAGTGCGATTTGCCCTATTTCACATTCGAATGTTACGTCGCTAAAATTGTCTGCAGCACTTTTAAGCTGCTGTTCAGAAAGTTTTCTTCCCAATGAAATATGAGGTGTGCATATATCACTTTTCTCTGTCTTAATACGCTTTCTGACAGCCTTAGTGATATCATGAATTTTAGATTCGACATCTGTGGCTGGTAAATAGACTGCACATTTTGAATAACTGGAGCAACTTAAACTGTCAAAAAGTGCATTCAATTTTTCTTGGCTTTTTACAAAAGTATTTAATCTCTGTATTAAATAATTGATTTCTTCTGGCGTTGCCGAAAATTCTGCGATCGTAATATGTGCTATTGAGTTTGAACTTGCAAAGGAACCTATTAGTTGCCGAAGATTGATTTTCTGCGCATTTAGCAATTGTATAGTTTTTCTGTCTAGATAAAATATGACTGAATATAGTGCTTTCATAATTTAGAAAACGTAGTTGAGTTGGAATTTATTGTTTTGATTTGATGAAATCAAAACCGCGTTATTTATAAGTAATTATCCAATGATAAAAATTTTCGCTTTTGTAATCAACAGTTTAAGGGTGGTTTTAGAAAATATCTTTTCTGTTGTTTGGATTGAGGGCTTAAAGATTCTTACTTTTGCCGCACTGAAAAACGGATGAGAGTTTGTTGATCAGGTAAAAGCGCAGGAGCGGTTTCCGATAGGGGGAGCTGATTAGANCAGAATTTCACCGTCTGTGATAATCAGTTTCTTTTTCCTGAGATCAAATACTCCGGTTATATAAATTTTTCTTTCGGGAAGTCAGGTGTTTAGGTCTGGGATTAAAAAAACATTGTAGATAAGTTGGAATTACAGCTTAAAGATTCTTACTTTTGCCGCACTGAAAAACGGATGAGAGTTTGTTGATCAGGTAAAAGCGCAGGAGCGGTTTCCGATAGGGGGAGCTGATTAGATTTTAGGAAAAAGCACTTAATTAAACACTTTTGAGGTTGAGATTTTAGGGATGTAGTTTTAGAAAAAATAAAAATATTTTTTCTTGGATTATGTTGGTTAAAGTTKTTATCTTTGCAGTCCGGCAAAACCGGGAAGCGCAGGAGGAGTTTATTTAGGGATTGGATGTTTTGGGTATGGATTTGCTTTCATTGATGAAGGGAAATTTTTTCAGAAAAACATTTGGTAGTTTAGG
>NZ_LMPJ01000009.1 GCF_001424585.1 Chryseobacterium sp. Leaf180 | reverse complement strand
TCACCTGTTCCCATTCCGAACACAGAAGTTAAGCCCACCAGCGCCAATGGTACTGCGAAAGCGGGAGAGTAGGTCGCCGCCAGTCTTTTTTTATTCCAAAAACTCCTTCATCAAAAAATGAAGGAGTTTTTTTGTGACATGTAGTACGGAAATTAGAAATAGGTAATAGCGGTTTTAATTGATATAACAGCAATGAAGTGATTTATCAATTAGCTAATGGAAAAATGTTTTCAATCAACTAATAATATACGATCAGACGAACAGATAAAATGTATAATTTTTAGATGTTGTAAATGTTATACCTATTTTTTTATAAGATTATTCTTGCCTAAAATTTTAAAGCATAAATAATTCTTTTTCGTAATTAAAATGTTTTTATACGATTACAATAAGTGTATGGTTTCAATTTTTAACAAAAAAATGGGAAACGGCCGCCGTTTCCCATTCATTATGAATTTAAAATTTACTTATTTTTTGGCATTATTTTTTGCGGGAACTGACGGATTTGTTTTATCGAAATTTCCCTGCTCGTATCTTCGCTGCTCAATGATAACAGGCTTTTTTGGAATCCAGTATTCTTGAGGATAGGTTTTATTTAAAATCTGCGAACAGATAGGATAACGTGAAAAAGACTGTAATCTTACCGTCGCCGGAAACATCATTTCAGAAAAAGGAAACTGCGGAATTTTCTCATCCGACATTTTTATTTCTCCAGTATTATACACGATCGTCCATTTATAATCGTAGTCTGAACTGTTTACGTCAGGAAAAAAAGAAATCATATTTGTTCCGACTTTTACATCAAGAAAATCTTTGATGGGGATCTTACAGGGAATCGCACTCAGAGAATCTTTAGCAATTGCAACAGAATCGCCTTTTACTGATTCCACGCTTACCGTTTTTTCACATTCTTTGGTTCCTGTCGCTGTCAAAATCGTAACTGATATTTTCGCAGAGCCAGCTTCGGTTGCCAAAACGGAAAGTGTATTGCTCATTTTGTTATCCATTATCTGAAACCCAGTGGTTTTCCACGTGTAACAGTCATCACACTGCGCAGTTGCAGAAACAGAAAAACTTGCCCTTGAACCTTGTCTGACCATATCATTTCCTAAAATAGTGCACTGCGCAAAACATAGTGAACCCGATAATATCGAGAGAATGAATAGTAAATTCTTTTTCATGATGGTGTTTTTTATCAAACCTGAATAACGCCCAGATTAAATTTTTCCGTAATTGGTGAATGATCTGCCGCTTCAATTCCCATCGAAATCCATTTTCTGGTATCAATAGGGTTGATTATCGCGTCTGTCCACAGCCTTGCAGCAGCATATGTTGCTTCAGTCTGTTTTTTATAACGCTGCGAAATTGTATCTAAAATTTCCTGATGTTCTTCTTCAGTGATCTCTTTACCACTCTTTTTGAGCGTAGATTCCTGAATTTGTGCTAAAACTTTAGCTGCCTGCGAACCGCCCATTACAGCTAAATCTGCCCAGGGCCACGCCACAATCAATCTTGGATCATAAGCTTTACCGCACATTGCGTAATTTCCGGCACCGTAAGAGTTTCCAGTAATGATTGTAAATTTTGGCACGACCGAATTTGCAACAGCATTTACCATTTTCGCACCGTCTTTAATAATTCCACCCTGTTCAGATTTTGATCCAACCATAAAACCGGTTACATCCTGAAGGAAAATCAACGGTATTTTTCTTTGATTACAGTTTGCTATAAATCGTGTTGCTTTGTCGGCAGAATCAGAATAGATCACACCGCCAAACTGCATTTCCCCTTTACCGCTTTTTACCAGTTTTCGTTGATTCGCTACAATTCCGACAGACCAGCCGTCGACACGTGCTGTAGCACAAATAATCGTTTTGCCGTAATCTGATTTATATTCTTCAAACTCAGAATTATCAACCAGACATTTAATAATTTCTAAAGTATCATACTGATCTGCTCTCGAAACCGGCATCACGCCAAATATATTATCAATTTTTTCCTTTGGTGGAAAACTCTCAATTCTGTCGAAACCGGCTTTTTCATAACTGCCGATAGATTTCATAATATTTTTAATACGGTTAAGCGCATCTTTATCATCCTTTGCTTTGTAATCTGTAACACCGGAAATGGAGCAATGAGTTGTCGCACCACCCAAAGTTTCGTTATCAATACTTTCACCGATCGCGGCTTTTACCAAATAACTTCCAGCAAGGAAAATCGAACCTGTTTTATCAACAATCATCGCCTCATCGCTCATTATAGGCAGATAAGCACCACCGGCAACACAGCTTCCCATCACGGCAGAAATCTGTACAATTCCCGCTGCACTCATTTTGGCATTATTTCTAAAAATTCTTCCGAAATGTTCTTTATCAGGGAAAATTTCGTCCTGCATCGGAAGATAAACTCCTGCAGAATCAACAAGATAAATTATCGGCAAACGGTTTTCCATCGCAATTTCCTGTGCACGAAGATTTTTCTTTCCGGTGATCGGAAACCACGCGCCAGCTTTTACAGAAGCATCGTTTGCCACAACCAGACACTGTCTCCCAGAAACATATCCCATCACCACAACTACGCCACCGCCAGGACATCCGCCGTGTTCTTCATACATATCAAAACCGGCAAAAGCACCGATTTCTATAGAGTCTGAATCTTTATCTAAAAGATAATCAATCCGCTCGCGCGCCGTCATTTTGCCTTCATCACGAAGTTTCTGAAGCCTTTTTTCACCGCCGCCTTTTTTTATTTCAGTCAGCAAACGGTTGATTTCAGAAAGTCTGAGCTTATTTTGATCTTCTCTTTTATTAAATTCAATATCCATGAAATTATTTTTTAATATGCTTTAAAGATACTGTTTTTACCAAAAAACAGAAAACTGCAGTCAATTTATTTAAAATAAAGATTAATAGTATTTTATGAAATTTTTAACACTCAGTTATTTTCTTTTTTTAATATTTTTCCTAAATTTACAATAGAGTAAAAATCGCAGCAATGCAGGTATTGCTCTAAGTTCCTAGTTTATTTTTTTAATAGTTTATTATTTGAAGGCCCTGAAAGTTGCATAGATTTTCAGGGTTTTTGTTTGATAATATGTTATTTAGCAAATCTTTTGTTGATGCTATTTTCGTAAGTTTGTGCTTTCAAAAATTACGTGGTACAAATGCAGAAACTTGCGCTTTTCAGATTGCATCTTATTGTCTTTTTGTGGGGATTTACCGCCATTCTCGGTAAACTTATTCAGGCAAATGCGCAGAATCTTGTTTTCTACAGAATGCTTTTCGCAGCGTTTTTTCTGTTTATTTATGTACGCGTTTTCCGTAAAGAAAGTCTGAAGATTTCTAGAAAACTTTTCCTTCAGCTTTCGGGAATTGGTTTTGCGATGGCTTTACATTGGTTCTGCTTTTTTTATTCCATTAAAGTTTCAAACGTTTCTATTGCATTAAGTTGCCTTTCACTTTCTACACTTTTTGCATCGATTCTTGAACCGATTATTTTTAAACGGAAAATCGATGTATCGGAAGTCATCATGGGAATCGTCATCGTCGCGTGTATTCTTGTGATTTTTAAAACCGAGTTCCATTACAAAGAAGGGATCTTTTTCGGAATTCTCACCGCTGTTTTCGGAACAATATTCGGGGTTTTCAACGGAAAAATGTTTGGAAAAACAAGTTCCGGAAATATTATTTTCTATGAAATCTTTTCCGGATGGGCTTTTCTCCTGATTATTTATTCTCTTTCTGGACAAATTTTTCATATCAATGAAATAAATTACAGAGATCTGGCGTTAATAGCCTTACTGGCAAGTCTTTTCACAGCCTTTCCAATGCTGGAATCTGTGAAACTTATGCAGTATATTTCTCCTTTCACATTAATTTTAACAGTAAATTTAGAACCTGTTTACGGTATTATATTAGCTTTTTTTATCTTTGAAGAATCAGAGAAAATGAGCGCTGTATTTTATATCGCTTCGTTTGTAATGATCATGGCCATCGTCGCAAACGGACTGATAAAAGCCAGAAAACAAAAAAAACTTATTTAAGATCCCTCATTCTTATGATGAAAAAATATCTTTTGGTGCTTCTCCCGCTCGTTTTTGGTGTGTCGGAAGCGCAGATTATTAGAAAATATTCCAACGAATTTCTCAATATCGGAGCTGGCGCAAGAGGTCTTGCAATGGGTGGAGCTGTAATTTCCAATCAGGATGATGTGTATTCTCCAATGTGGAATCCTGCAGGTTTAATGGGAGTTCAACGCGACTGGCAAGGTGCAGCAATGCATGCCGAATATTTTGAATCGATTGCTAAATACGATTATCTTGCGTACGCTAAAGTTCTTGAGAACGGAGTTTTTGGAATTTCTGTAGTGCGTTTGGGTGTTGATAACATTTTAAATACAACTCAGCTTATCGATACCGAAGGTAATATCGATTACGACAAAATCACAAAATTTTCGCAGTCAGATTATGCAGCTTTGCTTTCGTATGCTTTCAGACCTGGCGGAAATCAAAATCTTGACGTGGGTGTAAATGCGAAATTGGTTTACAGAAATGTCGGAAAATTTGCGAGTGGCTACGGTTTTGGATTTGATATCGGCGCGATCTATAAAACAGACAGCGGATGGAAGTTCGGCGGAATGCTCCGAGATGCCACTACTACGGTTAATTTTTGGAATATCAATCAAAAAGAATTAACAACTGTAGTAAACGGTGAGGAATTTAACCCTGCACCAAAAGACAAATTAGAGCTTTCTTTGCCAAAATTAAATGTCGGTGCAAGCAGAATTTTTGAGTTTAACAGCAGTCTTTATCTTCTTCCGGAAGTCGGTTTGAATATTGATTTTGCTAAAACTGCCGCGCTTCTTTCCACAGAAGTCGCCAGTATCACGCCTTATGCAGGTGCTGAATTGGGTTATCAGAAGATGATTTTCGTACGTGTCGGTGTCAATAGATTTCAGTCGATTACTGATATTGAAGATCTGAGCAGAAAAGTTTCTTTCCAGCCGAGTGCGGGTATAGGAATCCGATACCGTGGATTGACTTTAGATTATGCTATCAGCAATTCCGGAATAGGTGGATCAAATTTCTTCTCAAATTTCTTTTCTCTCAAACTGGATATGGGAGAATTTAGAAACGATTAATTTAAATTTATGAAAAAGATTTTTTTAGTTTCTGCAATTTTTTTGCAGCAGCATTTTCTGCTCAAAAGGCCAGCGATTATCAATATATTTTAGTTCCTGAAAAGTTTACCAAATTTAAAGATTTAATTTTTGGAGATAAAGCTTTGCAGAAAGCTTTGGTACAGAAAAAATACGCAGTGATTGATGCGAGTCAAAGGCTTCAGTCTGCCATTGTATTCAATACTCCGTGCGATGTATTGACGGCAGATATAATTGATAACAGCTCACTTTTGAGCAGTAGAATTATTCTTGAATTGAAAGACTGTAAAAATAATATCATCTTTTCTGAAAAAGCTTCATCAAAAATTAAAGATTTACGTGGCGGTTATCAGGATGCTTTAAAACAGGCTTTACTGCGTTTGCCAATTTCTAATCCGAAAGCGGTATCTCAAAATAAGGCTAATGTTTCAACGGAGACTTCACCAACAGTTAATTCTTCGGGTGATAACAGCGACAATAAATCTCAGATCTATTTAAATCAAGGAAGAAATCTACAAAGAATAAACATCAGCGATAAAGTTTTTATACTTTCAGACAATTCCGGATCTGTACCTTTTGCAACTTTTCAGGTGACATCAAAAAATGATGTATTTAAAGTAAAATTGAAAAACGGCGAAACAGTGATTGGTTATTTTGAGAATGGTAATATTGTAATAGATATGCCCGTAGGGAACGGGGATTTCACAAAAGAAATTTTTACAGCCAAATAAATTTTATCAAATTTTATAAAACGAAAGCCTCGTCTGATATCAGACGAGGCTTTCTAAAATAAACCATAAAAAACTAAAACTATGGTAATAGAACAGTGTCTATTACGTGTATTACGCCATTAGACTGGTTTACATCAGGAATCGTCACTCTCGCTTTGTTTCCTTTTGCATCAGTAATGTATACATCTTTTCCTTTTGTCCAGAAAGTTAATTGCTCACCTTCTACTGTCTTCATCATTGCTTTTCCTCCTCCTTTTTTCACAGCTGCCATTACATCTTTTGCGCTATATTTACCTGCAAGTACATGGTAAGTTAAGATTTTTGTCAACATTTCTTTGTTTTCCGGCTTTACTAAGCTTTCAACTGTGCCTTTTGGCAATTTTGCGAATGCTGCATCAGTTGGTGCAAATACAGTGAACGGTCCTGGACCTGACAATGTTTCTACCAAACCTGCTGCTTTTACTGCTGCTACTAAAGTCTTGTGGTCTTTAGAGTTTACAGCATTTTCAATAATATTTTTAGAAGGATACATTGGTGCGCCGCCTACCATTACTGTTTTCTCCTTCATATTTTGTGCGCTCACTGTTCCGCTCAATGCGAATGTCATTACTGCCATTCCAAATACTGCGATTTTTGATCTTGTGTTCATTTTGTTTGTTTATTATTAATTGTTGTTTGTTATGAGCATTTACGAAGGGATTTTCTTTTTAGATTTTAAATAAGTGTTAAAAAAATCATAACATTGAAAATCAGCTCACTATTTTTTTGCTGTTGACTTAAAAGGGACGAAATCTAAACTTATAGAATTCATACAAAATCTCTTTCCTGTAGGTTTTGGGCCGTCATCGAAAATGTGCCCGAGGTGAGAATCGCACCTTCCGCAGAGAACTTCTGTACGGTCCATATTATAAGAAGTATCGCGCTTGTATATTACACTGTTTTTTCTCAAAGGCTCATAAAATGAAGGCCAGCCGCAAGTCGTTGCAAACTTTGACGTTGAATTGAACAGAGAATTGCCGCAAACTGCACAGTAGTAAGTACCTTTCACATCGTATTCGTAATATTTTCCTGTGAAAGCAGTTTCTGTATCTGCCTCACGTGCAACGCGGTACAGTTCCGGTTTTAGAATTTTTTTCCATTCTGAATTTGAAACCTTTAGTGGCGTGGTATTTGTACGCGAGTAGTACGGATTCTTTGTTTTAAAATTACCTGTCTGTGCGCACATATTCAAACTGATGAATACTGTAAATGCGGCAAAAACTTTTAAAAAAATATGATTCATAAGACTGATTTTTTTTTAGATTACTGCAGTAATATACGATTTAAAGTTTTTGACAGATGTTAATAAAATCCGAAATTATTTCATTATTTTTGACTAGTAAAATTTACCATTATTAAAACCAACTATACAGAAGAAGAACTTATCATTTCGCTCAGAGAGCGGAATGAGAGCGGTTTTCATCATCTCTACGATCATTATTCGGGAGCGCTGTATGGAGTGGTTCTGCGCATTGTGCAGTCAAAAGAATATACTGAAGAGATTATTCAAGATGTTTTTGTGAAAATCTGGAACTCTATGCATCAGTACGATGCTTCCAAAGGGAGATTTTATACGTGGATGATTAATATTGCCAGAAATACGGCTATTGATTATCTTAAATCGCGAAGCTTTCAAAATGAGCTAAAAAACCAATCGCTTCCCGACTTCGTATATGATCATGCAGAGCTTTCTACGACCAACCATTCCGACTTCATAGGATTCAACAAAATTTTGGAAAGTCTCGAGACCGATAAGCAGGAGCTTATCAATTTAGCCTATTTTCAGGGTTATACACAGAGTGAGATATCAGAAAAACTGAACATGCCGCTTGGCACCGTAAAGACAAAAATGCGTACCGCATTATTAAAATTAAAAGATTTATTAAAAGACTATCAGTAAATTGGATATTAAAGAATACATATCATCCGGAATTCTAGAATCTTATGTTCTAGGTCTTGCCTCACCCGAAGAAGCGAGTATTTTGGAGTGTGTGATCAAAAACAATACCGAGGTAAAAGCAGCTTTTGAAGAAGCGCAGATTACGCTCGAGCAGCTGGCGCAAGCGCAGGCAATGCCACCACCGCAAGATTTAAAATCTAAAATCTGGAATAAAATTCAGATGGAGACTCTGGCAGAAGAAGAAAAACCAATTATTCCTATTACTAAAGAAATTGTATCTGAATCTCAGCTATCACCGGAAACTAAACTTTCTGCAGACTCACGCAATTCTGCGACTACAGAAAAATTGTCCCGGGATTCTTTCTGGAAAAATTTTGCCGTTGCCGCATCGCTCTTATTATTATTGACTTCAGGAGCCGCTTTCTTCTACTTTAATCAGAAATCGCAGCTTGAGAAAAATATTCTGGCGCTTCAAAGCGAACAGAAAACAAAAGAATCTTCCCTGCAGAATGCTGAGAAAAAACTTGCTGTTCTTACGAATCCGGATATGAAAAAAGTGGTGCTGAAAGGTGTTGAAAAGCATCCTCAAGCTGAAGCGACTGTGATGTGGGATACCAAGACAAAAGAAGTTTACCTTACAACGAATAAACTTCCCGCACCACCACAGGATATGCAGTACCAACTTTGGGCAATCGCTGATGGCAAACCGGTTTCAGCAGGTATGTACAGCGATGATAAAGATGCAAGAATTGCTCTTTCAACCATCGAAAATGCACAGGCATTTGCCATTACTTTAGAAAAAAAGGGTGGCAGTGAAGAACCGACAATGGAAAATATGTATGTGATGGGAGGCGTATAAGGTCGCTTTAAAAATACTTAAAATAAAACTCAGTCATTTGGTGACTGAGTTTTTTTATGCTTCCGGCTGATCGTTATTAAAAAATTCCCACACAACTTTGGCTTTGCTTTTTCCTAAAACTTCTTCAAGAGTCTCCTGGCTGGCTTCCTTTACCCGTTTTACAGATTTTAGTTTAGATAAAAGCAGTTCTATTGTTTTTCCACCAATACCGGGAATTTCTTCCAGTTCAGATTTTATTGTGGAATTTTTTCTTCTTGTGCGGTGATGTTTTACGCCAAAGCGGTGCGCTTCATCACGTACACGCTGCAGAATTTTCAGTGTTTCAGATTTTTTATCCAAATACAATGGGATAGGATCTTCAGGAAAGAAAATTTCTTCGAGTCGCTTTGCAATCCCTACAATGGTAATTTTTCCGTATAAACCCAGTAACCGCAAACTTTTAACTGCTGAAGAAAGCTGACCTTTCCCACCATCAATCAAAATGAGCTGTGGAAGCGCATCGCCTTCATCTAAGATTCTTTTGTAGCGGCGGTAAATCACTTCTTCCATCGTTTTAAAATCATCCGGACCGACTACAGTTTTCGGATGAAAAATACGGTAATCTGCTTTGCTTGGTTTTCCGTCTTTAAACACGACGCAGGCAGAAACCGGATTGGTTCCCTGAATATTCGAATTGTCAAAACCTTCTATATGGCGCGGTTCTACGGGCATTCTCAGCAACTTTTGCATCTCTGCCATGATTCTGTTCGCATGTCTTTCAGGATCTATAATTTGAACCTGTTTAAGTTTTTCCAAACGGTATTCTTTGGCATTTTTCTCAGAAAGTTCTACAATTCTTTTTTTATCACCCATTTTCGGAACAATGATTTTCACGTTTGGAATTTCAATTGAAAGATGAAAAGGAAGCAGGATTTCTTTAGAATTTGAATCAAATTTCTGCCGGATTTCCACCAGCGCCTCTTCCATAATATCTTCGTCGGTCTCCTCGAGTATCTTTTTTATTTCGGTTGTGAAACTCTGAATGATATTTCCGTTTCTGATTTTAAAGAAATTCACATACGCTGCCGTTTCGTCGCTGGTCATCGCAAAAACATCCACATCATCGATATTCGGACTTACCACCGTGTGTCTCGCCTGATAGTTGTCCAGAATATCCATGCGTTCTTTAATCATCTGCGCATTTTCAAACCTGAGATTCGCCGCATGCTTCATCATTTGGGCCGTGAGATATTCTTTCGCCGTACGGAAATCACCTTTAATAATTCCGCGTATGGCCACAATTTTTGCGTCGTAATCTTCTTTGCTTTCCAGCATTTCACAAGGTCCTTCGCAGTTTTTGATGTGATATTCAAGACAAACCTTATACTTGCCTTCCTCTATTTTTTTTGGCGCAAGATTGAGATTGCACGTTCTGAGTTTGTAAATATTTTTAATAGTATCCAATAAAATCTTTGCAGGGCGAACTTTCGCGTACGGCCCGTAATATTCTGAACCGTCTTTTATCTTCGTTCGCGTCAGAAAAATTCTCGGAAAATCTTCATTTTTAATGCAAATCCAGGGATAGGTTTTATCATCCTTCAGCATCACATTATAGAACGGCTGATGCTCTTTAATAAGATTATTTTCCAGCAAAAGTGCATCGTATTCGCTGTTTACAATCGTCGTTTCCAGACGCACGATTTTCCCAACCATTATTCTGGTGCGGTATCCGGAAAGTGTTTTGTTAAAATAAGAAAGTACGCGTTTTTTCAGGTTTTTAGCCTTTCCTACATAGAGAAGATTATTGTTTTTATCGTAGTAGCGGTAGACACCGGGCTCAGAAGGCAGCGTCTTCAGCTGAAGATCTAATGAAGGGTTCATATAACAAATTTACGGATTCTCAATCTATAATCACTTTCGAATCTGTTTCAAAAAGCGTATTTTTAGGCAAATTTTTTTAGAATGATTTACGGTATAGATACTTTCAGTTTTCATGATGTTTTGGAAATCTGTAAGAACCCAAATAAAGCACAGCTCACTCAGGAAGCGAAAAATCAGATTATAAAATCTCAGAATAATGTAAAGCAGATTGTAGAATCAGACCGAACTGTTTATGGGATCAATACTGGTTTCGGGCCGCTTTGTGATGTGAAAATATCTGAGGAAGAAACCGCACAGCTTCAGTATAATTTAATTATTTCTCATGCCGTAGGCGTGGGGAAACCGATTGACAAAGAGTTTTCTAAAATTATGATGATTGCGAAGATTCATGCTTTGTCTAAAGGCTTTTCGGGAGTTTCTCTTGAAGTGATTGAGCGCTTTATTGTCATGCTCGAAAAAGACATCATTCCTGTGGTTCCCGAGCAGGGTTCTGTTGGAGCTTCAGGTGATCTGGCGCCACTTTCACATTTGGTTTTGCCACTTTTAGGTCTCGGACAGGTTTGGGTTGGGAATGAAATCTTCGAAACTGCTGAAATTTTAGAAAAAAATAAGCTTGAACCTTTGGTTTTAGGACCGAAAGAAGGTTTGGGATTAATCAACGGAACTCAGTTTATTCTGGCTCATGCCATAAAAGGTTTGGAGAAATTTGAATATCTTTTGGATTTAGCAGATATGACGGCTGCAATGAGTCTGGAAGCTTACAGAGGTTCTTCAAGTCCGTTTAAAAAAGAACTTCACGACATCAGGCCATTTGAAGGAAGCAAAAAAGTAGCGGCAAGAATGCTGAAATTTTTGAAAGATTCAGACAATCTTAAATCCCACGAATATTGCGACAGAGTTCAGGATCCGTACTCCATGAGATGTGTTCCGCAGGTTCACGGCGCAAGCAGAAATGCTTTTGAGCATCTGAAAATAATGGCAGAAACGGAATTGAATTCGGTAACCGATAACCCAATCGTTTTGAGTGCTGAAGAGTCTATTTCTGGTGGCAATTTCCACGGACAACTGATGGCGATGCCTTTAGATTACGCAACTTTAGCGGTAGCGGAATTGGGAAATATTTCAGACAGAAGAAGCTATTTATTGCTGGAAGGAAAGTACGGTTTGCCAAGATTATTAACAGAAAGTTCAGGTTTAAATTCAGGATTTATGATTCCTCAGTATACATCTGCAGCTTTGGTTACGGAGAATAAAACGCTTTGCTTCCCGGCGTCGGCAGATTCTATTCCTACAAGTCTGGGTCAGGAAGATCACGTTTCAATGGGAAGTATTTCAGGAAGAAAATTCAATCAGGTTTTGGGTAATTTGGTGAATATTTTAGCAGTCGAACTGATGTTTGCTGCACAGGGATTAGAATTCAGAAGACCAGCGAAGTGTTCAAAAATTATTGAAGAAAATCATGCAATCGTCCGTTTAAAAGTGGCGAAGCTGGAAGACGACAGGTTGATTGGCAAAGATATGCTGGCAATTGCAGAGTTGATAAATGAAAGAAAATTCGTGGTGAATTTTTAGAACAAATAGATTGATAAAACTAAAAAGCTTCCAATCTGGAAGCTTTTTTAGTTTTCTTTATTCACGTCTTTCAGTAAGCCTACCGCAAAATATCCGATGAAAATCACGGCTAAAATAATACATATCCACATAAAATAAGGGGTTTGCCAAAAGCTTTCAGCCTTGTTTTTACCGGAAGTATCTTCTGTTTTTTGTAATTTATTCAAGTTTGCAGCCGGATAATTTTGATTAAAATCTATTCCTGATTCTGCAAGGTCATATGAAGGTTTAGTATATTTTGAATCAATTTTCAGCGTGTAACTTTCATTCTTTTTAAGGTCTGCAAGAATCTTTTGAGATGACTGAAAAAATCTGATTTTATTTACTTCTAAAGGCATATTGTCATTATTGTCTATGATAATGGTGAATTTATCAGTGAAAAATTCAGGGATTTCAAATATATTTTTTGTTTTAGAATTGAGCTGAAAAGCAGCTGTTTCCTCGTCAAAATTTTCAGTTCTTTTGTGCCGTTTTCTGGTTTTATTTACGGTTATTCTGCTGTCACGGAGAAAATAACCTGGTGATGAAATATCAAACGATAACTTTTCAATCAGCTGTGGCTCATCAAAAGTGATCGTGATTTTTGTTTGCTTCGTTTCTTTGTCTGTCGTTATTTTTTCCCTGAAACCCAGTAATTCTGTCTTTTCGTTATTTATAGAGAATTTCTCCTGAGCGTACGCTTCCAAAATATTAATAGGGAGTGAATTTTTATCCACAAAATCGAATTTCAGGAATTTGTAGTTGTTTAGAGGAAAAGAAAAATCTCTGCTTACCGCTGTTTTTCTGCCTTCATTGAGATCAGTAACGGTTTGATTCAGAACCAGCCCAAACCATTCGTTTTTATCATTACTTCCGCTGATGCTGTATTTTTTATCAACGGCAGTATTTGCTATTTTTAGCGTCAGATGATCAAGATTAATCTGCTTCTCGTTGGATATAATGATGGATGTAGTATCATTTCCGGTGATATTTTTTGATATGATAGGCAAACTGACCAATTTCAGATCAGAAGATTTCCCCGCAAACAAAACATAAGGAACTTCATTGTTTTTTGAATCGAAAATTCTCAGAAAATCTAAATTATTTTTAGAGGCTGAAATAACTTCTGGAGTTAGCTTAATCTGGTACAGACTATTTTCAGAAACCTTTTCAATTTTCCCCTGATAGCTTTGCCCGAAGCAAGTTGCAGCATAGAAAATGATTATAAAATTAAATATTTTCTTCATTGTCTGTTTTTTTTGTTTCGTCTACCACCAGTTTTTTGATCTTCTGATAAACGAATGAAATGATAAGAATCAAAACGCCCAGTAAAATAAATGCGATGATTTTTCCTGTTTCCGAAACGTTTTTGATGTCGTAGAGGAATAATTTTAAAATGGTGATACCTAATAGTGACAACGCAATAATGCGAAGCTGCTGAATCTGCTTTTTGATACCAATGATCAGAAAAACAAAAGATAAAACGCCCCACAAAATCGGATATCCAATTTTTGTAATCTGCCGTTTCACATTCCAGAGTTTACTTTCTACAAAATTTTCTTTAGGATAATTATAAAGTTCGCCTTTCTGCAGCGGGAATTTTGCTAATTCTGCGCCTGTGACGATATCTCTGGTCAGCATTAATCCATGAATCATGACTTCGTTGCTCAGGATATACACCACTGCAAAAGCAGCGACCCAAAGCGATAATTTATGATCTATATATTTAGTAAATACGGTTTCGTTCTTAGATTTAAATAAAACAATTATAAAATAAATGATGCAAGCCAGAATGATGTAATGAATGACAAATGCCGCGTGAGCAGAAAGATCCAATACAAAATTGTTGGTTATTTCGTCGTACGTCAAACGGTAGAAATTCGCGATATATAAAATCAGATTTACAGCAATTAATACAAACGCAAAACTGTTGAGAATCTTGTTTTTGTTTTTTAAAATAAAGTAAATCAAAACAGTACTGAAAATGTAATGATACAGTACCGAGAAGGCAGTAGCAGATGTTGGATTCGAAATATAAATATCTGACTGATATAAGATTTCAAAAATTCCCGTGAGATATCCGATGAAAATTCCGGCCGATAATATTGCTTTTTTATAGTTTACCGGATTGAATTTAAATCTGAAAATAGATGTTGGTTCTTTTTCTTTTAGCAGAATAAAATAGGATAAAACCAGTGAAGCTGTTGAGATAATTCCGGTTATAAAAATTGGGTTTAAAAATGGTTTTAAAGTGACATTGCTCATGCCGCCGTAGTAAAAATCCCAGTCTAACATCAGACTGATCAGCATTAACCCCTGAACGGTAATTGCTCCGATTCTGAATGTGATAATCTTTGACTTTTGTGCCAGCCAGAAAAGCAAAACCGCTTCTGCTGCCCAGAAAAGTGTAATGTAATTTCCTTTAAACTGAATCGGAATAGCGAGCGTAATAAAAGTCAGCGTTAAACCAATCAGCATGAAGATTGCATTTTTGTCGAGTCCGAATTTTCTATACAGAACAGCGGCGTAGACAAGGTTATACAAAGCAAGGGCAACTGTGAAGATTCCTTTAAAATCTGCGTTCCAGTGTGCAAGAATCGTAATTCCCATTCCGAAATAGAAGAAAGTATTGGCTATAATAATGAAATATTCGAGCTTGTTGAAAACTCCTTTATTTCTGAGATTGTTCACAACCGTCGCCACGCTGAAAATCAAATAAAACAGCGTTGCAAAGAATAATGCGCCTCGGTAGGGAAGTGTATTGCTGTAAATTTCCTGTCCAAACCAAGCCGAATAAAGCGAGCAGGTGAAAATGAAAGCCAAAAGAGTGACGAGATTCCATTTTTTAAAGTACGCAATGAGGAGCATTCCCACGTTCAGAATAGCAATGTAAGTGAAAAGAACAATGTAATTTCCCTGCCCGGTACTTACCATAAATGGCACCGCAAAACCGCCCAGCAGAGAGAGAACCGCGAGTTCTTTTCTGTCGTAAGAAACGGAAACAAAAACGCTGAATGCTGTGATCACAACCATAATAGCAAATGCTGCAGTTTGGCCAAAAAGATGATAATCGTGAAATGCAATGCCAATTGTTAAATAAAAAATACTGACCGCACCTGCAACAAAAACAGAGCTGAAGGCTTTGTAATTCCTCTTCAGTCTGTGAGCAACTCCCATCACGAGAGCACCGGCAAGAATGCCGATTCCGACACGTGCTGGTTCATTAATCCAGTCTTTATCGATGGCATATTTCACAAAGAAGCTAATCCCTAAAACCAAAATCAGAATTCCGATTTTGTTGATCAGGTTTTCACCGATGAATTTCTCTATGTCAGGATTGTTTTCTTTGAATTTTTCGACCCAGGATTTCTTTGGTTCTGAAACTTCGGTGAGATTGTTTGAAGCAAATGTGACCTCTTTTTCAAACACTTCTTGAGGTTTTGTATAAGAATCTTCAAAATATTCTGGGACAATTTCATCCTCGAAATTTCCTACCATCACTCCGGGTTCAGATACCGGCGGCTGTTCAGCGATAACGGTTTCAACTGCTGTTTGTGCTTCATCTGCACTCGCTTCTGTTTCGGCTTTCTTTATTGCTGAAAGACTGATCTCAGACTGCAGATAATTTATTTTTTCATGAAGATTCGTAATCGAATTTTGAATATCCTGATGATTTTTATTGGATCTGATGAAAATGAAGATTACAAAAACCAAGATCGCCAGCAGTAGAAATATTTCCATGTAAAGTCGCGTTTCATCAAATATATAGATTTTCGACAGATGAACGCCAAAATTACATTTTGCAAAGCGAGATAAAATTGAATCATAACAATGAAATATTTTATCTGCAGTCTCAGTAATTCTTTTTCGCAAATATAATTGTTAATGAAAATTCAGGTTTTCTAAGTAATCATCACACTCGTCATGCTTAGTGATCCTGCAATCAGTTCGTCGTTGAAAAGACTTAAATCTTCACTTTTACTTTTTAATCCTAAAGTATAAATCAAAGGTAAATAATGATCGGGCGACGGGACCGCAATCTGAAGGGCCATACTTTGATCCTGATAATTAATCAACCTCGAGAAATCACCGTCAAGAAGCCAAGAATTGGTCTTTTCTCTTGCCTCTACTGCCCAATCCCAACCAGCACCGACCGTGTCAATGTTTTTCCAGTCAATAAGCCGGAGGTTGTGAACGATATTTCCGCTTCCGATGATGAGAACGCCTTTTTCTCGCAGTTTCTGCAGTTTCTGAGCCAGCTCAAAATGATACTGCGCAGGTTGCGTATAATCAATACTCATCTGAATCACCGGAATACTGGCATCAGGATACATATGTTTGATGACCGACCACGCGCCATGGTCGAGTCCCCACTCATGATCCTCTTCCACAGAAACCGGCAGAAGAAGTTTGGCAGTTTCTTTCGCTAAAATAGGGTTTCCGGGCGCGGGATATTGCACGTCAAACAATGCTTTCGGGAAACCTCCAAAGTCATGAACCGTCGGCGGCATTTCCATTGCGGTTACCTTTGTGCCCTGAGTGTACCAATGAGCAGAAATGCACAAAATGGCGTGAGGCTTCGGTATTTTCGATGCAACATCGCGGAATCCCTGCACGAACTGATTTTCTTCAATCGCATTCATCGGTGAACCGTGGCCCAGAAACAGCGCCGGCATCTTTTGAGAATGCGGAAACTGATCTGCTATATTTTGAAGATTATTTAAAGTCATCATATTTTATTTTAAATAAAAATCCGGCAACTGCAAGCAATTACCGGATATGTTCTGTGATTGAATCTGCGCTTACGCTTCTTTTACAAACTGAAGTTCTCCGGCAATTTTTACTTCATCGCTTACCAGAACACCGCCTGCTTCCAATGCTGCATTCCAGTTCAGACCGAAATCTTTTCTGTTGATTTTTCCTTCAAAAGAGAAACCTGCTTTGGTATTTCCCCACGGATCTACGTTGATCCCACCAAAATCGACATCAAGATTAATAGGTTTTGTCACGCCGTTTAAGGTTAAATTTCCGGTTACTGACTGATTCATCGCATCAGATTCAAAAGTGATGGTCGGAAATTTTTCAGCATTGAAAAATTCTTCAGATCTCAAATGCTTGTCGCGGTCTTCGCTGTTGGTGTTTACCGACGCGGTCTGAATCGTCGCCGTTGTTTTTGCGTTTTTAAAAGTGTCGTCATCTGCAACGATTTCTGCGGTGAAGTCGGTGAAGTTACCTTTCACGTTAGAGATCATCATGTGTTTTACTTTAAAAGTAATTTCACTGTGCGAAAGGTCTAAATTCCATTTTGTTGACATTGTATGTAATTTTGGTTGTTATTATTAAGGCAAAGATAGTCCGCGATGCGCTATTCTTTTATTGATATAGGATAAGAAATCAAATTTTATACAGAAGAAGATTGTGGCGTGGCAAATTATAAGACTCTTTTTAGGAGCTTTATCCAGCTTTCCGCTATATCTTTTCAGGTTGTATTGTGGGCGGCGCTCCGCGCCGCCCACAATACAACCTGAAAAAGGATGCCGCTGCAATCTGGGCTAAAAAATCCGTCACCATCACCACTTTTCAATCAAAATCAGAATCACTCTTCCTTCAAAGTCCAAAAACATTTCTACAAATCATCAGTAGATTCCATTTATTAATCAGATAAAACTTCGGGATCTTTCCCGAAACCTTCTTGCACTCCTGCGACGACCTATCGGGTAACCCGGAAACCTTCTTGCACCCCCGCAAGAGACTTTCTGGTAACCGGGAAAGCTTCACGCACCCTTGCAAGAAACTTTCGGGTAACCGGGAAAGCTTCACGCACCCTTACAGGAAACTTTCCCGGTAAATTTTGTTTTAAAATCCATAAAAATCATCGTCAACAGCTGCTAAAACTAAGATCAGCCGCTTTTAGATTAATTTCTTATTTTTGAGTCATTCAAATTTAATTCATGAAACTTTATACATTTTCTCTCCTTGCCCTCATGCTCGGAAGCTCTGCCATTGCGCAAACGCAGAAATTTACCATGGCCGAAGCCGTAAACGGAATGCGAAGCAATCTTGCCATCAAAAATATCAGTCAGTTTTCTTGGTCTCCAGACAGCGACGCGTACATTCAGTCGGTAAAAGGCGGCTATTTAACGACCGATCTTAAAAAGAAAAAGCAGGATACCTTGCTTTCTCTCTACCAGCTCAATAAAAATTTTCCCGAGGCAAAGATGAAAGGCCTTCCACCGGTAACCTTTACCGCAAAAGGAAGCGGATACTTTTCTGCCAAAAATAAAATGTACCGCATCGAGAAATCGGGCAGCGACTGGAAAGTAAAATCTACTGTCGATCTTGATGCCAGTGCCGAGAATATGAAAGTGATGGCCGACAGTGAAACGGTGGCGTTTACCGTGAAAAATAATCTCTTCGTCAGCAGAAACGGAAAAACTACTCAGGTGACGAATGACTCCAATGAAAATATTCTGAACGGGGCAGCAAATGTTCACCGCAACGAATTTGGCATTGATACGGGAATTTTCCCGGCGCCTAACTCGCAAAGCGTCGCTTTTTACCGGATGGATCAGACGATGGTGGCAGATTATGCTATCATCGACTGGTCGGTAACGCCTGCAGTTAACGCCAATATTAAATATCCGATGGCCGGAAAAACGTCGCATGAGGTGACGCTGGGCGTTTATAATATTAAAAACGGAACCACCACATTCCTGAAAACCGACGACGGCGAAAAAGATCATTATCTCACCGCAATCACGTGGAGCCCGGATTCTAAATATATTTTTGTGGGCGTTCTGAACCGCGGACAGAATCATTTGAAAATGAATCAGTACGATGCTACCACCGGCAATTTCATCAAAACTTTATTTGAAGAAACCGACAGCAAATATGTGGAGCCGCAGCATCCGCTCTTGTTTTTCCCAAACTCCAATACCGATTTTATCTGGCAGAGCCAGCGCACAGGTTTTAATCATCTCTTCCATTACAGTTTAGAAAAAGGTCTGATCTCGCAGCTTACAAAAGGAAACTGGCTGGTGACCGATGTTTTAGGATTTAATGAAAAGAAAAAAGAAATCTACTACGTTTCTACGCAGGAAACGCCACTGGAAAGACATTTGTATAAAATAAACTGGAACACTTTCAGAACGCAGCGTCTGGATAATGTGCCGGGAATGCACAGTGGAATTTTGAGCAAAGACGGAAATCATCTTTATGATCTTTACAGTAACGAAAATACACCGCGCGTTGCCAATATCATCAATACGACGACGCTGAAATCTGAAAATCTGCTTACCGCAGAAAATCCGTTAAAAAATTATCAGCGACCGGATATCAAAAACGTCAATCTGAAAGCCGACGACGGCACCGTGCTTTACGGTAAGATTATTTTGCCGACAAACTTCGACCCGAATAAGAAATATCCGGCGATTGTCTATCTCTACAATGGCCCGCATCTGCAGCTTGTGACCAACAGCTTTCCGGCTTCAGGCAACCTTTGGTACGAATATATGGCGCAGAACGGCTATATTATTTTCACGATGGACGGCCGCGGATCTTCAAACCGTGGGATGAAATTTGAACAGGCGGTTTTCAGAAATCTGGGAACTACTGAGATGAATGATCAGCTGAAAGGTGTCGATTATCTGAAATCTCTGCCGTATGTGGACGGACAAAAACTGGGAATTCACGGCTGGAGTTTTGGCGGATTTATGACGACGAGCTTTATGCTCCGCAATCCCGAAGTTTTCAAAGTGGGCGTTGCAGGCGGACCTGTGATCGACTGGAGTATGTACGAAATCATGTACGGCGAAAGATATATGGATACACCACAGGAAAACCCTGAAGGCTACGCAAAAGCAAACCTTTTGGATAAAGTGCAGAATCTGAAAGGCAAACTGCTGATGATTCACGGTGCGCAGGATGATGTGGTGGTTTGGCAGCATTCGATGAAATTTATAAAATCAGCAGTTGACCAGGGAATTCAGATGGATTATTTTGTCTATCCTGGCCACACTCATAATGTAACAGGAAAAGACCGTGTACATTTGATGCAGAAGATCACCGACTATTTTGATGATCATCTTAAAAATTAAATTATGAAAAAGCAGTTTCTCTTATTCTTCATCGTCTTTGCTTCGTTTTTTAAAGCACAAAATGCCATCGATTTTGATCTGATTAAAAAAGAAGTCACCGAAAAAGGCGGTAAATACGAGTACGAGAAGCTGCTTTTCAAATTTGTACATCTTCCCAGTTCGCTCGATTCTCTTGAAGCCAACCGTTTGTATTACGGAAAAATATTTTATCCTGCGAATAAAGATAAGGTGGTTGTTATTGGAGATCTGATGCGGCTTTCACGTGAAAAAAAATATACCGAAGCCATTGAAGAAGGTGAGCGTCTGATTAAAGAAGATCCGGTAAGTCTGGAGATTTTAGGCTCACTTTTTTTGGCGTACAAAAATAGGAATCCGGAAAATAAAAACTTTGATCTTCTGACTGAGCAGTTCAGAATATTGGTAAATGCAGTGGTCGGGAGCAGAGAAAACACAGAAAAAGGAGAGCTGTACACCGTAACTTCGGTTGCCGATGAGTATATTGTTGGGAATATTTTAGGACATAACTTATACGTCATGCGGAGAAGTTCAGACCGTGTTGCCAAAGGATATATCGACCGTTTCAAACTTTTAAAAACAAAAATTTCCTTTTTGGTTGTTTATCTTAAAGAATGACCGCTTCTTATCACACATCAACGTTTTACGGATTGCTGCAGCGTATTTTTGTATATCAAAATGAGAAAAAATATGGAATTAGGAATAGGAATGTTTGGTGATCTTGGCATCGGCGCCGGCGGAAAGCGTAAAGATGCTGGCGAAAAAATTCGCGAAATCGTAGCGCAGGTGAAGCGGATGGATGAGGTGGGAATCGATGTTTTTGCTTTGGGCGAACATCACCGACCCGATTATGCAGTTTCTTCCCCGGAAATTGTTTTGGCTGCAGCAGCAAGTGTCACCAAAAATATAAAACTGGCGAGCGGCGTTACCGTTTTGAGTTCGGCTGAACCAGTGAAAGTATATCAGGATTTTGCTACGATTGATTTAATCTCAGACGGAAGAGCCGAGATTTTCGTGGGGCGTGGAAGTTTTATCGAGTCATTTCCTTTGTTTGGATATTCGTTGAATGATTACGAAGCACTTTTTGATGAAAAATTAGATTTACTTTTAAAGATTAATGCTGAAGAAAACGTGACGTGGCATGGAAATCTTCGCGCTTCCATGGAAAATCAGACGGTTTACCCGAGAGCGAAAAACAAAGGTAAACTTCCAATCTGGCGGGCTGTTGGCGGAACTCCACAATCGGTTTTAAGCGCCGCAAAACTCGGAATGCCGCTAATCGTCGCTATTATTGGCGGAATGCCGATTCAGTTTAAAAATCTGATCGATTTTTACAAACAGGAATACCGTAGCGCCGGTCATCCTGAAGAAGAAATGCAGATCGCGATTCATTCGCATACGTTTGTAAGTGATGAAAAAAGCGTAATCGACGGCTATTTTAACAATTATAAATCGCAGATGGACGGCATCGGACGCTCGCGTGGCTGGGCACCGTTCACCAAAATGCAGTACGAAGGCGGGCGCGGCAAAGACGGTGCGCTTTTCATCGGAAACAGCAGTGAAGTGGCAGACAAAATCGCATATATGAAAGAGATTTTTGGCATCACGAGATTCATTGGTCATATGGATGTCGGTGATCCCGCTGATGATATCATGATGAAATCAATCGAACTTTTTGGAGAAAAAATTGCTCCGCAGGTTCGCTAAAATAAAAACTCCGCTGAGAAATCAACGGAGTTTTTTGTTTATAAAAGAAAATTGAGATTATTAAATTATTTCAATCAAACTGCCGCGTTCCTCGTCTTTGGTAATCTGCAAAGCCACCGAAATTTTCTCCTTCAGCTCTTCAACATGTGAGATAATGCCTACAATGCGGTTTTCTTTCTGCAGATTCATCAGCGTTTCGAAGACTACGTTTACAGATTCCACATCCTGAGTTCCGAAACCTTCATCAATAAAAAAGAAATTTTTCTCTGACTGTGCGTTCGTCTGTACACTTTCAGCCAAAGCCAGCGCAAGACTCAGTGAAACCTGAAATGCCTGTCCGCCTGAAAGCGTCTTTACACTCCGGCTACGGCCTTCATTCAGGTAATCGATAATTTCAAAATCATTGTTTTCATTCAGCTGCAAACTCAGTTGATTTCGCGTCATTTTATGGAAACGTACATTCGCGTGATCGCACAGCTGGCGCAAATAAATAGACGAAATATAACGCACAAAACCCGCTCCGTTAAAGAGATTTTGCATAATCGCAAGATTCTCACGGCGCTTCTTAACTTTTGCCAAATCAACCAAAAGACTTTCTTTTTTCTTAAATTCTTTTTCCAGTCGTTCAATTTCTGAACTTATTTTTACTACCGAATCGTTGGCTGATTTTAAATCATTTTCAAAAGTTTTAAATTGATTTTCTGTCGCTGAAAACTCTTCTTCATTAAAAGAGAAATCCTTCAGTTTGTTCTCTAATTCTAAAATTAAATTCTTCAGCGTTTCAAATCTTACTTTAAAATCCTGAATTTTATTTCTCGCTTCCTGAACATTAATTTCCTGCTTTAAAATTCCCTGAATTTCGTCTAAACTATTAAATTTCTCTTTTCTTAAAGCATTTTCAACAGACGTTTTATTATCCGAAATCTCTTTTTCCAGTTCTGAAATTCGTCTTCCGAACTGAACAACAACTGCTTTTTGTTCGGCCAGTTTTGGCGAAAGTTCTTTTTCTTCTTTAATTATCAGTTGATAATTCTCTTCCGTTTCGATATTTGATCTTGAAAGTATAGTGTAAATTTCTTCAACTTCCACAGCCGTTTTTCCTTTGTAATCAATCCAGCTTAAAACTTTTAAATTAGCTTCGTTACTTTTGATTTGCTCCTCTTTTTTCGCCTCATCCAACCTGAATTTTTCCAGAGCTTTGTTGTAACTGTTGAGATGTTCTCTCTCTTTATCTAAATTTTTCTGCTCCAGAGAAATCTGTTGATTCAGTTTATCAATCTGTTTTTCGATGGAAAATGATTGCTGACGTTTTTCTTCAAAATCAGATTGGTTTTCTCCATTAAATTCAGTCCACGTAAAGCTTTTTAAATGCTCAGCAATTTGAGTTTGAAACTTTTTAAAAATTTCCTCTTCAGATTTAAGCTGTTCCTCAAAAATCTTTTTCCGGTCAAGAATTTTTTCAATTTCTAAAAATTGTTTTTGAATATTTTCTTTCTGAATTTCAACTTGCTCAATCTGTTTCTGAATCTCATTTAATTCCGAATTTACATCATCAAATTCTACGATATTTGGATGTTCAAAAGCGCCACAGAGCGGACATGATTCTCCGTCGTGCAATTCGCTGGCAAAATGAGCCAGTTTCTGCTGAACTTCAAGCTGATTTCGTTTTTCAGAAAGTGCTTTCTTTTGTTTTTCTAAAGTTTCAATCTGAGTTTTAAAATCATTTTTAAATGTTTCAGAATTAATTTCAAAAGATTTTAATTCATCAGAAATTCTTGAAATTTCATTCTTTTTTGCATCGATTTTTTCAGTCTGATTCTGTAAACTTTCAGTCAGTTTTTTCTTATCTGAAAACCAGTTTCCAACATTCAAAAGTAAACCTGAATCTAATTTTTTTGGCTTTAAATTTTCTGCAGTTGTTGAAAGGTCATCAATCTTCTGTTGAATTAACTTCTGATTCGTTTCGACTTCTTTTACTTTTTCCGAACCGTTTTTTGTCCGCTCTTTCAAAGTTTCTATTTCCTCAGAAAATCTCAGCATTTGCAAAATAAAATTCAAATCATTTTCCTGAATTTTAGATTGATTTAAAACCTCATATTTAGGCTGAATCGCCAGTAATTTATTCTTATTATTTTCAAATTGATCTTCGGTTTCCTTCAAGATTTTAAACTGATCTTCTTTATTTTTCTGCTGATCAGAAAGCTCTCTAGCAAGTTTGGTTTTCTCAGATATTAAATGCGTGAAAATCCTGAAAATCCTGTCATAGATTTCTGTTTTTGTTTCTAATTCATCAATTTCAGTTTTTTGCTCTTGCAGCTTTTCAAAATGTGATTTTTTAGCATTTAAATCAGTAAAATCATCTTTTAAACTTTTCAGTTTTGAATATTTTTCTTCCGTCTGTTTGAATATAATTTGAATTTCATTAAACTTCTGTTTTTCAGTTTTTAAATATTCTTTCTGAACTGAAATCTGCTCCTCATTCACTTCCTCAAAACCTTTCAACTGACCTTCCGACTGATCGAGTTCGCTTTTATTTCTGGAGTTTAAAACCGAAACATTTTGCTGGAGATCAAATTTCTGTAGACCGAAAATTTCCTTCATCATATTGGTCCTTTCTGTCGCTCCGAGTTCCAGAAACTCTTTGAACTGACCCTGCGGTATAATAATCGTCCGCTTAAAATTAGCATAACTTAAACCAATAATTTTTTCCGCGCTTGAATGCTCCAGCGGAATCCAGCTTTCATTTTTCCATTCGTAGAAAGTGACGCTTGGCGTTTTTACATCTTCAAAATTTTTAGAATTACGTTTAAATTCTCTTGCCGCACGGAACTTTTTATTTTCGTAATTAATAAAATCAAACTCAATCAGAGATTTATTTGATTTCAAATTCATCATATTGTAAGTGCGTTTATCGCGAGCATTCAGCCTTTCAGTTTCGCCGTACAGCGCAAAAGAAATTGCCTCCAGAATAGAAGATTTTCCTGAGCCTACCGAGCCGAAAATGCCAAAAAGACCGGCCTGCGTGAGATGCTGAAAATCGATTGTCTGGCGGTTTTGATATGAATATAAACCTTCGATGGTGAGTGAAATGGGCAGCATGTTTACAGATTTTCGATTTCTTTGAATAAACTGATGAGGTCGTCGTTGGGTTCCTGCCCGTTGTTTTTAGACTTAAAATATTCCCGGAAAAGCGGCAGCGGATCCTGTGCAATATCAATCTCCGGAAGTTTGTTTTCAGAAACGGTATCGTGAGCGATTTTCGGAATAAGATGCACGATGCCACTATGTGCGCTGAAAATTCTCTTTCGTTCGTCGGCTTTTAAAAAAGTCTGACTTTTTAAAGTGATTTCGACTAAAGTTTCCGGGTTTTCGGTTAGCCACTGAACAGTTTCTTCGAGATTATCAAACTGTTTTCTGCTGAGACATTTTCCGTTTTTTAGAGCGATTTTTTCAAAAGAAACCGGCTCATTTGGTTTGGCAGAAATAATGGAAACAAATTTTGTCTGTCCAGCCTCAGAAAAACTGTAGCAAAGTGGTGAAGACGCATACACAGCGGGTTTTTCTTCACTTCCGATATTCTGAAAACGGTGAAGATGGCCCAGCGCTGTGTACTGAATCTGCTCCGGAATGCTGTCTGAAAAAACAAGATCTGCATTCCCGATTTTAATTGGTTTTTCACCATCCGGTTCGTCGAGAAGCGGTGTCCCTTTTTTGTTCATATACAGATGCGTCATCAAAAGATTCACTCCTTTTTTGTCGCAAAAAGTATCGGCATTTTCCTGCCAGTGATTGGCCAGAACTTCGTTTAACGCGGCTTCGCGGTTTTCGCCGAGATACTGTTTCAACCTGATTTCGTTGGCATAGGCGGTGTGCAGAATGCGGATGGGAGAATCGTGCTGGTTTAATTTTAATTCTATAAAACCATCCGCAGATTTTGTAATTTTAAAATGTTCAAGCTCAAAAGGTACGACCTCAGCTTTCGGATGACCGATGAGAATAATGCCACATTCACGCGCCAGCGAATCAGGCGCATCGATGAGATACGGTGAATCGTGATTCCCCGAAATGGCGACAACAGGGCGTTTTCCGTTGAGGGAAAGGCGTTTTAAAGTTTTATAAAAAAGCTCGACCGCATCGGTCGCCGGATTAAAATTATCAAACAGATCGCCGGCAATTAAAACCAGATCAACGTTTTGCTCATCTGCAATTTCAACGATTTCGTTCATCACCAGAATCTGCTCTTCGATCCGCGAAAACCGCTCCAGTCTTTTGCCGAGATGCCAGTCGGCGGTGTGGAGAATTTTAATCATTTTCTGAAACTTCATTTTGCTGTTCGGCAGCCTGTTTATTAAGGGTATTCTGACGCATTTCTTTAAGGCGGTTTTTCCTTTTCTGCTCGGCTTCCAGAATTTTACGCTTCTTGTCAGCCACTTTTTTATTGTGAATTTTTTTATTGGCGTCGGTATTTCTGCTCATTTTTAATTTTTTTCAGGGCTTTTATTTTACAAAAGCCTTTACGGATAAAATTAAGGCATACATTTCATTAAAACAACCCTATTTGTAACTTCCGGCGATCTCCGTTGGTTCCAAACAATCTGCTGGAGACTTCCGGAGTTTGCAGTTTGTTTAAAACAACTCTGTTTGTAACAAAACGCAGTTGCAGTTGGTTTGTTTTAATACTGTTTGGGACAACAAGCGGAATACTTTTTTTTAAAACAACACTGTTTGTAAATTCCGCAGTCCTCCGTTGGTTTAAAACAAGCCTGTTTGCAACAAAATGCAATTTTATCTTTAATTTTGCGGCATGGAACATCAATCTAAAGATCCTCTGCATGGCAAAAGGCTGGACGCTATTTTGGAAGAGCTGGTGGAATATTACGGTGGTTTTGAAAAGCTGAGCGAGCAGATCAGCATCAAATGTTTTACTGATAATCCAAGCATCAGTTCGTCTCTGAAATTCCTCAGAAAAACCGACTGGGCAAGAGCCAAGGTAGAAAGCCTGTACCTTTTTGTTTTGAGACAGAAAAAACGCGACGGCGGGATTTAAGAATTCCGGCAAAACAGAGGTAAAGCCATTTTTATTATCTTTGTGGAAAATCGGCGCTGCGGCCCGGCAAACTATACTTTATGACAATAGACAACAAGCATGTAGTAGCGGTAAGTTACATCCTGCACACCATCGAAGAAGATGGCCAAAAGGTTCTGGTAGAAGAAACGACAGCAGAAAATCCGCTTACTTTTTTATACGGAATGGGAATGATGATTCCAAAATTTGAAGAAAATATTCACGGGATGAAGGCTGGGGACAAAGCGTCTTTCACCATCAAGCCGGAAGAAGCGTACGGCGAAAGACACGAAGATTCTATCGCGCAGCTGCCTTTGGAAATGTTTGACGAAGCAGGAGTGCCACCGGTTGGAGCGATTTTGCCTTTGTCTGACGATAACGGAAACAATTTTCAGGCGTTTGTGGTAGAAGTTACGCCGGAAGCAGTATTGGCTGATCTTAATCATCCGATGGCCGGTAAAACTCTGGATTTTCAGGTTGAAATACTGAATACAAGACCTGCAACAGAAGAAGAGCTGGAGCACGGTCATGCACACGGCATCGATGGAAACGAAGCTCATTAATTAAGGTTCTAAGACATAAAAAAAGTCCGGTTTTTATTAGCCGGACATTTTTTTGTTTAAAAGTCTTATAAATGTTTTTAATTCAGTTTAAAAATTATTTAATCTAAAAACTCACCGCTTACATAAAACCATCGTTTATCCACTTTTTTAAATAAAGAAAGTTCGTGATGAATCTGCGCTACGCCATTTTCATCGGTGTAATATGCTTTAAACTGTACCATATTTTCGGCAGGTTTTTTAATTATTTCAAGACGCTTCCAGCTATTACTTTCTCCCCAGTTTTGAAGTTCATCCTGATCGTGAAATTTCCTTTTTTCCGGCAATGTGGTTTCCATTAAATAGGCACCATTCGGCAAAGCAAAAGCCGAAAACCGCGAACGCATCAGCGATTCGGCAGTCTGAGGAAATTTTTCTCTGAGATGAAAAGGTTGGCAACAGTCTTCGTAGCTTTTCCCGGAGCAGCAAGGGCAGTTCATAGTTTTTGATTTTAAGAAAAGCATCTGTGAGAATGCCTTTGTAATTTCTAATCTCCGTCTTCGATTTTTGTGTCAACAAAAGAATAATCTTTGTTTGCCATATCCATTGTCTGCGATTTCGATTTAAATTTTATGTGTGAGTCATCGAGAACGGTGTAAGCATAAACATCGGTGCTTCCTGTAACAAAATGCAGCTCGTGAAATTCTCCGTTTTCAATCCACCATTGTCCTTTTTCTACATGCTGTTCAACTTCGCAGTTTTCAACAGTGGTGAAAATTAAGGCAAAAGTGCCGTCGGCTCTTCTGTCCATTACCCAAAGTTTCTCCATTCCTGCTATTTGCTGGTCTTTTTCGCCACCCTTCCACATTCCCACCAGTTTAGGATCGATTTTATTGCTTTGAGGTTTTGCTTTCTGTGCCGAAATGCTGCCAAATGCAACGATCAGCGACGTGATAATTAATTTTTTCATAATTAATGGTTATTTAAAGTGTATTGTTAAGTCCATCTCACTGTTTACTTTTGTTCCTAAGCTGGTTGCAGGAACCCATTTCGTATTTTGAACAAATTGTTTAAGATGATTAGTGAAGTATGAAGAATATTTATAATTTTTTTTATTCTGGAAGTAGAGATCAATTTTTAGATCTGATATTTCTCCGGTTTTATAGATGACAAAAGCTGCACTCATATAAGAATATGACACTTCTTTTTTGAATTCAAAATCTTCCGGGTAGCTCACATTGCTCCAAAAATCTTTAATACTTTTTTTTGAAAGATCTTTTTTATTATTATCATTTGGATATCTTGAGATATAATCACATTCCATAAATGTGAAAATTCTATTTGGATTATTTTTTACATACTGTTTCTGTGCAAGTAACCTTAAGGAATCTATGAATTTATGACCAAATCTTTTGCTGATTTCATTTTCCATCAACTTAGCATAGCAATGTTGCAATTCACCAGGAGCAAGACAATAATGTAATGCAGAATCTACTTTAATATTATTTTCTTTTAATAAATTATAAAACTCTTTATTATTTTGATTCCATGAAATGTTGACATATGTTAATTCATTATTTAGAATATCTTTTTGTGCTTTCTTGGTTTCTTTTTCGCAAAGTGATGTCCAATATTTTTTTTCCTCTTCCCAATATTTCGCCATTTCGATTTTTAGCGAATCCGATATTGTGTCAGATTTAATATGATGAGTGGGTGTATTAATATTTTGAAATCTTTTATTTTTAAACGAAAAAGATGTCAGAATAATGACTAATATAAAGATTGAAACCTTTGCTCCAGTATTTGATATCATGAAAAAGATATTATTTAATAAAACCTCTGTTTCTCAGCAACGGTTTGATATCTGGATCGTGGCCCGTAAAATCACGGAATGCCTGATTCAAATCCACCGAATTGCCTACCGAAAGAATGTATTTTCGGAATCGGTCTCCATTTGCTCTGGTAAGTCCGCCATTATTCATAATCCACTCCCATGCATCGCTGTCGAGTGTTTCAGACCAAAGATAGGCGTAGTAACCTGCCGAATATCCGCCACCCCAGATGTGTGCAAAATAGGGCGTATGATATCTCGGCGGAACGGTCGCTAGTGTGAAACCGTGCTTTGCCAAAGACTGTTTTTCAAAATCTAAAACCGGCAGAAGCTGACTGTCGCTTGTCACCGAATGCCAGTCCATATCGAGCGCTGCTGCAGAAACGAGTTCAGTCGTTGCGTAACCCTGATTGAAGGTAGAAGCTTTTTTAATCTTATCAACTAAAGCCTGCGGAATCGGTTTCTGTGTTTTGTAATGAAGCGCGTAGTTTTTTAAAACCACAGGGTCGAGCGCCCAGTGCTCATTGATCTGCGAAGGAAATTCTACAAAATCGCGCGGCACACTTGTCCCGGAAAGTGATGGGTATTTTTGGCTGGCAAACATTCCGTGAATGCTGTGCCCAAACTCATGGAAGATCGTTGTAACATCATCAAAACTGATCAGAGAAGGTTTTCCGGCAGCGGGTTTCTGGTAATTGTAGCAGTTTACGATCACAGGTTTTGTACCTAAAAGATACGACTGCTCCACAAAATTGCTCATCCACGCGCCACCGTTTTTAGAATCCCGGGTGTAAAAATCGAGGTAATAAATGGCGAGCGATTTTCCGTCTTGATCAAAGACTTCGTAGGTAACCACATCCGGATGATACACCGGAAGATCGGTTCTTTTCTTAAATTTCAAGCCGTAAAATTTCTCTGCAGCGAAGAAAACGCCTTTTTCCAAAACTGTCGTGATTTCAAAATAGGGTTTAATTTCATTTTCATCAAGGTCAAATTTTTCTTTCCGAACCTGCTCAGCGTAAAAATTCCAGTCCCAAGGCTGCACTGTGAAACCGCCTTTCTGTCTGTCAATCAAAGCCTGAATATCCTTTTCTTCGCGTTTTGCGGTTTCCACAGCAGGCGTCGCTAGTTGGTTCATAAGCTTCACTGCCGCTTCAGGATTTTTCGCCATCTGATCCTGGAGTTTCCAGTCAGCATAGCTTTTTTTGCCTAAAGTCTGCGCTTTTCTCAGCCGTAAAGCAGCAAGTTTTTCAATGGTTTCGCGGGTGTCATTTTGATCGTCTTTTTCTGCACGTGTCCAAGAAGCATTAAAAAGTTTTTCGCGTGTTGCGCGGTTTTTCAGATTCTGAAGCAAAGGTTGCTGCGTCGTATTCTGGAGTGCAAGTAAATACTGTCCGGCTTTTCCTGCGTTTTTTGCATCGTTGGCAGCAGCGGCAATTTCGTCGGCAGAAAGTCCGTCGAGTTCTTTGGCATCGGTAAAGAAAACACCGCCCTGTTTTCTGGCTGCAAGAAGTTTGTTTGAATATTGCGTAGAAAGTGATGCAAGCTCCTGATTGATCTGCTTTAATTTTTCTTTATCTGCAGCAGAAAGATTGGCGCCGGCAATTTCAAAATTTTGTTTGTAAAACTGCAGCAGTTTTTTACTTTCAGCATCCAAACCGCTTTCCGGAATAGCTTTTATGCGGTTATAAAGATTTTCATTAAGCATCATTTTATCCTGATGTGCCGCGAAAATGGGAGCATATTCTTCATCTAAAGCCTGCAAAATAGGGTTCGTATTTGCGCTCGTGAGGTTTCCGAAGATGATGGTGGCGCGTTTCAGATTCTGTCCGCTTTTTTCGAGAGCCACCAAAGTATTTTCGAAGGTTGGTTTAGCTGAATTGTTCGCGATCTGCAGGATTTCGGCGTCGTGTTGTTTCAGACCAAAATCAAAAGCAGGTTTAAAATGCTCATCTTTAATTTTATCAAATTCTGGCGCTTCGTACTGAAGATTGCTTTTCATCAGCAGCGGATTGTTTGCCAAAGCAGCGTCTGGCTGTGGAATTTCTGTGGAAATCGGTGTCGTCTTCATAGTCGTGGTACAGGATTGATTGAGTGCCAGCGCTGAAATCAAAAACGCAGCGGAAATATTTTTCATAAATTTTATTTTAAAAAAAAGTTTTGCAGAAACGGTCCCTGCAAAATTCATACTTTAGTAAAGATATTAAAACTTTAAAACTTAGCTATGAAAAGACATTCTCTATTCCTTTTTTCTGCCGTATTATTTCTCAGTTCGTGCAAAGACAACGCAGAAAAACCACAATGGCTTCCGGATGTGACGACGAAAGATTTAGGCTCGATGAAAGAGCGCGAATTTCCCGGAAATTTTGACGAAATTGAAGTTTCACAATCGATAGAAGCGGAGATTATTAAATCTGATACGGAGAAAGTGGTTATTACTGCACCATCTGATCTGATTGATGAAATTTTAGTGGAGATGGAAGGTGACAAAGTCTACATTCATTACAAAAGGGGCATCCGCATCATGAATAATGCGAAAGTGAAAGCAATGATTTACGCTAAAGATTTCGATAAAATTAAAGCCAACTCAGCAGCAAGTATTACACTTAAAGATAAATTCACACAGGATAAAACGGATATTGATCTTTCCAGCGGATCATCTTTTTCGGGAGATATTGAAGCAAACGATATGGAAATCGACCTTTCCAGCTCCAGCAGTTTTGAAGGAAAAATCTGGTCGAATGATCTTAAAATTGATGCATCATCCGGCTCCAGTCTTGACATTAAAGGAAAATCTAAAAAAGCAGATATTCTACTTTCTTCCGGCAGCAGTCTTTCCGGTAAAGATGTTACGGTTCGTGAACTGAAAGCTGACGCATCAAGCGGATCGAGTCTTGAAATTACTGTTACTGAAAAACTCAATGCCACTTCAAGTTCCGGAGCGAGCATTAATGCTTACCGAAGCGGCAATTCTGTTGCCGTACAGAAGCAGGAAAGTAGTGGTGGAAGTGTCAGCGTAGAATAATCTAGGCTTTGTTTTTACCTATTTCATCATCTGAATCTTGCTCGTCGTCATCGTCGGGCAGAGATTCTTCCCAGTTTTTTACCTCGAAACTCAGGCTGTCAAATGCCAGCAAATCTTCTTCACGCTGAAGCAGTTCGCGTGTGGTGAACAATCGCATTTCCTCATCGCTGTCAGACTTTGCGAGACGGCGGATTGAGGCTTTATCGATTGCCATAAAACGTTTTCCCATTCGGCGTGCAGAATATTTCCGCATTCCGGTCTCGTGAAGAACGTCGATCGCCATGTCGACCGCAGTTCCCAGAGTTTCGCGGTAAATATTATCGATACCGTTATTTAAATAGGTGTACGCATCAATTCTATTTTTTGCGCGGACGAAAATTTTAATATTAGGATGGTGTTCGCGGACATACTCGGCAACGAATTTATTGTCATCAGGAGCATCAAGACAGAGTAGTAGAACTTCTGCATCATCAATTCCTGCAGCGCGCAAAACGGGAATTCGCGTCGCGTCGCCATAAAAAACTTTGAAGCCGTAACTTCTCAGCAACTGCACTCGGTCTGCATCCCGGTCAAGAACAGTAGCGGCCACTTTATTTGCTTTTAAAAGTCTTCCAACAGTGCTTCCAAAATGACCAAAACCGACGATGATGATTTTTTTGTTGCGGATTTCGCTGTCGAGAATACTGAAATCACTTTCTTCATCAGGCATTTTTCTGATAAATCTCGGCGTGAGAACATTGTCATTAAAAATCAGTAAAAACGGCGTTATGCACATTGTGATTGCTGTGACAGCCATCATTTGTGCATTTAATTTAGTATCAAAAAGATATAAATCTGATGCATAATTAATTAAAACGAAAGCAAATTCGCCGACCTGGGAAAGCGCAAAAGCGTAAAATAAACTTTGGGGATTATCAAGTTTGTAAAACTTCCCGATAGCGTATAGGACGATAAATTTAACAAGTAAAACGGTAATTACCGTTGAGAAAATAAACACAGCATCATCTGCAATGACTTTAAAATTCATCGTTGAACCAACGCTGACAAAGAAAACGGCGAGAAGCAAACCTTTAAAAGGATCAATCTGCGCTTCCAACTCATGCCGAAATTCGCTGTTGGCAAGCATTACGCCTGCCAAAAATGCTCCGAGAGCCGGCGAAAGTCCGATCGAAATCATTAATTCTGAAACTCCAATCACTAAAAATAGGGAAGAAGCCGTAAGCAATTCTGGCATTCCCGCGCGGGAAACGTAGCGAAGGAAAGGCACGAAAACATATTTACCTAGGAGAATGAGAACGGCAACGCCGAGAAGTACGGTTCCAGCCTGCAGCCATTCAGGAAGTTTCTGAATCAAAACCTGCACTTCGTTCTCGTTGGTTTTTACTTTATAATGCGCCAAAAGCGGAAGAATTGCAAGAATGGGAATTACTGCAATATCCTGAAAAAGCAAGGTAGAAAATGACGCCTCACCGGAAACTGTTTTGAAACTGTTTTTTTCCTGTAAAGTCTGTAAAACGATGGCTGTAGAAGAAAGAGCAAAACACATTGCAACCGCCAAAGCTTTATTGGTAGACCAGCCAACCGTCATGAAAATTGTAAATAAGATGACAATCGTCAAGGCCATCTGTGTTAAACCAAGTCCAATAATTTTCTTCCGCATTTCCCAGAACTTGCGCGGTTCGAGTTCCAGACCTACGAGAAAAAGAAGCATAATTACTCCAAATTCACTGGCATGCATAATGTCATTAACGTCTCCAGTGAGTTTTAGAACGTAAGGACCGATAATTATACCTCCAAAAATGTAGCCGATCACTGAGCTCAACCCGAGTTTCTTCGCCAGCGGAACCATCACGATGGCAACGCCCAGAAACAGAAGTGTATTCATTGCTATGCTTGATTCCATTTATTCTTGGTTTAGTAATTGGGCAAATCGCTGTTTTTGCCTGATGATTTCTTTTTTCGTCAGTTTATTTGCATCGTAAACAATCACGATCTCTTTAATAACGGCTTTAAAAACTTTTAATGAAACGATGAGGCCGCTTATTAATTCTTCTACTGTATAATGATAGGTGCCTTCGCGACTATATGAGCGTTCTTTTCCGCCAGTCGTCACGACGATAAAAACTTCCTTTCCTTCGAGTGGATTTTCTTCGCCTTCATTGAGCCAGTTCCGGTCGAAAACTTCATCGATCCAAAGTCTTAGTAACGGTGGCATTCCGAACCAGATCAATGGAAACTGGAAAATAAAACGGTCGTAATTTTTAATTCTTTTCCGCTCGCGGAATGCGGCAATATGAAAATCGGGATATTCTTCGTACAGATCGCGCAGTGTATAATGCTGATGGCGCACGTAAAAGTTGATCAATTCTACATTTGAATTGGAATGCTCAAGATACGGATGTGCAAAAACAGTAAGGGTTTTCTTCATACTTTTTGGGGTTTGAAGAATTTATTTCTTCAGTTCCTTTTTGATAAGCTCAACATTTTCTGCATTCACTTTACCTAAAACATACGCGATCTTCTGATCTTTATCTAAAATTATCGTCATCGGAAAACGAGTAATGCGGTTTTGCTCAATTAATTTATAATCGGCGTTGGTGATAAGATCCAACAAAAAATTGTGCTTCAGAAGGAATTTCTCTACATTCTCTTTTGTACTAAATGTTATGCCAATGAAGTGCGCAGAATCTTTTAATTCCTGATAAAGATTGTTGAGATGTGGCATTTCTTCAATACACGGCTCGCAGATTGTTGACCAAAAATTAATAACCGTAGGTTTTCCTGAAAGATTTTCAAAGGAAAAATTCTCATCGTTTGTACTGGAAAATTGTTCAACGGAGAATGTTTTTCCAATCATATCATCATACCCTGGGAAATTAAATAAAGCTTCAGAATTTTGAGATTTAAATAAACCAAAACTGAGCATTAGGATAATCAGCGGGAAATTTTTGATCAGATTTGATTTATTCATAGTAATAAGTTTTACCAGCCTCCCGAAGCGCCTCCGCCTCCGAAACTTCCGCCTCCGCCGAATCCTCCAAAACCGCCTCCGCCTGAACTTCCGCCACCAAATCCGCCACCGCCAAAACTTCCCGGGAAAGGAAACGGGAAAAATCCCCCGGAATATCTTTTTCTTCCGCGTCGGGTAATAGTAGAATCACCATCGTCGTCATCACCGCCTTTTCCAAAAAGCATATACAAAATGATAAAAATCACGCAGCAGATTATAACAATAGTGGTAATATTGGTTTTACTGCTTTTTTTTGTAACCTGAGGCTTGAATTTTCCCTGTACGGCTTCCATAATCGCATTCGTACCGCCTTCGATGCCGTTATACCACATACCTTTTTTGAAATTTGGTGTCACGATATAATCTAAAATCTGACCTGCTACGGAAGCTGTAAGATATTGTTCCACCGCTCGGCCCTGCTGTATCGACATGGTGCGGTCGTCTTTTGCGATCAGGAAAACCACGCCATTATCAACATTTTTTTTGCCAATTCCCCATTTTTCACCAAACATCGTCGCGAGATAATTTACATCTTCACCTTTTGTAGAAGGAATGATGATCACCTCAATTTCGGTAGAGGTAGAATCTGCGAACTTGATTAATTTCTCATTCAGACTGCTTTTTTCCTGTTCAGAAAGAAGATTGGCTTCATCGTAAACCGGATAAAGTACAGCAGGTTTTTCCGGAATCGCATACTGCGCCCGCAGAAAAATACTGCAGAAAAGAGCGAAAAAAAAGAAAATATATTTAGCTGAAAGTAACTTCATTGGGCAATTCGTTGTGATGATTTCCCGTTACGGGAAAATATTTTTTAAGCTCAATGCCTGTTTCCAAAACTGCGCTTTTAAGGGCTTTGCCGTAATTTCCTTTAGAAAATTCACGTGTGATAAAATCGTGAAGGTGATCCCAGAAACTTTGCTGAACCTTTTTGTGAATGCCTTCATCTCCAATGATCGTTAGGTATTTTGCTTTAAAATTGATATAAAACAAAACAGCATTCCGGTCTCTGGTTTTCGTCATTTCAAGAGAATTGAAAATATCGTACGCCGCTTTCGCATGATTTTCGTGCGTGCTGCTGTCGATATGCACACGAATCTCGCCTGTAGAATTTTCTTCTGCAGATTTTATGGCGTCAACAAGCGACGCGACATCTTTTTCTGAAAGGTAACCGCTCATTTATTCTGTGAAAACATCAGGTGCTTTTTCTGCTCCGGCTTCTGCTTTAAACAATGGCTTTTCTTTAAAATTGGTAAAGTTGGCCAAGATGTTATTTGGGAATTGCTTAATCGTAGTATTATAGTCACGCGCAGAAGCATTGTAATAAACGGTTTCTGTACGGATGCTATTTTCTATCGCAATATATTCGCGCTGGAAATTGATGTACTGCTGATCCGCTTTTAAGTTTGGATAAGATTCTGCAACTGCAATCAATCTGCTTAAAGCACCGGATAACTGCCCCTGTGCCGCCTGAAATCTCTCTAAATCCTGCTCAGTAAGATTTGCCGGATCGATGTTGATAGAAGTTGCTTTAGATCTCGCTTCGATGACACGCGTTAAAGTTTCCTGCTCAAATTTCGAGTACGACTTTACAGTACGCTCAAGATTTGGGATGAGGTTGGCTCTTTTCTGATAAACCGTCTGTACATTCGACCATTTTTCATTCACGATCTGTTCTTTGGCAACGAAATTATTGTATCCGCTTTTCCCCCAGAAAAATAAAATTCCGACAATTACGAGAAGTGCAATACCAATCGTGCCCGCGCTGAAACAGCCTTTGTTTTTCATAGTTTAAATTTTTAATATTTTTTGTGCTACGTAAATATACAAATTATGTACTAATTTTGCCGAAAATCAAAAGTAATGACGACAATTGTAGTGGCGATGGGCGAGAACAACGGCATCGGAGCTGATAATCAAATGCTTTGGCACCTTCCAAACGATCTTAAGCATTTTAAAGAAATCACCACCGGCCATCCGGTTATTATGGGCCGCAAAACTTTTGAGAGCATAGGAAAACCTTTAGCTAACCGTACCAATATTGTGGTTTCGCGCAAAAAAGACTGGTTTCAGGAAGGTATTTTAATTGTCGGAAGCATTAAAGAAGCTTTAAAATTTGCCAAAAAAATAGATGAAAACATTGCCATCATAGGCGGAGGAAATATCTACGAACAAACCATGGAACTTACGGACCGCTTAGAAGTTACTGTGGTAAAAGCATCTGTCGAAGCTGATACATTCTTCCCGAAAATTGATCTTAAAATCTGGGAAAAAACTTCAGAAGAATGTCACGAAAAAGACGAAAAACATCAGTATGGGTACTGTTTTCAGACGTATGAAAGAAAGCTGCCGAGAGCTTAATCTGATTTAATATTTTCTTAATTAATCCATTTCGGCAAAGCTCCGAAAAATATTATCTTTACACCTCGAAAATTTAGCATGAATAAGTACATAAAAATAGCAGTCGCAGCAATTTTGATCGCAGGCGGACTTTATATGATGTTTTTTACCAGAAATCTCGGTTGGGGAATCGTGGTTTTTTTATTGTCTGCGATCCCGATTTTTCTCTTTTTTAAAAATGAAAATATTCTTTTGGCTTTTTGGCAGTTGCGTAAGCAGGATATGTTGAAAGCTTCAAAATTCCTAAATAACATCACTGATTACAAAGCACAGCTTCACAAAAACCAGTACGGATATTTCCATTATCTTCAGGGTTTGGTTCTGGCGCAGGATCAGCCGACGAAAGTGGAACCTTTAATGAAAAAAGCGCTCGATTATGGTTTAAATATGAAACACGACCGCGCAATGGCGACTTTAAATCTTGCTGCAGGAGCGATCTCAAGAGGAAGAAGACAGGAAGGACAAAAACTTCTGGATGAAGCCAAACGCCTCGATTCTGCCGGAATGATGACCGACCAGATCAAAATGCTGAAAGACCAGCTGAAAATGCCGACGATGCAGAAGCACATTCACAATCCCAATATGAGAAACAGAGGGAAGTTTTAAAATATGAAGCCGCAGATTTTATTTGCGGCTTTTTTTTATAATAAATTTACATTTCAGAATTTTGCTCGTAACCATAAAATTTCGGCATCTGCCAGTGGTATTTTACGGCTAAAGTGCGGATGGAAACAATCATCAAAATCGTAAAAATCTGAATAATCGTGTGCGAAAGTCCGCTGTAACTGGTAAGCAGTAAAAACGTTGCACCTCCAACGATGCAGGCGCTTGCATAGATTTCTTTCCTGAAAATGAGGGGAATTCTATTAAGAAGAATATCGCGGATGATACCGCCAAAACAACCGGTAATCGTTCCCAGCCCGATGCAGATTAAAGGGTGGATTCCGGCGCCAAGACCTTTCTGTATACCGATAATGGTAAATAAACCAAGCCCAAAACTGTCGAAAATAAAGAGCGTGACTTTGAAGTTCTTTTCTACCGATTTGAATATCATGGAGAAGAAACTCGTCGCGAGAATAAGTCCGCAGGTGAGGAGATCATGCATCCAAAAAACCGGAATATCCAGCAGTAGATCTCTCACCGTTCCGCCGCCCACAGAGGTTACAAAAGCAATAATCAAAACCCCGAAAGGATCAAGTCGCCGCTGCATCGCCGCAAAACTGCCCGACATTGCAAAGGAAATCGTGCCCAGAACTTCAATGATAAAATTAAACTGCTCGTGCATTTTTATTTGGGTAATAGGTAATTGGTAGTTAAAAATTTTCTAAACCTATACCTATTTCTTTTTTTTAACACGAACGGCATCCGGAACAAGAAGCTCATATTCGCCGCCATGGTTGATGATTTCGCGCACAATACTGCTGCTGATAAATGATTTCCCCGAAGAGGTGAGAAGGAAAACGGTTTCCAGCTTGCGGTGCGCCAAAGTGCGGTTGGTATGTGCAATGGCTTTTTCAAATTCAAAATCGGCAGGATTTCTAAGTCCGCGAAGGATAAACTGCGCGTTTTTTTCAAAACAGTAATCAACGGTTAAACCTTCAAAAAAATCGACTTCCACATTCGGAAATTCTGCGACAGAATTTTGGATAAATTCCATGCGTTTCTCGATCGGGAACATATATTTTTTCTGCGAATTTTGTCCTATGGCGATGATCACTTTGTCAAAAAGTGCCGCCGCACGTTCTATAATATCGTAGTGTCCAAGCGTAATCGGGTCAAAAGATCCGGGGAAAACAGCAATTTTCATGCGTAGATAATTATAAGTTATTAATTATAATGAAGAGCTTTAAACCCAAAATTCGAATTTCTAAATTTTATTTAAAGCCTTTTCAACCTCACTACCGCAAAGATCTTTTACAGAAATACCGTAGATTTTTGCCTGTTGAGGAAGAATACTCGCGGGAGAAAATCCCGGGTTGGTATTCATTTCAAGCATATATGGCGTCCCGTTCATCAGGATAAATTCGCTGCGGGAAAATCCGCTCATGCCAAGAGATTCGTATGCTTTTTTCGAAATTTCTTCAACTTTTATTCTTGTTTCATCATCTATTCTGGCCGGTGTAATTTCCTCGGATGCGCCTTCGTATTTGGCTTCGTAATCAAAAAATTCGTTTTGCGGAACAATTTCCGTAATGCCGAGAACAATGGTTTCGCCTTTAAAATCGATGACACCGACAGAAACTTCCATCCCGTCGAGAAAACTTTCAATTAATATTTCATCATCTTCTTTAAATGCAATTTCAATCGCAGAAGCCAGTTCAGACTGCTGTTTTACTTTCGAGATACCGAGAGAAGAACCGCTTTGGTTGGGTTTTACGAAAAGTGGCAGGCTCAGTTCGCTGATGATATTTTCTTCGTCGATCTCATCACCTTTTCTTAAATAAATACTTTTCGCAGAAGGAATTCCGTATTTTGAAAGCACAGCCAGCGTGTCTTTTTTATTAAAAGTAAGCGCACTCTGGTAAAAGTCGCAGCCGGTATATTTTTGTCCGATCGCGTCCCAGTATGCCTGCAGAATTCCGTTTTCGCCCGGCGAACCGTGAATGATATTAAAGCAGACGTCGAATTTGAGCTTTTCGCCGTTTTCAAGATTTACCGAAAAATCACCTGTATCAATGGCTGTTTTTTCATCATTTTCACTTAGGAAAAACCATTCGTCTTTCAAAATAATGACTTTGTAGACATGGTAGAGATCGCGGTCCAGCGAATCGAAAATCAGCTGACCGCTTTTCAGCGAGACTTTATACTCGTCAGAATAGCCGCCCATTACCACGGCTACGTGTTTTTTGCTCATAAAATTTGGTATCGATACGGGCAAATTTAATGATTTTAAAACATCTGAAATGCTGATTTTAAAATTTTTGAAACTCGCACGAATTCTCTGCTGCCCAAAAGTGCAATATAAAATTAATAGCTATATTTGCCGTATAATTCAAGTATTTTATACTATGCTTAAATCGCTTTTCAATTGGAAAGTTCTTGCAAATCTTCTTCTCGCCATCGGCGTTTTCATTGGTTTGGTGTATCTCACTTTCCGCTGGCTGGAGTATCATACCAATCACGGACAGGAAATTCCTGTGCCCAATGTGGTGAATAAATCTATTCACGATGCGGTAAGAATTTTAGATGACGCTGGCCTCGATTATGAAGTCGACAGCTTTAAATATGATCCTAGATTCCGACCGCTACAGGTTTTACAGGTTTCTCCGTCGCCAGGTTCGCGTGTGAAAAACGGGCGTGCAATTACCATTAAAGTTAATCCTAAAAGCTGGGCTCCGGTGGCGATTCCGGATGTAATCAATAAATATTCTGGTCTGGCATTTCAGCGTTTGGATCAGGTTGGTTTGAAGGTTGGCGATACGATTTTTGAGCCGAGCATACAAAAAGATGCGGTTTTAAGAATTTTATTTAAAGGAAATGTTATAAAACCTGGGTCCAAAATTCCTCGGTTCTCAGTTATTGATGTAGTCGTAGGTTCCGGGCCTATGCGAAATATTGTCATTCCAAATCTTGTAGGATTAACAGTAGGTGAAGCGAAAGCGGTGATTGGCAGAAATCTTTTTGAAGTGGGTGTTGTGGAGCATGAAGATGGAGGACAGGACGATTCTAACATTGTCTATTATCAGGATCCGGCTTCAGGTGATGCGCGGGATCAGGGAATGCAGATTGACCTTTGGGCAAGTAAAAAAACACCAGCCGAGATGAGGTTAAGAATTGATCAGCTGAATTCGATGTACCGAATGAAAATTGATACGACGCTTGCGCCGATACGGTATGAAGAAGTTCCGGTAATTCCTGAACCTATCAATGAGCCGGTCATTCCTGCACCAAGAAAAGATGTACCTAAAGCAGACGCGACAAAAGTGTCTCCGGTGATAACAAAAACGACAACGGTAATGAAAAATGACGTGACAAAAACCGCTGCTACACCAGCTAAGACAACGCCGGCAGCAACGAAAACCGATATAACGAAAACTCCTGTCAAGTCTGTCGATAACGCAACAAAAACCACTGCTGATAAGCCAAAAGCCAAAAAAGTGGTTAATTAATTTTAAAAGAATAATAATTTTAAATAAAATCAGGCTTCAACTTTCTGTTGGAGCCTTTTATATACAGCAGCCATGATAGACGAACAGGATGAATTTGACGAGTTTTCTGAAGCCGGCGAAGCCGAAATGGATGAAAATAAAGGTCTGTACGAGCATGTGAATATTACGGTAGATCCAAAACAGGAACCTTTAAGAATTGATAAATTTCTTCAGAATTTCAGACAGAATTCTTCACGGAATAAAATTTCACAAACCTGCCGCGCCGGAAATGTAGTTGTAAACGGACAGATTGTAAAGCAGAACTACCGTGTGAAGCCAGGCGATCAGATTTCGCTGTTATTAGCGCATCCGCCAAGACTGAATGTTATCGTTCCGCAGGATATTCCAGTGAATATTGTCTACGAAGATGATGATCTTGTGGTTGTCGACAAAGAACCCGGAATGGTTGTGCATCCAGGTTTCGGAAACTGGGATAAAACATTGGTGAATGCGTTAGCTTTTCATTTCGAAAAAAACGGTTCCAAATCTGATCTCGACCGCGTTGGTTTGGTTCACCGTATTGATAAAGATACGAGCGGACTTTTAGTGATAGCCAAAAATGAATATGCACTAAGTTTTCTTGCCAAACAGTTTTTTGAAAGGAAAACACGCCGATTATACTGGGCTTTTGTCTGGGGAAATATGAAAGAAGACGAAGGCACCATTACCGGTCACATCGGCCGCCACCCGAAAAACAGGATGCAGATGCATACATACACCGATGGCAGCCAGGGAAAGCACGCCGTGACGCATTATAAGGTTTTAGAAAGATTTAAATATATGACCTGGGTAGAATGTAAACTGGAAACAGGAAGAACGCATCAGATTCGCGCGCATTTTAAACACATAGGACATACACTCTTTAATGATGAGCGCTACGAAGGTCATACGCCTCTCCGCGGAGTGAATCTTCCTAAGTATAAGCAGTTTATAAAAAATGTTTTCGATATACTGCCTCGTCATGCGCTGCATGCTCATACGTTAGGCTTCATTCATCCTACCACAAAGCAGGATTTGTATTTTGAAAGCTCAATGCCACATGATATGGCAGATGCCGTAAAAAAATGGAGAAATTATTTGGAAAACTAAATATATATTGAGAATTTTTTTATATTTGTTGAATTGAAATCAAGATTTGTTATGAGAAAACTATATGCTATCGTATGTTTAGCTCTTTTGTCGAATGCATACAAAGCACAAGAATCATTACCATATTATCAGCAATATCTTCTGGATGGTGAGTTCCTGTTCAACCCTGCTCAATACGGTAAAACAGACTACGTACAACTTAACCTAAATTATCAACAACAATTTTCAAAATTCAGCGAATCTCCAAATGTACAGTCTGTGGGGATTAATGCTAATATTTTTGACAGAGTAGGAGCAGGTATTTCTGCCTTCAGAGACAGTAACGGACCTATTTCTGCAAACGGTATCACGGTCGGAGGATCTTATTTTATCCCATTAAGCAGTGAGGGTGACAGAAAAGATCAGTTCTCTTTCGGTACCAGTGTTAATTTTTACAATATGAATTTTGATTATTCTAAAATTAATACAGAAGACGGTTTCGATCCTTTGCTTCAGGGCAATGAGAGTAATATCTTTATGGTGTATGCAAACTTCGGTTTGGCTGCAACGTACAGAGGTTTATTCGGTGGTGTTTCGGTAAACGATATCGCTTTGAGTAACGACGAGTCTATTGTAAACAACGTAGAGCCTTCTCCGATTAAGTTTTTCTTAAACTTAGGATATGACTGGAAGATTGCAGACAATATCGCGATCACACCTTCTGCTTTGATTAATCTTAATACAAATTCTACGAGACTTCTTGACTTGAATTTGATGGCAACATTCTCAAACGACATCAATGCGTTCTCTTTCGGAGCGAGTTTCAGAGGTGTTCAGAACAGATTTGATAACCAGCAGCTGAGTATTTCTCCAATTGTAAAGGTACGTTTCAATAAATTCATGATCGGTGCTACATACAACCTTGGGATGTCAGACATTCAGGAGTATGGTGGAAACAGCTTCATGATCGGTCTTGGATACAACTTCGACAACTTTATCAATCACCGAGGATTTAGATACTAATCTTATTTAAATTAAATACATTTGAGCTCTGAAATTTTTCAGAGCTCTTTTTTTTATGATCTACATTCACATCCCTTTTTGCAAACAGAAATGCAGCTACTGCAATTTTCATTTTTCAACATCTTATAATCTTAAAGATGAAATGGTTTCTGCAATTAAAAAAGAAATTTTCCTCAGAAAAGATTTTCTCCAAAACCGTGATATTAAATCTCTATATTTTGGTGGTGGCACGCCTTCCATTCTTTCAACAGATGATCTGAATTCAATAATCGATGAGGTTTTAAAATATTTTTCTTTCAGTTCTGATATTGAAATTACACTGGAAGCGAATCCGGATGATCTGGATAAAAATTTTCTTTCTGGTTTGTCTAAAACGGCTGTCAACAGACTTTCTATTGGTACGCAAAGTTTTTTTAATGAAGATCTTAGACTGATGAACCGCGCGCACAATGCCTCCGAAGCAGAAGATTCTATAAAACGATCTCAGGATTTTGGTTTTAGTAATATCAGCATCGATCTGATCTACGGCTCGCCAACTTCCAACTTGGAAATCTGGAAGCAGAATCTTGCAAAAACTTTAGCTCTGGAGATTCCTCATATTTCAGCGTATGCCTTAACAGTCGAGCCTAAAACAGCATTAGAAAGCTGGATCAGCAGCGGAAAAGTAGTCGGTCCCATAGAAGAAGTTCAGCATGACGAATTTATTTTTATGACCGATTTTCTTAGTGAAAACGGTTATGAACACTACGAAATTTCCAATTTTGGAAAACCTGGAATGCACTCGAGACACAATTCTGCGTATTGGGAAGGCAAAGAATATCTTGGCATCGGACCTTCTGCACATTCTTTCAATGGAAGCGACCGCCGAAGCTGGAATGTTGCCCATAATAAAAAATATATCGATCAGATCGCTGCTTCGAATCTTCCTGAAGAGCATGAAATTCTGACAGAAAAAGAACATTTCAATGAAATGCTGATGATTGGTCTCAGAACAAAAAAAGGAGTTTCAATGGATCGCCTAAAAACTGATTTCTCCGCTGATATTTTTGAGAAATTAATTATGAATATTAAGTCAAAAATTTATTCAGAGTCTTTGGTTATTGAAAACAATTATCTCAAAATTCCGGAAGAAAAATGGTTTTCAGCTGACGGAATTGCTTCTGATCTTTTCATGGTATAAATTTAATTAGGTTGATTGAGATGTGCGGTTTTTTGTATAAATTTATCAGCAATATCTAAGTAAAATTTAATGATGAAAAATCTACTGTCTGTTGTAGCAATATTTATTTTAACTGGAGTTTCTGCGCAGGAATTCGAAAGAAATCAGTTATTGGTTAAAATAAAAAATGAGGTTACGCAAGGCGAAAAAATAAATTTCACGCAGCTGAAAACTGGTTATAAATCCTTAGATTCTTTAAACCGAATCCATGAATTAAAAAGGATTTTACCCATCGGAAATTCTGATGCAACGAAAACGTTTCTTTTGGAATTCAAAAGCGATTCTGATGTTTTGCTTTTACAGAAAACGTATCAGCTGCTATCCAATATAGATTTTGTAGAGCCGAATTTTATCTCGCACGGTGCCGGTGTGAAAGCTGCTGAGGAAAATTTAAACATTCCAAATGATACTTATTTTCTCAACAGACAATGGGGTTTGTATAACACAGGAAATTTCCTGCAGACAGGCATGACAACGACTCTTGATGCAGACGTCGATATGGAACTTGCATGGGATATCGAAACCGGAAATCCAAACCTGATTATTGCTGTTGCCGACAGTGGACTGAACCTCACACATGAAGATATTCAGGCGAGGATCTGGAACAAAGCGTCAGAAATCCCAGACGGAATTGATAACGATAACAACGGTCTGATTGACGATTTTCAAGGTTGGGATTGGGTAAATAACGACAATAATCCGTCGGATGATCACGGGCACGGAACCAACTGTACAGGAATTATCGGAAGCATCGCAAACAATTCTAAAGGCTACACCGGCGTTAACTGGAACAGCAAAATAATGCCGCTGAAAGTTTTAAATTCGGCCAATTCCGGGAATTATGCGAACATGGCAAACAGCATGTATTATGCGGCTGCAAATGGCGCGAAAGTTATTTCTATGTCGATTGGAGGAACTTCATCCTCTTCTGTTTTGTCAAATGCTATTTTAAGTCTGAAAAACAGTCAGGTGCTTTTGGTGGTCTGTATGATGAATAATAATAACGAGGTTGCCAATTATCCGGCGGCTTATTCGACGCTCTACGACAACGTGATTGCTGTAGGCTCGACTGACGCAAACGACAAAAGAACGCAGCCGTTTTTCTGGAGTGCAACTTCCGGCAGTAATTACGGAAATCATATTAATGTCGTTGCGCCGGGAAATTTCATCTACGGTTTGGGCTTCGATACGAGCAATTCTTACAGTTCATATTGGGGAGGAACTTCTCAGGCGACACCACTTGTCGCTGGTATCGCATCGCTTATTTTTTCTAAAAATCCTTCACTTACACCTGCACAGGTGCGAAGTATTCTGCAGTCTACGGCAGAAGATCAAAAAGGTTTGCCATCCGAAGATACTTTTGGCTTTGATAAATATCACGGTTATGGAAGGGTAAATGCCTTCAGTGCGCTGAGTTCGCCGTTGGTTTTAGCGGTAAAAAATGAAGCATTAAAAGCAACGGGATTATCAGTTATAAATCCAGTCGGATTCCATCAGCTTGAGATTTTTGTGAATGAAAATAAACTAACGGGAAGTGCCGATCTTCAGATAATTACTTTTGACGGAAGAATAATTGGTGAAAAACACCTTGTTTTAAAGCAAGGGAAAAATACAGTGCCAGTTTCAGATTTGATTGCAGGAAGTTACATCCTCACCATTAAAAAAGGTGACTTCAGCAAAATCTATAAAATTACCGTTAAACCTTAATTTCTGAGATGCTTTTTTGATGTTAAAATTTAAATTATTTTTGCATCATCAAAAACTATATTTTGAAGACCCACAAACAGAATTATTCTCATCTCTCTCCCAGTCAGCCGATCGGTATTTTTGATAGCGGAGTAGGTGGTCTCACCGTCGCCAAAGAAATCAAAAGACTGCTTCCTAACGAAGATCTGATCTATTTTGGCGATACCAAGCATCTTCCCTACGGCGAAAAATCGAAGGAAGCGATCATAGAATATTCTACAAAGATTACCAATTTTCTGCTGTCTCAAAACTGCAAAGCAATTGTGATTGCCTGCAATACAGCCACAGCAAATGCGCTTCAGGATGTCGTTCATTCAGTTGCCGGAAAAGTTCCCGTGATTGATGTAATCAATCCTGTTGCTGAAAAAGTGGCCTTTGAAATTCACAATAATGTGGGTGTGATTGCGACTAAAGCGACGGTAAATTCCGGTCTGTATAAGAAGAGCATCCGCAAGAATAACCGTTTTATAAGAGTGGACGAGCTCGCGACGCCTCTATTGGTTCCCGCGATTGAAGAAGGATTTAAAAATCATCCGATCACGCATGCAATTATTTACAACTATCTCAGTAACAGCAAACTCAAAAATATTGAAACGCTGATTTTAGGCTGCACACATTATCCTTTATTACTTGACGAAATCAAGCAGTATTACGGAAACCGCGTGAGAGTAATCGATTCACCAAATATTGTAGCCAATCATCTTTCGACGATTTTAGATAAATATAATTTGCTGAATAAGCACAACCCGAAGCCGAATTATCATTTTTACCTTTCAGATATTACCAAAAACTTTGAGAAAATATCAAAAAAATTCTTCGGAAAAACCATCGACTTAGAATTTAAAGTTCTGTAGATTTTCCCGAAGCAATTCTTAAATTATTAGATTTCGGTAAAAACTTTTTCGTGCGGAAGTCGGCTTTTCGGCGTTCTGTCAGGATGATTTTTATCTTCCTCATGTTTTACACCGACGCACATCGCCGCCAAAGTTCTGAATTTCTCCTCACCTAAAATCTCATCATACTTTTCCGGTTCAATGCCTTCCATTGGCGTTGCATCGATTTCCATCTCGGCACAAGCTGTAAGTGCGACGCCGATTGCGAGGTAGACCTGCGCTGTGAGCCATGTTCGGATAAAATCTTCACCATGAGGTTTTACCATTTTATCATAATAGGCTACGGCTTCTTTTGCAAGATTTTCTTTGATGTGATTCTCAAATTCCGCGGTTTCTTTGTAGACCTGAAAGACAATCAATGCAGTGCTCTCGTTGATTTTTTCTTCATTGGTCATCGAAGCTTTCGCCAGTTTGGCTTTGATTTCTTCATCTTTCACGAACACGAAATGCCACGGCTGACTGTTGATCGACGACGGACTGAGACGCAAAATCTCTTTTAATTGTGCTAATTTTTCATCACTTACTTTTTGCTCAGCGTTGTACTTTTTTACAGCATAGCGCTTTTTCATTTTTTCAAGAAAATTCATTTGTAATTTATTTTAAAGGTGTTGAGTGTTCACATCTTCACCATTAAAAACCGAACCAAACTGCAAAAAAAATCAGGAAATTAATTTTCCTGATCTGTGTGTTCTTCATCATTCGGGCGGTAAAAACTAAAAGCAACATTTCCGTATTTTCTGGTCTCCAGATAGTTGGGATGATCGAGTTTCATTCTGCTTTGATGCTCGATAATCAAAACACCGTTGGGTTTCAGATATTTATTATGAATAACGAGTGAGATAAGTTCCTGGTATTTTTTTTCGTCGGTCTCAAACGGAGCGTCCGCAAAAATGATTTCGTACGATTTTTTGTTTCTGAATTTCTTCAGCCAGTCATACACATCTCCACGCTGCGTATTGATCTGCAGCTGCATTCCGAGTTCTGTGGCAGTGGTGTTAATAAACGCGATATGTTTTGGATTTAGTTCCACAGAAGTCACATCTTCGCAGCCCCGCGAGGCAAATTCGAATGTGATGGAGCCGATTCCTGCAAAAAGATCGAGCACAGAGCTCGAGATCATGTCGTATTTATTTTCAAGAATGCTGAAAAGCGCTTCTTTCGCAAAGTCTGTTGTAGGCCGTACGTCGAAATGTTTTGGCGCCAAAATCTTCTTGGCTTTCCATTTGCCGGCGATTATTCTGTACATAAGATTTTAGATTTATTTGAACGGTAAAACAGCAGTTTTAAAATGATTTCTGCAGTTTTGAAACTAATTTAAGATAAAATTCTTCTTCGGCAAATTGTCGAAAACGATTTTTAAATGCTGCACAAACTTCTGAAGTTCGGAGATGAAAGTTTCATTTTCTGTTGTTTCGCCATACACAAAAAAGTGCGTTTCGCTTATGCCAAAACCGATTTTGCTGAGCGTAAACATGATGAAATAAAGAAAATCAACCTCCGAATTTACATCGAGATTATTATAAAGGATCACTTTTTTATCTTCGAGCGCAAAAAATTCGCACTGCTGATGATAAAGGTTGATGTGAATTTCCTTTCCGCTTCGGTTATTGATCTGGTTCAGAAATTTTTCTCCCGAAAAATTAAATCTTACGGGAATCTCCAGACTTTTAATTCTCTGATAAAACTCTTTGGGAAAAGTATAATAAAACTGAACCTTAAACTTTTTGTTAATTGAAAGCATCAGTTCTTCATTGTCTTTACTGGCCGGCGCATTGTATGCAATCAGTTCAAAACCGGCGTCGTGATCGGCAAAACCTTCCGGCATCAGCGTAAAATGATTGAGCGCAGAGATCACAGAAATCTCATCAAATCTATCTTTTTGCAAAATCTCATCAAGCTTTTCGGCAACAAAATTTTCTGAAGATTCTTCGCTTCCGAAATAATGAGTCTGCTCGGTGACGCTTTTGTTTTTGGCAAATTGAGCGGTCAGTCCGTCTTTTGTGAAAAGTAAAGTAAGTGTTTTCATAGGCGATCGCTGCAAATTTAGTGAAAATCTACCAGTACGGCGCCCGACTGATGGTGAAGGATGTCTTTATTGTAAAAATCAAGATTCGTCTGGCTTTCAAGCACGTCCCAAACCATCCGCTGCAAAACGCCGTCGCCTATTCCGTGGATAATTTCCAGCTTTTTCAGGTTGTTTTTACGGCAGAAATTTAGAGTTTCGATCAGCCTTTCTTTCTGAATAAAGAGCCTTTCAAAACTGTCGTAATCATGCGGATTTTTTACCAGATGCTGAAAGTGCAGATCCAAAACCATCGGACTTTTATCGTGCTTTTTCGAAATATTTTTTCGGGGTTCTGCCTTTTTTACGATTGGAACGCCGGCATACAGATCGGCATTTTTCGGAACCACTTTCTGCGCCGGATATTGATGCGTAAAACCATATTCGTCCTTAAAAACGATTATATTTTCTTTTACCGAGGTGATCATTCCGCTCAGATCTTCATCCACCACCGAGACTTTATCGCCGATTTTCATTGTTATTTTATTTTTTAGTAGCCGGGAACCTGCTTTCCGCTTATACTCCTCACGCCATCGCTTATTCCAGCGTCTGTTCCGGGGTAACCGCTGCAATCAGGGCTATTTTCCTCTTAAAGATTGTTCGCTTATTTTAAAATTCAGTCAATTTCAGACACTTGTTTTAGATCCCAATTCGATAATCTGAAGGTCTTTTATTTCTTCTCCATCAATTACAAACTGCATCATCGTGCGCATTTTATGCCAACCCTGTTTTCCGCACGCGCCGGGATTCAGATGAAGAAGTTTGAATTTATCGTCATACATCGCTTTCAGAATATGTGAATGCCCGGAAATAAAAAGTTTTGGCGTTTTTTCCGAAATCTCCTGCTTTGCCAGTGCAGAATATCGGTTGGGATATCCACCGATATGAATCATCAGAACTTCCACTTTTTCACAAATAAAACGGTTCACTTCAGGAAACTCTGACCGTATTTTAGCATTGTCAATATTTCCGTACACACCCTTCAGAGGCTTTATTTTTTCGAGTGCTTCGATGATTTCAAAACTTCCAAAATCTCCGCAGTGCCAGATCTCGTCAGCCTTTTTAGCATATTCCAGAATACGATCGTCGATGTAAGAATGTGTGTCGGAAAGTAGAAGAATTTTGGTCAATTTTCAGCGTTTATTTTGAAAGATCAAAGGTAGCTAATAATCACGAATTGTTTAAATTTGTGAAATTTTAAAAAATAATGACGCAGAAATTTTCATTTGTCTTTGTATTTCTTTCCTTTTTCGCGTTTTCGCAGGTTGAAGAGAAAAAATTAGACGAGCTTATTCAGAATACTTTAAAAACTTTCGACGTTCCCGGAATGTCAGTCGGCGTAATCAAAGATGGCAAAATCATTTATGCCAAAGGCTTTGGCGTTCGCTCACTCACCACGAAACAGCCGATGGACGAAAATACTTTGGTCGGAATCGCTTCCAATTCAAAAGGTTTTACGTGTACCGCACTGGCGATTTTGGCTGATGAAGGCAAACTCAAATGGGACGACCCGGTTTCAAAATACATCCCTGAATTTCAGATGTACGACCCATACGTTTCTAAAAATGTGACTGTAAGAGATTTGGTGACGCACAGAGCCGGTTTAGGTTTGGGACAGGGGGATCTGATGTTTTTTCCTGAGGGCGGAACTTTATCTGTCAACGACATTGTGCAGAATGTACGCTATTTAAAACCTGAAAACCCTTTCAGAACGACTTTAGATTACAACAACGTGATGTTTATCGTTGCGGGAGAAGTAATTCACAGAATTTCAGGGTTAAGCTGGGCCGATTTTATTGAGCAGCGAATCATGAGACCTGTCGGCATGACTTCTAGCTTTGGAAGTTACAACCGCGCAAAAGCTGTTTCAAATAAAATTGATGCCCATGCGCCGGTTGAAGGAAAAGCTGTGGCTGTGACGCACGATTGGAATGAAACGGCAAATGCCGCAGGCGGCATTATGAGCAACATAAAAGACATGACGACCTGGGCAGAATTTCTTTTAAATAATTTTACTACGAAAGACGGAAAAAAACTCGTTTCAGATAAAAATGTACAGCAACTCTGGAGTCTGCAGATTCCAGGTGGTGTGGCGATGAAAAATCCTTACGATACGAGTTTCTACGGCTACGGTATGGGTTGGTTTTTAAGCGATGTGAAAGGTCATAAACAGATTCAGCACACAGGCGGACTGATCGGAACGGTAACGCAGTTCACCCTGATTCCGGATATGAAACTTGGGATTGTTGTTTTGACAAATCAGCAGTCTGGCGCAGCGTTCAACACGATTACAAACACCGTAAAAGATTCTTACCTCGGAATCGCAGACAGGAATTGGCTGAAAACCTACGGTGACCGAATGATCAAAATGAACGAAAGTTTTGACAAACAGAAAAAAGATGCTTTTGCAAAATCTGATGCCTTCAAAAAAGAAAAAAATATGCAGCCAAAACCGGAGCAGTTCGTCGGAACGTACAGCGACCGTTGGTTTGGTGATGTCGGAATTTCCAGGCAGGGAAATGTGTATAGAATCGAATGTAAAACTTCACCGCGGTTGAAAGGTGAACTTTTGCCTTTTTCAAACAACAGTTTTATTGTAAAATGGGACGACAGAAGCTACGATGCCGATGCGTACCTGATTTTTGATTATGATGAAACCGGAAAAGCACAGTCTGCGAAGATGAAACCGATCTCAGATGTGACGGATTTCAGTTTTGATTTTGATGATTTAGATTTGAAAAGAAAATAAAATAAAAAATAAGGCGGGCAAATTGTCCGCCTTATTTTTTATAAAATTTCACTTGATTTTTTTTGGCTCGTAGAAGAAAGAAAACTTTTTCATTGCGCTGTCAAACTGTGACCAAGAATCGCATTCGATTTCAAAACCGGCAACACCACAGGTCGGGAAATGGAAAATCTCATCGCTTATCGAATTGGCAAAATTAGAAATGCCGTTGTTATGAGAAAAAAATGCAACCGAATCTACATCATCTTTCAGGTCATAAATAACCGATAGAAAATTATTTTCTGAAGGATTATAAAGTTTTTCTTGTGTGATGTAATTCAGGCGGTAGGTCTGATTAAATATTTTGCAGGTATCCAAAGCGCGCAATGCCGGACTGGAAACCAGGTAATCAACATTAATTTGGCTGTTTTTTAAGAATTTAGACATTTTCAGAGCATCGCGCAGACCTTCATCTGCCAGCGGTCGGTCAAAATCGGAAGTATCCTCCGGCCAGTCACTCTTTGCATGCCTCACCAGTATAAGTTTTTTCATATTTTTTGGTTTGGAAGATTAAAATTAGCAAAAAAAATGTTTGATAGTCGCCATAACGATAAAAAATACTGCGCGATGAATAAAACAATAAAAATTTATTAAATTTGCACACGTATGGGACAGATTCTCGCGGTAGACTACGGCAAAGCCCGATGTGGTCTCGCTGCTACAGACGATATGCAGATTATTGCCAGTGCATTGCAGACCGTAAATACCAAAACGCTGCCAGATTTTCTCAGGAAATATTTTTCGCAGAATAAGGTAGACGAAATTGTGGTTGGACTTCCCACAGATTTAAAAGGAAATCTATCGGAAATTGAAAGTGATATTTTACTATTTATTGAAGCTTTTAAACAAGAATTTCCGCAGATTCCCGTTTTCAGATTAGATGAGCGTTTTACCTCAAAAATGGCGTCTTTTTTCATTTCGCAAAGTGGGAAAAGCAAAAAGCAGAGACAGGAAAAAGGTTTGATAGACAAAATAAGTGCAACCATTATATTGCAGAATTTTTTAGAACAGAAAAGAAAATGATTTTACCGATAAGAGCGTTTGGTGATCCTGTTTTGCGAAAAACAGGGAAAGAGATAGACAAAAATTATCCGGATCTGCCACAGCTGATAGAAAATATGTTTGAGACGATGTACAGCGCAAACGGTATCGGACTTGCAGCGCCGCAGATCGGTTTAGACATCAGGCTTTTTATAGTGGATATTTCTCCGCTTGCTGAGGACGAAGATTATCTTGATATTGCTGAGGAACTGAAAGATTTCAGAAAAGTATTCATTAATGCAGAGATTTTAGAAGAATCTGGCGAAGAATGGAAGTTTAATGAAGGCTGTCTTTCGATTCCGGACGTACGTGAAGATGTAAAGCGTAAAAGCACAATCTTGATCGAATATTATGATGAGAATTTTGTGAAGCATACCGATACTTTTTCGGATATTCGTGCACGCGTTATTCAGCATGAATATGATCATATCGAAGGCACGCTTTTCACCGATCATATCAGTCCGCTGAAGAAAAAACTGGTGAAAGGGAAGCTGACGAAGATTTCTCAGGGCGAAGTATCGATTAATTACAAGATGCGTTTCCCAAAATAAATTAAACAAATACTAAATATAGAGCAGCCTGTTTTTTGAGCAGTTTGCAGGATTTTAAAAAAAATAAAAATTATGCTGTTAGAGAAAATTATTTCAATCGCCGGAAAACCGGGACTTTACAAACTGGTTTCACAATTGAAAAACGGTTTCATCATTGAAGATGTGACTACGAAGAAAAAAGTAAGCATCGGAAACTCCAGCCAAGTGAGTCTTTTGGATAATATCGCAATGTTCACGATCGACAAAGAAGTTCCGCTTTTTGAAGTGATCGAAAATGTGGCTAAAAAATACGAATACAAGGAAACGATTTCTCACAAATCTTCAGACGAAGAATTGAGAGCGTTCATGGCAGAATCGCTTCCAAACTATGATAAAGACCGCGTGTATGTTTCAGACATCAAGAAACTTGCGCAGTGGTACAATATTTTGCACAAAGCAGGTTATGTAACGCCTGAAAGTTTTGTAAAAGCAGAGCCTGAAACGGACGAATCTGCACCTTCAAATAGCACTGATACAGAAAAGAAAACAGAAAAAGCAGCTCCGAAAAAGGCGGCAGCGAAAACTGACAAACCTGCAGCACCGAAAGTGAAAGCTTCAACAGGCGCTAAAGCTGCTACGAAAAGTACACACAGAAAAATGGGATAATTGAATCCTTAATGTAAGTAAAACCTCGTCAGAAATGATGAGGTTTTTTGTTTTTTAAAGATTTTAAAGATGTTTGTAGAGTTTGCGTTTACTCTAAGCTTTTTAAATTTCTTAATTTTACATCGGAAATAATTTAAAAAAATGAACAGCAGAGCAGAACAACTGGAAGCATTCGGGCGGCTTCTCGATATCATGGATGATCTTCGTGAAAAATGTCCGTGGGATAAAAAACAGACTTTGCAGACGCTGCGTCATCTTACTCTTGAAGAAACTTATGAGCTTTCTGACGCAATTTTGCAGGAAGATTTAACGGAAATCAAAAAAGAGCTCGGCGATGTTTTGCTTCATCTTGTTTTCTATGCGAAAATCGGTGCTGAGAAAGGCAGTTTTGATATCGCTGACGTTATTAATTCACTTAATGAAAAGCTTATTTTCCGTCATCCGCACATTTATGGTGACACAGAGGTGAAAGATGAAGATGAAGTGAAGCAGAACTGGGAAAAGCTGAAGCTGAAAGAAGGCAATAAATCAATTTTGGGTGGCGTTCCGAAGAGTCTGCCGAGCCTGATTAAAGCCTATAGGATTCAGGATAAAGTGAAAGGAATCGGTTTTGAATTTGCCGACGCTGAAGATGCCTGGAAGAAAGTGGAGGAGGAAATCGAGGAATTTCATGATGAAAAAGATGTGCATAAAAAGGAAATTGAACTCGGCGATGTGTTTTTCTCGTTGATTAATTATGCACGGATTTCAGGTTTAAATCCGGATTCTGCGCTGGAAAAAACCAATCTGAAATTCATCTCCCGTTTTCAGCTGATGGAAAAATTAGCCGTAGAAAAAAATCTCAGTTTAAGTGAAATGACGCTTGCCGAAATGGACGAACTTTGGGACGAAGCAAAAAAAATACATACCTCATGAAAATCGTATTCTATGCGGCTTATACTTTAATTTTGATAAACTGCAGTCAAAAATCTGAGCAACGCGCGACCGAAAAACCGGTTTTGAAAACATTATTTAACCTTCCGAAAAAACTGAAAGAAGTTTCAGGGATTGCGCTTTCTCAGGATCAAAAAGTGATCTGGGCAATTGAAGATGCAGGAAATAAAAATTCCGTTTACGGAATTGATTTTGAAGGAAAAATGATCGCCAATATTTTTGTAGATGGAGCAGAAAACAACGACTGGGAAGACATTACAAAAGATTCTTCAGGTAATTTCTACATCGGAGATTTTGGTAATAACGATAACGACCGAACAAATCTTTCGATTTTAAAATTGGATTTAAAAGATCCTTCGCAGAAAACGACCAGTGTTATTCAGACCACAAAATTTTATTACGAAGGTCAGGAAAATTTTCCACCGAAAAAATCAGATTTGCTGTACGACTGCGAAGCTTTTATTGAGAAAGACGGCAGCTTTTATCTTTTCACCAAAAACAGAAGCAAAGGTTTTGCCGGAACATTTCTGGTCTATAAAATACCAAATCAAGAAGGAAATTTTGAAGCGAAATTAATTGGTAAACTGAAGTTGGAAGGTGGTTATGACGATGCTGCGATCACTTCTGCATCGGTAAATTCAAAAAACGAAATTATTCTGCTTACGCACAAAAATATTCATTTGTTGACGGGTTTTACCGCTGACGATTTTTCTAAAGCAAAAATTAAAAAAATTCCTTTAGAGAACAGTACTCAGAAAGAATCTGTGGTTTTTAAAGATGATAAAACCTTGCTGATCGCTGATGAAAAAGACAAAAAGCTGGGCGGAAATTTGTATGAATTCATTCTTAAATAGATAGATAAAATTTCCGGATCAAAATGAATCCGGAGATTTTTTTAGAAGCTTAGTCCAATGCCGCCTGAGATTCTTCCGCCGTCTTCTCCTGTAAAATAATCGATTCTCGCAGAAAATGTTTCGATGATATTCAGCCAGAATCCACCGCCGACGCCCTGGTGCCATTTGTCTGAAGATTCCCCATCCAGCCAGACTCTTCCGATGTCATAGCCAACCAAAATCCCCATATTCAAAGGAACGACCCGGTTTTTCACACGGCCAAAATCCCAGCGAATTTCAGAGTTATTCACGAAAGATGACTTTCCTGCAAAACGCTCGTTACGGTACGCTCTCATTCCATTATTTCCACCTATTGCTGCTGCCTGATAAAACTCAAAATTATTATTGTTGATAAGGATTGCACGGCTTGCATTGGCAAAAACAAATTTCCCTTTTTTGTCGATTCTGTGATAAAAACTGATATTTCCTTTATAGGTTGTAAAATTGCGTTCCGGAGACGAAAGATTGGTAAGCCATGCCGCCTGAATCATCATTTCCAAACCTAATGTAGGAAAAGCTTTGTTATTTAAATTCTTATAAGTGAGGCTGTAATTGGCCCCTGCAAACTGCTGACCGTTAAAAACTTGCGGATTGACATCGGGAGAAACTGCCACGAAACGGTCTGCTGTCGTCTGCACTTTAGAATGTTCAAAATTCAGTTGAAACTGATGCGTAAAATTGAGCCAGCTCGTCGTGGAAATTGACGGCGCAAATTTAAACTGCGAAATTCTTACCCGGTTGTAGTCGCGGTTATCTTCATCCGCATCATTCCGCGTTTCATTTCCGAGGCCAAAGAATGTTCTGGCAAAAAATGGCGTCGTATATTTTGCATCAATTCCGGCATCCCAGCCAAAAACAGCTTTTTTGAAGACGCCTCTGTAACCGACATTGAAACCGCCTGTCGAAGTGTAATAATTCGCGCTGAAAGTATGTTTCTGCGTGAACGGATCGCGCACAAAATTATTTACTGTATAATTGGCAACCAAACCTACAATCACGCCGTCATCCGGATTAAAATTAATGTTCGGAAAACCTGCAAAAAAGCTGTATTTTGGAAGTTTCCAGTTGTATGTATTAAGCTCGTAATCGTTGGTGAGATGTTTTTTACCCGAATTTCCAGTGTATGTATTTTTCTGGGCTTTAAAGTCATAAATCTTCACTTTGCTGCTCTTTACATCATATGTGTCGTGATTGTAGCCGCCGATCAGCCGGATATTTATTTTTGGTTTACCGCTTCCTGAAACTTCATACACATCATCATCTTCCAGACCGTAAATCCAGAGTTCTTTGGTTTGAGAATCATAGTACGTCTTTTCGAAGACCAACTTATCATTGCCTTCTTTTTCGATTTCAAACTGTTCTACGTAAACAGATTTTTCGTTTTTAACGATGACAAAGCGGTCTCTTTTCACCGTTCCAGCCAGCGGAATTTTCTCCTGCAAAACATCATAATATCTCGTCGCAAATTCCTGAAGTTTGGTTTTTCTGATTTTCAGTTTCTGCTGCAGATCTTCTATGGTTTCATCCTGTACTTCTTTAGGTAAATCTGTAAAAGCCTTTTCTATATCTGCATCTGTCAGATTCTCCTGAATGTATTTTGCTTCTTTCAGCCATTCCTCGAGAGTGCTTTTCTTTGTTAAAATCAAATCCAGCGGATACGGTTCCATATTTATCCAGCGGATATTTTTAATATCATCATCAAAGCTTTTCATATGGCGAATCGCCGGAATATTCATAATAATTTTGAAAGCGGCACCATCGTACCGGCTGAATGCCTGATCGTGATCGCGCGGAATCGGTTTGTAAAAAAACTCATCTTCACGCTTGTATTCTGCCCATTTCCATTGGTCTTCGTGGCGGTCCCAGTCACCAATCAGCATATCAAAAAGCCGCGCGCGGATATAGTTCGCTTCGTCTACAGAATACCTGCTGTTTTTTCTTAAATTTTTAAGCAACTCCTGTGTAGAAATGATGTCAGAAGCATGATCTAAAGACTCCAAAGTTGTAGGATCGGAAGAGAAACGCTCTTCAATAAGATACATTTCATTACCATAATTCCTGTTAAATTCGCCCAGCGCCTTCTGCTTAGGAATAAAATAAAGCTTTGGATTACTGTGATAAAGCCCGACTTTGGAAACCAGATTTCCAACTGCCAGATTGGTAAAAGGATGACTTGTGGTGTAAAAATCCATTAAAAATCGGTCCGGAAAGGTGTTTTCAAGTTCGTTGCCAAAAGCATTTTTCTTAAAAGCCTGTGCATTGAGGAATCGTACTGCGCTTTTTTTTACGGCACGCATCACGAATTCCTGTCCGTCTTTAGCTTTTAGCCTGAGACTGTTGGATTGGTTTCCGCCGCCTTCACGGAATGGCGTGAAGCCGCCGTTTAAGGTCGCAAGATTTGCAGTCGGAACATCTACCGGAAGCGCGTAATATTTTCGGTAGTGATTTCCCCACAACCAAGAATAAAATTTTCCTGCTTTTGCCTGGCGTTCGCTGTATACGCTGGCTTTTACAGTTGCAGGAAAGCTTTCCGTGAAAATATTGTCAAAATTTTCAGGCTTTTTTATTACCGAAATTTGAGTAAGTTTTTTCAGAATACTGTTTTTTGTACTAAAAAATTCAACATCGGTGCTTTGGTCTTTTCTTACATTTAAAACTGCAAAACCGCTTCCTCCAAATGAGAAATCGCTGTCTCGGAAAATTGTTGCGGGATCGGTTTTGGATGCTGCACCGCTTACAATCTGACGGATGTTTCCTTTCTCGTGATACTGCAGATTGTGATCGTGCCCGGATATCAAAACTACATTAGTTTTATCCTGAATGATGCTCTGAATTCTTCCAGCAAACTCGGTGTAATGGCTGTTGCTGAGATCTTCCATATTAACACCGGAGGTATTTCTCAGAATATTCAGAAAGCTGGCAATGCCCGGAAGCGGAACTTTACTCCCAAATGGGAAAAGATGCGATTTTGCTGAAGTAAAACCTGCGTGCGTTCCCGAACTGATTACGGGATGATGCAGCGCCACGATAATTCTTTTGTCCTGATTTTTTATGATTAAATCTTTAAATTCTGCATAAAAATCCTCTCTCGTTTTGATGTCACAGTCTTTGTTGATTCCTGGGTGTTTGTCCCAGTTAATCAGCGCCCATTCAGAATCCAAAACAATCAGTTTGATGTCTTTGGTCAGATTAATATCGTCGATCGGGCAGGAATTTTTTGGCAGAAATGCTTTCTTGTCATTCAGATAAGATTTAACGAAATTTTCCTGTGCTTTCAGTCCTTCCAAACCATGATACCAGTCGTGGTTTCCGGGAATGACAATTGCTTTTCCTTTAAAATCCTGTGTAATTTTTAACTGATTTTCCAGTTTTTCTTTAGCTAAAAGATAGTTTTTATCATTTTCAGGCGGCATTCCCAAAGGATAAATATTGTCACCCAAAAATATCAGCAAAGAATTCTGATTGGCAGAATCGAGTTTATTCTTAATTAAATCTAACGTCTGCTGCGACTGAGGCTGATCGGCATTGCCGGCATCTCCAACAAGAAAAATCTGATAATCGTTTGCTTCTTGTGAAACTGAATTTGAGATTTCAGAGACACTTTTCCCTTTCTGCACATTGTAAGTCGCGCAGGAAAGAAGAAAGAGTGAAAATGCAAGCGTTTTTGCTGCCGGAAGAAGTTGATTTAAAAAAGATTTAGACGATAAATTCATACATTTACATTAAGAAAAACTGAGAGATGTCTATTTTAGAACGCGCCGAAAAACATGTCGAAAACTTACTCAAAGATAAGTTATCCGACGTGTATTTTTACCATAATTTTAATCATACAGCGCACGCAGTGGAAAAGGCGGAGGAGATTTTGGCTCACCTGAAAGTTTCGGATGCAGATGCTGAAAAAGTTAAATTGGCGCTTTGGTTTCACGATGCCGGTTTTACCGACTGCAAAGCCGAAGGTCACGAGAAAAAAAGCGTGGAGATTGCGCGCAAATTTTTACTTCACGAAAATGCGAGTGTGGAATTTATTGATGAAGTTTCGTCACTTATCATGGCGACAGAAAAAGAACATCAGCCGCAAAATCTGCTCGAAGAAGTAGTGAAAGATGCCGACTTCAGCCATTTTGCGAGTCCGGATTACCACAAAACTGCTGAAGCACTGCGCAAAGAATTAGAGCTCACCGGCGGAAACTACTTTTCTAATAAAGAATGGAACCGCATGAATGTTGATTTTCTTAAAAATAAGCACGATTATTTCACCGAATATGCCCGCGAAAACTGGCAGCCGCAGAAAGATAAAAATCTTAAAAAACTGAAGAAAAAACTGGAAAAACCGGATATGAAGCCGGATGTGAAAGAAGAAATTCCAGACAAAAAGGATTCAAAATCTGACCGTAGCGTAGATACACTCTTCCGTGTGACTCTGAATAACCATACGAGACTCAGTGATATTGCCGACAGCAAGGCGAATATTCTGCTTTCGGTGAATGCGATTATTATTTCTGTCTGTCTTTCGGTTCTGGTGCCAAAACTTGATACACCGAAGAATGCCCATTTGATTATTCCCACTTTCTTCCTTTTGGTTTCGAGTGTGCTTACGATTATTTTTGCAATTCTTTCGACCAAACCTAATGTTACTAAAACAAAATTTACGGCTCAGGATGTGGCTGCACGAAAGGTAAATCTGCTGTTTTTCGGGAACTTCAATCAAATGAAATACGACGAATATCTTGCCTCGATGCACGATCTTATGCGTGACCGCGATTATATTTACGACTCGATGGTGAAAGATTTATATTATCTCGGGAAAGTCTTAGACCGGAAATATAAGCTGCTGTCAATCACATACCAGATTTTCATGGCAGGCATTATTATCTCAGTTTTTAGTTTTGCCTACGCATTTATGACACTGTAAAAACCATTTTCTAAATCAACGAAACGCGAAGCGCCAACAATCCTGAAATGCCCTGCAGATCTTCAACTCTGAGGAATTCTACATCGTTTTTAAGAATTTCACTGGCCTGAAGTGTATTGATGTACTGAAGATATTCTTTCTGATTTTCCATCCCGAAATAAACAATAACGATTTTTCCGGGACAGGTAATTCGTTCTTCAGAATTTTTAATTTTTGCTTTTTCGAGACGTTTTTTAATGATTTCGTAGGAAGAATTGTAAGCGCCGTCGACATCAAATTTCTTTTCATCCATCCGGAAACGGATATCGACTTTTTCATTATAGACAAAAATCAGCGACGCAATATCCAGCAGCACCGGAAGTTTCATTCGGAAAATCGACACTTCCTGTTCCATAATACACATGGTTTCAAGCTGCCAGAATCTGAGTTCGCCGAGAATTTTTGATGAATAGGGAAAATCAGGCGCAATATTTTGCCCGATAAAGAGATTATGCTCAACGCCGTCAGATTTGAAACGCTCGAAATAGTGAGGATAAATTTCCTGTGCTTCAGTTTGTCGGTAATCGAGCGTGTCGGCGAGTTTACGATTGAGCAGAGTAATCGAATCATCGAGATTTTTCCGGTTGGCATAAAACAGATTGTTCTGCGAAAAAACCTGTCGGAAATAATTTTGAATTAAATCTTTCTTGCTTTCATCGGAAACCGTTTCCAGTTGTCCCTGCAAAAAAGGATGAAGATTTTCCCGCAAAAACTGCTGAAACCGCTGTTCCGTATCGGCTTTAATATCGTTATTCAGTTCATTTTCGAAAACATCCAACGCCAGTACAAACTTTTCTGTCCCCGTAAATGAAAGCTCACTGAGAATGGCGTAGAGTGATTCGATCTGATGATTAAGATCTTCAAGCATCAATAAATACCTTTTTTCTGATGACGCACGGATGTCTGAAAAGCCAAAAAGCGGCGTGAGATTCTGAAACGAAATTTCCTTGAGTGTATAAATTTTCTTGGCGATGTACGCATTAAAATACCGCTCGGCTTCATTTCTGAATTTCCAGATGACGCTGTCGTGAATTGCGGTATATTCCCGCTGAATAATGGCTTCGATCTGGTTGTTTTTCTCGAAAGTAAAACGGTTGAGCGAGAAGATAATCATGTCGGTGACAAACTCAAGCCGCTTTAGTTTTAATCCGTTGAGGCTGTTGGTGATCGGCGAAGTGAACTCCATTACGGCAAGAAGCTGATTATCTTTCACTATCGGAATCACCATAAAACTGTTGATCGATTTCTCCTTTAAAATTTTAAAAGAATCAAGCTTTTTAATCTCATCATCAAGAAGGTTTACATCCGGAACAACAATCGGTTTTGGGTTGTACAGAATATTATCAAAGGTTCTTTGGCGGAAGTTTTCATCAAACGTATTCAGCCAGAAATCGAGGAGATGATTGGTAAAAACATTCGCATAAATAGGCAATCGCTCGAGCTTTTTATTTTTAATATCAAAAAGCATGAGACCGAAATTCAGCTCGGCAATATCAAAGTACGACTTGAAGATCTCCTGAAAATTTTTCTCGGGCGTGAGGTTTTCAACATCGATTTCAATCAGGGCCGATTTCAGATCAGACAGGGCAACTTCCGAAGTACAGTCGACAAGCGAGATAATCGAAAATCCGCTGAAAATCCATGACTTGAGCGGAAAATGTTTTTTCCAAAGCCGCACATCATCCATATTTCCGATGAGCATATCGATGATTTGCTGATCAGGAAGAACTGTGCCTTCCGCAGGAAAAATCTCGGAAAAATCTGTATTAATCGTGATCTTGTAATGCTTGATAATGCCTTCGCTGTTCGGGATGTCGTAGTATAGCGGAAGAGTGATCTTAAAATCGAGATTAAAATAAATCTGCAGAATGATGCAGCACGACATGATATAAAATTCATCCGAATTGATCTGCCGGAACTGAATATTAAAATCGGTTCCCGCTTCTGTAAGAATATTCTGAAAACGCTGAGAATAATTAAAAGTCGTATTCGTTAGCGGCATACTTGCGGCTTTGATCTCATTTTTCGTAAGGCCGGTAGGGAACAGATCTGCGAGCAGAAGACGGATGAGATCTTTATGTTTTGTAAGCAGCGAAAGATCCTGAAAACCTTCACGCAGCTCCGGGAAGTTTTTCACCTGCTCGATGAGCGAATGGGCATAGCTGGCGCGGTATTCCTGACGGTCATTGTAGCGGATGTGTTCTAAGACATCCAAATATTTTTTGAATGAAATAAAAACCTGAAACGGACTTTCTAAAGTTTGGGTTTGAGACAAAACAGGTGTTAAAATAGAAGTGTAAAGTTATTAAAAAGCATTCTGAAACGCACGGAGAATTTGGCTTAAAGATTCTTAGCGGTAGTCATTTCCACCCATTTTGCCTCGTTGGTGAGGCTTTCTGTCTGAAAAACCACCCTTTTTGCCTGGAAGTTGAGGCAAAATGCCTGGATGCTGAGCCTTTCTGCCTTGTTATCCAGCCAAATTGCCTGGAATTTGAGGCAAATTGGCTGGGTAACGAGCCAATTAGGGTGGATTTCGGGGCAATTGCCTCGTTTATATTTACAGTATAGATGTTAGTCGTTTTAGTAAATTAAGAATCGACTTAAATAAAAAAAAGCACAACTTTCGCTGTGCCTTGATTTTATATTTGAACGGTTAAAGACCGAACTGTTTTGCAAATAAATCCGGAAAAACGCCCAGTACAACAAGTGAAGCAATAATAACGACTGCTACGATATTGTACGTAATGGTTACTTTTTCTGACGTTTTGAAGGTGCTTTCTTTAAAGAAAAACATTGCTATGATCAGTCGTAAGTAGTACGCAATCGAAATTGCAGAACCTAAAACAGCGATGATGACAAGAAATGCGTTATTGTCTTTCGTCAAAGCCTGAGCAAAGAGAGCAAATTTCCCCATGAAGCCTGCCGTCAAAGGAATTCCAGCCATTGACATTAGGGAAATGGTGGCTACGACAGCAAGAAGAGGTTCACTTTTCGCAAGACCTTTAAATGCGTTGTATGAAGTTTCACGTTTGATTTTTTCAACATAGATAAGACACATGAAAACGCCGATTGTTGCTAAAGAATAGGCGAAAAGATAAAAAGCTAAATTGTAAGTCGACTGTGCCGTCATTCCGAAAAACACCAATCCGATATAACCGGCGTGCGAAACAGAAGAATAGGCAAGCATCCTTTTGGCGTTGGTCTGTGCGAGTCCCATGGCATTGGCAAGGAATAAAGTAATGATGAGGAAAACGCCTAAAATATTAAGCCATTCTGCGGTGATTCCTGAGAAGCCTAAAGTCATCATTTTAAACAGAGCAAAAAACCCTGAAATTTTTACAACACTTGCCATGAAAGCGGTGATAAGCGAAGGTGAACCCGCGTAGACATCCGGACTCCACATATGGAACGGTGCCAGTGCCACTTTGAAAGACATTGCGCAGAGAATCATTATCGCTCCAATGATGAGCATCAGATCTTTGCTGTTGTTCACAGAGAATTCCTGAATTTTATATAGATCAAAAGTACCGGTGCTTCCGTAGACAAATGCGATCCCAAAGAGTAAAAAGCCTGTAGCAAAGGCACCCATCAGGAAATATTTTATAGAAGCTTCGTTAGATCTTAAATCCGTTTTGTTTGACCCTGCCATTACATATAACGGAATCGATAGAATTTCGATACCGATAAATAATGTGACTAAATTCTGGAAACCAAAAAGGATAATTCCGCCGCAGAGTGCAAACATCATTAAAGCGTATAGCTCAGACTGATGACTTCTGTGATTGGTAAATGCAAATCCGCCCAAAAAGAATAGCAGAATCGTCGTAACGATCGCGATTTTGGTAAACAGAGCGGCGTTGTTGCCATATTCGTACATGTGTCTGTACTGCGCAAAAAATGAAGCTTCAGGTAAAAAGCTCACGTACAAAGCGACGATCAAACCAAAGATTCCTATGTATCTCGCCATTTTTCCCTGCTCGAAAACTCCGGAAAATAAAGCGGCAACTGCGGTAAGGAAAACAATAATTAAAACACTCATAGTATATATTTGAGATTTAGAATCTGAGTTTACAGTTGATGTGAGCTCAGTTTTGCGGTCTCTTATTTTTTAAATTAGTAATCTTTTAATTTCTGAATCTTTTGGATTTTAATTAATCAAAGAGGTAAAGACAAACTTCAGCGAACTTCCCACCATATCTATTATTGGCTGCGGGAAAATTCCGGTGAAAATTACCAGTACCGCAATACTTGCCAGAACTGAAAATTCTACCGCTGACAGATCGCGTGCCGTGCTCAGTGTAGCATCGTTACCCGGACCAAACATGGCTTTCCCATAAAATCTCAACAGATAAACAGCGCAGAGAATCACAGTAAGACCGGCAATAATTGACGCCAGTACATTAAAATCAAAAACCGATTTGATCAAGATGAATTCCCCGATAAAACCATTAGTCAACGGTACGCCCATTGAGCCTAAGATAATGATTAAGAAAAGTACCGCAAACTTCGGAGCCACTTTCGCAAGCCCGCCCATTTGTCTGATGTCTCTTGTTTTAAATCTTTTAAATAAGATATCTGCGCAGAAAAACAAACCTACGACGTTGATACCGTGCGCGAATGTCTGTACCAGAGCACCTTCCGCACCCTCGATGGTGAAAGTTCCTTTTAAAGTAAGCACCGCTGAAGAAAAAATACCGGCCACCATCAAACCAACGTGAGAGAAGGATGAATAGGCGATAATTCTTTTCATGTCGGTTTGAATGATCGCGATTAATGCTCCGTGAATAATCCCAACAATCGCTAAGATGATTACAATCTGTCCCGAAATTCCAAAGATTGCCGATGGTGTGATTGGAATTAAATATCTGATAATTCCGTAGATGGCCATTTTAAGCATAATCCCGGAAAGCAACATTGAACCCTGCGTTGGCGAATACGTGTACGTATCCGGCTGCCAGGTATGAAACGGGAACACAGGGAGTTTTACTGCAAAAGCAAAAAATATAAACCAGAATGTTACGATCTGCTGCGTTTCGTTTAGATCTGCATTATATAAATCAGTCAAAGCAAATGATGCTGAGTGATTGTACACGTAGATTAAACCGGCCAGCATAAACAGTGATCCTACGAAGGTATACACAAAGAATTTTGTAGTAAACTCGAGTCTTTTGTTTTCCTGACCCCAAATTGCCGCAATAAACCAGATCGGAATCAAAGTAACTTCCCAGAAGATATAAAACAGCAAACCGTCAAGCGAAGTGAAAACTCCGACAAGACCAAACTGCATCAAAAGAATCAGGCCGTAAAATGATTTTCTGTAATTAATGTCTTCGTTAAAAGAAGATAAAACGATCAGTGGTGTCAATATGTTGGTAAGTAAAAGCAAAAGCATACTCATGCCGTCGATACCGAAATGCAGACTGCTTTTGATGAACTGCGACCATGGCTGATTGATCTCGTACTGCAGAACGCTGTCTACTGTAGGATTGAAATCAAAATCTGAAAGCGCGTAAAACGTCAACAGCATTTGCACGATGGCAATCGCAAGAGCCACATATTTAGCAGAAGCGTTTTTCCACGCGAAAACCAGTCCCGAACCTACTAGAGGTAATAGTAATAATGTTAATAGTAAATAAGACATTATTGTAATATAAAGTTAACAATCAGTATAATTCCTACAGCAAGCGTCATAATGAGCACATAATTTTCTACGTTTCCGTTTTGTATGCGCTTCATTGATCTTCCGCTGTCTTCAGCACCTTCGCCCACGTAATCTACAAAACGGTCGAGAACGCCTTTATCAAACATTTTTCCGCCGCGGCCAAAACCTTCAACCGTTTTCACGAAAAGTGCATTGTAAAGCTCATCGACGTATAATTTCCGGGCAGAAAGTTTTTCCCAACCTGTATAATCGTCTTCAGCGAGAGCTCTTTTCTTTTTATTGACATACGTGTTTTTTACAATAAACCAAACCGAGAAGAACATGATTACAGTCGCCCCAAGCAAAATCATTTCGGTATTAAAATCAACTCCTGAGAGTGTCATTTCCATTTGTTTAAAGCTTTCATCCGTTAGAACAGGTTTCAGCCATTCCATCAGTTTAGCATAATGACCGTGACCGATAAAGTGAGGAAGATTGATAAAACCTCCGATAACTGATAAAACTGCCAGAACAATTAACGGTAAAGTCATGCTGAGCGGACTTTCGTGTAAATGATGTTTCTGCTCTTCAGTTCCTCGAAATTCACCGTGAAAAGTAAGATAGTATAGTCTGAACATATAGGTTGCTGTAACTGCTGCCAAAATAAAGAGCATTACCCAGTAAACCGGATTTTTAGCATAAGCAGCAACGAGAATTTCGTCTTTAGAAATCATCCCTGATAAAAGCGGAAAACCTGAAATCGCAAGTGTACCGATAAGAAAAGTGATGTGTGTAATGGGAATTACCTTCTTTAAACCCCCCATAAAGCGCATATCCTGTTCGTTGCTCATCGCGTGAATGACAGATCCTGCACCTAAGAATAGTAAAGCTTTAAAGAAAGCATGCGTCATCACGTGAAACATAGCAGTCGTGTAAGCGCCCAAACCTAATGCGATAAACATAAAACCAAGCTGTGAAACGGTGGAGTAGGCGAGTACTTTTTTAATATCGTTTTGACGGAGTGCGTAGAAGCCGGCCAATGCAGCGGTGATGAAACCGATGAGCAAAATTCCGTCCTGAACGGTCGGCGCTAAAGTAAATAAGAAGTTTGATCTTACCACCAGATAAATACCTGCTGTAACCATTGTTGCAGCGTGAATCAATGCTGAAACCGGTGTCGGACCAGCCATCGCATCAGGTAACCAGGTGTATAAAGGAACCTGAGCAGATTTTCCGGTAGCGCCGATGAATAAACTTGAGGTGATAAAGATAATTACAGATCCGTCAAGTTCAAATTTACCTGCATTTTGTTTTATGGTTAAATAATCTACAGCGTTAGTCTGCGTCGCAAGCATAAAAATTCCAATCAGTAAAGCAAGGTCACCAATACGGTTCATGATGAAAGCTTTTCTTGCCGCTTTACCATATTCTTCGTTGGTGTACCAGAATCCGATCAAAAGGTAAGAACAAAGACCTACACCTTCCCAGCCGATGAATAGAATCAAATAATTGCTTCCCATTACAAGAAGAAGCATTGAGAAGATAAAAAGATTTAAATAGGTGAAAAATTTAAAGAAACCTTTATCGTGGCTCATGTAACCGATCGAGTAGAGATGAATCAGAGAACCAATTCCGGTGATAATCATAATCATCATTAATGAAAGCTGATCGATCTGAAACCCAAAATTAATCTGAATTCCATTTACCCTGAACCATTCAAAAGCTTTTACGATAACGGGCTGACCTTCTGTGTCAAAATTCATAAAAAGACTTACAGAGATGCAGAACGGTATAAAAACCATAAGCGTTGCAAGACTTCCGACAAATATTTTGGGAAGATTTTTTCCGAAAAGTCCGTTAATGAGAAATCCTAAAAGGGGTAAAAGTATTATTGCATAAACTAAATTCTCCATTCTTTATCCTCTTAATTTATTAAATATACTCACATCTACCGAGCGTGTATTTCGGTAAAGCATCGCAATAATTGCCAAACCTACCGCAACTTCGGCGGCAGCCACCACCATAATGAAGAAAACCAGAAGTTGCCCGTCGCCATTGCCTTTGTATGCAGAAAATGCAGCCAGCAAAAGATTGACAGAATTGAGCATCAGCTCTACACAACCAAGAATTACGATCGCGTTTTTTCTCAGAAGTACTCCCAAAACTCCCAGGCTGAAGAGCACTGAAGAAAGGATGATAAAGTACTCGAGCGGTACGCTTTGCATAAAAGTATTTGCTTCTCCCATAATTTTTATAATTCCTTTTTACCAATTAAAACCGCACCTACAATACCTGCCAAAATCAGGATTGAAGCCAACTCAAACGGCAAAACATATTCGTTAAATAAAAGACGGCCCAGGTTTTTGGTAAGACCCACGCCCTGATCTACGTTTTCTACCACTACATGATTTTGCTGTACACCTCTGAAAACACCCAGAATACCGATCAGTAAAATCCCGGCAGTAAAAACCCCGACAAATTTTAAAGTATTGCTCTTCTTGCTTTCGTCTTCTTTATTAAGATTAAGCATCATCAAAATGTAAAGGAATAAAACCATGATCGCGCCTGCGTAGACGATGATCTGTATAATGGCCAGAAACTGTGCATTCAGTAAAATGTACATTCCGGCGATTGAAAACATGGTGACAATCAATGATAAAATTGCATAAAGAGCATTCTTTGAAAACACAAAATATACAGCACTTGATACGGCCAAAAACGCCACCAGGAAAAATAAAAACTGATCCATTATTTTACTGCATTTCTTTGTTTTTCAGATTGTCTTTCGGAAACGTCAATCCTTTCGTTAATTTTTTCTACCAGTTTATCTTTTCCGTAGATAAAAGAACCTCTGTTGGTTTCAACATCCACCAAACGGTCGGTAAGGTATATGGCTGATTTTGGGCAAGCCTCTTCGCACATTCCGCAGAAGATGCATCTCAGCATATTGATTTCATATACAGAAGCATATTTTTCTTCCCGGTAAAGGTGTTTTTCATCTCTTGTACGTTCAGAAGCTGTCATCGTGATGGCTTCTGCCGGACATGCAACAGCACAAAGTCCGCAAGCTGTACATCGTTCTCTGCCTTCTTCATCTCTCTTCAAAACGTGCTGACCTCTCCAGATATCGGCTCTTGGCTTCAGCACTTCCGGATACGAATATACCGCAGGAGCACCTTTTGCCACAGTCCGTACAGCGTGCTTGAACGTGATTCCCATTCCTTTCAAAATCGCCGGAAGGTAGATTTTTTCAGAAAAGGTCATTTCTTTATTTGAAACGACTTTTGATCTGTCTGTAAGTTTCATTTATTGTAGATATTAGATGTTAGACTTTAGATTTTAGACCAATCTTGTCTTTTATCTTAACTTATTACTGTTTATTTTAAATCTGGTGAAGCTCTCATTTAATAATAGTCACCTTATTTTTATTTTCAAATTAATTTCCGAAAGCTAAAATTACTGCTCCGGTAATCATCAGGTTTACCAGTGCTAACGGGATTAAAGTTTTCCAACCTAAGTGCATCAGCTGATCGTATCTGAATCTTGGAAGCGTCCATCTGATCCACATAAATACGACAATTCCTATAATTGTTTTGGTTAAAAAGGCAACGATGCTTAAAATTCCTGCTGCATTTTCGCCCCAGTTTTGTGTTACCCATTCGATTCCGGGATAATTGTATCCACCGAAGAAAAGTACCACCATGAAGGCGTTTGAAATAAACATGTTCACATATTCACCAAACATGTATAAACCTAATTTCATCGAAGAATATTCTGTTGAATATCCAGTTACCAGTTCAGATTCACATTCAGGCAAATCGAAAGGGTGACGGTTGGTTTCTGCCAGGGCAGCCACGAAGAAAATTAGGAAGGCGAGCGGCTGATAGAGAATATTCCAGTTCATACCGTCAAGTTCAAAAAGTCCCCAGATTTTTCCTGTGGTTTGGGTTTCGGTAATAACTTTTAAATCTAAACTCCCGGTCATCATAATGATAGAAAGCAAAGCCAATCCCATCGCCAGCTCATAAGAAATCATCTGCGAAGATGCTCTGATTGCGCCTAAAAGTGAGTATTTATTGTTTGAAGCCCAGCCTCCAATCATGATTCCATAGACACCGATAGAAGCCATTCCGATAATAAATAGTACTCCAACATCAATATTGGCTACCTGAAGATCGTATGAAACACCTCCTAAGTTCAGAGTTTTACCCCATGGGATCACCGCGCCGGTAATCAGTGAAATAAACATCACTAACGATGGTCCAAGTATAAATAAGAATTTTTCTGCGTTTTGAGGAGTAAAGTCTTCTTTAAAGAAAAATTTACCACCATCTGCCAGCGGCTGCAGCAAACCGAAAGGCCCCGATCTGTTTGGCCCGATTCTGTCCTGCATGATAGCTGCTACTTTTCTCTCTGCCCAGGTAGAGTAGGCCGCGATCGTAAGTGAAAGCAGAAAAAGTGCAAATACAAGTATTAGTTTAAATGTAAGTAAATCCATTTTATTTGTAAAGATTTTTAGATATGAGATGTCAGATAGAAGATATGAGATATTACTCTGATGTCTTGTGCCTGAAATCTAATTGTCTTTAATTAATTATTTTTCGTCTTTTTCGCTGATTTCTTTTGCCATAGGATTGTCAAGCATTCTCAGTTCATCCTTTGGTTTTTCGTAATGATTCAGCGAAATCACAGACTGTCGGTCAATGTGTCGTGGTCCTTCAATGTTCCAGTCTGATAAATTTTTTCTTTCGAAACGGCAGGTATCACAGATGAATTCTTCCACTTCTCCCCACTGATCTTTTCTCGCCGTTACACGTACGATTTCATCGCCCTTCATGTAAACAGTTGCTTTACCGGAGCATTTATCACATTTGCAGCTTCCGTTCATCGGTTTTGTAAACCAAACTCTGCTTGCAAAACGCGATGTTCTGTCAGTCAATGCACCAACCGGACAAACATCAATGATGTTTCCGATGAAGTCATTGTCTAAAGCTTTATTTAAATATGTTGAAATTTCAGCATGATCTCCTCTGAACAAAATTCCGTGTTCTCTTTCGTCTGTCAGCTGATTGGCAACCAATACACAACGTGCACACAAAATGCAGCGGTTCATGTTCAGTTTTATATTCGGACCCAAATCGTCGGCGTCGTACGTATTTCTTTCAAAATCGGTTCTGGTTTCTTCATCACCGTATTCGTAGCCAAGATCCTGAAGATGACATTCACCTGCCTGGTCACAAACCGGACAATCCAACGGATGGTTTAAAAGCAAAAATTCAGTTACTGCTTTTCTGCCTTCCTGTGCTTTCGGAGAAGAAAGATTTTTCACTTCCATTCCATCCATCACGTTTGTTCTGCAGCTGGCTACCAGTTTCGGCATTGGTCTCGGATCTGCTTCTGAACCTTTAGAAACCTCTACAAGACACGTTCTGCACCTTCCGCCACTCGCTTCAAGTTTGCTGTAATAGCACATGGCCGGTGGTACAGATTTGCCGCCGATTTGTCTTGCAGCTTCCAATATCGAAGTTCCGGGAGCAACTTCCGCTGTCTGCCCGTCTATAGTGATTTTAAATTTTTTAACCTCTTCGCTCATATCTTTCTCGCTTTTATGCGCTAAGCTTTAGTTTCTGTTTATATTAAATCAAAATTAATTTGATCTTCTCGTCGTGTTAAATGTATATCCAATTCCGATGTTGTACTGAGCAAAAACAAAATCCTGCAGCGCATGATCGGGTTGGTCGTTCAGCGTCGTTTTTATATCCGCCATGTTGATATAACCTAATTTACCTTCTGCCTGAAGTACAATATGATGTGCCAAAATCAAGCTGGCAGCCATTCTCATATCGACCCCAAAACCTGCTAAGTGAAAACGGTCACTTCTCTCGTTTCCCATCAGCATCACGTTGGATTTTGGAAGCAGGGCGCCGAATCCGCCGCCATAACTTAAATATAAATCCACATGTTTTCTGTGCATTACCTCATGATATTTCTGCGCTCCGACGTTGATGTAATTCAGTCCGTCTGTATGCTCAAAAGTCAGGAAATTAGCGTCGGTAAGATCCACTTTTCCGTTTTTTATCATCGAAGCGTATTTCGGATCGCTTATATATCCTCTAAAATCTACCGTCTGCTCTTGGTCAACCACATATTTCATGTGATCCATACCGAGCGTGATCCCTAAACGATCTACTGGAAAATAGGTAATCCTGTAATTAACCTGCGGCACCGTAATGCTTCCCGGATTAAAATATTTTCCAAACTCAAACGGCGTCTGCCGGTCGTGCGCCACTACATGATCCAGTTCAAAGTCGTAACCTTTACCTTTAAAATGAATATCAGATTTGGAATATTTAGCCTGATTCCATCCCCAAAAAAGCATCACCGAACCTTTTTTAAAAAGTCGCGATGGTTTTTCGGAAGTATTATCATTTGTGTTTTGTGCAAAAACGAAATTAGAAACCAATATCGCGATTGCAAATAATTTTTTCAAAATGTTTATTTCTATTAATTAGCAGCAGCCACCGGAATCGGATCTGCATAATGCGCTAAACCATAATTCTGAGTTTTACACAGTTCGGGGTTTTTCACATGCCATTCAAACTCATCACGGAAATGACGGATCGCAGCCGCAACAGGCCATGCCGCAGCATCACCCAACGGACAGATCGTATTTCCTTCGATTTTTCTCTGAATATCCCAAAGAAGATCAATGTCTTCCATCTTTCCTTCTCCGTTTTCAATGCGCTTCAGGATTTTGTGCATCCAGCCTGTACCTTCACGGCAAGGTGTACACTGTCCGCAGCTTTCGTGGTGATAAAATCTCGCTAATGTCATCGTATGTTCCACCACACACTGATCTTCATCCAATACAATAAAACCACCGGAACCCATCATGGTTCCCGTTGCAAAACCACCGTCAGCCAGCGATTCATAGTTCATATATCTCGGTTCGCCGTTAACGGTTTTCAGCAGTAAATTTGCAGGAACAATTGGTACAGAACTTCCTCCCGGAATACAAGCCTTCAGCTTTTTACCGTTTGGAATTCCGCCGCAATATTCATCAGAATAAATAAATTCTTCAACCGTAATGGTCATGTCGATTTCGTATACTCCGGGTTTGTTGATGTTTCCACAAGCGGAAATCAATTTTGTACCGGTAGATTTTCCAACACCAATTTTAGCATATTCTGCACCGGTAATATCGATGATCGGAACGATTGCCGTAATAGATTCAACATTGTTGACAACTGTTGGTCTTTCCCAAAGTCCTTTCACAGCCGGGAATGGTGGTTTGAGTCTTGGGTTTCCTCTCTTTCCTTCCAGAGATTCTAGCAAAGCAGTTTCCTCACCGCAGATATAGGCTCCGCCGCCTCGCTGAACATAAATCTCACAGTCGAAACCGGTTCCTAAAATATTTTTTCCTAAAAATCCTGCAGCTCTTGCTTCTTCAATTGCTTCTTCCAAAATATCCGGAATCCATGAATATTCTCCACGGATGTAGATGTAGGAAACATTGGAACCTAAACAGTAGGATGAAATCAACATTCCCTCTATCAAAAGATGAGGAAGATATTCCATTAAATACCGGTCTTTAAAAGTTCCCGGCTCAGATTCGTCTGCATTTACTACCAAGTGTCTTGGCACGCCTTCAGGTTTTGCCAGAAAGCTCCATTTCATGCCAGTAGGGAAACCTGCACCGCCTCGGCCACGCAATCCGGAAGCTTTTACTTCTTCCAAAATCTCATCGGGAGTCATTTTCAAAGCTTTCGCCGCCGCCGAATAACCTCCCTGTTTACGGTAGGTTTCCATATAGCGAATGCCTTCAATGTGTGCGTCTTTAAGTAAAAGTTTTTTACTCATTTTTATATTATACTTTTAGCATTTACCTTAGCAATGCTATTTTATTTAATTTATTTTAACCTAAATCTACCTGTCCTTCTCTGCAAAGCTCAAGAATTTCGTCAACCTTTTCGATAGTCAGATTCTCATGATAAAATTTTCCAAGCTGCAACATCGGTGCATAACCGCAAGCGCCAAGACACTCAGCAGGTTTTAAAGTAAACATTCCGTCAGCTGTAGTTTCTCCGTCTTTGATGTTTAGTGTGGTACGGATGTGATCTAAAATTTTCTCACTTCCACAAAGCATACACGGGCCGGTTCTGCAAACTTCAAGAACATATTTTCCTACAGGTTTCATGTTGAACATCGTATAAAATGTCGCCACTTCATACACTTCAATCGGCTGTATATTCAGTAACGAAGCCACATAATCCATCACAGGAACCGAAAGCCAGCCTCCAAATTCTTTCTGTGCCACATGCAAAACGGGAAGAAGAGCAGATTTTTGCCTACCTTCCGGATATCTTGCCATGATTTTATGTACTTGCTGTAAACTCTCGGGTTTAAAAGCTATAGTTTCGTTCATTTCTTATCTGAGATTTCAGATGCCGAATTTCAGACATCAGATTTTAAATTTTATATATAAAGCGAAGAGTCAGACATCTGAAATCTGATGTCTCACATCTTCTAATTATGCGTCCAGTTCTCCGGCAATAATATTCATGCTGCACATCGTAACGATGGCATCAGAAATTACAGCTCCGGTAATCATTTCAGGATAAGCCTGATAATAGATGAAGCACGGTCTTCTGAAATGCAGACGGTAAGGTGTTCTTCCACCGTCGCTTACCAGATAAAATCCAAGTTCGCCGTTTCCACCTTCTACAGCGTGATACACTTCACCGCGCGGAACATCAGTTTCGCCCATTACGATTTTAAAGTGATAAATCAGCGCTTCCATTTTATTGTAAACATCTGCTTTTTCCGGAAGATAAAAATCCGGTACATCTGCATGGAAAGGTCCTTCCGGAAGATTTTCGTAGGCTTGCTTTATGATTTTAAGTGATTCCCAAACTTCCTGCTGACGCACCATAAAACGGTCATAAGTATCACCGGCAGTTCCTACAGGAATGATGAAGTCAAAATCTTCATACGAAGAATAAGGTTCGGCAACGCGCACGTCGTAATCAACGCCTGCTGCTCTCAGGTTAGGCCCTGTAAATCCGTAGCTCAAAGCTCTTTCCGCAGAAATGGCTCCGGCACCGATGGTACGGTCCATAAATATTCGGTTACGCTCCAGAAGCTGACCGAATTCTTTAAATCTGTCTGGGAATGTTTTTAGGAAATCCTGCAGCAACTCATGGAATTTTGGGGTGAAATCTCTTTCGAAACCACCGATTCTTCCCATGTTGGTAGTCATTCTTGCTCCGCAGATTTGCTCGTACATATCGTAGATACGTTCTCTTTCGATGAACATATACGTCAATCCTGTAATGGCTCCGGCATCCATTCCTGTCACACCGTTGCAGATTAAATGATCACCGATTCTGGCTAATTCCATTAAAATGACACGCATGTAATCGACGCGTTTCGGAACTTTTACGCCAATCAGTTTTTCAACCGTCATGTGCCATCCGATATTGTTAATCGGCGCCGAACAGTAATTCATACGGTCGGTAAGTGTCGTAATCTGAGCATAATTTCTTCTTTCGGAAATTTTCTCAAAAGCACGGTGAATATATCCTACGGTCTGTTCAGAATGCAGAATTCTTTCCCCATCCATCGTCAGCACATTCTGGAAAATTCCATGGGTAGCGGGATGCGTAGGGCCAAGATTCAGCGTGTAAAGCTGACCGTCGATCTGCTCTCTGCTCTCGTGCTGATTAAGTATATTTGATAGTGAGTTGTCTTTCATATTAATTGCTTTTAGCTATTTGCTTCTGGCTAGTGGCTAAATGCCAGTTGCCATGAGCTAAAACTATCTTCCAAACATCGCGTCGTCTTTATCCACTCTGGTACCGTCTTCAAGTCTGTATTCTTTCAGCATCGGGTGATAGCCAAGATCTTCCATATTCAAGATCGCACGAAGATCAGGATGACCTTTAAATTTAATTCCGTAAAAATCAAAAGTCTCACGCTCCATCCAGTTTGCACCTGCGTACAATTCCGTTAAAGAATCAACTTCAATGTTTTCGCGTGTCATGAAAATCTTCAGGCGAATTCTGAAATTCGTCATCATATTCTGAAGATGATAAATAACGCCGATTTCCTTGTCCGGAAACTCAGGATAATGAATTCCACAGATGTCAGTGAGAAATTTTATTTCGAGAGAAGAATCGCGCAGATAGTGAACGATCTTTTTTAAATCATCTTTTTTTACCTCTAAAGTAAGCATGCCGTGTGGCTCAGATGTATCTAAAACAGAATCTGGGAATTCTCTGCTGATGGCTTCTAATACAAATTCGTTGGTCATTTCAGTTTTTTAATTGCTGATGTTGTAAGAATCGAGTAGTTTCTGATATTCTGGCATATCTCTTCTGCGCAGACTTTCGCTTTCCGCAAGAGCCTGAACCTGCATTACGCCTTCAATAATCTGCTCCGGTCTCGGCGGACAGCCAGGAACGTAAACATCTACAGGAATAATTTTATCAATGCCCTGAAGCACAGAATAGGTATCGAAAATACCGCCACTGCAAGCGCAGGCACCCACAGAAACAACCCATTTTGGCTCAGCCATTTGAGTGTAAACTTCTTTTAAAACCGGTCCTAATTTTTTAGAAATTGTTCCGCAAACCATCAGCATATCTGCCTGTCTTGGTGAGAAAGAATTTCTTTCCATTCCAAATCGTGACGCATCAAAAGTAGGATTAAGCGTGGCCATAAACTCGATACCGCAGCAAGAAGTGGCAAATGGCAATGGCCAAAGCGAGAATTTTCTCGCCATCCCGATAACGCTGCTTAGTTTGGTCGCAAAAAATCCTTCTCCTTCAAATCCTTCAGGAGCGGGAGCGTCTGTTCTTATAATTGGTTTTTGATCTGACATTTTTATTTAATTTAAAGATTAAAATAATTAATGATTTCTTATTATGAATTTAAAATCTGTAATTATTAGATGCATTCAATCTTTTAATGTTAAACTTATTTATTCCAGTCGAGAGCGCCGCGCTTCCATACATAAAAGAAGGCGAGGAAAAATATCGCGACGAAAGTGAGAACGGCAAAAAAGCCTTCCACACCAAATTCTCTGAAATTAACGGCGTACGGATAAAAGAATACGATCTCAATATCAAACAGTACGAAAAGTACTGCGGTAAGAAAGTATTTTACAGAAAACGGAGTACGTGCATTACCCTCAACTGGAATACCACATTCCCAGCTCGAGTTTTTTACAGAATCTCCTTTTTTCTGTTGAGGACCCAAAAAATGAGCGCCTAAAAGTGAAATAGCAACGAAGCCAATGGCTACACCTGCTTGTATCAGTATCGGAATATAACTTTCTGGTAAATTCATTTTACATTATTATCTCAATTTGCAAATTTAGTTAATATAGAAGAGAGCATGAAATTAATACCCTTAAAAGTCTTATGAATTACCGGAAAAGCGATAATTTAGAATGAATAAAAATAGACTATTTTTTCAGCTGTTTCAGCATCCTGAAAGCCATAAAAGCAATGTAGGCAAAAAGAACACTCGCATAAACAATATTTATTACCGTATGTAAGCGGCCGTCGGCAACGGGAAAGAAAAAGTTGTAAGCGATAAAGCCGGCAACGAGTACAGCAAAGATGATTATATTGGGTTTTAGCATCAGATTTCCATGGAATAAGTTCGGCGGCGTTTGTGATTCACTGGGTTGTAATCCTGCCACAAGACCTGTACGCTTTTGTTTTCTTCAAGCTCCGGATTGGTCTCGGCAAAATCTATTCCCATCTTGTTGAAACGCACGAATATTTCTTTAAAGATAATCGCGGTAACGCCTCTTCGCTGATATTCTGGATGAATGCCGATGAGATAAAAATTGGCGCGGTCGTTTTTCTTCTCTGCCTGCAAAAAATGCCACCAGCCGAATGGGAAAAGTTTTCCTTTAGATTTCTGCAAAGCTTTGGAATAAGAGGGCATGGTAACAGCAAACGAAACCAGCTCATCGTGCTCATCAACAACGCAGATGACGTAGTTTTTAGCGATCAGCGGGAAGAATTTTTCTTTATATGTTTTTATCTGCTCTTCAGTAATCGGGGTGTAGGTCGACAGGGTGTTGTACGTTTTATCAAGCAGTTTAAACATCGGTTTTACATATGGTAAAATCTCTTCTTTACTTTTAAAATGAAGAACACGGAGTTTGTATTTTTCTGCAATCAGCGAACTGAATTTCTCCACTTTCGGCGGAAGTATTTTCGGGAAATTCATCTCAAATTCTACCCATTCTTTTTCTTTCGTCAAACCGAGTGCTTCAATGTGTTGCGGGTAATACGCGTGGTTGTAAATGCCTATCATCGTTGCAATTTTTTCAAAACCAAATGTCAGCATTCCGGCTTTATCGAGATTGGTAAAGCCCATCGGACCTTCAATTTTTGAAATCTGATGATGTTTAGCGAAATTAATAACCATATCCATAAGAGCTTTGGAAACCTCACGGTCATCAATAAAATCAATCCAGCCAAAACGCACTTTTGTGATGCCTAATTCCTTTTGTTCTTTTCGGTTGATGATTGCAGCAATACGGCCCGCTATTTTCCCGTTTTTGTAGGCTAAAAATTGCTTCGCTAGAGAATATTGAAGGGCAGGATTTTCATTTTTGTTCCAGACGTTGATTTCGTCTTTTATAAAAGAAGGAACGTAATAGGGATTGTCTTTGTAAAGATCCATCGGGAACTGTACAAATTCTTTAATTTCTGCTGTCGTTTTTACCTCGCGAATGAAAACTTCTGACATGTTTTTTAAGCAATGATTAGCACAAATATAGAGAATTATAGCCAAAACTTTGGCATAATTATTACATCAAAGGACAGAATAAACACAATAAAAAACACTCAAAATGGGCGGCTACTATATTATAATCATTGCATCAATGCTCATCAGCTGGCTGGTCTCGGCGCGTTTGAAATTCAAATTTGAACATTACTCAAAAGTGCAGCTTCGCAACGGCATGAGCGGAAAAGAAATCGCCGAAAAGATGCTTCGCGATAATAAAATAAATGATGTCCAGGTGATTTCTGTTCCCGGGCAGCTGACAGATCACTACAATCCGGCAAACAAAACTGTAAACCTTTCCGAAGGCGTTTATATGCAGAGAAATGCCGCCGCCGCCGCAGTTGCCGCGCACGAATGTGGACATGCAGTGCAGCACGCAGTAGGATATTCAATGTTGCAGTTGAGATCAAAACTGGTTCCCGTTGTACAGATCAGTTCAAATTTAATGCAGTTTGTTTTAATTGGCGGTTTAATGATTATGTTCGCTACACGTTCCATCGAAAATCCACAGGGAAATACTTTGGTTTTGGCAATTGGAGTCGTAATGTTTGCAGCGACCACTTTATTTGCATTTATCACACTTCCGGTAGAATATGACGCAAGCAACCGCGCAATGAAATGGCTCAAAGAAACCAATACGGTGACACCAGAAGAATATGTAGGCGTGGAAGACAGTTTAAAATGGGCCGCAAGAACGTATCTTGTTGCCGCACTCGGTTCACTTGCTCAGCTTTTATATTGGGCTTCAATGCTGATGGGCAGCAGAAGATAGTTTACGAATATCTTTTAAATAATATATCGCATCTCAATATAATTTTTGAGATGTTTTTTTTCTGAATCTCAAATATCATCTCACTTCATTTTAATATTTTTGAGCCAGATTGAATGCTCATGAATCTTTTAAAATCCTTTGCTTCCGAAAATCAGAGAATCGCTGTTTTAGTGAAAATCATCTGTTTCTTCTGGCTCATCACCAAGCTTTGGAGTTATAAAACATGGATTGCTGACAGAGTTTATCCCGTTGTTGCGCCGTTTGAAATTTTACAGGAGGTTCCGCCGTCTCTGCATTTGATTTTTTTCGGATTGTCTTTAGTCATTTTGTTTTTGATTATTGTTTTTAAACTGAACCGAAGTTTACTCATCGTACTTTTTATTTTAGAAATAGTAAGTTGCTCGCTGGACAGCGTTCGATGGCATCCTTGGGAATTTATGTACCTGTGTTTTACACTTACGGTGATCTTAAATTTTTCTAAACCAAAAACAGTTTTTCTGCTCCTTCATCTGTTTCTCGTCGCAACATTTTTTTACAGCGGTTTGCATAAATTAAACAGAAATTTTCTTGACTATTTCTGGAGAGATCATATTTTGACTGCATTTTTTGGATTGTCAAATGAAGTTATTCTCAAATACAAACTCTTTTTCGTCGGACTTCTTATTCCTGTAACTGAAATTTTTCTGGCATTCCTGCTTTTTTTCGGAAAATCTAAAAAGAAAACCAGCTATATTCTGATTGCATTGCACGTCGGGATTTTAATTCTTCTCGGTCCGTTTGGATTAAATTATAATTCAATCGTATGGATATGGAATCTGGCTATGATCGCCATCCTGTTTCTTCTGTATCAGAAAGATGATATAACTTTTGATAAGACAATTATTTCGTCTCAGCTTCCGTGGATGATTCTGTGGTTCATTATGCCGATATACAGTTTTTTCGGAAGATATTATCAGTATTTTTCTTTCAACCTCTATTCTGCGAAAGGAACGCAGCTCTATATATGTACGAAAAAAAGCAATAAAGATTTAACGACTTTCGATGATAAATCTTTCACTTCTTTCTGCAACGGAAAAGTGGGAATAGCTTTGCAAAACTGGGCGATGGCTGAACTGAAATCTGCCTCTTCGCCCGAACTGGAAATTCAGCAGAAGGCCGGACAAATATTATTAAAGAAATATGGCTGCGAAAACATATCCGTCTTTCTATACAACGTTGATAAACAGTCGATGACAAAACTGTCATGTTCTGCAGATCATTAAAAAATTAAATGCTACATTTTGCATCTCAGAAAGTTTTTCGGAGATGTTTTCTTTGTGTGCGGTTTTCAGGCTCGCTTTTATCGAACAGTTTTCGTCCGCGTCAAATTCTAAAATTTTAGCATCATACTTCGAAAGCAAAGTGAAAATAACATTTTGTAAACTGAACGGAAATTCGATTGTTACAGTTTCTTCTAATTCTTTGACGATGATTTCCGTAGCCTCGATCGCATCCTTCGCAGCTTCTTTATACGCTTTTACCAAACCTGAAACACCCAGTTTTGTTCCGCCGTAATATCTCACAACAATTACCAGAACGTTGGTGATTTCGTGCGCCAATAGCTGATTGTAAATCGGCAAACCGGCACTTCCGGATGGTTCGCCGTCGTCATTTGCCCGGTATTGATCACCTTTTATTCCCAAACGGTACGCGTAGCAGTGATGCGTCGCTTTTGGATGAACGGTTCGCAAGTTTTCCAGAATATCTTTGATTTCTGTTTCGCTTTCTGCAGGATATGCAAAGCCGATAAATTTGCTTCCTTTTTCCTTTAAAAGTATTTCTTCAGCCGGCTTTGCCAACGTTTTATACTCCAGAATCATCAGTATTTTGTTTAAAATTGCTGTAAAACTCAATCACATTATCTCGGTACTGTTCGCTTCTCTCGGACATTTTATTAAAAGTGGGAGCCTTTGTTCCGTTTTTAAGTACAAGATTTGGATTTTTGATGATGATCGCTTCGTCCCAGAGATCCGCATCTATAAACTGCTGCAAAACTTTTCCGCCACCTTCCACAATCAGCGATTGAATCTGCTTTTCGTGAAGTTTCTCCAACATTTCTGCGATGAAATTTTCTTTAGAAACTTTGATCAGCTGAATGTGAGATTCATCCAGATTTTTTATCGTATTAAATACATAAGTTTCCGCTTCTTTATTAAAAATATGAAAATCTCTCGGCACCGAAAGATCAGAATCTATCAGCAGACGGATCGGATTTCTTCCCGTGAGTTCACGCGTCGTCAGGCTCGGATTATCGCGCATCGCCGTCATGGTTCCGATCAAAATTGCGTGTTCAGAATTTCTCAGCCGATGCACAAACTGCTTCGTCAGCGAATTGCTGATTTGTGTGGGTTTAAAGTCCTGATCCATAAAATGGTCTGCAGATTCTGCCCATTTCAAAATAATATACGGACGTTTTTTCTGATGAAACGTGAAAAATCTTTTATTTAAATCCAGACATTCATTCTCCAAAATCCCGGAAACAACTTCAATTCCTGCTTCCTCAATCATCTTTTTGCCTTTTCCGTTTACCTTGTCGTGCAGATCCATCGCACCGATAACGACTCTTTTGAAACCAATTTCAATAATTTTTAAAGCACACGGCGGCGTTTTTCCGTAGTGCGCACAAGGTTCAAGAGAAACATAAATGGTGGATTCTTTCAGCAATTCTCGATTTTCAACTGAATTAATCGCATTAATTTCTGCATGCGCCTCACCGGCTTTCTGATGAAATCCTTCCCCGATTATTTTACCGTTGTGTACAATGATGCTTCCCACCAGCGGATTTGGATAGGTGTTTCCTGTAGCTTTTTTGGCGAGTTCAATGCAGCGCCGCATATACAATTCGTCTTCCATATAAAAAAAGCGAAGACAAATTTCTTTGCTTCGCCTGAATTTTATTTTTATTAAATTTTATTCGCCCGAAATAATATGGTGAAGGCTTTGCTTCATACCATCGAGCTGCACGCGTTTTTCGTCGATCGTACGATACGTATCCTTTAAAAGCGGATTGTCGCGTGAAGGATTTTTGAAGAACGACATATTGTTTTCAAGCTTTACAATTTCAGATTCGAGATCAGCGATCTGATTCTTCATCTTACGCGCTTTATCAGTCAGCTGATTTTCTGTTAAACCGTCTTCCTTAAGTTCGTATTCGTTAATTTTATTGAGTTTAAGTTTCTCGCGAAGCGTTTTGTTAAATTCAGTATTGATGCCAATCTTATCTCTGGGCACTTTCCCGATATTATTCCACGAAGTTTTTATCGTCTCAATTTTTTCTACACTTCCTTCCTCGTCACCAATGGTTTTCAGATCTTCAAGAAGATTGCGCTTCATTTTGTAATTTTCCTTCCAGTTATCGGTAGAAGCAGCGCTTTTTTCACGATAATTATTAAAAAATGTATTGCACGCTTCACGGAATTCGTCCCAGATTTTATTCGTCATGCTTTTCGGTACATGCCCGATCTGCTTCCAGTCGTCCTGAAGTTTTTTAAAGAGTGCCACTGCAGTTTCCCAGTCCTCAGACATCATATTGTCTTTGGCAGTCTGTATCAGCTTCATTTTTTCGTCAAGATTCTGCTGCTGAGAACCTTTTAATGATTTGTAATAATTGTTTTTCTGGCTGTTGAAGTTTCTGAGAATGGTTTTAAAATCATTCCAGTTGCTGTTCGAGATTTTTCTCGGCACATTTCCGGTTTTAAGAAATTCAGAACGAAGTTCTTCCACGCGTTTGATTGAGTTTTGCCAGTAACCGTGACTCGGATTATCCTGTGGCTCTGCGAGTTTTTTAATCTCTTCGATAATCTGAACTTTCTTCTCCAGATTGGCATTTTGTTCAGTTTCAATCGCTGCAGAAAGTTCAGATTTGCGGTCGTGAATCCTGTTCGAAATTTCCTTAAATTCATCCCACGTCTTCTCGCGGTGTTCTTCGGCGACAGGCTCAGCTTCTTCTTTCCAGAGTTTGTGCAGATACTGAAGTTCATTCAGTGCTTTCTGTACAGAAGTTTCATTTTCAAGCTCTTTCGCGCGTGCAATGATGTGCTGACGCTTTTCAAGATTATGCGAATATTCCTGCTCAAGAAATTCTTTATTCATATCCAGCATCTGATAAAACTGATTCAGATGATGAAAATAATTATTGTTTAAAATTTTAAATTCAGACTTTGCCACCTGTCCGGCATTCGACCATTCTTCCTTAATCTCGCGGATTGATTTAAAGAGATTCACACCAGGCTCAGAATTGGTGTACAGATTTTTCAGACGGTCAATAATCTGCTGTCTGTGCTCCAGATTTTTGCCTTGTTCTGCATCCTGATTTTTCTGAAAAGCATCATGCTTCTCGCGGAAAATATGCACCAAAGCATTAAATCTCGACTGCGAAGGATGTTCATAACTGAAATTTTCTGCAGCCGATCCGCCCTCTGTGTACTCTGTTTTTTTAGCGTCGATATCGTGGTGAATCGCGCGGTTAGCCATTTCTTTAAAATTATTAAATTCTTTCGTATGCTCGCCGGCATTTTCAGCATTAATGATTTTCTCCATTTGCTGCAACGCTTCATCAAGCGAAAGATCAACCAGATTTTCAGCTGGTTTTTCTTCAGGCGAAGGCATTTCAGAAGTTTCAGATTCTGAGGAAGGCGTTTCGGTAGCTTCTGTTACATCTGAAGAAGTTTCTTCCTCTGTATTTGCAGAGGTGGTTTCAGTCTCTTTTTCAGCCGGGGTTTCGGCAGTATTTTCTTCAGGAAAAGGTTTGTTTTCCTCGTTTTCAGAAAGGTTGTTTTCTGTAGTCATAGCAAATCTGTTTTGTGAATGGCGGTCTAGCGGGTTTCCGAAAAATCTGTCTTTCGGAAACAAGGCACTAATTTATGCTATTTTTTCTGAACCTCCCAAATTTCCCAGGCTTTTTCTGCCTGCTGTTCAAGCATATAAAATCCATTGGCCGTTTGTGCTCCGCGCGCGGCAGCTTCACTTAAAAATTTGGTGTATTCCGGGTTGTAAATAAGGTCGATTACGAGATGTTTTTCTGAAATTCCTTCAAACGGAAATTTTACAGAATCTTCCACATTCGGAAACGTGCCGACAGGCGTACACTGTACGATAAGCAGGTTTTTTTCGACTTGATCTTTGGTTAAATTTTCAAATGTAAATTCAGATTTTCGCGAAACGGTAATAGCCGGGATTTGTTTCTTTTTTAAAACAAACTGTACCGCTTTCGCTGCTCCGCCATCGCCGAGAACGATTGCCGACTGATGATGATTTTGTAACTGAATATCCAGCGTTCTTTCAAATCCGTAAGCATCGGTATTAAAACCTTTTTTGATGCCGTTCTCAATTTTCACACAGTTTACTGCACCGATTGTTCTGGCCTCCTCGCTCAGTTCATCAAGATAATCAATAACCGCTTCTTTATAGGGAATCGTCACATTAAAACCGGCCACCGACGAATCCTCAAATAGCTCTTCAACTTCGCTGATTTCATTTAAATCAAATAAAGAATAGGAAACATGATCGAGATTGAGTTTTGTAAACTTTTTTTCAAAGTACATTTTCGAAAAAGAGTAGGATATATTGCGGCCGATCAGCCCGAGTTTGATCTGGGAATTCATCTTTCAAAAATAAAAAAAAGACCGGAAAAACCGGTCTTCAATGGATATGTTGTTTAAAATTAATCAACGATAAATTTCGAAGAAGAATTGTCTGTCTTCAGGATGTAAACTCCTTTGCTTACGCCATGAAGATTGATTTTGTTTGAATTTTTGAATGGCTGATCAACCTTTAAAATCAGTTTTCCGGAAAGATCATAAACTTCTGCTTTTGCAGTTTTGCTTAAATTTTCACCTTTTACAAAAAGCTCATGGTTCTTTACCGGATTTGGGTAAATACTGAACGCTGAAGAATCTTTTGTAACATTTGCTGTACCAAGATTTCCTGCGCAAGACCAGCTGAGATCATCGATCGCCACACGGTTTCCGGTGATTGGCTGTACAATTTTCAACACGAAATTTCCGGTTACGTTGATGTTGCTGATCGTCGTTGTTGCAACGGTAGCGCTGTAAGGGATGATACCTACCAATACGTCATTTACCAAAACATTTAAGCTGTTGGAAGTTCCGGAAAATTTCAGTTGTGTGGTTAAAGTTAAACTTGAAATTCCACCGGTAACGCTTGAAGTCGTCATATTGCCGTTTCTGATAATCAGTGCGCGACCGTTAATTGTCTCATCAGTACGGGAATCTGTAGAAGTATAGGTAATTCCGTTGCTCGTCCAAACCTGAGTAGCGTAAGAATTTGCTGCTGCCGGAATGGTAGAAAAATCTTCAGTTCCGCAGCTTCCTGTTCCTGGAACGCCTGCAAGTGTCGTTGCAGAAACCGTGTTGCTTTGAGGTGAAGGATTGTTTGAAGTGTCTCTTGCGATTACGTAAAAGCTGTACGCCGTTGTCGGTGCCAGACCTGAAATCGTCGCAGTAGTAGCTGTAACCGTAGTTTTAAGCAAACCATTCATATAAACATCATAAGCAGAAATACCAATGTTGTCTGTAGAAGCCGTCCAGTTTAAGGTAATAGAATTTGAAGTCGGGTTGCTCGCCACAAGGTTTGTAGGTGCAGTTGGTGCCTGATTGTCGATTACCGGAGTTCCCCAAACAGACGCTACGAAAGACGGATTGTCGATGTACGGATTTCTGTTTCCCTGATACGCATACGAAGCATTGTTTCGCGCAATTTCTGCCGGTGAAACAGGATCTGCAGTGTGCCATACCAAAAGCTGATTAAGCTCCCACTGTTGTAAACCAGGAAATTCTGCTCCTCCAAGCATGTTTCCGGACTGGAAAGTTGAAAGCTGCGCGCCGTATCTTGTTACAAAATAAAAGATCATACGCGCTACATCACCTTTAAAAGCATTAATTGGCTCAAAAACAGTTCCTGAATAACCTGCAGAAACAGAGTTTCCAAGTTTTGAACCGTTTAGTGAAGTGTAAGTCGCTGTTCCTACCGTACCGAAAGGAAAGTTTGAACGCATTCCGTTTACTTTTCCGTCAGTTGCACGGATGAAATTGATGTCATTTTTCATCGGAGAAGCTTCATTAAACAAACTCTGAGGCACAATGTGCTCACGGTTGTAGCAGTCTCCTTCATTCACATAGCCGCTTCCACCGCATTGGTTTGTCGTGATGGTGAAATTGTAAGGATCTGCGCCGGTAGGGTTTTCGGAATAGATATCTAAGATCGTTCCGTCGTTTTCATAAAAATAATCGCGGTCTGTGGTCTGATAACCGGTCCAGAGCCCGCCATAGCCGTTGTCGGTATGGCCGTTGGTAATGATGGTGCGGAGCTGCGTTTTCAGAGCTGATCCGGATAATCCTGCGGTTCCGTCGTAGTAATTGGCAGGTGCCTGTGCTAATGAGAAAGTACACATTAAGCCCAGTACAAAACTTAATAAAGAATGTTTCATTTTATCTAAAATTGGGATGACAAATTTAGGTAAATAAGTGCAGGAAATATATTAAGATTTGGTAATATAGTTTTTGCTAATCTTCGAAAAAAACCATGATATACTGATTCCGAAAAGTAAGGCGGTTGCAGAAACAATCAGGTAATTCTTGGCCACTATGCGTATGGGGAAAGCCAGCATTTCGTTTGCCCGGAAAAACTCTGTAGATAGTTGGATATAGCACAGCAAAGTTCCGAGAAGTAAGCCTGAGATCACACCTCCAACTGTAATTAAAATTCCAGTGTAGAAATAGGTTTTGCGAAGATGACTTATAGGGAAACCCAGTGAGACAAGCGATCGTGCCTGTTCTCTTTTGTCAAGCTGAAGGATAATAATCGCGCCTGCGAGATTAAAAGTCGTGATAAAGATCACCAGCGCAAAAATCAGATAAATAAACATTTTTTCGGTGTTAATCATCTTCCAGAACGCAGCGTTTTCTTCCTGTTTGGTTTTGATTTCAACCGATTTTCCCAATGCACTTTGCAGCATTTGTTTTACCGCATCTGCATTATCAGGATTTTTAAGTTTAATGACAATCTGATAGGCAGAATTTTTAGGAAGATTTAAAAGTTCCTCTGCAAGACCGATCGGCGCTATAATATAATTGTTGATCTGTTCATTTCCCGGAAAGATTCCGGTAACGAGAATGTCTTTTTTATTGTAAATATCTGCTTCGTTGCTGATAATTCCTGTGCCGGGTTTTGGCATGAAAAGGGTGGCGAAATCTTTCTCAGAACCTACCGGAATTCCCATTCTCAGATTGAGCGAGTTTTCCATAATCACCTCATCATTATATTTAAAATCAGGATAAAAACCGAGTGCAAGATTTTCGTTAACGGGATTTACTTTCGTGTAAAAAGGATCTACGGCCCGCAGAAAGGCAACGTCGCCTTTGCCGTTATAATTGATGTACACTTTCTCCTCGATGAGACGGGAAAATGCAGCAATATCTTTATTGTTTTTTAAAACGTTTTCTACCTGAGAGGTGTTGGCGATTGTTTTTTGCGAAGTGCTTTGAATCGTAAGATCGGCGTGAAGATTCGCAATAAGTTCCTGGTTTAAATCTTCAAGACCAGAAAAAACTGAGATAATGACAAACATCGCCGTCACAGCGACCGCCATAGCGCCCACTGCCAGCCAAGTAATAAACGTAACCGCAGTGCTGCCTTTTTTCGAAAGCAGATATCTTCTGGCAATATAAAACGAAATATTTTTCAAACGCCTACAACACAGGATTATCGCCTTCGCCGCGAAGTTCTTTTTCTATTTTTTCTACATCATCAAGTGCAGTGTCCAAATAAAAATTGAGGTGCGGAATAACACGAACCTGCTTTGCCATTTTCTGACCCAGAAAATTTCTGTATTGTGGTTTATTGGCTTCAATCTCTTTCATCACAGAATCGCGGTGTTCTTTCGGGAAAATGCTGAGGTACACTTTTGCCACGCCAAGATCGGGAGAAATTTTAACGTCAGAAACCGAAACCAGAATGCTCTGTTTGCTTTCCGCCGACTGTTTTCTGAAGAGTTCTGCGAAATCTTCCTGTATAATCTGTGCTACTTTTCTTTGTCTGTTGCTTTCCATAATCGCAGCAAATTTACTATTTTTGTTTGAATTGCAGATTCACAAAGGCCAAAAGCCGCATTCCTTACTTTAAATATATCTTCAAACGCATGAAATTAGAACACATCGGCATTGCCGTAAAGTCTCTTGAGAAATCTGATGACCTTTTTGCCAGACTTTTAGGGAAATCTGCCTACAAAAAAGAGGCGGTGGAGCGTGAAGGTGTTACCACCTCATTTTACGAAACGGGAGAATCAAAAGTTGAATTACTGGAAGCGAGCCGCGAAGAGAGTCCGGTTGCCAAATTTATCGCGAAAAAAGGAGAGGGCATACATCATCTGGCGTTTGGGGTGGAAAATATTTATACAGAAATATCACGTTTAAAAAAAGAAGGTTTCGAATTTATTTCTGAGGAGCCAAAGGAAGGTGCTGATAATAAACTGATTGTCTTTTTGCACCCGAAAAGTACCAATGGCGTGCTGGTGGAATTATGCCAGGAAAAGTGAAAAAACTTTTTGCATTCCCATAAATTTTCCTATTTTTGCCATCACAAAATTTAACCAAATTTTTGAGGTCCTATAGCTCAGTTGGTTAGAGTCCCTGACTCATAATCAGGTTGTCCTTGGTTCGAGCCCAAGTGGGACCACTTTTAGAATGAAGCACTTACAGATATGTAGGTGCTTTTTTGTTTATAAATGATAGAGCAAAGATTTAGATAAAAAATAGTTGGTGCAAAATTATTACACCAACTATTGATAATAAATTGAGTTTGAAACTTTTCTTTTAATTTTTTTATCCTTTTAAAACTGAAATTAGCTTTTCGGCAACGGCTTCTGAAGAAGCGGGATTTTGACCTGTAATCAGCAAACCGTCTTCTACCACATGCACGCCCCAGTCATCCGTTTTGGTATAATTTCCACCTGATTTTTTCAGTTCATCTTCCACGAGGAAAGGAACGACATCCGTCAGTTTTACAGCTTCCTCTTCGGTATTTGAAAAACCGGTTACGTTTTTACCTTTTACGAATGGATCACCGTTTTCAAGTTTGATATTTTTAAAAACGCCAGGCGCGTGACAAACGGCTCCCACAGGTTTTTTACTGTTATAAAAATCCAGAATCAACTGCTGAGAATCTTTGTCATTTGCGAGATCCCAAAGCGGTCCGTGACCTCCGGGATAGAACACCGCATCAAAATCTCCGGCTTTCTGATCACTTAGTTTATCGGTATTGGCGATGATTTTCTGAGCTTCATCATCTTTATAATAGCGTTCTGTAGCTGCAGTTTGTGCATCTTTAACTTCGCTGCTCGGGTCAATCGGCGCAGCACCACCTTTCGGAGTGGCAACCGTAATTTCAAAACCTGCATCTTTAAAAGAATAATACGGCGATGCAAATTCTTCAACCCAAAATCCTGTTTTTTTCCCGGTGTCTCCCAACTGATCGTGAGAGGTTAAGACTAATAATACTTTCATTTTTTCTATGTTTTAAGTAATGTTTATAAATTTCTGATTTTTAGTGAAAACTGTATTTTTCAATTTATTCTTTTAAAATTCATTAAGGATGAAAAAGCAGTGACCATAAAGTTGTAAAAATCAGTTCCGATTCTCTGTATGCAAGTCTACTGCCAATGCGCACTTACCACATGTTTATCGCTGCAGTCAATGTGAGAGAGAATGTTTTTAACTGACCACAGATGTAATTTATATCTTATTTAAATTAAAGAATTATGAAAACGAACTTAAAGATGTTTATAATTTCAATAAGTTTTAAACAAAATGATATTTTTAAATGGAAACAGTTTGGTTTAAATATTCTGTAATTTTAAAGGCATTTATATTGAGCTGTCAAAATAAGTATATGAAAACGATGTGTCAACATTCAGAAAAAAAATTACGTAAACAGAATAGGATAGCTCCGTGCAGCGGTCTTGGGTGCAAATGACGGATTGCTGTCGACGACAAGCATCGTAATCGGTCTTACAGCAGCCAGTCCGCAACGGAATACCGTTATTTTAGCGGCTTTGGCGGGAATGATTTCCGGTGCAATGTCTATGGCTGCAACTGAATATGTTTCTGTGAGTTCTCAGGAAGATACAAAAAATAGCCGATTTACTACGCGAAAAACAGGAACTTGAAGAAATGCCAGAAAGTGAACTTCACGGGTTGAAGAAAATCTACGAAAATCGCGGCGTAAGCAAAGAAACCGCTATGCTGATCGAGACAGAACTTACTCAATATGATGCTTTGGCAGCACACGCTCACAATGAATTAGGCATTAACGAAATTTCTCAGGCAAAACCTTTGCAGGCTGCATTCGCGTCTTTTGGATCGTTTGCCTCGGGAGCGGTTTTACCTTTTTGTTTGTCAATTTTTTCACCTATTAAAGAGATGGTCTATTTCCAGCACGGATTTTTGATTGTTTTCCTGATGATTCTCGGTGCATTATCTGCAAAAACAGGCGGTTCGAAAATCAAAATCGCTGTGTTAAGAATCTGCTTCTGGGGCACGGTTGTGATGGCAGTTACTCTCTAATTGGGAATTTATTTGGTGTTTCTGCCTTTTTGTAAAGATTTTTTGTGAATGTTTTATCTGTAAGTAAAATCTGTTTCCATCGCTCTATCGGTAAAGCGTAGATAAAGCATAGATAAAGCATAGATAGTGTATGGATAGAGCGTGAATGTGGTATTTGGGGTAAGAAGATGTTCCGGAGTGCATTTTGATTTTATTTTCGTCAGATTCCGCACAGCAATTATAAATAATATATATACATATCAACCGATTCACAGTGCGCGAAATTTCTAAATATTTAATTCAAACTACCCATTTACTGTCACATGTTTTTAAATCTGTTCGCGTACATAAACTAAGAAAATATAAACCCTTTGTCTTTCAATTGCAGGAGTAATTTTAACGGTGAAGCAGTACGGTGTGAAATAAAATCATAATCAAAATCATACCTATTGCCTGATGTAGTGATCGGAATAAACTTCCATGAATCGTGAATTCATATTTGGAATTTTTATATAGGATCATCACAAAAAAAGATTGTTTGAGTACACTTAAAATTCTTTGGTTATATTTGCATTTCAGCACAAAGAAATTGAAAAAATACCCGCTCTGGAAGGCTTTAATGGATTATGTGGTAAGCAGCATTGCCGTGGTCATTCTACTTCCTTTTCTATTGATTTTATTTTTAGCAGCATCTGCAGATACAGGATTTCCGGGAATTTTCAGTCAGCAGAGAATAGGAAGATTCGGAAAGCCTTTCGTTATTTGGAAATTTAAGACGTACCATCATCGGAATCATACCAAATCGGCATTCGGAAATTGGATGCGCCGGACAAAACTTGATGAACTGCCCCAACTTATTAATATACTTTTCGGCGATATGTCGCTCGTGGGTCCCCGACCGGATATTCCGGGATATTATGACCAGCTGACCGGCGAAAACCGACTTATTTTAGAATTAAAGCCCGGCCTCACCAGTGAAGCCGGAATTATTTTCCGCAACGAGGAATTCCTCCTTTCAAAACAGAAAAACCCGCTCCTCTATAACGACGAAATACTTTTCCCGGAAAAAGTGCGTTTGAATCTGAAATATTACCGGGAATTGAGTCTGAAGAATGATTTTATGATTATTTGGAAAACACTAGGAATAATCTAGCATTTTAATTTAGTGATCTGATTAATTCTCAGATTTCTTGCTTTAGACAAATATTCAATCAAAAAAGTAGTAAAGCTGTAATAAATTTGTTGAAAATGTGTATATTTCGCCACTTAAAAAAGCAACATATTTACAGGTGATGAGTGAAAGGATAGAAGCCAGAGAAAAGAGTATGAAGGATGTTTTGAAGCCTTATATTCAGAAATGGTATTGGTTTGGACTCAGTATTTTTATAGCATTAGTTATTGGAGTTTTATATATCAAAAAAAGTGTTCCTGTTTACGAGAATAAAACGAGTGTTTTAATAAAAGAAGCTTCTACTATGTCTGCAGCTGCGGGAGACTTTAGCGCTTTGCAAGGTTTGTCTGGCTTTTCCGGAATGGGAACAAACAGTATAGATAATGAGATAGAAATTTTTAAATCAAAAAAGCTATTAATAAATACTCTAAAAGATTTTTCCACCCAGTTGCCTATTTATGCAAAGCAGACTTTCTATGATATAGAACTTTATAAAACAACTTCGCCGTACCGCATATTTTTGATTAATGAAAAAGAAGATTTTAATCCTAAGTTGGATCCAATTTTCATAACATCAAAGGGTAATTCGTTCGTTCTTACTTCAGAGAGTTTTAAAAAAGATATAGCCGGAGAATTTAATAAGACGATAAATCTTCCATTTGCCAATATTTTAATTACAAAAAATCCAAAATACAATTCTGCAAAAAACAGAAAAATAGATACAAATCGTATTTATTTTAAATTTATAGATCAGGAGGCAAACATCGATAGTTTTCAGAAAATGATTGATGTAGATCTTGCCAATAAAGATGCTTCGGTAATCGCGCTCCAGATGCTGTATCCCAATAAAGAAAAAGCCAGAGATATTCTTAATGCTTTGGTGCTTTACTATAATACCTTTGCGATCAACGATAAAAATAAGGAGTCTAAAAATACCATGGATTTTATTGATGATCGTATTCTTGTAATTTCTCAACAGCTCGGACAGGTAGAAAACCGAAAGGAAAATTTTAAAACTCAGAATGCAATAGTAGATATTTCTTCTGAGGCTCAAATTAGCCTGCAGATGAATACAGAGGCCGAAAAACGTGTACTTGAGCTTGAAACACAGAATGAAGTTACAGATCTTCTTATAAATTATCTTAACAAAGAATCTTCCAACCAGATTCTTCCTACAAATATTGGGCTTGATAATGCGGATGCTGCATCAAATATTGCAGTGTATAATAAGCTGATTCTTGACAGAAACAGATTGCTGGAATCTGGAACCTCAGAAAATCCTATTGTAAAAGATTTAACCAATCAAATTGCCAATTTGCGTAAAGGAATTATGCAAAGTCTGCAGAGTGCCAAAAGAAATATTGGTATTTACACCAGAAATATTCAGGGTCAGCTAGATAAATCGGAAACAGGAATTGGAAAAGTTCCTGCGCAGGAAAAAGTTTTTAGAGATATTGAACGTCAACAGCAGATAAAAGAAAATCTTTATCTGCTGTTGTTGCAGAAAAGAGAAGAGGCTGCAATTACGATGGCTAATACTTCGGAAAAAGCTCGTGTCATAGATGACGCGTACAGTTCCCGAAAGCCAGTATCACCAAAGAAAATGATAATATTGTTTGGCGCATTGATTTTTGGAGTCTTACTGCCGGCGCTTATTATTTATTTGAGACAGGCACTCAACAATAAAATAATAACCCGCTCACAGTTGCAGATTTTATCTGAAACTCCTGTACTTTCAGAAATTCCAAGCTATACAAAGAAATCTGATGAGTTGATCAAATTGAATGATGTAAGTCCAATGGCCGAATCTTTCAGAATACTTGTTACCAACCTCAGATACATGCTTCCAGATACCGATAAAGGGAAAATAATTTTCGTTACTTCCAGCGTGAAAGGTGAAGGAAAAACATTCATATCTGTAAATCTCGCTTTGGCACTCGCATCACCGCAAAGAAAAGTTTTAATTATTGGCTCAGATATCAGAAATCCTCAACTTCAGCGTTACAGCCCTGAAATGAAAAATGCAGCAGGACTTACGGAATATCTTTATGATCATTCAAAGGAAGCCTCTGAGCTTATCCACAAAAGTAATTTTAACAGTAATTGTGATTTTATGTTTTCAGGAAGTATACCGCCGAATCCCACAGAACTCTTCGAAAACGGCCGGTATGAGCAACTGATGGCAGAAGTAAAAGATCTCTATAATTTTATTATCCTGGATACAGCTCCGCTTATGTTGGTGACAGATTCTCTGATATTTTCTCATGTTGCTGATGCTACGATATATGTAGTGAGAAGTGAATACTCCGAGCAGGAATTTATTGAATTTGCAAATGATAAAATCATTAATAAAAAGATACGCAATACTGGTTTTGTTTTAAATGATGTGAAGAAGACAAATTTTGGCTACGGAAATAAGTTTGGCTATGGATACCAGCAGGATACCAAAAAATGGTGGCAGTTTTCGAAAAAGTCGTAAGGGAGTAGAAGAGAAAAATTAGAATGTCATCAGTAAGTAAAAATTTTGTCTACAATACTGCGTTATCTTTATCTCAGCTAATCATTCCAGTATTTACTTTTCCCTATATAACGCGGATTTTAGGACCTGACGGAATAGGAAGGGTAAATTTTGCAGATTCTTTCGTAGGGTATTTTATATTGTTTGCCGGGCTTGGTATTCCCATATATGGCGTACGAGAAATTGCAAGAGCAGATAAAAGTCAGGTGGCGGAAGTTTTTTCTGAAATTTTTTCAATACAACTCTTGTTCACTATTCTTCTATCGGCCTTATATCTTCTTATAACATTTTTATTTTTTTCTGGTGAAACACTACAGCAATATTTAGTTGTTGGTGGAGTAATGCTTATATCCACAACTTTTATTGTTGAATGGTATTTTCAGGGAACGGCTCAATTTCGTTTTATCGCAGTGCGCACGATCTTAAATCGTTTATTCTTCTTCGCATTATTATTTATCCTTATACACAATAAAAGTCATGCGATATACTATTTTTTAATGATTGTCTTATCTACAGCAGTTAATGCTGTTGTAAATTTTTATATCGTAAGAAAGGAAGTTCAGATAAAAGTGCAATTTTCATCATCAGTTGTAAAAAAGCATTTTTTGCCTATTTTTTATATTTTTTTTTCTAGGGCAGCAATTACATTATTTCTATTTTTGGATACAATATTTTTGGGCTTTTTATCAGATGACGAGCAGGTAGGTTATTTTTCTACGGCTTTAAAAATTACCAAGATTCCTATAATGATCGTAAGTTCTTTAGGTGTTGTTTTGATGCCTAATCTCTCTGGGGCATTTGCAGATAAAAATCTGAATCACTTTCGTGAACTCATAAAAAAATCTATAAGCTTCGTGCTTGCTACATCTATACCTATTGTTTTTCTGTTTTATTCATGTTCAGATTACATTATCACAGTATTCGCAGGCAGCAAATATACTCAAGCGTCAATTTTGATAAAAATCTTAAGTCCTGTAATTATACTGATAGGTCTTTCTACTATATTTTCTCAGCAAATTCTTATACCCATGAAAAAGGATAAGCAGATTATGATCTCTGTGATCGGAGCCATCATCGCATGTGTTTTTTTTGATATTTATCTGATTTCAAAATTTAAAGCTATAGGCGCTGCCATTACAAATTTAATCGTAGAAAGCATTGTAATGCTGGTATGCTTATTCTTTGCATTAAAATCTTTAGTAGATTTTATTGATGTAAAACAGATTTTAACTTACCTGGTATTTGCAATTCCATCTGTCTTTTTTGTAAATGTTTCTCAAATGCTTTCGAGAGAGCCACTCATTGTTTTGCTGATAACGATGGCTTTTTTTGGAATATATTACCTCATCACATACGGTTTCATATTAAAAAATGAGATATTTGTGCTCGTCCAGAGAAAAATAAAAAAAAGTCTATGATCGAGCTTTCCATTATTGTACCTACCGTCGGTAGAACAGAAGATATGTCTGCATTGCTCTTATCATTGACGCAAGGGCTAGATAATATCAAACACGAAATTTTGATTGTTGATCAGAATAATGATAACCGCTTAGATAATGTTATATCAAAGTTTTCAGTATATCTGAAGATTAAGCATTATAAAGTAAATTTCAAAGGATTATCAAAAGCCAAAAATTTTGGTATTTCAAAAGCTAAGGGCTCTTATATTTCCTGCCCGGATGACGATTGTAAAGTTACACCTGAAACCTACAGAAAAGCGCTTGATTTAATTAAAACATCAGGTTTTAATGCTGTATTCGGAAAATGTATCGATAATTCCGGCAATGACAGCGTCATTAGATTTAATAAAAAATCTTTTGAATTATCGCCTGCAACGATGAACGGAGGTTTTGTTGAGGCAACAATGCTCGCTTCGTCTGAAATATTTAAAGACTTTCAGTTTGATGAGCATATGGGCGCCGGTATGTACTACGGTTCAGAAGAAGGCTATGATTGGCTGTATAGAATATTAAATTCAAAAAAATTCAGGGTTATTTATTCACCGGAAATTATCTTTTATCATCCTCAAACCATTTTGGAAAAAGGTGATGAGCAGTCTTTAAAAAGAGCTTATTCTTATGCCTGCGGAACTGCTTTCCTCTGCAAAAAGCATAAATTTGTAAGTAAATTTCTGAAAAAAATTAGCATTAGCGTCATAGGTATTATCATACATATCTTTCATAAGCCGAAGCATTCAAAATTTTACGTCGCGCAGCTCAAAGGTCTTGTAGAAGGCTTCCTGTCAGCAAAACCACAGATATGAAGATTTTTAAAAATATGTTGGTATTGCTAGCAGTCGCTCAATGTTTTTTGGGATTGATATTCTTGTTGATACTGTATTTTAATCAGAATGATGATTACGTTCTTACGATCTTAATTTACACTCTTCTGTTAGGATTTTTTATCATTAAAAATCAATATGAAACTCTGTATTTTAATAATTCAAGTCTCATATTTTTTATATTTTTTTACCTGTACGGAATTTTTGTTTTCTTAGTGCAATATGTGCTATATACGAAAGTAGATTCTGAAGTTTACAGTTCTGTAATCATTTATTTGGCTGCTGTCTTCACATACCTTATAGGAACTTCAGTTTTAAGAAAAGAAGTCTATACCTCTCTTGAAACAAAATCAAGTTTTGATAAAAACTACTCAGTAATTCTCGCAGCAATTGTCTCGGTGTTGGTAGTATATAAAGCAGCTTTCTTTATAAATCAGGGTCTCTTTTTTAATCCACAGTCACTGATGAAAAGTGAGCGGAATGATTTAATAAAGGAAACAAGCCAGCTAGAAATTATTGTGGGCTTTCTTATCACGGGAGGCTTTCTCTTTTTCGTCTATCATTTTCAGAATCTAAAAAAATATTTAAAATATTTTATCATTTTTCTTTTTGTATTCTATTCATCAATGCAGCTTTCGGCTGGTAATAGAAAAGATTTTGCGCCTGTAATTATTGGTATCTTCTGGGTTTTTGCAAATATTAAAAAAATCAAATTTACTTATCTGAAATTTGTGGGTCTTTTGGCTCTTATCCTTGCATTTTTATACATCGGTACCTTAAGGTCTGAATTATTAGGCGGCGCAAAATATACACCTGCAGAAAAGATTGCAATCACGCTTTCAAGTAATGAATTTGTCTATCCGTTTTACACATTAAGTTTTGAAGTGGAAAGAGCACAAAAAAATAAGAATTATCATTTCAAATACGGAGAAACGGTATTCATTAATCCGATCATAAATTTTATACCGAGGGAAATTTTCCCTGAAAAACCCAAATCCCTCGGAACTCAGTTTGTCGAAAGGTACTACGGTAAAAACGGGATGGGTTTTGCTTTTACACCCGTTTCCGAATTTTTTATAAATTTTGGATATTTTGGTCCTGCCCTAATGTATTTATTCATTGGGATGGGCATCATCATTTTACAAAATATCAGAGATCAACGTTACAACTTCATTTTTTTTACTCTAATCGTAGATTTCTGTAGAGGAGAAGTTTCTACTTTTCTGTATCAGTTTGTAATTGTAGCAGTATTTATATTCCTGCCAACCATTCAAAAAACACTCTCAAAATAAGTATGAAAATTGTTTTTGATAATATTATTTTTTGGCTGCAAAAGTCTGGAGGAATATCAGTCTATTGGTATGAGCTTATTAATAATTTTACTAAGTATCCAGATCAAAATATAACTTTTTTGAATCTGGATGAGGATTCAGATAATATAAATTTCCCGAATCTGTCAGATCAAAATGTGGTTTCTGAAAAGAAAAAATGGAAGTATTTCAATCGTTTTTTTAGTCTTTACGTCGTTGAAACTGAAAAGTTTATTTTTCATTCAAGCTACTATCGCATTTGTAAATCTGCCGAAGCGGTAAATATTACTACTGTTCATGATTTCACAATGGATTTTCTTGAAAAAGGTCTCCGGAGAAAAATTCATTATCATCTGAAAAGATATGCCATTAAAAGATCTCAAGGCATTATTTGTATTTCTGAAAACACAAAAAATGATTTATTTAAATTGCATCCGTGGGTTGATCCTGCCACAGTTAAAGTTATATATAATGGGGTAGGATATAAGTTTAAAATAATTAATAATGCTTATGAGATTGTCTCTCAAAAAATCCCTAATATTGACAAAAATAAAAAGTATCTGTTATTTGTAGGTTCAAGAGCGAATTATAAAAATTTTGATGTTGCTGTGGATTCCGTTTCAATTCTAGATTCTGTGTATCATTTGCTGATTGTCGGTAAAAACTTAACAAATACAGAAGAGTTGTTTTTACAGAATAAAATTGCAGGCAGATATTCGGTTGTGTCAGATGTGTCAGAAGATTATCTCAATGCAATATATAATATAGCTTTTTGTTTGCTATACCCTTCAAAATATGAAGGTTTTGGTATTCCTCCTTTAGAAGCGATGAAGGCAGGTTGTCCTGTAATTGCCGCAAACGCATCATCAATACCTGAGGTTGTTGGAAATGCAGGAATTTTAATTAATAGAATTACTTCAAGAAGCATTGCTGAAGCGGTTATGTTTCTTGAAAATGATGACATAAGAAATGATTTTGTAAATAAAGGTTTGATAAACGCGCAGATGTTTTCTTGGGAAAAAAATTTTTATGAACATAAACTTTTTTATGAGGAGATATACGATAGAAATAAAAACAGATTTGAATAAAAATTTAATATGAAAAAAATTATTGTGCTAGGCGGCGGTGGCTTTATTGGAGGACACCTAGCAAAGAGATTAAAAAATGAAGGGAACTTTGTTAGAATATGTGATATTAAATCGCATGAGTATTTTAGCCATGATGATATTTGTAATGAATTTATTTTAGGTGATCTTACCGATCCTGTAGTCGTAAAAAATGTGATCGATGAAGACGTTGATGAAATTTATCAGCTTGCTGCCGATATGGGAGGTGCTTTATACATTTTTACCGGTGAACATGATGCCGATGTAATGCACAACTCAGCTTTGATTAATTTGAATGTTGCCAGGGAGGCGGTTGTAAAAAATGTAAAAAAGATTTTCTATTCTTCCTCTGCCTGCATGTATCCTGAGCACAACCAGCTAGATCCAAATAATCCAAACTGCGAAGAGAGCTCGGCGTATCCTGCAAATCCCGACTCTGAATATGGCTGGGAAAAATTATTTTCTGAACGCCTTTATAAATCATACGGCAGAAATTATAAATTAAATGTACGTATTGCAAGATTTCATAATATTTTTGGACCTCAGGGAACATGGAATGGGGGTAAGGAAAAATCTCCTGCAGCCATGTGTCGTAAAGTTGCAGAAGCTCAGAAGGAAGATGTAATTGAAGTGTGGGGTGACGGTCTCCAAACTAGATCCTTTTTATACGTCGACGAATGTGTGGAAGCAGTTCTCAGACTAATGGAATCAGATTTTACGGAACCGGTAAATATTGGAAGCGAAGAAATGGTAACCATCAATGAACTTGCCGATATGGTGATTGATATTTCTAAAAAGAATATAGAGATAAAAAATCTTGGAGGTCAGGAGTTTTTTGATAAATATGGTTTTAAATGTCCTACAGGTGTAAAAGGAAGAAATTCTCACAATAAACTATACAGAGAAAATATTGGGTGGGAAGTAAGTGAACCCTTAAGAAGAGGTATGGAAAAAACATATCAGTGGATCAACGAAGAAGTAAAAAAGAAGGCAGTTGCGCCACGAAGTTAATTACAGTCAGTTTTGAAATATTTTTGGCTTCTCATTTTATTTTGTGGAATCAATACCCAAGCTCAGAATCGTAATGGATTATCTGATAAAAATACTTCAGTTGAAAGTGAGAAGAAACGTGAAGCAGTAAGCGTGTTCGATTTTGGAGCGAAAGGTGACGGAAATACAGATGATACTCCCGCAATTCAAAAAGCGATAAATTCCGGTCGTCCTATAACGTTTGGAGTGGGTGTATTTTTAGTAAAAAGTTTAAAATTACCTTATTCTTTCAAAGGTCTAAGTATTCAGGGTGCTGGTTTTAATCATTGGACTAAAGATGCCGGTACGGTTCTTAAAGCCATTTCAGAATCTCCAATATTAACTGCAGAAACCGGTTGTGATTTTGTTAAAATCACTGGTTTGCGGTTTGAAGGAAATAATCTTTCTTCGACAGGTATTGACGGTGCGTTCGGTGCTGCATTTAATCTTGAAAATGTTGGATTTTATAATTTCACAGAGTTTGGTTTCAAATCATCACAAGGTCTGTGTAGGGTGCGTGCCTGCTTTTTTGGTAATAATAAGATTGGTTTTCAGATGTTCTCCGATTCCACATTTACTGACAGCGAAATCACTGGAGGCGAGGTGGCTTTAAAAATTGTGGCTGGGGGAAATAGGGTTAATAACGTTTGGCTGAATGGAGCAACAGAACATTCAATTTTATTACAGCCTTATGATAATGAAACAAATCATCAAAATACTTCACTAGCAAATCTGTATGTAGAGGATGTATTAGGAAAGGGAATTGCTAAAGACATTCTTTTAATACAAGGTTCTGCTGATAGAAGAGTGCAGCAGGTAAGAATTTCAAATTGTTTTTTCTCACATACAATTTCAACTGAAAATTCAAATACGATATTAAGGATAGAAAATGCTGACGAAATCATTATATCTGAGAATAATATTTTAGGTCAGCATACGTACGCAACTTCGAAAACTTATACAAAAAATTTTATTGCTGCAAACAATTCAAATAATCTAAAAGTTGCCAATAATATAGTAAAAGGTATCAATATGTCCCCTATTGTTTTATTAAATTCATTTGATGTAAGTATCATTGGGAATGACTTTATTGATTGTGCAGGTCGCCAGGAAGATGCTATAATACAATTGGTTTCACGTGGAAATAGTCTTCGTACTTTTATAACTTCAAATAGGTTTATTGATTATCGTAAATATTCCACAACCTACGCTCTGCAAACAGATCATGATTCAGGCTTTGTTTTTCAGAATAATTTTATTCAATATCCAAATTCAGCAGTTGTGAAAGACTTTGCTAAAAAGGAAATAAAAACATCTAATAACTTTAGGTAATCTTTAGTAGATCTTTAAATAAATTTTTTATGAAAATCAGCATAGTCACTGTTTGCTGGAACAGTGAAAAATATATATCAGATGCGATTGAGTCAGTTTTATCGCAAAATTACGATGATGTAGAATATATTATTATTGACGGCGGTTCAACGGATAAAACCATCGAAATAGTTAAGAAGTATAAAAAATTGTCCAAAATTGATTTTAAATGGATTAGTGAAAGAGACAGCGGCATTTACGATGCTATGAATAAAGGTCTTAAGATGGCGAAAGGCGATGTTGTTGGTATCTTAAATTCAGATGACTTTTACACAGATGAGAATGTCCTGTCAGAAGTTATGCAAGCCTTTAAAAGTCTTAAAAATATTGAATGCGTCTATGCAGATCTATATTATGTAGATGAGATAAATACTGATAAGATTGTCAGAAGGTGGATAACCGGACAGCAAAAATCATTTAGTAAAGGTTGGCATCCGGCGCATCCTGTACTCTTTGTAAAAAACGAGGTGTATAAAAAATTTGGATATTTCGACACCCAATTAAAGATTGCTGCTGATTTTGAAATCATGCTTCGCTTTCTTGAAAAACATAAAATAAAAGCTTTGTATCTTAAAATGTTTCTATTAAAGATGCGAATGGGAGGAGAATCAAATAAAAGTTTGAAAAACATTAAAAAGGGTAAGCAGGAAATTATTTCAGCCTTTAAAAACAACAACATATATTTTCCTGCACACTATATGTATATCAGATGGATTAAGAAGATTTTCCAGTATATACAATGAAAGAAGTAGTTATTCTACAAGTAAAATGATGTATTAGCCAGTTGCATATTTATCTTTACTATTATCAATTTTTTTCTGTAAGTTTGAAAAAAATATAGGATTTAAATTTTTTAATTGTAATCTGCAATTATTTCCCTTTACAATCCTTTATCTTTAAAAACATGATGACAAATAGTGGAAAAAACTTTATCAAAAGCTTTAGTTACGATAAGAGATAATTCTCAGAGGCTCAAAATCCCGGTGCCTGTGAAAGTGTGTCTTTTTATAAACGTAAGCGATATTTCTTTAAAACTTTTCAGTGACAGAAAATTTAAAAGACGTTACAAAGCAATCGTCTGCGATTCGACAAACTCACGGATAACGATTACGCAATACCTTGAGAAATTTAAGATAAAATGTATCGTTCTCGAAACTTCGAACGTTACCCATCTTAATCAGGATATTGCGAATGAGATCGTCTCGGCGAGAAATAAAGGAATAGCAGTCTACGACGCGCATGAATTTTACGAGTTGGTTAATAAGCGAACACCTCTCGTTCGGTTAGAGAATAATGAATATCTTGTTGATGATATTTTTACCATCGGTCAAAACCAAGAGAAATTTAACATCAAGAGATTCGTAGATATTTTCATAAGCATTCTCCTTTTACCATTCGTTTTACCACTTATTTTATTGGGATTTCTGTTGGTTAAAATCACCTCCAAGGGCGAAGTTCTGTTTTCTCAGGAACGTGTGGGAAAAAACTCAAAAAATTTCACGATTTTTAAAATCCGGACCATGGTGGCTAAACACAGCGGTGATTTTACCACAAAAAATGATATGCGAATTAATGGCGTAGGCCGTTTTTTAAGGCTTACAAAGATTGACGAACTTCCGCAGCTCTGGAATATTTTCAAAGGTGATATGAGCCTGATAGGACCACGACCTGAACGTCCGCATTATGTGAAATTAAGTATTGCAGAAAATGCCATGTTTGATTTAAGACATTTGGTTAAACCTGGAGTTACGGGCTGGGCTCAGGTTAATCTTCCAAAAGCCACACCTGAAGAAAATCTTGAAAAACTCGAATACGATCTTTATTACATCAAAAATTATAATTTCTTTTTTGATATTTTAATCATTTGGAGGACCATCAAAACGGTATTTACTTTAAACAGTAACTAATCTATCGGCATACAATAAATCGTCTCGATAATTTCTGCCATATTTTATTTCGTATCTTTGCCCACTCAAAAATAAAGGATGCGTACAAAATCGGTCGGAAAGAAAAAAATCAATATTGTAACACTTGGTTGCTCAAAGAATGTTTATGATTCTGAGGTGCTTATGAGTCAGCTGAAAGCCAATGGCAAAGAAGTGGTGCATGAGGATAAAGGCGATATTGTAGTGATTAATACCTGCGGATTTATTGATAATGCGAAGGAAGAATCGATCAATACGATTTTAGATTACGTTGAGGCGAAAAATCGCGGTGAGGTAGAAAAGGTTTTTGTGACTGGCTGTCTTTCTGAAAGATATAAGCCGGATTTAATTAAGGAAATCCCGGATGTTGACCAGTATTTTGGGACGCGCGATCTTCCGATTTTGCTTAAACATCTTGGTGCCGATTATAAACACGAATTGGTTGGCGAGCGTTTGATAACCACGCCTAAACATTACGCTTATTTAAAAATTTCTGAAGGCTGCGACCGTCCCTGTTCATTCTGTGCGATTCCTTTGATGCGCGGCGGTCATCTTTCTACACCAATTGAAAAACTGGTTTCTGAAGCTCAAAAACTTGCGAAAGTAGGCGTTAAAGAATTAATTCTCATCGCTCAGGATCTTACCTATTACGGTCTCGATATTTATAAGAGAAGAGCGCTCGGCGATCTTTTAAAAGAATTGGTAAAAGTTGAAGGGATCGAATGGATTCGTTTGCATTATGCTTTCCCGAGTGGTTTTCCGGAAGATGTTTTGGATATTATCCGTGAAGAACCGAAAGTCTGCAACTATATTGACATTCCGCTTCAGCATATTAGTACCGAACTTTTAAAGTCGATGAAACGCGGAACAACGCATGAGAAAACAAATGCTTTGTTATCAAAATTCAGAGAGAAAGTGCCTAATATGGCAATCCGTACCACTTTGATCGTTGGTTATCCTGGCGAAACGGAGGAGATTTTTCAGGAGCTTAAAAACTGGGTTCGCGAGCAGCGTTTCGATCGTTTGGGGTGTTTTACCTATTCTCACGAAGAAAATACCGGTGCATATGTTTTAGAAGATACGATTCCGCAGGAAGTAAAAGAAGCACGTGTGGAGGAAATCATGGAACTGCAGTCACAGATTTCCTGGGAGAAAAATCAGGAAAAGATCGGGCAGGTTTTTAGATGTATTTTTGACAGAAAAGAAGGAAATTATTTTGTCGGCCGTACCGAGTTTGATTCTCCGGACGTCGATAATACTGTTTTAGTAAGCGCAGTGGATACGTATATTTCGATCGGCGATTTTGCTGATGTAAAAATCACTTCGGCAGAAGAATTTGATCTTTACGGAGACATTGTTTAAAATAAACTTTATTATAAAAATCCGGCAAATTTGCCGGATTTTTTATTTTGTAATGTATTGATAATTAAATTACTAAATAATGAATCATCCAAATAAGTCTTCTGTACGGTTAAAAAAATTAACAGAATCTACATTATTTTAACATACTTTAACGCATCTATTTATTATATTGAACATCAGCGTTTTATATTAATTTTTATGAATTAATTATACTTTAATTAACATTAGTTAACTTTTAAAATATGGGTGGTCAGAGATTCATGATAGATTTGCCGAGTCAAACAGAAAATTAAAAGTTATGCTTAAAAATTTTACGCTTGTATTGGTAACAGCAATTCTTTCTCTTGCAACCTATTCTTTTGCAGATCATAATGTTGCAGATGCAAAAACAAGTTACGCTTCTTATTATCACAGTAAATTTAACGGAAGAAAAACGGCTAGCGGAGAGATTTTCGATAACAACAAGCTTACAGCAGCACACAGAAGTTTACCCTTCGGAACAGAAATAAAAATCACCAATCTTAAAAACGGAAAAGAGGTCATAGTAGAAGTCAATGACCGCGGACCTTTTCATTCTTCAAGAGTTTTAGATATGTCACGCGCCGCTTTTGCAGCAATTGCAAATCCGAGTGAAGGAAAAGTTCCCGTATCGTTTGAAGTAATAACAGACGACGAAAATTAAAATATAAAGCCAGCTTTACAGTTGGCTTTTTCATTTCTGTAAATCTATTTCTACAAGCGCTGGGCAGTGATCAGAATGCACAGCTTCTTTTAAAATCACCGCCCGCGAAAGTTTCTCTTTTAAGCTATAAGATGTGAAATTATAATCCAGACGCCAGCCTTTATTATTCGCACGCGCGTTTTGCCGGTAACTCCACCATGTGTAATTATCTGGTTCGTTATTAAAAAATCTGAAACTGTCGATCAGTTCGCATTCTTCAATAAAATCAGTCATCCATTCGCGTTCCATCGGCAGAAAACCGGAGGTGTTTTTAAGTCCGACCGGATTGTGAATATCAATTGCATGATGGCAAATATTGAAATCTCCACTGATCACCAGATTCGGAATCTCTTCCTTCAGTTTCTTTATGTACGCCAGAAAATCGCGGCAAAACTGCATTTTAAATTCAAGTCTTTCAATATTGGATGCAGAAGGTACGTAGACAGAAATTACAGAAAACCCTTCAAAATCTGCTCTGATAATTCGTCCTTCATTATCATAACTTTCAATACCGCAACCATATTCCACATGTTTCGGCTGAATTTTCGTAGCAATACCAACGCCGCTGTAACCTTTGCGCACCGCCGCATGCCAATAGCTGTGATATCCCGCTTTTTCTAAGCTTTCAATATCAATTTGGTCATTTCCGGCTTTGCTTTCCTGAATACAGATGATATCAGGATCAGCAGATTTCAGCCAGCTGATAAAATCTTTGGTGAAAGCCGCACGAATGCCGTTGACGTTGTAAGTGATGATTCTCATAGGTTTTTTTTAGTGATTGTATTTGTTTTTCTCAAGTAAAAGAAATAGAAGAAATTATTCAAATTGTATTGGTAATTTGTTTTATATTTTATGGTGTTGCAGTTCTAAAAATATAAATTAATATTACATTATGAAAATCAACATTTATATTAGAATGTTTAATGTTATTGGAAATCGAAGGGTACTTTTAATTTTATCAATTTTTTGTTTTGCAATCATGCATTCGCAAACTCCTGTAGAAAAATGTAAAATAAGTAAATCGTATTACGATGGTATTTATTCGGTAACTACGGAAGATATAAAGTGTCTTGCAAAAAAATCAGATCAGCCAAACACACTTTTTTTTACTTTTGGCAGTTGGTGTCAGCCTTGTATTTATCATATTCCTGCTTTTTATGCAATAGAGAAATATTATAAGGTAGATCTTTATGTATTGCTGGTGGATAAAGAAGATAGTCATTTTGCAGAAGAAGGGAGAGACATGATTTTAGACGCCTTTCCTAATGCGAAAATTCTTGTTATAAAGGATTTAGATAGAGGGGGCAAATCTAAAAAATACAAAGATTTTCTTGCGAAAATCACTCCTTCAAAATTTGAAAATATAGATGATATGTCTAAATTCATTGTTCTCAATCAAACAAGTGAAGTTCAAATGGTTACTACATGGAAAGATAGCAAAGATGATCCTGATTGGAAGGACTCAAAACCGATGGTGAGAAGAATTGTTTTGCCTCTTTTATCTAAAAAGGCAACACAGAACAAAGAATAAATCAATATAAAAGTCTGAAAAACTCCACAGTGATCGATGGAGTTTCTTGTTTTAAATATTTCGTGAAATAAGACTTTATATAAAAACGGGCGGGAAAAATCGAAGATTTTTTCCGCCCGAAACCCAAAGTAGGTAAACTATGAAAATACTACTTTGGTTCTAAAATACTGATCGGAATAATACATTCTTCCAGTGAAATTCCGCCGTGCTGATACGTCTCTTTGTAATAATTGACAAAGTGATTGTAGTTTTTCGGATAGGCTAAAAAGATATTATTCTTAGCGAAAATATATTTAGAGCTTAAATTACCTTTAGGCAAGAAGATCTTTTCCGGATTGGTCACCGCCCAAACATCTTTGTCGTCGTAGGTCAGACTTTTCCCGGTTTTGTAACGGATGTTCGTTGAGGTTTCACGGTCGCCAACCACGCGGCTTGGTTTTTTCACGTAAACGGTTCCATGGTCTGTAGTGATTACTAATTTATAACCGTGCTCTGCCGCAAGTTTAATGATTTTAATAATCGATGAATTTTCAAACCAGTTAGCCGTCAGCGATCTGAACGTTTTATCATCACGAATAAGCTGATCAACAATGTGATTGTCTGTTTTAGCGTGAGATAAAATGTCAATAAAATTGTAAACAATCACCAACAGATCATTGTTTTTGTGCTGATTAAAATCTTCATAAATCTTTCTTTCAAAATCAGCATTCAGCACTTTCAAATACTTCATCGATTTCGAATTGAGTCCGATTCTTTTCATCTGATCTTCCAGGAAATCGCGCTCATATTCATTTTTATTTCCGTCCTCATTATCATTAAACCATTTATCCGGAAATCTTTTCTCAATTTCTGATGGCAACATTCCCGCGAAGAAAGAATTTCTCGCATACTGTGTTGCCGTTGGTAAAATACTGTAATAATAATCTTCTGAAACTTTGTTGTAATATTTTGTAAACTGTGGCTCAATTACTTTCCACTGATCGTAACGTAAGTTGTCAACCATCAGCAGTAAAACCTTGTCTTTTTCCACTTCAGGTTTTACTTTTTCACGGAAAAGCGTGTGGCTCATCAAAGGTTTGTCGTGTCCGTGAAGCCAATCTTCATAATTATTTTCGATAAATTTCGCAAACTGAATATTCGCTTCTTCCTTCTGCGATTGCAGGAGATCAGAAAACTCATTGTCTGCAACTTTATCAAACTTCAGTTCCCAGTTCACGATCTTCTTGTAGTATTCTGCCCAATCCTGATACGTTTTAAGGTAAGAAAGTTCCATCGAAAGATTTCTAAACTCCTGCTGATACTGCAAAATCGTTTTCTGCTCCACAAGATCTTCCTGCTGAAGATTTTTCTTTAATGAAAGCAGAATCTGATTCGGATTTACCGGTTTCAGGATGTAATCCGCGATCTGAGAACCGATCGCTTCTTCCATTATGTGCTCTTCCTCGCTCTTCGTTACCATTACGATTTTCAGCGAACTGTCTTTATCTTTAATCATCGGTATTGCTTCCAGACCGGAAATTCCAGGCATGTTTTCATCGATAAGCGTGAGAGCAAATTTTTCAGAATCCATCAGATCGAGCGCATCATTCACATTATTTACAGGCGTCACCTGGTAGCCTTTCTTTTCTAAAAATACGATATGAGGCTTAAGTAAATCTATTTCATCATCGATCCATAATATTTTTTCGGACATAAATACTTTTATTTTTTCTGCAGTTTTAATATCAAAACTGTATCCAAAAATACGCCTTGCAAAGCCAAATTTTCCATCGAAACCGTTAAATGTTAGTTAAATGAATTCTCAGCATAATTCACTTTTTGCATCTTGGTACAACACTCGCTTTCACAGTGGGAATTCTTTAGTCTAAACATGTTTAAGCTCAAATTTTAGATTGAAAAGCTTTATTTTTGTAATTACAGTTCCTATTTCTATGCAGAATAAACTCAAAATCATCAACGATCCGGTACATGGATTTATCAAAATTCCCCATGCGATTTTGTTTGATGTGATAGAACATCCTTATTTTCAGCGTTTACGCAGAATTTCTCAGACCGGACTTCTCAATCTGATTTTCCCTGGAGCAACACACACGCGTTTTCATCACGCTTTGGGTGCGATGCATCTGATGTTTACCGCACTTGAAACTTTAAAGCATAAAGGTGTTCAGATTTCTGAAGGGGAAGAGAAAAGTGCGATGCTTGCTATTTTACTTCACGATATAGGGCACGGACCGTTTTCTCACGCGTTAGAAAATATGCTGATGGATGACTGGCATCACGAAAAACTTTCGTTATTGCTGATGAGCCGCATCAATGCTGAATTTGATGGCGAATTGGAAATGGCAATGGAAATGTTTCAGGGGAAATATCACCGCGGTTTTTTTAATCAGCTGATCACTTCACAGCTCGATGTCGACCGTCTTGATTATCTGAAAAGAGACAGCTTCTTCACTGGTGTTGCCGAAGGAAATGTAAATACGCAGCGCATTATTTCGATGATGAATGTCTGCGAAGATGAACTGGTAATTGATGCTAAAGGCGTTTATTCAATCGAAAATTTTCTTACAGCGCGAATGTTTATGTACTGGCAGGTATATTATCACAAAACATCGGCACTGGCAGAGTTTCTTTTGGTTAAAATTTTAGAACGTGCAAAGCAACTTGTTTCTTCCGGAACTGATCTTCCCGCAGGCGAAAATCTCCAGTATTTTCTGTATCGGGAGAAAAGTGCAGCAACCGAGGAAGATGTTTTCCGGTTTACACAAATGGATGATAACGATATTATTCAGGCGATGAAACTTTGGCAGAGCGCGGAAGATCCTGTGCTGTCATATTGGTGTCAGTGCGTGATCAGACGTCAGTTACCGAAAACGATTATCAGTTCGCAGCCTTTTACGGAAGAATTTATCCAGGGAAAAATAAAGGAAGTGAATGAAAAACTGGGTATTCATCACGCGGTAGATTTGGTGTATCAGATTAAAAGAAGTCTTTTGCCTTACGATACGCAGAAACAGCCGATCAATCTTTTGCAGAAAAGCGGAAGCGTTTTACGCTTAGACGAGTCGGAAGATCAGCTTTTATCGGGATTAATTGCTCATAAAACGACACGCTATATTTTGACATATCCGAGGATTTAGATTCACATTAAATTCATGTTCCGTTAAAAAAGTCATTACTGAAACTAAAAAATGTTTGCAAATAAGAGATTTTATTATCTTTGCAGGATATGGAATTTACAGCTTCGCAAATTGCAAGTTTTATAGACGGTAAAATAATAGGTGACGAAAATGCACTGATAACGGGAGTTTCGCCCATAGAGAGCGGCGAAAACGGTCATCTTTCATTTATAGCTCAAGAAAGATTCATGCCATATCTGCAGGAATCTAGATGTGCTGTCATCATTGTTTCAGAAAAACTGCTAGCCGATCAATATTACGCTCCCACAGTAATCGCTGTAAAAGACGCGTATCTTTCTTTTCAGGTTCTGATGAATCTATACCAGGAAATGCAGGGTAGAAAAGAGGGCATAGAAAGCGGTTCTTCCATTCACAATTCTGCGAAACTGGGCGAAAATATTTACATAGGCGCTTTCACGTACATTTCAGAAAAAGCAAAAATTGGCGACGGCTCGCAGATTTATCCGCATGTTTACATTGGTAAAGGTGTAAAAATCGGTAAAAACTGTAAAATTGACAGTGGTGCAAGAATTTATGATTACTGCATCGTAGGCGACAACTGTATCGTTCATTCAAATACAGTAATTGGTGGTGATGGTTTTGGTTTTCAGCCGACTTCTGAGGGTTTTAAAAAAATTCCGCAGCTGGGAAATGTCATTATTGAAGATGATGTTGAAATTGGCTCCAACTGCAGCATCGACCGCGCTACAATCGGCTCAACCGTTATCGGTAAAGGAACCAAGATAGACAATCTTATCCAGATTGCTCACAATGTAAAAATCGGACAAAATAATGTAATCGCCTCTCAGACAGGTATTGCAGGCTCTACAACGATCGGCGACTGGAATCAGATTGGCGGTCAGGTAGGCATTGTCGGTCATATAAAAATAGGAGATCAGGTAAAAATTCAGGCACAGAGCGGCGTTATCGCAAACGTAAACAGCAAGGATACGATCTACGGCTCGCCCGCAATACATTATAACGACTATCTCAGAAGTTATGTGCATTTCCGGAAATTACCTTCTCTAGCAAAACGAATTAATAATCTTGAAAACAACTCAAAAGATTTGACTAATGAGTGATAAACAAAAAACGCTTCAGGAAGAAATCACACTTTCCGGAATCGGTCTTCACACAGGTAAAGAAGTAAAACTTACCATGAAACCCGCAAAAGAAAACACTGGTTTTGTTTTTGTGAGAACCGATCTTGAGGGTCATCCTCAGGTAGAAGCCGATGTAAACTATGTGATTGCAACCGAGCGTGGTACTACATTAGAAAAACTGGGTGTAAAAATCAATACCTGTGAGCACCTTCTGGCAGCTTTGGTGGGTTGCGATATCGACAATGCTTATCTTGAAATGGATGCTTCTGAGCCGCCAATTTTAGACGGTTCATCCAAATTCTTTGTAGATGCGATTGAAAAAGCGGGTATCACAGAGCAAAATGCCAACCGCGAATATCTTGTGGTAAAAGAAGTGCTTACGTACACAGATTCTGTAACAGGTTCAGAAATTACCGTCATTCCTTCTGATACCTACGAGGTAACTACGATGGTGGATTTTGGGACTAAAGTTTTAGGAACTCAAAATGCAACGATGAAGCATATCAGCGAGTTTAAAGACGAGATTTCTTCTGCCAGAACTTTCAGTTTCCTGCACGAACTTGAGATGCTTTTAGATCATGGTCTTATAAAAGGTGGCGACATTTCTAATGCTATTGTTTACGTGGATAAAGATTTAACGCCAGAAACCACCGAAAAACTAAAAAAAGCTTTTGGAAAAGATCATGTATCAATCAGACCCAACGGTATTTTAGATAATCTTACATTAAATTATCCAAACGAAGCGGCGAGACACAAATTACTGGATGTAATTGGCGATCTTGCACTGTGCGGAGTTAAAATTAAAGGTAAAATCATTGCCAATAAACCTGGCCATTACGTAAATACTCAGTTTGCCAAAAAACTGAACAGACAGTGGAAATTACAGAAAAAGAAAAACGTACCCGATTTTGATTTGACAAAAGAACCGGTTTTCGACATCAACGGAATTATGAAACTGATGCCGCACCGACCGCCGTTTCTGTTGATTGATAAAATTCTCGAGCTTTCAGATTCTCACGTGGTAGGATTGAAAAACGTGACGATGAACGAACCGTTTTTCGTAGGACATTTCCCGAAAGAACCGGTAATGCCGGGCGTTCTTCAGGTTGAAGCTTTGGCACAGACCGGCGGAATTTTGGTTCTGGCCAGCGTTCCGGATCCTGAAAATTATTCTACTTATTTTATTAAAATTGATAAAGTAAAGTTTAAAAGAAAGGTGGTTCCTGGCGATACGATGATTTTTAAAATCGAACTGATGGAGCCGATCCGCAGAGGAATTGTTCACATGCAGGGCTACGGCTATGTAGGCGATACCGTGGCAGTGGAAGCCGAACTGATGGCTCAGGTTGCAAAAAATAAAGTCGAATAGATGGTTCACCAACTGGCAGCCGTAGACAAACGCGCAAAAATCAGTAAAAACGTAACGGTAGAGCCGTTCACGGTCATTGCAGGCGATGTAGAAATCGGTGAAGGATCGTGGATTGGGTCGAATGTCACGATTATGGATGGCGCAAGAATCGGCAAAAACTGCAGGATTTTTCCGGGAACGGTAATTTCTGCGATTCCGCAGGATTTGAAATTCGACGGAGAAGACACGCAAACCATCATCGGCGACGAAACAACGATCAGAGAATGCGTCACCGTGAACCGCGGTACCAAAGCGCTGGGTTTTACAAAAATCGGGAACAACTGCCTCATCATGGCAACCACGCACATTGCGCACGACTGTGTAATCGGTGATCATGTGATTATCGTAAACGGCTGTGGCATTGCCGGTCACGTAGAAATTGGAGATTTTACAGTAATGGGCGGTCTGAGTGCCGTTCACCAGTTTGGTAAAATCGGAAAACACGTGATGATTTCCGGTGGAACTTTGGTGAGAAAAGATATTCCGCCATATGTAAAAGTAGCGCGTGAGCCGATGTCTTATGCAGGAATTAATTCTGTTGGATTACGCCGCAGAGGCTTCAGCAACGAAAAGATTTTTGAAATTCAGAAAATCTACCGCTATATTTTTCAGATGAAAATGAATGTTTCGCAGGCCGTTTCGCATATCGAAAAAGAAATGCTTCCGACTGCTGAGCGCGACGAAATTCTTCAGTTCATTCAAAATTCGCCACGCGGAATCGTAAAAGGTTACGGAACCGGAAAAGAATAATAAATAATGAAAAAAGTATTTTTCCTTCTGATTCTTGTTATATCCAATTTCTCTCTGTGTCAAAAGCAAAGGCTTACTGACGTTGGATTTTACTATGGCTTTTCCGAATATCAGAAAGACAGTTTAGCGAAGCCAAACGTATATGCAGATATAAAAAACCAAAACGACAGTTATATCAAGATTTCAGACTTCAGATTCGTAGATTCTAATAAAAAGGCCAAGATGGAAAATAGTGCATGGCTAATGAAACTTCAGGACAAACTCTATTTTAATATGCTTTATGCATCGCATATTTATTCTTTCGATACGTACGCAAAAGTCAATTTGGTTGGAAAGAAATATTTCTTGATTTATTTAGATGAACAGAAAGATAAAAAAGCAATTGGAGCTACAAATCCTTATGGTGGTAGCCTGATAGGTTTAGCGATTTATGCTGATTTAAAATCAAGAGTAACTTGGAAAGATAAAAAAGGTAAATCTTATACTGTGCTTTTGATAGACGTTGAAAATAAAGATAATGTCGGTGATAAGAGAGATGTAAGCTTCGGTCGGATTTTGGATACAAAATTGATCCTGAAAATATCAAATGATAGTCCTGAGGTGATTTCAAAGTTAAAAAATAATAATTTTTATCTTGAAAATGTAATAGATTTGGTTAATGAGGTAAATATTAAATGAAGTAAATCAAATAATAATCTATATGGTGAAAGTTTCACTGTTTAATTTTTATCATAACTTCGGTCTACGCTTTTGGGCAGCAGAAAAAAAATCCGCCTTTTTGAAGGAAGATTCTCAGGCGATGCAGAATGCCAATTCGATTTTGGTTTATTCTAAAAAAGAATTTTCGCAAAAAGGTACAGTTTTCCGTCCGGAATTTAGAATTGAAAATAAACGTCTATTAGCAACTCATTAACAACAGCAGTTTCAGCACAATCAACGGCGGGAAGTACTGCGAAAATTTGAGCAATTGGTTTCTGCAGAAGCAAAATTCGATCCGAGCAATAGTCAGGTGAGAAAAATCACAACTATAACGGTTTTTAAATCAAAAAAATAACAATATACTATACTATTTAATGGCAACAAGTAACGATATCAAAAAAGGTCTTTGCATCGAATTCAGCAACGATATTTATAAAGTAATCGAATTTCTACACGTAAAACCGGGTAAAGGGCCGGCTTTCGTACGTACGAAACTTAAATCGGTAACCAACGGAAAAGTAATCGACAATACTTTCTCTGCAGGTCACAAAATCGATGAGGTTAAGGTGATGACCAGAAAATTTCAGTATTTATATGAAGACGATAACGGTTTTCACTTTATGAATAATGAAGATTTTTCTCAGCTTTATCTTAATAAAGAAATGATTGAAAACTCGGATCTGATGAAAGCCGGTGAAGAAGTGACGATCATTCTAAAAGAAGCTGACGAAACGCCACTTTCTGCTGAACTTCCTCAATCTGTGTATCTTGAAGTAACCGAAGCCGATCCGGGCGTAAAAGGAAATACAGCGACCAACGCTTTGAAAAACGCAACCGTAGAAACCGGAGCGCGCATCATGGTTCCTTTGTTCATCGAGCCGGGCGACAAAATCAAAGTGTCTACAGAAGATAAATCTTATCTGGAAAGAGTAAAATAGATTTTCATGAGTATGCAGACATTTCAATGGATCAGAGATCTTACCGCGATATTTTGCATACTGGGCTGGATTTTACTGTACTTTATTGATAAAGAATACACAAAGAAAATCAGAAAAAATTTAGCCATCATCTTTGTAATCTGCATTATTTTGCTTCTTTACAATATCTATTTGGTAGAAATTAATCAATAATTAAAGAATGAACGGCAACTTGCGCGTTCATTCTTTTTTGTAAAAAACTTTTAAAATATGACTTTTCATCAGCCACAAAAACTCAAGACCATTGCTGATCTTATCGGCGCAAAAATGATCGGTGACGAGAATTTTGAAGTATTGGGAACCAACGAGATTCACCGCGTAAAAGCCGGTGAAATCGTTTTTGTAAATCACCCGAAATATTATGATAAGGCTTTAAACTCAGGCGCGACGATTATTTTGATAGATAAAGAAGTCGCCTGTCCGCAGGGAAAAGTTTTGCTGGTTTCGGAAGATCCTTTTGGTGATTTCAATAAAATCAACACGCATTTTACGAGAATTTCAAACTTTACAGAAGAGCTACATGATGTCGAAATCGGCGAAGGAACAAGAATTCATCCTTCTGCGGTACTTGGAAATCATGTAAAAATCGGCAATAACTGCCATATCTTCCCGAATGTCGTGATCGGCGACCGCACGGTAATTGGCGATAATGTAATTATTCAGTCGAATACAGTTTTGGGTGGCGACGCTTTTTATTACAGAAAGCTAAACGGCAATTTTGACCGTTTGATTTCGGTCGGAAATGTAATCGTCGAAAACAATGTGGAAATCGGCAACGCCTGTACCATCGACCGCGGCGTGACAGATTCTACCATTATCGGCGAAGGTTCTGTGCTTGATAACCAAATTCAGATCGGGCACGATACCGTGATCGGAAAAAAATGTCTCATTGCTTCGCAGGTTGGCATTGCGGGCTGCTGCAATATCGGTGATGAAGTAACGATTTGGGGACAGGTTGGGATGGCATCCGGGAACAGTATTGCTTCGGGCTCCGTTATTTTAGGCAAAACCGGCGTCAATCGCAATTTAGAAAAAGGTACCTACATCGGCATGTTCGCCGAAGATTTTAAAACCTATCTGAAAAAGGAAGTGAAACTGAGGAATCTAAAATAATAGTAAAAACCAACTGCAAAACAGTGGGTTTATTTTTTATATTCAAAGTCTGGAGACTTTGCGATGGTGGGGCAATCGAAGCACAAATCTTCAATCTTGCATAAAAGTTGAACCGATGAACGACCGTTGAAATCTGCAGTTTCGCCCCACTATTGCAAAACCCTTGTTAGCGGTAGCCTTATTCTGTCCACCAATATATTTTGTTAATTTTCTCTGTTTCTTTTTCAGTTCTCTGCATTACAATCTCGAAATTTGTTTTTCCGTCAGCTTCATAATCGTAATCTTCTGGGTCAAATAATTGTAGAATAGTTAAATTGTAAAGTCCATTTTCAAGTTTTATAATCAAGTCAGAATTGTGTTTCGCAGGAATTTTTGTGTCTTCAAATTGCGCAGACATTGTTAAGTCATCATAATTTGTCAAATAAAGTTTTTCGTCCGTCACGGTAATGGTTGATGTAAATTCACGAAAAGCTTTTTTATTGTCAGGTTTATCTACAAAAGAAACTGTCCAATTACTTTGATTTCCTGTCGCCCAAAAAATAATATTCTTATTGTTCATTTCATCAATAAAGTGTTGCATAAGTTGATTTAGTTGCCAATCTTCGTCAACAAATGATTTGTAAGTGTCTGAATTTACGATTGCTAAAAATCCAGAATCGTCAGATATTTTTAGTTTTTTAGTTGTCTTGAATAGTGAAAACATTTATTTTAATTTTTTTCAGTTAGTGTTTCGTTTCTGTGTTTGTACGGTTTTTCAAACGTTACCGCTAACGTTTTGGCGCTTGGCGATGGTGGGGCAATCGAAGCACAAATTTTCAATTTTGCACAAAAGTTCAATCGAAGAACAACCCCTGAACTTTTGCAGATCTTGTCCCGACCTTTCGGGATTTACCCACTTTTGCAAAACCGTTGTTAGCCGTGGTTTTTTTATTTTATTCTTAAATGGTTGGATTCAGTTTTTATTTTAGAATATTCAGTGAAATCTGTTTCTAATACTGTATTTACTTTATATTCAATTTCTTTCAAATCCAATATTCTTTCAGCATAATTAATTTCGATTTGTGTTTTTTTCCAGAAAGGATAAAGTATTATACTTGAAGTTCCAATAATTACAGAGTTGGAAATTGAATACTCAATTTCAACTGATGTTTTAAAAATTTTGTTTCCTTTAATGTAATTAGTTGTCTTAATTCTGTTCGTCAATAAAGCAAATACTTGAAATATTCCGTCATTTAAATTATTAAATTCTTCACTGAAATGTGTATGATTAAAACCGTACCCCACAACTAATTCTCCAAAAGTATTCGAAATCCAAAAGTTTGAATTTTTAATCTCCAAATATTCAGTTTCATCTTCGTCTCTTGAATATTTTATTTTTTCTCCTAATTTTTCGATTAGAAAATCTTTAATTTCATGAAATTTCTTTTGGTTGCGGCTCATTTTGTTAAATTGCGGCTAACGGTTTGGGTATTGCCGAAGGCGGGGATTTTTAGCACTAAATTTCATTAGATACACAAAGCTTGAATTTTGCACTTCACTCTCATAGAAGCACGCCCTCCCCGCTTTTGCAAAACGGCTGTTAGGTGCTGCTGTTCGGTCCATATTTTGTGATAAAATCTTGTCCATTATCGTAGTCGGCAGGATTAATGTATGAAATAACTCCAATGTCTGAATTCAAAAGACTTTTAAGTTTTTCGAAATACTTACTTTCCGTTTCTTCAGTCCCGTCAATAGTCAGACTCATAATCAGTTTGTCGTCCGCTGTAATTATAGCACCAACCATAATTTTGTCAGGATTGTCGTAGTTTTTATTCCAATGGAATGTCTGGTCTAGTCCGGTATTTTCTATGAAATAATTTATCATCTCATCTTCTTTTTTAAATACATAGTTCTCATCATCAAGTCGAGAAGCATAGTCTAAATTTAATTTTTCGTATTCAGGAATAAAAGTATTCAAAACAAGGTCTATTGTGTTTCGTGATTTTTTTCCTGCATATACTTGACAAATTATGTCTCGAATTATTTCCATCGGTTTGGTCTTTACAGTAGCACCTAACGTTTCGGGGCTTTGCGTTCGGGCGGGAAATCGAAGCAAAAAAGCTGATATTATTATTAAAGTTCAATTGAAAAACTGCTGTTGAGTTTTGCACGTCAGCCCGCCTGACGCAAAACCCTTGTTAGCGGTAGTAGTTCTATTCCTTAAAGCTTTTTCCGCCCACATAAAGGTCAAAATTTATTGATAGTTTTAAGTCGTTCATTCTTCTTATATCGTCTGTGTCAATGTTGTGTCCACCAATCATTCCATTTGCGTTATGAATGTCCATAGCAACCTGAATATAACCTTCTGCTTTTTCAGCAAGTTTTTTTATTCCTTCTTTATCTTGTTCTAAAAAGTTAAGTAGTTTTTTTAGTTTGTCTTCAAACTCATCCGGTTCAGGATTAGGTAGAATTTTAAAACTGCTAAACGAATGATTTGATTTTCCATTTGGTCTCAAGTCTCCTTTGTTCCAAAATTCAGTTGGTGTCAAATGTGTCATTGCTTTTATGTCGTCCAAAGTTAAAGTTTCCGATGTCGCCCTAAAGTAAACTCTGTGATATGCTTCTGTTCCAACTCCAGTTATTTCATTTTTCTTTGTGTCAATATAAACTGCAAAATAAAATCTTTCGTCAAGCACTGGTAAGTATGCTATAATCATTTCGTCCTTACTGTCACGGTCAATACGGTCAACTTTTAATATGTTGTCGGCATAGATTGGACTATGAATTTCAAGGTACTGTTCTGTCACTCCAAGTGTCTTTTCCTTGAATTCCTTTTCTATAAGTTCTATGGCTTGTTGGTCGGTCATACTATTACTGCTAACATATATATTGACGCAATATAAACCCATTTCTCCAAAACCCAAAATTATTCAGTCAAATAACTGTTTATAAGCATTTTACGTTTTTTAATCATCTTGCGCATTGCAGATAGCTATTACGGAAAATCTGAGCGCAACTATTCTAAATACGTAGAATCAGAATGTCTATAATAATCAGTATTTTTTAGGAAAACATAAAAAATTCAGAGAACGAATCAGGCAATTTTAAGGATTATCCAGATTCCTGATTTTAAAGCAAAGGTTGGCAGAAGATTGCTGTAAATAAATATTTTTATATCTGTAAGGAAAATTTTTAAAATGATATATTATCATTAAAATGATTTAATAAAGATGAAAAATATTCCATACAGGTATTAATGACATCAAAATAATTTTTACATTTGATTCAAATAAAACGCAATACGTTATGAATACCAAACAGTCCAACAAACTTAATATGGCAAAAACGCTCAAGCAGTTTTTCGCCGTAGAACAAACAAAATACGCAGGAAATACACCGCTTACCGCGCGGGTGACAGAGCTGAATTCGATCATCACCAACATCGATGCACTCGCAGATCTTCAGACCACCGATACCACCGCAGATACTGGCCTGAAAACCAATGCCCGAAATCTGATGATCAGCCTTACGGTTGCCTATGCCAATACCGCCGCCGATTATTTTGATGACAAAGACAGCCCGCTCGCCAAACAGCTTACCGCCAGCAAATCAAAAATCAAAAGGCTGAGTGGGGTAGAATCTAAAATTTACTGCCAGAAGCTGTATAATTTAGTGGATGAACATAAAACAGCTCTCAAACCCGATTACATCACCACTGCCGAACTTCAGGACTGGAAGGAAGCGATTGATAATTTTGATGACAAGGCATACGATGCCGGCGTAAATATCGACGCCGCTGAAAATGCCACCGGCGATCTCGAAGACGAATTTGCAAAACTCGCCACCTGCCTCAGTAAGATCGACCGCCTGATGAAAAAATATGACATTCTCAATCCGTCATTCTACGGCAATTATAAAATCTCCCGCAAAACTTCAGATCTGGGATCGCGCCACCAAAAAGAACCGCAGCCCAAACCGTAAGTCTCAAAACAAGCTCAGTCGAAAGACCGGGCTTTTTTTTCTGATTTGAATTTTAAATTTTAACGTTACGTAATTTTCTGTGATGTACAAATCGTATTGCGAGCCATACAGTTGGCTTTGCGAGGCATACAGTTGGTTTTGCGAGGCGTACATTTGGATTTGCGAAACGTACAGATGACTTTGTGAGGCGTACAGATAACTTTGCGGGGCATACAGATGACTTTGCGAGACATACAGTTGAATTTGCGAAGCTTCTAGTTGATTTTGCGAAGCTTCCAGATGGATTTGCGAGGCTTCCAGTTGGTTTTGCGAAGCTTCCAGATGGTTTTGCTAGGCATACAGATGACTTTGCAATATATAAAGATATTTTTCTGTTATGACCAGAACAGAATCCCGAAACAGCATCGGTAAATTTTACCAGGCAAGATTATTTTTGTCTGATGCCGGCACTCAGACGTTTTCTGGCAGCGGTATTTTTCAGTTTTCATAAAGAGTAGTAAGATTAGTAGCCATGTTTCACCTGTAATCTGAGAAAAATAAGTAAATTTGTGAGCATTAATAATCAGTCGAAATAAATTAAAACAACAATAAAATGTCAATTTTAGTAAACAAAGATTCTAAAGTAATTGTACAGGGTTTTACCGGTAACGAAGGTACTTTCCACGCAGGTCAGATGATCGAATACGGAACCAACGTAGTAGGTGGTGTGACACCTGGTAAAGGTGGAAGCGAGCATTTGGGCAAGCCGGTTTTCAATACTGTGGCAGACGCAGTGGCAAAAGCGGGAGCTAATGTGAGTATTATTTTTGTACCGCCGGCATTTGCAGCCGATGCGATCATGGAAGCTGCTGAAGCAGGCATCAAAGTAATCGTTTGTATCACAGAAGGTATTCCGGTGGCAGATATGGTGAAGGTGAAAGCATATCTTGCTGAGAAAGACTCTCGTCTGATTGGTCCAAACTGTCCGGGAATCATTACTTCAGATGAAGCTAAAATTGGTATTATGCCAGGTTTCGTTTTCAAAAAAGGAAAAGTAGGCATCGTTTCAAAATCGGGTACGCTTACGTATGAAGCAGCAGATCAGGTGGTGAAAGCAGGTTTCGGCGTTTCTACAGCCATCGGAATCGGTGGTGACCCAATTATCGGAACCACAACTAAAGAAGCTTTGGAATTATTCATCAACGATCCTGAAACAGAAGCAGTGGTAATGATCGGAGAAATCGGTGGCGGTCTTGAAGCGGAAGCGGCAAGATGGTACAAAGCAAGCGGTTCTACGAAGCCTGTGGTAGGTTTCATCGCTGGCCAGACGGCTCCTAAAGGAAGAACGATGGGTCACGCAGGTGCGATTGTAGGTGGAGATGAAGATACCGCTCAGGCAAAAATGGAAATCATGAGAGAAAACGGTATCACAGTAGTAGATTCTCCTGCGGATATCGGTGCTACGGTAGCGAAAGTTTTAGGCTAAAATATACACAGATATGAAAAAACTTTTATTGCTCTCTGCGGTTACCTGCTCATTGCTGTCTACTGCTCAGATCAATCTGCGCGCGACAAGATTTGGGGTAACGGCCGGTGCCAATTATTCCCGCGTACGGAATGCTCACAATCCTTCGGGAGCGAGATTTGCATTTCAGGGTGGTGCTTTGGCACTAATTCCTCTCGGTGGTGCAAACCAGTTTTTCCTTCAGCCTGAAGTTACCTATTATGGCGCCGGAGAATCAGGAAGAAATAAAGATTCGAAAGGCATGAAAGGCTACGACGCAGTGTATGCCAATAACTACATCAGCGTTCCTGTTTATTTTAAAGGTTATTTTTCTGAAGCCGAATCTGAATTTTACGGATTGATCGGGCCGAGATTTAATTTCTTGCTAGACCAAAAAGTCACCAACGAATCCCGCGAAATCTACCGTTTAGATCAGCAGGGCAAAGCAGCATCTTTTAATTTTGCGGTAGGTTTAGGAATCGGTTACAGCTATAAGAGACAACTCGAAGTGGCGCTGAAGTACGATCTTGGTTTATCCAATACGTATCCTACGCTTGACGAATCCCGTTTAGATCCCAATTCTTCAAAGAAGAAATCTGAGCAGGTTTTAAGCGTAACCTTGAGCTATATTTTTAATTAAAGAGCTTTCTTTTAAATAATAAACTCCCGAACCTTCACAGTTCGGGAGTTTTATTTTGAATTAAATGTAAATCTTAATTCCAAATCTCAACGGGATTATTGAAGTAAGCATTCTTTTTACCTGTTTTTTCTCTGACCATAAAACATTAATGATACGATGGAAAAAAAGAACATGGAAAATTTTCATCAGCTTCTGATCCATTTCCAAAGTTCTTTCAGCGTTGCTTTATTTCCGTACATCAGAATTCCGACACGGTAGATTTTCCCGGCTATGAAGATCATTAAAATGGTTGTTATCAGAAGCAGAAAGATAGAAAGCGCAATCTGCCACGCAGGAACGCCGTACGGAATTCTCGCAATCATCGCAACCGGCGACGTAAAAGGGATTATCGAAAGCCAGAAACCAAGCGGCCCATCCGGATTATTCATCATCGAAAAACTGCCGTACATTCCCAATGTAAGCGGAAGAATGGCAAATAAAGTAAACTGTTGCGTTTCCGTTTCGTTATCCACCGCTGAGCCGATGGCTGCGTAAATCGAACTGTAAAATAAATATCCCAGGATAAAAAACACGATGAAAACGAAGATGATCAGAAAATAATTCAGCTCTAATAAATTGTGGGAAACCTGCGTTACCATTTGAAGAATGTCAAAACTTCCGGTACTTCCACCTGCCAGATTTTGTTGAATTGATGAAAATCCGGTATTAAAAATAAGTGCTCCGGCAACCGACATTCCGATCCAGATCACAAACTGCGTTAAGGCTACGAGCGTTACACCGAATATTTTTCCCATCATCAGTTCAAAAGGTTTCACCGAAGAAATAATGATTTCTACCACGCGGTTATTTTTTTCCTCGAGCACGCTTCTCATCACACGTACGCCGTAGATGATGATAAACATAAACGTTACGTACATCAAAACCATGCTCAGAATCGTTTTGATACCGAAAGATAAATCAGATTCTTCCTGGTCGTTTTCTGAAATATTGATGGTTTTCAGCGCAAAACTTTTATCAAGATCATTGAGCGCAGCTTCCGCCAGACCGAGTTTTTTTATTTTTTCTTTTCTGATGACATTGCTGATATCGCCGGTGATGCGCTGTTTCGTATCAAAGCCGAGTTTGGTGTTGATCATTAGCTGGGTATTTTTCTCAAGATCGTCGTAGTTTGTTCCTGAAATTTCCGGAAGAATCAAAATTCCGTCTACAGTTTCGCTTTTCTTCAGGCTCTTCACCTTTTTCTTTTCGTCGGCCTGTGGAATAAAAACGTATTCTAATTTATCATCAGACTTAAGCTGATTTTTAAAAATTCCGCTGTAATCCACCACTTCAATTACGTTGTGTGCTTGATTTGCTTTAAACATTAAACCGATCACTGCGCCAAAAGCCACAATCATCAGCGGCGCCAAAAGTGTAAGCACGATAAACGATTTCTTTTTTACCTGCGTAAGAAATTCTCTCCTCGTAATTAAAAATATATTTTTCATGATTTTTTAAATGTGATTTCCTACCGCGTTGATAAACACCTCATTCATGCTCGGGATTTTTTCGTCAAAAGAACGCACTTTGCCGACAGAGATAAGATCTGTAATAATCTCATTCTGATTGCTCGTATGAAAAAGATCAAACGAAACGAGATTGTTTGCCGTAACCGGATTGAAGATTTCGTATTTGCTTTTGAAGAGGTCAAATTTAGCTTCGTCAACCTCAGAAAGCGTCACGCCGAAAATATTTTTCTTGTACTGCTCGCGCACATCGAAAACGCGCCCGTCGATAATTTTCTTTGCGTTATCAATAAGCGCTACATAATCGCACATTTGCTCAACACTTTCCATGCGGTGTGTGGAAAGGATAATGGTGGTTCCGTTTTCCTTTAATTCAAGAATCTGATCTTTAATTAAATTGGCATTCACAGGATCAAAACCCGAAAAAGGCTCATCTAGAATAAGAAGCGAAGGCTTATGAAGTACCGTCACCACAAACTGAATTTTCTGCGCCATCCCTTTAGAAAGTTCAGACAGTTTTTTCTTCCACCACTGATCGATATGCAGTTTCTCAAACCAGATTTTGGCTTCCGCCAGCGCATCGCTGCGCTTCATTCCTTTCAGTTCGGCAAAATAAAGAATCTGGTCGCCGACGTTCATGTTTTTATACAGTCCGCGCTCTTCCGGCATATAACCGATGTCGCGGATGTGATCCGGATTCAGTTTTTCACCTTTAATTAAAATCTCGCCGCGGTCTGCCTGCGTGATCTGATTAATGATGCGGATGAAAGATGTTTTTCCGGCGCCGTTTGGCCCTAAAAGTCCGTAAATACTGCCCGTAGGAACATTGATGCTGAAATCGTCGAGCGCAGTTTTTTTGCCTGCATTGTAGGTTTTGGTAATATTGGAAGCCTGTAGCATAAAGCGTTTCGGTAAAGTTTAATTGAATCTGAAAGTTACGGAAATATTAAAACGGAAGGGTATGAAAATAAAAAATCCTGATGATTATCAGGATTTAAATTTATTGTTTCACAATCTGTGTGACTTTCTGTGTATTGTCGCTGAGGATGTAGCGGATGAGATATTTGCCGGGTTTTAAACGGTCGATATTTATTTCCGCTTTATTCGCGTTGATCGAATAACTCGCTACCTGATTTCCAAGAATAGAATAAAACGTTACATTTTTTACTTTTAAGAGAGCGTCTTTGGTTTTAAAAACGATTACGTCCTTCGCAGGATTAGGATAAGCCATCAAAACACCATCGTCAGATTTTTGAGCGATAGATGCAGGTTCTCTCGTCTGCGCACTGAAATTTCCGGAAAAACCGAAAAATGTTACTAAAAAGAAAGATAAAAGTAAAAATTTTTTCATCAGCGTGTATTTGTCGCAATTATTACTCACAAAACTAATCATTATCCTTTTCATCTGCAATAGTTTTTGTATAAGTTATATTAAATTTGCAGTAAATATTTCAAAAAGCATTCCAAATAATGATATACAGCAGAAACAGAAGGTTGCGCACCGGCGCATCGATCAGAAGTTTAGTACAGGAAAACAGTCTTTCGGTAAACGATTTTGTGATGCCGGTTTTCGTGATGGAAGGCGAAAACAGACAGGAAGCAATATCTTCCATGCCTGGAATTTTCCGCAGGAGCATCGATCTCACGGTAAAAGAATGCCGCGAACTTTTTACTTTAGGCGTAAAAGCCGTGAATCTTTACATGAAAGTGTCTGAGGAACTGAAAGATAACACCGGAAAAGAAGCTTGGAACAGCAACGGACTTATGCAGAATACCATCCGGGCTATAAAAGATGCCGTTCCGGAAATGGTGATCATGCCGGATGTCGCATTGGACCCTTATTCGATATACGGCCACGACGGAATTATAGAAAACGGGAAAATTGCAAATGATAAAACCAATGAAGCGCTGGCAAAAATGTCGGTTTCTTTGGCAGAAGCGGGTGCTGACATTGTGGCGCCGAGTGACATGATGGATGGCAGAGTTTTGGCGATCCGCGAGGCTTTAGAAGAAAATGGTTTTCATGATGTGGGAATCTTGAGCTACGGAGCCAAATATGCGAGTTCGTTTTACGGGCCTTTCAGAAGTGCTTTAGACAGCGCACCGAAGGAGAACGCAGATATTCCGAAGGATAAAAAAACCTATCAGATGGATTTTCATAACTCGCGCGAAGCTTTGAATGAAGTTTTTAAAGATGTAGAAGAGGGCGCAGATATTATCATGATAAAACCAGGTTTGCCATATCTCGACATTGTTGCCAAAGTGCGCGAAGCGATCGATTTGCCAATTGCTGTCTTCAACGTGAGCGGCGAATACGCTATGCTGAAAGCCGCTGCACAGAACGGATGGCTGGATAATGATAGGGCAATCATTGAGAGTCTTACCTGCTTCAAACGCGCAGGCGCTGATATGATTTTCACATACGCGGCGAAAGAAGCCGCCATGATTTTAGGACGTTAAAACAAATCTGCAGGAACTCAGCCTGCAGATTTTTTTTATTTTAAATCGAAATCTTTTCCTTTTGTAAATTTTGCCGCAAACGGGGCTTGGTTTCCGCTGTATTTCAACACAAGATGTTTCTGGGTTTGCGTATCAACTTTCGTATCTACATCTACATTGGCGGTATCGAAATGAACATCGAGTGCAGTTCCGGCATCTTTTTCAAGAATAATTTCTACCGTTTCTGCATAGAAAAGGGAAGTGCTCAAATAATTAAACTTGATGTTTCTGCGGAATGTTTTTGATTCGTCGTCGGTGAAAGCCGAGAACCGTTTCAGAATCTCAATTCCCGGTGCATCGATGTTGGTGATTCTTGATTTCGTCACGTTATTTACGCGGATGGTGAAATTTTTTGCGCTGTTGATATTTCCGTTGATGGCGATATTAAAAAGTGAAGGCAGCGAAAAACCGAATTCGGTAAGATTCTCTTTCGAAAACTCAAAATCGGGGACGTTAGCCGGAAATTTCGGGACTTCCTGAATCTGCTTTTTCACCTTCCCGATTTCCTCGCCGGAGAAAAGGTAGCCGATCAGATTATTGTTGGTGGTTCGCCAGTTTCTGCCGTTCCATTCAAAAATTTCGCAGAGCAGCGTGTCGGTAGACGAGTGCGGCAGCAGATCCATATCCTGCCATTTAAAAACGTCTTTGGCCAATGGGCGGCGGTTGGTGTCAAGGTTTAAACCTAAATCAAGCGCCATTAATTCGGTCAGTTGCTGGTTGTTTTTCATGCCTGTTTTTTTATTAAAGTTAAGATTTAAACCAATCTGTTTTAAATTTTTCAAAGAATATTTTCGGGAAATTGGCCAGCATTAGCTAAGATTAATTTTTAATGAATTTAAAATTAATTCTGAACTAGCACAGTTCATTTTCACTCAAGAAATTACGCTTATCTTCGTTCTGCCGGTAATTACCGATCCCATTTTCTTATATTTGTTCATTATTCAAAATATGGACGCAACACAGGACAAAAGGCTTTTTCTAATAGACGCTTATGCGATGATTTACAGAGGATTTCATGCGATGGCCAAAAACCAGAGATATACCGCTTCAGGTATGGAAACGACAGCGATTTTTGGTTTTATGAATTCAATGATTGAGCTGATCAGAAAAGAAAAACCTACTCATCTAGCCGTAGTTTTTGATGTAGGAGAGGCGAGTATCCGTACCAATGATTATGCGGATTACAAAGCCAACCGGAGCGATACGCCCGAAGCGATTACGTTTGCGATCCCGTATATTCACAGGATTCTGGAAGCGATGCATGTTCCGAGTTTGGGTATTGCAGGATACGAAGCTGATGATGTGATTGGGACTATTGCCTGTAAAGCCGAAAAGCAGAATTACACGAGTTTTATCGTAAGCGGAGACAAAGATTTTGCACAGTTGGTGACCGATAAAATCAAACTGTACCGTCCGGGTTTCAGAGGTGGCGAAGTCACTATTATGGGTGTAGAGGAGGTGAAAGCGAGATATGGCGTCGAAGATCCGAAACAGGTGATTGACTATCTGGCGATGATGGGCGATGCGTCTGATAATATTCCAGGTTTGCAGGGCGTGGGTGAAAAAACCGCGATGAAATTTCTGCAGGAATTCGGAAACATCGAAAATCTTCTGGCCAATACCGATAAGCTGAAAGGCAAGCTGAAAGAAAAAGTGGAAGCTTCTGCCGAGCGCGGGATATTATCTAAAAAGCTCGCGACCATTATCTGTGATGCGCCGGTAGAATTTCATGAAGAGCAGTACGATCTGGAAAATCCCGATTTTGAAAAAGTAAAAGAAATTTTCGACGAAATAGAATTCAGAAGGCTTTACGACAATCTTTACCGTGCCTTCGCGCCGGCACAAATGGTTTCGGAAACGGCGACAACTGCAAAAGCTGCTGGAGAATCAATGCAGTCACCGCAGCAAAAAGTCGCTGCCAGCGTGGGTCAGCTTGATCTTTTTGCGAGTTATGAACAACTTGAGCAGACCAATTCTACGCGCGAGACGATAGAAAGTGCCGACCATCTGTACCAGTTTGTCGACAATCCAAAGGCTCAATATATTTTGGTTCAGAATTTACTGAAGCAACGTGCGGTTTGTTTTGATACCGAAACTACATCGTTAAATGAAATGGAAGCTGAACTTGTAGGCATGAGTTTCAGCTACAAAAAAGGTCTGGCGTATTACGTTCCGCTTTCCGAAGATAAAGGTGAAGTGCTTCAGACGCTTGAAATTTTCAGGCCGTTTTTTGAAAAAGAAGATCTTTTAAAAATTGCCCATAATCTGAAATATGATTATAAAGTTCTGCAGCAATATAATATCACGGTGAAAGGAGCGATGTTTGACACGATGATCGCGCATTATCTTCTGAATCCTGACGGCCGTCACGGTATGGATTATCTTTCTGAAATGTATCTTGGTTACAAACCGGTTTCCATTGAAACCATTATCGGAAAAAAAGGGAAAAACCAGGGGAGTTTCCGTGATGCAGATCTGCGTACCCAAACCGATTACGCTGCTGAAGATGCGGATGTGACTTTCCAGCTTTACGAGCTTTTTGCACCTCAGCTTAAAAAAGAAAATCTCGAAGGTCTTTTCTTTAAAATTGAAATGCCTTTAATGGAAGTTTTAGCGAAAATGGAACTGGCAGGAGTTTCTTTGGATGAAAAATGGCTCGCGCAGGAAAGCATTGATCTTGAAAATGACCTCCGCAAACTTGAAGCTAAAATATTTGAAATTTCGGGAGAAGAATTTAATATGAATTCGCCAAGACAGCTGGGCGAAGTCTTGTTTGAAAAAATGCAGCTCGACCCGAAAGCCAAAAAGACAAAAACCGGACAGTACGCGACTTCTGAAGATATTCTGCAGAAACTTTCTACTAAACATGAGATTATCCAGCATATATTAGAATATCGAACCTATCAGAAATTAAAATCGACGTATGTTGACGCGCTGCCCTCGCAGATCGATAAAGATGACAACCGTGTTCATACCAATTTCTCGCAGACAACGGCTGCGACAGGCCGTCTCGCAAGTGTGAACCCAAATTTGCAGAACATTCCGATCCGTACATTGAGGGGTCAGCAGATTCGTGGTGCGTTTGTTTCAGGCGAAGGAAAAAAGATTATTTCTGCCGATTATTCTCAGATCGAACTACGTTTGATTGCTGAGATTTCGGGGGAAGATAATATGATTAAAGCGTTTCAGGATGGTGAAGATATCCACGCTTCTACAGCTGCGAAATTATTTAATATCCCGTTGGAAGAAGTTTCAAAAACGCAGCGCGGACAGGCAAAAACGGTCAACTTTGGAATTTTATATGGTCAGGGAGCTTTTGCTTTAGCGGAACAGACGGGTTTATCAAGATCTGAGGCGAAGCAGATGATTGAAGCTTATTATGAAACATATCCAAAATTAAAAGCGTACATGGCTTCACAGGTGGAAAGAGCCCGTGAAATGGGTTATGTAGAAACGATCTTAGGAAGAAAACGCCATTTAAAAGATATCAGTTCGGGAAATTTTGTGGTGCGTGCGCATGCCGAAAGAAACGCTGTGAATGCACCGATCCAGGGAAGTGCTGCCGATGTTGTAAAAGCGGCCATGATAAAAATCGACAAAGAACTGCAGGCGCAAAATCTGCAGACCAAAATGCTGCTTCAGGTGCATGACGAATTGTTGTTTGAATCGCCAGCATATGAAGTGGAAACCGCGATGGCATTAATTAAAAAAGAAATGGAAACCGCGATTGAAACGCAGGTTCCGCTACTTGTGGAAGTGGGTGTGGGAAATAACTGGCTGGAAGCGCATTAAATTCAAACTTCTAAATAAAAAATGATAGTATCATTTGATACTATCATTTTTCAATATTCAAACTCAATCCCACCTGCGTACATCAAAGAAAATTCATCATTTTCAATCGATTTCGGGTTGGGGATTTGTCCGTGGCTAACAAAAACCAAAGAATTGATTTCAAATTTAAGATTCATTTCGTTGATTCTGTTGTACAAAACCGGCAGCCACTGCTCGGCAAAAGAATATTCTGCAAAATGCTGAATGCTTGGCTCAAAACCGTACTCCATTAAATCCTGATCAAACCAAATCGTGTTTTGAGATTTGGCAAACGGCGAGACAAAAATATCGTCGTCATCCTCCGTCAGATAATAATTTTCATCTTCATCTACAAAACGGTAAAAATCTTCTTCCGACCTGAAATGGCCCACCCAAAAATCCAAAATCTGTCTGTTCATGCGTCATTATTTAAGGTGTAAAGATAATTATTAAAGCTTAAAAACAGTGATTCACATTGTATCAAATGACCAAAAATCCACGGAAACCTCGTGCCGCGTAGTACGAATCTGCGCCATTATGATACGTAAAAACGGTGTCATATCTTCGGTCACAAAATAAAGCACCACCCAATTTTCTTATATTTTCAGGCGTTTTTATCCAGCTCGATGTTTTCAGATCAAATTCTCCGAGCGTCTGCAAAAAGTAATACTGCTCTTCATTTAGAATTTCAATTCCCATTTCTGAAGCTGCGCTGCTGACATCGTTAGCCGGCTTGTTCTGTTTTCTGGAATCCAAAGCGTTACGGTCGTAGCAAAAACTGCGTCTGCCTGCCGGACTTTCTTTTGAGCAGTCGAAAAAGGTAAATTCATCTTTTTCTTTATCATATTTTACGACATCAGGCTCGCCGCCGGAACTTTCCATCTGATGAAGTGACCACAGTTTTCCAAGACTTTTAACGAGTTTTTCTTGAATTTTATTCCAATCTATGTTTTGATGACGGTTTTTATTTTTCTCAAACCGCTCCTGAAGTACGTCAAGAAATTCTTTGGTTTCCTTTTCAGTTAAAATTTTTTTTGAAGCCATGAAAATGTGATTTTAGAATTTAGGGAAAGTAAATCAGCTTGTCGTTGATAAGATCGAATTCGTAAATCCTGTCGGTTTCTGGGTCGATATAAAGCCATTGAAATGTATTGATTTTATGCTCAGATTCTGTGTAGAAACCTAATGCGTAATATTCTTTCTCATCTCTCTTTTGCTTTTCAACCGAGTATCCCAAATCTTCCTTGTTTTTTATGGACAGTTTAATCAGATCATTTTTTGAGTTGGCTGCGTAATATTCGGCAAGAAGATACAGATGGTCGAGATAACTCTGTGTCGGAGAATCTTCTGTCGAGTACGTGTATTTAAGTTTTTTGCCATAAACTTTTCTGAACTTCGAAACATTTCCGTCTTTGATTTTTTTCGCTGATACGATCCATTCTGCAATCTCAGGTGTATCGCCGTCGCCCGCAATGTAGATCGTATCATTTTTCCATACGATGGCGATGAGGTCACCGCGCAAAAAGCTCCCGTCGTCATTATTATCGTTGACGTATGAGATTTCGTCTTTTCCTTTTTTACCATTCAGCTGCATATAATCGAAATTGTCATTGTAGTTAACAAACTCGATCGTGTCTCTGTAAACAATATCTTTTTTGTCAGAGGTTTTTGGTTTGGTTTCAGTGTCAACCGTTGTTTCGTGCTGTTTTTTCTGTTCAGTCTGCTTGCAGGACCAAAAAAATATCAGCAGTAAAAATGAAATGCAGATTTTCATATATCTTTTAATTTGTGAATTAAAGATAAGGAAACGGACACGTTTTTAAGTCATTCTTTTTTCGTTTTCGCTCGCGGTAATTGTTTTCTCTAAACGTGAAAGTTTTGTTTTTTCCTGCTTGGCGCTCATAATCCAGTGGATGATCACTTTTTTGTACGATGGTGCCTGTTTTTCAAAAAATTCCCAGGCTTTTTTACTGGCTTTAAATTTCTCTTCAAATGATTTTTCTAAAACTTTGGTTTCGTTCTCATGCGAATAAATTCCGGATTTTGATTCTTTCCGAAGTTTGAATGCTTCAAGACCTTCTTTTTTCATCAATCCTGCTTTCTGCAGTCCTTCCATTTTTCTGATATTCACGATACTCCAGATGCTGCCCGGTTTTCTCGGTGTAAAACGGATGCTGTAACTTTCGTCATCGATCGATTTTCTTACGCCGTCAATCCAGCCAAAACAAAGTGCCTGATCAACAGATTCTGACCACGAAATCGATTGTTTCCTTGTTCCAACTTTATAGAAACCCACAAGAAGTTCTTTCTCTTTCAGATGATTTTCTTCGAGCCATTTGCGGAAATCGAGAGAAATTTTAAAAAATTCTGGAAGCATTTTTTTATGTCTTTAAATTTGAATTTAACTTAATTTCCCAAGCTGACTTGTTTGAGAATAAGTTTAAGAAACTCCGTAAATTAGAATATTTTCAATATTTGGAATATTTAAGTGTTCAGATTGGTTTAAATAGACTAATCGATCTGAAAAAGTTTTTAATTCTTTTTTTACGTTCTGAACCGCATGTGAAAATTCAATTTTATCAAGTTCAATTTGATGTTGAAAAACTGGAGGAGCGTAATTTTCCTGAATTTCTGAATTAAGAAAATCAAAAATCAGCGAGTTTTCAGTTTTGATAACTCTTGGTGAAGGGTGACCCATGTAAAAACTAAATTCGTTTTCTACCAACAAGTTATTCCATTCTTCAATATCTCCCAGGTCACTGCAGCATTGTGGAAAATAGGTATTATTTCCATCAAGTTTTAAAATATAACCACCGTTAAAAGGGCTGTTTAAATCTTCTTTTTTTAAAGTTTCATCTTCGTTTTCAAAAATGAATGTTTTCTGAATTAATTGCAAAAGATCTAAATCTGAAATTTCACTGATTCTGTAAAATGACGAACCTTTAGAATAAGGTTTTAAATCTTTTGAAAATCCAGCTTCTAAATTTGTCTGAATGTGATAACTTTCCCAATCGTCAGAAAATTCCCAATATGGTCCTTCTGTCGGCATTGGGATTTTATTTTCATAATTTGTTATTTCAATTACTGGGATAAGTTCAATTGCCATAATTATAATTGTATCTTAAAATTGATTCTGATAAATTTAAGAAAAATTATTACGAATTAATTGTTGTCTTTTTTTCGCATTTTAACAATGACATCATTGCGATAGATTTAATATGTTCAAAACTGTTTATTCTTCATTCCTTAAAGCGTAAATTTGTGTACCATTCTTTTTAGAATATCTACTATGAACACAACTTTAGAGGCTTACGCCGAAATACAGCATACCGACAAAGATAACTATCCATGCATCACCGTAACTAATGACGAAAATCACGTCAGAATTTACACTTTAAAAAACGGACTGAAAGTTTTTTTGGCTCAGAATTTTGATGCTCCGAGAATTCAGACTTACATTCCGGTGCGGACGGGAAGTAACAACGATCCTGCTGACAATACAGGTTTGGCGCATTATCTTGAGCATATGATGTTTAAAGGTACGTCAAAAATAGGATCTGCAAACTGGAAAAAAGAAGAAGCATTACTTACCGAGATTTCCGATCTTTTTGAGCAACACAAAATCACTTCTGATGCAGATGCAAAGAGAGAAATTTACAAAAAAATCGACGAGATTTCTCAGGAAGCAAGTCACTACGCGATCGCCAATGAATATGACAAAGCGATTTCCTCACTTGGCGCTTCCGGAACCAACGCGCATACGTGGTTTGACGAAACGGTTTATAAAAATAACATTCCTTCAAACGAGCTTGAAAAATGGCTTAAAATAGAGAAAGAACGCTTTTCTGAAATTGTTTTAAGGCTTTTTCACACAGAACTCGAGTCGGTTTATGAAGAATTTAACAGGGCTCAGGATAACGATTCGCGTCTGGTAAATTATGAACTCATGAACGCGCTTTTTCCCACGCATCCAAACGGTCAGCAGACCACTTTAGGCAATCCGGAACATCTGAAAAATCCTTCGATGAAAGCCATTCACAAATATTTTGATGAATATTATGTGCCTAATAATTACGCGATGGTTTTGGTTGGCGATCTCAATTTTGAAAAAACAATTTTACTTATTGACAAGTATTTTGGATCGATTCCGTACCGCGAATTGCCAAAAAAATCTCTCATAAAAGAAAAACCAATCGAAGGAATTGTGGAGCGTACGGTGAAAAGTCCGACCACGCCGCGTTTGCAGATTGCTTGGCGTACTGATAGTTATGGGACGCGCGAGGCGATGCTTGCCGATATTGTGGCGTACATTATGAGCAACAGAGGTGAAGCTGGAATTTTAGATTTAAACATAAATCAGACGCAAAAAATGCTTTGGGCGCAGGCGTATTCTTTAGGCCTGAAAGAGTACGGTTATTTTTCTGTAGTTGCCGTTCCGAAAGAAAATCAGACGCTTTTGCAGGCGCGCAAAATGATTTTGGAGCAGATTGATTTGTTGAAAAAAGGAGATTTCCCGGATTGGATGTTGCCCGCGATCGTCAATGATTTCAAAGTACAGCGCCTGAAAAGTCTGGAAACTGCCGATGGTCTTGCCACAAATCTCTACGAAACCTACATCCGCAACAAAAGCTGGAAGGAAGAACTTGCGGAAATGGATGTTTATGCGTCATTTACGAAAGAAGAAGTAGTAGAATTTGCCAATGATTTTTTCACTGAAAATTATGTTGTCATTAACAAAGAAAAAGGAATTAATGATAAACTGCTTCGGGTAGAAAATCCGGGAATTACTCCGATAAAAATTAATCGCGATGCGCAGTCAGATTTTTTGATAAACATCATTAATGAAGAAAGTGGCGATGTAAAACCTGAATTTATCGATTACGAAAAAGAAATTCATACCGATTTTGTGAAAGATAAAAAGGTGAGTTTCGTAAAAAATAAATACAATGACATCGCGCAGGTTCATTTTATTTTTCCTTTTGGAAGCGATCACGACCGCAAAATTGGTTTGGCGACGCAGCTTTTACAGTATCTGGGAACCGACCGGTATTCTCCGGAAGAGTTGAAAGAAGAATTTTTCAAAATCGGGATTACCTGCGATTTTAAAACTTCGCCGGATCAGATTCTGATCTCGTTGAACGGACTTGAAGAAAATATTATGGAAGGTGTTGCCCTGATGCAGCATTGGCTGGAATGTATAAAACCTGATGAGGATATTTACCGACAGTTTGTAGAAACCGTTTTAGAAAACCGGGAAGCGGCAAAAAAAGACAAAAACCGCATCATGACAGTGCTGGTTAATTATGCAAAATTCGGGAAAGAATCGCGTCAGCTTGATTTTTTATCGAAAGAAGAGCTCGAAGATGCTGATGTGAAATCGTTTACTGAGAAAATTGCTGATCTGATGAAATATCCTTTTCAGCTGTTTTTTTACGGGAAGAATTTTAATCAGTTTAAAAATGAAGTTGTACTTGGAATTGATTTTAAAAGCAAAGAAATTCCTGCTCCGAAGAAATATCCGGAACCGGAAACCGTTGGAAATGTATTTTTCACCGATTACGATATGGTGCAGATGGAACTTAGTAAAATCGGAAAAGGAAAATCTGTCGACATCAATAATCTTGGGAAAATCAATGTTTTTAATGAATATTTTGGCCGTGGATTATCGTCAATTGTTTTTCAGGAAATGCGCGAAAGCAAGAGTCTGGCGTATTCTGCATACGTTTCTTACGCATCAAATTCAAAACTCAATCATCCGGATTATGTTTCAACGTATATTGGCACGCAACCAGATAAACTTCAGATCGCTGTCGATACGCTTGATGAACTGATGCACGAACTTCCGGAAGTGCCGTCTCAGTTTGAAAATGCAAAAAATGCGGCTTTAAAGCAGATTGCTTCCACAAGAATTACCAGAACGAATATCTTTTTTAATACGTTGAAACTTCAGAAACTCGGTGTATCACATGATTACCGAAAAGATATTTATGATCAGATTAAAAATCTAAGTTTTGATGATCTTAAAAGTTTTTACAATGAGACGATTAAGCCAATTACATTTAATGCAGCGATCATCGGAAAGCGTGAAAACCTCAACACCGAAGCTGTAGCGCAAATTGGTGAACTGAAAGAAGTGAGTCTGGAAGATATTTTTGGATATTAGAATCCATTTTACATAAATAAGGCGGGCGAAATCGAAGATTTCGCCCGCTTCTGTTTTAATATAATTCTTAAATTATTTTACTACTTTCATTTCATTAATCAGCCATTTGCTGTCGGCGAATTTATCGACGATGAAAAGAATGTATTTGGTATCTACCATGATGTTCCGGCTGAATCGCGGATCATAGTTAATGTCGCTCATCGTACCTTCCCATTGTCTGTCGAAGTTTAATCCGATCAGATTTCCCTGCGCATCAAGTGCCGGACTTCCGGAGTTTCCGCCTGTCGTGTGATTCGTTGCTGTAAATCCTACCGGAACATCGCCGGTTTTATCTTTATAAGCGCCAAAATCTTTCTTGTCATACAGTTCGATCAATTTTTGAGGAACATCAAATTCATAATCACCTGGAATATATTTTTCCATCACACCTGCCAAATGCGTCTGATAATCGTAGCTTACCGCATCTTTTGGTGTTGAACCTTTCACTTTTCCATACGTGACACGAAGCGTGGAATTGGCATCCGGGAAAAACTTGCGGTCTTTGTCGGTCGACATTTGCTGTGCCATGTATTTTTTCTGAAGGATATCAATCTGCGACTGAATCGACGTAAACTGAGCATCAGCATTTTTTATATACGCTTCTTTCATTGCGGTAAAAAGCTGGTAGATGTCGTCTTTTTTAATCGCTTTTACCAGTTTTTCAGGGTTTGAAAAAGCTTTATCAATTTCAGTTGAACTTAGTGAAGCGCCATTTACTTCAGATCTTCCAGTAATTACTGAGTTTTTAGATAACTCTTCAATCATCTGCAGATTCTGCGTTTCGTTTTTATATTTTTCAAAACCTGCCGGCAGATATTGTGACGAAACTTTATTGGCGTACAATGCAAGAAGTTTTGCGGTTACTTTAGCATCAAGCTCTGCGCTGTAATCTTTGTAAAATGCCGAAAGTCGGTTTTTGAAGGCAGTAGTGCTTTTCTCATCAGTTTTTCCGGCTTCATAAGCAGTTACAAAACCTGAGTATAAATTCGCAAGCGTCAGTGTTTCAGCATTTCTCACCACTTCCGAATAATAAGCATTCGTCAAAGCAAAAGGTGCCTGATCGTTGTAAAGTTTATTAAGCCCGTCAATTGTGGTTTTAATTTCCGGATTTTTAGCAATCAAAGAGGCTTCATATTTCTGTTTTTTCTGAACCGCGTTTGATTTTTTTAAACCTTCCACTTCGCCAATCCATTTTTTCCAGTAATTGGCTACCGATGCGTATTTTGATGCGTATTTAATTCTCGTTGCATCGTCAGTACGCATTTTTTCATCTAATGTTTTCAAAGCAACATCACGCACTGCAATTCTCGCAGGATCTGTGTCCGTCATGATTTTCTGCACAGCGATCGCCGGAAGATATTCTGTCGTCCGTCCCGGAAATCCGAAAACAAATGTGAAATCGTTTTCGTTTTTATCTTTAATGGAAACCGGAAGAAAATGTTTCGGTGTATATGGAATATTGTCTTTAGAATATTCTGCAGGCTTATTGTCTTTTCCGGCGTAAATTCTGAACATCGAAAAATCTCCTGTATGTCGAGGCCAAACCCAGTTGTCGGTATCGCTTCCGAATTTCCCTATGCTCTGCGGCGGTGCACCTACCAAACGCACATCTTTATACGTTTCGGTCACATACGCATAATATTTGTTGCCATAATACATTGAACGAACCATCACCGACTGATAAGGCTCGGTTTTTTGCGCAGCTTTATACGCTTCGATATTGGCAGATATTTTTTTTGAAAGTTCAGGCTCGGCAAGATTCGCTGTTCCGTTCAAAGCCTGTGCGGTAACTTCTTTAATATCAACGATGAAATCAACTGTAACTCCCGGATTAGGAAGTTCACCACTCATATTTTTAGCCCAAAAACCATTCGATAAAAGATCGTTTTGAACGGTTGAATGATACTGAATCTGACCATAACCGCAGTGATGATTGGTCAGCAAAAGACCTTTAGGCGAAATAATTTCTGCCGTACAGCCACCGTTGAACTGCACAACTGCATCTTTAATACTCGGTTTAGTGGTACTGAAAATATCTTTTGCAGAGATCTTCATTCCTAAATCCTTCATTTCCTTTTCATTAAGTTCCGTAGGAATCCACATTCCGCCGTATTGCTGCGCCATTCCCAGAGAAAAACTGAAGAATGCGGCGGCAATAAGAATATTTCTTTTAATCATGCGTAAAAAATTTTGTCTAAAATACACCTTTTAATCTTTTTATGAAAAGAAAAAACCTTTTCAAAATGATGAAAAGGCTCGTTATATTTTAAAATTTATAGGAAATTATTTTTTCGCTCACATTCAGACTTTCAATAAATTTTTCGTGCTTTTTATGGTTTCCTGTAAGCCGCCAACTGGTCGTAATGCTTTCCCGATCGGCGGACTGGCGCAATAGTGCAAACCGTAAATGATTTTCATTAAACAGTTTTTCGCAATATTTCAAATCCGAAACAGCTTCGGTCTCAATTGTATATTCTCGGATTTTATGATTAGAATCGATGAAATTCTGCAGATAGGTCAGCGAGTTTAAAATAAAAATCACGAGCATCGTTCCGCAAAGTGAAAGATAAACGTAGCCGCTTCCGACTGCCATACCGATTGACGCTGTTGCCCAAATCGTTGTTGCCGTTGTGATGCCTTCAATTTTATTTTCATTTTTAAAAATGACGCCGGCACCGAGAAATCCAATTCCGGTAATGATATTTGCCGCCAAACGGTCAGGATCGTGAATACCGATTTTGAGGGAAAGAATCGTGAAAAGACACGCGCCGAAACAGACGAGAATAAACGTGCGCAAACCCGCCGATTTGTTTCTGTATTCACGCTCGGCACCGATGAAAAGTCCAAGAATCACCGAAATGAATATGAGTGCCAACTCGTTTTGTATTGAATGGTCGCGGAGAAAATCCATGGTTTATTTTTAAGATAAATTTACGCAAAACTTTAAAATCATCGTTTTTAAAGAAAAAAACTGCCGTGAGAGGCAGTTTTATAGTTTTGATCAAAGTAGAAAAAATCAGTTTTTAATGAATTTTTCCGTTGAAATTTTATCTTTTGTAAAGATTTTAATGAGATAATCTCCATTCGGTAAATCTGAAACGTCGATCTCTTCATTGTCAGAAACTGATGTTTTTAATATTCGTCCTGCAACATCATAAATCTCGGTTTTCACAATTTTTTCTTTCGATCTGATCTGCAAAACATCATGCGCCGGATTTGGGAAAATACTGAATGACTGATCTTTTTTCACCGTTTCGTTTGTTGCCAGTAAATTCTGAACAGTTGTCGCGTACGTGTTTGTGAAGATCGGCGCGTTGTAATCAAAATAAATTTTTGCCGTGTTGCTGAACGTACTTCCCAAGACAAGATTTGCTTTTGTTTTAATTTTAAAAGTGACATATCCGTCATTCGCAGCATCCAGGAAAGGCAGCTGAATGTTTTCAAAAATAAATTCTACCGTATTGCTACCGGTAATTCTCGTCACGAAATTATGGCTGCCATTCAGCGGAACTAACGTCGAAAGATCAAATTTTGAAAGATCTATATCATCTTTCACCACGATATTCTGTGCGTTTGCGGTTCCCGTATTTTCAAATCTGATTAAGTAATGCACGTAATTTCCTACCTGCGAAGGCGAAATTGTGGCACCTTCAAGGCAGGTTTTGTCATTTGGATCAAAGGAATTGACAACCGTCTGATTAAGTGTAATCAGATTGTCGGTCGGCGTTTCATCGGTTGCACCGTTGATCTGTGACGAATAATTTAAAATATTTCCACCAAGAAGCGGCGGATTTTGCGTCGGCATATTCAGCGTAAAAGTGACTGTGATTTCTCTGCTTTCAAACGGAAGAAGGTTAGAGAAATTCCAATTTAAAACGCCGGTCGTCTGTGCATTTGGTGCAAGTGTCGACGTAAGAAAATTCATCAGATTATCATTAAAATTATACACCAAAGTTCCCGATTGTGAAGCGGTGCCCTTGTTTTTGTAAACGATTTTATATTTTGCATTAAAACCAGGTGCCGCAGCCGTGATCGGGATAATCAAAACTTCAAGATCATTATGATTTCCATTGGCCGTCAGGCAGAAATTCTGCGTGAGCGGACTCGTCATTGCAGGTAAATTCGCAGTAAAACTGGCAGGAGAAATATTAAAATAGGCAGGATTTTCCAAAATCGGCGTGATGGCGTGCGTTCCAGCCTGTACAGGAATAGAATAGTTGCCTGAATTGTTTGCGATGATGCTTCCTGAAGTGGTGCCGTTTGCGATATTGAATTTTTGCAACGCTTTATTTTGATCATTGGCATCGCAGTCATTATTATTGCTGTCATACTTCGTGTTTCCCTGAATAGTGTACACGGTACCACCAGGGATAAACGAGCAATAAGTGTTGACAGTAGCTGTATAAAGACCATCAGCATCTAAGTTAGAACGAGCCAATTGCTGATCTTCCGTATCGCAGCAAAGATAGACTAGTGGATTGTTTTCCAGAAAAAAATCACCGGGAAAACTTTGCCCTCCATTCTTAATATTTACAGTCTGTAAATTATTGTTTGATAAATATACGCTGCTGATGATTGGATTTTGACTGAGATCGATCGATATTAGATCGTTATTTATTGCACTTATAGTTTGCAGTTGAGGCAGTGCAGATAAATTTAAATTTGTTAGATTATCATTGTTTACCAGAATGGTTTTCAGCGATGGTACTGTTGTAAGAGTAAGTAATGATAAATTATTGTTGTTACTTGCGCTAATTTCTTGCAGTAAAGGACAATTAGTAACAGTCAAATTACTAAGATTATTACTGTATACGTTTAAATAAACTAAAGACGGAAGATTTGAGAAACTCTGATTGGTAAGTGTGATGTTATTAGTTACCGTGAGTTCATTTAGAAGATTCAAATTTTGTAGAGAAAGCGAATTCAAGTTATAAAGTCCAATTATCTGTAAATGTACAAGGTTTGGAAAATTAGCGATACTCAGACTGGTTATAGAATTTAAGTTGAATAAACGAAGTGTTTGAAGATTCGTTAAAGAACTGATATTAAGATTTGAGATAGACAGTTCTGCAACCTTTAGAACTTTCAGATTGCTGAAACTTGAAATTCCGGTTATATTGGTAATTGTAATACCCGAGAAATCCAGCCGATACACTTGTGATGCTTCAGTATTCTCTATTTCACCATTTTGATTTACATCGATAACGATATTTTGGCCTGCATCATTCTTAGCGATACCGTTTGTTGTATTTGCGGAAAGGAGTTTAGCTTTAAAATTGCTGTCAGGAAAGGTAATAATTTGTGCTTTAAATAAAGAAGTGATGACAATTAAGAATAATAGATAGATTTTTTTCATTGAATATATGTTTTCATCCGCAATATTACTAATTATTATGAATGGAAAAATATTTATATAAAATTTTATGATAAATACTTATCTGATCAGGTCCAAAAACTCCTGCTCATCAAAAATCTCAATCGTCCCAATATCCTGCGCCTTCTTCAGTTTGCTTCCGGCTTTCTCGCCCACCACCAGATAATTCAGGTTTTTAGAAACTGCCGAAATGTTTTTCCCCCCGTGTTTTTCTACCATTTCTTCTGCTGATTCTCTTGTGAAAAGGGATAGTTTTCCGGTAAATAAAAACGTCTTTCCTTCCAAGGCATTAGACAAAACTTCATTGGTGTTTTCGCCTTTTTCAAGCTGTACGCCATACGATTTTAAGCGCTCAAGCATCAGAATATTTTCCAGATTTTGAAAAAATTCGACGATGCTTACCGCGATTTTCATTCCGATATCTTCCACCTGACACAATTCTTCTGCGGTCGCTTTTTTCAAATCATCGATTGTATTGAAATTCTTTACCAGTTTTTTCGCGACCGTTTCGCCCACGTGTTTGATGCCGATTCCATACAACACTTTTTCAAATGGAATTTCCTTTGATTTCTCAATGCCGTCAATAATATTTTGAGCTGACTTTTCTGCCATTCTTTCCAGCGGCAAAATCTGCTCTTTGGTTAAAGCATAAAAATCTGCCGGATTCTCAATCAGCCGTTCTCTGTAAAGCTGTTCTATGGTTTCACTGCCCAGATTGTCAATGTTCAAAGCCTTTCTGGAAACATAATGAATCATTCTTCCAACAACCTGCGGCGGACAATGTAAATCGTTCGGACAGAAATGTATTGCCTGATCTTCCACTTTTACGAGTTCGGTTCCGCATTCCGGGCAGTTTTTAATGTATCCGATTTCCTTGCTGTTAACTTCGCGTTTTTCCGGATTCACACCAACTATTTTAGGGATAATTTCGCCACCTTTTTCCACGTAAACAAAATCGTGCTCGTGCAAACCTAGTTTTTTAATAATGTCTTCGTTGTGAAGTGATGCACGTTTTACCGTTGTTCCGGCTAATAAAACAGGTTTCAAATTCGCGACAGGCGTAATCGCACCTGTTCGGCCAACCTGATAGGTTACTTTCTCAAGTTTTGTTTCAACTTTTTCGGCTTTAAATTTATATGCCATCGCCCAACGCGGTGATTTTGCGGTATAACCCAGCTGTTGTTGTTGCTTCAGCGAATTTACTTTAAGCACAATTCCATCGATCTCAAAAGGTAATTCATGTCTTTTTTCGTCCCAATAATTGATGAATTCCGTGATTTCCGTTAAATTCTTACACAATTTTGCCTGACTGGAAATCGTGAAACCCCAGTTTTCCGCAGCATTCAAAAGTTCCCAATGGGTTTTTGCCGGAGTATCGCGCGACACAAACTGATAAAGTACAGACGAAAGCCGACGTTTTCGCACTTCGCCGCTGTCCTGCATTTTCAGACTTCCGCTGGCTGTATTTCGCGGATTCATGAAATGGTCAAGGCCGTCTTCTTCACGAATTTTATTGATTTTTTCGAAGTTTTTTCGGGTTAAATAAATTTCGCCTCGCATATAAAAACGTTCCGGAAAATCTCCTTTCAAAGTAATCGGAATATCAGATATCGTCCGTACGTTTGACGTGATCTCATCGCCCTGAAAACCGTCGCCACGCGTCACCGCTTCTGCTAGTTTTCCGTTTTCGTAGAGAATAGAGATCGAAGCGCCGTCGTATTTCAGTTCAGCCACAAATTCTACAGGTTCATGGATGGTTTTAATGATTCGCTTTTCCCAGTCGGCGAGATCGTCAAAATCATAAGAATTATCCAGAGAATACATTCTGAATTCATGCTTCACGGTTGGGAAAATCTTCGTCACGCCGCCGCCAACGCGCATGGTTGGAGAATTGTCGTCGTGATATTCAGGGTGTTTTGCCTCAAGATCCTGAAGCTCTTTCAGCAGCAGATCAAAATCCTGATCCGAAATGCTCGGCTCATCCAAAAGATAATAATTTTCGTTGTGTTGCGCGAGTTCTTTTCTCAGCTGCTCGATTTTGTTCTTTATGGTATCCGGCATTGTCAGGTTTATTTTCAGCAAAAATAGTGAGTCTTGGTTATATTTTAAGGCTAAAAATTAAGACAACGTTTAAAATTTGTTGATATGATTTTAAAATGCAGTTGATCTGCGGAATGTACATTTGTAGCCGGCCGGTTTTCGGTTATTTAATTATGTTGAAGTTTTAAAATATGAAAAAGATTATCTTCGGAGCACTGTTTTTCAGTCTCCAAATTATGAATGCACAAACGCAAATCATCGCGCACCGCGGTTTTTTTCAGGCGCAGCCGCCAACGACAGAAAATTCTCTGCAGTCACTGAAAAATGCTCAAAACTTAAAAATTTACGGTTCCGAATTTGATGTGAGAATGTCGAAAGACGGCATTTTGGTGATCAATCACGACGAGCATCACGCGAAAATGACGATTGCTGATAGCGATTTTAAAGATCTCCGTGCGGTAAAACTGTCGAACGGTGAAAATCTTCCGACGCTTGAAGAATATCTCGGGCAGGGAAAAAAAGATAGGTCTTTGAAATTAATTGTAGAAATAAAACCGGCGCAGACTCCTGAACTGGAAAACGAATTGGTTTTGAAAACGCTGAATGTGATTAAAAAAATGAAGCTGGAAAATCAATGCGAATTCATTTCATTCAGTTTACATATCTGCAAAGAAATAAAGAAAGCTGAGCCGAAATTTAAAGTGCAGTATCTGAATGGCGAACTGTCTCCGGCTGAAATTAAAAAACTTGGTTTAGACGGAATCGATTATCATTACAGTGTTTTTGCGAAAAATCCCACGTGGATAGCGGAGGCAAATAGTCTGGGTTTGATCACCAATGCATGGACGGTAAATGATGAAAAAGTTTTTCAGTTTTTGAAAGAGCAGAAAATAAATTTTGTCACCACCAATATCCCGGATCAGCTGAAAAAATAAATAGAAGATTTTAATTTTAATATAGATCTGCATTTGAAAAAAGTGCAGATTTTTTTATGCCTGAAATTTAAGTGTAAAAATGGTTAAGAACCAGGAAAAGTAGGATAAACGTTGGAGAAAACAGCATTAAGAATCATTCATTCAGGTAAGCATTTAGTAATGAAAACATTAAGAGCTGTGTTAATCATAAATTAATATGAAGTTTAAAAATCCTTTAAAATATGTTAAAATGATATTAAAACGATAGCAATAAACTCATTCTAATTTTGCGCCAACAAAAAGGTAGGTAATGCGTAAAAATACACAGAAGATTTTGATGTTTTCTATCGTTGGTTTTTTTGGAGCATCGGTAAGTGCCCAGGAAGCTGCGAAGAAAGACACCATCAAAAATATCGATGAAGTAGTGGTAACGGCTTTGGGCATCAAAAGGCAAGACAGATCTTTGGGCTATGTGGCGGAAACGATAAAATCTGAAGAAATTCTTCGGACACAAAATAACAACTGGGCGCAGGCACTCGAAGGCCGTGTGGCAGGTTTGAAAATTCAGACGGCAGGCGCAGGGCCGCTCGGAAGTTCTTTAATAAAACTTCGAGGTGACGTTTCATTGAATGCCAGCGAAAATAATGCATTGATCGTGGTTGACGGTGTTCCGCTGAATAACAATACGACGGGAACAGGATACTCTTCTTACGGCGCAGGTTCGAAAGCGGATTTGCCGATCGATTACGGAAACGGCATCAACACGATCAATCCGGATGATATTGAATCGATAACGGTTTTGAAAGGTGCAACCGCTTCTGCACTGTACGGTTCGCGTGGTGCGGCCGGTGCGCTGATGATCACAACAAAATCCGGTAAGAATAAGAAAGGGAAAGTTCAGGTGAGTTTAAATTCATATTCGAGCTACGATTCTGTGCTGCGATGGCCTGATTATCAGTATGAATATGGGCAGGGAACGTTGCAGCGAAATACGGCAGGCGAATATTTTTATTCTTACGGCGCATCTGCTGACGGTGTGAATACAGGAAGTACGAGCAGTGCTTTCGGGCCGAAATTTATGGGGCAGTCATATTTTCAGTACGATCCAACCGTGCAGGGACAAAGCCTCACGAGACAGCTGTGGCGACCGTACAAAGATAATATCAAAGGTTTCTGGGAAACGGGAACGACATTTTCAAATAATGTCGCGATCGAATCTTCTAATGATAATACTTCTTTCAGATCGTCACTAACTTATCTTCAGAACGAATGGATGATGCCAAATACAGGTTTCGACAGATTCACCGCGGCATTTTCAGTTGATCATAAACTGAGTGAAAAACTGAAAGTAGGGATTAAGCTTAATTACAGCAAAACCAAAAGCGACAATCTTCCCGCAACAGGCTACAGCAATCAGTCGATCTCGTATTTTATGATCTTCCAGAATCCCAATGTTGATCTTTCGTGGTATCGCCCGATCTGGAAAAACGGACAGGAGCAGATCGATCAGATTCATCCATTCAGCTCATTTATCGACAATCCGTATCTCATCGCATACGAAATGCTGAACGGCGTCGATAAAAACTTCATCACAGGAAACGTAAATCTAAATTATAATATCGCAAAGAATTTTGATGTGATGGTGCGTTCCGGGATGGAATTAAACAACGAAACGCGTACCCAGAAAAGACCGTGGAGTTCAGCAAATTTCCTTCAGGGAATGTATCGTGAACAGCATGTGCGGCTGATGGATTTGAATAACGATGTCTTATTTACCTATAAAAACTCATTTAAAGATTTTGATTTTTCTGCTTCTGCAGGAGCCAACATCAGGTATACAGAATACAGATTGAACGATTATCAGGCTGAAAATTTGCTGAAGCCTGGTCTGTACACTTTGCCAAACGGAGGTTCTATCGTTTCAAGATTGGCAAAACCAAATGACAAACAGGTAAACAGTGCGTACGGTCTTGTGACTTTAAGTTATCAGAATAAAATTTTCCTTGATCTGACGGCGCGAAATGACTGGAGCAGCACGCTTCCACAGCACAACCGCTCTTATTTTTATCCCTCGGCGGCAACTTCTTTTATTCTTTCGGATATTTTTAAACTGACCTCAGATAAATTTAATTACTGGAAGCTACGTGCTTCCTGGTCGCGAGTAGGAAACGATACGACACCTTATCAGCTGATAAAATATTACGCAAACAGCGATTTTAGCGGTTCGGTTGAAATTCCTTCGCAGTTTCCAAATCCTGATCTGAGGCCTAATATGATTACGACGATAGAAGGCGGAATGGATTTCAGTTTCCTTAAAAACAGAATCGGTTACAATGTGACCGTGTATCAAAACAATTCTAAGGACCAGATTATTTCGGTGCCTGTACTTTGGGAATCGGGTTACAGCCAACGGGTGATCAATGCGGGAGAAATCAGAAACCGCGGTATAGAGATGACTTTAAATACATTTCCGGTAAAAAATAAAAACTTCAGCTGGAGTGTAAATGCCAACTGGTCTTTAAACCGGAATAAAATTTTATCGCTTCCGGAAGAATTTAAAGGCGAGCCATATACGGTCAGTCAGGTTGGCGGTGTAGTGTATTTTAATGCTGTTGTCGGTGGTTCACTGGGTGATCTTTACGGTTACGGTTTGATGTATTCGCCAGACGGACAGGTAATTTATAATGCCAATGACGGACTTACGGCAAAACCAACGCAGCTCAAAAGAATTGGCAACGCGTACCCAGAATGGCGCGCGGGAATTCAGAACGAATTCAGATACAAAAATGTTTCGGTAAGTTTTTCATTCGACGGTCAGTACAAAGGCATGGCGTATTCGCAGTCGCACCACAAAATGTCGGAGCAGGGAAAACTCGGTCATACATTGATCGGAAGAGACAATCCGGGAGGTTTAATCGTCGGTCAGGGTGTGGTACAAAATCCAGACGGATCTTTTTCGCCAAACACCAAGGGAATTCCCATTTCAACCTATTACGGAGATTACTACCGCCGCGCCAATGTGGAAACCAATACGTTTGATACTTCTTTTATAAAACTCAGAGACGCGAGAATTTCTTATTCTTTCCCGAAAAGAATTACAGAAGATTTAAAAATTACCGATCTCACGCTCGCACTTTTCGGAAGAAATCTTTGGATGTGGACGAAGTTTCCGCTTTTCGATCCGGAAGCAGCAACGCTCAACGACAACCAAATCACACCTGGTGTAGAAGTCGGTCAGCTGCCGAGCGCACGCACCGTAGGAATTCAGCTTAATGTTAAATTTTAATGAATTAAAATCATGAAAAAAATACTTTTAAATACCGTTTTAGTCGTTGCTGTAGGCTTTCTTACCATTTCCTGCGACAGAAATCTGGATGAGGTGAATGTTGACAACAGCAGAATAAATCAACCAGTCGCTTCAAAACTTCTGGTGCCAATTCAGTACAATATGTCTGCAGTCAATTATATGCGCGCCAACGATTTCACGTTTGATCTGATGCAGGTTTCGCTCGATTTTCCGAATGAAGGAAATACACTCAGCCGCTACAATATCACAGAAAATACAGGATCTGGATATTGGAACAACAGCTATAAATGGCTGAAACAGATAAAAGACATGCGCGAAGCTGCGATTCGGGACAATGATCCGAATTATCTCGCGATCTCGATGGTGCTGAATGCGTTGATGTATTCAAATCTTACCGATACTTTCGGCGATGTGCCTTTTTCCGAAGCTTCAAGTCTGGATGATCAGATTTCGCAGCCGAAATTTGACCGTCAGAAAGATATTTATGTGACTTTGCTGAATGAACTTCGCACCGCAAACTCGCTTTTCGTGACGACAAAACCGCTTACCGGCCCGGATCTTTTCTACAAAGCAGAAACTGATGCCAACGGAATTCTCTACTGGAAAAAATTCTGCAACTCGCTTTCTCTGCGCCTTCTTACAAGAATTTTAAGCAAAAACGGCGAAGTAAATGTGAATGAAAGAATTCTGGAAATCGTAAATGATCCTACGAAATTTCCTCTGATTTCGAACAATAATGAGTCTGCTAAACTCGCAGTTTCCGGTGTTGCGCCACTTTTAGCGCCGATTACCAGACCACAGGATTTCACGACAGGAAGAGCGGCTGCAGAATTTTTTGTGGAAACTTTGAAAGCCAATAACGATCCGCGACTGGCACTGTTTTTCAGCCAGGCAAAAAGCATTCCCGCTAACGCAAATATCGGTTATAAAGGTGCTCCGACTGGTTATGCTTACGGAACGGCATTTAATTATCAGCCTTCCAACATGAACCAGAATCTTTCTAAAGCGCCACTTAATATTCTGATTTATCCTTACGCCGAGCTTCAGTTTATTTTATCTGAACTGAGTTTTAAAGGAATTATTACCGGAAGCGCGCAGACATTTTATGAAAATGGTGTAAAATCAATTATCGAGCAGTGGGGCGCGACCGTTCCAGCAAATTATTTCTCGAATACCAATGTTGCTTACAACGGAACTTTACAGCGAATCATGCTTCAGAAGTATGTGGCTCTTTTCTTTGTCGACCAGCAGCAGTGGTTTGAGAAAAAACGTACCGGTTTCCCGGTTTTGCCAAATAACGGTGGACTTCTGAATAACGGAATTATGCCTTCAAGACTGATGTATCCGCCAAATCCACGTGTTCTGAATTCTGCAAATTATCAGGCGGCAGTATCGCAAATGGGTGGCGATAATATCAATGTAAAAATGTGGTGGAACCAATAATCTAAAAATTTAATACAAATGAAAAATATATTTTTGCCGATCATTCTTTTATCAGGATTGGCTATTGCTCAAACTTCCGTTTCAGGATACGTTTTTGAAGATTCAAATAAAAATCAGCAGAAAGAGAACCGTGAAAAAGGCTTACAGAATATCGCCGTTTCAAACGGAACTCAGGTCGTTTTAACCGATCAGAACGGAAAATACAGCCTTCCGATCGCAGACGGACAAACTGTTTTCGTGATCAAACCGGCAGGTTTTATGACGCCTCTAAATGAAAACAATCTCCCGAAATACTACTATCAGTATAAACCAAACGGTTCGCCGGTAGATTTTAAATACAAAGGCTCAGCTCCAACGGGCGCGCTTCCAAAAGAAGTAAATTTTGCTTTAAATAAACAGAAAGAAGAAACTAATTTTGATATTCTTGTTTTCGGAGATCCGCAGCCGTACAACGAAAAAGAACTCGATTATTTCAGAAGAAGCATCGTGAATGAAGTGAAAAATACGAGGAAAAATTCGGTTTTCGGAATCAGTTTGGGAGATTTGGTCGGCGATAATTTAAGTCTTCAAAAACCGTATGCCGATGTGATGAAGGAAGTCGGTTTGCCTTGGTACAATGTGATGGGAAATCACGACATGAACTACGATGCCAAGGAAGATGCGCTTTCTGACGAGACTTTTGAAAGCAACTTCGGGCCTGCAAACTATTCTTTTAATTACGGAAATGTGCATTTCATTGTCTTGGATGATATTTTGTATCCCGATCCGCGCGACGGAAAAGGCTACTGGGGCGGGTTCCGCGATGACCAGATGCAGTTTATCGAAAATGATCTGAAGCTGGTTGATAAAAATAAACTGGTCGTGGTTTCACTTCATATTCCGCTGGAGCATAAATATGAAAATAACTTTAGAAATGCCGACCGTCAGAGACTTTTTGATGCATTAAGTCCGTTTGAGAATGCTTTGGTTCTGTCGGCACACACGCACATTCAGCAGCAGATTTTTTACGGAAAGCAGACTGGCTGGAAAGGCAATAAAGATCTGCACGAATACAACGTCGGTACCACCTGTGGTGACTGGTGGTCGGGAACGTCTGATGATTTGAATCTGCCGACTTCTACGATGCGCGACGGAACGGCGAAAGGATATTCTTTTATCAGTTTTAAAGGAAATCAGTATAGCGTAAAATATAAAACAGCTGGCAAACCGGAAGATTATCAGATGCAGCTGTATTTGCCGAAAGTGGTTCCTTATCCTTCAAAAACTTCTGCTAAAATCGTGGCTAATTTCTTTATGGGAAGCAAAAGCGATGAGGTTTTGTACAGAATCGACGGTGGAAAATGGGAACCGATGGAATTTACAGAAATAATTGATCCTAATTTTGCACAGTCAGTGTATAAATGGGATGCGACCAGCAAACTTTTCCCGGGAAAAAGACCTTCAAACCCAGAGCAGTCTACACATATCTGGATTGCAGGATTTGGAAATAAACTCACACAAGGAAAACATACTGTTGATGTGAAAGCAAAAGATATGTATGGCAACGAATATTCTGCCAGCGAATCTTTTGAAGTGCAGAGCGGAACACAGATTCCATAATTTTTATTTTTTCTTCACGAAGCCGGCCCGAAAGAGCCGGTTTTTTATTGATTTTAAGAATGAGACCGACCAGATTTATCTCTCGCAAAAGTCGGTTTTGCCGATTTGATATTTGTAAATTTGTGCATCAAAAAATTAAACAAAATGAATATCAGCGGAAAAAATGCAGTGATTACAGGTGGAGGAAGAGGTTTGGGAAAGGCTGTAGCACTGGCTTTGGCCAATGAAGGTGTAAATATCGGCATCACGGGCAGAAACGAGGAAAATCTGAAAATGACAGTCGATGAAATTCAGAAACTGGGTGTAAACGCAACATATGCAGTGTTCTCAGTTGACAACGAAATTCACGTAAAGGCAGGAATAGAATCGATTGCAGAGCATCTTGGCGGCATCGATATTTTAATAAATAATGCAGGTGTCGGCGATTTTGGAAGCATTGCAGAGATGTCTTCCGAAGTTTGGGAACAGGTGATTAAAACCAATCTTTTTGGCGTTTATTACACCGCGAAGGCCGTTTATCCTTTTTTAAAGGAGAAAGGTGAAGGCGACGTGATCAACGTGGCGTCAACTGCAGGTTTGAAAGGCGGACCGAATATGTCGGCTTACGCGGCATCAAAAGCGGCTGTAGTTTCTCTTTCGCAGTCGATGATGGCGGAATGGAGAAAAGAAAATATCCGCGTGGTGACTCTTACGCCAAGTACGATTGCGTCTGATATGAGCATCAACGGCGGACTGACCGACGGAAACCCAGAAACCGTTTTGCAGCCGGAAGATTTTGCAGAATGGGTTCGTGATATTTTGAAAATGAACCGTCGCGCGATGATTGCCAACGGATCGATTTTTTCAACAAATCCTTAAGAATTTAATTTAAATATTGATTTATAAAAGCGGGCATGAGTCCGCTTTTCTTTTTTAAATTATTTTTTGGCTTTAAAAAATCTTTGAGGTTAACTTTATCTATTCCGTCACTTTCAGTTTTTAATAATTATTTTTGCAGCAAATTATTTACATGCAAAATTATCTGGAATTTGATTTTAAAATAAAACCGCTTCAGCCCTGGAACGAAATCTTAATGGCCGAACTGATCGAAATCGGTTTCGACAGTTTTACGGAAGAAATTAACGGCATTTTAGGGTATATTCAGAAAGATCTATTTAATGAAAATGAGTTAAAATCTTTGCCGCTTTTTCAGAATGAAAACGTAGAAATCGAATACAGTTTCAAAGAAATGCCCAACATCAACTGGAATGAAGAGTGGGAAAAGAATTTTGAACCAATCAATATTGACGATAAAGTTTTGATTCGTGCCGAGTTTCACGAATCTGTTCCCGGAATGCACGAGATTGTAATTCAGCCGAAAATGTCTTTCGGCACAGGTCATCATCCCACAACCCATTTGATGATTCAGCAGATGATGGATATCGATTTTAAAGACAAAAAAGTTTTAGACATGGGTTGTGGAACTTCGGTTTTGGCCATTTATGCAAAACAGATCGGCGCCGGAGCAACCAAAGCGATAGACATCGACGAATGGTCGGTAGAAAATTCGAAGGAAAACGCTGAGAGAAATGGAGTAGAATTGGATATTGAGCTGGGAACAGCGGACAGTTTAGGCAACGAAAAATTTGATATTATTTTGGCTAATATCAACAGGAATATTCTGATTTCTGATATTCCGACTTACGTTTCAGTTTTAAATGAAGGAGGAAAATTACTTCTTTCTGGGCTGTGTTTCTTCGATGTGGATGATATTTTGGAAGTCTGCAGAGAAAATGGTTTGGAACCGAAAAAGAAACTGCAGCGCGAAGAATGGGTAAGTTTGCTGCTTGAGAAATAACCTTAAAAATCTCGTTATGAAAGGCATTTTCACTATTATACTTCTATTCATTATTCAGGTTTTTTCTGCGCAGGAAAAAGATTATGCTTACGCAAACGGAGTTTTCCGGTTTGAGGAGAATAAAGCACAAAAAGTCTTTACAGACTGGACGAGAGTTAGGCAATCACCAAGCGTCGATGCGCAAATTCTGGATTCTTTGCAAACCAATCAACAGGTTTTGATCATTAAACAGGATGAAACTATTTTAAAATTAGGAGAGCGAATAGCAAACTGGTACAAAATATCTTATCAGAAAGATGATAAAACTTCTGAAGGTTACGTCTGGGGCGGAAATCTATGTGTAGGTTATAGAAATAAAAATGGCTACGATTTTCTTTTTGGCTTAACGAAAACAGTAAACAAAAAAGACAAACAATATCCTGAAATCATTATTAATCAAAATATCGCTGCTGTAAAAGTAGTAGAAGGAAATATGTTGATTGATGAGGCTTCTTTTGAAACAGGGTCGGGTGAAAGTCTGAGCTATGGAACGTTCAATATTGAAAGTAATCATAAACTGCAAAATGTAGAATTGACTTTAAAAGCAATGGTTTCGGGAGAAGCTTGCGGAATTGCAGGTTATGATCAATATGTTTTGTTTAAAGACAAAAAATTGATTGCTCTGCCTCAATTGATGAATGTTGGCGATGCCGATGTTTATTACCACACAGAAGAATTTATTTTCCCCAATGACAAAGGCGGAGTTCCAAATGCTTTCATATTTAAAATGGAGGAAATGGAAAAAGATGATAAAGACCGTGAGAAAAAGAAAAAGGCTTCAAAAACCTATCTTTGGAACGGAAATTCTTATAAGTTGAACTAAAATTATTAATCATCAATTTGAAAACCACTGTATATTTACGGTGGTTTTTTTGTACTTAAAATTTAATTTTCATGAAATATTTTGTCTAATTTCTTGAACATATATTCTGATGGAACTCATATCGATTTTAAATTTTAGGATATTTTGATGATGACAAAAGCTTGGAAAAGCGCGAAAAAATGCTTTGAAGCTTTCAGGATGGAGAACTTATTCTGAAGGATTTATTATCAATAGATATCAGTTGAACAAAATTCATTGGGAAAACGAATTTGATATGGTTATTGGAGACAATGGAATAGAATATTTAAATGAATTAGGTGTTATTACTGAAGGCTGCAGATCAATAAAAGAGTTGAATTTAGAATATATTTTTTAAATAAGGCACACCTACACAATTCATAACTTTTTAGATGATGAAAGAATAATCGGAGTCTTTTTAGATGAAAATAATCCTTAAGAAATCGTAGATGATCTCAAAAATAAGCAAGGGTTTAAAGAGCATCAAGACGATTTTATAATTGGTAGATTTACTTTAAATAACCAATTGTAGACTACAGGTTTTTAAACTGTATAAAGAAATTTAAGTAAAGTTTATAAGAGAAGTAAATAATAAATAAAAAAAGAGAAACCAATAATGATTTCTCTTTTGTGAGCGCGAAAGGATTCGAACCTTTGACCGTCTGCTTAGAAGGCAGATGCTCTATCCAGCTGAGCTACGCACCCGAAAATAGTTTTTGAAAAGTCGGGGCGGCAGGATTCGAACCTGCGACCTCCTGGTCCCAAACCAGGCGCGATGACCGGACTACGCTACGCCCCGATTGATGGTCATCTAAACAAGTTTTACCTTGTTTTTTGTGGGTGCAAATATAGAAATATTTTCCGAACTTCAAAAAGATATTTTCAAATTATTTTAAAAAATAATCGAAACCCAACGCTGAAGTTATTTTATGAGAATTTTATCTTTAAGCCAAAATCAATTTTCAGCGAAATCTAAACAAAAAAAGAGAAACCAAAATCTTGATTTCTCTTTCTGTGAGCGCGAAAGGATTCGAACCTTTGACCGTCTGCTTAGAAGGCAGATGCTCTATCCAGCTGAGCTACGCACCCATTGTAATTTTGAGAAAATTACTAAAACTGTCGGGGCGGCAGGATTCGAACCTGCGACCTCCTGGTCCCAAACCAGGCGCGATGACCGGACTACGCTACGCCCCGAGAAAAGCTGCGGAGAGTAAGGGATTCGAACCCTTGGTACCGTTTCCAGTACGCATGTTTAGCAAACATGTCCTTTCGGCCTCTCAGGCAACTCTCCTAAACAACTTCAGACCGCTGTGATCTTCCGTTATTGCGAGTGCAAATATAGAATACATTTCTATACTCTGCAAATAAATTGCTGGAAAAAATTGCGTATTTTTGAGCATAAACTATTGAAAAAAACCAGCCTTATGCGTAAAACATTATATATCATCGGCTTAAGTATTTTTGCTTTTTCGTGCTCTACACAGAAAAATGCCAAGAAAAGAACTTACACGCCAAGACCAGTCGGGACTGCAGTTAAAACGCCTGTTAAATCGGCAACATCAGCAAAAGATCACGCACAGATAAAAAAAGATGGCGGCGTGGAATTTTACACCGAAAACATCGCTGACATTACCAAAAATGACAACACGGCAAGTTATGGTTCTATAGTTTCTGCAAAGCCAAAGGGTTATAAAGTAACAAAAACATACTTCCCTTCACTTGGCCAGAATTTCCGGCAGAAATATGTGATTCTGCATTACACGGTGTTACCTGATGATAAATCAATTCAGGTGCTTACTCAGCAAACAGTAAGTGCACACTATCTGGTGAACGATAAAGATGATAACGAAATTTACCAGTTGGTTGACGAAAACAAACGCGCTTATCACGCGGGAATCAGCAGTTGGCGTACCGATAAAAATTTAAATGATACTTCTGTAGGGATCGAAATTGTTAATTTAGGTTACAAAGCAGATTCTTTGGGCAAACGAGTTTTTATGCCGTTCAGTGATGATCAGTTTAAAAAAGTGGCAGTGCTTACCAAAGATATTGTGACGAGATATAATATTCCAGCAACCAATGTTTTGGCGCATTCGGATATTGCTCCGACGAGAAAACAGGATCCGGGACCGCAGTTTCCGTGGAAAAGATTATATGACGAATATCAGATTGGGATGTGGTATGATGAGGCATCAAAGCAAAACCTGATGGTTTCTGCAGAAAGCGATGTAACTGCAAGATATTCTGAGCCGGCATTTATATTTTTGGTGCAGACCTCTTTGCAGAAATTAGGTTATGAAATTGAGCCAAGTGGAAATTGGGATACAGTAACAAAAGCGACTATTGAAGCGCTACAGTATCATTTCAGACCACAAAATTATAATGGAATTTTGGATGCAGAAAGCTGGGCTATTTTACAGGCTTTAAACCAAAAATATCCAACAAAATAATTTCGTAATAAAAATTTAAACTTGACTTTTTTAACATCATAAAAAATGGAAAATTTCAGACAGGAAAGTGATTTGCTAGGTAGACTCAACGTTCCGATCAACGCATATTACGGCGTGCAGACACAGCGTGCGATCGATAATTTTAAAATCTCTGGGCAACTTTTGTCTTCATATCCTGAGTTTATCAAAGGTCTGGCTTTCGTGAAAAAAGCGGCTGCCAAAACCAATCATGAGCTTGGTCTGCTTGAGGAAGATTTATATCAAAAAATCGCTGAAACCTGTGAGGAACTTGTGTCTGGGCAGCTTCATAGGGAGTTTCCGATTGATATGATTCAGGGTGGTGCCGGAACTTCGGTGAATATGAATGCCAACGAAGTGATTGCCAACCGTGTTTTAGAGAAATTAGGAAAAGAAAAAGGCGATTATCAGTTTTGTTCGCCAAACGACCATATTAATCTTTCCCAAAGCACAAATGACGCTTATCCAACAGCGATCAAAATGGCGCTTTTGCAGATGAACGAAACGCTGGTACAAAAGCTCGAAAAAATTGTGGAAGCTTTCCGAGAAAAAGGAAAAGAATTTAATGATGTCATCAAAATGGGTCGTACGCAGCTTCAGGATGCGGTGCCAATGACTTTAGGACAGGAATTTGAGGCTTTTGCCGCAACTTTAGAAGAAGATATTTCAAAATTAAATAACAATGCCAATCTTTTTGTTGAGGTAAACATGGGTGCAACTGCGATAGGTACAGGAATTAATGCGCCAATCGGTTACGCAAAACTTTGTGCTAAAAATCTTGCAGAAATTACCGGTTACGAAATTGTTTCCGCGCCGAATCTTGTTGAAGCTACGCCAGATACAGGTTCGTATGTTATTTATTCTTCCGCAATGAAAAGACTTGCCGTAAAGCTTTCAAAAATCTGCAACGATTTAAGATTACTGTCTTCAGGTCCTCGCGCCGGTCTGTTTGAAATCAATTTACCGCCGATGCAGCCAGGTTCTTCCATTATGCCGGGAAAAGTAAATCCGGTGATTCCGGAAGTCGTGAATCAGGTTTGTTTTAAAGTCATCGGGAACGATCTTACCGTGACGTTTGCTGCCGAAGCAGGACAATTGCAGCTGAATGTGATGGAGCCTGTTTTGTCGCATGCCATCATGGAAAATCTTCATTTTCTCTGCAATGCTTTAGATACACTTCGTGAAAAATGCATCGTAGGAATTACTGCTAATAAAGAAGTTTGTCTTAATATGGTGAAGCACAGCATCGGGATTGTGACGGCTTTAAATCCTTATATAGGATATAAAAATTCGACGGAAATTGCGAAAGAATCTCTGCAAACTGGTAAAAGTGTGTACAATCTCATTCTCGAGAAAGGCGTTTTAAGTCAAGAAAAATTAGACGAAATTCTTGATCCCGCGAATATGCTGAAGCCGCATGATATGTAAATAAATTCCAGATTTTATTTAAACTAAATTTTAAGCTTGAAGTTTTTAATAGTCATTCCGGCACACAACGAAGAAGATAATCTTCAGGGAACTTTATCGGCATTGGTGGCGCAACATCATACCGACTTCGAATTGGTGATTGTAAATGACGGTTCGACAGATAAAACGGCAGAAATTATTTCGGATTTCACTTCTAAAGACAAACGTTTTTCTACAATAAATCTTGAAAAATCTGTTCATCAGCCTGGAAGTAAAGTGGTAAATGCTTTTAATAAAGGATTGAAAACAAAGTCTTTAGATGATTTTAATGTCATCTGTAAATTTGATGCAGATATTATTTTAGAACCAAATTATCTTTCTGAAATAGCGCATTCTTTCAAAGAAAATCCGCTGAACGGTCTCGTGGGCGGATTGCTTTATGTAGAAAAAGATGGTGAATGGATTTACGAAGGGAATTCAAATAAAAATCATGTGCGCGGTCCACTCAAAGCCTACAGGAAAGAATGTTTCCTTGAAATTGGAGGTTTGCGCGAAACTTTAGGTTGGGATAATATCGACTCGATTTTACTGGAAAATTTAGGATGGAAAGAAGTTGTTTTGCCGCAGCTTCACGTTAAACTGGTTAAAGTGAAAGGTGCAGATTATACTGTAAAACCATCAAATTATTACGGCAGATATTTTTATTTTTTGGGTTTAAAAAGGATTCTCGCATACGTTGCTGCTGCAAAAGAAGCCTCAAAAATCAAGTCTCCAAAGTTTTTTTTTCAGATTTTGAAAGCTTATGAAAACGCGCGGGCGCAGAATTTGCCTTTGAAAATCAACAGTGACGAACAGAAAGCCATTAATAAAAAACGTTGGGAAATACTGAAAAAAAAGTGGCTGAAAGTGAAGTCTTGAAAAACACAAAATTTTGAAAAAAATCGCATACATTGAGATCGATACCCACGCCGAAATCGCTCAGGACTTCCTGAATCTTACCAAGAACTCAGACGAGATTTCTGTAGATTTTTATTTCTCAAAAAAGATTAAAAATCAGACTTCTGCGCTCGATAAACACGTTTTTCTTTCCAGCCAAAAAACGATTTTGCAGCAGCTTCAGAAGAAAAAGTACGATCTCGTGATTATAGGAACGGCACACCGCTATTTCTCGACTTTTCTGGAAATTACCCGACGCTACAAAACTGCGGTGATCGTTCACAACCGGGCATTTTCGACGCTTTCTAAAGGTGGTTTGTTTAAAAGTATTTTTAAAAAAGATATTTTTTTCCGTTTAAAACTTTTTCTGCGTGAAGGTTTGATGGACAGTGGAAAGGTTTTTAAAAATGCTAAAAGCCTACTTGTTCTCGATCATCATCTGAGCGATCAAAACCATTTTTTTCTGCCACTATTTTACACGAAAAAATTTCAGAAAGGACAAAATGAAAACGTGACCGTTGTGATTCCCGGCGGAGTTTCGCAGGATCGCAGAGATTATCATACTGTTTTCAATAAAATAAAAAATGCATCTCACGACAGAAATTTTACGTTTGTTTTTTTAGGAAAAGCACAGGGCGAATTGCTCGAAAAATTAAAAGAGCTTCAGAAATCTTTATCAAAAAATATTAAAATCGTTTTCTTTCCGGAGCGTGTTCCGACGCATATTTTTGATGAATGGATGAAAAAATCTGATGTTCTGTGGTGTCCGGTTCAGAGTGAAACCGAGTTTTTCAGCTGTAGAGAAGTGTACGGCAAAACGAAAATGACAGGAAATATAGGCGACGCAATCAAATATGGCAAACCGGCGATTTTCCCAAAATCTTACGCTTCGACGCACGATTTTCTGATCGCTGAGGAAGATGATATTTTTTCGCAGATGATCGTTTTGCAGGAAAAGCGTTTCAGTTTTGAAAATTATTCTAAAGAAAATGTTTTGAAAGCGGTAGAAAAATTGGTTTTAGACCTGATTCTTACTTAAATTTAAAAGCGCTTTTCAGAAAATTCATGTTCAGATATTGCTCTACAGGAAATATTTTGGTAAAATGGTTCCCCAGAAAAATCAAGATCAAAACTACAGAAGGTTTGTAGATCAGATTAATAAACTGATTGCTAAAATCAGGTAAAATAAGCGCAACGGTAATTGCCAAAGTGCATATAATCGACACAAAAATCATTTCTATAGAAAGTGGCGACACTTTAAAAACGAAATAATTAAAGGTAATTTTTATCAGATTAAAAGTGATGAGTGAAATTGCTGTCGACAAAGCAATTCCGATGAGTGACAGGTTTGTGTGATTGATAAAATACCAGTTTAAACCAATTGTAAGTCCGGCAAGCAGAATCATTACGACGATGTTGAATTTGTAATATTTTGAGAGCGAAATGATATTTCCGTTAAAACCAGTTGCGAGATCGACAAGAACTGCAGAACCCCAAATCCAGATCACCGGCTCGTACATTTTGAGCATCACTCCTTTTTCCGGCATGAAATGTATCAGATACGGAAAACCAACCATAATGCAGGCGAACAAAACCGCACCTAAAAAGTAGATGGAAAGCGAAGTTTTTTTGTGAAACCGGTCGAGTTCTTCCATGTCCCCGTCAGCAAGATTTTTTCTGATAATTGGTGCAGAGATATTAAACAAACCCAGTTGGGGAATCGAAATCAGTGAAATTAAGGCCAGTAAAATATTGTAAACACCGTTTTCTTCCAGACCGATAAATTCGCCAATCATATAATTGTTTATCGCAAGGTGATTGCCGAAAGTTCCCAGAAATCCGAAAAAGCTGTACGTAGCAAATTCTCTGTAAAAATTGTTTTGTTTGAAGTAATCTGTTCGCAGATCAAAATTAATTTTTTCAAGCCTATTTGTATAATAAATATAGCCGCTCAAAATCAAAACAAAAATCGCGAAAAAGAAAGTCAGTGCCAGTTTCTGTGAAAGTGCGAAATAGTAAAATAGGCAGAAAGCGCCGAGGTTGGCAAGCTTTGGCAAAAGATTGTCGAAGATGTTTGAAACAACGATTCTTTTGTAATTTGAAGTGTATTTATTGAAAATCGTGCAGAACGACAGAAGTAAAATCAAAGGCAAAATTCCTTCCTTCATTTTCCAGATTTTAAGATTTTTTATTTCCGGGAATAAAAAGGGAACGATGAAAAAGATCAGCAAAAAGATCAGAAAATTAAAACCAACAAGCGCAAGCGAAAGGGAAAGCATATTCTGGTGGCGGTTATCATCTTTTGCTTTTCCAAAAAACTTAACATTAGAGTAAGAAATCCCCAAAACTACGAAAGGTACAAGCATTTCTGCAGTCGTCATGATGTAACGAAGTGTGCCGTAAAACTTGAGATCGTGCATGAAAATGAAGATCGAAAACATGCCGATCAACGTAGAAATATATCCGATGATGGAATACTTAAATCCCTGCCGCGCCACTACACTCATGACGTTTTCGGGCTTTTTGGGAGGAAAATAATATTGTTGATGTACTCGGTTTTGTTTTTTTCGTCACTGATGTTCTGAAGCAGAATTTCTTCGCTCAGTTTTTCGAGAGTAAAAGTTTTCCGGTTGAGAAAATGTGCATCAAAGCCCCAGCTTTCAACTTCAGAAATCTTCTGCCATATGGGTTTTTTATGATGACGCTGTTCCATCTCGACCATTAAAACAGGTAAAAATTTTTGAATTACATGTTTTCCACCTTGTAGAGTTTTCATTTCATTGCCTTCCACATCAATTTTAATAAAATCAATTTTCGAAAGATTTTCCTGAATTGCCCAATCATCCAGTTTCATTACCTGAACTTTTTCCGTGAGACTTTTTTCTTCACCGTTTTCCCGAAATTCAGTGACCAAAGTTCCTCTCGACGCCATTTTTTTTCCGTTAATCACGGGAACTTTAAACTGTGCTTCTGTATTCGCATCAGAAAGCGCGTACGGAAAAATGTTGATTTTTTGAAAAAGTCTTCGAAGTCTTTTATGTAAGATGGAATTGGGCTCGAAAGCATACGTATTTTGAGGTCTCAATTTTCCTTCCAGATGATAAAGAAAAGTGCCGACATTGGCACCGATGTCGAGAAAAACAGAATCTTTCTTTAAAAAATCTTTAATCCAAACAAGCTCAGGCTCTACATTTCGCTGCGAAAAATTGTCTTTGGTAAGCTGATTCAGGCTTTTGAAATACCGCTGCTTGTAAAAACCTGGACTGATGTACTGCAAATTTTCGGCAAGCTGCTGGTATAAAGACATAGAGTAAAGGTTTTGCGATGGGCAAAGGTAATGAATTACTCAGAAAATGCTGATTTCTTTTTACCGAAAAGGTGTATTCAGAAATTCGTTGAGCGGAAGTGCACATTTCATAATACCTGCAATTTTTTTTACCGCATCTTTTTCTAAAACATCTGTATCTGAAAGTCTGTGCAGACCGACAAAACTTTTCAGGCGCAGAAAATCGGCCATCGGATTATCTTTTTCATAACCTTGCGGAATTTTTTTCAGTTCGTGCTCGCGATCCAGCTCTCCAAAATATTTTTTAAAATCTTTATGTGAAATTGCTTTTTTAAATTCTTCAGGAAAAGCGTTGATCTCTTTCCGGATTTCCTTCAGTAAAGAAGCTTCCGGCATGTAAATTCCGCTTGCGACAAATGATTTTCCTGGCTCGATGTGAAGGTAATGTCCTGCGTTTTCGCCTCCTTTTCCCATACCGAGTGAGGCGCCGAGATGAATTTTGTACGGTGTCTTGTCTTTAGAAAAACGGATGTCGCGATAGATTCTCTGAAGCGATTTTTTCGCATCCAGTTTGGCAATATTCTCGTCGGATTTTCCCAGTTCTGAAATCAAATCTTCCATGAAAGCTTGAAACTCCTGCTGATGTTCCAGGTATTCCTCTTTATGCTCATTAAACCAGTCGCGGTTGTTGTTTTTGGCGAGTTTTTTAAGGAAGTCGAAAATGTTTTTAGATAAAACGGCTGACATATTTGTGTTTTTAAAATCATTTTGATACGATTCAATATTTAAACCAATCGGCTGTGAAAGTTGCATGTAGCGAATTAATCTCTTGAAAGATTATTAAAAATTAAATAAAAAATTGTGTCATTTTCTGTGAATTTTAAAAAATCTTTAAAGTTTTGTAAATATAAATTATAGATTCTTTAATAATATACAATTTGTTGTCTGGATTTTTATTGTATCTTTGCAAAAATTTTATATTATTTAATGAATTTATTTACGGAGACCAATTTAAGTCCTGATATCCTTAAGGCCATTGGCGAACTGGGTTACGAAAGCCCGACAGAAATCCAAAAACAGACTATCCCTTTTATTCAATCAGATACACGCGATCTTATCGCACTTGCGCAGACGGGGACAGGCAAAACAGCAGCGTTTTCGCTTCCGATTTTGGATATGATAAACGATACGAGTCGCAAAATCCAGTTTTTGGTGCTTTGCCCGACGCGAGAACTATGTCTTCAGATCTCGAAAGACATACAAAGTTATTCTAAGTACATGAAAGACCTCAAAACTACAGCAGTTTATGGAGGCAGCAGTATTCAGGATCAAATCCGCTCTTTGAAGGACAAGCCACAGATTATTGTGGGAACTCCGGGACGTGTGATCGATTTGATTAACAGAAAAGCACTTGATTTCTCTGAAATCCAATGGTTGGTTTTAGATGAAGCTGATGAGATGCTTTCTATGGGTTTCAAAGACGAACTGGAAACAATTTTGAGCGAAACTCCGGAATCTAAGCAAACTTATCTGTTCTCGGCGACGATGAGCAAAGAAGTGGAGAAGATTTCTAAAAATTACCTTACAACGCCGCACAGAATTTCTGTAGGATCGATCAACGAGGTAAAGAAAAACATCAAACACGAATATTATGTAGTTGGATACCGCAACAAGAAAGAAGCTTTGAAGCGCCTTATTGATGCCAACCCAAATCAGTATTCGATTATTTTCTGCCGTACAAGAATGGAAACTCAGGAAGTTGCCGATTTCCTGATGCAGAATGGTTACGCCGCAGATGCATTGCACGGAGATCTTTCTCAGGCGCAGCGTGATACGGTAATGAAGAAATTCAGACTCAAAAACATCGATATTTTGGTAGCTACTGACGTTGCTGCGAGAGGATTGGATGTAAATTCACTGACACACGTTATCCATTTCTCTTTGCCGGATGATCCTGAAGTTTTTGTACACAGAAGCGGAAGAACAGGTAGAGCAGGAAAAGACGGAATTTCGATGTCATTGATTAAACCTGAAGAAAGCAGAAAGCTGAAGCAGATTAAGTCGACTACAAAAATCGATATTGTTGAGAAAAGTGTTCCCGGAGGTGAAGAAATTATCAAAGCTCAGGTAGCAGGTGTTTTCGAAAGTTTATTCGAAATTCATGCTGATTTCTTTGAGTTTGATGATAAATTAATCCCGGATTTGTCTGCATTTACCAAAGAAGAACTTGCTCATAAACTCTTGCAGTTTCAACTGAAAGATCTTGCACTTTATTACAAAGACAAGCATGATTTATTGGATCAGAAACTAAGCACAAGAGACGATGATTTCTCCAGAAGAGACCGTGGCAGAGACCGCGACTCTAGAGGAAGCAGAGATGGTGGCAGAGACCGTGACTCAAGAGGAAGCCGTGATGGTGGCAGAGACCGCGAGCGTAGTGACCGTGGAGGAAAACCAAGAGGTAAAAACGAAAATATGACGCGTTTTTTCTTTAACCTTGGTAAAAAAGATCAGTTGAAGAAACTGGATGTTCTGGAGATCATCAACAAAGCGACTTCCAGCAAAAGCAACCGACGTGCAGAGATCGGAAACATTGAGATTCTTGATAAGTTCTCGTTCTTTGAGATTGAAAAATCATTTAAAAATGAACTTTTAGACAATCTATCTTCGATGAAATTTAAAGGAAAAGAAATGCGCGCTGAGGAAGCGAACTAAAAATTTTCTGAAAGAATATATATATCTGAAACCGGCTTTTGTGCCGGTTTTTTTATGCCTGAATATTAATCGCAATGTGAACAAAAATTAACGACGTATATTTTTTCGTAAAATGGTTTTTGCGGAAATTTGCACTCGTAAATTATAAATACTATACAATGGGAATTGGAAATATTTTCCACGCTTTTCAGCCAAAAGATAAAATCTTCTTCGTACTGTTCGAAAAGGTGACCGAAAACCTGGTTGCAATGTCTGAAGAATTTAACAACGGAATCAAAGACTTCGATGTGAATGACGATACGATGTTGAAGAAAATGAGCGACTACGAACATGCTAACGACGAACTTACACACGAGATTTTTGTAGAGCTGGGGAAAAATTTCATTACACCATTTGACCGTGAAGATATCCATACTTTGGCAACCGGTCTTGATGATATCGCTGATTATATCTACGCTTCTACCAAATATATTTTCCTGTACAAATCGCCGCTGATGAAGGCTTATGCAGATTTTTCGATGCTGATTCATAAAGCGTGTCTTGAGATACAAACTGCTATGAAAAATCTTAAAGGTTTCAAAAATATGGAACTGGTAAAAGAAGCGTGCATAAAAGTAAACTCGATCGAGAATATCGCTGATGATCTTTTGTCGAATTCTATGGTGGAGCTTTTTGAAACGAATGATGCTATTAATATCATTAAAATCTCATCGGTACTGAACTATCTTGAAGTAGTGACCGACAAAGCGGAAGATGTAGCGAACACCATCGAAAACATCATGATCAAATACGCGTAACGAGAACAGACTACAGATAACTGATGGATTTTCCTATTTTACTCATGGTAATCATCGCTCTGGCGTTGATTTTCGACTATATCAATGGCTTTCACGATGCGGCAAACTCCATCGCGACCATTGTTTCCACTAAAGTTCTGACGCCTTTTCAGGCCGTTCTCTGGGCAGCTTTGTGGAACTTCGCAGCTTTTTTTATCGCAGCTTACATTATCGGTGAATTTAAAATCGGTAACACGATTGCCAAAACCGTAAATGAAAACTTTATCACACTCGAAGTAATATTCTCGGGACTTATCGCAGCAATCGCCTGGAATTTACTTACCTGGTGGTTTGGTATCCCATCTTCATCATCACACACATTGATCGGCGGTTTCCTTGGTGCTGCTTTAATGCACGCCTTCGTCACAGACTATCACGCAGTGGTAGCTGCGCAGCCAAATCTAGGTGTTTTTGATACCGTAAAGGAAGCTCTCATACAGGTTTCCACACAAAGTGTAGTGAAGTTTAAAGTGGTGATTCCAATTTTCCTGTTTATATTTATGGCACCATTTATCGGGATGGTAATTTCGATTATCATAACCCTGATTATTGTACACATTTATAAAAGATCAAATCCGCATAAGGCAGATAAAGCATTTAAAAAACTGCAGCTGGTTTCATCAGCACTTTTCAGTTTGGGACACGGATTGAATGACGCCCAAAAAGTAATGGGAATCATCGGTGCAGCAATTATTTACTATCACGTTAACATGCTGAAAGATCCTGTTTATCTTGATATTGCTTCGGCAGACCGTTTCGGTTACTTTGCCAAACATTATATGTGGGTACCGTTAGTTTCTTTTATTGCCATCGCACTGGGAACAATGAGTGGTGGTTGGAAGATCATTAAAACTATGGGAACCAAGATCACAAAAGTGACGCCTCTTGAAGGTGTAAGTGCAGAGACGGCTGGTGCCATCACCTTGTTTCTTACAGATCACCTCGCGATACCGGTTTCTACCACGCACACGATTACAGGTGCTATTATCGGGGTCGGACTTACCAAGAGAGTTTCTGCAGTGCGCTGGGGTATTACGGTAAGCCTTCTATGGGCGTGGATTCTCACCATTCCAATCTCTGCGATAGTAGCGGCAATTACCTATCTCACGATTTTAGCTTTCTAAACATTATAAAACACAAATCTTTATACAGAAATGGAGCATCTCAAAAGGATGCTCCGTTTTTTTTAGTAATAATTTTAAATTAATTGCAGTTATTTCATAAATCAGGTTATAATATTTATTTTTATTTGTTTTTATTTGTTTATTATTGATACGTACATTTCTAAATCTTTTTTATGAATAAGAAAATCCCAATCATCAGCGGCGTCATCTTTTATCTGATATTTTCAGGAATCTGGTTTCTCACATTTAGAGCACAGAATAAAGCAGAAGGTATTGATGGAATTTCTTCAGGTTTAATTATGAAATCTTTGATCTTTGGAAGTTGCGTCTTGATCTATCCGCTTTTCCGATACATCTGGAAGTCATTTAAAACAAAACAGAACGTTTCAAATCCAATGAAATATAGAAAGCAGTCAGACAATTGAACTGCTTTTTTCATTCATTTAATGAAAATTTTATGTTTAAAAAGCCCCTAAAAAACCGTATTTTTGTCTAAACTTTATAAGATTTTATGGAATTTTTGAACCGTTATCAGGAGATTGTAGACGATGCCGTGAAGAAGTATACCTTCAAAGACAAACCGGAGGAACTCTACGCGCCGATGAACTATATAATCTCGCACGGCGGAAAACGACTGCGTCCAATCATGGTTTTGATGGCCTGCGAACTGTTTAACGGAGATCTGAAAGATGCCATCAAACCTGCGCTTGCGATTGAGTTTTTTCACAATTTTACGCTGATTCATGATGATATTATGGATGAAGCACCTTTAAGAAGAAATAAACCGACCATTCATACGCTTCACGGCATCAATGTCGGCATTCTGTCAGGCGACGGATTGATGTTGAAAGCATATAAGTTTTTTGAAGATCTGGAGCCTGAAATTTTTAAAGCCTGCATCAGAATCTTCACGCATACCGGACTTTTACTTTGTGAAGGTCAGCAGTACGACATCAATTTTGAGACAAAAGAAAATGTTACTTTCGACGATTATATCCGAATGATTACCTATAAAACCGGGGTTTTGAGTGCATGTTCATTTGAGATCGGTGCAATGATCGCAAAGGCTAATTTTAAAGACGCAAAAGCGATTTTCAACTTTGGTAAACACATCGGAATTGCTTTCCAGATTATGGATGATTATCTTGATGTTTTCGGTGATCAGGCACAGTTTGGAAAAAAGCATGCGGGTGATATTTATGAGAATAAGAAAACTGTGCTTTATCTTTTGGCTAAAGAACACGGAACGGAGGAAGAAGTAAAAGAACTTGATTACTGGTATTCTAAAAAGACCGACAACATCGACAAAGTGTACGGTGTAGAAAAGATTTTCAGACGTACAAAGGTGGACGAAAAAGCATTGCGTTTGATCGAAAAACACAACGAAATCGGTCAGAATTACCTCAACGGTATCGATGTTCCTGAAGAAAAGAAAAAACCGTTTTCTGAACTTGCCAATTATCTATTAAGAAGAGAAAGCTAATTTGAAAATTTAATTATTCTTCAATTTGAAAATTGTAAATGTTGCAAAGTGCATTTTTAAATTATCAAATTTTTTCATTTTCAAATTAATCTGATGAAATTCCGCACCGAAGTTAATCTGCCTGATTCTGCAATAAAAATAGGAATTGAAGATAAAATATTTTCGATCGGTTCGTGCTTTGCCACAGAGATTTCAGATTTGCTTGCAAAGGGTCAGCTACAGACTTTAAACAATTCTTTCGGAACGGTTTTCAATCCGTTTTCGATTAATAATGCAGTGAAGCGACTTCATGACAGTGACTTTTACACGGAAGAAGAATTGATCGCTTACGACGAAAAATTTATTTCGCTCGATCATCACACGAGTTTTGATACACGGTTTGTACATCAGACTTTAGCCAAAATAAATAATCAGATAGAAAAAGGAAACCGATTTTTGCAGACTACAAGTTGGGTAATTGTCACGTACGGAACTTCTTTTATCTACGAATTTTTACCAAAGCAGCAGCTTGTCGGAAACTGTCACAAAATTCCCCAGAAATATTTTAAAAAGCGTTTGCTTACGCATCATGAAATTGTAAACTCGATTGAGGAAACAATTTTAAACCTGAAAGATATTTGCAATGAAAATGTACAGATTCTATTTACGGTTTCGCCAGTTCGTCACACAAAAGACGGAATGGTAGAAAATATGCTGAGCAAATCGAAACTTATCTCGGCGCTTCATGAGGTTATAAATTCATTCGAAAACTGCACTTATCTACCTGTTTATGAGATTCTAATGGATGATCTCCGGGATTATCGTTTTTATAAAGATGATCTTATTCATCCCAATTCTCAGGCGGTGCAATATATTTTCGAAAAACTAGCTGAGGCGTATTTTACTGATGACACCAAGAATTTTATTCAGGAAAATTTTAAAATCAGTCAGGCGCTTCTGCACCGAAGCGATAATGAAAAAGATCCGAAGCACTTGGTTTTTATGAAGAAAATTGAAGAAAACATCAAAAACCAGCAAGGGAAAGTGAAGCATAAAATCTTTTCTGATGAACGGTTTTCTTGATTTATCTTATCTGAAAACAGGAAACGCGAGGCAGAAAAAAGCTTTCGTAGTTTTAAAACAGAGCCAGCTTTTTGATCATCTAAAAGAATTCACTCCGGTTTTGGCGGGGACAATTCCCATTGAAGTAGATACTGAAGAAAGTGATCTTGATGTCATTTGTGAAGTGAAAAACTTCGAAAAATTCAGATTACAACTTCTTAAACTTTTCCCTCACAATGAAATCGAAGAAGTTATGGTAAACGGTGAGCGTACAATAATTTTGAATACGGTATTGGCAGATTTTAAAGTTGAAATATTCGGACAGAATATTCCTGTTATTCAGCAGAATGCGTACCGCCACTTGCTCGCCGAAGCCACGGTCTTAAAAGAAAAAGGCGATGATTTCAGAAATAAAGTTATTGAATTAAAGAAACAGGGCATCAAAACCGAAACGGCTTTTGGCATACTTTTAAACCTTAAAAATCCTTATCAGGAGCTTTTAAATTACACAAAAAATGATTGATACACATACGCATTTATACGCCGAGGAATTTGATTATGACCGCACAGAAGTTATTCAAAGAGCTTTTGATAAAGGTATCACAGGATTTTATCTTCCGGCTATTGATTCTGAATTTCACGAAAAAATGCTTGATTTGGAAGCTGCATATCCGGGGAAAATTCATTCGATGATGGGTTTGCATCCTTGCTATGTGAAACCGGAAACGTGGGAAAAAGAACTGCAGACTGTTAAGAATTATCTTGATAAAAAAATGTTTCCGGCTATTGGAGAAATTGGAATTGATCTGTATTGGGACAAAACCACTTTAGATATCCAGATTAAGGCCTTTGAAAAGCAAATTGATTGGGCAATCGAAAAAGATCTGCCGATTGTTATTCATACCCGAGAAAGTTTTGATGAAACGTTTGAAGTTTTAGATCGGAAAAAACACCCCAAATTGCGCGGAATTTTTCACTGTTTTTCTGGAAATCTGGAGCAGGCAAATAGAGCCGTTGAACTCAATTTTCTGTTAGGAATCGGTGGCGTAGTGACCTTTAAAAATGGTAAAATAGATCAGTTTTTAAATGAAATTCCTTTAGAAAAAATTGTTCTGGAAACAGATTCTCCTTATCTCGCACCCGTTCCTTTCAGAGGAAAAAGAAATGAAAGTTCTTATCTTGATTTGGTAGCCGGAAAACTGGTGGATATTTATCGGAAAGATTTTTCTGAGATTGATAAAGTGACTACGGAGAATGCAAAGCGAATTTTTAATCATTCTTAAATTCATAAATCCCGAAAACAAAATCACTTTGGTGGCTTTTTAAATATTCATCTTCCAAGTCAAAAAGATGTTGGAGGACTTTACTTTTTTCGTCGCTTAAATCTATAAAATGATGCGCAATGTCTTTTAACGCGCTCATCAGAAGATTGCCACCGTATGGTTTTTCAATAATGGTTTCAAACCTTTTATGAATTTCGGGTAAAATACTTTCAGAATCTACACACTCAGAAGGATCTGCGATGATCATCCTCAAAACACCAGAACCGTAATATCTGTTCTTAAAAATATTGGTTTTATAGATTTGTCTAAATGATTTGGGGATCTTTTTAATCGCAGTATTAATTGCAGAAATCTGAGAACCGCTGTACTGCAGTCTGCTTTTTCCAACATATTCGTTAATAATTAAATAGCCTTTTTTATTCTTTGTGAAAGCTTTGATAATGATGTTGTCAAAAAAATCAGACATATTTTTGAAGTGATGTAGCGACGCGTGAAAAAATACGATGTCAAATGAATCAACCTCTAAATCCTGCTGATAAATGTCTTCGGCGTGGTAGAAAATATTCTTTAGATTCTTTTTATCCGAGTTATTTTAGCCTGCTGAAGAAGTTTCTCTGAAAAATCAAAACAGTGAACTTCCCAGTGAGACATTAATTCTGCAATTTTTATTTCGTGACCACAAACGCCGGAGCCGATAGAAAGCATTTTCATAGGATGGTGACCAGGAAAGAAATTTCTGCAGAAAAATTCTTCGTATGCTAGGTCTTTATTTCCTGTAATAAGTTTATTCCAGCGTTCCTGTACTTTAGGAATAATCCACCAGTTGGCTGTCTGTAATTCTGCATCATTAAACGAACTTTTTGTGCGGTATGAAGATTTCAGATTGAATTTTGAAGTAAAAAATTTAAATCCGCGCTGCAGAATTTTAATTTGGGCATCTCGAAAATCCTCTGTAGTTATGATTCTCATCAATAGTAGTTTTATGCAAATTACATTTTTTTTCAGATAAATATTCTAATGTGGTTCTTACAAGTAAGAATTGGATTAAAAAAGCCTTCCAAATATTGGAAGGCTTTCTATGTTACTTATTTCGGGAAAAATTACTTTTATTTTTAGGTTTTTTAGTGTGATCCGATTTCTGTTGTTGACCACCTGCTGGTCGGGGTCTTGGAGAGAAAGGTTTGTTATTTGAATCTCTCTTTTCCACTACCAGATTATCAGTATGAAAAGGATGTTCTTTCTCAACCGGAATTTTCATTCCGATCAGTTTCTCGGTGTCTTTCAGATTTAAAAGATCAAGTCCGTCAACGAAAGAAATCGAACTTCCTTCTGCGCCCGCGCGGCCCGTACGGCCAATTCGGTGTACATAGGTCTCGGCAACATCTGAAAGCTCAAAATTGACAACATATTTCAGTTCGTCGATATCAATTCCTCTGGCAGCAATATCAGTCGCAACCAAAATTCTCGTTCTTCCCGATTTAAAATTATTTAAAGCATTCTGTCTCGCGTTCTGAGATTTATTTCCGTGAATGGCTTCTGCCGAAATCTGATTCGACTGCAGTTTTCTGGCGATTTTGTCGGCACCGTGCTTTGTACGTGAAAAAACCAATACAGAATCTGAAAGTTTTTCTTTAAGAATATGAATCAACAAATCCAGTTTATTGTCTTTATCCACAAAATAAACCGACTGATTAATCGTTTCCGCAGTCGAAGAAATCGGTGTAACCGAAACTTTTATCGGGTTGGTAAGAATACTGTCAGCAAGTTTCTGAATTTCTACTGGCATTGTCGCCGAGAAAAAAAGCGTCTGTCTTTTCTGAGGTATAAGTTTAATAATTCTTTTTACATCGTGCACAAATCCCATATCCAGCATCCTGTCGGCTTCGTCGAGAACGAAGATTTCAAGATGTTTTAAACTGATAATTCCCTGTGCGATAAAATCCAGCAGTCTCCCCGGAGTGGCAACCAAAATGTCAACGCCTCTACGAAGGGCATTTTCCTGACTACCTTGTTTTACACCTCCAAAAACTACAAGTTTTCTCAGTGGTAAATTTTTTCCGTAAGCATCAAAACTTTCTTCAATCTGAATCGCCAGTTCACGGGTCGGCGTAAGGATCAAAGCTTTGATATGATTGTTCTTCGGCCCTTTTCTCTCCGTTAAATTCTGAAGAATTGGGATTGCAAAAGCAGCCGTTTTTCCTGTTCCGGTTTGCGCTGTTCCCAGTACGTCGCGGTGTTCTAAAATTGAAGGAATTGACTGTTCCTGAATAGGTGTTGGCTTTTCATAGCCTTCTTTCTGAAGCGCATCAAGGATGGGCTTAATAATGTTTAAGTCGGTGAATAACAAATTCTAAAATGGTATTAAATAATGCGGTCGAAGCAGTATACTTCATCATTTTTAGCGAGATCTGCTAAAAAATTAGCAAAATGGCAAAATTTTTTGCCGCTGCTGGCCTAGAATGCCGCGAAATATGGTGCAAAGATAAACTTTTTATTTTAATCTATTTTATTTTCGTCCACTTCTGGCTCGTTTTCATATCTTCAAACTGTTTGTACACCTGCTTCAGCTTCTCACTGCCTGCTTTTCCATAATCTTCAGTTTGTTTTTTGCTGCCATTGTTCATGGTAATTCTCAGATAGGCAGTAGGTAAATCGGTTATGTTTCTGCTGCCATACTTTGCGTTAAGAGACATTACATTTATATCATCCAAAGCTGCTACAAGTTTGCTGTATGCTTCCGGAGAAATGGTTGTAGTAAATGTTCCTTCTCTTGGTTTGTCAAATTCTGACTTGGTAAATCCTTTGGAGAAATTAAAATGCTCTGCTTCCAAAACAGCTGTGCGGTCAGATTTTATGGTCATTTTATAAATAGGACAAGAGCCGAAACACGGTCCGGCTTCGTATTCAATCTCGCTGTATTTTGATGCTGATTTTTGTGCAGTGCACGATAAAATTATCATAGAAGTGATGATCGCAAATAAATATTTCATTGTTTTTAAATTTTAAGGTTTTGCACAATAAATGTTCCAAAAAACACTTTTAGTCAAGAATAAACTATAAAGAACTAACAATGCGGGAATCTGTATCAATTCTGATGTCTTATCTGAATCGGTAACCAATGCCAGCCTGCACAAATCCTATTTTTAATGATCCCATTTTCGCAACCGAAAAGAAATTAAAACTATATCTCGCATCTACAAAAAACTGTTCGCTCAATTTATATTCTGCTCCCAGAAAAGGAAATAGATTCAAAGTTTTTATTTCATCCAGCTGAATTTCTGGGCCACCGTTTGCCGGTTGGTTGCTTTCAAGTTTTTGAGAGAGATTAAAGGCGAAATTCATTCCGAGAGAGGCAGATAAATCCGGAATGATATAATATTTCGCAGAAACCGGAATCTGAATTTGCGTAAAATTATATTTATATTCTACAGTGATTGGCTGTACATTATTATTCGCAATCTCAAAAGAAGGAGAGATAAACGTGCCGCCCAATCTCGTGTAGTTTGCTTCTGCCTGAATGCTGAATTTTTCTGACAAAGGTTTTTCCGCTGACAATCCTGCATAAAAGTAAGCTTTCGGATCAGATTTGACGAAGGTAGAATTTATGGTTGATGAAATGAAGCCAGCCCTGACGCCAATTTCTATTTTAGATTTTACTGTAGATTCAGTCGTGACCTGTGATTTTATAGCTCCGAAAAAGCCAAAAAGCAATACAACTATTAATTTTTTTTTCATGATTATGTTTTGTTTAAAGATAAAAAAAATTAGTACACTCAAAAGTGTACTATTACTATGTTATTAGAAATTATAAAATCTATCCGTGAAGTTTTTTCCAGATCGCATCTTTCAGCTCAATGAGACCTTCGCCCGTCACACCAGAGAAAAATAGCGGTTTTCTGTTCTCCGGAAACTCTGCTGCGATCTCCGTTTTTAGTTCGTCATCCAAAAGATCGCTTTTTGAAACAGAAATAACAAAGTCTTTATCTAAAAGTTCCGGATTGTACTCTTTAAGCTCATTTTCAAGAATTTTAAACTCCTGAAAATGATGCTCGGAATCGGCAGGAATTAAAAACATCAAAATCGAATTACGCTCGATATGTCTCAAAAACCGGTGGCCAAGACCTTTTCCTTCTGCTGCACCTTCGATAATCCCCGGAATATCGGCCATTACGAAAGACTTGTAATTTCGGTAAGCTACAATCCCAAGATTCGGTGTGAGGGTTGTAAAAGCATAATCAGCAATTTTCGGTTTCGCTGCAGAAACAGCTGCTAAAAGCGTTGATTTTCCGGCATTCGGGAAACCTACAAGACCGACATCTGCAAGAATTTTCAATTCAAAAACTACATACCCTTCCTGTCCGTCGCCTCCCGGCTGTGCAAAACGCGGCGTCTGATTGGTTGAGGATTTGAAAAACTCGTTGCCTTTTCCGCCCTGTCCGCCTTCCATCAGAATAATTTCCTGGCCATCTTCCATGATTTCACCGATCACTTCACCTTCCTCATTTTTGGCAATGGTTCCGATAGGCACATCAATGTAAACATCTGCGCCGTAAGCGCCTGTCAGCTGATTTTTTCCGCCGCCTTCACCACGTTCTGCTTTTACGTGACGTGTATAGCGCAAGGGTAAGAGCGTCCATTCCTGTGCGTTTCCGCGCATAATTACGTGACCGCCACGCCCGCCGTCTCCACCGTCGGGGCCGCCTTTCGGGATGTATTTTTCGCGTCTCAGGTGGGCAGAACCTGCGCCGCCGTGACCGCTTTTACAATGAATTTTTACGTAATCTACAAAATTTGACATGTCTTATAATTATGAGTTATAAATGATGAATGATGAGTTTAAGAATTTATAACTCTAATCGAAATTTATTTTATTTTTTCTATCTCAGCGTACAGTTTGTCTGAGATTTCGCTGATTTCTCCTACGCCGTTGATCTCTACATATTTGCCCTGCTGCTTGTAAAGCTCAGCGACTTCTGCTGTTTTGGCATAATATTCTTTTATGCGGTTCTGAATGATTTCTTCATTGCTGTCGTCGGTTCTTCCGCTGGTTTCACCTCTTTTCAAAAGCCTGTCCACCAGAATTGAATCTTCAACGATTAACGAAAGGCAAACATCGATTTCGTCATTCAAAACTTCTTTTACGATTTTTTCAAGCGCTTCGGTCTGATTTGCAGTTCTCGGGTAACCGTCAAAAATAAATCCTGCTGCATCAGTAGGTTTCTTCAGTTCATCGGTAAGCATATCGGTTGTCACTTGATCTGGCACCAGTTCGCCTTTATCGATATACGATTTGGCAAGTTTGCCGAGTTCGGTTTCATTTTTCATGTTGAATCTGAAAAGATCACCTGTAGAAATCTGCTTCAGATTGAATTTCTCAATCAGATTCTGGGCTTGTGTACCTTTTCCGCTTCCCGGAGGACCAAACAGAACTATGTTTATCATAATGTGGAAATGCTTTTGGCAACACGCGCTGGCTTTGCCTTTGGCTATATTTAATTGTTAAAATGTATTCTAAAATAATTTTCTTAAAGCTAAAAGCAGTCAGCTATTAGCTAAAAGCTTTTAATGGTTGATCTGACCTTCTTCTAACTGATAAAGATTCGGGAGATTTCTTCCCAGTTCATCATAATCAAGTCCATAACCCAGCACAAATTTATTTGGAATCTCTTTTCCGATATAATCGAGTTTAAAATCTTTCTTATATACTTCCGGTTTCAGAAGAAAAGATGCGATTTTTACCGATTTTGGCCGCTGCGTTTCGTTGAAATATTTAAACAGACTTTCCACCGTATTTCCTGTATCGACGATGTCTTCCACCAAAATAATGTGTCGGTCTTTGATGTCTTTGGTAAGCTCCATTTTCTGGTAAACAATTCCCGAAGATTCGGTCCCGGAGTACGAACTCATCTGGATAAATGCAATCTCGCATTCGCCTGGATAATGTTTTAAAAGATCAGAAAAAAACATAATTACACCATTCAAAACACCGATGAAAACAGGAACTTCATCCTTGTAATCTTCGTGAATTTTCAGCGCGGTAGATTTTACGATTTCCTGTATTTCGGAATCTGTGAGATAGGGAACGAAAGTTTTGTCGTGTACCTTGATGCTTTCCATAACAATATTAGTAGGGCGCAAAGTTACGGATTTTAGAATTAAATTTTTGCGGACAATTTTTGTATCAATGAAATCATTCTGAACTACTCATTTTACATTTTCTTAAGTTCTATAATATATATGGTTTTAAATCTGATAGACCAATAAGTAATTATAAGATCATTGAGTTTTGCCAAAAAATAAAAACCACCGCAAATTTGCCCACCTTTTTTTTTAAAAGTAATTTTGTGCGAATCTAAAATCTAGTAAAAATATGTCAACTTACGTAGTTGTAGGTCTTCAGTACGGAGATGAGGGCAAAGGCAAAATCACGGATGTTTTATCGGCAAAATCTGATTATGTAGTGCGCTTTCAGGGCGGCGACAATGCTGGCCACACCGTCTATGTAGGCGAAGAAAAGTTTGTGCTGCATCTTCTGCCTTCCGGCGTTTTGCAGTGCAAAGGGAAATGTATCATCGCCAATGGTGTGGTAGTAAATCCCAAATCGTTTATCAGAGAAGTAGGGCAGATTGAAAGCAAAGGCCTTCGTACAGATCATATTTTTATCAGCAGAAGAGCGCATGTCATCATGCCTTACCACATTCTTTTGGATACATACCGTGAGGAAGAACATGGCGGAACGCAGATTGGAACGACCAAAAAAGGAATCGGGCCATGCTACGAAGACAAAATCGCAAGAGTTGGAATACGTATGGTGGATTTATTAAATCCTGAAATTCTCCGCGAAAAAATCGAGAAAAATCTGAAAGTTAAAAATTCACTTTTTGAAAAATATTTTGACAAACCGACTTTAGATGTTGAAGAGATTTTCAATGAATATGTTGAGATCGGAAAACAGCTTCAGGACAGAATTGTAGATACTGAAGTGGAGCTTAATGAAGCCATTCGCGACGGAAAAAACGTTTTGTTTGAAGGTGCACAGGCTTTAATGCTTGATATCGACTTTGGAACATATCCGTATGTAACTTCTTCGTCACCTTCTACCGGCGGAGTTTGCTCGGGTGCCGGAGTTCCTCCTACAGCTTTGAAAAACCTGATTGGTGTTGCAAAAGCGTACTGTACAAGAGTAGGGAACGGACCTTTCCCGTCTGAACTGGATAATGAATTGGGCGAAAGCATCAGACAGATTGGTGGAGAATTTGGAGCAACCACAGGAAGACCGAGAAGAACCGGTTGGCTCGATTTGGTTTCTCTGAAACACGCGTGTATGATTAACGGAATTAATAATTTAGTGATTACAAAATTAGACGTTCTTACCGGAATTGAAAACCTGAAAATCGTAACCCATTACAAAACCGAAGACGGAAAAATTATCGATTATCTTACCTCTTCAACAGAGAAACTCTACCAGTACGAATCGATTTATCACGATTTACCGGGCTGGTCAGAAGATATTACGAAAGTAAGAAGCTACGACGAATTGCCACACACCGCGCAACAGTACATTGAGTTTATTGAGCAGTATTTGGGTATCAATGTGTACTTGGTTTCGGTTGGCCCGGAAAGAAGTCAGAATATTATCCGAAAAGAATTGTTCTAAAAGCATCATTGAATATATTTAAATCCTGTCATCGGCAGGATTTTTTTTGTTATTTAATACATAGTTTAAATTTGTAATTTGATATCAATTTTTAGTTTAAGGTAAAAATTCCGCATTTTATTGGCAATATTTTTGATTTTATTTCGTTGGTTAATTATCAAAGCATTCAGATAATGAAATTTGATAAATAATAAACAAATAAAATTTCAGAAAATGAAAAATCACATCAATCACGAACAATTGTTCACCGAAGTTATTTTTGAAAACAGGAATAAAAACTATGGCGCCTACGTTCTCCGCAGCGAAGCAGACCGCATTCTTACCAAATCACTATTTATTGGAGTCAGCCTTTTGGCAGCAGTTTCTCTAGCGCCATTGGCGGTAAATATTTTTAAAGCGGATAAGGTTATTGGGCATACTGATGGAGGTCACATATTAATTTCCGTGCCTGATTTGACTGAAGTTGTAAAACCTGTGACGCCTGTAAAGCCAGAAGCAGCTGCACCTCCGGTAAAAACGATTGACCGCACCGTACCAATGCCGACTGCCAATGTGCAAAATGAAGTCAAACCTATAAAAATTGAAGGAGCCATTGCTGGAACGGTAAATAGCAATATCGGAGAAACCGCACCACCAAACACTTATATACCAGTTACGGCTCCAACGGTTCAGACGGGTCCGCCAGCGACTACACAAACGGTAGAAACCGTAAAACCTGTTGACCCAAATGCGATTCCGGTGAAAGTAGATGTGGAAGCTAATTTCCCAGGCGGACTTGATGCATTCAGAAATAAAGTAATCAGTAATTTCGACGGTTCAGGAATTGAAACTGACGATGTGATGAAAACGACAGTCACTTTTATTGTAGAGCGCGACGGTTCGATTTCAAACCTGAAAGCCAACGGGAAACTTCTGGAATTTAATAATGAAGCCATCCGGACTGTAAAATCTATTAAAGGAAAATGGATACCTGCAAAAATAAATAATCAGGCAGTGAGAAGTTATTTTACGTTACCAATTACCATGAAATTTGATAATTAATCCCGTTATATCTCAACAATAGTTATCCACAAAATATATTTTTTGTGGATAATTTTTTTATTGTCTAAAGGACTTGTTAACAACATTTTAACGTACACGCGCCTTCGGCTGCCACTTGTATGAAGAGAAAAAAAGTGTATTTTTGAAGCTTAAAGTTTTACTAATGGCAAAAATTATAGGTATCGCCAATCAGAAAGGTGGCGTAGGGAAAACCACCACGGCGGTAAACCTTGCGGCAGCGCTGGGGATATTGGAGAAAAAAATACTCATCATCGATGCAGATCCGCAGGCCAACGCTACTTCCGGTCTTGGTGTTGATGATGTGCAGTATTCTACATATAATCTTCTGGAACACAGCATTGATACGAAAAGCTGCATTAAGAAAACTTCCACGCCAAATCTTGATATCGTGCCTTCTCACATCGATTTGGTAGCGGCAGAAATCGAATTGGTAGACAAAGAAAACCGCGAATATATGATGAAGGAAGCTCTGAAATCTGTTCGCGATGACTATGATTATATCATCATCGACTGTGCGCCTAGTTTGGGTTTGATTACGATAAATGCGCTTACGGCGGCAGACTCTGTAATTATCCCGATTCAGTGTGAATACTTTGCTTTGGAAGGTTTGGGTAAACTTTTAAATACTGTAAAAAACGTTCAGAAAATACACAACAAAGATCTTGATATTGAAGGATTGCTGCTTACAATGTACGACAGCCGTCTTCGTCTTTCAAACCAAGTTGTGGAAGAAGTTCACGCACATTTCCCGGAGATGGTTTTTGAAACGATTATAAGTAGAAATGTACGTTTGAGCGAGGCACCGAGTTTTGGCGAAAGTATTTTAAACTACGATGCCGAGAGCAAAGGAGCGATTCAGTACTTACAGCTTGCCGAAGAGGTTTTGCTGAAAAATGAAAATTTAGTAAAGAACTAAGACAGCGTACTGCTGCAAACGGATAGCTTGATGCAAGATATGAAAGATAAAAAAAGAGCAATGGGGCGAGGTTTGGGTGCTATTTTGAGTGCCGAATCTAAAGCCGCCGTAAACTCTGCAACAGATGAGGGCGCCGATAAATTTGTAGGAAATATCGTAGAAGTTTCAATCGAAGACATCTACCCAAATCCTACGCAGCCAAGAACGTATTTCGACGAAAAAGCTCTAAACGAACTTTCACAGTCGATTAAAAATCTTGGAATCATTCAGCCGATCACACTTCGCAAAGAAGGTGAAAAATTTGAGATTATTTCTGGGGAAAGAAGATTCCGGGCGAGTAAAATTGCAGGTTTAAAATCGATTCCGGCATATATCCGTTTGGTAAATGACCAGGAATTGCTCGAGATGGCTTTGGTGGAAAATATCCAGCGTGAAGATCTTGATGCCATCGAAATTGCTCTTACCTATCAAAGGCTTTTGGATGAAATAGGAATGACGCAGGAAAACCTGAGTCAGCGTCTGGGCAAGGACCGAAGCACGATTACCAACAGCATTCGTCTTTTGCGCTTGAGCCCGGATATTCAGAATGCCATTAGAAGCGGAGAAATTTCTGCCGGTCATGGTCGCGCGATTATCAGTTTAGAAAATCCGGAACTTCAGCAGATTCTGTTTGATAAAATTGTAAAAGAACATTTGAATGTAAGACAGACCGAACAGGCTTCTGCCGAACTGAAAAATGCGAAAACTCCTGCGCCTAAAACAGCGAAACCAGAGCTTTCAAACAATTTTAAAAGAGCACAGAAAACCCTTTCTGATATTCTCGATGTGAAAGTGGAAATAAAAACTGCCGGAAACGGAAAAAAAGGAAAGATTGTTCTCGATTTTAAAAATGAAGAAGAGCTCGAATTTATTCTTTCGCATATTAAATAGATGAAAAAACTCCTTTTTCTTTTACCGTTTTTTCTCTTCGCATTCAGCTCTGCTCAGGTAAGGCCGAATGATACGATTCGTGTAGAATATTATCCGAAAGACAGTATTCCTGCGGCCAAACCACAATCTCAGACTGAGGTGGTAAATGAGATTGAAAAGGTAAATGCGCCTGGAGTAAAAATCCGTCCGACCAAACTTAATCCGACACGCGCAGGTTTATATTCTGCAGTTTTGCCAGGTTTGGGCCAGGTTTACAACAAAAAATACTGGAAACTTCCTATTGTTTACGGCGCTCTGGGGACAACCGTCGGCATCGCACTCTGGAATCAAAATCAATACAAAAAAAACCGCGGATATTTTATCGCAAAACTCAACGGAACACCAAATGAGTTTGTCGACAACAATCCAAATATTGATAAAATCGCACTGGGAAATGCACAAGACCGCTCAAAACGTCAGCGTGATTACGCAATTGCGATTACCGGTTTGGTATATATTTTAAATATTGTCGATGCTGTTGTAGACGCGCATTTATATGAGGGCAGAAAAGATCCTGATCTGAGTTTTACACCTGCCGTTATTTATGATGAGATTGGTAACAAACCGCCTAAAACCGGTTTAAGCCTAAATTTTAGATTTTAAAAAAATGAAGATTGCACTGGTAGGTTACGGAAAGATGGGTCAGATTATTGACGAAACTGCTCAGAAAAGAGGTCACGAAATTGTCGCCCGATTAAAACAGAAACCGACAGCTGAAAATCTTAACGGAGCAGATGTTGCGATCGAATTTTCTCTTCCTGAAGCAGCTTTTGACAATATTAAAATCTGTCTTGAAAACAAAATTCCGGTGATCTGCGGAACGACCGGCTGGCTTGATAAAAAGGCAGAGATCGAAAAAATTGCCGTCGAAAATGACAGCGCGTTTCTTTATGGATCCAACTTCAGCCTTGGCGTCAATCTCTTTTTTGCTCTAAACGAAAAACTGGCGAAGCTTATGAGAAATATAGATTCTTATAATTGTCAGCTTGAAGAAATTCATCACATTCACAAACTTGATGCGCCGAGCGGAACGGCGATTTCGCTCGCTGAGGGAATTATTAAGAATTCTGAGAAGTTTGACGCATGGAAACAGGAAGACACTCAGGAAAATCATCTTGGGATTTTTTCGATCCGTGAAGATGAAGTTCCCGGTACGCACAGCGTATTTTACCGAAGTGAAGTAGATGAAATAGAAATAAAACACACGGCTTACAACCGAAACGGTTTTGCGCTAGGTGCCGTAATTGCAGCAGAATGGATTTTTGGTAAAAAGGGAAATTTCACCATGAATAATGTTTTAGGACTTTAAAAATGTAACAAAAAAAGGATGCCGCAAACTAATACAGCATCTGCAGATAAAAACTAATCAATCAGCAAAGAAAAAATTATGAATTATTTTCTAACATACGCAGTTTACGTTCTCATTTTGTCTTTACTGATGGGGATTTCCACGTGGAAACTGTTTAAAAAAATGGGATACAATCCGGTTTTTGCGTTTGTTCCTTTTTATAATTATTTTATTATTTTAAAAGAAACTGAGCATCCGAAGTGGTGGGCAGTTTTGGCTTATCTGCCGATCGTGGGACCGATCATGATGTCTGTTTTTCATTTATATTTAATGAAGAAATTTGGCAAAACACTTTTCAAAGATCAGATTCTTACGGTTTTGCTGCCGTTTATTTATATGGCAACCGTCAATTATTCTAAAGATGCTGAGGTGTATACCGAAAACGATTTATACTTAACTGATGCTGAAAAAAATGAAAAAAAATCTGATTCTTTTGCAGGCTCGATTACTTTTGCGGTAGTTTTCGCAACCATCATTCACGTTTTCATTACGCAGCCTTTCGGAATTCCGACAGGATCGATGGAGCGTACACTGCTTGTGGGTGATTTCCTTTTTGTGAATAAATGGAGCTATGGTTACCGCTTGCCGATGCGACCGGTGGCGATTCCTTTTCTGCAAGGAACAGTTTATGATTTTCAGAAAGACGGAAACCCAAAAAACGATGGTAAATCTTATGTAGAAGGAATTAAACTTCCGTATGAACGGATTTTTCAGTTTAACAAACCTCAGAAAAATGATATTGTCGTTTTCAATTATCCGCGCGATTCTGTGCATACAGCAATCGACCGGATGGATCCTTACGTAAAAAGATGTGTGGCGGTTGCCGGCGATACGTTTGAGATGCGAAACGGTAGAATGTTTGTAAATGGAAAAGCAGAGAAATATCTGGGCGATCAGGAAACACAGCACAGATATATTATCACTGCGGGAAGTCAGATTGATATTCCGGCATTATATAATATTTATGGCTTTTTACCTGTACAAGAAGGTCAGAATGATAAGGGACAGATCATTTATGCTTTTCAGGGTTTGACGGATAAAATCGCAGCTGAAATTAAGCAGCTTCCACAGGTTTTAGAAATGAAGGAAGATATTCAGCCGAAAGGTGAAGCTTCAATTGCGTACCGCGATCAGACCAGAACCAAAATTGATACAACAAATTCTATTTTTCCGATTAACAGTGGCTGGAATCAGGACCAGTACGGTCCGTTGAAAATTCCTAAAAAAGGTGATGTTGTGGAAATTAACGAAAAAACACTTCCAGAGTTTCAGTGGATTATCAAAAATTACGAGCATAATACACTTGAAAACAGAGGTGGAAAAATTTTTATTAACGGAAAAGAAGCCAATCAATATACAATTAAACAGGATTATTACATGATGGTCGGCGATAATCGTGATGCTTCTTTGGATGCGAGATTTTTTGGTTTCGTGCCAGAAGAAAATATAGTCGGAAAACCAATGTTTACGTGGATGAGTTTGCAGGGCGCTTTCAAAGACAGCAGTTCGTCTTATCAGGCGCCTTTCAAAGTTCGCTGGGACAGAATGTTTAAAGCAGCAAATACCGGTGAAGCAAATAAAACTTCGTACTGGTGGGTTGCCGCAATGATTTTGATTCTTTTCTTCGGCTGGGAATATTTTATGAAATTATTCAAAAAGAAAAAAGCTGAAGACGATTTATAAAATTTAACATCATGAAGTATTTGAAAAAGTACTTCATTTTTTTACTATGAAAAACATTCTTTTACCCATATTCTACCTTCCGCCAGTCTCGTGGTTTTCTGCTTTTCTTGATCAGGAAAATGAAATCACTTTTGAAAAGTTTGAAAATTTCCCGAAGCAGACTTTCAGAAACCGCGCAAATGTTTTCGGCGCTAATGGGACACTTTCACTCATTATTCCAATTAATCATAATGGCAAAAGAGAATACAGGGAAACCGAAATTTCGTATCGCGAAGACTGGCAGAAACTTCACTGGAAATCAATCAAAACTGCCTATCAGAGTTCCCCTTATTTTGAATATTACGAAGATAAACTGGCTCCGATTTTTTTACAAAAAGAAAAATTCCTTCTCGATTTTAATCTGAAATCTTTAGACATTATTTTAAAAATTTTAAAAACTGAAAGAGATTTCACCTTCACTGAAGAATATTTCCGGGAGCCGGAACAGATAGATATGAGAGAAAGTTTTTCAGCAAAGAAACCTTCAGAATCGGCATTGGAAGAATATTATCAAACCTTCAGCGACAAACATGGTTTTATAAAAGATTTGTCGGTTATCGATCTGCTCTGTAACAAAGGACCGGAATCTGCTACTTATCTTAGAAATATTAAACAAGAATATTAACATGAAAAAGGTATTATTGGCTGCAGTTTTTTTTGCAGGTTTAGGTTTCAGCAATGCTCAGGGCACAAAGGCTGAAACTACAAACGATAAAGATCTTATGACGTGGTATCATAAAGATTTTTCAACAACAAATGTATACGGTGTAAATACCGATAATGCATATAAATTCTTAGAATCAAAAGGTTTAAAACCAAAAAATGTTATTGTTGGAGTTCTCGACAGCGGCGTGCAGGTAACTCATCCTGGTTTGGCTAAAAATATCTGGACGAATGTAAATGAAGTTCCGAATAACGGAAAAGATGATGATGGAAACGGATATATCGATGACGTACACGGATGGAATTTCATCGGTGGAAAAAACGGTGATATTGATGTAGACAACATGGAAGTTACGCGTGTTGTAGCTAAATACAAGCCTGTTTTCGAAGGTGAAGATTCTGCAAAAAACAAAGCGAATCAGGCAAAAATGCCGGAAGAATTTGCGATGTATATGAAGTCTAAAGAACTTTTCAGCAAGAAAAGTATTGATGCCAAGCAAAATTACCAGCGTTTCAGCACACTGAATGATGCGGTTCCTGCAATGATCAAAGTGATGGGCGGAAAGACTTTAACCAAAGAAAATCTTGCTACTGTAAAACCTGCTGATCAGAAAGAAGCGATGGGATTACAGGTTTTAAATAATCTGGTTCAGAACCCTGAATTTGCCGGAAAAACACCTGCAGAAGTTGAAGTTTTAATCAGAAAAGAACTTAAAGGTGCTTTAGATCATTTCGGTCCGATGGCAAAGCAGTATGATACAGATTTTGATCCGAGAAAAGAGATCGTTGGTGACAACTACGATGATTATTCTGAAAAAAAATACGGAAACAACCATTATCAGGGTCCGGATGCAACACACGGAACGCACGTTGCAGGAATTATTGCTGGAACTCCACAAGGTTCTGAAGTGCAGTACGGAATTGCTTCTAAAGTGGCGAAGATTATGACGGTTCGTACTGTTCCAAATGGTGATGAACGTGATAAAGACGTTGCAAACGCAATCCGATATGCCGTTGACAACGGTGCGAAAGTTTTGAATATGAGCTTCGGAAAACCTGTTTCTCCAGGTAAAAACGTGGTTTGGGATGCATTTAAATATGCTCAGGATAAAAATGTATTGTTGGTAAAAGCTGCCGGAAACGAAAATGAAGATGTTGCCGAGCATTTAGCTTACCCGACTAATTTCAAAAATATAACTGATGCGACACCGTTCGTAAACAATGTTTTAGTTGTTGGAGCAAGCACAAACAAAAACAGTGCTTTGAGAGCAGATTTTTCAAACTATAACAAAACAATGGTAAACGTTTTTGCTCCTGGTGAAGAAATTTATTCTACCGTTCCGGAAAATAAATACGAATATCTTCAGGGAACCTCGATGGCATCGCCGGTAGTGGCAGGTGCAGCAGCAGTTCTTTTGGCGTATATGCCGGATCTTAAACCTTCTCAGATTATAGAAGCTTTGGTGAAAAGCAGCAACGCAACCAACGAAAACGATTTTGGTAAATATTCTCAGGCTGGAGGTGTTATTGATGTAAAAAAAGCTGCAGAATATGCGTACAACAATTTTTACACAGGAAAATCGAATTCTAAAACGAAACCTGCGAAAGCAAAAAAGAAAGTGAAAGCATAGTAATATGTTGAATTTCAATACAGCTCGCGATTGCGGGCTTTTTTTATGGAAAATCTTGGCACGGTTTTTTGTTATAAGTGTTTAAAATATAAACTACGTTATGAAAAAATTACTTCTAGCAGGTATCCTGGGAACATCGCTGTTAGCGACATCTTGTTCGGGTGTGAAAAACGCAGGTGCTGCACAGGGCAACAGAGCCGAGTTTTTGAAAATGAAAGGAACATGGCAGATCACAAGCATCGATTATGATAAAAATTACAGCATTAAGCCATTCGATGAAGGTGCAGATGCGCAGTGTTTCGTTGGAAGTATGTGGACTTTGGTTCCAAACAACTATACCGGAACTTATATGCTGAATGGCGGAGGAAACTGCCCGACATTAACCCAACCTATAAAATTTGAGGTAATGAACGGGAACACCTTTATGTTTAAAAAAGTTGCCGACGGTACAAAACCAAAGCAAAATACGATGGGATATTCTCTGACGTTGGTAAGTCAGACTGAGAATATGCTCTCATTAGAGCAAAACGTACCGTTCGAAGGTTCAACTGTAAGAGTTGTTTACAACTTCCAGAGAACAGGTAAATAATAATCATTAAAAATTTAACAAAATGAAATATACAAAAACATATATAGCAGCCACTTTTTTATCAGCAACCATGTTTTTAACAGGTTGTGAGGCCGTAAAAAATTCAAACAATCAGCAGAGAGGAACTGCTGTCGGTGCAGCATCTGGTGCAGTACTTGGTGGCGTTCTCGGAAATAACGTTGGCCGTGGCGGAAACGGTGCTTTGGGAGCAGTATTAGGTGGTGTAATCGGTGGTGTTGCGGGTAACGTTATCGGACGAAAAATGGACAAGCAGGCGAAGGAAATTAAAGAAACACTTCCTGGTGCCGAAGTGGAAAGAGTAGGAGACGGGATTAAAATTACGTTGAATGAAAGTATTGTAAATTTCGCTTTCGATTCATCAGATCTTACCGCTACCGCAAAAGCTAACCTTGATAAATTGAGAACAGTTTTGGTAAATAACCCAGATACGAACATTAATATTTACGGTTATACTGACAGCAAAGGCGCGGATGATTATAATCAAAAATTATCTGAACGCAGAGCAAATGCAGTGAAAGCGTATTTAGCAGCACGAGGAATTGCCAACAGCAGAATGTTTGCGAAAGGTGAGGGTGAAAGTATGCCGGTAGCAACAAATGATACCGATGCCGGAAGAGCTTTAAACAGACGTGTAGAATTTGCGATTACAGCAAACGAAAAAATGATCAACGACTCTAAGAACGAGCAGTAATCGTTACAAAAGAAATTACTACAAACCGCTTCGGCGGTTTTTTTGTGCCTTTAAAGTGCGATAATTATCTTTGAAAATCACTACTTTTGCAACTGAAACAAAGCAAATGAAGAAATATCTTAAACTGCTGCGCGTCGAGCAATGGGTGAAAAATCTTTTTGTTTTCGTGCCGCTGTTTTTCTCAGGGAATATTAAAAATTTAGATCTTCTTTCTAAAAGTATTTTTGCTTTCGTTATCTTTTCTCTCGCGGCCAGTGTTGTCTATATTCTTAATGATTACAACGATATAGAAGCCGACCGCAAACATCCTGAAAAATGCAGACGTCCGCTCGCAAGTGGCGCGATAAATAAGAAAACCGCAATTTTTTTACTTATTGCGCTCATGGTTTTAGATATTTCACTGATCTTTTATGCGCAGTATTTGTCAGACGAAAGCCTCTGGAAATTCGCCGCGGTAATCGCGATTTATTTTCTGATGAATCTCGCATACACCTTCAAACTGAAGCACGTCGCCATCATCGATATTTTTATCATCGCAACGGGTTTTGTACTCCGCGTTTTGGCGGGCGGTTATATGACAGATATTAAAATCTCGCAGTGGGCGCAGCTGCTGACTTTCGTTTTAGCCTTGGTTTTAGCGATAGGAAAACGTCGGGGAGAGTTGATTAACGCGCAGGTTTCCGGCAAAACGAGACGTTCGCTTGATGGTTATAATGTGCAGTTTGCCGATATTACCTTATCGATTTCTGTCACGCTCGCCATCATCTGTTATCTCATGTTCACGCTTTCTCCAGAAGTTCAGGCAAGATTTCATGAGCGCGTATTTTTTACTGTAATTTTTGTTGTTTTTGCTTTTTTGAGATATCTGCAGCAAACTTTAGTTTATAACAGAACGGAATCACCGACCAAAATTTTTTACCGCGACCGCTACATTCAGATCACTTTAGTTCTTTGGGTTGCCGCATTTCTAATACAAATCTACTTTAAAAAATGAAACCAAATTTTATCCAAAAAGTAGCCAATTGGGGAAACTATCCCGTTGTGGAAAAAGAAATGAAGTCGGAAGACAGCTTCGCGAAGATCAAAGATTTTGTTCTCAATCACAAAGAAGTTATCGCGCGCGGAAACGGCCGTTGCTACGGTGATGCCTCACTTGGTGACGCTATTTTTTCCACTAAAAAATTAAATAAATTTATAAGTTTTGACCGTCTTAACGGAATTATAGAATGTGAATCCGGCGTTTTGCTTTCTGAAATTCTTGAAATCTGTGTTCCGCAGGGATATTTTCTGTACGTGACTCCAGGCACCAAATTTGTTTCTGTCGGTGGCGCGATTGCATCAGATATTCACGGGAAAAATCATCATTCTGAAGGTTGTTTTTCAGAATATGTTCTGGAATTTTCTTTAATGAAAGAAGATGGCGAAATCATTAAATGTTCGCGTGAGGAAAATCAGGAAAAATTTTGGGCAACCATTGGCGGAATGGGACTTACGGGAATTATTCTAAATGCGAAATTTAAGCTTAAAAACATAGAATCTGCCTACATCCGTCAGGAAAGCATTAAAGCAGAAAATCTTGATGAGATTTTTAAACTTTTCGACGAAAGCGAAAGCTGGACTTACACCGTTGCATGGATCGACTGTCTTCAAAAAGGAGATAAAATTGGCAGAAGTATTTTGATGCGTGGCGAACATGCTTTTTCTCACGAGTTACGCGGCGAACCTGCGAAAAAACCTTTACGGCTGAAGAAAAAATTTTCGCCTAATGTTCCTTTTTTCTTTCCGGGTTTTGTGTTGAATTCGCTTACTGTACTGCTTTTCAATTATTTTTATTATAAAAAGCAGGCTCAAAAAGAAGTTAAAAACATCATCGATTACGAAACGTTTTTTTATCCGCTTGATGCCATAAAAAACTGGAATAAGATCTACGGAACCGACGGTTTCATACAATATCAAATGGTGATTCCGAAATTAAACGGCAAAGAAGGAATGAAGAAAATCTTGGAAACGATTGCGCACAGTGGAAACGGATCTTTTTTGGCAGTTTTGAAACTTTTTGGGGATGAAAATCCTGAGGCATACAATTCTTTTCCGCAGCGTGGCTATACTTTAGCGCTTGATTTTAAAGTGAATTCAAAACTGCCGAAACTCATCGCCAAACTCGATGATATTGTGGAAGAATTTGGCGGAAGAATTTATCTTACCAAAGACAGTATGAGCCGCTCTTCGCTCACCAATTATCTCAAAAATGTGCAGAACTCGAAGTTTGTTTCGCTGCAGCACAAAAGAATTTTAAACAACCAATAGAAAATGATTGTTCTGGGAAGTACGTCGGAAGTGGCGCAGGCTTTTGTAGAAAAGTGTCTGCAGGAAGGCGAAAAATACGAGCGAATTTATCTGCTGACCTCAAATCGCGAGACGACGGAACGTTTTGCGCGTCATATCGACGTGAAATTTCTGCAGCAATCGGAGATTATTGAGATTGATCTGATGAAAGAAATTAACTATCATCAGCTCGATCATATTACTTCTCAACTGCTTTTTTGTGCGACCGGTTTTCTTGGTGAGAGCACAGAAGATTCTTTGTACGACAATAAAAATTCGGAGAGAATTATCAATATAAATTACGCGAAACTTGTTCCTTTACTGAACTATTTTGCACACAAATTTGAAAATCAGCGTTCCGGAACGGTTATCGGACTGTCATCGGTGGCGGGCGAACGCGGAAGGCAAAGTAATTTTATTTATGGAAGCGCTAAAGCTGCTTTTACCGCTTATCTGAGCGGACTTCGTAATTATCTTTTCGATAAAAAAGTTCATGTAATGACTGTGAAACCCGGTTTTATGGACACAAAGATGACTGAGGGTTTACCGCTTAATCCAAAACTTACGGCAACGCCAATGCAAGCCGCAGAATGTATTTATAAAGGATATTTAAAGGAAAAGAATGTTATCTATGTGCTCCCTATCTGGGGCTTGATCATGCTGATTATAAAAAATATACCGGAATTTATCTTTAAAAAATTAAAACTGTAACTGATGAAAAAGCTTTACTGTTTTGATTTCGACGGAACGCTTACACACGGCGATACGATGTTTCTGTTTCTGAAATTTTACAATCCGGCCAAATTCAGGTGGCAGTTTTTAAGGCATATTCCACTTTTTATCTTGCTTAAACTGAAACTTGCACAGACGGAAAAGGTGAAAAAAAGTTTTGTCGGATCGATCTTAAAAGGTCAGCCGCAACATAAACTTGAGCAGAAATCAAAGATTTTTTTTGATGAATATTTTTCAAAGATCATGAGGCAGAATGCCCTTGATTTTTTGGCGCAAAGAGATCTTCAAAATACAGAAAGCTTACTGGTGACTGCGTCGCTGGATATTTGGGCAAAACATTTTGCGGATAAACTGAATATGAAGCTGGTTTCGACCCGCGGAGAGATTAAAAACGGAGTTTTTACAGGAAATTTTATCGGTAAAAACTGCAATGGCGACGAAAAATTAATCTGCATTAAAAAAGAAATTGAAGGGAAGAAATACGATAAAATCATCGCTTTCGGAGATACTTCCGGCGACAGGGCAATGTTAAAATGGGCAGATGAAGGTCATTACCGTTTTTTTCATTAATTTTGGATGATAATTTTTCCTTTTCTTAAATCTTAATACTCACATTTTAAAATGAATAAAATATATCTCGACAATGCCGCAACGACACCGCTTTCTGAGGAAGTTATCGATGCGATGGTAGATGCCATGAAAATGAATTTTGGAAATCCTTCTTCCACGCACAGTTTTGGACAGGAAGCTAAAATTCTGATCGAAAATGTGAGAAGGCAGGTTGCAGAGTATCTGAAAGTGTCGCCAGCTGAGATTATTTTCACGTCTTGCGGTACAGAATCCAATAATATGATCATCAAATCGAGTGTTACTCATTTGGGTGTTGAAAGGATTATCAGCTCGCCGATGGAGCACAAATGTGTTTCGGAAAGTATTTTGGATATGAAATCGCGGAAAGGTGTTGAGGTGGCTTACATTCGTCCGAATGAGAAAGGTGATATTGATATGAATAGGCTGGAAGAATTACTAAAATCTTCCGACAAAAAAACTTTGGTAAGTTTGATGCACGCCAATAATGAGATCGGAAATCTGATTAATCTGAAAGAAACCGCGGAACTATGTAAAAAGTACAACGCGCTTTTTCACTCAGATACGGTGCAGACAATGGCACACATGGATCTTGATTTTTCTGACATTCCGGTTGATTTTGCTTCTTGCAGCGCACACAAATTTCACGGACCAAAAGGCGTTGGTTTTGCATTTTTAAGAAAAAGCAGCGGTCTGAAAGGAATTATTACAGGTGGTCCGCAGGAAAGAAGCCTACGCGCGGGAACAGAAAATGTATGTGGTATTGTAGGTTTGGGTAAAGCTTTAGAACTTTCCATCAATCACATGAATGAGTACAGAAACCAAATGGAAACTGTAAAACAATACGCGATCGACAGATTGTCAGCAGAAATTCCGGGCGTAAAATTTAACGGAAGAAGTGCAGAACTCAATAACAGTCTGTACACTGTAGTAAGCGTACTTTTGCCTTATAAGAATCCTTTAATCGGATTACAGCTCGATATGAAGGGCATCGCTATTTCTCAGGGAAGTGCGTGTTCTTCTGGAGCTTCGAAACCTTCGATGGTAATGATGATGGTGCTTTCAGAATATGAAATGGATGACTGTACGCCGCTCAGAGTTTCTTTCAGTCATTTGACCACAAAAGAAGAAATTGATGTGTTGGTTGATGCCTTAAAAGAAATTTCTCATGATTTTGTTATAGAGAAAGCCGATGCTGAGCATAGATAGCGTTATCAGAAAAAAGTGTTAATTTTGATCTTATAATTTAAATAAAATATATAAAATGGCTTTAGAGATTACAGACAGTTCGTTTAAAGAAACAGTTTTAAATTCAGATAAACCGGTATTGGTAGATTTCTGGGCAGTTTGGTGTGGCCCTTGCCGTACTTTGGGACCGATCATTGAAGAGGTTGCTACCGATTTTGACGGTAAAGCAGTTGTAGGAAAGGTAGATGTAGACAACAATCAGGAAATTTCTATGCAGTACGGAATCCGTAATATACCTACAGTTCTTATCTTCAAGAATGGTGAAGTGGTTGAAAAACTTGTTGGAGTAACGCCTAAAGAAGTGATCGCTGAGAAACTGAGCGCTCATTTATAAAATAATAGCTTTGATAATGAATGCTTTCCAATGCGGAAAGCATTTTTTTTATATGAAAACTTGCAGATTTACATAATTGTTGTATTTTTGCAACCACAATAAACAAGGCATTTGCCGAAGATATTGTTTGAGATCCGGTAGTTCAGCTGGTTAGAATGCCGCCCTGTCACGGCGGAGGTCGCGGGTTCGAGTCCCGTCCGGATCGCAAAAAGTTTACAATTTACTTCAAAAAAATTGATCCGGTAGTTCAGCTGGTTAGAATGCCGCCCTGTCACGGCGGAGGTCGCGGGTTCGAGTCCCGTCCGGATCGCAGAAATCTTCTATTTTTATAGAAGATTTTTTTTGTTTTAACAGATGCCACATGTGAAATATTGGGTCTGATATTTGTATCATCGGTACAAACCATATTAAACACATGAAAACTTTTCGGCTGACCAGAATCTTATCTATTTTTTTTCTTATTGCTCTTTCCATAACTTCCTGTAAAAAGGATGAAAAACAAAAAGATTCTGACCGCAGCAACAATCCTCTAACTGATATTTTAAAAGGTCCTGAAAAAGATTCGGCAAAAGCTGAAGAGAAGGTCGTTCAGAAAGAATCGAAGCCGCCGGTAATGCAGGAGAACGGATTTTATAATGCCTTCGTTATTCCTAAAGAAAAAAAAATGCGTGATTCTATGTTCAGTGTATTTGCAAAAAAATATAATGAGCGTGAACGCTACGCCATTTTAGCCTTAAACCGACTTGATAGCAGAAGTAAATGGAATGCAGATACGCTTGTTGTTCCCGCAAAAATAGACACTACTTTGATGTCTTATTCACCTTTTCCTATGCAGATTGATGTATTGTCCGGTGTGAAAAAGTTTGTGATTTTTTCATATCCTATTCAGGCTTATGGCGTTTATTCAAACGGAACTTTGGTAAAGTGGGGGCCAACAAGTATGGGAAAAAAATCAGCGCAGACAAAAAGAGGTTTAACATTTGCCAACTGGAAGAAAAAACTTGCAATTTCAACCGTGAAGAGCGAGTGGAAATTACCTTATAATTTTAATATCTGGAATTCCGAAGGTATCGGTTGGCATCAGTATGATTTGCCTGGTTATCCAGCTTCACACTCATGTTTACGTCTTTTACTGAATGATGCAAAATGGCTTTATAATTATGCTGACACCTGGATTTTAAATCCTGGTGGAGCAACCACAAAAGCAAAAGGAACTGCCGTAATCGTTTTTGGTGATTACGGATGGGGAAAAAGAAAACCATGGAGAAATCTTCTTGATGATCCAAATTCAAATAATATCTCAGTGGAGCAGATGACGAAAATTATCGAACCGCATGTTGAGCGAATGATTAAAGAACAGACTAACCGTGAGACAGTTTCAGATTCAATAAAAGCGGCTAAATCAGTTATCGATGAGCCAAAAGAAATATCTGCAGCAGAACAACCAGCTACAAATCCATAATCTTTTCATCTGGTAGTGTCGATTCTTCGGCAAATCTGCGAAGTTTCGTCATTTCGTCTTTTGCTTTATTCTGTCCGATTCTTGCAGCGGCATAAGTTGCGGCAATGCATGCCAGCATAACAAAAGAAGCCGGTAAAGCCCAGGGAAATTCATGGCTGTCGATTTGATTTTCTACATAATACATTGTAAAAAATGTCATCCAAAGAATAGTGAACAGAAAGTATAGAAACATAAAAAATGTCCAGACAGAAGAACTCGGTCCAAAAATCCCACGTATGACGATCTGATCATCTTCCTGCTCAGTGCGAAGTGATAAGTTGGGTTTCCAGTAATCATCTTCTTTCGTTTTTACACAGATTGTCGCCAGTTCAATATTTACGTTTCCTGCAAATTCCTGTTGGTGCTCATCCAAATAATGCTTCAGATTTTCGGCATATTCTTCTTTTGTAAGTGTTGTAAACATTTTAAACCGCGGGCGGTTTCTTATTTTATCTAAAGTCGTTTCCTGTGTCTGCATTTTATTCTTGGTAAGGTATTGGGTCTTCTAAAGTAAATTGTATTGGCAGTAGCCGGTTTTTTCTTTCCACAATCATCGAGATGGTTTTTCCTTCATCAGATTTCATTATTTCGATAATCTTCTTTAATGTCATTTCGGAAGTTTTACGGCCATTGATGCTGATTAACTTGTCGCCTTTCTCTAAACCGGCTTTGTCACCCGGAGAATCTTTTCTAACCCCGGCGACCGAAAAAACAGGTTTTAAAACAAAACGGTACTGCACATTATTATTGATGATAGGAACAGCACTACTGGCATCTTTAGGTTTGCTTTCAAGTGTAAGAATATCTTTTTCCCATTCTACGCCGACCTGCTCAAAATCTAAACCACTCATATTAAAATGAAAAGGTTCGTCATAAGCTTTATTTTTTCGCAGATAAAGTCTGTGATTCGGATAATCGAAACCTACGGTAAATCTCCGCATAATTTCTCCTCCTACAGAACCTTTTCGGCCATCTACAAGAATAACGTGCTTAATAGAATTTTCGTCAGGCATTGCCATCAAAGGTTTTTCAAATGAAAAACCGGCTATTGAAAAATTGAAGATCCTGCTTCTTTTACCAAAAATATCACCGTTAAATCCTCTTCCGAGGTAATCATCAATGCTTGGTTTTTTGTTGATAAATGGCGAGGCTACTGATGGGAAAATCCAGAGTGCGTCGCTGTTTCCGAGATCAATTAAAAGTTTTGAGGTAGGTTCCGACAGATTTTTTGAAACATCTACATCAGAAAGTGCGTACGGTTTATTCTTTTCGATACTGATTGGAAGCGTTTTAAACTTTTTTATTTTTCTCAAAAATGTGTTTTCATCATTAAAAACGGTAATTTTTTTTGTCTGATAATTAATAATTAGCGCATGATTTTTAAAAAAATGGTAGCCGAGAATACCGTTTACCGGAATTCCGACGTGCGACGAAATATTGATTCCCTGATCTAGAAGTATGTAAAGCGCACAGGAATTGTTGACGAAATTTTTTGCAATCACTGCAGTGTTAAGATCAGATTTGTAGCCCTGAATACTGGCGCTACTTCCCAAGCCTGAAAAGTTCAATTTTTCTAAATTTTCAAGTTTCATTTCTTTGTCTTCCAGACTGAAAATGGTTGTTTCAGAAACGCCGGTATCAAGCAGAAAGGTGAGGGAAACTCCATTAATCGTAACAGGAACAAAGATTAAATTATTAATTAGCTGAAAAGGAATAGTGACTTGGTTGCCTTCTTTTATTTCAAAACTGTTCTGTGCATTTGGGAAAATGCTGATCAGTAGAAATAAAATGGCTGCAAAGGGTTTCATTGTATGAATTTACTTAAAATATGATTACGGTCACCTTAAATTATCATACATCAAGCGTAAAAATATTTTTGCAGTGTAGATTTACATAAAAGTAAAATTAATGGAAAAAACAAATGTTTTATTAAACGGAATCCGTGGCGAAGTGCAACTGTTTTCGGATGATGTAAAAGCCGGTAAAATGGATATCTCGGTCTTGCGCGACAAACTCGCAGTATATCATACCGAAGTCGATTCTGCTTTTGAAGGAAGAGGTTTTGCGAAAATTTTACTTGAGAAACTTGTGTCTTATGCGGAAGAAAATAATCTGAAAATCGTTCCGCTTTGTCCGTATGTTCACGCGCAGTTTAAAAGAAATCCTGAAAAGTATAATTATATCTGGTTTAAAGAATCTTTGTAATTTTAAATTCTACTATAAGTTTTTTTCCATGGTTGCGGCGGCGAAGCCGCCGCAACCATGGAAAAAAAACTTCGCAAATTGCGAAGCTTACAAAAATCTGTGGAAATTATTCTATCATGTTATCGCGTGTATTTTTCTGCACGGCAATCGCACCGAAAAGAGCCAGAAGAAAGCAAAACCAACGATGTAGGCGATAATGCCCGCACCTAATGCTAGTCAGGATGCAGGCTCGGAGGCATCTGATGCTTTTTGTGTTGCGTTGATTTTGTTTTCCTGTTAATTTGTATTAAATATATAGTTTCTATGTCAGTAAATGAATGCTGAGAAGGATATTACCGCTGATTTTGGATTACTAAAGATGAGAAGTTTATAATTAGATAAGAAATCACCTAATAGCCCCGATAGAAACGACATCCGTTTTTGCTTTTTCTTCAATTTTCTTTTACTGAGAAAATATAATGAAGGAAAAAAGATGCAGTGGATAGCGGGAATTGCTTCAAATAAAATTCGGAGGCAGCATAATTACTTCTGAAAATTTCCTACAATGGCAAAACCTGTTTTCCGGATTTTTCGTTGATGATCAAAGCCGCCGCTTCGTAAAACGCAAAAGATCCGCAGAGAATTCCTTCGTAACCGGCGATGGTGTGAATATTTTCATTGCCTGTAAAACTTGCCGCCGAGAGTAATGCGAAAAGAATGACCAGTGAACCAAAAATGAGTTTTCCGATGGTATTTCCTTTCAATGTTGCGATAAAAAGAGCAAAGGTGAAAATGCCCCATATTGCTAAATAACATCCCATAGAATTGCCGTCAGGTTTTGCCACGCCAATTAAAGGCAGAAGCCAAAGCGTGACGAGAGAAATCCAGAAAAAACCGTATGATGTAAATGCAGACATGGCAAAAATATTTCCTTTTTTCCATTCCATAATTCCGGCGATTACCTGTTGCAGGCCTCCGAAAAAGATTCCCATTCCCATAATCATAGCATTGAGTTCAAAAAATCCAGCGTTATGAATGTTGAGTAAAATAGTGGTCATTCCGAAACCGAAAAGTCCTAGTGGTGCCGGATTGGCTGTGGTGTCTTTTATGATTTGCTCCATAAATAATTTAGATTATATGGTTATTGTTTTATGTAAATATAAAAAAAAACTCTCCAAAAAATTGGAGAGTTTATGATGTATAAGATTAAAATCTTAGTATCTGTAATATTCCGGCTTGTATGGTCCTTTCACATCAACGCCGATGTAATCAGCCTGCTCAGTAGAAAGAACTTCCAACTCTACGCTTAATTTCTTAAGGTGAAGCGCTGCTACTTTTTCATCTAAATGTTTTGGTAACATATAAACTTCGTTTCCGTAAGCTTCAGAATTTGTCCAAAGTTCGATTTGAGCTAAAGTCTGGTTAGAGAAAGAGTTAGACATTACAAAACTTGGGTGACCTGTTGCACAGCCAAGGTTTACCAATCTACCTTCTGCAAGGATGATCACTTCTTTACCTTCTTCCAAAGTATAGATGTCAACCTGTGGCTTCACTTCAGATTTTGTGTGACCGTAGTTTTCGTTTAACCAAGCCATATCAATTTCGTTATCGAAGTGACCGATGTTACAAACAATCGCTTTATCTTTTAATTTTAAGAAATGTTCTTTTCTTACGATATTGAAGTTACCAGTTGTAGTGATTACGATATCCGCGTTATCTACTACAGTATCTAATCTTTTAACTTCAAAACCGTCCATTGCAGCCTGTAAAGCACAGATAGGATCGATTTCAGTAACCGTAACGATAGAACCAGCACCTCTGAAAGAAGCGGCAGTACCTTTACCAACATCACCGTAACCGCAAACTACCACTCTTTTACCAGCCAACATAATATCTGTAGCTCTTCTTACAGCATCTACAGCAGATTCTTTACAACCATATTTGTTGTCAAACTTAGATTTAGTCACTGAATCATTTACGTTGATTGCAGGCATTACCAAAGTTCCGTTTTTCATTCTCTCATACAATCTGTGAACTCCGGTTGTCGTTTCTTCGGAAAGACCTTTGATACCAGCCGTCAGTTCTGGATATCTGTCGAAAACCATATTGGTCAAATCGCCACCATCATCCAAGATCATATTTAATGGCTTTCTGTCTTCACCAAAGAAAATAGTCTGCTCGATACACCAGTCAAATTCTTCTTCATTAAGACCTTTCCAGGCGTAAACAGGAATTCCTGCAGCAGCAATAGCGGCAGCAGCATGATCCTGAGTTGAAAAAATATTACAAGAAGACCAGGTAACATCAGCGCCCAAAGCAACTAAAGTTTCGATCAAAACTGCAGTCTGAATCGTCATATGAAGACAACCCGCGATTCTTGCACCTTTTAAAGGCTTAGACGGACCGTATTCTTCGCGAATCGCCATCAAACCTGGCATTTCAGCTTCAGCTAATGTAATTTCTTTTCTTCCCCATTCTGCAAGGGCAATGTCCTTCACTTTGTAAGGCATGTATTGTGTTGTAGTGCTCATATTCAATGTTGTATATTTTGCGAATAATTTAATGGGCCAAAATTACGACATAAATTCTACATAAAAAACCGCGAAATCCTGATATTATTTATGTTTTAAATAGACAGATTCTTTGTCGGAATCTAAAATTTCAAATTCTTATTTTTGAAAATTCATATTTAATTTTTTTTGATGCCACTATACCGCGATTATTCTGACGAAAAAGCCACGATTCTGATCTGGAAATATGATGAGCAGGATGAACTCTCTGCTGAAGATCTGCTGGAACCGGAAAACCTGGAAAAAGTAGCATTGTATCATCCGAAAAAATTACTTGAAGTTTTAATGGTAAGAAAACTTTTGCAAAGTTGTAAGCCCGGCGCAAAGATTCTTTATAAAGAAAGAGAGCCTTATCTGGAGCCGAAAACGGCGGAGATTTCCATTACGCACTCGTTTCCGTTCGCGGCGGTAGCGATTTCAGAGAATAAAATCGGGATTGATCTTGAAAAATTTAATCCTAAAATTCTTCGCGTTGTTGATAAATTTATTTACGAAGACGAGCGCGGTTTTATTCCTGAAAATCAGACAGAAACGTTTTATACGATCATCTGGAGTGTGAAAGAGAGCATGTACAAAATTCATCACTCCAAGTACTGGTCGCTGAAAAAAAATTATGAAGTTAAACCTTTTGAGCTGCAATATCTTGACGAAATCCGTTGCCGTGTGTATGATGATCAGATGTCTGACGAGTTTAAAGCGCGCGTAAAATTTTTCGACGATTATTGCTTTACGATTGTTGAGGCTTAGTTTCTTCCTTATATTTTTCAATCACTTTTCGCTGTTCTTTGGCAACATCATAAATCAGTTCCAAAACATCGTGAATGTTGATCAGTTCCGTCAAATGCGAAATTTTATTCGGGTCGCGACGGTCGTAGGCTTCTTTTTCAAGAAGTTCGGTTTTTCTTTTATTCAAAAGATTTTCGATTGAAGAATCTTCGGGTTCCAAACGGCTGTCCATGCGCAAAGTCTCCGGGATTTTTTCATCATTTAAAAGCGTAGAAACCTGAATCATTTCGGCTTCAATCTTTTTTGCCCAACTGTCTGAATCAATTTCAGGGTAATCTTCATTTTTCTGTGCGTACTGCGAAAGTGATGCTGTGTAAGCGGTTACCAGATGTGATGTTGCTACAAACTGATGTACGACTTCCAGCTTTTTCCGCTGATTTTTCGGGTCTGAAATCATCCGCTGAAAATTGTCTGAAAGATTTGCAAGAGAAATAATCGCGTTTTTCCGACGGACTTTATAATCCTGCAGATCAAAATCTTCTGTTAAAAATTTAGAAATAACACTTTGGAAATATTTTAAATTGGCTTCCGCAGAAAGTTTCATCAGCTGCAGATTCTGCGTGTGTTCCCAGACCGGAAGTACGATGTAAGAAACGATGTACGCGATAATTCCGGCAATCAGCGTATCAACAATTCGGTCGCGGAAAATAATATTTACATTCCCCGGATTTAAAAAATTAAAACTTAGAAAAACATAAATCGTCATGAATAGTACGGCCCAGAAATATTTTCCTTTCAGCAAACTGAAGCAGAGAATCATGCTTAGAAGCAAAATCGTAAACAGGATCGGACGCACATCGACGAAATACAGAATTACGTAAGCGATGACTGCGCCGGCAACCGTTCCGTAAAAGCGGAGAAGATTTCGCTGCTTCGTAATCGAGTAGGCGGGTTTCATGATCGCGACCATTGTGATGAGGATCCAGTATGTGTGGCCAATTTCGATGAACGGAAGCAACGAAACTAAATATCCGATTAACAAAGCCACGGTAATTCTCACTGCGTGGCGGAACTGTGACGAGGAAAGAGAAATATTGCTTCTGAGAACTTTAGAATTAATTTTTTCCTCGTTTGGAAGAAATTTTTTGAAATCCAAGCCCGTTGAAAGACTTTTTGCGAGCTTGATATTCTGTGAAAAAACTTTATAAATTTCGCTGATTTCTTTCGTAATTTCATTGATCCGCATCATGATTTGGCGTAAAATCATGAAATCTTCGAGATTCTCAGGCGTCATTTTGCGGTTTCGAAGTTCGAAATATTGTGCATTCAGATTGTTTGAATGCATATCAAGATTTGAAAATGGTTTTGCGCGCGTTCCGCTCTGAAGTGAAATTCCGATGTTGGTAATTTCTTCAGCAAGAATATTAAGATAATCGTGGATGTTGACTAAAATTTCGCTGTCTTTAAAACTCTCCTGAAGTTTTCGGTAATCACTTTCGGAAGTCATGAGTTTCTCATGTAAATCCATTGAATTCAAAAACATCAGCATCAGAAGCCGGCTTGTGGTCGTTGATTCGTTAACGATGGTTCGCGTTTTAAAAACAGTTTCGCGGGTTTCCTCCTGAAGATTTTTGATGTTAACCTGTTTGGCAAAAACCTGCGTATTAAGCTTATCAAAATCCGGATTTTTCTGATAGAAATTCGCTTTAATTTTTAAAAAATCTGCAAGCTGAAGATAATTTTCACCGATCATCTGGCTCGCTAGTTTATAGGGTTGAATTGTGGTGACAATTAAAAATATTAAAAGAAACCAAATGCAGCCTGCTGCGAAAATGAGGAGACTTTTAAAAATATTGGCGCCGGTAAGATGTCCGTCAATAAAGATCGCCAATACCACAAGTGCGAGCGAACCGACTGCTGCCAGCCGCTGTCCGTACACTCCTATAAGCGAAAAGAACATTCCGAAAGCAACAATTTCAAGCAAAACCAAGGGAATTATTCCTTTGACGAGCGTTGCAATAAGCGAAACGAAAACGAAGCAGAAAATAGCGAATGTGAGCGAGTTTCTTCTTCTGATAAACGGTCCGGGCTGATCGGTAAGTGCGACAAAACTGGTACCCAGCGGAAATAAAAAATATTCTTTGAGCAAACCAAAATGTGCCAGAACGAGACAGGGAAGCACGGTAGCAAGCGTGATTCTTATCGACGAATACACGTATTGGCTGGTGACAAACTTTTTTAGCTCCGATGAATAGTTCATGCTGCAAAATTACAGATTGATGCGCAAAGACTTGCTTTAGAAATGATTTTTAAAAGCTGTATTAATTAATTTTAAAACAGAAAAGATTGTATCAAACTACATAAATTTTGAATTGTTGCGTAACAAAAAAAGTTCCACAGAATGGAACTTTTAATATTAGATATGAAAAATGTTTTAATTATCAACGTTTGAAGTTTCATCACCGATGTTCCAGGTAAGACCGAAACGAAGTGTGTTATCCAAAGCTGTATTAATTTTAGACATGTTGATCAGGTAAGAAATATCCAACCCAAAAGAACGGTATTTCAAACCGATACCTGCCGTGGCAAACTGTCTTGCACCCTGCTCTTCGCTTTCGTGGAAATAACCTCCACGTACTGCAAATGCATTGTCGTAAGAATATTCTAAAGCACCACTGTACATGATCGAGTTTTTATTTTTAAATGATTTTCCGATACCGGCGATTGGGCCAACATTAGGAATTGCATATAGAGGCTGTCTAGTCAAAGGATCTGTACCAATCAGTTCAGAACCCGGAACCAAGATTTTAGAACCTTCAACGCTTAAACCTACGCGGTTTACATCATCAAGATACATATCGTAACCCAAACCTAATCTTGCCATGGTCGGAAGATATGAACGTGATTCTTCGTTTCCTGTATAATCTAATTTCGGACCCAAGTTCTGAATCGCCAAACCACCGTTTACTTTACCGTCATAACCTCCAATACTTGAAAATCTCGGTGAAGTATAGTACGCTGAAACGTCAACTGCGAAAGAGTTTGCAGGTTTCAATGTAGTGTCAGTGTTGAATCCGCCGGCCAAATCTGAACGGATAAATCTACCGGTAACAGCCATTGAGTATGTATCTGATAATTTCAGACCGTAAGCAACATCTACAGAGAATTCGTTTGGCTTGGAAGTACCGTTTGAAGTTACTTCGTTTCCTACCAAAGAGGTAAGTTCTACCTCACCCATATTAAAGTAATAAATACTCGCAGAGATCGTAGATCTTTCTTCCTGCCCTAGAAATTTATGAAAAGCTCCGTACAGTAAAAAGACATCATTTGTCAGTTTACCCATGTAAGGAGTATAGTTGATACCTACAGAAGAAGAAGTTCTGCTGAAAGGATATTTTGCAGCATTCCAGAATTGAGAGAAAGCATCCGGCGAGGTAACCACACCCTGATCTCCCATACCGCCTGATCTTGCATCCGGCGCGATTCTTAGAAACGGGGCTCCCGTCAAAACAGGTCTTACCAAGCTCAGATCCTGTGCAAAGCTCATAAAACTGGCACCAAGACCTATCCCAAAAAGCAGTTTAGTAGTGAAATTCATATGTTGTCTTTTATATATATTATCAGTTTTTACGTTGTCGTATCTTTATTAATTTACTTCAAAAGTACCATTTTTTCTATCGCAGTCGCGCTTCCTTTACATTTTTCCTGATTCTGACTTTTTGCAAATATCTTAAAAATATATGTACCTTTTGCTACGGTATCGCCAAAATCGTCTTTTCCGTCCCATTCTATTGCCTGACGTGGCGTTCTAAAGCCCTGTAAGAACGGTTCTGCAACTACAGCCTGCGAAATTGTTTTCACTAATTTGCCCGTAATCGTGTAAATCTGCACATTTACATCCAAAATATCATCACAGTTATGCTCGAACTGAACATATGTTTTGTTGGTGAAAGGGTTTGGCCAGTTCAAAGGTCTGTTGATAATCAGTTTCTGATCTGCTTCGTCCTTAACTTCAAAGTTTAACGTAGCCGTGCTTGAATTATTGTTTATATCCCAAACTTTAAAAGTAAGCTGATGCTGCCCTATGGATAGGTTTCTGAAAGGATATGTTACATTTCCTTTCTGATAGTCTGCCAGAGAAGGATTCAGACATCCGTTGCCTTCGCCGGACGAATAAAAATCATTCAAAACAACGGTGTTGATGATTTGGCCGTCGAGATACGTTGTAATATCGTGACCGATACCAGATCCTGTAGAATTAATCCCGGTATCATCAGTAAGACAGGCCAGAAGAGTAGGGCTCTGATTGGTAATTCCGCCATTGGCAAAATTGGTATTGTTCATGTAAAGTTTGATCTTCGGTGGTTCATTGTCATTAATTCCGTTTGGATTAATATCGCCGACCTGCACTGCCTGATTATTAAATACGTCGCTTACTTTATTGTCGGCATAACCAAGAATTCTACCGGTTCCCACTGCATAATTAATATCCTTCGGAACATAAAATTCTACCGTGAAAACCCCGTTTATAGCAGTTCCCGAAGCTTTTACAATCGCACTTCCTTCTTCAGTATACTGCAAAACCGGCGTCATTCCGCCATCGTTATTCAGCGTGGTTTTATTTAATCTTTTATCAAAAATATTAATAACGACACGTCCGTTGAAGGTTGTGTTGACCGTTCCGTTTGGATTGTTGATATGACCTTTTACTTTAACGAAATCCAGTCCGCGTATCAATCCCGGCACCGGACTTTCGATCGCATCGATCACCAAAGCACGTTTCGGACGGCTCATTTTCATCGCCGGATCACCAAGATAATTTACTTTTAAATGATCAGCGTCTGGGCCATATTGTTTTTTCGCATTGAGATGCGCATTTCCTAACGTCTGAAAATCATCATTAACAAGGTTGAAAATATTCTGCGTATAAGCTGCGCTGAATCTTTCGCCATAATTTACAGAAACCGCACGGCTTGAAGTAATCATCGTCGCCGCCCCGCCTGGTTTGAGTTTAATTAGCTGTTCGCCGGCAGAGAAAGTAGATGGTTCATCCCAAAGTGTAAATTCACACGTAATCGTTGAAACAACTGGAAATCTGCTGTAAACATTAGAAAAATTGTTCGCATTCTGAATTTCATCTAAGGTAAAAACACGCTCCTGCGCCCAACCGTTGATTCCGCCATGCCCGAAATAAAACATATATAAGCTGTTGCCCAAATCATTAGACAAAGCCTGATTTATCTGCGGATATCTTTGTCCGCCCGCTGTGCTCACCCCTGCAAAAGCATCAAGGTAAAGCTTGCGTACATTATATTCTTTAAGATTATTACTCGCCGGAACTTCAAAAATGTTTTTCAAAATTGGATCCATCGTATCATGGAAAGGCGTTCCGCTGTCGCGATCGTCATCCACTACAAAATCAAGCTTCATTCTCCATTCTCCGAAAGGCGTCGACTGTCCAGGTAGTGCATTATAGTAGGCCAAAGTTTTATCGATCATATTTGCTGCCTCGGTAAGATTTGCAGCAGGAATTCTTCCGACAGGAACATCCGGAAGATTTTGTGAAAGTAAAGATGTTGTCTGCGGTTTTGTCATGACGATGTAATCATCCGTGACAAAAGAAATTTCAAAATTGTTCGATGCTTCACTTTCGTAGCTGGAAACGACATTGGAATTATTCGGAACCCTGTTTTTGTAATCATAAGAAGCATCACCAAGAATGAAAACATATTTTAAACGTCCAAGCGGTGTATTAAGTTTCGTTACAAAATCACGGATTGCCGTAAGATCTCTGCTTCCGCTTCCGAATTCATTGTAAATTTTCGCCGGATCTACGATTTCTACAGTGAAATTATTATTTGTCTGGTGATAACTTGCGATTCGCTGAGCCTGAGCGGCAAATGCCGGCGGCGTGATGATCAGATAGTCGACATTTTGTAAAGCAGAAAGATTCTGATTGCCAATCTTTTCAACAAACTGCGGAGCAAAAGCTCCGTCGGCACGGAATGCTACAAATTCATTATTAAAACTCGTGTTGGATGCAATATATCCGAAATTGAAACTGCCACTGCCCGTCGCTTTGTTTACACGTCGGTTGGCATTGGTAATATCAGTCACATCCCAAACTTGTTCAGCGGCTGTTGCATTAGACATCGTAAATCCGTAATTGATCCCGGAACCGCTTACCACAGAATAATCGCGAAAACTCAGTTGGCTTCCGTTAAATTTTAAATCTTCCTTATAAATAACCTCTGCGTAGTCTAAATATATAACTCCGTTCGGATTTGCCGCAATATTGGGTTTATAATTAAAAGTAAGCTGATTTCCACTTACGCCGGTAAGCGTTCCCGTATAGACAGAAGCAAAAAAGTCGTTATTTACATTTTGCTGATTAGGAGGGAAATTTACCGTAGAAGGATTTTGATTGTTGATATTAAAAATCAGCGAATTATTCTGCGATCGGAAACCCACAATTCTTGTACGGTAATAAATCTGGTCGCCAGGCTGCGCAGGTGATGCCAAAGTAAAAGTTGCAGCTTTGTCCGTTATAAAAGACTGATCTTCAACCCAGGTTCTGCCAACTTTGATCAGATTTCGCTGGTCATTATTTATTACCTGATAATTATCAAAACGGCTGATGAGATTGGCGGGAAGATTTCCGTCTACATTCTGCACTCTTTTTCCGGCGCCTTTATCAAATGTGATAAAATAGTAGGCAAAATCTTCATAAATATTTTTTGTATTCCGTGCAGCATCTGCTCGGGCATCTGTTCTTCTGTATCCACTATTGTTATCATAAAGATTAAAACCATTCGGTCCCTGTGCGTAGAAAAGTGCGTAGTCTGGGTCATTCCAGACATTGTCTTCTTCGCCGACAACCTGAATTGAATTTTCCTGAAGCGCGCTGTATTTTGTGTCTAAATTAAATTCAGGCAACATGATACCGCCGTTTCCGTAAATTCTCATGTTTTTCGGATTGACGGATGAAGGATTGATTCCGATATCACGAAGAAACTGCGTTGTAATTTTAAAAATTCCCGATTTGTCTACACGTATTTTATAAAACTGACCAGACGAAAGCGGATTTACTGTCGTGCCAACTTTCGCAGATAGAGAGGGAAGTGGCGCATTGTCATCAGTTAAATCAAATGAAGCAAGTCTTTCAATTCTGCCATTCGAAACTCTGAAAGTAGAAATCATCGCGTTTACGTAACGCTCGCCTTCGAAGTTGTAATATTCTATCCCCGAAATTTCTTTTTGCGGAAGCATATCTTTCTGCACATCGTAAAGATCTTTTGCGGCAATTGTTTCCCAAACGAGATTCGAAATTTTCTTTCTTGCCTCACCAGCTTTTTGGCTGTGCGAGATAAAAATTGTGTTTTGAGCAAACGAAAGCCCACCGTTTTTGAAGTTGGGAAGATTGTATTGATAGTTTCCGTAATCGTGAATTTTGGATCCGTCCCATTCTATAGAGATTTTCTGGCTCCAAAGTGCTGATACGAAAGCAAATAGGAAGAATATCGTTAATTTTAGTCTCATTATGCTGCGAAAAATTTCTGAATTACAAAATAAATGAAAATTTTGTTATTAAGATGTGATAGCGTAAAATTAATTTGTCCACATTTTTCAAAAAAATCAAATCTTTACTTGATTTATTGAATTTTTTATTTTTTCTTTGTGCTTTGATTAATATTTATATCGACTATGAAAAAACTAAAGTTGTTTTCATTAATAGCATTAAGTTCTACACTTGCATTAACCAGTTGTGGTGGATCAGGTACTAACAATGGAGGAGGTACCAAAAAGTTTGTCAGCAAGACAGGTTGGAAACCAAACGAAAAACAGGGTTGGTTTTTTGCAGGAAAGCAACAAAAACAAAAAGGTTGGCCGGGGATGGTATATGTAGAAGGTGGAACTTTTACCATGGGATTAGTGAAAGATGATGTAATGCACGATTGGAATAATGCGCCTCGCAGAATGCAGGTTAGCTCTTTCTACATCGGTGAAACGGAGATTACTAACTACGAATACCGCGAATACCTTACATGGTTGAAGTATGTTTTTCCTCCAAGCGATCCTAGCTTTAAAGAAATCTACAACGGTGCTTTGCCGGATACTTTATTGTGGGACAACAAACTTTCACGAAGTGATTTCAACGAAACGTATTTCAGAGATGCAAACTTTGATTACTATCCTGTAGTGGGTGTTTCTTGGATTCAGGCAAACAGATATTGCGAGTGGTTGACAGACAGAGCAAACGAAAAAGCCTTAATGCAGGCTGGCGTAATCTCTAAAGATCTTTACATCAACGAATCGAATAACCAAGGTGGTACAGCATTTAATATGGATAAGTTCAAAGCAAATGATCCTGAGATGCAAGGTTACATCAACGAGCAAAGAAGACAGCAGAGAACAGGTATAAAAACTACTAACCAAAGACTGTTGGCTGCCAACAGAGCACCAAGTGCTGCGATGGTTACGAAATTCAGACTTCCTACAGAAGTAGAATGGGAATTTGCTGCTTTAGGTTTAGAAAAAAACAGAGAGTATAATCTTATTAAAGGAAAAACTCCTGAAGTAGATCAGTTAAGAGGTACAAAAGGAAGAAACCGCGGAATGTTCCTTGAAAATTTCAAACAAGGAAAAGGAGATTACTCCGGTATTCCTGGTTGGAAAAATGACGGTGCAGCTCAGACTTCAGACGTTAGACAGTTTCCTTCAAATGATATCGGAATCTACGGTATGTACGGAAACGTTGCTGAATGGACAGCGGATGTATATAGACCGATCATCGATGATGATTATAACGATTTCAACTATTACAGAGGAAACATGCCTCAGGCAATCGTTAAAAATCCTGACGGAACGTACAAAATGACCGACGAAAGTAATATGAAATATGATACTCTTGCAGACGGAAGACTGGTTGCCAGAAGCTTACCGGGTCAGTTTGAGAGAGAGACGATTGCAGATTACAGAAATTACAAAGATGGTGACAGACAGTCTTCTTTGGATTACAGAAATGCAAATGATTCTGCAAACGCTTTCAATATGTATAATGCACCAAAGCAGAGATTCATTGTTGATGGAAACGGTAAAGTGATTATGCAGAAAGATACCAAAGAAAGAACTTCTGAGATTTCAAATGATATCAGAGTTGTGAAAGGTGGTTCTTGGCAAGATTCAGCATATTGGCTGGATCCGGGAATGAGAAGATTCAAAACCGAGAATAAAGGTTATGGATGGGTTGGTTTCCGTGTAGCTCAAGATGCTAGAACAAACGACAAATCTAGAACTAGAAGATAGTTTATTTATCAAAATACTTACAAAAACCTCCTGTTTTACGGGAGGTTTTTTTATTTTTGATGCATGAATGCCACAGAATTTTATCCGCTTTTTTTAAAGTCTTCAGGTGTAGTGATTGACAACAGAAAACTGCAGAAAGACAATATCTTTTTTGCGTTTTCCGGAGATAATTTCAATGCAGCACTTTTTGCCGAAAGCGCTGTAAAAGAAGGTGCTTTAGCAGTAATTGTTGAAGATAAAAAGTTTGAAAATCCAGATAAAAATATTTTTTGCGTTTCATCGACTTTAGAGTTTTTGCAGGATCTTGCAAAACTGCACAGAAGTCAAATAAAAATTCCTATTATAGGACTTACTGGAAGCAATGGTAAAACAACGACCAAAGAATTGATTCATGCAGTTCTTTCGCAAAAATTCAATGTTCAGTACACAAAAGGAAATTTAAATAATCACATTGGCGTTCCGCTTACCTTGCTTTCAATAAAAACTGAACATGACATGGCAGTGATCGAAATGGGTGCGAATCATCAGAAGGAAATTGCGTTTTTAAGTGAATTGGCACAGCCTGATTTAGGTTACATAACCAATTTTGGGAAAGCTCATTTGGAAGGTTTTGGCGGTTACGAAGGAGTTATTAAAGGCAAATCTGAGCTTTACGATTATCTTATAAATCAGCAGAAAACGATTATTGTTAACAATGACGACAGCATTCAGAACGAAAAAACTCAAAACTATTCTCATAAAATAACGTTCGGGGAAGAAAGCGCAGACTATATTTTCAAATCTTTTAATAAAGATCAGAAAGTTGGATTGCAGTACAGAGAAATGTCTGCTTTATCCCAGCTTACAGGTGATTACAACTTTACAAATATCTGTGCCGCTGTAACTTTAGGATTGCATTTCGGCGTCGAAATTTCTGATATTAAAAAAGCGGTTGAAAATTACGAACCTACAAATATGCGTTCTCAGGTTGTGCAAAAAAATGGAAAAACGCTTGTTCTGGATACTTACAATGCAAATCCAAGTTCGATGGCGGCGTCACTTTCAAATTTTAAAGATTTTGGCGGTTCGAAAACGATTATTATCGGCGATATGCTTGAGCTTGGCGATGAAAGCGAATCAGAACATCAGGCAATTTTAAACTTAGCCAGCACATACCGTTATGATCAGATTATTACCGTGGGACCGATCTTTTTTAAAGCCAATCGAAATCATCAAGCCTTTGAGAATACTGATGCACTCATCGATTATTTAAAAAAGAATAAAATTTCAAGCGATAATATTTTACTGAAAGCTTCCCGCGGAATTGCACTTGAAAAAGCTGCAGAATTTATTTAGATTTTTTCTCGAAACTTTCGCCCAAAATCAATTTGATATTCTGAAAAGTATTGGCATAAACTTCACTTTCTATCTGGCTTTCGTTTTTCCAGGCAACTTCGGTGATGCCTTCTTCAATCTGGGGTTTTGCGGTGTTTTCGCCCTCAAAATACATATCAAACCAATGCGTAAACTTTAAAATTTTCTTACCGGTTCTTTCAGTATAAATATGATAAGTGGTACTCACAAAATCCTGTAACTGCACATTCATGAGGCTGGTTTCTTCCTCAATCTCGCGGATGGCAGATTCTTCGCGCGACTCGCCTTTTTCCATTTTACCTTTGGGAAGATCCCATTTTCCCAGTCTTTTTATGAAGAGAATTTCATCTTTTCCGTTGTAAACAATCCCGCCTGCAGCTTCGATGATTCGGAACATTTTTTTGAACTGATCCCAGATTTCATCAATGTTTTCGCCGTAAACGTTGATGTTTTTCACAGATGTATTTTGTACAAGATCCATCGCAATTTCTAAAGTAGTGGAACTTTCAAAACTTATGTTTTTTTCTAAACCGTGTGACTGCTTAGAGAGTAATAATTTTTTTTCGTTCACAAAAACTTTATACATTTGTAGATATTTAATACAAAAATAAAAAAATGAATTTAGAAGGACGAAAATTTATTGTCAATAAGTCATCTAAAGAATTATCCGAGTTGTTGAAGAAGCCGGAAAATTATAAAGAATTTATGCCGGATGGTCTTAATAAATTTGAAAGCCGCGAAGACGGTTTTAAATTCGGTCTTCAGGGAATGCCGGAAATTGCACTGAAAATCGATGAAGTAACAGAAGATAAAGCTGTCTTAAAATCTGCCAGTTCAAGCCTTGATTTTGCTTTAACTGCTGTGATGAAGCCGCTGAATGAAAACCAAACTGAGGTGCAAATGCTTTTTGAAGGAAAATTTAATCCTTTTATAAAAATGATGGTTGAAAAACCACTTCAAAACTTTATCAATACGCTGAGCGACAAAATGGAAGCTTACAAATAATGAAAACCTTCAGAAATGAAGGTTTTTTTATGCAATTGATCCTGAGCTGTGATCTCGCGAACTTCCGGTTGACGATGAAAGTACATTTATTTCATTAAGGCTTCGCAGAACGCCCATGAATGCGAAAATCAGCGCTTCTTTAAATTCAATAATCTGCCTTTCCGGAATAATAATTTCGCTGCCGGTTTTCTCTTTTAAAAGTTCTACAAAAAAGGAATTGTAAGCTCCGCCGCCGGTAATTAAAACCTTCTTTAAACCATTTTCATTTAAAACTTTTGCAAGCTGTATCGCCGCATGTTCCGTGAATGTTGCAATGCAGTTTTCTGTATTTTCTTCAACTTCAGTTAAAGTAAAAATATGCTGGCTGCACCATTCAATTCCCAATGATTTGGGCGCTGCCAGACGGTAAAAATCAAGTGAATTGAGTTTTTCAAGCAAATCTTTTTTTACAATTCCTGATTTGGCAACATCTCCGTTTTCGTCGTATTCTCTGCCTAGTTTTTGCGCAAGTTTATTCAGAACGATATTTAAAGGAGAAATATCAAATGCAATTCTTTTCTGATCTTTTTTAAAACTGATATTTGAAAATCCGCCAAGATTAACGCATGCATCGTATTCGCTGAAAAGAAGTTCGTCACCAATCGGAACGAGTGGTGCGCCGTTTCCGCCCATCAAAACATCCTGACTCCGGAAATCATAGATCACAGGCAAGCCCGTTTTAAGTTTAATTGCGCGACCGTCGCCGATCTGAAGTGTAAATTTATTTTGTGGCTGATGAAAAACGGTATGACCGTGAGAAGCAATTAGATCGATATGTTCTAAACGGTTTTTTTCGATAAACTTCTTGGTTTCATCACCAAGATAAAAACCATATTCCGAATGTAAGGCCAAAAGTTTTTCAGAGGAAAGATGAATTGAATTTTTAAGCTGATTTTTTAAATCTGAATTGTACGCAACCGTTTCCGCTTTTAAAATCTTAAAACTCCAGTGACCGTTTTTATTCTGAAATTTAGCATAGCAGATATCCAAACCATCGAGGCTTGTGCCAGACATCAATCCTATGGCGTGAAAATCTTTCACCTGTTATTTTTTTGATTCGGCAATTTTAGTTTTGCTGATATCGACGTCGCCGGAATTATTGTAGAAAGTATATTCAGAAAAGTCATCTTTGGCGGTCATTCCGTTGGCGTGAACGAGAACTGAACCGTCTTCCATTGTCGCGTAAACCGTATCTTTTGTATAAATACGCTTGTTTCGCTGGTCCCAAAAAACGCTTTGTGTAGCAAATCTCTGTCCGTCGCTTGTAAGGATTTTTACATTTCCGCGCGCTTCGTAGAACTGTTTGTAATCAAAAATTTTCGCGTATTTCGCGGTGATATTTCCTGGTTTTCCTGGCTTTTTTTTGTCGAAAAACTCAATCTTCATTCCTTTTCTCGCCACCGTATAAGGGCTGTCAATCAGCTGATACTTTTCGATAAGCGGAGCCGTCGCTTTTATCGTTACAAAACCAGAATCACGCTGAATAATATTCGCATTATTAATAATCTGAGACGGGAAATTTTTGCTCTTATTTCCGTTTTGCTTCGTAAGATCTTCTTCGCAGGACGTGAATATAAAAAATATAGCACAACTGAAAAGGTATGCTATATTTTTAAATGATGTATGTGAGAAAAATCTCATGTTATCTGTAAAGATTTTTTCCAAACCAACGGTCGGCAAAATTGAATCCGACTCGAAGATTTACAAAATTCTGATTGATCAGGTTGTCTTTCGCAGTACCGCGTTTTCCGGCTTCAAAACCGATTTCGATACCGCTCATTCTGTTTACACTGCTTGTTTTAAATGGTAAAACCACACCACCGGAAATTCCGAAACGGTTGATAGAATTACCTGCAATTTCAAGACTACCTTTTTCATAGAAAGCTCCGTAGCGGTAAACCATTCTTGAAAAATAACTTCTGAAGTTATTATAATCGGGTAAATACCATCCACCTGCAGAGATTTTGTACGAATCTTTGTAGTTTAAAGTGTTCCCGAAATACGTAATGTTTTCTCCTTTTTTGTAATCAACCTGCCCGGAAACGAACCATCTGTTTTCGTCACCATAACCTGCACCAACCGATGCCTGGAACGGTAATAGATTTTTTGAACTCACACTTCTCTCGTCAATTACAGTCTCAAGATTTTTAGTATCGCCTGCACCGTAGATGTACGTTGTATTTCTGTAATCAGTCGTCATGTCGCTAGTGTTTCCAAAAGTCGCTGTCGCACCGATGGTAAATTTGCGGTCATTCGTCGTATTAATTTTCTGGTAGCTTGTGCCAAGGGTAAAATTAAAATTATTGATGCTGTTTTTCGTTTCGTAACCATTGATAAGTTCTGCGTTTGAAGCGGTAAACTCATTAATGTCAGAAAGATTTCCAAAATATAAGTTCGCTCTCGCACCTACTGAAAACTGCGGTGTCACTTTGTAAGAAAACGCAGCCTGAGCCATATTTAAAATACCTTTTCCACGGAAACGGTTTGCATACACATCTCCGTTTGCCTGAGTTTGGGTATTGATGATATCGTAGTTTTTAGAACTGTACGGCTGGTAAGAAATACCCATTTTTACTTTCGGAGAAAGCGGGAAAGCCAGTGCGATGTTCGATAAAAAGGTCGAGTGCTTGGTAGATTTTGTGTTGTTGAAGTCTGAGCTGAAAAAATTATTCTCATTCGTCGCTTCAAGTCTTAAACTGGTCAGCTCAAAATTTGAATTATTCGCAGGGTTGGCAAAATTAAAATTACTGCTGAAATCGCTGATGTATGCAGTAGAAATCCCACCCATCGAAGTTGTTTCTATCGTATTATCATACTTCACATCTCCAATTCCGTACGCGGCATAAGGCGAATTACCTACACTTTGCGCGTTCAGAAAATATCCCACCGAAATGAATGATAGTACAAAAAATTTTTTCATTCTCAATTTTTAAAATAATGCGCAAATATCTTAAATATTAATGAATTGGAAAAGTAAAGCGAGGTTAAAGTTTGTTAAGGGGTTTATCTGCCCAAAAAGCCTGATTTTAAAAGTTTTTTAAGGCGAAATTTTATTTAAAAATATTTAGAAATCAAAAACGTCGGAATGCTATCAACTTTAAAATTTCCGTAAAAATCTTTTATCTTTGAGGCATGAATTGGGAAAATATCGCCGGCCAGGAAAACCTGAAATCACTTCTGAAAGACAGTATTTCCAAAAACAGAGTAAGCCACGCGCAGCTTTTCATCGGGAAAGAAGGTTACGGCACCATGCCGTTGGTTTTGGCGTACGCAAAAGAAATCCTGGAACGCGAGAATCCTCATGCAGCTTCAAAAGTGGAGCATCTCAATCATGTCGATCTGCATTTTTCTTTTCCTGTTTTTAATGAAAATAAAAGTACGCTGAGCAAAAACCGTTTCGAAGATTTCCGTGAAATGATGCTCGCGTCGCCATATGCAAGTTACGATGACTGGTCGGCGTTGCTGGAGTCTGAAAATAAACAGCTTTTTATATCGGCTGAAGAAATTGAAGATCAGAATCAGAAATTTGCACTGAAAAGTTATGAAGGCGGTACCAAGATTCTCATCGTCTGGCGCGCCGACAAAATGAATGTTCCTGCAGCCAATAAATTTTTAAAATTTCTCGAAGAACCGCCGGAAAAAACCGTGATTTTGCTCACCGCAGAAACAGGCGACGATATTTTGCCGACGATTCTTTCCCGTACGCAGATGATTGAAGTGCCGAGAATTGCCGATGAAGATTTGATCTCTCATTTAAAAAATAAATTTGCAGCATCTGATGATCAGGCAAAATCTGCCGCTCACGAAGCACAAGGCAATTTGAATGAAGCGATAAAGCTCCTCAATGCTGAAATCAAAAATCCGGAATTCGAAAAACTTTTTGTGCAGTGGGTTCGCGATGCGTTTCAGGTAAAAAAGAAACCGGAGTTTCTTAAAAATATCATCATTTGGGCAAGAGAAATTGCCGGCTGGAACCGTGAAAAGCAGAAAAATTTCCTCAACTATGCTTCTGAAATTTTCCGCCTGGCGTTGCTGCAAAATTATCAGTCGCAGGATTTGGTCTATAAAAAGATTGATGCCAACGGTTTCAACTGGGAAGGTTTTTCGAAATTTATCAGCGGCGCCAACATCATCAGTATTCTAGAAGAAATCAATACCGCCGATCTTCATTTAACCAGAAACGGAAATCCAAAAATAGTCTGGACAGATCTAGGTATAAAACTCTCAAGATATATTCATAAAACAACATAAATCAGGCTCGGGTCTGATTTTTTTTGAAATCAATTTAACTGAAAATAAATGTGTTAGATATACATAAATAAAAAATCAATCAATCGTTTGATTTTATTTGATTTTGGTCGTATCTTTGCAACTGAAAATTTCATTAAATGATTTCGAAAGAAGAAAATATACTGTTTGCCGCCGAGAAGCTTTTTGCAATAAAAGGGTTTTCCGGTACGTCTACGAGAGAGATCTCGAAGGCTGCGAACGTAAATATTTCGATGATCTCATATTATTTTGGTTCCAAAGAAAAGCTTTACGAAAAACTGGTAGAATACAGAATGCGCGAAGGCCGTTATTTTTCTGATGAAATGCTGAGCCGCACCGACATCAACGAATGGGAAAAGATCGTGCGCATTGTAGATCAGTTTGCAGAGAGAGTTCGCAAACACCGGTTGTTTTTCCGGATCATGCAGCGCGAGCAGCTTTATAGCGACAATCCGGCGATTGTAGAATTTTTGAGACAGACCAAAATGAGCTTTCTTACAACGTATTCCAAGATTCTGGAAAGCGGCATAGAAAAAGGAATATTTACGAAGAATCCTCCGATTTATCTTTTGCATTCTACGGTAAGCGGTACTTTGTTTTACGCGTCGAATGCAAGGAAAATGTATAAAGACTTTTTACATAATGAAGACGGAGATGAAGTTTTCGATGAGAAGTTTTTCAAAGAACTGACAACACATATTAAACATATTTTAAAAGACCTTTTGGGTTATGAAGAAAATAAATAAGCCGGTACTTACCTTGATTTTACTGGCAGGTTTTACCTTGGCGCATGCGCAGGAAAAAAGACAGATTACGCTGGAACAGGCTGTGGAACTGGGCATACAGAACAGCAAAAGTTTAAAAGTAGATGCGGCACAGATCGAAGAAGCGACTGCCAATCTTCTGGAAGCAAAAAACCGACAGCTGCCCGATCTTAAAGTTTCGGGAACCTATCTTTATCTTCCGCTGAAACCAAATATCGACATCCGTCTTCCTGGAGTTTCTACGGCTGGCGGTCCCGAGGTTCATCAGGTAGCGTTTGGGCAGGCCGCACTGAGCGTTCCGATTTATGCCGGAGGAAGAATTAAATACGGAATTGAGTCGGCAAAATATCTGGTTGAAGCTTCAAAACTGAGTACAGAAAATGATAAATCGGCGATCGCGTACAATGTGGCGCAGGCTTATAATAATTTATTTAAAGCCAATCAGTCGATTAAAGTTTTGGAGGAAAATCTTACCGCTTCTGAAAAGCGTGATGAAACTTTTTTAAAGCTTGAAAATAATGGAGTGATTGCCAGAAACGACCGTTTGAAAGCCAATCTACAGACTTCAAATATTGAACTTCAGCTTTTGGAAGCAAGAAACAATTACAACATTGCCAATATTAATATGGATTTGCTCCTCGGCCTTCCTGATAACACGCAGATCGAAGTTGACGAAAACTATATCGACAATGCAGACGACAGCAAACCGGTAGATTTTTATCTGAATACTGCCCGCGAAAACCGTAAAGATCTTCAGGCGCTCGATCAGCAGCGAAAAGCCGCAGCACTGGGAACAAAATCTGCAAAAGCAGAAAATCTTCCTTCAATTGCTTTTACCGGTGGTTATGTTGCTGCTGATATTCCCAAATTCTTGACCGTTTATAATGCTGTGAATGTCGGAGTTGGTGTTTCCTATAATTTATCAAATATCTGGAAGAAAAATTCGTCTCTGCAGCAATCTAAAGCCCGTGAATTGCAGCTTTCAGCCAATAATGATTTATTAAATGACAATATTAAACTTGATGTAAACCGTGAATATCAGAACGCAGATTACGCAAGAAAAAGAATCGCTGTTTTCGAAAAATCTGCTGAGCAGGCTAACGAAAACTACAGAATTACAAAAAATAAATACGACAACGGTCTTGCAACCATGACCGAACTTCTGGATGCTGATGCTGCACAGATCGCTGCCAACGTTGGTGTGATCAATGCTAAAGCTGATGCGGCGCTTGCTTACAGAAAATTATTACAGACTACAGGAACTTTAAATTACAAATAATAAACGCACAATACATCCAAATGGAAAACAACAATACCCCGGAAATGGAACCAAAGAAGAAGAAAAGTTTGGTGTTCCCGATCATTTTAGCTGTCATCATCATCGTTGGTGGAATCTACGGTTACAGAACCTATTCTTATGGTCAGGTGCACGAAGAAACCGATGATGCACAGATTGCTTCCAACCTTAATCCTGTGATTTCTAAAATCTCCGGATATGTGGCTGAAGTAAAAGTGAAAGACAATCAGTTTGTAAAAAAAGGTGATACGCTCATTATTTTAGACAGTAAAGATCAGCGCATCGCACTAGAACAGGCAGAAGCAGCTTTAGCGACAGCAAAAAGCAATATTTCAAATGCAGAAGCGTCTACAACCGCGACTTCAAAAAATATCAATTCATCACAGGCTGCCGTTACGACTGCAAACGCGCAGATCGAAGCAGCTAAAGTAAATGTCTGGAAAACCGGACAGGATCTTAAAAGATATTCGGTTTTGGTCAAAGACCATTCCATCACTCAGCAGCAGTATGAGCAGGCTTTAGCGGCAAAACAAACCGCTGATGCGCAACTTAAAGTATTGACTGATCAGAGAAACCAGATTGCACAGCAGACGAATATCGCGTCTTCTCAGACAGCGGCAAGTTCGCAACAGATTGGTGTAGCAAGTTCAGTAGCAAAGCAGCGTCAGGTCGATGTGGAAAGTGCAAGATTAAATCTTTCTTACACGGTAATCACAGCACCTGAAGATGGTTTTGTAGGAAAAGTGCCAATTCAGGCCGGGCAGTTTTTACAGGCGGGTTCGCAGCTTTTCAGCTTAATTAAAAATGATCAGAAATGGGTAATTGCCAATTTCAAAGAAACCCAGGTTGCTAAAATGGTAGAAGGACAGAAAGTGAAAATCGATATCGATGCTTATCCTGATACTGATTTTGAAGGTGTTGTAAGTTCATTTTCTCCGGCGACAGGTTCTACATTTTCTATTTTGCCTCCGGATAACGCCAGCGGGAATTTTGTGAAAGTGGTGCAGCGTCTTCCTGTGAAAATCAGTTTCGTAAATCTCGATGCGAATATCGCCAAAAAACTCAGAACCGGAATGAACGTAAAGGCTGAGGTATCTTTAAAGTAGGTTTAAAAACAAAAAATTTAATGATTAAAAAATACAGATGGCTTTAAGAAAGTCTTGTCATCTATTATTTTTGATCTTTAATGGGACGGATTTTTTTAATTTTTTTATTGAGATATAAAGTCCTGATAATTTTTAAACTCTTTAATTTTTTAAACTAAAAATGCACTTTCAATGCAAGATTCATTAGTAGAATACGGCGCCAGAAGGGTGATTATTACCATCACCGCCATCTTGTGTGCGCTTCTGGAAATTGTGGATTCCACGATCGTAAACGTTGCCCTCAACGAAATGAAGGGTAATCTTGGCGCCACACTTTCTGAAGTCGGCTGGGTAATTACTGCCTACGCGATCGGTAACGTAATCGTTGTGCCGATGACGAGTTGGCTTTCGCAACAGTTTGGGAGACGGAATTATTTTGCCGCATCCATCGTGATATTTACCATCTTTTCCTTTCTCTGCGGAAACGCCGATAATATCTGGGAACTTGTATTTTTCAGACTCTGTCAGGGAATTGGAGGTGGAGCATTGCTGGTAACTTCACAGACGATCATTACCGAATCGTATCCTGTAGAAAAAAGAAGTATGGCTCAGGCGATCTATGGTTTGGGTGTAATTATCGGTCCGACTTTGGGTCCGCCGTTGGGAGGTTACATTGTAGATAATTTCAGCTGGCCGTATATTTTTTACATCAATATTCCGATTGGGATTGCAGCGACTTTAATGACACTTCAGTTTGTAAAAAGTCCGAAATTCAGCGAAAAAAGAAAAGCTTCCGACGTCGATTGGCTGGGAATTATGCTTTTGGCATTGACCGTAGGATCGCTTCAGTTTATCCTTGAAAGAGGTCATGAAGAAGACTGGTTTGAAAGTGGAATGATCGTAACGTTCACCACTACAGCAGTTTTGGGATTTATCTGTTTTCTCTGGAGAGAGCTTACTTTCAGATACCCAATCGTAGAACTCCGTGTTTTGAAAAACGGAAATTTAAGAATCGGAACTGTTATGTCATTTGTTTTAGGATTTGGTCTGTACGGTTCCACTTTTATCGTTCCTTTATATACGCAAAGTATTTTGGGCTGGACGGCACTTCAATCCGGAGCATTGATGATTCCGGCGGCTTTAACGACTGCTTTCATGATGCCGATTATCGGTCGATTGCTTTCCAAAGGAGCGAAACAGCAGATTTTGGTTTCCTTGGGACTGTTTATTTTCTTCGTCTACAGTTTCTGGGGTTATAAAATCTTAACGCCTGATACCAGCAAAGAAGCCTTTTTCTGGATGCTGATTGTGCGTGGAATGGGACTTGGTTTATTATTTATTCCAATTACTTCGTTATCTTTAAGTACCTTAAAAGGGCAGGAAATTGGTCAGGGTGCCGCCTTTACAGGTATGATGCGACAGTTAGGTGGTTCTTTTGGAATCGCTGCAATTACCACATTTATAGCCAATGCCAGTCAGAAATACAGGGTAAATTTAATTTCCCATCTTGACGGCGACAGTCTGGATGTTCAGCAGAGGTTGGCAGGTTTAAAAGCCAGTTTTGTCGCCAAAGGAATGACGCCCGACAATGCTATGAATGCTGCCTACAAAGTTTTGGATCTGACCGTCACAAAACAGGCAACCGTGCTTTCTTATATGGATGTTTTCCTCTATCTTGGCGTGGTATTCTTAGTCTGTATACCGTTTATCCTCTTCATTAAAGAACGGAAAAGCAAAGAAAAAATCGACCTTAGCGGCGTACATTAATACCAAAACCTCTGAAAATTTTCAGAGGTTTTTTTTATCTGTAAAAACGCAGAGAGTTCGGCAGCCGTTTTTGCTCAAACTATAATTATCTTCCTTGTCACGAATTACATTAGCTTCCCTTCAAAGAGGGGCACACAAAACACTCGTTACATTGGCTGTCCCCTGAAGCGATTGAGACAAAACACACGTTACATTGGCATCCCTCTGAAGCGATTAAGATCAATTGCGCGTTACATCGGCTTTCCTTTCTACAGGTTGGCTTTGGTGTATCGTTTTTCAGGGCACAACAAAGTTGGATGAGCTAAAAGTTGCTGTAATTCGGGATTAAATTTTATTTGAAAGACACGTAATCTGACAAAAATGACTGGTTTCAGACACTTTCTTTGTGCATCGTTCCCCATTTATCCAGTTCCTCAATTACAGGCTTCAGTTTATAGCCAATCTCAGAGAGTTCGTATTCCACACACGGTGGCACTTCGGGATAGACTGTTCTTGTCACGATTTTATTTTGCTCGAGTTTCTTCAGCTGCAGCGTGAGCATTCGGTCAGTAATGTTGCCGAGGCTTTTCTTTAATTCGCCAAAACGCATCTTGCCGATCATTAAGTAACTGCAGATCGCCAGAGACCACTGTCCGCCGAGCAGGTTGGAGGCGTAGAGCTCCGGGCACTCTTCGGTAAGCGCTTTTCTGTTGGCAAAATTGGTTGAGGTTTCTTTTATTTTGGTCATACTTACATTATTTATAGTACCAGACAATGGGTTGCTAATATATTAAATCTCATCTGAAGCCGGTATTTTTGAAGAATAAAATTTTAAAATATGAAGACACTGATCATCATTACACACCCGAATATGCAGGATTCTGTCATCAACAAAAGATGGACGGAAGAACTGAAACGTTATCCCGAAAAATTCTGCGTTCATGAATTGTACCGCGAATATCCGGACGAAAAAATAGATGTCGAAAAAGAGCAGAAACTCGTCGAGCAGTACGACCGTATTGTTTTTCAGTTTCCTTTTTACTGGTTTAATGTCCCTTCGATGCTGAAAAAATGGATGGATGAAGTGCTCACGCATGGTTGGGCATACGGCAGTAAAAGCGGTTTCAAAATGAGCGGTAAAAAGATAGCACTGGCGATTTCAGTAGGTGTAAAACTCGAAGAATATTCTTGCGGCGGCACCTACAAATACACGATGGATGAACTTACGAGACCTTATGAGTTGAGTTTTGAATATGTAAAAGCCGATTACCGCAGGTTTTTTGTTTTTGACGGATTGGATCATGATATTTCTGCTGAGCGCGTTGACGAAAGTATTCCGATGTATTTAGATTTTATTGAAAATTTTTAAACTCTTGAATGTTGAACAACATAAAGCCGTTGCAGGACTAGACTGCGACGGCTTTTTTTTAAAATGAATCTTGTAATAGGAAAAATAAAAATCTCATTCCGAAAAAAAGCTGTAAATCTTATCTTTGTTTTAAATAAAACCATGAGTTACTGCACCGTCATCGAAAATATGCAGCCCGAAAGCCGCAAAGCCCTTCACAAAAAATACCACGACAATCATTATGGCTTTCCGATTCATGATGATAACGAGCTTTTTGGACGGCTCATTATGGAAATCAATCAGGCTGGGCTCAGCTGGGAAACGATCCTTAAAAAAGAAGAAGGTTTCAGGAAAGCATATGATCAATTTAATATTAAAAAAGTCGCTGCCTACAACGAAACCGACCGCGAAAGGCTGTTAAACGATCCCGGAATCATCAGAAATAAACTGAAAGTAAACGCTGCGATTGAAAATGCAAAAATAATTCTTGAATTGCAGGAAGCGTTTGGTTCGTTTGAAAAATGGCTCGTGCATCATCATCCCAAAACTTTACAGGAATGGATGAAGCTCTTCAAGAAAACCTTCAAATTTACCGGCGGCGAGATCGTGAATGAATTTCTGATGAGCATCGGTTTTCTGAAAGGCGCACACGACGAAAACTGTTCCGTTCAAGCCAAAGTGCTCCTGCAAAATCCGCTGTGGATGCAGGAATAATTACGCCAGCTGACTTCTCAGCCGCTCAATAAGTATCGTTACGATTCTTTTACTGAAAACCTTGCGGTCAGCGAGAAATTCAGTCATTTCCTCTTCGGTAAACATTCCGATGGTCATCCCGATAAAGGTGTTTTTCAGCACGAGATCATTCTGAAGACTTTGGGTAATAAGCTGCAATTTCTTCTCGGGTTTCAGCGATTCAAAAGCCTTCTTGTGGCTCTGCACATACTCCCGGAAATAGGCAATAAAAAGATCATTCTGCAGTTTCAGAATTGGTCTCAATGTTTTGTTCTGAAAATTTTCAGCAGGCGAAATGTTTTCGGATGCAGTAAGTTTTAATTCTGGACGGAGGTCTATTTTTGTGGGCATGATTGCAATTAAAATTCTTATTCTAAGATACTTTTATTTAATTTAAAAACAGATTAATAATTTCTCAATTTCCGCTAAAACCCTCAAACTCTCAAACTCTCCAACACTCCAACTCACTAACGCAACTCACCCCACCGTCGGCGTATCCGCTTCCTTCAGAATTTTTTTCTCTTTCATTGCCACCATCATACGTTCGCATTTGTATTTACTCCAGTCGAAACCGTTGAGGAAATCGAGTGCCGCGACAAATCCGGCGTTAAAAAGCTGTTCTTTTTCCTCTTTTTTCATAAAGAAATTAAGCCAGTTGCTGGTGCCGCAATTCACAGTTTTGATGCTGAAATTATTATAAAAAGCGTATTTCGTAAGAAAAGATTTGTCGTTGAAACCGCGTAAAGTTCCGATAATATTTCCAACAAAAGTAAGCGGTGATTTCATAATCTCTGCGCTTGTTTTTCCTTTTTCACTTTTAATTTCGTCATCACTTGTCAGCTGCACACCAAAGAGCGGAAGCCGCGGGTAAAAAATATCATTCATGTGGAAAAGATCGATCGGGAAATTGGAAAGACTTCCGCCGTCGATGAAAATCCCGACAGGATAAATATCTTCTTTTTTCATATTCATCCAGAACTTCCAGGCATACTGCACCGAGCTGTCTTCTTTATTGATGAGCTTCTGCATCGGTTCGAAGAAAAAAGGTACCGACATCGAAGCACGTACAAACTCAGCCGGACTTATTTTTTTCAGTTCTTCTTCAGACCAATACAGATTGGCCATGGTAGGCAGCTGCACTTTTATTTTTGCATTGATATCGGTGGTGATGACGACGTATTCTGTTTTTAGCGCGTAAAAAGGATTATTGCGGTAATAATCGTTGTTTTGAGCGCTTTCATAAAAAATTCTGTAGCGCGTTTCGTCGATATGTTCTAAGTTATTTTCACGGATTTCCCGGATGCCCGCCAACGCAAGATTGTAAAATTCACTGTCGTTTCCGTAGCGGTAATTCAGATTCATCTCTTTTTCTTTCTGCACAAATCTTTCGTTCAGATCTGACACGGTTTTGATGCCGAAACCTGCCATCACGTCGCTCATTTGCTTCAGAAATTCATTTCCAGGATTGAGGCCGCTGTTGCTTTTGGTAAAATCACCGTACAATTTTCTGATGATAAAAAAAAGAATTGCGAGCGGAATAATGGGAAGTAAAAACCAGAGTTTTGCCTGCCATGATCTTTCGGTTTCGATAATAAATGGAACAGCTACAAGAATCAGCAGGATGACGGCCGAAAAAATTCCGTTGATTTTAAGAAAATTTTTATTGTTCAGCATGGAGTGAATGGTGGTGCGCACATACGGTTTACCGTCCATAAAATCAGAGAAATCCCAGTTGAAAAGAATGTCTTTTATGGTTTCGCTTTTGGCTTCCTCTTTCGTTTTGCACGCTGCAATCAGCATTGTATTGATGGCTCCGGCGCTAGTTCCTGCCACTTTCAGAAAACGGATTCCGAAGATTTCCAGCGCATAGAGATATCCGACAAGCGCACTTCCCCAGACGCCGCCGCCTTCCTGCACAAATTCGACATATTGGTTTCCCTGCGGATCGAGCAGATCTGAAAATTCTTTCGCTGAAATATTGGTGTACAGCGCACTCAGCTTGTCTTTCGACTGTGCGGAAAGGGAAGGATCATTTAAAATTTTCTCAAGTTCCTGCGGTTTCATGGTTTTGTGTTTTTTTAGTTTTCCCGGTATTCTACCACTGTTTTCTCCGTGCATATATAAACGTGCAGATCACTACGATTGCCATCAGCCCAAGTGTGAAAAAGTAACCGTTTTTGTGGTGAAGTTCGGGCATATTGTCGAAGTTCATCCCGTAAACTCCCGCGATAAAAGTGATCGGTAAAAAATAGACCGAGTAGATCGCCAGAACTTTCATCACCTGATTCGCCTTCTGGTCAGAAAGCGCCAGAAACATCGAGATAAGGTTGGTAATTTGGATATTCATGTGATCAAAATCGGCGACTACGTCTTTCTGTTTGTCCTTCAGATCGGCAATTTCGGCATCGTTCAGATCTAAAAGTTTAAACTTATCAATCGCTTCATTCGAAATATTCATCACTCGGAAGTTCAGTCCGGATTTCCTTTTCAGCTTATACAGCCTGCGGATTTGGTTGGTATGGTTAGTGTTTTTAAGGAAAATTTCATTCTCAATGTTATCCATCGTTTCAAATAGACTTATCGCTTCATCATCAAAACTTTTAATAATAACAAGCGCGATTTTTAAAGCAATTTTTCCGGTTGTTGTTTCCTGTTGCGAAATCTGAAGCTTTTTTTTGGTTTCAGAAATGCTTTTTGCTTTCATGCGGTGAACGGTAATAATCGTACTGTCCTGTAGAAAAATTCCGATTTTGGTGCTGATGTCGCTGATAGAATTTAAGTTTTTACGCTCCAGTTCGGTGCTTTCGCGGAGTAAGAAAAACCGCACGTTTCCGTCTTCTTCATATTTTGGCAAATGATTTGGATCAAGGGTATCATCCAGAAGCAGATTGTTTATAGTATATCTCTCATGCAGATACTTCATATCTTCGGGTGTGGGCGCTTCCACATCAATCCATTCGCATTGCGAATCGCGGTATATCGTCTCAATTGGCATAGAGTAAATTTACTGTAAATTTAAATGTATGGATGTAAATAATTTATCTTTACAAAAATCAAAATTAGGCCATGATAAAAAGTATAATTAAGGGTATGGGATTTCACGTTCCGGATCATGTGGTGACCAACGACGATCTCGCGCAGCGTATGAATACCAACGACGAATGGATCACTGAGCGCACTGGCATCAAAGAACGCCGACACCGCGCTAACAGGAATGATTCTGAAGAAACCACTGCATATCTCGGTTTTAAAGCTTCAGAAAAAGCGCTTGAAAATGCCGGACTGACCGCGAAAGATATCGACTATATTATTTTTGCCACCCTGTCTCCCGATTATTATTTTCCAGGCTGTGGCGTGCTTTTGCAGGATATGCTGGGTTGTGGAACGATCGGTGCGCTGGATGTAAGAAATCAGTGTTCGGGTTTTATTTATGCGATGAGCGTGGCCAATGCTTTTATTAAATCCGGAACCTATAAAAATATTCTCGTTGTAGGTGCAGAAGTACATTCTTTCGGGCTTGATTTTTCGGATGAAGGTCGTGGAGTTTCTGTAATTTTCGGTGATGGGGCAGGCGCAATGATTCTTTCGGCGACGATTGATGATAATGTGGGCGATGTCTTAGCGGTAAATATGCACTCTGAAGGAAAATTTGCGGATGAACTGTGTACGCAGTTTCCGGGATCAAAATACGGCTGGAGCGACCGCATGAGAAAAGAGCCGGAAAATGTGACCAACAAGGAAGTTTATCCGATTATGAACGGAAATTTCGTATTTAAAAATGCCGTAACCAGATTTCCTGAAACCATGCAGGAAGCTTTAGACAAAGCCGGAAAAACCATTGAAGATCTTGATCTTTTCATTCCGCATCAGGCAAATTTGAGAATCGCGCAGTTTGTGCAGCAGAAATTCGGTTTGCCGGATGATAAAATTCACAACAATATTCAGAAATACGGAAACACAACTGCAGCGTCTATCCCAATTGCTTTGTGTGAAGCGATTGAATTAGGCAAAATAAAACGCGGCGATCTGGTTTTACTCTCCGCTTTTGGCAGCGGATTTACCTGGGGAAGTGTCTTATTTGAATATTAAAATTCAGCTTAAAATTAATAAACTTTAAAACGAAAAGATAAACTATGGCTTCAGGCTTTTTTGCGATATTAGATGATATTGCAGCTTTAATGGATGATGTAGCTGTCACGGCAAAACTTGCTACCAAAAAAACGGCAGGAATTCTTGGCGACGATCTGGCGGTGAACGCAGAGAAAGCCACAGGTTTTCTGGCATCACGTGAACTGCCGGTTTTATGGGCAATCACCAAAGGTTCATTCATCAACAAACTGATTATTTTACCGGTAGTATTTTTGTTAAATTGGCTGTATCCGCCTGCAATTAATTATGTTCTGATTGTCGGTGGTTTGTACCTTGCCTATGAAGGAGTAGAAAAAATTATTGAATTTCTTTTTCACAAAAAGAAAGAAGGTCACGAAGTTGTGGAAGAAACAATCTCTGAAGCCGACAAAGAAACGGCTGAAAAAACAAAAGTAAAATCTGCGATCACGACGGATTTTATTCTTTCTGTTGAAATTGTAATTATTGCTTTAGGAACTGTTTTAGAACAAAAGCATCCGCTTACCACACAGATTATCACGGTTTCTCTCGTGGCGTTTCTGGCGACAGTCGGTGTTTACGGCATTGTGGCTTTGATTGTCCGCATGGATGATGCCGGTTTTAAATTGATTAAAAAAACAAACGACAAAGGTTTTGCCGCAAAAATCGGTCATTTCCTGATTGCCGCTTTGCCTTACATTATTAAGTCACTCGGTGTGATCGGGACAGTTGCTTTAATTTTGGTTGCAGGAGAGATTTTCGCACACCGTATTGAGTATATGCACCATATTTTACCCGATTTGTCTGAAATACTCAGAAAAGCAATTTTCGGTCTAGCGGGTGGAATCGTGGGTTTGATTATTTTTGGTGGAATCTTTAAGCTGTACCGCTTAATCAAGAAATAGCATCAACATTTAAACATAAAAAACCTGCCCCGAAAGAGGCAGGTTTTATTGTGACAGACACAATATATCTAGTTAAATAAATCTTTCACTTTATCGAAAAAAGTCTTCTCTTTACCGGATGGCTCGGCTTCCATTTCGCCATTGGCCATCTGTTTTTCGAAGAAATCTTTTTGTTCTTTGGTAAGATTTTGCGGGGTCCAGACATTGATATGAATAAACATATCGCCTTTTCCGTAGCTGTCAATACTTGGCAAACCTTTTCCGCTCAGTCTTAAAATCTTTCCCGACTGCGTTCCAGGATCAACGGTGATTTTTACTTTACCGCCAACGGTAGGAATTTCTTTTTTCGTTCCTAATGCGGCTTCAGCAAAAGAAACATACAGCTCCTGATGAAGATTGTCGCCTTCACGTTTGATGGTTTTATCAATTTCTTCTTCAATAATCACCAACAGATCGCCGGGAATACCGCCAAAAGGAGCGTCATTACCTTTGCCTCTCACGCTTAACTGAATTCCGTCTCTCGCACCTTCCGGAATGTTGATCGAAATTTCTTCTTCGTCTTTAATCAAACCCTGAGCATTGGCTCCTGCAGGAATTTTATCAGCAACTTTACCGACACCCTGACAGGTTCCGCAAGTAGTCTGCGTCTGCATCTGGCCAAACATTGTATTCATCACCTTCATCTGTACGCCGGCTCCGTTACACGTAGGGCATGTTTTTGAAGTCGCGCCTTCCGCCATTTTCATGCGTTTTACCTTCAGCGTTTTGGTCGTTCCGTTCACCATTTCCTCAAGATTCAGCTTGATTCTGATTCTTAGATTAGAACCTTTCACCTGCTGACGGCCGCCGCCGCCGCCAAATCCTCCGAAACCGCCGCCACCAAAAATATCACCAAACTGGCTGAAGATATCTTCCATGTTCATGCCGCCACCAAAACCGCCGCCACCAAAACCGCCATTTCCGCTCATTCCGGCATGGCCAAACTGATCGTAACGTGCACGTTTGTTGTCGTCACTCAATACTTCGTAGGCTTCTGCAGCTTCTTTAAAGTTGTTTTCGGCTTCTTTATCACCAGGATTTTTATCCGGATGAAATTTGATCGCCATCTTTCGGTAGGCTTTTTTTATCTCGTCGGCACTTGCAGATTTACTTACTTCAAGAACCTCGTAATAGTCTCTTTTTGACATGTTTTTATATGTAAATTAGAAATGAGTAACCGGTGTTTTAACCAATTACTCATTACTTCTATTTTAGTTACCAGTTACCACTTTAGCAAAACGAATCACTTTGTCGCCCAATGTATATCCGGTTTCGATGACATCAACGATTTTACCTTTAAGATCGGCAGAAGGGGAAGGAATCTGCGTTATCGCTTCATGATAATCTACGTTAAAAGCATCACCTGCTCTCACTTCCATTGGTTTTAAACCTTTTTCGGTCAGTTTATTTTTAAATTTCTGATAGATCAGTTCAACGCCCTGAAGATCAGCTTCGCTGCCGTTTTTAGCGATCTCTTTCAAAGCACGTTCAAAATCATCAAGAACACCGAGCATAGATACCATCATTTCCTGATTTGCATAGCTGAAAAACTCCATTTTTTCTTTTGAAGTTCTCTTTTTATAATTTTCAAATTCTGCGTACAGTCTGATGTAACGGTCTTTTTCCTCTGCCAAAAGTTCTTCTGCAGACGGCTTTTCTGTCATATTTTCCTGAGGCTGAGAATCGCTGTTAAGGTTTGCTTCTTCGTTTGTATTGATGTTTTCTTCGTTGATCTCCTGATTTTCCATATTTCAATAACTTTTAATGATCTGTTTCACAAACATATTGCCAAAAGCGCAACTCTGACATTTAGGCAGAATTGCGCTTTTTTTATTTAAATTTTAAACTCCAAATTATTTCCCGAAGAAAGTCTGGAATAAAAGGTAAAGATTTAAAACAATAATCACCACAGAAATTACCCAAACTACTATTTTTAAAAAGGGTTTGTTCACAAATTCCCCCATTTTGTGTTTGTCATTCGTGAAAATCACCAACGGGACCACAGCAAAACTCAACTGCATCGAAAGAATCACCTGGCTTAAAACAAGGAGATCGGTAGTTCCTTTTTCGCCATAAATGATAGTCACGATCAACGCGGGAATTACTGCAATAAGTCGGGTAATCAGTCTTCGGAGCCATGGTTTCAGTCTGATATTTAAAAAACCTTCCATTACGATTTGTCCGGCAAGGGTTCCTGTTAATGTAGAATTTTGTCCTGATGCTAAAAGCGCAATTGCAAAAACGATGCTCGCCATGGATGCCCCGAGAATCGGCGTCAGCATCTTGTAGGCGTCATTAATATCGGCAACATCATGATTTCCGGACGTATGAAAAGTCGCCGCGGCAAGAATGAGAATCGCTGCATTGATAAAAAATGCGAGCAGCAGCGATACGGTACTGTCGATTGTGGCAAATTTGATCGCCTCTTTTTTTCCTTCTCTGTCGCGGCTGTAATCTCTTGTCTGTACAATGCTGCTGTGGAGATACAGATTGTGAGGCATCACTGTTGCGCCCAAAATGCCGATCCCGATGTAGAGCATGGCAGGATTGGTAATGATTTCCTTTTGCGGAATTAAACCTCCCAAAACCGCGTTGATTTCCGGTTTGGAAATAATAATTTCATAGCCGAAACAGATCAAAATAATTAAAATCAATCCGCCAACAATACTTTCTATCCACCGGAAGCCTTTTGCCTGAAGCAGTAAAATAAACAATACATCAATCGTGGTAATTACAATTCCCCAGGTAAGCGGAATACCGAAAAGCAGATTTAAAGCAATTGCAGAGCCGATAACTTCCGCCAGATCGCAGGCGGCAATGGCTATTTCACAAAAGATCCAGAGAATAAAATTGGTCGTCGGTTTAAAATGATCTCTGCAAGCCTGTGCCAGATCACGCTCTGCGACAACGCCCAGTTTTAGCGAAAGATGCTGCAAAACCATCGCGAAAATATTTGATATGAGAATAACCGAAAGCAGTGTATAGCCAAATTGTGCACCACCGGCAATGTCTGTCGCCCAGTTTCCGGGATCCATGTATCCGACTGCAATCATTAATCCCGGACCGGCAAATGCTAAATATTTACGCCAAAATCCGGATGACTTCGGTATTGATATCGAGGAGAAAACCTCAGGAAGGGAATGGGATGTTTTTTCTTTACGCCAGGCGTTTTTCATTTTGTGCAGTATATTGTTAGGTAAGGCTAACAAATTTAATTAAAATAATTGAAGTGTGATCAAAAAAAATCCCGGGAATTTTTCCGGGATTTATATTATATTTATTTCAAGAACTATCTCGCTGGCGAATTCATAATCACTGTTGTATCTTGTATCACTCCTGTAGAATCGACTACCGTTGTCGTTACTGTCGTTTCTTTTTTAGTGTATTTTGTGTATACAAAATAGGCGGCTGCTAAAAGTAGTAGTAATGGTAAAAGCCATTTCCAGATTGATTTATCTTCTTTCAGTTCTCGGTCGGGGAATGTTCCGTTATCGGCTGTACTTCTTGTCACTTCAATCGGCTCATCGTGCTTTGTAACCGTTTGTTTCGGCTCATCAAAACGGTAACCTTTTGCCCAGTCACTGTTTGCAAGTGAGGCAAGCGAAAGCCCGGCTGGCATGAGGTTGCTTACTTCATCTTTCTGGTCTTTCAAAACCTGCGAAATTCCGTCGTGATCTAATTGCTGATCGTTTGCGTATTTTCCAATAGCTGCAGTTGCCGCAGTTGTTACCATGCTCAGAAGAGTTCCGGCACTGTTGCTGCTGATTCCGGCATACGTAGCAATTGTTGATGCAATGCTGGAGCTTTTATCACCGAAAATCTTAGCAGGAATACCTGAAGTAACAGAATCCGGCGATGAAAGCGTTTCGTTTCCTACTGATGCATTACTGATCGCCATCGTTACCTCGCGGTCGTCTGCGTGATTGATTATACCACCCAAAACAACAGGCAGTAAACCTGAAATTGCTTTTTGAATACCTGCTTCACTTTCGCCTAAATCGGTTGAAAGATTAGCAGTCACAGACGGTCCAAGTTGGCCTTTTATTAAGTCGATAACATTTAATGACATAGCAGTTTTATTTTATGATTATTGTTAAAAAATCTAAACAAAAAGCAGTCCATTGTTAAAATTTGAAGTTTTTCGGCTTTTAGTATGCTTTTGCGAAAAGAACGCGTCTGGCAGAAGGCTTTCCGGAAATCAGAGAAACGCCTTCTTCCACATCATCATCGATCGGAATGCATCTGATGGTCGCTTTCGTCTCTTCTTTGATCTGTTCTTCTTCCTCTGCAGTTCCGTCCCAGTGCGCATAAAGGAAACCTCCTTTTTCTTCTAAAACTTTTTTGAATTCTTCATAGCTGTCAACCTTTGTCGTATTTTCTGCACGGAAGTTCACAGCTTTCTCATACATAGCGGTCTGAATGGTCTTAAGCAGATCTTCGATGTAAGAATCTAAACCTTCCAGCGGTCGCGTTTCTTTGGTTAAAGTATCACGTCTTGCAACTTCCACAACGCCGTTTTCAAGATCTCTGGGACCGATTGCCATACGTACAGGAACACCTTTTAATTCGTATTCTGCGAATTTCCATCCCGGTTTATTATGCGTGTCATCATCAAATTTCACCGAAATTCCTTTCGCTTTCAATTTAGCCTGAATATCTTTTGCTACTTCACCAATCTGTGCCAGTTGTTCTTCACCTTTAAAAATTGGAACGATAACCACCTGAATCGGAGCTAAAGTTGGCGGCAAAACCAGACCGTTATCGTCTGAATGCGTCATGATTAAAGCACCCATCAGTCTCGTAGAAGTTCCCCAGGACGTGGCCCAGGCAAATTCCTGTTTTCCTTCGCGGTTGGTAAATTTTACGTCAAAAGCTTTAGCGAAATTTTGACCGAGAAAATGTGAAGTTCCTGCCTGAAGTGCTTTTCCGTCCTGCATTAATGCTTCTATACAGTAAGTTTCATCTGCACCGGCAAATCTTTCTGAAGGCGTTTTGAAGCCCATTCTTACGGGCATCGCCATAAAATTCTCAGCAAAATCTGCATAAACATTGTTCATCTTTTCTGCTTCTTCGATGGCTTCATCTTTTGTTGCATGAGCAGTATGACCTTCCTGCCAAAGAAATTCTGACGTGCGTAGGAAAAATCGTGTACGCATTTCCCAGCGCACCACATTCGCCCACTGATTAATCAAAATCGGAAGATCGCGGTAAGACTGAATCCAGTTTTTATAAGTGCTCCAGATAATTGCTTCCGAAGTCGGGCGAACGATAAGTTCTTCCTCAAGTTTTGCTTCAGGATCAACCATTAATTTTCCAGGATTATCCGGGTCGTTTTTTAGTCGGTAATGCGTTACCACAGCGCATTCTTTGGCAAAACCTTCTGCGTTTTTTTCTTCAGCCTCAAAAAGACTTTTGGGTACAAAAAGTGGGAAATAAGCATTCACGTGACCGGTTTCTTTAAATCTGCGGTCCATCTCATCGCGCATTTTTTCCCATATCGCATAGCCGTACGGTTTTATCACCATCGATCCGCGTACACCCGAGTTTTCTGCCAGGTCGGCTTTCACTACGAGTTCGTTATACCATTTGCTGTAATCTTCGCTTCTTGAGGTTAATTTTGCCATTAATAATTTTTTAATTTTTTTAACTTTTCTTAATTATGGTCATCTAAAAATAAAAATCTATTTTTGATCGATTTCCAGGTGTTACCTTTTGGTACTATTTTGGTACAATTTGCAAATATAATTTAAATAAAAAATTTTTACATTATCATGAAAAAAAATATATATAAAAATTTGTTCACATCGCTGAGATCTACTGGAGTTCTGGCTGTTGCGGGCGGTTTGCTGATGATGTCTTGCGGCGCTCAGATGGGCGGCTACAGCGAGACCGACGGAGTATATTACGATCCGAATAAGGACACACTTCCGGAAGGTGTCATTATTCAGGGGCAGGAAAACAGAGTCGGTGATTATTATGATTACTATGATGACTCTAACGTTATTCAGAATGCGCAGGTGAATGCTGCGGAACAGGACAGAAGATACAATGACTGGTCAAACGCCACAGATTCAGATTTCGGAAACTATGCCGGAGCTGAAACCAACTATTACGATAACTCGTGGGGTTGGGGTTCTCCTTGGGGATGGGGCGGCTATGGCGGAGGTTGGGGCTTAGGTTTCGGCGGAGGCTGGGGTGCATCATTCGGCTGGGGCTCTCCTTGGGCTTGGGGCGGTTACGGTCCAGGTTGGGGATTGGGCTGGAATAGCTGGTATTCTCCATATTGGGGCGGATTTAATCCTTATTGGGGCGGTTATTACGGTGGCGTTGGCTATTATGGATCAGGATATTACGGAGGCTATGCGCCAATCTACAGAAGAAGCGGTGCAAACGGAAATGGTTTTACCAACAGAAACTCAGACATAGTAAGCAGATATGGCGGAATGAATTCTGGCTTCAGAAATTCAGGTACAGCTTTAGGTTTCAGAAATTCAAATTCTGGCGGATTCCGAAACTCAAATAATGTAGGAACTGTAAGAAACAGTGGTGGTTTCAGAAATGGTGGAATGACCAATGGAGGATTTAGAAATCAGTCTGGAGGTTTTAGAAATTCAGCTCCACAGACAAGACCAAATTATAACAATTATCCTCAGCAGTCTCAGCCAAGATATAGAAACGAAGGTTTTAGAAATGATGGCATGAGATCAGGTGGCTTCAATAACCAAAGTTCAGGTGGCGGCTTCAGAGGCGGCGGTTCTATGGGTGGAGGATCTGTAGGCGGTGGAATGCGCGGCGGCGGCGGCGGTGGCGGTTTCCGGGGAGGAAGATAATCACAAAAGAATCTAATAACTTATTTAAATATGTTAAAAAAATCATTACTAATCCTGAGCATTTCTGCAGCCTACTTTGTACAGGCTCAGGATGTCTCGGTGATCAGAAATTCTATAGATGTTTATTCTAATTCGAATTTCCAGGGTTCTGCAAAATTTAATGCGATGGGTGGCTCAAATGGAGCTTTGGGTGGAGATGCAAACTCTTTACTTACCAACCCGGCAGGTTTGGGTGTGGCCATTTCAGGTGAAATTTCAGGAACTTTAGGTGTTCAGAGTTATCAGAATACATCAACGCTTGCAGGGGATTCAAACAGCTACCGAAATACAAGAGGAGATCTCAGTAACGTAGGCGGAGTCTTAACCTTTCAGCTGATGACGGAAAGCGCTTGGAAATTTATTAATCTTGGTGTTAATTTCTCTTCGCAGTCTCTTGATAATTATATTGAGACACCCGGAAATTCAAACATAGACTTCACCTTTGCGGGTAACACTAATGCTTCACTGGCACGACATGCGTATGACCGTACCGGATCTTTAACAAAATCAAGTTTCGGTGTAGGAGCAAACTATAATAATACGTTGTATCTGGGTGCTGGTTTAAATTTCTTTAATGCCTCATTTGATCAGTCAGATACGGCAGCTTTAAATTCTGCTGGCAATACAGATTTATACAGCAAACAGGGAACACCTTTTAATGAAGCTTCTTCAGGTTTTTCGGCATCTTTCGGTGTGATCGGAAAACTTAATAAAAATTTCAGATTGGGAGCTGCGATTGAGACGCCGACTTTTTGGCAGATTGACAGAAGCTACAGCTTTTACAATGATCCACAGTTTGGAGACGATTTTGCGGCCGAAAGCCGCAGATTTAATTCTCCTTTGAAGGCAACCGCGAGTGCTGCTTACGTGGCGAACAAAAACTTTTCGATGAACGTAGATTATAGCATTGGTATCACAAAACCGAAGTATAGCGTTCGTGGAGCTGCAGAGCGGGAACTGAATGATTTCTTCAGTGACAATTCGCGTTCGATGCAAGAGGTTAGAGTGGGTGCAGAATATCGTATGAAACAGTTCCGACTTCGCGGTGGTTACGGTTACGCATCAAATCCTATGGATGCGCTTACAGTAAGCACTTTCAATAACGGTGGAGGAGTTGAAGACCGATCGTATAGCAATCTTATTTTAAGTGACCGAAATACGGTTTCATTTGGTTTAGGATACGATTTCAAATCTTTCTACATTGATGCATCGTATCAGAACATGACCTCGAAATTTGCAAACCCTTTCCTTTTCGGATATATAGACGGAGCGACGGGTGTAGATTCTGCCTATTATTCGCCAAGTTCATTTATTGAAAGTGACGCATATGCAGTTTCTGATGTGAAAACGGTTAGAAATAATTTCTTCCTGACTTTAGGCTGGAAATTTTAGATAAATTTTTTATAAAGAAAAGGCTTCAAAATTATTTTGAAGCCTTTTCTGTTTTTTAATGACTGTGCGGATGTGTGTGAAACTGATGCATCATGAGCGCCAGCGAAACTCCGAGAATCACGAGACCTATTTTCGACCAGTTGATATTATGGTTTTTATTGCTTTCAAAAATAATTACTGAAGAAATATGCAGGAAAATTCCACCTACGATAGCAAGGAAATACGGCTGCCAGTCAGGATTAAAATAATTGCCGAGCAACATTCCCATTGGCGATGCCAGAGCAAAAAGCGCAATAATTAACATTGAAGTGTAGGTCGTTTTCGCTCCCTTACTTTGGTTAAACAAAAACGCGCCGAGAATAAAAGAAATCGGTAAATTGTGAAAAACAATTCCCAGCAGATACGGCGAAAAAGGATTGGTTTCGTTGGCCAACGGAATGCCTTCTATAAAAGCATGTACAAAAAGTCCAACCATTAAAGCCAGCGGCAGAATATTTTTCTCGTTATGGTGATGAAAATGGCCGTGCTCAAAACCTTTGGTTAAAGCTTCCAGAATCATCTGAAGCAAAACACCTCCAATCACAAATATTCCGAGATTTTCGCTGTTATGTGCAGTATAAACTTCCGGAAAAACTTCATTTAAACAGATGGTAATTAGAAATCCGGCACTTAAAATCAGAAGATTTTTTGCAAACGCTTCTTTCTGTCCAAAATATTTTCCGAGAAAAACTCCTGTTATTACGCTTAAGATAAGCAGTATAAAAATCATTTGATCTTCTTAAATAAATTAATGCATCGCGGCGAAGTCTCTTTCTCAAAATCATTCAGCTGATAATCGCCCCAGATTTTCACTCTTTCAAAACCGTTTTCTTCGGCGTAATTGCGGATGGTTTCCAGTGTGTGTAGTTTTACTTTCTCAAAATAATGATGCGGTTTTCCATCCGCTTCAAATCTGATGTCTTTTATAATATGTCTGCCCTCTATTCTTTTTTCAATTTTAAAATCGATAGTACCGCGAGTGATTACTGTTTCCGGAACGATATTTTTCCGCACAAATTCTTCATTAAGATAATCGAGCACAAAATAGCCGTCGGTTTTCAAAACATTACTTACGGAAGCGAAAACTTTCCGGTCTTCTTCTTCTTTATCAAAATATCCGAAGCTGGTAAAAAGATTGAAAACTGCGTCCACAGGCTTACTTTCAATAGGATTCCGCATGTCGTGCACCTGAAAATGCAGACTTTCATTCTCAAACTGTCTATCGTAATCAATACTCTGTTTTGAAAGGTCTAATCCTAAAATATCGTAGCCTAGTTTGTTGAGAAAAACAGAGTGTCTGCCTTTACCACAAGCCAAATCGATGATTTTAGAATTTCCTGGAAGTTCGAGCTCGGTGGTGAGTTTTGTAATAAACTGCTCAGCTTCCGTATAATCTCTGTTGCTGTATAAAAGATGATAATAAGGCGTATCAAACCAAGATTCAAACCATTCCATGCGGCAAAAATAACTAAATTTGCGGGGTAAAACGAATTGTATTTTAGAATAAGCAGTTTGGCAGAATGTATTTTTTTGCAGTTTTAAAACGCTAACGCTTTCATTTTTAAAATATTAAACTTAATAAAAAAGAGATATGGACATCGATAATCTAAAAATTCAGATAAAAACTTTTTTTGGTTTGGAACCGGTTTTGGCGGAAGAAATCAAAAAACTGGGCGGAAAAAATGTTGAACTGAAAAATCGGGCGGTAAACTGCGAAGGCGATCTGGGGTTTCTTTATAAAATCAATTATTCTGCTCGTACCGCTTTGAAAATTTTGGTACCGGTTTTAGAATTTAAGGCCTATAACGAAACAAAGTTTTACGAAAAACTTTTCAAGTTTGAATGGGACGATTTTATGAGCGTAGATCAGACTTTTGCAATCGATTCTACGGTGAATTCTGAGCGTTTCAGCCATTCTCAGTTTATGACGTTTAAGATGAAAGATGCGATCGTCGATTTCTTTCAAAACCGCTATGGCAAAAGACCGAGCATCGAAACCAAGTTTCCGGATATAAAATTTCATCTTCATATCGACCGCGAACTCGTGACGATTTCTATGGATTCTTCCGGCGATCCTTTGTTTAAAAGAGGTTACAGAAAGGAGCAGGGCGAAGCGCCGATTAACGAAGTTTTGGCGAGCGGAATGCTGCAGCTGGCAGGCTGGGACGGAAAGGGAAATTTTCTCGATCCGATGTGCGGTTCCGGAACTTTACTGATTGAAGCGGCGATGATTGCACTTGATCTTCCGGCACAGATTTTCCGCAGAAGGTTTGCTTTTCAGAACTGGAAAAATTATAACGATGATCTTTTTGGCAAAATAAAGGATGTTCGTGTCAACCGGGTAAAAGAATTTACAGGTAAAATTGTCGGTTACGATATCGATGCGCGAATGCTGGACGCTGCGCGAATAAATATTGAAGCTGCCGAAATGGAGGATATTATCGAAGTCAGAAAGCAGGATTTTTTCGAGACGAAAAAAGAATTATTTCCTTTGCTGATGGTTTTCAATCCACCGTACGATGAGCGGATTGCGATCAACGATGATGATTTTTATAAGAAAATCGGTGATACCTTCAAAAGTTCCTATCCAAATACTTTGGCGTGGCTGATTTCATCAGATCTGGATGCGCCTAAGAAAATTGGATTGCGGCCTTCACGAAAAATTAAACTCTACAACGGAAAGCTGGAAACTCGGTTTCTGCAGTATGAAATGTATGAAGGCACGAAAAAGGTGCATAAACTGGAGAATAAAGAGGAGTGATTTTAGATATTATTGAACTCATTTTGGAACTTTTTGCTTTACTTTAAGGGTTTAGTTCCAAAAATAAAGCTAACAATGATACAGAAAAGCATTTCAAAAATTTAAAATGAATCCCACCATTTCCATTGTCGTTGCCATTTTCAACCGGAGAGATGAACTTTTCGAGCTGCTTAATTCTCTGAATGCGCAGACCGATAAAGATTTTGAAGTAATTATCGTAGACGACGGTTCGCTGATTGATCTCAAGCCAACGGTTCGCAATTTTGAAGATATTTTACACATTAAATACTTCCGAAAGCAAAATTCCGGGCCGGGACTGTCAAGAAATTTTGGTGCTGAAAAAGCGGTAAATGACTGGCTCGTTTTTGTCGACAGCGACGTGATTGTGGAGAACGGTTATATTGAAGATATAAAAAAGGATATCCTCGCCATTCCTTGCGATGCCTTTGGTGGTGCCGACAAAGCACACCGCGGTTTCAATCTTATGCAGAAAGCGATTTCGTATTCCATGACCTCGGTTTTCACAACCGGTGGCATTCGAGGAAATAAAAAATCGGTTTCAAAGTTTCAGCCGCGAAGTTTTAATATGGGTATTAAAAAAGACGTTTTTCAGAAAGTCGGCGGATTTTCGGAAATGCGGATCGGGGAAGATCCTGATCTTTCGATGACGCTTTGGGAAAAAGGTTTCACCACGGCATTTTTCCACGATATTGCGGTTTATCACAAACGCAGAGTAGATTTCGGTAAATTTTCAAAACAGGTGTATCAGTTTGGCTGTGCGCGTCCGATTCTCAATCAGCGTCATCCCAATTATGTTAAAATATCTTTCGCGTTTCCCACGATTTTTCTTCTGGGATATTTCATGGGTTTTCTTGAGTATTTTATTTTACAGAGAGGTCTTATTCTCTCTTTTTATGGTCTGTACACTTTTTTGGTTTTAATACATGCTACCGTTGTAACGAAAAACCTGGGTATCGCTGGAATGGCAGTTATTTCAACCTACATTCAGATGTTCTCCTACGGTTACGGGTTTTTAAAATCCTGGTTTAAACTGAATATTTTAAAAATGAAGCCTGAAGATGCCTTTCCAAAACATTTTCATAAAAGCTGAGGTGTTATTTAGATTAAAACACCGTGTTTGGAAGCCACAGGATCAGGAAGGTCGTTGTGTTCGTCGATGATCTGTAACAGATCAATCTCAATCGTACGGCAGATGGAAAGCATCGGAATATCAAACATTAAGCCTGAAAATGGGTTTTCAGAATAATCGCCGACAAGCTCCATAACTACATAAATCCAGCCGACTACCACACAGAACGGAATGCACGTCCAGACGCCATAATCACCAAGTTTGCTGAATTCACTTACCAGACCGAGCGGCAGCATGATGATAAAGATGACAATAAAAATAAACCCGGAATTGGCGAATTGTCTCGGTAGAGGAAACTTTTTAATTCGCTCTGCCTGTCCCTGGAAATCGTAGAAATCATTCTGACAGTTTTGAAGCTGCATGTGTTCAAAGTCTGTAAAAACACTTTCATTTCTCAGATCAACAAGATCTTTTGCCTGTTTTGCAATAAGATGCGTCGCAAAATTTTTGTACTTATCCTGATTTTCAAATTCTTCGTCGGTAAGATATTTTTTCTGAAAAAGGGGCGTACGGACTGCATCTGAAAAAGCCGCTTTTATCTGACGGTGCCGCCTAACATTAATCCCGATAAAATTCCTTTCAATACTTAGATGTTCCCATTCTGTGGATGCCAGAAGCTGATCTTTTAAAGTATAGAGCCATGCAATATGACGGTAAACCAGTTGTTTTTTTCGGATGACAATATCTCCGGTGTTGTGTTTACTATTGCCAAAATTGTACACCATTACACTGAATGACCTGCTGGAATTTACGATAGCACCCCAGATTTTTCTTGCTTCCCATAGCCGGTCATAAGCTTGATTGCTTTTGAAACCAACGAAAATCGATACAGAAGTTCCGACGAGGGTTAATGGTACCAGAGGAATGGTCATCCATTCCCATGCAGTGAACTGATAGACAGCTGCCACAAGGGTAGACCATGCAGTCAGCCAGATCAGGTGCATGCCCGCAAGATTGAGGATTTGTTTAGAATTGAAATATTTTGTGGTAATCATCTGTGGTATTTGTGTTGTTTGTTGCAACGTAACAAAAACCGTACAAAAAAAAACTCCGATGCAGAATCGGAGTTTTTTATTTTTAATATTTCAGCATTTCTTCAATCTTTGCTGCGAGCTTTTCGGCGTTGGGCAGCATTTCTTTTTCCAGAATTAAATTAATCGGAACGGCTGGCGTGTCAAGCGATCCCAATGTTTCTACCGGCGCATCAAGATATTTGAAACAGTTTTTAGAAATACGGTGCGCAAAAGCTTCTGCAAAAGAGTTGTTGAGTTGTTCTTCCGTTAAAACAATACATTTTCCGTGCGCTTTTACACGGTCAAAAACAAGATTTTCATCCAAAGGAATTATTGTACGCAGATCGATAACTTCCACTTTTCCACCGAAATTTTTCACGGCTTCTTTTGCCCAGTAAACGCCCATTCCATAAGTAACGACCACAACTGTGTTTCCTTTTTTAATCTCATTTTCATCAGCAGCGACAGTGATATTTGCTTTTCCGAATGGCAAAATATAATCTTCAGCAGGCTCGATGGTTTTTGCGTCTTCTGTTCCGGGAACTTTGCTCCAGTACAGACCTTTATGCTCAAGCATAATTACAGGATTCGGATCGTAATAGGCTGCTTTAAGCAAACCTTTAAAATCTGCTGCGTTGCTTGGATACGCGATTTTTATTCCTTTGATATTAGCCAAAATACTTTCTACACTTCCGCTGTGATAAGGTCCGCCACCGCCGTAAGCGCCAATCGGAACGCGGATAATGTTGCTCACCGGAAATTTTCCGTTGCTTAAATAATTTGATTTGGAAATCTCTGTTATCAGCTGGTTGATGCCCGGATAAATATAATCGGCAAACTGAACTTCCACAATTGGTTTTAAACCGACCGCGCTCATTCCTGTTGTAGAACCGATGATATACGCTTCCTGAATGGCCGTGTTAAAAACTCTTTTATTCCCGAATTTTTTTCCTAAAGTCACGGTCTCACGGAAAACGCCGCCAATTCTTTCACCAACGTCCTGTCCGTACAGTAATGCTTCAGGATGTTTCCACATAATCTCCTGAATGGCATGAATCGCAGCGTCAACCATTACGATTTTCTCGCCGCCTTCCGGCTCGCGCGTTCCCACCTCTTCAGTAATGGGCGTTGGAGCAAAAATATGGTGCATCACCGTTTCCGGTTTCGGATCTTCGGCTTTCTGGGCTTTTTCAAAAGCTTCTTCAGCCTCAAGTCTTGCTTTTTTCGTGATCTGCTTTAATACAGCTTCATCGGTGCCGCTTTCCAAAAGTTGATTTCGCAAAATTTCACCCGGATCTTTTGCTCTATGTTTCGTTAAATCATTTTCGTCGCGGTAAAATTCTCTTCTCACTCCGGAAGTATGATGACCGATCAAAACAGTTTTCGCACAGACCACCAACGGTTTTCTTTCTTCACGAACGAAATCCACGGCTTTTTTCATTACGTCGAAACTTTCCATAAAATCGGTTCCGTCTACGCGCATACGGCCGAGACCTTCAAAACCGGCCACAAAATCGTACGCATCGCAAGTCCGGGCTTCTTCTTTCGTTACAGAAATTCCCCATTCGTTATCCTGAACCAGGAAAATAATAGGCAACTGATGCAGCGCCGCAAACTGGAATGCTTCACTCACTTCACCTTCAGTCACAGAATTGTCACCGAGACTGCAGACAACGACAGGATTGTTTTCAAACTGCTCAATATTAAATTCCTCAATATATTTTATGCCTTGCGCAACGCCGGTTGTAGGAATGGTCTGCATTCCGGTTGCCGAACTTTGGTGAATGATTTTAGGCATATTTTCATTCCTGCTGGATGGATGCGAATAATATGATCTTCCGCCCGAAAAAGGATCATCCGCTTTAGCCAAAAGCTGAAGCATTAATTGATACGGTTCAAAACCGATTCCCAGCAAAATACTTTCATCACGGTAATATGGAGAAACCCAGTCTTCTTTCTTCAGCTGATACGCAGTCGCCAGCTGAATCGCCTCATGGCCCCGCGATGTACTGTGCACATACTTAGTTACATTGCGGTTTTCTTCGTAGATATCTGCCATCGCTTTGGCAAGCATCATATGGTTGTAAGCTTTAAGTAAAATATCCTGAGAAACTTTGTTGTGAAGTGTATTTTCCATAGTCGACAAAGATAAACAAAAAAGAAAACACTAACAATCGTTCGCATGTACTGCATTTTCCGCAAAACCGATATTTTGGATGCAGAGAATCGCCTCAACGGCTTTTTTTTAGTTTAAAATTGAAGTAACTTTACCTGCTCATTTCACCTCAACTTTTCACGAGATATGTATTTAGTTTTTGATACCGAAACCACAGGTTTACCAAAGAATTTCAACGCACCGCTTTCAGATTCCGATAACTGGCCAAGAATGGTACAGATCGCCTGGCAGCTGCATGATGATGACGGTACGCTTGTAGAAAATCAGGATTATATTATTAAACCTGAAGGCTATGATATTCCTTTTAATGCCGCAAGAATTCACGGGATTACCACGAGAATCGCACAGGAAGAGGGGCGTGATCTGCATGAGGTTTTAATGGAATTTGCTCAGGTTTTAGAACGTGTAAGAGTAGTTTCTGGCCATAACGTGGAGTTTGATTACAATATCGTAGGTGCAGAAATGTACCGGAAAAATATTAAAGACAATCTTCAGGAAAAGCCAAAAGCCGATACCATGATTTTGGGAACCGAATATTGTCAGCTTGGTGGCGGAAGAGGCGGAAAATACAAATCTCCAAAACTTGAAGAACTCTACGAAAAGCTTTACGGACATAAGTTTGATGAAGCGCATAATGCCGCAGCTGATGTAAATGCGACAGCGCAGGTTTTTTTCGAAATGATGCGTATCGGGATTATTCCCTCTGAAGTTTTAAAAATTTCTGAAGATCAGCTCACGTATTTCAAAACCTTGCATCCGGATCCGATCAGACCGTTCAGTATTATTATCAGAAGGCAGGTTGCGGATTTCAACAGCAAGAAAAAGCAGACGGATGTTGGCAGCATCGATGATGTCGATCTTGGAAGATATTTTAATTTTAATAACCACAGTGTTTTTTCTACACTTTCGGCGACTTCAAGCATCGGCGATTTAATTAAAAAAGCAACCGAAGACCACTTTCCGGCGGTAGGAATAGTGGATTTGGGGAACATGATGGGTGCTTTCAAATTTGTTTCGGCAGTAGAATCTGCCAACGCAGACCGTGCGAAAAAGCATAAAGAATTTTTAGATAAAAAACAGGAAGCCCAAGAAAGCGGAACTGATTTTAATGATAAAGAACCGGTTTCCGAACCTCTGATTCCGGTGGTTGGTTGTGAATTTTATATTTCAGACCGTCCGGAACAGAAACAGTTTACAAAAGATGATCCCGACCGCAGAACGCAGGTGGTTTTGCTGGCAAAAGATTTTAACGGCTATAAAAATTTGGCAAAACTTTCCAGCATCGGTTTTCTGAAAGGATTTTATTTTGGCGTACCGAGAATCAGCCGCGAAATGATTGCTGAATATAAGGAAGGACTGATCGCGCTCACTTCGGGCATTAACGGCGACATTCCGGATGCGGTTTTGAATACCGGTGAGCAGAAAGGTGAGGAGCTTTTCAGATGGTGGAAAGAAACTTTTCAGGATGATTTTTATGTACAGATTCAGAATCATAAACTGCCGGAAGAAGAGCATTTAAATGATGTATTGCTGCATTTTGCCGATAAATATGAGGTGAAGATTTTAGCACAGAATGAAACTTTTTACACCGGAAAAGATGATGTCAGTATTCAGGATATCGTAAGCTGTATCAAAGACGGTGAAAAGCTTTCAACACCGGTCGGTAAAGGTTTTGGCAAGAGAAAAGGTCTGGCAACAGGCGAATATTATATTAAAAATTCAGATGAAATAAAAGAAGCATTTTTGACGTATCCTGATGCTTTTGAGGCATACGACGAGTTTACGGCGAAGTTTAAACCCTATACTTTGAAACGCGATGTTTTGCTTCCAAAATTTGATATTCCTGCAGAATTTATTCATGCTGAAGATGAAGCAGATGGCGGTAAACGCGGTGAAATGGCGTATCTGACACATCTTACTTTTGAAGGCGCCAAAAAACGGTACGCTGAGACCGGGATTACACCTGAAATAAAAGAACGTCTCGATTTTGAACTCGAAGTCGTGGCAAATACCGGTTATCCAGGATATTTCCTCATCGTGCAGGATTTCTGTAATGAAGCGCGTAATATGGGTGTTTGGGTGGGTCCGGGACGTGGATCGGCCGCAGGTTCTGCGGTTGCCTACTGCATCGGAATTACCAACGTGGATCCTATTAAATACGATTTGCTTTTTGAGCGTTTTCTGAATCCGGAAAGGGTTTCGATGCCCGATATCGATATCGATTTTGATGATGAAGGAAGAGATAAAATCATCAAATGGGTTGTTGAAAAATACGGTAAAAATCAGGTAGCGCAGATTATTACATACTCGGTTTTGGGTGGAAAATCGGCGATCAAAGATGCAGGAAGAGTTTTGGATTTGCCAATTCCAGATACGAATAACATCGCAAAACTGATTCCTTCGACACCGGGAATGAATATCGCAAAGGCTTTATCTAAATATGATAAGCTGAAACCGGAAGATCAGATGCTGGTAGATGAGATGAAATATGTTCTCAATAATCCTGAAGATCCGCGTCATGATGTTCTCGAAAGTGCCATGAAAATGGAAGGCTGTATCCGAAATACAGGAATTCATGCTTGTGGAGTGATTATCACGCCGGAAGATGTGAGCAACTTGGTTCCTGTGACGATTGCCGCAAAAGATGCCGATATTCTGGTCTCTCAGTTCGACAACTCAGTCGCGGAAAGTGCGGGACTTCTGAAAATGGACTTTCTGGGTTTGCGTACGCTGACCATTATTAAAGATGCTTTGAAACTCGTAAAATCAAGACATAATATTGACATCAATCCGGATGATATTCCGCTGGATGATACCAAAACATACCAGCTATTTAAAGAGGGAAGAACGGTGGGGATTTTCCAGTATGAAAGTCCGGGAATGCAGAAATACATGCGCGAACTGAAGCCAACGGTTTTTGCGGATCTGATTGCCATGAACGCGCTGTACCGTCCGGGACCGATTAAATATATTCCAAACTTCATCAACCGGAAACACGGTATCGAAGAAATTATTTATGATCTCGACGAGACTGAAGAATATTTACAGGAAACCTACGGCATTACAGTGTATCAGGAGCAGGTAATGCTGCTTTCGCAGAAACTGGCGAATTTTACCAAAGGTGAAGCCGATACATTGAGAAAAGCGATGGGGAAAAAAGACCGCCCGACGCTGGATAAAATGTTCCCGAAATTTTTGAACGGTGGTAAAGCCAACAATCTGGATGAGGTAAAACTCAACAAAATCTGGAAAGACTGGGAAGCCTTTGCAGAATATGCTTTCAACAAATCTCACTCGACCTGCTATGCGTTGATCGCTTATCAGACCGCATATCTGAAAGCTAATTTTCCGGCAGAATATATGGCGAGTGTGATGAGCAACAACATCAACAATACCGAGTCGATCACCATGTTTATGGAAGACTGCAAAAGTATTGGTGTGGATGTTTTGGGGCCTGATGTGAATGAATCGCAGTATAAATTTTCGGTGAATGAAAAAGGCCAGATTCGCTTTGGTCTCGGTGCAATAAAAGGAATCGGGGAAGGGCCGAGTGAGGCAATTACGAAAGAAAGAGCCAACGGAAGATTTAAAAATATCTATGACTTTTTCGAAAGAATTCTGCCGTCTCAGATGAATAAAAGAGTGGCAGAAAGTTTGGTTTTGGCAGGCGCTTTTGACGAATTTAAAATGTATCACCGCGGACAGTATTTTGATATTGACATGGCGGGCAGAACAAATATTGAAAGGTTAATTCGCTATGGGCAGAGTTTTCAGGAGAGTAAAAATGAGATGGAAAATTCTCTGTTTGCCGATTTTGCTGATGAGGTTCAGATCGAGCAGCCAAAACTCGCACCTTGCCCGGAATGGCCGAATATGCACAAATTAAATAAGGAAAAGGAAATCATCGGTTTCTATCTTTCTGCACATCCGCTGGATGAGTTCAAATTTCATTTTGAATTTATGCAGGGAAAACTCTCCAAAAAATCGGTTTTGGAAAAAGACGAAGAAGAAAAAATTACCATCGCAGAAATCCCTGTTATCGAAGCGCAGGATCTGGAAGAATTGGTTGATCTTACCGAAATTGTTGCCGACGATTTAGTTGCAGGTGAAGAAGAAATCATAGAAGAAACGGTGAAAAAAGCAGAACCAAAAGGTAATTTTGGGTTTCTGAATCTGGATGAAGTAGATGCCTGTAAAGATCAGGCGTTTGCCAATAAGCCGGCAGAACTTTTTGAAGAGAAGAAAAAAGACTGGAAGACGCTCCAGAAAGAACGCGAAAATGGCGGCAGCGGAAAAGAATATACCGTCGCCGGTTTGATCACTGAATACGTGGTGAAAGACGGTTTTAAAAGCGGTGAAAAAGTCGCATTTCTTACCCTGGAAGATTATTCGGGATCGTATTCTTTCAGACTGGGCGACCGCGATTATATGAAACTGAAAGAAAAGCTGGAAGTGCAGCGTTTTGTGATTCTAAAAATAAAATTTGCGCAGGTAAAAGATGGCCGCGTTTTCGTGAACGTCACCGAAGTGATCGAATTGCAGGAAGCATTTGATAAATTCGCAAAAAGCATTTCTTTGGTGATGGATGTGATGGATTTCCGGCCGGAAGATCTGGAGTTTTTCCGTCATGTTCTGGATGATAATAAAGGATCACAAAAATTCAAATTCCTCATAAAAAGTCTGGAAGAAGATGCGCACATCGAGCTTCAGTCGATGCGGTACTCGGTTTCTGTGAACGAAAATCTGATTAAAGAGATCCAGTTGCTGAAGAAATATGAGTTTTATCTGAATTGATAAAAAGATTTGGATCCAGATAGGTTAGATTTATCACTAAAACATAAATAATTATATTTTTTTTATTTCCAGATTTGTAAATTATTTCTCTAAAGTCTGCTAAAATGGTAGACAATATAGCATAAGGTTTATTGATAATTAAATAATTCTATATAATTTTTGCTTTCAATAATACCTTATATTATGAATTAGTCAAGTGTATTTAATAATTCTTAAGAATTTGATAATTTTAATATTGAAATTTAGTAATATTACTGCTGAATTTTAATATTTTAATTATGAAAAAAAATCTATTATCGTGTCTCTTTTTTCTGATGGCCACGATACTGAATGCGCAGGTTACCCTTGGTACCGGAAGTGCGCAAGGGGGTATTTCTCCAGTTGATGTAAATTATGGGTTTAATTATACTCAGCAGATTTTCACTAAAAGTGAAATAAATGCTTCTGCTGCAGGCAGTATTACTGGGATAAAATTTTACTTGCCTGCCAATGCAGATATAAGTAAGTCTAATGACTGGGTCGTTTACGCAGGTCTGACCTCAAAAACGAGTTTTTCAGATACATCCGATTGGATTCCGCTAAGCGCGATGACACAGGTTTTTTCGGGTATTGTAAATGTAGTAAATGGTGAAGTGACGGTAACTTTCGCGTCCCCTTTTGCATACAATAACGTTGATAACCTTGTTATCGCTGTTGACGAGAATACCCCAGACTTCACAGCATCAAGTAATAGGTTCTATACTTTTACCGGACCTTCAAACAGCTGTATATATCTTCGTAGTGACACTGTAAATCCGGATCCTGCTAGTCCAACAGTGGGCACAAGAACTACGACAAAATCTGCAGCGACATTAATAGGATTGACTCCCGCATCAATACCTGCATGTCCGGTAGTTTCAACACCTGCAGCGGCAGCAACCGGAGTTTCTGTGGTGCCTACGATTTCTTGGGCGGCATCGAACTTTGCTTCTTCCTATAAAATAAGTGTTGGTACTACTGCTGGTGGTACGAACATACTCAATATGCAGGATGTTGGTATCGCAACATCTTACACTTTAAATTCGTCATTGAATTTCAATACTCAATATTACTATACTGTTTATGCTTCCAACGCTGCTGGTGTCTCTTCTGGATGTTCAGAACGTACCTTTACAACTTCTGCCACTCTTACATGTCCATCCGTAAGTGCACCTACTGCTGCGCAAGCGAATATGCCATTGAGAACGACATTTACATGGGGCGCTGTAAGTGGTGCACAAGGATATCGATTAAGTATCGGGACTTCAGCTGGCTCTGTTAATATCTTAAATAATTTTGATGTTGGTAATATTACAACGTATACATTGACGGCGGCCCAGCAGCTTAATCCTTCTACAACGTATTATTATACAATCACAGCCTACAATGGAACTGTAGTTTCGACAGGATGTACAGAAAGAAGTTTTACCACTACTGTGGCGGCGCCTGCTAATGACGAATGCTCCAATGCGGTTACGCTTACCGTAAATCCGGCAGCTGCATGTACAGCAACGACTCCTGGTAACACGCTTGGTGCAACACAGTCGATGGCTGCTACACCTTGTTTTGGTACACCAAATGACGATGTTTGGTATAAATTTACTGCGACATCTTCAAATCATTACATTACAATCTCAAATGTAGTGTCTACAGGTAGTACCTCTACAACAGATATGTACTTTCAGGTTTTGTCTGGAAGCTGCGGAACAATGACAAGTGTACTGTGCTCAGATGATAATTCTAATACAGCGTATGGACTGACTGTGGGGCAAACTTACTATGTGAGAGTCTATACATATTCATCTACTCCAAATGCTTTTGCGAGCTTTAATATTTGCGTGAGTACTGCACCTGCGGCACCATCAAATGACGAGTGTTCTGCTGCGACAACTTTAACGGTAAACGCAGATAACAATTGTGGAGCTGTAACATCAGGTACTACTGTTGGTGCATCTCCTTCAGGAATATCTGTGGGTGCATGTACCGGAACACCGGATGATGATGTTTGGTATAAATTTATAGCAACGACCACATCACACACGTTAGCTCTCAAAAATATTGTAACGGCAGGATCGACATCTTCTACTTCGTTATATGCTCAGGTCTTCAGCGGAACTTGTGGTAATTTAGTAAGTACAACGTGTATCACATCGACGGCTTCTTTTACAAATTTAAGTGGATTGACGGCCGGACAAACATATTTTGTTCGTGTTTATAATTCTGAATCTAATATAGGAACAGCTACATACGCAAACACTTTTGATATCTGCATCGGAACATTGCCGGCTGCACCATCTAATGACGAATGTGCAGCTGCGGTAGCGATCATTCCTTCAGCAAGTCTTACATGTACCAATCCTATTGTAGGAACTACTTTATCTGCTACCAATTCAAATACAGCAGTTACCCCGTGTACAGGTACTGCAGATGATGATGTTTGGTATAAATTTGTAGCTACTAGTGTATCACACCAGGTCATTTTGTCAAATGTTACATCGGTTGGTTCAGCAACATCTTCATCTTTGTACACTCAGGTATTTAGTGGAACATGCGGAACACTGACGAATACTGCATGTGGAACTTCAGTAAATACACCTATTACTGGATTAACGGTTGGGAATACCTATTATGTTAGGGTATATAATTCAAACGCCAATGGTACGGCTTTATACGCGAATAACTTTAATATTTGCATTGGTACGCCTCCGCCTCCGCCAGCAAATGATGATTGTTCAGGGGCTGTCAGTCTCACTGTAAGTAGTACTGCTGTATGTACGGCATTGGTTAGTGGTTCTACAGTAAGTGCTACCCAAAGTACAGGGACGGTGCCTACGTGTTCTGCTACAGGCATTAATGATGATGTATGGTATTCATTTGTAGCGACGTCTGCCAATCATTTGGTAACGACTTTATATTCTGATAATGCAACCACAACACAGGTGTATTCCGGTGCTTGCGGAAGTTTATCTGCAGTGGCGTGTTATGCAGGAGCGTACGGGAATTCAAACATCTTACTTTCAACTTTAACAGTTGGACAGACATATTATGTTAGAGTCTACTCATCTACAGCAACAGCTTCCACAACTTCTAATTTTCAGATTTGTGTGACAACACCAGCGGCAGTTGTTAACGATACATGTGCTACTGCAACGGCTATCACTTGTAATGGCACAGTGCAGGGTAACAACGCACTTGCTCAGGACGAAACATTGCCTTCCTCAACATGTGGAGGAACTACAACCACCGCTAGTTACAAAGGGGTATGGTACTCAGTTACGGCGACACAGAATGGAGCAATTACAATTGATGCATGTGGGTCTAAATTTGATACGTATCTTAGAGTATATACAGGTTCATGTGCGGCGTTAACATGCTTTGCAAATACGTTAGGCGTTGGTTACGCAGACGCTGGCTGTACGTCAACCTTAAATAATGCCTCTACCTTAACTTTCACAGGTGTGGCAGGTACTACATATTATGTTCTTTTAACAAGTTATTCTGCAGCTCAGATGGGAGATTTCTCCATTTCTGTAATTCAGTCTTGCGGATCACTAAGTACTCAAGAGTCAGATAAAAAAGAGAAGATTACATTATATCCAAACCCATTCTCTGATGTTTTAAATATCTCTGATATTAAAAATGTAAAAACAATTTCAATTGTTGATATTGCTGGCAGAGTAGTAAGAACTTTCGATAAACCTTCTGCTACACTTCAGCTTTCTGAATTAAGCTCAGGAATGTATATCGTAGTAATGAATATGAATGACGGTACTAAACAGTCCGTTAAAGTGATTAAAAAATAAAAAGAAAACTTTTTATGTAAACTACCGCCTCATCTTTGAGGCGGTTTTTTTGTGATCAACATCGATGGAGACGGCAGGAAAATGATTCTGCAAAATAAGGATAAGTTCTGAAATTGCTTTGTATAAAGGACTTTACAGGAAACAATATATATCGCTTATTATTAAGTAAGCTTTTTTTTGGACTGTAGAAGTACTTATATTTTTACTAAATAGGTAGTAGTTTTGCATCAGTATTTTTTCACAGTATATTTAGTTAAAATAACACCAAAACTAATTGTTTTTGCTAACGAAAATGTGAACTAAATTTATCGGTTTTGAACCTAAGTGGTTCGAAAATTCAATATCACGAAATATTTGTGAATTAAATTTACGTTCATATATGTGATTGAAAACGGTAGTTTATTGAGATTTTGAAAAATGTAGATTCTTGAATGCTATTATTTCGAATAATTTTCTCAAAATCCCGTATCACAAAACAAAGTGTCATAAATTTGCATGCAGTGAGTTTAATATAACAGAATATGAAAATAGGATATGCCCGAGTTTCAACCAAAGACCAAAATTTAGATCTGCAAATTGAAGCTTTAGAAAAAGCAGGTTGTGAGAAAATTTATCAGGAGAAAATTTCAGGTGCAAAAAAAAATCGTCCTGAGCTTGACAAGATGATTGAACAGTTTAGGGAAGGTGACGAACTTTATGTTTGGCGACTTGACCGGTTAGGTAGAAGTCTAAAAAATATTATTGATCTTGTTTTAAGTTTGAGTGATAAAGGAATTATAATACGGTGACGAACTTTATGTTTGGCGACTTGACCGGTTAGGTAGAAGTCTAAAAAATATTATTGATCTTGTTTTAAGTTTGAGTGATAAAGGAATTATAATAAAAGGTCTTGTGGATGGAGTAGATACTTCAACTATTAATGGACGACTATTTTTGAATCTCATGGCTTCTTTAGCTGAATATGAAAGAGAGTTAATTAGAGAAAGAACYAACGCAGGACTACAATCTGCGAGAGCAAGAGGTAGACTAGGAGGAAGACCAAAGGGCTACACTTCAGAAACAATTTCAAAATTATTACTTCTACGTTCAATTTATAAAGATTTAACACTACGTCCGGAAGATATCTACAAGCCTTTAGGTTTGACTAGGGCAACATTTTACAGATATGCTAAAATTCTTGANACGTTCAATTTATAAAGATTTAACACTACGTCCGGAAGATATCTACAAGCCTTTAGGTTTGACTAGGGCAACATTTTACAGATATGCTAAAATTCTTGACAATAATACGGATGAGGAAATAAAAATGATGGGAATTAAAAAATAATAGATTTTTTATCGATTAGCAATTTGCAACGAGATAAAATGTTCTAGGTTACATATTGACGGTTTACATTCAGAAGAATTACATTATATTAGATGAAATATTTTTGCAATGGAACATACTGCATTTTCTTCCGATGTCATTTCTTCACAGGAATTACTTGATAAGCTTTACCAAAATGGTAATATAAAAACCTACAGGGAAGGTGAAATCATTTTAGATGAAAATGCTTCGATCCGATCTATACCAATTGTAATGAAGGGATTGTTGAAAGTAATACGAACGGAAGAAGATGGAAGAGAAATATTATTATACTATATTAAAGCAGGTGAAAGCTGCATTATGTCTTTTCTTGGTGGAATGCATAACGAAAAGAGTATTGTAAAGGCAGAAGTTGAAGAAGATTCCGAGATACTTTTCTTACCTGTAGAAAAGGTGTCGCTCTTTATCAAAGAATATCCGGAATGGCTGGACTATATTTTCAGACTATATCACAAACGCTTTGAAGAATTACTGGATATTATTAATGCTATAGCTTTTAAAAAGGTAGATGAACGACTACTAAATCTTCTTACTAAAAAAACAGAAATAGCAAATTCAAATATTATAGTCGTTACTCACGAGCAGCTTGCGAATGAACTTGGAACAGCAAGAGTTGTTGTTTCCCGACTTCTTAAGCAATTGGAAGATTCCGAAAAAGTGAAATTGGGAAGAAACAAAATTATTGTTTCAGATCTGAACTAAAATTTTCTTGTGTAACAAAAGTAGCGGTGCAGTAAACAGGAAATATTCATTTTTGTCATATAAAAGTGAAGAGATGGAAATTTTCGGATACGTTGCCGCAATATTTATTGGTATTTCCTTAGGGCTGATAGGAGGAGGAGGAAGTATTCTTACTGTGCCCGTCTTAGTATACCTCTTTGGTATAGATGCCTTCGTAGCCACAGAATATTCACTTTTCATAGTTGGAATTAGCAGTGTGGTCGGTTCAGTTTCCTATTTTAAAAAAGGGCTGGTCAACATAAAAACGGCTTTGGTTTTTGGCGTTCCGTCAATAATTTCTATTTTTTTAACCAGAAATTTTATTTTGCCACTGATTCCAAGTAAGGTTTTTACAATCAGTACTTTAGTGGTGACCAAAGATATTTTATTACTTTTGATCTTTGCAGTATTAATGATCCTTGCCTCCTATAAAATGATTCAAAAAAGGCAAGCAAGACAAACCATTCATTCCGATAAAAACAGCACTCTTTTAATATTGGGAGAAGGTTCTGCAGTTGGGATGTTGACTGGTTTGGTCGGTGCGGGTGGAGGCTTTATGATTATTCCAGCACTCGTCAATCTCCTAAAAATCCCAATGAAGGTGGCCATTGGTACCTCTCTCGTCATTATTTCCCTCAATTCCCTTATCGGTTTTTTTACTTCAATGCATACTGTCTCCATCAACTGGAAACTCCTTGTATCAGTCTCATCCATCTCTATATTAGGGATCATCATAGGGGCACAATTGTCAAAAAAAATAGACGGTGGAAAACTCAAACCTGCTTTCGGCTGGTTCATTCTAACAATGGGGATTTTCATCATCGTAAGAGAAATTTTCTTGTAACTGTTAAGCGACTTTTGCAGTATAATTTTGGCAAAGAATTAATACATCCATCTTCGTTATTTTTTTGCAATAAAGCGAAACAGAAATAATAATTCTTCTGTAACAAAAGTAACCTTAATCCTAAAGATATAATTTTGAAATAAATTAATTAAGTACAATGATAGAAGTTATAAAACAACCCTGGCCGTGGTATATAGCGGGTCCGTTAATAGGGCTTACAGTTCCGGCTTTGCTGATACTGGGCAACAAATCTTTTGGAATCAGTTCCTCTTTAAGGCATATTTGCGCAGCGTGTATTCCTGCCAACATTAATTTTTTCAAATACGACTGGAAAAAAGAACTCTGGAATTTATTTTTCGTCTTCGGAATTGTACTAGGTGGAATCATTGCTTCCCAGTGGCTGATGAATCCGGGAGAAATCTCTGTCAATCCCAACTTAAAGGTTGAGTTAGCAACTTATGGAATTACCGATTACAGCAATCTCGTTCCAGTTCAGTTAATAAATTTTGCCAGTCTGTTAACTTTGAAAGGTTTCATCACAATGGTAGTCGGTGGATTTCTGGTAGGTTTCGGAACACGCTATGCGGGTGGTTGCACCAGTGGACATGCTATTATGGGATTGTCAAATTTACAGTTGCCATCACTCATTGCAACTATTTGTTTTATGGCAGGAGGTTTTTTAATGGCGAATGTGATTTTGCCGATTATTCTTTCACTTTAATTTGAAATAAGATGACAAAAGAAAAAGATGTAAGTCTGCAGGACAGCGTTGGCGCGAAACAAAGCTATTTGACTCAAAAATGGTATTACAATCTGAAATACCTTTTTGTGGGAATAGCATTCGGAATTGTTTTTGTAAAAGCAGAGATCATCAGTTGGTTCAGGATTCAGGAGATGTTCCGTCTGCAGTCGTTTTTTATGTACGGCGTAATCGGTAGTGCAGTTCTTACTGGAATGATTTCAGTGTTTATTATTAAGAAATTCAACATCAAAACAATTTATGGGGAAAAGATTTCAATTGCACCGAAGAAATTTAACAAAGGGCAGATCTATGGCGGATTGATTTTCGGTTTTGGATGGGCGATTACAGGGGCTTGCCCGGGACCCCTTTTTGCACAGATCGGAACGGGAGCATTGGCAGTTGTCGTTACTTTAATCAGTGCTATTTTAGGAACCTGGGTCTATGGATATTTGAGGGATAAATTACCCCACTAATATAATTTTCATTAAAAATCTAATTCTTAGAGAGACTGATTCAGCTTGGATGCAGTCTCTTTTTTTTTCAGGGATGTGTCTTGTTTATCACTGTTGATGATCTGTATTTCTTGATTTATTATCAACTCATCAAATTATTTTCAGACAAATAGTTCAAACCTGATGTATAAGGTAATAGGGCAGCATTCGTTCACTAATCTGTACATTAAAAACTAATATAGAGGATACCGATCAGGCAACGATCTATCAGAAACAATTATAGTTATCTTAATAGAGTGACGACATATAGATTAAAAAAAAATAACTTATGTAACAAAAGTAGCGGTATGGCAATTTACAAACACTGAAATTTGTACTATAAAAATTAAAAGTTTAACCTTTAAAAATTAATGGATGTTTTTTCAGCATATTTACGATAAGAGCCTTGCGCAGGCCAGTTATTTAATCGGTTGTCAGGCGAAGGGCGAAGCCATCATAATAGACGCCAAAAGAGATATTGATATCTATCTGCAGGTTGCCAATGAAAACAATCTAACGATCACGCATGTTGCAGAAACCCACATTCATGCCGATTTCTTATCGGGTTCAAGAGAACTGGCAGAAGTTACAGGAGCAAAAATGTATCTTTCGGATGAAGGTGGTGAAGATTGGCAATATCAGTTTCCACATATCGGATTAACGAATGGAGATACCATTAAATTTGGAAATTTAACTTTAAAAGTGATTCACACACCCGGACATACGCCGGAAAGCATCAGTTTTTTATTGACCGATCATCCTGCAACGGACGAGCCCGTTATGATTTTCACGGGAGATTTCGTTTTCGTGGGAGATATAGGAAGACCCGACCTTTTGGAAAAAGCGGCAGGAATTACAGGAACTCAGGAAAAAGGAGCGAAAGAAATGTTTCAATCTGTTCAGGATTTCAGCAAGTTGCCGGAGTTTATTCAGGTTTGGCCGGGACACGGTGCAGGTTCGGCTTGTGGAAAAGCTTTGGGCGCAGTTCCGAGTTCAACGGTGGGTTATGAAAAAATCAGAAACTGGGCTTTTCAGTATGAAGAAGACGAGGATGGTTTTGTAGAATATCTTTTGGAAGGACAGCCGGAACCTCCAAAATACTTCGCAATGATGAAGAAACTTAACAAAGTGGAAAGACCTTTATTGACAGAAGTTCCAAAACATCCGAAACTTTCCAAAGAAGAATTTTTGAAAGCCTACCAAAGCGGTGTTAAAATTATAGACACAAGAAATAAAGTAGATTTTGCCGCTGGTTTTATACCAAACAGCATCAATATTCAAGGTAATAATTCGTTTTCCACCTGGATGGGATGGATTGTCAATTATTCCGAGCCGTTTATTTTAGTTGCGCAGGAAGAACAAATGGAGGATCTTACCAGAAAACTGATGAGAATCGGGATGGATCAGATGATGGGCTACATTGATGACGTGAAAAATTTAGACTTAGAATTACAGACTGCCGATGTTATTGATATTGAAGAATTCAAATCTTATCTTAACAGAGATGATATTCAGGTGGTTGATGTAAGAAATAAAACCGAATATGACGAAGCACACATCGAAAATGCCGAAAATGTTTTTGTAGGAACATTGGAAGATCATCTTAACGAGATATCCAGTAGTAAGCCGGTGGTCATTCATTGCCAAAGCGGTGATAGAGCTACTATTGCATATTCACTGCTGAAAAAAAATGGATTTGTGAATGTGAAAAATTTTTCAGGCGGAATGAAGGAATGGACGGAAAACGCTAATCCTGTTAAGAAATAAAATGGATTTACTATCATTGTTATTTGGCAAAAAAGCGGGTTCTTTTCTTAAGTGAAGCTTTGTGCTTCGTTTCAAGTTCAGTACTAACAGACAATTAATGTCTTGAAATCCGCTTCTTCGCCAAGTGCTAAAACGTTAGATTAAGTCTCAAAAAACTATAAGTTGTATAACTTTCTCTTAGATGGAAATATTGTGTAAGCTATTAAATTGTTCCAAACCTAATAATAATGAAGCTTACACAGACTTTACTTTTATTCCTGATTTCATTTGTGACTTTTGGACAAAATAAACAATTTCTTTACGAATACAAATTCATTCCTGACTCCACGAAAAAARCTGACGTCAAATCAGAAATAATGATTCTTAATGTCCTGAAAGACCGCTCCGAATATTACAGTGCCGTACGGTACGCTTCAGATTCTGCTCAGGCGGCAGATTTTAAAAAGGGCATCAATTCTATGCCCGCAAATGTTGAATCAGTCAATGAATGGGTGACTAAATATCCGCAATCCAGTCAACTGACGCACACATCTTTTCTCGTTTGGGACAAATATAAAGTGAAGCAAGATGTAGAATTGAAGTGGAAACTCACCAAGGAGTTTTCCAAAATCCTGAATTACAATGTTCAGAAAGCGACTACCGAATTTGGCGATAGAAAATGGACGGCATGGTTTACCAAAGATATTCCCATTCAGGATGGTCCTTATAAATTCAAAGGTTTGCCTGGTCTGATTTTGAAAATAGAAGATGCAACGAAAAGTCATAGTTGGGAACTGAAAGGCATCCGATCCAATCAGGACGAATTTCTCTATCCCGACCTTGGCCAATACAAAATTATTGAATTAAATTACATTCAGTTCGTTAAGAAATTTAGAAGTTACCGCGCCAATCCAACTGCCGATTTGGTAGGACAGATTCCCGACCAGTCAAATGCTGACGGAACAATGCGTACATCAGCAGAAGTCATCAGGGAAATCAATCAGCAAATAATGGCAAAACTGGCTAAAGACAATAATTTGATTGAGCTGAATCTGTTGAAATAAATGTTAACTTCATCAATTACAAATAAAACCCTTCAGGCATTTCTGAAGAATTTTGCTTTTAATGATGTCATGAAATTACGTGATCGCTTGCGTTGCTATTGAAACGCAAATCTACGGGTAAACTCGACCTTTTTTCTCAGTGGTTATCAGCACGGCACATTAGTTATTTAAATTTTATAACTAATATAATCTCAAAAAACGATGAGAAAATGATTTGTAAAATTTCGTAAATTTGAATAATGCCTGAAATTTCAAACAATACTATCCATAATTAATACTTATGAAAATTATATCGATCGTTTTTTTACTTGTTACAGCGATATGTTCCGCTCAAAGTTTGAAATTTGAGAATTCAGAATTTGAAAAAATAGTATTAGCAAAATATCCTGAAATTGACTTAAACAAAAACAATCGTATTGAACAAAATGAAGCTGAAAGTCTGGAAAAACTAAGTTTAATGGAAACAAACTTAACAAATGCAAATGACGTACGGTATTTCAGAAATCTGACCTATTTATCACTTACAATCAACAATATTGAAGAATTTATAATTAAGGATTTTTTTAAATTAGAGAAATTATATATCGCAAGAAATAAGTTGAATAAACTTGAAATTAATAATCTACCATTATTAAATGAATTCGGTTGTGGTTTAAATCAATTAACAACAGTTAAAATTAAAAACTGTCCTAATATTTTATCTTTAAATATGATGGATAATCAAATAAAAAAAATTGACTTAAGTCAATTTAAAAAATTAAAATATTTGACTATTGATAATAATAAATTAGAAAGTCTTGACTTATCTAATAATCTCGACTTGATACAAATTACTATTGACGACAATAACATAAAAACACTTGATATAACGAAAAATCAAAATCTTAAAATGAATATACTATATATTGATGATGATGTCAAGATTATAGGAACACCAGAACAATTATCTGGCTATAAATCAGCAGCAAAAGTTGGACCTCCACCTCCAAGTAAATAAAAACTGCACGCATTAAGATATTTTCAAAATCCAAGTTGAACGGCGTAGAATGGGCATTTGTGCAAAGCATAACTTTCGTTCTTCGCTTGCGCTTTACTTCTAAAAATTCCAGCCTTCTGCAATAAACGAAATTTTAATAAATAATACTAAGTCTCACAAAACGATCATATGAAAGCAAAAAGCTTTCGGTGGAGGAGATTATGAAAGCATCTAAAATTGGAAGTAAAGTTAATAAAATGGCGAAGGGGAAAAGCTACCGGAGGTTTAGTTCAACATCGTATTGGNCCGGTGGAGGAGATTATGAAAGCATCTAAAATTGGAAGTAAAGTTAATAAAATGGCGAAGGGGAAAAGCTACCGGAGGTTTAGTTCAACATCGTATTGGCGAAATGGCGGGTAAGTAAGATGTTGAAAGCTCCTTTTTTAGTCGCAACAGCCTTTTATATTTCCTTTTTTCATAAATTTAGAAAATAATAAAAGGCTGTTGCTTAGCTTAATGCAAAATTGAAAGTATAGGCTTTCTAATCCGCCACTATCGCCAATACGCGGCCCGTTGTGTGCAAAGGTAAACGACCTATTCATCCAAACTTGAGCAAACAATTATTGAAATAGAATTTTAATATATTTACAATGCCAAGATGTTTTTTAAAACAACACTATCATGGACATTACAAATTTGCCAGAAGATTTATTTGAAAATAACTACACGGACACTTCAGACCTGCAAATTGCTAACTACGAGGCGTATAAACTTGTTTCCAAAAATAAGATTAACCTAAACAAAAATGTATTCAGTTTTTTGTTGGACGGACAAAAGGACATTCACTTTTCTAATGACATCGTTTCGATCGATRATACACAATCCTTGCTTCTTGCATCGGGGAATTTTTTAACAACAGAAATTGTAGGGGCAAATAGTTATAGTTGCCTACTCTTTTTCTTTTCTCAAAAAAACATTAATGATTTTTTATTGAAATATGGGCATTTATTTAACCCAAATGACTTAAATAAATCAGCGGCCAGTAGTCCCTATTTCCTTATGGAAAAAGACAATTTTATTATCCATTTTATTAATTCTATTCAACAAATTTATGGTTTGAATCAAACAATCTCTCAAAAGATTCTGGAATTGAAATTTGAAGAAATTATGCTGTATCTGGCTGATAAGTATGGGCAAAGTTTTTTTGTTTATCTACATTCATTATTAATCAATGAAAGAGAATTTTCTTTTAAAATGGTCATTGAAAAAAATCTGTACACGAGTTTGAATATTGACGAGGTCGCTTTTCTATGTAATATGAGYCTGTCTACTTTTAAGCGGAAATTTTTACAATTATATCAAGAGTCTCCRGGAAAATGGTTTCAACTAAAACGACTCAACAAAGCCAAAAAATTATTGCTTAATAATGAAGCAACCCCATCAGAAATCTATATGGACTTTGGTTATGACAGCTTATCAAATTTTAGCACAGCCTTTAAAAACGAATTTGGTTACAGTCCAAAAAACATGATGAAAACTTGACCTTTTTTCATAAGTTTTTGAACTAAATAAAAAAGCACACAAGTTTAAAGGTGCTACATTTGTTAAAACAAAATTGGTTTAATTTAAAAATAAAAAGACATGAAAAAATTAGGATTATTAGTTCGACTAGAAGCTAAAGCAGGAAAAGAAAAAGATGTTGAAGCCTTTATCACAAGTGCATTGCCACTCGCTAATGAAGAAGCAGGTACTGTTACGTGGTATGCGTTCCGTATTGACGCTTCTACATTTGGCATTTTTGACACTTTTTCAGATGAAGAAGGSAGAGAAGCACATCTTGGTGGTAAGATTGCAAAGGCGTTAATGGAAAATGCACCTGAATTGTTGGCTACTGCACCATCTATTGAGAAATTGGACGTTTTAGCGGCTAAATAARCATACCACAATTATTATAAAATGGCAGCCTGTCAAAGTTCTGTAAATGAATTTGGACAGGTTGCCTTTGTTTACAAAACAGCTTCATAATAAATTAAGCTTAGACTGACGAAGAAACCCAGCACACAATAACTAAGCTTTCGTCTTGTCCGCAGGACACGAGATGAAAGCCCGTTGAACGGAAGCTCCGGGAGCTTTTTGGCCGTCTATGGAGTTTKCGATTKTAGGATTTAGGGTAACAAAGCAGTTTTTTGGAATGACTGCTTTTTTTTGTGGCATTTTGGTAGCCTTTGGGAGTAGTTTCTGCGGTTTTTCTTCGCTGCAGAACATGATTTCCCTTACCGGCAAAGGTTATTTTGCAGACAATGGTTGGATAACGAAAAGATATTCCTGCGGCGGACCGCGCTGGCCGAAAAGGGCAATGGTGACTAAATTCCCTTGCTTGCAGCACCGGCATTTATTGAGCAAAGTTTTGGGTTTTGCTTCSGGAGTCCGGATGTTTAAATCTGCCTGTAAATACTGCAGTTTCCCACGCTTCCAGCTGCTGCTCAGGATGCCGTAATGCCGGATCCTTACAAATCTTTTCGGTAAAATATGCATCGAAAACCTCCGGACAAACTCCGTGTTTGCAAGAGTCATTTCCTTTTTTTCGCCGCCTTTGCGGTAATCCTTGTACTCAAAACGGACCTGCTGATCCGTCACTTCTTTTATGCGGTGATTGCTGATGGCGACTTTGTGAGTGTATCTCCCCAAGTACTCGATCACCTGTTTCGGGCCGCCAAATGGTCTTTTGGCATAAACCACCCAGTTTTTGGTGAAGAGTTGATCCATTAAATCCTGGTCTTTAATTCCGGAAGCTCTTAATAAACCCACAAACTTTGCCCGAAAAATTTTGCTAAGCGCTTTTACACAGAAGAGATATTTATCGGTTCTTACTTTCTTTTTCCATTTACCATTTTGATCAATTCCACCGCCCGGAACAATGCAGTGCAGATGCGGATGAAGGCTCAGATTTTGTCCCCAAGTATGCAAAATCGCAATCATTCCGAGCCCAATCTGTTCTATTTTACCGAACTGATTTAAAGTTGCCCAAGTTGCATCAAATAAGGTTTTATACAATAATGCCGGTTGAGAGATCGCCAAACCATTGAGTTCTTCAGGCAAGGTGAAAACCACGTGGTAATAACTGCACGGCAATAATTCCTGCTCGCGTTTCTGGATCCATTCTTCCCGCTTATGACCCTGGCATTGGGGACAGTGGCGGTTTCTGCAGGAGTTGTAGCTGATGACAAGGTTTCTGCAACCGTCACACGCATCCACATGGCCGCCCAAGGCGGCCGTTCGGCAGTTGGACAAAGCCCGCAGCGTCTTTTCCTGATGAGCTGTAAAGTTATGGGTCGATAAATTGATTTTGCGAAGAACTTCTGCTACACTTCCGTCATTACTTCGGGCCTGCATTCCTGCTGCATAAAGTGAATACTGTGTCCAAAGGACTGTGAGCGGTTTTATGTTCGAGCTGGCAGACATGAAGATATTCCATGGTCGATTCGATTCTTTCATGACCCAAAAGTTTTTGAACCATAATGATCGACACACCGTCTTCCAGCAGATGAGTCGCATAACTGTGGCGTAGCGTGTGGGTATGCACCTCTTTGGTGATGCCGGCTTTTTTAGAGATGGTTTTAATCACCCACTGCACACCGCGCTGACTGTGGCGGGAATCAAAATCAGGTTTTTGYAAAGCGCTTTGATCTGTTTTTAAATCAATCTCTTCAATATTTCTGTTTTGATTTCCATTGAATAAATACTGATCCGGATTTTCAACTTTAATAAAAGTTTTCAGTCCCCGGATCAAATGTTCCGATAAWGGCACATACCGGTCCTTGCCACCTTTTGCCTGTACAATGTGAAGCATCTTTCGGTCAAAATCCAGGTGCCGGAGTTCGATACTCCGAACTTCCATGCACCTGAGGCCGCACCCGTAAATCAAACCGATGAGCAKTTTGTGTTTCAGAAGTTCGGCGGCCTGAAGCATACGCCAGATCTCTTCCCGACTGAGGATTACAGGAAGTTTCTTTACTTTAGCAATGGTGGGAAGGTGCAGAAAACCATAAGGCAAACCTTCGGTTTTCAGCAGGAACCGAAGTCCGTAAACGGTATGCTTAAAATACGACTGAGAAGGGGTTTTGGAGCGTTGCTGCAGTTCAAAAAGATAATCTTTGACCTGTTCCGGATCCAGCTCGGTGGGTAACGTTCCAAAGTGCAGCGCCAGGGCCGCCACATGCCGGGAATAATTATCGAACGTTTTGGAGCTCCTGCCCAGGATSGAAATATTTCTTTCGAAGCGTCGCAGCAGTTCTGCAAAACCACTAACTTCGCTCGAGGCGCGGTTCAGAATTTTGTTTACCTTTAACTCCTCCGGAGATTTTTTTTTGTAGCCATTTTAAAGATTTTATTGTTGTCTTACCAAAGTTWATAAAATGGCGAAGGGGAAAAGCTACCGGAGGTTTAGTTCAACAAGGGTCTTTATGGTTTAAGATTAGGATTTTTTATTGAACTTTTTTTGCTAAAATTCCCATCTTCGGCTAAGCCCCAAAACGTAGGATTAAGTCTCAAAAAACGATTAATTTTTGTCAAGAATTTGCGTTGTCATTTTCATTAAGCTTTTCCATCACAAATTTTGCAGTTACCCCATGTATTAATATTGATAGAAGAATAGTTAGGGTAACGATAGCCCATAGCGTATCTTTATGGTCAAAATTAAATTTACTAAATCCAAATGCGAGATAGAATATTGAGCCCATTCCACGGATGCCAAAAAATCCTATAGCAAGCCGATCTTTATTTCCTATCTTTCCATTATTCAATACCAACCATCCAAATAATGGTCTTACTATTAATAGAAAAATTGCTGAAAATAAAATTATTTTCCAGTTAATCGGGTTTAGTATCCCCATAGCTAAAGCTCCACCAAAAACAATTAGTAGCAAGCATAACAGCAGCCTTTCAATTTGATCGGTAAAGGCATGAAGTTTATCATGAAACTGGTGTCTTTTCTCAAAATGCCTTAGTGTAATCGCGCATATAAATACAGCAATGAAACCATACCCATGTATCAGCTCTGTTATACCATAAACCGACAAGGTAGCTGCCACAGCAACAAGACCGTCTCTTGTTTTTAAAGTCTCATATTTTTTAGCTATTTTAAATAACAAAATACCGACACCCTTACCAAAAATATATCCTACTAATATACCGGCTACTATCCGGTAGAGTACATCAAAGGCAAACCAACCAAAAAAACTAATTTCTTTTCCGGAAAGTATAAGACCACAGGTAATAGCAAGCCAAGTAAACGGAAATGCTATCCCATCATTTAATCCAGCTTCAGAGGTTAGAGTGAATCTTGCTTCTGATTGCATCTGATCGTTTGGAGGGCCAACCTGCACATCTGCTGCAAGTACGGGATCAGTAGGAGCTAAAACCGCACCAAGCAATATTGCCGATGCAAGACCTAAACTCAGGAAATAATATCCCAGAAACGTTGCTGCGCCAATACATAAAAGCATGGTGATTCCTACAAGTTTCAAGGGAGACGACCAGGCTGTTAGAGAAAATGCACGGTCGATTTTTATGCCAGTACCCATCAGAGATACAATAACAATCAGTTGTGTAAGATGGAGCGTTAAACCTTCATTTTTTTGTGGAAGCGGATTCGGCAGTAGATCAGGAATTAAAAGATAAAGTAGAAATCCTGCTGCAACATAAAATATAGAATATGAAATTCCTATTTCTGTGAAATTTGTGGCATCCAAGCCATACTAAAAGAAATAATTCCAATTACTGTAAAAATGATTAGATACGGATCCGTAGATAAAAAACTCATATAATTGCTATAATCACGTTTAAAATAATTTTAGATTTATTTCATTTGTAAGATAATATGAATAGTATTGCGATAAATTATCAAATTATTAGCCAGAGTTTTTTTTAAACCTAAATGTTGTACCGGCAATTATGCGTTAGGGAAATCAAATACTACCTTTCAAAACTACTCCTTTCTTGGGATCATAACAAAATAGTAATTGCAAGCCAGCAAGCTACTTCGCTATTGAGTGAGCCTTTGGTGTAAGTCGGAATGATTCTTTAATTTCATTTTGTCATTATTATGCCACCTGACCTCTGATAATAAAATACTAGAATAAGCCGAACCAAGAACACTCCTCTTCAATACTACCGATACAAAGTTTAAACCTATAAATAGTATCTATTGCCATTTCGAAATTGATATAATACAATGAGGTCAAACTTATAAGTTTCAGTTATCATTCCCCGGTTAAAAGAAAACTTTCAGAAGAGTTACACTAAATATCAGTTTATCTTATCATTTTCTTCAACAAACTTAACATTCAAGGATTCTCAGCAAATTTTATATATAAGCTGAAAGTGCAGAAAGAATAACAAAATGACTTCATATACTATTATCTATTAATATAGAACGCTGATTAGATATCGTGATAATCCGAGATGCTATTCAAAGTTTTGGTAAAGAAAATGAAAAAAAAAATATGATCATAACACTAATACTGTTGCGAAGCAAAGACGTGAAATTACAGATAAGTTCTTAGATTAGATTTGGAGAATATGGTAGATAAATAATAATTATAATTTAGTGCTTCTGCAAATTACTATGAGAGAAAAAGATTATGAAATTATAAATAACTGCAACATGGAGGATTTTAATAGCTCTATGCTTTATTCCTCGACAATCTGTTTGAAGCAACTATTAATCTATCGTAATGAAATTATTATCAATTTTCAGGAGTGTAACTTCAAAGATTCAGCTACTATTTCCTATCTGATACCTGTTGCTAACTGCGATAATGTACATATACGGATATTTAGAAAAGCAATTGTATGGATGAAAAATAATCACCCATTAAAATTATAGATTTTATAATCTTCTAAATATTATTTGTAAATCATTTTTTATAATGCTTATCACGCTATTAGCGGGGTTTTTTATGTAATAATTAATTTCCTTTAAAAGTCAGTTAAGTTGATCAAAATAGAAATACCTTACAGTTAATTAAGTTAGTTATCAATTATTTTAATATGATGTCAATATTAGAATTTAACTACTGAAATTGTATTATTGAATTTAATATCTGATCGTTCAGGGTTCTTAATTTAGAATCTGCCGTATTTAACAATTTATCCAAACTTGGATTTCTTGCATACATACTGTTGTTTTGAAAATCCAATACTGCTTCACAGATATAATTAATATAAAGAAGCGATTTTAAATAATCTGCTGTCCAATAAATTTGAATTTTAGTGGTTTTAGAAAAAATCTGACCTTCTTGAATTTTATATATAAGAATTTCATCAAATATTTCAGTTTCAAGATCTGTATTGACCGCATAAAAACATCCCAATTCACCGGTGTCTTCAAATACAACAGTTATCGGAGCTTTAGGAGAACTATGCACAAAAAATTCTTCACCTTTGTAAAAATTATCTTCAGCATCAAGAATAATATATTTTTCTTTTTCCATGTTGACAGTTTTAATACAATAATTTCTTTGCAATAATTCCAATACGAAATATCCACTATTTTTCTGTATGAATTTATGCTTATGGTCATAAAAAAATCCCGAACGCCGTTCAAGATTACAAGCTTAATTATGGTTTATTTATTTCAATGCTGCTTTAAGCTTTTCAGCAGCATAGGCTTGTGCTTCTTTTGCTTCAAGTACAATAATCGCCATTCCGAAAAATTCGTGGGTTACGCCATCATAATTTTTACTGTCAACTTTAACTCCCGCATCAGAAAGTTTTTCAGCAAGCATGATTCCATCCTGATTAAGGGGATCAATTTGAGCTGTGATGATTATAGTCGGTGGTACATCTTTTAAATTGGCATTTACCAGTGACATTCTTGTATCTTTTGCTTCGCTCATATTGTTTAAATAGTTTTTGGTTAACCATTCCATCACCGGTTTGTTGAGTGGCTTTGCCGCTGCATATTCAACATATGATTTAGTATTCATATCAGATTGTGTAATGGGATATACCAATACCTGATATAAAGGCATCATGATTTTTTTGTCACGTGCCATAATCGATACAATGGCAGCAAGATTTCCACCGGCACTTTCGCCTACTACTGTAATTTTAGAGGGATTGCCTTTAAATGAAGCTGCATTTTTTACGACGCATTCGTATGCAGCAAACGCATCATTGTGCGCAGTAGGAAATTTATGTTCAGGTGCCTGACAGAAACGATAATTGATCCAGTTTGTTCAGCGATACCCTGAGCTGATGCATTGTAGACATCCAGATCAGCTATGACAAATCCACCACCATGGTAATATACAATGACAGGAAAAGGTCCGTTACCGCTTCTAGGAGTATACATTCTAAGATGTATTTTACCGTTTGCTACCGGGATATCTATACCCGTCGTATCAACCCTTTGCAGCAGAAATCTGAATTTTATTCCCTTTTACCAGATCCATTATTCTTGTTATCTCCATTTTAAGTTTAACAGTTTCCACAACGGTCAGCAGTTCACTTACTTCTTTTATATTTAGTAGGTGGATTTGCTCTTGGAACCTATAACTTTCCTCTGCTCAAAAAATCGTTCAAAAATCTTATCATCGCAACAGTGTGAGCTTATAGGTTTCTGGATTTTATTTCTACATCATTCCTGTTAAGGACGTACAATCAGAACTTTTGGCAAGGACTTCACCCAACATTTATGATGTTCTGATTGCTTTTTTGGTGGTCTGGTAGGTATCATAGCCATAACAAGGGTAGAAAAAGGAAATCCTATTCCGGCTGTTGCTATTGCAACGGCATTGATGCCTCCCCTGTGTACGGCAGGATTTGGTCTTGCTACTTTTAATTTTTTCCTCTCAATCTTCAACAATTAAAGACTGGAAATGGCTACACTAAAAGGTCTTAAAGCAGCATAGTCTCATCAAATTACGTTAGAATATAGATAAGTATTTTACTATTTGTAAATTTTTTTTACATTAACATTTTATTTATTTATTATTTTTACAGTCACTATAAATACAATAGCCTGAAACAGTAGATAACATGAGTGACTTTTTAATAGGTATCGGAAAAAGATTAAAGGATATAAGAAAAAAAAATAATCTTACTATTAATGATCTTGCTACGAGAGCGAGCGTGAGCAATGGTTTGGTTTCCAGAATTGAGAACGGGAGGACGATTCCCTCGTTGCCGGTTTTACTTGAACTGATACAGTCTTTGGATATTGATGCCAGTTATTTTTTTGAAGGTGTTGAGAAAAAATCTAATGCAAAATTTATTTTTGTACCGAAAGAAAATCAGCAGGTTATAGAAAAAGAAGTAGAGGCTGAAGGTTTTAAATATATGCATATTTTCAGCAAAAGTCTGCATTCATTAGGGTTTGAAGCGGTTTTGTTGACCTTGGAACCCAACTCCAAAAGAGATAAAGTAATTACAGATGCCTGGGAATTTAAATATATCTTAAAAGGCAAAGTAAAATACATCATAGATAATGAAGAAGTTGAGCTTCACAAAGGCGACTCGCTTTATTTCAATGGAAAATTACCTCATGTTCCGGTCAGTATTTCAGACGAAGACTGTCTGATGTTGGTGCTTTATTTTTACTCTGATAAAAGTTGAAAACTGAGTTAGTTTTTCTTTCTTTTTATTGTAAAAGTTTACAAATAGTAAAATTTAGATTTTTTATATTTAAAATTGTTAATATAAATTCGACAATATAACCTTGCACAAAATGGACTGCTTATCAGCAGTTCATTTTTTATTTATTCAAATAACTCCCTAATTTACAGTGTTCTAAACTGTTTAATCATTTGAGTTTCAATAGAACTTAGATCCTGATTCCGTAAGATTGAGTTAATATTCATCCATTATTTATTAAATATAAATTAATATTAAAATTTTACATATATTAAAATTAATGAGTTGTTTTGCAATAGAAATTTAATATATGTAAACAATGGAAACAATTATAAAAAAATCTTTATTTCCTCTTTTTGCCTGCTGTACCATATTTGTGTCGGCACAAAAACAAATCGTCACAGGAACGGTTTCAGATAACAATCAGCCACTTCCGGGCGCTACGGTTAAAATCAATGGAAGCTCAAAAATTGTAATCACAGATGTTGACGGAAAATTTTCTGTCAATGATTTGAAACCTGGTCACTACGATTTACAGTTTACATACATCGGTTATGAACCTCAAAACATGGCTGTTGATCTGATATCAGATCAGTCGCTTGATTTGGGAATTATTTCAATGTTTCAGAAACAGAAAAATATTGATGAGGTTGTAGTAACTGGATCTTTGAAAAACAGTGAAGCCCGGGCATTGAATATGCAGAAAAATGCTATCAATATTTCAAACGTCATTGCTTCAGACGGCATCGGAAAACTGCCGGACAGAAATGCAGCGGAAACTGTACAGAGAGTTCAGGGAGTCTCTATCGAGCGTGATCAGGGCGAAGGAAGATTCGTTTCTTTAAGAGGACTTCCGCCTTTCTGGGCTTCCACAACCATTAATGGAAACAGACTTCCAACCGCTGAAGAAGAGACCACGTCCAGAGCGACAGCTTTTGATTTTTTCCCTACCGAATTGATTTCTTATGTTCATGTCAACAAATCTTTTACCCCGGATATGGAAGCAGATGGTATAGGCGGAGGTGTCAACTTCATTACCAAAACTCCTCCGATGAAAACGGAATTCAGAGGAACTTTGGGGACAGGTTACAATGCAAAGTCTGACAAAGGTGTTTATAATCTGGGACTGCTTTACGGCGGAAGAACGAAAGATAAGAAGTTCGGATATCTTGTTAATTTTTCGCACTTCATCAGAAACTGGTCAACAGATAATTTTGAAGCAAGAAGAAGCGGTGACGAAGGGGTTTTCAGAATGGAACTCCGTGATTATAATGGGGTAAGAAAAACCACAGGAGCCAACGCTGCTTTAGAATATGTGCTGTCACCAAAAAGCACCCTGTATTTGAAAGGAATGTACGGAACGCTTTCTGATGACGAAACGCACTACAAACACAGAGTGCGGTTTGATAAATTCAGTGCGGCCAACAATACGGCCAGAGTTGAGCTTCAGAATATTCACAATTTACTGATTACAGAACTGACTTCAGTTTCTTTGGGTGGAGTTCATCAGTTAAACAAAAGTAAAATTGACTGGGATCTTTCCTACTACAACAACCTTTTTAAATACGGTAACATTCCGGATAAGCAGAATAATTCTTACTATGTTATTAAATACACCCAAAACGGTGTGGGAATCAATCCAAATTATATTTCTGATAAAGGAAACGGCCCGAGAGCTTATTGGAAAGCAGATGGCGGAAAGTTAGACTACAAAGATCCCGATGCACTATTTGGTTTTTACAGCAACCCGAATTATAAAATGGATGCTTCTCAAATGAGATTCACTGATCTGGAATTTTACAAAGTGCATGTTCAGGAAAAAGATAAAATTGTTGCCGGTTTCAACCACGAAATCAATGTTTCGGATGAATTAACTTTAAAATACGGTTTAAAATACCGGGATAAAGAACGAAATGCCCGCTTCTCTGACATTTTCTATAACTGGTCTAACGGCACGGCTCCCTTATTATCAGATTTCGGTCAGCATATCACCACTCAACCTGGAGCAGCGAATTATCTGAGCGAACTGAATACCAATATCGGAAATACTTTCGGTCCCGTACTTTCCACAGGCGGAATGGATCAGTTCTGGTTCCAGAATCAGGGAAATTTAACCATCAACAAAACCGATTCTGAGGCATTAGAATACAACAAAGCATTAGGAAGAAATTTCGACGTCTTCGAAAAGCATGCCGACGCCTACGGAATGGGAACATATAAAATCAGTGACAAAATAACCGTTCTGGGAGGTCTGAGATTATCAAACACTCATACCAAAGTAAAGGGTTATAATGTTGTTGAAGATGTTTTAACACCCGTTGAAAATGTCAAAAACTATCTTGCTGTCTTACCAATGTTGCACTTGAAATATATGATCAACGACAAAACCAATTTACGTTTTGCTGCAACCCGTACTTTTTCAAGACCAAATTTCGGAGACCTTACTCCAGGTGGAACATACATTGAAGCAGACAACGAGTTTAAGGGTGGAAATCCAAACCTTAACCCGACCTACTCGGTCAATTTAGACTTAATGGGCGAATATTATTTCTCAAATGTCGGGATTTTAAGCGGTGGGGTTTTTTATAAATCTATTACTGATCCTATTTTTCAGGATTCTTTTATCGGAAATTATAATGGAAACACTGGTGTACAGTTCAGTGCTCCCAACAACGGAAAAGCAGCCTGGTTAGGCGGAATCGAATTGGGAATCAACAGAAGATTTGATTTTCTGCCGGGATTCCTGCAATACTTCGGAACGCAGCTGAATGCCACGTTTATGACTTCTGAGATGGAAAAGCCCAGCGGAAGAATGGTAAAACTTCCTTACCAGGCCAAAGAACTGTACAATATCCAGTTGTTCTTCGAGAAAAAAGGATTCAATGCAAGACTGGCTTACAATCACAAAGGGAAATTTGCAGTAGAATATGCTGAAGAAGATCTTTATGATTCTTACTACGGAAAATACAGCAATCTTGACTTTGGAACATCTTACCAAATCAATAAGCATATCACTGTTTTTGCCGATGTCAACAACATTTTGAATAAACCTTTGATTTATCATTTCGGAAAAGACGAGCAAAGACCGGAACAGGTGGAATATTACGGTGTAAGAGGAAACATTGGGGTAAAGCTTAATTTCTAAAATAATGATTACTCCATCAAAAAATAATACACTGAATGTAACTCTGAAAGCGGCCATCGCTGCTTTCGGGGTCTACTTCTGCATGTATGCCTTCAGAAAACCTTTTGCTGTAGCTTCATTCAGCAATCTGGAGTTTTTTGGTTTCGATTATAAAATTCTGATTATCATCGCTCAGGCAGTCGGGTATTTTATTTCAAAATTTATCGGAATTAAATTCATTTCAGAACTGAAACCTCAGAAAAGAATTCTTTTTCTTTTGGTCTTTATCGGAATTGCCGAGCTTGCTTTGCTGGGATTTGCAGTCGTTCCTGCGCCATACAATATTTTGTTCATGTTCATCAACGGAATTCCTTTGGGCATGATCTGGGGAATTGTTTTCTCTTACATTGAAGGACGAAAAACCACCGAAATTATCGGATTATTTCTCTGTTCAAGCTTCGTAGTTTCTTCAGGAGTGGTAAAATCTGCCGGAAAATTTTTGATGGACAGTTTTGGAATTTCGGAATTCTGGATGCCGTTTGCAACAGGTCTACTTTTCATTATTCCGTTGATTATTTTTGCGGTTTTATTAAATAAAATTCCGGCTCCGAATGAAGAAGATATCACTCTTAAAAAAGAAAGAAAACCTTTGAGTGAAGAGGAAAGAATGTCTTTGGTCAAAAGGTTTTTCCTCCCGTTGGTCAGCATCACGATCCTTTATATTGGTCTTACTGTTTTGCGTGATTTCCGTGATAATTTCAGCCGTGAGATTTGGGATGAGATGAGCGGTAACGCAGACAGTTCAGTTTTCACTTTGACGGAAGTTCCAATCTCGATAATGGTTTTACTGATTCTTGGTATTATGGTTAAGGTAAAAAACAATAAAAAAGCCTTTGCATACTATCATTATATTCTTTTTGGCGGAATTATTTTGGTTGCATTATCCACTATTTTATTTCAGAGCAACATCATTTCTCCATTTTTATGGATGACTGTATCTGGTTTCGGAATGTATCTCTGTTATATTCCTTTTAACGGAATTTATTTTGACCGGATGATTGCTGCTTTTAAAATAAAAGGAAATGTAGGATTCTTCATTTATTTCGTTGACGCATTTGGATATTTGGGAAGCGTTTCCGTTCTGTTTCTGAAAAATTTAGGATCACAAGACCGCTCGTGGCTTCAGTTTTATATTCATCTTAATTATATCATTGCAGCAATCGTTTTACTTTTTTCTGTTGTTGCATTTTTAGCATTCCAAAAAAAATCGAGGTCAAAGTCAAATGCTGAAGACGAAGAAACATCACAGGTAATTCGTTTTGATGCTTTTAAAATTTAAAATAATACATATGAATACTCAATATGATTTAATCGTTGTAGGTGGCGGAATTTTAGGAACATTCCACGCATACCACGCTTTACAGAAAAATCTGAAAGTGGCGATTCTGGAAAGAAATTCTATTCCCCAGGGCGCAACCGTAAGAAATTTCGGACAGGTAGTTCCATCGGGAATGGATATTAAATGGCAGAATTTCGGAAAAGAAAGTTTAAATATTTATAAAGATCTACAGTCTAAAGCCGATCTGACCGTAAGACAAAATGGTTCAGTTTATATTGCTTCAAATGATGAGGAACTGCAGCTGATTGAAGAACTGGCTCAAATTAACAAAAACAATGATTACGAATCAATCATTCTTTCAAAAAGTGAATGCATCCAGAAGTTTGACGGTCTCAGATCTGATTACTGTAAAGGCGGATTGTTTTACCCACAAGAGATTTCAGTTGATTCCAGCGAGATGATTGTAAAACTTCATCAATATCTGAAAACTCAGGAAGGCCTGGATATTTTCTACAATACCACTGTGGTAGAAACGAATGAAAATAATTCTCAGTGTACTGTCTTGACAGCAGACGGAAAGAAATTCAACTCATCTAAAATCATCATTTGTGGCGGACACGAGTTTAAAACATTATATCCTGAAACTTTTAATGAAAGTGATCTTGAAGTCAGCAAACTGCAAATGCTTCAGACCAAACCGCAGGGAATTTATTCACTTCCTGGAAATATTCTGACCGGACTTTCCATCAGAAGATACGAGTCATTTACCGAATGTGCATCTTTTGACAAAATAAAAAGTGGAGAAGACAAAAACTTATTTGAAAAGAAATTCGGAATCCACATTTTATTTAAACAGGCTTTGGATGGCTCTGTTATTATCGGCGATTCTCACGAATACGCAGATGCCAAAAATGCAGATGATCTTGGTTATGATTTAAATATGGATATCGACGAATTTATGATTAATGAAGCTAAAAAAATAATCGATTTGCCAACCTACGAAATTCAGAGAAGATGGTTTGGAATTTATTCTCAGTGCAAAACTAAAGATATTTTTGAGCACAATGTTTCGACCAACATTCACATTGTGACAGGTATTGGCGGAAAAGGAATGACAGGAAGCGGCGGCTTCGCAAAATTTAATATTGATAAAATTTACTCTTAAAAATGAATGCGATAGAATTATTGGTTCTGGATATGGCCGGAACAACGATCGATGAAGATAATGTAGTGTATAAAACACTTACAAAAGCAGTCACTGACTTTGGTTATCAGGTGACTTTAGATAAAGTTCTGGAAATATGTGCCGGAATGGAAAAAGCGGAAGCTATTAAAAATTTACTGGAAAACATAGAAGGAAATACAGAAGATACGGAAGTAATCTTCGAAAAGTTTTCTGATGAATTGGCTCTTGCTTATAACGATCTCAACGTAAAACCCATCGCCGGAGTTGAAGAATTTTTGTTAAAAGTAAAATCTAAAGGTAAAAAAGTGGTTCTAAATACCGGCTACACGCAGAAAATTGCCCAACAATTGCTCACAAAACTTAACTGGAAAATTGATGTTCATTATCATGCACTTATTACTGCCGACGATGTTTCTGAAAGCAGACCAAGCCCCGAAATGATCATCCTTGCGATGAAAAAATTCGGAATTACCGATCCCAAAAAGGTTTTGAAAGCTGGAGATTCTGCCATCGATATTCAGGAGGGGAAAAACGCAGGCTGCGGAATGACAATTGCCGTTTTGAGCGGTGCACAAACCAGAGCACAACTTGAACTGGCATCACCTGATCATATTTTAAACAACCTATCAGAGGCTGAATATATTCTTTTTTAATTACTTCAAAAAACTGATTACGGAAGTAATTCTGTAGTCAGTTTTAACTCAATTCCAAAATTAAATCTTTAAAATAGTTATTATGAAAACAAAACTTCTTTCTCTTCTGCTCATAACCGGCGCAATGATGAGTGCTCAGACCAAAAAAGTCCTGTTCATAGGGATAGATGGGTGCAGACCTGATGTGATGATGTCATCGAACACGCCTAACATCCAGGGATTATTGCCTACTGCAATCTATTCTTTAGATGCGATAACGCTGGCACCGACATGGAGTGGAAACGGCTGGAGTACGATGCTTTCCGGAGTATACCATAATAAACATAATGTACAGGATAACAATTTTACGGCTCCCAATTTTACAGCTTATCCTGATTTTCTTTCAAGAATTGAAACCTACAATGCAAATTTGAAAACCATCTCCCTGGCACACTGGGCTCCCATCAACAATACTATTATTCAGAATGCAGATGTAAAAACCAACTTCTCAACTGATCTTGCAGTTAAAAATGCAGCGGTTAATGCCCTGCAAAACGATAATCCTGATGTACTTTTTGTAGATTTTGATGACGTAGATCACGCGGGACATTCGTACGGTTTCTCTTCGGCTGTGCCCCAATATGTAACTTCTATTCAGGTAACAGATACTTATGTCGGTGAAATACTGACAGCGATGAAAAACAGAAGTACTTATAATAATGAAAACTGGTTGGTAGTAGTTACCACTGATCATGGGGCTACCGATACAGCCCACGGTGGAGCAAACCTTTCTGAGAGAGATATTTTTTCAATTTACTCGAATCCATCATTTACGTCTCAGCAAATCAGCAAAACGCAAAATCAGAATACACCAACGTATAACCGGGTAAATTTTCCCGCCGGAACTTATGCGAAACCTTCCGTTCAGAGTGGCTTTAATTTTGGAGCAACACAGGATTTTACGGTTGAATTCTGGATAAAACCTAATTCGAACTATACAAGTGACCCGGTTTTTATCGGCAATAAAAACTGGAATAATGGTTACAATAAAGGTTTTGTAATTTCAGGATCTTCGGGCCAGAATTTTAAAATGAATATCGGTGACGGAAGCAACAGACTGGACTTAACGGGTGGAAAACTTGTAACTAACCAATGGAAGCATATCGCTGTAACGTTTGACAGAGACGGTCTTGCGACAATGTATGATGACGGAGTTCCTGTAACTGTTGGAAAATTGAATACCATTGGTGACATCACTTCAAATCTACCGTTAACCATCAATCAGGACGGTACGAATACCTATAGTGTCAACCTCGCTGCCTCTTATAAAGATATAAGAATCTGGAATGCGAAATTGTCGAATGAAGCCATTTTACAGTGGGCTAATCAGGACGTCACGAGTTCCCATCCTTTTTACGCTAATCTTTTGGCAAATTATAAAATGACTGAAGCTTCTGGAAATACTTTGACAGATTCAGGACCATTAGGCAATAATGCAACAATTACCGGTTCTCCGACGAGAAATCTTCAGACATCAGAAACTTTTACCATACAGAATTATCTGAATACACCAAGACAGACCGATCATTTTCCAACTGTACTTAACTGGCTATGTATTCCCGTACAGTCAGTCTGGGGAATTGATGGCGTAAACAGAATTCCGCAGTGCAGTAGTGGAAGTCTTGCTGTAACTGAAATTACCGATAGTGAATCAGAATTTAAAGTCTATCCCAATCCGGCCAGCAAGGAAATTAATTTTAAACTGAAATCAACTCAAAATAAAATCAAAGTGCAGATCATCGATTTCTCAGGAAAAGTGGTTTTCTACAAAACAGTAAATTCTTCAATGGGGAATTATGACGAAAATATTGATATACAGTCATTACCCAATGCAAATTACATTATCGTGGTTAACACAGCAAGCAAACGGTTTCAAAAAACATTTGTAAAAAAATAACCGCTGGAATAATTGATTTTTAGAGTACAGACTGTTTTTTTTAGTCTGTACTTTTTATGTTTAATTAAAATAATAATCCTTAATAATAATCCTTCTTGAAAAGTAGAGTTCACAATACTGTTTAAAAATATGGTCTTACAAATTTTTAAAACGATCTCATTATCTTTACTTACCAAATCAAACAAATGAAAAAATTTTCTTTGTTCCCGTCTCTCATGTGCATGATCTTTTTTAGTATAGTTTCATGCGATAAAACTTCCTACAAAGCGGTAGAGGAGAGAAATTTCTCAGACATGCCGGTGGGCTCCGTGGACACTGGTGCGTCCTCAGCTGTTAAATCTGTAATAAAATCGGAAGATTCATTGGCATTAAAGTTAAAAGATTATATCATTTCGAAATATCTGAAACCTGAAGATCTCAGGGTTATTGATCCGGGAGAGCGAAAATTTCATATGCAGCAAATTGATTTAAACAGCGATGCTAAAAAAGAAATATTCATCAGTTTCTACACCCCTTACTTCTGTGGTTCAGGTGGTTGCACTTTGTTACTTCTGGACAGCAAATTAAAATTAATCAACAGATTTACCGTAATCCGGACTCCGATAACTGTAGATTCGCAAACTGAAAACGGATGGAAAGTACTATGGTTTAAGGAAGGCAATTCTTGGAAAAAACTGATGAATAAAAATGGAAAATATCCATCAAATCCATCTTTGGTAAAGCCAACTGAAGAAGTTCCGGAAACCGATGCAGTAAAACTCTTTGATACAGATACATCAAAATCATATTCATTTTAAAATTAATCCCATGAAAAAAACTATTTTTTTAGCAGTATTCTTTACAATCTCCTCACTGACCAGTTTACACGGACAGAAAATTACTGATGGAGGAACAGTAGACGTCAATGGTTTGGATGTCAGTTTTAATATCCTGAATAAAGAATCTGTTACCGTGGGTGGTAAAAATTTTGACCGCTACAAAGTTTCTGCTACGGCAACCAATAAAAGTGGGAACAGCATTAATATGAGACTTGCAAGCGCTCCTCAGATCGTTATTAATAACGCTTTGGTTGAAATCAACTGCATCAATGCCACAGGAGCCAAACTTACATCAAAGAAAATCGATTTGAAACCAAAAGCACATACACTTAATGTGACGTATTGGGCATACAACAAAGAAGGTAAATATGTAAGTTCAGTACTTCCTGTAGTCGCAGGATATTATCTTGATCTGGGAGATACGGTAAGTGACAATGCGGTTTTCATTGTACCACAGGGCGAAGAGCCAAATGTTTCGGTGAGAAAGCTGCAGTAGTTCAGAAGCTTAGATTTACATTAGTTATAAAATCTATTTTTACGAAAAAAAATGAATTTGTAAATAAATGTTTATCAGTTATTACCTGTTCATATAAAATTGACAGTTAAAACATAAAAGTGATGCCTTACCGCTTCACTTTTTTATTTAAAAAAATATCTCAACGGTCAAGGCCAAATAGTATAATTATGATTACAATAAGTATTAAGGAAAGTATAAGATACATGAGATAACTTGCCAGACTTTTAATTAAAACCTGCGACAGTGATAGATTTTTGAAAAATTGCTTATTGATCCAAAGTATTAGTATGAAATCCAGCACCAGAAGCAGATGTGATATAGTATTAAATACGGAACGATCTTTAAAGAAGTAAAGAACCGGAAGAAAGAGTATATGTACTACCAGACTTTGTGAGGTCTTAAAAGCTTCAAAAATGATAAATTCAAAAAAAAAATTATATCCTGTTTTTTTAAACATAATGAACGTTGTAAGTGCGTAGATCGGGATCGTCGCAACGACAAACCAGTAATAATGTTCAAATACCTTTTCCACAATCAATTCGGAAGATTGATCGAGGGTTGGTCTGTCATTAAGATTCAAAAGGTGATAAATCATAGCGTAGATCGTAGCCAGAACAATTACCATCGAAATCGGTCTGAAATGATTGACTCGTTTACCCGCAATGTACTCATCAATGACAAAACCAGGCTTTCCGAAAAGTTTTTTTAAGGAATAAGGGATTCCCTTATCATAATGCAGAAGACCATGCTGAACATCCTCCCATAGAAATTCGTGGTTGATCCTTTTGGTTTTGGCCGACTGACCGCACTAGTTGCAGTAGTTCCCGTCAAATGAGTTTCCGCAGTTTTTACAAATGGTCATAAAACGAATTTTGATTTTAGCTTTAGAAATAAATGTGCGCAAAGAAATGCTTTAATAATGTATACAACTGCAATTAATTTTTTATAATAAAATTATAAAAAAGACTGAATTGTAGCCAATGTACGCTTTTTATAGATAAAAAGTGAGTGTTTTAAAGTTTCGTGCGAAAAATATCTATATGATTAGAAATATATCAGTGCTTGAAAAATTCCACGTTTTCCTTCTCCATCTGATATTCGGCGCTCAAAATTTTAATCTGATCATTTCTCTCCATTTCCTCTAGAATAGCACTATTCTGCCTGATGTTATTGATAGTCATATGAATATTGGTTTCAGTAACTAAATCAAGGAACTTTTCGCTTTTCGATATTTTTTCACCAGAAAAATTGTTTGAAGCCTCTATCACAGCAGGTTTTATTTTGAATAAGAGTGCGGTAATATTTCCTAATCTTACATCTTCAACTGCGGACTTAATTGCAGCGCAATTCTCATGACCCCTAACGATTATTACCTTTGCACCGGAAACCTTACAAGCATATTTTAAACTGCCTAAAATATCTTCATTGCTTATATTACCTGCTACTCGTGCAACAAATAAATTGCCTATCCCGAATGAAAGACATACTCTACTGGTACTCTGGAGTCTTAAAAAGATAAAATGACCGATGCCGGATACTGTCCGATTGATGCCTTCCCAATTCTTTTCGAAGTGTTTCGTATAGTAAGATCATCCTGCATATATTCTTTATTTCTCTCCTTCAAAATGGCAAGAATGGTATTTGGAGTCAATCGGGATCGATATTCTTCTGTTAAAAAATAATCATCACTGATATCTTCCTTGTTAAGAGTTATAGAATTTTGATTCATATTTCTTGTACAGGAGACCAGTACAGATAGTGTACAGATATTATAAAAATTACAAGAATGGATTTCATCTTAAAGATTAGATTAGGAGTTTTAAGCTGTTGGTTTTACTTTGAAGATTTTATATAATTAAAATTAAAAAATTACAAGTTATCTATCTTAATACTGAGTTTAGGATTGAGCAGGATTTCATTATGATCTTTAATATAAAAGTTTGATTATTTAGTAATAACTTTATTTTAAAGGTTATAGAATCGATTGAAGAAAATTTGATTACCTAATTTTTATGGATAAATGTAATTCAAGCAACAGATAATTTGAATTTTTGAATGGTGTGGCAAATTTTTTAAAAATAAAAGATTAGGATAGATTCGTCAGACTTTATTAAGATAAATTATTTCTTGATCATAAAAGTTAAATCCTGAAATATATTCAGGATTTAACAGCTTTTGATGGTTTATTATCTTTTGATGTAGCGTTTTGATAGTATCAATGATTATACCGTCGTTTTGGAAAATCTACTAATGAATGAAATCCAGAATTAATAACGTTTTATAATTTTAAATTTTATACTTAGGATCTTGATTATAACGGCGTTTGTATCTAAAATATAGAGTTTGTAGATGAACTGCCTTTACAGCAACATTAGGATTTGAAATCAAAGCTCCTCCGTTGGTAGTCGCTCCTATTACGATGCCCGCAGAAATCAGCACTACATTTTTGATAATATACTGTCCTAANTAAATCTTATACTTAGGATCTTGATTATAACGGCGTTTGTATCTAAAATATAGAGTTTGTAGATGAACTGCCTTTACAGCAACATTAGGATTTGAAATCAAAGCTCCTCCGTTGGTAGTCGCTCCTATTACGATGCCCGCAGAAATCAGCACTACATTTTTGATAATATACTGTCCTAATAGTGTGGGCACAAGAAAAACTCCTGACCAGGTTTCGTTTCGGAAAATTATTAAAGGTGTAAGTGTACCGATCATCTGCAGGTATAATAAAAAAAGTGTTATTTTCATGAATCTTCCACTCAAAAGACCAATTCCTATCGCGCATTCCCAAATAGCGAGTACCGGCATCGATATGTTTTTATCTATAAAACCGTCGGAAAGTGCGAAGATTGTCTTAGATGCGATTGCCTCGGCGAGACTTAAATTTGGAAAAAATTTTACAAATCCAAACCAAAAAAATACNAAAAGACCAATTCCTATCGCGCATTCCCAAATAGCGAGTACCGGCATCGATATGTTTTTATCTATAAAACCGTCGGAAAGTGCGAAGATTGTCTTAGATGCGATTGCCTCGGCGAGACTTAAATTTGGAAAAAATTTTACAAATCCAAACCAAAAAAATACCGCTCCGAGAGACACTCGTAAAATGACTATTCCGTTTCTTGCTTTCCAGTCGATGGCTTTGATAATAAATATCTTAAGATAGATAAGCTGATTCATCATTGTGTTTAGTTTTATCTACGACTTGAGTCACTACATAGTTTTAAAAAATCATATAACTTTTTGNAATAAATATCTTAAGATAGATAAGCTGATTCATCATTGTGTTTAGTTTTATCTACGACTTGAGTCACTACATAGTTTTAAAAAATCATATAACTTTTTGAAAATGTTACCAATTAATAGTTCAGTACTTTGAAATACTTATTTTTAAATAACTGCCACCTTATTGACAAAATATGCCCATCGTGTTAACAACAAACTGAAAACAAATAAAAATAAATTGTGAACTTCCTTTGGGAATAGGCTTTGAGCATTGGAGAATGGAACAGGATTACCTCTAATCAAATGGTATTTAGTTGTTTATAAAATTAAATCTCTGCAGAAAATGATCAACTTTATTTATCAATTTGATAATGCACTACGAGTTGCATTTATCTTTTAAAAACCTAATAAAAGAAATCCGCCTCACATTTGTAGTGAGACGGATTATGATTAAATTTCTAAAGATTTTAAGTTGAAGGTCTTATTTCTTGACGATTAATTTTTTAGAAATTTTCTGTCCTTCTTTTTCTACCTGAATAATGTAGACTCCAGACTGCAAATCAGAAAGATTTATTTTTTCAGAAATCTTCCCATTGCTGCTTCGGATCTCTGTTTTTCTGTTTACTAATTTGCCGTCCATTGCGTACACTGTATATGAAATCTTATCTTTTGAATTGGTTTCAAGTGTGAAAATTCCGTTTGACGGATTTGGATAGATGGCGAAATCATCATTCGGTTTTTCAGCTTCATTGACACCCAAGACAGAATTGATTGTGAAATTGGTGGTATTGACATTCAGAAATACATTGTCAATCGCTTTAATCATAATTCTTGCAGTTGAGCTCATTCCTAATCCTGCCGGAACGGTAAAGGTATAAGAACCGTTATTTGGAGTACTTGCAACCAGTGTTTGTGGGAACGTAAGTCCGCCATCTGTTGATAACAGTATTGCAACATTGGCAGTGCTTACGGGAGCAACATTGGTATTTGCTACATTCCACATAATGGTTTTAGATTCTCCCACATTCCAAACGGTACCTGCTGTATTTTGAGAAGTCACAATAAAAGGTCCGGCAGTAGGAGACACGGTAAGTAAAATATCATCACGACCCGTTTGTCCTCCCAGTGGATTATTATCTCTTACCAGTAAAGAAAAGTTTAACGTTCTTGCTACAGAGGACAGTTTTTCCCAAGATCTGTAATTTGTTGCCGTAAGAATTGACGGATCATACCCTTCTATAATCGTTGAAAGTCTTGGAAAATATCTTGTAGGAGATGTTGTTGCGAACAATGATCTGTGCATAGGTCCAACTGTATTGGTAGGTCTTGGAGGCATGAGTGCTGCGCCAAAATCAGTCTGTTCCCAGTTATACGTCATAGCATTTCCATCAGGATCTGTGGCTGTACCGGTCAGTGCAAAAGGTGTGCTTATAGGAATCGTTCTGTCCGGACCTGCATTTACGCCGGTTGGTTCATTATTTCCTGTCGCTACATTGACACTGCAGTTCCCTGCGCCTGTAATTCTTGTATACATTTCCTTAATACTTACTGCATGAAAATAAGCATCACTATTATTTTGGACGTTTGGAGAGCAGATTCCGGCATATCCCATGATCGTACTGGCACTTCCGGGTTCAATAGATGTAGCTGTATTTCTGTTACAGGCGTTGTTTTGAGTATGGTTTGCCCCAAACTGGTGTCCCATTTCGTGTGCTACAAAATCAATTACGAACGGATCGCCCACAGGAATACCCGAACCGGTAACACCACCTGCTTTTACAGAGTTGTTACAAACGGAAGGCGTGTAAGCTAAACCATTGTCATTTCCCTGAGTTGCCTGAAAAAATAAATGACCGATATCATAGTTGTTGACCCCGATCGCGCTATTGGTAACTGTTACATTTTCATCGATCATTTGTCCTGCATCGAGCGCATCAAAAGTGTCTGTGGTCAGAAAGAAGAGGGCATCCGTATTGGAAATCAGCTGCAGTTTAACGGAAATTTCATTTTCAAAAACCTGATTCAGACGGGCTACTGCAAGGTTTACCGCTGCTAAAATAGCCGCTTTTTTCTGTGCATCTGTTCCTGCATTCAGACCGGCCTGGTTAACAATGTATGCAGAATATTCTGTGGTGGTAGTGATAGCTAATCTGTAGGTGCGTTTTAAACCATCGATGACGGTTTTTCCTTCCAGTTCTGTTTTTAATGATTGGGTGGCAGCTTCATCTTCTTTAAAAAGACAATTGAATCCTGCTGATGAAACTGCATTTTTTCTGTTGTAGGCAATATAGGTTTTATTGTCCTTTGTGTAAGTGTCAATATAAAACATTCCGTTCACGCCTCGTACAACAGCATTTAAACCAAAAACAGGATCTACCGTAAACCTTATGTTTGTTGATGGATCTCCAATCTTGTGACCGCTGTATGATCTGATTTCTGAATATCTGCTCTGCAGTTCAGGACTCATGGTAGAAGCCTCTTTTACTTCATAGGTATCAAATGTGCCCGTTGCGTTCGGGAATTTTATCAGGATACCTTTTGCTAAAGGATACAGAGCGCCATCAGGAGCCTCTGCCAACTGTTTGTTTAATTCATTCAGATTCAGATTAAAAAGTTGATAATCTGTTACCCATACTGCACGGTCTCGGATTTCATTTACCGTTCTGTCTGCTGTAGACCATCGATTCTGTTGCGAGTAGACCGAGCCTGACCCGCAGATTAAACCGACTACCAATAATAACCATTTTTTCATAATTACTTTTTTAAAGGTTTTAAAATTATTTTTTTTGGAGTGTGTGTCAATTTGATAATTAAAATAGGTTGGGACTGTCTAGCATCGACGTATTCCCAATTTTCTATTTCTGTATAATAAACAATACTGGCATTTCCGTTATCTGATATCTTTTCTACTTGTATATCGTAGTATCTCAATTGATAAAGCCTTGGTCTCAGTACGATAATTGATTCTTTGCTTTCCAAAACAGGTATAGGAGTAGATCTGGAGTATTTTACGTCCTTTAAACTTCTGTACAGTTCACGTACTTCCTTCGTTGATTTTAAAATTGTTGCTTCGGGCAAATTCATTTTACCGTACATTCTTCTAATCTCCGTGAATTCAATATTTTTCATTTGAAGTGAGGTCGCTTTTTGCGCAGTAAAGGAAATCATAAATATAGCAATGAAAAGTACAAAAAATAAAAACGATAATAACTTAAATCTACCAATACAATTTTCACCTATAGCTTAATACATTAATTAAAATTAAGCGACTATCTATCAATGTGCATCATGGAAATGCAACTTGTGTCTGCGGTAAAACTATATATAATTAGATTATAACAGACCTCAATAGATTACTGGATTCACGGATTACACCACAATTACAGTGGGAGATTTTAGCATTAGCTTTTAAAAGAAAGATCAGTATTAAAAAAATAATCAGCTAGATTTTTGTCCTATTTATTTCCTATACTGAAAACAGCGTGACAAAACTTTTTATTTATTTAAAATCTAAATCCCTGTAACTTTAATACGTTTCCCATTGTCATTATAAAAAGCACTTAATCTTTTTAGCATGTTATAATAAAAATTTACTTTATTTGGAGACCGTATTCGTTATAATAAAACAATAATTTAACCGCATGAAATTTCTCATTTTTCTCTCGATCTTTATAACATCTCTCCTGTCNTTTACTTTATTTGGAGACCGTATTCGTTATAATAAAACAATAATTTAACCGCATGAAATTTCTCATTTTTCTCTCGATCTTTATAACATCTCTCCTGTCAGCTCAAACCAACAGATTCTCTGACCGTGAATTGTATGACTTAGCTAAAGTGTGGGGATTGATCAAATATTATCATCCGGCAGCTTCTATGGGAAAAATAGATTGGGATAATGTCCTGCTGGAGTCTATCAGCAATCCAAAAAAATCTACCACTGACGAAGTAATAACCAACTGGATGAGACAGGCAGATCAACGTTCGTCTGATCAAATCCCTATCATAAAATCAGACTGCGACTCCATTACCCTTCGTAATTATGATGATTCGTGGATTAAAAAATTGAATAAAATAAATCCTACCAACAAAAAACGATTGCTGGATCTTATTACCCAACATAAAAACGTAGGATCTTTCTACTCCAATCCCGTTGAAAACAGCATYCGCTTCAAAAGCAGTAATGAAAAAACGTACACKCAATTTTCTGCAGAAATTAAAATGCTGGAACTCTTCAGAATCTGGAATGCGATCGAATACTTTTATCCCTACAAATATCTTCTGGATGAAAAATGGGATCAGGTTCTGAAAAAGTACATCCCTGTTTTCAAACAGATAAAAACAGAARCAGAYTACAAATCTGCWGTRATGCAGCTTGCTGCTGAAATTCAGGACAGCCATGTTGAAATAAAGAAAACTTTACAGTACGATGTAGTCGGAAAATTATCTGCTCCTTTTATTTTTCAGATCGCCGACGGCCAAGTCGTCATCACTGGTATTAAAGATGAAACCAAGATGAAGAAAGCCAACCTTGAAGTTGGAGATMTCATTACAAAGATCAATGGAAATTCTGTTCTTAAATCTCTTAATATCAATTCCAAATATTTTGCYTACTCCAATGAATCAGTAAAATTACGTGAGGCTTACAGCTATCTATTCAGCAGTAATGACCCGACAGCAACAGTAGAAGGTGTAAAAAAGAATGGAAAAGCTTTCAAAACAGTGATGGAAAGAACTGAGCGCATTNAGCTATCTATTCAGCAGTAATGACCCGACAGCAACAGTAGAAGGTGTAAAAAAGAATGGAAAAGCTTTCAAAACAGTGATGGAAAGAACTGAGCGCATTTTTCAGAATGAATGGGACAAGGATGGCATACCGAATTATCAGCTGTTTTACAAAAATAAAAAGTACACGTACCTGACATATAATGAAAAAGAAAGCCGTCTGAATCCCAGCTTTCCGCTTGATGACAAGGTATACTTTGAATTTGCATCTTTAAAAGAAACGGAGATTCCAACGTTAATGGAAAAGTATCAAAATACCAAAGGAATGGTTTTCGATCTCCGAGGCTATAATAATGACGGATCACTGATAAAGATCTTTGATTACCTTTTGAGTAAGNATGGAAAAGTATCAAAATACCAAAGGAATGGTTTTCGATCTCCGAGGCTATAATAATGACGGATCACTGATAAAGATCTTTGATTACCTTTTGAGTAAGCCAGAACATTTCGGGATTATGACCAAAGCAGATTTCAGCCAGCCCGGCAAATTCTGCTTTATCGATAACATCATTGACAAAACCTACAAATTTGCGGGTAAGAATAATCCAAATGCCTACAAAGGTCAGGTTGTTGTCTTAATCAANCAAATTCTGCTTTATCGATAACATCATTGACAAAACCTACAAATTTGCGGGTAAGAATAATCCAAATGCCTACAAAGGTCAGGTTGTTGTCTTAATCAACGAGTACACACAGAGTGCAGCTGAACTTTGGGCAATGATATTCAAAAAAGTCCCTAACGTCATTTTTGTAGGAAGTCAGACTGCGGGGGCGGACGGGAATAAGACCTCCATTAAAATGACGGACGGAAGCGAACTAATTTTTTCCGGACTGGGCATTTATTATCCAAATGGTGATGAAACCCAGCGAATCGGTATTCAGCCTGACATTTTCGTACGCCCCACCGTTGAGAGTATCAGAGATAATCAGGATCTGCTTCTACTGAAAGCATTGGAACTCATAGATCAGAAGAAATAAACTAAAAAATAGTGCTCAATTCCTGATACTGCAACATTGCTTACATTTTCAGTCGATAAAGCCCCATATTTTAATTTTTATTTGTCAGCTTGTTTATGGACATAATGCCGACATCTGCAGTTATTTAAACTCATGAATTCTCTCGGAAAAAGAGGTCGGAGATATTATATACATTAATTTTAACTCTCAGTAAATGATCAGTAAGTGAGGCTGGTAGATACGATTAAATGCTTGCCAATCTGAACAAATGAATTTCATACCTATGGGTTTTTTTATAATATAAAACAGTATTTATTACTGGTTCGACTCCAGGAATTGGAAAGGCAGCCAGCATCCATAGCAAGCTACGGGGCTAAGATAATAATACTTGCATGTAGACGTTAGGATATATCTGCAGCTGCCCAAATCATACCCCTGATACTCCTTACAGGGATTTGCTTAGCTCATTATGTGTCTATAATTCAATATATTTTTCTGGCAGCTCTGCTGACTTTTTAAGTTTTGCGGCTACAGGATATTTCAGGAATTCAGGCGTAGAATGTTTTATAATAAAATGCCTGTTCTTAAATCATTTTATTGGAATTATAGTTCGAAATCTCTCGCATAATCATGCGATTTAAACTGGATTATAACTGAAGGATTTAAACCATAAAAATTTTTGGTGTCAATTTCAACGCTTGCTAAATCAATATCAACTCCAGTTTAGGAGTTCTATTATATTTCCGTCAGGATCCGAGATATAAATAAACTTAAAAACTCCTTTATTATCAAAATGATGTTCGCTTAGCTCTCCAATCTTCGATGCTCCATTCGATAATGCTAATGCTAAAAGTCCGGCAATATCCTCTACCTGGAATGCAATATGTCCAAATCCTCTTTGATTAGCTATGTGTCTTTCAGCATCTATCATTTCTGAATACTGATAGATCTCGAGTGTTGGTCCATTATCGCCACATCCGGGTAAACGTAATTGCATCCCTTGTAAATCAGCATTTACAACACCGGTGCCTTTGTCAAGCCACTCTCCTTGATAGGTTCGTATAGGTGGAACTGGTATGCAGTTAAATACGATTTCATAGAACTTTGCAAGTTTTTTCCAGTCCTTCGTTATAATGTTGGTATGAGCGTACTTTATTTTTATCATGAAAATTTGACGGTATTGTTCGAAACGTTATTAATGCTAACACTTTTTCAGTTTATTATTTCCTGGTGTTATAAAATCATTTGTTCTTTAAGCTGTATAAAAGTATAATTTTGTTTTCGAATCTCTGCAATATATATTTAAAGCAGTTTTAAGTTTATTTTCGCAATAACAAAATTATATATCTACCATGCATACCAGAAAAATTATCCAGCTGATCTTGCATCATAATATAAAATAAATGAAATATATATGCTGTATATTCTGCTTGTAATTATTTTATGAAGTTTTTATGTCGTGCTGGCTTTGATATTAGATAGATCTTATAAGCTGCAAATTAGCCAGTCTTTAAAAAATCATATTGTAAACATTAGGTGTTTCATCAAAACGATGGGTTTTTTTACAAAATAAAACACTATTTATTACCGATTCGAATTCAGGTATTGGTAATACAGCCAGCGTTGCCATAGCAAGCTTAGAAGCTCAGATTAATAATACTTGCATGAAATACAAGGATAGCGTCGCAGCTTTTGGCATAACTTCAAGATAAAAGCCATTTGTTTTTTCTGTGCAACATGATGTCTACTCAGGAAATAAAACGCGCAGGCTAGCAAAATGATCGATACACATGTTGGCAAGCCTTAAAAAAGCGCACAAAATGAGATCCATACAGCTCAGCTGCGGGACTATACCGTTTAATAACTTCAGAAAATTAACACTGAACTACCGCTGCAATAGCAACAAAACTTGCTGCAAATAACAGCATAGCAGAAATACTTAATTTAATTTCAAATTTTATGGTTACTGATATTTTGTTTTTTTAAACGAACAAAAAAAATAAACAGGACAATCAGGTAGGGAATGTAAAACAATACTCCTGGCCAAAGTTCATCCCACCCGGCAAATAAAAAAAATAATACAATCAAGCCAGGTAACAGAAAAAAACTTAACGCATGATATACGATATTACCGGCAATATTTTGTTTCATATTAAGCAAAATCGTAAAACTCCCTAGAAAAAAACAGAGATTAATGCCAATAGCAATACCATAGGGTAGATTTCTGAAATCTGTATCCGCTTTACCGATCATATTAGTAGATTTCATGATAAACACGCCGGTAAGGCTAACAACAGAGGCTATTACAAAACAAAGAATAATAATTTTAAAGTATTTCATATTTTAAAGACGCAGTTTAATTGAATACAAAGCTAGCAGAAACTTACTGCACTACGCAACAAGTCGAAAATAACAATTGGATTGCAGATTAATTTAAGAAATGACCGTTTCGGTGCCCGTTTTTTCAACTATAATTCCCATTTACTTTCAGAGGTCTGAAACATTGGCTTAGATCAAGCTTTAGGAGCCATTGACAGAAATAAACTTAACGTAAGGGAAGCAGCCTTGATGCAGAACATCTATTTACAGCAACCGCCGGCAGAATTATTGCCACACTCGCTAAGCTGTTAGATAAAAAAGAAACTGGCAAAGGTCTTATTTCAATATGCGCTGCAAGAGGTCAGGGTGTGACGATGATCCTTGAGAAATAATCAATGGTGGAATAATCATAAATGTCTGAGTTTTATCAAAAACATTGATGATCCTCGTGATGAAATTTTGATCTGATGAATTGTTTTAGTTTTTTGTCTGCGATATTAAAACGTAGAAAAATAGATTAATACCAAAATTGTTGCACTTTATTGTTCTAGATAAAGGATTCGGATCAACTCATTATCTGTCGAGCAAAATAAATTCAAAAATTACTGAAATTATCAACTTAAAAAGAAGTGAATTTACGGGCTTTTTTAATTTTTTTTGGTAAAATTCTCTGTCAACAATACGAAGGGAACGGTTTGCTATTTGACTTTCCTGTAGTTATATTTTTTCCGGTAAATTTCTACTGCCGCCAAATGCATTTTTTTTCTGCTGCATCACCCATCAATTTCCCTTTTACAGTTTTGCCTTTGCTAGGAACTGTAAATGGGATTATGAAATGTCCCAAAAGTATACGGACCAAGTGGAACGCGAATACTTTTATCTCCGACAAATTACTTTATTCGGAGAACTCGGTAATTGTAATAGAAAAACAATCAGGAAAGTATTCCTGAAATTTATGAACGCAAAAAGATGAATTTCATAAGATTTCTGTCGGAAGATGAAAGTCGGATCTCTAAAACCGTAAATATAAGCTCAATGAATCACTCGAGTAGTGGCCGTTATAAGTCAGGGTTAATGTAAGGCTGAAGAATATCAGAAGCTCTTTTTTATATTTTAGAGTATAGGCGTCTGAGGCAATTTATAATAAAGAAAAGAATCAGGTACATCATATATTCGGGTTAACTTTTTTCCCAAAACCGATGTGAAAAAGATTGCGTTCCAAAGATGGGAACAGAGGTAAGGGATTAGTTCCGCTCCAATATTTATTTTGTCAAAGTTTCAAATTTCGAATACCGGTTTGCCATAGGCGATCCTTATCTAAAGTACCTTATCGATTTCGTCTCAAAGCTCTGTCTGAATGAAAATGTAGAATCTCAGAATGTGAGAAATAAAAGACGGAACGGTTACCCTGATGAACTAACTGCAAGAGGAAAAGGTTGAAGGTTATCCATTCGACGGTCATAAATGAAATTACTCTGCACATACTGATAAGAATGAGCAGACTAACTGAGAACCTCATAGCCAAAAATCTTAAATTAAATTGAAATTTAAAGAGGCTATAGCGATGACTAATTACTTCAACGATTAGTATTCTGTTAATATTTTTAAATTATGATTGCGTTATCACTACAAGATTAGTAGAGTAAAATTGTTTTGATTTTTACTCAAAAATACATGATCTGATCTGAATAATCAATATAAATCGGCCTTCAAAGCAACTGGAGCAACGATTCTACCATGTTAAAACATAGATACTCTATAGATAAAGCATAGATACTCCCACTATAGAGTGTCAATGTGGTATCAAAAAGGATAGGAAATAAAAATATTTAACGTTTGATCAATCTTTACATAATTGATAATAAATTATAAGTTTTCGATCAATAAACGAAATAAAGATGTAACTGGTGTGGTTGTACTTACTTTAGTATTTGAAAGTTGCTGTATTTAATATGGTTTACAAATTTAGAATACTGAGCGTTTCGGTGATGTAAACGAAATGTATTGGTTGTGAAGATTTGGTAAAAAATAGTTCTATTGCTTGTGCTAAAGTGTAAAGGAGCAAAATAAAACGCCTGAAATGGATATTATTTGACGTTTTCGCAATATTATTTTCTAAAATAATAAACTTTTAGTAAATTTTTTGTTTCATCTTTAAAGGAATAACTCTACTTCTGTATGTTTGAATTATATACCATAAGAGGTTTATTAATAACTAATTAACAGTCATAAGGCGAAAATTAGTAAAATAAAGCAATTAATGTTGGAAATTATTAATAATTATAATTAGACAATAGTAAAGTGAATTATCATAATTGTATTTTAAATGGGATTAAATTGTTTTTTATAATAATTATTTTAATTAATTATCATCATTTTGATAATCATTGTGTAACTTCACTGTCTAATTTTATTTTATATTATGAAAAAAATTCTACTCATGTGCATGATGGCTGCTGGACTATCAGCCAATGCACAAATTGTCTTAAATGAAGGTTTTGAAAGTGGATCGCTACCATCAAGCATGGCATCAACCAACTTCTTTGTTACCCAGACATCTGGATTTCCCTGCACAGGAACTTATGCAGCAAGCGTGAATGTTTACAGCCTTTTGCCAACAGCAAGTCTAACGTACTCGAATACGATATCAAACGGTCAGGCAATAGCATTAAGTTTTAAATACAATGCAAAACCATATGGTACTTCAGGAACTGTAAGTGGTAACTTTGTAGTGGAGTATTCTGTCAATGGAGGTACGACATATCTACCGATTGGAAATCAAGTTGACTTGACGGCGGCATCTGCATCTTGTGCTAATTTTACAGGAAATCTTGCTGCTGCAGCAGTTCCTGTAGGTGCTGATTTTAAATTCAGAATCCGCGTTAATAATATCGGTACTGGAGATTGGTATCTGAATGTGGACGATGTTGTACTTACGCAGGTAGCTTCTTGCTACGCTCCAACAGCGTTAACTTCGACTGGGTCTACGTTAAGTTCAGCATCTATTAGTTGGACAGCACCTACGCAGGCACCGGCATCATCGTACCAGGTTTATTACAGTACAACAAATACAGCGCCTACCTCAGCTACAGTTCTGAATGCTACTAATTCACTTAATGTGACAGGTACAAGTGCAACGATAGCTTCCTTGACAGCAAATACAGTATATTATGTCTGGGTAAGATCATCTTGTACTGCAGCGGATAAAAGTTCTTGGAGTGGTCCTTTGGCAGTGCTTACAGGTACATGTTTACCAGCAGGAGGAACGTTATCTACTTCTTACTATCTGAATTCTGTAACTACTTCTGGAGCGACAACTAATTTAAATTATGCAGCTACATCTTACGCAGCTTATGTAAACACTAATACAGCACTTACATCATATCCTGGAGGAGTATTTAATTATTCGTTAGCCGCTGCGGGTGGTTCTACATACTATTATTATGTGTGGGCTGACTTGAATAATGATCTTGATTTTAGTGATGCAGGCGAAACTATTGTTGCCACTACATCGTACACAGCTACCAATTCTGGTACAATAACTTTACCGGCAACTCTTGCAACAGGAACATACAGAATGAGAACTGCAGTTTCTTATTCCGGTGCTATTACGCCATGCGGCCCTGCTCCTTATGGTAATTATGTTGATTTTAATCTTGTTCTAACAGCAGCGCCGTCTTGTGTTCCACCGAATACTTTGGCAGCCAGCAATATCACAACGAATTCTGCAACGGTATCCTGGGCACTGCAAACCCCAACTCCGATTTCGTATCAGTATTATTTATCTACGACAAATACTGCGCCTACGGCAACAACAACGCCAACGGGAAGCAATACGCCGAATGGAACTAATTTAACAAATTTGCTTCCTTCTACTACCTACTATTTTTGGGTGCGTTCTTCTTGCTCTACGGGAACCAACAGTACTTGGACAGGTCCTTTGTCATTCACAACTCTGGCGACACCACCTGCAAATGATAATTGCTCTGGTGCTATTGCATTACCTGTAGGTAGCTCAATTAGTCAGAATCCATTGACAGGAACTACAATTGGTGCTACAAATACCCCGGCGCTTGCAGCTAGTTGTTTGTCTACCACAACAAATGTAGGAGGGAATGTTTGGTACAGCGTTGTTGTTCCTGCGTCAGGAAACGTGACTATCGAGACAGGTCCTGTAACCGGTTCACCATTGCTTGATACAGTAATTTCAGTATTTGCTAACTGTAACGCAACAACCTCATTATTATGTGATGACGACGGTGGCGTAGATGCTTTCTCTCAGGTGGTAATGACGGGTCAGACTCCTGGAGCTACACTTTTGGTGAGTGTTTGGAGATATGGAAGTACAGCGAATGCTACTGATGGCCAGTTTAAGATTTCAGCATATACTGCAAGTTTAGGAACTACAGAAACTTCTGTTGCGAAAAATAACCTTTCGGTATATCCAAATCCGTTCTCTGATGTATTGAATATCTCAGATATAAAAAATGTAAAATCAATCTCTGTAATTGACGTTGCAGGCCGTTTGGTAAAAACATTTGAGAAACCAACTGCCACACTTCAGTTATCTGAACTGAATGCAGGAATGTACATGGTAGTTCTGAATATGAATGACGGAACAAAACAAACCATCAAAACAATTAAGAAATAATTATTTAGCCATAAATAATATTTTTGGGTTAGTGTATAGCGGTCTTCGGACCGCTATTTTTTTACTGTATATCAAAAAAAATCACTCTGAGAAGAGTGATTTGATTTTTTAAAATTGGTTGAGATTATTATTTGTCTGGTGTTGTCGGTTTTATCGTTCCCAGTGTAAGTCCTTCGGCGAGCGCAGGGAAAAACATGACAATAAAAAAATAAGCGACGATCAGCAGTACAATCATTGAAAAAAGTACGATGACCAGTTTATTGGGTTTGTTTTTGGCGGTTGGTTCCATAACGTAATGTAAGTATTTGTGTTGATTTTATTTCAGTACACTAAGCTAATTTCTTGCCACATTGTTTACAGTAACGCGCATCGTCATCAATGTCTTCATTTCCGCAGCGCTCACAGATTAATTCGAGGTTTTGCCGCTTGTTTCGCATTTCTGCCGTCACAATCCCTGTAGGAACAGCAATAATAGAATAACCGGCCAGCATAAGAAGCACCGCAAAAAACTTTCCCATTGATGTGACAGGAGAAACATCACCATAGCCCACAGTGGTTACCGTAACCACAGCCCAGTAAATTGAATGTGGAATGGTTTCAAAACCCGGTCTTCCGCCTTCTACCATAAACATCATAGACCCGACGATCACAGAAAATATGACGAGAAATAACAGGAAAATATAAATCTTGCGTGAACTGTTTCTTAAAGCACGTACGATCACATAACCGTCATTCATGAAATCCAGAAGGTTGAAGATTCTGAAAACCCGAAGCATTCTCAGCATGCGGAAGATCAAAAAATACCGCGTAACGGGAAAGAAAATACTGAGGTAAAACGGTACGATTGCCAGAAAATCGATGATTCCGAAGAAGCTGAAGACATACTGTTTCTTATTTTTTAGCACCGCAATCCGCACGATATATTCAACCGAAAAAAGTATGGAAATCACCCATTCGCAAATGATGAAATACGCATGATAACTTTTATAAAGTTTGGGCATACTTTCCATCATAATAATCGCTGTACTCAGGAAAATCAGACAAAGTAAAAACACGTCGTAAAGCTTGCCCAGACGCGTATCTGAACGGTTGATGATTCGGAAAAGAAAACGCTTCCAGTACGCATCGCCAGCTTCCAGATGATGTTCCGGCTCTACAAAATTGATCTTTTTCAGGTTCAGCAAAATATCAGTATTTTCGTAACAAACTTACAGAATATTATGACAGTAAAAGAAGTTATTTCTCAGATCGAGCAACAGATCGCAATGCCTCAGGCAGAAGATTTTGATAATGTGGGATTACTTTGCGGCCGTCTGGATCGCAATGTGAGCGGAATTTTAGTCTGTCATGATGCGCTAGAAAATGTGGTGGAAGAAGCAATAGAAAAAAACTGCAATCTTATCGTTTGCTTTCACCCGGTTATTTTTTCTGGTTTAAAAAAGATTACCGGTAAAAATTATGTTGAACGAGCGGTATTAGCAGCGATTGAAAATAAAATTGCCGTGTACGCAATTCACACAGCTTTTGATAATGACTTTTTTGGCGTAAATGCAGGGATTTGCAATTATTTGGGTTTAAAAAACCTGCAGATTCTTCAGCCTAAAAAGAGTAATTTGAAACAGCTGTCGGTATATGTTCCTGCAGATTTTTCTGAAAAAGTAAAAGAGGCTTTACTGAATGCTGGCGCCGGAAGCATAGGATTTTATGATGAGTGCAGTTTCACCATCAAAGGTGCGGGAACTTTCAGACCGAAAGAAGGTTCTGATCCTTTCTCCGGGACAAAAAATGTACGCGAAAATGCCGATGAAAATATGATCTCGGTGATTTTTGAATCGTATAAACAAAATGCCGTTGTCGCCGCGATGAAGGAAGCGCATCCGTATGAAGAGGTGGCGCATCAGATCTATCAGCTTGAAAATGAAAACCGGTATTCAGGCTTGGGAATGTCTGCAGAATTTGAGAATGAAATGTCGGAAGAAGAATTTTTAGCGTTAATAAAAAACAAATTTGATCTTAGAATTATTAAACATACAGATCTAAATCAAAAAAAGATAAAAAGAGTAGGTGTTTTGGGTGGTTCCGGCGCTTCAGGAATTCTGGCAGCGATGGCAAAAGGTTGTGATGCATACATTACAGGCGATCTGAAGTATCACGATTATTTTCTGGCGGAAGGCAGAATGCTGCTCTGTGACATAGGACATTATGAATCTGAGCAATTGGTCAGCGAGCAAATATTTCAGATTTTATCACAAAAATTTAGTACATTTGCAGTCTTTAAATCCAGCGAAAAAACAAACCCCGTAAATTATTTCTAATAGATATGGCAAAAACCAACGATATTTCAGTCGAAGAAAAACTAAGAGCTTTATACGATTTGCAGATCATCGACTCCAGACTAGACGAGATCCGTAATACCAGAGGAGAATTGCCGATAGAAGTGGAAGATCTTGAAATCGAGATTGAAGGTTTAGAGAAAAGAGCAGAAAAATTTCATGCAGAAATTAAGGAGCAGAATGATCAGATCAATACAAAAAATGAAGTGATCAATCATGCCCGTGCGCTGATCGAAAAATATAAAACGCAGCAGGATAACGTGCGTAACAATAAAGAATTCGAAGCGCTTGGTAAAGAAATGGAGTACCAGGAACTGGAAATTCAGCTTTCTGAAAAAAGAATCAAAGAATTTGGCGCAAAAATCGGCCTGAAGGACGAAACGGTAAGTGAGCTTAACCAAAAGATTGAAGATCTTAAAAATCACTTGAAATTTAAGAAAGAAGAACTGGAAGGTTTGGTTGCTGAAACGCAGAAAGAGGAAGATTATCTGATTAAAAAATCTGAGGAATTCGCTTCAAAAATCGACGAAAGACTTTTGGCTTCTTACCACAGAATCCGTTCAAATTCTTCTACAGGTCTTGCTGTAGTTGGTTTGGAAAGAGGCGCTCCGAAAGGTTCGTTCTTCACCATTCCGCCACAGAAGCAGATGGAAATTGCCCAGAGAAAGAAAATCATCATCGATGAGCATTCCGGTAAAATCCTGGTTGATGACGAACTGGTAATGGAAGAGAACGAGAGAATGAAATCTGAAATCAAGTTTTAATTTGATTTAATAATAAAAAAAATGCGCTTCATGTTTTGAAGCGCATTTTTTTATGACTGATTTTGAGGATACATTTTCTGATAAAGATCGCTGAATTTTTCTTTAATGGCTTTTCTTTTTAGCTTTAAAGTTGGCGTCAGCAAGCCGCTTTCAATGCTCCAGATTTCCGGTGTTAGCTCGATTCTTTTGATCTGTTCCCAGTGACCGAGATGCTCGTTGATTTTTTTGATGTCGGCCTCTATTTTATCTTTTAGTTCCTGGCTTTGCGCGATTTCCTTGGGTGTTGTTCCAAAGTTCAGGTTGTTTTTTGAAGCCCAGATTTTAGCATATTCAAAGTCTGGCTGTACAAAAGCACACGGCATTTTTTCGCCATCGCCAACCACCATAATCTGCTCGATAAATTTTGAAGATTTGGCTAAATTTTCAATCGTCTGAGGCGCAATATATTTCCCGCCGCTCGTTTTAAACATTTCTTTTTTACGGTCGGTGATCTGCAGAAAACCTTCGTTGTCCAGATGACCGATATCTCCGGTTTTAAAAAATCCGTCATCAGTAAAAGCTTCGCGCGTCTGTTCCTCATTTTTAAAATAACTCTTGAAAACCGACGGACCTTTCACGGTAATTTCGCCGTCTTCCTGAATTTTCACCGTGAGATTATCCAAAGGGTGACCCACAGTTCCCACCTTCATCTTTTCTACGGAGTTCACAGAAATTACAGGTGAAGTTTCGGTAAGTCCGTATCCTTCCAGAATCGGAATTCCGGCATTTTGAAACATCAGATTTAATCTTGTGGAAAGCGCAGCCGAGCCGGAAACCAAAGTGATGATTTCGCCACCCAAACCTTCACGCCATTTTTTAAATACGAGTTTATCAGCAATAATTTCCTGCAGTCCTGAAGGTTTTGAAACTTCTTTTTTCTTGCTGATCAGCTGCAGGGCCCAGAAGAAAATTTTAGTTTTTAATCCGCCTGCGGTAGAACCTGTTGTATAAATTTTGTCATACACTTTTTCCACCAAACGCGGCACCACGCTCATATAATGTGGTTTTACTTCTTTTACATTTTCACCCATTTTCTCAATGCTTTCGGCAAAATAAATCGAGAAACCGTTGTACTGGAATAAATAGAAAAGCATTCGCTCAAAAATATGGCAGATCGGAAGGAAGCTCAGAACGCGCGTATCCTTATAGTCTAAACTTTTCTTTCGGGGAATTCTGGGAATTGAGCCAAGTACATTGGAAACAATATTTTCATGCGTCAGCATTACGCCTTTTGGCCGGCCTGTTGTTCCGGAAGTGTAAATGAGCGTCGCCAGATCTTCAGTATTGATGGCTTTAGAAAGGTCTTCCACCTCAATCTGTGTAGAATCGTCTTCACCAAGATCGATAATTTCTTTCCAGTTGGCGGCACCTGTAATGTCATCAAAGGTAAAAACGCCCTGTAATGACGGTACATTGCCTTTTATTTTAACCACTTTTTCAAGCAGATCTTTATCAGATAAGAAGCAGTATTTAATCTCTGCATCATTAAAAATAAATTCGTAATCTTCTGAAGAAATACTCGGGTAAACAGGGACGGAAACCACACCGATCTGAGAAATACCAAGATCCATGATCGCCCATTCGGTACGCGAATTGGTGGTGATGAGCGCAATTTTGTCGCCAGGTTTTATGCCCAGTTTTAGCAGTCCGCGCGAGATTTTATTCCCCTGATTCACAAACTCCTGGGTAGAAGTTTTTCTCCATTCACCATTGTATTTGGTGGCAAACATCGTGGTCTGCGGTAATTTTTCTAATACATAATGAGGTATGTCGAACAGTCTTTTTATGGCCATGATCTTAATATATTTTGAAAAATGATTTTAAATATAAGGATTTTATTGCTGACGGTGATGTTTTAATGAGTTTTTTAGCATTTTATTTTAATTTTCAGATTCCTGCAAAAAGTGTATTTTTACGGGTATCTAATTATTATTTTTATGAACTTTAATTTATCCGAAGAGCAGCTGATGATTCAGCAGGCAGCAAGAGATTTTGCACAGACAGAGCTATTACCTGAGGTGATCGAAAGAGACCGCGACCAGAAGTTTCCGACAGAGCAGGTGAAGAAAATGGGCGAGATGGGTCTTATGGGAATGATGGTAGATCCTAAATACGGCGGTGCCGGTATGGATAGTGTTTCTTACGTTTTGGCGATGGAAGAGATCGCAAAAATCGACGCTTCTGCAGCGGTGGTGATGTCTGTAAATAACTCATTGGTTTGCGCGGGATTAGAAAAATTTGCTTCCGAGGAACAGAAAATAAAATATCTTACACCTTTGGCAAGCGGCGAAGTGATCGGTGCTTTTGCACTGTCTGAGCCGGAAGCTGGTTCTGATGCCACTTCACAGCAGACGACCGCGGTAGATAGAGGTGATCATTATCTTTTAAACGGAATCAAAAACTGGATCACAAACGGTGGAACAGCAACTTATTATATCGTCATCGCACAGACCGATCCTGAGAAGAAACATAAAGGAATCAATGCATTTATCGTAGAAAAAGGCTGGGAAGGTTTTTCAGTTGGTCCGAAAGAAGATAAACTCGGAATTCGCGGAAGTGATACGCATTCTTTGATGTTTAATAACGTAAAAGTTCCGAAGGAAAACAGAATTGGTGAAGACGGTTTTGGTTTCAATTTTGCAATGGCTGTATTAAATGGTGGTAGGATAGGAATTGCTTCTCAGGCTTTGGGGATTGCTTCCGGAGCGTATGAGTTGGCTTTAAAATATGCTAAAACCAGAAAAGCCTTCAAAACTGAAATCATCAATCACCAGGCGATCGCGTTTAAATTGGCAGATATGGCGACACAGATCAGCGCAGCGAGAATGCTTTGTTTCAAAGCGGCTTGTGAAAAAGATGAAGGGAAAGATATCTCTGAAAGTGGTGCTATGGCCAAACTGTATTCTTCTCAGGTAGCAATGGATACTTCGATAGAAGCAGTACAGATTCACGGTGGCTACGGTTACGTGAAAGAATATCATGTGGAGAGAATGATGCGTGATGCGAAGATTACTCAGATTTATGAAGGAACATCCGAGATCCAGAAAATTGTGATCTCGAGAAGTATCTCGAAATAAAATTTGAATATAAAACACAGCTTATGAAAAAATCTTGGGGAATTACCATTGCAGTAGTAGCAGTCATTTTAGCGGCTCTCGTTTGGTACAAATACTTTTTTGTATTTGGGGAAGGCGTAAAATCGGGTTATCTGAATTATGCCATAAATAAAGGATATGTTTTTAAGACATACGAAGGAAAACTGATTCAGGAAGGTTTTGGCCGCGGTAAAACCGGTTCAATAACCAGCTACGAATTTGAGTTTTCGGTTTCAGATCCTGAAGTTTTCAAACAGCTCGAGACCAACAGCGGAAAAATGTTTGATCTGCACTACAAAGAATACAACGGTACTTTGCCATGGCGTGGCAACACAAAATTTGTCGTCGACAAAATCGTAAGCATGAAATAAGAAAAAGGCTCTCATAGTTGAGAGCCTTTTTTTATGGATTAACTTTTTTTCTTTTCTTCACAAAATAATAAACGCCGCCAATAAGTAGAAAGAGTGGCCAGAGAGGAAGGAAAAACAGGAAGATGGAAGTGATGACATGCCAGCCTGAAGAGATAGCAGCTGCAGATTTTCCTCCAAATGTTAAGGGTTCAGATGCGCCAGCTGCTTTGTCTTCGTTTTCATAAAGCGTAATTTCAAGATCACAGAGTGTTTCCGGGCGGTAATTTCCTTCGGTAATCTGGCTGTCTTCGCGCTCAATTTCACCTAAAGAACCAATACTTTCCATTAAATGTTCATACTTTTTCAGCGGAACTTTCACATTTAGATATGCGTATTTCTGATTTCCGTTTTGTGATGACGTACTTTGGCTTTTCAGCAGCGCATCATGCTGATACAGTTCTTCTTTCACCAGTTTTTTCGCCGTTTCTATATCGCTGACTCCGATTTGAAGTTCACCTTTTTTCTTCATATCGCCTATGCGGATTGTTTTCTCGGGCGAAGAAGTTTTTTTTGGATAAATTATTTTAGTTTCCTTGATAATTTTCGGGGGCACAACATTGATCGTAATATTCTGCTTCTCATTTTTCAGAGAATCTGTTTTCTTTTCTTCAGATTTTAATGAAATATTGCCGAGCTTTTCTGCTACAGAATCAATTTTTTTAGAGACAATATCCGGAACTTCTTTCTCGAAATTTTTCACTTTGATAAAAGCCGAATCGACTGCTGAATTTTCTTTTGTTACACTTGATGGAGCATTTTGCACACTTAATGTATCGGAAGTCGGGCTAGTGTTTTCAAAACTTTCTCCAGTAACTTCACCTTTTTTACACATGATAAAACTGCTCATGACGGCAGCCATTACAATAAACTTTTTCATAACTGATTTTTTTGTTGAAGTGAAATTACGTCAGTCTTAAAGCGGTCATTTGTAAAGGCTTCGCAATTTTGCTGTAAAATCTCTACTTGTTGATTTTCAGTTTTTTGTAAATGATTAATTCAGAAATTTTTTATTTTACAAATATTAATAATTGTTAATAAAAAGATTTTGTTGAGTAATCAATAATATTATCTTTGCGTTTTACAAGATTCATCGTGAGAAATGCCTTAATTCTTTTTTTTCTGTCATTTACGTACCTTTTTGCAGGTTGCGGAACTCAGTCTGCACGCACTTTTATGAATGATAAAAATACATCCGAATCTGATCAGAAAACTTCTGTAGCGTTTGAAGAAGTAAGACGGCTTACCACAGAGGTGATGATCGGTACTTACAGAATCGCTGAAAACCTGGAAAAAACCACCAAACTGTACGGTCTGCTGCAGGACAAAAAGTTTAAGAGATCGGCACCCATTCCTATCTTGGAAGATGGTGAATATCTTTTGGCCATTCAGCCAAAAATGAAAAATGAAGTATATGGTGATATTGAGATTTCAAAAATCGTCCGTTCAAAAACCGGTTTTCAGGTTTTCTACCGTGAAGTAAAAAATTCGCAGTACGCTGAAGAAAAGCTTAAAAATCCGGTGATCATTGTGAAAATTAAAGGAGCTGTTCCGGCTAAAGTGGACCTGATCCGCATTTAAAAACTGATAAATTTATCCTTATATGAAGAAAAAATTACTTATTCTTAGTTCTGCCCTTTTGTTTTCTGCAGGCGCTTTTGCTCAGAAAAATAATTGGCAGAGCACTGTTTTGAAGACTGAGAATAGATTACGTGATCATAGTGTACGTACTTCTGCTCAGACTCTTTTTGCTCTTGATCTTTCACAAATTACAGCGCAGCTACATGCCGCACCAGAAAGCAGTTTATTTGGAAAGGAAAAAGGTGTTTTGCTGAGTTTTCCTACCAATGATGGAAGTTTCGCTGCGTACGAAGTTTTTGAAGCGTCTACGATGCACCCGGATTTGCAGAGCAGATATTCTGATATAAAATCGTATGTAGGTTACAGAAAAGGCGATGTGTCTTCTGAGATTAGATTTACTGTTGATCCGTATTTCGGTTTTAATGGAATGATGAGAGATGCTGAAAACATTTATTACCTCGATTCTTATACACAGGACAATAAAGTGTACCGTCTGTACAACAGAAAAAATGCTACATCCAACAGCCAGTTCGATTGTCTTTTTAATACAGAAACTGCCGAGGCTTTAGTCGCTAACAGTAATTCTCAAAAAACGGTGATTGACGGTTTAAAAAGATTATACCGACTCGCAATTACCACAACGACAGAGTATACAGCATATATTGCTACACAGGCTGGCGTAGGAAACGGAACCGATGCACAGAAAAAAGCAGCCGTTTTAGCAGCAGTAAATCTTGCAGTAAACCGTTTGAATCAGGTTTTCGAAAAAGATCTTTCTGTAAGATTTCAGCTGATTGCCAATACAGATGTTTTGTTTTTCATTCAGACCGATACATTTAACGCTTTAGATGCAGGTCAGATGCTGGGTGAAAATATTACGGTTACCAATAACCTTATCGGAGTAGCAAATTACGATCTTGGTCATCTTTTTTTCCAGGCTAATGCTGGGAATGATAATGGTCTGGCCCAGACGCCCTCTGTCTGCAGCAACAATAAAGCGGGTGGTGTGACCGGCTCTGCAGTTCCGGTTGGTGATCCTTTTGTGATTGATTATGTGGCGCATGAAATGGGTCACCAGTTTGGAGCCAACCATACACAAAATAACAACTGCAACAGGAATAATGCGACCTCTGTAGAGCCTGGAAGTGCAAGTTCTATTATGGGTTATGCCGGAATTTGTCCGCCAAACGTTCAGAGTAACAGTGATGCGTATTTTCATGCTGTGAGTATTGCTGAAATTTATACCAGGCTTACAACAGGAAATACATCAACGTGTGGTACAAAAACGCCTTTCAGCAATGCCGAACCGGTAGTAAATGCCGGTCTGGATAAAACCATTCCAAAAAGTACCCCTTTCGTGCTGAATGCAGTTGCGACAGATTCAGATAACGATCCACTCACCTACACTTGGGAACAGACAGATTTTGGTGCTGCCACGATGCCTCCGCTTCCTGCAAATACCGTTGGACCACTGTTCAGATCGGTACTTCCTACAGCGAATTCTTTTAGATATTTCCCGAGATTATCGACAATTATTTCAGGATACAATCCTGCGATCAACACACCGACCGATGTAAGAGCATGGGAAAAGTTAGCGTCAGGAGACCGTATATTAAATTTCTCAGCAATGGTGCGCGACAATAATACGCAAGGCGGACAAACCGGTAGGGACGATGTGAAAATTACTGTAACAAACTCTGCAGGACCTTTCGTTGTAACATCTCAAAATACCGCCGGAATCATCTGGAATCAGGGATCTGCGCAGACGATCACCTGGGATGTCGCCAATACCACTTCAGCACCGGTTAGCACGCCAAATGTTACGATTTTACTTTCAAAAGATGGTGGACTCACTTTCCCCGAAGTGATAGTATCAAGCACGCCAAACAATGGTACGTACACTTACACGGTTCCGGCTGGTTTAGGAACGTTTTCCAATGCCAGAATTATGGTAAAAGCGGTTGATAATGTGTTTCTGAATGTCAATTCTCAGAATATCAGCGTAGTTTCATCAGCAGTAGTAGTTCCGCCGCCGGGAGGAAATCCTGGCACGCCTGGTACGCCGACGCCTTCTCCAATTAAAATTTTTGAAGGCTTAATGATCTATCCAGTTCCTTCGTATGACGGCTATGTGTACATCAAAGCTGATTTCCCGCCAATTATACCACGTGCACCGTACGAAGTGACGTATGAAATCTATTCAATGGATGGCAAGCTGATTATCCCTAAAAAAACGCGCTACATTTTTGAGCAGCATTTAGAAAGAATCAACCTTACTTATCTGCCTAAAGAAACTTATTTGATCCACGTAACGGTAAATGGTGAAAAAATCGTTAAAAAACTGTTGATGTTTAACAACTAAAAACAGTTTTTTCCCTAATATTAAACCGCTCAGAATCTCTGGGCGGTTTTTCTTGTTAAAAGATAAAATGCAAGGTTGTAATATTGATTGACATATAATCTCGTCAGTTAAAATGGTGTACATAAAAATCGATCATTCTTAATTCAAAGAATCAAAATTTTTCGTTTATTAAATTCAGATTAAAATATTAATGAAGAATCTACACACCACAATTCAAAAAAAAAAGTGGTCACAGTTTTGATGTAGAAAGGCGGATTCTAAAAGCAGGAAAATCTCAGATCAGATCATTTTCGCTGCTCATTTACACTTACATCACATTAATATGGAGAACAAAAATTTAATTCAGAAAAGTATTGATACCGTTCGCGTTTTAGCGGCAGATGCAGTTCAGAAAGCCAATTCCGGTCATCCGGGAACGCCAATGTCGCTGGCTCCGCTCGGTCATGTTTTGTGGTCGCAAGTCATGCACTACAATCCTGAAAATCCAGATTGGGCAAACCGCGACCGTTTCGTTCTTTCCTGCGGGCACGCGTGTATGTTGCAATACAGTTTTCTGCATTTAACCGGTTATAAGATCACTTTAGACGACATCAAAAACTTCAGACAGCTGCACAGCATCACGCCCGGTCACCCGGAATATGGTATGACGCCGGGAATTGAAGTGACAACCGGACCGCTGGGGCAGGGTTTTGCCAACGGAGTCGGGATGGGAATCGCCCAGCAATACATGGCCGCACGCTACAACAAAAAAGATTACAGTATTTTCGATTATAAAATCTACACCATCTGCAGCGACGGTGATTTGATGGAAGGCGTTACAGCAGAAGCAGCATCACTCGCGGGCCATCTGGGATTGGGAAATCTTATCTATTTCTACGACAGCAATCAGATTACCATAGAAGGGGGCACAGATTTGGCTTTTGATGAGGATGTTTCAAAAAGGTTTGAGTCGTACGGTTGGCATGTACAGAATCTTCCTGATATCAATGATTTGGATGCATTGTCTGAAGCGATTAAAAATGCGCAGCAGGAAACAGGTAAACCTTCTTTAATTAAAGTGAGAAGTCACATCGGCTACGGAAGTCCGAATAAAGAAAATACAGCAGAAGCGCACGGTTCGCCTTTAGGAAAAGATGAGATCCGGTTGGTAAAAGAAAAATTCGGATTTGATCCTGATAAAGATTTTGATATTTCTTCTGAAGTTTCCAACTTTTATCTTGAAGCCGGAAGAAAATCAGCGGAAAACGAGCAAAAATGGAATGAGCTTTATGAAAATTATAAAAGAGCTTATCCTGAACTTGCTACTGAATATGAAAACATAATTTCCGGAAAATTTTCAGAGGAATGGAAAGAAAAACTTCCTGTATTCGATGACGAAAAACCCGTTGCCACAAGAAAAGCTTCTGGTAAAGTATTGAATGCGATTGCAGAATATCTACCGCAGTTGGTTGGCGGATCAGCAGATTTGTCGCCATCAACCAATACAGTGCTTGAAGCTTTTGAATCTTTTTCTCCCAAAAATAGAGACGGGCGCAATTTTCATTTCGGAATCCGCGAACATGCGATGGGTGCGGTCTTAAACGGAATGGTTCTGAGCAAATATTTGATTCCTTACGGCGCTACTTTTTTGATCTTTTCTGATTATATGCGTCCTCCATTGCGTTTGGCTTCCATTATGAAAATCCGTCAGATTATGGTTTTCACACACGACAGCATCGGTTTGGGTGAAGATGGAACGACGCACCAACCTGTGGAGCAGTTGATCGGTTTGCGTTCGGTTCCAAATATGACGGTTATTCGTCCTGCTGATGCTAACGAAACGGCTCATGCATGGCATGTAGCAATTGAACATACAGACGGTCCGGTCGCACTGGCGTTGACGAGACAGGAACTTCCGGTGATTGATCAGAAGAAATTTGCTTCCGCTGAAAATCTTGAAAAAGGTGCGTATATTCTTTCGGATTCTGAAGGTCAGCCTGATGTTATTTTAATGGCTAGCGGCTCAGAAGTTCAGTTAATTCTGAAAGCTCAGGAAGAATTAAAGAAAAACAATATTTCCGCACGTGTCGTAAGCATGCCTTCGTGGAATTTATTTGATCAGCAAAATGATGAATATAAAGAAAAAGTTTTCCCGAAAGCAATTCGTACAAGACTGGCTGTAGAAGCAGGATCAACAATTGGCTGGATGAAATACACTACCGACGGTGGCGATGTGATCGGAATTGACCGTTTCGGTGAATCTGCGCCTGCCGACGAACTTTTTAAAGAATTTGGTTTCACCGTGGAAAACGTCGTGAAAAAAGCCACTGCTCTGGTTTCAGGGAACAAATAAATTACGGACGATCTATTTAAAATTATTAAAAACTCAAAAACATATTTGATTACAGTCTCATGGAAAATAAAAACGCATTCGGAATGATCGGTTTGGGAACAATGGGTTCCAACCTTTTACAGAATATTGCAGATCATGGTTTCAGCTGCGCCGGTTATGATAACAGCAGGGATAAAGTAGATGCTTTAAATAATTTAGGCAGCGAAAATATTCACGGATTTTCTGATCTTAAAGAATTTACTGACAGTCTTAAAAGTCCGAAGGTTGTGATGATGCTTGTTCCTGCAGGAGAAATCGTTGACAGTGTAATAAACGAACTTTTAGCCGTTTTAGACAAAGGTGACATCATCATTGATGGTGGAAATTCGCATTATATTGATACCGAAAGAAGATCGAAAGAACTTGAAGATAAAGGTTTACACTTTGTGGGAATGGGAGTTTCCGGCGGTGAAGAAGGCGCGCGCCGAGGTCCAAGTATGATGCCGGGTGGCGACGAGGAAGCCTACGAAACTTTGAAACCTATTTTAGAAAAAATTGCCGCTCAGGTAAATGGCGAGCCCACAGTTGCTTTTATGGGAAACCGGTCCGCCGGACATTTTGTGAAAATGGTGCACAACGGAATTGAATATGCAATCATGCAGCTGATTTCTGAGTCGTACGAAATCATGAAGAAAGGCCTTCAGATGAATAACGAAGAAATTCATGCTGTATACAGAAAATGGAATGATGGAAGACTGAAATCATACCTTCTTGAAATTACAACTGAGATTTTTGCCTACAGAAATGAAAACGAGGATGGGCTTTTACTCGATGAAATCAGGGATCAGGCAAAAGCAAAAGGTACCGGGAAATGGACTTCTCAGGCTGCGATGGATTTACATTTGCCAACACCTGTGATTGATATTTCTGTATCAATGCGTGATCTTTCTTCGTTAAAGGATCTTCGTGTGGAAGCTTCAAAAATCTATGATGATAATTCCGGAATGGTTTATCAGAAAAGCATTGAAGAATACATTCAGAAACTGGAAGATGCCTTTTATTTTGCCATGGTTTCTGCTTACGCGCAGGGAATGCATCTGCTTTATCAGGCGAATGAAAATTTTAAATATGATTTAAATCTAGATACGATAGCCAAAATCTGGCGTGGCGGCTGCATCATCCGTTCGGAATTTTTGGAGGATATTTATGCGGCATTCAATAAAAATTCAAAACTGGAACATTTGCTTTTGGACGAAAATGTAGCGAAAGAAATTTCATCAACGCAGTCTGGAATTCGCGCGGTAGTTTCAGATGCTGCGCTTCACGGAATTTCTATTCCGGCGTTTTCATCGGCGTTGGCGTATTTCGACAATTTCAGAAATGAAAATATGCCGACGAATCTCATTCAGGCACAAAGAGATTATTTTGGTTCGCACACGTATGAATTGAAAGCCAAAGAAGGTGTTTTCCATACAAAATGGGTGATGGAAAATATTAAGGAATAATTACTTTTAATTTAAGATTAAAAAATGCCGAACACATCCGACAAAAAAATAGAGCCAACGGTGATTATCATCTTTGGCGCCAATGGCGACCTTACGAAACGCAAAATAATACCTGCTTTATATAATCTTTTTCTTGAAAATCATCTTCCGGAAAAGTTTGCCATCATTGCCACTTCACGTACAAAATTCACAGATGAAAAATACCGCAACGATCTTCTGGAAGGTATTAATGAATTTTCACGAACCGGAAAAGCTAAGAAAGAACAGTGGGCAGAATTTTCTAAAAACATTTCTTATCAGGCTGCGGATATCAAAGATGTGGCTTCGTACAACGAATTTCATACAAGAATAACTGAGCTTAAAAACGAGTGGAAAGAAAACCCATCAGTGCTTTATTACTGTGCCGTTTCACCTGATCTTTTCTGTACGATTGCTGAAAATATTTCGAAAAGCAAACTTGAAAACAAGAAAGATTCTACAAGAATTATCATCGAAAAACCTTTTGGAAAAGACCTTGGGTCGGCAAAAACATTGAATGAAGACTTGCTGAATATTTTTGATGAAAAACAGATTTACAGAATTGATCATTATCTGGGCAAAGAAGTAGTGCAGAATGTGATGGCATTCCGTTTTGCAAATTCTATTATGGAACCTTTGTGGAACCGCACGCACATTGAGCATGTACAGATTTCCGTTACAGAAAAGATTGGTGTTGAAGACCGCGGCAGTTATTTCGACCATGCCGGGATTCTGCGGGATATGATTCAGAATCATTTGCTGCAGTTATTATGTATTATTGCGATGGAACCGCCCGTAAATTTTGATGCTGATTTGGTTCGCGACCGAAAAGTAGATGTTTTGAAAGCGATGCGAAAAATTCTTCCGGGAACCATTGATAATATTGCCGTTCGCGGTCAGTACGGCGCCGGTTGGGTAGAAGGAAAGGAAGTTCCGGGTTACCGTGATGAGGTAGATGTTACAGAAGATTCTAATACGGAAACGTACGCTGCGATGAAACTGCACATTGATAACTGGCGCTGGCAGGGCGTTCCGTTTTATCTGCGCACAGGGAAAAGATTATATGAATCAGCATCGCACATCATTATTCAGTTTCGCGAAGTGCCCCACAATATTTTTAATAACGACGAAAGAAATTTACCTAAAGCAAACCGTTTAATTATAAGTATTCAGCCGGATATGGCTATTAAATTTCAGCTTCAGAGCAAAACTCCGGGTCTGGAAATGATGTTGAATACAGTGGATATGACTTTTGATTATTCCGGAAAAGCAAAAACTGAAACGCCTGAAGCTTATGAAACACTGCTGCTGGATGTGATTTTTGGAGATCAGACGTTATTCATGCGTGCCGATCAGGTGGAAGCAGCCTGGGAAGCGGTGATGCCGATTCTCGATTATTGGGAGAAAAATCAGATGACGAATTTCCCGAATTATCCGGCGAACTCGTGGGGACCGGAAAATGCAGAGGCTTTGATCGCGAAAGACGGTTTTCACTGGATTAATATTCCGCATAAGAAAAAATAATGATGAATCTGACGGTTTTAAATGATACCGATGAATTGCTGAATGCCTTAGCAGAACAAATTTGTGAATCAGCGGAAAAAGCCATTCGGGATCACGGAAGATTTGATCTTGTGCTTTCCGGTGGCAGTTCGCCAAAGAAACTTTATGAGTTACTGGCTTCTGAAAAATTTAAAAACAGAATAGAATGGAATAAAATATTTTTCTTTTTTGGAGATGAAAGGTTTGTCCCGGCAGGCGATTCCCAGCGCAATTCTTTGATGGCGAGAGAGGCTTTATTTGAACCGTTGAATATTTGTTCGGAAAATATTTTTGAAGTTGATACCACCGGAACGCCGCAAGAATCTGCTGAAAAATACTGGCAGGATATTTTAAAACATTTTAATGGAGAAGAAGTAGAATTTGATTTTATTCTGTTGGGTTTGGGCGATAATTCTCATACGGCATCGCTCTTTCCGCACACTTCTGTTTTAAAGGAAACTGAAGCAAGTATGAAATCAATTTTTGTAGAAGAAGTGGAAATGTACCGGATTACGATGACGGCACCGCTGATCAACCAGGCGAAAGAAATTGCTTTTTTGGTTTTCGGAAGAGATAAATCTGAAGCTGTTTATCATGTTTTAAAAGAGAAAAATGTTTCAGCAGAAAAATATCCCGGAAGGCTGATTGATTCTGATAATGAAAAAGTACATTGGTTTCTGGATCAGGCGGCCGCTTCGAAGATCGTTTGAAATTTGTAATTCATATATACATAAAAAACCATCAAACTGTGATGGTTTTTTTATGAATATAATATTAAACTAAAGTGAATTTACTTTCACCACATCATGATCCATGTGTTTCTTTTCCAGATTACTGATTTTCTCAATCTGCTGATCGATGTTGAGAACAGTAAGAACCAGCCACGCCAAAGCGAGAAATCCGGCGAAGAAAAGGAACGAAATTTCCCAGCTGAAATTATCTTTGATGGGACCAATTAATGCCGCACCAGCGATAGAACCGGTTGCCCCGAAAGTCATGTACAATGTAAACTGACTGGCCGAAACATTTTTGGAACAGCACTGCATGGCGATGGCAAAGACTCCTATTTTCGCAAACGCATTGAAAAGCCGGTAAGTAATGATAAATCCGTCCATAAAAACGGAATTAGCCCAAACCGATTTAATAAAAACAAGAACCAGAGCCATTCCGATGATGATGAAAAGATAAAGATTGATCATGCGCTTTTTCCCAAATTTTTCGATAAGAAAACCTCCCAAAAGAATGCCTCCAATTCCTCCCACTATGTCTGCTGTAGCAAAGATCTGGCTGTAATCTACATTCGTCCAGCCTGTATTTTTAACGGTAAAAATCGGAAGTAAATGTTCAAAAAAATTATATGCGCCTTGTGTGATAAAAACAAGAAGAACGACAAGAATTGAGTTTTTTAAACTGAAAACTTCAAACAGAGCTTTCAGAATAACAGACCAGTTTGAGATCTGCATTTCCGCAGAAGCGGGAGAAGCTTTTCCAGGTGTAAAAGGCAGGATTTTTTCACCTTCTTTTTCGCGTAAAACAAGCGGAACAATAGTTAAAATAATCACCAAAACACAAATTAGGAGCATCGCCACTTTGAAACTGTACGCATTCAGCGCCCAGCTTCCCAAGGCGAGAGCAAGAGAGCTTCCCAACATTCGGGATCCCTGCATGTAACCGTTGGCACGCGCCTGCTGATCATCAGGAATAACATCTACCGCCATCGCGTCTCCCGCCGCATCCTGAATCGCTCCACAAGAAGACAGAATAAATGCGGCAATATTTAAAGTTGATAAATTATTAAGCGGATCTTCAACGAAAGCAATCCCGATTAAACTGGCAATTAAACCCAAATGACTGAGCAAAACCCAGGGCCGTTTTCTGCCCATCGGAAGGTATGTGTAGCGGTCCATCAGCGGTGCAACCACGAATTTGAAAGTCCAGGGAAGTGAGCAGGCAACGGCAAAAGCGCCGATTTCGCTTACACTTTTTCCTGAAGTTGCCAGCCAGGCGGGAATTCCGATGAAGATCATTCCCTGCGGTAAACCTTCCACAAAATACAGGACGATAAAATTAAAATATCTAAGAAAAGCGCTTTGCGATAAGGCAGGAATTTTCATACAGTTATAGGATGGCTGTTAAATTTATTTAATTGAAAACTGCAGTTTTTACAAACTGATTGGGTACCGGTTTTGGCGTGTTCGAATTGGTGTTGATCTCATTTTCCGGATAAATTAAGCGCTGCGGCTTCTGAGTTCCCACAGAAAGCGGAATCGCCAATTCAACGACCGGTATTGCTTTAGACAGACGTCGGTAATCATTGAAAGATTCGTACTGCATTAAAAAAACAATATAACGCTGACTGATGATTTCATATAAAATAGCCAGCTGCGCAGAAGAATAATTTTTAGGATTTGCCAAGCCATTCTGAGCAAAGTCTGCAGCGACATAATTTTCATATAATCTTCCGGTCGCAGAAAAGGTTTTTCCGTTAAAGTAGCCCGTGTTTAAGGCCGTTCGTACCGAATTTAAAGCTGTAATTGCTGCCGTTTGATTTCCGAGTCTGGCGTTTGCTTCCGCTAAGATCAGCTGATTTTCATAATATGTAAGGATTGGATGCGGCGCATCATTCGTAAACGCTCCGTCATCGGTATTAGGTTCTAAATTCGCCAGCCTGAAAAAATTTAACAAAGCCGTTTCATTGGTTTTCGTATTTAAAGAATTAATCCGTGAAGTCATTAAAACCGGTAAATAGGCGCCTGCAAAACCTACATCTCCGGTAGATTTTACCCTGAAAAAATCGTAGTTCTGATTGAAATTAATTCCCTGACTTTTTCCGTGCGGAACCAGAGCATCATCACTGGTTGCAGACATTCCGAGGTTTGCTGCTGCAACCGCGGACTGATAATCTCCGGTGTGAAGATAAAGTCTGGCCTTCAGAGTGTACGCGGCTTTTTTCCATTTTGCAAGATCACCTTTAAAGATGAAATCCTGATTATTAAAAGCCAATACAGCAGTAGAATTTAAATTGATAATCGCGTCATCAAGCGTATTTTGAAGACGCTGATAAACTTCAAGCTGCGGATCGTAAACAGGATTCGGAAAATTTTCTTTATCAAAAGCTTGGCTGTAAGGCACATCGCCGTACAGAGAAGTGGCTTTAGTAATCACTAAAGCTTCAATGATTTGCCCCACACCTTTTATCCTTTTATTGCCGATGGCGTCTGCTTTCTGCTGTACTAAACGGGCGTTTGCCGCAACCGGATACAGATTTCTCCAGGTAAAATTGGTAGATGAAACGATGTACTGTCCGTATCCGAAATGCGCTCTGGCAAGACCATTTACTTCGCGCGACCACATTGATGCAATTCTCACATCGGTATCTTCGTGAAGCAGAGACATGCCTAAAAGCGTTCCTGCGAGTAACGTTCTTACATCAACATCGGTTGGTGCATTCGGGCTATTCAAGATATCGGCTTCATCAAAAAGATGACTGCACCCGGTTGTAGAAAGCAAACCGGCAATGATTAACGGAAGAAATTTTATTTTAAATATATTTTTCATAATAGATGTTTTTAATAATTAATAAGAATAGAAGCGAGGAAAGACCGCGTATTTGGGTTGGTAAACCAGTCTTGTCCGCGGGAAAGTCCTGCACCCGAAACATTGGATTCCGGATCAATACCTGTGTATTTTGTCCACAAAACTAAATTTCTTCCTGTGAGACTGAAATTAATGCTTGATAACTTCAGTTTCTTTTTCAGCTTCTCGGTTCTTAAAGTATAGCTTAAAGTCACCTCGCGAAGTCTTGTTGCACTTCCGTCTTCCACAAACTGTTTGTATGAAGCCGTCGTAGAAGCCGTTCCTCTTCCGCGATACCAAGCTTGATTTAAAGCAACCGGTCCGGCGCCGAAATCTCTGATTTCTCCCTGATACGTTGTGCCTGCGGCAAGAATATTTCCATTGACATCACGTAATCCGCCAGCCGGAACAATTACAGTATTTCCCTGATCGCCGTGCGTTCCGAAAGCATAAAGTGAACCTCTCGTTCCGTTAAAAACATCATTACCCTGAACGCGGTCGAAAAGCAGATAAAGACTGAAATCTTTATACGAAAATGTACTTCCCAAACCTGCGCGCCAGTCGGCATTCGGGTCACCGATCACTTCAGTAGTTGTTCCGGGCTGTGGAAAACCGTTGGCATCAAGTATGTAATTTCCCGAAGCATCTTTAAGGAAATCTGTCGACAGAAACACGCCAAAAGGCTGCCCTGGAATCAACGATGAATTTTGTATAAAACTGTCCTCCAAAGTAAACGCAGAAACGCCCGCCAGCGAAACGACTTTATTTTTATTGGTAGAGAAATTGGTTGAAAGATTCCATCTGAAATCGCCTTTTCTGATAAGATCTCCGCTTAAATCAAGCTCCAGACCTCGATTTTGCAAAACGGCAGCGTTGGTGGTTCTGTTGGTAAATCCTGTAGAAGCTGGCAGCCCTAAATTCAGAATGACATCTTTAGTTTTATTGGTGTAAACGGTTGCAGAAAAACTCACGCGGTCTCTGAAGAAACGCAGATCGGTTCCCAGCTCAAATTCGGTTTTCCTTTCCGGTTTTAAAAAAGCATTGCCTTCTTTTGAATTTCTAATATATCCGCCGTTATAAAGACTACTGACTCCGCTTACGCCAGTCGTAAAAGGATCGCCAAAATTCGCCGGATTAAATAGTGTAAAATTCTCATACGGTCGTGGCTGAATTCCCACCTGGCCCCACGTTATTCTCAATTTACCAAAACTGAACGCACTTTTGTCCTTCAGAAAATTTAAATCTGAAAACTGCCAAGCCAAAGCTGCGGAAGGAAAAAAGAAACTGTTTTTCGTTTGTTTTCCAAAAGTGGAAGCGCTTTCGTTTCTTCCGGTTAAGGTTAAAAACAATGTATTATACGCTTCCAAATCAATTTGAGTGTAAAATGCGTAGGTTCTCAAAAGTGAAGCTACATTGTTTGCTTTCAGATTTGTATTTAGCGCATTGTCCAAAATATCCGGTCCGTTTTGAACGATAAGATTTGTAATAGCGTTGGAAACCGACTCGGCTCTGCGGCTGTTATAATTAAAACCGAATAAGTAAGAACTTCTGAAATTTTCGTTGATCGTATGTTTCGCAATCGCAAAAAGATCTGTATTAAACTGTTTTTCAGCAATCGAGGTGATTCCCAGATAACCGTCTACAAAGTTTGCAGAGTTTGCCGCAAATCGTTCCACTCTTTTATCGGTAAAATTATCAATTCCGACGCGGCCTGTTGCTGTTAACCATTTCAGAGGCGTAATATCAACCTGCACAGTTCCTAAAATCCGGTCTACGTTGCTGGTGTTTTTATTATTTAAAATATTCCAGTACGGATTGGCGTACGTCGTTTTTCGGTCAATTCCTAAAGGATTTCGGTACGAAACGTGCGCATTCGGAAAAATCTGACCAGAAGGATCGGTGTAAGTTCCCTCGTAATATGAATTGTCAAAATCCGGCGGCGTTCTCAAACTGCTGAGCAAAAGCCCGTCGACATTATCGCCTTCCTGCGTTCGTGAAGATTTACTTTTAATATAATTTACATTGACGCTCGCTTTAAACCAATCATTGAATTTTTGCGACGTATTTAGCCGCACAGTATTTCGGTCGTAATCGCTGAATGCTCGGATTACACCATCCTGCATTAAATTTGAAAAGCTCAGGAGAAAATTTGACTTTTCATTTCCACCGTCTACGGATAAATTATTTTCAATAAAATGTCCCGTTCGGAACGCGTCTTTTCCATGATCAAAAACATCGCGTGAGTTTTTCCCGCCGTTTTTATTTGTTGCAGTGCCGGGAGCAATTGCATATCGCACCGTTCCGTCAGGAAAAGTGACATAACCCTGATAAAGAGTATTGCCGGGATTTGTGATATATGTATCGGCACCGCCGGGGCGGTCAGCAATACGGTCACCAAAACTCAACCGGTCACCCTGAATATAAAGTCCGTTTGAACCTTGTCCGTAAGTTGTCTGAAGCGGATGCATTTTATTTACAACGTCAAAAGAAACCGTCGATCTAAGGGAGATATTAACTTTTCCTGCATTGTTTTTTCCTTTTTTTGTGGTAATAATAATAACACCGTTGGCCGCTCTGGTTCCCCAAAGTGCCGCTGCGGCAGCGCCTTTCAAAACCTCGATACGCTCAATATCGTTCGGGTTGATATCATTCGTCCGCGATTGCTGCACAATTCCATTGGCCAGAGATGAACCGGTTTTTGAACTAGAATTGCTGATCGGCATACCGTCAACAATGAATAATGGCTGCGCATCTCCGCTGATGGTATTTTGACCTCTGATCTGGATGTACGCTCCGGCCCCCGGATCGCCACCGTTTCTGGTGATCAAAACACCTGATGCCTTTGCGCTTAAACCTGTCAGAACGCTGGTTTCGCCAGATTGTGCAACTACAGAACCTTTCACAGTGCTTACTGATGAGGCAAATTTGTCTCGTTCACTTTTTAAACCAAGCGAAGTGATGACAACTTCATCAATATTTGATGTTGAAACAGTATCGGTGTCGGGTTTCTGCTGTGCCGAAAAGTTTGCGTTTGATAAAATGAAAAATATTGGGGCAATGAGTAAATTCTTTCCCATAAATAATTTGGTTTATATGCTGTCTTTTGATTTAAATGATAAGCTGCTGTACAAAATCTGTTACCTGTAGAGTTTCTTTTCAATGGAGGAATCTACTGTCATTTGTGAACAATTACTATGATACAATTGCCGATAAAACTTTGAAAAACCATTACGTTTTTTTTGATTTTTAGATCGTTCGCGAATTTATCATTATTTAAATAATAATAACTATGCTTTCAATAAAATGTTTATTAATTTATTAATAATAAATTTATAGTAATTATAATTACTATAAACATCCATTGTAAACCAACATGTAGACAGCCATTTCACCTTTAACTTCTGACATGATAACTAGCATTAAGCATATAATTATTTACAGATAAAGTTTCAGTGTTTCTGTTTCATTTCCTGATCATATTAAATATCGGTAGCGTTTTTAGCATCTTATTTGTAACAACAGAAACTCAAACCACTTGCAGAAATTCTTTTTTGGCTACTTCAATTGTTAACTATAAAAATGTGAAGTTTACGTATAAAACTTACATCGTATGAAAATTTTACTTGTATCCGGTTTTAATATATCGCTGAAAGAGCCTTTTAACAGCGGTGTAGAAGCTTTCATGGTTTCCTTTGCTCACCGGCTTTTTGCGGAAGGTCATGAAGTGGATATTTTTGCAGAAGAAGCAGATGACACTGCAGCTTTTAAAATTATCAAGCCGTCTAAAAATCACTACTCAGATAGCAGACGCTTGGCTAAGCGGGCGATAGAAAAACATCAATACAGAAACTTGGATGTTGACTCTTACGATCTGATACATTATCATATGTTTTATCCGCATTTGATAAAAGCGGGAATGAATTTCAAAAAAAAGTCTTTTCTGACACTTCACACACCGCCGGAAGAGGAGCGAATCGCGTTTTACAAAGAGCGTTTGAAAACATCTGATCTTAATTTCATTGCAGTTTCAAAGAGAATAAAAAAGCAGTGGGAAGAAGTGCTTGAGATAGATATTCCTTTGATAAACAATGGAATTGATGTAAATCTCTGGCCAATAAAAAAGACAAGCAGTGGAGAATATTTACTTTGGTCGGCAAGGATTGCAGAAGAAAAAAATGTTGCCGATGCCATTCGACTTGCTCAGCATTTAGATTTGCCACTGAAAATTGCCGGCAGAATTGTGAATCAGCAGTATTTCGATGAAAACGTAAAACCTTATTTAAACAGTAAGATCAAATATATTGGGCACGTTACACAACGTGAAATCAGCGGTCTGGCACAAAATGCCAAAGTATATCTGGCAACGGCAACATGGCAGGAACCTTTTGGTTTGGCAGCTTTAGAAATGTTGGCAAGTGGCGTGCCCGTTGTAGGTTTTAATACTGCCGTTCCGCCCAGCTGGAAGCACATAAGTGTTTTGACTACAGAGTCTACACGTTGGGAAGACTTGATTGGGCTGGTTGAAAAGAGCACAAAAATCAGCCCTTTTCAATGCAGAGAATTCGCTTTGGGAATGACCATTCAAAAAATGACATCTGATTATTTAGAATTATTTAATGATAAATTATTTGAGCAAACGGATTTTTCTGCAGCTAAAATCGCCGAATCAACACAAATTTTATCTTAACTATTCATGAAAATTGCCGTTATAGCCAAAACCAGACTGCCTATTGTTGAGCCATTTCGGGGCGGTTTGGAAGCGTTTACCCATTCATTGTGCAAAGAATATTTGCGTCTTGGTCATGAAGTGACTTTATACGCGCACAGAGACAGCGATCCTGCACTGAATGTAAAAGGATTTTACGGTGAAGAAAACCGTGACAGCGATTATTTTGAAATCTATGAAAATGATGAATATTTATCAATTTTAAAAGATATTGAAAAAAATAATTTTGATATCGTTCATAATAATTCGACGCATGAACTGCCAATTATTTGGGGCGTAAAAGAAACTGTGCCAGTGGTGACAACCATTCATACGCCGCCGATCAGCAAATTGAAAGCGGCTACAACTATTTGTTCTGGATCTGAAAATCTTCATTTCGTTTTCCCATCAGACTCCTTCCGGAAATCATGGCATCCTTTTATAAATTCCCGGTCAAAAGTGATTCATAATGGTGTTGATCTTGAAAAGTGGCCACTCATTCGTGAGAATTCTGAATATCTTTTTTGGTACGGTAGGATGGTGCATTCTAAAGGTCTTGATATTGTCATCGATGCCGCTATTGAAATGAATATGCCGCTGAAATTTGCCGGACCTCTGGATGATAAAAAATATTTTGAGGAACATATTCAACCGTTTCTCAGTGAAAATATTACTTATCTCGGCCATTTAAAACAATCCGAAATTCACCAGCAAATGATAGGCGCAGCCGCTGTTATTAGTGCTGTTCGGTGGGAAGAACCCTTTGGCCTTACGACGATTGAAGCCATGTCAGCCGGAGTTCCGATTGCTGGTTTTGACCGTGGTGCTTTCCGTGAACTGATAAATAATGAAAGTGGAGTAGTTGCCGAACAGAAAAACGTAAAGTCGCTCGTAAAAGCCATTGAGGCTGCCATACAGTTGGAAAGCAGTAACGTAAGATGCCACGCAGAAAAATTTTCTATAGAAACAATGGCTGAGCGATACATTAAATTTTTTGAGGAAATTATATGAAAATATTGATCGTTGCCGGACCATTTATCTCTTTGCGCGAACCGTACAATGGTGGTACAGAAGCTTTCATTGTCGAACATGCCAACGAACTGGTACGTTTGGGTCACTCTGTTGATGTGATTGCTAAAGATGCTGATGAAAAAAATCTTTTTCAGGTAATTGAATTTCCCGAAAGTCCTTTGAGCATGAAAGATAATTCTTACCGCGCTTGCTCGGAAGAACTTGGTCAGCAGCATTTTCAGACTTTACAATTAAGTATGTTGGATGTCAGTATATACGACGTCATTCATTACAACTCTTTTATACCCGAAATTTATTCCGTTGCGGCACTTTTTAAAACTCCCGGCGTCTTGACCTTACATCTGCCTCCAACAGAAAAATTTGCTTTGATATACCGGTTTTTCGTTAAACATGCGCCTGTAGTTCCCATCGGCATTTCAGAAAGGATGGGCGCGAAATGGAAAAAGATTTTTAAAACTGATATGGAAGTTATTTTAAATGGAATTCCTTTAGATAAATGGAAATTTAATGAAAGAAATCAAGACGGATATCTGCTGTGGAGCGGGCGTATTGCAAAAGAAAAAAATGTAGAAGCCGCAATTAAACTCGCGAATTTTCTCCAAAAACCATTAAAAATCATCGGTCCGGTTTTCGACAAAGATTATTTTAAAAGCTGTGTAGAACCGCATCTGAACGAAAATATTCAATACATTCCTCATGTCACGCAAAATAAGCTGAATCAGATCGCAGCGAACGCTTCAGCATATTTGGCGACGGCGGTTTGGGAAGAGCCTTTTGGTCTCAGTACAGTCGAAATGCTTACCAGCGGATTGCCGGTTGTGGGTTTTGAAACTGCCATTCCGCCAGAATTGCGTGATAAAGATGTCTCAATCGCTGTTAATTCTGATGACTGGCGTGATTTGATAGAACCTGTGGAAAATATCAGAAAAGTAAAATCACAATCTTGCAGAGATTTTGCTTCAAAATTTGATGTAAAAAATACAGTGAAAGAATATGTGGAACTGTATGAACGTCTAAAACTAAACGCAAACTGATGGAAAAACCCACTATTTTTTACTTTGTTCATGCTCATGGAAACGGTCACCGCGCGATTTTTAATTTGCTTTATCCAGAATTGTCGGAGTTTTTTAATGTGATTGCAGTTACTACAAATGAGGAAGTTACAGAATATTTGCAGTGGAACCACAGAGTCGAAATTCTGCAGTTACCGCCGAAATATCCACCCAACTATGAAATTCCTGAGCATACTTTCTCCAAAGCTTTTGAAATGACACCTTACGAAATTGAACCTGCATTTCGGGCAAAGTCTTTCGCAGAAGCGATTATTAAATATCAACCCAAAGCTTTCTATTGCGATGGCGTTCCTGAGATAGCCATAATGTCGCGCAGTATGGGTTTACCGGTTGTTTTGGTTCATCTTCCGGGAAATATCATACAAGATCCAACGCAGGTTTTTGCCCACGAACTGGCAGATCATATTGTGGCGCATTTTCCTGCTTCTCTCGAACAGGAAAATTACCGGTTTGCCACAAAAACTTTTTACAGCGGATATCTGTCGAAATATTTTCAGGAAAATTTAATTCAAAATAAGAGTTTGAACGAAAATCCGGTGACCATTATTTTAGGTTATGATAATTATGATGAATCTGTTCTTAGAAACATCACGAGTGATCTGAATACCAAATTTACCGTTATCGGAAATAAAAGAAAATATAATCTGGCTGAAAACTGTGTTCAGCTTGGCCGAGTGAAAAATATCAGTGATGGCATTTCAGGTAAAATTGTTATTTCCGCGGCCGGGCAAAACACGGTTGCCGAGATGTTTTCATTAAATAAAACGTTGATTTTACTTCCTGAATCAAGACCTTACGATGAACAGAAAATTCACGCTGAGATTTTAGCAGAAGAAGGAATTGCTTTGCTTGCTAAAGAAAATTTTACCGCTCAAGACTGGAAAAATATTTTATCTGAAGCAAAATCTTTTAAACCTTTAAATAAAAATGTAGTAAATCCTTTTGCTGCAAAAGAAATCGCTCAAAAAATGAATAACTGGTATGCCTGAATTTAGCGTTGTTACGATTGTAAAAGGAAGGAGAAAGCAACTCGGCAACCTTCTGGAATCCATAAAAGCTTCCACGGTTTTGCCTGTCGACATTCAGGTGATTTGTATGGATGATCCAGAAAATATTTTTTTTCCTGAAGGTTTGAATGTGGAAATACAGGTGATGATTCACAAAGAAAATTTGCCGCTTGCCGCTGCCAGAAATTTCGGTATTAAGGCTGCGAAAACACAAAATATCATATTTATCGATGTTGACTGCATCGTTTCGCTGACTTTATTTGAAAGTTTACTGAATAAATTAAGTCCGGAAAAAATTATTGCTGCCTATCCGAAATATTTGCCTATGCTTCCGGAAAATGGAAATTTCAATCAACTTTTAGAAAGTGCTGTTTCGCATCCCGCACGTCAGAATATTCCAGCCGGCGAACCGGTTCATCACCTGCAGTTTTGGTCTTTGATATTTGCGGTTCAGAAAAAAACTTTTCAGGAAATTGGTGGTTTTGATGAGTCTTTTATTGGTTATGGCGCTGAAGATACTGATTTTGCGATGTCATTTCACCAAAAAGGAATTGAGCAAATTTTTGTAAATGATTTTATTCTGCATCAGTATCACAATAAATACGATCCGCCACTCAATTATTTTGATTCAATTATCAAAAATGCTCTAAGCTACAGAGAAAAATGGAAGGTTTTGCCGATGAAGGCCTGGCTGAATGCATTTGAAAAATTAGGGTTAATACATATTGATCAGAATCAGAGTATTAAAATTATTCAGAAGCCCACTGAAGAGCAGATTCAGAACTGTATTTCTGCAAACCCTTATTAAATTTATCGAAATAGAATACAAAAAAAGAGCAGATAAAATAATTATCTGCTCTCATATCATGTGTGTTTGAAAAATGTAGTTACGCTATTTTAACGTTTACTGCATTTACACCTTTGTTACCATTTTGAGTATCGAAAGTTACTACATCATTTTCGCGGATATTATCCACTAATCCTGAAGTGTGTACGAAAACGTCTGGTCCACCAGCTGATGGAGTAATAAAACCAAATCCTTTAGTTTCGTTAAAGAATTTTACTGTTCCTTGTTGCATTGTATAAGTATTAAAAAAATTATTCTGTTTTGTTTGCAGGAAAATCCCGCGGCTTTGATTTCTCAAAACGATAATAAATTTGAAAAAAAATTATGGATGGGTAAAATTTAAGCGTGAAAATCAAACGTCTTAAAAGGTAGAGCACCTAAATATTTGTAACAAAAGTGAGCGGATCTTTCAGTAAAAATAAGAAACAAAATCTATTCTTATTTATATCTACCGTGACAGCTGCATTATTATTTTACAAATATACGACAATAAATGAGTAATGCAAATATTTCAGTAAAAATTTAATTAAAGTTTTAAAGATTCAATAATACGTTTTATAAATTTCAGTTTTAGTCAGGTTAAAATGTCATGCTTTATTTAATTAAAGTTTAAAGCAAAAGGTGAAAGGAAAATTTTTGACAGTGGTTTTACTTCTGCATTTTTCATTATTTTTTCTGAAATTTGATAAGCTTTATATAATAAACCATCTCATTTATGAATAAACTAAAAATATACGGAAAGGCAGACTCGTCTGAGACGTATCCCATCAGAGATTTTCTTAACAGAAGTGTTGTTGATTTTGAGTGGCATAATTTATCAGATTCCGATTTGAGTTCCGAAAAGGTATCTTCTATAAATCCGGAACTTCATCCGATGATTGAGTTTCCTGACGGAGAAATTCTTGTAAATCCTTCGCTTGAGGAGATCGCCAAAACATTGGGATGGATTACCAAACCAAAATATAAAGAATATGATCTGTCTATTTACGGCGCCGGTCCGGCTGGTTTGAGTGCCGCAGTTTATGCCGCTTCAGAAGGTCTTAAAACGATTCTTATTGAAAGAGAAGCTGTTGGCGGACAGGCTGGCACAAGCTCGATGATAGAAAATTATCTCGGTTTTCCTGAAGGAATTTCAGGCGCAAATTTAGCGGAGCGAGCGAGACAGCAGGCGCTGAAATTTGGCGTGGAAATTCTTCTTTTAAAAGAAGGAATCAAAGGAACGTTTTACGATAAAAAAATACATGTTGATTTTGCATCGGGTGAAAAACTTGTTGCAAAAACCAATATCTGTGCAACCGGCGTGGAATATGCGAGACTGAATCTTCCGGATGAAAAACGCTTTTTCCATAAAGGGGTTTATTATGGAGCGGGCGCCAGCGAAGCTTTTTTCTGTCAGGATATAGATCTGTACATTGTAGGTGGCGGAAATTCTGCAGGTCAGGCAGCGGTTTATTTTTCGGGTTTTGCGAAACGAGTTTTCATGGTCATCAGAAAGGAAAATCTTTCTGAAACTCTGTCAGATTATCTTGTTCGGAGAATTGAAAGTATCCAGAATATTCATGTTTTATACAACTCTCAGGTGACAGAACTTGACGGGGATGACTATCTGGAGCGAATTAAAATTAAAAATTCTAAAAATTCTACCGAAAAATGGCATGAAACTTCAAAATTATTTATCTGTATCGGCGGAAAACCCAATACAGAATGGTCGGCAGAAACCGCGATTTGCCGCGACATAAATGGTTATTTATTTACAGGAAGCGATCTTGTCGGACTGGATCAATTTAAATGCTGCTGGCAGGAAGAACGTCAGCCTTATCATTTGGAAACCAGCGTTCCGGGATCATTTGCAGCAGGCGATGTACGGTTTAATTCTGTAAAAAGAGTGGCTTCGGCAGTCGGCGAGGGTGCAATGGCAGTAACGCAGGTTCATCAGTATTTATCTAAATTATAATTATGGAAAATAAAATTTGTGATCATATTTCAGGCATAAAAACATTAAAAACGGCGGAAATAACGAGTGCGAAAAATGTGTGAAAGAAGGGACAGAATGGGTGCATTTGCGTACATGTCAGACTTGCGGAGTTACTTTGTGCTGCGACTCTTCCCCCATGCAGCATATGTCGCATCACTGCAAAGAAACCTCTCATCCTGTTGTAATATCTTCAGAAACCGGCGAAAAATGGCTGTACTGTTATGTAGATGATATGATTGTTGAATACAGTTAATCTGGTATAGTCATTTAAGCGAGAATATTTATACCAACAAAAAACCCGGCTCGAAAACCGGGTTTGTTTTATTTTTCCTGAAATTCACTGATGAAATGTAGTTTTACATTCGGGAATTTTTCCTGCGTCATATGAATCGTAAATGACGAATCTGCAAGAAAAACCAATTGGTTATATTTGTCACGCGCCAGAAAACGCTGTTTTAATCTTGCAAATTCATTAAATTCTTCAGACTTTTCGTCGGCTTCTACCCAGCAAGCTTTGTGCATAGAAAGTGGTTCGTAGGTACATTTTGCGCCGTATTCGTGTTCCAAACGGTATTGTATAACTTCATACTGCAGCGCACCGACAGTTCCGATGATTTTCCGGTTGTTCATTTCCATCGTAAAAAGCTGCGCCACACCTTCATCCATCAGCTGATCGATACCTTTCGCGAGTTGTTTTGCCTTCAGCGGATCATTATTATTGATATATCTGAAATGCTCTGGTGAAAAACTCGGAATGCCTTTAAAGTTGATTTTTTCACCGCCAGTCAGCGTATCACCGATTCTGAAACTTCCCGTATCGTGCAGCCCGACAATATCTCCGGGAAAACTTTCGTCCACCACTTCTTTTTTGTCGGCGAAAAATGCGTTGGGTGAAGAAAATTTCATCTTTTTGCCTTCTCGTACCAAAAGATAATTTTCATTTCTTTTAAATGTACCGGAAACAATTTTCACGAAAGCCAAACGGTCTCTATGTTTCGGATCCATATTCGCATGAATTTTAAAAACAAATCCTGTAAAATTATTTTCTTCAGGTTTCACAAGTCGCGTGTCGCTTTCTTTAGGCTGAGGTTTAGGAGCAATTTCGATAAATGCGTCGAGCAGTTCGCGAACTCCAAAATTATTTAAAGCCGAACCGAAAAACACAGGCTGAAGTTCGCCATTCATATAATCTTCACGGTTAAATTCCGGATAAACAGACTGAATTAATTCCAGTTCTTCACGAAGATTCGCAGCTGCCTTTTCACCGATAATTTCGTCGATATTCTTGTCGCTGATGTCATCAAATTTAATCGCTTCACCAACTTTCTGCTTCTTTTCCTCTAAAAACAGCTGAATATTATTTTCCCAGATGTTATAAATTCCCTGAAAATCTGCGCCCATTCCGATCGGCAGAGAAAGCGGACAAACCCTTAAACCGAGTTTCTGTTCAACCTCATCCAAAAGATCAAAAGCATCTTTACCTTCACGGTCAAGTTTGTTGATAAAAACCAACATCGGAATGTTCCGCATGCGGCAGACTTTCACGAGTTTTTCGGTCTGTTCTTCGACTCCTTTTGCCACGTCTATCACCACGATTACAGAATCTACGGCCGTTAAAGTTCGGTACGTATCTTCCGCAAAATCTTTGTGACCGGGCGTATCGAGGATGTTTATTTTATGATTTTTATATTCGAAAGCAAGAACCGATGTTGCTACCGAAATCCCTCTCTGGCGCTCAATTTCCATGAAATCGGACGTTGCGCCTTTCTTTATTTTGTTTGATTTTACCGCGCCGGCTTCCTGAATTGCCCCACCGAAAAGAAGGAGTTTCTCGGTAAGCGTGGTTTTTCCGGCATCGGGGTGAGAGATTATCCCAAAGGTTTTTCTTCTCTCTATTTCTTTGATCAGATCAGACATATCGTATTTTGAAGTTGCAAAAATCGTGTTTTTATATGGAATAAACAACCTGCCTCAAAGTCATTATTTACCGCCTTCGCCCGGTTTTTGCTTAAATTAAATTATCTTTGTTCACCTAAAAAAAATCTCACATTCATGCAGAAAGACCGTTTTTCTTATTATAAATTCGATTGGCTTGCCGCGCTGATTATGGTCGCTGGGTTTATATTTTCATCGATCGCCGTTAATGGATTGGTGCTTTTGGGAATGACATTTTTTAAGCTGAATTTTACGCTTATGCCGATCTTTTTAATGGTTGGAAATGCCATCATTTTCTGCACCTGTATCGCTTTTTACGATTTTTTTATGGTGAGGCCTTCAACGAAAAGAAAGCTCAGTTTTAATTTTTCGCCAACCAAACTTTCAAATTATATTTTAATTTTTCCGATGATGCTTGGGATGATGTTCATTGCTGAATTTATCACCTCTCAGATCCCGACAACCGGACCGTTCTTCGGAGAGTTTTACGAATTTTTTTCAAAGCTGATGGAGCAGCTTGTTGACGAGCCGCTTTCGATGTTCATTACTGCTGTGATTATGGCGCCGATTTTAGAGGAAATTGTTTTCCGCGGGATTATTCAGAAGGGAATGATCAACAACGGTGTAAAACCTTGGGTTGCCATTCTTATTGCATCGCTCGTTTTTGGTTTAGTGCACGGAAATCCGTGGCAGTTCGTAGGTGCCGTACTTTTGGGAATCGTTTTAGGCTTGGTTTATCACAAAACGCAGTCGCTTCTTTTGCCAATGTTACTTCATGGTTTCAACAATTTTTGCTCGACGGTAATAATCTTTTTCGTGAAGACAGAAAGCTTTGCCGACGCATTTGATATTTCAGAATATACCGTTTTGTCAATTGGAATCTTACTTTTTGCAATTTTCCTCTTTCTGTTTTTAAAATTTTACAAATCTGCTGATGCTCAAAATATTCAGCACAATATCTGATTATTAAAATGATTATGGAATTACTTGTAGCGACACATAACGAACATAAAAAGGAAGAAATTCAGCAGATTTTAGGCAGAGATTTTGCCGTTAAAAGTCTTGCCGATTATGATCTTCACGAGGAAATTGTAGAAGACGGCGATTCTTTTCGAGCGAATGCATTAATTAAAGCTAAATATTGCTTCGAAAAAACCGGAATTCCAAGTTTGGGAGACGACAGCGGACTTGTAGTGGAAGCGCTCGGCGGCCGTCCCGGAATTTTTTCTGCCCGATATGCAGGCGATCATGATTTTGCAAAAAATATCGCGAAAGTTTTGGAAGAAATGCAGGGCGAAGAAAACCGTAAGGCCTATTTTATCACGGTTTTATGTTATTATAATGAAACCGGAGCACAGTATTTTGAAGGTCGTGTCTACGGAAATCTTTTGGATGACAATAAAGGTTTTAAAGGTTTTGGTTACGATCCGATTTTTGTTCCGGAAGGTTTAGGCCAGACATTTGCGGAGATGAACCCAGAAGATAAAAACAAGATCAGCCACCGCAAACAGGCGCTCGATCTTTTTCTGAAAGACATTGTGGCAAAACGGCCGCAGCAAAACTAATTATTTTGAGCACGTATTTAACGATTTTAGGTTTCAACTCGGCTATTCCGACTGTCAATACATCACCGACATCGCAGCTTCTGGAGATGGAAGAACGTCATTTTCTCATCGATTGTGGCGAAGGAACGCAGGTGCAGTTGCGCAAGGCAAAAGCGAGATTTTCAAAGATTAACCATATTTTTATTTCACATCTTCATGGCGACCATTGTTTTGGTTTGCCAGGTTTGATTGCGTCTTTCAGACTTCTGGGACGCGAAATGCCGCTTCATGTGTATGGTCCGAAAGGCATTAAAAAAATGCTGGAAACTATTTTTACGATTACCGAAACACACCGTGGTTTTGAGGTGGTTTATCATGAATTAAGCGGAAGCAATTCAGAGAAAATTTATGAAGACAGTAGAGTAGAAGTATACACGATTCCACTGAACCACAGGATTTACTGTAACGGATATTTGTTTAAAGAAAAACCAAAAGACCGTCATCTTAATATGGCTGAAATCGCAAAATACAGCGAGATTGAAACCTGCGATTATCACAACATTAAAGCCGGAAAAGATTTTGTACTGAGTGATGGATTTGTTTTGAAAAATGAAAAACTCACGCTCGATCCTGCTCCCCAAGTTTCTTATGCGTTTTGCAGCGACACCAAATATTTGGAATCTGTAATTCCTATTATAAAAAATGTGACGGTTTTGTATCACGAATCCACTTTTCTGCATGATTTAAAGGAAATGGCAGATTATACAGGTCACGCCACCGCGCGTGAAGCGGCAATTATTGCTAAAAAAGCGGAAGTTGGAAAACTTATTTTGGGTCATTTTTCGAACCGGTATAACGATCTGACGGTTTTTACAGATGAGGCACGTGAGATTTTCCCGAATACCTATTTGCCGAAAGCACTTGAAGTGGTAAAAATCTTATGATGAGCTTAAGTTTTGAAGAGCTGCGCGGTTTTCTGAATGAGAAGGCAGATTTTTACAACAATCCGGAATTTATAAATGACGATCCGGTGCAGATTCCGCACCGTTTTTCGCTTCAGCAAGACGTGGAAATTGCAGGTTTTCTGGTAGCGACTATTTCGTGGGGAAACCGCAAAGCGATCTTAAAATCTGCCGATAAAATGCTTGATTTCATGGGAAATTCTCCTTTTGATTTCGTTATGAATTTTACCGAAAAAGATCTTTCACAAATTGAAAATAAAGCCATTCACCGAACTTTCAGCGGAGAAGATTTTATTTACTTTATCAGAAGATTTCGTGATGTTTTTGAGAAATACGGGAGCTTGGAAATGTTATTTAAAACAGAAGAAAACGAAACCGATTTTTATCACGCGATTGAACGTTTCCGAATACAATTTTTGTTGCCGGAGAAACACAGAAGTCATAAGCATATAAGTTCGCCTTATAAAAATTCTTCGTCTAAAAGAATCATGATGTTTCTTCGTTGGATGGTGCGAAAAGACAACCGCGGCGTAGATCTGGGAATTTGGAAAAATACAGAGGCAAAATTTTTATCGATTCCGCTGGATGTACATACAGGAAATATTTCCAGAAAACTCGGTTTGCTGACACGATCGCAAAATGACTGGAAAAGTGTTGCCGAACTCGATCTGGCAATTCGTAAATTTGATGCGCAAGATCCCGCAAAATATGATTTTGCTTTATTTGGAATCGGCGTTACCAAAGATATTTTATGATGAATAATGTAGAAACACAAAAGGACAAATTAGAATTTCTCGAGAAAATTGCCGACGGCATAACCTGGTGGATTGGCTCGATACCTTCACTTATCGTACATTCCCTGTTTTTTATCGTCTCATTTCTGCTTCCCGCGCTGGGAATTGTAGAGTTTGATAAAATGCTTCTGATTCTGACTACAGTGGTTTCTCTGGAAGCAATTTATCTCGCAATTTTTATCCAGATGTCGGTGAATAAAAGTCATGAAAAGATTGAAGATATTCAGGAAGATATCGAAGATATCCAGGAAGATATTGAAGAAATCAGCGAAGACATTGAGGAAATCAGTGAAGATATTGAAGAGATTAATGAAGATATCGAAGACATTCAGGAAGATATTGAAGAGATTAATGAGGATGAAGATGACGAAGCGCACAGCGAACGCGCAAAAAATGTGATTCTTAAAAGCAATGTGATCAACAACAAAAATGAAATAAAAACATTGAAGGATCAAATAAAGCTTCTTCAGAGCAAAATTGATGAAATGAATAAGTTCTAATATTTTAGCTAAATCAGTTCATTTTTCTGCAAGTTATTTATTTATAAACAATTACTTTCTCAAAATTATGTGACAATCAGAATATTTTTTTTATTTTTGGACAAACGATTCAAAAATGTTTAAATATAGATTAAAAAATTACTTTTTTCTGAGTGCGGTTTTATTATTGTTATCCAATTTTTCTCTGGCTCAACGGGGTAAACCTATGAATGCTGTTAACAGTACTAATAATAAGGCTGGCGCATTTATTGACGTAAATGTTGCTTCCTATCCACCATCTGCATATACACCAGAGCAACTGGTTAAAAATATTCTTATCAATGGAGGATCAACTTGTTCGATACCAAATGTAAGTAATGTTACGATTTCTCCAACAACCAATCAGGCAGCTACCAATGCGGATCGTTTTTGGGGTTATTTTCATAAAGGGACGACAAATTTTCCTTTTACAGACGGCATTGTGTTGGTGACTGGTATGGCTAGAAAAGCAGGAAACAGTGCTTCATCTGTAAGTGATATTGTAACAGGCTCTACTGTAAATGATCCTGATTTGGTTGCCGCTGTTCCTCCAACACCACCAGTTTATCCATATAATGATAATGTTATTTTGGAATTCGACTTTGTACCAAATTCCAATCAGGTTAAATTTAATTACATATTTGCTTCTGAAGAATATTCCGGCACCTACCCATGTCAATATTCTGATGCATTTGCTTTACTCATCAGACCTGTTTCTGGCGGGCCATATGTAAATCTGGCAGTATTGCCGAATGGAGCAGGACCAGTTGCCATGACAAATATACATCCTTTGATTCCGACACCGGGCTCAGGTGGATGTGTAGCAGTGAACGAAATGTATTTTGGCGGATATAATACTGCTGTGAATACGGTAACAAATTTTGATGGTAGAACAGTTCCTTTAACAGCTATTGGAGCAGTTACACCGGGTGTGGCGTATCATTTTAAAATGGTGCTTTCAGATTACAGAGATACAGGTTTTGACTCTGCGGTATTTCTGGAAGGGGGTTCTTTTGATCTTGGTATAAAAATCGTAGATGCTAATGGCGTTCCTATTCCGGCAAGTATTAATGTTTGTGATAATACGCCAACTTTACTTACGGCGCAGGCGAATTCTATTCCTGGTTCTACTTACCAGTGGTATTTAAATGGTGTGGCTATTCCTGGTGCGACCGGAATTACCTATACTGCAACTCAGCCGGGAGTTTATACTGTTCAGATTGCGGTACCGGGAAATAACTGTCCTGCATCTGCAAGCGTAACAATCGTTGGCGGCACGAGTCCTACAGTGACAAACGCTACACTTACAGCCTGTAATATTACCGGCAATGCAACCTTTAATTTAACACAGGCGCAGCCGTTTATCACAAGTGCTGCAGGAGCTACTTTTAAATATTATCTTCTACCAGCTGATGCTACAGCAGGAAACGGAAACTTTATTCCTACTCCGACTGCCTTTCAAAGTCTTGGTGCGCAAACAATTTATGTGAATGTTGCTACTGGTTTCTGTTCAAAAGTCGCAGAACTTCAATTGGTAAAAGCAGATCCTATCACAGTAAATATTGCTACACCGGTTCCGATTACTTGTTTGACAGGTAATACTACGCTTAACGGTTCATCATCAGTCTATCCGACAGACGCTACCTTCAAATGGACTGCCACGAATGGTGGTACCATTGTATCAGGTGGAACTACTTTAACTCCTGTTGTCAGCAGCGGAGGAACTTATACTTTAACCATTACGAAAGTCTGGAGTCCGGGTGCAACTTGTACAGGAACGGCTTCAATCATTGTTTTGGAAGATAAAACACCACCTGTTTTAACCTTAACAGCAAATAAAACAACGATCTGCCAGGGAGAAAGTATTACACTTACTGCAACCGGAGCAAACAGTTACGTTTGGAATAATAATTTAAGCGGAACAGGACCGACACAGATCGTAACGCCAACGGCAAGTACAACGTATGTGATTAACGGAACAACATTAAACGGATGTGCAGCTTCAAACCCTGCGGCACTCGCAATCACAGTTGTTCCTGCAATAACTTCGACATTACAGGGTGGGTTTATCTGTATCGGTGATCAGCTAACTTTAGATGCTGGCGCAGGTCCGAATTATACTTATCTCTGGAATACTGGCGCTACAAGCAGAACGATTTCTGTGGCTGCACCGGGAACCTACACGGTGAAGATCAGTAACGGAGTTTGTACTAAAGAATTTACAGCAGTAGTTTCTCTGGCGGTAATTCCTCAGATTAATAAGGTTGATTACAGCTTTGGGACGTTAACTGTTTCTGTAAATAACCCGAGTAACGGAGTTTTAGAATATTCTGCAGATAACGGTGTAACTTGGCAGAACTCAAACGTTTTCAATAATGTGGCAAGAAACATCATTGTAAAACTTAGAGTTCGTGTTAAAAATACAAGCTGTGTAGGTTATTTAGAATATTTTACCTTCACCATGACCAACGTGATCACGCCAAACGGCGACAATGTGAATGATATGATCGATTTCCGTGGAATCGTTAATTATAAAGATTTCAAAGCGACAATTGCAGACCGTTACGGTAAAAAAGTCTATGAGGCATCTAAGCTGACGCCGTATTGGGATGGCTATTTCCAGGGTAAAAAATTGCCGACTTCATCGTATTGGTATCAGGTGACTTTTGAAGATCCTGCCAGCAAACAGCCTCAGGTAAAAACAGGCTGGATCTTGCTGAAAAACTTTGAATAATTTTTTTTAAATAATTAATATGAGGATTTACTGAAAAGTAGATCCTTTTTTTATGTCATGTTGGTATTAATTGATTTGAAGTCATCTTATGTAGCTTTTTATTCGTATATAATTTTTATATTGGTATTTATTGAAAGATTGTATAGTTATGCTTTTTAATAAAGATCATTCCATCAAAATCAATTAAAAAAAATAGTATTTTTGTTAAAAATAGTTTAAATGTTAAATATTACTATTAGAAGTACATTTTTATCGCTGTTTTTCTTTTTGGTCTGCAATTTTGCATATTCCCAAAATAGAGAGGGCAATAAAACCTTTGCTAAACCTTCTGCAGCATCGATGAAAGCCGGAGCTTTTATTGATGTGAATACAAATAATTATCCTGAATCTGCATTTACCATCACACAGCTGGTGAAAGATGTTTTGATTGCTGGAGGATCGACCTGTTCTACTGCCAACGTTACAAATGTGGTTGTTTCACCGGCATTGCCACCAAGCAATCAGGACCGAAGCTGGGGTTTTTTTAATAGAGGAACCACGGCATTTCCATTTGAGAAAGGAATTATTTTAACTACCGGAAACGCTAGGAAAGCCGGAAATGTTTTCCAAGGTGGACAGCTAAGTGATCCGCTTCCTATCCAAGGCGATGCAGATTTGGCTGCAGCACTGGGAATTGCCAATTCTAACTTAAAAGATGCTACTTTTATTGAATTTGATTTTGTGCCAAGTTCTACACAGGTTACTTTTCGCTATTTATTTGCTTCCGAAGAATACGACGGAACTTTTCCTTGTACGATAGGAGATGGTTTCGCTTTATTATTAAAAAAGGTTACTGATCCAACATATACAAATCTGGCAGTTTTACCAAACGGAAGTCCGGTAAGTGTGACTAACATTCACCCTGCAACTGAGTCAAACGGTCAGCCACTCGCTTGCGGTCCTGCGAACGCAACATTTTTTGGCGGATATAATACCGCTCAGATTCAGACAAACTTTGCGGGAAGAACAGTTCCGCTTACGGCAACAGCAACGGTCGTTCCTGGCCAGACCTATCATTTTAAAATGGTTTTGGCGGATTACACCGATTCTGCTTATGATTCCGGGGTTTTTCTTGAAGCCGGCTCTTTCGATATCGGAGTTCAGTTGTTAAGTCCTGCAGGTGTTGCGCTGCCTTCTTCCATCAATGTCTGTGATAATGCGCCGCAAACTTTTACCGCTTCAACTCAAATTCCTAATGCAACTTACCAATGGTTTTTTAATAACGGTCCAATCCCTGGTGCTACCCAGGCGAGCTACACGGCAACACAGCCCGGCGTTTACAGTGTACAGGTTTTAATTCAAGGAAATTCCTGTCCGGGAACGGCGAGCATTACCATTGTAGGAGGAACTTCTCCGACAGTGCAGAATTCGAGTCTTACAGCTTGCTACGTGCCCGGAAATGCAGTTTTTAACTTAACAAATGCTCAGACAAATATAAGTACAACGCCTGGCGTAACTTTTTCGTATTATGTAAATCAGGCTGATGCTAATGCAGGAAATGCTTCCACAATTGCTACACCAACTGCTTTTTCAAGTCCGGGAAATCAGACTGTTTATGTTTTGGTAAAAAACGGTTTCTGCTCAAGAGTTGCAGAACTTCAGTTATTAAAAGCTTCGGAAATCACAGCGGCAATTGCTACCCCGGTAGCTTTGACATGTACAAACAGTCAGATTACTTTAAATGCATCAGCATCCGTTTATCCTGCAGGTTCGACATTTAACTGGACGACAACCGGAGGGAATATTGTTTCTGGAGGGACAACATTAAATCCGGTAGTAAACGCAGCAGGAACTTATACTTTAACAATTTCAAATACCATTCAACCAGGAAATACAGTTTGTTCTTCCACTGCAAGTATTACAGTTGTGGGTGACAGCGCTCCGCCGACCACAGGTCTTACCGCAACCAAAGTTTTGATCTGTGCCGGCGAAACCATTACACTTACAGCGACCGGAGGAACGACATATAACTGGGTCGGACTTCCGGGTAACGGAAATACGCAGACAGTAAGCCCGACCGCAAACACGACGTATTCTGTAACCGCAGTTGGTGCAAACGGTTGTGTATCTTCAAGTCCGGCGACGATTAATATTGCGGTTTCACAGCCGATTGTTACGCAAAACGCAACTTTACTGCAGTGTTATCAGCCAGGAAATATCGTTTATAATCTTACTTCCGCTCAGCCGCAGATTACTTCTTCACCCGCGACGTTTGCTTATTATGTAAATCAGCAGGATGCAAATCTCGGAAACGGAAACGTAATTGCAGCGCCGACCGCATTTGGCAGCACAGGAAATCAAACCATTTATGTTCTGGTAACTAATGGCGGCTGTAGAAATGTGGTGACTTTGCAGTTGAACACGACAGCAGCAACTAACTTAAGCATAGCAGCCCCGCAAACTGTTACCTGTACAACACCGCAGATTACACTGAATGCTTCAGCGTCTACAATTCCTGCAGGTTCTACAATTGCATGGACGACGACTGGAGGAAATATTGTTTCAGGAGCAAATACGCTTACACCGATCATCAATGCGGGTGGAAATTATACTTTAACGGTAACTAACGCTACTCAGCCCGGAAATTTAACATGTACTTTCACAGCAAGCGTTACAGTAATTCAGGATAAAGTGCCGCCTGTTGTAAATTTAACATCAACAGTAAATCAGATTTGTCCGGGAGAATCGGTTACTTTAACTGCTTCCGGCGGTGTTTCTTACAACTGGAGCAATCTTCCGGGAAATGGAAATACGCAAACAGTATCACCGACGCAAACGACAACGTACACCGTTTCAGCGATTGGAGCCAATGGTTGTGCATCGACATCATCAGCAAATATTACAATTATCGTTGGACCTCCAACTGCATCAGTTTCAGCAACGAAAACAAAAATATGCGCCGGAGAGTCAATTACTTTAACGGCAAGTGGCGGATTTACGTATAACTGGGTTGGTCTTCCCGGAACTGGAAATACGCAGGTTGTCTCGCCAACTGTTACGACGACGTATTCAGTTTTCGCATTAGGCGGAAACGGTTGCGTATCAAATACACCGGCAACAATTACGATTGAGGTGGTACCAGCTATTGTTTCGACACTCACAGATGTGTTTGTTTGCGCTGGTGATAACGGAACATTAGATGCTGGAGCGGGACCAAACTATACTTATTTGTGGAGTAACGGTGCGACCACTCAAACGATTACAACAAATCTTCCGGGATCATATTCTGTAACGATCAGCAACGGAACGTGTTCGAAAGTTTTTACTGCACAACTTATTAATCCGAGTGTACCGCAGTTTACCAATATCACGTATGCGAATAATGTATTGACGGTTTTGGCAACAAATATTTCCGGCGGTGTGATAGAGTATTCAATAGATAACGGACAAACCTGGCAGACATCAAATATTTTTAATAATACCCAAAATAATTTCAATTATACTGTCTCTATCAGAGTTAAAGATGCGAAGTGCAGCAACACTGTAGAGTTTTTTACTTTTGTTGTAAGCAATGCCATCACGCCAAATGGTGACGGAATCAACGAATCGATCGACTTTTTGGGTATCACCAAGTATAAAGGTTTTGCAGCATCAATATTTGACAGGTATGGCGCCGAAGTCTTTAAAGCTGATAAAAATAACACCTCCTGGAACGGATCTTTAAAAGGAATCAATCTTCCTACTGCTACTTACTGGTACCGCATTCAGTGGGAAAATCCGGCAAGTAAAAAAATGGAAATCCGCTCCGGATGGATCTTATTAAAAAATAGAAATTAGATTATAAATAAAGTCTGCCAGATCGGTAGGCTTTATTTTTTTTCATAAAAAATGCATTTATACATGCAAAATATTTAAAAAACTTATAAATTTGTTGAAATTGAAATATTATGAGGAGAAGTATACTTTTGTTTCTGTTTTTAGGATCTTTTGGTACATTTTTGTCGCAGACTTCGCCATACAGGCCGCCTGCAAAAAAGAATCTGTCCCTTTCAGCTAAAGCGGGAGATTTTATTGATGTTAACGTTCCACCATATCCCGCGAGCAATTATACAATGGCACAGCTTGTGACCGATGTTTTAGTGGGAACATCCGGATCATGCGGCACACCGAACATCTCAAATGTTACGGTAAGTCCTAATCAACCTGTTACGAATGCTGACCGTTTTTGGGGTTATTTTAATAAATCGACATCCACTTTTCCTTTTGCTGAAGGTATCGTATTAACAACAGGCTTTGCAAGAAGAGCAGGTAATTTTGCAGAAACAGATGTTCTAGGTAATATAAATGGAGGTGGAAGTGACCCTGATTTGGTTGCTGCTATTGGAACTACGCAAACGCTGAATGATGCTGCTGTATTGGAATTTGATTTCGTACCGACAAGTTCTCAGATGAAATTTAGATATATTTTTGCTTCAGAAGAATATACCGGAGGATTTCCCTGCTCAAATTATGATGATGCGTTTGCTTTACTTTTGAAACCAAACATCGCAGGTTCAACGTATACAAATTTAGCGGTTCTTCCAGGTGGAGCAGGTCCGGTTTCTGCGACTAATATCGTTCCAGCCGATCCTCTTTTTTCCTGCGGACCGATCAATGCTGCATTTTTTGGTTCTTTGCCGCCAAATCAGATTAATTATTACGGAAGAACAATTCCATTAACTGCCGAAGCAACCGTTATTCCCGGCCAGTCTTACCATATAAAAATGGTGATCGCAGATGCTCGTGACAACAGTTATGATTCTGCTGTGTTTTTGGAAGCAGGTTCGTTTGACATTGGTGTAAAACTTTTAGATCCTTCTGGTGCAGAGTTGCCGGCAGAGATTAATGTGTGCGACAATGTACCACAAGTAATCACAGCATCTACAAGTGGGCCAAACCTCATATACAAATGGTATAAAGATGGAGTTGTAGTTCCTGGTGCTATCACAAATTCAATTACAGCAACTCAGCCGGGTATTTATAAAATTGAAGTAAGTGTTCCGGGGAATCCTTGTCCAGGTTCTGCTTCTATAGAAATTAACGGAGGAACAACGCCAGAGGCACATGACAATACACTTTTGCTTTGTTCGACACCGGATATTACCACTTTTGATCTTGTTGCGGCTCAACCCCTTTTAAGTTTTACGCCAACTGCAGTTTTCAAATTTTATGTAAATCAGGCAGATGCTGTTGCTCAGAATAATAATTTTATTACAAATCCGGCAAACTACAACGGAACCAATAATCAGATTTTGCACGTCGTAGTATCAAACGGTGGATTCTGTAGTAAACTTGTAAAACTTACTTTAAAAAGAGAAGCGGCTCCGGTTGCAGGATTAACTGTAAATAAAGTGAGAATATGTCAGGGCGAATCGGTTACATTGACTGCTGCGAATGGTGTAACTTACGAATGGAGTAATTTTTCAGGAACGGGAAATACGCAAACCGTAACTTTATTTCAGACCACGACTTTTACTGTATATGCGATTGGAGCGCTGGGATGTAAATCTTTAATTCCTGCAAGCGTGACCGTAGAAGTGGTTCCTCAGCCTGTAACAACGTTAGCTGATGTAGAAGTTTGTATCGGTGATAATGTAACTTTGGATGCCGGTGCAGGAAGCGGTTACACGTATCTTTGGAGCACAGGCGCAACAACCAGAACGATTACTGTAAACGAATTGGGAACTTATTCAGTGACAATCAACAACGGAATCTGTTCTAAAACGTTTTCAGCAAAAGTTGTCGCTGCTGCATCACCATTTATTACAGCAACCAATTACGCCAATAAAACTTTAACCGTAACTGCTTACAATCCACCGAAAAATAATGTTCTGGGAACATTAGAATATTCTTTGGAAGGTGGCGCATGGCAAACTTCGAATATTTTCACAAACCTTAATGACAACACAACATATAAAGTAAATGTACGTGTTGTAGGAACAAGCTGTGCTGGGAGTTTAGAAGTGTTTACCTTCCAGATTAATAATATTATTACGCCAAACCAAGATGGTGTGAATGATGTCCTTGATCTTACAGGTTTGGTTAAATTCAAAAACTTTACAGGTTCTATCTACGACCGTTACGGTGTAGAATTATTTAGATTCAGCAAAGAAAAACCGATCTGGAATGGAACCATTGGTGGTAAAAAACTTTCTACCGCAACGTATTGGTACAAATTCAATTTTGAATATGACAGATCGAAAACCCAGATGAATTATTCGGGTTGGATTATGTTGAAAAACAGAGAATAATTATCACATTATTTCTGATAAAAAAAGCACCGGAGAATTTCTCCGGTGCTTTTTGCTTATACTGTTTTTAAGATTAAATATCATGCAAAACCTCGGAAGGTATTGGTAATTCTGTTTTGGTTTAAATAATAAATTACCTCAAGATTATCAGCCTTTTCGCCTTTTAAATGAATCAGAAACGAACCGAAATTCTGATTTTCCCTGTACGAAATGTCTGCCTTCACCAAAAGATAATTGACACCAAAAACATTTTGAATCTTATTCAAAATCTGTTCAAGGGCAAAATCTTCATTTAGTTCTACCTCATACATCGGGAAAAGCATCTGCTTTTCAGTTTCCGCTTCTGCAGAAAAATCTGTGGTTGTTTTCATTACCTTTTCATTTAAGATTAAAATTAAAAAAGGCCTTACGAAACGTAAAGCCTTTAGAGTATTAAAAATTGGGTTCATCCTCAAAAATCTGTATACAAAGGCACGCCGCATCGCATCATATTCGTGATGTGTCTATTACATTTGTTGTATACTGATTGTACTGTCTTCATTTCCAAAACTTATTACGCTGCAAATATAGATTAATTTTTCGTTAAGTCTATAATTTTAGTAGACTAAAAATTTATTTTAATTTATAGGAGGTCTATTTATTGAAAAACTCCATCAGATCTTTGTAGTTTTTTTGATTGACGCCGTGGCCGCTCATGTATTCTCTAAAAGTAAAATAGCAGCTTAAATCATATAAAAGTTCAGCGGCTTTTTTCCCCCAGTCGATAGGAATAACTGCATCATCAGAACCGTGAGAAACAAAAAAGCGCAGATTCTCCAGTTTCTTTTTCTCTTTAACAATATTTGTCAGAAGTTTTTCTTCCGGATAAGAGCTTAAACACGCAACCTTATTGAAAAGTTCAGGATACTGTAAAGCAAGGCTGTAGCACAATATTCCGCCTTGGCTGAAACCGGCGAGATGCGTTTTGCCGTCAGTAATCCCATAACGGTTGATGATTGCCATGATGTTTTCCATTAAATCTTTCAGCGATTCTTTGGCCTGATCAACATTTACAAATTTCTCAGCATCAGTGAAATCAATATCATACCAGGAAAATCCTTCAAACTGGGTTTTGTACGGTGCTCGAAAGCTCACGAGAATCCAGTCTTTTGGCAAATCTTCGCGAAATGCAAAAAGATCCTGCTCATTGCTGCCATAGCCGTGAAGCATAAATAAAATATTCGTCTGAGGTGTGATATGTTCGGGTTCGCGTACGATGTAATCTAAATTCATATGATAACTAATTGACTGAAGTTCCTACTAAAGTTTTGCCGTTTTCAGATTATTGACAATTTGACAGAAGAACCAAATCTTCGTTCGATTATTTTTATAAAAGCTGTTTTTATATTGATAAAAAACTTATATTTGGATCATTAAAAATCTATTTGGAAAAATGAAGAAATTTTACAAATCAAACAATCTACGCAGACTTTCGTTAGTATTGGTATTGTTTTTCTCGGTTTTGGCCGTGGTTACATCATGTAAAGAAGAGAGAGAAGATGAGTTTAAAGACCGACTGGTAAGGTTTGAAGCTAAAATCACGCAGGGAACACCTGCAACGAATATAAGTGTCTTCAAAACTGTGGTTACACAGGTAGGAACGGTACAGAATACGATCTTTGATCCAACAGGTTCTACATGGTCAAGTGCTGAATTTTTCGTAAATGAAAGCCAGTCTCAGCTTAATCTTGATGTGAACGCAATGCTTTTAAATGCTAATTCTGAACTTACAGCTACAATCTATGTAGACGGAGAGGCTGCACGTACAGAAACTGTAAAAGGTGCCGGAGTGAAAAGTATTTCATTGGATTTCAGCTTTTTAGATTTGTAAATCTTAAACATTATAAATAAAAAAAAACCGCTTCTAAGAGCGGTTTTTTTTATGTGCTGAAATTTATTTTAAATAGCTTTCAAAATAAAATAGTTCTTTTTTCCTTTTTGAAGAAGCAGATATTTCCCGTTGATGAAATGATTTTCTTCCGGAGAAAAAGTGTCATTTATTTTCTCTTTGTTAACAGATATTGCGTTGCCTTTAAGTTCGCGCGCTGCTTCGCTTTTAGATTTTAAAAACCCGGTTTCTGCCAATAGGTCTGAAATATTTTTACCTAAAATCTCTTCTTTAGGCATTTCCTTTTGCGGGACGCCGTCAAAAATTTCCAGGAAAATATCCTCATCGATGCCTACAAGATCTTCAGCCGTTGATTTTCCGAAAAGAATTTCAGAGGCTTTTACCGCTTTTTCATATTCTTCACGGCCGTGAACCCAAACCGTCACTTCCTCAGCTAATTTTTTCTGAAGTTTTCGTTCGTGCTCGGCAGTTTTGTGCTCGGCGATAAGAGAATCGATGTCTTCTTTAGATAAAAATGTATAAAATTTAATAAAGCGCTCTGCGTCGGCGTCGGTAGCATTTAACCAGAATTGATAGAATTTATAGGGAGAAGTTTTCTTCTTATCAAGCCAGTAATTTTCTCCGCTTTCCGATTTGCCAAACTTAGAGCCGTCTGCTTTTGTAATCAAAGGAACGGTAAGTGCAAAAGCTTCGCCTTGTGCTTTTCTGCGAATCAGTTCAGTACCCGTCGTGATATTTCCCCATTGGTCTGAGCCGCCCATCTGAAGTTTCACGCCATTGTTTTGATACAGATGAAGAAAATCGTAACCCTGAATCAGCTGATATGTAAATTCCGTAAAACTCATTCCGTCAAAACCAGAATCTCCGGTAAGACGTTTTTTCACAGAATCTTTGGCCATCATATAATTGACGGTGATATTTTTTCCGACATTTTTAGCAAAATCTAGGAAAGAAATTTTCTTCATCCAGTCATAATTGTTGACAAGTTCTGCTTTATTCTCTCCGTTTCCTTCAAAATTTAAAAATCTTGAAAGCTGGTTTTGAAGACAGTCCACATAATGATTCAGCGTCTGCTCATCCAGAAGATTTCTCTCGGAAGATTTCCCTGAAGGATCACCAATCATTCCTGTAGCGCCACCGACAAGCGCGATAGGCTTGTGGCCGTGAAGCTGAAAATGCGCAAGAATTTTGATCTGAATAAGACTTCCGATGTGAAGAGAATCTGCGGTAGGATCGAAGCCGATATAAGCAGTCGTCATCTCTTTATCGAGTTGTGCATCAGTTCCGGGCATCATGTCGGCAAAAAGTCCGCGCCATTTTAGTTCTTCTATAAAGGAATTCATGGTTGCTGTATCTTAAAATTTAGCTGCAAAGATACTAAGTTAAATTGTAAAAAATTTGACGTTACCGCCAGCGCTCAGACTTAAATAAGAGAAATTCAGATAAATTAATTTTATATTTGTGTATCATGAAAGACGAGCAGTTGTTTACTCTCATTCGCGAGGCAAAAGCGAAAAATCAGAAGGCGCAGACCAAACTCATTAATGTTTTCTGGGTGGATGTCTTTTCTTTTATCCTGAAAAAGGTTCAGGATGAAAATGATGCTGATGAGATTACAGTAAATGTTTTTTCTAAAGTTCTTAACAAGCTTGATCTTTATGATCCGCATTTTCAGTTTAAAACCTGGGTTTTGACGATTGCACAGAATACAATCATCGATTTCTGGCGAAAAAAAGCACGGGAAACTCAGGATCCTACCGAAAATTTAGATGAAATAAAAAATCAGTACGCAAAATCGCCGGAAGAGCTGATGATTTCTGCGGAAGAACAGAAGAAAATTACAAAAACGATCGAGTCGCTCGACAGCAATTACCAGGATATTATTCAGCTGAGATTTTTTGAGGAAAAAAGCATTAAAGAAATTGCAGAAGAACTTAATATTTCTGTTGCCAACGCAAAAGTGCGCGTTATGAGAGCGAAAAAAGTTTTGGCTGAACTTCTTAAAAACGATCAGTTCGACATTGAATGATACCATTTCATCAATAATAACAGTTGACGCCGTCGATAAAAAATTCTGTAACTTTGTCTTTCAATTTTTAAAATGGACAATCTTACCGTAGAAAATACTGTACAAAAACCAAAATGGATTCGCGTAAAACTTCCTACCGGGAAAAATTACCGCGAACTTCGATCTTTGGTTGATAAATATAAACTCAATACCATTTGCCAGAGCGGAAGTTGTCCAAATATGGGCGAATGCTGGGGCGAAGGCACGGCTACTTTCATGATATTGGGAAATATCTGCACAAGAAGTTGTGGATTTTGCGGCGTGAAAACCGGTAAACCGCTTGATGTAAACTGGGACGAACCTGAAAAAGTAGCGAGATCAATCAAATTAATGAAGATCAAGCATGCTGTTTTGACTTCTGTTGACCGCGATGATTTGAAAGATATGGGTTCTATTTTGTGGGCTGAAACTGTAAATGCTGTAAGAAGAATTTCTCCCGGAACGACGATGGAAACTTTGATTCCGGATTTTCAGGGTTTGACAAAACATATTGACAGATTAGTGAGTGTCGCGCCGGAAGTGATTTCTCACAACATGGAAACGGTAAAAAGATTAACGCGTGAAGTGCGTATTCAGGCAAAATATGAGCGCAGTCTAGACGTTTTGCGATATTTAAAAGAGGCGGGACAGAGAAGAACTAAAACCGGTGTGATGCTTGGTTTGGGTGAAAATAGAGATGAAGTTTTTCAGACGATTGAAGATATCAGAAATGCAAATGTGGATATTATCACGCTTGGACAGTATCTTCAGCCGACCAAAAAACATTTGCCTGTGAAAAAATTCATTACGCCGGAAGAGTTTGATGAGTTTGGTGCATTTGCCAGAAATCTTGGTTTCAGACATGTAGAAAGCTCGCCGCTTGTGAGGAGTTCATATCACGCAGAAAAACATATACATTAAAATAAAAATGCTCCTTTTTAGGAGCATCTTTTATGAATCGCCGACTTCGTTCCCGTGTTCACACCAGAAAAGCGCGTTGGCAAGATCTTCTCTCGGAAAAGATTTAAACTCTCCCGGCATCAGTACGCTGAAAATATCAGTGAAATTCTGAACGCCTTTTTTATCTGTGACAATCGCTGCGCGGTTCCATTTTGCGAGGTTTTTAATTCCTAAAAGTACATCCTGAAACCAGGCTGAAGCCGTAAAATTGTCGAGATCCGTGTTTAAATAAAGCAGATAATTCAGTTCGTTATACGTTTCTATCTTTTTTTCAACATGCGGAAAAACGGTTTGGTCAAAATCTTCTTTTGTGATTTCTCCGTCTGCTCTGAACGCAGCTACATTTTCCGGAGCATCTTCAATAATGGTAATCATATCAGTATTTTTATGGTTTTTGATGTTGTCTTTCAAACAATTATTACACCAACTAATCTTAAAATTCCAGAAGATAAATTAAGCTAAATCAAGCCAAAACGAAAGGCACTGTTTTTGAAAGTGTAATCTCAAAAATTTGGTTATGAATAAGTTCTTAAAAACAGCATTGCCCGTATCTCTGGGAATTGTTGGAATTCTGGCGTTGTCTTCCTGCGCTGTTGGAATTCCGAAAGATGCAACGGCGGTTCAGGATTTTAAAGCGGATAAATATTTAGGAAAATGGTACGAAATCGCCAGATTTGATTTCCGTTTTGAAAAAAACCTTGATAACACGACGGCTGAATATTCGAGGAATGAAGACCGAACGATTCGCGTGCGAAACCGCGGATACAATTATGTGAAGAAAAAGCAAAAAGAATCGATTGGTGAGGCGAGATTTGTAAACGGCGAAAATGAAGCCCGTTTGAAAGTGTCCTTTTTTAAACCGATTTGGTCTGGTTATAATGTGATTGACATTGATGAAGATTACCAAAATGCGCTCGTTGTAGGGAACAGTACAAAATATATGTGGATTTTATCAAGAAAAACGGAGATCCCGGAAGAGATAAAAACGCGTTTTTTGAATAAAGCCAAAAGCCTTGGCTTTAAAACAGAAAATCTTATTTGGGTAAAACACAATAAGTAAATACATTTAAATAATAAATCTCAGTGAAATACCGCTGAGGTTTTTCTTTGTAAAAATTAGATTTAACACTATGCAAACAGCTGTGCTTGTAACGATTGGTGACGAAATTCTTTCGGGAAATACGATTGATACCAACTCAAATTTCATCGCCAATGAACTTAAAAATATTGGAATACAGGTCGTGCAGATTCTGACGATTTCTGATGATATTGAGATCATTAAAAAAAATTTAAAAATTGCATTTTCGCTTGGAAACATTGTGATTACAACAGGCGGACTTGGCCCCACCCGTGATGACAAAACGAAAAAAGCGCTAGCAGAATATTTTAACGATACTTTGGAAATCGATGAACCGACTTTTGAACATCTGAAAAATTATCTCGAAAAGCGTGGGCGAACCACGATTTTAGAAAGAAACCGCGAACAGGCATTTGTGCCGACTAAATCGGTGGTTTTCCAAAATTTTAACGGAACGGCGCCGTGTATGATGATGGAAGAAAACGGGAAAATTGTTTTCAGTCTTCCCGGCGTGCCTTACGAAGTAAAACCTTTGATTAAAAATCAGATTGTACCGTTTTTAAAGGAGCGATTCAGTCTGTTTTTTATCTGCTCACGCGTGGTTTCGGTCGTGGGAATTCCGGAAAGTATTCTTGCAGACCGAATTGAAAGCTGGGAATTGGCGCTTCCTGAGAATATTTCGCTGTCTTATCTTCCTGTGGGAACCCGCGTGAAATTGAAATTAACAGCGACCGGAGAAAATGAAAATGAACAGTCTGCGGAACTCGAAAATGCGATTCGAAATCTGCTGCCGATTCTTGATGGTCATGTAATTGCTACGCATGCTGATAAAATTGAGAAGATTTTAGGTGAGATTTTAACGGAGAAAAAACTCACGCTAAGCACGGCCGAAAGCTGTACTGGTGGTGAGTTGGCGAAAATGATTGTTTCGAATGCGGGAAGTTCTGCCTATTTCTTGGGAGGAATAATTCCGTATGAAACGGAGCAGAAAATAAAAATTTTAAAGGTAAAAGAAGAAACTGTACAGCAGTTTTCTGTTGTCAGTGAGCAGGTGGCTTCGGAAATGGCAATTGGCTGTAAAGAATTGTTTGGAAGCGATATTTCGCTTTCCACGACCGGCGTCGCAGGCCCGGGAAAAGGCGAAGATGGCAATGATGTAGGAACCGTTTTTTATACGATAAAAGTAAAAGATTTTGAAAAAACATACAGTCTTCATCTTCCACATCTGGAGCGGAATGATTTCCAGTATTTTGTTTCACAGAAGGTAATTCAGGATCTGGTGACGGTATTAATTGAACAATTTTAAATTTTAATATTTTTTAACGTAACATCTGCCACAAAAAAGATACTTATTGCGTAAATATTTTTACAATGAAAAAACTTACGCTTTCTCTGTTTCTGTTGGCAGGTGTTTGTTCGCAAAATACGCTTATGGCGCAAAATAAAACCATCTCGATGGCTGGCAATGACAAGGGATTAGATCTTTCTCTAATGGATACTTCTGTGCGGCCGCAGGATGATTTTTATAATTATGTAAGCGGAACATGGATGAAAACCGCCAAAATTCCATCTGATAAACCAACTTGGGGTAGCTTCAATAAACTCGCTGAAGATACCGATAACAATTCGATGACGATCTTAAACTCGCTTTTGAAAGATAAATTTGCAGATGGCAGCGAGGGAAAAAAAATTCAGGATTTGTACGCTTCATACATGAATATGCAGAAGCGTAATGCTGACGGCATTAAGCCAATCATGGCGAACATCAACAAGATTGACGCGATAAAAAATCTGAGCGATCTTCAAACGTATCTTTTATCAGTAACCAAAGACGGTGAAAATGAACTGTACGGATGGGGCGTGGATGCCGATCTGAAAAATTCTAATATGAATGCGGTTTACCTTGGCAATGCTGCTCTGGGAATGGGCAGAGATTATTACCAAAAGGTAAACGAGAAAAACACAGAATCGCTTGCAGAATACCAAAAGTATGTGGCTTCCATGCTTCAGGAATTGGGCTACAAAAATGCTGATGCTGCTGCAAAAGGTATTGTAGATTTCGAGAAAAAAATCGCTTCAACTTATCTTACAAACGAACAGAGCCGAGACAATACGCTTCAGTACAACCCAAAAACGATGGCCGAACTTTCTGCTTTGGTGAAAAATGTTGATCTCGCAGGCTATCTTAAAAAAGCGGGTGTGAATACTGATAAAGTTATCATCGGTGAATTGGGTTACTATAAAAACTTCGATCAAATGATCAATCAGCAGAATCTTCAGGTGATTAAAGATTATTTGAAATTCCACATGATCAACGGCAGCTCATCTTATTTAAGTGAAGATCTGGGGAATAAAAGATTCGCTTTTTACGGCAAATATTTACAGGGTCAGCAGGAACAGCGAGCTTTGAATAAAAGAGGTTTCCAGCTGATCAACGGAAGTTTGGGTGAAGCTTTTGGTAAACTATATGTTGAAAAATATTTTCCTTCTTCAGCAAAATCTCAAATGGTGGAACTTATCGATTATTTAAAGAAAAGTTTTGCTGTTCATATCAATAATTTAGCTTGGATGTCGTCAACTACAAAAGTGAAGGCGATGGAAAAGCTGAATAAATTTACAGTGAAAGTTGCATATCCCGACAAATGGAAAGATTACAGCAAACTGCAGATCATTCCTGAATCTAAAGGCGGAACGCTGTATCAGAACCTTCAGAATATCAGCGAGTGGCAGTACAGCAAAGATCTGGCGAAAATCGGAAAGCCGGTTGACAAGACTGAATGGGGAATGACACCGCAAACGGTAAACGCATATTATAATCCGGTAAACAACGAAATCGTTTTCCCTGCAGCCATTCTTCAGCCTCCTTTCTTTAATCCTAATGCAGATGCAGCGGTGAATTTTGGTGGAATTGGTGCCGTTATCGGTCACGAAATGAGCCATGGATTTGATGATTCGGGTGCGCAGTTTGATGCCGACGGAAACCTTGTAGACTGGTGGACACCTGCTGATAAAGCTAATTTCGAAAAAGCAACTAAAGCTTTGGCTTCTCAGTACGACAAATATGAGCCTGTGAAAGGAACTTTCGTAAACGGAACTTTCACCAACGGAGAAAATATTGCCGATCTTGGTGGCGTAAATATCGCTTATGATGCGCTCCAGATGTATTTAAAAGACAAAGGAAATCCGGGCAAAATCAGTGGTTTTACACAGGATCAGAGATTCTTCCTGAGCTGGGCAACGGTCTGGAGAACTTTATCGAGCGAAAAATACATGACGAATCAGGTGAAAACCGATCCGCATTCTCCTGGATATTTCAGAAGTTTCGGTCCGCTGATTAACGTAGATTCTTTTTATAAAGCTTTCGATGTGAAACCGGGAGACAAACTGTACGTAAAACCGGAAGAGAGAATTAAAATCTGGTAAAAATTACCTTTATCATACAAAGAAATCCGTTTCACAAAATGTGAAACGGATTTTTTGATTAAATAATTACAATAAAATTTCACTGAACTTTAAACATTATAAAATTATCAGAATTTTGACCTTGAATTGTCGTGGTAACAGTATTTCTATTGCATTTTGGATTACCTAAAAAATCAATAAAGTCACGACAATAAATTGAATAGTTACCTACTTTATTGAGTTTTACTTTTATTTCAAGCTCATAATTATTGCTAGTAGAATTGTAAGTCACATTATGCCAATTTGGAGCGTCTTGTCTGGCACTACCTTTTATATAAGAAAATTGATTTCCGTCAAAAATAACAGTGGAACTTCAACATACCAAGCATTAATAACTCCTGTTTTTTGATAAAGGTTTATAGTATTGCCAAAATAATTATTCTCTGACGGAATTGTGATCTTGTAAGTAGCTTCTTCTCCCTGATTATAGATTTGCTTTAATGGAGTAATGGTAATGAGATCGTCAATATACGCTGAAGCTGCCACATCATCGCAGACTTCTTCACCTATACTAGGGCAACTCTGTAGCATGGATGTTAAGATTAATGCAAAGATTATTTTGAAAAATTTAATACCCATTATTGTACTGTAAATTCAATTTTACCGTTTGCATCAGTGCCCTCAATTTTACTATCTATTCTGTATCTGTTACATATATCTTTGCCAATCACTTCAAAATATTCACCAGAAATAATCGAATAAGTTCCCAATTTATTTAGCTTAATTTTTACCTCAAGTTCATACATCTGGTTTGATGAATTGTAGGTTACATTTGTCCAGCCATTTGCATCTTCCTGTGATCCTTTAATATAAGTAGTTTGATTACCTAAGAAAAAAATTGGATTCGCGTGAAGGCGTGCATTACTATCAAGGGTTTTATTATATATATTAACTAAGTTTCCATCAAAGTTAACTAATGCTGGTAGATAAGCTGTATAAGTTATAATATCTCCTAATGTATATATTTTTTTTAGTGGTGTTATTTTTACAAGATCATTAATTCTTGTAACATTGCCTGTATCATTACATTCTTCTTTTATTTCGGGGCAACTTTGTAATACAGATAATACTGTCACTGCAATAACTATTCTAAAGAATTTAGTATCCATAATTTTGAAATAAAGTATTAATCTGAGCTGACTGTGCAGGATAAGTATTCATAAGTGGTGATTTTAAATCTGCAGCACTGCTAACTGATGAAGTCAACTGATCAAATATAGGCGAAAGATTGTTAAAACTGATGGAAATATCAACTTCATCAAGAATGTTATTCAGAACAATTGTACCATCTCCATTTCTATGTACAGATGGATCAAGTATTCCATTAATTGTTTAATCTTTCATATTTGTATATTTAAAATATAGGGCTAATATATGTTTATTTTCAATAAATGAGGTATTAATTTGATATTTTATAATTGTAATATTATTCTCATTTATCTGTAAAAAGGTGCAATTTTTATTTTTGTACATAATAATTTATCTTTGATAAACTTATACAACAATCTTATGAAAAAAATAAATATCGCTACGCTCGCGCTTTCAGGAATCGTTTTTTTGAACTCCTGCGGAACGGCGAAAAATACTGCTGCAAAAGAGGAAAAACCACCTGTGAACGTAGTGGCTGTAAATACAGAAACTAAAATTTTCCCGGAAAACGGAATCAATTTAGAGTATATGGATAAAACCGTACGCCCGCAGGATGATTTTTTCACTTATGTGAACGGAAACTGGGTGAAAGATACACAGATTCCTTCAGATAAGGCCAGTTGGGGATCTTTTAATGCGCTTCGAGAAAATGTGGATGATTCGTCACTGAATATCTTAAATAAAATTCTTTCCGAAAAATATAAAGACGGTTCCGAAGGACAGAAAATTCAGAATCTCTATGCAACTTTTATGGATGTTCAGAAGCGGAATGCAGATGGCTTGGCGCCGATAAAATCTGATTTGGCTAAAATTGATGCCATCAAAAACACAAAAGATCTGCAGAAATATCTGCTTGATGCGACGCCGGTTGGCGATAATTCTTTTTACGGTTGGCGTGTGGGTGCCGATTTGAAAAATTCTAAAATGAACGCGGTGTATCTCGGAGGCCCCGATTTGGGTTTGGGAAGAGATTATTACCAGAAAGTGAATGATGCCAACACAAAAACTCTGGCAGAATATCAGCGTTATGTGGCAAAACTTTTTATGGTTTTAGGATATAAAAATTCAGATACTGCAGCACAAAATGTTGTGGCTTTTGAAAAGCAGATGGCAAACGATCTTTTGACGAACGAGCAGAACAGGGATGCGAACCTTCGTTACAATCCAAAGAAAATATCTGAACTTCCTGCGCTTTCAAAGAATATTAATTTGGCTGATTATCTCAGCGGTTCAGGTGTGAAAACGGATCTGGTAATCATCGGTGAGATGAACTATTACCAGAATCTTGATCAGTTTCTTTCACAAAAAAATATTCCGCTTATTAAAGATTATCTGAAATATCATATCATCAACGGCAATGCAAGCATTTTGGATGATAATTTAGACAACATCCGTTTTGATTTTTATTCACGGTATCTTCAGGGCCAGAAGGAAAAGCGCGCGATGGATAAGCGTGGTTTGGAGATGGTAAATGGAGTTTTGGGAGAAGCTTTCGGAAAATTATATGTGGATGAATATTTCACGCCGGAATCCAAGCAGCAGATGGAAGTTTATATCGATTATCTTTTAAAATCGTTTAAAAAACATATTGCAGAGATCGACTGGATGTCTCCACAGACAAAGGAAAAAGCGCAGGAAAAACTTTCGAAGTTTACTGTGAAAATTGCTTATCCAGATCAGTGGAAAGATTATTCTAAACTTAAAGTCGAAGCTCCGGCGCAGGGCGCAAGTCTGTATTCAAACCTGAAAAATGTTTCGCTCTGGCAGTATGATAAAAATTTAGATAAAATAGGAAAACCGGTTGACAAAACCGAGTGGGGAATGTCTCCGCAAACGGTAAACGCCTATTACAGCGGCTCAAATAATGAAATCGTTTTTCCTGCTGCAATTCTTCAGCCGCCTTTTTATAATCCTAAAGCTGATGCTGCGGTGAATTTTGGCGGAATCGGCGCCGTTATCGGTCATGAAATTTCACATGGTTTCGATGACAGCGGTTCACGGTTCGATGGCGACGGAAATCTGAACAACTGGTGGACAGAGCAGGACAGAAAGAATTTTGATGCAAAAGTAAGTCAGCTTGCTGCTCAGTATAATGCATATGAACCGGTGAAAGGAAGTTTTGTGAACGGTAAATTCACAAGCGGTGAAAATATCGGTGATCTGGGTGGCGTTGCGGTAGCGTATGATGCGCTTCAAATGTATCTGAAAGACAAAGGCGATGTGGGTTTTATTAGCGGTTACACACAGGATCAGCGGTTCTTCTTAAGCTGGGCGACGGTCTGGAGAACCAAATCGACCGATCAGTATATGATTAATCAGGTGAAAACCGATTCGCATTCGCCGGGATATTTCCGGGCGTTTGGTCCGCTCGTCAACCAGGATTCTTTCATGAAGGCCTTTGATGTAAAGCCTGGCGACAAATTGTACAAAGCGCCGCAGGACAGAATAAAAATCTGGTAAAAAACAAAAGAAAAGCACATCTCAGGATGTGTTTTTTCTTTTATAAGATATCTTTGCACTTTAAAAACTGAGATTTAATTTTTGGAAAATATACAGAAGTCTGAAGCTTTTTCGGCGATTGGCAGAAAACTTACCGATTGGTATCGCGAAAATGCCCGCGATCTGCCTTTTAGGAAAACCAAAGATCCGTACAAAATCTGGATTTGTGAGATCGTTTTTCAGCAGACCAGAATCAGCCAGGGAATTGGCCATTACAATAAATTTGTAGCACGTTTTCCGGATGTGAAAACACTTGCAGAAGCCGATGAAGATGAGGTCTTGCTTCACTGGAAAGGTTTGGGATATTATTCAAGAGCGATTAATATTCATAAAGCTGCTCAACAGATTATGAATGATTTTGGAGGAAAATTTCCATCAGATTATGATGATATTTTAAAACTGAAAGGCGTCGGAAAATATACAGCGGCGGCAGTTTCCAGCATTTGTTTCGACGGAAAACAGCCTGCAGTCGACGGAAATTTTTACCGCGTTCTGAGTCGTATTTTTGCTGATGATTTTGACATTTCCAGTTCGAAAGCTTTTGCTTATTTTTCTCAGTTGGCGCATCTTGTTTTGCCCGAAAATGTAGGAGATTTTAATCAGGCGATGATGGATTTAGGCTCAGAAATCTGCAAACCCAGAAATCCACTGTGTGCCGAATGTCCGGTAAATGACGCCTGTCTCGCTTTTAACCTGAATAAAATTGCTGATTTTCCGGTAAAATTAAAGAAAGCAAAAACTACAGATCTTCATTTGAAATACTATTTTATCAGATACACAAATCTCTTCGCCATCCGTCAGCGAAAAGATGATTTTATCTGGAAAAAACTGTATGAGTTTCCGGATGAACTGCCTGAAGAATTTCAGAAATTTGTGAATGATACAGTGACGGTAAAGCATAAACTCACCCATAAAAATCTTACCATCGAAATTTTGGAAGTTATTTTAAACTCGGAAAATGAACTTCATGATTTTGCTTCAGCGCAGGGTTTTATCATTGTTTCTTTTGAAGAAGCGCAGTCGAAATCTTTTCCGAAACCTTTGCAGAGCTATATAGAGCGTTTTGGCGGTGGCGGAAATTTGTTTTCTGATTTCTAAAATCTAATTTGTATTTTTGCCGGATGATTAAAAAGGTCATTTTTTTCTTAATCGCATTCACTTTGTTTTCGTGCAAAAAAGATGTGGTTCCGAAACCTCCGGGCGAACTTCGACTCGATTATCCCGCACCGAAATATTCGAAATTTGAGCCTAAATGTGCATACACATTCGAGGTTTCAGATTTTGCTACCGTTTATCCGGGGAAACAGCCGTGCTGGTATTACATTAATTACCCGAAAATGAAGGCAAAAGTATTTTTCACTTATTATCCGATCACCAACAATTTTGCAGATCAGGTAAAAGAAGTAGAAAAACTTGTTTACAGACATACTATTAAAGCCAGTTCGATTGATGCCAAATCTTTCGAATATCCTGAAAAGAAAGTTTTTGGAAACTTTTACGAGCTGAAAGGTCAGGTAGGAACCAATCTTCAGTTTTACGCGACCGACAGTACGAAGCATTTTGTGAGCGCGTATCTCTATTTTAATTCAAGACCAAAACCAGATTCTCTTGCGCCGGCTGTAGATTACATCAAGCGCGATATGAAGCATCTTTTGGATACTTTTGAATGGAAAAATTAATATTTTAAAAATATAACAAACTAAATATGAAACTTTTAGTAGTAGGAAGCGTCGCTTTTGATGCAATTGAAACTCCGTTTGGGAAAACGGATAAAATTTTGGGCGGTGCTGCTACATATATCGGGTTGACGGCCTCTGTGATGGGCGTGCAGTCTGGGATTGTCTCTGTCGTGGGCGGAGATTTTCCACAGGAGAATTTAGATAAATTTACAGACCGAGGGATCAATATCGAAGGTCTTGAAATTGTAAAAGACGGTAAAACTTTTTTTTGGTCAGGCAAATATCACAACGATCTGAATACGAGAGATACGCTGGCAACAGAAGTAAATGTGCTTGAGAATTTCGATCCGAAAATTCCTGAATCTATGCAGGATGCAGAGATTTTACTTTTGGGAAATCTTCATCCCGGCGTGCAGCTTTCAGTTTTAGAAAAAATGAAAAACAAACCAAAACTGGTTATTCTTGATACGATGAATTTCTGGATGGACTCTGCTCTTGAAATTTTAATGCAGATGATTGCTAAGACCGATGTAATCAGCATAAACGATGAAGAGGCGAGACAGCTTTCAGGAGAATATTCTCTGGTAAAAGCGGCGAAAAAAATTCACGCGATGGGACCGGAATATGTTATCATTAAAAAAGGGGAACACGGCGCGATTCTTTTCCACCAGGGGAAAGTTTTTGCAATACCTGCGTTGCCTCTGGAGGATGTTTTCGATCCGACCGGTGCCGGTGATACTTTTGCCGGCGGTTTTGCCTCATATCTTGCTAAAAAAGGACAGATTAATTTCGAAACAATGAAATCTGCTTTGATTACCGCTTCTGCAATGGCGTCATTCACCGTAGAGAAATTCGGAACCGAGCGTCTGGAAGAAATCACAGAAGCAGATATGTACAGCCGATTAAAACAATTCAAAGAATTGACAACTTTTGATATAGAACTGCAGTAATAAGGCGTTTTAAGAAATATTTATAATAAATAATTAATGAGATTTAGATTAGAATTCTAAATTTGCAATTCATTTAAATAAAAGTAATGATAAATAAAATAAAAACCGCTTTTTTAATGGGGGTTTTCGCTTTTCTCACGTCTTCGCACGTGCACGCGCAGCTACAGAAAGGTCAGCTGATAGACGGCATCGCGGCAGTTATCGGAAACGAAATTGTTTTGGAATCTGAGGTAGAAGAGCAGATGAATTATTCTAAACAACAGGGCGCAGCAACTACCGACAAATGCGAATTTCTTGAAAATCTGATCAACAATAAACTTTTAGTGTACGAAGCAAAACGGGATACACTCATCGAAAACAGGTCGGCGGTGATCAAGGAAAGAGTAAACGAAAAATATGCTCAGTTTGTATCGCAGTTTCCAGATGAAAAATCGATGCTTGCAGCGTATAAATTCAGGAATCAGTATGAGATGAAAAATGCCATCGAAAAGATTGATACTGATACGTATTACGGTCAGGAAAAGTTCCGTAGAATTACCGAAAAAGCTGACGTTACACCAAACGAGGTGACTGATTTTTATAAACTGTATCAGGGCCAGCTTCCCGAGATAAAAGATGAAGTTTCGCTTTCGCAGATCACAATGTATCCCGCGTTGACCGAAGCTCACAAACAGGAACTTATTGATAAATTGAAGAAGATAAAAGCTGACATTGTTGGCGGGCAGACTTTCGAAAGCCAGGCAAGAATTTATTCTGAAGACGGTTCTGCTGCAAATGGCGGACTGATTAAAAATATTTTTAAAGGGCAGATGGTAAAACCTTTCGAAGCTGCTGCTCTGAATCTTCAGGAAGGAGAAATTTCTGATCCTGTAGAATCTGAGTTTGGTTTTCACATCATTCAGCTGGTAAAAAAATCAGGGAAAATGTACGAGGCAAAACATATTTTGCTGAAATCTACGCCGACTGACGGCGAAATGAAAACAGCAAGAGCAAAACTGGACAGCATCCGCGGTCTGATTTTAGATAAAAAAATGACTTTTAAAGATGCAGCTTTCCGTTTTTCTGATGATAAAAGAACAAAATTCAATGCTGGTGTAATTCCCGGCACAGACGGTTCAAATAAAATTGAAAGAGAAAGTATTCCAGGATCGATTACCTACGAACTGGCAGGTTTAAATAAAGGCGATATCACCAACGCCTTTGATGATGAAGAAAATCAGAGAAAACTAGTAAAAATAGTGAAAGTTGAGGACGTGATTCCTGCACATAAGATCACTTTGGAGACCGATTACGACCGAATCAAGCAGTTTGCTTTAAATAAAAAGCGAAATGAAATGCTTGAGAAATTTGTGACTGAAAGTATTCCTAATACTTTTATCTCGCTCGATAAACGATATCAGACGTGCAACTTTAAAGGCAACTGGAAGAAAGAAGCCATTAAGAAATAAATTAAAATCCTTCAGAATTTCTGAAGGATTTTTGTTTTTAAACCTAAAAATTTCCGTTAGCATCTGGTTTTTATTATTTTTACATCATGAGCAATTTTATCGATTTTGGTGCGGCAAAAAAAATGCACGAGAAGCAGGAAAATCAAAACAGAGTCACGTCACTTTTTAAAATTAAATATCCCATTATTCAGGGTGGAATGATCTGGCACAGCGGATGGAAACTCGCTTCGGCAGTTTCAAACTCTGGCGGACTTGGCTTAATAGGCGCAGGAAGTATGTATCCTGATATTCTGCGCGAAAATATTCAGAAATGTAAATCGGCTACCGACAGACCTTTTGGCGTGAATGTACCGATGCTGTACCCGAATCTGGAGGAAATTATTCAGATTATTTTGGAAGAAGATGTTAAAATAATTTTTACTTCAGCAGGAAATCCGAAAACGTACACAGAAACTTTGAAAAAAGAAGGTTTAACAGTGGCTCACGTGGTTTCTTCAACTCAATTTGCCATAAAATGTGAAGCTGCAGGCGTTGATGCGATTGTTGCCGAAGGTTTTGAAGCCGGTGGACACAACGGCAGAGACGAGACGACGACACTTTGCCTCATCCCAAATGTAAAACAGCATATTTCTAAACCGTTGATCGCCGCAGGCGGAATTGCGCTTGGTTCTCAAATGAAAGCCGCAATGATTCTTGGTGCAGACGGCGTACAGATAGGAAGCCGGTTTGCCGCGACTGAAGAAGCCAGCGCGCACGAGATTTGGAAAAACAAGATTACAGAATTAAAGGAAGGCGATACGCATCTGACGTTAAAAGAACTTGCGCCGGTTCGTATGGTGAAAAATAAATTTTATCATGAACTCGAAGAAATCTACAACGACGGAAGAAATTCAGAAAAGTTAATCGCTGCTTTGGGCAGAGCGCGTTCCAAGAAAGGAATGTTTGAAGGTGATTTGGAAGAAGGTGAGCTAGAAATAGGGCAGGTTTCTGCTTTAATACATGAAGTTTTGCCGGTTCAGCAGGTTTTTGATCAGCTTTTAAAAGAATTTGAAGAAGCGAAAGTTCCTGCGATATAAATAAAAAAAGCATCTGTTCAAGATGCTTTTTTTATTCTCTTAAAATGTTCCTTTATTTGCTTCCAGATGTGCTTTCAGTTCGCTCCAGCCGCCACCGTTATAACCATCTTTTAAGCCTTCACCAGTCAGATATTCAAGTGCCTTTCCGCTGCGGTTGCCGCTTCTGCAAAACAGAACTATGGGTTTCTCGCTGGATAAAATTTCGTCTTTTCTCTCTTCCACTTCACCGAGCGGGATGTTTTTTGCGCCATCAATCTGGCCGTCCATTTCAAGCTCCATTGGCTCACGAACGTCGATTAACTGGTAATTTCCTGATTTTAAAACTTCTGCTAATGACATATTTTGTTTTTTAATGTTGATTTTTGCGTTATCCAAATTTTGACAACGCTAACAAATTTAATAAATAATCTTAGTTTTGCAAAGCGATCATGATGACTTTACCAGAAAAATATACGGCACTTATCAAAGCTGCAGCAAAGAAATACGGTTTTCAGAACTGCGGGATTTCGAAGGCTGATTTTCTGGAGGAAGATGCAATACCGCTGGAAAACTGGCTTAAAAATAATGCATACGGCGAAATGAAATATATGGAAAATCATTTCGACAAAAGACTTGATCCAAGATTGCTGTTGGAAGGCGCAAAATCGGTCATTTCGCTGTCTTACAATTATTTTCCGGATGAAAAAATTGATTCTTTAGATAATTATAAGATTTCAAAATATGCCTATGCGGAAGATTATCACACCGTAATTAAAGATATTTTAAGAGAAATGATTGCAGAACTTCAGGATGAGATCGGTGATTTTTCCTGCAGAATTTTTGTTGATTCTGCACCAGTTTTAGAAAGAAGTTGGGCAAGAAAATCTGGAATTGGCTGGATTGGAAAAAATGCCAATTTAATTACAAAACAAACCGGATCTTTCTATTTTTTAGCTGAAATTATCTGCGACCTCAATTTAGAATACGATCACGAAGTGAAAGACTTCTGTGGAAGCTGCCGGAAATGTATTGACGCGTGCCCTACGGACGCGATTGTCTCAGATAAAATTGTTGACGGCAGTAAATGTATTTCTTACGCGACCATCGAGTTGAAAGACGATATTCCGGAATACTTTGCAGGAAAGATGGAAAACTGGATGTTTGGCTGTGATATTTGTCAGGATGTTTGCCCATGGAACCGTTTTGCAAAACCACATTTACAGAGCAGATTTAAGCCGAATGATTTATTAAAAAACTTTAAAAAAGGAGAGTGGAAAGAACTTACTCAGGAAATTTTCTCCCAAATATTTACAAAGTCTGCAGTGAAGCGGACGAAATTTGCCGGACTCAAACGGAATATTGAATTTTTAGAAAGATCAAATCCATCAAATCAGGCAGAAGAATAGATCAACGTTTTTTCTGTGATCTTTTAGGAGCAGATTTTACGCGTACTTTGAATCTCTTTTGGGATTTTGTCATTTTCAGCATATCAGTTATTTAATTTTCAGAAAAAGTTTATTCACAAACAATCTTATTTACCATGAAATCAAAAAGCATACTGTTTTTTTTACTTAAAACTCTTGGAGTCATTTTAGGAATCGTTGTTCTCTACGCAGCACTCGGATACTTTCTGCCGTTCATAGAAGTTACGGAGAAGAACGACGGTGAGAAAAAGGAAATTCCGGTTTATATTTATACAAACGGCGTGCACACAGACATCGTAATGCCGGTAAAGAATGAGCTGCACGACTGGAGTCAGAAAGTGCTTTTCAGCGATAATCTTTCAGGTAGAACAGATTATAAATACATCGGAATCGGCTGGGGCGACAAAGGTTTTTACCTCGATACACCGACTTGGGCAGATCTCAAATTTTCTACAGCTTTCAAAGCAGCATTCTGGCTAAGCGAATCGGCGATGCACTGTACGTTTTACGATAAAATGACTGAAGCTGCCGACTGTAAAAAAATCATGATCAGTAAAAATCAATATAAAAAGCTGGTGGAATTTGTCGATAAAAAATTTGATAAAGATCCTTTTGGAAATTATATTTTGGTTCCGACAAAAGCAGTTTATGGTAAAAATGATGCCTTCTATGACGCGATAGGGAGTTACAGTTTTCTGTATACCTGTAACACGTGGACGAATGATGCTTTAAAAGCCGCCGGACAGAAAGCCGCATTGTGGACACCAACAGATTTCGGAATTTTCAGACATTACAGGTAAATTTTCCTATGATTGGCATAAAATTGGATTTATGTCGCGAAATTAACAAAAATGAAAAGATATCACTTCGGCGATATTTTCTTCTCAGAAGCAGAGATCGGTTACTTACTTTTTATTGCCATTATCGTGATTTTCATCGTTGGCATCGGTATCTATCTCATTCAGGAAAATAACAGGCCATTAGAATAAAACATATTAATACTAAACCTCTGATAAATAGAGGTTTTTTTATTTGTAAAAGTCTTAAAGTAAAACTTACGGTACATTTTTGGTTTAAATCCAATCTGTAATATTACATCACCAAAATCAAAAAATATTTAAAATGAGAAAAGCATCAATTGAAACCATTGCAGAAAAGATGAAAAATCTGGATTTCTGTATGATGACGACGTTGGACGAAAACAGAAATTTTCAGTCAAGACCGATGAGTAACAACGGAAAGGTAGATTACGATGGAGATTCGTGGTTTTTCACGTATGAAGACAGCAACAAAGTAAAGCAGATTAAAAGCAATGCGCATGTAGATTTGATTTATCAGACCGATGACATGCTTTACATCGAATGCAGCGGAACTGCCAGTGTGGTAAAAGACAAACAAGTTCTGGAAGAGAAATGGGTAAGCGGGCTCGATCAGTGGTTTCCCGAAGGTGTTGATACACCGGGAATTTGTCTGCTGAAAGTTACTGCCGACCGTGTTGTCTTTTGGCACAAGGACGAAGAAGGAGAGTATAAAGCAAAGTAAATTTATAACGGGGAATTGGTAAATGTGAAAGAAATCAATTATTCAAATATAAGTTAAAGCAGATACAGAGTTCCTTCATCGATTGCCAACCTTAAAGCACCGAAGAATAATTAAAATATTTTAAACTTTATTAAGTAAAATCATAATAATAAAAGGTGAATCTGATGATTCACCTTTTGTTTGTTTTAAGATTTAGTTTCGTTATATTTTATCTTATTCACCACTGGGTTTGCGTACATCGCCAGAAAATTTTGCTTCAGAGCTGTGTCCGAACTGTCGATCCGCATCTCAAGTCTTCGTAAAAATAATTGCCTCTCTTCCTCAGAATAATGTTCAGAAAATCGATCGGTTTTGTAAAGCAGATCGTAAGCAATAAATTTTGTTGGCCAAAGTTTATAATTTTTAATAATCGATTCGTCGATCATCTGCGCAATGGTCTGCAATTGTCGGTTCTTGTTTTCCAACGCAGCGACGCTGTCGAGTTCTGTATTTAAAACTTTTCCGGCGTGAAGATGGATGCGTTTTTTCTGTCCGAGTACGCCGCTCAGCATTGTGGTAAAATCTTCGTTATCATCTTTCACATAGATTTCATTTCTTGATTTTGCCATCAGTTGCGGCATTTTTAAAGAATCTGTCGGATCATACTCATACGAAATAGAAAGAGGCACGATTCTGAGATTTCTGAAAAAGTCTGCCAAAGATTGATTTTCCGATGCCATTGCAAGCATTTTCAAAACACCCTGCTGCGTAAAATCATTACCGTCTTTTGCCCGACCTTCGCGTTGTGCAAGCCAGACAGAACGCTTTTCAACCGTCAAAAGGCTGTTAATATATTGAGATAATGTTTTGGAGCTGTTTAACTGTTCACGAATCGAAAGATTTCTCTGAACCAAAAAATTACGGTTCAGTTTAGCCAAAACATTGAGAAATGGTTTCTGAACCAGATTATCTCCAATCGCTGAAGATGTCATCACGAAGCCGCCATTTAAAAGGACTAAGTTCAGCAAAGACGTATCCAGAACAATATCTCTGTGATTTGAAATGAAAAGATATGACTGATTTTTATCTAAGTCATCAAATCCTGAAGTCGTCAATCCTTCAGAACTTCTTTGTAAAATCTGAATAATGGTTTTCGATATAAACTGATTTTGAAAGTCGGAGATAGAATGAATGTCCCTGAATCCTTCAGTCCAAAATTCCTCATCTCGATCTGGAAATGTAAAACTCATCAAAGCCTTCATCATCGGATGTCTGGCAATGCTTTGCAAAGCCCCATTTACTTCATCATCATGGTACGGTCTTATGGCATCAAAATCTGACATGCTTTTATTTATAATTTGATTTTTGCAAAACAACGAAAATTTATTTAATTGATCTGTTTCCTGTTTTCTTCAGATTAATATTCCGAACCGAATTGTTAGAGACTGGCGTAGATTGCATTTGGTTCCAAACAGATTGCAGGAAACAAACTGCAGATGCGTTTTATTATAAACAGGCTTGTTTTAAACAAATTGGGTTTGCTTTTGGTTCCAAACAGATTGCGGGAAACAAAATGCAGATGCGTTTTATTACAAACAGGCTTGTTTTAAACGAACTGCGATTGCATTTGGTTCAAAACAGAATGTTTTTTATCACATGAATTATTGCCATCTATGATTTAAAACAAAAGAATCACCGGAATTATTCCATTTGTTTTTTATTTAGTATTTAAAAATTATTTAAAATCACTTTTTAAAAGATCTTGATTCGTGCAACAAATGACGAGCAAAATGTAAAAGAAACTGCATTTAATGCTTGTCAACATTGAATCTTCATCAAGTGCAAAAATCGTTGCGGCTGCAGGCAGAAGTTCGATGGTCGATCCAATCGAAGCTTTCTGCAGAAGAAGTTTTTATGAATAATTAGAAATATAAAAATATTACGAATAATATTCTTTAAAAATTAATGGCAAGATTTAGAATTTTTCTTAATTTCAGTATTATCTTTATTGTTATATAATTTGCTGTTTATGTCTAAAATATTCCTACTGCCGTTTTTTTTAATCTGTTTCTGTGGTTTTGGTCAGAGATCGAAAGATGATATTTTGGGTAAATGGATGGCCACGGACAAAAGCGTCGCGGTGAATGTTTATTTGGAAGGCAATTCTTTCAGGGCAAAAGTGATTTGGTTTGACGAAAGGCTCAGTAAGGGTAAACCAATGAATTCTCGCGTAGATTCAGAGAATCCTGATGTAAAACTTCGTCATAATAAAATCATCGGAATGGATGTTCTGGAAGGTTTGAATTTTAATGCTAAAAATCAGCGCTGGGAAAACGGGAAAATTTATGACGCATCAACTGGCAGGACTTGGGATGCTTCTGCCGAACTGAAAAACAACGGGCAAATGTGCGTTCGGGGATTCTGGAAATGGAAATTTATCGGCAAAACACTTTGTTTTGCACGAATGTGAAAGTCCGGTTAAAATTATTTTTATCGTGTTTACCATATAATTGCTGGAACTGGAGATTTGTTTTAAGATCATATGGTTTTATTGAAGTCTACAAATTAACATAAAGTAAATAAATACACGTTTCAGGACACTCTGTCCAAAAAATCAGGGAATCGCATCTGCATAAAAGTCTGTTGGATACGTTTTTGAATTGATATGGATGTATCTGAAAACAGTAGAATGAAATTAAAAGTTAAAGTATCCATCCGTCAGTATCTGAAAATATTATTGAGCTTGGCTTACACAAAGCCGGTCATGATATTTCTAATCTGTTTTGCCTTACTGATGCTGCTTTGGATTGCATTTTATCATCTGGAAATATTCAATCTTCCAAAGCCTTTAATATACCAGTATATCACATTACTTTTAATAGCGGTTATTCAGCCGACGGTGATACTTTCTACCATTGTGCGGAATTATTATTCGAGTAATCATTTGAGAGAAACACTGGATATGAATCTGACTGATGACATGATAAAAATCCGCGGCGAATCATTCTACATGGAAATTCTCTGGCCAAAAATTTATAAAATAGTTGAAAAGAAAAAATGGTTTCTCATCTATCAAAACAATTTATCTGCGATCATAATTCCTAAGAAAGAACTGTCTACGGAGCAGGTAAGACAAATTCAGCAGATTTTAGGATCAGTTGAAACTATAAAATAATCAATCTAAAATCACAGGCGCCTGTACATTATAAAATGAGTATTAGGCTTTGTATTTGTTATCAATACGAAAAGCAGCGATGAAAACAGGTTTAGTTTGGTTTAAAAATGATTTAAGACTTCATGACAATGAAGCTTTGACAAAAGCAGCCGAAGAATGTGATGAATTAATTTTTTGCTATTCGTTAGAAAAAAGCCTTTTCGAAGAACTTGCTTTAGGATTCAAAAAATGTGACATCAACCGTTTTAAATTTCTCGGACAGTCCATTGCTGATCTGCAGAATAACCTCGAAAAGATCGGCGGTCATCTGCTGATCGGATCTGATTCTGCAGCTCAATTTTTGCCGGAACTGGTAAAAAAATACAATATTTCAGATATTTATGCAGAAGAAGAATATGCCAGCGAAGAACTTGATTTAATTGGAAAAATCCGGAACAGTCTGCCTGAAATCAATTTTCATTTTTATTGGGGGAAAACGCTGTATCACAAAGACGACATTCCTTTTAAAATTTCAAATATTCCTCTTTCAAGTAAAGCCTACAGAATTCCTGCCGGGAAGGAATCGGAACCGAGAAAAACCTTCAAAGCGCCAAAAAAATTGAAGAGCGTGAAGAAAGTAAAAAGTACTAATTTTCCGTCGTATAAAAAGTTTGATTTTACAAAAAAAGAATACGATGACGCGCAGCCATTTCTGGAAGGCGGCGAAACCAAAGCATTGGAAAGACTAGAATACTATACTTTTAAATCTGAACTTTTAACAGCGTACCGCTGGACAAGAAACGGATCGCAGGGTTTGGATTACAGTTCAAAATTCTCGCCTTACTTAGCTTTAGGCTGCATTTCTGCACGGGAAATTTTTGAAAAAGTAAAGGAATATGAAAGCAAGATAAAGAAAAATCAGAGTACCTGGTGGATTGTATTTGAATTGGTGTGGCGGGATTTTTTCACCTTCAAAGGGATGAAATTCGGAGATGACATTTTTAAGACGAAAGGTTATAAAAATAAAGAGATTCCGTTTGTAAATGATAAAGAAAAATTTCAGAAATGGTGCGATGGTACAACAGGAATTCCTTTTATCGACGCTCATATGAGACAGCTCAATACAACCGGATATATGAGCAACCGCGGTCGTGTGAACTGTGCAAGTTATTTTGTACACGATCTGAAAATTGACTGGACTTGGGGTGCCGCGTATTTTGAAAGCAGACTGATCGATTATGATGTCAGCTCAAACTGGATGAATTGGCACATGCAGACTTTTGAGATCTATTACACGAATCCTGTTCATCAGTCGAATAAATATAAAGCTCAGGATTTCATACGGGAGTGGATTCTCGAACTGAAAAGAGCAAATGATATTGAGGTTTTGATTCCCTGGGAATATGATATGGCAGATTATCCCAAACCGATTGAAGTGTATCCGAAATGGCAGAGAGCCATTAATTTAATTAAGAAAATTAAAATTTGACACTTGCTTTAAATGTCCGTTTTTTAGGGAAAATAAAAAATACATTGATGGCTGTCAAAAATCGTATTTTTTACTTTGCGAAATTTTTCAAAAATGAGTTTGCTTTCTTCATCATTCATTCCTACACCCTTATCAGCAACACGTAGGGTAACTAAATTTTTTCTCTGAAACTTGCTGTAGTAATTTTAATTAATGTTACAGAATACTTCTAAGAGTTAGGCATAAAAAAACCGGAAGAAAAGTGAATTCACCTTTTTCCGGTCTTGTACCCAGGACCGGGATCGAACCGGTACTCCTAAGAACTGGTGTTTGAGACCGATTTTGAATAATTTTCAATTTATTAACTGCGTGATTTATAATTAGTTATATTTACTTATTGTCTATGTTTTGACAGGTTTTACGCTCTTTTTTACGCGTTTTATACACGGTAAATCGCCTTATTAATCGGCACTTTGGTACATATTGCCACTTCCGGTGAGCAGCCAATGAGCGGAAATATGATATTTTATTACCAATGCCGTAAGATGCTGTGGATTGAACTGTCTCCACGGTTCTGAGATGTTACGCTCCAGGTGACGGGATTCGATATTATTGTTTACGCAGAAGTTTTTAAAGTCCTTTTCTGTTCCTTTCGCAATGATTGTGAACACTGCTGCAAAAAACCTGCGTATGACCGGATAATCATCAGGAATATTCCCAGCGTTTATTTCGCGCTTTGTTGGTTTCATACCGTATTCCCGCGATGGGTGATTTCAAAAATGCGGTTGACATTCTGGACGAAATCTGGTGTAAGATTTAAGCCTTGTGCAAGCAAACGAAGATAAACAACTTCGTGCCTGTCTAATTCACCGCCAGTAAACGCCATATTCGCAGCGTGACAATAGATGATTTCTTTTTCATCCTCTGGAATGTAAGGAATATATTGCGCTAAAAATTTAGATTCGCCAAGACGATTCCATTCGGTTTGGACTACATAGAAAAGCTGATTAAAATCGACTCCAAGAAATTTAATATTTCGGAAATATACTCTTTTGATATAATCATTTTTATAGCCTTTTCTAACAATATCAGGTGTACAACCTGCTATACCGTACATAAGAGCGGTCCATGCTTCGTATTCCGAAATTGTTCGTTGTGTGATATTCATTTACCTGAATTTATTTTCTACTTTTTTGGTAAGGTCTTCCAATTTGACAATATCAGATTCTCGATCCATATATAATACCGCTGTGTCTTTTCTGATTGTTCCGTTTTTTAACTTTACGGAAATCTCAAAGTGATTTGCGTAGTAAATAGGTTGTACTTTGTCCAGTTCACTTAACCCTTTGTACATTTTCCCAATATTATCCTGGATACGATTTGCAGAATCTAAATATTTGCGAGCTGTCAGATCAGATTTTTTAATATTTTCTTTGTCAGAAGAGCCTAACGCATCATTGATTTTGTTTTCTAATTCGGAGTTATTGATGATTTCTTCAGCCTGTAAAGTATAGTTTTTAGCCTTAAAATTATAATCTGTCAAAACCATTAAGCCTAAATTTAATTCTGTTAATGAATCTTTTTTGAATAGCTTAACTGTATCAATCTTTTCAAAGTTTTTGTCTTTAGATAACTCAGTATAGAAAAACGTTTTTGCATTGGCTTCCGCTTTATCAATTGTTTTTTCCTTTTCTTTTTCACAGCTGACGAAATACGACAGCATCAGAATTGGCAGCAAGTAAAATACTTTCTTCATATTATCTGTTTCTGCGTTTTGTTTTACCGGGCGTTCGGTGCTCCACGACGTTGTAAAGAAAAGCTACTTCTTTCAGGTTCCAGACGAAATCCGGATTGGCGCCGTTTTCCTGATTGACCGAATGACAGGTAATGTCTCCAGTTTCCACATTATGGTCTGTAATCTCTTTCAAAGTTATCCCTTTCGAGCCATGAGCGATCACGAAATCATAATCTTTGTAATGTAGTTTGTACTGCCAGAGATCACGCTTTACTTCGCGGCAGATGACAATGTCACCTTTATAATAATCCGGCTCCATACTGTCACCATCAACCTCAAAAGCAAGGTAATTACCCTTGTATTCTTTGTCGGCTTCAATAAGAACCGTTGGTAAGTCGCTGAGAAATGTTTCAGAATAATAAGAATCAACGTAACCGGCCCGCGCCGGAATTGTCACAACTTTCACAGCAAGTGAATTTGTGTACGTTTTCGGCTTAATTCCGTATACTTTTTTTGTCTCAGAAAAATTATCTCCCTTATAATTATGTTCACCGTTCCAAATTGACTCAAAATTAAAACCATTTCCGCTGTACTGATCAGCAAAACGTTTTATAAATGATTTGGTTAAATATCTTACATCACCATTCACTGCACGAGAAAGATTCGTTTTTGAAATCACACCGGTATTAGAGATGTCTTCATTTTTCTCAATGATCTTAGCGGACTTCAGTTTTAAAATAGCATCATTGAATCTTTCTTTAATATCAATAATGTTTGTACTGTCTGATTCTTTCATGATAGAGTAATAAGCGGTTTAGCTTTAAATTTTCTTTTGCAATATTAAATAAATCTTTGATGTATCAATTATGTTTATACCCCAAAGGTGATAAATATCATAAATATTAGTACAAAAATGATATACCATAAAATTAATCTATCTCATTATCAATTAGTTGTATTTAAATACCAATAATATTGGTATAATTATTTGTTGGTATCAACATAGTTTGTATATTTGTGATAGCAATAATGAGTAATCAAAAATATATAAATAAATGGAATTATCAGCGGAGTTTAAAAAAAGAATAGGTCCGGATTTGAAAAAGTCTGAACTGTGTTTAGAATTAGGAATTGCGCGAATCACTTTGACACGCTGGATGAAAACTGATTTGCACAACTTCAGACATTTAGATGTGATTGAAAAAGTAACTAAGGTTTTAGACCTCACACAGGAAGAGATTTTCGCGAAAGAAAAGAAGGTGAGAAAAGCAAAAGTACAATCGTGATGATTCACCCATTCATTCAGCAGTCATTCTTATTCTGCATTAATGAAGCCGACAACCGGGAAACAGCTGAAACGATACTCACGGCCGCGAAAAAACTGAAAGCGCCGAACATCCGGGAAATTAAAAATTTATTCAACAGAAAATTCAGGAAATCATGAACACATTGGAGAGAGAATTAGAAGGTTTGAGACAGAAGCAGTATCGATTGGAGCGGAAGCAAAGAAAAGAGAATGAAGAAATCTGGAGCCGGATAAAATTGCTTGAAAAAATTAATACAAGCGCAGAGGAAAGCGGAGTGGATGCCGCGCAAAAACTTTCTCCAAATGTTCAGATTCTTGCCAATAAAGCCGCGCAGAGACGTGGATACGGAAAATAAAAAAGCCACTCAGTGGATTGAGCAGCTTAGGTATAACAAAAAATTAAAAACGCTTTTTATTATGAGAACAAATTTAATGCTTTTGAATCCGATCGAGCAAATAAAAACTCAAAATCTATCAATTCAGATTGATACTGATGAGAAGAGATATTTTGAAACGGATCTCACAATTTGTGAGGATGAAACTTTAAGCGTCGATGTATGCTTAGAACTGACACTGGAACATGATGCTTCATGGAATCAGACGGCAGTAAAAAAAATCAAAGCGCATATTCTGAACGCGTATGACAGCGAAGAATGTGAAGATGTAGAATTGAATGATCTGGAACGCCGACAGCTGGCAAGATATCTCGCTGAAAATCTAAACGTAAAAATCAACTGATATGAAAACAGCTTTAATAATCTCGCTTGTCTGCCTTCTTTTTATGATGACCTGCGAAGTAGTTGCCAACGCCGCGAAAGTAGACCATGATTACAGTAATGCCATTCTATACGGACTGCTGACCATTGGAAACCTGATCGCCCTGACTTATCATAGAGAATTAACCGAGCATTTAATCAAACCATCATGAATATAAGAATTGAAAACATTTCCGGAATCTGGTACTTCAACGCGAAGCGCATCGGTTATGATATGATCACACCGGCAGAGCTCTCGGCAGTAAATGAGTTCATTAAGGAAATCAAAGACTTAGAAAACCAAAAATCACGATATCATGGAAACAATTAAAGTAGGTGACACAATATACGACATCGCTGTTGATGCCATCAGCAAAGAAGCGGTAATGATGGAGCAGAAGGTTTTATGTGTGGGTGAGCTATCAGTTTTCGCATCCGGAAAATGCGCGACCTGGGGCAGTGTTTATGAATCATCATTTCGAAAAGCAAATAAAGATTCTTTCAACAGAGAACATTTCGTAAAGAATCCGACTACAACGTTTTTATGGACTGATAACAGGGAAAAGGCAGAGCGATATGTTTCTGAAATGAATAAGATTTTAAATATGATGCAGAAACTTCTAAAAGCTGGATAATGAGCCAAAATGTAAACTTATATAAAGCTGTTATCGCTGTAATGAAATCAGTGAAAGGCATAGATAAATCGCTCACAGTAGGTGCAGGTGCCTCTGCTTATAAAGGGGTTTCAGATAAAGATGTAAAAAATATTATCGGAAAAGCGATGGAAGATAATGGACTTGCTATTCTGCCGATCGGCGTAGAACCAAAAGTTACTGTTGACCGATGGGAAGAAACCACGCAATATGGAAACAATCCGCCACAAGTTAAAATGAAACAGTCAGTTTTTACAGAAGTAAAAACAAAATATCTGCTCATCCACGAATCCGGAGAAAGCATTGAAATTGAAGGTTATGGCCACGGTGTCGATTCACAGGATAAATCAGCTGGAAAAGCAACAACCTATGCACTGAAATACGCGCTTCTTTACACATTTATGGTTCCTACAGGAAAGATCGATGATGCGGATAATGACCATTCAGACGAAAAAGTGACACCACAAAAATCTACAGCAAACGTGGCGGAGAAAAAGTCAGAACCAGAATTAAAGATGCTGAAAGTTGGAACGAAAGCATGGGCTAGCCTGATTGAGAAAACCGGAAAAGGCGAAACCGTCACAAAAGAAGAACTGAAAAAATTCTTCGACATCAAAGAAGTTGAAAAAGATCTTGAATCCCTAAATATTTTCTAAAATGAGCCTCACAAAACAAAATATCGACTACAGCAATGCATCAATGATTCAGGAAGAATCAAATCCGAAATACGAACTTATCGGAAAGCTTTTACGCAGAGAATTAAGACTTTCTTACTCAAAATTAAAGCACCTGTCAAGTCCTATCAACTTTATTGATGCACTCCTCAACCCAAAACAAAGAAACAGCGGAATGACATTAGGTTCTATCGTGGACTGCCTGTTATTAACCGAGGATAAATTTGATGACAAATTTACAATTGTTGCCATCGCGCCAACCACAGATAAACAGCACGAATTTGTTAATCTGGTTTTGGATAAGATGAATCTTGAAACTTTTACTCATGAATTGTTTGCAGCAAAATTTAAAGAAGCAATTGCGGAAGGATTCTCGCGTGTAAAAACTGAGGGCTTGGAACATTATATCATTGCTTTGATTAAGGGGAAAGAAGTGATCTCACAGGATCATTATGATAGGGCAAAACGTATTGTAAACAATCTAAAAGAATCAGATGAAGTTTGCGATGAGTTGATGCTTGTTGAAGACTTTCAGAAGAAACTTGAATTTACTTACAAAGGCTGGAACTTCCTGTGTTTTCTAGACACTTTCCACAAAAACGGTTTTCACGATTTAAAATTTGCTTCTGATTGTCATCCTGATAAATTTGAGCGTGATCTTGTAAAATTTGGATATGATATTCAAATCGGTGTTTATGCAATAGGTTTTGAGATAGTGTACGGAAATTTTAATCCCAACGTAAAGCATATTGTTTTTGATGCCGTTGGAAATTACACAGTTTTAGAGATTGATTCTGCATACGTTAATTACTGCAAAAGAAAGGTAGATTTTCTAATTCACTGCCTTGAAAAAATGATCGCTGAAAAAGGCTTTAACAAATCATACAATTTTTTCAGATCACGTAATACTATTTATAAACCGAAATGGGCGCCAGGATTCGATATGGCAATTTTTGAAAACGATTACGATGAAGGCTATAGAGATCGAAACGAGGATTGAAAACGGAAACTTCCGCCAGAATAAAGATCTCATCAAAGAAGCCGTAAAGCAGTTTGAAGGCAAAGAAATAAAGCTTGTTTTTAAGCGCAAATACAAACAGCGTTCGAACAATGAAAACTCATTTTACTGGGGTGTCTGGATTCCCATTCTGCAAAGAGCAATTTCTGATTCATGGGGCGAACTTAAAAGCGCAGCAGAGATTCACGATATCTTAAAACTTAACTGCAATTATGAAGAGAAAATCAACGAGGACACGGGGCAGTTTATCCGCATTCCCCGATCAACAACTGGACTGAACACGTATGAGTGGGAGTTCGAGTTTAAGCAGAAAATACGACAGTTTGCACTTGATTTTTTAAACATCACACTCCCAGAGCCAGACGAACAATTAAAAATTGATCTATGACTATCGGCGAAACCAAAACCCTTAAAAAAGATAATAAATACAAAAATTTTCTATGGGGTAAAAAGGGCGACAGTGTAAAAATTATCAGCATCAGCGGCAATGCTGTAACATACGAAAATACAAAAGGGGATCGGTTTCCCTGCAACATTAAAGACTTAGAATAACATGACAAAAGTAATCAACATCAACGCAGATCAGCTGGAAAGATTGGCAGATTATGCAAACCAGGAAGAAAAACAGATTGAAATTAAATCTGCAGTTTTAAAAGATATGTCCTGCAATTATTCTTACGAGTTACTGCACGGCTTAACGAAAGGTGATGAGCTTACCCGAAAAGGCGTTCACATCGTACACGATGATATGTTTGAAGCATTTAAAATGCTTGATGTATTTCTTGCACATGTTGATGGTGCCTTTCATTGGTCTAATAACCAAACACCAATTCAGGAACTCGAAGAACATGAGGAGCTGGAAAATTATACTGTTTCTTCTTTCAAAATTACCGGTAGCGACGAAAATAAATCTGTGATTCTTTCAGGATCAAAAGAGGTAAGTGTGGGTACGATCACTTTCAGCACACCTAAACTTAAAATCGACAACAGTAATTATCTGTATGTGGAAGAATTGAAGGAACGATTAAAAATTGTTATTGAGCAGGTTGAAGCCTATATGGATGGTAAAACCGCTCCGCAATTTGAGCAGCTGGCAATGGATTTTGATGAAGATCAAAACGATGATGATTTTGATAACGCAAAAGTAGATTAAGATGTCAATAGCTGAAATCGTAAAAACTCACGAGCCTGATTTGTTTAACGTATCTGATAAACCAAAATTCACGCTAAGACCATATCAGAAGGAGGCGGTGGAAGCTGGTGTATCATTCTTTAACAGCAATTCAAAAAAGAATACGATTTTAATTCTTCCAACAGGAGCGGGAAAATCTGTGGTTATCGCAAATATTCTTGCTCCACTATCTGGAAAGACAATTATTCTGCAACCTTCAAAAGAAATCTTAGAACAGAATTTTGCAAAGTATATCAGCAGTGGATATAAAGCATCTGTGTACAGCGCATCAGCAGGGCAGAAAAAGGTTGATCGGATAACTTTCTGTACGATTGGAAGCATTATTAATAAAAAGCATCTTTTTGAAGGCGTTGAGCACATCATAATTGATGAATGTCATTTAGTGAACTCAAAAGGCGGAATGTATGATGATTTCATTTCATCTTTTCCAAATGCTAAAGTTTTAGGACTGACTGCCACACCTTACAGGTTATCAAATGACAGTTTCGGTGCGCAGCTTAAATTTTTAAACAGAACAAAACCCAAGATCTTCAGCGATATTCTTTACTACGTTCAAAACAATGAATTATTTGATAACGGGTATTTATCAAAACTCGAATATTTTTCCTTCAATGTGGTTGACAGATCGATGCTTCAGCTTAACAGTTCCGGTACCGATTATACCGAACAATCTTTAAGAAGATATTATAAAGTGATTGATATGCCTTCTATCATAGTAAAATATTCAGTCAGACTTTTAGCGAAGAAACCAAACCTTTTGATTTTCTGTTCGCTGATTGAGGAAGCTGAAAACGTGACCAGAAGAATTCCGGGAGCGGTTATCCTGACAGGTGCTACCAAAAAAGAAGATAGAGAAAGAATTCTCGCTCAATTCAAATCTGGAAAAATTAAATGTGTGGTGAATGTGGGCGTACTGACAACCGGTTTTGATTATCCTGAACTCGAATGTGTGCTAATTGCCAGAAGCACAATGTCTTTAGCGCTGTACTATCAAATTGTAGGCAGAGCAATGAGAATTTCTCCAAAGAAGGAAAATGCATGGATTGTTGATTTGGGTGGAAATGTAAGCTTCTTTGGAAAGATTGAAACAATGAAGATTGAGCAGACACCGACAGGATTATTCTTTATCAGTAATAACGGAAGGCAGTTAACAAACGTGCCATTTCAAAAATAAAATACAATGTCACAATTAGGATATACTTGGTACCCGCAGGATTGGTGGACAAGCGAAACATTTAAACGGCTAAAGCGATTCCCGATGGTACGTTATGCGATCAGAGAATTATTTGATCTCATGTACAAAGAAGGTAAGCCCGTTCTAATGAACCGCGAATATCTAATCGATGATTTTAACATCAATCTAAGCGATGAAGAATACAAAAAACTCATTGAGTTTATAGTTGTTGATTCTGATGGTAAATGGTGGATGGATTCAATCCGAAAGAGACTGACAAAATCTGAAGCTGCCCGGGAAAATGGAAAACTTGGAGGTAGACCTAAAATCGTTGAAAAGATAGACGATAAAAAGGATACTGAACTAAACCAAAAACCCAGCGAAAAAACCCAACAGGAAAACCTAAAAAACCCACCTTTAGAAATAGAAAGAGAAATAGAAAGTAAAAAAGAAAAAGAAATAAATACTATCGACTTTGCAAGTCTACTTTCTTTCATTTCCAAATCTACAGGCAGGAACTTCAAAACCATAAACGAAACGGTAAAGAAAAAATTCAAAGCCAGACTCCGCGAAGGTTATTCCAAAGACGATATCAGGTCCGCTGTCAAAAATGCGGTTAAAAACGATTATCATATCGAGAATAAATTCCAGTATCTCACACCTGAATTTTTCAGCAGAGCAGAAACTATCGACAAGTACAGCGGCATCAGCGTGCATGGAAAAGAAAAACCTGATAAATCTCAAAAACAAGTGGCTTTAGGGCCTTGGGCAGTATGAGTTTCGTAGAATTAGATGGTCGTATTCAGCGCAAAATGCGCGAGTTACGAGAGAAGGGAGAACTTTCACCTGTTAATTTTGGGTTTAAGTCTTGGAACCAATACAACGAAGGAAAGTATCTCATGGGTTCGCGAAAATGCACTTTGCTGCTGGGTGGGGAGCCGAACCACGGTAAATCCCAGGTAACAAACGAAATGGTGATGCAGATGATTGAAAAGCACAAATTCAAAGTTGCTTTGTTTACCACTGAAAGTGGAGATGTCGAAAAGGTTTTTACACAGTTCTGCGGACTTTACCAAGGGAAGCCATACACGAAAATAAAACCTGATGGCAGTGTAAACAGTTTTGCAATGAGCGATGATGAAGCTGATGAAGCCGAGTATTTTATGAGAAATCACCTGTTTATTTTCAAGCAGGACCGAAAGGATTCTAAGTATCAAACTCTCGAAAATATTTATCAGCAGCTGGCGAAGATGGAAGAGTTAATGGAGATAAAGTTTGACAGCCTGGTGATTGATCCGATTTACGATGTTGATGATTTTCAACCGAAAGCAGATGAAGTTCTAAGAGTTTTAAACCGAATTAACCTCGAAGCTGAAGAAAATAATCGTTTTGATATTATCGTGAACCACGTTTCTGAAACCTCAAAAACTGTGGATCAGAAAACAGGAAAGCGGAGAAAACTTTTAGCACTCGCAGATGAGTTCTACGGTGGTAAAAATAACAACCGGAAAGCGATGTTGCAGATTCTTGTTCACCGGCCTGAGCCTAACGATGGCAGTGATGGAAATCCTGTTGTAATGGAAAATCAGACCAATATCCACATCCTGAAAGTAAAACCTGAAGGCATCGCAAAATGGGGAGTTTATGACATTTACTACGACTGGAGAAGCCGTAGGTACTATGAAAATTATTTCGAGGATGGAAAGGATTTTTTCAGGTTTGCGGAATGTGTAAAATTCTATGATCGCAGACCAAACAGCAGCGATGTTGATGTAAAACAAATTAGAGTAACGCCGGATCAGGCTTTCCAAACACAATTAAAAATTGAACAAGATGACGAAGACGACTTTCCATTCTAAAGAAGTTGAAGCTTTTAAAAATTATTGTGAGGGATGGGATAGTAGAATCCACACCTACGACGATCGGGACACACAGCAAAACGTAAACGAAAGACTGTTTGATTCGGTTGGAAAACTTGAAAACTTTCTTTTGCAAAGCGATCAGAAAGCCATGACGAAAGCGCGAGGAACTTTGATGAAAGGAACAGATGAAGCAAACGAAAAGGAAGTTTTAGCCATGTTTGAAAATCAAAAGAGAGGTTGGTATAAACAGATGCGCGAAATCATTTACAATCTGAATTTTATTCAGTCGGTAAGCGTAGCGCTTTATGAATTGAAAAACCGGTACGCATCGGAATGTTTTAAACTTCGATCCGAAAATGCACAGCTGCGCGGTGAACTTGAAAAATACAAGCATAATGGCTAAGCAACTCCAGAAACCAATGCAGATCATAGAAAATCTGGCGAAGCAAAAAACTGAATGGCTGAAACCATTTCAGGAAATATACCAGAAGAACCGAGAAGAAAAGAAACTTAATTACAAAAAAGCGAAATGAAACTTAAAATATTAGGAATTCCCCAGCCAAAACAATCTGCGAGGTTTGGAATACGAAAAGGAAAAAACGGTGCCGCCTTCCTGCAAAAATACCAATCTAAAGAAGTGGTGCAGAATGAAAGAAACATCGCCTACGATGCAAAAGCGCAGCTTCCGCCAGATTTTATACCCTTCAGCACGGCAATAAGAGTAAAGGCATTATTTGTATTTCCTACGCTGAAAGGATTTACCAAAGCAAAACTGAACGCGATTTCAACAGGATGTATCGTCTACAAAACCACAAAGCCGGATCTGACAGACAATCTGATGAAGGGCACAATTGATGCGCTGAACGGAATTGTTTTCACCGATGATGCTGTGATCGCGAAAGTAGAAAGTGAGAAAATATATGGTCTGGTACCGAGAATTGAATTAGAATTTGAAGAGTTATGAAATACGAAGAATTTATAAAATCGAAAGTAATCATTTCTGAAGATTACGGATTTGAACCGAACTGGATTCCGGAGATTGCAAAAGATCATCAGAGGGATATCTGCAGCTGGACTTTAAGAGGTGGGAGACGTGCAATATTCGCTTCTTTCGGAAATCATTATGAGTACTCTGATAATTACAATGATTTCGGTCACAACATCGATAATGAAGGATTTTTTAATCAAATGGATTATTTAGTACCGAACTTATTCCGGATGTTGATTCCCGGTCGAATTGCTGCAGTTCATGTGAAAGACAGAATCCGTTATTCTTACCAAAACGGAACTTCATTCACTTCAATGGATGATTTCAGCGGCGATACCGTGAGATCGTTTAAAAAACATGGATTTCATCTGATTGGTAAAATCACTATCACAACTGATGTGGTTAGGGAAAATAACCAAACTTACAGACTTGGTCATTCAGAAAAATGTAAAGACGGTTCTAAGATGGGGGTTGGCATGCCGGAATATGTTCTGCTATTCAGAAAAGCACCTACAAATGCCGATAACGCTTATTCAGATCTTCCGATTTTCAAGGAAAAAGAGGAATATCCGGTTGAAAGATGGCAATTAGATGCGCATGCTTATTGGAGAAGCTCCGGAGATCATTACTTAGATATCGATGAATTGAAAGATAAGGATCTGAAAGAAGTTTGGAAAATCTGGAAGCAATACAATGATGAAGGTCTTTACACTTTTGAAAATCATTTAAGATTATCTACCGAGCTGGAGAAAAAAGGAAAGATCTCGCGTGAGTACATGACCATTCCACCTCACTCAAATAATGATTTTGTATGGACCGATGTAAACAGAATGAATACCTTGAATGCACGCCAGGTTTCCAACAAAAAGGAAAAGCATATTTGCCCGCTTCAAATCGATATTGTTGACCGGTTAATCGAATTATTTTCAATGAAAGGTGAAACGGTTTATGAGCCATTCGGTGGATTGATGACAGTTCCTACCAGATCTCTGAAGTTAGGGCGTAAAGCGAAAGCTGTAGAACTGAATTCTGAATATTACAAAGACGGATTATTCTATGTTCGTTCGATGCATGAAAAATTAAATATGCCGACACTCTTCGACTTCTTAGAACAGAAAGCAGTATGATCACCGAAAACGACAGCTGGGTAGAGATCACAGATCAAAGCCAGCGATATCCTGACTGCGATGTATGGATATGTAACCTGAAAGCGAATAAAGCGGTGTTCTACCATTACGCATTTGACAAGATCCCGAACCGATACACTCATTTGAAAATTGCTGTGAAACCAAAAGCACCTGAAGTTTTTTTAATTAAATAAACATCCAATAGATGTTTTATAAACAAATTTCGTATATTTGTTTCTACAGTTTTCATGTGATATTTTATGTTATGGTTATCCCGACTGGCAGATTGTCGGTCGGGTTTTTTAAATTTTCCAGATGTACCAACCCACTATAAAAGATACGCTTAGCACAAATATAGAATCTTTCCCAGGCGAGATATGGTCAGATATTCCCGGATATAAAGACCGATACATGATCTCCAATTATTCGAGAGTGAAATCGATCATCTACGAGAGATCCGGAAAGGTAAATATCATCAAAAAGAGTTACTCATCGGGAAAATACAAAGTCACGCTTATCTGCAAACGCGGAAAGAGAAAGAATCCATTATGCGGAAGGCTCTGCGCAACGGTTTTCCTGCGACCACCTGAAGAGAATGAAGTAGTTAGATATCTCGATGGAAACTGCCGTTTTGATGTCGTATCAAATCTTCGGTGGACTTCAAAAAAAGACAGCACAAAGGAAGCATTTGCAAACAGAAGATTTCCCGCCAATCATGGAACCGGAGATCTCAATGGAATGGCAAAGCTGTCACCGTCTAAAGTTCTTGAAATAAGAAAAAGCTTCGGTGAAGGAATAAAGCAGAAAGATCTTGCCAGTCAGTATGGCGTAGCACAGGTTTCCATTCAGAAAATAGTGAGCGGTAAGACTTGGAAGAATATTAATTGAGAGGCTTGAATAATAGAGGATATGAAATCTCAAATCAAACATATAATTTGCTATTCTGGTGGTCACTCGTCAGCAATCGTTGCTATTGAAGCGGTGCGCAGATATGGCAATGAAAACGTTGTTTTGGTTAATCATAACATTAATCCCAGATACGAAAATGCAGACATTAAAAGGTTTAAAAGAGAGGTTGCTGATTATTTAGGTTTAGAAATTACGTTTGCTAATATCAAAGGTATTCAAGATGAAAATTTAATTCCGAACCAATTTGAAGTTTGTGAGGAAGCGGGAACTTTTGTTAATCCATATGGTCGCCAGATTATTTGCACAAGCCGATTAAAAACAGAGCCTTTTTACGAATATTTAGAGACGCTTGAAAAGGAATTTATCTGCGTTTATTATGGCTTTGATGCAGAAGAATTAGACCGAGTTGATCGAAGAAAAACAATTCTTAATGACAGCGGAATAGCTTCTGATTACCCACTTGCTTTATGGGGTAATGGAAGATTTGAAGCCCTTTTAAATTATTTACAAAAATCTGGTGCGAAAAATCCTAAAAAGATTGCGCAAATAGAAAATTATACTGACCTCAATTCTTGGGAGCGTACGATAGTTTCAACAAAAGAAATCGGAATTGAGCCGCCAAATACATACACGGTATGGAAACATGCGAATTGCATTGGATGGTTGAAGGCTGGAAAACAACATTGGTACTGCGTTTATGTTCATGATTACGAAACCTTTCAACGTGGAATACAATCAGAAGAAACAATAGGTTATTCAATCCACAAGGAAGGCTTTCTGAATGATTGGGAAAGTGATTTCAGCAAAATGAAAATGGCAGGAATTCCCGCAAATGAACATATCCCTGCTCATATTTTCTGGAAGTCAGCAAAACGATTTACAAAAATGGATATTGAGGATTTATTCCCTTGTCAATGTTTCACTTAATAACTAATTCCCGATGAAGAAATACGGCTTACTCCCCAACGGCAAAAAGAATTTGAAACCTAAATTTATTAAACCTAAAAATAAAAGACGATGATAGTATATAAAGTTTGTAAAAAAGAAGAATGTGACAACAAGCGTTACGAAGCGAATATTAAAGGAGGCAAAAAAATGTTTTGTTGTGAAAAAGGATTTAAAAAATCATTAGATCAATTTACATCAAGTTTTAAAAAATAATATTTTGAGTTTAGAAGAAATAAAATCCAATTGGACAAAGACAGATGATGCTATCTACGGAGATAACGAATACGAAATAAAATTAAAGTCGTTGGAAGCAGCGAAAACTAAAGTAATAGCGAAAGACAGTAAATAAAAAGTAATGGCTTACTCACCAGAAGAAATAGAAAAGAAGTTTGATTCCATTCTCGATGCAATTGAGGAAGGAAAATCATTACGTAAAACATTGAAGGAAATAGGGCCATCTTCGAAAACTTTCTATGAATGGTTAGATGCTGATGCAGAGAAAATAAAACGATACGCGCGCGCGTGTGAAGACCGTGCAGAAGCCTTACTTGATGAAATGCTTGATATTGTCGATGATACATCGTGCGATTACGTAGGAATGGATATCGGCGAAGGAGAAGCATCTGAAATTGTTTTAGATAAAAAACCTAATTACGAATTAATTCAGCGCAGCCGATTAAGATATGATGCCCGAAAGTGGCTAGTATCCAAACTTAATCCTAAAAAATACGGCGATAAACTCGATGTTACTACGGATGGCCAGAAGCTTAATAATACTTCCATTCCTTTGGTGATGCCAGATGGCAAAACCTATGAAGACTTAAAAAATGAACTCAAACCTGAAGAAGAAGAGTAAATACGGTGTGACATGGGTTTTTGTCAGACATGACCGTTTCGCATCGTTAAGAATACGCCTATTTGATTCAAGTGGGCGTGTTTTCATTGATGACGGTGATTCGGCTCTTGCAACAGAAGTTTTGATTAAAATTCCTGAAAAGAAATATACTGCCGGAACTGGCAAAACAAAAATTCTTCCCTACGAATGTGATCTGTTCTATGCTTACTGCAATGATGAAGACTACGGAGCTTTCCCACGTTACAAATACATCTTTCACGAAGGTACTTCCCGAAGTTCAAAATCTTGGAGTTTAGAAGAATGGTGTTTGCGGGAATGTGAGACAAAGCCAAATCTTCACATAAATATCTGGAGAGATACGCGTGAAGCTTTGACCGCTTCAATCTGGAACGACTTCCGGAAACTGATTCCATTATCCGGCAGGAATATCAAACTCGCAAAGAATACCGCACCAATACATTTCTCCAACGGCTCAATCATTTCTCCTAAAGGAGCCGATCAGACAAACGCTCACGGAACCAGTCAGGATATTGCATGGCTAAATGAACCGTATAACATCAGCGAGGATGAATTTGACCAGATCGACCAGAGAGCAAACCAGATCATTGTCGATGTAAACCCGCTCGGCATACGCTGGGCGGAGAAAGTAAAGAAAAACCCGCGCTGCAAAATTATCTATTCCACTTTCAAAGAAAATCCATTCTGTCCACCAGAGCAGAAAAGAAAGATCCTTGGTTACGAACCGTGGGAATCTGGAAGCTATGAAGTAATAGACGGTGTGATTATGTACAAAGGTAAACCTGTAACCGAAAAGCATCAGCCACCTGTACATAAATCCAATCAGGAAAACGGAACGATCAATGTTTTTAAATGGATTACCTATGGATTAGGATTAAAAGCAGAAAACCCGCGCAAAATACATCACAATTTCAAACCGTGCAGCTTAGAAACATACGACAGAATCAGCGGTCGCGAATATCAGGGTCTCGATTATGGTTCTGCCAGACCTTCAGCATTTCTAAAAGTTAAATTTGACGGTGACCGTACTTTCTACGTCAAACCTTGTTTATATCAGCCGATGAATGACATGACCGCACCGCTCGGTGAAGTCCTGATCTCTAAAGGCTGTATTGTGGGAGCTGTAACCTATTTGTGGGCAGATTCTGCCGACAAGGAAGCCGGAAGTAATATATCGATGACCAACGATCTGCGAACACTTTACAACATCAATGCAATACCAACATCAAAACCAACCTACAAAGCAAGGTTTGAATTCATGAGTAATGCACGGTTTTGTTTTGTCTCTGATCTTCCGGAGAACTCGGAAGGCGTATCGCTAAGCAGTCAGTTTGAATTTGAACTTGATAACTATCAGTGGGAATATATCAACGATAAATCTACCGAAAAGCCGATCAAAAAGAATGATCACTTTATGAACGCTCTTGAATATTGTGTGTGGGGAATCAAAGAATATTTAGGTTTAAGTTTCTAAAATCACCTATAATCAACAAGACCAGAAAATAAGTGAATTAGTTTTGAACACAAACTATTTGTGTGGGAATTCTTACTAAGATCGATAATGCTTTTTCTGCTGCTAAAACCGCCTATAAAAGTGGAAGCAGCGTTGCATATGAACGTCTTGAAGACGGCACCCACGCTTATACGTTCCTTGATAATGTACATGGTCCGCTTTCATTATTAGGCATCGGCGATACTTACGCCAGACCTAAAGAGAATCTCAAATACTACTACGCAAATACTTTATTTCTCCAGGACTGTATTAACCTGTACGCTGATTTCGCTTCGCAGGTGCAAATCATGGAAGTAGACGAAAAGGGTAATGAGATAGAAGATTCTGATTTTATCAAATTGCTGAATAATCCGAACCCTTTCCAGAGCCGTACAGAGTTTATAAAGGAAATGACGATCAACTGCCTTGCTTCCGGTGTAGTATATCAGCACGGTAATTTCTTTAAAAACGGCAATCTTAGAGTAAATCCACTGCTGTATAATCTGGAATTTACAAACCTTTCTTTTCCGGCTATCAAAAACAAATACAGCCTTTCAAGAAAAGATATTAAGGAATTAAAGATCAAAGAATATCTCGCTGATAATAAACACAGAAACATCGAATTCGGTGATCTTGCTTTTTTCTATGATACAATACCAAATGCCGGATGGGGAGAAAAAGGTTACAGCGAATCTACGTTCTTTAAGCCGATGGCCAGAATTTTTTCAATCATTAAATCTGTGAACACAGTGCTGAATGCACAGTCTTCAATGGAACACATGACTGGGAATAACGTTAATAAAGTTTTATCGAAAAAACAGCCTTTAGCCGGAGCGGTTGCACCACTGAGCGGAGATCAGAAAAATGATACAGAGTATAAATTAAACGGTCACGGTCGCTACGGAATGAAATCTGGTAAAGTCGGTGATATTGTCGTGACCACTGAACCTTTAGATCTTCATGATCTTACCCGCGATAATAAGAAAATGCAGATGATCGAGATGAAAGAATCTGCAAAGGAAGATATTAGAAACTGCTATTTAATTCCAAAAGATTTTTTCGGCGATTCTACCTACGAAAATAAACAGTTCAGCGAAGCACGGCTGATTCTCGGTGGTGTAAAAAGTATTACTGATAACTGGCTCAACTCACTTGAGAACAAAGCAGAATCTTATTTCCTTTCTCGCAGAACAAAACTTGTTGGCAGATACGATCACATACCATCTGTAGCCGAAACGAAAAAGAAGTTGGAAAACGAAGGATTTTTGATGAGAGCCGGAGCCTTGGAGAAAGCGATCACAGTTTTCAATCAAATGATTTTAATCAAACCACAACTAACCTGGGAAGAGTTCATCAGAGTAAATCAGTTTAATGACCATTTAATGATTAAAGCATGAAAAATATAGTAAAAGACATTGAGAAGATTCTGAAAGAAGATGACAACATCGATCCGCGATTGAAAGCTGACCTACAGAAAAAGAAAGAAATTATTTCCAAAGATAAAACCGTACGAAAATGATCACGTTAAAAGAATTTCCAGATAAAACCTTTAGCACTTCAGAAGAAGCGTTTAAAGAATTGATTTTAAATAAGAAATTCATTATTGAAAAAAAGAAGTCAGCAATCAAATACGCTGATGCTGTTCAATATTTCGGTACGGTTGAAAATGAAAATAAAGAAGTTGTAAAAGCTGATACAATTATAGACTTATCAAGTTATAGTAAAATTAAAGTTGTAGCTGTTTCTAATGCATGTTTTTATTTTGATTCTCATAATGATGTTTCAATATCTGAAAGCTGGAATAGAACAGCTAAAAATACTAAGGATGGACTCCACCTACAGGAGCATCAAATGAGGTTTGACAAGTTAATTTCAGATGATGTTTTCTTTACTGTAGAGAAAAAGACATGGAAAGAACTGGGATTTGATTACGAAGGATCAACCAATTGTTTGGTAATGCATTCGAATGTAGAAAAAGAAACTAATCCTTTCATGTTTGGTAAATATATCAAAGGAAAAGTAAGAAACCATTCATCCGGACTTAGGTATGTATCAATTGAAATGGCTGTTAATAGCGAAGCTGATTGGGCAAAAGAAGAAAAAGAAATCTGGGATAAGTATTACCCGGATATTGTCAATAAAGATGATGTAGATAACTATGGTTATTTCTTCGCAGTAATTGAGCAGAAGATTATAGAAAACAGTGCGGTATTAAAAGGGAGCAATCCCGCCACGCCAACAATATCAGTTGAACCCGTCGCCGACACTTCAACGAAAGCGGACCCGGTGGAAGCCACTCCGAAAAGTGAACAAACAAAGAAATTATTAAACCCAAACTTTTACTAAAATGTTTAAATACAAAAGTCAGGAAGATCTAGAGAAAATGTCGGCGGAAGAACTTAATAAGTATCACGCTGAAATGAAGGCTTATGAAGCCGAAGAGAGAAAGAAAGAAATTGAGAAAGGTACCGAAGGAATTAAAAACGACGTTACCGCAATCAAAAAAGAACAAGAGAATGTTACGAAAGACATTCAGGATCTTGCAGAGAATATCAGTGTAATGACTGAAAAAATGAAAGCAGGATTTAACGGCTTAGTTGTCGATGAAGAAAAGCTTTTGGAAACTATTGCTGAAAAGCAAAAGGAAATCGAAGCAATGTACAAAGCTGGTACCGGACAAATTGAAATTATGGTAGTTCCTAACGTGAACAAGGCCGTAGGAACAATGACGACTGCCAGCGGAACAATTACCGGAATGGACGCTTTGTTAGCTACTCAATTAAACCCTTTACAGCGTATTGAATTAGATGTAATGGATATCGAGAGCGAGGTTACAACCTTTCAGACCGACAATGCTATCTACACCTACACTTATGCACTTCCAAAGGATGGAAAGTTTGATTTCCAATCAGAAGGCGCTACAAAGGCTCAAATTGATTTCACATGGAAGAATGGAAGTTCAGATGTGAAAACATTTGCAGCATGGGAAAAGTTAACAGAGCAAGCGGTTCAGGATGTTAAAGGTTTGCTTTCAGTTGCAAGAGGGTATCTTAAAGACCGTCACGATTACGATAAAGCTTTGGCTATTGTATTCGGAAATGAAACATATGACATCGATGGCATCGTAGGCACTGCAACTCCTTTCACGGCTGGAACTCTAGCAGCTTCCGTAACTGATCCTAATTTTATGGATATTATATCTGCTGGAATTCTTTCAGTGAGAAGCAGAACAAACTATCCTGGAGCTCCAAGGTTTAATCCTAACGTTGCGTATGTAAATCCTATTGATTTCTTCAAAGAATTTACAGCAGCAAAAGATAAAGATGGAAGACCTTTATATCCGACAGCTCCACTTGGGGTAATTGTGATTGGAAATACTATCGTTAAGCAACGTTGGGAGATTCCGGTAGGTAAGATTCTTATTGCAGATTTGAAAAAAATCATGCTTTCAAATTATTTGCCTTACACCGTTAAAATCGGTTGGGTAAATGATGATTTCATCAAGAACCAATTTGTTTTATTGGGAGAATCAAGATTTCACTTATTTACTAAAGAATTGGATAAAGCGGCATTCTTGTACGATAACATTTCTACAATCAAAACAGCAATTACAAAACCTGCAGCATAATGAAAGTTACATTGCTTAGAAAAGTAGGAGATCATCCGGAAGGAGCAGAACTTGACATCCTTGACGAAACCGTTTTGGAAGCTTGGGGAGCTGCCGGTGTGATTGAATACAAAAAGAGAAGTTTGTCCGACTTTAAAGTAGATGAACTGAAAGCTTTGGCAGTCGAAAAAGAATTGCCAAAAGAAGAGTGGGAGGCTTTGAAAAAAGATGATCTCGTACAGTATCTAACAGATAAATAATATCAAATGTTAATCGACAGCACATACTTTCAAAACTCCAATATCATTGCGAACACCAATGAACCGGACCCAGATTCAAAAATGGCGAATGTTCTGAGTTTGATGATTGCCAGAGCAGAGAAGGAAGTGCTGTCTTTTGCTTTTGGCGTTAAAATGTGGAGAGACTTTAAACCGTTCATCGAAAACGGCATTTCTGATACGACACCTGAAATTTACCGCGACATCATCGAAGGTAAAGACTATGTGATAGATGGCAAGGATTGCTTCTGGCAAGGTCTGATTCAGGAAGATACAAAGGAAAGCCTTTTAGCTGATTATGTTTACTGTGTGTACCATACAGAGAATGTAACTCAGACCGGAGAATTCGGAGAAACTATTCTGGATGCTAAAGTCGGTAGAAAAGTATCATCGGTACCAAAGATCACCAAAGTATGGAACCGCTTTATTGAAAAGCTTCACGGCGGTGTACGATCAAACCCGAACGGATTTACAATGGAAGGAAAACCTTACTGGAATGTTCGCGGTGGCAGAGATTATTACGGCGTAAATGCGAAATATGGCGAAGTTTCTTTGGTTCAATTTCTTTTGGATAATAAAGATGCTTATCCGCTTGTTGATGCTAATTACAGGAGATTTGGTGAGTTTCAAAATGAATTCGGGATATGATAAATCATAATACATTACTGTACGATTTACTTGACAAAACTTTGAAAGCAACCTTTAACGGTGCTGAATGGGTCGTAAATTATACAGAAGGCGATTTATCGGAACTTTCCCGGAAACTGAATGATTCGACCACTAAATATCCGATCATCTGGCTACAATCAGGATACAGTGTTGAAAGAAGTATCGCGCCGGTCCTTACGAAGATCGACAGCTGCAAAATCTTCTTTATCACCAAAGGAAGCACGATAGACCGATATGAAAAACGCTATGACAGCACGTATCAGGATGTTTTATATCCGCTTTTGGTAAGGTTTGACGAATTGATTCGGAAAACTAAGGGAATATCAGCATCCAACACAGACAATTTCACCACGTTTCCTTACAATGATTCTACGGATATCAACAAAGGGGAGCAGAAAATAACGGTCACGGATACATGGGATGCTTTGTTGCTCGAAACAGGATTAACGATCTCTGATGGTTGTTATCCTCAATATCTAATCAAATAAAAAATAATACAAAATGTTAAATTTAAAAAAATGCGCAGTTGCGCTTGCAGTCGCTTACCTGGGCGGTATTATGTGCGACGAAAAACAGGTATTAGGAATTATGCTTGTTGACCGGTCCGTGAGAATCGATCCTGCAAACTTCGTGAAATCTACTTTGGACGGTTTGATTGCTTCAAATAAGATCATCGGAACACTGAAAGACTTCAATGCGGAAGATGCTGATGTAGATCCGGCATATACCGACCTGCAGAATGGCGACCGTAATAAGAATACAATTGGAAGAAAAGGATGGAACATTACTTTCTTCAAGGGAAGCTGTTTCCAAAACCAAATTCAGAAGCTTGATAAATCCGAAAATTACGGAATCATCTTGGTTTATGAAGATGGTTCTTTTCTGGCTCAACAGCTGAAGGATGGAAAAATCAAAGGTTTTGACGTGAAACTGTTCACAGGTGTGAAGAAAGTAAAAACAGGAACAGAAGGCGGTGGATCAATGCTGATGATTGATGTTACACGTTCTGCAATGGCAGCATGGCAGGGATCATCTGCGATCTATGAATCTCCGGAAATTGATTTCATGGAAATTCAACCGGTCGCAGCTTTAGACTTAAAAATCGGGATTCTTTCTGCCGGTGCAACTACTACGACTGTTACCATCTCGCATTTATGCGCTGATTCTCCGGTGACAGGTCTTACAGATGCAACGAAATTCCAATTGGTAAGAAATGAAGTTCCTGAAGCGATCACCAGCATGTCATCTGTTGGAAATGTATATACGCTGACACATGCAGCACTAGCGGCTGATCAGTCAGTGTATTTTAAAACCAATACGGTCGGAAATCCGGTAATCGTACTTGATACGAACTATTATGCCGGCAGATCAGTCACTAAAAATGTTGTAGCGTAATGAATTACGAGGTAGGAGCGTATAATTTCAATGTGCCAAAACCATTCAAAACGAATGATGAAGCCGTGAAATTTATACAAGAAAGACATCCGGAACTGAGCCGTGATGAGATTGTAGAACATTTGAGACCACAGATTGAACATGAATCCGATAAACGTGAAAAAGAACATTCAGAAAGCAATTCAGTCGGTGCCCAAACTGATAGAAAAGACCGTAAAAGATCTTAAACTTGAAGAAATAAACAGAGAAAATCTGTTGCAGGGAAAGGATAGTGAGGGCAATGATATGCCCTTCTATTCTTTATCAGAATACGGTATGAATAAAAGGCAACGGAATCCGCGGAACCGTGGGCGATGGGATTTGAAAGATACCGGACAGTTTCATCAGAATATTTTCACTCACAAGATCAAAAGCTATGTCACTTTCAAAAACAAACTGCGGTCGAAAAAATTTGAATCGATCATGCGGAAAATGGAAGTTGCCAACCGCGAACCGATGGGAATTCCTCAAAAAGAAATAACGAGATTATTGGAAGAAAAGCGGCCCGAAATCAAAAAGAAAATTGAAGATATAATCGCCGGTAAAAATGTGTAACTGTAGCAAACCAATAACACAAAGCGAATGCGATATGCTCCGCGAACTAAATGCTGATCCTGAAAAGCGATTCTTTATTTACCATATCAACGAAAACGGATTACGTGCAGCGATAGTTCCGAAAGGCGAAAACCCTAACGATATCGCAGTTAAAAACAGTTTCATGACCAATGGAAAAATAGAATGGTTTTCAACAAAAGAACATCCCTGCTTATATGAATAACTTGAAAATTTACCGAGATCATAAAGAACTCCCTATCTGGAATTATAAAAGAATACTTCAGACAGGGAATTTTTTTTACATGATATCTGATTACGACGGCCATGAGCAAATTGAACTTCCGGAAGATGTATCACTTGAAGAATTATTCGCCGAAATCCAATCTAATATGTCGGTCGATATCAATGAAAAAAATGAGGATATGATAAAGCATTCACATATTGAACGGTGTAAAATCCAAATCTCACTTTATGCAAGCCTTATCTCAGTGATTCAGACTAAACAAAAGCAAAAAACACTCTGTGATCAGCTAAATATTGATTTCAATAATGATGATCTCAATTCTCTTTTATCAGAGATAAGAATGCCGAAAGGCGATGATCTGGAAAAGCAAAAGGAAATTATTCTGGAAAAGATTCAAAAGCTTGAAAACGACATGCAAAGCAGTCTTCAGAATATGGAAAAAGAAGATCCGGAGAGCGAGGATTTCGATATTGACGAACAGATTATCAATGTGAAAATAGGTTTGGAGATCGATTTTGACGAAAAAACGACTTCACTACACCAATACCAGCTTTACATCAAAGCACTTTTAAATAAGATTGAACAAATCAACAAATTGAATAAAAATGGCTGAAAAGTTAGCGATATACGACGAAGAAAAAACGGTTGCCGGACTTCGCGCGGTGAATACGGATTTAGATATTACCATCACTAAGTTTCGTGAACTTATGGGAGTAGTAAATCAAGCATCAACAGCTTTTAATCGTGGAACACCGAGAGAGTTCATTCGAGGAATGCAGCAGGCACAAACTGCACAGTCCGGTTTGCGCGATGTTACAAATCAGTTGTCGGATGCTGAACGTAGATTAATTGCCGTGGAACGTCAGCTTGCTATTGCTCAGTCTGATCAAGCTGGCCAGATTGCAAATGTTTCTGCTCAAACCAGAATGCTTACAGCTGCCCAAAGAGAGCGTGCAAATACAGAACAAAGATTAGCGCAATTAAGTGATCGTGAGCGTTCAAGACTTGGCAATACAATGCAAATCTATAATTCCGTACAGCAAAAATTAAATCGATTACAGGCTGAATATCGAAATTTAGCTACCGCAAAGCAGTTAGGAATGAATCTCACTGAAGCTGAGATCGCGAGAATGCAAAGGCTTGAACGTGCAATACAGCGATATGATTCAACTCTAAAAGCTGTTGATGCTTCCATGGGCCGACACCAGAGAAACGTTGGTAATTATGCGAGTGCATACAATGGATTAAATATGTCTGTTGCACAGTTGGCGCGTGAAGCTCCTGCATTTACATATTCCGTTCAAACCGGTTTCATGGCTATATCCAATAACTTACCGATTTTCTTTGACAGCATGAGAGCTGCGCGACAGGAAAATGTAAGATTGAGAACTGAAGGCGCGGCTACTGTTCCGGTGTGGAAACAGTTAGGCGCTGCATTATTCAGCTGGAATACTTTAATGTCAATTGGTATCACTTTGCTTACTGTTTATGGAAAAGAGATCGGTTTATGGCTAAAAAACCTTTTCGCCGGAAGTTCTGCCACAGCGATGCTTACAAAAAACACTACGGATCTGAATGAAGCACGGAAAAGTGCAGCCAAATCAGCTGCTGCCGAGATCTCACAGCTTGAAATCTTATACCGTGTTGCTACAAATGAAAATGCATCCAAAGAAGCGAGAATTCGTGCGATAAATAAGTTACAGTCTTTATATCCTTCATTCTTTAAAAACCTTTCTGATGAAGCAATTATGGTTGGTAAGGCTAAGGATCAGTATCTTTTATTGAAAGCTGCGATTTTAGATTCTGCCCGCGCTAGAGCCATCGGAACCATTCTCGAAAAGCGAATGGAAGAGCAACTTTTGAAAGAAGAGGAAATTCAACGTCGACTGAACGAAGAGAAAGCCAATGGCCTAAAAATACAGAAACAAGGCACACAGACGGAATATCGCCGCGATGGTCAGGGTGGTTTAATTTTAAAGGAGGTTCAGGCAACTGATTTATTAAGTCGCAGCATAAATTTACAGGCAGGATATCAAAAACAGTTGAACGATATTCGAACCAAAGGAGAAAAAGACAGTGCTACTTTACTGAATGAGAAAGTAAGATTAGAAAATAGCAAAAGTGTTTTAGCTTATGAAGGTGATAAGTTTGGAGCAAAAGACCAACCATTGAAAACGCCAGGTGCATCGAAACTTTCAGCGGAGCAAAAAGATGCCATTAAAGATTTGGAAGCAACCCGAGATACGATGCTTGCTGTGAATGAAAAAATGTTCGTAGACGGACTGCAAAATGAAAGAACATACCTTGAAGAAAATCTGAGAATAAATTCTGAATTCTTCGTGAAAAAAATGAATCTTCTGAAAGGCAATAATGCGGAAGAAAGAAAGCAGCGTGCTGATGCTGAATTAGATCAGGCTAAACTCGTAAAAGATACACGAAAGAAAATCTTTGATATAGATTATAAAGAGCGGGAAGAGAACCACAAAATTAAAATGACTGAATTTGATCGCTATTCCGCTGAAATTTCAGAAGATCAAAATCTAACTGATACGGACCGATTAAACAAGCAAATTGAATCTGATAATAAACTTATAGAAGAACTCACTTCATACTATTCTGATCAAATCGATTTGGCGAAAAATGCGAATCAGCAAACATTAGAAATTGAAAGAAAACGTGATGAAGAAGTTGGCAAAGTTCAAGATGCAAGACTGAAAAAGCTTGGAGCCTTACCAGAGGCGTTTAATAAAGACTTAGATCGTATTTCGGAAATCTCTGCCAACATGCAGAATACAGATTACGAGAAGATAAGATTGGATATTCTGCAAAAGAAAATGTCTTTGCGTGACCGTGAGTTTGCTTTGAATCAACTTGATCTGGAATTTGAAAGAATAAGCCTTTTAAACCAAAGAAACGATCTACTATTAAAAAAGAATCAGCTGGAGCCACTTAAAGAAGCCGGAAAACTAACCAAAGATCAGGAGAAGCAATATTCAGAAATTGAATCAAAAGTTGCCGGCATTAATTCTCAATTGGATATTACAGCAAAAAATCTTGACCAGATAAAACTCGATCGCTTTCTGGAAGATTTACAACCGCTTCGCGATCTCGTTGGAAATGGTTTAAATGATTTGGGATTGACCAATGTGGCAAATCAGTTCGATGAGATGTTCAAAAAGATCATCGACGGAAGTTTTTCAGCAAAAGATGCCGTGGTTTTGGCAGCTTCCGCTATTTCTGATGGTTTGACTGCTATAAATTCCCGCCAGAAAGAAAATACGTTTGCAGCACTTGACGAACAGTTGAAATATACTCAGGAAACAACAGAACAGGAGATCGGATTTATAAATGAGCGTTTGGAACGTCTTAATTCTCTGGAAACATTAACAGAGGAGCAGGCCGCCGAACGTAACAGGTTGGAAGATGAAGCGAGAACATACAAAGAACAGCAATTCCAACGCGAAAAACTTATTGAAGCACAAAAGGCACGTGCGGAACAGAAAGCGGCCGCAAATCAGGCTTTAATCAATGGAGCATTAGCGGCTACTGTAACGATGGCACAATTAGGATTTCCCGCAGGTGTAATTCCGGCGGCAGCAGCGTTCGGTTTTGGTTTAGCTCAATCAATCGCCATCATGGCGAAAGATCCGGTACCGAAATATCGTGTAGGTAGAAAAGGGGGAAAATCTGAATTTGCAATCACCCAGGACGGCGGCCGCGAAATGATTACCAACAGCAAAGGAGAAATCAAATCTTTAGGTTCTGATAATGGTGACACGCTGACATTTCTTGACAGAGGTGATAATGTACACACGGCAAAGGAAACGAAGGCAATTTTAAGCAGAGTGGGCGCATTACCGAAAGTTGGTGATAAGATCTTTCAGAAGATTGCCATGCAGAGTTTGATGGCACCAGCGCCGATTGTTATCAATAAAACCGTTGATAATTCTGATGCTATTGCGGTGAAGGTAGGAAAGGAGTTTGAAAAGTATCTTAAAAAATACGATAAGCCAGTAACAGAGCGCGTAAACGGCAAGATCATCCGTCACCGTGGTGCTAATTTCGGGGAAGTTATAGGTTATTACGACATCACAACCGGTGCAGAAATCAGCTTTGAAGATTACCAAAAAAACAGAAGCCATGATTAAACATATTTTATACGAAAAGGGAGTAAAAGAGATATTCCGGCTGATCGTTCCTTTCGGAGCGTACGCGGGAACTTATGATATTGAAAAGCCTAATGGTTGGGATGAAGTAGATTCTATTGTGAACGTTGATGGTGAACATTTCTTCGTTAAAAACTTTATCATCGGCGATACCGAGAAATTAAAGTTTACTCAATACCGGCATGTAAAAGCCTATCAACTTATAAAAGATGTTTATAATGAGCAGCAGATCGACGGCTTGGTACATTTTAAATGTATTGGAGTAAAAGATGGAGTGGAGTATGATATATTGAAAGATGATTTCGATCTGAATTTCTCTAAATACGTTCACGAGTTCGGTAAATCAATGTTCAAAATAGAGATTGAAATTATAAAATCGGAAGCGCAAAACAAGTTTTTCACGCGTGAAGAAACCACCGTGAATCTTTTTGAGACAAAAGATATAGACGAAAACGAGATCGATCCGGTACAAACTTTCGATATCGGCTACAAGAAAGGGGATAAGGTACTAACTAATTTTTACACCTTTGATATCTCGCAGCCACAATACGGAGCCATAGCATTTGATTACAAAAACAAATTCTTTTCTTTTTTAAAGGCTGAAGATTCCGAAATCGGTGATAATACAAACAAATTTGCCAGCTGGATAAATTACAGTTCATTTGCAAGAAAATGGCAGGGTGATTTCCTCTTTACGAATATCAGTCTGCCAATGATGAAAGTTAAAATAAGCAATCTGAGCATGGGTGTGGCGAAATCCGGGCACACATTTCCGGCTGCTTCTTTGTATGCCATTTTCCGCGTTGGTGAAACGGCGGTACGCACAGTAAAGATCGCATCTACGGTTTCTTATCCTGTATCGGGCGGTACTGATGGAATAATCACGATTGAATATGGAGAATATGAACTTGGAAACATGAATGCCGGCGAAAGTCTGACCTTCGATATTTCTTCCGATGAGAATGTACCGATCGCGGCGGTTCCTGTTAATACAAACACAAGTATTGAAATTACGACAAATCTGGAATCACCTTTGGTAAAATCAAAAGGCGTTCGTTTGATCAATGCTCTGGACCAGATCACTAAAAATTATACAGCATCAGGATTGTCGGTTGTCAGCAATGTGATAGGGGAAGGAGGTACGTATTATAATACTTCAATTTCTACCGGAATGTATTTGCGTGGATTGCCGGCCGTTTATCTGAATCAGAAAATAAAAACATCATTCAAAAAAATATTTGCTGATGGTGCCGCAAAATTGCTTACACTTGGATTTGATATTGTGGATAATTCAGTTGTTGTTGAAGATTTAAAGTATTGGTTTAAAGACTTATTGGTATATGATCTCTCGCAGAAATTATATCTTACCGATGAATATCAGCAGCAGAGCGACAAAGAAGTAATTTTCAACAGCCTGTTATTTGGTTCAAAAAAGTATTCCACCAATGTGCGGGAAGATATTAAGAACTTCACGACATCTGCAGAATTCACCACACCAATAAAAACGGTCAAAAATAAACTGGATAAGGAAACGGATCTTATTATTGATGAGTTTAAAATACAGGAACTTATTGAGGATAAAACAACGGCCACCGGCGATAATGATGATGATCTTGTGTTGATCGATATGGTGAACGTTACTGATCTGTATGATCAGGGAGTTTTTGAAAACTGCGTACATTCAATTGATGCCGGAAAATTACTTCTTTCATGCAATATTACACCCTTTGATACAACAATGATCGAAGTCGGTACCGTCGTAGAAATTACACAGGGAAAAAACATCGGGCAGTGGACCGTATTAAGTATTATTGACAGTAAAATGAAACTCGATAAATCTTCCGGAATTGAGGAGGGAATTATCGACACACCATTGCGGTATAAAATATCATCACTGATTAAAAACCGGACGAATGACGGCTTTACAGATCCTTTCGCTATCCGCAATTTTGAGACGTCAACCAACATCCGCCACAATCCCAAATATCACATGGCAAGATGGTTTCCGTGGTTTGGTTCCGGATTGCGGAAGAAAGGCAATCAGGAAAAAATTAAAGTCACGAATTATAAAAACAATTCAACAGCTCAGATGCGCATTAATTCTGCTGACTTGTCTAATGAATTGCCCGATCTCGTAACCGTGGGAGCGGATGAACCACTTTCCAGATTAAGATCGTATGAAGCGACTTTATTTAATGGTGATCAGATTACGATTTCTTATGCTCAAATCAGTTTTGGTGAGTTCATAGCGATTTATGAAGCCTGGCGATACGGCATCGATGGCAATAGAATGAATAGCCGTGGTTTTCTCCGGTTGAACACACCTGAAGGTATTTTTGATGTGTACCCATTTGGCGACGGTGCTTTCACACACAGCAAGCGTAGAAATGTATTAACGATCAAAGGAAAGGTGAAAGGAAAATCAGTCGACAGTCCGACATTGGTTTCAGTCGTCCAGATTGATAAAACCAAAGTGAATTTCGTCTGGGATTTCAACGAAGAATATATCAATCCGATTTCAAAACTTCAGTATTCATTGGATGGTGGAAGCTGGCAAACGCTTCAGGAAATTGCAGATTTAAAAACACTGGAGATTGAATCTGATATTTTTGGCGAGATCATGACCGGAGAAACGATTTACTTCCGGGTAATTGTTACGACAGCAGATTTCTATAATAAGATTTCTAATACCAAAAATGTCCTCTGGCAGTTTAATGATTATGTGATCAAAGAATTTCTCCGGACTGAAAATATAGAATGTGGATTTTCTTATCTGCATATTGATTTTAAAGGAACCGGAAATTTCGATCTGCAGTTCAATTTTATTTCGCAACCAGGCGGCGGCGCTGCCAAAGTAAAAGATGTTTCAGCCAATATTACGTATGCTGAATTCCTGCCTGATTACACTTTTGAGCATATCGAAACCCAGACCGGAAGTTTAGCTATTGCCAATGAGACAAAGCAGATTACTATTCAGTTAAATAACAGCAATAAAACGGATCTCGGTAAAATTCTGAACTGTACATCCGGAAACGCAGAATATTATGTTTACGCTTCGCTGAAATTGATTGTTACAGAAACGGTCTCGCAGGAACAGAAAAGCTTTTTATTGACAGCAGAAACGATGAAGCGGTATTTAAACAGACCGCCGAACCCAACGCAACCGGTAGAAAATTCGGGAGTGTAAAATAATAAAGCCAGATTATTAGTCTGGCTTTTTTGTTATAATCATTTATTTTGTTTAAAAATATCAATATCTGAAAGACTTTCTTTAATAGTTTTAATATGTTCAAAAGAGTGATTGGAAGCAGTTTTTCCAGATATAACATCATTGATTTGCTCCATAATTTTTTCTTCAAACATATGACATATGATATCAAAAGTATGCATCTCCTGCTTTATAATCGCATCGACCTGACTTGTATTGAGAAAATTTTGTAGTATGTGAACAATAGCTTTGTCATTTTTCCAATGAGTTAAATTTCCTTTTTTTATACCATATTGAGTCAGATGATTAATTCTACCCAAAAATCTTGCATAGACAGTAAATGATAGAGCTAAATCAACACCTAAAAAAGGTCTCTCTTTAAAGATTATTTGCTCAAATTCTTTAGCATCAGTATAAAACTTTTCATAGTTTATCCTGCCTAATTCTGGTACTAAAAAGAGTGAAGAGTCAGACTCAGATGTATTTAATTCTTCAATTTCTTTTGTGGTTAAACTGTTGTAAATAAAATCGATTGCAGACGAGACGCTTACTTTAAGTTGACCTAAAAGGGTCCATGATTTATCAACAGAAGAAATTCGTCTTTCTTGACTTGAACTATAATTTGATTTTTGAACATCAATTAAATTACTGAGTAAATTAGATTTTTCACTGAGATTATTTTCTAACACCTTAATTTTAGTCTCAGTTTTTCTGCGCCAGTTTTCATTTAATCGATTTTGTATTAATTGCCAAAAAACAGTGAATAATGCTGCTGTAACAACTGATACCCCTCCGCAGATTTTTATAATTTCATCAAAATTTAACTCCATACTTTTTTAATAAAAATTTTATTTATGAAAGTTTCTATCCGTAAAAAACTAAGAATTGTCCATTACTAGAAAAGTCTTTGCAAGAGTAATCGCTATACTTGATTTTATTTCGAAATACTAATTGCAAAAACGCGTTACCTTCCTGCACAATTTCAGGAATTATATAAATCATATTTTCTTTTGCAAGGCCATTACTTTGCAACATGAAATTCCTTTTTTCTAGTAAAGCTTCTTCGTGTGTCATTTCTTTAATTTAATAATTTAGGTAAATAATCCAATGCAATAGGATCTTTACCCCTAAAGTATTTCGGAGCTTGTTCCGGTAACCATACATCAAAAACAAATTTTCTAAATTCTGGCAAAACTTCCAATGGATACATTCTTGCGTCAACATCTGGTCTTCCGTCAGTAAATGAATGAGGATATGTTTTATGAGTATCTAAATGTACTGAATTGGTTTTCTTTAAATATGATGAAAACATTTTCCCAACAGAAATATCTGGATACATACCTTTATCGTCGATTCCTTTGTTAGGAATTGTATAGCCTACTTTTTCAAATTCTACATTCAAGGTTACAAACAGTTCGCTTATCACAGAAAAATAATTTCTGTCTATTTTATGATAGTTCTCTTGATATCGTAAATAAAAGTTTGGAGCTTGGGTTCTGTCTATTTTTCCGTAAAAACCCTTTTTTCTTATAGAAGGAATAACTTCCTCAAATATCCATTCCTCAAATCGTTCTGCAGCAGGTAGCTTAGATTTAATAACAAGTCTGTAAACATTAGATTCATTTATAAACGTAAGGGCCTGTAAGCCGCTTGCGGTGGGGATGTCGTGTTTTACGACACCCTTCGGTTTGCAATGTCTAGACAAAGCATCACGGGGATTAGAATAACCCAATGTTTTTGCAACATCAGCACCCGAAAACCATATCTCTCCGTCGATTTCAATGGTTCTTAGTTCATTTAACATTTCTTCTTCAGGAAGTTGAAACTTAAAAATTTCTAATTGCATGTTTAATTATTTAATGGTTAGTATTTTAGTTTCCCGAATATACAAACATTACAATACAAAAAGTCTACTGCATCAGGCATAATCAACAAGACCAGAAAAAACACGGTTTACTTTTGTGCATAATGTCATCTTATGCAGCGTTTCTGGTATCATTCACCCGTTAGATTCTACAAAACCATTGAAGAATTGGAGGATATGACCAATCCGCAAAATACACAGTTTTTCGGAACACCAAATGCTCCTTATCCTCTTGAAGTAAACGAATATCACCGCTTTTTAATACCTGATTACCAGAATGAGATCGAAAGTGAAGATCTTGAATTATGGCTGATCGGTGAAACTGAAACACAAATTGCCTGTCAGTTTGGCGTTGGTGATAATAAACTCACCAGAATCACTTTCATTTCCTTTGAATCTTTACATGGTCGATTCGAAATCAGAAGCGGTGGAGAAACACTTTTTTATTCTAACTGTGTGCGCTTTCTTGAGAGCACCGATGATTGCGGCCGAAAGTATATCCGGATCGCTACAAAGCATTATTACAACCGAAACCTTTTCACTTTCTACGGTGATGATTATGATTGGATGATCACCAATTTACCTGCGTACTGCATGGGAATATTCGATATTGATGAAGATGTGGATATTGCTAAAAACGGAAGTAATTCTATAATCAATGATGCCTGGATTGAAGAAAATGTGAGTTATGAGTTTGACTTAAAAGGTGACAATAACATCCTGACTTTTCTGTCGGTCCACAGCACCAACAATGAATTTTATATCGACGGCACAAAGCGCGTACGAAAAGAGAAACCGGAAGCTGAAGAGTTTTCGGCAAAAGTCGTGATGAAATTCGCAAACCAGAAAGACAGCTACGGAATGAACATCTTTTTAGATGAAAAAGTGATTTTCGCAGATGTGATGAAACAGGTTTTAGGAAACGAATTAAAAACAATTATATACGCCTTTTCAGGTGTAGATGCAATAAAAGCATAGATCATGATCATAACACCAGAGATAGCGCAGCAGTTAGGCTTGACAGACGCACAGGTTAAAGAACTGAATAAGTTTTTAGCATTCATCAATGTAAAATCGGTGAGCGAATTACTTACCGTGATGAATCCGGCAAACGGCTTTATTCCATTTGAAGATGCAGATGGTGATCTGAAGAAAATCCCGATTAATATTTTCTTTCAGCTGATCGGTGGATTGGCAAAACCTTTGGCTCCGGATGCGCCGGCGCCGACTGTTGCGGGTTGGTACAAACCAACAACGTATTCAGAAGATCCGGGAACAAATTACCCAAACGCAGGAAACTTGAAAGCTGTTCAAGGTTTTGACACGCTGTTTTATTTTGACGGATCGGCGTGGCTGGCTGTTAAAAACGAGATCGACACGAAGCGCAAATTTGTTACTGCTGCGGAATATGAAGTACTTGAAAATGCCGGAAATGTTGAAAATGATAAGGTGTATTTTGTGGAAGGTGAAGTAAATGAGGGCATTGATTTCAAACCTTACCAAACATCATGGGATGGCGATAATTTTCTGACTTTGTCTGGAAACACAATCATGAGCGTAAATCAGGAAATAAAAAACGCTTATTTATTGGCTACGCAAGATTCAATTGGTGGTCGAACGCTGACAGTGGAGGGTTTAGTTTTGAATATTAATTTGAATCCCAATAAAAAAACACTAATTGGTTATGTAATTATAGGGACACAAATCATGTTTTCTGTGAATCCGAATGTTGTGCAGTCAAATCTACCTGTGCCTGTGTTTCCAATTATTCCAACTTTCACAAATGCAATGGCGGGATTCTCAACGATAAGCCCGGGCGTTTACAAACACACACAACCAATGAGTGGAGCAGTTTCCAACGAAACATTAAATGGTGATGGATATATCGAGTTTGGGGCAAATACTACCAAAGCTATGATTTTTGGCTTTGATACAAATAATACAGCAAACTCATACGGTGACAATGGTGGAAACGTTAATTATAAATGCTTTGTTTTTCTTTCAACAGACGGAAAAGTTTACACAAATTATGCAGGAATGCAGGCGGCTGATCTTATGTTACAAGGAAACAAAGATGCTACAAAATACAGACTTAATAGAATTGGAAACTCGGTTACTTTACAAAAATTATTAAGTGGTAATGTTTTTACAGATATTTACACTTTTTCAAATTCAATATCCGGTAATTTATACATAAAATTATGCTCAGTATCAGACGTACCTACACAAACAGAATCTTTAACGCTTTTAAATTTATAATTATGCTATTGATGGTTATAAGTTGCGATTCTAATCCAAAAAGAATTATTATTTCAGGCGATAGTACTATTACTTCACAAGCTTGTAGGAGTGAGCCGATCTCAAATTTTATTTTTACTGACTCTGAAAAGAACGAAGGATATTTTGCTGAAAATATTGCAGTCGGCGGAAATACAATACAACAGCAAAACACGATTTGGAACAATCTGACATCCGATAAAAAAAAATCTTTCGATTTTATTTTCATTCAAGTTGGATTAAATAACTGTGCCAACGGCAATTCATCAGTAGTGATAGCGGCACTTCAAAGTTACGTGAATGACGTGAATGCAACGAAGAATGCAGATGCGAAGATCATTCTTTCTTGTATGCTCCCTTGCAAGTACCGTTGGACTTATCTGAATGACAGCGGGATTTTACCGAATAACCCGGTGCAGTCGCAGCAAGTTTGGACAGACTTAAATAAAGCAATTATGAATCAAAATTCATCGCTTCCGAATATTTCGGGCGTTGATTTTAGAAATGATTACCATGTGACTTTATTAGCGGATGTAAACGGAAATTTGAATCCGATTTATGATTGTGGGGATTACATTCACCAAAATCAAGCTGGGGCAGATATAATAATTCAGGGAATTAGAAACATTATTTTTTAAAGCCATGCCCACATACAATAAAGCTATTAGAAGAGGCAAAACATACAGCAAGGTCATGTACAATGGCAAGTCGTACCGAAATGTGATCTTCGAGGAAGGCAGTACGCCGCCAACCGCACCGAAATATAGATATATCCGTGATTTTCTTAGCGGAAGTACGGCGAACCCCGGCAATCATTGGGTTGAAATAATGGCATTTTCTGCGGGGCAAAACGTCGCTTTTAATAAAGCTGTCACGGGAGAAAAACCAATTAACGCTCAATTAACTGACGGAGACCCTAACACATACGATTATTATGAAGGCGCCGGTAATATCGGCGAATTTATATTGGTTGATTTAGGCGCACTGTACGAAATCGACAGCGTAAAAGTTTGGCATTATTACGGCGATGGGCGAACCTATCACGGAACAAAAACACAAGTTTCCGCAGACGGTGTAAATTGGGTAACGGTATTTGATAGCGCGATCAGTGGCGGGTACTCAGAAACACCGCAAGGTCACGAAATAACTTTATAATGAACAACATCACTCTATACAGATGAAAACAATTCTCAACATATGCAGATTCATCGTTAATAATATGCAAGTTTTGCATAATGGTGTGTATGCTGATAAAATATTTGCAGCGGTAAAAATTGCGACGGTACCAGCTGTTTTCGTAACGATCTTTGAAGGATTAGGTAAATGGTATATCGTAAATCAATCATTTATGATCTTTGTTTTTTCTGCTATTGCCATTGATCATATTCTTGGAACTATAGTTCACGCTTTTGTTAAAAAAGATTTTACTTTCAAAAAAAACATCAAAGGAATTGTAATGAAGGTAGGAATGTGCATCGCTGGATATTCTCTTTTTGTAATGATACACGAGATTTTGAAAGGTGTACCATTCATTCCTGACTACTTTAAAATTCTTATTCAATTCATTGTATTTATCTGGCCGGCAGGCTCCGCAATGGGAAACATGAGTATTCTCACCGGTGGCAAGTTTCCGCCGATTGGTTGGATGCGAAAGCTGGAAAGGTTTCAGGAAAATTTAGATGTAAACCAATTTAAAAATAAAGAAGATGAAAGCACTACTGATAATCCTTAGTTTTTTAGTCGTCTGTGGCTGCAAAACAAAAAAAGTTTTAAAATCGACGGCAACGGAAACTGAAATTGTACAAATTTCCGCCGAAAAAACAGAAGAAAAACAAGTTGAACAATCTACACAAAAGCAGGAAGAAAAAAAGAGAGATCAGGTTGATCAGAAAAAAGAAAGCCAGACCGACATTGAAATTAAGGGTAAGGCTGAAACTGATAAACCACTTGAAGTCTACAATATTGAAAACGGCGACACTCTGCAGGCTATTAAAATTACCGGTAATGCAGATGTATCGATCAGAGCTAAAACGTCAAAATCGGAGCAGATAAAAAAGGAAAATAATATTTCTGTATTCACCAACAAAGTAGAAGAGTTTGCCCGAAATATTGTGAAGGAAGAAAACCTGAAAAAAACAGGAAAGGAAATAAAAAAAAGCGCAAAAGAAGTCACGACACGAACCGGTACGTTTTGGAGTTTCGGTTTGATCGGCGGGCTGGGGGCAGTCGCGCTGGTTTTAATCGCATTATTAATCTATTTTAAAAGAAAGTAAGATGAAGCAGCCAGATTTAAATAAAATGCTGATCGGTGCCGGAGTTGCTGCGTCGCGCGTTCCGAAAAACCTTGCCGAAACAATGGAAAAATACGGCGTGATTGCTGTCGAAGATTGTAAACGGTTTTTAGCGAATTGCCTGAATGAAACCGGTGGATTTACCCGTTTTGCTGAAAACGGAAATTATACCACCGCAAAAAGACTGCAGGAGGTTTTCCCATCTGCATTCGGTAGAGTAGGAACGAAAGGAAAATATAATCCGGCAGAATATCTGCGAAACGAAAAGAAACTTTTTAACCTGGTTTATGATGACCGGAAATTTAAAAAAGGTCTGGGAAATCTTTACGACGGTGACGGCTGGAATTTTAAAGGGCGTGGCGCCATTCAAGTAACAGGACGTAATAATTACGCGCAGCTTTCCAGAAGAACCGGAATTGATTTCATTAAAAATCCGCAATGGCTGGAATCTGATCAGTATAAATTTATTTCTGCACTCGATTTTTGGAAAACGCATAAACTGTCTGCAAAACCTTCACTGCTCGCCACTCGTCAGGTAATTGCCGGAAATTATTCTGCAAGTCCGTTTGGATTTCATGAAGTGCAAACCTGGTATAATAAATTGAAGAATGTGAATGTTGCGCAAACGTAGAATTTTATATATTTGTTATTCAAAATATTTTTCATAACATTAGTTTTACTTATCCCGCGATCTGATCGTGGGATTTTTTGTTAACATGTATAAAAATATAAATATCACAGTTATTTAGTGAGTGGATGAGAGCGCAAATCTCTCATTTCTTTCAACGCTTCTTGGATAGTGATAAGATTTACTGATAACGATAAAATTGTGATCCCGCTTAATAATATTATCACAGTAATATAAATATTATTGAATCTTAAGTGACATATAATCACGAGAAATATTAATAAAATCAAAGATATGATTATTAATATTTTAGAATAAATTTCATTTAATCCAGCGGTCCATAAAATTGTGAATAAAGCGGTCAAAATACTAGATAATACAAAAATATAAACTAGATATGGCTTATCTTTTTTGTTAGGTTTTTCAAAAAAATCTTCTGGTTTAAATCCATGATTTTCGCAAATGTCCTTCAACTCCTGTGGTGTTCCCTCAAAAGATCCAATTTTCATATCAAATTCATTAAGCGTTTACAAGTTTCATGACATCTTTTTTAGCGGCAAATTCTGACCATTCAGAATTTGAGCAGTCTTTTATTATTATCACTCGATCCCGCTCCATCATTGTGTTTGTACCTTTAAAACTAACATTAGACAAATCTCCTGTAATATGTCTCTGATCAAGTAGATTGAGAACGTAAAGTATATTGTTGTAATTTCCTTTTTCTACATCCCCTGATAGCTGATTTGATTGAAGCTTAATATTTAATACAGCACCTTCGTTCCCACAATTATAAATTTCGATTTTTATGCCTATAGAATTTTTTAAGTATTGGCTTATTATTTTCCGAAATGTATTGGTGTATCTAATAATTGTCGATCTTTCCATTATCTTATTATTTTTAATTTACAAAATTACGAAAGTATTTGCTACGTCAAGTTTTGTCGCACCAAGCATTCAATTTTCGCAAAAATAATATTGTTATAATTTGTAACAGCATTTATTTTTTAATTGTTAAGAAAATAAACAACTTTGAAAAAAACTAAATGATATGCAAATCACCGGAAATGTTGTAAAGATCACTGATGAATTTTTAAGAATTAAAACCGTAAGCAAAAGACAGGAGATCGACATCTTTTTTCCTGAAAGTAAGATGGAAGCGATGAAGGCGCGTTATGAGCCACACATGGGAACTACGATACAGGTTGAGCCGGAAGAATACGAAAAGGACGGATATAAATTTGCGAAACTCTGGTTCCTTTACATCCTAAGTCCGCCGATTATGAATCCCGAAAACAGTTGCTTTCCTGCCGCTTATCGGGTTGCTGAATTAATGAAAGTTTTATACAAAAGCAAAAAAGCCTCAAAGCTGTGAGATTGAAAACATAAAATTCTATTGCACAAATTTTGTAAGTTTGAGTATAAACTAAAATATGTGCTACTACGTAGATTCGAAACTGACAGCCAAAGAAGTCCGCGAGATTTTTAATGTCGAAACTGATTTCGGACAATGGAAAGGTGAAAAAATGTTGGCAGGTTTCCGCGCAAAAGGAACGTTCGATAAGCCAATGCCGATCATCACTGATGAAAATCCGGACACTGCAGTTATCGGCGACTGGGGTTTACTTCCTTTCTTCTCAAAAGACCGGACGTTTCAGAAGAATACTTTGAATGCTGTTATCGAAGAACTGGAAATTAAAAACAGTTACAAAAACAGCATCAACAAAAGGTGTCTTGTTTTGGTGAATGGTTTCTACGAATGGCGCTCACTCGATAAGTTTGGAAATCCGGATCCTGAAGGGAAAGTAAAGCAGCTTCACCGTATTCAACTGGATAACGGAGACAAGCCTTTTGCAATGGCCGGAATTTACAGCGTTTGGAATAACATTACCACATTTTCGATCTGCACCACGAAAGCAAATACTTTAATGGCAGATATTCACAACTCAAAAAAACGTATGCCGGTTGTATTGAATGAGAGAGATCATTCGCGATGGCTTAATGATACAAATTATCTTGAATTTGCACATCCGAATTACGATGTAAATCTCGTATTGGAAAACTTAGAACCGGAGAAAACGCCAAATACTTTGTTCTGATGACTGCCTTTGAAAATCAAATATTGGGAGAATATCTTGACAACAGAGATCATGATATGGCAGGATTTTTCGACGATGCGATGGAGTTTCTACGATTTGCCACAACCGAAAGAAATATTGATTTTCAGGGATATTATAAAGCAAAGTGCGAATATGAAATGACGTACAACGGTCTGGAGTTCGACTGTGAATATTTTGATGAAAAAGACCGGCAAAATCTCTATGTGTATTTAGCTGCAGAAGTAAATGAGGAAATTCGGGAAATGCTGGAGTATGTATGGAGAAACGTTTACAGTGAGATTTTTACAGACAATATTTTGAGCCGCGAAATATATTTATTGGAAGAAAAAGGCGTTACATTTTAATATTTAGGTACTGCACAAAAAAATCCCCACTGTTTGGCGGGGAATAAATTTTAAATACTAATATCAATTTTTATATTTCGTTCTACCTGATGCTCCTGCCAATCAATCGCGTAACGCTCCGTTGTTTTTGTATTGGTATGTCCGGCGATCTCTGCAGCTTTGGAAATTCCGAACTGTTTTGATACTAAATTTAAAAATGTATGTTTTAAGCCATAACCGGTCATTTCTAAGCCAGCCAATTTTAAATACTTCGCAGATAGATCATACATGCTATTTGGCTGTATTGGCTCATCATTAGGAAGGCAATTGAAGCTGAATAAATATTGATCGTTTAATGCACGGTCATAAAGGCTTTTCCAGAAATTCCATACACTCATATTGATAGGCCGCATTGCACGGCTGTGTTTTCCACCTTTTTTCAGATTTATCCAAAAGAAGCTTTTCTCAAGATTTACATCTTCTCTTTTCACTGCCGCCAATTCCGTAAAACGAGATCCGGAATAAAGAAATATTTGCAGGAAAATATAAACGTCGTAATTTAGATCTTTGATTTTATGGAATTTCTTCCAGTCATCATCGCTTCTGATTATAGTTTTAGCCGCCGATGTGTGTTCAAGCTTTTTGATACCTTCAATAAAATTAACGTCGAAAATATCAAGCTCAGTAAAATGCGAAAAGAACCGGGAAAGATGGGCGCGAGTTTTATTTATTCTGTAATTAGAATGTCCATCAGCGCTCATCCGGAGTAAAAGCTGTTTCATGTCGCCCTTGCTGATGCTTTTTATTTCTTTATTTTCAATACGGAGCTTTTCAGCATACTTGGTAATATGCTTCATGCTGTTTTCTACGTCAGATAAGGTCGAAGAAACACCTTTGAAAGATTTAAAAGCTATTTTACACGCAGTAAGGAAGGGAGTAAAATCTGTAATTAGATTTTCATCTTCAATTTCAAATATTTTTGTGATGGGATTGAAGCCACGATTTAGATTTCTGATTTCTTCCTCAATCAAAAAGCGTGTTGTTTGCTGCTTCTCATGAAGAGTTTTACAGCGATTCATGCCTTTGAAGCGAATTACAGTACCGTCTCGGTGATTTTTGTCGTAAAACGTGTAATATACTTCCCACGTCTTATTTAGGTTGGATTTAAGGTTTTTCTCCCACGTACGCGGTGTAACCTTGATTTCGGAATATGTTTTCATTTTACACTTTTTTTTACACGTTTTGTAAAATCAAGCGCAGAGGAAAAAGAAAATTAAAATCTGCAAACGCAGTGTGGATGTGCGTTTGCAGAAGTTTGTACCCAGGACCGGGATCGAACCGGTACTCCTAAGAACTGGTGTTTGAGACCAGCGCGTCTACCAATTCCGCCACCTGGGCTTGTGTAAATCGGTGTGCAAATATAAGAACTTTTCTGTTCCTTCAAAATTATTTTTTAAAATTAATCTAAAATTCAAGCTCCAAACCGTCGAAGGCAAGCTCGATTCCCCGCGGAAGCTGCTGATTTTCTATCTCATGCAAACCAAAGTGGTGACTTATATGCGTAAGAAATATTTTTTTTGGTTTTAGTTCTTCCTGAAGTTTAAAAATATCCGGCAAAATAAAATGCGCCGGATGCGGATCGGTTTTCCGGATACAGTTTAAAATAAGAACATCAAGATTCTTGAGTTTCTCTTTTTCTTCCTGTGAAATTTCGCTGGCGTCGGTGATGTATGCAAGATTTTTAAATTTATATCCGAAAGCCATCGTTTTATAATGACTTACCTCGACCGGAATTATGTATGTTTCCGCTGCTGTAAAGGGTTTGTCAGTAATAATATTCAGATCAAAAGCGGGCGCTCCGGGATATTTTTCGTCCGCAAAAGCATAAGCAAATCTCTTTCTTACTTCACTGCCAACTTTCTCGCTGCAGTACAGCGGCATATTTTTTCCGCTTTTAAAGATCAGTGGGCGCATATCATCAAGACCGATGACGTGGTCATTATGCTCGTGGGTAAGAAGTGTGACAGCAACATCTCGTTCGTCATTATTCAGCATCTGTTGCCGGAAATCTGGTCCGCAGTCGATCAGGATTTTTTTTCCTGAATCTGCTGTTATCATAACAGAAGCCCGCAAACGCTTGTCTTTCGGATCTTTTGAGAGACAAACTTCACATGTACAACCTATTACCGGAACACCTTGGGACGTACCTGTCCCCAAAAATTTCAACTTCATTTTCTTTTGAGGTTGTTTTAATTTTGGTAAATTTACGAAAAATTTTGTGCCCTAATGTATCAGAAACTCACTCCTAAACAGAAAGCATTAACCATTAATCTCGATCCCAGTATTTACGGTACTTTCGCAGAGATTGGAGCAGGTCAGGAAACAGTGCGGCACTTCTTCAGAGCGGGCGGCGCTTCCGGTACGATAGCCAAAGCGATGTCTGCATACGATAAGGACTTCAGTGATGCGATCTACGGAAAAGAGGTTAAAAACCGCTACGTGACGCAAAACAGACTTCGTAAAATGCTTCGTTATGAAGTTTCTCTTATCGAGGAGCGTATTTCCAGAGAAAACAGCCCAGACAGGAAGTTCTTTTCTTACGCAAACACGGTTACAACGATTAACTTTGATAAAACAGTAAAAGGTCACGGTTGGGTAGGACTACGTTTTCAGGTGAAAGAAAATGAAGATTACAATGAGGTTGTTATTCATGTTAAATTTAAAGAAAACGATGCTACACTTCAGCAGGAAACCCTCGGAAATCTTGGTGTTAACCTGATATATGGCGCATTTACCTATTTTGATAATCCACGAAGATTAATTGAATCTCTTTATGATGACGTCGCAACAGACAATCTGGAGATCGATATGATCGACTTCAGCGGTCCGGCTTTTGAATATGTCGACAACCGTTTAATGTCGCTGCAGCTGGTAAAAAATAACATGACAGATGCGGTTATTTTTAATTCAAAAGGAAATAATATGCTTCCGGCTGATGTTCTGTATAAAAAAAATATTTTCGCGGTGCGTGGAAGTTTCAGGCCGGTGACGAACGTAAATATTGATATGCTTAAAAACGGCATCGATATGTTTATGAAAGATGCGATCTGTACTGCCGAAGAGACCGAAATTTTAATAGAAATCACCATTTCAAACCTTCGGGCCGACGGCGATATTGATGAGCGGGATTTTCTCGACAGAGTGGATGTTCTCGGAAAACTCGGGTATACTGTAATTATTTCAAATTTCTCTGAATATTACCGTCTAATCGATTATTTCTCCCATTATACAAACGGAAATATCGGAGTGGCGATGGGCGTAAACAATCTTTTAATGGTTTTTGATGAGAAATATTACAATGATCTTTCAGGTGGAATTCTGGAAGCTTTTGGTAAGTTTTTCAGAAACGGAATGCGCGTCTACCTTTATCCTTACAAAGATCCTGAGACGCATGAACTTCTTGATTCATCCAATCTTAAAGTGCAGGAAAATCTTAAAGAACTGTACAAATATTTTAAACTGAATAACCGTATTGTAGATATCAGAAACTATAATCCGGAATTTCTGGAAATCTATTCTCGTGAAATTTTACGTAAAATTACCTGCAATATCAGCGGCTGGGAAAATCAGCTGCCTAATGGTGTAGCAGAAATGATAAAAGAAAGAGGAATGTTTGGCTACAAGCAGGAACTTTCTCTAAAACAATTTTCTTAAAAAATAAAAAAATGTCTGAACTGAAAAAAAGGCTTTCTTTCATCCTTGAAAGTCCGAAAGATAATACCGAAGAAAAACTTCAAAAAGTCTGCTCACTGCTTGATCAGGAAATTTCTTACTACAACTGGACGGGATTTTACTTTAAAAACGGTGATAAAAATGAGCTTAAACTCGGGCCGTATGTCGGTGCGGAAACTGATCATACCATCATTCCTTACGGAAAAGGAATTTGCGGTCAGGTGGCGGTTTCAAACGAAACATTCGTGGTTCCTGATGTGAAACTGGAGGATAATTATTTAAGCTGTTCGATTGATACCAAAGCTGAAATCGTGGTTCCGATCTTTAAAAACGGAGAAAACATCGGTCAGATCGATATTGATTCTCATACGGTGGATCCTTTTACGAAAGAAGATTTAGAACTTCTGGAATGGCTTTGCAATGAAGTTTCCAAGATTTTATAATTAAGAATAATGAATCAACTCCGGCAGATGTCGGAGTTTTTTATGCAAATTCAGCAATGAGATTTCTAAAATAATCTTCGCATTTTGCGATATGCGTTCCGTACCAGGAAAAAGCTTCACCATCCACAATCATGATTTTTTTCTCAGGAAACATCGTTCTAAGTTCGTCAATATGTTTTTCTTTAAACGGAAAAGGTTCGGACGAAAGCATAATCACACCAGCATCAGCTAAATCATCAGCTGTAATTTCAGGATAGCGTGTTTGATCTTTAAAAAGGTTTTCAAAACCGATTTCCGCAAGAACATGATGAATAAAAGTGTCTGAGCCGACTGTCATGTAAGGGTTTTTCCAGATCAGATAAGCGGCTTTTATGGGAGATTTTATTTTAAACTGATCTAAAACGTTTTTAATTTTCTCGTTAAAAATCTGTGCAGCTTCCTGTTTTCCGAAAAGACTGCCCAGCGTTTTTACGAGCTGATAATTATCTTTAAGAGTTTCTGTATCAAAAACTTCCACGCGGAAATCCTGCATTAGAGATTCAACCTGATCTTTTACATTTTCTTCTTTATTGGCTAAAATAATATCCGGCTTCAGACTTTTTATTTTATCAATATTCAGATTTTTTGTACCACCAATAATCTCGATTTTTTTCACCTTCTCTGAAGGATGAATGCAGAATTTTGTGCGCCCGATCACTTCATTTTCGGTAAGACCAAGATCAAATAAAGTTTCTGTGATGGATGGAACGAGAGAAATAATTTTCATTTAATACTGGTTGTTGTAAAGTGTTACCAGCTCGTCAATTTCTTTTTTTTCTTTTCCCGATATGATAAAAAAGAGTGCAGAACCTTCCCTTTCATTAAATGTCTGTGAAAAATTAAGATTAAAAATAATAATCATTAAAAAAAGGAAGATTGATTTCACGGTATTTTTAATAAAAAAAGAGTTACAAAAGTTTACCGGTCAGAAACATCGCGGCAATAGTAAAATAGATAATTAAACCGGTTACATCAACCAAAGTCGCAACAAATGGTGCCGAAGAAGTCGCAGGATCAAGATTGAATTTTTTGAGAATAAATGGAACCATCGAACCCGAAATTGTTCCCCAAAGTACAATCATGGCTAAAGAAATTCCGGCGCTGATGCCAATGAAAAACCAGTAATCGCCATAATCGAACCAACCGATTTCATGCCAGATCATGATTCTGAAAAAACCGATGACGCCGAGAAAAGTTCCGAGAATAACACCCGTAATAATTTCTTTTTTCATCACCGTCCACCAGTCTTTTATTGTAATTTCCTGAAGAGCCATCGCACGGATAATCAATGTTGCAGCCTGTGAACCGGAATTTCCTCCACTCGAAATAATTAACGGAATAAATAGAGCCAAAACAACAGCTTTTTCAATCTCATTTTCATAAAATCCCATCACAGAAGCGGTGATGAGCTGCAGGAAAAATAAAACGATCAGCCAGAGACCGCGTTTTTTGATCATTTCCCACCAGTGCGTCTGAATATATGGGTCATCGAGTGCCTCCACACCACCGAATTTCTGAATGTCTTCTGTATTTTGAGATTCGATCTGATCTAAAATATCATCAATCGTCACAATTCCAACAAGAACACCGGCTTCGGTGACAATCGGAAGAGCTGTGCGGTCGTACTTTTCAAAGTAGGTTACTGCATCTTCTTTCGAAGTCATTGTACTGATCGCAACAAACTGATTATCGGTAAGATCAGATACCAAAGTATCGTCATCGACAAGCAGTAAACTTCCTAACGCAAGATCGTCGATCAGGCGGTTTCTTTCATCAACGACATATAAATGATTGATAGTTTCAACGCGTTTTCCAACTTTTTTGATCTGTTGAAGACATCTTTTGACGGTCCATTCTTTTCGGATTTGGATGTAATAAGGCGTCATCAGTCGTGCGATGGAATTTGAATCGTAGCCAAGAAGTTTCAGGGCGACTCTCCGTTCCTGCGGATTCAGATGATTGATGGAGTATTTGATAAGCTCGTCCGGAAAGTCTTCAAAAAGTGCCGTACGGTCATCAGGCGTCATCGCATTGAGGATTTCAGAAACTTCATCGCTGCCAATGCTTCGGATGGTTTCCTCCTGAAAATCAGGGTCGAGGTGGGAAAAAACTTCAGCTTTGAATTCTTTCGGAACTTTCAGAAAAGCAAGCAAACGTTCATCTGCAGGTAATTCGCTGAGACGTTCTGCAATATCGGCATCGTTGAAGATAAATTCGTCCTGATGTTTCAACCCTTCATTTTTTTCAGATGCAAAAATAAATTAAAAATGTCAGGGAAACGTGGGAAGAGCCGAGATTTAAGATATAATTAAAGTTTAAAAAGTATTTTCAGAGACCGTTTTCAGTTTTTTAAGCTCCTGAAAAATGGTTTTCATCGCGCCATTGGTTCCGATTTTTATTGAATTTTCGGTAGAACCCAAAAGCCGCATATTTTTACGGTATGTGTCGTATTGTGAAGAAGTAAGAAGATTTCCGTTGGCATCAAAAACTTTCATGCTCACCAAAACCTGATTGGAAAATACGTATTTGCCAAGTCCGACTTTAAAATATTTAATTTTCGGAACGACAATAAAATCGGCATCATTGTTTTTGCCATATTCTATAATGGTTTTAGTGTCAATGCTGTCATAGGGCATCTGCGTTTCGGTACGCATCAGACGGTTTCGCCGGCTGCTGATTTTGTCTGAAACGGCACCAAAGAATGCATTATTGGTAGGTTCCTTTATTTCTTCAAGATTTGGTTCTACTTCCGGATTGAAGTATAGGATTTTTTTAACCTGATTTTCAACCGGTTTTTTTTGTGCTTTCAAAGCAGTAAAACCCAGAAGTAAGAGGCTGGCAGACAGTAGAAAGAGTTGATTTTTTTTCATCGGAATTGTGACGGTAAAATTACATTCTTTTTAAATAATAGCTGAAAATATTTTAAGAAATTTTAACATCAGGATTTGTATATCAATATATAAGCCATAAAAGTCTTTGCCGTTTGGAAATTTTTTGTAATTTTGCACCCGTTACATAATAATCATTAAACAATATTGGAATGTACTTAACAACAGAAAAAAAATCAGAGATTTTCGCAAAACACGGAAAATCTGCACAGGACACAGGAAGCGCTGAAGGACAGGTTGCTCTATTCACTTACAGAATCAACCACCTTTCTCAGCATTTGAAGGCAAACCGTCACGATTTCAACACAGAGAGATCTTTGGTAAAATTGGTAGGTAAAAGAAAAAGCCTTTTAGATTATCTTAAGAAAAAAGATATCGCAAGATACAGAGCGATTATTGCCGAACTGGGTTTGAGAAAATAATCAGCTTTTCGGAAAAAATAAGGAAGCAGCTTTCATGTGAAAGCTGCTTTTTTTTGTTTTATTGATAAGAATTGAAAGATGTATTAGCCTTATAATCAGAAAACAAAGCAAATCTTTCACAAAACCATCAGAATAGCGTATCTTTGCAAACGAATTTTTAGACGAAATACAACAATTAAAAGCACTCAATACGGAGTGCAACACAAAACAATTTATGAGTATACCTCAAGCAATTACAGAAACGATTATTCTTGCAGACGGCAGAGAAATCACAATCGAAACAGGAAAACTGGCGAAACAGGCTGACGGTTCTGTTGTCGTAAAAATCGGCGGAACAATGCTTTTAGCAACTGTTGTAGCCAGCAAAGAAGCAAAAGATGGTGTAGATTTCTTGCCATTGACAGTAGATTACAGAGAAAAATTCTACGCAGGTGGAAAAATCCCCGGAAACTTTTTTAGAAGAGAAGCGAGACCATCTGATCAGGAAATCCTGACGATGCGTTTGGTAGACAGAGTTCTTAGACCATTATTCCCGGAAGATTTCCATGCGGAAGTTCAGGTAATGATTTCATTGATTTCTTATGACGGACTTTCAATTCCTGACGATTTAGCAGGTTTGGCAGCTTCTGCAGCAATTGCAATTACAGATATCCCTTTCAACGGACCAATGTCTGAAGTACGAGTAGTGAGAATCGACGGAAAATTAGCCGTAAACCCTAATTATGCAGATCTTAAATTGGCTGACCTTGACATCATGGTGGGTGCAACGAAGGATTCTATCGTCATGGTGGAAGGTGAGATGAAAGAAATTTCTGAGGCAGAAATGCTTGAAGCCATTCAGTTCGCTCACGTTGAAATCAAAAAACAAGTTGAAGCTCAGGAAAGATTGGCTGAAAAAGTAGGCAAATCATTACCAAAAAGAGAATACAGCCACGAAAATCACGACGAAGCCATTCGTGAGAAAGTGTGGAAAGAAACGTATGATAAAGTATACGAAGTAGCAAAAACTCCTTCAGGAAAAGAAGAAAGAGGTGAAAAATTCAGAGCAGTACGTGACGAATTTTTAGCTCAGTATGTTGAAAATGTTGAAGAGCTTGAAAGAGTAACTCCTTTCGTGAAAGTGTACTTCCACGATGTGGAAAAAGAGGCGATGCGTCAGATGATTATCAATGATAAAATCCGTCTTGACGGTCGTGATCCTGAAACAATCCGTCCGATCTGGTCAGAAATCGATTATTTACCTGGAGCTCACGGTTCTGCAATCTTCACAAGAGGTGAAACTCAGTCTTTAACGGCTGTAACTTTAGGTTCAGTAAAAGATGCGAACATGGTAGACAGCGTAATGGTAAACTACGACGAGAGATTTTTCTTACATTATAACTTCCCGCCATTCTCAACTGGTGAAGCAAGACCTTTGAGAGGAACTTCAAGAAGAGAAGTTGGTCACGGAAACCTGGCTCAGAGAGCTTTGGCAAACATGATCCCGGAAGAAAATCCTTATACCATCCGTATCGTTTCTGATATTTTAGAATCAAACGGTTCATCTTCTATGGCAACTGTCTGTGCAGGAACTTTAGCTCTGATGGACGCCGGTATTCAGATTACGAAACCGGTTTCAGGTATTGCAATGGGATTGGTAACGGACGTTAAAACCGGAAAATATACCGTTCTTTCTGATATCTTGGGTGATGAAGATCATTTAGGTGATATGGACTTTAAAGTAACAGGAACTGCAGACGGAATCACCGCTTGCCAGATGGATATTAAAGTTCAGGGACTTTCTATGGAAATTATGGAGAAAGCACTGCTTCAGGCTAAAGAAGGCAGACTTCATATTCTTGATAAATTAAACGAAACTATTTCTGCTCCAAGAGAAGATGTGAAACCTCACGCTCCGAAAATGGTGATGTTGGAGATCTCTAAAGATTTCATCGGTGCTGTTATAGGACCTGGTGGAAAAATCATTCAGCAGATGCAGAAAGATACGGATACGGTTATTGCCATTGAAGAAGTTGGAGAAATCGGAAGAATCGAGATTTCCGGTGTCAGCAGAGAGAAAATCAATGAAGCAATCGCAAGGATCAACGAGATCACTTTTGTACCGACTGTAGGTGAAGTGTATCAGGGTAGAGTAGTGAAAGTAATGGATTTCGGAGCATTCGTAGCAATTGCTAAGGGTACCGAAGGTCTTCTTCATATCTCGGAGATCGAATGGGCACGTCTGGATAAAGTTCCTTACAATGAAGGCGATCAGGTTGAGGTGAAATTTATGGGTTATGATGACCGTAAAAAAATGAAACTCTCAAGAAAAGTTTTGTTGCCAAGACCAGAAAGACCGGCTAGACCTGAAGGAGAGCAGAGAGGTCCAAGACCGGAAGGAAACAGACAGGACAACAGACAAGACCGTCCTGCGAGACCGGAAGGAAACGTAAATCCTGAGGGAAGAGATCAACCGGGCGAGCACAAGCCTTTGAACGAAGCTTAATCAATATTTATTTATAAACAAACAGTCCTGAGAAATTTCTCAGGACTGTTTTCATTAATTATAAAAAGGTAAAAAGGAATTTATCTGTAACCGCCACGTTCCGTGTCCGGCACCTGTTTGTTCTGATTCACCGACTTTTCAGTCATCGTATCTTTAGGCTGCACTGTCGCACCAACCGAACCTGGAGGAACGGGTTCTGAGTGATTCACTGCCGTATCTCCGAGCGAATTTTTCATGTATTCTTTATCGTGTTCAGCTTTATATTCCTCGCGGTTTTCTTTTTTCTGTGCGCAGCTTCCTAAAAAAAGAAGTCCGGCAACTGCTGATGTCAAAAGTATTTTCATAGTGTTTAATGTTTTTTTAATTAGTAAAATAAAATCTGCTGAAAAAACAGCAGATTTTATTTTTAATTCTACTTTGTAGTAGAATTGTTCATTGGAGTCGCTGTCCCTGTTGCAGGAGTCATCGTATCCATTTTCATTTTCATGGTGTCTGGTGTAGACATCTTCATGGTGTCAGTAGTCATTGGCTGTGCTTCAGACATAGCAGCATCAGTAGATGTAGAATCTGTGCTGTTTGACATTTGCGCCTCCTTCGTTCCGCAACTTGTAGCAATAGCGCCAACAGCGAAGCTTAATAACAATAACTTTTTCATTATATGTAAAATTTTTGGGTGTGAAGCTGAGCAATCAAATATTATTCCGAAAAAATATTTCTAATGTTAATACTGATTAATAAAGGCTTTTGCGATATTTATTAAAAAAAAACAGCCTTGAAAATATCAAAGCTGTTTACATTTATCGTCAAAAAATATTATCCCAAATAAGGATACTTATAATCTTTAGGCGAAACAAAAGTTTCTTTGATAGATCTCACCGAAGTCCATCTCAGTAAGTTCATTTTAGAACCTGCCTTATCGTTGGTTCCTGAAGCTCTGCCGCCACCAAAAGGTTGTTGACCCACAACTGCGCCAGTTGGTTTGTCGTTGATATAGAAATTTCCTGATGCGTTTTCCAATGCTTTGAAAGCTTCATTTACAGCATATCTGTCTTGTGCGAAAACTGAACCCGTCAATGAATAAGGCGAAGAAGAATCCACCACCTTTAAAGTTTCTGCCCAGTCAGCGTCTTCATAAACGAAAACTGACAAAATAGGACCGAATATTTCTTCAACCATACTTTCGTACTGAGAATCTGTAGTTTCTATAACAGTTGGATGTACAAACCAGCCTTTGGAATCATCAGTTTTACCACCTATTACAACGTTGGCAACATCTGAAGCGTTTGCTCTGTCGATATATCCTTTACATTTTTCGAAAGAATTTTTATCGATTACTGCGTTTACAAAGTTTGAAGGATCTTCAGGAGAACCTACTTTGATTGAAGCAATCTGAGTTTCCATTACTTTTTTTACATCAGCCCAAAGAGATTTAGGGATATAAGCTCTTGAAGCCGCAGAACATTTTTGTCCCTGATACTCAAAAGAACCTCTTACTAAACCTGTTGCAACAGCTTCTACATTTGCTGAAGGGTGAGCGATAACGAAATCTTTTCCACCAGTTTCACCAACGATTCTCGGGTACGTTCTGTAGTTGTGAATATTGTCACCAATCATTTTCCACATTCCCTGGAAAACTTTGGTAGATCCTGTAAAGTGAAGTCCCGCAAAATCTCTGTGAGCCATTACTTTTTCGGCAGTTTCTTTTCCGTCTGTAAAAATCATGTTGATAACACCTGCAGGAAGTCCCGCTTCGATTAAAACATCCATGATTACTTTAGCTGAATAGATTTGTTTGTCTGAAGGTTTCCAAACCACCACGTTTCCAAGCATTGCCATACAGGTCGGCAGGTTTCCTGAAATCGCTGTAAAGTTGAAAGGTGTAACTGCAAAACAGAATCCTTCCAAAGGTCTGTATTCTACTCTGTTCCAGATTCCTGCGTCAGAAACCGGTTGCTCAGAATACATTTCTGTCATAAACTCAACGTTGAATCTCAAGAAATCGATGAATTCACAAGCTGCATCAATTTCAGTCTGATGAACATTTTTAGACTGTCCGATCATAGTTGCGGCATTGATCACGTCTCTGTAAGGACCCGCCAGAAGATCTGCTGCTTTTAAGAAAATCGCTGCACGGTGCTCCCATCCAAGGTCGTTCCACTGTTTTTTTGCGGCTAATGCTGTGTTGATGGCATCATCTACATGCTGCATTGTTCCTTTATGATAAAAACCGAAATCATGCGCATGATCCTGTGGTGACTGAAGCTGAACAGTATCGCCTGTTTTTACTTCTTTACCGTTGATAATCATTGGGATCTCTGTCTTTTCTGCCCACATTTTTTTGTAAGTTGCAAGAAGAGATTTTACTTCTGCTGATCCCGGTTCGTAAGAAGTTACCGGCTCATTTACTGCAAATGGTACTTGCGAAATTGCTTTTGACATATAAGTTGTATTGTTTTATTTTGCTGTTTTACAAATTTACAACTTTTAAAATTTATGGTAAGAGAGATGTGAATAGTGAATTTTGCTTTGCCAGTTAATAGTGAATTTTTTCGAAGTATAATAAAATTGTTAGACATTTTTAATTGTCCTTATACCCTGTACTTTAAATATATAAAATACGCAAAGAAAGCTTGCAATAGTAAAAAGTGAGAAATAGCGTAAGCCATCAATGGGGAAATCAATTGAGCTGGCAAAAGCCCAAAATATCCACAGGAAAAATGATAATGAAGAAATTAAGATTGAAAATTTATATTTACTAAGAAATGTTAGGATAAATGCGATGATAAAAGACGCTAAGCAAAATATCATAATAATATTTGTGAAGAAAATTACAATTCCCTGATAACATGAACCTCCTTGATTTTTAAACTCATTGGGTATATAGGTAAAGGTTGTAATTGCAGAAATGATAAGCAAACATAATGTTGCTGCAAATAGTTTAGGCCTGCCAATACTAATTTTCATAAATTTTGAATACTGTAGTTTAGCCTACAATACTCTGTTACATTTTACTTTTCAGAAATATTTCATAAACTTATTTGAATCGAAAATAAATAAAATTTTTCATATTCTCACATTTTTTCCGTTTCAAGAATTTTCAGAACCAGCCTTTCTTCATGGGTAAGTCCAGCTTTTCCGTCATCTTTTTCAATATCTTCCAGTTCGTCCAGATATTTTTTAATGGAATTATTTTCGTAAAGATTGATCACCAAAGGATGAACGTAATATTTCCTGCAAACCGTACTTGTGTTTCCGAGATGCGAAGCGACAATATCCAAAGCCTGTTTTACCTTCTTTTTATACTGCGTGCTGTTTTCGGCATAACCTATTTCTTTAAAAGCAATAAGTGCATTCACAGTACCAGACCATGTTCTGAAATCTTTTGCAGTAAAATCTTCTCCGCTAAGTTCCTTAATATAATCATTTACCATTCCGGAATCGACACCATGACGGTTTCCTTCGTCATCATAAAACTGGAAAAGTTCTTTCCCCGGAATCTCTTTGCATTTTACAATCAGTTTAGAAAGACGTTTGCTTTTAAGATCAACATCATGCATCACGCCCTTTTTACCTTTAAATGTAAACCGGATTTTCTGTCCTTCCACTTTCACATGCTTTTCCTTTAAAGTAGTCAGACCAAAAGATCCGTACAGCTTTTCGTAAATGGAATTCCCTATACGGATGTTGGTACGCTGCATCAGACTTACGATCAGCGCAAGAATTTTTCTCTTCTCAAAATTTTTGAGTGAAAGATCTTTTTCCAGCTGCAGACGCATTTCAGGCAAAGCATAACCAAATTTCAGCATTCGGTAAAACTTTGTGTGATTTCTCAATGCACTCCAAAGCGGATGATAGCGATACTGTTTACGCTGTTTTACATCGATGCCGGTGGCCTGAAGATGGCCGTTATCAATCGCACAAATCCACACATTTTCCCATGCAGGAGGAATGACCAGCTTATTAATTCTGGAAATCTCGTTTTTATCACTGATTTTCTCACCTTCTTTATAATAGGTAAATTTCTTTCCCCTGCGCTTTCTGGTAATCCCGGAAACCTCGGTGTCAGAGGTATAAATGAGATTAACAGCCTTCGCAGACGCCACAGGATCTTTCATGATCTTGATGATCTTCGAAGGCTTAAGATGAGAAATAATTTCAAGTTCGGGCTGATCCATTCTCTGTTTATCTATGAATTACGGTTTCTGGAGAAAATCCAGATAATCGCTGCGATTACAAGACCTACCAAAATAAATCCCCACCACATACCGGCTTTGAAAATTGTTTCGATTGCAGAACAGCTGGTCAGCATCATTGCAGAAAACATCGTGATACCGAATAATGTCAGTTTTTTCATAATAATATAATTTTTAAGGTTGATTTTTTAAACTCTGCTGAGATCCGGGCGCCAGTTGGTAATCGATTTTTTAATCTCGTCGCCTGAAATATTTTCATTTAATGCGCGTTCAATAAGTGTTTTAAACTCATCATCGTAAGCAAAACGCAGCGCTGCAATCTGTGAGAAATTCAGTTGCGAAACGATATCATCAGATCGCTTACCGAAAAGCTCAAAATAACGCTGTCTGAATTCAATAACTACCATTCTATCCTGCAAGACCAGTGCGTAATGTTGTCGTACCATGATAGCGAGATAGAGAATCAGAAAAATAATTCCCGAAAAAAGCGTCCAGAGAAGCTCATTTTCTTCGTCGGCACTTCGCTTGTAAATTCCGTATCCGAACAAAACCAGCAAAGCCGGCAGATAGATAAAGTGGTGCGGAGCATAGAATTTTCGGTGATTCTTGTAGTTTTGCGCGTTCATATTCGATTAATATCAATAATCTTTCCAAACCGAAAAATGGTCAGATTCAAAATCTATAGGCAGAAACTATTTTTCAGGAGCTTGTTCCCGCTATTCTCTATTACTCCTTGTTTCGGCGGCTGATATCTAAAATTCGATATCAGACGCTTCACTGCGGGGTAGCCGCTCCTATCGGGGCTAGTGAGAGATTCAGCGAAATTTTACAGGTACCAAACACCACTGCAGCACAAAAAAATTGTACCTTTATCTTATACAAAATATCAAATACAATGACCGCACAGGAAAAAGTGGCTGCATTACGCGACGAGATGCAGAAAAATAATGTCGACGCATTTATTATTTATTCAGCAGATCCGCACATGAGTGAATATCTGCCTGCAGAGTGGCAGGAGAGAGCGTGGCTTTCGGGTTTTATGGGCTCAGCAGGACTCGTGGTTATTACCAAAGACAAAGCCGGACTGTGGACCGATGGAAGATATTTTACACAGGCGCCTATTGAATTGGCCGGCTCAGGAATCGATCTTTTTAAAGACGGAATGGAAGATACGCCAATTTATACCGACTGGATCATTTCTGAAATCCCGGAAAATGGAAAAGTGGCTGTAAATGCTTTGGCAACTTCCCATTCAAACTGGGAAATGATGTATGAAAAGTTTTCCAAAAAGAATATCACACTCATCGATCTTCCTCTGCTGAAATATGTCTGGAAAGAGCGTGGCGCGCCTTCTCAAAATCCTATTTATACACATCCTGAAGAACGTGCAGGGCAGTCTGTCAACGAAAAACTAGGTGCAATCCGTCAGAAAATGGATGATCTTGGCGCGTCATATCATATCATTTCAAGTCTCGATGATGTAGCCTGGACTTTAAATCTCCGTGGAAGCGATGTGGAAAGTAATCCTGTTTTTATGGGATACGTTATTATCACAAAAAATGACGCTTTCCTGTTTACAAATCTTGAAAAGCTTGATGTAGAATCCCGTCGGCAGCTGGATGAAGCCTGGGTGAAAATGATGCCGTACGAAGAGTTTTATAATCACCTTAAAACCATTAGCAACGAAAAAATACTCGTTTCCCCAAACAGCAATCAGCAGATTTTTGAATCATTAAAAATCGGAAACGAGTTCATCAAAGCGCCTGTTCCCGGAAATCTGATGAAGGCGCAGAAAAATAAAACTGAACTGGAAGGTTTCAGAAAAGTAATGGTGCGCGACGGTGTGGCAATGGTGAAATTTCTTTACTGGCTGAAACATACCGCCGGAAAAGAACCTCTGACAGAATATTCGATCGGGGAAAAGCTCAGAGACTTCCGTGCAGAAGGCGAAAATTTTGTCGGGGAAAGTTTCGGAAGCATCGTCGGCTACAGAGATAATGGGGCGATCATGCATTATTCGGCCAAAAAAGAAGGCAGCAAAGAAGTGACGAATGTAGACACCATTTTGGTTGACTCAGGCGGACAGTATTTGGAAGGAACGACAGATATAACCCGAACTTTTGCATTGGGAACGCCTTCGGAAGAATTTAAAAGAAATTCAACTTTGGTTCTGAAAGGCTTGATTCAGCTGTCAATGGTAAAATTCCCAAAAGGAACACGCGGTGTACAGCTGGATGCGATTGCACGTCTGCCGCTCTGGATGGAGGGTAAAGATTATAACCACGGAACCGGCCACGGCGTGGGAAGTTTTATGAATGTGCACGAAGGTCCGCAGAATATCAGAAAAGATATGAATCCGCAGGAACTGATGGTCGGGATGGTTTGTTCGAACGAGCCCGGCTTCTATGTGGAAGGTGAATACGGAATCCGTCACGAGAATCTGATCGCTGTGAAAGAAGCTGCAAAAACAGATTTTGGAACTTTTTACGAGTTTGAAACGCTTACATTCTGTCCGTTTTTCAAAGACACGATCGTGAAAGAACTGCTTTCTGAAGAAGAAATTAAGTGGCTGAATGATTACCATCAGCAGTGCGAAGATAAACTTCGTCCGCATCTGGAAGGTGACGTTAAAGAATGGTTTTTACGACTGACTTCTCCTTTGTAAAATATGAACCTCTGAAATTTTCAGAGGTTTTTTTGTACATGAAAGCTTTAGATTCTGTCAATTTTATTTGGTGCATGATTCTTTGTTTAGGGGCGGCGGCGAAGCCGCCGCCCCTAAACAAAGAATCTAAAAACATCGCAGATCGAAACAGCAGATTTTAAACAATAGATTCCAAACATTAAATAGAAATTGAGAATCTGAAATCGTTTGTATTCACTCCAAAAATTGCAAGACAACAATCCCGATTAAAAAATCCAAAACCGTTATCTTTGTCTTATGAATCACGATACAATTTGCGCACTCGCCACAGCCAACGGAACAGGTGCCATCGGCATCATCAGAATATCCGGAGATCAGTCTTTCAAAGCAGTGAATGCAATTTTTGATGGTAAAAATCTTGAGAAAGCAGACTCGCATACCGTACATTACGGATTTATAAAAGACGGTGATGAAATAATCGATGAAGTGATGGTTTCTGTCTTTCGGGCACCAAAAACATTTACCGCCGAAGATTCAGCCGAAATTTCTTTTCACGGGTCACCGCACATCGCCAAAAGAATATTGGAAACATTAACATCGAACGGCTCGAGAATGGCAAAAGCCGGAGAATTTACCATGCGTGCATTTCTGAACGGGCGTATCGATCTTTCGCAGGCCGAATCCATTGCAGATCTCATCGCTTCCGATAATGAATCAGCGCGAAAAGTAGCTTTAAATCAGTTAAAAGGAGGGATAACAAACGAGATTTCATTCCTCCGTACAGACCTTCTCAATTTCGTTTCGCTCATTGAGCTCGAACTTGATTTTGCTGAAGAAGATGTGGAATTTGCAGACCGCTCGGCACTTACCAGTTTGTTGAATAGAATAGATGAAAAACTGCTTTCGCTGATCGACAGTTTCCAGTATGGAAATGCGATAAAAAACGGAACATCAGTCGCCATAATCGGAAAACCAAATGCTGGAAAATCTACGTTACTGAACGCTTTACTGAAAGAGGAACGCGCCATTGTGAGCAATATTGCCGGTACGACGCGCGATACCATCGAAGAAATTCTGCATATCAAAGGTCATGCATTCCGCCTGATCGATACCGCAGGTTTGCGCGAAACAGAAGATGAAATTGAGGCCATTGGCGTAAAAAAAGCGAGAGAAAAAGTAGCCAATGCCCAGATTTTGGTCTATCTCCTTGATGCTTCTACAAAAGATCTGAACGATGACTTATTGGTTTTAAAATCAATCATCCGCGATGATTTAAAAGTAATTATCTGCGCTACGAAAATTGATAAATTCATTCCGGATTTATATGAATCAATGGAAGACAGACTTCGTAATGAACTAACTTCAGACTTTGATTTTATCCCGATTTCAGCAGTAGAGAATCAGCATATTCAAAGTTTAAAAGATGAAATGTCTTCATTTGTTGAGCATTTGAAATCGCCTGAAAATAATGTCGTAATAACCAATCAGCGGCATTTTGAAGCATTAAAAAAATCTTTGGATGCGGTACATAAAGTAAACGAAGCGATAACTTTCCGGATTTCTACCGAACTCCTCGCTTATGAACTGCGAAACGCATTGGAGCATCTTGGTGAAATTTCCGGTGAGGTCACAAATGATGAGATTTTAGGGAATATTTTTTCCAAGTTTTGTATCGGGAAATAAATTAGCTTTTCTTTGATACTTAAATTTTTACATCATGGTGAAGTATATTTTTGGAATTTCAGCCGCAGTTATCTTCATGATATGTGCGAACACATACCAAATAAATTCATGTACTGGAGAAGCGTTGAAAAGGGAGCAGAAGTAATTGCAGCCACCAGCTGAGCAAAGAGTTTTTAAAAATTAGCACATGCAGGAACAAGTCCTGTTTTGGCGAATTTAGGTGATGCCAAAACAATTAATAAAATCACAAAAGGTGTTGATGGAATTGCCTTTTTGATTTCTATATCACTTCCTAATCCTTTAACGGTTTGCCATATTTTAAAAATATGATTGACTCGGCCTTACTTTATACTCAAACAAAGTACAGTCACAACTTTTTAAATCCTGCAGAAGATGGCTTAAAATTTTTCTACGGAATTCAATATTTGCTTGAGAAATAGCATTATTGGGACGCTAGAACATTGAGCTTTAAAACCGAAAGAAAAATACAATTTAGCAACATAAATTAAATTAGGAAAAGATAATCTTGGGTTTGACTACAGAAAGTAAAATAATGATCCTAAAAGAGTTGATGCTTACAATAATAAAGTGAATCTTAAATTTAGCAGGAATTTTATTTATTAAGGTATAATGGTTAGTAAGGATAATGATGATAAAATTATTGGCTTACTGTCGGTGGTCTTTCTGTTAATAAGGTGTACCAATAATCATTCGAATGAAGGCATTATTGTCATACATGCAGCATTTAAAAGTGATCCTTTATGCGAAAAGCTGCGTAAAACACATCAAGAATTTTATAACGGAGCACGAAACGTAAAACATGTTTTATTTTCGTCTGAAGTCACAGATAGTAGCCCGTGATGCGCTTTTGCTATTTCTGATGAAATATATAACCCCAGTCCGAGACCATTTTGATTTGATTCCGTGCCTTCGCGTTGAAAAGGGTTAAAAAGGTTTTCCATTGATTTTTCCGGTATTTTCTGACCGCTGTTAGTAACAGAAATTTCCCAAAATTCATCAGTGGCTTCGGCGCCAAGAGTGATAGAAGTATCAGATAATCCGTGCGTAATCGCATTGGCAAGAAGATTAGAAACCAGTTGAGAAACACGCCCAGGATCACATTCTATCAAACGATTAATTTTAAAATGAGATTCGATAGTCCTTCCCGGCCAGGAAACTTTTAATTCATTGCTGACTTCAATGAGAAGCTGTTCCAAATCAACAGTAACGGGTATTATGGAAATTCCGCCTCCCAGCCGGCCACGAGCCAAATCCATTATATTGTTAATCATCTCATACATCCTTTTTGAGCTGGAATGTACTATATTCATTAATTTTCTGTCGCGATCACTTAATTCAGATCTTGTCAGCAATTGAGTAGCGCTCATTATACCTCCGAGCGGATTTCGTAGGTCATGCCCAAGTACTGCTATAAATTGCTCACGAATAACTGCCTGCTGCTGTTCAATATTTAAGTTTGTTTCGGCTAATTTTTTGGACATCTGTAGGTTCTCTTCATACAAACGCCGGTCTGCTGCCTGAAATAAGGTGAAGCGTAAAAAAAGAGGATGATTGTTTTCATCTCTTCTTTCATATCCATTGATATAAACAGGAATTTTACCTTTCCCTGTATCTGTCAATTCAACTGATACTTCGTCAAAGTGTCCCTGTATTCGAAGCAACGGCCACAAATGGGTTTCAAAATATATTTTGCCGCCTACCGAAAGCAAATCAGATATGCGTTTCCCAGTAAGGTGATCGGGACTTGTGCCAAGCCAACGGGCTGCACAAGTATTGATTCTGGTGATTTTCCCATTTGCATCAGCAATTACAAATCCGCATAATGAAGATTCGAAAAAGTCGTCAAAGTCCTCTGACAGTTTATTTGATTGGCTACCAGTCATTTAAAAAAACACTTATTGCTTCAATTGTCTCTTGGGGAGCACTGAGATTAGGGCAATGCCCAGTTGCATTCATAATGACCAATTGACTTCCTTCCATCTGCCTGTGCATATAATGACCAACTTCTACCGGGGCAATGACATCATTACTACATTGAAGGATCAGAACAGGAACTTTCAGATCACCCAAAATATCCCGCTTATCTGTTAAAAAAGTAGTGCGTGCAAAATGTTTAGCGATTTCAGGATCAGTTTTACAAAAGCTGTTTGTTAATTCTTTTCCGAATTCCGGTCTGTCAGGATTTCCCATAATTACAGGAGCCATTGTTGCTGACCATCCTAGATGGTTGTCGTTTAAGGAATCAAGGAGCTCATCAATTTCTGACCTGCTGAAACCACCTACATAATCATCTTCATTGATATATGACGGTGAAGGTGATACCAAAACTAATTTTTTGAACAGTTCAGGAGCCCTTTTTGCAGCAATAATACCCATTATTGAACTTACAGAATGTCCAACAAAAACTGCGTTGGAAATTTTTAATTCTCTTGCAATTTCAACAATATCTTCAGCATAGCCTTCAAGCTGACTATATTTTTCAAATGAATATGAAGAAAGATCTGAGTTTCCTGCGCCTACATGATCGAAAAGAACAGTTGTATAATGATCCTCAAATGCAGGGGAAACATAACGCCACATATTTTGATCACAGCCAAAACCATGAGCAAAAAATATAACATTTTCACCCTTTCCGCTTATTGTGACGTTATTCCTCTTAAGGATATTCATTAAAATATAGTTTTTGCAAATTTATCAATTTTTAGATGGGAATGTAAAAAACTTTCTGGAATCAAATGGTTAGGCTGACTGATTTAATTTAGCCAGATTGGGGATTAAGCTGAATTTATAGTTGATTTTGTATTTGAAAATTTGTGTTTAACCTAAATATCTCGCATCTTTATATTCTAACCTCGCTAAGTCAAGTGCCGGAACGTTAGCGGTCATTGCTTTTAAAATCGCGCAGAAATATCGAAAAAAAATGCCGGTTAACCCGAAACGAATAACCCAACCTGGATGTTTGGCAGAACGGTATCACACCAGCATTGCTAGCAGTAACGAGAGTAAAATTTGATACTGAATAACTAGTTGACGATAGGAGAAACAGTTCGACCCGAAAGTAGTAAACGTATCGGGCTGACAATAATTAAGTTTACAAAATGAGCAACATTGAAATTATAAAAGCAACCGTAAATGACATTGATCAATTACAACATATTGGCCGACAGACCTTTTTAGAAACATTTTCAGCAGGCAACACCGAAGAGAATATGAAAAAATATCTGAACGAAGGTTTTACAGTAGGTAAGTTGACTTCTGAACTTAACGATAAGAACACTGAATTTTATTTTGCCACACTTGATAACAGCGTAATTGGTTATTTAAAAGTAAACTTTGGACAGTCACAGACAGAGTTGCAAGACGACAAAGCATTAGAAATTGAAAGAATTTATGTGCTTAAAGAATTTCACGGAAAAGCTGTTGGACAAATGCTTTATGACAAAGCAATCACAATTGCAGGAGATAAGAATGCCGACTATATTTGGTTGGGCGTTTGGGAAGAAAATCCGAGAGCAATTAATTTCTACAGGAAAGACGGTTTCGTGGAGTTTGACAAACACATTTTCAAACTAGGCAATGACGAACAGACCGACATTATGATGAAACTAAAACTGACAAAAAACCAACGACAGGAACCGTAGCAACTAACAGCTCTTGCAATAGACAGGGAATAGTGGTAGCCGAAAGTTTTATCTTTTGCGAATTTCAGATAGGTTGTATTGACGCAAAGATTAAATTTGGCAGTTCCTGATAAAACAATCACACCGAATGCGATTTGGAAAAAATACACCAGTTAAAATAAAAAGTTTTTTAGGGACATTAAAATCTGTAGAGAAAGTTGAAGACAGAGAAAATTATTGGAAATTAATTGGAGAAAAAGGAAAAGTTATAGGCCAAACCGAAATTATTGACGGAAGAGTTTTAGTCATATTCGATAAAAATCTGAATGAATTTGGGGTTGAAAATCATAATCCTGTCAAAAATTCTTTATGGATCAAAATGTCAGATTTGGAATTAGACGATTTAAGCTAATGTAGCTAAAATAGAAGAGGAATTGTCAGAACAAAAATCAATAACTTTTAGAACATTAAAAAGATAAAATTACTGGTCAATGATTGGTAAAGTCTTAAAGTTGATTTGTTGCTAAACAAAGAGTCGATTCAGAAAATATTAACAACAATATTTTTGACTGCCGGGATATCAATTTTTATTATTTCTTAAAAGGAATTTTTAGTCCCAAATCTTGAACTTCAAAAATAACGCAATATAAAATTAAGATTACATGGAACCTATTTTAAACAACAGTAAATGGCCTGCACTGGATTTTTATAAACTTGAGAATACCTTAAATACCGTGCAGTTGTGGACTCAGATCATTGGGAAAATAAGAATGAAAAAAACGCCCTGGATCAACCATTCGTGGCATGTGACATTGTATGTTTCTTCCAGTGGTTTAACGACTGGCAGCATTCCTTATAAGTTTGGAATTTTTGAAATGGTACTGAATTTTATCTCTCATGAATTAAATATTACCACCAGTAATGGACAGGTAGAACGCATAAAACTTCAGTCAGGAAGCATTGCGGATTTTTACCAGGCTTTATTTGGGATTTTACGTTCTCTGGAAATTGAAGTCGAAATCTTTGCTAAACCAAATGAACTTCAGGAAGCAATTCCATTTGATCAGGATCAGCAGGAAAGGGAATATAATGAGGAAGAAATTCAAAAATACTGGAAAGCTTTAATTAAGATTCATGAAGTTTTCACACGTTTCCGATCTGGTTTTACCGGAAAAGTTAGCCCTGTGCATTTTTTTTGGGGTGCTTTTGATCTTGCAGTAAGCAGATTTTCAGGCAAACCAGCACCAAAAATTGAAAGCGTAATCCCGAATATGCCTCAATTAGTAATGCAGGAAGCCTATAGCCACGAAGTGAGCAGCTGCGGCTTTTGGGCAGGAAGCAAAGATTTTCCGGAAGCATTTTTTTACTCTTATGTTTATCCCGCGCCGGATGGTTTTGCAGATTATGAAGTTTTGCCAAAAGAAGCATTTTTCAGCAAAGATCTGGGTGAGTTTTTATTACCGTACAAAGCGGTACAGAGTAATGAAGAACCGGAAAAGCATTTACTCAGTTTTCTGGAATCTACATTCCAGGCAGCCTCAGTAACAGGAAACTGGGATCAAGGTTTGCAATGCAATCTAAAATCATTTGAAAAATTTTAGTAACCGTTATTAGTCAATGTTCCGTGGCAAATCTAATAATGACCACTAAAATAATTTTAATGTCGCATATTTGACGGATGCATCAATTACTAAAATAACTTTTAAAACTTTAAAATGATAAGACATCTTTTTTTACTTTTTTTAACTGTCTTTGCAGTAGCACAAGTTTCTGCACAGGATAAGACGGGAGAATTATCAAAAATAATCAAACAGCAGGAAACCGACTGGAACAGAAATGATATGCAATCATTTACAGAGGCATTTTCAGAGGATGGTATTCTGATCAATTTTTTAGGATCCGTTTGGGAGGGAAAAAAAATGATCAGGGAACAGTTTTCATATATTAACGATTGCTGCATCAAACCGACCTCAGTAAAATTTGAGGTAATCAGCATAAAATCAGTAAACGACAAAACAGCCATTGTTTACGTAAATGAAACCTTGACGGCTAAGGAAGACTATCAGGTGCCGGGTGCAACGGTCAAAAAAGGGAGTGTTGACAAAAAAATTGTGTCTGCAGTATTTCAAAAAGAAGCAGAATCGTGGAAAATTGTTTCGATGCAGGTTACACAGATGAATCCTATGCTAAACAAATAATCTTTTCAACACAAACTTCTGCGAAAGGTTTGTCAAAAAAATTCAAGAATGAAAAGAATGGGTAAGTGAAAATATATGCACGAAGATCTGTAAAGTTTTGAGGATGAGAAATGGTTTTCTCACCTATCAAAACAATTTATCTGCAACTTTAATTATTAGAGCGCTTCCTTTTACCTACTTTTACGGTAAACGCATCAATTGAGTATTCCGGCATTTTTATTTATTATTCACCGGTTTATTAAAGCAATTTGATCATTCCTAATTGAAAGACTTTCTGAATTCTAATGGCGACAGCTGTGTTTTTGCTTTAAATAATTTATTGAAAGACTGCGAATGCTCAAAACCCAGTTCGTAAGCAATTTCGCTCACCGATAAATCGGTTATGGAAAGCTTTTCTTTGGCTTTCTGAATCAGTTTCTCATGAATTACCTGCTGTGTGGTTTGTCCGGTAACCGACTTTAAAAGACTTCGCATATATTGTGGCGACATTTTTAGAACGTCCGATAGATACTGAACAGTTGGCAATCCGCTTTTTAAAATTTCTTCACCTGCAAAATATTCATTTAAGCACCGTTCAAGCTTTTCCAAAAACTGGTGATGCGTCTTATGACGGGTAATAAACTGGCGCTGATAAAAACGTTCTGAATAATTTAAAAGCGTTTCTATTTGAGATATAATGATCTTCTGACTGAAATTATCAATATTGGTCTGATACTCCTGTTTGATGTTTTCTATAATCTGCCCGATTTTATCTTCCTCGTCTTGTGATAAAAAGAGCGCCTCATTTACCGAATAACCAAAAAACTCATATTGTGCAATTTTGGAAAGCAGTGATGTATCATAAAGAAAATCCGGATGAATCATAAGCATCCATCCGGATGGATTTTTCCCATTCTCTTCTCTTATAACGCTTAAGATCTGATGTGGAGCCATGCAAAACAGTATTCCTTCATCAAAATCGTAGTCCTGCTGCCCGTATCTGTACCGGTAACTCATGTCCCGTTTAACAGAAACGGTATAGAAATCAAAAATTAAATCCTGCTTTCCTGTTATTGAAGTAGTTGCCATATCCTCAAAATTAATAACGCTGATTAAAGGATGTTTGGGCATGGGCAAACCCCTTAATTTATGAAATTCAGAAATCGTTTTTAATCGGATAGGTTTATTGTCAGGCATCGATTTAATTTTAAAGGTTAATAAGACAATAAATATAAATTATTTGTTCTGAGGAAAATATACAGATCCTTTTAAATCTTCCAGAAGCGTTGGGTTTTCCGGATGCCATTCTAAATTTATCTGTGTTTCTTGACTGGAACTCACATTGTTTAATTTGGCAAAATGGGCAAACCAACCGAAATGTTCTTCAGCCGCCTCGGGATCAATTGATATCAGGGGAATGCTTAACTGTTGAGCAATTGCAGCGGCAATATCCTTAAATGGAATTCCCTGTTCTGCAACGGCATGGAATCTCGTCCCCGGCACAAAAGAATGCTCAAGCGCTAAGCGGTATAATTTTGCCGCGTCTGATCGGTGCACCGCCGGCCAGTGATTATTGCCGTCGCTGATCATCGCCGACATACCTTTTTCTCTCGCAATTTTTATTAGACTCGGTACGAAACCAATCAAATCCCCTTCACCATGAACGGATGGCGAAAGTCGTATGACTGCCACTTTTACGTTTTCTGCAGCCATTTCATCTGCCGCTTTTTCCGTCGCAATACGCGGATGTGGATTATTAACCGAACGAACTTTTTCATACGTAATTCCCTCTTTTGCAAATAATGCAGTTCCGGAAGTAATTAAAAACGGTTTTTCGCTTCCGATCAATTCACTGCCGATTGCAGTGATAACCCGGTGATCTAAAGCGCACATCTCAGCGAAGTTCGAAAAATCGTGTACAAATCCCAAGTGGATTACTGCATCACAGATTGAAGCTCCTGATTTTAAACTTTGCACATCATTAAGGTCACCTCTGTGGGCAGAAGCTCCTTGCATAGTCAGTTTTTCAGCAGATTCTTCTGACCTTGCGAGTCCCAGCACCTGATGACCATTTTCCAGTAATTCTTGCACGACTGCGCTGCCGATGAAGCCTGTTGCTCCTGTAACAAATACTTTCATTTTTCAATAATTTTAATACGACAAAGATCTGTTGATAATCGATAAGCTGTGTAGCGGAAAGTCTTTAATGTGTATCCAAAAAATAATTCTTTCGCAGATAACATACGAGATTGTGTTTTCGGCAATCACTATGTTTGTAAAATGTTTCAGTCGATCTTGGCCTTTAAAAAAAAATTAAAGAAAAGTTTATGTTTTCATGCGACCGATATTTAAAAACCGCTTCATATTATAATCACCGGAAAACTGCATATTGTCTAGCAACGGCGCTTTACCCGTTTTTGCCATCACCAACCTGATAATAATAAAAACAACAGCGGTAAATATGTTTATCTTATTTGTGATGTTGGAAAAAGACGAAAAATAAATTCTGACCGTAGTATGACGGATTGATTTAAAAGGATTCATGGTTTTATCAATAGCGTTATAGACCCATAAGAAATAAAAAAGTTAAAAATCTCAATCAATAGATATGGACGCTTTTAAAAGCCATTTAAAAAAATTAATCAATATCAGCGATGAAGAGTCTGCCTCAGTATCGGCATTTTTTCAGGTGTTAGAAGTCAAAAAGCGGGAAAATTTGATGTCCGACGGTGAATTGTGTAAATTTAAATATTTCGTACTGAGCGGTTGCCTTCGAAAATTTTTCGTGAATGAAAAAGGTGTGGAGCAAACGACAGAATTTGCCATCGAAAACTGGTGGCTGGCTGATAATTTTGCATTTGAACAACAGGCGAAATCTACTTTTAATATTCAGGCCGTTGAAAAAACGACGCTCGTGATGATTGATTTTCACTCGCAGGAGCTGCTATTACAGAAACATCCGGTTATGGAACGATATTTCAGAATCGTCTATCAACGGGCATATGCAGCCTCCGAACGCAGAATACGGTATTTATATGAGATGACCCGGGAAGAATTATATGTTAATTTCAGTACCCTCTATCCCTGGTTCATTCAAAGAATACCCCAATATCTTATTGCTTCTTTCTTAGGTTTCACTCCCGAATATCTCAGCGAAATTAGAAAAAAACTCCGATCTTAAACCAGCTTAAGATTTTTTGGGTTTCAATAGGAGAAATTTGTACTGTAATTTTAAAACAAAATAAAATGAGTACACGTATCAAAATTTTAAATGCAGATTCTGATTCTTACCAGGCGATGATGAATCTGGAAGCTACTTTACAGACCACTTCCTTAAATAATATTCAAAAAGAACTGATTAAAACCAGGGCTTCACAAATTAATCAATGTGCATTCTGTTTGAATATGCATACTAAAGACGCTCTTAAATATGGAGAATCGGCTCAGCGGTTGTTCCTTCTAAATGCATGGAGAGAGACTGATTTATTTACAGAAGAAGAAAAAATAATTCTGGCGATGACCGAAGAAATCACCCTGATCAGTATGAAAGGTCTTACCGACGAGACGTATGAGAAAGCGACTCAATATTTTGATGAAGGGCAGATAAAAAGTATTATTATGGCGGTCATTACCATTAACATGTGGAACAGAATTGCCATTTCAACACATTTACAAATCAATTAGATGAATTCAAAAGTTTTTTAAGTGTGTACGATAATCACTATTTACAGTTTGACGTAATTAGCGCAGCAAGGGCAGCAAGGGCTGAAGTGAGAACTTCAGCTTCTTTGTTAAACGTCCGGAAATTAAGATGAATTACAAGTCAGTGTGAAGAGACTTTAAGTATTAATCGTAGCTTCACACTTTAAAGAATAGAAAGGAAACTAAAAAAAATAAAATAAAAATAGTAAAATAAGCAAATACGACCCATAATGAAATGGACGATAATGCTAATGATGAGCAACGAAAGGAAATTCAGGAATATACTGTATCATTTATAAATGATTAGTAGAGAAGAACAGGGAGCCACTAACAGAAGAAGCGGGGATTCGTAATTCAGGACAGTGAAGTGCCAAATTCATGCTTTGTTTTTCTGATGAAGATTAATGCTAAATATCTCCGGTTTGGAAAAATCCAAAACATTAAACTGAGTTTTAAAAAACGATATTTTTAGTATTGAACCTTATAGCCTTTTGTAGGAAATAACAGATTCGTTTGGCACACTAAATCTTATACTTAGGATCTTGATTATAACGGCGTTTGTATCTAAAATATAGAGTTTGTAGATGAACTGCCTTTACAGCAACATTAGGATTTGAAATCGGCGACCGTTGGTATAACTCCAGACCCTAGAGTTTGTAGATGAACTGCCTTTACAGCAACATTAGGATTTGAAATCAAAGCTCCTCCGTTGGTAGTCGCTCCTATTACGATGCCCGCAGAAATCAGCACTACATTTTTGATAATATACTGTCCTAAAAGTGTGGGCACAAGAAAAACTCCTGACCAGGTTTCGTTTCGGAAAATTATTAAAGGTGTAAGTGTACCGATCATCTGGAGGTATAATAAAAAAAGTGTTATTTTCATGAATCTCCCACTTAAAAGACCAATTCCTATCGCGCATTCCCAAATAGCGAGTACCGGCATCGATATGTTTTTATCTATAAAACCGTC
>NZ_LMPJ01000008.1 GCF_001424585.1 Chryseobacterium sp. Leaf180 | reverse complement strand
CCACCAGCGCCAATGGTACTGCGAAAGCGGGAGAGTAGGTCGCCGCCAGTCTTTTTTTATTCCAAAAACTCCTTCATCAAAAAATGAAGGAGTTTTTTGTGACCAATTTCTAACTGAAAGTACTGATAATTAATATAGATTATCGCGATATCAATCTGCACTTAAATATTATGCACACAAATGATTATTCACCAATCTTTTTCAATCTGATAAATAAAGTTTAATGCTAAAATTGGAAAAAGTATATTTTGATCTGCAATATCTTAAGGAGCAGTAACTGTGAAGGTAATATTTGTAGAATACGTAGCTGCGGGCAGTGTTACGGATACGCCAGAGATTTTTATCTGTACCGGAATATTGCTGTAAGTACCACCACCTCCCAGAATAAATACATTAGTTCTTGGAAGCATAAAGCTGCTCGCATTATTAGTCACTAGATAGAAATCATTTGTTGAATTTTCTGCAATTGTACACCCACCGCAAGGATTTCCATCACCTGTTCGTCTCACAAAGAGCTGTAAACTCTGAGGCCAGTTAATTGGAGACTGACTTACATATACTCGTGATCCCTGAGAAAAAAGGATACTTCCCGGAATGGTTACACTGATATTGATGAGATTTGTTGGCGAAAGATAATCGTTAGTATAGTTACTTCCAGCAACAGAAATTGGCTGTAAAGTACCAGCCTGAGTACTCACCGTAACGTCAGGTCCGTTCACGAAAATCTGACGCTGCGCATTTCCATGTACAGATAAAGCTAATATTGATAATATATAAAGTTGTTTTTTCATTAACAAATGTTAAAAGTCGCTAATCGTGTAGATCACATTGATCACATTATTCGAAGCGGCTGTTAAACTTTTATAGTCATTCACATCGGCAGAGAAGGTAATTTTGTGACCGTAATTTACTCCGATACCTGTAAATGCACCGCCAATTCCAGAGATAATAGTGATGGGAACTGTACTCAAAGTGACTTGGTTTACCGGTGACCCCAAAACTCCACCGCCACCTCCTGAAGCATTTGATGTATTTAAACGGATCGTAATACCGGTAATATTTTGGCTGATTGCTGCAGTAATGACTCTGTTTGGACTGTTCTGCGCTATAGCCGAACTGTAATTAATCCATTTCGCATCATTGCTTGAAGGATTAACAAGCCGGTTTCCTGCTTCGCCAGGTGCGGTAAAATTTAAAATAATGGGATCTGAAGGAACCACACTAAGTAAAGCAACGACAGGAAGCGTAAGACGTACAGATCTGCTGCCGGTACTTTGTGCAGCGATTTTTCCACAAAAAAATATCGAAGCAAATAATATTATACCGCCAATCCTCATATCCGATCAATTCTTTTTTGAAACTTCATTATACGTGACTTTAATATCATTCTGCTGAAACTTAATTTCCCGCTGCTGTTTGCTGATATTTACCGAAATTGCCTTCGTCTCGTTACCTTTCAGGTCAAATTCAAAACTGTCAGCAGCGATTTTAAAACGCTTGTCGAGACCGTTTCTGTAGATTTTTACTTTCCAACTTCCCGGCTGCAGATAGGTAAAATCAAAACTTTCATTCAGCTGGCAAATTTTTCTTACGACCAAATCATCTTTGGTAGCTTCAATAATGATGCTTTCAGATTTCTTACGGTCGTTAGCTGAAATTGCAAATTCATCCGTTTTGCCGTCATCACTGAGTTTCACAAAACCTTCGATCTTTGCCGCATTGGTAAGTCCAAAATTAAAGAAATTTTCTTTATTCACAATATGCACAGGCGCAGGCATAGTGACATCCGAAATGACGTCAAAATCAGTCGTCGAACGATCGATCTCAATATAATAATCTCCCGGAATAACATTTTTAAAAGTATAATTTCCTTCTTTGTCGGTAATCGAAATATGATTTCCCATAATCAATTTTACACCGTCAACTTTCTTCACGCCAAGATTTGAAACGTTTCCGCTGAGTGTAACGTAATCTGCAATCTTTTTAACCGGAGTATTAATTCTCATCGTGTATCGTAGTGATACAATAAAATCTTTATTGCTGAGCTGCTCGCGCTGCAACGTATATCTTCCCGTTAAATCTATAGAATGATTTTTAAAAATATCCTGGTGGTAAAGCACTTCAAAAAGATTTCGGTCGCTGAAAACCTGCTCTGGCATATAATTATTCTGATAAAATATACTCAACGAACTTTTTAATGAAAGCCTGCTGATGATGCGTGCGCCGTAATAGAGCTGACCTTCTGTGCCGCCAATATATCGTGTGGTCTTAGAATAACTTCCGAAAAAATTAAACGAAGTACGGAACTTTTCAAAGCCGGCATTTAAGGAGATGATTTTTGAATTTCCTTCCTGATCAGTTAAAAAGTTATTTGTTCTTCCATACTGAGCTTCCGCGCCTAGTCTGAAAACACCTATTTCCTGCGTAATTCCTGCTCGTACAAAAAGCTCATCATAGCTGAACTGCTTATTCTGCATATGGTCGTCATAGTTCTGATAACCGCTGAAGATATTTAAACTCGTTTTCGGCGAATATCTGTACTGCAATCCAAGCTGTGCATATTTCTGGTATGGTGCAATTCCAAAAAGAGTATCGCGCTTAAAGTTTCTGGCATCCTGACGGTAATTTCCGTTGATGTCGATTTTCTCGCTGAGTCTGTACTGAAAATTTCCTGAAACCGAACTCGTATTATTAAAATATCCGGCAAAATCTGGGGAAGCATTCATATAAAGAAGACCGGCGCTTAGTCGGTTAAAATTTCCCTGCGCCTGCGCAAGGTATGCGAGACCTTGAGAATAATTATTTTTGCTGTACGAAATTTCAGTCTGCAGATCAACACTTTTTAAAACCTTCGTTTTTGCTAAAATATAAGGAAGATGCGTATTCAAACCTTCACGCTCCGCACGCGGAATTTTATATAAATATCCTGCGCTAACTTCGGTATCTCTGTTGACCTGATATTTCGCAGACACGTTAAATTCATCTTTTATCTCCTGATAAAATCTTGGGTGATTGTAAAATGCGCCTACCGTTACTTTGTTGAATTTGTACTGAAGTTCAGCACCGCGGCCGTATCTCGCAAATTCCGTAAGAAAAGATGCCGAATACGATTTGTCACCAATATGCGCATAGAGTTTTTCATTTTTATAGGAAGCGTAATACTCTTCATAAGGCGTGAAGACATTGAAATCTACCGGATTTTTAGTCACGGCACGAAATTCAAAATTGTCGGTATTGTCTTTTGATAAAGAACCTCTGCCAAAAACTTCAGCCTGAATACCGTTTTGATATTGTCCTCTTTCGTTTCGGCCAATGTAATTAATAGAAGCGGCGATAGGAAATCTTCGGTAAATATCCTGCTCGATCGGATTGACCGGTATAATTTTCACATTGCTGAAAGCATCCAGGTTTTCTTTAGGATGATTTTCTGTGAGTGCGTTAAGGTGAAAACTTTGATAAGAAACGATGCCGATATTAGGATCGGTTTTGCTTTTAAGTCGGATAACTCTTGACTGTCCCGGCAGAAGATTTACTTCAGAACCAAGATCTACTTTTGCGTTTTCTGTTTTTAGGAAGAGCTTTTCAGCCATATTCCCGTTATTTTTAGCGATAAATGTAACCGTGATACTGTCGCCGGCTTTCGCAAATTCCGGGCTGTCTGCTAACGATAGACTGAGTTTTCTCGCCATAGCAATCACCATTGGTGAAGTTTTGGTCAGCGTATTTCCCTGCTCGTCTTTAGTTTTTAAAGAAATTAAATAGTTTCCTTTCGGTGTATCATTAGAGATTCTTACCGGCACGATGTAGATCATACTGCTTCCCGCAGAAAGCGATACCGTTTTGGATGACAGTAGCGGTGTGATACCTTTTTGGTTGGTATCTACCGAAAGATCATAGATCTTATCCTGGTTTGTTGCGTTTTCTATCTTAAAAGATATAGATGTAGCAGTCCCAGGCTGCAGTACCTCTCCTTTAAATGCATACTCATTTTTGTCCTGAGCACGAAGTAAAAAGATTGGAAACAGCAGCAGACAAAAAATCAGCCAGTTTCTAAACATTTATTTTACATCTAATTCGACGTTGAGAGCAAACGCATTATCGTCTTCGTCTGTGGCAAGAACGACTGCGGCGTATTTGCTAGCTGCCATTTTGCTGATGTCGATGTCAAAAGTTTTGGAAGTGCCCGGCAGTAGACCTAATGCCTGGCTGGAGAATGTCCCTAGTTTCTCACCATTTTTGCTGTTGTAGATTTCTACACTCGCAATGGCTTTGGTGAAAAGGTTTCCTGTATTAGCGATCGCGATTTTCAGAATCTTCTTTTTGTCCTGAGAATCTACGCGTACTTTTTCAAATTTAAATTCAGGTTTTGCGTCTTCAGATTTATAATCAGTAATAATCTGTACAGCATAGCGCACAATAGAAGTGATGTTGATACCAGCCTGTTTGTCAGATGGCTTAATGTCATCTACAGGCTCTACCATGATTACACTCCAGAAACTTCCGCTTCCGGCAACTGACTGTGGTACAGTGATTTCATACCGTACCACGGTTTTTTCTTTGCCTTTTAGCGTAAGGAGATTTGTATTGATTTTAATCCACTTTGCATTAGACTTGCTGCTAGAAAGTGGAGCTGAATACTGAATAGTACCGTCACTGGTGTAATTTAAATCCTGTAAAAAGATTTTCACATTTTGTGGCGCTGTACCTGTATTTTCTATTTCTAAACTTCCCTGATAAACTTTTCCGTTTTCTACTTTGTATGTGTGGCTGAGACCGTTTAATATCACAATTCCGGCAGTTACATTTTGAAAATATAACACGAAAAGCGCAAAAAACAGTAATTTTTTCAGCATGACAAAGATTTTACAGGTTCAGTTTGTTGGGTTAAATTAAGAATTATTTTTAAAACTTCTGATCTTAGTTATCAGAGATTGTATACGTCACGATAGCAGCAGCTGTAGTATTTGCTACGATGCTTGAGTATCCTGTCGCACCAGTTCCGGTTCCGCCAACAGCAACATCATACTGAAGATTGTGTCCGTTGTTTACACCGTTCCCTGTATATGCACTGCCGATTCCTGTAAGAATTGTCTGGTCAGCAGAAGTTAAAGTCAAAGTTGATGCAGGTACGCCGAATGTTCCGGCACCATTTCCTGAATATGCACCAGCAGTCACTTTTATGTCGATTCCTGGTACGGGTGTATTAAGTTTTACAGAAACAGTTCTTACGTTGTCTGGTCCGGTTGAAGTCTTAATAGAAGAGTAATTTAACCATAGAGATTTATCTGCAGCCGGTGCAACCAGTTTTTCACCAGCTTCTGTAGGAGCAATAAATTTTAAACTGATGTTTTTGTTTGCAGAAGGTTCGATGTCTAGGATAGCAACTTCAGGAATATCGATAGTTACTGTGTGATTATCTGTTTTGGTGTCTGCAGATTGTGCATTCATTTTAGAAGTTAAAGAAACAAGCATAAGGGCTAAAACAGATAATTGTAAATTTTTCATTTTGATTGATTTTTAATATTTTTTTTGCAAATCTAACAAAATCGATAAATAGCATGCAAGAGTTTATTAATTTATTTGCTCTATTAGAGTTATTTTTTTTTATATTTTATAAAGTATTGAAAAACAGTTATTTGAATAGATTTATGGAAAACCATATAATAATTGGTGATTTATTTTTATGTTAAATAATTATTTTAGATTTTTATTTAAATAGCTGTTAACCAAATAAATGTACGAATTATAACTAATGGAAAGTACAGATACTATGCTTTCCATATCGTTGTTATTATGTTAAATTCTTTGAAGGATTAAAAACGGTAAATATGAGATAAGTCACTAAAATCGACTCAAAATGCCCCAGTGAATTTTAATATCGTTGAACTTGAACGGGTTTCCAAATTCGTTTCCGTTTGACAGCTGAAAACTCATCAAACCTATCGGAATGAAGAAATTGAATCCAAGCCCTACACTGTAAAGTTTGGGTTTCACATTCAGCGTTTTATTATTAAGCTGACTGTATTGTCCAAAAACATCAAAAAATGCCTGGTTTCCGACAAGATACCTGTATTCTGCGCTGGCGTAATAATAGAAGTCGGCAGCGAGAGAATTTTCATTAAAACCACGCAAAGAATTCCAGCCACCAAAACGGTACAGTTCATTAGCCGAAAACTCGTTTTTCGAGCTCATCATCGCACCTTCGCCTTTCAGATTGAAATAATGATTGCCATTGATATGAAAATTGTGTTCGGCAAAAACATACATCTGCGTTTGCAGCGCATTCACGTTTTCGAGTGTATACGCGGTTGTCAGATAATCAAATTCTACACGAATTCTGGTGCGGTAGAGAAACAGATCAACCTCGGTCGGCGTTGTAAGATCATACCAGATTCCGATTCCTTTTTTGTTGTAATCTTTTCCCTGTATGTAAAGAGAATCGATAATCGTAGAAGTTTCAAAAGTTCCCCGGAAACCTATTTTTTGCCGGTTATTGATATGATAGTAGAGCGCCGGCTGCATTCTCACGTTGGCAAAAGTAGAATCCTGGCGGTAAATATTGATCTTAGCATTCAAACCGATATTCGATTTAAAAAGGTACGGTATGTCAGCCTGCAGATCAAAAGTCTGTCCTTTATCCGGGTTTCGCTGCCAGTAGAGATTTAAAGACTCAAAACCGTTAAACATATTTTTAAAGTTGACATTCAGCGTTCCGTTCAGCGTAAATTTTTCAGTTTTATCATTTCCAAAACCAATCACACCGTCAAAAGTGTTGGTTTTTTTCTTCTCCATAAAAAGATAAATCTGTGTAGAATCTTTGGTAAAAAGCGTTTGTGGCGGCCGCTCCAGCGTTACAAAAGGATGACTCTGAAAGTTTTTATTGATCGCGACAAGGTTTTTATCGTCGTAATTTTTCCCTTTAAAATCTTTTTCAAGGTTTTTTATAAACCTTTTGGGAACGCGCGTATAACCTTTCACTACAAAACCGTCGATCGTACGCCGGTTGTTTTTGTTAATGTCCAATTCTACAATTGGAAACCCGTCTTTCTGACCTTTGTACTTAGATTTTATTCTGCTGAATGCAAAACCGTCGTCTATGTATCTTCTGTTGATCTGCTTCTTTACCGAATCTAAATTTTTTGTGAAAAATTCGTTTTTAAGCTTAGTCTGAATCTTTACAGAATCTGACAGCTGAACAAAAGTTTCGTTGAAGTTCTTTCCTTTGTCGTAAAAAATCTCGGTGCTGTCGCCTTTTATTTTAACGTCTTTCAGTTCTGTGAAGAAGTAATTGCTTTGAGAAAGCGAATCAAGAAACTTGGCTGCAGTAACCGAATCTTTTACTTTTTTTCTCACTTTAGTCTCGGTGTCAATCAGAAAATACTGCTTTTTCTGCGCCTGTAATGAAACGCAGAGTAAAATAAAAATAATGTGTAAAAGTGATTTCAACCTCCTTTAAAACTCCGATTAATCGAGTTTATTATATTTCTTCATTAATTTTTCATAAGTATTTTGCGGAAGAATCCATTTCAGGGGAACACCAATCTTCTGACCAAATTTCCCGAAATAATAATGGGCTTTCCAATTATTTTTAGCCAAGAGTTTATCAATATATTCTGCAACTTCCAGAGGTTCTGTGCCGTCGCCTACGTGAGAATTCATTAATGCATACACTTTATCAAAGACATTTCTATATGGCTCAGAAACATTTGTTTTTACCCGGTTTTCGGCAATATTGGTTTTAATATCACCCAAATGCAGCGAACAAACATGAATATTCCATTGATCAACTTCATATCGCATCGCTTCTGTTACTTTGTCTAAAGCTGATTTTGAAGCCGAGTAAAACCCGCGGAAAGGCAATCCCATTTCACTTCCAATACTCGAAACATTGATGATCTGCCCAAATTTATTTTCCCGCATTTTAGGCATCACAGCAGTCATCATCTGCACGGCTCCGACAAGATTCAGATTAAATAATTTTAAAATATCATCTTTTGAAGAATCTTCCACAGCACCCACCATTCCCATTCCGGCATTGTTGATCAAGACATCGATTTTGTTTTCAGTTTTTAAAACTTCGGCAATCGCATTTTCCACCGCGTCATTATCTGTAATATCTGTTGGAATCGAATTAAAATACTGACTTTCTGTGTGTTTCCGGCTTAAACCGTATACTTTGTGACCTTTTTTTCCAAAATATTCTGCCAGAGCGAAACCGATTCCTGATGAAGTTCCGGTGATGATAATTGTTTTTTTCAAAATTCAGTTTAATTATTTAAAACAAAACTTTGCTAAACATTAGCAAAGCCGTTATTATTTTTTTTGCTTAAAATTGCTCCCATTTTATCAGCCATTAACTGATTTCAATAAGAATAATTTTACGATGATTTCTTACTAAAACAAATTTAACGATTTTCAGATTAGGAGTTTAGATAAATCCTCCCAAAACTCCGGATAAGATTTTTCAACCACATTTTCATCTTCGATATTAATTTCTTTGAGTAAACAAAACGGCGCAAAACTCATTGCCATCCTGTGATCCTGATACGTTTTAACTGAAATATTTTCTTCAGATTTTTTAAAATTAATTGATTTTATCGAAACATCTGTAATTTCTGTTTCTGTTCCCAGCTTTTGTAATTCGTTGTGAAGAGCTAGAAGTCTATCCGTTTCTTTTACTTTTAAAGTTCCCAATCCAGAAATTTCAAACGGAATTTTTAAAGCAGCAGCTGTAACGCAAACCGTTTGTGCAATATCTGGGCAATTATTCATATTCAAAATAATCTTCTCAGGGAATATGAAATTTTCATGAGGCTCAATCGTTAATTGATGATCGCTTTCTGAGAAAATGGTTTTAATTCCAAAGAACTTTTCATAAATATCAACAGCCGCAGAATCGCCCTGCGTAGAATTTTTATAAAAACTTTTGAGATGAATATTTTTTCTGCCAATTGCGGCAGTAGAGTAGAAGTACGACGCCGAACTCCAGTCGCTTTCTACTTCATAATTAACAATTGACGATTGACCATTCACATTAAAGTTTTCAACTTTAATAGTGTTTCCTTCAAAACTGTTTATAATTCCGAATTTGCTCAAAATATCCAGAGTCATTTCGATGTATGATCTTGAAGTAATTTCGCCAGTCAAATTTATTTTTAAACCGTTTTCAAGTTTTCCGGCTATCAGAAGTAAAGAAGTAATAAACTGACTGGAAATATTCGCCGGAATATCAACTTCACTTGTCAAAATCTTTCTTCCGGTAATTTTTAAAGGCGGAAAACCTTCTTTTTCTAAATATTCAATTTCAACGCCTAAATTTTGCAGAGCCGTAACCAGATTTTTTATCGGCCGTTCTTTCATCCTTTCCGAACCGGTAAGAATCGTTGTTTTTCTATCCTGAATTGCGTAATAAGATGTTAAAAAACGCATTGCCGTTCCTGCATGATGAATGTCAACGGTTTCAGATTCCGAAGACAATGCTTTTTTTAATAATTGTGTATCCTGAGAATTTGAAAGATTGGTGATTTTTATATTTTTAAAAAGCTTTTCTAAAATCAACAAACGATTCGAAATACTTTTCGAACCGCTGATTTGTATGGTTTGGTTTTGCTTTAAAATTGATTTTTCCAGCTTCATTGTTTCTTCAAACTTATTTCAACTTGTCATTATTCTGATGCCTGTCTTTATCGCGATCAGTTTTTACTTTCATCTTCTTATCAAAAGCTTCTTGTAAATTGACACCGGTTTGATTGGCCAGGCATAACGTTACAAAAAGAACATCCGCTAATTCTTCGCCTAAATCTTTGGTTTTATCACTTTCCTTTTCGCTTTGCTCCCCGTAGCGTCGCGCAATAATTCTAGCGACTTCGCCCACTTCTTCGGTAAGCATTGCCATATTGGTCAGTTCATTAAAATAACGGACACCGATATTTTTTATCCATTCATCGACTTCCTGCTGAAGTTTGGTGATTTCCATTTTTAAAGTGCCAAGTAAAAAGTTTAAAATAAAAGTCGTATTTAAATAAGTGAAGAGCCAATTACTGATACGCGCCCAAAGTAGGAGAGGTTGTGCGGCTCACCCCAACAATATCTGTCGGAACCGTTGCTGCAATGGCTGCTGAACCTTTGTTTTTTGCCGGAGAATCTGTCTTTACACGAAGATTCATTTGTGCGGCAAAATAATTAACAAACTTCGGATCTTGGTTTTTAATGCTTTGAATAACGTACATCGTATTATCAAAATCAAACTGTGCCGCCGCTGCATTTGAGTATTTTATCAGAGAATTGACCAACGAAAACTGAAACTGCTGTCCGTTCGTAGGCGAAAGATTTACCGAATTATCTTTGTCTGAATATACAATACTGTTTCTGATACTCAGATTTTGCAGCGCACCCTGAACGATTTGTCCGCTGTCATTTTTCCATTCGTTGGCCGCAAAAATTCCCATGCGGGGAAGCGATCCCATCGTCGCAGAATAATTTGCAATCGTACAGTGTGTGTACGAGTGATTTCCGCCAAGAAAAATTCCGATGCAAGATTCGCCGCTGTTATTCATCACAAGATTTCTCGCATTTACGGTAGATCCGACTGCATAAATTCCGTATTCCTGAAAAGTGTGAATGAAAGAATTGCTGATGTTTGCCGTAGTTTGTCTCATGTCGAGACCTCGCGTTCCGCCAAAAAGTCTGGTGTGATTCATATTTAAAACAGAAGCAGCTTCCATTTTAATGGAATTCCAGTTTCTAGGAATGGTGTCGTAATACGTGTCGTTTCGGTCGCCCCGTACAATCACCTGATTGGTCTGCGTGCCGTTTAAATTTAGTTTCCCTCCACCAGAAACTTTCATTCCGCTGTTTTTGTGAAAATAAATTTTCGTTCCCGCATCTACATCGAGCGTCACATTTGGGTTTACGGTAAGATTTCCGTAGATAATTTTTGCTTTATTACTGTTCCAGACAGTATTTGAAGTGATCACGTTTGGATTTGAAGGCGTCTGAATAAAAAATTCTGCATCCTGAACCACAGAAAATAAAGTCACATGCTGTTTTCCGGCTGGCGTCGAAAATAAAACGCGGTCTTCTGCAATCGCTTCCGGGCCGTTTGCCTGCGCTGCAATTTCTACAAAAATATAAAGACTATCTTTTTTCCTCAGCGGAACATTCTGGAAATCGTAACCGGCTTTCCCGTCAACATTGATTTTATATAAAGAAGATGCGCCTTTTTCAAGATTAATTCTAGGGATCAGCACATCTTTATCTTCGGTATTGAAAACTTTTACAACATACGTTTCTGAGCGAATTTGATGATAAACGGTATCGCAAAACACGGTGTCACGGGAAAATCTGAGCTCGGCTGACGGCTCCTCAAAAGAAATTTCGTCTCTGTTGCATGAAACTGCCAGTAATAATGCCCAAAACGAACAGAAAAGTAAAAGTTTGATTTTCATTTGCATCTTATCTATAAGGTCTTCAAATTTAACGAAAAATGTTTAACTTTCTTATCTGAGAAAAAAGATTCATTTAAGGCTTGTGTATTTTAAAATTAATTGTATTTTTGCAACCTAAAATTAGCAGAGAAATACCATTACTATTTCGGAAGCAAAACAATAAAAAGAAATTTAGACATGAAAAAAGGACTTCACCCAGAAAATTATAGACTTGTTGTTTTCAAAGATATGAGTAACGACGAGGTATTTGTAGGAAAATCTACTGCTGAGACAAAAGATACGATCGAGCACGAAGGTCAGGAGTATCCATTGATCAAAATGGAAATCTCTTCAAGCTCTCACCCTTTCTACACAGGGAAAACCAAACTGGTAGATACTGCAGGTAGAGTAGATAAGTTTATGAATAAGTACAAGAAATTCGCTAAGTAATTTTTTGTCACGTCAGAATATAGAAGTCTTCCAAATTTTTGGGAGACTTTTTTATTTGTATTTTTGCTCAGAGCATATATCCGTTATACTTATGAAATTTTTATTTTTTTTAATAAAAACTTTATTTCTTTTAGGTCTATTTTGCGCTTCCTGTTCAGGTTGGAATAAAATAGACTCAACAAAACTTATAAAAGAATGGAAAGTCGATTATATTGATTTAAATGGAAAAAAGGTTAAACATTTACATTTTGGTGATGAAGAATTCATATACGATTTTAGAAATGACAAAACTTATCTAATTTATTTGCCGAGTAATAAAGCAGAATTTTCCGCTACCGGTAAATGGAAAGTAAATGAAGATGAAACCATAGATTTAAAAGATGCGAAAAACGTAACCTACGCGAAGATTGTAAGTGTAGAAGACAATAATATGATATTGACACCAGTTTCGAATGACAGCAATCAATACGGAAATCTCGTACGCTATCATTATATTCCAAAATAATTAGTAATTCACAATTAAAAATCAAATTTAAATAGAATCTTAGCTATGCAACTCGTATTCTCCGATGCACAATACTGGGAAGATTTTCTTCCGCTCACTTTTACCCGACCGGTTGCCGAAATGCGCTGCGGAATTCTTACTTTTTCCGAACGCTGGCAGAAAATCTTAGACAACACTGAAGTTTCCTGGTTTACCGAAATGTATCTTCAGCATAAATTCAGAGAGCCTGAGAAGAAAGAAAGCCTCTTTTTGGTGTCTAATTTTCTGCCGACAGAAAATATTATTCAGCAGATAAAAGATCTGAAACTCGGCGAAGCTTTGGTTTATGAAGATGAGCTGGTTGCTGCAAAAATTAATATGGATGGTTTTTCTTTAAGTCAGATCGAAAAAATGACAGATATTAAAGAAGAAATTATCTTTTTCAAAAAGCCAACCGATCTTTTTTCATATAATAAAGAAGCGATCGATTTCGATTTTGATTTATTAACGAAAGGAAAAGTTTCAAAAGAATTATCTTCTACCAACGGATTTTTAGGAAACAAAAAAGATTTATTTATCGAAGAAGGTGCAGAAGTAGAGTTTTCAACGGTCAATACCAAAACCGGAAAAATCTATATCGGAAAAAATGCTGAAGTAATGGAAGGCTGTAATCTCCGCGGTCCGATTGCGCTTTGCGAAGGTTCTAAATTTAATTTGGGAGCAAAAATTTACGGCGCGACAACGGTTGGTCCGCATTCAAAGGTTGGAGGCGAAGTTAGCAATATCGTGATTTTTGGTTTTTCAAATAAAGGCCACGACGGTTTTGTAGGAAATTCGGTGATTGGCGAATGGTGTAATCTCGGCGCAGATACAAATTCGTCCAACTTAAAAAATAATTACGGAACAGTAAAACTCTGGAATTACCGTACGAAAGATTTTCAGGATACAGGTTTGCAGTTTGCCGGTTTAATCATGGGCGATCACTCGAAAACGGCAATCAACACACAACTGAACACGGGAACAGTAATCGGCGTCGCTTCGAATATTTTCCGGGAAGGTTTTCCGCCGAATCTTATTGAAAGCTTTTCTTGGGGCGGATTTAAAGATGATGAAAAGTTTAAATTAGACAAAGCCTACGAAGTTGCCGAAAAAGTGATGGCCAGAAGAAAAATGCCGCTTACAGATGCAGACAAGGCGATTTTTAAACATATTTTCGATACTTATTAAAAGCTAAAAACTAAACTTCAAAAAATTTTTGAAGTTTTTTTTGTTTTGATGTAATAAACTTTCTTTTCCGGCTGTCTTACTTATAGAAACAAACTTATGACCCAGGAGACTTTCAAGAATACGGTTTTCATTCTCAAAGATGAGATGTATCGTTTTGCGAAAAGATTTGTCATGAGCAGCGATGAGGCAGAAGATGTGGTGCAGGATTTAATGATCAAGTTCTGGCAGAAAAAAGAAGAACTTGAAAAATTTGGAAATTTAAAATCCTACGCATTAAAATCGGTAAAAAACGAATGCCTCAACCGCCTGAAACACCACGACGTGAAGCTAAGCTTTGCAGATCTGCAGCTTCACCGGTCGGAACTTTACAGTATGGATGTGAATAATATGAAGGAGCATATTTTGGGATTCATCAATCAGCTTCCCGAAAAACAGAAAATGGTGATTCACCTGAAAGATGTAGAAGAGTATGATGTGTCTGAAATTTCTGAGATTATGGAAATGGAAGAAAACGCAGTAAGAGCCAATCTGATGCGCGCGAGACAGAAAGTAAAAGAACAAATCTCACAATTGATGAGCTATGAGCAGAGAACCATATCAGGATCAGTATAAAAAAGTTGTAAAAGACTTAAAGGAAGAAAAGATGAACTGGGATTTTGAGGATTTTCTTCAGAAAACCGAGTCGAAGAAAGACGAAAAAGTGATTCCGGTGAAGAATAAACCTTCGTTTCCAAAATGGCTTCTGATGGCTGCGAGTTTGGGATTGATTTTCGGATTGGGATTGGTTTTCAGTTTAAATCAAAACAGTTCAGCAGACGATCAGGCAAAACTAGTAGAAAACGAAATCAAGAAACAGAAATCTGATTTTATCACCGAAAATCATGCGCATGAAACTCAGGTGGCAGTAAATTATACAGATTCTGTAGTGGGTGCCAAAAAAGATTCTCTGTTTCAGGACGAAAGTTATGCCGAGGTCGACGCCCTGGAAAATCTGCTCTCAAAAAGAAGCCGCATCAAGAAAGAGAGAAAACCAAGGTACGTGAGCAACACACACAAACCTATGGATTCTTCGTCGTACAAAAATTCATATGTGATCGTAAACGGGAAGCGGATTGATAATCTGGAAGAAGCAATTAATGTGACCAAATATTCGTTTCAGGTGGTTGCAAATGCCAACAGCAGCCTCAATCAGCCAAAAGTGATGGATAATGTGGAAGACTGATAACCCGATTTGTAATTATTAAAAATTGTAAATCAATAATTTAAATTAAAGAAAATCATGAAAAAAATATTTTTATTAACAGCACTCATTTTCGCGCACTTTTTCAATGTGCAGGCACAGAAAAATGATCTGAACTTACTTTTTGATAAATATCAGGATCAGGAAGGCATTACTTCAATAAAAATTGCAAAACCCATGTTTGGGATGTTAAACAGTTTAAATATTGCAGATTCTCAGCTTGATCAGATCAAACCTTTGCTCAGCAAAATAGACGGGCTGAAAATTCTGATTTCAGAAGGCGGCGAAGATACTTTGCAGCTTGGAAAAAAACTTTCAACCATTAATAAAGAGATTTCGGCAGTTATTAGCAAAATGAATTATTCTGAACTGATGTCTGTGAAAAGTGGAGGAAATAAGGTGAAATTTCTTTCTTCTGCAGCAAAAGACGGAATGCTGGATGATCTTTTATTAAGCATAAAAGGTGACGAAGGCGAAAATATTCTAGTCATGCTTGATGGCAAACTTTCGATGGATGATGTGAATAAAATCATAAATTCCGGGGAGAAAGGCAGCTTTAATGTTTCATTGAAAAACAATTTGACGTCTGGCGGAAATTCTTATGTAAACAGTGAAGCGAGAAACGTAGGAAATTTTACAGGAATCAATATCAAATCAGGTGTAAATGTAGTTTACAAGCAGGAAGATACAAATTCGGTTCAGGTGATTGCTGATGCGGATAAATTAAAATACATCATAACGAAAGTTGAAAACGGCGTTTTAAAAATTTATGTTGACAGTAAAGGCGAAAAGAATCTCAAATTTAAAAATCTTACGGTGAATGTATCTTCCCCGAAGCTTGATAATATCGAGGCCAATTCAGGTTCGCATTTTACAGTCATTAATACGCTGACAGGGAAAAATATAAATATTCAGGCATCATCAGGATCGGGAATCGTCGGGAAATTTAATGCCTCAGATGCAATAAATGTTCTTGTAGACTCTGGGTCAAACATGAAAGGCGCGATCAGTACAGAGAAGTTTACCTTTAAAGGAACAAGCGGTTCCAATGCAAGCTTTGACGGTAATACCAACATAGGAGTTTTAGATATAAGCAGTGGTGCGATGTGCCGTGCAGAAAACTTTAAAGTAAATAAGGCAAATGTACAGTCAACCTCAGGCTCATCAATTACGGTGAATGTACGAGAAAAGCTCGATGTGGCTGCTTCTTCCGGAGGTTCTGTGAAATACAGAGGTAACCCTGATGTGACATCAGATATCAGCAAATCTTCTGGTGGAATTTTAAAACAGATTAACTAAAAAACCAATCACCATGAAAACTTTAAAAATACTTACAATCAGCTTTTGTCTCATTTTCTTACTGCAAAGCTGTATCGTTTCTGAGAAACCCAATATGGCATTTTTCGCTAAAACCGAGCAGAACCTGAACGGGGCAAAATTTACCAGCATCAATGTGCCGCTTTTTATGGCGAAACCTTTCATCAAAAAAGCATTGCGACAGGACGGAGAAAGTGAAGAGGTAATAGCAATGATCAGAAAAATATCCAAGATTAAAATCATGACTGTCGAAAACGGAAGTAAGGCAATGATCGACGAATATGCATCGTATCTTACGGATGAAAAATTTGAAGACTGGGCGACGATTAAGCACAATGGCGACAAAATAAATCTTCAGGTAAAGCAAACTGGAGAGAATATTAAAAACTTAATGCTGACAGTAGATTCCGGGAAAGAACTGGTGTTTATCGATATCAAAGGAAAGTTTACGCCAAAAGATATTTCAGATTTTATCAATTCAGCTTCAGACAAATAATTTCACATATTTAACTTTTTTTTACCAAGCCGCAGATTTGTCTGTGGTTTTTTTATTTTATCAAATTTTATATACTTCATATCAGATTTTGGGAGTTTTTCTGTTTACATTTTTGTTTTATAAGGACTTTGAAAAAAATACATTTGATATTTATATCGGCCAAAATATGCGTTTGAAAGCTGCCAGATGTAGTTTTGAACTGTATTAATAAGATGCAAAATGAGAAATTGAAAGCAGATTTTCAAATCTCAATAAAATGCCTTAATTTTGCAAGAAAGTAAAGATGTCTATTCATAGCAAAATTGTAGAGACAGCCATCACTTTCGATGACGTTCTTCTCGTTCCTTCTTACTCAGAAGTTTTACCCAACCAAGTTTCTCTAAAATCCCGACTTACCGACAAAATCACGCTGAATGTGCCGATCGTATCTGCTGCGATGGATACTGTGACTGAAGGTGATCTTGCCATTGCCATTGCGCGCGTGGGCGGTCTCGGATTTATTCATAAAAACATGACGATTGCTGAGCAGGCAGCGCAGGTAAACCGCGTGAAACGGTCAGAAAACGGAATGATTTCCGATCCTGTGACGCTTTCTAAAGACCATACTTTGGCTCAGGCAAAAGATACGATGGCGAAATATAAAATTTCCGGATTGCCGGTTGTGGATGCTGATGATATTTTGATCGGAATCATTACCAACCGTGATGTAAAATATCAGGAAAATCTCGAGATGAAGGTGGAAGAAATCATGACGAAACAGCCACTGATTACTTCAGATAAAGATACGAACCTCGAGAAAGCAAAAGAAATTTTGCTTAAAAACAGAGTAGAGAAACTTCCGATTGTTGATAAAAACAATAAACTGGTCGGATTGATTACCATTAAAGATATCGACAATCAGCTTGAATATCCGAACGCCAATAAAGACGATAATGGCCGACTGATCGTGGGTGCCGGCGTTGGTGTTGGTGAAGATACGATGGAAAGAATTGCTGCTTTGGTGAATGCCGGCGTTGATATTATCGCGATCGATTCTGCTCATGGTCATTCTAAAGGCGTTTTAGATAAAATTTCAGAAATCAGAAAAGCATTCCCGGATCTTGATATTGTCGGCGGAAACATTGTAACCGCTGAAGCTGCCGAAGATTTAATTAAAGCCGGAGCCAATGTTCTGAAAGTAGGTGTCGGACCAGGCTCCATCTGTACGACGAGAGTTGTTGCAGGAGTTGGCGTTCCTCAGCTGTCTGCCATTTACAATGTTTACGAATATGCTAAATCTAAAAATGTAACCGTAATTGCTGACGGCGGAATCAAACTTTCAGGAGATATTGTGAAAGCCATTGCAAGCGGAGCCGGCGCGGTGATGTTAGGTTCTCTTTTAGCAGGAACTGATGAAGCGCCAGGTGAAGAAATTATTTATCAGGGACGAAAATTTAAAGCCTATCAGGGAATGGGAAGTCTTTCTGCTATGAAAAGAGGTGGAAAAGAGCGTTATTTTCAAAGTGAAGCAAAGAAATTTGTTCCGGAAGGAATTGAAGGGCGTGTTCCGCACAAAGGAAAACTGGAAGATGTGATTTTCCAGCTGACTGGTGGTTTGCGCGCCGGCATGGGATATTGTGGCTCGAAAGATATCGACACATTACAGAAAGAAGCCAAAATGGTGATGATAACCGGAAGTGGTCTGAAAGAATCGCATCCGCATGATGTGATTATAACTTCTGAAGCGCCTAATTATTCGCTTTAAATTTTAAGATTTTAATTTAGATAAAGTTTCGGCGGTCGCAAAGCGACCGCCGNCTCTTACAGAAAGATCCATATCTGCTAATTTCGACTTAAGAAGTTGTCTTGTGTGAAGTGTTTCTTATATGTTCATTTTTATATTGACAAAGTCTCGATCAAGATTTTGATGTACACCAAGTAAAAAAATTATATTCATAATTAACCATTCATAATTAACCATTCATCATTAACCATTCATCATTAACCATTCATCATTAACCATTCATCATTAGCAATTAAGAACTACTCCAGCTCTTTTTTAAACTTATCAATATTAAAATCCGTATGCGCATTTCCTTTTTCAATTTTTTCTTTTGAATACAGCCGGAAATCATTTTCCGTTTTTTCCAGTAAATAATCATACGGTCCCACTTGCGAAATAAGTTTCACCAAAACTGGCGAAATTTCCAGACAAATGAAAAGTCCCATAATGAAAGCTGCGGCTGCAGCAATTATCGCGGAGTTTTTTCCCAATTCATCCAGAGCCTGAAGTCGGGCTGCAAAACCGTTGTATTTATCTTCAAAAGTTTCGGTAGATTTTCTCTCGGTTTCCAGATTGGTATACACTTTCGAGATTTCCTTATCAAGATATTCCAGTCGGGTTGAAGTCTGTTTCTGGTAATTTTCAAGATCTGCACGGCGCTGTTCTTTCAGTTCCTGCTTACGCTTGGCATTTGGTCCGAAACCTTCTTTTCCACTGGTAAGATTCGACTGTTTTCCTAGAATTTCTTTCTCAAGTTCAGTTGCCGCCGAGTCATAAGACTTTTGGTACGCTGTAGTTTTTTCTGCAATCTGTTTTTTTTCGGTTTCAAAAGGGCCGCTTTGCTGCAAGATTCTGCCGTTCATCTCGCCCTGAAGCTGTTTTTTATTCCGCTGAATAATCGTATTTAGCTGCTTGTTCACTTCTTTTTCAAAAATTTTCAGCTCTAAAGGTTTCGATATAATAATTCCTAAAAAAGTAGCCAGAATTAAACGTGGAACTGCCATCAAGATCTGATTCCACCAAGTCCCCGTTTTTTTTATGGAAGAAACAATGTATCGGTCCAGATTAAAAATCATTAAACCCCAAAGAATTCCGAAGGCTGCAGAAATCCAGACATTATCGAACACCGTAAACATTGCGTACGCTGCAGATAAGGTTGCAAAAACTGCCGTAAATAAAACGATGCCACCGATTCCGGAAAATTTATTCCACTCGCTTGGCGTCTTTTGAAGAATATGGATATTTCCGCCGGAGCAGACCATCAGAAATTTTTGAAACCAGTTGATTTTTCTGGGATTCTGACGTATGATGTGTTGATTGCTTTGCACTTGTAAAAATAATTTGTACAAAATTAGTCTAAAAACTCATACGTTTGTTACAAACAGTAATATGTTTTGCCAAGTAATATTTTTAACGTCAAAAATCTATTTCAGACGATCCGGATTTTGCTTTAAAAAACTTTCCCAGCCGCTGAAAGATTTGCTTTCTGCTACAGTTCCGGAATTGAAATGGTGACAAACAGCAACCGCCAAACCATCTGAAGCATCAAGATATTTGGTCGGAAACTTTTTCAGATTCAGCAGATTTTGAAGCATTCCGGCGACCTGTTCTTTGCTTGCGTTTCCGTTTCCAGTGATGGCCATTTTTATTTTTTTCGGGGAATATTCTGTGATGGGAATATTTCGGTGAAGACTCGCTGCCATTGCCACACCTTGTGCGCGGCCAAGTTTTAGCATCGACTGTACATTTTTTCCAAAAAACGGTGCTTCCAAAGCTACCTCATCCGGATGAAACTCATCAATTAAAGCTAAAGTTTTATCGAAAATATACTTCAGTTTGGTCTCGTGATTCGGATATTTTTTCAGAATTAATTCGTGAATCGAAATCATCTCCATTTTCCCTTTCTTTACCGAAATAAGCCCAAAACCCATGATTGCGGTTCCGGGATCGATTCCTAAAATTATTTTCTCTGCTGTAATCATCGGTGCAAAGATAGAAATATGCGGGTGAAAATTATCTCAATTAATAAAGATCGCAAAACCAAAAAACATAATCGCCTTCTTCTTCATTAACTCCCGTTTTCGGCTTTGGATAGGTTTTCTTCACCACTTCGCCAATTTCGAACTTAATAGGTTCACTGAAAATTGGTCCGTCAAAAGTAAAGGTGTGAAATTCTCCGTTTTCTCCGCAAGGATCGAAGTCTTCTGGTAAATCCTTCAAAAAATTTTCATCAATAATTCTTCCGGCAAAACTTTTATCCAGATACATTTCGTTCACGCAGGTGATAATCGTTTTAAAACCGAGATTAAGAAATTCATGAATTAAATCTCTCGTATCTCTCTTCCACAGCGGGAAAACGGCGGAAATGCCCAGTTTTGAAAGCTGATTTTCACGGTATATTTTCAGATCTTCCAGAAAAATGTCGCCAAACACAGAATGTTTAATTCCTGACTTTTTTATTTCTGAAAGTTTTTCTTCCATGTAAGAATTGTAATCTTCCATCGAAATATCAGTCGGAAGTTCAAGTTTTATGAGCGGAATATTGAGATTTTCTGCCTGTTTTTCTAAAAGTTTTACCGAAACGCCATGCATAGAAACGCGCCCGACATCTTTATTGATGCTGGTAAGCAGCGCTTTGACTTCGTATCTATCCTCACTCAAGATTTTGTATAATGCCAGAGCTGAATCTTTGCCAGTGCTCCAGTTGAAAATTGCTGGTTTCTTCATAATTTCTTCATGTGAAATTAGCGAAATGTTCTTGCATTTTTGGCAGATAATGATTTACTTTTGTGCTTCACTGTGGTATGAAAAAAGCTATATTTATTTTTGTTTTCATGAGTTGCTGGTTTTTTGGACAGGAAATTAATATTTCTGTTCTTGAAAATGAAATTTATCAAAATAACAGGTCTGGTAAACATCAAAAGTCGCAGGCAAAACTTCTGAATCTTTTGGAAGATAAAAATCTATCGACAGATGATGAGGTAAAACTTAATTATCTGATGGCCGCAACCTTCCGCAGCATAGATGACTACGGCTCTGCGATAAAATATTTAAAACGCGCTATGGCAATTGCCGGTGATGCCGATCATCACGATTCTTTGAAGATTAACATTCAGGCAGAAATGGCATTTGCCTACTTCGATGATAATAAATATGCGGAGTCTGAGAAAATTATCAAAGAAATTTCCGGTAAAAGGTATAAGAATCTCGATGAAAACAGCAAAGCATATATTATTATGCAGCAGGGTTATATTGATTTCCTGGCTAAAAAATATGAGTCAGCAGAGAAGAATTACGACGTCGCATTATCTATTTTAAAGAAGGTATCGGTATGCAACCAGCCTGCAGTTTTGGTGAAAATGATGGAACTGCAGAGTGCAAAGAAAAATTTTGTTTCTGTTGATGACATTTATTCGAGATGCATCAGGATTGCAGATTCCTGTAAAATTTTAAAATATAAAGTATACGCTACAGAAGAAATCCGGGAAATTTATCAGCGTAACGGTGATAAGGACAAAGTTTTTCAGCACACCAAAATGCTGGATTCTCTGAATCTTCTTTTTAACAGAGAAAAAAATCTTTCGGATATGCATATTCAGAATGAAGAATATCTGGAAAGTAAAACCGAAAAACAGGAAGAAATAAGCACTGTAACGATGATCATTTCTTCGATCGTTGTAATAATTCTAATTTGCACCGGACTTTATTTTTTAAGGAAATCGGTTAGAGACCGAGCGGAGAAATTAAAAATTCAGGACGAACTGGAAGCTTTAAAAGAAGAGCTGAAAATATTTTCTCAGGCGCAGATTTCAAAAAACCCGGAAAAGGAAGAAATTCTCAATACGGCCAATCTCAACCGCCGACAGAAAGAGATTCTCGATTTAATCGCCGGAGGTTTTACCAATAAAGAGATTGCTGATAAACTTTCTGTAACTGAAGCTACTATAAAATATCATATCCGAAATCTGTATGCTGCTTTAGATATTAAAAACAGGAAAGATATGCTCAAAAAATTCTCAACCCGCTAGATGTTTATCTTTTACTATTACTGTTAAAATTCGAGTTAAATTTTGTTTTACAAAGTAATAGTACTTAAAATGAGTAAGTTATTAATTATTTGAATTTGGCTAAGTTTAATTTTTACAAGAATACTATCCTTTCGGTGAGTACGTAGGTGCCAAACAATTGCAGAATTTTGCAGCATAAATAATGTTGTATAAGCAATGAAAAAAAATCTACTACTTGCAGGATTTCTGATCAGCATCGGAACTTTTGCCCAGACTGCAGAAGAGCGCGCAGTGATAAAAAGAAACATTAACAGCACTGAGCTTGCAAATCTGAAAATGAAATTCGACAAAGAGTATCAGGACCAGCAAATAAAAATTCAGGCGTATCTGTTAGCAAATCCAACTGCAAAGAAGGAATTTACTATCGGTAAAAATTTCTACAGTTTGCAGAGAATCGATGCAGATGGAAACCCGATTTACATCAATACAAAAGATGCCAATCAGGTTGCTAATGCTAAAGTAAATTCTTTGTACCAAGGTGGAAGCATCGGAGTAAACATCACGGGGACGAATATGGTTGCCGGAGTTTGGGATGGCGGACAAGTAAATGCGTCTCACGAACTTCTTGCCGGCCAGGTAACAATGCAGGCAAATCAACCGTTGAACTCAACAGGTGGAAACAACCACATGCAGGCTGTCGCAGGTATCATGGTTGGTAAAATTGTTACCAACAGTTCAAATCCATTAGCTTCTACAGCACGTGGTCTTGCACCAAACGCTACCGCAAAAACTTACGATTGGGATAATGATTTGGCTGAAATGACAACTTTCGCAGCTGATGGATTTTTAATATCAAACCATTCTTACGGAGCAGCAAATGACAATACAATTCCTGTTTGGCAGTTTGGTGCATACGATTTCTCTGCGAAAAGCTGGGATATGTTGCTAAAAAATACGCCCAACTATCTTCCGTTTGTGGCAGGTGGAAATGAGCAAATGTCAAATGGTAATATGTCTGCTGCAGGATTTGATATAATGACAGGATCGTCTGCTGCAAAGAATGTTGTAACTGTTGGCGCAATCGATTTAGACAACTCTATGTCTGACTACAGCAATTGGGGACCGACCGATGACGGTAGAGTGAAGCCTGATTTAGTTACTTTAGGCAGTGAAATTAATGCACCACTGTATGCAGGTAACAATACGTATACTGGTGTTGTTGCTAGTTCATCCGGTACCTCATACGCCGCGCCGGCAGCTGCTGCCGCTGGCCTTTTACTTCAGCAATATTACAAATCCATTTTTGGAAATTATATGAAAGCTTCTTCATTGAAAGCTTTGATGCTGCATACCGCTGATGAAGCCGGAAATGTGGGTCCGGATGCAAAATTTGGATGGGGAATTTTAAATGTTGAAAGAGCCGCTCAAACCATCAAACAAATGCAAAGTGGTGGGAGCGCAAAACTGGTAGAATTTACAACAAACCCTGCAAATGACTCTGGCGCAGAAATTAATACCACCGGAATTGCTGGCGGAGGAGCTGCCCGTGCATCGATCTGCTGGACGGATGATGACGGCACAGAACAAACTTCTGCAAACGGTTTAAACCCGGCTGGAGGCAGACTTGTTTACAATTTTGATATTCTTTTCAGACAACCGAATCCGTTTATTGATACAAGACCTTTTGCTCCGCTCAGCGTATCTAATCCCAATGCCTTGGCTACAGTCTCAACCGCTTGGTTTGGAAACAGTGTAGACAATTACAAACAGGCAAATATCAGCAGCACTACGGCAAACAGTAATTTGATTATTTATATCAGAAAAGCGTCCACTTCACCTGCTGCCGTTAGAAACTTCAGTGTGATTTTAACAGGTTTGAAGATTACCAGCGCAACATTATCTACAGCTGATGTGAAAGCATCAAAAAATGTTGTTTTCTTCAGCAAAGACGATTTAAAAATTAAGATGATTTCAAATGATGTTTCAGCATCTTTTGGTGAATACAAAATTTACGATATGTCTGGAAAGATGATTCAGTCGGCGAAAGAAAAATCAAACGAGATTTCATTTAATGTAAAAACAAACGGTGTTTACATTTTGGTTTACCAGACAAAAAACGGATCTGAAACATTTAGATTTAAATTATAACACATTTCTGAAAAAAGATTTGTTTCAACTCTTTTTAAAAAAGGAAATCCGCTTCATCACTGAGGCGGATTTTTTTGTTTATTTATATTAAAAATTATTTCTTCACTTCTTTAATGGGAATAAATCCGCCATTCAAATAATCAAGTTTCATTTCGAATGACGCGCTTGCATCAGACGCTATAATTGCTCCAACAACGCCAAAGAAAAGTGATGCCATCATTACATCTCCGTTTTTTGCAGTAGTTTTGGATTTGGCGGTAAATAAAAAATCATTGTTCTGATCTTTAGTCATTTTATTGAATGATTTCTCAATCGGCGAGTAGACGTAAGGAATTCCCTGATACACCATGGCGAAATATTCATTGGTGTTTCGAATGTCTTTTTCTTTTCCGCTTTCATTTGAAGAAACTCTTAAAACGCGATTCCCGTCAGGTGTCGTTTTTATACTTGAAAAGGTAACTGCAGCAGGTGTAAGACTTCTGAAATCTTTAAAAGTTTTATACAAACCGTCTGTTAATACTTCCTGATTGTAAAGCGGAAACTTTTGTTTTGCAATTTTATCATAATTTTTTATCTGCTCGTAGCTATATTTTTCACCACTGTTTTCTTTCGGATAAAGATTTTTGATAATAAAATTTGAAAACATTTCACTGCCTTTTTTCATCGTCGCTTTGGTAACATCCATCGAGGAGTGCACAATCACAGAGTCCAGTTCGTCACGCAGCTGATACGTTCCGTCTTTATCTTTCGAAAATAAATAGCCCTGAACGTAGCAATATCCTTTTTCACTGAAAGCACCGGTAACTTCGGCAAAATAAAACTGTTTAAGATACAATAGCAATTCGCCGTCGGCAGAAGGATTTTTTGAAATGCTGGAAAGTAATTCCTGAAACTGAGCCTGCAGGGGTTTAACAGGAATCACTTTAGCTTTTGAGTTGAAAGCGCCTTTCTGCACAATTCCCACGTTGGTTGTGTCTGGTCTCGCATCAATGAGTTTGATTTTTGAAAACTCGCTTTTGATATCCTTTCTTTCCGGAATGCTGATCAGAAAATCTTCTGTCTTTTTCTGAGCAGACAAAATAGCGCTGTAAGCTGTAAAGATCAGCAGCAGCGATTTCATGTACTTTTTTATCATTAATTATTTTAAATTGTTTACTCTCGTGAAAATACAAAAAAACCTCAAAGAAAATCCTTGAGGTTTGATTTATAATTTTAACATTTAGTAGTCAATAATTGTCTGCCCGACTACGGGCCTACATATTTCTTCTGTACTTGCCGCCCACTTCAAACAAAGCGTTGGTAATCTGTCCAAGCGAACAGTATTTCACAGCATCCATCATCACATTAAATAAATTCTGCTGATTGATCGCAGCATGTTGTAAAGTTTTCAGAGCGGCTTCTGATCTGTCTTCATTAGATTTTTGGAAATTATGAAGCGTTTCAATCTGCACCTGCTTTTCTTCCTCAGTCGAACGGATCACTTCTCCCGGACGAACCGTTGGTGAACCATCTTTTCCAAGGAAAGTATTGACCCCAATGATAGGATATTCTCCGGTGTGTTTCAGCCATTCGTAATGCATCGATTCTTCCTGAATTTTCGAACGTTGATACATCGTTTCCATTGCACCCAAAACGCCGCCTCTTTCTGTAATTCTGTCGAATTCTGCGTAAACAGCTTCTTCAACCAAATCTGTCAATTCTTCGATAATAAATGAACCTTGAAGCGGATTTTCGTTTTTCGCCAATCCTAATTCTTTATTGATAATCAACTGAATCGCCATCGCTCTTCTTACAGATTGCTCAGTCGGAGTTGTAATCGCTTCGTCATAAGCATTCGTGTGCAATGAATTACAGTTGTCATAGATTGCGTAAAGTGCTTGTAAAGTTGTTCTAATGTCATTAAAATCAATTTCCTGCGCGTGAAGTGAACGTCCCGACGTCTGAATGTGATATTTCAACATCTGGCTTCTTTCGTCTGCGCCGTATTTCAGTTTCATGGCTTTTGCCCAAATTCTTCTTGCTACACGTCCGATCACTGAATATTCAGGGTCGATTCCGTTGGAGAAGAAGAAAGATAGATTGGGCGCGAAATCATTGATGTCCATTCCTCTTGACAGATAATATTCCACATACGTGAAGCCATTTGCCAAAGTAAATGCCAACTGAGAAACCGGATTTGCGCCCGCTTCTGCAATATGATAACCTGAGATAGAAACCGAGTAGAAGTTTCTCACTTTTTCTGTGATAAAATATTCCTGAACGTCACCCATCAGTCTCAGAGCGAATTCAGTAGAGAAAATACAGGTATTCTGAGCCTGGTCTTCTTTTAAAATATCAGCCTGAACAGTTCCACGAACGGTTGCGATTGTTTTAGCTTTAATTTCAGCATAAGCTTCAGCAGGAATCACTTCATCTCCTGTTAAACCTAATAATTTTAAACCTAAACCATTGTTAGATGGTGGAAGTTCTCCGTTATATTTTGGTCTTTCTAAGCCTTTATCGTCGAATTTTGCTTTTAAAGCTTTTTCAACATTTGCTTCAAGCTTATGTTCAGCAATATATTTTTCAACATTCTGATCGATCGCAGCATTCATAAAGAAAGCCAGCAACATCGGCGCAGGTCCGTTGATGGTCATTGAAACGGAAGTCATTGCATTCACCAAATCAAATCCGGAATAGAGTTTTTTTGCATCATCCAAAGTGGCGATGGAAACTCCTGCATTTCCTATTTTACCGTAAATATCCGGTGGTAGAGCAGGATCTTGTCCGTACAGAGTCACAGAATCAAAAGCTGTTGACAGACGTTTTGCATCCATTTCCGCAGAAACGTAGTGGAATCTTCTGTTCGTCCTCTCCGGTCCGCCTTCTCCTGCAAACATTCTCGTCGGATCTTCTCCGGTTCTTTTGAAAGGATATATTCCCGCTGTATATGGGAATCCTCCAGGAAGATTTTCCTGGCCTTTCCATTTGATCAAATCTCCCCAATCGGTATATTTTGGTAAAGAAATTTTTGGAATTCTTAAATGTGATAAGGATTCTGTTGAGGTTTCTACTTTAATTTCTTTTCCACGAACGAAATAAGAATAAAACTCAGCTTTGAAAGCCTGTTTTGTATCATCCCAATTATTCAGGAAGTCGATATTTTCCTGTTGAAGATCTTTTTCAGCTTTTTGATATTCAGCATCCAAAGCTTCATTAGAAAGGAATTTTTTCACGCCTTCAATGTGATACATTTTTCTTGCTAATTCTGCCTGTTTTTCAACATTAGCGTCGTAAATTCTGTTATTTTCAACAATTTCGGATAAATAACGGACTCTTTTTGGAGGAATTATTGTGATGTCTTCAGAAACTTCCTGTTCAACAAAACCTTGCAAGTTTAAATCAGAATATTTGTCGTTAACTTTTTCAATTAATCTATTGTATAAATCAGTTGTTCCGTGGTCGTTAAATTGAGATGCTTTTGTCGCATAGACCGGCATATCATCCAACGGACTTTCCCACAACAAATGATTTCTCTGAAACTGTTTTCTTACCGCTTGAAGTGCATCAAGAGCACCACGTTTGTCGGATTTATTTAATGCAACTAAGTCTGCATAATCCAACATATCAATTTTTTCCAGCTGAGTAGAAGCTCCATATTCAGGCGTCATAACGTACATTGAAACATCCGCAAAGTCCGAAACTTCCGAACCGGACTGTCCAATACCCGAAGTTTCCAGAATGATAACATCTGGATGAGCTAATTTTAACACATTCAGTGCTGAATGAATGAATGGAGAAACAGAAACGTTGTTTTCTCTCGTCGCCATCGAACGCATATAAACTCTCGGATCGTTGATCGCATTCATACGGATTCTGTCTCCCAATAATGCACCTCCGGTTTTCTTTTTTGAAGGGTCAATGGAGATAATAGCAATCTTTTTATCTGGATTTGAACGGATGAAACGTCTTACCAATTCGTCTGTCAACGAAGATTTTCCGGCTCCACCAGTACCTGTAATACCGATGATTGGGATATTTAAATCTTTTGATTTTTCGTCAATGGCTTTTACCAATTCCGGTTTTTCTTCTGAGAAGTTTTCAACGGCTGAAATGATTTTTGCAATGCTGGTAGAGTTTTCAAAACTAATTGAATCTAAATCTTCAGCTTTAACGTCTTTTCCAGTTGGAAAATCTGATCTTTTCACCAAATCATCGATCATTCCCTGTAAACCAAGTTCACGGCCATCGTCCGGAGAATAAATTCTGTCGATTCCGTAAGACATAATATCTTCGATTTCTTCTGGCAGAATTACGCCGCCGCCGCCACCGAAAATTTTGATTTGCGGCGAGTTTTTTTCTCTTAAAAGGTCGTAGATGTATTTAAAATATTCGTTGTGACCACCTTGATATGAAGTTAATGCAATAGCGTTGGCATCTTCCTGAATAGCTGTGTTTACAACCTCTTCAGCAGATTTGTCGTGACCAAGGTGAATGACTTCGCATCCTGTTCCCTGAATCACACGACGCATAATATTGATGGCCGCATCGTGCCCGTCGAATAACGACGCTGCTGTTACAATTCTTACTTTGTTTGTTGGAGTATATTTTTGGGTTTCCATATTGAAATCTAGAAATTTTCTTAAAGTTCAAATATAATAATAATATAGGAACTGATTTCAGCCCCTACTGCTTCTGTTTTAATTTTCAGATGTACTGTAAGCGTTTTCGGATAATAAGTTTCATCGAAAAGGCAGTGAGGTTTTAAAGACGATTTTTAAATCTCTATTTTTGCAGCTTATTATTTCGAAATGAAAAAAGCAGTTTTATTTTTTTTGCTGGGAACGGCAATCAGTTTTGCGTTTAACTATTTTTTCTTAGACAGCGAAAATATCACGCTCGATTTGTTTTATGCTGTGGCGCTCGGTCTTTCCTGGGGCTTATCCTATTATTTAGATACTCCTGAATTTTCAATCGGGCAAAAACTTTTGATTTCTTTTTCGGCGATGGCTCTGCTTGTCATCGTGGGAACTTTAATTTTTAATCTTGAGTTGGCGATACCTGCGATCCTGAAATTCTCTACAGTTTTTGTTGCATATTATGTCGTGGCAAGCGTGAGATCAACAAAATCATTGAGAAAATAAAAAGCTGAAAATTCTAAGTCAAATTTCTGAATCTTAATTATTTGGATAATAAAAAGCGTCAATAGGAAGATAAGTTTTCACAATAGAAAATTTATATGTACCTTTGCACACCCTTACGGGGAAAATTATGTTTAATCTTTAACTAAAACGTGTGAATACATTAAGTTACAAAACTGTTTCAGCGAACAAAGCTACTGCAAATAAAGAATGGGTTGTGGTAGACGCTGAAGGACAGCCGTTAGGAAGACTAGCTTCTACGGTTGCAAAGATTTTGAGAGGTAAGCACAAAGCAAACTTTACACCCCATGTAGATTGTGGTGATAATGTAATTGTTTTGAATGCTGGGAAAATTACACTTTCCGGAAACAAGTGGGCAGACAAGACTTATATCTGGCATACAGGTTATCCTGGTGGTCAGAAGTCTATGACAGCTACTGAGCTTTTGGCGAAAGACCCTATGAAAGTATTGGAGAAATCTGTAAAAGGTATGCTTCCAAAAACAAGATTGGGATCTGCATTGTTCAAAAACCTTTATCTATATGAAGGAACTGAGCATAAGCACGAAGCGCAGCAGCCGAAAACAATTAATGTTAACGAATTTAAATAATTAATTATGTCTATAGTTCACAAAATCGGAAGAAGAAAAACTGCTGTAGCAAGAGTTTATGTGAAGCCGGGTACTGGAAACATTACCGTAAACCGTAAAGATGCTAAGGTATATTTTTCTACAGATGTAATGGTTTACAAAGTAAATCAGCCATTTATCCTTACTGAGACTGTTGGTCAGTACGACGTTACCGTGAATGTTTTCGGTGGTGGAAATACAGGTCAGGCAGAAGCGGTGAGATTGGGTATCTCCAGAGCGCTTTGCGAGATCAATGCAGAGTACAGATTATTGCTGAAGCCGGAAGGTTTGCTTACAAGAGATGCAAGAATGGTAGAAAGAAAGAAACCAGGTCAGAAAAAAGCAAGAAAGAGATTCCAGTTCTCAAAACGTTAAAAAAGCGTATGGCTATTGGCTTATGGCGGATAGCTTTAGAAAAATTTTTAAAAAATTATTTTTTAACCCAAGCTGGGAAGCCAGTTGCCAAAAGCAATCAGCCAAACAGCAACTTTGCCCGTTACGTTTAGCATCCAAACACTTCTCCCATCTAAAGAAGTTGTTGATTGTTTAAAAGACGGAAAGTAAACTAACAAAAACAGAAAACATGGCAAAAGCAAATGTAAAAGACCTCCTAGAGGCTGGCGTACACTTCGGTCACATGACCAGAAAGTGGAATCCAAATATGGCTCCGTACATTTTTATGGAGAAAAACGGTATTCACATTGTAGACTTACATAAAACAGCTGTTAAATTGGATGAAGCTTGTGTAGCTTTGGAGAAATTAACTTCTGCAGGTAAAAAAGTTCTTTTCGTAGCAACTAAAAAGCAGGCGAAAGAAGTGGTTGCTAAGCATGCTGCTGAACTTAATATGCCTTATATCACAGAAAGATGGCCGGGAGGTATGTTGACGAATTTCGTTACGATCAGAAAGGCTGTAAAGAAGATGAACTCTATCGACAAAATGAAGAAAGACGGTACGTTCGAAACTTTATCTAAAAAAGAAAGATTACAGGTAGACAGACAGAGAGCTAATCTTGAGAAAAACTTAGGTTCTATCTCAGATATGGTGCGTCTTCCTTCTGCAATCTTCGTTGTAGATATCATGAGAGAACACATCGCTGTAACGGAAGCTAAGAAATTAGGTATTCCTGTTTTCGGTATTGTTGATACAAACTCTGACCCAAGAAAAGTAGACTTCGTAATCCCAGGAAACGATGATGCTTCAAAATCTATCGATATGATCTTAAACGTAGTTTCAGATTCTATCAAAGAAGGTCAGACTCAGAGAAAAGCTGATAAAGAAAAATCTAAAGAAGAAGGTGAAGTGGTTTCTGCTGATAAAGACGCAGATTTCGAAACTGATGCAGCTGCAGAATAATTAAGATTTTTTTATCTTTCATAAAAAACTCCGCTCATGGTTTTGAGCGGAGTTTTATTTTTAATGAAATTATTTTGAAATAATGAGTTTCTTCGTGATTTCGTTTTCATCGGTTTCTACATGAAGCATATAAGTTCCGGGTGAGAAAGAAGAAACATTAATTTCCAGACGGTCATTTGCCGAATGATCAGATCGCTGCAAAATCATTCGTCCGCTCATATCAAAAATCTGAAAAGCCACATTTCCGCGCGGACGTTTTGCAAATTCAACGTAAACGAAGTTGCTCGCAGGATTTGGATAAATTTTAAAGCCGCTGTCAGCAATACTATTTTCTGTTCCCAAAGTTGCGCAAACTGCAGTTGCTTTTTGCCCAGATTTGATGACATCAACCTTCTGTCCGCCCGTTACGTAATAGTCAAGTTCGGAAGTAATCATCAGACTCGTACTTGCGCCCAGCCAATCCTGTAAAAGCGATGCGAAGATTTGGCGGTAATCGTATTTTCTCTGGTTTTGATTATATAAAAAATTAGTGTTATTCGTAAAAACCGGATGATCACCCAAAATTCCGGAAGCTGCAGCGTTTCCGATGACAAAGAAAGGTGCAAGATCGCCATGATCTGTTCCTACACTTGCATTTTCGCGCACCTGGCGTCCAAATTCGCTGAATGTTACGGTCATTATTTTATTCGCAATTCCAAGCTGCTGAATATCGTCCTGAAAAGCGGCGATACTGTTCGAAATATCTGCCAAAAGATTCGCATGCGCGCCCAAATGGGTACTTCCTGCCTGAACCTGATTCACGTGTGTGTCAAAACCCGTTAGATTGACCTGGAAAATTTTCGTTTTGCTGCCGCCTTTAATCATTTTAGCGACTGTTTTAAGCTGCTTTCCAAGGCTGGAATTTGGATAGGTAACGGTCGAATTATTTCCTGAGTTGAAAACCTGCATCACACGGTTGTAATAAGAATCCATGCTCACAGCAACGCCTTTAATGTAAGTCAAAAGATCATTATATTCAGAATTCGGAACATTAACCTTGGTGAAAAGCGAGCTCTGAAATCCGGTAATATTGTATTCAATATTTTTCTCGGTCGTATGTTCATAGAAAAGACAGGGATTTAAATTTCCCATCTGAATCGCCAAAGGATCCGGACTCAAAGTTGTCGGATTTCCAGCTAATCCCGGATATAAAGCTGCCAGATATCTTCCGAAAATTCCGTCAAGCAGATCTGCGCTCGTTCCGCCATCTTTTCCTGAAAACATGAGGTTTTCTGATCTGAAATGCGAATAATTCGGGTTCGGATAACCAACTCCGTTCATTAAAAGAAGTTTGTCGTTGTCATATAAACTTTTAAAGCCGGTCATCGCAGGATTTAATCCTACCAATTTCCCTGAAGAAACCGTTGTATCAAGCGGAATATAACTTCCCGTTCCGCTGCTGGCGATTTTTATATTCGGTCTTAAAGCTGCGTACGTGCTGTACTGGCTCACCGGAATTACGGTATTGAGACCGTCATTGGCTCCGGCAAGTCTTAAGATAACCAATGCGCGGTCGTTCACCACATCGCAGTTTAGCTGAAAGTCCAAAAACTGATTCATGAATCGCGAAGGCATTCCATTCAGATAAAACGGTGAACCGACGCCAGCCAGAGAGAGGAGTTTTATAAATTCTTTTCTGTTCATGATCTACATTATTTGAAATTCGGGAGATTTAATCACGGCTTTTACAAGGCGGTCGAGCGCGATTTTTACGCTTGTAGCGTTATTGGTATTCAGATATGCGTTCCACTCATTATTCCAGTTAGTGACGCTGAGGTTATTCAGGAAAGCGGTTTTAAGTTCATCATACCGGCTTCCGGTTGGTACAAAAGCAAACATCATTTCCAGAAATTCGTTGAGTAGAGTGTCTGCATTTCCCGGCGCAGAAAAATATCCGCTGTCGCGAACAAATGCAGGAGTATTCAGTTTAAATAAGAATCCGTTATACGTCAACCCATTGATCAGATAATCGATTGTATTGTTATAGCGAATTCTCAGTGACGACGTCGTGATCCAGTTTTTATCATAATTCGGACTGCTGCTGTAACCGCTGTAGCCGTTCACCGACTGCGGCCGGAAAATCGGCAGTCCCATATTCGTAGAATACGTGTTCACTACATTCATCAGACTGTGAATCGCAGACGGATTTGTTGCGTAAGGAGGCATTTGAAGTTGAAGAATTGAAAACATGTGAAGATACAAATCGATTGGACTTCTTGCCAAACTGCCGTAAGTCTGATCACCACTGATCGCATCTTCTTCATCATAAAAATGTTTGCTTTTCAGAAGTGTTCCCAGTACAGGAAGAATATTGTAATTGTCGGCTTTTAAAGCTGTTGCCATCGGAACAATAATTCCATTTTCAATGTCTGTTGTAATCTCGCGTCCGACAAAGTAGCGGTATATTCTCCGGCAATAGGCTTTGGCCGTTTCTTCCTGATTAAAAACCATATTCACGAAATTCTGAAGCTCACTTTTAATCGCTGCTTCGGTATTCCCGCCAGCGATGGTTTGTCCTGAAAACGCTGAAGAAAAAGTCTTGCTTCCTGTGTCGTGCTTGTTGATTTTTATTTCGCCCGTCGGAAGATTCGTCAAAGGATCTAGTGATGTCAGTCTCGCCGTTTTATCAAGCTGAATCGTGTTTGTGAGCGTAAGACCTGTCAAAACTTTTGCCGCCTGCTGTACATCAACTTCGGTGTAATTGGTGTAATTGCCGGTTGCAATCTGCGGACCTTTTAAAATGGTAAATAATTCCAGAAATTCCCGTGCGTAATTTTGATTCGGACTTGTATTCTGGTTCAGATTATTATTGAGAAAAGTCAGCATCCGTGGATTCATCGTCATCCGTACCGCAAGATCCTTCAGGCTTCCATTGGTGTGAAATCTTAGAAGTTCTTTATAATCATAATTTGTCCAAAATGAAGCATTGTCATCAGCCACAAACATCAGATGAAGAAAAAATGCGATGCGATGTTGCGCAGAATTATCTTTCAATGCGCTGTAAAGCCACCAGAAAAGATCATTCCGTACTGAATTGACTGTATTTTGAGAATCTGTAACCGTAGGATTTGCGGCTGTCGGAACGATCGTTTCTCCCAAATTGTTGAGCGGCGAAGGCGGCGAAGGTGCAGTAAAAGTGAAAAGGGCCGTGATCGCATCCTGCGGTGTCTTGACAGAATATTCAAGAATTCTGGCTTTGGTAATATTGTAGGTTGTGCGTCGCAGAAGATGATACGCATTGTCGAAACCTAAAATATTGGTTTTCGGAGAAAGACTGGGCATGGTTTTGAATATTTTGAATCAAATGTAAATATAAATAGAAGATCATTTAGAGATCTTCCATTTTATTTATCAATGTGTTAATGCAAAAACGCCATTGTCTCACTATAATGTGTAAAAACGGATTTATGATATTTTAAACTTGATATACGTAATCGTCTTTCCTTTTTTCGAAAACAATTCTTCGTAATAGGTCCGGATGTCACGCAAATGAGGCGTTCCTGGATCATATTCGGGTGCGCCATAGATATCGTGATGAGCGCTTACAATTTCATAACCGGCACCCTGAAGATATCCCAAAGTGTAGCCGTGCAAAAACTCTGAGTCTGTTTTAAGATGAATTATTCCGCCGGGCTTTAAGAACTTTTTATAACGTTCCAGAAAATCTGGATGTGTTAATCTGTGCTTCGTTCTCCGGTATTTAATCTGAGGATCTGGGAAAGTAATCCAGATTTCATCCACTTCATTTTCACCAAAAAAATGGTCGATAAGCTCAATCTGTGATCGCAAAAATGCAACATTATTCATGTCGTTTTCGACCGCTTCTTTAGCACCGAACCAAAATCTCGCGCCTTTTATATCAACACCAATAAAGTTTTTGTCCGTAAAAGTTTTGGCCAATCCAACTGAGTATTCGCCTTTGCCACAGCCCAACTCAAGAACAATAGGCAGATCATTTTTAAAAAAATCTTTATGCCAGTTTCCTTTGAGCGGAAAACCGTTGATCGCTTCCTCACGCGTGGGCTGCAATACGTTTGGTAAAGTTTTATTTTCGGCAAATCTTGCCAGTTTATTTTTGCCCATTAAATCCTCACCAAATTTTATTATTTTGAACTTCCTAAAGCAACCATCAAAGGCTTCTGAATCGATTTCTGAGATGCAAACTGTGCTCCGCAAACCAAACTTGTCATCAGGTAATCGCCTTTGGCAACTACGATCGAGTTGTCGCCGTGCGCCGGAACCGGAAGTCTGTATTTCGTATTTCCGATACCTTCAATTCTTACAATAATATTACAGTCAGACTTGTTTTCGATCATAATGATACATTCTTTCGAGTTTGGATCATTATCAAAAAGGGAGTTCAGAATTTTCACTGTTTTATTTTTGTGCTCAGACGGATTTTCAGACATCAATGAGTTAAATTCAGACGCTTCAGTATCGGGAATCGGCGTTACATTTGTAGCGGTCGGCGTTACGGCATATACGTTTTGCGGCGAACTTGGTTTGTAGACAATCGCTGCCTGGCCCACCTGAAGTTGTTTTTGATATTTGGCAATCTGCTTTTTCTTGATGTTCTCGTTCATCTCTTCAAAAGTGATTTTTGTAGAAGAACGCCTTTTAAGAAGCGCAAGCCAATCCTGCATCTGTCGCACTTTCGGGTCGCCTGGTTTTGCATACTGAATATATTCGCGCATCATATCCATCACCTTTGGCTTCATGATCGAACGCCTCGGATCATCAGGATGAGCGTCACGCAGGAAAGCGTTGATTTCGTAAATATTTTTACTTTTTAAAATATCGGCATAATCCTTGTTTTTCTTCTGAGCGCTTATCACCGTACACAACACGGTCGCCAGAAGAAGAAATAATTTTTTCATATCAACTTGTTTGATTAGACTTTTTTTAGATATTTCCTTACAAAGAGTAACGGAAATTTTTGTTTTTATTTGCGTTTTTGTTTTATGGCGCAAAAGTAATGATAAAAATAAATATCTGAAAGTGAGTTGCAAATAAAAATTAACTCTACTATTTAAGATCTCTTATTTCAGCACATCCTGAAGATTCGAATTGCGCAGTCTGCGCTGATATACCGGAAGATATTTCTCGATAGGAATTTTCACTGCATCAAGATTTCCGCCCTGCACATAGCTTTCAATATTCTCTGATGAATACACAAACTGAAGGAAATTGTCAATCAGGTTTTCAGGAATTTTTAATCTTGTAAAATAATCTTTACCCAAATAATTTTTCACTTGGGTTACCGAGTTATTCATTCGCTCGTAAGCTAAGAATCGCTGTTTCTTTTTCCGTTCGCCGCTCAGAACATCAAATATACTCTCAATGCTGAACGTTAAACCGCCATCACGGAAACCTGCCAGCGGAAGATCCGGTGATTTGCCGTCTCCTTTGGGTTCCGGAAGTCCGATAATCTTTTTTAAAGCGTAAACTTTATCTTCTTTCCGTAACGAATTCAAATCATAGCGGAGATTTCCAGTCGGCCGGAATCGGCTGATAACAACTTCCTGAATATCGTGATAGGCAATTTTCAGTTCAACCACATTTTTAGTGGAAAACATCTCGGGAGTTATTTTTACATCCCGCCTTTCTGTAACGATCGAGGTAAATCTGATGACATCGCCAGGACTGGCATCTATGGAAAAATCGCCGTTGTAATTGGTAAGAACTGTACGTAATGTGTTTACGTTGGTTACATAAACCGCGTTTAGGTAAAGCACAGAATTATCACGCAAAAAAACTTCTCCGGAGATTTTCTGTGCATTCAGCTGCGACAGAAAAAGTGATAAAATCAGCGTGTATAAGTACTTCATATTGATACCGCAAAAGTACGCAAGAATCGTGTCAGTATTAGATTTCGGCTGAATTTATAGGGTTAAAATTTTATTAAACTTTAATCTGATTTTGTTAATGAATGTTATTTAAACAAAAAAAAACATTGTTTACCGATCCCAAAGACTGTTGTTTCGGTGCTTCACCAAAAGCCAGCTGCTGTATTTTACTGTTATTGTATTTCTTTCCGTCCAGCTGATAAAATACCAGTAGGTCGCGGTAGAAACCGGACGGCCTTTCATATTTCCGTCCCAAGTAAATTTATTGGTTGGCGTCCCGCGGAAAACCTCAGCGCCGTATCGGTCAAAAATTCTGAATTCAAGATTACTCTTTGTCATCAGCGCAGAATAATCAATCACGTCATTGGTTCCGTCGCCATTTGGTGTAATCGTATTGATGAGGTTGATAATTACAAAAGGCTCTTTCACCACATCGCATTTCAAAGAATCACGAACGTAAGCAGTATAAGTTCCTCGCGAAACATCATTGAAGACATTTGAAGTCTGCCAGTTGATACCGTCGATCGAATATTCATAAGGTGGCGTTCCTCCGGTCGCAGTAATTGTTACGGTATTTCCGTTGATGTCAATCTGCGTGATGACCGGTAAAACAGATTCAGAAACATTTACAAACTGGCGGTACGTACATCCGTTCACCGTAAGATCTACCCAGTAATTTCCTGCGCCAACATTGATAATCGATGGAGTAGTAGCGCCGGTGCTCCAGACGTATGTGTCGAATCCTGGGCCTGCATCTAATGTTGTTTTTGTTTTTGGACAGATTTTCTTATCGAATAGAATATCAGATTTTTTTGGAATTTTAACGGTGATCGTCAGCGTTCCGATTGCTGAACAAAATCCAGGCTTTTTGAATCTAATAAAAACCGTTTGCGTTCCTGTAAAATTAACCGGACTGCTTAAAGGATTTACCTCATTCTGCGCATTTGACAGCGTGCCGTAAACTGCATAAGTTACCTGAGAATCTGTCGTAAACTGCGAAATAAACTGCCCGATGTTCACGTCTTTTATTCCGTCAAAATCATCATCGCAAAAAGTCGTGGTCACCGCGTTGGTCAGCAACTGAATTTTTGTTCCGACTGTAAGATTTATCGGCTGAATAACTGGCGCGCAGCCATCGGGTGATTCTACGCGAATATAGATCGTTGTACTGACTGTATAAGTATAGTTGTTTGGAAGCGTATTGTTGTTTCCGAGATTGGCATTGGCGAGATCTGCGTAATACCGCACGTTGGTAAAGTAAGCTGGATTGTTTAGAATTGACTGCGTAAGCGTCGTAAGATTTAAGGTGTAAATACCGTCAAAGTTTTCATCGCATACATTTCCGATGTTTGCTGCATTTACAACCGCTAAAGGAAAAAGATTCAAAGTAATATGCGCAATATTTTTACAGCCGGTTGCATTTTTTACAACCGCGTAAACGACGGTTCCGTTTGGTGCGGTATAGCTTGTAAAATTATTAATCTGACCTGCCGCGTCTTCATTCTGCGCTGCCAGTAAACTTGTGTAATACGCAAAAGTTATCGGAGAACTGCTTGTGACAACTGCATTAGAAAGATTAAAAGTTCCGGTGCCATTGATATTACATACGGTGAGTGTCGCGTTATTTACAGTTACAGGCTGAATGTTGAGCGTTACCGTCACCGTTTCACAATCTGGGAACGTGGCATTATTTCCACAGAAGGTATACGTAAAAGTATCTGTTCCGGCAACATTAGGATTTGTCACGGTGTACGTAATGACGCCGGTTGCTGTATTAATGACTGCAGTTCCCAAAGTCGGTGGCGTTGTGATCGCGACAGTTGAAGGCACTGGCGTTTGCGTGCTTGTCGTAAATGTCGGAGTAAATATTTTTGATGTACAGATGTTGAAAACCTCAGCAGTTAATTTCGTGCAGTTTAAAACTTTAAACGGAACTGTGATGAGCGGCGCACAACTTCCCTGAGTTACTGCACACGTAAAAAATCCGGATTGAGTCGGTGTATACGAACTAGATGTCGCTCCCGGAATTAAATTTCCGTTGACGTACCACTGGTAACTTTCATAAATAATTGGATCTACGGTCAGCACAATTCCGGGAACGCAGTCGCCTGTTTTTAAAATAACAGGTTGCGTGGGAAATCCGGCAAAAAAACCACCATAACCCACGGCGTCACTTCCCGCAGTAATTCCTGCGGTGATTGCTTTATTTGACAAAATCGTAATCGTACCAACCGTATTTGGAATTCCGTACGTGACCCAACTTGTCGTTCCTGTCATGTCAAAAGGTCCGGTCGTTGCTGGCGGAGTGACACCATTTACCGTTACGACGGCGCCACGTTCTGTGATGAGATTTAGTTTGGTTGGAATATTTAAAATACCGTTCGGATTGGCATTTGAGTGTACAAAATTTTCATTGATTAAACCGAGCTCGTTAATCTGTTTCGGTAAATAGCAGTTGAGCGCCGGTATAAAATTAAATCCACCGGTCGCCACCTGAGATCCGGAAACAGAATCGCCGGCAAGCAGCTGATATACGTAAGCTTTTTTTGTTGTTCTTAAATAAAGATTATAATGTCCAGTAGTCCCCTGAAGTTGATATTTCGTGTCCGGAATTACAACGTATTCGCCAACATTTAAAACCGCGTAAGGCGTCAGTTCATTATTAACATAAACCTGTGTGTTGATTTCTGTGGAAACAATCAGAGCGCCTTCCATATTGCTTCCAATCGTTCCGTTTCCTTTGACGAGCGCAAACTCGGTTCCGAGCTGTTCAACCGGAATCGACTGATCCATCAGAATATCCGAACTCGTAGGAATATTTCCGGCATATTGCCCGTTAAAATTACCGTTGGTAACGTTAATAGGTTTATTCGACTGAATTTTAGCACCAATAAAACCGTCAGCGTTTCCGGTAAGGTCGCCAATGCCGTCGATGATGTAAGATTGTCCTTTATTTAAAGTAAATGAAAATGTAGTTGTCGTCGTTCCGTTGGTTCCGTTCGAAAACTGAACGGTCGGTTTATAGCCCGAAACAGTCACCGTTGTATTGTCTTCCGTCGCTAAAACGCTGGTCATAAAATTTAAAATTCCGTTTACGACAGTAATCGGCGCACTCGCTGCATGAAAAGTAAGTCCGGTGGAAGCGATGCCTTTTGAAGTAATAATTTCAGCATGATTCAGAACTGAAAATCTAAGATTGGCGTAAAAAGGAAACTCTGCCTTCAGATATAAACCTTTCGTAGTGGGTGTGAAAAGATCGGTTTGGCTGGTTGTTATGATGAAATCTCTGAGAATGTCAAATTTTTGCGGATTGTTCTTACTGATTGTTACCGTGCCGATCACCACATTATTATTGTAAATCGTCACTGGAAAAGGCGTAGTACGGTTGGTCGAAAGATAGAGTTTCTGGTAAGGATTCGGGTTGTTTACCCGATCAATCATAGGCGCAAACCAATGCTCTCTATCCAATTGAGCAAAAGAAATAGAGAATACATAAAAAACAAGAAAAAAGGATAGAATTTTCTTCATCTGACCTCGATTTTCCAACAAATTTAATAATAATAATTGAGGTTTTGTTTAAAACTCAATAAAAAACCACGACCGTGCAGCCGTGGTATTGCAAATTATTTTAAATAATAATTATTCTCGGTTTTTCACCAGAATCCAACCGGAGAATTTCACTTCAGAAGCTTTTTTGGTGTTTTCTGTCCAGCTCACGCTGTACCAGTAATTTCCGGTATTTACTTTTTTGCCACCGTTGATGGTTCCGTTCCACTTATACCCGTTTTCTTTAGTTCCCTGATATATCTGAACGCCGTAACGGTCGTAAATCTGAACCGAAAGATTTTTCTTTTTGGCCAAAGCAGAGTAGTCTAAAATATCATTAACGCCGTCGCCGTTTGGCGTGATTACGTTTATCAGATTTGGTATAGTTACAGTTACCATGATCGGTTCGCAGTCATAAGAATCTTTTACATAAATGGTAACTTCTCCGCGCGGAAGATCCGGAAAAACATTTGATGCCTGCCATTTTGAGTTATCAAGCGAATACTGATATGGCGCTGTGCCACCAACAACAGTCACCGTAGCCGTATTTGTACTAATATCAATATTGGCAATCACAGGTTGTTCTGAAGGGTAAACGGTTACTTTCTGTCTGGTGATACAGTCGCCGGTTTTGAGGTCAACATAATAATTACCGACCATCACATTAGTGATAACCTGCGTTGTTGCACCGGTGCTCCACAGATAAGAATTAAATCCCGGTCCGGCATCAAGCGACGTCGTGTCTTCGATACAGATGATTTTATCTTTTAAAACGTCGGATTTTGTCGGCGGAATGACCACTAAAGTTATTTCTGCAACTCTGTAACAGCCGTTAGCATTTGAAACCCTTACATAGACAACGCCATTTGGCGCGATGTAATTGGTGGGATTTAAAATCTCGTTGGTTTGATTGTTTGCATCTGTAGGCGAAGGATAATATTTTTTAGTAGTTCCTGTGACAAGAGTTACCGAAGCGTTTGTCAGATTAAATAATCCTGTTGAAATATTGGCTTCCAAATAGCAAGTTCTTAAAGTTGCATTATTTACTGCCGGACTTTCGGAAACGGTAAGCGTAAGTGTAATCTGTTCGCAGTCGACAAATTCAGGATCATTTCCGCAGAATTTATATTTGATAGTATCAGTTCCTACAAAACCAAAATTTGGTGTGTATCCGATAACGCCAGTTGTCGGGTTTACGATTGCTGTGCCGTTTGCAGGCGGCGTAACGATCTGTACCGTTCCCGGCACCACAGTCTGCGTAGATGAAGTGAATTGCGGAGCAATATTAATGTAACCTTCACAGAGAATTCTTGTTGCAGTAGTTTGCTGTAAACACGTGAAAACTTTGTAAACCGGAGTTATCGCTGGCGGACAAGAACCGACGGTAATTCTTACCGTATAATTTCCTGATTGTGTCGGCGTATAAGAATACGTTGTTGCTCCCACGATAGGATTTCCGTTTCTAAACCACTGGTAGGTGTCGTAGCCATCATCCACTTCCAAAACAAGCCCCGGAATACAGTCGCCGGTTTGCTTGGCAATTAGAGGAATTGACGAGAATCCTGCAAAATATCCGCCGTAGCCTGACGTGCTGTATCCACCGTTAATTCCTGCAGTTACTGCTTTATTGGAAAGTACTGTAACATTTCCTGATAAACCTTCGATGCCGTAAGTTACCCAATTTGTATTTCCTGTTACCGTAAAAGGTCCTTGCGCAGCAGTAGGAGCAACACCATTTACTGTTACGACGGCACCAGCTTCCGTTAAAATATTTAATTTGACGATGGTTCCACTCGGCGTGGCACTCGCGCCTCCGGCACCGGTAGGCATTTCATTAATTTTTGCAATTTCATCAATTTTTCTTGGTAAGAAACAGTTGAGAGGCGGAATGTAATTAAAACCACACGTTGCATTACTGTTTGTGATTGCCACAAACTGATATAAGTATACGTTTTTACTGGTAGAAATAAACATATTCGCATGATTCGGACCTTGCGTAATGTAGCTCGCTCCCGAAATTCTGTACCATTGCCCTTGATTTAAAGTTGCAGCTGGTGCCGCATTACCGTTAAGGAAAACCTGCGTGTTATCTTCGGTTGCGATGATAATCCCACCTTCAAGATCTGCTGCAGTAGAGCGTGTGCGCACCATGGCAAAAGTATTTCCAAGACGGTTAACAGGCACCGACTGATCGAGAACGGCATCTGATCCGCTTGAAGATCCTGTTCCGAAATTTCCGTTTACATTGCCATTGGTAAGCGTAATGGGTTTGTCAGAAACGATTTTGGCACCTATAAATTTATCCATATTCGCAGCATTGGTTCCCAAACCTGCAAAAATGAAAGACTGACCTTTATTTAAAACAAATGTATGCGTGTTAGTCGTTGGAGTGGCTCCTACAAAAGTAATAGGTGCCGTAGCGCTCCATGTTGCAGTAACGGTGGTATTGTTTTCTGTTGCCAAAACGCCAGCCGAAAAATTATTTCCGCTGGTGCTGAATGGAGACGGCGTTGCCGCTACAAAAAACTCGGTTCCGATACCGGCTTTTCCTTTACTGGTAACAATCTCGGCGTGCGTCGTACTGCTCACCATTCTCATCGTACAGTAGAAAGGTTTCGGAGCGTTCAGGTAAAGACCTTTATTAATAACAGCGAACGCCTCGGCTGTATTTGCTGTAGAAATGAAACCCGGCTGTACAGTAAATATCTGCGGACTTCCTTTACTGATTGAAACAGTTCCCAGCGAAACATTGTTACTAAAAATAGTTACCGTAAATGGCGTGAGAGAATCTGTTGAAAGATACAGCGCCTGCGTGTACGATGTTGACGCGAAATAAGGAGCAATCCAGTGCTCGGTATCCCGCTGTGCTTTTGTCAGGTTTAAACCTGAAAGCAGTAAAATGAAAATAAGTAGAATTTTCTTCATATATAATCTGTTTATGTTTTTCTAAATAAAATGAATTAAGGTAAAAAAACCACAGCTTTTAGACTGTGGCTTTTTTCTTAAATTAATGTTATTCTCTGTTTTTTACCAGAATCCAGCCCGTGTATTTTACCGGAGTTTTCTGTGCATTCGGCTCATTCCAGGAGATATGATACCAATAGGTTCCTGTGAGAATTTTCTTGTCGAAATGCTTACCGTCCCATCTGAAGTTATTAAACTTATCGCCCATGAAAATTTTGTTTCCATATCTGTCATAGATCGTAAACGTGAGATTTTCTTTGTAAGCCAATTCACGGTAATCGATGTAATCATTTTTATTGTCACCGTTTGGCGTAATGGCATTGATGAGATTCGGAACCGTGATTTCTGTAGAAACAGGAGCACAGTTGTAAGAATCTTTTACAAAGAATGTATGCTGACCTCTTGTTAAATTGGTAAATACATTTGAAGTTTGCCAGTTATTCAGTCCATCAATCGAATATTGATATGGTGCTGTGCCGCCTGTTGCAATTACAGTTGCGGTATTATTTGAAATTTCAACAGAAGTGATAACAGGATCCTGAATTTTTTTCACTTTCACAAACTGTTTTACAGAACATCCGTTGTCCTTTAAAAGAACCCAATATTCTCCGACAGGCACACCTTGAATAGACTGCGTCGTAGCACCGGTACTCCATGTATAAGATTGGTAACCTGGCCCTGCATCCAATGTTGTACGGTCATCGATACATATAAATTTGTCAACAAGCTGTGCCGATCTTTTTGGCGGAATTACTTTTAAAGTAATTTTTGCGATGCTGTAGCAGCCCTGTGCACTGTAAACTCTTACGTAGACAGTTGCATCCGTAGAGAAATAGTTCGCAGCAAGATTGGCTAAAATTTCGTTGGTACCGTTGTTCGCATCTGTAAATGTTGGATAAAACCTTTTCGTAATTGGGGACTGTGAAGTAACAACCGCTGTATTCAGATCAAATTTTGCCTGCGTTTCATTTATTTCAAGGAAACACTGGCTGATTGTCGCATCATTTACAATTGGTGAAGGATAGAATTTCAAAGTGATCTTAGCAGTTGCCTCACAACCTTCCGATGTTGTTACTTTCACATAGATAAAACCCTCTCCCGAAAAATATACGGTTGGATTGGTAATTTCATTTGTGCCTGCGTTCAAATCTGCGAGTGTAGGATAATATTTTCTTACAAAAGGCACTGTGGTATCAGTAACATTGGCGCTGGTAAGATCAAAATATGCTTTACCATCATACTGGCACGCGAAAATTGTACGGTCTGTCACGATAAAAGGCACAACCTGTAGTGTAAGTGTCACTTTTTCACAGTCTATAAATTCTGTTGCATTACCGCAGAACTGATAAACCATGGTAACGGTGCCGAGAAAGCCAGCCTGTGGCGTATAGGTTATGACTCCGGTAGTAGGGTTTACCACAGCTGTACCTGATGATGGCGGCGTCAAAATCTGAACTGTGCCAGGCACAATGGTTTGAGTGGAGCTGGTGAATGCAGGAGTAATTGTTTTTATTCCGCAGATAACTAATGTTGTATTGGTTTCCTGCAAGCATTTAAATACTTTAAAAACAGGCGTTGTTACTCCCGGGCAGGTGCCAACTGTCACATTTACGGTATAATTCCCGGCAACTGTAGGTGTGTATGTATTGGATGTGGCGCCCGGTATTGCAACTCCATTTAAATACCATTGATAAGTATCAAAATTATCCGGAACTTCTAAAATTATCCCAGGAATACATACGCCAGTAACTTTTGAAATTAAAGGAACTGATGAGAATCCGGCAAAATAACCGCCGTATCCCGCAGTGCTGTATCCGCCATTTACACCAGCGGTCACCGCTTTTGTTGAGGTAATCGTCAGGTTGCCCTGAACACCGCTTATAGCATAAGTTACCCATTGAGAGTTACCTGAAAGTGGATATGGTCCTTCAGCTGCCGTCGGCGCAACATTATTTACAAGAACCGTTGCTCCGGCCTCGGTAATTATATTCAGTTTTAAAAGGAATGTGCTTGTAGGCTGGCCTGAAACTGGAGGATTATTAGGATTTGGAGGTGCAGGAACGCTGATTGGCATTTCATTCACTTTACCAATCTGCTCAATCTTCTTGGGAAGAAAACAGTTCAAAGGTGGAATGTAATTGTAACCACCGTTGTTTCTGGCATTTGAATTACCGGAAACAAATTGGTAGAGATACACATTTTTGCTTGCTCTTACGAAAATATTGTAGTGTGTAGATGTACCTTGCTGCACATAATCAGCATCAAGAATTCTGTAAAATTCTCCTTCATTAATTGTCGCTACCGGACTTCCTCCGTTATTCAGAAAAATCTCTGTATTGTTTTCGGTTGCCACAATCATTCCACCTTCCATGTTGTAACCAGTATTGAGGGCACCTAAAGTTCTGATCATCGCAAACTCTTTACCTAAACGGTCTGCAGGTACAGACTGATCCAGAATTAAATCTGAGCCGTCAACACCGCCGGAAGTGGCATAAAATCCGTTGGAATTTCCGTTTGTCAGCGTAATGGGTTTTGTGGAAACGATCTTCGCTCCGATAAATCCTGTTGAATTTCCACTTGATGTTGAGGTTCCGGCAAGTATATATGATTGTCCTTTGTTTAAGGTAAAAGTTATCGTATTCGTAGTAGCAGGCTGATTGATGAAAACTACCCCTGCATTAAACCCTGTAACCGTTACACTTGTATTATCTTCAGTAGCCAATACTGCTGCAGTAAAATTGTAACCTCCCGTGGTAGTTGTGGTTGGTGCAGGAGCTGCATAAAAAGTAGTTCCCAATCCTGCTTTACCTTTGGATGTCAGAATTTCACCATGAGAACCGTTGTAGATGCGTAGCGTAAGAAAATATTCTTTTGGACCGGATGTATAAATGCCTTTATTAATTGCTGTATATGCTTGGTTGTTGTTGCTCATCTCAACAGGATCTACATCGGGATCAGTAGTTGTATTCTGCGGTAGAAAAAACACTTGAGGGTTGTTTAAAGCAATAGTTACTGCTCCTATCTGTATATTGTTGCTGTAAATTTTTACCTCAAATGGTGTTGTTGAGTCCGTTGAAAAATACAGTGCTTTATTGTAGACGGTTGAAGAGCTGTCAAAAAAAGGCGCAATCCAGTGTTCACGGTCTCTTTGCGCAAACATTGATGTTGCAGTCAGCAGGAGCATGACAAAACTGAGTAGAAATTTTTTCATAATATGAGAATTACGGTTTCTACAAAAATAAAATAAAAATTCAATAACTGTTAATAAATCATAACAATAAAACAATTTTATTCTCTATTCTTTATTAAAAGCCACCCAGAATAGGAAACAGGCAATTTCGTGTCAGGCTCAATCCACTTGATTAGGTACCAATAGGTCCCCGTAGAAAGGTTTCTTCCTCCCAGTTTTCCGTCCCAAACGTAATTTTTTTCTGATGACTTATAAATCATCGCGCCATAGCGGTCGACAATTTCTATTGAAACATTATTTTTAATATTTAAATCGGTGTAATCAAGTTTGTCATTGTAGCCGTCGCCATTTGGCGTAATGGCATTGAGTAGATTGATCATCAGGAAATCTTTTTTTACCGGTGCGCAGCCATCCGCACTGATTACATATACAGTTTTTGGTCCGCGGATAAGTCCGGTAAATATATTTGAGGTCTGATAATCGATTCCGTTTAATGAATACTGATAAGGCGGCGTACCTCCTGAAACATTTATAGTAGCATTAGACCCTGAAATCTGTATGCTGCTAATTACAGGAGTCGGCGAAACAGTTACCGTAACATTTTGTCTGTAAACGCAACCGTTAAATGTCAAATCCACGTAATAATTTCCAGGTTCTGCAGTGATGCTTGGCGTTGTTGCGCCAGTATTCCACAGGTAGGCTGAAAATCCTGAGCCGGCATCTAAAATTGCTTTTTGTCCATCACAAACCCGCTGGTCTTTCAATACATCAGATTTTTTTCCGCGTTTTAATGTAACGGTAATTTTTCCGGTATTCGGACAAGAAGTCGGACTTTCAAAACGGATGAAAAATGTTCCGGTATTATTGATGACCTGGTTTGCGGCGACAGCACCGGTTGCATTTTGGGCATTTGCAAGTGTGGTGTAAAAAGTCAAAGTGACTGAAGTATCTAGTGTAAACTGGTTTTTATAATTATTAAGATTTACCGCTTCACTTCCATTTAAATCAAGATCGCAGACGTCGGTATTTAATTCAGATATTAGTAGCGGGATTTTTGTTCCCACGGTAAAGTTGATTTGCCCAAATGCAGGTGGACAGCCGTTTGCGCTTTCTACGCGTACAAAAACGGTAGTATTTGTAGTATACGTCCAGTTACTTGGAAGATTATTCGTTCCTCCCGCGGCTGCGGCTGCGGCGGTAAGATAATATTTTACTGTAAAATTTGCAGAATTAGTAACAATCTGAGATGTTACATTATTAAAATTCACATTAATAATTCCGTCAAAATTATCATCACAAATCGCTCCGTTAAAATTTGTTGTATTGATATTTGGAAGAGGATTAACGACTAAAGTAATCTGCGCCGTCTTTGTACATCCAAAAGCTGAAGTCACCTGAGCGTAAACATTTCCTCCCGATGAAGAATAGGTGTTTGGTGCAGAAATCGGTAACGTGAGTGCCGCATCCGAGAAATAAGCGACTGTTGCTCCTGCCGTAGTTGTTACAATAACACTTGTTAGATTAAAAGTTGCTGATCCGTTCGCATTGGAGCAGCTTGTCAGTGTAGCGTTCGAGGATGAAAGCTGATCTAAATTTAATGTCAGTTTTGCTACAGAAGGACAGCCGTTTGCACTTTGAAATCTCACATAGAAAATTTGCGAAGGTGTGATTGTCTGTGTCGCATTGATTGCTCCAACTGCGTTCTGAGCATTTGCCAATGTAGTGTAAAATGTGAGCGTAACTGACGGATCTGCCGTGAAATTATTTTTGTAGATATTTAAATTTACAGATTCTGTTCCATCCCAATTGGTATCACATACGAGCGTATTGTAATCTAATGTAAGCAACGGAATTTTCGGCCCCACAGTAAAATTGATCTGCCCTAAAGCTGGAGGACATCCATTTGTACTTTCAACACGAACATAAACGGTGGTATTAGCAGTATAAGACCAGTTCTGTGGCAAAGGTGTTGCAGTTCCTGACGCGGCATCAGCGGCCGTAAGATAATACTTAACAATAAAGTTTACAGAATTGGTAACAATCTGAGGAGTGACGGTACTGAAATCTACATTAATAGTCCCATCTAAATTATCATCGCATATATTTCCATTAAAATTTGCAGTATTAATATTCGGTGCCGGATTTACGGTGAGAGCAATCTGAGCGGTTTTCGAACAACCGTACTGTGAAGTTACTTTGGCATAAACTATCGCGGTACCAGAAGAAAAATTTGTCGGCACTGTGATCTGATTGGTTAGACCAGCATCAGTAAAATAAGTTACCGTCGCACCTGACTCTGTGGTTACTGAAGCGTTTGGAAGATTAAATATACCGTTGCCATTCGCATTAGCACAAACGGTAAGAGTTGCATTAGTAACGATAATCACATCGATATTAATCGTTACACGGAAATATTCATAGTCAAAAGGATTTCCGTTGCCTTGGATGTAATAAACAAAAGTGTCTGTTGTATCGGCCGTCAAAGTCGCATTTGGAGTGTACGTAATTTGTCCTGTAGATGGGTTTATAACCGCTGTTCCGAACTGTGGTGGAACAATGATACTGGTATTGGAATTTACGATTGTTTGGGTAGAATTCGTAAACGCTGGAGTAACGACTTTTGTGTTGCAAAGTCCGAGATTATACGTTGTATTAACGATTGGCGGACAAGATGTGTAGGTGTAAGGATCGGTAAGTTTAGATTCGCAGTTATTTTTTGTAATCAGACACGTGTAAACTCCAGGCCCATACAATTCAGGGTTTATAGAAAAAGAAGTCGCTCCGGGAATCGCCACACTATTCAAAAACCATTGGTAAGAATCGTACGAATTATCAACCTGAAGAAGCAGTCCAAAATAACAGTCGCCCGTTTTGGTAATTACTGGTACTGAAGAAAATCCGGAGAAATATCCGCCAAAACCAACAGCACCACTTCCCGCAGCAATACCTGCCGTAACAGATTTTGTAGAATTTACCGTAATATTTCCTGTAACGTTTTGCACACTGTAACTTACCCAGTTCGGATTTCCGGTAACAGGATACGGACCTGATGTATTGGGAAGAGGATTGTTGTTAACCGTAACAGCGGCGCCACTTTGGGTTATAATATTTAGTTTGGTATCATAAATTCCTGTTCCTATTGTATTAATAAATCCAATTTCATCAATCTTATTAGGCATAAAACAGCTAAGCGGCGGTATAAAATTCATTCCTCCAGTAGCATATTCATTACCTACAGAAGTTCCTGCAAGAAATTGGTAAACGTATACTTTTTTATTAGTAGCAATACTTAGATTGTAATGATCAATACCATGAAGGATATAATCTGAGCTCGGCACCAGATAGTACTGTCCTGTATTTAAAGTAATTCCCGCATTTACACCATTGATAGAAAATGTCGTATTATCTTCTGTGGCCAAAATCATGGCAGTTTCCATCTCAGAAAACACCGTTCCGTTGCCTTTCACCACCACAAAATCTTTTCCTAATCTCTCCAGCGGCACCGACTGATCCAAAAGAATATCATTATTTTGAAAGTTTTGATTGGTATAGATTCCGTTGAAATTACCGTTTGTAACTGAAATAGCCTTATTAGCCTCAATTTTAGTTCCTATAAGTCCACTTGTATTCGCAGGATTTGTACTGCTTACAGCGTCTATGATATAAGATTGTCCTTTATTCAGCGTTACTGTAAAATTTGCAGGTGAAGTATTATTTGAGAAAATAACTCCGGGATTATAATTTGAAATGACTACAGATGTATTGTCTTCTGTAGCAATTACGCCGATAGTTGAGTTGATTGCTGCTCCTGTTCCCGTTAATGGTGCCATTGCAGCGTAGAAATTTTTTCCAAGTCCGGCGGCGCCTTTCGAGGTGATAATTTCAGCATGAGAAGTCATGGAAACACGGTAATTGGCAAAAAACTTTTTCAAGCCTTTTACATACAGTCCCATAGAATTTGGTGTAAAAAGGTTGGTCTGTCCCACCGCAAGCATCATATTTGATGGCACTGCAACTTGCTGCGGATTTCCCTTGCTCAGCTGTACCGTTGCAAAAACGATGTTATTATTAAAAACCTGTACCGCAAAAGGTGTTGTCTCGTTTGTAGAAAGATACAGAAAGCTCTGCGTCGCACCGGTATTGGTCTTTGCAGCAACAGGTGCAAACCAATGTTCCGTATCAAGCTGAGCCTTTAGACTTAAAGTCGAAAGAAAAAGTATAAAAAATAAGAGTTTCTTCATTTGTGCGAAATAAGATTTCAAATTTAAATTAATTTTCAATAAAAATTCACAACATTTTCAATATATAGAGCTTTCCTTTAAATATTTCATAATTTTAATATGTGATGTATAACAAAAAAATCCCGACAGAAGAATATGTCGGGATTTTTTGTTATTTAGATTGTTATTCCTAAGAAAGGCTTACTCTTACAAAACCTGTAACTTTAAGATCACCGTTGATAGATTTTACATAATCAGCAACAGACATAGAGCTGTCTTTGATGAAATCCTGGTGTACCAAAGTGTTGTCTTTGTAGAATCTCTGCATTTTACCTTTCAAGATGTTCTCGATAATATTTGCAGGCTTACCTTCTTCAGTAAGTTTGTGTCGTTCGATTTCCAGCTCTTTATCGATTGTTTCCTGAGAAACTTTAGTCTCATCAAGAGCAATCGGATTCATTGCAGCAGCCTGCATAGAAACAGATTTAGCAGCTTCGTCAGCTCCTTCTACTTTTGCAGAAAGTGCAGTAAGAGCAGCGATTTTGTTACCAGCATGAATGTAAGCACCTACGAAAGGCCCTTCCAGTCTTTCGAAAGCACCGATCTCGATTTTTTCTCCGATTACACCTGTCTGCTCGATTAATTTCTCAGCAACAGTCATCCCGTGGAAGTCAGATGCCAAAAATTCTTCTTTGTTTGAATATACGATTGCCTGCTCAGCCAATTCGAAAGCAAGTTCTACGAAAGCTTCGTTTTTACCTACAAAGTCAGTTTCGCAGTTTAGAGAAATTACCACACCCATGGTGTTGTCTTCGTTTACTCTTGCGATTACAGCACCTTCGGTAGATTCTCTGTCTGCTCTGTTAGCAGCAACTTTCTGTCCTTTCTTTCTAAGGATATCTACTGCTTTATCGAAGTCTCCTTCAGCTTCAGTTAGTGCTTTTTTGCAGTCCATCATACCTGCACCTGTTTGGTTTCTTAGTTTTGCCACATCTGCAGCAGCTGGTGAATAAGACATAATATTTATTATTTTTATATTAAAATTAAGTTTATCTTACACTGTTTGTTTTAAGATGCGCAAAGATAATAATTTTAATCATAAACTAAAAAATGACTTTTCACGTTATAGTATTTATTTAAATTAAATTCTAAAAAGAAAAACAGTACATGAGAAAAATATTTTTCCTCCTATTTTTAAGTATATTTTGTTTAGGTTTTTCCCAAAAGAAGAAAGCTGTCAAAGCAAAAACAGTAGCAGAAAAGGAGACAGTGATTATTTACACTGAAGAAGATGCAGAGAAATCCTCAGAACCGAGAATTATTGCGGGTTTCCTCAAACAAAATCCGGGCCATGCAAAATCTGACCGTTTCAAAAGAAAATTGATGGATATTATAATGGCAGACAATTCGCCGGAAGCCAAACCAACCATCAAACCCATCAGTAAAGATAAAATCGCGAAAATTGTTTCTAATAACGAACTTAACAGCGGAAAAGATCTCGCAACTTTAGCCAAAAATGTGAAAACCGATAAAAACACCAATTTTGCAAGTACAGGAAGTAAAAAATCGGGAGCGAGTGAAGAAGGAAAACGCACGGCAAGTATGCTCACACATCTTTTCAGTAACGATTCAAGCAAAAGTGAAGCGTATGTGAATATCCGCAATAAGTCGAAATGTAATCTGATCGTAAAAATCAGCGGAAAAAAATATTACAACCTTGATGTTCCGGCGCGCGGGCAAAACTTTGTTTTAATTGATAAGGGCGAATATGTAGTAACGACCGCCGTTTGCGATGCAAAATATTCTTCGCTAAAGAAAATTACGAAGGATATCGAAATCGAGTTGAACGTAGCCGACTAAAAATGAAAAGTGGTTAAGAAAAATCTTAACCACTTTTTTTATCCTTTAAATTGCCCCATGGCAATAAATTTATCCTGTCTTTGTCTTTCAAGCTCTTCGCCTGAGAATTTTGAGAAGGCTTTGATGTTCTGCAAAATTGAAGTTTTGAGATTCTGATAAGTTGTTTCCGGATCGTAATGTGCGCCACCAAGCGGTTCTGAGATAATTCCGTCGATGAATTTTTCTCTTAAAGCATCTTTCGGCGTCAGATTCAATGCGTTGGCTGCATCTTCTTTATGATCCCAGTTTCTCCAGAGAATTGAAGAACAGCTTTCCGGTGCAATTACCGTGTACCAGGTGTTTTCCAGCATGTACACTTTGTTTCCAACACCGATTCCCAAAGCACCACCGCTGGCACCTTCGCCAATAATGTACGTGAAAATAGGCGTTTTCAGCTGCACCATTTCAAAAATATTTCTGGCAATCGCTTCGCCTTGTCCGCGCTCTTCAGCTTCAAGACCAGGATATGCTCCCGGCGTATCAACCAAGGTTATTACCGGAATTTTAAATTTCTCAGCCAGCTTCATCAGTCTTAAAGCTTTTCTGTAGCCTTCAGGATTGGGCATCCCGAATCTTCTGTGCTGCCTTTCCTTCGTTGTACGGCCTTTTTGTGTTCCGATGATCATGATTTTTTGTCCGTCGAGCGTTGCAAGACCGCCAATCATCGCGGGATCGTCTGCAAAATTTCTGTCGCCATGCAGTTCAAGAAAACTACCTTTATCTACCATCCTGCTGATGTAATCGATCGTGTAAGGACGGTCTGGATGGCGGGAAAGCTGCACACGCTGCCAAGGCGTAAGATTTCCGTAGATTTCTTTTTTCTTTTCAAGGATTTTATCCTCGATCTGGCTGCACGCCAACTTCACGTCGACACCACTTTCTTCGCCTACCAAAGAGCAAGTCTGGTATTGATCCATCAGGTCTTTTATAGGCAATTCGAAACTTAAATATTCCATTCTATGAAGTAAATTTAATCTTTCAAATTTATGAAAAATTATATGATTCTATTTAAAATAATTGATTGCGTTCTCAATGCGCGCGGTAGTTTCCTCTCTTCCAATAAGTTCTACAATATCCGGCACATCCGGACCTTTCAGTTCGCCGACAAGTACGAGGCGAAGCGGCATCATCACTTTTCCCATACCCAAACTTTTAGATTCTGCAAAATCTTGCATGGTTTGTTTGATATTTTCTGCCGTGAAAGTTTCCATCTCATTTAATTTAAGTGAAAGTTCGGTTAATATTTCTGAAGTTTGATCATTAAAAGCTTTTTTGGAAGCTTTCTCGTCGTAAGACGTTGGTGCTTCAAAGAAAAATTTCCCTTTTTCGTTATCAAGTGTAAGATCGCTGACAAATGTCAGACGTTCTTTCATTAGATGAATGATTTTCAGAAGTTTTTCGTCTACAAGATTTATGTTTAAATCAGATTTTTTTAAAATTTGCAAAAGCTCTTCATCCGTCTTTTTCTGAATATACTGATGATTAAACCATTCTGCTTTTTCTTTGCTGAATCTTGCACCTGCTTTATGTACTTTATTCAGATCAAATTCTTGAGCCATCTCCTCGACAGACAAAATTTCTTTATCATCTGCAGGCGACCAGCCCAAAAGCGCCACCATATTGATAAAAGCTTCCGGCAGATAACCGCTTTCACGATAACCTTTAGAAGTAATTCCAGTTACGGGATCAGTAAAATTTAGAGGGAAAACAGGAAATCCGAATTTATCTCCGTCTCTTTTGCTCAGTTTTCCTTTGCCTTCAGGCTTAAGAATCAAAGAAAGATGCGCAAATTCCGGAGCTTCCCAGCCCATTGCTTCATATAATAAAGTGTGCAAACCAAGAGATGGTAACCATTCTTCGCCACGAATCACGTGCGAAATTTCCATCTCGTGATCATCGATAATATTGGCAAAATGATACGTCGGCATTCCGTCGTTTTTCACCAAAACTTTATCATCCAGTGTATTTGTATTTACCGAAGAATTCCCGCGGATGATGTCCACAAGATTTAAAATTCGGTCTACAGGCATTTTGAAACGGACTACATACGGCGTTTTCTCAGCGATCAGTCGCTGCGTTTCTTCTTCAGGAAGTGTAAGGCTGTTTTTGAGCTGATTTCGTGTGCGGTTGTCATAAGAAAAAACTTCACCTTTCGCTTCATATTCAGCACGGATCGCATCAAGCTCTTCAGCCGTATCAAAAGCGATGTATGCATAGTCGGTTTTTAAAATCTGCTCAGTGTATTTATCATAAATATCTCTTCGTTCAGACTGTCGGTAAGGAGCGTATTTTCCACCTTTCGCTGGGCTTTCGTCAGGGATAATTCCGCACCAGGCAAGCGCTTCTTCGATATATTCTTCAGCACCTTCCACATATCTTGCGGTGTCGGTATCTTCAATTCTAAGGACAAAATCGCCGCCGTTTTTCTTCGCAAAAAGATAATCATACAACGCGGTTCTCACGCCGCCCAAATGCAAAGGCCCTGTCGGACTTGGCGCAAAACGAACTCTCACTTTCTTCATGTATCAAAATTTATGGTGCAAATTTACTTAAATTAAAGTTTTGCAGATGTTGAATGTGAATGATCAGTTATTTTAAAAACAGGAGTTTAAAAAATAATAGCGGATTTTTATATTTGATCCGATATTTCTCTCTTTTCCATTCTTTTTTCAGCCTTTTTCTTTCTAGAGAATGATCAGTTTTACTGAGTTTTATTTCATACTTAAAGTGAAGTAAATTCAGCAGATATTTTTCATTTAGATCTTTATCTTTCCTGATATAATTGAGATATTTTGAGGTTACTTTTTCATAAGAATTTTTCATTACCGCCCAGTTTCGCGACAGACTCGTTGGTAATATCCGGTAATAAAAGAGTTTCTTATCTAAAAAACCAAAGCGGTAACCGAGCGAGGATAAACGCAGATTCATATCCCAGTCTTCCGTCTGGATTTCTTCATCAAAAGGATGATCCGTCAGAATTTTTTTTGAAACAAATGTTCCCACATTCACTGTTTTGTTGCCAGAAACGTTGTAATGAAAGAAATTTCCGATGTTGGCAAGAAGATTTTTTTTGCCTTTTTCGCTGTACGCATCTGTTATTTCACCGGTTTCCTGATAGTATTTAAAACCATCTGTTAAAATAAAATCGAAAGTATTAGCCTGAAAAAAACTCACTTTCTCCCTCAGATGATTTTTCGTGTACCAATCGTCACCGGAAAGTATCGAAATGTATTCTCCTGACGTATGCGAAACCAAAATATTCAGATTTTTTGCAACACCAAAACTTTCAGAATTTTTGATGAGTTTATGCTTTACAGGAAACTTAGAAAGTGTTGCAGTCGCAATTTCAAAAGTTTTGTCTGAAGAATTGTTGTCTAACACAATTATTTCAAAATGATCATAATCCTGCTGAGCCGCCGATTCACAAGCTTCTGCAATGAATTTTTCGTGATTCATTGTGATGATAATAATGCTTACAAAGGGCGATTTGGTCATCTTACGAAAATTGGTTTATCATTTCGATTACATAATCTACTTCGCCACCTTCCATTACCTGACTGATCGGCAGACTGAGAATTCCGTCATGAATTTTTTCTGTAACCGGAAGCGACAAATCTGCATATTCTTTATAACATTCCTGTTTGTGCGGCGGAATAGGGTAGTGAATCAGCGTCTGAATTCCTTTTTCATGTAAATAAGTCTGCAGACGCTCACGGTTTTCGCAGCGGACCGTAAACAAATGCCAGACGTGTTCTATTTCATTTTTCGGAAACTCAGGAAGTACGATGGAAGTATTTTTTATCTGATCGCAGTATTTTCTGGCGATATTTCTGCGAACATCATTTTCTCTGTCAATCGATCTTAATTTAACATCCAAAACCGCAGCCTGAATTTCATCTAAACGTGAATTCAAACCTTTATATTCATTCACATATTTTTTACTGGAACCGTAATTTGCAATGGCCCGAAGCGTTTCTGCCAGTTCATCATTATTTGTAGAAACTGCGCCGCCGTCGCCCAAAGCACCAAGATTTTTACCGGGATAAAAACTAAATCCTGAAGCATCGCCAAGATTTCCGGTTTTTTTACCCGAAAATGCTGCGCCGATTGCCTGCGCGTTATCTTCAATGACTTTTAAATTATGTTTTTCAGCAATATTTTGAAGATTTTCGTCAAAGCAAACACGGCCGTACAGATGCACAACCATAATACCTTTTGTTTTCTCGGTGATATTCTTTTCAACTTCAGCAGTGGAAAGATTGTATGTTTCAATATCAGGTTCTACGAAAACCGGTACCAGATTATTGTCTGTAATTGCAAGAACAGAAGCGATATACGTATTGGCAGGCACGATGATTTCGTCACCTTCTGCCATAATTCCCATTTCGATGTACGAACGGAAAATCAGGCGAAGCGCATCCAAACCGTTGGCAACGCCGATTACGTGTTTCGCACCGAGATAATTTGCCAGATTCTGCTCAAAACTTTTTACTTTTTCACCCAAAAGATACCAGCCGCTACGGAAAGTTTCTACAAGTTGCGCTTCAATTTCCGACTGATGCTGCAGGTTAATTTTTTTTAGGTCTAAAAATTTTATTTCCATTGTTTTTTATTTATAAATGTAAAACAGGCCGGTAGAATCTATTTTTGTTTTCTTCTTCTTCACTTCGTCAGTAAAACTGCTTCCGTAAAAGCTGTTTTTGTCATACGAAAAAGACTTTTTATCCACTACAAAATAGAGATTTTTGCAGTGCAGCAAAGATAAATCTTTTTTGTAATTCGGGTATTCCACATTCATTTCCCAAGGCATGCGGTTTTTGGTTTTTTCAAACATCACAGACGCGGCCGGAAATCCAGGAAGAAATAGTATATTTTTATATTTTTCAAAAATCACCTTGCTTTGAGCAAGATATTCTGCGTTTGATTTTGATGTGTAAATTCCGGAATACACAGGAAGATTTTCGAGCTTAATGTACCTTTCTTCAAATATATTTTTTTCAAGATAAGGATTGATTATGCGGAGGTTCAAAATGGAGAGCGGCAAAAGAATCATCATTATTTTATTTGAAAAAAAACTGTCAGATTTTAATGTCAAAAAAACAAATGGGAAAGCCAGGAAAATATTTCCTGCACCCCATGAAATTGCCGAACTCCAGATGATCGTTGCAGCGCAAACTTCTGTCAGAGTCGTATTCAGAGTTTTTTTTCGGTCTTTAAAAATGGAATAAATAAGTAAAAAAACGGTAATCGGTAAAAGAGCGTTTGCCGATGATAAAATCGTATAGTCTGTATATTTCGGTGTTGCTGAATAGTAATCTGTAACATAGTGATAGAATGGAATTAGAAAGCAAAAGCCGAGAAAAATTCCAATGAAATTGGGAACGAACGAAGATGAGTTTTTTATTTTTATCCAAATTAATATGGCGATAATTGCGCTGCCTAAAAAAGGAAAAATATATTTAAAAGAATCTAGGTAAATCTCAAAACCAACGTCGTAAATAATTTTTTTATTTGAATCTAATGATACAGATCGGTAAAAATAAAGCGCGTCCGGAATTTTAAATATTAGAAGGATTATGATGCACGAAGCTAAAATCAGGAAGAATTTAAGATTTAATTTAAAATTAAATCTTCTATGGAAAAAAACTGAAATAACAGTTAACAGAAAAGGAATCAGGAAAAATGACTGTTTTGTTGTTGCTGCAATTATTGAAAACAGAATTGCTAGAAGAATATTTTTTTTGTGAAGATAAAACAGCGACAGACTAAGAAAAAATAATCCATCGATCGTGTGCCAAGGCATCGCTGGAAAAATGTTGATGTTTGAAATCATCAGAAATGGAATACTGATAAGCATTCTTTTATCCCAGCGGTCATTATTGAAAATAACTCGGGAAACCTGATATGATATTACCGCAAACTGCATGAGAACAAGCATTCTGCAAATGAGGTATAAATAATCTTTAACGAAAAAGAAAGGTTTCAGCAGAATTGCCCAGAAAACCGGTGTGCCAAAAGGCCGTACATAATCAAAATCACGATAGATTATTTGTCCGTCATTAAGTTTTGAAGAAAGCGCCAGAATGAAACCGCTGTCGTAATAATCGAAGCCTACAAAAATGGTAAGCAGGCAAAATACTGCAAAAATCAGATAAAAAACGCTATAAAAACCCCAGATTTTCATCGGTGTCTTTTCGCCGGATTTCCAAACCATGTTTCACCTTCGGGAACATTTTTCGTCACCACGCTTCCTGCACCTATTACTGCATTTTTACCAATTGTTATTCCCGGAAGTATTGTCGCATTCGCACCAATTGATGCGCCTTTTTTCACCAAAGTTTCTTCCAGAATAAAATCTGTGTTCTTTGAAACAGGATTTCTGTCATTTGTGAAAGTGACGTTTGGACCAATAAAAACGCCGTCTTCAATCATGATTCCGTCCCAAATCTGTACGCCAGGTTTAATGGTTACATCATTTCCGATCCTGACTTTATTTTCGATAAAAACATTAAAGTTAATGTTGCAGTTAGCACCGATTTCGGCACCTTTCAAAATCACGCAGTGCTGCCAAATCATTGTATTTTCACCAATATTTTCAGTCTGAACTTCGGCTGTCGGATGTATCTTTATCATGCTAAAAGTGTCTTTAAATGTTGTGCGAAAATTTTCGGATTCAGAATATAATCTTCATGAAAATCTTCTGTCACTTGAGGATAAATATAATAATTCAGATCAAAACCTATGATCTTTGCCATCGTCGAGTAGACCGAAAAGTCACCCCAAACGCTGCTCAGCCAAGTTAAACCTTTTGCATTGCTGTCTGCGAAAAGCAGATTTGTCCATGCTGCGCCACTTGGCCCGGTGATGTATTTTGCATTCTGAACCATGAAAATCTGCTCGTGAATATTAAGATCTTCAAAAAAAACTTCCTGAAAGCCAAAATCCTTCGCGACTTTAATAATTTCAGCTTCATTATATTTTCTGAACTGCGATTTTCTGGCAATGAAAACTTTTTCAACCTTTTCCGTTTTCACTTTCGTTAAATCAAGATTTTCAAGACATATTTTTCTTAAATATTGTACCGACGAAGGCGTGAACTTAGAAAATCCAGCTTCGTACTTCTCTCCTGTAACAATGTTAGGTATCGTATAATTCGGACTCGTGATATGCCAAAGCTTTTCAAAATTAAAATACGTCTGATGATCAACAAAACGGATGTTATTTTCTTTTACAAAAAAGCTTAAAAGTGTTTTCATGTTTTCATTTTGCGAAACCACTTCATCCACAATCACCATCTTCTCATGATATTCCGGAATTTCGTTGAAAAATTCGGTCTTGGAAAGGATTTCAAAAACAAAATGATAGTAATTAAAGGTGAAAATTCCGCCAAGAAAAATGGCTTCTTCCTTTAGTCGTATACTTTTCCGATTTTGAACTTTGGCTAACGTAACGGCATTCTGAAGAAGATTTGTGGTATGATATACATAGTGAATGCGCTTGTCATCATGCCACTTTTCGTAAAAAATTTTATCTTTTTTTAGAGTTAAAAAGAAAGTAGAATTTGAGATACAGTAAACATTTTCGAGCTCATATATTTTGACAGCATTAATTGGCGTTGAAATTTTCACTTGATTTTCTCCCTGCTTTTTTGGTAGATAATTGTCTGTTTCTGCAGCCGGTAAAATCGTTTTTTCGGTTACAATAATACTTTGGTCTGCATTCTGCAAAGGCAAAAAATCGGTCACGAGCCTTTTAGCTTTCCGGATAAAAGATTTGAGATAATATTTCTTTCTTAGGGCAACGAGCTGGCGCTCAAGGTTTTCAATTTGTTCTCTTGCGTCCATGATCTAAAAATTCAGAATACTCTCTGATATAATCTTTTTCGTCATATTCTATGCTTGCGATACAGATTTGAACGGCATTGTGCGTATAGCGCATATTTCGCCAGCACATTTTAGGAATATATAGCCCAAGATTGGGTTTGTCTAAAATGAATGTTTCTTTTTCACCAGATAAAAGTTCGGTAGTTACCTCGATTTTTCCGGCAACAGCCAAAAGAATTTGCTGCAAATCATAATGAGAATGGCCACCACGTTCTACTTCTTCAGGCGTAAAATACGTCCAGTAAATGCGCTTTGGCTCAAAAGGCAGATTTTCTTTTTCGGCAACTGAAATATATCCTAACGCCGGACCTCCAATTTTGGGAAATTCAATCAAAAAAGGTTTATCGTAATCTCTCATTTTATTGTATTGTAAAAGTTCACAGTTTCGTCAATCATTCTATGAAGTGTAAAATGATCTTCCACCGTTTTTCTGGCACTGTTTGAAATTTTTTCTGCAAGTTCAATATCGTTAAAAATCACTGAAACTTTTTCAGCAAAATCATTTCCGAAAGCAATCAGTCCGTTTTCATAATCCTTAATAATCTCCGTAAATGAAGGAATGTCTGAACATACAATTGGCTTCCGCATTGCCATCGATTCAAGCAAAGATAAACTAAAATTTTCGCCTTTAGAAGGAAAACAGATCACTTCGGCCTGACTTAAAAGACTTGCGATTTCACTCCGTGATTTCTTCCCATGAAAAATAACCGAGCTGCGAAACTTGGGATTAGTATTTATTTCTGACACTTTTGCCGGAAAATCATTACTGTTGCCGATAAAATGAAGTGTCGCATCATTAAATTTGTCTTTAATTTTTATAAAGTTTTCAAGCAGCGTATCGGCGCCTTTTTCGCGCGAAACATTACCCAAATAAAAAACAGATTTTGAAATTTTCTCAGTTTTCAAATCAGGATTAAATACAGTTTCATCGATTCCGTTATAAATGAGCTTTGTTTTCCCAAGATCAAATAATTCGCGGTTAATTTTCTCGTTAAATTTAGAAATTGTGATGATGTTTTTACAGTTTTCGATCGCTATTTTTTCACAGAAAATCCGGCCCTCCTTTACTTTACCATAGCCGAAGTATTTTTTCAAGACCGTCCATGATCCGTGACATCTGATCACCGATTTAATATTTTGTGGAATCGCTAAAGCTAAGCCATCCCAGTCGTGCGTTTCGGCGACATCGAAATGCAACGCGTTTTCAGTCATCCAGCGTCTGATTTTTTTCTGAATAATTTTCTTTTCTAAAAGATAGATTTTAAAAGAAAAGTCTTTTATTAAAGAAATTTTACCGGTGAGTGAGCGCATTGTTTCCATCAAAAATTTCGATTTGAAAATGTCTTTAACCGAGTAAATACTAACTCCATTTTCTGTCAGTTCAAAATTTTTTCGGCTTATTAAAAAAACATACGGTTTGAAGCCACGCTTCGCCAGTTCTTCGCAAAGATTTTTATAAAAAATTCCGGTGCCTCCAACGTTTTCGTTGAGACTGCAATGATATTCTTTGGTAACAATCAAAATATTCTGCACCATAAAATCAAAGTTTAAAAACCGTTTTTATCCAGTGATCGAGCGTGTATTTTTCATAAATATCCTGCGGAAGTTTTTGATATTCCGTTCCGAAAAAAGACTTTTCTACATTGCTGAAGTCTTTATTGAGAATCAGAATGTTTTGCGGATTGTAAAAATCATAGGATTCGATTTTCTCATTATCGGTCACAAATTTCTTTTCCAAGGCCATTGCTTCAAAAATCCTGAAACTGAGCCCGGTTTGATTTTCGCGCTGCAGATCGAGAATCGCTTTCGTATTTTTATATAAATCGGGAAGGTTTTTCTGGGAAATATTTTTTCTTCTGAAAGTCAGAATATCTGCATTCTCCTTTTTGAAAATCTGAGCCAATTGGTTTTTCCAGCTTTTTTTTCCTGCAACAATCACACGAAATTTCGCATTGATTTTGCGCGTCTTATGTATCAATTGTTGCAGTCTCGCAATTCGCGTTTTATCGTAAGACGTGATGTAAAAAAGATCTCTTTCCGGAATTTTTTCCGACGGCTGATACGGAAGATAATTGTAATTTGTAATTTTCTGAAAGCCGAATTTTTTCACGTCATCATCATCAAAAGAAAAAACGTCATCAAAATAATGCAGAATATGTTCCGCCGGATTTCTCGCCATGCTGTCGTACAGATACGCGATGTTTCGCCGGGCAAACTGCCGTATTTTATCGTGTACGCGCTTCTCAATCGCTTCCGGATTAATCACTAAAATCTGATCTTGTATTCCTATTTTTTCAAGCGATTCTAAAATGAAATTCTGGCGTTTTTCATGTTTAAGATTTCTTCCTGTAAGAACTTTGCTAGCGGTATTTTTCAGCCGTTCAGCAAAATTTTTGTGTGTAAAAGCGCCAATGTTGATATGATAAGCATCAACTCCTTTTTCCTTGAGTTTTTCGACAATATATTCGTCGTAGTGCCAAAAATCGAAGCTGATTACACAAATTTTCATCACACAAAAATATGATTTTAAAATTAATTTTTTAATTTTGAAAGGAGAGACCATTTTCTTATGATTAAAAGAATTCTTATCGATGCCGAACGATTAAAATATCCAAAATCCGGACTTGCCAACGTATGCCATTCACTTATTAAAGGTTTAAATGAACGCAAAAGCAGTCTCTTTTACACATTCTACGGCCCAAAAAAGTTTTTGCCCGAGCAGCTTACAGAATGCCAAACCATTCACTGGAAATTCTGGCAAAAAAAATTCCCTATTTCTACCACCACGTATTCGCTCATTCACGTTACTCACCAGCTTTCAGATTATTTTCAGAAGGCAAAACCGGTGCAGAAAAAGGTCGTAACGCTTCACGACCTCAATTTTTTGCATGATAACAGCAGCGACAGGAAAGTGGAAAAAAGTAAGAATCTTGTGCAGAAAAATCTGGCAGATGCAGATGCGATTGTGTGTATTTCTGAGTTTGTAAAGCAGGATTTTCTAAAAAACAAATCGCTTTTCAAACTTAAAGAAAATGTAAAAATCGAAGTTATCTACAATGGTCTGGTTTTTCCGGAAGCGCAGAATTTTAAATCAGATAAAAATTACAGCTTTCTCAAAAAACCATTTATTCTGAATATCGGCGTGCTTTTTCCAAAGAAAAATCAGCATGTTTTGCTTGATTTAATTGCTGAAAACGACCGCGATTTGGTCTTGATGACATCTTCCGCAAAATCAGAATACAAAGAAAATATTCTAAAAGAAATTAAAGATAAAGGTCTGGAAAAGCGTGTGCACATTCTGGAAAATATTTCGGATGAAGAGAAGTTTTTTCTCCTTCAAAATTGCGAATCCTATGCACATCCCTCGCTGGCAGAGGGTTTCGGAATTCCTCCGGTTGAAGCTATGTTTTTTGGAAAGCCCGTTTTTCTCAGCAAAATGACAAGCCTTCCCGAAATTGGTAATGATGTCGCATTTTATTTTGGTGATTTTTCAGGTAAAAAAATGAACGAAGTTTATCAAAATGGAATCCAGATTTTCAATGAAAACAAAGACGATTATCGGGAAAAACTAAAGGAACGTGCATCACATTTCAGCTATCAGAAAATGGCAGAATCATACGAAAAACTTTACCGCGACCTGCTTTCTTAAAGTTTTGTTTTGCCAAAAAGAAGTTTCCATTTGAACTTTTGAATTGTGTCACCGTATTTAATGTCAATCCGTTTTACTTCGAAAGCATTTTTAAAAGGATAACTTTCGACATTATTTCCAATGCGAAGTGCGGCAAAAATCCCGTGAGATTTAAGCATTTCAAAAAACTCTTTTTTCATTGATTTTTCTTTGGGAAATTTACCGTAAGGATACGCCAAAACTTTAGTAAAAGCGATATTTTCGCGTCTTAACGATTCAATATTTACTTTAATATCACGATCCGCTTCCAATAAAGTCATTTCAGAATAATTTTTGTGCTGATGGCTGTGAAGCGCGATTTCTATAAGATTTGAAGGCAAATTTCTGATTTCTTCAAAGGTCATAAGATTCCGGTCAGCTTTCTTCTGATTTTCTTCAATAAGTTGTGTCGGAATAAAAACCGTAGCTTTCAAACCATACTTTTCGAGAAGCGGTAAAAGATGAATTTTATTATTCAGATAACCGTCATCAAATGTCAGAATGATTTTGTTATCAATCTTTTCTGAGTCACTTAAATCTTTAAAGAAGAGACACTTAAAGTTTTTTTCGTGAATGTACTGAAACTGCTTTTCAAGATTTTCTTTTGTTACGATCAGATCATTTTTAAAGCTCTCACTTTCCGGCAAAATCATATGATACATAAGGATGCGCACACTTTTTTTGTCCGCAAGGTTTAATAAATATTTGAAAATACGGCCGGTCATTTTCTTTTCGAAAGATATATTTCGTGCAGTTTCTGATATTTCAAAAACGTGTAAAAAGATGAAGTGATCGCCATGTAAAATCCTGCAAAGCCATCGAGAAAGCCGCGCATGGCAAAATAGGATTTCAGAAACTGATAGAAAGGTTTGAAAACAACCTGCAAAGCGCCGGATTTTTTACCCTTTTGATACATTTTTTCAGCCATCATCGACGTGTATTTGTTTGACTTTTCGATATGGTGAAAAATATCTTTGTACGTGTAATGATTGATAAATCCGGCAAGTTTTCCGACCGGCGAATCTGTGATAAAAGCTTCATGAACGATGTCTTCTGAATATTTTCCGAAACCATTTTTGAAAAATCTTTCACGTTTTACATTTCCCCAACCGCCGTATTTCAGCGCTTGCCCTAAAAAAATATTTTTAAACTCAATATCGTATACATTAAAATATGGCTTTTCTGAATATATGATTTTTTGAATATCATTTTTAGCCGTTTCATCCGGAATTTCGTCGGAATCCAGAAATAAAATCCATTCTCCCTGACAATGATTTAATGCAGAATTTTTCTGCTGACCGAAACCCGGAAATTTCTGTGAAATAAATTTTACTTTTGAAAAGCTACGGCAAATTTCTTCCGTTCTGTCGGTCGAATTACTGTCGACAATCACGATTTCGTCGGCCAGACTGTGAATGGCAGAAAGCGTTTTTCCGATAATGCGCTCCTCGTTGAAGGTAATAATGGCCACAGAAAGTTTCATGAATTTATTCTTACAGAAACAAAAATAAGTATAATTTTCCGCCTCAAAAAATCGGGTGAGATTAGTAGATTTTTAGGTCAAAAAAAAGACGCTCTATAAAAGCGTCTTAGTTATTTATTTTTGATATTCTAAAACTGTTTTTTCGATGATTCTCACACAATCGAGCAGTTGCTCTTCGGTAATTACCAATGGTGGCGCGAGCCTGATGATGTTTCCATGCGTTGGTTTCGCCAGCAATCCGTTTTCTTTTAACTGGAGACAGAGATTCCAGGCGGTAGAACTTTCGGGTGTGTCATTGATTAAAATCGCATTCAGTAAACCCTTACCGCGAACCTTTGTGATCAGATCGCTTTTTTCGATTACTTTATCAATTTCACTTCGGAAAAGTTTACCTAATTCTTCAGCTCTTTCAGATAATTGTTCGTCTTCAACCACATTTAGAGCAGCAATGGCGACGCTGCAGGCGATCGGATTTCCACCAAAAGTAGAGCCGTGCTGGCCTGGTTTGATCACATTCATGATCTCATCATTCGCCAAAACGGCAGAAACAGGATACATTCCTCCGGAAAGCGCTTTTCCTAAAATCAAAATATCCGGCTGTACATTTTCATGATGACATGCGATTAATCTTCCTGTACGGGCGATTCCCGTCTGTACTTCGTCGGCTATAAAAAGAACATTATATTTTTTGCAGAGTTCTGCTGATTTCTTTAAATACTGATCATCCGGAACGTAAACACCTGCTTCCCCCTGAATCGGTTCCACAAGAAATGCAGCGATATTCTGTGCATCATTTTTTAAAACTTCTTCTAAAGCTGAAAGGTCGTTGTACGGTATTTTCACAAATCCCGGTGTGAATGGACCATAATTCTTATTGGCATCAGGATCATTTGAGAAAGAAACAATTGTTGTCGTTCTTCCGTGGAAGTTATTTTCGCAAACGATAATTTTTGCGGCATTTTCTGAAATTCCTTTTACTTCATAGCTCCATTTTCTGGCCAATTTCACAGCAGTTTCCACCGCTTCAGCACCGGAATTCATCGGTAGAACTTTATCAAAACCGAAAAGGCTAGTGATTTTTTTCTCGTATTCTCCTAAACTTGAATTGTAAAAAGCTCTTGAAGTCAATGCTAATTTTTTAGCCTGATTAACCAAAGCTTCTACAATTTTAGGGTGTGAATGCCCTTGATTTACAGCAGAATAAGCTGAAAGGAAATCATAATATTTCTTGCCTTCTACATCCCAGACAAAAACACCTTCACCCTTATCCAAAACCACAGGAAGCGGATGATAATTGTGGGCGCCATGTTTTTCTTCGAGCTCAATGAAGTATTGTGAATTTTTTGTTTGTTCTGCTGTTGACATATTCTTTTTGCTTTTGCACAAATTTAAGTATTATAAATAACTTGCATAAATAATTAATTTCTGTTTAAAATGAAGATTCAGAACTGTTGTAAAGAATTGATAAATAATTCGGAAGATATTTGGTGAAGTATAATTGAGTTTTGGTTTTTATATCTTTTTTCAGATAATTTAAAACTTGTAAAATATTACGTCAGAGATTATGGAATTTGTAATTTCTACTCATCATTTTATGTTTTTATAAAGATAAAAAATAATACAATTTTAGAAAATTGGTTTTTTAAAAGAAAAAGCCACACGAAGGGATTCGTGCGGCAGCGGGAGGATTCGTATTATTTTTTAGCTCATAAATATTTTCCAATCTTTCATTAAGTCAATCAGTTCCTGCAAAGGCATTTTGAAGCTTTGGTTAGTTTCATCGTTAGCTAAAAAATAAGCAATATCATTTTCTACATCTAAACTTCCATTACCATAACCAATATCCCAATTGTTTCCTAATGGTGCAATTATCTCTTCCCATGTTTTTATACCATTTTTCACATTTTCTAAATCATCTATTACTTCTTGTATATTGTCCAGAAAACGAAATTGTCCAACGAAAAGACTTAATAATATATATTTATCCTCTGTAGATTTCACAGCTTTAATATCTTCATTATTTAATCCCTTACTAATAAATTTTACTTTATCCATTTTTTAATCTCTAATTTGAAAATTTATATAAGTTCTATCTGAATCTTGATTACTTGGTTATATTCTACATCTATTCTTTTAGTCAAACTATATTAGAAAACATCAATAACTAATCTTTATCATCTTTTAAGAATTAGTTTTCTATAATTCTTTTTATATCGTCTAAAATACTTCCTTGATATTCTTCTATGGAATTAAAGTTTGTGTCACAAATTATCATTATTTCTTTTGCTTCTTCAAAAGTAATTTGCGGAAAGTCTTTTCTCATTTCTTTCATTGACTCTAAAGGAGATAAAGTTTTTTTATGCTTTAAATAAACTTCAAATACATTTTCACCATTTTTTTTAATCTGTTGATAATACTCTTTACTTTTCATAACTTAATTATTTAATTTCAAATTCTTTAAAATAGACTTCCATTTTTTCACCGCTACCGCACGAATCCGTTCGTGTGGCCTTCTTCAAAAAAACAATCCTGTTTTTCCAAAGTACAAAAAGAGGAGAACAACGACTCAAAATTAACAATTTGAACAAACTTTTTAATGCATATCCGTTATTTATCATAGTTCTTAATTTAACGCAAGGTCAAACAAGGAATTTTTAAATATTGCCCGTTTTCAAGCTATACAAAGGCGTTAACTTAACAAAAACACACAAAGCATTTTTAATTATAACAGATTGCGGACAATCGTAAACTTTTTTCAGTAATACTTCAGATACAAGTATGGGATGAATCAATACCTCAAGAGAATTCGGAGTAGTACTTATGATACAAAAAACCGCCTCAATGCTGAGACGGTTTAAATTTATATCAAACAATCTTAATGATTATCGTATTTTCTGTCCATCACAAAATCTTCCATAAATTTTGTGGTGTAGTTTCCGGAAAGATAAGCTTCATCTTCCATCAACTGTCTGTGGAAAGGAATCGTGGTTTTTACACCTTCTACATAAAATTCTTCCAAAGCACGTTTCATTTTTGCAATCGCTTCTTCACGGGTTTGTGCCGTAGTGATCAGTTTTGCAATCATTGAATCGTAGTTGGAAGGAATGGTATATCCCGAATAAACGTGCGTATCTACTCTGATTCCATGTCCGCCGGGAATATTTAATCCAGTGATTTTCCCTGGTGACGGTCTGAAATCAGCATAAGGATCTTCAGCATTGATTCTGCACTCGATCGAATGCAATTTCGGATAATGGTTGATTCCTGAAATAGGAGTTCCTGCAGCCAAAAGAATCTGTTCTCTGATCAAATCATAATCAATAACTTGTTCTGTAATCGGATGCTCCACCTGAATTCTCGTATTCATTTCCATGAAATAAAAATTTCTGTGCTTATCTACCAAGAATTCAATTGTTCCAACCCCTTCATAGCCAATAAACTCGGCAGCTTTTACAGCCGCTTCACCCATTTTCTCACGAAGTTCGTCTGTCATGAATGGGGATGGAGTTTCTTCAGTTAGTTTTTGGTTTCTTCTCTGTACAGAACAGTCTCTTTCAGAAAGGTGACAGGCTTTACCAAATTGGTCACCTGCAACCTGAATTTCGATATGTCTTGGCTCTTCAATCAGTTTTTCCATGTACATTCCTCCGTTTCCGAAGGCTGCAACAGCTTCCTGAATAGCAGATTCCCAGTGTTCTTTAAGATCTTCGGCTTTCCAAACGGCTCTCATTCCTTTTCCACCGCCGCCGGCAGTGGCTTTAATCATCACCGGATATCCTGTTTCTTCAGCTGTTTTTACGGCGTGCTCGTAAGATTCAATTAAACCTTCAGAACCCGGTACGCAAGGTACATTAGCCGCTTTCATGGTTGCTTTGGCGTTGGCTTTGTCTCCCATTCTCTCGATTTGCTCAGGTGAGGCACCGATAAACTTGATGTTGTTTTTCTGGCAGATTCTGGAGAAGTTTGCGTTTTCGGATAAAAATCCGTAGCCAGGATGTATCGCATCAGCATTGGTAATCTCTGCAGCCGCGATAATATTTGAAATTTTAAGATAAGAATCTTTACTCATTGCCGGCCCGATACACACTGCTTCATCAGCAAAACGCACATGAAGACTGTCTTTATCGGCGGTTGAATAAACGGCTACCGTTTTGATTCCCATTTCTTTACAAGTACGCAAAATACGCATGGCAATCTCGCCTCGGTTGGCTATTAATATTTTTTTGAACATCTTAATAATATTTGGAAATTAGATAATTTTAAAATTAGATAAATGTTATTTAAATGTAGAATTGTAGTCTAACATCTAATGTCTAACATCTAATTTCTATTAAGATGGATCTACCAAAAATAATGGCTGATCATATTCTACAGGAGTAGCATCATCTACCAAAATCTTAACGATTTTTCCGCTAACTTCAGAATCAATCTGGTTGAAAAGTTTCATCGCTTCAATTACGCAAACTACTTTACCTACAGAAACATCGTCGCCAACATTTACAAAAACCTCTTTATCCGGTGAAGGTTTTCTGTAGAAAGTACCGATCATCGGAGATTTGATCGTAACATATTTGCTGTCATCTGAAGTTTCTTCAGAAGACTGAACCGGAGCAGAAGAACCTGCAGCCATATTTTGTGCAGGAGCAGACTGCTGTGGTGCCTGAGCGTACATTTGAGGCTGAGTAACGTAGCTTACTTCGTTCCCGCCAAGTGGAGTTTTTATAGTAATTTCGAAGTCTTTGGTTTTGTATTTTACCTCAGATACTTCAGCTTTCGATACAAACTTAATAAGATTCTGTATATCTTTAATGTCCATAAATATTAAATTTTATTTGTCGCCAAAGATACCAAAAAAACATAAAATGCAACAAAAAACCACTCGATTTTATAAAAAATGAGTGGTTTTAGTCTAAAAACGAATGTTTTTTCCTGTGAGAAGATTAATTTTCTTCTTCAGCTGTTTCTACATTTTTCTCCATTACGATTTTTCCTCTGTAATAAAGTTTTCCCTCATGCCAGTGTGCTCTGTGGTAAAGGTGCATCTCTCCTGATGTTGCATCTTTTGCCAACTGAGGAACTACTGCCTTGTAATGAGTTCTTCTCTTATCTCTTCTTGTAGACGACTGTCTTCTCTTTGGATGTGCCATTTTGTAATAACTTTTTTAATTTGATGAGCGATGAGATTTTCACCATCTCATCATATTATTAATGTCTTAATTTTTATCTTTTAATTTCTTTAAAGCTTCCCATCTCGGGTCGCTTTCGTGGTCTTCAACTTCCGGTTCTTTCGGGCTGAATTTCTCCAGAATTTCCAAATCTTCATCGCTCACGTTTGGTGAGACTTTCTTCATCGGGATTGCCAGACTTACGCATTCATAGATCAGCTGTGCTGCATTGAAAGCGTGGTCTTTCGCTGGAATTGTGATCACATCTTCCTCGCTGTCATCATATTCTTCCCCGAATTTCACAAGAATATCAATCTGATTTTCTACAGAATATTCAAAATCTTCAGCCGTAATGTCGCAGACCAAATCTACTGTGCCATCGATTTTTATCACAAGCTCCAAAAAAGTCGTGTGCTTATCCATCGAGATATGTACACTGATTTTAGGATTTGTAAATTCCTGTTCGGTATCAAATAACTTAAAGAACGCTTGGTCTATCTCAAAATTGAACGTGTGCATTCCGTTTTTCAGTCCGGAAAAAATCACATCATAGTTTTTTAACTTGTCCATAAAATGAGTGTGCAAAAATATGCATTTTTTTTAATATTACAAATAATTTTAAAATAAATTAAACCTGCAGATTATGCATCGCCGATACTTGGCAAATCTTCATCTACACCGTTGTCATTCATCATTCTTTTCGGCTGCAAACGGTGATCCATCAAATCTTTATATTCTGCACGGTTTCTGAAAATTTTAATAGCCATGTGTATTGCTTCCGAAAAACTCTGCTCATCGGCAATATTTTTACCGGCAATATCGTAAGCCGTTCCGTGGTCCGGCGATGTTCTGATGAATGGTAAACCTGCTGTGTAATTTACACCTTCTTCGTATGCTAAAGTTTTAAACGGGGCCAATCCCTGATCATGATACATTGCCAAAACCGCATCAAAGTTTTTGTATTTATTAGGCTGAAAGTAGCTGTCTGCCGGAAAAGGACCAAAAGTCAAAAATCCCTGGTCCGAAAGTTCTTTTATCGCAGGAGAAATAATCTCAATTTCTTCATTTCCGATAACGCCACCGTCGCCAGAATGCGGATTTAATCCTAAAACGGCAATCTTCGGTTTACTCACCGCAAAATCCTGTGCCATCGATTGGCAAAGCATTCTGATCTGCTTTTTGATCTTGTCTTTAGAAATATTTTCAGCAACCTGCACCAATGGAATATGATGTGTGGAAACCGCAACTTTCAAATCGTCAGTTACCAAAAACATTAATCCTTTTTTATTAAACTTTTCCTCAAAATAACCTGTGTGACCGGCGTGTCTGAAACCCATTTTCACCATTTCGTCTTTGTTGATTGGTGCGGTTACCAGAACGTCAATTTCTCCTTTCATTAAAGCTTCGGTCGCAGCTTCAAGAGATTCTATCGCCATTTTCGTCGATTCTTCGCTTGGTGTTCCGAGGTCAACAGTCACATTGTCTTTGGCCAGATTTACCATGTTTAATTTACCGCTTTGCGCCTGTGATGCTTCAGTGATATAATTAAAATTGATATTCAGCTTAAAAATATTTTTCTGATAGGTAAAAAGTTTTCCTGAGCCAAAAATAATTGGGGTAAAAAGGTCGGTTACCGTTTTGTCTTTCAAAGATTTCATGATGATCTCCGGGCCGATGCCGTTGAAGTCACCTATTGAAATTCCTACTCGTACTTTATGGTCTTTTGGGCTCATTTTTTGATTATCTTTGAAGATTATAATCTACAAATTTAGCAAAAAATAATATGTTCACAGGAATTATTGAGGCAGTGGGAGTTATCGAAAATATCGAGCGTGACGGGAGCAATATTAATTTTACTTTAAGCTGTCCTTTCACCAAAGAATTAAAAATCGATCAGAGTCTCGCGCACAATGGTTGCTGTCTTACGGTGGTGAAAACTGAAGGTGACCGCTACGTCGTTACCGCAATTCAGGAGACTTTAGATAAAACAAGTTTAGGCGAATGGAAGGTGGGAAGCGTGGTAAATCTCGAGCGCTGTATGATCATGAATGGCAGGCTGGACGGTCATATCGTACAAGGTCATGTAGATACAACCGGAGAAATAACTGATATTGAGAACAAAGATGGCAGCTATTTTGTTACTGTAAAATACAATACATACGGAAATTTTATCACCGTACCGCAGGGTTCGATTACGCTGAATGGCATTAGCTTAACAGTAGCGAAAAGCGGAGATTTTGAGTTTTCTGTGGCGATAATTCCTTATACATGGGAGTTTACCAACATGAAAAGTCTGAACATTGGCGATCAAGTGAATTTAGAATTTGATATCATTGGAAAGTATATTTCAAAACTAATCGGGAAGGAAAATGTCATTCAATAAATATAAAGGCTACAGTTTAAGAAACCGGGTATTTTTCGGGTTTTTATTTATGTGCCTTTTAAGTGTTGCGGCATCTTCTCTCGTTCCGTATTTCGTTCTCCGGAACAATTCTCTCAAGCAAAGCCGCATCGACATGCAGGAAAAAACCAATGCGGTGATGGCTTACTTTGATTATGCTCTGAGCAGGAAAAGTATTTCGACTAAAGATTTAAAGGAAGCCTTATCAAATAAAATTTTTGAAATTGCAGATATTAATCATCATGATATTATCATTTATGATTTAAAAGGCAATTATTTATTTTCCAACAAAGATTCTCAATTTATTTCCCAACAAAAAATTCCGCTTTCTATAGTAAATAAAATCCTGAGCAAGAAAGCGCGTTTTGATGTGCGTGGATACGACGAAAAAAAAGATGCAGTATATACTTCATCTTATCTTTTGCTTAAGAATAATATGCTCGAGCCAGTTGGCATTATTTATATACCACTTTACCACAACGAATCTGAATATATGGATGTTCTGCACGAATATGCAATCTATATTCTTATTGTAGACATTTTTCTGATTCTGTTTAGTATTTGGCTGAGTTGGGTAACATCAAACAATCTGGCGAAAAATATCACGAAATTTTCTGACATGATTACACGTATCACGCTTTTTGAGAACGAGATGCGCCCCATTAAATATTATAAAAATGATGAGCTCAATGCATTAGCGAGAGCTTACAACCGAATGATTCTGCAGATTCAGGATCAAAAAGAACGTCTGAGATTTAAAGCTTCGGAAGAGGCATGGCGAGAAATGGCGAAACAGGTGGCTCACGAAGTGAAAAATCCGCTTACGCCGATGAAGCTCACAATTCAGAATTTTGAAAGGAAATTTGATTCGCAAGATCCTCAAATACATGACAAAGTAAAAAAAATGAGTAAAACCATGGTTGATCAGATAGATGTGATTGCAACCGTGGCGTCTGCTTTTTCCGAGTTTGCCAAACTTCCGGAGAAACATAATGAGCTTTTAAATATCAATAGCGAAGTTGCGGATATTCTCCGCGTTTTCAATGATGATCAAATTCTTGTTCATACCAACCGAAATGATATTCAGCTGAATATGGATAAAATTTATCTTTCGCGAATCATCACAAATCTCGTAACTAATGCCAAGCAGGCAAAATGTGATGACCGAGATCTAATGATCAATATTGATATTGAACAGCATCAGCGAAGAGTAATTATCTCTGTTCAGGATAACGGAATCGGTATTTCCCCTGAAATGTTTGAGCGTATTTTTGAACCTAATTTTACCTCGAAAAACAGTGGGATGGGACTTGGCCTTTCGATGGTACGGAAGATGGTAGAAGATTACCGCGGACAGATTTCTCTGCAGTCTGAGATCGGCAAAGGCTCAACATTTACCATTACTTTTCCTGTCAATACGTAGTGAAACCGTTTAAATTTAAACATTTTGAAATAGAGCAGTCGCCCGAAGTTTTCCGCGTAGGGACAGACGGTGTATTGCTTGGTGCAATGGCAAATGTTGAAAATGCTATGAATGTTCTCGAAGTTGGGACAGGAACGGGTTTGATTTCAATGATGTTGGCGCAGAGAAACTCAGAAGCAGAATTTTTGGGTTTGGATATCAATCAGAAAGCGAAAACATTGGCTGCAAGAAATTTTCAAAATTCACAGTTTTCGGAGAGATTAAACGCTTTGCTTAGTGATTTTAAAACTTTTGAATCTGATGAAAAATTTGATTTGATTGTTTCAAATCCGCCATATTTTGAAGCGTCAGATTCCACAAAGGATAAACTGGCGCGTCAGAAAATTGAGCTTAGCTTTAATGATTTGATTAAAAAATCATCGTTGCTTTTAAATAAAAAGGGAGTATTCTCTGTAATAATTCCTGCTGAAGCCGGAGAGTATTTTACAAGAATGTCTTTGGAAAACAGATTATTTTTAAATGCAAAAGTGAACATTTACGGGATCAAAAACGGCTTATTAAAACGGCTGATCCTGGAATTTTCTCCTGAGCGAAAAGAATATTCTGAAACTGATTTTGTGATAGAAAAAAGTCCAAGAAAATACTCAGACCAATATCTCGAACTCACCAGAGAGTTTCATGTATTTAAAGGATAATTTATTCGAAAAGTTCTGCCGTATTCAGCACCGAAACTTTGCCGTCTTCACATCGGATCGCTTCACCGGGAAAATTCTGAATCATATGATAATCATGCGTCGCCATTACTACCGCAGCATGATTGTCCATTGCAACCTGCTTCAGCAAAGTCATAATTTCGTTTGAAGTTTCAGGGTCGAGATTTCCTGTTGGCTCATCCGCAAGAATTAAATCAGGATGATTGAGTAGCGCGCGTGCGATCGCCACACGTTGCTGCTCACCTCCGGAAAGTTCGTGCGGCATTTTATGCTTTTTGCTTTTCATATTTACGCTGCTCAAAACTTCGTTGATGCGTTCGTCAATTTTCTGCCGGTCGCTCCAGCCGGTCGCTTCCAGTACAAATCTTAGGTTTTTCTCAACTGTACGGTCAGAAAGCAATTGAAAATCCTGAAAAACGATTCCCAGTTTTCTTCTCAAACTCGGCACTTCAGAAGAACGGAGTTTTGCAAGATCAAAACCCACCACCTCGCCTTTGCCGCCAACCAACGGAATATGACCGTAAATGGTCTTCAGAAGAGAACTTTTCCCAGAGCCAGTTTTCCCAATAAGATAACAGAAACGGCCTTTTTTAATGTTTAAATTAACATCAGAAAGTACGGTAAAGTTTTTCTGGGCAATCTTTGCATTCTGCAGATTGATGATACTGTCTCCCGTAATATGAGTGTGTGGCATAGTGTAAGATTATGAAAGAATGAAAATTCTTTTTCAGGTTTAAAAATAGAAAAATTCGCGGGAAATTCTAAGAATTTAATAAACTTTAACAACAAAAAATGCCCGAAAAACTTCAGGCATTCTATGTATATCGTGTACGATTAATTATCTCTTAGCACGAGCAGAGCTGATGGTAAGGCTTTTTCTACCTTTCGCTCTTCTGGCTGCCAAAACTCTTCTTCCGTTTGGCGTAGACATTCTTTCTCTGAAACCGTGTTTGTTTCTTCTCTTTCTTTCTGATGGTTGGAACGTTCTTTTACTCATTACTAATATATTTTAGTCGTAATTATCTATTAATTTTCAGGTTGCAAATATATGTAATATTTTATTATGTGCAAAAATTATCATTAATAAAACTTTCAAAAAATGCAATGTTTGATTTTTCAGCCTGACTTATTGCTTAAGCTTAAAAATTGCTTTGCTTAAAGCTGAATATTTCGTGTAAGTTTTAAACCCTACGTGCGGTTTCTTTCCCTGGAAAAATTCTATCTTTGGCTTTCAAAATTAATGAAAATGTTTACACCAGCCGAAATTTTAGAAATCAATCAGCTCCTCGTTCCGGAAAATAAAATCGTGATTCTCACGCACTACAACCCAGACGGCGACGCGATTGGCTCTACACTCGGCTTAAAACATTATCTGAAAACCAAAGGAATTGATGCCACGGTTATCACGCCAAATGACTTTCCGAAGTTTCTGAAATGGATGCCTGAGGCAAAAAAAACAGTTATCGCAGAATATAAGAGAAAACTTGCTTCAGATATGATCTGGGAAGCAGATGTTATTTTCTGTTTAGATTTCAATTCTCCTGCGCGTATCGGTCTTGTCGGCGACTGGCTCACGAGAGCGCGCGGTAAAAAAATCCTGATTGATCATCACCAGCAGCCTGAAGATTTCGATTATGTGTATTCAGATACGGTCATCCCGGCGACTTGCCAGATGGTTTATCATTTCATCGAAGCGATGGAAGAAGAAAATCTCGTGAATCAGGATGTTGCAGAATGTCTCTATACGGGAATTATGACGGATACCGGAGGTTTCCGTTTCCGTTCGACCAGCGCAACGACACATAGAATTGTTGCTAATTTGATTGAAAAAGGTGCAGATCCCGCGATGATCACAGCGAATACTTTAGATACAAATACCGTGTCAAGATTACATTTGCTATCTCTGGTTTTAGGCCGTATTGAAGTGGTAAAGGATTGTAAAGTTGCTGTGCTTACGCTGACAAGGAAGGAACTGCAGGAATTTGGCTTCCAGAAAGGCGATACCGAAGGTTTTGTAAACTACGGAATGAGTCTGATGGGCGTGAGAATGTCGGCGTTTTTTATGGAAGATCTTTATGATGATTTTGTTAAAATTTCGTTCCGAAGTAAAGATGATGTTGATGTCAACCAGTTTTCCAGAAAATATTTTGGTGGTGGAGGTCATATTAACGCAGCCGGCGGAAGATCTGATCTGTCACTTGATGATACGGTGACAAGATTTAAAGAAATTGTTTCCGGAGAAGATTTTTAAACTGAATCTGAAGTTTTTCTGTACCCTTTTTCTTCCAGTTCTCTACAGGTATAATCGTACACCTCAGCAAACATTTTATCAAGAAATTTTTTATTGAAGAGACTGAATTTCGTCATTTTCGGCGGATCAAGAAAAATGTCGCAAGATTTCGCTTTAGAATAAACAGATTTTGCAATCGCAAGGTGGAGTATACGGTCAAATTCTTTCATTAGAGTCATGTTTTCCAGCGGATCATAGCTTATAGAATTGACGTGAGAACCGATCAGGAAATCACATTTATCGATAATTGGTTCGATAGGAAGATTATCTAAGACCCCTCCGTCAACATAAACGCGGTCGTCAATTCTCACCGGCGGAAAAATAAACGGAACACTTGCTGAAGCGAGCAGCGGCGCAAAAAGTTCACCTTCTGAAAAAAAATCAACGATTCCATGAGTCATTTCGGTAGCCGCGACATAAACCGGGATTTTCAAAATTTTAAAATCATCTTCCGGGAAATAATCGGTAAGCAGTTTCATTACAAACTTTGAACTGAAAATCCCGTTTCCGGAAAATTTAAGAAGAGTACGCGAAAAGAAAGTGGTTTTCCTTACAATTTCCATCATCTTATCTGGGCTGACACCGAAGGCATAAAAAGCTGCAACGATCGAACCTGCGCTGGTACCTGAAATAATATCAGGTTTCAGACCGTATTCTTCCAACGCTTTTAAGACAGCAATATGAGCCACACCGCGCATCCCGCCGCCGGATAGGGTAAGACCGATAATTGGTTTCTTTTTTTTCGTCGAAAAAAATCCCATTTATAGCACAAACTTTTTTGGAAGGTGATGAAGAAGTTCGGTATTGATGATTTCTGCGCAAATGCTTGGTTTTTCCCAGTGACCGTTGTGTCCGCAGTCTAGAATGTAAGACTTGATGTTGGTTCGGTCGGGAAGATTGCTCATCATCTGATCGGTTTTCACAGCATTATCGTGTTTGCCTGCCAAGATCAAAATTTTCGATTCCAGCTTTTCCATGACATCTTTTCTATCACTTCGTTCAACCATGCCTTTTACACTCGCCAAAGCTCCCAAATTATCGGTAGATAAGGCAATTTTCATCGCTTTTTCTATTTTTCCTTCCAGAATATCACGTTCGTTTTGATTAAATAAATTCGGAACGCCTGCTCTTGCATAGTGCGCGAAAGAATCCTTAATGATGCGGTAACTTTTCCTGCGCTGTTCTTTTTTCTCTTCGTCGTCCGCTAAAAAAGTGGAGAAAAATAAAGTCAGACTTTTTAGTTTTTCAGGCCATCTTTCGGCAAAAGCGAGCGATACATAACCGCCCATTGAGTGACCCAAAAGATGAAAATGACCGATGTTTTCCTTTTCCAAAACTTCCAAAACTTTTTCCGCCATTATTTCCATGGTTTGTACATCAGCAATCTTCTCTGATTTTCCGTGGCCTGGAAGATCAATTTTTATCAGTTTAAAATCATCAGAAAGATGAGATTCCATGTCATCCCAAATGCTGCTGTTTTCCATAAAACCGTGCAGCAAAACCAAAGTTTCTGGCCCGCTGCCTTTTTTCTCGTAATAGAGCATGATGATTTTTTTAAAAATGTATGTCAATATAATCTACAAAACCTGCACCGTTTACCATATCCTGAAGTCGGTACGTTTTGCCACCGTCTTTAGAAAGAAAAGTTTTGGTACCTTTCCTCGTGTACGGCTTGTCCCCGGAAATTTTCTGTATGATTTCCCCGGTAAAATTAATATGTCGGTCTGAAACTGCCTGCGCAAAACCTTTTATTTTAACAGAATTACTGCCGCTGTTAATGCTTCCTTCAATGTTGTAATTGTCGCGCTCACCACCGATTTTCTCAAATTTTACCATTCCTGAAATCGCTTTTGAATTTTGTGACTGGAACGAAAAACGGTGATTTCCGCTGAGGCTTTTAAAGCGGTTTTCAGATTTTATGCTGTCATTAATCTTTGTGCGCGCAGCGTTGATTGAATCTACAATTTTTGTGCTGTCGGTTTTATTTTCAACTGCGGAAGTTTCCTTTTTATTACATGAAATGACAAGTGCAAAAGCAAAGCAAAGGGCAAAAATATTTTTCATTAAAGGCTATAGTTTTGCTCAAATATAGATAAAAAAAAGAGCATTTTAAAAATGCTCTCAAGGTTTATTTACTCATGTTTTCATAAATCTTCTTTTCCCATGGTTTGAGATCTGCGACGCCGTAGCGCTCTTTTTTAGATAATGAAATATCGTCTAGCATGTCTACAAAATTCTTATAAGTTGCATCATCTGTCGGCTTAATAATCACGGTGAAAATATCAGGGTTTGGTGCGTTTTTGTGTGCAGCTGCAATTGTTTTGGCGATGTTCAAACCGCTGAAATCGGTCTGTTTCAGATTTTCTGCAGTGAGATCATTTGCATTACTCTGATGGTGAAAAACCGTATTGTCTTTGCCTAAAATAAACGTGATCTGATTTTTATCTTTTATTACTGCGTTCGGAGGAACTTCACTTTTTGCGGGCAAACCAAGATCCATCACATTAGGTTTGGTAAAATTGGTGGTGAACATAAAAAATGTGATCAGTAGAAAACCGAGATCTACCATCGGCGTCATATCGATCCGAACAGTTTTTCTGCTTAAAGTACCTTTGCCTTTGCCTTTGCTTTTTTCGTTTGAGATGATTTCTGCCATGATTTCTGGATTTAAGTTATTGTAATGAATTTTGTGTTTTACATATAAAATCGGCAGCAAAAAACATTCCTTATTTTTAAATAATCAGCATTTAACTTATTTTAATAGATGGTTTGTATAACAGATCTATATTTAAATGCAAAAAACTCATCCCGAAAGATGAGTTTTAGAAAAATTATAATCGTCTAATTATTTATTGCTTTTAAAATAATTGAGTCCACATTCGAGAAATTTTTTAAAGTCTTCTTTTGCCATATAACCTGAAACCGGCGTGTTGATTAATCTTCCGTCCGGCATCAGCAAAGCGTAATGTGGCTGCGAATTATTATTAAAATTCGCTGACTGAAAAAGACTCCAGCGGTCGCCGATCGTATTCACTTTTTTGATCTGACCTTCTGCCAGTTCGATTTTTGTTTTCTGACCTTCAGGAAGCTCTTCTTTGTCGTCTACATAAAGCGATGCGAGTACAACATCGTTTTGCAGTAGCGGCAAAATATCGGGTTCGCTCCAGACAAATTCTTCCATTTTCCGGCAGTTTTCGCAACCGTAACCGGTGAAATCGATGAGCACAGGTTTGTTTTCTTTCTGAGCAAGCTGTATCGCGTTAAAGAAATCATGCTCAGGTTTCATCCCCAATATTCCGTCTTTTTCATCGTGAAAATAACTGACATTTAATGGAGGTAAAATCCCGCTCAGAAGCTGGAGTTTTGGTCTTTCCGAATGCATCAAACCCTGTATAAGATAAATGACAAATCCAATCCCAAGAACACCGATTATTTTTCTCGCAATACCGATTTTCGGCTTTTTATCATCGTGCGGAAAGCGTATTAATCCAAGTAAATAAATGACCAATCCGATCGCAATGATGATCCAGATGACAATAAAAAGTTCTCTTTTAATAAGGAATGTTTTGGAAACAAGATCGGCTTTGGATAAGAATTTTAAAGCTAATGCCAGTTCTACAAATCCGAGGAAAACTTTCACAGTATTCATCCATCCGCCAGATTTTGGTAAACTTTGCAAAGCTTGTGGAAACAGTGCAAGAAGTCCGAAAACAATCGCCCACGCAATACCAAAACCAGCGAGTGCAAATGTGAGAACCATTGGAATATTCACCGAACTGTCGCTCAGAATACTTCCTAAAATTCCACCCAAAATCGGACCTGTACAAGAGAAGGAAACGATGACCAGCGTTAATGCCATGAAGAAAATTCCGACCATGCCACCGACTTCTTCTGCTTTCGAAGATTTGTTGGCAATCGAACTTGGCAAACTGATGTCATAATATCCAAAGAAACTTCCGGCAAAGTACACGAAAACAATAAAGAAAACGATATTCAGCCATACGTTGGTTGAGATTTCGTTAAAAATATTTCCTGCAATTCCGTCGATCAAATGAAAAGGAATACTCAGCGATACGAAAATCAAAAAGATAAAAAAACCGTAAACAAACGCGTCTCTTTTTCCTTTTGAGGGGTTTTTATTTCCTTTCGTAAAAAAGGAGACCGTAAGCGGAATCATTGGAAATACGCACGGCGTGAGCAGTGCAATCAATCCGCCGATAAAACCGAGAATCAGAACTTTCCAGTACTTGGTTTCTGGTTTTACGCTTGTTCCGCAATCGGTAAGCGGTTTTGCAATATCGATTGACGCAATTTTAAGCTGCTTCGGATCAAGTTTTACAGCAGCCGAAGTTTTTGTAATTTCTCCTGAAGCCGCTGTTGTCTCAACAGTTGAAATTTCATTTTTTACCAAAGAATCTTCTTTAACAACTGCAGTTTCGGCAACGCCTTTTGGAGTAATTTTCTTTGTAAATTCGATTGTATTTGGTGCGAGACACGTATGATCATCGCAAATCTGATACGTGATTTCCGCGTTGACGTCAACCTGCGCTGTTACATTTTCTTTAAGTTTAAATTTCTGCTTAAAAACAATCGATTTCGAATAATAACTCAGTTTATCGCCAAAAGCTTCCGAAAACTCGGTTTCTTTTTTTCCTAATTCCTGAAATTTTCCGGAAAGTTCGATGTTTTTTCCGCTGACTTTAAACTCAGTAGGGATTGCTGTATCGGGCGGTAAAACGCTTGAATAAACGTGCCAGCCGTCGTCGATTTTGCCGGTAAGAACGGCTTCGTATTGATTGTTTCCAAGATCGTTTACCTCAAGTTTAAACTTAGCGGGATCTTTTATCTGAGCATTAAATCCTGTGAATAAAAAAAGAAGAATCAGTAAAAAACTGCTTTTAAATGTCGTAATCCTTTTCATAAAATAGAGTGAGAATGCGTTTTGTGTTCTCATTTTCTGCAAATCTTCGGTCTTGCCGGTACGGTAAAATACCTAAAATACGGTCTTCAGCATCGGACAGCAGCCAGATTTTTTGCTTTGCTAAAATAGACAATTTTTCGTCCTTAAAATACTTCGAAACTTTCTTTTTTCCGTCAAAACCTGTCGGGTAAAAAATGTCGCCTTCAGCTTTCCGGCGAAGTTTTATTGGATGTTTTATTTTATCTGAATCAAATTTCCACCGAAAACTTTTGTCAAAAGACATTTCAATATTATTTAAACTGATTTCTCCGCTTTCGTTTTCATTTGAAAATTCTTCTGAGAGAATAATTTCTGCATTGTTTTCAACGGGATTTTTTCTGCTTAAAATAAGTTCGTTCCGGTTGACGAGAATCTGATAATTTTCAGAATAAAAAAAACTTCCGGTCGCAGAAGAAAATATTTTATCGATTTCTGAAGTTTTAATAAAACCGTATTTTTTTAAAATTTCAAACTGTACAAAATCGCTCTCGGCCGAAAAAAGCCTTTTATCGAAAATTGAATTTCCATCTTTTTTGAATGAAATTCTCGTTTCAGTTTCGTGTATTTTTTCTGCAATAAAACTTTTAGCCTGATGTAAAAATTCTAATGACTGATCAAAGTTTTTCAGGAAATTCCCGTTGGTTTCTAAAAGTTTTGGCGTGATTTCGTTGCGGATTTTATTGCGCAGATAATCATTTTTTTTATTCGAAAGATCTTCGCGGAAGGCAATCTTATTTTCTCCTGCGAAATCGTAAATTTCCTGTTTTGAGAAATGCAGAAGTGGCCGCAAGATCTGATTTTCATTTCTCGGAATTCCGCTTAAACCTTTTATGCCGGATGCTTTTGACAGATTAATGATGAAAGTTTCCAGCTGATCATTGAGATGATGCGCCGTGACTGTAAAATCGAGATTTTCTTTTTCGCAGATTTCCCGGAAAAAATTATAACGGAGCTCGCGCGCCCAAAGTTGCACCGAATGTTGCGGTATCAAATCCTTCTCCGAAACTTCATAAATTTGCAGCGGAATTTTATTTTTAAAGCAAAAATTTTCTACAATTTTCTGATCTGCATCTGAATCGCTGCTACGAAGTTTATAATTAATGTGCGCTGCCTGAAAAGACAAACCCAGATGCAAAAAGAGATGCGCCAAAACCATAGAATCTACGCCGCCGCTCAATGCCAGAAGGTGTTTCCGGGTTTTGAAGTCTGGGCAGATTTCAGATAAATTATCGGTAAAATCCGGCAGTAGGAGCATCGGTTTTAGAATTTAGAAACAAAGATATGGCTTCTCATTAAAATAGATTTTCCTAAATTTGGGTCGTTTAAAAAAGATCGTTTATGAAATCGCTATTTTAAAACGTGCAAATAATGAAGATGTGGCGATAACATTTGACAAATAAAAAACAATAAATATTTACATATGAAAATTATTAAAATTGTAGCAGTTTCTGCCATGGTGTTGGGGATGACATCTTGTGTAAGCAAAAAGCAATACGACTCGCTGAGCAGCAATTACAAGCAGTGTATTGAAAACATCGGCGAAAGACAACGCGAAATACAGGATTTGAAATCTCAAAACTCGGCACTGACCGGCGAGAATAACTTATTGAAAAGTCAGCATGAGGCCCTGAAATCGTCTCTTGATGCCTGTTTGTCAAACTCAGGAAAGAGTTCTGCAAACATTGATAAACTCGTGGGAGAGATCAATTCTTCAAACTCATACATCAAGCAGCTTATCTCTTCGAACGCGAAAAATGACAGTCTGAATCTGGCACTTTCAAACAAACTGAAAAGATCTCTGGATAATGTAACCGATCAGGATGTTCAGGTGAAAGTTTTGAAAGGCGTGGTAATGATCTCGCTTTCAGATAAAATGCTGTACAAAACAGGAGATTACAATGTTTTGCCTGCCGCCCAGGAAGTTTTGGGTAAAGTAGCCAAAGTGATCAACGATTACGACAAATATTCTGTATTGATCGAAGGTAACACAGATAATGCAGCTTTGAATTCTCCAAACGTACCGAGAGACAACTGGGATCTTTCTGCATTGCGAGGAACTTCAGTTGCGAAAGTTTTGCAGACGCAGTTTGGTGTAGATCCTGCGAGAATAACAGCTGGGGGACGCAGCGAGTACAATCCGAAAGCGACCAATATGAGTGTTTCCGGAAGAGCTGAAAACAGAAGAACAGAAATCATTATCATGCCGAAACTTGACGAGTTTATGAAGTTGATGGATATTCAGATGAAAAAATAATCAGTTTTTTAAGATTGATTCAGAACCCGGAAGATTTTTCCGGGTTTTTTTGTTTTGAATGCGATGATTTTAGCCTTTAACACTGAATCTGGGCACAGAAAATTATTTTAAAATAAGTATTTTTGAGCAAATTAATAATCCATGAGCTATTTTGAAGAGCTTCATCCGGAGATGGACCGCTATTTGGAAAATCATGCTTCAGAAGAGCCCGAAATTCTTAGAAAACTTCGCCGCGAAACATATCAGAAAACAACGCAGCCACACATGATTTCGGGTTATCAGCAGGGTAGACTGCTTTCAATTGTTTCTAAAATGCTGAAGCCTGAAAAAATTCTTGAAATCGGAACTTTTACAGGTTATGCCACGCTCTGTATGGCGGAAGGTTTAACCGACAACGGAAAAATAACGACGCTTGATATAAACGAAGATCTGGCTTATCTTCCCCGGAAATATTTTTCAGAAAGCGAGTTTTCTTCAAAAATTGATTTTAAAATTCAGAATGCGAAAGATTTTTTAGCGGAAACGGATGAGGTTTTTGATCTGATTTTTATTGATGCCGATAAAGAAAGTTACACAGAATATTTCCGGCTTTTAAAAGATAAAACCAAAAGCGGAAGTGTGATTTTGTTTGATAACGTGCTTTGGTACGGGAAAGTTTTGGAAGAAAATCCGAAGCTGAAATCTACGCAGATGATTAAAGATTTAAACGAACAGATCGCCCGCGATAACGATTTTGAAAATCTTATTTTACCTTTGCGCGACGGCGTGAATTTTTTGCGCAGAAAATAGCTGTATCTTTTAAAAAACATTAAACAATTTCGTCTCAGAAATTTTTAATTTTAATTCTTGAATCTTTAATAATACAAGATGAATAAAGGAATCTGTACCGTAACCGTGGCGCCGGTGCGTGCCGAAAACTCAGACCGAGCAGAAATTGTCACCGAAATTCTTTTTGGTGAAAGTGCCGACATCGTAGAGGTTAATAAAAACTGGACGAAGATAAAAATGCACTACGACGGCTATGAAGGCTGGATGGATACCAAGCAGATCAAACCTGTAACCGACGATTTTTTGGAAAAGAGAAAAACCACGGTAATTACAGAAAATTTTTCTTCGGTGATGATGAAAGACGGTCGCACTTTGCTTTCAATAGGCAGCGAAGTCGATTATCCAGCAGTTGCCTCGAGAAGAAGCCATGATGTACGAAACAGTATTGCGCTAACGGCAAAAGAATTTCTGAATGTGCCATATCTCTGGGGCGGACGAAGTTTTTTCGCGGTAGACTGCAGCGGTTTCAGTCAGTTGGTATATAAAGTTCACGGTATTAAAATTCCCCGCGATACGTATCAGCAGGCGGAAGTGGGCGAGACGCTGAGCTTCGTGGAAGAAAGCCGTCCCGGAGATCTTGCTTTTTTTGAAAATTCTGAAGGCAAAATTATTCATGTGGGTATCATGCTCGAAAATCAGAAAATCATTCATGCTTCCGGCAAAGTGCGCATCGACAGCCTAGATTCTACCGGAATTTTTAATAAAGAAATGAACAAACACACGCACAAACTGCGCCTCATAAAAAGCATCATCAAATGATTTTGGAATATATTCTAAACGCCTTCTGCATTCTTGCACTGACTTTTCTGTGGACCATTACTCTGAAGAATTACAAAACGCTTCCGACAATTATTCCTGTGCATTTTGATCTCGACGGCAATGCCGACCGTCACGGAAACAAAAGAATGATGTTTTTCGGGCCTGTTTTCTGCACGGTTTTTTTTGCATTTGTACTTTGGGTTTCGCAATTCCCGGAATCATTTAATTTCCCGGTTAAAATAAATGAAGGAAACGCCGAAAGACAGGAAATGATCGCCAAAGTTTTTGTGAAATGGCTTGCTTTTATCCTTACCTTAATCTTCATAAACAGCCAGGAATTTTTGCTTCGCTTTGTGTCAAACCCTTCTGCGAAAGCGAGGTTTTCACTTTTCTCGATATTGGCGGTAGTTTTTCTCAGTGTTGCTGCCGTAATCATTGTTGCTGCAGTTTTAAAATAATTCATGCAGTTTCTTTATAACATATTCATCGGGCTTTTCATTTTTGGAATGAAAATTTTGGCTTTATTTAATGATAAAGCAAAGCGCGGAATTCTCGGAAGAAAAGAATCTGAATCTACTGTTAAATCTTCGTTCAAACCTTCGGATGAAATTATCTGGATGCACGCTTCAAGTCTTGGTGAGTACGAACAGGGTTTACCGGTTATAGAAAAATTGAAAGAGAAATTTCCTTCACACAAAATTCTGATTACCCTTTTTTCGCCTTCAGGTTACGAAAATGTGATCAAGAAAAAACATATCGCCGACGCGGTTTGCTATCTTCCTTTTGATACAAAAAATGATGTTGAACAGTTTTTATCTGGCATAAATGTCAAAATATTTTTCACGGTAAAATATGATTTCTGGTATAATCTTCTGTCAGCTTTAAAACAGAGCAACGCGAAGGTTTTTGTGATCTCTGCGCTGTTTTATGAGAATCAAAACTATTTTACTTCGTTGGGGAAATGGCCTGTGAAAATGCTCAGAGAGAATATCGACTGGTTTTTTCATCAGACCGAGCGGTCATTCCGTTTGGCTAAAAGTGTGGGTCTGCGAAACGGTTCGGTAACCGGTGACACGAGATTTGACCGTGTGAAATTTTTACGAAATCAAAATCACGACATCGAATTTATAAACGATTTTGCAGCCGGAAAAAAAGTTGCCGTCTTTGGAAGTTCTTGGCACGCCGAAGAAAATATCGCAGAAATTTTAGCTAAAAAAAATAAGAACGTCAAGATTATAATTGCGCCGCACGATCTGAAAAGAGTGGAGAATTTGAAACATATTTTTCCGGAAGCACTTCTTTACAGCGAATTGAAAAGTCTTGATAGTTCTAAAATTTCAACTTCGCAAATTCTGATTATCGACAGCATTGGTTTGCTTTCAAGACTATACTCTTACGCGGATATAGCGATTGTTGGTGGCGGTTTTCACGCTTCGGGTCTGCATAATATTCTGGAAGCGGCAACTTTTGGCGCACCTGTTTTTTTTGGAAATCAGTACCGCAAAAATCCTGAAGCAGATGCGCTCATCGAGGCGCGTGGCGGAAAATCTTTTGAAGACGAAGAATATGCCGCCAATTTTATCTGTTCGTTATTTGATCACGAAGAATTGTTGCAGGAAATGTCTGAAAATGCTGAGGATTTTGTGACTTCTCAGCCAAACTCCAGTGAATTAATTGTAGAGAAAATTTTACGATATGAGAAGTAGATTATTCCTTTTGATTTTTATTTCGATCATCAGCATCTATTTTTCACAAGACAAAAAAGTAGTTAAAAAATTTGTAGAAAGTTTTGTAGAATACAGAACTTCAAATTTCAAAACTCATGATAAAAAAGAAGATATTTTATTTTTTGGTGTAACTAAAGGTGATTCAGTTTACGGCACAAATATCCTAAATATATTTTTTACCGCATCGTACCTTCTTGACAGTAAAGATTTATGCGATGTCAACTATGATGTGAAAGGTTTTCGGATGGTGGTTTACAATAATGAATCCTGCGAAATCGTTAAAAATATTTTTATTGAAATGCCATCGAAAAAATTTGAAACGCCAAAGTTGTTTTTTAATTATAATCCTTACACTTGGGCATTTTCTTATAATAATAGAGGTGAGATTGAAGAGGTTTTCAACTTCCAGGGGGATCTTGAATTTTTAAAGTATTTAAAATCAAAAAAATTTAAATTTTCAAAAGATTTCAAATCTAATATGAATCTTAAAGAACTAGATTTATTTTAAAAATCCCTGATTTTTCAGATCTTTCACCATCAGATCCAGATGATCGGGAAGCGTATCGATGCTGAGCCATTCAAACTCGAAACCGTGGGCGACACAAAGTTTGCTCAGATATTTATTTTCCGGGATTTTTGTTTGCAGATTTTGAAGTACTTCGCTCAGTTCCATCCAGTAATCTTCGTCAATTTTTTTTATTAAAATTAAAGCCTTCAAAATTTTATTTATGAGATATAAATAAAGCCGGTTGAGATTGTCAAAACTCTGTTTCTGAAGTTTTTCGTTATAATTTAAAATCTGATCGACCAGAAAAAGCTGCAGGTAAATATCACCAAATTTGTCGGTAGTAATTTTTACATGCTCAGTAATCAGCGCGCTTATTTTACGGATGAGCAGAAGAAAATATTTGTGGCTGATGATGTGCCGCGAGGCAAATTCTGCTTTTTCGGTAATGATTTTCTCTATCTCGTCGCGCTTTTCGTCAGCTGTTTCCGGGTCGATGAGCTCGAAATACAGTTTCCGCGATAGCAGCTTATCTTTTTTCAACAGACGGAAAATAAGACGGTCTTTCTCGACCGGAGAAAAATTGCTGAGTGCGGCTTTAAATTCTTTGGAGTATTCCATTAATTAAAAAATTTAGAATATTTCAAAAACCCGTTCAGTGCCCAGTTTGCGGTATAGTACAGCGATTTTGCGGTAGAAAATTTCATGTAATCTTTATATACCAGATACTGATCTTTCACGATGTACTGTTTTTTCCGCGAAATACTGGCGCTGTGCATACGGTATTTGGCTAAAGTTTTAGGCAAAGGTTTTGCCAAAGGAATTTTTTTCAGCAGATTAAGCCACATCACATGATCTTCGCGTTTGCTGCCTTCAGGGAAATATTCTTTGCCAACACGGCTGGAATCGTACATCGAAGAAAGCAGTGAAAGCCTGCAGGTTTTCAGCAGATTTTTAAATGTCACAACGGTATCTGCTTTAAAATCTTCAATTTTCGAAAGCAAATTTTCATCACAGCGCGCATAGTTTGAATAGGCTATTTCTGCGTTTTCTTTCTTCATAAAAGAAATCATTTCTTCCAGGAAAGTGGCTTCCCAAAAGTCATCAGCATCAAGAAAGGTAATAAATCTGCCGGAAGCGTGTTTCAGAGAAATGTTGCGCGCATAACCTGCGCCGCCGTTTTTTTCGGTTTTAAAAATCTTTATTTTTGGATTGTTGAGGCTTTGAAAAATTTCTACCGAATTGTCTTTGCTGCAGTCGTCGGTCACAAGCCATTCCCAGTCGGTGAAAGTCTGGCTTTCCACTGAGCGTATGGTTTCAGCCAAAAAACGCGAAGAATTGTAGCAGGGCGTAATGATCGAAACTTCGGGCATGTGCAATTTTTCACAAATATAATGTTTTGAAATGCGATTTTCAGAATGCAAATCGCACCGAAAATGAAATTATGATTTCAAATTTCAAATTAAATGTTTTACTTTTTAAAAAAAATCATAATTTTAAGCCTTGAAAAATTTGATCTATGAAGAAATTAGCTTTAATATTTGCGGGATTATCATTAATGGCGATATCGGGATGTAATAACAGTGACGATAATGAGCAACCGGAATATTCAATGGTAGGAACCTGGAAACCAATCCGTGAGGTGCGTACGTCTGTGCCTACAGGCGGTGGCGGCGTGACCGATGATATAACCTACACAACCTGCCAGCAGGATGGCAGATGGTTGTTTAACGAAAATAAAACCGGAAAACGTACAGATAAAGGTGAAGTGGGAAATCCGCTTGCATGCAGCACTACATCAGACCGTAATCTTACCTACAATTATAATAAAGAAGACACTTCTATCGAAATAAAATATGCGGGAACGATTGTTTCAGATATTGGGAAAGTGGTTTATCTTGATCAGACAACCATGAATCTGAGAATCGATGACAATACAAACCCAACTGTTGCGAAGTCTACAACGTATACTTTGAAGCGCGTACAGTAAATTTATTTTCTTTAAAAAAGTAAAATCCCGTCTTCTGAAGGCGGGATTTTATGTTTTCATGAAACCTTTAAACAGCAGTTGCACCAAAATCATTATTTTTGTGAAAATTAGGATAAAGATTTACACAATCTGATATCTACATCTAACATCAAATATCTTTAAAAACGTGTTTTACGATCACCAGCAGATAGAAAAAAAGTGGCAAAAATATTGGGAAGACAATAAAATCTACAAAACTTCCGATACAACCGAAAAACCTAAATTTTATGTACTTGATATGTTTCCGTATCCATCGGGAGCAGGGCTTCATGTAGGTCATCCGCTGGGATATATTGCATCAGATATTTATGCAAGATACAAAAGACATCAGGGTTTTAATGTATTGCATCCTGTGGGTTACGACAGTTTTGGACTTCCTGCGGAGCAGTATGCTATCCAGACCGGAACTCATCCGGCCATTACGACAGAGCAAAATATTACAAGATATGAAGAACAGTTAAGGAAAATTGGTTTCTCATTCGACTGGAGCAGAGAAGTGAGAACTTCCGATGCTTCTTATTATAAATGGACGCAGTGGATTTTTATTCAGCTATTTCATTCATGGTATAATAAAGATACAGATAAGGCAGAATCTGTTGAAACTTTGATCAAACATTTTGAAGAAAATGGAACCGAAGCCTTAAATGCCAATCAAAACGAAGAATTGAATTTCACCGCAGAAGAATGGAAAGAAGCTTCTGAAATTGATAAAGAAGATATTCTTTTAAATTACCGGTTAGCTTACAGGGCAGAAACTACAGTAAACTGGTGTCCGGCTTTAGGAACCGTTTTAGCCAACGATGAGGTTAAAGACGGGAAATCTGAAAGAGGAGGTTATCCTGTTTTTCAAAAGAAAATGATGCAGTGGAGCATGAGAATTTCTGCTTACTCTGAAAGATTGTTACAAGGATTGAAAACTCTTGACTGGCCTCAACCGTTGAAAGATGCTCAGGAATACTGGATCGGGAAATCGCAGGGAGCACAGGTGAAATTTCAGGTGGAAAATCATGTAGAAACTATCGAAGTATTCACAACCCGTCCCGACACGATCTTCGGCGCAACCTTTATGGTGTTGGCCCCTGAAAATCCTTTGGTAGAAAATATTACTACAGCCGAACATAAAGCTGAGATAGAAACTTATATAGAAGAGACTTCCAAGAAAACCGAACGGGATAGAATGGCTGACGTGAAAAACGTGAGCGGTGCTTTCACAGGAACTTATGCAGTGAATCCGTTTAGCGGAAAAAAAATGCCGGTTTATATTTCAGATTACGTATTGATGGGTTACGGAACTGGAGCTGTAATGGCTGTTCCTGCACACGATGAGCGTGATCACAGATTTGCAAAGAAATTTAATTTAGAAATTATAAAAGTTGTAGAAACTGAAGAAGATATTCAGGTAAAATCTTTTGATTCTAAAGATTCGGTATGTGTAAACTCTGATTTCTTAAATGGTTTAAATTACAGTGATGCCAAATCAAAAATAATTGCTGAGATAGAAAATAAAGGAATTGGTCACGGAACGACGAACTACAGACAGCGTGATGCGATTTTCTCAAGACAGCGTTACTGGGGCGAGCCGGTTCCAATTTTTTATAAGGAAGGAATGCCTTACACATTGCCAACTTCTGCATTGCCTTTGGAACTTCCAAAAGTGGAAAAATATTTACCGACTGAAGACGGAGATCCGCCATTAGGAAATGCAAAAACGTTTGCCTGGGATGAGGCGAACCAAAAAGTGGTTGCAACAGATTTAATTGATGATAAAACGGTATTTCCATTAGAATTATCTACAATGCCTGGTTGGGCAGGAAGCTCATGGTATTTCCTGAGATACATGGATCCTAATAATGATGAGGTTTTTGCAAATAAAGAACTTTCAGATTATTGGGGACAGGTAGATTTATACATCGGAGGCAGCGAGCACGCAACCGGTCACTTATTATATTCCCGTTTCTGGAATATGTTTTTAAAAGACAGAGGATATATTAATCAGGACGAGCCTTTCCAAAAATTGATTAATCAGGGAATGATTTTGGGGATGAGTGCGTTGATTCATAGAATTGATGGAACCAATAAAATAGTTTCTAAAAAATTAGCAAGCGAATATCAAACTCAAAGAATTCCTGTTGATATTTCAATGTTGATTGGAACAACAGATGAAATTGATGTTGAAAAACTTAGAGTTTGGCGACCAGAATTTAATGATGCTGAATTTATTCTTGAAGATGGAAAGTTGATTACCGAAAGGGAAGTCGATAAAATGTCTAAAAGAACTTACAATGTTGTAAATCCTGACGATATCTGTAATGAATACGGAGCAGACGGTTTAAGATTGTACGAAATGTTCCTGGGTCCATTAGAACAGTCCAAGCCCTGGAATACGCAAGGTCTAAGCGGTGTTTATGGTTTTCTGAAAAAATTCTGGAACCTTTATTTCAATGGTGATAATTTTGAAGTTTCAGATGAAGAGCCAACAAAAGCAGAATACAAAGTATTACATACATTAATAAAGAAAGTAGTTTACGATATCGAAAACTTCTCTTTCAACACTTCGGTATCATCATTTATGATCGCTGTAAACGAATTGCAGAAATTAAAATGCAATAAGCGCAATATTCTTGAGCCGCTTGCCGTTATCATTTCTCCTTATGCGCCCCATATCTGCGAAGAGCTCTGGAGTCTGCTGGGAAATACACAAACCATCGAGTTTGAAAAATTTCCGGTTTTGAATGAAGAATATCTTGTGGAAGACGAGATTCTGTATCCGGTAAGTTTCAATGGGAAGATGAAATTCAAATTGTCTCTTTCTGCGTCATTAAGCAAAGAGGAAATTGAAGCAGCTGTGCTTTCTGATGAAAAGACGATTGCTGTTTTGGAAGGAAAAGCTCCTAAAAAAATCATAATCGTGCATCACAAGATCGTGAATATGGTAATTTAAGAAATATTAACATTGGCAAATTAGAAAAATAATTAAGTAATTTTTATTAAATATTTGTTTAATTTTACCAAAACAGGAGATTATCTTTAAATAAAAATAAATATTTTAAATACGGCAAAAAGGCGTGATTTTGGATTACGAAAAAAAGGTTAAATCTTAATTCATACACTTGCATTTTAATTTAAAATGGCTTTATTTTACAACTTTAAAATTTAAAACAATATAATTTAGTTAAATATGGAAATGAATGTTTCAAAAAATGATGAGCAAGTAATTGCTAAAAAAACAGGAGGTTTAAACCCGGCTGTTATTATTCCTATTCTATTAGTTATAGGGATTTGTATTTATTTATTTGTTCTGGGAAATCCGGGGAATTTTAAAGATTCAGAAGAGATCGCGAAAAAAGGTGGTGCTTTATCTGTAGCTTTTTCTGATGTAGATGGGAAAGACATTCATCCAAGCGATGATTCATTTATCGGGATTATTTACAAGGGAGGAGTTATTGTACCGATTCTTATTACTTTCATGATTACGGTAATCGTTTTTTCTTTCGAAAGATATTTCGTTCTGAAAAAAGCGTCAGGTAAAGGTAATCTTGATAACTTCGTATTGAAAGTAAGAAGTTTATTAAACCAAAACAGAGTAGACGAAGCTCTTGAAGAGTGCGACAGACAGGAAGGTTCTGTAGGAAATGTAGTGAAAGAAGGTCTTACGACTTACAAAGCATTATCTCACGATACTACATTAAACAAAGAGCAGAAAATGGTTGCTTTAAACAAGGCAATTGAAGAAGCAACAACTCTTGAAATGCCAATGTTGGAGAAAAACATGATGATTCTTTCAACACTTGGTACAGTAGCAACGCTTATTGCACTTTTGGGTACGGTAATCGGGATGATCAAGGCGTTCTTTGCCTTAGGATCAGGTGGTGGAACTCCGGATGCGGCAGCTCTATCTACAGGTATCTCTGAAGCTTTGATTAATACAGCGTTAGGTATTGGTACTTCTGCGATCGCGATCATGCTTTACAACTTCTTTACTTCAAAAATCGACGGATTGACTTACAAGATCGACGAGATCGCAATGAGCATCCAGCAGTCTTTTGCAGAATTTAACTAAGATTTTTCTTAGAACAGATTCTTCAGACTTTTACGTAAAGTTTAATTTAAAATACATTTAAAATAATGGCGAGAGTCAAACCAAAAAGACATGGAGTAGTAACGGATATGACGGCGATGTGCGACGTTGCATTCTTACTTCTTACATTCTTTATCTTGACCACTCAGTTTAAAAAACCTGATGTGGAGCAGATTAAACCGCCATCTTCAATCTCAGAAAAACTTCTTCCTGATGCTAGTTTGATGACCATCAACACAACGCCGGACGGTAAATTTTATTTCCAGCCGGTAGATAATGCAGGAGAAAGAGTACAGCTTTTGGAAAAAATGGGTGAAAAATATAAAGTTTCATTCGATAACAATCAGAAAGCAGCATTTCAGAGAGTTCAGGCGATCGGTGTTCCGATGAATCAGCTGAAAAGCTATTTGTCTCTGCCTGAAGATGAGCAAAAGAGTTATAAGAGTCCTACCGGGATTCCTATGGATAGTGTAAACAGACAGTTAGTAGATTGGGTACAGGAAAGCTTAAGCGTTAATCCTAATTATAAATTGGCGATTAAGGGCGATGTGAAAACTGAATATCCTAAGATGAAAAGTCTGTTTGAGGGTTTGAGAGACATTAAGTTTCTGAACTTTTGGTTGATAACGTCACAAGAAGGCAAAAACTAAAGAATATATCATTTAGAAATGGCAGAAGTACAAGTACAGGAGAAAGGCGCCAAAGGCGGCAAAGTACGCTCCAAAAAACAAAGTACCAGAGTCGATATGACTCCTATGGTGGATTTGGGTTTTCTATTGATCACATTCTTTATGTTTACCACGACTTTCAGTAAACCAAATGTGATGGATCTTGGGCTTCCGGCAAAACCGGATCCTAATGCTCCAAAACCACCACCGACAGAAATTGATCTTACCAACTCAATTACATTATTATTGGGTAAAGACAATAAAATATTTTGGCATCAGCAAGATCCTTCTTCGCTTAATGACCAAAATTTGAATGAAACTTCCTTTGACCGTGAAGGTCTTAGAAAGATAATAGAGCAAGCAAAAGCCAGAGCAAAGAAAAAGGATCTGTTTACAGTGATTATCAAGCCTACGGATGATGCAGTATATAAGAACTTTGTGGATGTTTTAGATGAAATGGCAATTACCAAAAGTGAACGATACGGTGTAACCGATGTCAAGTCGTTTGAGAAAACCATTTACGATAAAAAAGTAGGAAATCCCGCTGGTGGAGCTCCTGCAACAAAGTAATTTAATAATAAAATTTGCGATATAATGGCAGATGAAAATGTATATAATCAGAATCTAACTTTAGATGAGATTGTATTTGAAAATAGAAATAAAAGCTATGGTGCATATGATATCAGATCTCAGTATCCAAGATTACTGACAAGGTCTTTTATTATCGGTACATCTCTTTTCCTATTAGCGGCCTTATCACCTTTTATATATCTTACAATTCAGCGTATGAATGAACCGCCACCAACGGAGGTTAAAGCTGATTTGGTTGATATCTTGGAAGATGATCCTATTATTGAGGAGCCGAAAGAAGAAGAACCGCCACCACCACCGCCACCAAAGGAGGAGGAAAAGATTGAAATTATTCAAAACGTAGTTCCAGAGCCGGTAAAAGCACCAAAAGTGGAAACACCACCGCCACCAATCTCGAAGCAGATTGAAACAACTACAGGTTTAGTCAATCAGGAAGGTATTAGAGCTCCGGCTTACACACCACCACCACCACCACCAAGTACAGGTACAAAAACTTCCACTGCTGAGGTTAAGCCACAAGTGAGTGATACACAAGTTTATAGTGAGGTAGAGCAGGTTGCAGAATATCCTGGTGGTATTAATGCTTTTAGAAATAAAGTTCAGTCAAACTTCGACGGTTCTGCTATGAATGGTGATGAAGGTACTGTAAAAACTGAAATTACTTTCGTTGTCGAGCGTGACGGTTCTATTACTGATGTGAAAGCAAATGGTAAAAATTCAGATTTTAATTCTGAAGCTATCAGAACCATTAAGTCTATTAAAAACAAGTGGGCACCTGCAAAAATCAACGGACAGTCCGTACGATATCGTTTCAGATTACCACTGACAATGAATTTTGAAGGTTAATAATTTTTAAAGATTTACTATCTATACAAAGAGAAGCACTTGCTTCTCTTTTTTTTATATTTTTGTTATATGATGTTTAATTGGTTATCTCTCGTTACCGGGCTTTTCTATATCGTTCTCGGAATTGTCATTATTGTTTACAAATTTTTTTTCACCATTCTGGAACCGACTGTTGCTTATCCTTTAGGAATTTTGGTGATGCTGTATGGTGTCTTCAGAATTTATCGTGCAGTATCAAAAATTAATAATAAAGGTGATGAATAGATTATTCACAGTATTTGGCGCAGTTTGTATCTTAATATTATCTGGCTGTAAAAAAAAGGAAGACCTGTCGCCATCGTATCACCGTGGTGAAATGACGGTTCTTACCGATGAATCATTTAAAAGTGTCACAGAAGCTTTGGCAGAGGGATATATGATTACTTATCCCGATACAAAAATCAAAGTGGAGACAAAAAAAGAGGATTTGGGTTTCCTTGATCTGCTAAATGACAGGGCACGTCTTGTGGTAATGTCGCGTGAGCTTTCAGCAGAAGAGATTAAAGAATACGAAAAACAGGTAGAGCTTAAATATAATCCTGCAAAATTTGCTGCAGATGCAGTAATCTTTGTTGTTCCAAAAGATTATCCGAAGGACATGATTAGCTTAAAAGAAATTGAAGAAGGTCTTCAGTCTGATGCTAAGAATTTTGTTTTTGACGGAACCAATTCCAGTAATCTTAATTTTGTTGCTCAACGTTTTAAAAAGGAGCCAAAAGATTTAAAATTTTCCATCATTCCAGGCAATGAAAATGTCATTGAAGAACTGAATAAATATCCGGGGAAAATCGGAGTCATTGGATTAAATTCCATCAGCCGGCCTTTTGATAAAAACGCAGAAAAACTTCGCAGCATGATTAAAATTTTACCGATCGAAACGAAAGGGACAGCATATTCTCCGAATCTTGATGGCTTACGGGAAATGAAATATCCTTTCACCCGCGTTTTGTATTTCTTAACGAATGAGGGAAATTTTAACATTGCCAACGGTTTTATCCGATATTCGTGCACGCAGCTCGGCCAGATGATCGTTGAAAAAGAAGGACTTCAGCCTTATAACATCTACAGAAGAGAGGTGCAGATGCGTTAAATAGTATTAAATTTAACCTTTCTGTAAATCGCACATCATACTATTGGTACCAAATTTGTGTAAATTTGAATCTAATTTTAAAAAAAATAATATAAAATATGATGATTTTGAATGTAAAGAAGTTCGCCATAGGTGCAGCCGCTGTGTTTTTTACCAACTTTGCGGTAGCTCAGACGCTGCAAGATGGCATCAACAGTATAGACAGTGACAAGTATGCTCAGGCTAAAACAAATTTTGCATCAATGATTGCGAAGGAGCCAAAGGCAGAAAATTATTTTTACTTAGGAAACACATTCCTAAAACAGTCAGATCCGGATTTTACTTCTGCAACTGATAATTTTAATAAAGGTCTCGCAGCAGATAGTAAAAGCAACCTGAATAAATTGGGTCTTGCGTCCGTAAGATTGGGAAAAGGTGATAAATCAGCAGTTGCTGAAATACAGAAAATTGTAAAAGATTCTAAAGAGAAAGATGCAGAAGTGCTTTTCAGAGCTGCTGAAGCATTAACTATTTATGAAAAAAATAACGCGCCGGATTTAGCAATCGAATATCTGAATAAAGCAATCGAAAGAGCGCAGAGAAAAGAAGTTCCTGCTTATTATTACTACACTTTAGGTGACGCTTATAGATTGAAAAGAATGCCTGGAGATGCAATGAGTGCCTATGACAAAGCACTTCCGTTAGCAAAAAACAAAGCGTCTGTCTACACCAGAATAGGAACCTTATGGATGGCAGCACAGCAATGGCAACAGGCTAAAACCAGTATTGATAAAGCGATAGCCACTGATCCTACTTATGCTCCGGCTTACAAAGCAATGGCCGCGTATGATATCAGATATCAGCAAAATGCCAAAGCAACTCAGGATTTGATTAACTATACAAAATATGCTGATGAAGATCCATATACTCAATTGGAGATTGCAAAACTTTATTTTACAAATGAAGATTATGCTAATTCTAAAGTGATTTTAGATAAGATTTTCGATAAAATTAACGATCCGATTAAATATAAACTGAGAGCATATGTAAATTATGCAGATGGTGAGTATGCCATGGCAAAACAAAATATTGACACTTTTGCTTCTCAGGCAGAAAAATCAAGAATTCAGCCTGCAGATCAGGGTTTAATGGGTCTTATTGCTGCAGGTTTGGCTAAAACTGAAACCGATGCTGCAAAGAAGACCGCTCTGATGAATGAAGCACAGCAGAAAATTGCCATTGCAAAAGGTGCAAAAGATGAAACTTTGAAGTGGGACATGGAGTTGGCTAAAATCGCAGGTGGCGGTGGAAATTCTCAGGCTGCTGTTGATGCAGGACCAACGAATCCGACAATTGAAGGTTTCAAAAAGCAGGTTGCAGCTAATCCTCAGGATACTGATGCTTTGTTTAAACTTGCAACGGCTTATCAGGATGCAAAAAACTGGAATGGTGCTATTATGACATGGCAGAAAATGAGTACTCTTTTGCCAGATTGGGCACCAGCGTACTATAGCGAAGGGTATTCTTACCAACAGTCAGGAAACAATGAAGCAGCGAGATTGTCGTATGAGAAATTCCTAAGCACGGTAAAACCTGCGGATATGGCTGCAAACAAGCAAACGATGGCTTATGCATATTTCGCAGTAGCGTTTATGGTAAAAGATACCGATAAGGCAAAAGCGAAAGATTACGTTGCAAAATCATTGCAGTTAGATCCTTCTTATCAGGATGCGATTAATCTGAATACAGAATTAAGTAAATAATATTTCTTAAATAAACCTTAACTTCCCATTCTTAATGTTTGGGAAGTTTTTTTGTTTTAATTAAAATTATGAAAGTAGATATATTGGCGATCGGAGCGCATCCGGATGATGTAGAATTGGGATGTGGAGGAACGATTATAAAAATGGTTTCGGAAGGCAAAAAATGCGCAGTAATTGATCTTACGAGAGGCGAACTTGGTACGCGCGGTACAGACCAGACAAGAAAGCAGGAAGCAGAGGATGCTGCGAAGCTTTTAGGTTTAAGTGCGAGAGAAAATCTGCAGATGAAAGATGGCTTCATTAATAATACTGAAGAATATCAGATGAGAATTGTACAGATGATCCGTAAATACCGACCGGAAATTGTTTTGGCAAATGCAATTGATGACAGACATCCGGATCATGCGAAGGCTGCAAAATTAGCCTCTGATGCGTGCTTTTTATCGGGTTTAAAGAAGATTGAAACAACATTGAATGGGCAAACACAGGAAGTCTGGAGACCGAAGCAGATTTTTCATTATATCCAGTGGAAAAATGTTGTACCTGAATTTGTCATTGACATCTCAGATTTTCTTGATCAAAAGCTGGAAGCATGTATGGCATATAAAACTCAGTTTTACGATCCAAACTCCAAAGAACCTGTGACACCAATTGCAACAAAAGATTTTTTTGAAAGCCTTACCTATCGCGCTCAGGATCTTGGCAGGCTTTCTGGAGTGAATTATGCGGAAGGTTTTACAAGTGAAAAATTAATTGCGATGAAAAATTTCGACGGAATTGTTTTGTAAATAAAGAAATTTATCTATATTTGCACCCACGAAACGGTGATTGTAGCTCAGTTGGTTAGAGCGTCGGATTGTGGTTCCGAAGGTCGGGGGTTCGAGACCCCTCATTCACCCTAGCAGAACACATTTTCATTTTGAGAATGTGTTTTTTTACGCAAAAAATCCGGAATAGTTTTCCGGATTTTTATATTTTAAAGCGTAAAATTATTACATTTCTTCGTCAGATTCAATCGTGTATGATTTCGTTTTGAAGTCCTTGTCGTGTTTTTCGGAGATTACATCTTCACCTTTTTCATTTAAAATGAAGTCTGTAGATTCATTAAACATTTCCTGGAAGCTTTTAAAATCTTCTTTGTAAAGATAAATTTTGTGTTTTTCAAAAGACGCTTCGCCATTCTCTCCAAAATTCTTCTTGCTTTCTGTGATTGTAAGATAATAGTCTCCAGCCTTCGTCTCACGCACATCAAAGAAGTAAGTTCTTCTGCCTGCTTTTAATACCTTCGTGAAAATCTCATTTTCATGTCGTTCTTTGTAATCACTCATTATTAGATGTTTTTTTTAATCTGTGTACACAAATATATAAGTTTTCTTCCAAAGGGGAAATTTTTTTTATGATTTATTTAACAATTCGGTCATTTTTTGTTAAGCTGTTATCGTTTTGTCAGTTTCGCTGAGATTAATGATTTTGTCGGCTCTCTGGGCGCTCGACTCCCGGTGCGTAATGATAATGGACGTTGCGCCCGCAATCTTCTTCTCGATATTTTCCAGGATATTCTGTTCGGTCTCTGTGTCTAATGCAGAGAGAGAGTCATCAAAAATGATTATTTTAGGATCTTTTATTAATGCTCTTGCGATACAGATTCTCTGTTTCTGTCCCCCGGAAAGCATCACTCCACGTTCGCCTACCATTGTTTTATACTCATTTTTAAAATGAATAATATTTTTGTGAACGTCTGCAATTTTCGCATATTCAACCACTTTTTCATGGCTTGGGTTATCTACCGCAAAACCGATATTGTTTTCGATACTGTCTGAAAATAGATAACTTTCCTGCGGGATGTAACCGATAAACTTTCGGTAATTTTCGAGATTGTGTTCTTTCAGATTTTTTTCGTCAACCAAAATTTCGCCTTCGGAAGGATCGATCAGACGGCAAAGAAGAAGCGCGATGGTAGATTTTCCGCTGCCGGTTTTTCCCATAATGGCAATTGATTCGCCGGCTTCTACGCTGAAGCTTAAATTGTCGAGTGCTTTTATTCCGGTATTTGGATAAACGTATGAAACGTTTTTAAACTCAATTTTACCTTTAATAAAAAACTGATCGGTGCTGGCATTCTGAACTTCAGATTTTTTATCTAAAAATTCATTAATTCTCTGCATTGAAGCTTCCGCCCGCTGATTAATAGATGTCACCCAACCGACCATAGAAAAAGGGAAAATTAGCGTGTTGATGTACATAAAGAAATCGGCGATTTTCCCGATGCTGAGCGTTCCATCGATATATTTTTGTCCGCCAACAACGATGATCGCCACATTAAGCAAACCGACTACAAAAAGAATTATTGTGAAAAAGTACGCTTCGGTTTTAGCTAAATCGAGTGCTTTGTTCTGATATTCTGTGACCTTGTCGCTGTAATTTTTCTTAATATAATTTTCGCGGGCAAAAAACTTCACCACGCGAATTCCGGAAAAGCTGTCCTGTACAAATGTGGAAATCGCCGACTGACTTTTCTGCATAATCTTCGACTTTCTGTTGATAATCGAACTCACTTTATAGATCACAAAAGATAAAATCGGAAGCGGAAGCAAGGTCCACAAGGTCATCGAAACATCTGTTGTCAACATATAAATGCTGGTAATCGTCACCAAAACGATGAGATTCACCACATACATTACGCCCGGACCGAGATACATTCTCACGGCAACAACATCTTCACTAAGACGATTCATCAGGTCTCCTGTAGTCGTTTTTTTATAATCGGTAAGCGAAAGTTCCTGATAATGGCGGTAAATTTTATTTTTTAATTCGTATTCGATGCGGCGCGAAGCAACAATGATCGTCTGGCGCATCATGAACGTGAAAAAACCGGTAAGCAGCGAGCAGCCAACAATGATGGCCACATAAATCAAAACCTGTTGATTGAAACCAAGTTTTCCGCCGTGGGTGAGTTCGTCTACTGACTTTCCTACAAACTGTACTTTGTAGGTATTGAAAAAGTTGCTGGCGATGATAAATAAGAACCCCCAAAATAACAGTATTTTGTGCTTCCAGAAGTAAGGGTTCAGGGTTTTTAAAGCTTTCATAAACTTTGGCAAATTTACGAAAATAGAGCCAGACTGAGACCACATCTCATTTTAATTAGTATCTTTGCAGCCATTAAAAGTTCTTTGAATGTTAGGCAGAAGACAAATCCGTGAGAAAGTGGTAGAGAGCGTGTATGCATACTACCAAAACCCTATAAAAATCGATGTTTTAGAGAAAAATATGTTCAGCAGTATCGAGAAAATTTACAATCTCTACATCTGTGAACTCAATTTTCTGGTAGCTCTGAAAAATCTTGCCGAAAACCAAATGGAAATCGGGAAGACAAAATATTTAAGAACGGATTCCGACCTCAATCCAAATCAGAAATTTATTAATAATCAGGTTTTAATTAAACTGGAGGAAAATCCGGAGAGATTATACTTTACGGGTCAGCACAAAGAACTGAAATGGGATCTGCATGATGATTTTTTGGTGAGAACATTCCAGAGAATGACGGCAGGAAAGCGTTACCAGGATTTTATGAAAGAAGAAGGTTTTTCTTTTGAAGAAGATCAGAAATTCATAGGTAAACTTTTTCTACGATATGTTGCCGAAAATGAAGATTTTCATGACTACGTTGGCGACAGAGAACTTACCTGGTCGGATGATATTCATATCGCAAACTCGATGGTGCAGAAAACGATTGGTTTCATTAAAGAAAATGAAGACAGCCGCACGCTCATCAAAATGCTGAAGGATGAAGAAGATAAAGATTTTGCTGGGAAACTTCTAAGAGATACGCTGAATAACTGGGAACCGACTGAAAAAATTCTCTCTGAAAGACTGGAAAACTGGGATCTTGAGCGGGTTGCTGTAATGGATAAAGTAATCCTGATGACTGCGCTTTCGGAACTTCAGGCTTTTAAACTAACGCCTTCTAGAGTAATTATCAACGAATATATCGAGATTTCAAAAGTTTTTGCCACAGACCGGTCAAACATTTTTATCAACGGAATTTTAGATAAATACTGTAAAGATTTAAACAGAATTTAAATATATTAAAATGAAAAAAACCTTATCAATCATCGCTTTAAGCGTAATAGCTTTCGGACTGACTTCTTGCAAAAAAGAAACAAAAACCGAAGAAACAACGAATGAAACTGTAGTGGCAGATTCAACCGCGGCGCCTGCAGCAATACCGGACTCAACGACTACAACCACAACGACTGAAACAACAACTGCAACTCAAACGGTTGGAGCTGAAACAACTGCTACTTCTGCAGCAAAAAGCGGTCAGCCATTAACGACTATTGCTTTGGCACAGAGCAGTTACGATTTTGGAAACATCAAAAAAGGAAGCAAAGCAAGCCACGTTTACGAAATTACCAATACCGGAAAAAATCCTTTGATTATCTCTGAAGTAAAGCCAGGATGCGGATGTACTGCGCCTGAATTTACAAAAGAGCCGATCATGCCGGGGAAGAAAGGGAAAATCACACTTAGCTTCGATTCTTCAAACTTCGACGGAGCAGTTTCTAAATATGCTGATGTTTTCGCAAACGTAGAAAAAGCGCCGATCAAACTGACCTTCGTAGCGAACGTACAACCTTAATATTTCCTGATTTATGATGACTATTTTTTTACAGGCAGCGCCAGGCGGTTCTTCGCCAATGATGCTGATAATGATGGGTGTGATGTTTGTCGGGTTTTATTTCCTGATGATCAGACCTCAAATGAAGAAACAGAAGCAGGAAAAAAAGTTTCAGGAAGAACTGAAAGTGGGAAGCAGAGTAGTGCTGACTTCTGGTCTGCACGGCAGAATTGCTCAGATTCAGGAAGACGGTATTGTAATTGAAACGCTTTCCGGTAAACTTAAGTTTGAAAAAGCGGCAATATCAAGAGAATTTACGGCCGCAAGATTTGGTGATAAAGCCATAGCTGCTGCAACTGCTGATAAAAAAGAATCGGCTATCGATTTAGATAAGAAATAATTTTTTAAGATTATTGATATTAATTCCGGCGCGGTGAGCTTTGCTCACCGCGCCGGAATTTTTCTGAAGAAAATTTAAAACGATTTATTGGAAGATATTCAGACACATTTAAGATTTAAAATATCTTTGTGCAATGGTTTTAAATAAAACAGTTCTTATTCTTGGTGCTAACTCGGATGTAGCGAAACAGGCGATTCTACAATATAAAACTAAAGGATTTAACATAATTGCCGCCTCCCGAAATACTGATGAACTGGAAAAGTTTGTCGGGGAAAATAATCTCATTTCAAAAGTTTATATTGTTTTTTTTGATGCTGCAGATTTTGATTCGCATCAAAAGTTTTATGACAATTTACCGGCAAAAGCTCACATAGTCATCTATGCAGCAGGCTTTTTAGTGGAAAATAAAAAGGCGATGCAAAACTTTGAATCGGCCAAGCAAATGATGTTAGTCAATTATATGGGCGCAGTTTCTGTTTTAAACATTATTGCTTCAGATCAAAATAATAAAAAACTCGAAAGAATTATTGGTCTTTCGTCACTCTCAGGAGTTCGTGGCCGAAAAAGTAATTTTGTATACGGAAGCACAAAAGCTGCATTTACCACTTATCTGGCTGGTTTAAGACAGGAACTCGCTTTGCGAAACATCACAGTGAATGTTTTGGTCAGCGGCTATATTAACACGAAGATTAATGCAGGTTTAGATTTAAATAAAAGTTTGCTTATGAAACCGGAATATGTTGCAGAACATATCGTCAACGCCGGAAATTCTTTCACCATTGTTCCAAATTTCAAGTGGAAACTGATTTATTTAATTTTAAAAATTTTGCCAGAGAGTGTGGTGGCAAAGTTGCCTTAAACACTCTGCAAAAGTTCAAGCGCCTTCATCATATCAAAACTCTTTCCTAAAACCGGTTTAAACAAATCACCTTTTGCCTTAATTCTTTCCAAAGCATTTTCAATATTGAAATCCGTTGGTTTCAAACCTTTTTTCAGTTCATCCCACTCAATCGGCATTGAGACGGCCGCACCTTCTTTCGGCCTTAGGCTGTAAACGCTGGCTAAAGTTTGTCCCTGTCGGTTTTGAAGATAATCAAGGTAAATTTTTTTTTCGTCTCTCTTCTGTAAGCTGCGCTCCAAAGTAGTGATTTCCGGAAGTTTATCATGAACCTGTTTCATCAGAATATGGGCAAAATCTTTCACCTGATCAAACGTATATTTTGCTTTTACAGGAAGATAAATGTGAATTCCTGTACTGCCTGAAGTCTTGCAGTAACCTTCAATTTCCACTGACTGTAAAACTTCGTTTACTACAAGAGCCGTTTCAATAACATCATCAAAACTGTTTTTCTTTGAAGGATCAAGATCCAACACCAAAAAATCCGGCTTATCCAGATTGGGTACAGAAGCATTCCATGGATTAAAATCGATGCATCCCAAATTATTCAGGTAAGCAAGTGTTGCTTTATCATTACAGATTGCATAATCGATGTTTTTATCGGTTGATTCAGAATAAACCTGCGTCGTTTTTATCCAGTCTGGAATCGAGTCGCCGGCATCTTTTTGATAAAATCCAGATTCTTCAATCCCATTCGGAAAACGGTTTAACGAAAGCGGCCGGTTTTTAAGGTGCGGGAGAATAAACTCAGCGACAGACTGATAATATTCTATCACTTCACCTTTGCTGATTTCATCTTTCGGAAAATATATTTTATCCTGATTCGTCAGCTTTATTTTATGTTTATTCAGCGTCAACTCTTTTTCATTTTCAGAAACTGCTTTTTTAGTTTTAGTTTTCTTTGGTTCCATATAATGTTGCTTTTCAGGTAAAATAGTGCTTAAATCTTCAATACTTTTATCTTCACGTATCGCCACAAAAACCGGATGTCTAAACATGCCATCTTTGGTAATTTCAGAAAATTTAACCTCGCAGACAATCTCAGGTTTTACCCAGGTTACAGGCATATTCGTTTTAGGTGTATTCTCAAAGGGTGATTTATCAATTTCAATTTTCTGAAGTCTTTCTAAAATTTCTTTCAGTGAAAGCGCATTAAATCCGGTTCCTGTATGACCTGCATAAATAAGATTTCCTTTAAAAAATTTGCCTAAAATCAGTGCTCCAAAAGCTATTCGAGAGCCTTTTGGTTCGGTGTAACCGCAGATTACTGCTTCTTCTGTATTGGTGAATTTTATTTTCAGCCAGTCGGTACTTCGGCTGTTTTCGGTGTAAATGCTGTCAGCCTTTTTAGCAATCATTCCTTCAAGCTGCATATTTTTCATCTGATTAAAAAACTCAATTCCTTTTTCGGGAACATGATCACAGAATTTAATGAGATCTGTTTCAACTAAAGCGTCCTTTAAAAGTTCTTTACGCTGAATTAAAGGAAGTTCTTCTGTAGAATGGCCATTGAGCCACAGAAGATCAAAAACCTGATAGGTTAATGCCAAATCCGGATTGTCGCCAATTTGCTGTAAAAGTTGGAAGCTTGGTTTTCCGTTTTCGTCGAAAGCTACGATTTCGCCATCGAGAATCATGCGGTGTTTTTGCTGAATGAAATCCTGAGCAATCTTATCAAATTTAGATAAAAAAGAAATTCCGTTCCGGGAATAAAAAAGTGGTTGCTTTTTACTGAGATCGGCAACTGCACGATAACCGTCCCATTTAATTTCAAAAATCCATTCTTCATCGTCAAACGCATCGTCAGAAGATTTTGCCAGCATTGGTTTAATGAATTTCTCTAATTTTTTCTCATCCACCAAAGAATTGAAACGCTGAAATTTCGGTTTTGTTTCAGAAGCAATTACTTCTTTTTGCTGTTTTTTGGGCTTTTTTTTTCCTGGATAAATTTTGAAACTAATGATTTCGGTGATACGTTTTCTTCTGCATCATATTCATCTTCTGCAAACTTGTCCTTATGTTTGATGAGGAGCCATGCATTGTTATCGGCATTTTTCATTTTTACCAAAGCAAATTCTCCTTTCAGTTTTTTGCCGTGAAGAATAAATTTCAGAGAACCATCTTTCAGTTCTTTCAATAATTCTTTTTCATCAGAAAGCTTACTTGTCTCGTCTAATGGTTCATAGGTTCCACTGTCCCAGATTTCCACCTGTCCGGCACCATAATTTCCTTCGGGTATATTTCCTTCAAAATCTTTATAATCGTATGGATGATCTTCCACCATCATCGCCAGACGTTTGTCATCCGGATTAAGTGATGGGCCTTTGGGAACTGCCCAGCTTTTTAGAACACCTTCCATTTCCAGGCGGAAATCGTAATGCAGCCGCGATGCAGCATGCCTCTGAATTACAAAAACGAGCTTATCATCACTTTTTTTAGTTTTTCCTTTGGGTTCGGTAGTTTCATCGAACTTTCTTTTGTCATTGTAATCTTTAAGAGCCATGATCAGGAAGCATTTTTAGATTTAGGACTTTGTAAACTTGCTTTTAGCTGCGCCATAAGGTCAATTACTTTTCCCTGTTTTGCAGGTTCAGATTTCTTCACTTTAACAGATTTTCCTTTTGCCTTTTTCTTAATTATTTTAAGAAGCTCTTCTGAATAAGTGTTTTTATAAAATGTAGGATCAAAAGATTCTGACAGCTGCTCAATCAGGTTTTTTGCCATCTTCAGTTCTGCAGGTTTCGGTGATTTTTTGGCAGGTATTTTCAGCTGTTTGTAGTCTCTTATTTCCTGATCAAACCTCAACCGGTTTAACACCAGAACATCGTCATTATAAGGACGAATCATGCCGATCGCTTCGGTGTCGCGGAGAACAAATGTACCAATGCCCACCATCTTAGTTTGCTGCAAGGCTTTTATTAAAAGCCGGTATGCATTTTCACCGTTCTTTTGTGGCTCAAGAAAATAGGGAGTTTCGAAATATACAGAATCAACTTCGACTTCTTTCACAAAATGTTCAATGGAAAGAATTTTAGTCTTTTCCGGACTTGCGGCTTCGTAATCTTCATCTTCAAGAACAACGTATTTGTCATCAATCAAAAAACCTTTTACAATGTTTGCCCACTTTACTTCCTTGCCTGTTTTTTCGTTGACTCTTTTAAATTTAATATTCGAAAAATCAGATTTATCCAGCATATCAAGATCCAGTTTGCTGGTTTCTGTAGCAGAATAAATCTTTACAGGAATATTCACTAATCCAAAACCAATGGCACCGTTCCAAATTGCTTTCATTGTTTTATTTTTTAGAGAAAATACAATGATTGTGCCGTGGGAAATTATGTTTTAAGATTAGATTTCTTTTAATAGCGACTTACTTTCTAAATAATATATCGTTTTTTTGAGATTTTCTTCATCAATATTGACTTTGTCTAAAATGAAATTCATAAAAGAAGAAGCTGTGATATAAAGATATTGGTCATCTAAAATACAGTAAGTGATTTCCTCCCAGATAAATTTATATTCTGATTTATAATTTTTGAAACCAAAATGTGTCGGAGTAAATTCCCAGATTACATCATTGGAATTTGTCTTGAGATCGGAAATTTCTTGATCTAATTTATCGTAAAAAGTTTTTTTAATTTTTTTGTATTGAGACAGATAGTTGAAATATGATGAAACCGAGGCTAAAGAAAATCCGAAAAAGAAACCTGAAAAAGTATAATTTTTCAAAAGCACAGTAATAATTCCAAATGCAATAAATGTTACTCCCCAATAAAGATTTTTATTGTTTTTTTTGAGATTATTTTTCCATTGTCGTTCGAATTCATAGTGATTAATCTTTTGTAAAATTTCTCCTGAGTTGGGAGTATTGAATATGAGTATTTCGTTGGTCATTCAGGAAGTTTTATTTTATAGAATCAGTTATTGCAAAATTAAATTTATCGGTGACAACATCACCAATTGTAGCATCAATACTATACTTTTTAGAAACAATTATAAATCTGTTTTTTTCATAACAATGTTTAATTATTTTAATTGGTAGGGTTTCACCATTTTCAAGATCAAGAAACCCCATATAACTTTCGCACATATACCGTCCTTCAGTTGACTGAAATTTAGTGAAAACACCTTCCATATCTTCATTGCTTAAAAAAACATCATTGACTTGGGCAGAAATAATTTTATTTTCATTTATGGATGTTTTGAAGTCTTTTTTTATAATTTCTTTTGCCAGAGCAAAACAAACAAAACCACAAAAAAAGAAAAACCCTGACTTATACATACAATCAGAAATTTTATCAGAAATTTCATCTTGCCTGTTTGAAGGATAATACGTCATCTTCTTTATCAATGACATTATCAAAAATACAATAGCTATGAATATAAAAATAGCTCCAAAAGTCGTAAGTGTTGAAATAAATATTTTCATAAAAAAAGCGGAGAAAAAATCTCCGCTTCTAATTTATGCTTTTAAATTTAATTTCAGTTCGAGTTCATCGAGCTGTTCGTCGGCAATTGCGGCAGGCGCATCGATCATTACATCCCGCCCGGAATTGTTCTTAGGAAAAGCGATGTAATCTCTGATCACTTCATTTCCGTCAAGAATTGCTACCAATCTGTCAAATCCGAAAGCCAAACCACCGTGAGGCGGGGCGCCGTATTTGAAGGCATTCATCAAAAATCCGAATTGCGCTTCTGCTTCTTCTTTTGAGAAACCTAAAAGATCAAACATTTTCGACTGCAAATCTCTGTCAAAAATTCTGATAGAACCACCACCGATTTCGTTTCCGTTCAAAACCAAATCGTAGGCGTTGGCTCTCGCTTTTCCCGGGTCAGTTTCTAATAAATGAAAATCTTCGGTTTTTGGAGAGGTGAAAGGGTGGTGCATTGCGTGGTATCGACCGCTTTCTTCGTCAAATTCCAACAACGGGAAATCGACAACCCAAAGAGGTGCAAATTCGTTTCCTTTTCTTAAACCAAGACGGTTTCCTAATTCCATTCTCAAGGCAGAAAGTTGTGTTCTCACTTTGTCAGCATTTCCAGACATTACGAAAATTAAATCTCCTGCTTTTGCGCCGAATTCTTCTGTAATTTTCTTTAAATCTTCTTCCGAATAGAATTTATTGACAGACGAAGTTACAACGCCATCATTTTGGAATTTGATCCAAACCAATCCTGTGGCGCCGATTTGAGGGCGTTTTACCCAATTTACCAATTCGTCGATTTGTTTTCTGGTATACTCTGCAATGCCTTCTACATTGATTCCGACTACCAATTCTGCATCGTCGAATATTTTGAAATCTTTTCCTTTTGTTAAATCATTTAATTCGTGGAATTCCATTCCGAAACGGATGTCCGGTTTGTCGTTTCCGTATTTCTGCATCGCATCCGCGAAAGTCATTCTTGGAAAATCTCCGAATTCGTTTCCGGTGATGTCTTTCAAGAGAACTTTTGTCATTCCTTCAAAAACATTCATAATATCTTCCTGCTCTACGAATGCCATTTCGCAATCGATTTGAGTGAATTCCGGCTGTCTGTCGGCACGCAAATCTTCGTCACGGAAACATTTCACGATTTGAAAATATTTATCCATTCCACCAACCATCAACAACTGTTTGAAAGTTTGTGGCGATTGTGGAAGTGCGTAAAACTGTCCTGGATTCATTCTGCTCGGTACAACAAAATCTCTCGCGCCTTCCGGAGTCGATTTGATTAAGACAGGAGTTTCAACTTCGATGAAACCTTCTTCGGAAAGATAATTTCTAACTTTCTGTGCCATTTTGTGACGGAAAACCAATTTGTCTTTTACCGGATTTCTTCTGATGTCGAGGTATCTGTATTTCATTCTCAGTTCTTCGCCACCGTCAGTTTCGTCTTCTATGGTGAATGGTGGAAGCTGAGACTCATTTAAAATAATAAGGTTTTCAACTAAGATTTCTACGTCGCCCGTTGCAATCTTTGGATTTTTGGAAGTACGTTCGATAACGGTTCCTTCAACTTTGATGACAAATTCACGGCCGAGTTTCTTAGCAGTTTCCAGAAGTTCTTTGGAAGTTCTGTCCTCGTCCAATAACAATTGTGTGATTCCGTAACGGTCGCGCAAATCTATCCAAATCATAAAACCTTTGTCGCGGATGGTTTGTACCCAGCCGGAAAGTGTTACTTGTTCATTCAGGTTTTTCAGAGATAATTCTCCGTTGGTGTGCGATCGAAACATTGGTTTTTTATGTTTAAATTAAAATGAAATCAAACCTCTACGTGCCAGATTTTTCGTGTGCAAAGATAAGATTTTTAAGAAAAGCATGGGCATGAAAAAAGCTTCCGATGTGGAAGCTTTAAAATATTTTTGAAAAGAATTACAGAGCTGCGGCTGAGGAGGTCTGCTTCATTTCTGTTGCCAGCTGTTTCGCAGTTTTGCCTTCGCTATTTTTTTTGTTTTTATCGGCACCTTTGCTTATCAGGGCTTTAAGCATATCTGTGTTGCCGTACATCGCAGCGTTCATAAGAGGCGTCGTTCCGTCACAGGCTTTATTGACGTCAGCATTGTTGGCAATCAAAAAGTTAGCGATTTTATTTTTCTGAAATTTTAAGCTGTAAGAAAGCATCGTCGTAGAAGATTCTTTTACGCTGAGGCATTTATCATAATCAGATTTCGGAAACGCTTTTTTAAAAGTTTCTACATTATCTGACTGTATAGCGATTCTCTGCTCCTTTGAAACCTGCTGTGCAGAAAGTGTTCCTGCGAAAGCAACAACACCGATAAGTGTAGTGGTAAATATTTTTTTCATGAAATTTATTTTAGATATATCATTACAAATCTAATGATTTTTATAAATATAAACTTAATTATTTATCCAATTCACTGCTTTTTCCAAAACTTCATCTCTTTCATTCTTAATGCCTTCGATGGTAGGTTTCACCTCAACATCCGGAATAATACCGATTCTCTGTGTTTCTTTACCGTCAGGATAGTAAACGCCGATACCACTTATCATTGTCGAAATATTGCCGGGAAGCGTGATGCGTGAAACATTTCCATCTGCTCCAGCGGTAGTAGAACCAAAAACTTTTGCATTTGGCGCGGTGCGGAAAGCCATTGTGTGAAATTCAGCGCTGCTTTGCGTAGTTTCATTTATTAAAATCGCGATCTTTCCTTTGTACGCATCTTTTCCGGAACCTTCGACTTTAATGATCGGGGTGTAAATAAATAATCCAGGCTGACTGTTAGCGGTAAATGTGAATTTGACAAAATCTGAAGCGTCAGGTTTCAACAGTTTTCCCAATTTGTACACCACAAAATCTGAGGGATAACTTCTGAAATCGATCACAAGACCTTTAGTGTTTATCATCTTATCAAAAACCGCAGGAAGTTCTTTTGAATCAACACTTCCCATGTAGAAATAGGCAATGTTTTTATCAAGCATTCTGAAAAATTCTCTTTTTTTCTCTTCTTCCCCATCATCAATTTCAGAATACTTATATGTTTTTACAGTGGTATTTTTCACAGTTCCGTCTCTCAGAAATTTGACTTTAATGTTTTCATCATTGCTGCACAAAAGATTTCGGGCGACTTCTCTCAATTGCGTAGGATAATTCGATGCGGCCGTATACTTTAGCTGCTTTTTAATAATCTCGTCAACTGTCAAACCGTTTACTTCCAGAATAATATCGCCTTTCTGCAGTCCGCTTTCTTTGCCTAGATCTTCTTTAAAATACTCTTTCACAACTGCTTTACTTTCGGCAAAAGTAATTTTCACCGGTGGATAACGTTCGCCAAAAAACTGATTGACGTATTTATTATTTCCCCAAACATTTGCATGAGTATCATGAATTCTTGCGATGATTTCCAATGTCGCCAAAGTGTATTCAGACGTGTTTTCTGCTTTTAAAAATTTAGGAATAAACTCCGGAAGCACCTTTTTCCAGTCTTCTTCAATCAGATTTTTGTACGGAAAATAATACTGAATAATATTCCAGTAGCGATACAGCGAAAGCAAACGAAAACCTTCGTCTGGATACGGCATGTTTTCGTACGTTTTTTCATTTTTAAAATCAGGATTATTTACGCCTTCAAAAAAACCAACATAATAATTGGTTTTCGGCCGTTCTGCGTTTTTTAAATTGAGCAGTAAACCGCGCAGTTCATCAGAAAACCCCGAATTGGAAATCCACTCTAAATCCGGTTTTATTTTAATGTTTTTTTCATCTGCATCTTTATTTTTAGAAATCGGATAATTTCCCAGACTTTTAATCCAGCTGATAAAAATTCTGTCATTTTCAGCTTTGGTTTTTTTATTAATTTTTGGCAGAATTCTGAAAAGTTCATAATCCCAGTTGTAATTTCCTTTAGCGATATTTGGATGATAATATTTCAGATATCCCCAGATTAACCCCAGATTTTTAAGGTTTTCTGTATTGTTTTTATCCAGATCAATGTTGCTGATTTTAGAACCGCCGTCAAATTCTTTATCCAGATCGGCTTTCACCAGTTTCTTTTCAAAAATTTTTGCGTTTTCAATATCTTTTCCGTCAACCGTAATTTTCATATCGTCAACCCAAATTGTTCCCGAGCCGGCAAGCAAAGCTCCAAAAACAATTTTAGTCGTTTCTTCCGGCGACATTTTTAAGGTGATTTCATATTTTTTCCAGTCGGTTGTGCCTTTCAAATCTGTATTTTGCATGTTATCAAACGCGATTTTAGGATCGATTCTCATCCACAAACTGGCAAAACCGTCGGTAACATTCTCAGTCTTTATGTAGCCGGAAAGTTTGATTTCTTTCCCTTCATAGTTTTCCGGAAGTGCGAGTGAAATCCCTTTAAAACCATTACTGTCGCCGGATTCGATTTTCAAAGCTGCAGAACCTTCTTTTTTTATAACAGAATCAATAGAAACCTGCGCCTTGCCTTCACCGATAATTTCCCAGCCTTTCGGAAGATTATTTTCGGTCTTTTCAAAATTTAGATTTTCGGTCTTTTTTTGTGAAAAGATATTAGAAAAGATCATTACGGTTAAAATGAAAAATAGTTTTTTCATTGTTTTTTTTTATTAAAAATTAATTTTTTAAGCTAAAATTCCTGCGACAAATTTCAAAATGAAAAGTAATAATTCGATCATTTTCAGTCTTTTTTAAATTCCAGAAGGTCACCGGGCTGACAATCCAAAACTTCGCAAATGGCTTCCAGCGTAGAAAGTTTTACGGCTTTTGCTTTTCCGGTTTTCAGGATTGAAAGGTTGGCCTGCGTGATCCCGATTTTCTCGGCAAGTTCCTGCGACTGCATTTTCCTTTTCGCCAGCATGACGTCTACGTTGATGATAATCGGCATAGTTTATATGGTTAAATCATTTTCAGACTGAAGTTCATAGCCTTTTTTGAAAAACTCAGTGACGAACAAAATTAAAATTCCGAAAAACAGATATGAAAATCCATTGAATGTTGTAGCGAAAATATGACCGGCACTAATAAACCCAGCGATTGAGTTTAAAATTAATGTAAAAAAGATATTAAGCCAAGCGAATCTCTTAAGCCAGACAATAGCATTTCTGTTAAAAACTTTTTGTGATGAAATTTCCTTAAAAATCTTCGAACTGAAAAAGGCAAACAGAGTGATATACAGACCGGAAACGATTTTCGTATAAATAAAATTTGGTTCAAATACTCCTGTGAGCAGATTTTGAGAGGTAAACGGTAGGTAAATTTTAAATTTAAGGAGACCATCCATCGTGTTTGTCCATTTATTGTGTGACCAGCCCACATCTTCATTCAGAAGAAAAAAACTGTTCAGAATGTGACTTCCGGTTCTGAAGTTGTAATACAGGACAGACAAACCGAATATTTCGTAAATGTAGATGATAGAAAAAATGATACTTAGAGTAAGCAAAGCGTAACTGATGTAGGTAGAAGCCGAATTTCGTCCGATAATTTTCATGATAACTGGTATAAAAGTGTTTTATAAATTTTACTTTGATTTATTGCAAATATATAATTAATTATCATATTACGATATTTAATTATAAAAATAGTTTTTCTTTACTCATCATTTACAGCTTAGAACGGTAGCTTTAAATTATTTTGCGTAAATTACACTCAACAAAATAATTTATTATGGGAAAAGGAGATAAAAAATCAAAAAGAGGAAAAATCAACAACGGAAGCTACGGCAAGAGAAGGCTGAGAAAAGCTTCCAAAGAAACGCAGTCTTCTGAAAAGGAGAAGAGCTAAAAAAATCCCGCAGAGAAATTCTGCGGGATTTTTTTATTGATATGCCGAACAAATTATTTGCCGAAAATTCCTCCAAGAACGTCGCCAATTCCGCCACCTTCTTTTTTGTTCGGATCTTTGCTGTCGCCACCTAGAATATTTCCGAGAATATCTCCTATAGAATTTCCCGATTCGCCTTTGTTTCCGCCTAAAACGCCTCCTAAAATATCACTTAAAGGATTTGATCCACCGGAAGCTCCACCAAAATTTCCTAAAATTCCGCCAAGCAAATCGCCCATACCACCAGCCTGAACATTATTCTGCTGTTTCTGTTTGCCGATGAAACCCATGATTACAGGCGCCAACATTGCCAAAATAGGCCCGATTTTATCCATTGAAATCCCTGTGGTATCTGCCAGTTTATTTTCTACCGTATTTTTCTGATTCCCGAAAATGTGCGATAGAATAGAATTTCCTTCTTCCTGCCGGTTTTCAAGCTCAGATGTGTCATCCAGAATATTTCCGTTATGATGTTTGTCGAGCGTTTTATTCAAAGCTTCAGCTTCATTTGCATCCTGAGATTTATTTTTCAGATATGAAATAATGAGCGGCGCTGCGACTGCCATCAGCGCGATAACTTGATTTTTGCTGATTCCGAATTTCTGTTCGGCCTTTTGAGCAACGTCGTTTCCCGTGTTTCCGGTAAGTAAGTCTGATAAATTCATATTTTTTTGTTTTGATTTAAAAGTTTTAAAGAAAATAAACTGCCAAACTCGATAAACGAAAATTCTTATTTAATTTTTTAAAATAGGAACATTAGAGCAGGCTTCTCCAAACATCAGCGATTTTACGACGGGCTGCAGTTTTTCTACAAGCTCTACGTACGCATTTTCTGGAATATTTTTGTCGGTGCAGCCTTTTACCAAAACTCTTTTCCCGCGCAACTGTTCAAAATTATAAGCAGAAACCGTATCGTGCATCAGGATCATTTCCAAATCATTTTGATTTCCGTAAACTACTTTTCTCGCACTTCCGCTTAGTTTTGCCGTCAGCAGAAAATAGGCCCAGAGCGGAACAATCGCATCTGCCGAATTATAGATATAAACAAACGTATTTCTGTAAATTTCGACATCAATGGCGGCCACTTTCTCACGGAAATCTTTTTCCTTTAAAACCATTTCCATGAATAGAAAATCTTTAAGATCAATCCCGATTCGTGCGCCTTTTGGCCAGAGATCTGCAAGATCAAAATTGACAAGACCGCTGTCTGCGACTTTATTTTTTATTTCAAATTCTTCTGACATTTTTATCATTATCTTTACACAAACTTACAAATTAAGATCCGTTCTCGGGGCTTATTTGTCTCTATCATTGTTATCGAAATGAAATATTATCTCATTGCCGGCGAGGCTTCCGGCGATCTCCACGGCAGCAATCTGATGAAATCTATTTTGGCGAAAGATCCCGATGCAGAATTTCGTTTTTGGGGCGGTGATCTGATGGAAAAAGTCGGTGGCAAACCGGTAAAACATTACCGCGATCTTGCTTTTATGGGTTTTCTGGAAGTGGCTTTAAATCTAAAAACAATTCTCCGAAACATTAAATTCTGCAAAGAAGATATCACGAAAAACAGACCGGATGTTTTGATTCTCATTGATTATCCGGGATTCAATCTGCGCATTGCGAAATTTGCGAGAGAACTTGGGATAAAAGTTGTGTATTATATTTCGCCGCAGCTTTGGGCGTGGAAAGAAGGTCGCGTTGAGACGATCAGAAAATATGTCGATGAAATGCTTGTCATTTTGCCATTTGAGCAGGATTTTTACAAAAAACATCGGGTTGACGCTCATTTTGTTGGCCATCCTTTGCTGGATGCGATATCCGGTTTAAAAGATATTTCTCCTGAAAATTTTAAAAAAGAACATCAGCTTAGTGATAAAGAGATTATTGCCCTTTTGCCCGGATCACGAAAGCAGGAAGTTGAAAAAATGCTGGAAATTATGCTTTCTGTTCGGTCACATTTTCCGGAATATCAATTTGTGATCGCCGGCGCCCCAAGTTTAGAAAAAGAATTCTATCAGAAATTTACTGATAAAAACGTGCATTTTGTTTCCAATAAAACCTATGATTTATTGCGTTGTTCGAAAGCCGCACTTGTCACGTCTGGCACCGCAACATTGGAAACCGCTCTGTTGAAAATTCCGGAAGTGGTTTGCTATCGCGGCAGCAAAATTTCGTACGCGATTGCCAAAAGACTGGTGAAGCACATCAAATATATTTCGCTTGTCAATCTCATTATGGATCGCGAAGTGGTGAAGGAATTAATTCAGGAAGAACTGACGACTGAAAATCTGGTTTCCGAACTGCAGAAAATTATTTCCGGCGAAAAAAGAGAAGTTATGCTGGATGACTTTGCAGCGCTTAGAGAGAAGCTTGGTGGAAGCGGCGCTAGCGAAAAAGCCGCAGATATTATCGTGAGCGGTTTGTAAGTCAGATATTTTCGTCTAAAAAAAATAAAGTTCAGGCAAACGGAAAATTTTTTACATTTGAAACACAAATGATGAAATAAATTGAACCGCCAGCCGCTTCTCATTCTTGCCATATGTTTTATTCTCGGCATTTTTTTTCAGGATTATTTTTTCCTGAAAGGTTTACAGATGATTATTTTTTCTGTGATCTTTATCTTCTTTTCCTCAGTTACACTTTTACTTAGACATTTCATCTTTCAGACTTTGCGGCCGTATTTTCTCGGTTTGCTTTTCTTCGGTTTGGGCACTGTAATGCATTATTTTAATTTCAATCAGATTAAAAATTCTACAGAAAACAGCAATCATGAAATTGTATTTAAAATCACTAAAAAGCTCAATTCCAGCGAGAAAAATAAAAAATACGAAGCCGAAATTATTTCAGGAAATCAAACTTTAAATGCCGTTGTTTTTATTCCCAAGGAAAATGAAGAACTCGATTTCCGGCATTTTTACAAAGCAAAAGCTTTCGTTACTTCCCCACAAAAACCACAGCACGATTTTCAGTTTGATTATTCAAAATATCTCCAGCGGAAAAATATTGCCGTACAATGTTATATTTCTGAAAACATTGAAATTGCCGAGCGAAAAGATTTGACTTTTGAAGAAAAAATAAGGCAGAACCGGCTCGATGTTTTACAGAAAATAAACAGTACGCCGATGTCCGCACAAAGCCGTGAGTTTCTGAAAGGCATTATTCTAGCCGACCGCACCGAAATGGATTCTGAGACGGTACGCGACTTCAACAGATCGGGTTTGGTGCATTTCCTCGCCATTTCGGGGACGCATATAGTCATAGTTTTCGGTATCTTTTATTATCTGATGACTCGTTTTTCTCCATTGAGATTCAGAAAATACGCAATCATTTCCAGTCTTCTTTTCATCTGGTTTTTCACGGCATTTATCGGTTTTGGGAGTTCGGTAGTACGATCCAGCATGATGCTTACGGTCTATTTTTCTTATGTTCTTTTGCAGCGAAAACCTGATTTTTTGCATGCACTATCACTTTCGGCACTGATCATTTTATTTGCGGACACACAGCAGCTTTTTGATGTGGGTTTTCAGCTGAGTTTTTTGGCTGTTTTAGGGATTTTCTGGCTCAATCAGCCTATTTTAAAACTGCTTCCACGACAGGATAACCGGATAAAAAAGGTATTTTACAATACTGTTTCGATTTCGCTCGCTGCGCAGTTGGCGACGGTTCCGCTGGTTTTATATTATTTTCATCAGTTTTCGTTTATTTCGATTCCTGCCAATTTATTCATCGTTCCGCTTTCTGAAATTGTGATTGTATTTTCTTTCGTACTGACGGGTTTTATCGCGGTGGGAATCGATATTAATTTTATTTTTATCATCTATGATTATTTGATTTTATTTCTTTTAAAAATTATTCACTGGTTTGCCGGTTTTGAGAAAGTGTTTTTCGAAAACGTTGCTATGAATCTTACTGAGGTTGCGGCAGCGTTCGCTGCTGTTTACTTTCTGAGATTTGTTCTGATAAAATTTTCAGTTAAAAATATTTCGAATTTTGTGTGTGCAGTTTTGCTTTTTGTGATGGTGAAAACAGGTTTTAATTTAAATGAAAGTTTAAAAAATGAAATGCTGGTTCATCAGTTTAAAAAAGAAAAAATCGTATCTTTAAAGATAGGAAATACAGCATGTTTTTTTATTCCGGAAACTGAAAATTCAGATAAAATAAATCAGTATATAATCAATCCTTATGTCGCTTCTCGAAGGATAAAAAGTTTTCAGATAAAAGAAACTTCCGGCAAATCTGACAAGGTAGTTTTTAACGGAAAAACGTATGATTTGCGATGATTTTCGCTTTTAAATATTCGCAACGAAATCTTATTTAGAAGTATTACAAACTGAAAAATAGTGAGATTTCTCATTTTTATCTACAGTTTACAATTCATAATTTTGTACAAATTCAAATTTGAACGTATATGGCGGGTTTAACAAGTTCTACGATAGGTAGAAAATATGCAATGGCATTGTCTGCGATGTTTTTGCTGATCTTTTTGGTAACGCATTTGTCCACCAATATGACTTCGGTTTTTGGTGCACATGCTTTCAATACAGCATCGCATTTCATGGGATATAATCCTCTGATACAGTTTGTGATGCAGCCGATTTTGATGTTTGCAGTGGTTTTCCATTTTGTGATGGGTTTCATTCTTGAGATCAGAAACAGAAGCGCAAGGCCGATCGGGTATAACATGAACAATGGCTCGGCAAACTCTACATGGATGTCTAGAAATATGATCATCTCCGGTGCGGTAATTCTGGCGTTTTTTGCACTGCATTTTTACGATTTTTGGTTCCCTGAAATCAGCTACAAATACCTGAATCCGCAGGTTGCTGATGAGACAAGATATTATGCAGAACTTCAGCACAAGTTTAAAGATCTTTGGAGAGTGGTGCTTTATGTCGTTGCTTTTGTATTGCTTGGTCTTCACCTGGCGCATGGTTTTCAGTCTTCATTTCAGTCAGTTGGGGCGAGACATCCAAAGTATACTCCTGTCATCAGAGCATTCGGAAACTGGTATTCAGTTTTGATTCCGCTTGGGTTTATCTTCGTCGCAGTTTATCATTATGTAACTCAATTATAGCATAAAATACTATGAGTAAATTAGATTCAAAAATTCCTGGAGGTCCGTTAAAAGACAAATGGAAAAATCATAAAGACCATATGAACCTCGTTGCGCCAAACAACCGTGATAAAATTGATATCATTGTTGTGGGAACAGGTTTGGCCGGTGGTTCGGCAGCAGCAACTTTGGCAGAGCAAGGTTACAATGTAAAAGCTTTCTGTTATCAGGATTCTCCACGTAGAGCGCATTCAATTGCGGCTCAGGGTGGTATTAATGCTGCTAAAAATTATCAGGGTGATGGTGACTCTACATACAGATTGTTCTATGATACAATTAAAGGTGGAGATTACCGCGCAAGAGAAGCCAATGTTTACAGATTGGCTGAAGTTTCAGCAAATATTATCGACCAGTGTGTGGCTCAGGGAGTTCCGTTTGGTAGAGAATACGGCGGGCAGCTTGATAACAGATCTTTCGGTGGTGTACAGGTAAAAAGAACTTTCTATGCGAAAGGGCAAACCGGTCAGCAGCTTTTACTGGGAGCTTACTCCGCGTTAAGCAGACAAATCGGTAAAGGACGTGTGAAAATGTATAACCGTCACGAGATGTTGGATTTGGTGATTGTAGACGGAAAAGCACGAGGAATTATCGCAAGAAATTTAGTTACCGGAGAAATCGAAAGACATTCTGCACACGCAGTGGTTATTGCTTCCGGCGGTTATGGAAACGTATATTTCCTTTCTACAAATGCAATGGGATCAAATGTTTCTGCGGCGTGGAAGATTCATAAGAGAGGAGCGTATTTCGCAAATCCTTGTTATGTACAGATTCACCCTACCTGTATTCCTGTTCACGGAACGCAGCAGTCTAAACTGACTTTGATGTCAGAATCATTAAGAAACTCAGGAAGAATCTGGGTTCCGAAAAAGATTGAAGATGCGGTAGCTATTCGTGAAGGAAAACTTCGTGCGGAAAGTATTAAAGAAGAAGATAGAGATTATTATTTGGAAAGAAGATATCCGGCTTTTGGAAATCTTGTGCCTAGAGACGTTGCTTCCAGAGCTGCTAAAGAGCGTTGTGATGCAGGTTTCGGAATCGAAAATAATGATACTCAGGAAGGTGTTTACCTTGATTTCTCTACAGAAATTATGAAAAAAGGTAAAGAATCGGCTATCGAAAAGCATATTCAGAATCCTACCGAACAGCAACTGTACGATTTAGGTAAAAGTTGGGTAGAGGAGAAATACGGTAACCTGTTCGTGATGTACGAAAAAATTACGGCAGACGATCCTTACAAAACTCCGATGAAAATTTATCCTGCGGTACACTATACAATGGGTGGTGTTTGGGTAGATTACAATCTGCAGTCAACAATTCCTGGATGTTTTGTTGTGGGAGAAGCAAATTTCTCAGATCACGGAGCCAACAGACTTGGAGCTTCTGCTTTGATGCAGGGCTTGGCAGACGGATATTTTGTTTTGCCATACACGATCGCAGATTATCTTTCGGCAGACATCAGAACAGGTGCGATTCCTGTGACGGCGCCGGCTTTTGATGAAGCTGAAAAAGAAATAAAAGAAAAAGTAGATTTCTTCTTAAATAATAAAGGAACTCATTCGGTAGATCATTTCCATAAGCAGTTGGGTCACATTATGTGGAACAAAGTAGGAATGGGAAGAACGCCGGAAGGTTTAAGAGAAGCGATCAGTGAGATCGAACAGGTGAAAAACGACTTCTGGAAAAACGTAAAAGTTCCCGGAGATGCTGTCGGAATGAATACTGAGCTTGAGAAAGCATTTCGTGTTGCCGATTTCATCGAATTGGGTCAGTTGATGGCCATCGATGCATTACACAGAAACGAATCTTGTGGAGGTCACTTCAGAGAAGATCACGCGACGCCGGAAGGTGAGGCAGAAAGAGATGATGAAAACTTCAAATATGTTGGAGCCTGGGAATATCAGGGGAATGATATTAAGCAGGAAGTACTGCACAAAGAAGATTTGATCTATGAGAATATCGAAGTAAAAGCAAGAAGCTATAAATAACAGATATGGAGAGTTTAAAAAAAGTACTGTTATTGCTGATTTTTTCAGTTACAATGACTTCAGTATACGCACAGAAAGTAACGACGCAGGCCATCGACAAACCGTCTGAAGGAAAATCTTTAGTTTACGTAATGAAAACGGGTGCCGGATTAATGGTGAACTTCAGGATTTATGATAAAGATAAATTTCTAGGAGCAATACCGACCGGAAAATATCTTGTATATGAATGCGAACCGGGTGAGCATCTTTTCTGGGCAACTTCAGAAAACAGAGATTATATTGAAGCCAATCTTGAACCAAATTCTGTATATGTAATCAACGCGGAAGGGCAAATGGGAGCTTTTGTAGCAGGTGTAAATTTGAAACCTATGAAGCCTACAGAATATCGCGATAAGCAAATTTTCTATAAAGTTGTGAAGAACGACGATAAAATGCTGTATGTGCCATCTGCAGACGATAAATCTCAAAATATTGCTGGTGCAATGCAGAAATATCAGGAGCTTAAAAACAACAAGTCAAAAAAAATTGCAGTCTTATCTTCAGATATGAAATTTGAGAATGCAGACAAACCGAGTAAATAATCTCCAACCTATAAATAAAAAATTATGAGTGCAAAAAAAGGCTTACATCTTACGCTGAAAATTTGGAGACAAAAAAATAATAAAACTAAAGGTCAGTTTGAGACCTATAAAATAGCAGACGTTTCTACAGATTCTTCATTTCTTGAAATGCTGGATATGCTGAACGAAAATCTGATCAACGAAGGGAAAGAACCAATCGCTTTCGACCACGACTGTCGTGAAGGAATCTGTGGGATGTGTTCATTATACATCAACGGTAGAGCGCACGGTCCGGATACAGGAATTACCACTTGTCAGCTGCACATGAGAATGTTCAAAGACGGTGAAACTATTGTTATCGAACCTTGGAGAAGTGCTGCGTTCCCTGTAATTAAAGATTTAATTGTAGACCGTGGTGCATTTGACCGTGTAATGGCTGCAGGAGGATTTATTTCAGTAAACACATCAGGAAATACTTTGGATGCCAACGCAATTCCAGTTCCTAAAGAAGATGCAGACAAAGCAATGGATGCAGCAGCCTGTATCGCTTGTGGTGCCTGCGTAGCTTCATGTAAGAACGGTTCTGCAATGTTATTCGTTGGTGCTAAAGTTTCTCAGTACGCACTTTTACCCCAAGGTAGAGTAGAAGCAAAACGCAGAGTTTTGAATATGGTGAAAGCAATGGACGAAGAAGGTTTCGGAAACTGTTCAAACACCGGAGCATGTGAAGTAGAATGCCCGAAAGGAATTTCTCTTGAAAACATCGCAAGAATGAACAGAGAATACATCACGGCTTATGCAGACCGCGGATAATTCTTTTTTATGATAAATTTTCAAATCGTCTCTGGCTTCAGGGGCGATTTTTTAGTTAAAACTTTTATAAAAATCAAAGCAGGATTGCTGAAAGTTTATCAAAAAACTTATTTTTGCGTAATTATTAAATTTAAAATGAAATCGGAGATTCAATCATTCAAAAAAAACTGTAAAATACCAATGATTAAAAAATATCTTTTGTTATTCGTCATCGCGATTTTTGTGATGTCTTGTTCAAAAAAAGTTGAGGTAAAAGGAAAAATAGTAGGAGCGTCTCCACTTGAGAGAATCGAGTTTGTAGAAGCTTCTGGTGTAGCTACTTTGCCGCTTACCAACATTGGTATAGATAAAAACGGAAATTTCGAAGGAAGCTTTGAAGCTCCGAAAAACGGAATGTATGTTATCAATTACGCCGGAAAACAAAGTCTTATCTTTTTAAAAGGTGGACAGGAAATCAATATCTCAGGTAATGCTGCAACGTTCCCGAATGAGTTTGTGGTAAACGGTGATGCTAAAAAAGACAACGAATTTTTTCAGGCCTGCCAGAAATTTTTGATGTCTTATGGTCAGACTTTGGATGTACAGAGTTTAGTGGCAGGCGACGAAAATAATTTTGTGAAAGCAATGCAGAAAATCGAAGCTGATCTAAATAAGAACATCGACGAAAATCAGAAGAAATTTAACCCTGGAAATGATGTGGTTGAATGGAAAAAGATGGATGCTAAAACCGCAATCCTGAATTTGATGGCCAACTATGAGATCAACAAAATGCAGACTTCAGGAAATCCTTCTTTTAAAGTAAGTAAAGCATTTACGGATTTTGAAAACAAGCTGCAGGAAGACAAAGATAAAATGGTAAAAATGAGTCCGTTTTACAGACAGTATCTGTTGACAAAACTTACTCCGGATTTCCAGAAATATGCGACGACTGCTGCTAAAGGAAAAACAGATATTACCACTTCTGAAATTTTCAATCAGTATCTGAAAACCAAAAAAGAGATGTCTCAGGATACGAAAGATTATCTTTTGGCATTCGTCATTGCTCAGGCTGATATTCTCCCGCAAACTCCTGCAAAGAATGTAGACAAGGTGAAAAAAATCATCGAAGAAGATATTAAAGACAAAACGGTACAGGAAGATCTTAAGAAAATGCAGTTCGCCATCAATGGTTTCAAAATCGGTGACGATGCTCCGGAAGCTTCTTTGGTGAAAGCCGACGGTTCTGCTTACAAGCTTTCTGAAAACAAAGGAAAACCTTATATGCTCGTATTCTACGCGTCTTGGAATCCTTATATTAGTGAAGGAACAGTTCCTGTTTTGAAAGAGGTTGTGAACTTCTACAAGTCTAAAATGAATTTCGTTTATGTAAATTTAGACGATACCAACGACCAGTTTAAAAAAACCAGCAATGCAATGATGAAAGGAATTCCCGGAGTGAATGTATATGGTGAAAAAGGTTTAAACTCAGATATTGCTAAAAAATACGGAATCTACGGTTTCAAACTTCCAAACTTTATCATCGTTGATAAAAACGGAAAAATCGCCAGCAGAGGATATGTAAATCTTGGTGATCCAGAATTGATCACGGTTTTAGACAAACAAACAGGCCTTGCCGCGCCTCAGGTAAATCCTCAGATGCAGCAACAAATGCAACAGCAGATGATGACGCCAGAAGCTGCTCCTGCACCTTCGGCTAAATAAGTTTTAAAAAAGCTTTTATATATAAAAACCTTGTCTGCGGATAAGGTTTTTTTTATTGTACTTTTGCAAAATGCAGTTTTAGTCGTACTTAGCTGCCAATTTTTACGATCAATTTTTGTTTTAATGAAAAAGAAGAAAAGTGTAACGCTTGAGAATATTTCGCTTTTTGCCGCAGGTGCAAAAGGTGTAGCAATAGGAAAAACTGAGGAAGGAAAGACGGTTTTAGTTTCGGGCGCAATTCCTGGTGATGTGGTAAACGCACGTGTGAAGAAATCAAAATCAAAATATTTTGAAGCGGAAGCGGTTGAAATTTTAACGAAATCTCTGTATCGCGTTGAGCCAAAATGTATTCATTTCGGAACCTGTGGCGGCTGCAAATGGCAGAATATGAGCTATGAGAAACAGCTCGAAATCAAGCAGGAAGAAGTGTATAATAATATTAAAAGAATTGGTGGCGTTGAAGATTTTGAAACGGTAAAAATTCTTGGTGCGGAAGAGCAGTATTTCTATCGTAACAAAATGGAATTTTCTTTTTCTAATGCTCGCTGGCTGACTCAGTATGAGATCAGTTCAGAAGAAAATTTCGGAAGTCGCGATGCGCTCGGTTTTCATATTCCCGGGATGTGGAGCAAAATTTTAGATCTGAAAGAATGTTGGCTGCAGGAAGATCCTTCGAATGCGATGCGTCTTGCCGTAAGAAATTACGCGGTCGAAAACGGTCTCGATTTTTTTGATGTGAAAGATCAGAAAGGTTTTCTAAGAACGCTGATGATGCGTCAGAACTCGAAAGGTGAGTGGATGGTTTTATTCCAGCTGTACCGTGAAGAGAAAGAAAACCGCGAAAAGCTTTTCCAGTTTTTATTGAAGAATTTTCCGCAGATCAAAACGTTGGTGTACGCGATCAATCCCAAACAGAATGATTCTATTTACGATCTCAACGTTAATATTTATCACGGTGAAGGTTTTTTAATGGAAGAAATGGACGGTCTGCAGTTTAAAATCGGACCGAAATCTTTTTTTCAGACCAATTATAAACAGGCGCTGGAACTTTACAGAAAAACGCTTGAATTTGCTGATTTAAAAGGTGATGAAGTCGTTTACGATTTATATACAGGTACAGGAACGATTGCACAGTATGTTGCGCGAAATGCAAAACAGGTAATCGGAATCGAATCTGTGCAGGAAGCCATCGATGCAGCCATCGAGCATGCGCAACTGAACGGACTGACGAATACGACGTTTTATTGCGGCGACATGAAAAATGTTTTCAACGATGAGTTTCTGGAAAATCATCCAAAAGCTGACGTATTAATTACCGACCCGCCACGCGACGGAATGCACCAGAAAGTTGTTGAACAGATTTTGAAACTTGCGCCCGAGCGAATCGTGTATGTCAGCTGTAATTCGGCCACGCAGGCGCGCGATATTGCTTTGATGAAAGACGATTATAAAGTCGTGAAAATACTACCTGTGGATATGTTTCCGCAGACACATCACGTAGAAAATATAGCTCTTTTGATAAAGAAATAAAGTTTAAATTTGATATAATTAGAATTTCTTCTCATGATCAGAATATCTCAAATACAGTCTGCAATGATGATTGCGCTGCTTTTTATTTGTTTTAATACCATCTCTGCACAGACAAAAGAGCCTGTCGCAGCAAAAACCGATAGCGCTAAAGTAAAAAAAGAAGAACCGAAAAAAACCGGTGTGAAACCTTATAAAGAGATTATCACAGCGAAAGCGGTTTCAGATTTGGGCGTTTTTACTGTACATAAAGTGGATGACAAATACTATTTTGAGATTCCGGATGCGATGATGAAAAAAGAATTTCTGCTTGTGACACGGCTTACAAAAGCTGCAGCGGGAATGCGTTCCGGAACTTCGGGCTACGCCGGCGATCAGATTGGTCAGCAGGTTGTCGCTTTCGAAAAAGGAACGAAAGACAAAATTTTTCTCCGCTCAATTTCTTATGTAGATTATGCAAAAGACTCAACTTCGGATATGTACAGCTCGGTGACGAGAAATAACGTACAGTCAATCATTAAATCTTTTGATGTAAAAGCATACGGATTAAATAATAAAACGTCTGTAATTGACGTCACCGACGTTTTGAATGCAGATACCGATCTTACGTCTTTCTCCGTTTGGGCGCGCGATGCATACAAAGTGGGCGCTTTTCAGAAAGAGATGTCTTTCGTGAATTTTGTAAAATCATTCCCAACCAACATAGAAATCAACACCACAAAAACATTTGCGAGAACTGCAGGAAAACTTTCTCCTGCTGAGGCTAAAGATCCTCCGAAAATCAGCGGAAATTACACGGTAGAAATTAATTCTTCGTTTGTTTTGCTTCCGGATAATAAAATGCAGGCGAGAAATTACGATCCGCGTGTGGGTTATTTTACTGTCGGTTACACCGATTTTGATCTTGATCCGCAGGGTGTAAAACGCGTTTCTTTAATTAAAAGATGGCGATTGGAGCCAAAACCTCAGGATGTTGAAAAATACAATCGCGGCGAACTGGTAGAACCCGCAAAGCCGATTGTTTTCTACATCGATCCAGCAACACCGAAAAAATGGGTTCCTTATCTGATGCAGGGCGTAAATGACTGGCAGAAAGCTTTCGAGAAAGCCGGATTTAAAAATGCCATTATCGCAAAAATTCCTAACGCGAAAACTGACCCTGAATGGAGTCTGGATGACGCCAGATTTTCAGCGATTGTCTATAAACCTTCCGATGTTCCCAATGCTTCCGGGCCGTCCATCTCAGATCCGCGCACCGGAGAAATCATGGAAAGCCACATCAACTGGTATCACAATGTGATGATGCTTTTGAGAAACTGGTATTTTGTGCAGGCTGCGCCAAACGATCCTCGCGCCAGAACGATGGAGTTTGACGATAAACTGATGGGTGAGCTGATCCGGTTTGTTTCTTCGCACGAGGTTGGTCACACATTAGGTTTAAGACATAATTTCGGATCGAGTTCGACAGTTCCTGTAGAAAAACTTCGCGATAAAAAATGGCTTGAGAAAAACGGGCATACACCTTCGATTATGGATTATGCGCGATTTAATTATGTGGCACAGCCGGAAGATAATATCGGTGAATCGGGGATTATGCCAAGAATCGGCGACTACGACGACTGGGCGATAGAGTGGGGTTACAGAAGATTTAATCAGTTTAAAAATCCGGAAGCAGAGAAAGAATTTTTAAATAAATGGGCGATTAAAAATCTTAAAAATGAAAGACTTTGGTTTGGAACCGAATCAAATCCTTTAGATCCCAGATCTCAGAGCGAGCAGGTTGGAGACAACCCAATGATCGCCGGAAAGTATGGGGTAAAAAATCTTCAGAGAATCGTAAATAATCTGGATAAATGGACGGCGACGCCAAACGAAGATTACGAGAATCTGGGCATGATGTACGATCAGGTGACGGGTCAGTTTAAAAGATATCTTGGTCACGTTTCAAAATACATCGGCGGACAGATGGAAACGCCAAAAACTGTGGAGCAGAACGGAGTGGTTTACGAGCCGGTTTCGAAAAAAGATCAGAAAGAAGCACTTCAGTTTTTAGATGAAAATATTTTTACAACGCCGCAGTGGCTTTTGGAAAAAGAAATTTACGAGAAAACGGGGAAAACGCCTGTGAAAACAGTGGAGGAAATTCAGAATAGTGTTTTTGCGAGAATTCTGAGCCCGATGGTTTTGGAAAGTATGTATCAGATGGAGGCTGTAGATAAAAATGCGTATCCGATTGTAGAGTATTTTACAGATCTGAATACTGTTATTTTAAAGAAAGAAAATATAGATACGTACACTAGAAATCTTCAGAGAAACTATATCGATAATCTGATCAAACTTGTGGAAAGCCGTACGTCTGACAAATCTGATATTTCGGCATTTGTAAGAGGAAATCTTAATACAATCAAAAGAGATCTTCAGGCGAGAACTTCATCAGATACCGCGACAAAATATCATTATGAAGACCTTATATTTAGAATTCAAAAAGCTTTAGACCCAAAATAATATGAAAATATTATCCTATATACTTCTCGCGGTTTTCGCATTCAGCATTATTTCTTGCGGTGGCGACGATGATATCTGTGAAAGCGGTGAAGGTACGCCGAGAATTAAAATCCGTTTCAAGACAATAAACGCTCTGAATAATACGCTGCGAACCGTCGATACACTGTACGTTTCAGCTGATCTTGGCAACGGAAAGGTGAGTTTCGGAAAAAGTGTGAATGTTGATTCTATCCTGATTCCGCTGCGTGTGGATGATGCGCCGTATACCGATCTTTATGTTAAAACGCGACTTACGCAAACCGAATCTAAAATCCGCGTAAAATATTCTACGACGTCAAAATACGTATCGCCGGGTTGCGGTTTTAAGAAATCGTATCAGAATTTAAGTTCAGAAGTTCTTATTTCAAACATTATAAAAAATACTGAAATTGGCCAAAATTTTATCGAAAATGAAGACAAAACAAATCTATTTCTTCTTTTTTAGTTTACTTTCTTTAATGGTTATGGCTCAGGAAAAACCGGAGGCCGACACCGCGAAAGTAAAATGGAAATATGAGCCCAACTTCACGGTAGGTTTTGATGTTTTGAATGGAAGTTTAGGATTTTTTACAGACCGAAAGCTTTTTCAGGGATTTATCTCGTCTAAAATTAAAGGCAACATTCATGCAATTGCTGAAGCTGGTTTTGAGAAAAATATTTACAATAAAAATGGTTACGACGCGACTGTCAGCGGACCGTTTGCAAAAATCGGTGCTTTTTATATGCTCGTAAAAGATCCTGAAAATGAATTCAACGGATTTTACGGCGGCGCAAAAGTTGGTGGATCATTTTACCGTCAGGAATATTTCGCTATTCCTGTGCGTGGTTTTGGCGGAAGCAGCACAACGGTCGCTTTGCCGTCATCTTCGCAATCCTCTTTCTGGCTGGAAGGTAACCTTGGAGGACGTGTACAGCTTTTTACAAGTAATTTTTACATCGATGTAAATATTCAGCCAAGCTATTTGGTGTACACGACGAAGCAGGAAGAAGTGGTGCCAATGATCGTTCCCGGTTTTGGCAATAGCTCTGCAAAATTCAACATGGGCTTTTCTTGGAATCTGGCGTATAAGTTTTAAACTTATCTAGCAGCATTCATCAGCGAATTATAAAGCGGAGCTAATTCTTTTGGCGGTTTGCCTGAATCAAACTCTGCAGAAATATATTCTTTATTATCAACTGTAATTTTTATCTGACTTGCTAATGCTCCGTCTGAATATCGCTGAGTGGTAGGAGATTCATAAGTGGAGATTTTTTCAAGATTAATCTTTGAAATTTCCTCATTCAGCATATTCCAGGTTGTTGCAGTCAGATTATTTTGAGTAACATCCGTATTAATCTTTTTCTGCAGACCGCTATCTTTAAAGGTATAAATTTTCTGTAAACCACGTGTTTTCTCAGACACTTCTACAGATTTTACTTTTGAGGTCATTTGATTTTTAGAGATTTCATTTGATGCAAACGCATTCTTACTATTGCTTATGCACGATGTACACAGCATTAATAAAACTGCTGTTGACAAAATTATATCCTTCATTTGTAATTTTTCAGTTGTGAAAGCTAAAACTGTGCAGAAATATATAACACTGATATTGAATAGTGAGCCAATTGCAAAATTTTCTGTTATAGCTAAAAAACTTAATTAAAAAATGCTCCAAAAAAAGTGGTAAACATTTTTCATTTGATGATAAAAGCAATATTATGGTTTTAAATTCACAAATAAATATTAGTTTTTAAACATTATGCAGCTAATTATTTCTATATTTGGGATGAAAAAATAATTTTAATTTATATGAAAAAATTACTTACTGCTTTATTCTGTAGTGTAATTGGTGGTTCTGCAATCGCGCAGTGGACGCCAACTACTCTTGGAAGAAGTAAACAGATTGAGCCGAATGCGGTGCATCAAAATTTTAAATTAGATTTGAATCTGCTTAGATCTCAGTTGAAGAATGCACAGGAAAGTGGGCCAAGCGCAAAACCCGTAATTGTGTCTATACCGAATATCAAAGGTGTCATGCAAAAATTTGCAGTGTACAGTTTTCCGGTTATGGTAAAAGAACTTGCAGATCAGTATCAACTTGGTTCTTATGTAGGTGTAGGATTAGATGATCCAACGAGTTACTTAAGATTTTCAATTTCGCCAAAAGATTTCAGTTCAATGGTTATCAGGAATGGAGTTTACGAGTTTATTGATCCTCAAGATGCTGCTAAAACTGTATACGGAGTGCATTTTAAGACCAGCAAGGATGGAAAAGCTTTTGTGTGCGATACTTCAGAAAGTCCTGTTGCAGTTAAGCAAATGAAAGAAATGCAGAAGAGTGGTGATGCATTTAATCATCAGCCGGGAGATTTTTCAAAAAGTTCTGATAAAAAATACAGAACTATGCGATTGGCATTATCTGCTACCGGAGAATATGTGACTTTTCATGGTGGTACTGTGGCGTCTGCTTTGACGGCTATGAATAATACGATGACTAGAGTAAATGGTGTTTTCGAGAAAGATCTTGCTTTACACTTGAATATTCAAAATTACCCTGCGCTTATTTATACAGACGCTGCGAATGATCCGTATACAACTAATCTAAATCTTCAGCTGCAGCAAACTCTTACATCTCTCGTTGGAGATGCAAATTATGATATTGGGCATGTTTTGAATGCTGCAGGAAATAATGGTAATGCCGGATGTATTGGTTGTGTTTGTATAGCACCTGCAAACAATACGTCTTTAGGTAAGGGATCAGCATTTACACAAAGTACAAGTCCAATTGGCGATACTTTTGATATTGATTTTGTTGCTCATGAGATGGGTCACCAATTAGGAGGTAACCACACTTTCGCCCATGCATTAGAGAATTCTGGTACGAATGTGGAACCTGGTTCTGGTTCTACTATTATGGGATATGCAGGAATTACTGGTGCTAACACGGATGTTCAGCCAAATTCTGATCCTTATTTCCATAAAGTAAGTATCGTTCAGATTCAAAATAATCTTACTGCAAAGACATGTGATGTAGAGACTACTATCACCAATAATCCTCCGGTAATTACAGCTTTGCCGACGTATTCTATACCTAAAGGAACTGCATTTGTATTAACGGCTTCAGCAGCGGATCCGGAAAATGATCCTATCACCTATATGTGGGAACAGACAGATAATGCCACTGTTGTCATTAATAAAACCAATATTGGATCAACGACTACAGGTGCATCATTTAGATCTTTGGTACCTGTTACGAGTCCTACACGATATTTTCCAAAATTGTCATCTGTAATGGCGGGCGTTTTAGATAACAGTAATAATGGCTGGGAATCCGTTTCGAAAGTGGCAAGAGCAAGTAAGTTTTCTGTCACAGTAAGAGATAATAATGCAAATCCTTTACAACAGCAGACTTCATTTGCTGAACAAACGATTAATGTTGGTAATGATGGGCCGTTCAAAATTAATACATCTTTTGCAAATGTTGGTACCTCAACGCCTATTGAATGGGATGTGGCTAATACTGCCGCAGCACCATACAATGTAGCGAATGTTAAAATTGACTATACAACAAACGATGGCGCTACATGGACGGTGTTAAGTGCAACAACAGCTAATGACGGAACTGAAAGTTTTACTTTCCCAACCTCTATGAACGGGCAGACTATCAAAGTGAGAATCTCATCAATAGGAAATGTTTTTTATGCTGTTAAAGCAGTACAAATTCTACAGTTTGCACCATGTAACGGAAATGCACCTGCATCTATTACAGCAACTAGCGTTACTACGAGTTCAGCACTAATTAGTTGGGCACCTGTATTAAATGCTACCTATGTAATTCGATATAAAAAAGTTTCTGAAACAACATGGGTGACTCTTACTACAGCCTCCACAAGTATTACATTATCTAATCTTTTAGATAATACGGCCTACGAAGTACAGGTATCAAGTGTTTGCAGTGGTACTCAAGGCACATATTCTACATCGGTAAACTTTACCACCTCTCCAATAGCAACTTATTGCGCAGTAAATTCGGGCAACGCAACAGATGATCATATTTCTAATGTGACTTTGGCTAATGTTAATAATACATCTGGTGCAAGCGTTTACACAAGTTATGTAGCAAACCCGGCACTACAAATTAACTTAACAACTGGTGCAACGTATACATTATCTATTACAAGATCATATTTATTAAGCGGAGTAGGTCCATATCCTGCTGCGACTTCTGCATGGATAGACTTTAACAGAAATGGAGTATTTGAAGATTCTGAAAGAATTTTGACATCACAAGTAGCAGCTAATACACCGAATCCACTGACGGTGACATTTACAGTGCCTGCTAACGCGGTTCAAGGTCTTGGATTAAGGTTAAGAGTAGGAATGTTATATACTACTTCTGCTGGTGCAACTATAGTAAATGGATGTGGAAATTATGGCAATAATTTAGGAGAATTTGAGGACTATAATGTTGTAATTTCTGCTAATCCATTAGCAACAGTAGAGACTTCAAACAACTCAAACGGCATTCAGATGTATCCTAACCCAGCTACTGAAGTTCTAAACATTACCAAAGTTTCAGACAAAGCAAACTATAAAATTTATAGTGCAGCTGGTCAGTTGGTAGGACGTGGAAACGTAACTGATGGGAAAATTAATATTACAAACCTAATTAAAGGTGCATATGTAATTACTATTGACGAAAAAGGACAGGATGTATTCAAGTCTAAATTCATCAAAAAGTAAAAATTAGATATTCTAATCTATACATTAATCCTCAGGCAAAAGCTTGAGGATTTTTTTTAACTGTTATCAGATATTTATAAAAAAAATAAATTGCCTGATAGATTAATAATGAAAATTGTTTAGATTTGTACAATTAACATTATATCTATGTGCTTATGAGAAAACACTCTACTATTTTATTTAGCAATATGAGAGAAAAGCCGGCAAATAAAGCTTTGGCATCTTTACATTGCATTTCTACAAAACAATATTTCAAACCTTGAAATAGTTGATACAATAAAATTTATTTTTTAAAGATTTTTAATATGAAGAAAATTTTACTAGTTTTCGCCTTTATCCTGGCTTTTGTGCCAAGATTTTCAGGGCAGACAGGTCAGATTGGAACCGGGACTGGGACGTCTGATTATCTCCCTATTTACAGTTATTACGGTTACAATTATTCTCAACAGATTTATACCTCTGCAGAGATGACCACTGCGGTAGGTACGGCAAACTTTATCACAGCGATCAAGTTTTATGTAAATGCTGCTGCAACCCCACAGACTTCCTTTAATGAATGGAAGGTCTATATGGGAAACACTACGCAAGGTACTTTTACGTCAAACACCAACTGGGTTCCGCTATCAGGTTTACAGCAGGTTTATTCAGGTACTTTACCTACAATGACAAGCGGTACATGGGTGACTATTCCGTTGTCTACGCCATTTATTTGGGATGGGACAAGTAATGTTGTAATCTCAGTAGATGAGAATTCTCCGGGATACTCAAATTTTCCAGCTCAATCTTGGGGAACGTATAATGCCGGTGCAAACCGAGGTATTTTATATTATAATGATTCTACTAATCCTGATCCCGCCTCTCCACCTACGGCAGGTTCAAGATATGCAGATATTCCGCGAGTACAGTTTACCAGTGCGAGTTTACAGCCGTGTTCCACTGCGCCACCTGCAGGGATAACTTTGGGTGCTGTAACCAGTACAACAGCTGTTGTAAGCTGGACTCCAACTACAGGTGCTACATACGTTTTAAGATACCGTGCAATTCCTGGAGGTGCTTGGACAACCGTGAATTTAACAGCACCACTTTCAAATTCTTACACGATACCAGGATTAACAGAATTGACACAATATGAAGTAGAAATTGCCACAGTTTGTGGAGGAACACAAGGGGCTTATTCCACAGCTCTTCCATTCACTACTACAGCGATATCTTACTGTACGGCAAGTCCGACAAGTACTTTTGTGGATGTATATGTTTCAAAAGTGACTGTGGTTTCTCCGGGCTTCCCGCAGATGGTTAGTAATTCTACTACGCCACCGCCATTCTATTCTGATTATACAACTGATCCTACACGATTGGTGACATTTTATCGTAACTCAGCCGGAAACAGTGTTACAGTTAATAAAACCTGGCCAAGTGGATTTTCATATGATACAGGCGTAAGAGTTTGGATTGACTTTAACAGAAACGGAGTTTTTGAAACTTCAGAAATGGTTCTTGATGATCCTTCGAATATTAATGCAACAGCAACAGCGACTTTCTCTGTGCCAGCTGGTGCATATGCAGGAACAAACACTCTCAGAATGCGAGTGATCGCACAGGAATATGGAAGTCCAGTACCTTGTGGAGGTTTCACTTATGGTGAAGTTGAGGATTATGCTGTCAAACTACAAGATCAGCCTGCATGTACAGCAACACCACCTTCTGGTTTATCAATTTCTAATATTACTTCGGTGTCTGCCACTGCCACTTGGGCACCAGCTTCTGGAGCTACTTATATTATCAGATACAGAACGGGTACAGGAGCATGGACAACTGTCACAGTTACAGGTCCACCAGCAAACGTATATCAAATTTTAGCATTATTAGAATCTACAACATATGAAGTACAGGTAGCAACAATATGTGGAAGTATAACCAGCGCATGGTCTGCGAGTGTAAACTTTACTACCCCATCGCTAGCATACTGTGCTGCGAATCCTACAAGTACGACGGTTTATGAATATCTTTCTAATGTGACGGTGACACCAAACGGTTACGCACCTATGGTGAGTAATTCTACAACGCCACCGCCATTTTACTCAGACTACACCACAGATCCAACACGTCTTATCACTTTGATAAGAGGAAATGCCGGAAACACAATAGCTGCAACGAAAGTATGGCCAAATTTTGCTTATGCTGCCGGTACGAGAGCCTGGATTGACTACAATCGAAATGGTATCTTTGAAACTTCAGAATTAGTGTTGGATTCACCGTCAAATACGACGGTAAATGTGAATAATACTTTCACAGTACCAACTGTTGCTCAAGGAGCTTATGCAGGAAACCTTTATGTAAGAATGAGAGTAATCATGCAGGAAGGTGGTACACCAAACGCGTGCGGAACTTTCACTTGGGGTGAAGTTGAAGACTATTCGGTAAGATTAATTGATCTTCTGCCTTGTACTACTGCGCCACCGAGCAATATTACGGTAACCAATCTTACTGCTACAACAGCGTATGTATCTTGGCTACCGGCATCAGGTGCTACGTATAGAGTTCGTTGGAGACAAATCGGACAGACACTTTGGCAGCAGCAACCTCTAGGTTATGCACCTGTTACTGCAGGACAGAGTTTCTACACCATTACTGGTCTTACAGAATCTTCAAACTACGAAGCTCAGGTTTTAACGATCTGTAACGGTACTGTTGGTAATTTTAGCGGTTCAATAAACTTTACTACACCACCTTTGACGTATTGTCCGATGGTAGGTGGCGCCTCAACAGACTTTATATCAAATGTAAAGGTAACTCCGACAGGTTTCCCAATTGTGAATAACACGAGTGTACAGACAAATTACATTCTGTACACCACACCAGTTATCAATCTTGAAGTAGGTTCTGCTGGAAATCAAATTTCTGTAAGCAAAAGTTGGTCTGGCTCTAACTTCAGTGATGCTGTTGATGTATATATTGATTACAACAGAGACGGTGTTTTTGCAACATCAGAAAGAATATTAAATTCTGCTGCCAGTACAATTACTCCAGTTACCGCGACATTTACTGTTCCGACTACAGGAGTTTATACAGGACCACTTAATACGACTATGAGAGTCATCTTAAATCGTAATAATGCTCCGGTAATGTGTACGAATCCCGCAATCGGTGAGGTTGAAGATTATTATGTGAAATTAAGACCATGTTCGGTTACGCCTCCAGGTCCAGCGACCTTTACAGCTATTACACAAAATTCAGCGATTGTAAACTGGGTTCCTGCAACAAATAATTTCAATTATATTGTACAGTACAGACCTCTAGGCAGCACAACCTGGGTTAGTATTAATGCTTCTTCAATTGGAGGAAATCCACCATTAACATTATCAGGTCTTACGCCCGCAACTACTTATCAGGTTCAGATTGCGGCAGTCTGTGCCGGTACGCCAGGTACGTTCAATGCAATTACAACATTCACTACAAGATGTGATCCTACACCTCCGAATGTAACAATTTCGGCAGTCACTTCTAATTCTGCTGTAGTGACATGGAATCCGATTGCTGCTAATGCAAATTATATTTTAAGATACAGAGTTGTTGGTTCTGGTCCAACAGGATGGATAACAGTTACAGCCCCTATATTGCCGCAGCCACCTTTAAATTCATATACAATAACAGGTTTAAATTCGTTTGTGAATTATGAAGTACAGGTAGCCAACCAATGTATCGGCGAAATTACGCCAAATCCTTGGTCGAATCCTGTGGTATTTACGACGGTAAGACTTTGTCAGATTGCTCCTCCTGGGTTGACGATTACTCAGCTTAATCCGACTACTGCTGAGGTTACTTGGGATGCATTCCCTGGCGCAACTTATTTATTGCAATACAGAAAAGTAGGAATTCCGAGCTGGACAGATGTTGTAACACCTATCAATAATTACACGCTGACTAATCTCTTGGAACTTACCAATTATGAGATGCGTGTAGCAAATATCTGTAGCGGTACACCTGGAACCTTTACTCCACTGTACTTCTTCACGACACCTACAGTTACATATTGTGCGATGTCTGGTGCGGCTTCAGCTGCAGATTTTATCAGCAAAGTAAATGTTGCACCAAATGGAAAACCAGTAATGGATAATCCGTCAGCTGCTTCAAACTATACTAATTATACTGGTAATCCTTTGAAAGTGATTGAGCTCGTTCAAGGTTCATCAAATAATAAGATTACAATTGACCGTACTCAAAGTGCTGCCTCTGGTATCGCAGTTTGGATCGACTTTAACAGAAACGGATATTTTGATATCAACGAAAGAATTTTAGCAGAAGGGCCAAACTCAAATGCTACATCTACTGCAACATTCACCGTACCTACTGATGCATACATTAGCATGTCAAGTATCAAATATGTTGTGATGAGAGTGGTATTGCAGAAAGGCGGAGTGCCTGTTAACTGTACAAATTTTGCCAATGGCGAGGTTGAAGATTACAGTGTAAGAATCTCTAAACTTCCTGAAATAAATTCATTGAATCAAACTGATATTATGATTTATCCAAATCCTGTAAAATCAGTTCTTAATGTAAGAAATATCAGTGTTAAAGCCAACTACAAAATCTACAGTTCATCTGGCCAATTATTAAAATCTGGTTTGATCTTGAACAACAAAGTAGACGTAAGCGGTTTGGTAAACGGTATGTACGTTATTGATATTGAAGATGTGAAAGGTACGGCTCAGAAGAAATTCATAAAAGAATAATTCTTTGCCACCAAGATAAAATAAGCTCTCAGAAATGAGAGCTTATTTGTTTTTAAAGCAAAAAATAACCGCTGAGAAATTCAGCGGTTATTTTTTATTCTATATCAAAAATGATCTTTTCAGTTTGTTCTTTCAGATCATCAAGGTTCGTATTGTTGTAAATTATACAGTCTGCAAGCTTGATCTTTTCACGTTCTGGCATTTGATTGTGCATTACAGTTTCCACCTCTCGATAGGTCTTATTATCTCGGTCCATCACGCGTTTGATTCGGATGTTGTCTTCGGCCGTCACCAATAGAGATTTATAGCAGTCAAGATGCAGATTCAGTTCAAAAAGCAGAGCGGTTTCTTTAAAAATCAAATATTTCTTTTGATCACGAACCCAAGCTTCAAAATCTTCGCGCACAGCAGGATGAATGATCGAATTGAGTTCAGCTAAAAGAGCTTCATTATTAAAAACAAGTTGGCCTACATATTTTCTGTTGTACATCCCGTTCTCATCATACGCTTCATCGCTCAAAAGCACTTTTATTTTCTGCTTTAGAAAACCATTTTCGTTTACGATATCTTTCGCTCGCTGATCAGAATAATAAACCGGAAATCCACATTCCTCAATGAAATGAGCGACCGTAGTTTTCCCTGAACCAATTCCGCCAGTAAGACCGATGATTTTCGGTTTCGAATCGGGATCGCTGTTTGCGACTTCGCTTTGCAGTTCTTCCATTTTAATATCCAAAAACTTCATTAAAACTAAAAGTCTGATCCAGACGAACTCCTTTTTCAGTCATTTTCAGACTTGCTAATTCATGATGCGCATCGTGCTCGAAAAACAAAAGATATTCATTATCGATGCATTGTTTCAAAAATTTAGCTTTTTCTTCCACGGTAAGTAAAGGTCTTGTGTCATAACCCATCACATAAACCTGTGGAATATGTCCGGTTGTAGGAATTAAATCGGCTGCAAAAACAATCGTCTTTTCCTGGTATTGAATTACAGGAAGCATTTGCTTTTCGGTATGCCCGTCCACAAAAATCACATCCATTTTCAAATCCGGCACGAAACCGTAATTTCCGGTTGACGGTAATGGTAAAAAGTTAAGTTGTCCGCTTTCTTGAATCGGCAGAATATTTTCCTTTAAAAAACTTGCTTTCTCTCTCGCGTTTGGCATCGTTGCCCATTCCCAGTGATTTTCGTTCGTCCAGAAATTTGCATTTTTAAAAGCCGGTCGGTATCCATATTTTCCGTCATTGCATTCGATTGCGCCACCGCAGTGATCAAAATGAAGGTGCGTAAAAAATACATCGGTAATATCTTCTTTTACGAAGCCATATTTTTTTAAGTTTTTTTCAAGATTGTCATCGCCGAAAAGCGAGTAGTGACCAAAGAATTTCTCGTCCTGCTTGTCTCCAAGCCCGCAGTCGATCAGAATCAGTTTTTTACCGTCTTCTACCAAAAGTGAGCGTGTTCCCAGTTCGATGAGATTTTTTTCGTCTGCCGGATTGGTTTTTTCCCAAAGAGTTTTTGGGACGACACCAAACATAGCGCCGCCGTCTAGTTTAAATTTCCCGCACTGTATCGGATATAGTTTCATCGTAATGTATAATTTTAGTTTAAAATAATTCTCCCAAATTTTTCGGTCTGGCAATATTCAGATGTCGGTACGCTTTTTCGGTAACTTCACGTCCGCGAGGCGTTCTGATAATAAAACCCTCCTGAATAAGAAAAGGTTCGTACACTTCCTCTAAAGTTTCAGGATTTTCGGCGATGGATGTTGCCAGAGCAGATATTCCCACAGGCTTTCCACGGAAATTCTCAATCATCGTACGCATGATTTTATTATCCATTTCATCAAGACCAAATTCATCGACGTTTAAAGAATTAAGTGCATATTTCGTAATCTCAATTTCAATTTCGCCATTTCCTTTAATTTCAGCAAAATCTCGCACGCGGCGTAAGAGCGCATTGGCGATTCTGGGTGTTCCACGACTTCTGCGAGCAATCTCTATCGCAGCATCTTCGTAAATTTTCACACCTAAAACGCGTGCACTTCTTATGATAATTGTAGAAAGCAACTCAATTGAATAATATTCTAAACGGCTTTGAATTCCGAATCTTGCCAACATAGGTTTAGTCAGCATTCCGCTTCGGGTCGTTGCGCCGATAAGTGTGAAAGGATTTAAATTGATTTGGACGCTTCGAGCATTGGGCCCGGTTTCAAGCATAATGTCAATCTTATAATCTTCCATTGCAGAATAAAGATATTCTTCTACAATCGGCGATAAACGGTGAATTTCATCAATAAATAGAACGTCATTTTCTTCCAGATTGGTGAGCAAACCGGCAAGACTTCCGGGTTTATCCAAAACCGGTCCCGAAGTTATTTTGCAGCTCACACCCAACTCATTTGCAATGATATGTGACAAAGTAGTTTTCCCCAAACCCGGCGGACCGTGCAGCAGGACATGATCCAAAGCGCCACCACGGTTTTTTGCAGCAGCTACAAATACCTCCAGATTGTCTAATGTTTTCTGCTGACCTGCAAAATCTCTGAAACTCTGCGGACGGATTTTTTCTTCCTGGTTCAGCTCATCGTCAGAAAAATTTTCTTTATCAGGATGTAAAAAATCGGGCATTAATTGTTTTGGTTTACCTCAAAGATAGGAATTTTAGACAAAGTCTGAAATTGTATTTGTATTTTAGCCTGTATGAAATTGATCGGTCCTTTTAAGCAAATTATTACGCTCGCCAATCTTCCTTTGCGCGGAAAACTGAATGATGAGCAACTCGAAATCATTGTTGATGGAGGCGTTTTGGTTGATAACGGAAAAATTTCAGAAACAGGAAATTTTTCTTTTTTAAAAAATAAATTTCCCGACGCTGATTTCGAAAAGGTTGAAGAAGATCACGTGCTTTTGCCTGCGTTTACAGATTGTCATACACACATTTGCTTTGGCGGAAACCGCGCCAATGATTTTGCGATGCGCAATGCAGGAAAAACCTATCTCGAAATAGCTGAAAGCGGCGGCGGAATCTGGAGTTCAGTAATTCATACACGTGAAGCCTCTTTTGAATATTTGCTTGAAACTTTACATGAAAGAATAAAAAAGCTCACATATTTAGGCATCACAACCATCGAGATCAAAAGCGGTTACGGTTTGGATGTAGAGAACGAAATTAAAATGCTCCGTGTAATAAAAGAAGCGCAGAAAACTACACCGGCTACTTTGGTTCCCACATGTCTTTCGGCACATTTGAAACCGCGCGATTTTGAGGGAAGTAGTGAAGATTATCTTAATTTTATCGTTGATGAAATTCTTCCTAAAGTAAAGAACGAAAACTTAGCCAAAAGGATAGACATTTTTATCGAAAAATCTGCTTTTCAGCCGCAAGAGAGCAAAGCATTTTTATTAAAAACGAAAGAACTCGGTTTTGAAATTACAGTTCACGCAGATCAGTTTACAGCAGGCAGTTCGAGAATTGCTGTGGAAGTTGGAGCCAAGTCGGCAGATCATTTGGAGGCAACCATTGAGGATGATATTAAATTTCTTGCAGAATCAGGTACTGTTGCCGTTGCACTTCCCGGAGCAAGTTTAGGACTTGGCGAAAAATTTACGCCTGCAAGAAAACTTCTGGATGCTGGCGCAATTTTGGCTATAGCAAGTGATTGGAATCCGGGATCGGCGCCTATGGGAAATCTGATCACACAGGCTTCCATTCTGGCAACTTTTGAAAAACTGACTACCGCAGAAGTTTTGGCAGCAATCACTTTCAGAGCGGCTCATGCGCTAGGTATTGATGATCGAGGAAGAATTGAAAAAGGTGCTAAAGCTGATTTTGTGAGTTTTAAAACTGATAATTTTCAGAATATACTATATCATCAGGGAAGTTTGTCGGCAGCTAAGGTGTATGTTGACGGAAATAAAATTTAAAAAATGGAGAATATCTGGCAAGGCAGAAACGACGGCGATGATCTTTTATATCATAGGATTTTTCAACGCATTCAGTCAATAAATGATTTTAATAATATTGCAACGAAAGATTTCGTTTTACATGGCTTTGCAGTGGATGAAGGTGTAAAGCGAAATAAAGGTCGTGAAGGCGCAAGATCCGCTCCCGATGTTATCCGAAAAAACATGTCTAATTTTCCTGTTGTTTTACCCGATTTTACTCTGTTTGATGCGGGAAACATTAATAGCGAAAATAATTCTTTAGAAGAAAGTCAGGAAAAACTGGCTCAAAAGGTTTCTGATGTTTTACAGAAAAACGGAAGATCTGTTGTACTTGGCGGCGGTCATGAAGTAATGTTTGCTCATTATTCGGGAATTCGAAAAGCTTTTCCTGATAAAAAAATTGGAATTATAAATATTGATGCGCATTTTGATAACCGTAAACCTGATGAAAATATCGGTGCCTCTTCCGGTACAGGATTTTGGCAGATTTCGCAGGAAGATAATACTTCAAGTCTTCATATAGGAATTCAGAGAAATTCTAACACTTTAAAACTGTTTGATACTGCGCATCAGCTTAACATGAAATACATTCTTGCTGATGAAATTTTCTTTGAAAATCTACCTTCCATTTATCAGCGAATTACAGAATTTGCAGATTCGGTAGAAGTTTTGTATGTGACGGTCTGTATGGATGTTTTTAATGCCTCGATAGCGCCGGGAGTTTCTGCGCCTTCACACAACGGTATTTTTGCCGATGCTTCTTTTATGCATTTTTACCGGCATATTTTGAAGAGTGAAAATCTTGTCGCTTTAGATGTCGCTGAAGTTAATCCTGAGTTTGATATACAGGATCGCACGGCTAGACTTGCTGCAAGCCTAGTAAACGAATGGTTTATGATTTAAAATATTTTACATACAACAAACAATTTTAAGGAACATTATTTGTTCCTTATTTTTTTTAATAAATATTATGAACGAAGAAATTAAAAATAAGTTGCAGCAAGCTGACGCTGCATTTAGACATTGGAAAAATACAGACTTTGACGATAGACAGAAATTAATCAGAAAAGCAGCTTCCATCTTAAAAGACAGAGCAGAAGAATTTGGGAAAATCATTACGAAAGAAATGAATAAACCGATTTCACAATCCATTTCTGAGGTGGAAAAATGTGCTTTGATGATGGAATATTACGCTGATGCAGAAAATGTTTTGAAGCCAGAAAAAATAGAATCTGAATTTACTATTTCTGAAATCCATTACGTACCAAAAGGCGTAGTTCTGGGAGTTATGCCTTGGAACTTCCCCTTCTGGCAGGTTTTACGTTTTGCAACGCCAACAATTCTCGCCGGAAACACAATGGTTTTAAAACATGCTTCAATCTGTTTTGAAAGCGGAAATGCGATTGAGAAAGTATTTATTGAAGCGGGTTTTCCTGAAGGAATTTTCCAGAATCTGGAAGTTGATCATAAGGCGGTAAAAGCGATTCTTGAACACGACGCGGTGAAAGCGGTAAGTCTTACAGGAAGTGAAAAAGCTGGTGCCGAAGTCGCTTCTATCGCTGGAAGTAAGATTAAAAAATCTTTGCTCGAGCTGGGCGGAAGTGATGCATTTATCATTTTAGACGATGCAGATTTAGATGATGCAGCGAAAACCGGGGCTTTGGCAAGACTACAAAATTGCGGACAAACCTGTGTTGCTGCAAAAAGGTTTATCATTCAAAACAGTATCAGAGATAAGTTTTTACCAAAATTTATTAAGGAATATAAAAAGTTTGTTCCTTCAGATCCGATGAATAAAGAAACTAAGATTGCCGGCATGGCGCGCGCAGATCTTGCAGATGATCTATTAAAACAGTACGAAAAAGCGCTTGAAAATGGCGCTGAAGTTATTATTCCTTTAGAAAAAATTTCAGATAATGAATTTATACCTGGTTTGATTTCGGTAAAAGAAGGAAATCCTATTTTGCAGGAAGAATTATTTGGCCCGCTCGGAATGGTTTTGTTTGGCGAAAATGATGAAGAAATTCTAAAACTGGCAAATGATATTCCTTTTGGTCTTTCTAATGCAGTTTGGACAAAAGATAAGAAGCGCCAGCAGTTTTTCACCGAAGGATTGGAATCAGGAACGGTAAATGTGAACCGGATGACGAGTTCAGATCCGAGGTTTCCGTTTGGTGGAACCAAATCCTCAGGTTACGGAACAGAGCTTTCTTTGTTAGCTTTACGTGAATTTGTCACCGCAAAAACCATCATTGGAAATTAAATAAAGAAGCCTGAAATAGTAATTTCAGGCTTCTTTATTTTAAATTGTTGTCAGTCTCAGCGTATTTGTTTTTCCGCCTTCGTATGAAGGTGTAGCATTGATGTTAATGACAAAATCACCGCTTTCGATGTACCCGTGGTTATGCGTCAACATATTCACCTGAATAATTGTCTCGTCCGTTGGTTTGTTCATATCGTAATAATACGCACGAACGCCCCAAAGTAAATTCAGCATCGCAATTACTCTTTTATTTCCACTGTAAACAATAATGTGCGAGTTTGGTCTGTGCGCAGAAAGCTGGAATGCGGTGTAACCTGAATGTGTAAGCGTCACTATCGCCGCAACATTTGTACTTTTTGCAATCCTTACCGCTGCCAAACATACACGGTTTGTGATAAAACGTTCGTCGATGCAGTTGAAATCTTTTTCAATCGGCGCATTTTTATGCTGATAAAAACTGGTCTTTTCAATATTCTGAACAATCTTCGTCATATTCTCTACAACCTGCACCGGATATCTTCCTACAGAAGTTTCTCCGGAAAGCATTACCGCATCGGCGCCATCAAGCACAGAATTTGCCACGTCATTTACTTCCGCTCTGGTTGGTGTAAGACTGTTAATCATCGTTTCCATCATCTGGGTAGCGATAATGACAGGTTTGGAATAAAATCTTGCCTTCTCAACCAGATTTTTTTGAATTGCCGGAACTTCTTCCATAGGAACTTCTACACCAAGATCTCCACGTGCAACCATGATGGCATCACATTCCAATAAAATTTCTTCAATATTTTTTACTCCTTCTGGCTTCTCTATTTTAGCAATAATCGGTGTCTTGAATTTTCCGTTTGGATGCAGGGCAATTAATTCTTTCAAATCAATAATATCCTGAGCATGACGTACGAAGGAAAGCGCAATCCAGTCGACTTCCATATCCATCATAAAATTGGCATCCTGAATATCTTTTTCGGTAAGTGCCGGCAGAGAAACGTTTGTATTCGGAAGGTTTACGCCTTTTTTCGAACTAAGCGGTCCACCCTGAATGGTTTTCGCCTTCACAGTGTCGATTTTGTTGGTTTCCAGAACTTCCAGAACCAGTTTACCGTCATCAATCAAAATTCTCTCGCCAACATTTACATCCTGCGGAAACTGTTGATATGTCATATAGGCAATCGTAGAATCACCTTCAATTTTTTCATTGGTAAAGGTTAAAACATCACCAGGATTAAGATAAGAACCTTCTTTAATAACCCCAACACGAAGTTTTGGTCCCTGAAGATCTCCCAAAATGCTCACCGAGTAACCGTATTCTCTATTCAGATCACGGATATTTTTGATATTGGCACGTACAAGATCGTAATCTGCGTGCGAGAAATTTATTCTGAAAACATCCACTCCGGCTTTCATCAATCCAAGCATTACTTCTTTAGAAGATGAAGCTGGGCCGAGTGTAGCAATTATTTTTGTCTTTTTTAAAAATTTATTCATAATACTGTAATATTTGATAAAGTTCTTCCTCAGAACTTAATACATAATCCTGCTGTGGAAAGACAAGATTTTCAGGGAGCAAAATTACGGAAAAATCAGGAAAATGTTCGGAACTATGAAGAATATATTCGACATCCGTCTTATTATTTAATAAAAACTTAATATTTTCTTCACCCGTAAAAAGCTCTCTCTTAACCTTTTTCTGTACACTTTCTGACGATTTATTAGAAACAAAGGTGAAGCAGGTTTCCGAAAACTGATGATAAGCCTGAAATCTCATGAAGTGATAATCGTAATATATACCGTGATATATGACGTCTTTGATTCGTGAAAATTTCAGCTGATTTATATGATTTACATGGAAAAAAAATTCATGATCTGCAATGTTTTTTGCCAGACGGATCAGCGACACGTTGATAAATTCTGTGTCGGTTTCGTCATCGTCATAAAGATTTTGGACTCCCAAGTATATTTTCTTTCTTGTTTAGGATGTAAAAAGCTCGTTGCGCAGATTTTTCTTCAGCTTTCTTTTTCGAAGTTTCTGTCGCATTGGCGATTTTTTCGTTTTCCAGCCAGACATGACAGCGGAAAACTACCGATTTATTTACCTGAATTTCTTCACAGGTATCATATTTTATGTTAAGCTTTTTTTTCTGGCTCCATTCCAGTAGTAAACTTTTATAACTTACAATTTTGTGCTCGAGCTTATTGATTTCTGAAGGTGTGAGCAGTTTTTCCAAAACGATTCTCTTGCAGGTTTCGTATTGAAAATCTAGATATATAGCACCGATTAACGCTTCAAAAAGATTTCCTGAGATGTTTTCTCCAAGAGAGGTAATCACGTTGCTTTTAGATAAAAGTTCAGTCAGTTTCAGCTGGTCACCGAGTTTATTCAAATTTTTTCTGTTGACGATTTTAGACTTCATCTGCGTAAGATATCCTTCATTCGCCTTCGGATAGGTGTGAAAAAGATGGCAGGATATGATGGTGCCTAAAACCGAATCTCCCAAAAACTCCAGCCGCTCATAATTTGAATCGTGGTTTTTTGAAGAGTTTTTAACAGCAAAAGCTTCCCGGTAAAAGCTTATATTTTGAATTTCGATTCCCAGAATTTTCTGGAGTTCGATGCTCAAAAAATAATCTCTTTCCGTGAGAGTTTTTTTTCTTTGCTTGAGAAGGAATTTAGAAAAATATTTCTGTAACTCCATTCATTGTCAATTAGATTTTCTTAAAAAGTACGCAGGCATTGTGACCGCCGAAGCCAAATGTATTGCTCATCGCTACATTTACTTCTTTTTTCGCTGCGTGGTTAAAGGTAAAATTCAGTCTGCTGTCGATTCTTTCATCATCTGTAAAATGATTGATCGTTGGAGGTACAATTCCGTGAATAATTGCGTGAAGGGCTGCAATAGCTTCAATCACTCCCGCAGCACCTAAAAGGTGACCGGTCATAGATTTGGTAGAATTGATCTGAATATTGTAAGCGTGCTCGCCCAAAAGCCTTGAGATGGCACTAGACTCGGCAATATCGCCAAGTGGAGTAGAAGTACCGTGCATATTAATGTGGTCTACATCGTTTGCTGTAAGACCGGCATCTTCCAGACAGTTTTTCATTACAAGATAAGCGCCGAGCCCTTCAGGATGTGGAGCTGTCATGTGATGAGCATCTGCACTCATACCGCCACCCAAAAGTTCAGCGTAAATAGTTGCACCACGTTTTACAGCATGCTCATATTCTTCAAGAATTATACATCCTGCACCTTCACCCAAAACAAAACCATCTCGGTCTTTGTCAAATGGCCTTGAAGCTGTCGTAGGATCTTCGTTTCTTGTTGAAAGTGCCATCATGGCATTAAAACCACCAACACCGCTTGCTGTAACTGCTGCTTCAGAACCTCCGCATACGATAACATCCGCCTTACCAAGCTGAATGATCATTTTAGAATCAATCAACGCATTGGCAGAAGATGCGCAAGCTGAAACAGTTGTATAATTCGGACCGTGGAAACCGTACTCAATTGAAATGTGTCCCGGTGTAATATCCGCGATCATTTTCGGAATGAAGAAAGGATTAAACCTAGGAATTTCTGTGTTTGCCCACCCTAAAACCTCAGTTTCAAAAGTTTCTAAACCACCGATTCCTGATCCCCAGATAACTCCGACTCTGTTTTTGTCTACATTGTCTTCAATAATTCGCGAGTGCGTCACAGCTTCCCTTGCGGCAACGAGGCCAAGCTGTGTATTTCGGTCCATTTTCTTAGCATCTTTTTTGTCAAAATGCTGAAGAGGATCAAAATTCTTTACTTCACAGGCAAATTTTGTTTTAAAGTTTGTGGCATCGAAAAGAGTAATCGGAGCGGCTCCGCTCTTGCCTTGCAAAAGGCTTTCCCAGTATTCTCCTACATTATTACCGATTGGTGTCAATGCGCCAAATCCGGTTACAACTACTCTTTTCAATTCCATAAACTTACTTTAATTTTCTTTTCGTTGAAGAATATTATTTGTTCACCACTTCTTCAATATACGCGATAGCGTGACCTACAGTAGTGATCTTTTCTGCTTGATCATCAGGGATTTGAATGTTAAATTCTTTTTCAAATTCCATAATTAATTCAACAGTATCTAGTGAGTCAGCTCCCAAATCATTTGTGAAGCTAGCCTCAGGAGTTACTTCTGTTTCTTCAACGTCAAGCTTATCAGCGATGATAGCTTTTACTCTTGATGCAATGTCTGACATAGTATTTTTTTTTATTGTTAGATGCTGCAAATATATAAAAATCTCAACACTTCCACATTCTTTTGCGCTTTTTTGTACGCTTGAAAATCTTGTTTATGGCTTTGAAATTCTATCAATATCGTTATCAATTGTTTATCTAAAATCGAGTAGTTGAATTATGTTTCGACCTTATCATAAATTATGAGATATTAATTTCTGCTTAATCTATTATATAAGGATAATAATATACCTCATCGCCCGTTTTTTATTTGAAAAAATTTAACACTTTTGGCAGTGATTTTTATTTGTGGGTAAGTAATTAAAATACTTACATTTGACTTTTGTAAGTGAATAAGTCACAAATTGGGATGTGATATATTATTTTTAATAATAAATACCACATATTTTATTTTCTGGTCTAATTCACTTACTGTTGATGGTTTATGAGAAATTTTTTAACCGCAAAAGGTGAAAAATCATTTATGATGGCTTGCTTTTTGGTAAAACTAGAAAATAAAAAAACAGAATATAGAAATACAAACACAAGGATGGAAAAAATTAAAATCAACTTGCCGCTGGGAAAAAATCAAGACGAAATTAAAATTCATGGCTTTTCTATCAATGAGATTTTACGGTTTTTATGTGAAGCAGATAACGGAAGTTTCGACAGGATTATCATTAAATATGATGCTGTTGAAAATCTTTTGTTTTTTGCAAGCGAAGAAGGGGTGAAATTTCCTGAGTATGGACATTTCATGACAAAAATCTCAGAAAGTCGATATGCCGAGGTATTTAGTTTCAGCAAAGTTTTATAGAAACTTTAATTGTTGCTGCGGGTTAGAACTTCTCTTTACAAGGGAAGTTTTTTTATTTTTGTCTATACCTAAAATTTTAAGTTTAAAATATGAAAAAAATATTTCTGACGCTTGCTGTCATTATTCTTTCACAACAGGCTTTTTCGCAGGATCTTTACATGCCGCGAAATATTAAGAAAGCTTATGATAAAGGCACTCGTGACCGTTCTGGTGCACCAGGAAAAAATTACTGGCAAAACAAAGGCATTTACACAGTAGATGTAAAAGTCGATGACCAGACGAAAATAGTTTCGGGAAAAGAAACCATTGTTTACTCGAATAACAGTCCTGATGATTTGAATTTTCTGGCGATTCGTTTTGTAAATAATCTACACAAGCCACAATCACCACGTTCAGGTTCTGTCTCACAAAATTTTCTTTCATCAGGTTTAAAAATTAAATCTTTTGCCGTAAACGGCGAAAAGTACAATGTCAACAGTGAAAACTGGGGAACTGTGGAGCGTGTGAAACTGAATTCTGCTTTAAAATCTAAAACGCAGTCTGAAGTAAAAATCGAGTGGGAATATCCGCTGTCGGTAGAAAGCGGGCGCGAAGGGCAGATTGATCCTGAAACTTTTTACGTTGCATATTCCTTTCCGAGAATTTCTGTGTACGACGATTATAATGGTTGGGATATGATTCCGCATACCGACCGGCAGGAGTTTTATAATGATTTTAATGATTATTCATTTGCTATTTCCGCACCTAAAGATTTCGTTGTCTGGTCTACAGGAACTTTTCAAAATCCGGAAGAAGTTTTAGAAACGAAATATTTAGAACGGTATAAGACTTCTTTAAATAGCGATAAGATCATTCACATAGCCGATGAAAGTGAAATGAAATCTGGCAAAGTCACCAAAAATAAAGCTTGGAATATCTGGAGATTTAAGGCAGATCATATCACCGATTTCTGTTTTGCTTTAAGCAACCATTATGTTTGGGACGCTTCAAGTGTACAGTTGAAAACCAAAAGAGCGAGTGTGCAGTCTGCATACAAAGCCGGCGCGAAAGATTTTGAAAAATATACCGAATGGATGCGCTATAATCTGAAATGGTTTTCAGAAAACTGGCCAGGTGTAGAATATCCTTTTCCTGCAATGACGGCAATTCAGGGTTTTGCCGATATGGAATATCCAATGATGATCAACGATACCAGTATTCCGGATGATCTTCAGGATGCAAGGTTGACGGCCGATCACGAGATCGCGCATACATATTTTCCTTTTTATATGGGAATCAACGAGACACGGTACGCTTTTATGGATGAAGGCTGGGCAACGACTTTAGAATATCTCATCGGCATCGACGAAAACGGTAAAGAAGCCGCAGAAAATTTTTATAAAAACTTCAGGGTAAAAAAATGGATTTTAGATCCGTCAGCTGAACAGGATCAGCCAATTATCACGATGAGTACTCAGGTGAGCGGCGCGGGCTACGGCAATAATTCCTATGTGAAATCATCACTTTCGTATCTCGCTCTGAAAGATTATCTCGGCGATCCACTGTTTAAAAAAGCGCTGCATCATTATATGGATAACTGGAATGGCAAACATCCGATTCCGTGGGATTATTTTTACTCAATGAATACTGGCTCTGGGAAAAATCTCAACTGGTTCTTTAATAATTGGTTTTACACAAACAATTACATCGATTTGAAGATTGCAACTGTAAGTGAGCAAAATAAGCAATTGGTCTTAACGGTTGAGAACATTGGGGGATTTGCAGTCCCGTTTGATGTGGTTTTGACGTACTCAGACGGTACAACTGAGAGAGGTCATTTCACACCGGCAGTTTGGGAAAAAGATCAGAAAATCACCAATCTGAAAATTCCGGCTAAGAAAAAACTTAAATCCATCAATCTCGATGGCGGTATCTTTATGGATTATACACCGGCAGACAATCAGAAATCATTTTAAAAGTATTAAAAACCTTTTCATCATCTGAAAAGGTTTTTTTTATGATTCTGCGAAACCGTTTTTCAAGGCAAAAACTGCAAGACCGACCCGGCTTTTCAGGTCAAGTTTTTCGCAAAGCTGATCTCTGTAACTTTCGACAGTACGCGGACTGCAGCACATTTTGTCGGCGATTTCTTTGTAGCTCATTTCGCTCACCACAAATTTTAAAAACTCTTTTTCACGCTCAGAAAATTTGATCTCCGGATTTTCTTCTTTGTTTTTAAAATTCGAAAAAATAATCTTCGATGCCCATTCCGGATAGTAAAAACCATCTTCCTGCATTCTTTTCAACGCTTTTTCAAGATCTGCTGGATGTGTATTTTTTAATAAATATCCCTTGGCGCCGTTTTTCACCATTTTTATCACGCTGTTGTCGTCGCCCTGCATGCTAAGCGCCATCGTTTTGATATCCGGAAAATCTTGCTGAAGCCAAAGCGCCGTTTCAAAACCATCCATTTCCGGCATGCTGATGTCGAGAAGAATGATTTCTGGTTTCTGATCATTTTTAATAATGCTCTTCTGAAGTCTTTTGCCGTTTTCGCATACGTAAAGCACTTCAAAATCTGCAAAATTATTGATGATATTTTCCAGCGCTTTGGCAATCAAAATGTGATCATCGACGATCACGACAGTTGTTTTCATGGTTTTTTATTTGACTGAATGATTATTTCTGTGCCTTCATTTTCTTTTGAATTTAAGCTGAAATCTGCCTTAATGATCTCTGCGCGTTTTCTCATATTTGAAAGCCCGATTCCGTTTGATTTTATTAAATCTTCTGAAAAACCTTTTCCGTCGTCTTTAATGCTCAGTTTCCAAAGTAAATTTTCGGATGATTCCAGATTGATGTGAATTGCCTTGCAATTGCTGTGTTTAATGCTGTTCTGAATAAATTCCTGCACAATTCTCAACAAAACATTTTTATCTGAAAAGCTCAGATCATCTTTTATAAAATTATTTTCAAAAAAGATTTCGCATTTCTTCAGCGATTTTATTTTCTGCACTTCATTTTCAATCAGGCTCACGACATTTTTCTGCTGAATATTGTCGTCCGTCAGCGTTAGGGAGAGATTCCGAAGATCCTGAAGCGACTCATTCGTAATCTGTGAAATCTGATCTATCTGTTCATTTCCTTCAGTTTTATTTTCGTATAGAAACTGCTGCGCGTAAAGACTTACCAAAGTGAGTTTCTGCCCGATATTATCGTGCAGTTCGCGCCCGATTTGCTGCATCGTATCTTTTTGAATTTCGATCTGCATCGTGAGAAGTTCCTTTTCGTGAATTTCATTTTTAATCTGCAGTTCGTTCATATATTCCTTTTTGCGGGCGCGGTATTTATTGATATATAAAACGATCGCGATGACAAACATCACGAAAAACAGATTGAAGACAATCAGCGTGACTAATAATTCTGTTTTCCCCATATAAAAGATGCTGAAAATAAAGCGTACATCAGAATATCTGAAGTCTGCGCGTATGTGCAGTAAACCTGCCACAGATCGCTGTAGCCATAATATAAAATTTTATAAAATGTATAAAAAGGCAGCGTGCCGATATAAAATAAAGTGACGCCGAGATTGATGTAAAACATTCTGTTTTGTCTGAAATTCAAAATATCATCGGAATACAGTTGTTTCGCATATTCTGAAATCACCAGCATTAAAAGCAAAAAACAGCCAAATGTATAATTAAACGAATTGATAATAGTGCTTTTGCTGAAGTACAGTTCGCTCGGCAGAAAAGAAATCAGATACAGAAAAGCAAAGAGCCAAAACATTCCTGATTTCCGCTTGAAACTTCGTGTATAAAGCCAAAAAAGGAAAATAAACTGAAACGGAATCACCAGATAATTGTAGTAATACATTTTTGGGAAATCGAAAAATAAATTTCCGAATCGTCCGAACAGGTCTAATATAAATATGCTGACTAGATAATATGCAAAAAATTTCCAGCGGTTTTCTTTTAAAAATTTGAAATAATAGATAGCGACACAAGCAGCAATTCCTTCTGAAAAGTAAATAGTATATTCAAGAATAAACTGCAGATTTTCCATTTTAATATTCCAGAGGAGCGATAGAATTTGGTGGAATCAGTCCGCCGTGATTCTGCGCCAAAACATCACCACCAGATCTTGAGCTCATCGCCATCATTCTCGTTTCGCCAACTGTTTCTCTTCTCTCACTTCCTTTATAAGAAGTTTCGTCCAGCGGATTAAAATCAAAATCCAAATAATTTCCGTTTTCATCGAGTCTGTTCAATGTCGGAATCATAATAATCGTATGTTTTCGAGCGTAATCTTTATTTAAAAGTGAAAAATCTGGTGCACTGAGATCTTCCGGATATGCTGCGTAATAAAAACGGATGCCCAAATCTTTCTCGCTGATCGCCGAATTTCTGCTGCTGCTCTCTTTTTCGATGCTTGAAATGAAATTTTTGATCGTCCGGATATCAAAACTTACCGACTGCGCATCTTCAATTCTCAGATTATTTTGAATCGCCGCGAGCTGATTGTTGCGGTAATTATTGACCATATTTTGGATGAGATTGGCGGGCATCGTATTTGGCTTTTCCGGCTGAGAGGGCGAGTTGCCGGAATTTTCTGTCAGTTTTTTAATCAGCAGAAAAACAATTCCGCCGGCGACGAAAACGCAGGCATAAATAAAAATTTGTTCAATAGATAGATTTTCAGTTCTCATGGTTATAGATTTTTATTTAAAATTAGATATTATTCTGTAAAATTTGAAAAATTTCATCAGAAAATCAGCAGGGCTTTCCCTGAAGTATTTACCGTGATTCTACGGTTGTAATTTCCGTTTATTCTTTCTTCATTTTTCGTTAAACCACTGACTTTTCTCTTTCTGTGTCTTCGCAATTTTGACCTGTGTTTAAACATCAATAAAATTTAAAAAGGAGTTCGCCGAAAATCCTGAAAGAGTAGGCATCAAATAAATAAAATTCAATATCATGTCAAAAAATGTAAAAAAAGAAGAGAAAACAGAGTACACAGGTAAATTTCTTGTACTGCTTCCGGAAGGTTCTCAAAGTGCAAATTCTATCAGTTCTGTAAACGAACTGAGCGGTTTAAATCTAAAAAGCTCGCTCGATTTTGAAAATGAATACTTTACAATGAAGGATTTGGAGGCAACCGATGGAATTATTTTAGACAAACTCGGAATTGCCATCGTTAACGAAAATCCGAAACTTTCAAATTCAATTAGTACACTTTCAGAAAATCAGATCATTGTGGAAAGAGAACGCGTTGTACATGCGATTTCTATGCTTGATGATACTTCGCAGCGATACGTGGAAGGTTATCGCGATGCGGTTAATCAGTTTACCGAAATGCTGGTGGGAAAAAATTCTGACGAACAGGATTATATGCCGATGGAAGCTGATGTAGAATCTGTAGGATCGACTTGGGGCTTGAAAGCTACCAATGTGACGCCAACGACTATTCTTACGCAAAATCCTTACAACGGCGCCGGAATAAAAGTAGCGATTCTGGATACCGGTTTTGATTTTAATCATCCTGATTTTGCAGGAAGACCGATTATTCAGCAGAGTTTTATTTCCGGTCAGGCAACTCAGGACGGTCATGGGCATGGAACGCACTGTACAGGAACGGCTTGCGGACCTTTAAGTTCGCCAAATGCTTCGGAACGCTACGGTATTGCGTATGCTTCGCACATTTATATCGGAAAAGTTTTGGCCAATTCAGGGTCGGGTGCAGACGGTGGAATTCTTGCAGGAATCAATTGGGCGATTGCCAATGGCTGTGCCGTAGTAAGTATGTCGCTTGGTGCGCCAACCAATAATTCGGGTTTTTCTGCTGTTTTTGAAACGGCTGCGGCAAGAGCGCTTTCTTTGGGAACTTTGATCATTGCTGCAGCAGGAAATGACTCTACTCGGCCCGGCGTTATCAAACCGGTTTCTCATCCGGCAAACTGTCCGTCAATTATGGCAGTTGGTGCGGTGGATGTTAATATGAATGTTGCTTCGTTCTCAAATGGTGGACAATATCTTGCGTACGGCGCGGTAGATATTGCCGGTCCCGGAGTTGGTGTTTATTCTTCAACAAAACTTCCGACCAAATATGCTTCTTGGAACGGGACAAGTATGGCAACGCCACACGTTGCGGGTATTGCTGCGCTTTGGGCTCAGGCAAGCGGTTTGCGCGGAATGAATCTCTGGAACAAACTTCTTTCTACGGCGAAAACTTTACCTTTACCAAGAAGAGACGTCGGGGCAGGTTTGGTACAGGCGCCAACCAAAAGAAGATCGCTGGTACCTTTTCCTTTTCCAAAACCGATTTTGATTGATCCAAATATTCCGGTGAAACCTAATTTCCCGATTGATCCGATTGGGCCTATAGAACGGTAAATATGAAAAAGAAATGGTTAATCTCAGTTTCGCAAGGTTCGCTGGAAAGCGTCGCCAAAGAACTTAGAAAGCAAGATGTGCAGGTTTTGGAAGTTTTAGATATGATTAATGTAATCATTGCAGAACAGGGAAATCTCTCGCGGCACCAGATCAAAAGTATTATTGGAGTAGAAAATGTGGAAGAGGAAAATAATGTGAGTATCTGAAAAAAAGAATTATTTAAAAAGAAAAGGCAGCTCAAGAAATTGAACTGCCTTTTTTAATTTTAAAATTGAATTTAATAAACTCTCAAGCCTGATCTTGCTCCTGAAGAAGCCACCACAGCCTGCATTCTTGTTTTTTGCCCTGTAGAAAACATGTACATCGCTGCATCATCTACATAATCCATGTAATTCATAAACATTACAGAACGCTGCGTTCCGCTGCAGGTATTATATAAAGGATAAGATGGCTGACCGTAATTTGCACCGGTTTGCGTCGGGGTGTCGGCTACCAAATCGTTTCCGCAGTTTGCATCACCCCAAATATGTCTTAGATTTAAATAATGTCCAACCTCGTGTGTTGCGGTTCTTCCAAGATTGAAAGGCGATGAAGCGCCGCTTTTTCCAAAATAAGGTGAAGCGATAACTACGCCGTCATTCCACTGTCCAGAAGATTCCGGGAAAGTCGCATAACCTAAAACGCCGCCCATTCCGCCAACAAGCCAGATATTGAGATAATTGCTTGGTGTAGTCGCATTAATTCCGCCAGTAGAGGTTTTCTTCATCGCGTCATTGGTTGTCCAGCTGGTTTTCGTGGTTGATTTTCTAACCGTGTTTACCAGTCTGAATCGTACTTTTGTATCACCCGCTTTTAAGCTTTGAAAGGCCGTCGGAATTTTTGAAGCATCGCTGTTGGTTCCGGTAAAATCGGCGTTCAAAACAGCAATCTGCTCCGCGATTCTCGAATCTGAAACATTTTCTGCTGAAGTTCTGTAAAGCACATTTACGATCACAGGAATTTCTACACTTCCGTCTGAAAGTACTCTTCCCAGTTTCAAATTTTCTTCAAACTGCGCTGTTTTTGCTTCAATCTCATTTAGCTTCTGTCTGAGTTCCGGGCTTTTCTGCAAAGCTTCCTTTCGGATTTCCTCTGATGCACAACCTCGATGAAGTGCCGAGCCGCCAGTTGCACCGGTTGTTGTATACGATTCTTCCTGTTGATTATTTACATTATCACTATTGCACGCAATTACGAAACTTATTGCAAGTGCACCGTAAAAAACTTTTTTCATAGACATATATTTATTTATTATAAAATGAAATTAGAACTAATATTTTAAATGAACAATAGATTTTTAGAATTTTCACCAAAAGTATTATTCATTCAATAATATAAATTGTTTTAAATTAGATATAATTCACAATTTGAGTATTATATTTATTTTTTTAAATTATCACTTCTGTATGATGTTAAAATGCGGTTGCCTTTATAGAAAGTTAAATTATCATTTGTGACTTATCATAAATATTTTTGATTACTAAAACACTGAAAATTGAATATAGACAGCGCTCAAAAGAAAATTTTATAGTCAATACAGATGAAGCATATTGTTAAATTTTAAAAATTTCATCACAAAAAAATGCTCCGAATGATTATTAAGCTTAAAATTTCTTTAAGAAATGATAGATTTGCAGGAATAATTGAATTTTAACAGCAAATATTTTTTATTAATGAAAAAACAGACTATTGCATTATTTTGCATAGCAACATTCAGCATTTCTTGTGCTCAGAAAAATGACAAACAAGACCTTAGTAAATATACAGATGACCAAAAAGCATCTTATTATATAGGTTTGAACATTGCTCAGAATATGAAAAAAGAGGGTTTCAAAGTGGATGCTGATCTTTTGTCTCAGGCAATCAAAGAAGAAATGGCTGGAACAAAAAAACTGATGCCTGAAGAAGAAATGAATACCTTCATGCAGGGTTTTATGCAGAAGCAGGGCGAGAAAAAGCAGGCTGAAGCAGGTGTACAGGCAACGGCAAACAAGAAAAAAAGCCTTGAGTTTTTAGCAAAAAACAAAAGCAATCCAAAAATCAAAGCCACTGCGTCTGGTCTTCAGTACGAGGTTTTGCAGGAAGGTGACGGTAAAACTAAGCCTAAAGCAACCGACGTTGTGCAGGTAAAATATACCGGAAAATTAATGGACGGAACTGTTTTTGATTCTACCGATAAAAACGGCGGAGCTCCCATGGATATTAACTTAAGCAGTGTAATCAAAGGTTGGACAGAAGGTATTCAGCTGATGAGCAAAGGTGCGAAATACAGATTTTACATTCCTTCAGATTTGGCGTATGGCGACCAAGGAGCTGGCGGAGCAATTCCTGGCGGTTCTGCGATCATCTTTGATGTGGAATTGGTTGGAATTAAGTAAAAATTTTCAGTTTTAAAATAAAAATTTCCGCAGCGTTTGTCTGCGGAAATTTGTTTTTATATAATCTGAAATTTATTCTGCCGGTCTGAAAACCAAACCTGTTTCCTCAAAATAATCCAACGTGATTCTGTCGCCGTCGTTCACGGTTCCCGCGAGAATTTCTTTTGATAATTTATTTAAAACTTCCTGCTGAATGACTCTTTTCAAAGGTCTTGCTCCGAAAACAGGATCATAGCCTTTGTTGGTCAAATAATTCAGAGCGTCCTGTGTTGCGGTCATAATGATGTTTCTTTTCAGCAACAGATCATTGAAACCTCTCAGCTGATACTGAACGATTTTTCCGATTTCTTTTTTTCTTAAAGGCTGGAACAACACCGTTTCATCAATCCTGTTGAGAAATTCCGGACGAAGGGTTTGTTTTAATAAATCAAAAACCTGAATTTTAGTTTTGTCCACAATCTCATCCTGATTTTCCTCGGTAATATTTTCAAAATTCTCCTGAATAATGTGCGAACCGAGATTCGAAGTCATAATGATAATTGAATTTTTGAAATTCACAACACGGCCTTTGTTATCCGTCAAACGACCATCATCCAAAACCTGCAATAATGTATTGAAAACATCAGGATGCGCTTTTTCAATTTCGTCCAGAAGCACTACTGAATAAGGTCTCCTTCTCACCGCTTCCGTCAACTGTCCGCCTTCATCATAACCCACATATCCCGGAGGCGCACCAACCAAACGAGAAACCGAATGTCTTTCCTGATATTCACTCATATCGATTCTCGTCATATTGTTTTCATCATCGAATAAAAACTCAGCTAAAGCCTTTGCCAGCTCTGTTTTACCAACTCCGGTTGTTCCTAAAAATAAGAAACTACCAATCGGTTTTTTCTCGTCGCTTAAACCCGCTCTGTTTCTTCTGATGGCGTCTGCAACCGCTTCAATAGCTTCTTCCTGACCGACAACTCTGTGATGAAGTTCAGTTTCAAGATGTAATAATTTTTCTCTTTCGGATTGAAGCAATTTTGTAACAGGAATTCCCGTCCATTTTCCGATTACCTCGGAGATGTTATCTGCGGTTACTTCTTCTTTAATCAATTCATTCTGATGGTTTTGCATCTCCAGTTCGAGTTTCTGCAGAGCATCTTCTTTCTCTTTTATTTTCCCATACTGTATTTCAGCAACTTTCGCATAATCTCCGGCTCTTGATGCTCTTTCAGCTTCAAGTTTCAGAGATTCAATATCTTTTTTAATGGACGTTAAATCTTCAGATTTTTGTTTTTCTTTAAGCCATTTGGCATTGATTTCATTTCTTTCTTCAGAAATTTTTGAAATGTCTTCCTTTAAATGGTCGATTTTGGTTTGGCTTCCTTCTCTTGAAATGGCTGCCAATTCAATTTCCATCTGCATGAGTTTTCTGTCAAGAACATCCAGCTCTTCAGGTTTTGAATTGATTTCCATTCTCAGTTTAGCCGAAGCTTCGTCAATTAAATCAATCGCTTTGTCCGGCAAGAATCGGTCTGAAATATATCGTTGAGACATTTCTACCGCAGCAATAATTGCTTCGTCTTTGATTCTTACTTTGTGATGTGCTTCGTATTTATCCTTTATTCCACGAAGAATAGAAATCGCCGATTCTGTATCCGGTTCTTCCACCATCACTTTCTGGAAACGTCTTTCTAAAGCTTTATCTTTTTCGAAATATTTTTGATATTCATTCAAAGTGGTTGCGCCGATGGCTCTTAATTCTCCTCTTGCCAAAGCGGGTTTCAGAATATTCGCTGCATCCATTGCGCCTTCACCACCGCCGGCTCCTACTAAAGTGTGGATTTCGTCGATGAAAAGAATGATTTGCCCATCTGACTTAATAACTTCATTCACGACAGATTTCAGACGCTCTTCAAACTCGCCTTTGTATTTTGCACCGGCAATCAAAGCACCCATATCCAAAGAATACAAAGTTTTATCCTGCAGATTTTCAGGAATATCTCCGGAAATAATTCTGTGGGCAATTCCTTCTGCGATGGCGGTTTTACCAACACCAGGTTCACCAATCAGAATCGGATTATTTTTCGTTCTTCTCGACAGAATTTGTAAAACCCTTCTGATTTCTTCATCACGACCGATTACCGGGTCGAGTTTTCCTTCTGCAGCGAGTTCGTTGAAGTTTTTAGCATATTTTTTTAAGGACTGATACGTTTCTTCTGAGCTTGCAGATGTTGCGTTGCTGCCTTTTCTTAATTCTTTAATTCCGCCTTCCAAAAGACTTTTGGTTACACCCATATCTTTCAAAGTTTTTGAAACCTCAGAATTTGTTTCTAAAAGTGAAAGCCAAAGATGTTCGATGGTTACAAATTCATCGCCCATTTTTTTAGCGATGTTCGGCGCATCCAGCAAAACTTTATTTGCTGATTGTGAAAGGTAAATATTTCCGCCCTGTACTTTTGGGAGTCTTTCTAAATTTTCTCTGTTACGCTCTCTTACCAAGGTAGCATCTGCTTCGGCTTTTTTCAGTAAGAAAGGTGAAATATTTTCATCCGTCTGAAAAATTCCTTCCAGAAGATGTTGAGGTTCTATCTGCTGATTGCCAAATTCCATTGCCACTTGCTGTGCAGCCTGGATGGCTTCCTGTGATTTTACGGTATATTGATTCAGATTCATAATGTATTTTTTTTCTCGGTTTTAAATTGTGGTATCAGATTTCAGACCAAATTTCTGCTGATCTTTTCTATTTAATTTCCATCTGTCAAAAATGTTTTAATTAAGATCATTTCAGATGGTCATTTTGGTGAATTGCAAGAAATGTTCTATTAACGAAATCGCAGCAAAATGTGACAAATTTTCCCGATGTATTAAAAATTAGGTAAAAGGGAAGTGACATTTTTACCGAAAAGAATTTATTAAAGCAATGAGTTAGTCTTTTAAAAGTGATTTACTTTAAAAAATTCAGTTGCTGATAAGTGTTTTTATGTATTTTAATAAAAATTTAAGAAAATGATTAAAAATTTTCACTTTTTTTTCTTGTTTGGTTTAAATGAAAGATTTAGCTTTGCCCATAATAATGATAGCTATACACATGATGAAAAAAAATATATACTCTATTATCTTCGGGCTAACTGCTTGTGGTATTGCGCATTCACAAGTAGGGATTAATAATAACTCCCCACAACAGACATTGCATGTATCTGGTACTTCATCTGGCGTGAGCCAAAATATTATGAGGGTAGACGGATTGAACAGTACACAAAATACTGCGCATGAAAATGCGAATTCTCAAAAAAGGGTTTTCGCAAATGCTAACGGCGACTTGGTGATTCTTAATAATGCTCAACAGAATACCTTATTAAATATACAACTACCCGCTACCGCGATTACAGGAGGAAATGAAGGAATTGTAACAAGTCTTACTTTTACTCTTGCTTATAGATCGCTCGTACATTTTGAGTCCAGAGAAGGTTTTACAATTAATACCAATATCAACAACGGAGTTTTAGATAACGGACAGGCAAGATCATTTGGAGGTTATTATAAATTCACTTCTGCACCGGCGGGTGTTGCTACAAATACCAGATTCGGCGATAAGATTATTTCTGTAAGTACAACTTCTGGAAGCAATCAGCTTGACGGTATTTTCTATCTGGAGCCAAGAAAAGATTTAGTCTTGCCTGCAGGTTCTTATACGGTTTCTCTATACGGTTTTTCTGGAAGTGCAGCATTGCCTATTAGCGTAAACAATATCAATCAAACCAATCAGCAGATGCGTGTAAGTATTACGCCAATCTCATACAACTAATTACAAATGATGATGAAAAAAATATATTTTTTTGCCGGAGCTTTTTTGCTCTCTTCACAGATTGATGCTCAGGTGGGGATTGGCTTAAACAATGCTGCTGCCCAAAAAGCGCTCCATGTTTCTGGAGCTTCCACATCGACAAATATTCCGGGGACAGGAGTGAATGTAGTTACGCCTACTGTCCGGATTGAAGGTTTAAATAATACAAACCAGTCAATTACCGAAAGACTACGCCCAGTATCTGCAACTTCAACAGGTGATTTAGTACTGGCATCTCTACCTGTTATTCCTCTGGTAATGATCGATGCTATTTCGCCAGGAAATGCTGAGACAGATTATATTGCAAATGCGGCTCCTGTCATTTCTATACAAACGATTGTCGGATCTAATAATTATCCATTGCGATCTTTCTCTTTCGTTCTTGCGCATCCAAGTATTGTAAAATTCGGTGCTGTAACAAGTTTTGAATTTACAACTCCTGTTACTTTATTGCCTATTGTTGATAATTCAAGCAGAATTTGGGGAACCAAGTTTAGATTTACAACAGCGCCTGCTGGAATTTCCACTGCAGCTAACGCCTATTTTGGTGAATCGCTTCAGGGATACACTAATGTCGTAAATAACGCCTCAACTGTAGGACCTTATTATTCTAATTCTGAAGACAGTCTGTATTTACCAGCTGGTTCTTATACTGTGGAAGTAAGTGCATATATCGATACACAGACATCTGCAACTCCTATTAGAGTGGCGAACGGATTAGGAAGTGATACCATGAGCATCGTAGCATATCCCGCACAATAAAAATACAAATAATGAAAAACTTTATACATTTTTTACCTGTTGCTACCGCGCTTTTTGTAAGCAGCGTTTATTCCGCGCAGTCTGGCAATGTGGGCATTAACACCAATAATCCTCAACAGAAACTTCATGTAAGCGGAACCAAAAATATCATCACGGCAAACGTGGGTTCTTCAGGAATTGCATTAATTGCACCTACAGTACGTATTGACGGTTTAAATATTACCAATAATCCGGCGGTTTTCACAGCTGCGAGTACATTAAATCCGTATTATGTAAATGCAAACGGTGAAGCATTGGTGGTAAAAGGAGAAACTTCTTACAGCTACACAGCCCCAGGCTCTGATGCGATTACAACTCCTGTAAATTTTACAATTACTGGAAACTTAAATTATCAGCTATCTGCGCCATTACTGACAAGTACTTTTACATTGGATAGAAGGTCAATGGTGTACATAAGCTCAACAATTTCTGCTGATGCTTCTACAACTGCAGGAAATATTATTAATAACGGTAGAGCAAAATCCATTGGAGCAGTTTTACAGTTTACATCAGCACCAGCGGCCAGCGGTCTTCCATTAAACACATCTTATATAAGCGATGCAACATCTTTTACTAATGGTGCTACGCTTGGTTCTCTGAATAATTTCAAACTGAGCGCAACTACAGAAACTGTTTTGCCAGCCGGCACTTATACCATTGTATTACTTGGCGGAGGAATCAGTGGAAACGGTGATGATTTTCGTGTGACTTTTGGTAATGGAAACGGTGACAAGCTGAACGTTTTTGTACGACCACTTTAATCTTAAACAGACTTTAATAGTTTTTTACATATTTATTTACCCTTTAAATTTTTTTATTATGAACAAATTGAATGAAAAATTGGCAAACTTCTCAGTAGAGAAATTGGAAGAACGTAAAGAGTTTACTTTTTACTGCATGCCAAATCCATGTAATCCAAAACCACCATGTGGACCAACAACTCCACCGAGTAATCCAGGACAAGGTGGAGGAGGAAACTAGTTTTCCAAATTCTTTGAATAATCTACCTGAGTCTTTTGGCTCAGGTATTTTTTCCTATTAAATTTAAATACAATCTGATGAGCAATTCCAAAAATATTTCAACTCTTTTTTTCAGCAGCCAGGTAGAGTTTTTGAAAGACAGTTTTATTATTAATGATAAAGCGCTTTTCTCTAAATTTTCTGAGGCCGTGCAGAAATTCTGCTTTTTTATATTTGAAATTGATAAACTTATTGATGGCGATTATCAGTTCGAAAATCTCTACAGCAAAGAACATAATGTACTTTATAATCTGACGAAAAATCATCAGGAATCAATAAAACTGCTTCTTGATATTTTCCCGAAAGAGCATCCCTTCTGGGAAGATCTCGATCAGACAAACTTCAGATATTATCAGATATTGCTTAAAGAAAAGCAGTTTAACAAAACGCGGGAAAGAATTTCGAATGTTGATTTTGAGGATTATGCAGATGCGAAACATGCGTTGGCCTATATTCCGATTCGCGGGATGAAGTATCTTTTTGAATCTAAGATCGAAACGCATATGCTGGAAGATTTGTTCGCAAATATTTTCAAAGCCATGCAAATGAATGACGATCTGGAGGATTTTGATGCTGACGAACGTTCCGGGCAATGGACTTTTGTACATTCTGAAGTGCAGAATTTCATGACAGAAAATGATCTCGATGAAAACAGCAATCTGGAAAAGTTTCGCGAGCGTGTTCTTTATGTTTCGGGAATTGGCGAAAAACTCACATATTACGCTAAAGAAAAATTTCTTTCCGCTAAAAATTCAGCAGAGAAGTTTCAATTAAAAAATCTTACCTTGTGGCTTGATAACGCGGTTGATATGATGGAAAGTAACCAACAGCTGATCAGTAAACTAACGTCAAAATAAGTGTCGCTCATTCGCAGAGATTTTTTTATTTCGCCTTATCAAAAGGACAAGTTTGTGCTGGAGATTTCAGATCTTCATTTTATCATCAGCGGTCAGAGCAAAGATGTTTTGGATATTTTATTCGAATCTGATTCTTACACCACGGCTGCCAGAAAATTTAACAGCGCTTTTTCAGAAAATATTTCTCCCGAAGAATTTGAAGGTTTCGCGAAAAGTATTTTTTCTAAAATTCCTGTTTTTGAAGGTGATGTTGTAAGTACGGAAAAACAGAAAAGCTTCATAAAATTTCAAAAACCACTAATTTCTGCATCTCTCGCAGGAAAAATTGTTGAGCCTTTATTGTTTTTATTTCAGAAAACTTTTTTCTGGATTGCATTCAGTATTCTAGCCCTTGCTGGTCTGCTTTTGATTATTCTAATCGAAGTTCCGTCCGCAGAAAAATTTCCTGTTCTTTGGATCACACTTTTATACGCACCGACAATTTTTCTCCACGAGCTTGGTCACATTGCCGCTTGCAGACGTTTTGTGAAGAAAAACGGCGAAATCGGTTTTGGTGTATATTTTATCTTTCCGATTTTTTATTCTAATATATCTTCGATCTGGCATGCCAGGCGTGATGAGCGCGTCATTGCCAATCTTGCCGGAGTTTACATGCAGCTTTGGTGTATGCTTGCTGCGCTTATAGCATATTATTTTACCAAAAATCAAATGGTTTTGTACATGGCCTACATGCTCGCGCTGTACACTTTCGTCCAGCTGATTCCGTTCATCAGATCAGATGGTTATTGGCTTTTATCAGATATTTCTTCAGTTCCTAATCTGCAGTCGCGTTCAAATGATGAGGTGAAATCGTGGCTTCGCAGTCCACTTCAGAAAATCAAAACAAATACTTCAAAGGATTATTTCGTTTTGCTGTACGGCATTTTCAACACGTTGGTTCTGGTGTATTTTGTAGCGATACAACTAATTTATTACTGGAAAGATCTTCTTAATTTTCCGCTCTACATTTTTGAAATGCTGAAAAATTTAGTTTTATTAAAATTTAATGAGTTGTATATTGCACCACAGTTAGTTACAACGGTGATGTTCTATATCATAAGCTTTAATTTAATTAAAAAGGCATTCACGAAATCTCAAAAAGAAGATGAATAATCTGGTGATTTAAAATTCAATATATTTGCAGATCTCAGCGAAAAGCTGACTTCTATTTTTGGAAACCGCGCTATGAAGCTCAAAGAAAAACAGCAGAATATTTTGGATGTTGCCGTTGAACTCTTTAAAGAAAAAGGGTATCTCGGTAGCTCTGTGCGCGATCTTGCCACGCGGCTTAATATAAAAGCGGCTTCCCTTTACGCTCACATTCGCTCAAAGGAAGAAATTTTAGAATGGATTTGTTTCGGAATTGCAAATGAATTTTTCTCCGAACTTCAGCGTATAAAGAGCATCAGTCTTCCGCCGCGTGAAAAGCTTGATTTATTTATCGAAAGTCATCTTTCGGTTGTGTTAAAAAACCGCGATGTGACGCACATTTATTCCAATGAATGGAAACATCTGGAGGTGCGTTTGCCTGAGTTTATTGAGCTTAGGAAAAATTATCAACAGGAAGTCGAGCAGCTGATTACTGAAATTTATACCGCTGAACGCTGGGAACTTCGCTCTTCTGCATTTACAACGCGCTTTATCTTGCATACACTCAACAATTCTTATTTTTGGTTTAAAAGAAACGATACATCCGGAATTGAAATCAGGGATGAGATTCGCGATAAAATTCTTTTTGGCTTACTTGGAAACCGGAATTAATTTATAGAAAGCTTTATTTCAGGCAACTCATATCTACACAATTATATAAAATTTCCCAATTATTTGCACAGGTTTTTTTTTCTTTTTAATTTTACCTAACAAATGTTAGTTAGTGATGAGATTTGATGTTGAATTTTTAGAAATTAGTCAGTTGAGAAAGCTTCAGTCAGAAAGATTGCAGGTACTGATTGATTATCTTTTGGAAAAATCAGATTTCTACAGAAGAAAGTTTGAGGATTTAAATATTTCTAAAGGCGATATTATGTCGATCGAAGATATTTCCAAACTCCCCATCACTTACAAACAGGATTTAAGAGACAATTATCCGTTCGGATTATTTACGGTTCCGAAAAATGAATTACAAAGAATTCACTGTTCAAGCGGTACAACCGGAAAACCAACGGTGGTAGGATATACAAAAGAAGATATTGACTTATTCAGTGAAGTGGTTGCAAGATCGTTGAATGCAGCAGGTGCAAAACCGGGAATGCAGTTACACAATGCCTATGGATACGGAATTTTCACAGGCGGACTCGGTCTTCATTACGGAGCAGAAAAATTAGGAATGAGCGTTCTTCCGATTTCGGGAGGAATGACGACAAGACAGGTTGATTTAATTATAGATTTTAAACCTGAAGTGATCTGCTGTTCACCGTCTTATGCATTAACGATCGCTGATGAATTTGCAAAAAGAGGAATCTCGGCAGACGAAATCAGTTTAAAATATGCCGTTTTAGGTTCAGAACCATGGACGGAATTGATAAGACATCATATTGAAGAAAAATTGGGGGTTCATGCAACCAATATTTATGGATTAAGTGAAATTATCGGACCAGGAGTTTCGATGGAGGATTTTGAGGAAAAAGGCGGATCTTACATTTGGGAAGACCATTTTTATCCTGAAATTTTACATCCGGTTACAAAACAACCCGTCGCTTTCGGAGAAGAAGGCGTTTTGGTGATTACAACGCTGACTAAAAAAGCAATGCCGCTTCTCCGTTACTGGACAAATGATATTACAAGTCTCTACTACGACGAAAATGCCAAAAGAACCATGGTTAAAATGAAACCAATTCTTGGCAGAGCAGATGATATGCTGATTGTGAGAGGCGTAAATGTTTATCCAAGTCAGATTGAAGAGGCTTTTTCTCATATAGAAGGCGTGGTTCCCAATTATTATTTAACGCCGGTTGAGAAAGAACAGATGTGTGTGGCACTCGATATTGATGTGGAAATTAATGATGAATTGGTGGCCGCGGAAAATTTAAATATAAATTCAGATGAATATCTTATTTTCGCAGGAAATTTTGGAAAAAGCATCGAAAACGAAATAAAAAAACGGGTAGGAATTACTACGAAAGTGAAAATTCATGCTCAGGACAGTCTTCCAAAATGTGAAGGTGGAAAAATTAACAGAATACTAAAGACAAAATGAATTCATTTTATAAATTAAAAACTGTAAAAGTTCAGAAAGATACCAATGATGCGGTAAACGTTGCATTGGAAATTCCTGAGGAGCTGAAAGATAAATTCAGATTCAAACAGGGGCAGTATCTGAATTTTAAACTGATGGTTAACGGTAACGAAGAGCGCCGTTCCTATTCTATCTGCAATGCGCCGAGCGAAAAAAGCAACACGCTGGAAGTTTTGGTAAAGCTTTTGGAAGGTGGAAAAGTGTCCGGATATTTTAATGAGCATCTTCACATGGATGAGGTTTTGGAAGTGATGCCCCCAATGGGTGGTTTCAATACTTCTTATCATCCGACCAACACAAAGACCTATGTTGGATTGGCTGCAGGAAGCGGAATAAGCCCTATACTTTCTAATCTTAAAGAAAGTCTTTATCAGGAGCCCAATTCAAACGCTTATCTTTTCTACAGCAACAGAAGCATGAATCATGTGATGAAAAAAGCTGAGATTGATCAGCTGGTAGAACAGTTCAGCGGAAGGCTGAAAGTGGTTTATCTGGTAAGCCGTGAAAAACACGCTGACCCGATTTTTGAAGGAAGAATTTCTCCGGAAAAATTAGACCATTTATTTGAAAGATATACAGACATCGACGTGAAGGAAGCTACTTATTTTATCTGTGGACCTTCGGATATGATTAAAGGGATTTCAGATTATCTGAAGAAAGATAAAAAAGTTCCAGCGATTCAGGTTTTATTTGAATATTTCTCAGCTCCGGACGAAGAAGATTCTGCGGAAATGAGCGATGAATTCAAGGCAATCGCCAATATTGAAAGTATGGTAACGGTGATTATCGATGATGATGAATATTCGTTCCATTTGAATTCAAAAAAAGAGAGTATCTTAGATAAAGCATTGAAAGACAATCTTCCTGTACCTTTCGCATGTAAAGGGGGAGTTTGTTGTACGTGTAAAGCGGAAGTTCTCGAAGGAGAAGTTTTCATGGAGAAAAATTTCGCACTTACCGAAGACGAAGTAGCCAGAGGTTTTGTTCTGACTTGCCAGTGTCACCCGACAACGAATGTGGTGATGCTCAATTATGATGTTTAAATAATTTGAAAATGTTCTAATTTGGAAATTTGAAAATACCTTCATAGGGTATAAATTTTCAAGTTGTCAGACTTTTATAATAATTTTCAAATTAACTAATTCTCAAATTTTCAAATTAAAAGATTATGGATTTAGAAAAATTTGTACAATACGTACACGACGAAAATAAAGTAGAACCAAAAGATGTAATGCCCGATGATTACAGAAAATTATTGGTTCGTCAGATTTCACAGCACGCACATTCTGAGATTGTCGGGATGTTGCCGGAAGCCAACTGGATTTCCAGAGCACCTTCTTTGAGAAGAAAAATGGCTCTTTTGGCTAAAGTTCAGGATGAAGCAGGGCACGGTTTATACCTGTATTCTGCAACCGAAACTTTAGGAAACGGAACCATCAGAGCCGACAGAGATGCGACTTACGAAGATATGTTGGAAGGAAAAGCGAAATACTCAAGTATTTTCAATTATCCAACTTTGAGCTGGGCGGATATCGGTGCCATCGGTTGGTTGGTTGATGGTGCAGCGATTATGAATCAGGTCATGTTGATGGGGAATTCTTATGGTCCTTATTCAAGAGCTATGGTGAAAATCTGTAAAGAAGAGTCTTTCCACCAAAGACAGGGTTACGAGATTTTAATGGCACTTTGCCGTGGTACAAAACAGCAGAAAGAAATGGCACAGCGATCATTAGATCAGTTCTGGTGGCCGGCCCTGATGATGTTTGGTCCTAATGATGACAGTTCTCCCAACTCTAAAATCTCTATGAATTACAGGGTGAAAAGAGAAAGCAACGACAGCCTCCGTCAGCGTTTTGTGGATGTTACGGTTTCTCAGGCTGAGTTTTTAGGCTTAACTGTTCCGGATAAAGATTTAAAATGGAACGAAGAAAGACAACATTACGATTTCGGAGAACTTCCTTGGGGTGAATTCATGGAAATCTTAAAAGGAAACGGACCTTGTAACAAGAAAAGATTGCAGACAAAAGTAAAAGCGCAACAAGAAAACCTTTGGGTAAAAGAGGCGGCGAAGGCTTTTGCTGAGAAACAACAAAAAGAAGTTATATAATTTGAAAAGGTGCTAATTTGAGAATTTGAAAATGAACTTAGCGGTTTTATTTATAATCAAATTTTCAATTACGACACTTAATCAATTTTCAAATTACCGAATTTTCAAATTTTCAAATTAATTATGGCAAATTTAGATATGTGGGAAGTGTTTATTCAGACTAAACCGGGATTATCTCACAAACACGTTGGAATTGTACAGGCACCAACAGCAGAAATGGCTTTGCAGAATGCAAGAGACGTTTATACAAGAAGAAAAGAAGGAACTTCTGTTTGGGTTGTACCAAGTAAATATATTGTGACTTCAGAAGGAATTGATAAAGAGGCATTCTTTGATCCGGCTGATGACAAATTGTACCGTCACCCGACGTTTTACGAGATTCCAAACGATGTGAAAAATATGTAGATTAATAATTTGAAAATGTGTTAATTTGAAAATTTGACAATGACTTTAACGACGTTTTTTATTCTCAAATTTCAATTAAGGCAGTCAATCAATTTTCAAATTAACTGATTTTCAAATTCTCAAATTAAAAAATAATGAACCCATTATATAATTATTTATTAAAACTTGCGGACGACAGTTTCATTATGGGACAGCGTTTGTCTGCGTGGTGTGGTGAAGGTCCTTATCTTGAGGAAGATATTGCATTGACAAACATTGCTTTGGATGAGCTTGGTCAGGCGAATAATTTTTACGTTTACGCTTCGAGAGTTGCCGATAACGGAAAAAGTGAAGATGATTTGGCTTTCCTGAGATACGAGCACGAATATCTGAATGCGCACTGGACGGAACTTCCCAACGAAGATTATGCTCAGACGATTCTTAAAGTTTATGTTTTTTCTGTGTATCAGAAACTGATGTATGAAGCATTATCCAATTCAACCGATGAAGAACTTTCTGCCATCGCTCAGAAATCTTTGAAAGAAGTAAGATACCATTATACTCACGCTGCTTCATGGATGAAAATTTTCGGACAGGGAACTGAAGAAAGTAAAATGCGCCTGGAAAGAAGCCTGGAAAATATCTGGGAATACACCAAAGGTTTATTCGCAAAAACAGAAGGTGAAGATGATTTAATTGCTTTAAACATCGCTCCAAATACTGATGCTTTGTATGAAGACTTTGTTTCGATTACCACCAAAGATTTTGCAGATTTCGGTTTGGAATATCCTACGAATCCTTTTATGCAGCCAAAATCAAGAACAGGATATCACACAGAATATTTCGGATTTATGCTTTGTGAATTGCAGTATATGCAGAGAGCGTATCCGGGCTGTACGTGGTAAAAATCAATGAGTTAATTTGAAAATTAGATAATTTGAAAATTACGAGCGACGCATCATTTTCAAATTAGCACATTTTCAAATTTTCAAATTAATTATGAAAAATCCTTTAGAAATATTAGAATTAGTTCCCGATCCGGAAATTCCGGTAATCAATATCGTGGAATTAGGTATTGTAAGAGAAGCAAAAGTTACAAGCGAGAATTCTTGTGAAGTAACGATTACGCCGACTTATTCTGCCTGTCCCGCTATGTTTACCATTGAGGAAGACATCATGAAAATCATGAAAGAAAACGGTTGGGATGCGAAAGTGGTCACCAAAATGTTTCCGATTTGGACAACAGACTGGATAACTGATGAAGCGAGAGAAAAACTCCGTGTTTATGGAATTTCACCTCCCGAAAAAGGTGCCGACGAGCATCACATCGGGAAGCCGAAGAAATGTCCGCGTTGCGGCTCGATGAACTCTAAGCAAATCAGCAGATTCGGGTCTACTTTGTGTAAGGCTTCTTACCAATGTTCAGACTGTCTGGAGCCGTTTGATTATTTTAAATGCCACTAAATAATTTGAAAGTGTGCTAATTTGAAAATGAGTAAATTAGTAGTGAAATCAGAATTTTCAAATTAAAAAAATTAATACTATGTACACACAACTCGATATTGAATCACATTTTGACGGTAAACTAAAAATCGCTTACCTCAATCAGCCCGATACTATGAATGCGCTTACAAAGCCGTCTCTAGGAGATTTGAAAGATTTCATTAAGGAATGCAGCAATGATTCTACGGTAAGATGTGTAGCAATTTCAGGACGTGGAAGAGCTTTCTGTTCGGGTCAAAACCTGGATGATGCATTTACTCAGGGAAACGAGCATCACGAAAATGACATTATCAGAAGAATTGTTACCGACTATTACAATCCTTTGGTATTGGAAATTACCCGTTGCAAAAAACCTGTGGTTGCTTTGGTAAATGGTCCTGCAGTTGGAGCTGGTGCAATGTTGGCGTTGATTTGTGACTTTGTTTTAGCGAATAACAAAGCTTATTTTGCTCAGGCATTCTCCAATATCGGATTGATTCCTGATACCGGCGGAACATACTTCTTGCCCAAATTATTGGGAAGACAATTGGCGAATTATTTAGCATTTACAGGCAAAAAATTATCTGCTGAAGAATCAAAATCGTATGGTTTGGTTGCTGAGGTTTTCACTGAAGAAGAATTCAATTCAAAATCAATGGAAATTTTAGAAAAGGTTTCGAATATGCCGACTGTTGGTTTAAAATTAACCAAAAAAGCATTCGCTGCTTCTTATAATAATTCATTGAAAGATCAATTGGAACTGGAAGGAGATTTACAGCAGGAAGCCGCTGAAACAGAAGATTTCAAGGAAGGTGTAAGTGCATTTTTAGAGAAAAGAAAACCTGAATATAAAGGAAAGTAAAAATTATAGAATTTACAAATTAGAGGTTAGAAATTAGTTTTCAAAAGTCTAACTTCTAACTTCTGGCTTCTAACATCTATAAATAATGAAAAACGTAGGAATTATCGGTGCCGGAACGATGGGAATCGGCATTGCACAAGTAGCCGCAACAAACGGATGCAAAGTTTGGGTCTATGACGCCAATGCAAAACAAGTAGAAACGGCAACCGTAGGTTTGGAAAAAACCTTAACCAGATTGGTCGATAAACAGAAGATTTCATCAGAGAAAATGGTCGAAATTCTATCTAATATTTCCATCGCTACCGAATTGAAGGACTTCAAAGATTGCGAACTCGTAATCGAAGCCATCATTGAAAATAAAGAAATCAAGACCAAAGTTTTCACAGAATTAGAGAAACATGTTTCGGAAAACTGTGTGATTGGTTCCAATACATCATCCATTTCTATCACTTCTCTAGGTGCAGAATTACAAAAACCGGAGCGTTTCATCGGAGTTCACTTTTTCAATCCGGCTCCATTGATGCCTTTGGTGGAAATTATTCCATCTTTAATTACAGAAAAATCTTTAGCTGAAAAAATGTACAACCTCATGAAAGATTGGGGCAAAACACCTGTGATTGCGAAAGATATTCCAGGATTTATCGTTAACAGAATTGCCCGTCCTTACTATGGTGAAGGTTTGAGAATCGTTGAAGAAAACATTGCAACGGTAGAGCAGGTTGATGATGCCATGAAAACAATCGGAAGCTTCAAAATGGGACCTTTTGAACTCATGGATTTGATCGGTGTTGATGTGAATTTCTCGGTAACAAAAACGGTTTATAACGAATATTTCTACGACCCGAAATACAAGCCATCCCTTCTTCAGCAAAGAATGTCTGAAGCAAAACTTCACGGCAGAAAAACAGGAAAAGGTTTCTACGATTATGCTGAAGGCGCTTTAAAACCAGAGCCTGTAAAAGATGATGCTCTTTATCAGCAAATATTTTTAAGAATTATTTCAATGCTCATCAATGAAGCAGTTGAAGCAAAAAGATTAGGTTTTGCTTCTGATGAAGATCTGGAACTTGCAATGCAGAAAGGAGTAAACTATCCAAAAGGATTATTGGCTTGGGGAAAAGAAATCGGTTATTCAAAAATCTCCAAAACTTTACAGAATCTTTACGAAGAATATCAGGAGGAAAGATACAGACAAAGCCCTTTGTTGAGAAAGCTGTAAATAATTAGTTTTAAAATGACAAAGAATAAGATCATTTCATCTTTTGCAATAGCTGTATTTTCAACGTTTTTTGTTGGAGGTATTTTCTATTTAACTGATCTTCGGTTTACAAATGAAACTACCCACGAAAGAATGTTTAGTTGGGGATTTGTCACAATTTACTTTATCGGAATATTTATTGGCCATCTCTTTATGGATCAAATCGTGAATTTTTTTAAAAACATTTTTACTAATAAGTCGAAATATTCCAAAATTGTGAAAAAATAATAATTATAAGATTAATTGAAAGTATAGAACTGTTTCACTCCAAAAATATGAATCCAAGACAAGTTGCCGATTATATGCTCAATCAGGATTATTTTTCCCAATGGATGAATATCAAAATGATCGAAGTCAAAGAAAATTATTGTTTAATAGAAATGCCCATTAAAAAGGAAATGATTAATGGCTTAAAGACAGTTCACGGAGGCGTTACGTTTGCTTTTGCAGATTCGGCATTGGCATTTTCGTCCAACAACACCGGAGATGCCGCTGTTGCCTTGAACTGTATCATCAATTTTACCAAAGCAGGAATAGAAGGCGATATTTTCAGAGCAGAAAGTATCTTAGTAAACAACACCAGAAAAACAGCGATTTATGACATTAAAATTACCAATCAGAATGAAGAGCTGGTTGCGAAATTTGTAGGAACAGTTTATAAAATAGGAAAAAAAGTAACAGAATTATAAATAAGCAGTAAGCTTCAGGCAATAGGCAGTAAGCTTTTTTCGAAGCTGGTAAAGCCTACTGCATGTAGCTTAAAGCCTAAAGCAGATAAAAAATGAACAACGTATACATCATAGATTATATAAGAACGCCAATTTCAAAATTATCAGGTGGTCTTTCAGAAGTTCGTGCCGATGATTTGGCGGCAATCGTTCTAAAAGAAATCGTGGCAAGAAATCCAGAAGTTCCTGTTGAGGAAATTGAAGACGTTATCTTCGGATGTGCCAATCAGGCTGGAGAAGATAACAGAAATGTGGCCAGAATGGGACTTTTATTGGCCGGACTTCCATACAAAATCGGAGGTGAAACAGTAAACAGATTATGCGCTTCAGGAATGTCGGCGGTGGCAAATGCTTTTCGTTCGATTGCTTCTGGGGAAGGCGAAATCTACATTGCAGGCGGAGTAGAACACATGACGCGTTCACCTTATGTCATGTCAAAACCAAGTACAGCTTTCGGGAGAGACAGCCAGATGTTTGATACCACTTTCGGATGGCGATTTGTAAATCCCAAAATGAAAGAAATGTATGGCGTGGATGCAATGGGAGACACGGCTGAAAATTTAGCAGAAATGCACAATATTAGCAGAGAAGACCAGGATAAATTTGCCTTGTGGTCACAGCAAAAAGCGACAAAAGCCCAGAAAAGCGGAAGATTGGCAGAAGAAATCGTACAAGTTGAAATTCCACAGAAAAAAGGCGAACCGCAAATTTTCGATAAAGACGAATTCATCAAGCCAACTTCTTCGATGGAAGGTTTAGGAAAACTTCGTCCGGCTTTCAGAAAAGAAGGCGGAACGGTAACGGCCGGAAACGCTTCAGGAATGAACGACGGCGCAGCAGCTCTTATTTTAGCAAGTGAAGAAGCCGTAAAAAAATATGGTTTAAAACCTAAAGCAAAGATTTTAGGATCTTCCGTTGCCGGTGTTGAACCAAGAATTATGGGAATAGGACCTGTTGAAGCAACTCACAAATTATTAAAAAGACTGAATCTTTCTTTGGAAGATATGGATGTTATCGAACTGAACGAAGCGTTTGCGGCTCAATCTTTAGCGGTAACAAGAAGTTTAGGTTTAAAAGACGACGATTCAAGAATCAATCCCAACGGAGGAGCTATCGCAATCGGTCATCCACTTGGAGTTTCAGGAGCAAGAATCATCGGTTCGGCCGCAATGGAACTTCAAAAACAAAATAAAAAATACGCGTTATGTACGCTTTGTATCGGTGTCGGTCAGGGTTATGCAATGGTTATTGAAAAAGTATAAAACAATTTGAAAATAGGTTAATTTGAGAATTTGAAAATGCTTTAATGGTGTTTTAATTTTCACATTAGCTCATTCTCAAATTTTCAAATTAATATTATGAATATTTACTCATATCACGGAATTCGTCCCCTCATCAAACCTTCTGCTTACGTTCATCCGCAAGCGGTAATTATCGGTAATGTAGAAATTGGTGAAGAAGTATATATCGGTCCGAACGCGGTGATCCGTGGTGACTGGGGTAAAATCATTGTGAAAGACGGTGCGAATGTTCAGGAAAACTGTACGCTTCACGTTTTTCCGGGAATTGAAACCATTTTGGAAGAATCTGCCCACATCGGTCATGGAGCGATTATTCATTCAGGACATATCGGTAGAAATTGTTTAGTTGGAATGAATGCTGTCGTAATGGACAAAGCCGTTATCGGTGACGAGTGTATCATCGGAGCTTTGGCTTTCGTTCCTGCAAATTTCGAATGCGATGCAAGAAAATTGATTGTCGGAAGTCCGGCAAAAATCATCCGTGATGTCTCTGATGAAATGATCAAATGGAAAACGGAAGGAACGAAACTCTATCAGAAATTGGCTAGAGAAGGGAAAGACGCGATTTTGCCTTGCGAACCTTTTACAGAATATGTTCAGCAAATTCCTACGAAGGTTGTTGATTACAGTATTTGGGATGATGTGAAATAATTAAATTTCAAAATTTAATATGTTTAAAAAGCTTTTCATTTTCATCATTATTTTGTTTGCATTTCAATTCATGGTTTTTGCCCAGACTGAAAATGTAAAACCATTAACTATAGGAGAAATCAGAACTATAAAATCTGAAATTTTAAATGAAGACAGAACTCTAAACATCTATCTTCCGCAAAATTTCGATAAAACAAAATCATATCCGATTATCTATCTTTTGGATGGAAGTATGAACGAAGACTTTATCCATGTTACAGGATTGGTGCAGTTCTTCAACTTAATGTACGCAATGCCTGAAACGATCGTGGTTGGAATTGCAAATATTGACCGAAAAAGAGACTTTACTTTTCATACCGATTTAAAAGACTTACAGAAAGATTATCCTACAACCGGACATTCCGGTAAATTCATTAATTTCTTGGAAAAGGAATTAAAACCTTATATCGAAAGTCAGTTCAAAACATCCGATAAATATTTATTTGGGCAATCGCTAGGCGGACTTTTAGCAACAGAAATCTTACTGAAAAAACCTGAAATGTTCAATAATTATTTTATCATCAGTCCGAGTTTGTGGTGGGATGATGAAAGTCTGTTGAAAAATGCCAATCAGTTGCTATCTAAATCTTCTGATACCAAAAAATTTGTTTACATTTCTGTCGGAAAAGGTGAACATAAAGTGATGGTAAAAGATGCAGAAGATTTCTATAATATTCTCAAAAAATCAAACAAGAAAAACTGGACGGTAGAATACAAAATGATGGAAACAGATAATCACGCAACGATTCTTCATAGAAGTTTGTATGAAGGTTTGGTGAAATTGTTCCCTTACCAAGAACCGAAATAAGAGATTCAAACGAAATAATATTTGTAATATGAAATTTAGTTTCTGCATCATTTTTTTAATGGGTTTGCTTTTGATCAGCTGTAAATCTACATCTGCTTACAAGGATATTTCCTTCACGAAAAACCATGTGGGAAACGAAATTAAACTGAATATTTTTACTCCAAAAAAGACTGATAAAAACTATCCTGTTCTAATCTTTGTGCACGGTGGAAACTGGAATTCGGGAAATAAAAACACATACAATCTGTTGGGTAAAAACTTTGCACGCAAAAATATCATTGCGGTTATTCCGGATTATACTTTAAGTCCGGATGCTGATGTAGATCAGATGACAAAAGAAATTGCAGCAGCCATTCAATTTACAAAAGAAAATGCTGAGAAATATAGTGGAGATTCTCAAAAAATATTCGTTTCAGGACACTCAGCGGGCGGTCAGTTGGCAGCTTCTGCAGTGATGAATCCAAAATATCAGATTCCTGAAAATACAGTCTCGGGGATTATTTTAATTGATGCTGCAGGAATTGACATGAAGAACTATTTAGAACAAAATCCTCCAACCTCAGAAAGTAATTATGATGTAACTTGGAGTCAAGATCCACAAAAATGGAAAGAAGCTTCTCCGATTTATTTTATCAACGGGAAAACACCACCTTTTTTAATTTATGTTGGTAGAAAAACCTATACATCGATTAAAGTGGCCAATGAGAATTTTTTGGAAGCTCTTCATCCTTATCAACCGAACGTAAAACCTATTTTTATTAATAAAAAACACATTCCAATGGTAGTACAATACTTTTTCCCTTGGAGCAAAAGATTTGATGAGACTTTGGAATTTATAAAAAGATCGGAAAATTAATATTTAAAATAACTAAAGCTAACAATGTACCAATTGGTAAACTGTTACATTGTTAAATTAAAATATAAAATATTTTATGCAAAAATTAAAAAACTATATCCAAGGCGAATGGGTAGAAGGTACCGGAAACGGAATTCCTTTATACAATGCCGTGACAGGAGAGCAGGTTGCGATTTCTGATACAGAAGGACTGAATTTTGAGCAGGCTCTCGATTTCGGAAGAACGGTAGGTTACAAAAACCTTTCATCTATGACGTTTTACGATCGTGGCGAAATGTTGAAAAAAGTGGCACTTTACCTTTTAGAAAGAAAGAAAAAATATTACGAATTATCCTATAAAACAGGAGCGACTCATGCAGATTCTTGGGTTGATATTGAAGGTGGCTTTGGTACTTTCTTCACCTACTCAGGGTTGGCAAAGAGAATGCTTCCGAACACTCCGTTTTGGGTGGATGGGGAAACTCAGAAAATTTCTGCAAACGGAACTTTCCTGGGGACGCATATTTTAACTCCGAGTGAAGGTATTTCTGTACAAATCAATGCTTACAATTTTCCGGTTTGGGGAATGTTAGAAAAACTATCTACTTCATTGTTGGCTGGTGTTCCTTCTATTGTAAAGCCATCTCCTTATGGTTCGTATTTAACGAATGCTGTTTTTCAGGATATGATTGAAAGTGGTTTTCTTCCGGAAGGTGCGATTCAATTGGTTTGTGGCGAACCGGGAAATATTCTGGATTATATTCAAGATGGCGATTCAGTTTTGTTCACAGGTTCTGCAGCAACAGGTAGAAAATTAAAAGCTTTGCCTTCCGTTTCAGGAAATTCTGTCCGTTTCAATATGGAAGCAGATTCATTAAACTGCTCCATTCTCGGATTGGATGCAAAACCAGGAACACCTGAATTTGATTTGTTCATCAAAGAGGTTCGTACAGAAATGACTACAAAAGCCGGACAAAAATGTACTGCGATCAGAAGAATCATTGTTCCTGAAAACTTAATTGGGGATGTTCAGAAGGCTTTGTCTAAAGCTTTAGACCAGACAAAAATCGGAAATCCGTTAAGCAGAGATACAAGAATGGGTTCTTTGGTTGGAAAACAGCAGTATGACGAAGTTTTAAGAAAAGTAGACATTCTGAAAACTGAAAACGAACTGATTTACGATGGAAAACATGAATTGGTAGATGCAGATTATGAAAACGGTGCATTTATGTCTCCGAAATTGTTCTTAAACGATTCTCCTTTCACTAAAAATATCTCTCACGATGTCGAAGCTTTCGGTCCGGTTTCTACATTGATGCCTTACAAAGATGCGGAAGAAGCTGCTGCGTTGGCAAAAAGAGGAAAAGGAAGTTTGGTAGGTTCAATTGTTTCTCACGATGAGAAATTCGTTGCTGAAACTTCATGGAAAATGGCTTCTCAGCACGGTAGAATTTTTGTTTTAAACAGAGATAATGCGAAAGAAAGTACAGGTCACGGTTCGCCACTTCCGACTTTAATGCACGGAGGTCCCGGGAGAGCTGGTGGTGGTGAAGAAATGGGCGGACTGAACGGTCTTCATTTCTTCCTTCAGAAAACGGCTATTCAAGGGTCGCCGGATATTTTGACGGCAATTACAAAAGTATATCAGCAGGGAGCTGAGAAAAAATATTCTGACAAACATCCTTTCCAGAAATATTTTGAAGAAGTTGAGGTTGGAGATTCTTTAGAAACAGCAGGAAGAACTGTTACTGATGCAGATATTGTGAATTTCTCTAATGTTTCATGGGATCATTTCTATGCTCACACAGATGCAACGAGTTTATCAGGAACCATTTTCGATAAAACGGTTGCTCATGGATATTTCATTCTTTCTGCAGCGGCAGGATTGTTCGTTTCAGGTAAAAAAGGTCCTGTTATCGCCAATTACGGATTGGAAAATTGTTCATTCTTTAAACCGGTTTATGCTGGAGATACAATTACCGTTTATTTAACCGCAAAAGAAAAAATCAACAGAGGAGTGAAAGGAAGAAATATTCCTTCCGGTGTTGTGAAATGGTTGGTGGAAGTTGTCAATCAAAGAGATGAAATCGTTTGTGTAGCTACGATTTTAACTTTGGTGGCTAAACATTCTCCATTTATTGATTTTAAAGTTCAGAATATTCAAAAAAAATTAAATGCCTTAACTGAAAACACGCAACCTGTTTTTGGAGATTTTACTCCGCAATTGATGGTTGAGCATTTGGAAGAAGTTCTGAGAAATGGTTTCGGTGATTTGAAACCGGAAGATTTCCCTGAAATTCCTGCTGAGAAATTAGAACTGCTTCAGGATTGGCTGTACACCGATAAAAAGATCCGTCCGGGAGCGCAATATCCTTTATGGAAAGAAGGTGAAGTTCCTCAGAATAAAAATAAAAATCTGGATGTTGCTAAAACTCAGTTAATAGAAACATTAAAAGAGTTTACCGTTTATTTCAAAGAAAATCCTTTTGCGGAACATTATAATCCAAGATTCGGACATTTAAATAAAGAAATGATGGAGCTTTTCCAAAGAAAACATTTTACGCATCATTTTGAGCAGTTTGGATTGATTTAATATCAATTTAAAAAAAACACAGTGCAGCAATTATCGATTAATTGCTGCATTTTTTTATCTTGTAGTGTGAAAAATTTAGCAGATAAAATTATCAGTTTTAATAAAAATCTTCATTATTCCGGAAAATTACCGCACGATTTTCAGGTTTTAAATCCGTATTTCAACAATCCCGAAACGATGATTGTTATGGAAAAGTTTTACCGGAAATACTACAGCGATTCAAATCAGAGAAAATTCTTAATAGGAATTAATCCAAGCCGTCACGGAGCGGGAGTTACAGGAGTTCCGTTTACCGATACAAAACGTCTGGAGTCGGTTTGCGGAATCAGAATGGAATCTGCTCGCACGCATGAAATTTCTTCAGTTTTCATGTATTATATGATTGAATCTTATGGTGGTGCAGCAGAATTTTACAGAGATATTTACATCAATTCACCTTTTCCTTTAGCAATTGTAAGAAAATCTAAAGGAAGCTGGATTAACGCCAATTATTACGATGACAGAGAACTTTTTAATGATGTGAAAGATTTTATGATTGATTCTCTGAAAAAGCATATAAGTTTAAATCTTGATACTTCGGAAGTCTTTATTTTAGGCAAAAAGAATGCAGAATTTATTTCAAAATTAAATCAGGAAGCCAATCTTTTCAATAAAATGACCGTTTTGGAACACCCGAGATATATTCAGCAATATAAATCGAAAGAAAAAGATCTGTATATTGATAAGTATATTTTAGCGTTGAAGAAGTTTTAACGAAACAATTCAAAATGATATAATTTAGATTTGAGGCTTGAGAATTTTAAAGATGAAGCATGAGATTACATCAAATCTATTTAGAAAGTGGCGTTCCGTAGGAACGGAATCTGTGTAGAAAATATAATGGTAACCAAAACAGCGTTCCGTAGGAACGCCATCTAAAAACACAAATATGTCAACCACATATACCCAAATCTACATTCAATTAGTATTTGCTACAAAATGCAGAGATAACAAAATTTCAAGTTCAGTTCGTGATGAAATTGAAAAATATATTTGCGGAATTTTAAATAACAAAGGACAAAAGGTCTTGGCTATTTATGCAAATCCTGACCACATTCATATCTTTTTTAGTTATAAAAATTTAAAAATTACCATTTCAGATTTGGTGAAAATTGTTAAAACAGAATCAACCAATTTTATTAACAAAAAGAAATTAACTTTCAATCATTTTTTATGGCAGCAAGGTTATGGAGCATTTTCTTATGCTAAAAGTCAGAAGCAACAGGTCGTGAATTATGTCTTAAGTCAGGAAACGCATCATAATAAGAAAAGTTTTAGAGAAGAATATATTGAATTTTTGAATGCTTTTGAAATTGAATTTAAAGATGAATATTTATTTGAATTCTATGATTGAAAAAAGATAGCGTTCCTACGGAACGCAAATTGTAGCGGTGATTATCGAATTCTACACAAATAAGATACCTACGGAATCTACCCTTATTTTGTCCATAATATAATACCGGCTACGCAATTAAAATTAACCAAAAACTAAAATATTATGCCCTGGAATCCCGAAATTTACAACCAATTTAAAAACATCCGTTATCAACCGTTTTTTGATTTAACTGAAAATATTTCTTCTGATGGTTTACAAAAAGCAATCGACATCGGCTGTGGAACGGGTGAACAAACTCATATTTTGTCACAGAAATTTACAGATACCAATTTTTTAGGAATCGATTCTTCAGCAGAGATGCTTGAGAAATCTTCTGGTTTTGAAAATGAAAGACTACATTTTAAGCAAAAAACAATTGAAGAATTGTATGATTCAGATGAAAAATGGGATTTGATTTTTAGCAATGCGGCTTTACAATGGTCGGATAATCATAAGGAATTATTTCCGAAACTGCTTTCGTTGCTAAATGAAAACGGACAGTTTGCCGTACAAATGCCTGTTCAGTCTGAAAATATTCTCAATCAGATTTTATTTCAGCTGGCTTCGGAAGAACCTTACAAAACTCAGCTTCAAAGTTGGAACAGAGTTTCTCCGGTTTTAAGTTTGGATGAGTATACAAAAATGATGTTTAATGCAGGTTTGAAAGATTTAAATATTTCCATTAAAGTTTATCCGATTATTGCTGATAATGCTGAAAAATTATTTCAGTTTATTTCTGGTTCAGCATTGATTCCATATTTGGAAATATTGGATGAAGATAATAAGAAGAAATTTATCTCTGAATATAAAAAAAGAATTGACGAAAAATTTGAAAAGTTTCCCGCCATATATGCGTTCAAGAGGATTTTGATGTACGGAAGAAAATCGTTTAAACTTTCTTAAACAATAAATTCCCCTCTGTTGGGGAATTTTCATTTATGCCTGGAATCGTTTTTTGAAAACCTGTAGTATTTAAAACAAGTTTTCATGGGAATTAGTTTTTTATTTCTGGTACAAAATAACAGATTTCCGGTAGAATACGGTAGAGTATAAATACGTGTTTTTAAATATCAGTATTTATACGGATTAGGATTTTAATATAGAAATTTTGTGCATTAAATTTTTTAACCGAACAATTGTTAGTATTTTTGTTTAAATCAATATCAGACAAGTAATGAGCGATTTCGTAACATCAGAAATTAAAAATAATATTGCCGAAATCACTTTCGGAACAGCAAAAAGTAATGCTCTTCCCGGAGCAATTCTTGAAAAATTGGCTCAAACTATTCTTGAAGAAGGAGCAAAAAACGAAGTAAAAGCGATTCTTGTAAAGAGTGAAGGTGAAAAGGCTTTCTGTGCAGGTGCAAGTTTCGATGAGCTTTTAGCTATTGAAGAATTGGAAGCATCCACAAAATTTTTCGGAGGTTTTGCTAAAGTTTTAAACGCTATGAGAAATTGCGGTAAAATTGTTGTCGTAAGGGTTCAGGGAAAAACAACCGGTGGTGGAGTAGGGCTGGCTTGTGGAGCAGATTACTGTTTTGCCACTAAAGATTCTGCTTTAGCTTTAACGGAAATAAATTTAGGAATCGGTCCGTTTGTGATTGGGCCTTATGTTGAAAGAAAGATTGGCAAATCTCAGTTTTCAGCTATGGCAATTGATGCAGATTTCAGGTCTGCAGAATGGGCAGAACAGCATAATATTTATCATTCTGTTTCCGAAAATATCGCAGAAATGGATTCTAAACTGGAGAAATTTATGAAAACTCTTTCTTCAAGAAGTGAAGATGCTTTAGCTTTAATTAAAAAAGTTTCCTGGGAAGGAACAGAGCATTTCAACGAATTGATGCCTGCAAGAATTCACATGAGCGCAAGTTTGATTTTGGAAGATAGTGCAAAGAAAAATATTGAAGCAATTAAAGAAAAATTAAGAGCTAAATAAAATATTGTATAAAAATGCACAAAAAGCTTGTGCATTTTATTTTTTCTATTTTACTTTGTAATTCAAAGTTCTTTTATATGGAATCAAAAAACTATCACGAAGACTTATCGCACATCCGTTCCATGATGGAGCGTTCGTCACGTTTTATTTCTTTAAGCGGCTTGTCTGGAGTATTTGCCGGAATTTCTGCCATTATTGGCGCCATGTATGTGTTCTTTGTTTTTAAAAGGGAAGGAATAGATTATTTTGATGGTGACCGGAATGTATTTACCAAAGATTTGGTACAGGAACTTTTTATTATTGGAATTGTCATTTTGATTTCGGCACTTGTAAGCGGATATATTTTTACGGCAAGTAAAAGCAGAAAAAAAGGATTGAAAATCTGGGATGCAACGACGCGCCGGCTGTTGGTAACTTTCACCATTCCGCTGGTGACTGGAGGCTTATTTTGCCTGATTCTGCTGAAGCATCATTTATTCGTTTTTATTGCGCCGGTTACGTTAATTTTTTATGGTTTGGCATTGATCAGTGCTGAGCGATATACGCTTACCGATCTGAAATATCTTGGTTACTGTCAGATTATTTTAGGGCTAATCTCCTGCCTTTTTCTCGGCTGGGGATTGATTGCCTGGACGATCGGTTTTGGCGTTCTGCATATTGTGTATGGGTGGAGTATGCATAAGAAGTATAAATAATGGAAAAGACCATTAAATATTTTTTTGTTGGAATTTCTGTTGTAGGATGTTTATTACTGATTGGTGCTATTGTTTTTTCGGTTATGGTAACATCTGCATTTGGTGGATTTGATAAAAATTATTCTGTTTCAGAATTGAAAAGCGAGTATTTCTCTAAAGAAAAAGAGATTGCAGATTTAATAAATTACTACAATCAAATAAAACCAAATGATTACTTGGTCGACATTGAGTTCAAAGACAATAAAATATTAAACAGATTACAGATTACTACTCTTAAGGACTCGTCTCATCAAGTGATTTATCAGGAATGGGATGTTGATATTCGTGACTTGCAAAAGGATAGTTTAAAAAGTATTTTGAACTGGGATGTAAATGATATTAAAGGATTAAAAGAAAGGTTAGACAAAGCAAATTGTATATCAGTAGAAGATGGAGAACCTATAAAAATTGGTTTTAAAAGAAGTGGTTTGGGAATGTATTCCTTCAATATTTTTCAGGAAATTCAAACAGATAGAAGTGCATTTAAAAACAGATGCGAATACGTTTTAGTAAACAGAAACTTAATGTTGGAATATGGAGGTGGCGCAATCGGTCCTCAATGTTTTTCCAAGCAAGAATTAAATTAAAATGATCAACATTTCAAAACTCAACAAAGAATTCGAAAGCCGTGTAAGATTGGGCATCATGTCCGTTCTGATGGTCAACGATTGGGTTGATTTTTCTGAAATGAAAAGTTTGTTGGAAATCACAGACGGCAACATGGCAAGTCACAGCAATGCATTAGAAAAAGCTAATTACATAGAAGTCAAAAAAGAATTTGTGGGTAAAAAACCCAAAACTTCTTACCGTGTTACGCAATCCGGTAGAACAGCTTTTACACAACATTTAGATGCACTGGAAAAATTAATAGGAAGATAAACCTATATTTTTTTTAAAATTAACTTTGAAAAACAAAGTACTTTATAAAATTTAATTATAAATCATGACACAAAAACAAAAAACAACAATCATCTATGGTGTTCCGGCAGCAATACTCTGCATCCCACTAATTGGTAATTTAACTTCAAAAGAATTTGACTGGTCTCTCAGCGATTTTGTTATCGGTGCAGCATTGCTTTTTGGAACTGCTTTTATCATCGATATGATCCTGAGAAAAGTAAAATCCAAAACATCGCGCATTATTTTTTCTTGCGTTATCGTTTTTCTGCTCATCCTTATTTGGGTAGAAATGGCCGTGGGACTTTTCGGAAGCCCGATCTCAGGGAGTTAATTTCTGGAAATCATGACAAGAAAAAGATTTCTGAAAAGACTCATGCAGCTTTCTGCAGTTGGAGCATTGCCTTTTCTTTATTCATGGCAGATAGAGCCATTTTGGGTCGAATTTGTTGAAAGGAAACTTCCCATAAAAAATCTGCCTGAACATCTTGAAGGAAAAATTCTCATGCAGATTTCAGATCTGCACGTCGGCAACCGTTTCGACTGGAATTTTCTGATTGAATCTTTTCAAAAAGCAAAAAATTATAATCCCGATTTTGTAGTTTACACCGGAGATTATGTAAATCACGGAACCGCAGAAGATCATGAAAGCCTGAAAAAAGTAATGGACATTGCAGTTTATGGACATTTGGGCACTTACGGAATTCTTGGCAATCACGATTATGGAGCAGACTGGAAAGATCTGGGTTCTTCTGAAGAGATCTGCCGTATTCTGCAAAATCATGGGGTAAGGATGATGAATAACGAACAAATTGAAGCCCACGGTTTAAACATTATCGGCTTTGACGATCTCTGGTCGCCCAATTTTGACCCGATGAAAGTGATGAAACATTACGATCCCGAAAAAGCAAATCTGGTGCTCTGTCACAATCCAGATGTCTGTGATTTGGATGTCTGGAACGGTTACCAGGGCTGGATTCTCAGTGGTCATACGCATGGCGGACAATGCAGAATTCCCGGTGTCATCACGCCGATTCTTCCCGTAAAAAACAGAAAGTATATATCTGGAGAAATAGATCTGGAAGACGGAAGAATGCTCTACATCAACCGAGCCATCGGGCATTCTTTTCAGGTAAGATTTATGGTACGCCCGGAGATTACCGTTTTTAAACTTTTCAGAGATGAAAAAATTTAACGTCAACAAAAACGCGTTGATCTACTTCGCAGGAAGTTGGATCATGGGATTACTGATGATGCTGTTATTTTTAGCAAAAAACATGGACGAGATCTTCATGTTTCTTATTGCGATTACTGCGCTGAATGTAATCATCAATATCATCGTGATGCTTTTATTACTCGTATTCTACTATGTTTTTTCAGAAAACCGGCAGCAGTTCAAAAACTCCGCACTGTTGCTGCTTTTCAACTTTCCCAATCTCATTTTTCTGTATTTCATTACCATCATTTACATCAGCTTATGAAAGATTCCACCATCAAAAACATTGGCAATTACACCTTTTGGATCTGTTTTCTTCTCGGTAACATCTGTCTCCTAGGCAGCAGCATCACCAAAAAAGTCGATTTTATTATCGGCGGATATGTTTTGCTTTTTCTTGCCTCGGCAGTCAATCTGCTCATCATTTTCGGACTGCTGATCTACTGTTTACTACATCGGAACCAGCTTCAAAGCTGCCTCTATGCTTCAAAAATCCTCTGTATCAACATTCCCATTGCTATTTTATATACTGTAATTGGGATCCAATTCAATACAATCTGATTTTTTTTGGCGCCTTCATCCGTCTTCCACTCCCGCTTTTTTGTTCCACTTCGTTGCACAAAAAGAGCTCCGTTCAAGCCGGGGCGCAAACCGATCAAAAAAACGCTTTACCTCAAATTATTTAAATATTCAGTTATGAAAAAACTACGTGTAAAATTCCTGTTTTTCGTTTACGACAAAACCCAAAATCTTTACCGCAAATATTTCAAAAAGAAAAAAAGAGAGTGGCAGTTCACTGAAAAACAGCTTTTAGAATTCGAAAAAGATTCTCTCGGCAGAAAGCTTGGAGAATTCTACAAAAAACACGGCTTCAGCATGATTCCGAAAATGGAAAACCACGATGTACATCATCTCATCACCGGTTGCGGAACCCATTTTGAAGACGAAATCGCCATGCAGTTTCTGCTGCTCGGCAACGGCAAACTCAATGCGCATCTGCTTGCAGCGGTTGTTTTAGGTGCCATCATTCTCCCAGATTATTATAAAATGTATCTCGCCGCTTTCAGAAAAGGAAAAAAAATGCGCGCTTTTCATCACGTAGATTTTGAAGCCCTGCTTTGGCAGAATTTCAGTCACCTAACTGCTTTTTATTCGCAAAAAGATCACTTTACAATCTATTAAAAATCAAAACTTATGAAAACACATCATTATATATTTCTCACCACCGCCGTATTTATAATCCTTTTTTATGACCAAAACCTCGGACTGAATCTCGGAATTCTTGCAGTCATTTTCTCCTTACTTACGTTCATAAAAACGCATTCTGAAAGTCGCACGAAGTCTTTTTATTTCTTCCTCGCAACCAGCGTTTTCTCCGCAATTGCATTTGCCTGGTACGGCGATTTTTCATCTTTTGCCGCGGTTGCTTTATCGCTAATGGCATTCGGTTTCCGGGCTCGGGAAAAGCGTCTTAATATACTTATGCTCCTTCCGGTTGCCTTAATTAACGCGTTTACTTTTATCTGTCGTGCCTTCAATTTTGAACGCTGGCTTCCCAAAACCAAAACTTCTCACGCTTTGCAGAAAATTTTGGCTTTTGTAGCAATTCCGCTGTGTTTTGTGGTTATTTTCTTTTGGGTGTATGCCTCTGGAAGTTCACATTTTCTGAATGTTTTCACGGGTTACAAGCTTAATTTGAATCTTTGGCAGCTGATCGTGATTTCTGTTCTTGGATTTTTTATCTCATTCAATTACTGGAATTTTTCAGTCGAAAAGCAGATCTATAAACAGCATTCTTTCTTTAAAATTGATTTAGATAATTCTTCAAAAAACCAGAAACCTACTTTTTCATTTTTAGATGCAAAATTTGAAAGAATGAGCGGTTTTATCTCACTTTTATGTCTGAATATTCTGTTAGTAGTTTTCATACTCACTTTTAATTACGAACAGTTTATCGAAACTCAAAAAACCACGGTTCAGTTGGGCGAAGAAACACATGACCGCGTAAACGCGGTGATACTGTCGATCGTGATGGCAATTCTCGTGATTATGTTCTATTTTAAAGGTGGTTTCAACTTTGACAAAAAAGCTTCGGGATTAAGAATTGTGGCAAAAATCTGGATTTTCTTAAATGGAATTTTAATCATTTCGGCATTTCTTAAAAATGCTGAATACATAGAAAATATGGGACTTACTTACAAGAAATTGGGGGTTTACGCTTTCTTGTTTTTATCATTCATCGGTTTGATTTTTACTTTCATTAAAATTCAGAAGAAATACGCGAATGCTTTTTTAGTTAATAAAATGACAGGCTATTTTTATGGAACGCTTTTGGTTTGCAGCTTCGTAAATTGGGGAAGTCTTATTACTTCTGAGAATGCCAGGAGAAAAGATTTTGCCTTTGAGTACCATTTAAGAGCAGTTAGTTTTAATGAAGCAGTGCTTTTAAATCTTGCCAAAAAGAAAAATAATATGAAGTGGAAAAAGAATGTTGAGGAGAAAATTACTTCTCAGAAATCTGATAAATTCCTTTCAAAAATTCTGTTTTACGAGTTTTCGGGCCAATAAATAAAATATAAAATCATGAAAAAAAGTTTGCTTCTTTTATGTACCATTCCCTTTTTGTTTTCTTGTAAAAAGGAAACGGTAACAACGATTAACAATCAGGATTCCGTTACGAAATCAGAAAAGCCTATTGCGCGGGATAAATTTGATACCGATAATGTGAAGTTGGAAGATACTGCAGTTTCTGCTACGAAAACAGAGGAAATTCAAATGGAAAGCCAGAGCGGCAGAGTGATTATGCGAATGGAGAAAGCCACTAGTATGCCTCTAACAATCAAAGAGACTTTTGACAAAAATCATGATAAACTGATCATTAAAATTTCAGATTTCACCAAAGATAAAATTTCAGCAAGAATCACGACCGATCAGAGAGATTTTAATATCAGATTTAATCAAATTAAACTTCCAAACGGTGAGATGAATGGGCCTTTTTCGCGCGAACTTGATTATCAGGTGAAAGGGAAAGGTGAGTTATGGCTCATCATTGGAAAAAGTAATATGGCAGACGGAAAGACTGAAGGTGATTTTACCGTAACCGTTCAGTAATTTGGTACAGTTTCTGCCTCAAAAAATTATTAAAATTAAAATTATGAAAAAGATGTGGTCAATGGCTGCAGTTGCCTCAATAGCTTTGGTAAGCTGTGGCGCAGTACAGTCTATCGTACAGAATACGTTTCCTTACACGGCAAATGTTTTGGTGTCTACCGGCGTTCCGGCAAATAAAGAAGTATCATCTACCGCGACAGCAAATAACGTTCAGACGTGGTTTGGAGGTAATAATAATGCTCAGATCAAAGATGTTCGGATTTCTGATGCAAAAATTTCCGTTGTTTCACCAACTGGCGGAGATTTGAGCGCTTTAAAATCTGTGAAAGTATACATTTCATCGAGCGGAACAAGTGAAAAGCTGGTCGCTTCAAGAAATGATATCTCGACCAGCAGCTCAAGTGTAAATCTGGATTTGAATGGTGATAATGGTTATCTTGATAGCGTCGTAAAGAGCTCAGGAGTAACGGTAAGAACTGTATATGAACTTAGAAATCAGGTTTCATCTGATATGAGTCTGCGTGTAGCTCTTAATTTCAGCAGCGTACCGGTTAATTAGATTTAAATAAGTGAAAATATTAACACCGCAATTGGCGGTGTTTTTTTATGCTTTTGTCTGAGAATCCATTAAAATGGTCACTGGTCCGTCATTCAGAAGAGAAACTTTCATATCGGCACCAAAAATTCCGCTTTCTGTTTTGAGACCGCTTTCTACTATCAGTTTTTTAAAATAGTCAAAAAGTGGAACTGCTATTTCAGGTTTGGCAGCTTTAATAAAAGAAGGTCGGTTTCACTTTTTGTAATCGGCGATTAATGTAAACTGGCTGATGCAGAGAATTTCCCCGGAAATATCCTGTACCGAGAGATTTAGTTTTTGATTTTCATCACTGAAAATACGCAGATTAAGGATTTTCTGGGTAAGCCATTCGGCATCTTTTTCCGTATCGTTTTCGTCGATACCTATGAGAAGAAGAAGTCCGGTTTTGATTTCTCCAACTACTGTTTTGTTGACTTCTACACTCGCTTCAGAAACCCGCTGAATAACTGCCCTCATTGATTTAATTATAAATATTCAAATTTTTTGAAGCAGGATCGTAGTTGTAAAAATACGTTTTTGGCGGCAGAGAAGTCACTGAAGTTGGCTGACCGGAAATCAAAATCCAGGTTGCATTATCTTTCGGGCAGACAATGCTGATATTATCTTTGATGATAAGCGTCGTATTATTATCCGGACAAATGTGCGGCGCATTTCTGTCGTACACTTTAAAGTTTGCGGGATTATCTGAAGTGCGCACCACGATAAGACCTCGCGTTCCCGATTGTTGTTCATCGATATAAACGGGCAGACCCACGTAGTTCAGATTATTGTATAGAGGGAGATTCAGGTTTAAATTTACCGCAATCGGAACAATCGGAAAACAACTCACCGTGTCTTCCCTATTTCCGCATGAATTGACTGTTAAAATACTGAAAATAAATAAGTTGAAAATAAATATGCGGAAAAAAGTTTTTTTCATTTCAATATAAATTTTTATATATTTGTAAAACAATAACGAATAACACGATAAAACATTGTCCGGCAAATGTCGGATTATTTTTTTATCCTAAAAACAAATATACAGATTATGGCGAGCTATGTAACAAAAGAAGGTTTAGAGAAAATGAAAGCCGAGCTTGAGCAGCTGGAAAAAATCGAAAGACCAAAAATCACACAGCAGATCGCCGAAGCCCGCGATAAAGGCGACCTTTCTGAAAATGCAGAATATGACGCCGCAAAAGAAGCTCAGGGAATGTTGGAGATGAGAATTTCTAAGCTGAAAGATATCGTGACGACTTCTAAAGTGATCGACGAAACGCAGCTTGATACGTCTAAAGTTTCGATTCTTACAACAGTAAAACTACATAACAACGATACGAATAAAGAACAGGTTTTCACGCTGGTTCCTGATAACGAGAGCGATTTGAAAAGTGGAAAAATTTCGGTAAATACTCCGATAGCAAAAGGTCTATTGGGAAAGGTGGTTGGCGAAAGTGCTGACATCGTTTTGCCAAACGGAAATAAGCTTTCTTTTAAAGTTTTAGAAATTACTTTATAGAAGATGAGTTCGATTTTCACTAAAATCATCAACGGCGAAATTGCTGCATATAAAGTAGCGGAAGATGATAATTTCGTCGCTTTTCTGGATGTTATGCCGCTGGTAAAAGGTCATACGTTGGTCATCCCGAAAAAGGAAGTGGATCTGATTTTTGATCTTGAAACGGAAGAATTTAAAAATCTCTGGGCTTTTGCGCAGAAAGTTGCCAAAAAACTGAAAATGGCGATGCCTTGCGTACGTGTTGGCGTGGCTGTAGTTGGTCTTGAAGTTCCTCATGCGCATATTCATCTGATACCGATGAACAAAGTGGAAGAGATGAATTTTAAAAACGAACGGCTAAAACTTTCGGACGAAGAATACACCGAAATACAACACTCGATTATTAATTCTTAAAAAATAAACAGGTCGTGAAAAAGAAATTTTTTGCGATTTTCTTTAATAATATATTTAATGAAAATGAATGCAAACCAATGTTCTTTCTGTGGAAAAAAAAGAAGTGAAGTGCAGATGCTGGTTTCCGGGCAGAATGGTTTTATCTGTGAAAACTGCATTGAGCAGGCACATTCTATCGTAAAAGACAGTGCTTCGACTTCAGGATTTTCGCCTGCAGAATCGATGGAAGAGCTGAAAAAGCCGAAGGAAATAAAAGAATTTCTCAATCAATATGTAATTGGGCAGGATCAGGCAAAAAAACAGTTGTCGATTGCCGTTTACAATCATTATAAAAGGCTTCTGCATGCAAAGGAAGAAAACCGCGAGGTAGAATTGGAGAAATCCAACATCATCATGATTGGTGAGACCGGAACCGGTAAGACGCTTTTGGCTAAAACCATTGCAAAAGAACTCAATGTACCGTTCTGTATCGTTGATGCTACGATTTTGACGGAAGCAGGTTATGTAGGTGAAGATGTCGAAAGTATTCTTTCCCGACTATTGATGGTCGCAGATTATGATGTGGAACGTGCTGAAAAAGGGATTGTTTTCATCGATGAAATTGATAAAATTGCAAGAAAATCTGATAATCCGAGTATTACGAGAGATGTTTCCGGGGAAGGTGTGCAGCAGGGTTTGCTTAAACTTTTGGAAGGAAGTATTGTAAATGTGCCGCCGCAGGGTGGAAGAAAACATCCGGATCAGAAATATATTCAGGTGAATACGCAGAATATTCTGTTTATCGCAGGTGGTGCTTTTGACGGAATTAAAGAAATTATTGAGCGCCGTCTTAATAAGCAGGCAATAGGTTTCAGTGCTGAGAAACTCAATAAAACAGATGATGAAGATTATATATTAACGAATCTTAATGCAACCGATTTAAGAGCATTCGGATTAATTCCGGAACTTTTGGGAAGATTTCCAATCATCACGTATCTGGAAAAACTGACTAAAGAAACCATGATCCGCATTATGAAAGAGCCGAAAAACTCGATCATCAATCAGTTTGTAGAACTTTTTAAAATGGACGGAACGAAACTCGTTTTTACGGATGAGGCAGTTGAATTGATCGTTGATGAGACGATGGAGAAAGGTCTGGGAGCAAGAGGATTGCGGGGAACGACAGAAAAAGTCTTGGAAGATTATATGTTTTCTGTGGGTGAGCAGAAGGAAATCATATTAACAGAAGATAAAATTTTCTTCTAAGCCATAAGATTTTTTTTTATTGATACAAAAAAAATATATCTTTGCAGGTGAAGATTGTATTAACATCAAAAACAAGTATACAATGAAAAAAAATTTATTAGCTATAGGACTTTTGGCATTTAGCTTTTCTGTTCAGGCGCAGAATGTTTTGCTAAATGTGGATGCCAACGCCAGTTTTTACGTAAGTGAGGGTGCTTTGGTATACAACGGTGGAGGCCTTCAGACAAAAGGCAACGGTATGGTTGACCTTCATGGAAACATGATGGTTGTAGGTACAGGTGCTGATGCTTTGCGTACAGTAACAGCTGCCAATGCAGCAAAAACTGACGGTGGAAATATTGTTATCAGACTTAATACTGTAGGCGCACCTACTACCAGTACTTACGGACAATTATATATTGACGGAATTGCTCAGGGTAACCTTACAGGAATTGTAAGTAAAGAGTATAAAACTGCAAGACAGGGTAACGGTAACTATTATCAGCAGATTGCGATGCCTTTCAGCGGTAAAGTTTTGGGAAGTCTTTCTTCAGAATTAGGGAAAGGCTTTAGCCAGACGAGATACAGCAGAAATGAGATCCTGAAATGGAATAATGCTTTAGTTGTTTCTGATCATGTAACTAATCTAGCAAATACAACGTCTGATCCTACAGGATATTATATGCTTGGATCTAACAATAATAACTTGACGCTAGACACTCCTCCGGCAGCACTTCCCACAATTGCTCCAACAGTTACAGGTTCTGTATTTACTTTGAATGGTACTCCTTATACACAGACAGCAGTTCCCCTAGCAACTTTACAAAACGCAGGAAACGGTATTAGCTTCGGTTCTGGAGGAAATGCCGTAAATCAATACAACGAAAAGTACAATACGTATCTTCAGGATCAGTTTGAAACATCTGGAACTCCTTGGAGCGGTACTTATGGTAAAAATATATATCAGTTCGGTAATCCATTTTTCACCAATATTGATTTAACAAGAATAGGGTACGCAGAAACTGCAGCTACAGGTGATGGCAACAACATCACCAATATTTGGGGAGTAAGATATGATCCGGGTGTTGTAAGTACTTTATCTAATGGATCTACTTATTCTACAGGAGCTAAAATTATTACATACGATACTACGACCCGAATTCCTTTAGGTGATATCAATCTTGGAGTTTTAAAGCCGATGCAGACATTTGTATTAAAGCTGAGAGACAATACCAATCAGACGTTAAACTTCAATACTTTGAGAAGATTTAACAGTACTGCGAGAGCAGATGGTACAAATTACAGTGTAACTGCAGCAAAAACTACAGGAAACGGTACTATTAAACAGTTAGGTGTAATTGCATTAGATGCAGCAGGCAACGAGATTGGAAGAACATATTATGTTGTTTCTCCAGCAATGACTACCGGTCACCAGACTACTTTAGCAACATCAGTACAGGCTACATCAACTCCAGCCAATGCAATCGGAACTTTTGAAGAAGATCCTGCCGGGGGTTATGATACGAATTATCTTTCATCATATTGGTTGTACATCAACGAAGCAAATGAAGTTAATTTCCAGGGTAAAAATATCAAATTGGTTAATTATGATTATGGCGTAGCAAACAATGCTGTTAATTATAAATTTGAAATATTTGAAAATGGTGAGGCGGTACCTGCAGGTACACACCAGCTTTCTTCAGGAATAGGGTTTTATTATAAGGCAGAAAACGGCTCTTTGGTTGCAGCAGCAAATGGTGCTACATTGCCAATCAGCAGTGCTGTTTCAGATTTGTATTATGGTCAGCCGGCTAACGTACTGGCTACTGCAAATGCGGTTAAACCTTCAAGAACTGTAGTTGTTTACAACCCGGCAATTACCAATTATATCGTACGTTTTGATCCGGCGTGGAAGAAAGCAGATATTCAGGTATTTGATATGAGTGGTAAACTCATCATTACTAAAGCAGGAATTAGCACTTCTAAGGATTTCGTTATCGAACTCGACGGTTCTTTGAGAAACTCTTATGTTGTAAAAATCGTAGCAGATAATGGTGAAACTGTAAACGCTAAAATCCTGAAATAAAACACATATGAAAAATATTAATAAACTATTTACTTTAATCTTCGTCTTTTCGGTCACATTATTCTATTCACAAAATGGTGGAATTCCGCCTCAGCCAGTTCCGCCAGGTGGTGGTACAGGTGGTGTAGGAACCGGCGCGCAGGCATCGCCGATTGATATGTATGTATACTTATTGGCAGCAGCTGCGGTGATGATGATCTTTTATTACGTGAAGAAAAGTAAACTTCAAAAAATATAAAATATTATTAAAATATTATAAACTCTCTGATTAGTTCAGGGAGTTTTTTTATTTTTACCTTATGAGAAAATCATTGATCGCAACAGCATTTTTTACGGCTGTTTTATCGCAGGCGCAGTTTACGGTTTCCGTTAAAACTCCGGCAGATTTTAAAGAACAAGATGCTATTCTATATACATTAAATGGCTCAAAAGACATCATCTTTACACAGGAAAAAAAAAATGGTGGAGTATGGAATTTTAAATATCCTAAAAGTTATTTCGGGATGATGAAAATCTATTTCCCGACGACGAATAACACCGTTACATTTATTTCTGAAAATAAGAATGTATCAATCGATCTTGAGACACAGGCCAACAAAGTGAAAAATGTCATCTATAAAGATGAAGCGAACGAGCTGATGAGTTCTATCCAGGAATCATCACAGAAGAAAGAAATGATCTTGCCGGCTCTGTCTCAGATAAAAGAATATTACAAAGACAATACAGAATTTGGTAAAGCACTCAAAACGGAGATTGCCAGTCTTTCCGATAACAATACTGTTGATGCAACAAAACATCCGTTTATTTCGTATTACAATACCAATTATGCAAAGTTTTTAGCAGCAGGAGAAGAGAAAAAAGTTAATCCTGCAGAAGTGGTAAACTTCATGGATAAATCTAATGACATGCTGGAATCGTCATCTTTAATGCGTCCCGTTTTGGTTGCTTATTTAAACTCTGGTGGTAATACCAATGTATCTGCTTCAGTGGATGAGTTATTAAAAACTGTGAACGTCGAAACACCACGTGGACAAACGGTTTTGTCTGAGCTTATCGATATTTTCGACGCGTATGATATGACCCAATATAAAACGAAATATCTGACGCTTGCAAAAGATTTAAAATGTACCATCAACGACAGATTGGCTTCCACCATTAAGTCAAACGCAAATGTAGAAATGGGCGCTGTTTTTCCAAATTATAAATTTGTTTCGCCAACCAATACTTCCGCAAAAAGCATTGCTGATGTGAAAGCAGATAAAAAAGTAATCGTTTTCTGGTCTTCTACTTGTTCACATTGTGAGAAAGAATTGCCGCAGCTGCTGGAGAAATATAAAAATATGCAGGCGCAAAATATTCAGGTGATTACACTGTCTCTGGATACAGATAAAGAATCATATTCAAAGAGAATTGCTGCCTTCCCTTGGATAAATGACAGTGAATTGAAAGGTTGGAACAGCTCTTATTCTGAAACCTACAATGTTCATGCGACGCCAACGTACTTTATTTTGGATGCTAACAACAAGATAATCAGCAAACCAGAGCATGTAGGCGATGTTTTGACGTATTTAAAGTTAAAATAATTTTGGAGAACGCGTAATATTTTTTATATTTGCACCACCAAAACGGCGAGGTAGCTCAGTTGGTTAGAGCGCAGGATTCATAACCCTGAGGTCACGGGTTCAATTCCCGTCTTCGCTACAAAATCCCTTTTTTAAAGGGATTTTTTTGTTTTTAAGCATTAAAAAAAGTCTGTCTCTATTTGAAACAAACTTTTTATTTAAACTTTGATATATTTATTCTGCTTTTACAGCATCGGTTTTGAAATTTGAAATGGCAGTTTTGTACATTTCTTCGTAGATCGGTAAAATATTTTTCAGATCAAATTTATTCGCCTGCTGTTTCGCGTTGATTTTCATTTCCGCTAAAAGATCTTCATTGCTCAGAATTTTTATCGTGTAATTACTCATCGCTTCCACATTTCCAATTTCTGCTAAAAATCCGGTAACGCCCTGAATATTAACTTCAGGAATTCCTCCCGCATTAGAGCTTACAACCGGCGTATATGCGGCCATCGCTTCCAGCGCTGCAAGACCAAAACTTTCCTGCTCAGAAGGCAGCAAGAAAACATCAGAAAGCTGTAAAATCCGGTAGAGATCATTCACTTTGCCCAGAAGCCTGATTTTAGATATAAGCTCAGGGTTTTCCTCTAAAAACTGACTCACCTTTTCCATGTCAGGTCCTTCACCGATGATGATCAGTCTGCTCTTCACTTTTTTCTCTACATTTTTAAAAATCTGAAGAACTTCCTCAATTCTTTTTACCGGACGCAGATTCGAAACGTGAATCAATATCTTCTCATCTTCGCTGGCAAACTGTGTCCGCTGACAGTCATTATGATATTCAAATTCAGAATTATCAATGAAATTGGTAATCACCTGAATCTCTTTTTTAATATTAAAAAACTGAAGCGTATCTTTTTTTAAACTTTCGGAAACCGAAGTGATTACGTCAGACTGATTGATACTGAATTCGACTGCGTGTTTGTAGCTCGGATGCTGACCCACAAGCGTGATATCCGTCCCGTGAAGCGTCGTTACGAGCGGCACATCATTATTATCCTGCTGCAGCATCTGCTTTGCTGTAAAAGCAGCGTACGCATAAGGAATCGCGTAATGAGCATGCAATAGATCAAGTTTATAGAGATTTACAACCCGATAGATCATCGAGCTCAGCGCGATATCATACGGCTGATACTGAAACAGCGGATACGTCTGTACATTTACCTTATGAAAAAAAATATTGGGATTGGTAATATCCAGTCGTGCAGGCAGGGCAGAGCTTATAAAATGCACTTCGTATCCTTTATTGGCAAGCGACATCCCAAGTTCTGTAGCCACAATTCCGCTTCCGCCGTAGGTTGGATAGCAAAGTATTCCTATTTTCATGTAATTATTTTATTGGCCGGTTCTGTTTACTGTATCAAGATTCAAACCCATTTGAGGTTTCAGTTTATCATTTACCAAAACCGGAAGTTTTCCACTGATGGATGTTTTTCCTTTTAACGCTTCCGCAGTCGCGGTCATCGCATCCATATTGTTTTCGTAAGAAACCAAAACCGTAGAAATTTTATCTAAATTAATATCTTTCAATGCGTACGGACTGCCAAAAACATCCAGAATGACATTGTTGGTTTTTGTTAAATCAGAAATAATTTTCTTACTCGCTTCTGAAATTTTGTAAGGTTTGTAAGCCGTTGAATTGTCTTTGTGCAAACCAATAATCACCATTGCATCTTTCGGAATCATATTTAAAGCGTCCGGTTTCACCATTTTAATATTTAAAGAAGACGAAAGCTGATCAAAAAATGCCTGGTACGGCGCTTCTTCCAAAGGAACATAATAGTACGTTTCTGAATTTTTTAATGGTAAAAGTTTGCGGTTATCTTTGATTAAAGTCAGTGCATTCGTGTAAAGCTTTTGCATCAAGTCTTTGTGCGAATCGTTATTGATGTCTCGGTTGATATTTTCCGGATTGATTGACACGAAATCTTTTAAACCGAGATAATATTTCGTCAGAAGAATTTTCTTTACGCTTTCTTCAACGCGGCCCTGTGGAATTTCGCCGCGGTCGATGGCTGCCTGAATTAATTTTTTACCTTCTGCCACGCCCTGTGAAAAAAGCATGATGTCATTTCCTGCCTTAAAAGCCATTGCGTCAAGTTCACCTGGTTTGTAACGGTTTGCCACAGCGCCCATATTAAGTGCATCGGTAATAATTAACCCTTTAAAACCCATTTTATTTTTAAGCAAATCTGTAACAATCGATTTTGAAACGGAAGCCGGAATTCCTTTTTGATTTTCTAAAGTCGGAACATATAAATGCGCGACCATTACTCCGCCAATTCCTTTATTCATCAAAGCCTGAAATGGTGCTAATTCAACACTTTCGAGACGGGACAGATTGTGAGAAACTATCGGAAGATCAAGATGCGAGTCGGTATTTGTATCGCCGTGACCCGGGAAATGTTTGATCGCCGCCAAAACAGAATGATCCTGAAGACCGTTGGAGTAGGGAAGTGCAGAATTGATCACATTATTCACTTCAGAACCAAAACTTCGGTTACCGATAATCGGATTATTTGGATTGGTGTTGACGTCTACAACCGGTGCAAAATCCCAGTTGATGCCCATTCTTTTGCAGTCTTCTGCAATTTTTGAGGACATTTCGTAGATCAGATTTTTATTCTGAATCGCTCCGAGCGTCATTGCCCATGGATATTTGTGTGCTTTCGGGATCCGCTGAAAAATTCCCCATTCGGCATCCATACCGATTAGCAACGGAACTTTTGATTTTTTCTGAAATTCGTTAACGAGATTTATTTCGCGCTCGGCATCGTCCTGCATTAGAATAAGTCCTCCGATGTGATCTTTCTCGACGATCATCCGAACTTGGTCGATATGATTTTCGTCTTTATTGGTATATAAAGCAACGATAAAAAGCTGCCCGAGTTTTTCCTCCTGCGAAAGACGATTGTACGTTTTTTCGACCCATTTCTGCGCTTTTTTTTTCTCGCTGTCACTTATATTTTTTGGCTCGTACTGCGCAGTAAATTGAGCACAGAAAATAAGAAAGAAAAAAAGCGCGTAAAAAACTCTAGTCATAGCAAATCCAATAATAACAAAAATACGATTAAATATGGCACTCGCGCGCATCTTTGATTGATTTTTGGTATATGTTTTGATCTGCTGAAAGGATAATTTTAAATCTTAAAACAATGAGAAAATATTTTCCAATTATACTGCTCGCATTTACAAGTTTATTCGTTTATTCTTGTAATAATGATAGAAACGATGAAGTTCCGGTACAACAAGTTGTAAACAGTACTGCATACGATTTGAGCCCAAATTTTACTAAAGTAAATTCCAGTCTCTATTCTTATGGTAATACTTTCAATAAGCCATTAGAAAATTCTGATGTCGTATTGATTTATATTCAAACGGATACTGCGAGTAATTCGCCTGTGTGGAGATTGTTACCTTACACTTTTTTTGTGAATAATGCCAACAATGATGAGGTTGAATATTCATTTGATTTCAGCAAATTTGATATTGCTATTTATGTAAATGCAACATTGAATTTAGATGCAAATTCATCTTACTATACGGGCAAAAGATTCAGGGTAGTTGTAGTTCCTGCCAATGCAGGAAAAGGTGTTGCTGCGCCAGTTGATTACAACAATTACAATGAGGTTATCAAATTCTACGGAATTGATGAATCGAAAATTAAATTGAGAAACTAAATATTAGAATCTCTTAATAATAAAAAAACTCCTGAATAATCTTCAGGAGTTTTTTGTTTTAAATTTTGCCGTCTAAGAGATGACCGAAATATTCTTTTTTTGTTTTCAGATATTCTCTGCTGGCTTCATTTGCCGCAATCTGTAAAGGAATTCTTGAATTTAATTCTATTGAACTTTCTTCGATCGCTTTTATCTTTTCAGGATTATTGGTAAGTAGATTGACCGATTTTATTTCAAGCTGATTTAAAATCTCAATGGCGATTTTAAAATCTCTGTTATCTGCCGGTAAACCAAGCTTAATATTGGCTGCAACCGTGTCAAAACCTTTTTCCTGTAGAGAGTACGCTTTCAGTTTATTGATAATTCCAATGTTTCTTCCTTCTTGACGTAGATAAACAATCACACCGCCATTCTTTTGAATATAATTCATCGCTGCGTCGAGTTGCTGGCCACATTCGCATTTTTGAGAATGAAAAACTTCGCCAGTGATACATTCAGAATGAAATCTAGTATTAATAGGTTGAGAAAAATCTGTATTTTCTGCGATAATGGCGATGTGTGGCATCCAGTCATCCGCATTTTCTGAAAAGGCGATCATACGAAAAGTTCCGAATTCTGTAGGAACATTTGCTTCCGCCTGAATTTTGATCATTTAATCTGTTTTTTTTCTATTATTCAGTGAATCTTCGATCACTGCAATATTTGTTTTGATGCGTACGAGATACCGGTTGATGAGCTCGTTATCTTCCTGATTCAAAAATTTACGCAGATTCTGAATGTCTTTGTATGATTTTTCAACTTTTTTTAAAGACTTACGCTTTCCGTCGAAACTGTTTGAATCGATTGCAAAAAGATAATTTTGAAGACCATATTTCAGCAGCGTTACTTCAGAATTTAATCTGGTATTGCTGAATTTTGGAAAAACCGTAATGAGATTTGAAATCTCTGCAGCGTTGACGTTTTTTTTAATATTAAAGTCAAATTTCTCCTGCAGATCTTTATTGTCGGTATTTTTGCTCTCCCCAGAAAATGTTGCTGAGAGGGGTGACACATTAGACTTCTCTGTCACGCAGGATGTCATTATAAGAGAAGCAGCAAAAAAAACAATCAACCTCATTTTATCTCTTTTTGATACAGAACGGGATTTAGTGTTTCGTCGTTATACATTTTCATCTGTTTGTACACCTTCATCCTTATTTTTCCTTCCTCAATATTTTTCAGAAGCTGCTCGATCGCTGACGAAAGATCAACTTTCTGTGTAAGCAAAACATCCAGTTTTTGCTGGCATTTAGCTCGATGCTCATCTGATGCCGAAGCTCGTGTGGCTTCCAGATTCATGTGATATACTTTCAGAGAAAGAATCGAAAAACGGTCTACTGCCCATGCAGGAGTTTCCGTGTTAATTCTCGAATCAGATTCAGCTTTAATGTTTTTATATTTATCTAAAAACCAGCTGTCGATATATTCTACAAGATCTGTCCTTTTCTGATTAGAAGCATCAATTCTTCTTTTTATAACTAAAGCTTCTTCCGGTTTGATGTTCTCATCACGAATGATATCTTCAAGATGCCACTGCACAGTATCAATCCAGCACTTTTCATACAAAATTCTTTCAAGAGAATCTTGTGCATAAGAATTTGAAATCTCAGTATCTACATTATCTAAAACATGATAGTCTTCAATACACTTATTGAAGACTTCCCATGCGGTATCCGTAAAAGTCATTTAAAAAATTTCTTTTATAAGTTCGTCGTATTATTCGGAGTAGAAGCTGGGTTTTTTACTTCCGTTTCAGTCTTTTTGTCTTCCTCTTTTACAGAGTCTTTGAATTCTTTAATGCCAGATCCAAGACCTCTCATAAGTTCTGGAATTTTCTTACCTCCGAAAAGCAAAAGAACGATAATGATTACCAAAATCCAATGCCAAGGTGCAAAAGGAGTAAGAAGTGTTAATGTATACATAGTATGATTTTTTACAAAGTTAATATAATTTTAATATGAAACCCATCCTAAAGGATCAACTGGCGTACTGCCATTCCAGACCTGAAAATCCAGTGTATAAGAACCGTCAAAATCCTGCCCTATAGATCCTATCATCGTTCCTGCAGCCACTTGCTGACCTTTGGAAACGTTTGCCACTGCGAGATTTGAATATACGGTAAAGTAATTTCCGTGTTTTACAATAACGGTTTTCGTTCCGTCTGCATTAGGAAGTACCGAAGAAACATTTCCGGCAAAAACACATTTTGCTCTCGTTCCTGAAGGTACGGAAATTTTAATACCGTTGTTCTCTTCTTTAATATTTTTAAAAACAGGATGCTGCTGTATTCCAAATCGGTGCGTCACTTGTCCGCGGTCTACTGGAAATCCAAGTTTTCCTCTATTTTCAGCGAAATTATTTCCAGCAGCTGTAGAAACTCCAAAGCTCGTCATTGCCCGGCTCTCAGCAACTTTTTTCTCGTCGTCTTTTTTCTTTTCTAAGGCTGCTTCAGCAGCTTTTGCATCGCTAACCTTTTTATTGGCTTCTTTTTCTTTCAAGACAGCCTCTTTAGAAATTTTTTCCGCGGCAAGTCGGCGTTCTTCACTTTTTGCATTGGCGTCTGATCGTGCAGCTTCCTCGGTTCGTTTTCTTTCTTCTTCTGATCGTTTCGCAACCAATTCCTTTGCTTTTCTGGCTTCAGTTTCGGCTTTGATACGTTCCTTTTCTAAAGCTTCTGCACGAAGTTTGTTTTCAGCATCAATTTTTATTTTTTCACGATCCGCAGCGATTTTTGCCAAACGAATTTTTTCTGCTTCCGCTTTTCTCTTAGATTCTTCTTCCGCTTTCGCAATACGGATTTCTTCTGCGATAATCTTCCTGATCTGTCCTTCCAAAGCTTTAGACTGTGTCTGCTTCTGCTTCAAATCAACAGTTAATTTAGCTTCATTCTTCTTAAAATCCTGTACAAGCTGTTCTTTCTGAACTCTTTCTGCGCTGATTGTTACAAGATCTTTCTTCTGATTACTCATCAGATTTTCTTTCTCAGTTGCAGATTTCTTCTTCATAGCAATTGAGTTTTGTAGCTCATAAGAAGCCTTCGTAATCTCCGCTGCTTTCTTTTCCTGATAACGCGAGTAAAGTTTCAGATACTGCATTCTTCTTAAACCTTCACCAATGCTTTTTGCTGATAAAATAAAAGTAAGCTTCGTCGTAACACCTTTATTTTTATAAAATTTAACCAAAACATCAGCGTAGTTTTTTCTTAAAACACCAAGTTCTTTATTCTGACGGTTTATTTCAAGCTGACGCAGATAAATCTCATCATCTATGAAGTGCTTTTCTTTCTGAGTATTGTTATAAACCTTCTCGCGCAGCGCCAGTTTCTCATTTACTTTTGTGAGGTACGACAGCGAAAGTTTAGATTCATTTCTCGTTTTTGCCAAATCTGCATTTATCTGGGCGATCTGTTTCTTCAGGTCTGCACTCTGCTTTTGCAGCAGCTCTTTTTTCTGTGTAGTTTGGCTAAAGTGTAAACTGAAAAGTAGAATGCCGATAAATAAGCTTAAATTTCTGATCATTTAATTTCAAGTTTCTGGTAGCTGGAAGGCACGCTGTAAGGCGTATCCATCTTCGAAAAATCAAATTTCGTATTTTCCAGTAAAATCTGGCTTGATTTTGATCCTTTTATGTTTATTTTAACACTCTTTGGGACCTTTACATTATTCTCTATCGTCTCCCAATTATCATATACGATCTCAACGGCGTCTGCGGATTTCACATCCTGCAGTTTTACCTTAATTAAATTGAAATCATTGGAATATTTTAACTCAAGTTTATACTCGCGTATTTTTCCATCAGTTTCAATTTTCTGATTAGCAATCGATTGCACTGTGTAGCCATCGTCGTTTTTTGTAATATCAGAATTCCGGTTGCTGATTGTAAGAAAAGTTCTGCCTAAAAGAAGTTTTTCCAAAGATTTGTAGTCAATAAAATTTGTGTTTAAAAGATTATTGAGATAATCAAAATCAGAATCTATGTAGTTTTTGTTATAGCGGTCGATGGCTTTAATGCCCTCCGGCGTAATTAAAGCACGCGCAGCATTAAAAAACAGGAAAGAAATATTTGACCATATTTTTTTATCGGTTTCAATATAAATCGTCGCATCTAGCGGACTTACTCTAAGATTGTCTGCCTTTATTTTGCTGCTGATCTTAATATGATCAAATTTGGGATGAATGTAGATTTTCTCGTAAAAACCAAGTCTGTCGTAAATTCCTTTGCCGCGGTCTTCTGTTTTACTGTTATCCGTTATTTTTAAAGTATCGGTATTAGAGTTGGCTGCCGACGCGCTTTTTCTGGATTTGCAGGCGCTGAAAACCAGAACAAGAGACAGCATTGCGAGCCATTTTTTCATTTTAAAAATTTAACTACTTGTTTTACAATATTAACGCCAAACCACACAAAAATTTTATGTGGTTTGCGTCAGTTTTATCTTTGATTAAATTAATCTTTATTAAGAAAATCAAGAACTGAAAAATCACCAAGCGAGATTTCTCTGGAAACGCCAAAATACTGCGCAGAATTTCCGATCATCGAGTTGGAAAGATTTCCGTGGTTGATTTTTGTATTCTCCTGAATCAATGAATTCTCAATATTCGAGTTTAAAATTACGGTGTTGTTTCCGACAGAAACTCCTGGGCCAATTTTAGAATTGGTAATTTTTACATTTTCGCCGATAAAACACGGCGGAATAATCAGCGAATTTTCGATATGTGCCGTTGCAGTAAACTTCGACATTTCTACTTTTTCGTATTCAAGAATTTTGCTGTTGGTTTCTACCGTTGCGTTTTTATTTCCGCAATCCATCCAGTCATCCACTTTTCCGAGAGAGAATTTTGCGCCTTTCTGACGGAGATTTTCAAGTGCTGTGGTCAGCTGATATTCGCCGCTCACCTTGATATCATTGGTCATAATATGGTTGATCTCGTCCATCAGTTTTTCACCTGAATTAAAATAATAAATCCCGATGATCGCCAAATCTGAAACAAAAGTCTGCGGTTTTTCAACAAAATCGGTGATAAAACCGTAGTCATCTAATTTCACAACACCAAAAGCGGAAGGATCTTCTACTTTTTTCACCCATATTACACCATCAGAATTGGTATCTAAAGTAAAATCTGCACGGAAAAGGGTGTCTGCATAAGCGATAACAATGTTTCCGGTCATTGAAGCTTCTGCACATTTTATAGAATGCGCTGTTCCCAAAGGCTCAAGCTGATGATATATACTTCCTTTTGCACCCAGTTTTTCAGCAATTTTAAGCAGAGAAGCTTCCACTTCAGCGCCAAAATCTCCGATGATGAAAGCCACTTCTTCTATGGTTTCACCGGCAACTTTGGCAATATCTTCCACCAATCTTTGAACAATCGGTTTTCCTGCAATTGGGATTAAAGGTTTTGGAACCGTCAAAGTGTGTGGACGTAATCTGGAACCGCGCCCAGCCATTGGTACAATAATTTTCATATGTGAATTTTTTTAGTTTAAATATGGTTTAAGATCGTCTCAAAATTCTGTTAATCATCGGAAGTTCGTTGTAGCAAAGGAATGCGATAAACAAACCGTACAGACTGTTTCCGATGAAGAAATTGTCTCTGAAATAATAAAAAGAAATCATGGAAATCGCAACCGAAAGTACAAGATAAACCGCAATTTTTTTGACGTTATAATGAATCGGATAACTGATTCTTCCCCAAATATAGGAAATAACCATCATGCTTGTATACGTGATGAGCGCTGCAAAAGCACTCGCCCAATAGCCGTATTTTGGAATAAAAGTAAAATTAATAAAGATCGTAATCGCAGCGCCGATAATCGAAATATAAAGACCAACTCTGGTTTTGTCTGAAAGTTTATACCAAATCGAAAGATTCAGATAAATGCCAAGAAAAAGTGCGCCGAGCATCACAAATGGAATGATCTCGATACCTTCAAAATATAAAGGGTTTTTTAAATATCTTTCAGAAATCCATTGCAGATTCACCATTAATCCAACATAAATAAGACAGTTGCAGATCACAAAAATATCCATCAGAACCGCGTAGGTTTTATGATTATTCTTGTCTTTAAAGCTGGAGAAAAAGTAAGGTTCAATGCCTAATTGATAAGCCTGTCTGAAAACCGTAATAAAGGTCGCGATTTTATACACTGCGCCATAAACCCCGATCTGGTGTTTTGCTTCGTCTTTCGGGAGAAGATATTTCAGGAACTGTCGGTCGAGCGTCTGGTTGATAATTCCTGCCAAACCGGCGATCATTACCGGCCAGGAGTAATTCATGATTCTTTTCCAAAGTTTAAAATCAAATTTTCTGAAGCTGAAATTCACAAATTCTTTCCCGACAATCGCTAAAGTGATTATACTTTGGATGAGATTGGCAATGAAAACATAGCCAACGCCGATTTCCGGATTGTATTTTAAACCTAAAATTCCGTTGGGAAATTGTGGTAATATTTTGATGAAAAAGTAAGACAGAGAAAAGTAAGCGACCGAACCGATAACCTTAGAAAGTGTGTACTGCAGAGGTTTTCCTTCAAGTCTGAGAACTGCCGACGGAATGGTGGCAAAAGCATCAAAAGACAAAATGAAAAGGAAAATAACGAGATAATTAACCTGATCCGGCGTCTCAAAAGCATTCGCCAAATCCTGTCTGAAAACGTAACCTAAAATGAGATAAATAAATCCGGTCGTTAAAACGCTAAGCGAACACGTAGAAATCAGTGTTTTTTTATCGATATCGCCTTCCTGCGCAAACCGGAAAAACGAGGTTTCCATGCCGTGCGTGAGGAAAACTGTGATCACACCCGCAACAGAATACCAGTCTACAAAAGGTGAAGATGCAGTCGGGCCAAAAGCTTTCGTCACAATCGGTGCAATAAGGAAAGGGAAAATCCTCACCAGAACCGAACTCAGGCCGTAAACGGCGGTCTGACCCAATAATTTCTTGTACAAATTCTAACTTTTAGAGTGCAAATGTAAATATTTAGAATGTGATTTTTATTTTGAAGATTAAAATTCATCTGTAAATCTTAATTTTATGGTCACAAGCTATACTTTTTCAACTCAACTTAAATTTTTTTAAATTTGTATAAAATTTTAGTTATGACCACATTTACGATAGAATTAACGGATGAGAAAGAGATCAAAACCTTTGTCGGGATTTTGAAAGCTTTGGGCATAAAGGCAAAAAAAACTGAAGAAGACAATTCTTATACATATGAAGAATTGAAAGCTGAAATTGAGAAAGCCAGAAAAGATGTAGAGACAGGAAAATTAAAACCTACCACCACTGATGAGCTATGGGCAAGTATAGATTAATCGTTACTGACAATGCCAAAAGAGATATTTCGAAAATTAAAAAATCAGGAAACAGATCTGACCTGAAAAAAATAGAATCTTTTCTTGAAGAAATTCAGACCGATCCACGTTCAGGAACAGGCCATCCTGAGCAACTGAAAAACTTTGACGGCGAAGTTTGGAGCAGAAAAATCAATAAAAAAGACCGATTTGTATACATGGTTTTTGAAGACAAAATTTTAGTCACCGTTGTGCGCGCTTTAGGTCATGATCTCGATAAATAATTATACTTTAATATTTTTACCCGGCTGTGTTCGGGTTGTTTTTTAATCTTTACCCATGAAAATTCTAATAAAAAACGCCCAAATCGTCAACGAAGGAAAGATTATCCAAAGCGATATTCTTATTGATAATGATTTGATTTCTAAAATTGAATCGCAAATTTCCGACGAAGCTGACCAAATTATCGACGCTTCAGGAAAATATCTGCTGCCGGGAGTTATCGATGATCAGGTTCATTTCCGTGAGCCGGGTCTGACATGGAAAGGCGACATCGAAACTGAATCGCGCGCTGCGATCGCAGGTGGAACGACAAGTTTTATCGAACAGCCAAATACGGTTCCGAACGCCGTAACTCAGGAATTACTGGCTGATAAATACGAAATCGCTTCTGAAAAATCTTTTGCTAATTACGGTTTTATGATGGGCGGAACCAATGACAATCTGGAGGAAGTTTTAAAAACAAATCCAAGAAATGTTCCCGGAATCAAATTGTTTTTAGGTTCATCCACAGGAAATATGCTGGTCGATAATCCTGAAACTTTAGAAAATATTTTCAGCAATACCAAAATGCTGATTGCCGTTCACTGCGAAGACGAAGCGACCATCAGGGAAAATACGCAGAAATATCTGGATGCATACGGCGAAGATATTCCCGTAAAATTCCACCATTTAATCAGAAGCGAAGAGGCTTGCTACAAATCGTCTTCAAAAGCTGTGGAATTGGCGGAAAAGACAGGAGCAAGGCTTCACGTTTTCCATTTGTCTACATCGAAAGAAATGCAACTTTTCAGAAATGATATTCCTTTAAAAGATAAAAAAATCACTGCGGAAGTCTGCGTTCATCACCTGACGTTCACCAACGAAGATTACGATACAAAGGGCGGACTCATCAAATGGAATCCTGCCGTAAAAACCCAAACAGACAAAGACGGACTTTGGGAAGCACTGTTGGATGACCGAATCGATGTGATTGCGACCGACCATGCGCCTCATACCTGGGAAGAAAAACAGAATGTGTACACGAAATGCCCTTCAGGGGCGCCTTTGGTTCAGCATTCTTTGGTGGTGATGCTGGAAAATTTTAAAAACGGTAAGATTTCTCTGGAAAGAATTGTTGAAAAAATGGCTCACAATCCTGCAATTTTATTCAGAATTGAGAAGAGAGGTTTTATCAGAGAAGGCTACAAGGCAGATTTAGTTTTGATTGATTTAAATGAAAAATGGACGGTTGAAAAGGAAAATATTCTTTATAAATGTGGCTGGAGCCCGTTGGAAGGAACTGAGTTTCACTCTAAAGTCACGCACACTTTCGTTAACGGAAATCTGGTTTATGAAAACGGAAAAATCAATGAAGAAAAATTTGGGGAGCGTTTGCTTTTTGAAGTGGAGGAATAATCTGTGCAGATACTTCTTTCTAAAATTTTAGGTAAAGAAAAGCAAAACTGAGAATTTCAGTTTTGCTTTTTTTGTCTGATATAATGTGTAATGGCTTTGCGATGGTTTGGCAATCAAAGCATAAATTTCAATTTTGCAAAATCAACTAAAAATCCAAACCGATGTCAGCAATAACGCATTTAATCGCGTTCCATTATTCGATACCAGTTTTCTTCTATTTTCCAGTTATACTCTGGTTTCGTTTTTATTTTTTCCTCATAGTATTTTTTTGACTTAGTATCATTTGTAAAAATAAAATAAGTTTGCGGTGAATCAAAAAATCCCCGAGAAATCCAGAATTTAATTGTTTTCATACTGTTGTTTTTATTTTCATCAATCCAAATATCATTTCCTCCGTTTGAAATAACTGGAAAGTCAAACGGAAGTCTATAAATACCGTAGTTCATTTCTGTATTTGGTTTGAGTTTTCCCGCTAAAACCTCTTTCACTATTTTCTGACGTTTATTGTAAGAAATACTCCAATCTAATTTTTCAATTATTGAATGAGGAATTTTGTTGAAATTGTAAACTGTCAAAAAAAGTAGCATTGCTGTTATAAAAAGGTTTAATAATCTATAGGGCTGTAAGTTTTTACCTTCCTTAATTACTTTAATGATCTGTTTGACAAGTAAAATCACTAAAGTGACACACACTAAAATCCAAGAGAGAGGTTTCACAAAATATGGAAGATACAAATAGTCAGCAAAAACAAAAACTATCCATAATACTACTAAAACTAATATTTTTTTTATCATTTATTACTCTGTTGTTTATGCATAGCTCTAACAAAATCACACTTAACCACCAAATTTGGTCGGCATGATCTTTTAAAAACCAACATTTACCACCGCTAAAATACCAAAAAAACTGCCCCACACAATCTTTCCGCGTAAGAGAATTTGCGAAATCCCGCGCATTCAAAACCATTCAATAAAGATAATCAGATCAACCGTGTATTTTTTTTAACGATTTGTCAATAAATTTTTTACATTTGAATGGTATAAACGTAGAAGATAGAGATGTTTGATGGTTTATTCTCAGCCGTTTATCATGGTTGGGATGCGATAAAGCGAGAAAGTCTCACACAGCCTTGCGACCGCCGATCTACTGAAAGAGAAAACCTCAAACACGCGTGCGGCACACTTTCTCTTTAAGAGAAAACCTGTTACACGGGTGCAGGAGACTTTCTCTTCTGCGAGAAACTTTCAAACGAGCGTGCGTTGAACTTTCTCTAAAATGTTACATTTAAAACACTTTAAAATATGAATGCAATCCATTTACCCTCACTCCGCAATGCAGAATATCTTCAGTACATGAAAGATTTTGCGGGCATCATCAACCTGAATAATCCCGCTGCTTTGCAGATCGATGCCAAACTCGCCGCCTTTACCATGAAAACTGCAGAGCTGGAACAGCTTTTTAAAAAAGCGATGGCCAACGACCGGACGCAGGCAATAATGTTGTTGGACGAGAGAAGGGATGATGCCATCAATGGGATTACGGCTTTTCTGCAGGGCTATTCTTATCATTTTCAGGAAGACAAAAAACAAAACGCGCAAAAGTTACTCGCGAATATGGAGCTGTACGGAAGCGGTATCGCCCGACAAAATTATCAGTCGGAGACGGCTACAATCAACAGTCTGATTATGGATTTTGCAGGCAAACCCGAACTGGCGGCAGCGGTAACAGCCTTGAATCTGCAATCGTGGATCGACGAACTGCAGGATGCCAATACGCTTTTCGGTACCGAATATCTTTCCCGAACGCAGGAATATGGCGACGCAAATCCGGAAACCATCAAATCTAAACGGGAAGAGACGAATGTCGCTTATTACGCCCTTCGAGACCGCATCGATGCGCTGCATGTCTTAGTAGAAACCCCGCCATCGCCTTACAGCACGGTGATTAACCAGCTGAATGCCCTAACAGATCAATACACAGGTTTGCTGCTCAAAAGGAAAGATGCATTGCCTCCGGACAATCCGGAACAGCCTTCGTAAAGGAAATACAAGCTTTTAGCATATTGGTAAAACCACCTGATCGGGTGGTTTTTTTATTGGCAGGCAGAATTGTTTTAGCGTTGCATTCAACTAATTAAACGACTGCCGGAATTCCAAAGGTGATACACTTGTTTTCTTTTTAAAAAGCGTAGAAAACGACTGCGAATGCTCAAATCCCAGTTCATAAGCGATTTCACTGACGGATAAATCTGTGGTAGAAAGTTTCTCTTTCGCTTTGCTGATGAGCTTTTCGTGAATGTGTTGCTGTGTGTTTTGTCCGGTATGAAAACGCAGAAGGTCGCTCAGATAATTCGGCGAAAGATTCATCATTTCAGCAATCTGATGAACCGTTAAAAGTCCATCTTCAGATGACTTTTTATCAAAATAATCATTTAGAAACTTTTCAAATTTTACCAACAGCTGATGGTTGTTGTTTTTCCTTGTGATAAACTGTCGCTCATAAAAACGGTTGGAGTACTGGAGCAATGTTTCAATATGCGATAAGATAATTTCCTGCGTATATTTATCGATGTGACTGCATTCTTTATCGATTTTACTGAGAATTTCCAGCAGGTCACTTTCTTCATCTTCAGACAGGTGCAGTGCTTCATTCACCGCATACGAGAAAAATCCGTAATTCGAAATCGTTGTCGCTAAAGCATGTTTCAGCAAAAAATCTTCATGAAAAATCAAGACAAAACCTTTGCTTTCGCAATCCATCGTCTGCAAATCAAGATACTGCACCTGATTTGGCGCTGTAAAACTCAAAACACCTTTATCATAGTCGTAATGTTGCTGGCCGTACTTTATTTTTCCCGTCGCTTCACGTTTCAGCGCAACGCAGTAGAAACGGTTGGTAAAACCCTTCCAGACCTCATCTTCAATGAAAATACTTTGCGAAAGATCGACCACACTCACCATCGGATGTTTTGGTTCCGGAAGTGAAAGTAATCTGTGAAAATCTGAAATTGATTTTATTGTATTCATAATTTGAGGTTGTAAATAGGATTATTTATAATTCTTTTGGCGCCTGTTTCCATCTTCCACTCCCGCTTTTTTGCTCCACTTCGTTTCGCAAAAAGAGCTCCGTTCAAGCCGGGGCGCGATCGTATTGCGCTTTAAACAAACCTCATAGGTTTCAAAAACCTATGAGGTTTTAAATTAAAATTCCTGTATTCGCTGCAAAACTAATAATCCAAAAGTCCCATCCCAAACTCATCATAAGTCGCTCCGGTATCCGTTCCTAAAGGTACAATACTTTCCAGTTTAGTAAGGTCGGCTTCACTTAAAACAATTTTACCAGCTTCAATATTCTGTTCAAGGTATTTTCTGCGTTTCGTTCCGGGAATCGGAACAATTCCTTTGCTGATAATCCACGCCAAAGCCAGTTGGGACGAAGTAATTCCTTTATCTTCCGCCATATTTTCAATCGCTTCCACGAGCTCAATGTTTTTGTGAAAATATGAATCCTGAAATCTTGGAATGCCTCTTCTGAAATCATTCTCCGGCAAATCATCCACCGATCTGATGTTTCCGGAAAGAAATCCTCTTCCCAAGGGAGAATATGCCACAAAACCAATTCCCAGTTCGTTCAGAGTTTTGATAACGCCTTTCTCTTCAACCGTTCTTTCAAACAGGGAATATTCACTCTGAACAGCTGTAATTGGATGAACTGCGTGTGCTTTTTTTACCGTTTCCGTAGAGACTTCAGACAAACCAATGTACCCGATTTTTCCTTCCTTTACCAAATCGCTCATCGCGCCAACCGTTTCTTCAACCGGAATATTTTTATCGAGACGATGCATGTAATATAAGTCGATGTAATCGGTTTTCAGATTTTTAAGCGAACGCTCAACCGACTTTTTTACATAATCTTTCTGTCCATTGATTTTCCAGGTTAGCTGCTCGCTGTCATCAATTTCCCAGCCGAATTTTGTGGCGATAATATACTCATTGCGTTTTCCTTCAATCGCCTTTGCGATTAACCGTTCATTGGTAAAAGGGCCGTACAGATCTGCCGTGTCGAGAAAATTACCACCCAATTCCAAAGAACGGTGAATGGTTGCAATCGCTTCCTGTTCATCAGATTTTCCGTACATATCTGCGTCGCCGAAACCAGTCATTCCCATACAACCAAGACCCATGTTCGGAATAATTAAACCCTGATTTCCTAATTTTACTTTGTTCATTATATTCAAATTTTAATAGGACAAAGTTGATGAGAAATTGGAAGCAGAATGTTTGCAAAATGAAGATTGTCGTATGCGAATCACGGTTTATTTTAATCGCAATCTGTTCTCCATGTAGTGCGCAATTTTCTGTCCTTTTGCGAATAGAAAAAACGCGCTTCTGCCATTGGAAAATAATAGTAAACATCCATAATGTAATTGTCAAATATTTTAGATTCATCAGGTTCACCTAAAATATTTCTGCATTCTGAAATGTTCATTCCTTTTTTCACTTTTTCAAACTGGCGATCGTGAATAGCATCCATTAAATTAAAATATGTTTTCACAGATAATATTAATACCAGAAAAACAATTACAATTTTTAAGATGACAATTATTGCTTTCATAAAATTGATCTTTTTAGCTCTTCTGCTTACTACTCATATAAAAAACCAGCTTTCCACCGTTCATCATATCTGAATGTTTTAAAGTGAAATTTTTAATCTCTTTACCATTGAGAAGAATTTTCTGCACGTACACATTCTTCGGACTTTGATTAACCGCTTCAATTTCGAATGTTTTTCCATTTTCTAAATGTAAAACCGCTTGTTCAACAGCCGGACTTCCAATCGCATAATCTTCAGAACCGGGCGCCACCGGATAAAAACCAAGCGAACTCAAGATATACCACGCGCTCATTTGTCCTGCATCATCATTTCCGCCCAATCCGTCAGGAGTTGCTTTGTATTGCATTTCTAGAATTCGTCTGATCTGCGCCTGCGTTTTCCATGGCTGTCCGGCCCAATTGTAGAAATAGGCAACATGATGCGCCGGCTCGTTTCCGTGAACATAGCCGCCAATAATTCCTTCTCTTGTAATATCTTCGGTATCCGCGAAAAACTCGTCTGGCAAATGCATCGTGAACAATTCATCCAGTTTTGCGGCAAATTTTTTCTTGCCGCCCATCAGTTGAATGAGTTCATCCGGATTTTGAGGAACAAAAAAGCTGTAGTTCCAGGAATTTCCTTCAATAAAACCTTGTCCGTGAGTACTCAAAGCATTAAAATCTTTTTTAAAACTTCCGTCAGCCAAACGGGGACGCATAAATCCGATGGTTTTATCAAAATTATTTTTCCAGTTTTCAGAGCGTTTGATGAATTGACTGTAAATTTCCCTTTCGCCTAAATATTTAGCTAATTGAGCAATTGCCCAATCATCATAAGCATATTCCAAAGTATTGGAAACCGAAGTTCCGCTTTTTTCCGCAGGAATATAACCTTTGTCGATATAAAGACCAATGCCTTCATAATCTCTTTTGTTGGCAGTTTCCACACAAGCCAATAATGCTGCTTTTGCATCGCCGTCATAATTTCCTTTGATAATAGCATCTGCAACAACGCTTACGCTGTGATATCCACTCATACACCAATTGTCATTCGCATAATGTGACCAAATCGGAAGCATTTTCATTGAAAACTGATTGTAATGCGCCATCATCGATTTTACCATATCATTATTTCGCTTCGGCTGAATGATGTTAAAAAACGGATGGAGCGCACGATACGTATCCCAAATTGAGAAGGTTGTATAGTTGGTAAAACCTTCTGCTTTGTGAATATTTTGGTCTAAACCTTTATATTCTCCGTTGACATCGGTATACGTTGTCGGGCTTATAAAAGTATGATACATTGCCGTATAAAAGTTCGTTTTATCTTTCTCAGAACCTTTAATTACTATTTTATTTAATTCTTTATTCCAGATTTCCTGGGTTTGCGCTTTGATTTGATCGAAAGATAAATTTGCAGTTTCTTTTTCTAAATTTTCTAAGGCATTAGCTTGACTTACAGGCGAAATTGCCAGTTTCACTTCAATCGCTTCATTTTCATTCGTATCAAAATCGAAATACATTTTCAGATTTTTTCCAGCGATCTCGGGAAAGTTTTTAGTCTGATCAAATTTTCTCCAAAATCCATTGTAAACCTGCTTACCGTCATAATTTTTCTGACCGTAAGATTTAAATGATTTTGAAAATTTCATCGCAAAATAAACTGTTCGCGTTCTTGCCCAGCCGTTGGTCTGACGATAGCCTGTAACTGTATTTCCGTTTTCTACACGAACATATGTCCATACGTTTTTACCGTCATAATTGTAAATTCCCGCCATTAAATCTAAAATGATATGCGCCTGATCAGATTTCGGAAAAGTATACCGATGAACGCCGACTCTTGTTGTTGCTGTTAATTCCGCTAAAATATTGTGATCTTCCAGTTTCACTTTGTAATATCCGGCTTCTGCTTTTTCGTTCTGATGAGAGAATCTGCTTCGGTAACCGTTTTCGGGATTTGTTGCCGTTCCGGGATTCAACTGTAACTTTCCCACCGTCGCCATTACGAGAAAATCTCCCAAATCAGAATGTCCTGTTCCACTAAAATGGGTAGAGCTGAAACCTACAATCGTTTTGTCTTCGTATCGGTAACCTGCACAATATTTATAAACTTCACCATTGTATTTTCCGTTGAGTTCGTAGGCAATCGTATCGGTTTCCGGACTTAGCTGAACGGCTCCGAAAGGCGCTGTTGCTCCGGGATAAGTGTGTCCCATTTTTTCGGTTCCGATCAATGGATTCACGTATTGAATTAATTTTTTATCGCTTTGCGCAACAGCGAAAAAGCCGATAAATAAAAGAACCATGCTTGGCAGAAGAACTGATTTGCTCATGAAGAAGAATTTCGTCTAAAATACTTAATTTTAAAAAACCGGAATATGATGTTTGGTTTGGGTTTCGGCGGCGGCGAAGCCGCCGCCGAAACGGTAGCCGATAAAATTTTACCTTTAATCAATTTTTAAAAAATAAAATCTCAGTAATTATGAATATGTACACGCAACCAATGCTTCGTGAAGACGCACTCAAAGGTAAAGTCGCCATCGTTACCGGCGGCGGAAGCGGTCTCGGAAAAGCCATGACGAAATATTATCTTCAGCTTGGTGCAAAAGTCGTCATCACCTCCCGAAATCTCGAAAAATTACAGATTACCGCGAAAGAATTAGAAGCGCAAACCGGCGGGAAAGTTCTCTGCGTTGCCTGCGATGTGCGAAACTGGGATGAGGTAGAAGCCATGAAAGAAGCAACTCTGAAGGAATTTGGGAAAATTGATATTCTATTGAATAACGCAGCCGGAAATTTTATCTCTCCAACCGAACGGTTAACACATTCCGCTTTCGATTCTATTTTAGATATTGTTTTAAAGGGAACAAAAAACTGCACGCTTTCTATCGGTAAATACTGGATTGATAATAAAATCCCCGGAACGGTTTTAAATATTGTCACCACTTACGCCTGGACGGGCTCGGCCTACGTGGTTCCGTCTGCCTGTGCAAAAGCCGGAGTTTTGGCAATGACACGAAGTCTGGCCGTGGAGTGGGGAAAATACAACATCCGTTTCAATGCGATTGCTCCCGGACCGTTTCCTACAAAAGGCGCCTGGGACAGACTATTGCCTGGTGATATGAAAGATCAGTTTGATTTAGCAAAAAAAAATCCGCTCAAAAGAGTCGGGGAACATCAGGAATTGGCAAATCTCGCAGCGTATTTAGTTTCTGATTTTTCCGCTTTTGTAAATGGAGAGGTCGTAACCATCGATGGTGGCGAGTGGCTGCAGGGCGCTGGCGAATTTAATATGCTGGAAGATATTCCGCAGGAAATGTGGGACACGCTCGAGGCAATGATTAAAGCAAAGAAATCGAATTGAATATAAATAAAAAAATCCGTTGAAAATTTCAACGGATTTTTTTGTGGAGTTGGAGGGATTCGAACCCTCGTCCAAACAAGCAATACATAAGCCTTCTACATGCTTATTCTGCAATTGATTTTCGACCTAAACAGAGCACAGACACCCAATTTTCGGCTTAGCTTCTGAAATTTTCGAGTTTTGACCAAAGCTTCCAAAACCTTATTTCTGCATTACTATATCCCAGAATCAAACGCCGCAGAACAGAGCATTTGTGGGACATCCTGCTTCCTTACTATCTTCGGGAAAACGCTTGAAATCCTACTTTATTCAGATTAAGCTGCAAGAGCGAACTCTTCGTTGCCAGTTAAAAGTGTGTAGCAAGGGATTTAAGAGATCGCGCTACGGTTCTCTGCATGCTTACTTACCCATTGATCTTGCTGTCGAAACCAGTCAACCCCAATTTGAATCAGCAAAGTTAATAAAATCTTTTAAAATATTCAGATTAATGCAGATGCTTTCCATAATTAAATTAAAACCAGAAGATTTAATCCCGGTTTTTCAGCAAAATCCATCCTGTGAGTTCTATGGTTTTCTTTGTAATACTTTCTTCCCACGTCATTTTATACCAATACGTTCCGGTGGGTAAAGGTCTGCCGATGTAAGTTCCGTTCCAGACTTTATTTTTACTGTCTGCTTTAAAAACAGTTTTGCCATAGCGGTCGAAAATACTGCCTTCAAATTTGCTGAATCTGCTGATTTCGCTAAAATCAATAACATCATTTTTACCGTCACTGTTTGGCGTGATGACGTTATTCATAAAAAACGTGTAATATTCACTTGAAGTTTCACAAAGTGCGCCCGTATTTCTTACTTTTATTGAATACTGTGTATTTTTAAGAACAGTAAAAACATTAGAATTCTGCCAGCTCACACCACCATCAATCGAGTACTGCAATGAAAGATTCCCGCTGTTTTGAGCAATAATCGTAAGATTTGGATTGCTATAAATAATTTCTTTTATCAAAGGCGTCGTGATGTAATTTACTACAGCAGTAAAGGTTTTAGAGCAAACACCGTTACTTATCGTGACACTGTAATTTCCTTCTGTAGTTACTGTAATTGTTCGTGTTGTCGCGCCTGTACTCCAGTTGTAGATATAATCTGGTCCTGCTCCCGCATCCAGAATTCCTTTTTCTCCTTTACATATCTCAATATTCTGCAGTGTCGAAGAAATTTCCGGTACGACTGTAATTGTAATGCTCACCGGAGCTGCCGTACAGCCATTCGCGCCGGTTCCTGTTACGGTATACGTTGTTGTGCCAGTAGGAAAAACGGTTTGCGAACTTCCTGTTCCGGGCAATCCTGTCCAGTTATAAGTGATTGCGCCTGTCGCTGTTAATGTCACAGAACTTCCTTTGCAGATTTTCAATTGGCTTGCAGAAACGCTGATTGCAGGCGGCGTATTGTTTTTAATAACTGTAACTGAAGCCTGTTTTGAACAGCCGTTCAATGTGGGGCTTGTAATGGTTAAAGTATAAATACCACTGTTATTCACAACCGGAGTCAAGGTGTTGCCGCCAGATACTATATTTCCTCCGGAAGTCGTCCAGAGAAAAGTTGCGCCCGAATGATAAACAGAAGAAGTAGCGTTTAAAGTAATTTGCGCCTGCGAACAGTCGATCTGTGTTGGCGGATTGATATTGATGGTAATTGCCGGATCCATTGTTACAACTGTAGATTTTGTAAATGTACATCCATTTACCGTAGTTACCGTAACGGTATAAGTTCCTGCCGAATTAACATCAATAGATGAAGTCGTAGCGCCGTTTGACCATAAAAAACTGTTTCCTACTCCGTTGGCTGTTGCGTTAAGGGTCGTAGGTGTTCCCTGACAGAAAATAAGCGCTCCGGAAATCTGCACATCTGGGTCTGCGTCTTGGAAAATATTGATGGAAGCGGCATCGCTGGTGCAGTAAGTATTGTTGCCACTAACCGTTAAAGTGTAAATTCCAGGCGAAGAAACCGTAATCGACTGAGTTGTAGCACCAGTTGACCAAAGATTTCCTGTTGCAGAATTTGATGTTAAAGTAACGGAAGAATTTCCACAGATTACCATTGATGATGCAGTAATTTGTGCGATTGGTTTTATGGTAACACTTAAGTTTACCGCTACTACTTTTGCGCAGGTTGTAGATTTGATTCGTACATAAATAGTTCCTCCGGTTGAAGTAAATGTGCTGGGATTTGGAATTGTCGCTGAATTTCCGGCCAATGCATCACTTTGATTTAAATAAAAATCGAAAGTCAGACCAGGCGTAGAACTGATTTGACTTTGTAATAGAATCAAATCAAACAAAGCATTCGGCGTCGCTGAACACGTTGTAAAATTGGTGCTTATAATGTTCGGTACAACTCCTTGTCCAACCGTTACCGACTGATTATAAAGACAATTTGCAGGAGTTTTTACTGTTACTGTGTATGTTCCGGGAGCGGTGACATTTATAGAAGGCGTAGTAGCAGTCGTCGACCACAGATACGTATTTCCGGTGCCGTTCGAAGTTGCTGTAAGTGTTGTAGAAGAATTTTCGCACAGAAATAAATTCCCCGTAATCTGCACATTCGGATTTGTATCCTGTGTAATATTAACAGAAGCGACCGGACTTGTGCAGATGCCGTTGGTTCTTGTCAGAGTATAATTGCCCGGAGTTGTTACGGTAATCGATTGCGTTGTTGCGCCTGTAGACCAAGTGTTGCCGGTGGAGCTGTTTGAGGTTAAAGTGATGTTTCCGTTCGGGCATAAAACTGTTGAGGATGCCGTAATGCTCGCCGTCAGACTTTTATCTTTAAAAATAATCGTATTGGTTTGCTTGCAAGCATTTGCGGAATTATTCGGGTTCGCTGGATCGAGATAACTGATCGTGTAATAATACGTTGCATTTGCATTAACTGTAATCGGCGTAAGAATCGGATTGGTTCCCGTCGCTGCATTATTTGCCGAACTGTAATAATTTACCGAAAAATTGGCGTTTCCGTTTAAAATTCCTGGAGTAAGTGTACTGAAATTGTAAACCGTAGAACTTCCGCAGATATTTATTTCTCTCGGAGCGCCTGTAGTCGTACCAGGAACGCCTGGCGGAATAAAAGGATTTGGAGAAATCGCAGGATTGGTAAACGGTGATATAAAAGTCGCTGTTCCGCCCCAGGTCAGATTAAAAGTATAAACCGTGCTCGACCAGTTATCAAGATAAAGATAGTACGTTTGTCCGGCCACCACATCCATGTATTTGCAGTACGGATCGGTATTTCCTGCGCCCGAAGTCGTGTTGGTATTCGTCATCGTCATTCCTGTACTCCCGAAATCTCCCGATGCGTTGCAGCGAATAGCGGTTCCAAGATTACTGCAGGATTTATTTGGACCGTAGATCGCCCAGTCGTAATCCACAGGTCCGGTTGGAACAAGATTAAATGTTAAAGTTCCGCTCGTTGCGATCGTAAATTTATACCAAACCGAATGATGTTCCCCAGAAAGACAGTTTCCAAGATTTTCGTTGATATTTCCGATTCCCGCAGGTGTATAATTGATGTTTGAATTTCCGCAAACTGTGATCGCTGTCACGCAGTCTTCCTGAGCATTTGAGAGAACAGAGAAGGCGACAAAGAAAAAAAAGAGTAGTTTTTTTATCATATGGTTCAGGTATGAAGATTATTTATTAAGAATATAGATTGAATAAAATTGTATAATCTGCCTTTATGCAAAAAATGACACAATTAATCGTAGTATATATGAAGAAAGTGAAAGTCTTAGAAGTTTGGTTATTAGTATTTTATTAGCCTGAAAAGAATCCTTATCTCAAATGCAAAATTAGATTTTTCCAACTTTATCTGTTGCATTTTCTTTTTAAATTTAACATTATTAATTTCTAGATTTAAAATGCTGAAAGATAGTTTTTTATAAATTTTTATGAATTGTCTCGATAAGTTTTGCGGTTTAAATAAAAAATTATGTACTTTTGCAATCCAAAATGAGATGTAATATATGTTAATAATTCCAGTAAAAGACGGAGAGTCTATCGACAGAGCACTTAAAAAATATAAAAGAAAATTTGATAAGACAGGTACTGTTCGTCAATTAAGAAAAAGACAGGCTTTCATAAAGCCTTCTGTAACTTTGAGACAGTCAAGACTTAAAGCTGCTTACAAGCAGGTAAATTTAAGCAAAGAAGAGCAGGCTTAATAAAATTTTCTTCTTCACATACACGATCACTTCTTAAATTACTATATTTGAGGAGTGATTTTTTGTTTTTAATGATGAGGTTATGCGAGAGAAATTTTTGGAATATATTGAGCACGAAAAAAGGTATTCGCCGCACACCGTGGCAAGTTACAGGAAAGATTTGAAGGATTTTGAACTGTTTTATCTCAAGTCTGAAGGTTCTGAAAATTTCTTTAAAGCTGATAAAAAAATCATCCGGAATTTTATCGCCGACCTCAGCGAACAGAATTTTTCTAAACGCAGCATCAACCGGAAAATCTCTTCACTCCGCAGTTTTTTTCTTTTTCTTTTAAAACTTGGTGAAATTTCGATGTCGCCAATCGAAAATATATCTTCTTTAAAATTTTATCCTGAAAAACAATCACCCATTTCTGCAGACGAGATGGAAGACCTTCAGCAATATTATGATAGCGATGCAGACTCGCTTATGGAGCGTGCTCTGATCGAAGTTTTGTATCAAACCGGCATGCGTAAAGCTGAACTTTGTGGCTTAAAATTTGAAGATATTAGCTTTCAGGATGCTCAGATAAAGGTGCACGGAAAAGGAAATAAAGAACGATTTATTCCAATTTCTGAGGAGCTTGTAGAGCTTTTGGCGAAATATTCTGATATCAGAAATCCTTTGGAAGATCATAAAAGTTATTTCTTCGTCTCAAAAAAAGGACGGAAAATTGGTGAAAAATTTGTTTATACCACGGTTAATAAGTACCTTAGTTTGGTCACTACGAAGGATAAAAAGAGCCCGCACATGCTGAGGCACAGTTTTGCCACTCATGTTTTGAATAACGGTGCAGAGATTTCGAAAGTAAAGAAAATATTGGGTCACAGCAGCCTCGCAAGTACGCAGGTCTACACCAATGCCAATATAGAACAGTTGAAAAAAGTGTTTAATCTGGCTCATCCACGAGCCGCAAAAAAAGAAGAATTATGAAGATTACCGTACAGTCAATCGGATTGACTCCACACGAACCACTGGAGTCTCACATCGAAAAAAAAGTAAGTAAACTGGAAACTTTTTATGACAAGATTCACGACTGCAAAGTCATTCTCAGAGTAGAAAATCACTCAGATAAAGCCAACAAAAATGCGGAGCTTATTTTGGCTGTGCCTGGTGATGATATTGTGGTAAAAAAGACAACAACCAGTTTTGAAGAAAGTTTAGATTTGTGCGTAGATGCGGCTAAGAAACTGTTAATCAAGAAAAAAGAACTGGCTTAAAAAATAATCGCCAAAAAGATTAAAAAAAACTTGGAGATTTCAAAAAATCTGTTCTATATTTGCACTCGCAAAAAGGAACATCGATCTTTTGAAATCTTTTTTATTTGCCTCCGTAGCTCAGCTGGCTAGAGCAGCTGATTTGTAATCAGCAGGTCGTGGGTTCGAGTCCAGAGTGGCTAAATGGGACTGACTGTAACTCAGTTGCTTCGGCTTCGTAGGTTCGAATCCTGCTCTCCCCACATTTTATATTAAAAAAGTTGCAGATAAAAACGGTTTTTGTTAAGTTTGCACACGTTTACCAACAGTTTTGGATACAAAATTGCGGAAGTAGCTCAGTTGGTAGAGCGTCAGCCTTCCAAGCTGAATGTCGCGAGTTCGACCCTCGTCTTCCGCTCAAAAAATCGCCCGTTGCAACGCGTGATCTTTTTTACTGCTGATGCAGCACAGAGTAGCATTTCTCTGATGGCCTTCAGTTTTTTATTAAATTGCCTCCATAGCTCAGTTGGCTAGAGCAGCTGATTTGTAATCAGCAGGTCGTGGGTTCGAGTCCCTCTGGAGGCTTCCAGAGTGGCTAAATGGGACTGACTGTAACTCAGTTGCTTCGGCTTCGTAGGTTCGAATCCTGCTCTCCCCACATTTTATATTAAAAAAGTTGCAGACATAAAGTTTACTTTTCGTTTGTACACGTTTACCAATAATTTTGGAAACAAAATTGCGGAAGTAGCTCAGTTGGTAGAGCGTCAGCCTTCCAAGCTGAATGTCGCGAGTTCGACCCTCGTCTTCCGCTCAAAAAAATCACCTTTTCCTAAGCGTGATTTTTTTATTTTAATGCCGACTTAGCTCAGCGGTAGAGTGCTTCCTTGGTAAGGAAGAGGTCACGGGTTCAAGTCCCGTAGTTGGCTCAGAAAGTACACTGAAAAAGTGTACTTTTTTTGGTTAAAATCACTATTTTGATTTTTAAGAATATTTTAATTTGTTCTAAAAGTTCTCACAAAACTTTCTATTATATCTTTATCTAAAGCTTCTCCCGGTGTTTTTTATTTTTAAACATCATTTAGCAGAGAAAAAATTTTCATTTAAAAGCTGTAAATTCGTTTGAAATATCATCTGTATGAAAATTCTCCTGCTGGAAGACGACCTTATTTTGTCTGCTGAACTTTGTAAGTTTTTAGAATCAAACCACTTCGTGTGCGATAAAGTGTATGATGGCGACAGTTTTTTGCGAAAGATTCAGGGGAATACGTACGACTTTTACCTTTTGGATATCAACGTGCCGAAAATTAACGGTCTAGATGTCTGCCAGACGATCCGTTCGTTTGACAAAACCACGCCCATCATTATCATCTCTGCTTACGGCGATATTTCAGATAAAAAAGATGCTTTTTCAAGGCTTGCTGATGATTATCTGGTAAAGCCATTTCAGTTTGAAGAATTGCTTTTGAGAATGAATTCTCTGCTTCGCAGAAAACTTCCTTCAGAAAACAGTGATCAGGATTTGATCGTAATTGATGATTTGATGATCAACAAAACCGAGCAGAAAGTGTTCCGCGCGGGACAGGAAATTGCGCTTACTCTGAAAGAATTTCAGCTGCTCACCTATTTAGCAGAAGCTCAGGGAAGAACCGTATCTAAACAGCAGATTACAGAAAATGTGTGGGAACATCATTTCAACACGAATACCAACACCGTTGAAGTTTATATTAATTTCCTCCGCAAAAAGATCGACAAAGATTTTAAGGTGAAACTCATTCACACGCGTTCCGGGTTCGGATATTATTTAAATCACGTGTAAAATGTCGCTGAAAAGAAAAATCGCGCTCACCATCAGTATTATTTTTTCCCTGCTTTTTGGGATCGTTTTGGTGATGGTTTATTTTTCTTTTGATGATTTTCGCCGGGAAGAGTTTAAAGAACGCTTTCGTCAAAGGCTTGAGTTTACTTCGCGGTTTATTTCTCAGTCTAAAGATTTTGAAAACGAAGCGCCACTTTTCTTCAGCGAAAATTCTGACAACATTCTCTTAGACGAGAAAATTCTGATCTTTAATGATCAAAAGCAACTAATTTACAGTACGATCAAAGACCGTAATGTAAGTTGGGACGCAGAGATTTTAAAAATTCTTGAAAAAAACAAAACCTTTTACAGCGAAGAAAATACGCCCGAAATTTACGCTGCCCGAAAATTCATTAATGGAGAAACTTACTACATTCTCACCAGCGCGTACGACACCAACGGAAAATCGAAGCTTGAATATCTAAAATATCTTCTCATCACCGCGTTTATCACCTGTACACTTTTGATCGGGCTTTTCTCCTATTATTTCATGGGAAAATTTTTGCGGCCTTTGGAAGATCTTAATAAAGAAATCTCTGAAGTTACAGCGCATAAACTCGCTACGCAGGTGAAAATAAAACAGTCCAACGATGAGATTGGAGTTCTCGCACTGTCTTTCAACACGATGATCGCAAAACTGAATGACGTTTTCCAGTCGCAAAAGGATTTTTCTGCGAGCGCGTCGCACGAAATCCGTACGCCAATTACGAGAATGGCTTTTCAGCTTGAAAATCTCATTAAACTTGAGCAGCACAGCCCGGAAACTTTGCTGGCACTGCGGCAGATGCTGAAAGACGTTTTCCAGCTTTCTGATCTTACCAATTCGCTTTTGTTGCTTACAAAATTTGACAAAGAAAATATTCAGGATATTTTTGAGAAAGTCCGAATTGATGAAGTGATTTTTGAAGCGTTTGATTTGGTTGTAAAAAATTATCCTTCGCTAAAAATGGATTTTCAGATTTCTGAGGAAACTGAAGATTATGCCTTTCTTACTGTTCCAGGAGTTGCCGCGCTTCTTAACATCGTTTTTATCAATCTCCTGAAAAACGCAGCTGTTTATTCTGATAATGCGCAGGCAGAAATTTTAATTACCGAAAACCAAAAACAGCTCACCGTACAGATTTCTTCCGAAGGCCCGACAATTTTACCGGAAGACCAGCCAAAACTTTTCGAAGCTTTTATGCGTGGAAAAAACTCTCAGAATATTTCCGGTTCTGGTCTAGGCTTGCGCATCGTAAAGCGTATTCTGGAATATCACAACGCCGAAATTTCCTACATGTCGCCAAAGGAAAATCTCAATTTATTCATAGTCATATTTACAAAATAATATCAAATTCTCAGATTTTAACATTATTTTAAGGCTTATTTAAGGTCGTTTTAATCGCCGCACAGCATTTTTGTCATTAAATATAAAACAATGAACAGATTTGCCGCTTTGTGCGTTGTGCTTTCTACGGGTGTGTCGGCACAGCGCCAGATGTCACTCGCAGACTGCGAATTGGCTTTTCAGGAAAATAATCTTCAGCTGCTCGCCGAGCAGTACAGCGTAAGCATGGCCGATGCCGATATTCTTCAGGCTAAAATCTGGGAACTTCCTCAGGTGAGCGGTTACATTAACGCCATAAATCCTCAGGATCACAGGGTTTTTGATGCCGGCCGCGCGAAAGGCGCCGAAATTACACAGCTCATTTACATGGGCGGAAAAAAGAAGAATGAAATCGCTTTTGCGAAATCTAATAAAGAGCTTTCTCAGCTGCAGTTTGCTCAGCTTCTTGTCGATCTCCGGTCGCAGCTTCGCGCCAATTTTTTCGATCTTTATTTTGAAAAATTAAAACTTGCCAATACCGAACGTCAGCTTGGTTATCTGAATGACCTTTTGAAATCGTACAAAACGCAGCTGAAAAAAGGAAATGTTTCGCTGAAAGATGAAGTGCGGCTGCAGAGCATCGTGATTCAGCTTGGAAATGACCGCGTAGAAATTTCTAAAGAAATGGCTGAACTTGAGCAGGGTTTAAAACTGCTGACTGGACTTTCAGACGATCTCGATCCCGAAATTTCGGATGAAGAGATTAAAAATATGATCGCTGTGCAGCCTTTCGGTGATGTTTCAGTGTTGAAAAGAAAAGCGCTTGAAAATAATTCTGATTATCTTTTTTATCTGAAATTGATTGATAATGCCAAGCTTTTCGCACAGTGGCAACGGTCGCTCAATGTTCCGGATTTGAATATCGGTGCAGAATACGATCAGGCATCGGGAACTTTTAATAATGAAATCAACCTTAAAATTGCCATTCCGCTGCCGCTTTGGAAAGTGAATAAAGGAAATGTGCAGAAGGCAGATTTTGCGATTCGACAGAATCAGCTGAAAGCAGAGTATCATAAACTCGATCTCGAAACCAAAGTTCACGCTGCTTACAAAACGTGGGAAAGCCAATATCAGCAGTTGCTCAGCATTAAAAGCGAGGATCTCGAAAATCATGATCTCGTATATGAAGGAATGGTAAAAAATTTCAGAAACGGAAACGTAAGTCTGATCGAATTTGCAGACTTTATGGATAGTTACCGGCAAACGGCTCTGCAGATTTATGATCTCAAAACTGAGCTTCTGCTTTCTGCAGAGCAGCTCAATCAATTGGTACAAACTAAAATTTTCTATTAAAAAAAGATGAAAAATATATTTTACGCATTTTTAGCAGCGCTCAGCATTTGCTCATGCTCAAAGGAAGAAAAGAAGACGGCGGTTCAGCCAAAAGGTTTTGAGCTGAGCAACCAGATGCTGGCTTCGATCAAGACGGCTGTAGCAGAGTTTCAAAACATTGAAAATTCTTACAGTTTTTACGGAAAAATCGCGGTGGATGCCAATTCCTACATCGACGTTTATCCGTTGGTTGGCGGCAATGTGATGAGCGTTAATGTTGAACTGGGAGATTATGTGCGGAAAGGTCAGGTTTTGGCGACGATCCGAAGTACAGAATTAGCGGAGATTCAGAAAGACATCAGCGACGCACGTACAGATCTTGTTGTGGCGAAAAACAGTCTGCGTGTCGCACGTGAGATGTATGAAGGAAAACTGACGACGGAAAGAGAGGTTTTGGAAGCAAAAAGTCAGGTGCAGAAAGCCGAAGATCAGCTGCGAAGATCAAATGCCGTAAGCGCGGTTTATAACGTAAAAAACGGAAATATCTACAGCGTCATTGCGCCGATCAGCGGTTATATAGTGCACAAAGACATCAATAAAGATATGCAGCTGAGAAGTGACCGCAGTGAAAATATTTTTGATGTAGCGAATAACAAAAACGTCTGGGCGATCATGAATATCAACGAATCTGATATTGATAAAATAAGCATCGGAATGCCGGCGCAAGTTTCCACATTGTCTTATCCGGATAAAAATTTTAACGGAAAAATTGATAAAATTTTTAAAATAATCAATCCTGAAACCAATGCGATGCAGGCGCGCGTAGTGCTTGATAATGCCGATGAATTGTTAATTCCGGACAGCAAGGCGACAGTAAAAGTTTCAAAATCTGAAAATGAAAAAGCGATAGCAATTCCTTCGAAAGCCGTGATTTTTGACGATAACAGAAGTTATGTGGTGGTTTTTAAATCAAGAACGGATGTAAAAATCAGGGAAATCGAGGTTGGCAAACAGTATGGCGACGCTACTTACATCAAAGACGGTCTTGCTGAAGGTGAAAAAGTGATTACCAACAATCAGCTTTTAATTTACCGTTCGCTGAAAAACTAAACGCAGGAGTTTACAGAAATTTACCATTCGAAAATAAGATATGAACTGTTTTTCCAGACAGTTTAAGGTCTGAAATGTTTCATCTAAAATCTATTCAATGAATAAATTCATTAAAAATATCATCTCCTTTTCGCTGAAAAACAAAGCCTTTACTTTCGTCTGGGTCGGTATTTTGGCAGTCGCGGGATTTATCAGTTTTAAAAATATGCCGATCGAGGCGTTTCCGGATGTAACGAATACACAGATCGTCATCATCACGCAGTGGGACGGAAGAAGTGCTGAAGAAGTTGAACGTTTCGTGACGACACCCATTGAGCTTGCGATGAGTCCGGTTCAGAAAAAAACAAGCGTCAGGAGTACGACGATGTTCGGGCTTTCTATTGTAAAAATTCTTTTTGACGACGGAGTAGACGATATGTTTGCCCGGAACATGGTCAATAATCAATTGCGGAACATCAGTCTTCCAGAAGGAATCGATCCTGAAGTACAGCCGCCTTACGGACCGACAGGCGAGATTTTCAGATATACTTTAGAAAGTAAAACGAAAGATTCGCGGGAACTTTTGACACTGCAGAACTGGGTGATTGACCGTGCGCTTCGTGGTGTTCCTGGGGTTGCTGATGTGAATGTTTTTGGCGGACAAGATAAAGTTTATGAGCTGAGCATTGATCCGCGGGCTCTGGATAAATACAAACTTACGCCGCTGGAAGTTTATGAAGCGGTGACGAAAAGTAATCTGAATGTCGGCGGTGATGTCATTGAGAAAAACGGTCAGGCATACGTTGTACGCGGGATTGGATTGGTGCAGACGACTGATGACATTGGGAATATTACGATTCAGAATGACAATGGCAATCCGGTTTTGGTGAGAAATGTGGCTGAAGTTCATGAGAGTTCGCTTCCGAGGGTTGGTCAGGCTGGATTAAACGGTCAGAATGATACCGTAGAAGGGATTGTTGTGATGCGGAAAGGCGAAAATCCTCGTGAAGTTTTGGTGAATATGAAAGCTAAAATTGCCGAGCTGAACGAAAAGATTCTCCCAAAAGATGTAAAAATGGTCACATTCTACGACCGCGATCATCTCATGGATTTCACGACAGAAACAGTAATGCACAATTTGCTGGAAGGAATCATTCTGGTTACGGTAATCGTTTTGATTTTCATGGCCGACTGGCGCACAACGCTTACCGTTTCCATCATTATTCCGCTGTCGTTGCTTTTCGCATTTTTATGTTTGAAACTTTGCGGGATGAGCGCCAATTTATTGTCACTAGGAGCAGTAGATTTTGGAATTATCATTGATGGAGCTGTCGTCATGGTCGAAGGGATTTTTGTAATGCTCGATCATAAAGCGAAAAAGTACGGACCGGAAAGATTCAACAAAATGGCAAAAGCCGGTTGGATAAAACAAACCGGAACAGGCTTGGGAAAAGCAATTTTCTTCTCCAAATTAATTATCATCACATCGCTGATTCCGATTTTTGCGTTTCAGAAAGTGGAAGGAAAAATGTTTTCGCCGCTCGCATTTACGCTTGGTTTTGCATTGATCGGCGCGTTGATTTTTACGCTAACGTTAGTTCCTGTTCTCACGCATTTACTTTTAAATAAAAACGTAAAGGAGAAAAACAATCCTTTTGTAAATTTCTGGGACAGAATTGTTTTGAAAGGTTTCAGTTTCACCTTCAGAAACAAGAAAATCAGTCTGATGGTTTCTATCGCATTTGTGGCGGTGATTTTATTTTCAGCAAAATTTTTAGGAACAGAATTTTTACCTCAGCTAAACGAAGGTTCGCTGTGGATTACTGCCGAAATGCCGATGAGTTCGTCGTTAAAAGAATCTCTGAAGACGGCAGATTTATTGAAAAAAGACATTATGAGCGTTCCGGAGGTGACCGATGTTTTGGCGCAAACAGGACGAAGTAACGACGGAACCGACCCGAACGGATTTGGTTTTGTGCAGTTTGCAGTAAATTTAAAGGATAAAGATGAGTGGACGCGGAAAATTACATACGAGCAGTTGACGGAGGAAATTGATAAAAAACTGAGCAGCTATCAGGGAATTACGTTTAATTATTCTCAGCCGATTTCGGATAACGTGGCAGAGGCAGTTGCCGGATTTAAAGCTGAAAACGGAATTAAACTTTACGGTGACAATCTTCAGACTTTAGATGAACTGGCAGATAGCGTTTTGAAATCAATAAAAGATGTGGACGGTGTTCGTGATGCCGGGATTATTAAAAATATCGGCCAACCGGAAGTAAATGTAGTTTGGGATCGGAATAAAATGGCGGCATACGGTGTAATGCCGGAAGATGCGCAGACCGTTCTGGAAATGGCTTTTGGCGGAAAAACAGCGTCTGAAATGTATGACGGCGAAAGAAAATTTCCGATCCGGCTGAGATATTCTCAGGAATTCAGGAAAGATGAAAAAGATATTGCTTCGCTGATGGTTCCGACGCAGGACGGAACGATGGTTCCAATGAAAGAGATTGGGAAAATTGAGAAGAATAATGGTGCCGCGTTTATTTACAGAGATGATATCAAGCGTTATATCGGGATAAAATTCTCGATTCGTGACCGTGATTTGGGCGGGACAATTGCTGACGCGCAAAAAAATGTTGCGAAAATTAAACTTCCGGATGGTTATAAAGTAGGGTGGACCGGTCAGTTTGAAAACCAACAGCGCGCGACAAAAAGATTGACGGAAATCGTTCCGATCAGTATTTTAGGAATATTTTTCCTGCTGTACATTCTTTTTGGAAACATGAAAGATTCGTTTCTGGTTTTGGCGAATGTACCTTTTGCTTTAATTGGCGGAATTATCGCTTTGCATCTCACAGGGATGAATTTTGGGATTTCTGCAGGTGTTGGAATGATTGCTTTGCTGGGAATCTGTATTCAAAACGGGGTGATTCTGATTACCGAATTTCATCAGAATGTAAAAGACGGAATGCCGATGAATGATGCGGTTTTGAATGGTGTAAAATCGAGAACACGGCCTGTAATTATGACGGCTTTGATGGCATCGATCGGACTTTTACCTGCAGCATTATCAACAGGAATCGGCTCGGAATCTCAGAAACCGTTAGCGATTGTCATCATCGGAGGTCTTATTACCGCGACTGTTTTAACTTTATTAATTTTCCCGATTATTTTCTGGATTTTTAACCGGAAAAATAAAAAGCAGATTGCAAAATAATTAAATAGAAAAATCCCGGAACTGAAAACAGTCCCGGGATTCTCGTTGAAATAAAGATTTTATGTTTTTAGAATCCTAAACCAATCGCAAAACCTCTTACAGGATTTGGGAAAGCACCTACGGAAGTTGTCGCTCCGGTAGTAAGATTTACATTATACATTCTGGTTTCTGCACCTACAGTTGCCAGAAGATATGCTCTGCCGCTTACTCCACCGATATCGAAACCGTTTGCAGAACCGATGTTGATGCCTAAACTTCCCACAGCAACCTGTGTACCTGAATTTGCCGGGGTTTGAATATATAATATGTCTGTATTATGATCAATAGTATATAAAGTAGTTGTAGCTGTATTAGGAATATTATTGTTATAAGCTGCAGCGCCAATTGCATTGGTAGAAACGCCATTTACCGGAGAATCAACTGTTAATGTAGCGTCAGCAGGATTAATTCTTAAATTCTGTCCGGTGTTGCTTACCACTCTGATTCTGTCTACAGATGGATTAAAATCAAATCCGAAATCTGTACCACTAATTAAAGTACTAAGCTGTGATCCTACCTGTGTAGCAGCACCTGAAGCAAGATTGATACTGTATATTCTGCTGGTACTTCCTAGAGCGAAAAGTTGACCATTCACAGGTCTGAAATCAATTCCGAAAATACTTTCTCCTCCCTGAATTCCAGTAATCGCTTTTGTAACCGGTGCAGCACTTGATCCTGGATTGAAGATCTGAAGGGTGTTAGAATTATCAACCGCATATGCAACAACATCTGTAGGAATCGCGATGTCTATCAATTTTTGCGTAAGCATTCCGATATTTGTAGCTTTTCCTGTGCTCAAATCTACTGTATAAAGTAAATTTGAACTACCAACAGTTGCAGCCATCATTGCTACGCTGTTATCAGGATTGATATCGAATGCAGCCTGACCAGTGAAAGTTATTCCAAGACTCCCAACTTCTACAAGCGTACCGTTGTTTGGCGGATCTTGCTTAAACAATTTTCCGCTGGTTGCGTCAAGATCATATAAGACAGTTGTGGATGCGCCTGCTTTACTGTTTGTATAAGCAACACCCGATATAGAAGATGTATTGGCAACTCCACCATCTTGAATAACACCTGTAGTCGCCATAAGAGGATTTTCTGGATTGATTCTTAGATTCTGCCCTGTATTTGTAACCAGTCTAATTCTGTCGACAGTAGGATTAAAATCAATAGATGCAAAAGTCCCACTAATTGCTGGAGAAAAAGATGTTGAATTAATTGGTCTCGCAACAGCTGTACTAGCATTAATTGCATAGATTTTACTTGCATCAGAAACTGCATAAAGTTCACCTGTTGCAGGTCTGAAATCGATACTCATAAGCTTTTCTGTGCCAGAGATACCTGTGATATTCATCGTCGAAATTAAAGTTCCGGGTGTTTTAGCGTTAAAGCTTACCAATTGGTTTGATGTACTCAAACCGTACACTAAAAGATCCGGTCCGACAGCCGGAGTTACCGTGGTAGGTGGAGTTTCAATTACTGTAGATTCGTCATCGCACGAGACAAGTGCTGCGGTAAGGCATGAAGCCAACATAAGATGTAAGAATTTTTTCATATCGTTTAATTTTAGTTATGATTCAAATATACATACGAGAAAAAAAAATCATTGGTTTTCTGAGTGTTTTTTTTATTCAAATTTTTATTTAAATTTGCAACTTCATTTACAGTATTAAGGTAGATGGTGGCTTTATAGACATGATATTAAAAAGTTTTTATTCAAAAAAGTTTTAATATATAAAAAATCATTATATTTGCACACCGAAAAATTGATTAAAACAACAATAAAATAATTTTAAATCATGGCAAAGGAAACGTTTAATCGTAACAAACCACACTTGAACATTGGTACTATTGGTCACGTTGACCATGGTAAAACTACACTTACTGCAGCTATTTCTGCTGTACTAGCGAGCAAAGGTCTTGCTGAGAAAAAAGATTTCTCTGCTATTGACTCTGCTCCTGAAGAAAAAGAAAGAGGGATTACTATCAATACTGCTCACATCGAATACGAAACTGAAAAAAGACATTACGCTCACGTAGACTGTCCTGGTCACGCTGACTATGTTAAGAACATGGTAACTGGTGCTGCTCAGATGGATGGCGCTATCGTTGTATGTGCTGCTACAGACGGACCAATGCCTCAAACTAGAGAGCATATCCTACTTTGTCGTCAGGTAAACGTACCTAGAATCGTTGTTTTCATGAACAAAGTTGACATGGTAGATGATGCTGAGCTTTTGGAGCTTGTTGAAATGGAATTGAGAGACTTATTGTCTACTTATGATTTCGACGGAGATAACTCTCCAGTAATTCAAGGTTCTGCACTTGGTGCACTTACAGCTGCTACTGCAGAAGGAGGTGCTAAGTCTGACGATCAGTGGTTCAAATCAGTTGAAGAATTGATGGATGCTGTTGATACTTGGATCGAAGAGCCGGTAAGAGATACTGAAAAGCCATTCTTGATGCCAATTGAAGATGTATTCTCTATTACAGGTAGAGGTACTGTAGCAACTGGTAGAATTGAAGCTGGTATTATCAACACAGGTGATCCTGTAGATATCGTAGGTATGGGTGATGAAAAATTGACTTCTACTATTACAGGAGTTGAGATGTTCAGAAAAATCCTAGACAGAGGTGAAGCTGGTGATAACGTAGGTCTATTGTTGAGAGGTATTGAAAAAACCGACATCAAAAGAGGTATGGTAATCGCTAAGAAAGATTCTGTGAAGCCACACAAAAAACTTAAAGCATCTGTATATATCCTTTCTAAAGAAGAAGGTGGACGTCACACTCCTTTCCACAACAAATACCGTCCTCAGTTCTACGTAAGAACTACAGACGTTACAGGTGAGATCTTCTTACCAGAAGGTGTAGAGATGGTAATGCCTGGTGATAACTTAGAGATCACTGTAGAATTGCTTCAGCCAATCGCTCTAAACGTAGGTCTTAGATTTGCGATCAGAGAAGGAGGTAGAACAGTTGGTTCAGGTCAGGTAACTGAAATCTTAGACTAATTATCTAGACATAATAATAGTTCCGTAAGGAAACTTACGGGACTTTTTTAATCTACGGGCATCGTCCAATGGTAGGATACCGGTCTCCAACACCGTTGATCAGGGTTCGAATCCTTGTGCCCGTGCAAAAAGAAACTAATGAGCTTAGTAGAATTTTTAAAAGGTTCTTATAACGAATTCAGATATAAAGTTGAATGGCCAAAATGGTCAGATCTACAGTCCTCAACGATTGTAGTCACCATTGCTACTGTCATCCTCGCGTTATTTACTTTTGGTGTAGACGAATTGTTTTCAAAGGCAATAAGCAACATCATCGGGATCTTAATCAACGCATTCAACTAATAAAAGTATTTTCCCATAATGAGCGAATTAAAATGGTATGTGCTGAAAGCAATCAGCGGACAGGAAAATAAGGTAAAAAACTACATTGAGACAGAAATCAAGCGTTTAGGCTTCGAGCAGTATGTTACTCAAGTGGTAATACCTATGGAAAAAGTAATTCAGCTTAGAAACGGAAAAAAAGTACCAAAGGAAAAACCTTACTATCCTGGTTATCTGATGGTAGAAGCAGATCTGATGGGAGAAATTCCTCACGTTATAAAAAATATTCCTGGTGTTATTTCTTTTTTAAGTTTAACTAAAGGAGGAGATCCTGTACCGATGAGAAAATCTGAGGTTAACAGAATGTTGGGTAGAATGGATGAACTTTCAGAATTTGCTTCTGATGCAGAAATTCCTTTCGTAGTTGGCGAAAACGTGAAAGTAACCGACGGACCATTCAATGGTTTCAATGGCACTGTAGAGAAAATCTTAGAAGACAAGAAGAAAGTAGAGGTTTCTGTTTTAATTTTTGGAAGAAAAACTCCAATGGAACTGAGTTTCATGCAGGTAGAGAAAGTATAATATAAACTTTAAAAATACTAAACCAGTCTGTTATAGACTGGTTTTTTTTATTTTAAATTTTCATATGAAGATCCAAAATTGGATTTATAAATTGATTTTAAATAATGAAGAGGATTTTATTAATGATGTTTACAGTCATTTCAACGGCTTTTAAATCTCAGTTGATTCACCACACCACAAATTATTTTGGTCCCAATGCCAATCCGGTTCCTGAGTTTACAGGAGCGGCGATACCAAAAGAAACTCAGCTGGAAATTATGGGTGATTATTACTTCGGATTTGGTGATCAGACGATTTCAAATTTTGTTCGGGCTGAAATTCCTTTGGTTCCCGAAAAAGTTTCGGTAAAATTCTGGAAAACGACCATTGAAAATTACAGTGTTACCGATGAAATCGTACAAAGAAGAGCAATGCAGAAAAACAAAGGTGTGGCAACCGGCGACTTTTACATGCAGACAAGAATTAAAGTTTTATCTGAAAATGAAAAAAGACCGGCAATTGTCGTGAATGCAACTTTAAAAACGGCTTCAGGAAATGCTTTTGATAACCGTCGTTTTTTCGATACAGCAGGTTATTATTTCGATGTGGAAGTAGGAAAATCTTTCCAGCTTGAGAATGCATTTCTTGATGAAATCAGGTTTTCTACTGATCTAGGATTTTTCTCCTGGGATGTACAGACACCCAATCTTAATGTGCAGGACGATGCGTTGATGTATGGTTTTAAACTGATGCTTAGACATAAAAACATTCGCTGGGAAAATACCGTTTCGGGATATAACGGCTGGATTCGTCGTGTAGAAGATTATGGGGATCAGCCATTAGTATATGCGTCAAAATTAAGTTTTGATCTGCACAAAATTCAGATATTTGGACAGTTTCAGTATGGAATCCGGTATTTCCCATATAATCAGATCAGAATTGGTGTGCAGATTCCTTTAAATAAACTGACTCCAAACTTTTTCAGCGACAAAGAATAAAAGATTTTCAAATTTTTATTTAATTAAAAACGTTGATTGTTTGCTAATTAAAAATAATTTCATAGTTTTGCAGTCCGAAAAGTAGGCTCATTTGATGTGAGAACAAATGACTTACGGAATAATAATGCTTCCAAACTCATTCATTATTCAAATTTAAAAAAAAAGAAATGGCTAAAAAAGTCTTTAAAATGGTAAAACTTCAGGTGAAAGGTGGCGCTGCCAACCCTTCTCCACCAGTAGGCCCGGCATTGGGTTCTGCAGGTGTGAACATCATGGAGTTTTGTAAGCAATTTAACGGGAGAACCCAAGATAAGCCAGGACAAGTTTTGCCTGTAGTAATTACAGTATACGAAGACAAATCTTTTGAATTCGTTATCAAAACTCCTCCTGCAGCAATCCAGTTGATGGATGCGGCTAAAATCAAAGGTGGCTCTGGTGAACCAAACAGAAACAAAGTGGGTTCTGTATCTTGGGATCAAGTAAAGAAAATCGCTGAAGATAAAATGAGCGACTTAAACTGCTTTACAATGGATTCTGCACTTTCAATGGTTGCAGGAACTGCCAGATCTATGGGATTAAGAGTAACAGGAACTAAACCAACTAACGCTTAATACTGAAGAAGATGGCAAAATTGACAAAAAAGCAAAAGGAAGCGGTAAGCAAAGTAGAAAAAGGAAGAATCTATAACCTTGAAGAAGGTTCTGCTCTTGTGAAAGAGGTGAACACAGCAAAGTTTGATGCTTCTGTAGATATCGCCGTAAGACTGGGTGTAGATCCAAGAAAAGCTAACCAAATGGTAAGAGGTGTAGTATCTCTTCCTCACGGTACCGGTAAAGATGTTAAAGTTTTGGCTTTAGTGACTCCGGATAAAGAAGCTGAAGCGAGAGAAGCAGGTGCAGACTACGTAGGTTTAGACGAATACTTACAGAAAATAAAAGAAGGTTGGACGGATGTTGACGTAATCGTTACTATGCCTGCAGTTATGGGTAAACTGGGACCTTTGGGTAGAGTTTTAGGACCAAGAGGTCTTATGCCAAATCCAAAATCAGGTACTGTAACTATGGAAATCGGTAAAGCGGTAACTGAGGTGAAAGCTGGTAAAATTGATTTCAAAGTAGACAAATATGGAATTATTCACGCTGGTATTGGTAAAGTATCTTTTGATGCTGCCAAAATCAGAGAGAATGCTCAGGAACTGATCTCTACTTTGATTAAAATGAAACCGACTGCAGCTAAAGGTGTTTATGTAAAAAGCATTTATTTGTCTTCTACAATGAGCCCTGGTATTGCAATCGATACTAAAGCTGTTAACTAATAATAATCCTTAAGACAATGACAAAAGACCAAAAAGTTGTAGCGATACAAGAGATCAAAGATTTGCTTCAGGATGCAAAAGTAGTTTACGTAGCAGATCTTGAAGGTTTGAACGCTGGTAAAGCTTCAGACTTCAGAAGACAGGCTTTCAAGCAGAATATCAAAGTAAAAGTGGTGAAAAATACACTTTTGCAGAAAGCAATGGAGCAGATCGACGGTGTAGATTTCTCTGAAATGTTTGAAACTTTCAAAGGAAACTCTGCATTAATGATTGCTGAAACGGCTAACGCTCCGGCAAAATTAATCAAAGACTTCAGAAAAAAAGAAGAGAAGCCGGCTTTAAAATCAGCTTTCGTACAGGAAACTTTCTACGTAGGTGACAATAATCTTGATGCCTTAGTAAACATCAAGTCTAGAGAAGAAATGATCGGTGAAATCATCGGATTGCTTCAGTCTCCTATCCAAAGAGTTGTTTCGGCTCTTCAAAACAAATCTGAAACATCAGAAGCTAAAGCTGAAGAAGCTGCTCCTGCTGCGGAAGAAACTCCAGCTGCTGATGCTCCGGAAGCTGCTGCAGAAGGAGAAACTCCTGCTGCTGAATAAGACTCTCAAAAAAAATTAAATAAAACAATCAACAAAAACATTACAACAATGTCAGATTTAAAAAATTTAGCTGAAACGCTAGTAAACCTTACAGTAAAAGACGTTCAAGAATTAGCAACTATCCTTAAAGACGAGTACGGAATCGAGCCTGCTGCTGCTGCAGTAGTAATGGCTGGTCCTGGAGCTGGCGAAGCTGTTGAAGAAAAAACAGAATTCGACGTAATCCTTAAAGCTGCTGGTGCTTCTAAATTGGCTATCGTTAAATTGGTAAAAGATTTAACTGGTGCTGGTCTTAAAGAAGCTAAAGATATCGTAGACGGAGCTCCTGCTGCGATCAAAACTGGTATCTCTAAAGACGAAGCTGAAGCTCTTAAGAAGCAACTTGAAGAAGCTGGTGCTGAAGTAGAATTGAAATAATTTTAAATTATTCCAGATACGAAGCGGTAAAGATTATTCTTTACCGCTTTTTTTGTTTAAAATTTTCATCAAAAAATGAATTACACTAAATAATATCAATTAATAGTTTATTTAATATTTAAATTATTCGCTTTATAATTATTAATTCAGTTACATAATTATTTATAATTTGTAATTATTTATAATTTCACGTTGCAATAATTGTAAATTTAATAATTTGTATTACTTTTGCACCGGAAATATCGGTGTATATGCAGTCAAGAACTAAACTCTTTCCGCAGAAGAAAAAAATTCGTTTCACGGGCGGTTTCTTCGGCAAAAGCCTTTTTTCGCTGCTGCTTTTCCTCGTCTCGCATTTATCGGCTCAAAGCACAGATTCTCAGGAGCAAAACAATTCACCTTCTATTGTACTTACCGGCGGAGCAAAGATTTATTCTGATGACGCGGTTTTTAATGCTGAGATTGCTTCCAAAAAAATCACAGTAAAAAATGCTGTTGTTTTAAATTCTAAAAGCGGCACCACGATTCTTACCGGGAAATCTTCCCGAACAGTTGCTGTCAAAAAGAATAAGAAATCTCATTTAATTGTCAGAAACAGAACCCAATTAATGAGTGCAACTTTGGCAAAGCAGCTGAAGAGTCTCACTGACAGAAAAGCGAAACAGAATCTGTCGGTAATTTTTCACAACGAAGCTTCAGATACTTATTTTACAACAGGAAACTCTATACGGCATTTTTCTATTTTAAATCATCACGATTTATCAAAAATAATTTTTTCGAAAGTTTTTTATTATGAAAATATTCTGCTTTCGTCGTTTCATTACATAGAAGTAAATTATTACAATACAATTTCATTATCATACTGTTCCAGCGATGCTTTTTCGCAGCGACCGCCTCCTTTATTAGCTTAATTTTTTCGTTTTTTTAAATTAAATATCACTTAAACACTTGAGTGAATGATAAGCTAATACATAATTTTATGAAATTTAAATCTATAATTAATTTTTGCTGGTTATCATCAGTATTTATATTTTCTTCAGTAAAAGCACAAACTGTTTTACCTTCAAATACCAATTCAGTAACCTGTTACAACTGTGTACCAACAGGGTGGACTTTCGTCTCTGGAACCCCGGATAAGTCTACAGCGACTGTCGCATCTACGAACGTATCCCCTAATAGCGGAGGAGGCGCAAACTGGGTGACAACGCCAAACGGCGGAACTGTGCTGTTAACGTTGCCTTTACCTCCAAATGCTCATACAAACTGGGTTTCTCTGAGAGATTTGGGAACTTTGACAGGTAATGAAGAATCAGTAAGAGTTTCACTTACCACTTTGGTTACGGGTAGAGTTTACGAACTTTATTTTTACAGTCTTACTGCTGCCACCAATCAGACCGGATTCAGTAATTTCGCCTACTCCGGAAAATATATTGATAATTTTACCACAACTGTAGATGGTACAGGTAACGGTCAGCAGATTCTGACCACTACGACAAATGCGTGGCAGACTCAAAAAGTCACATTTACTGCGACAGCGGCTACAAATAATTTAACATTTGCTGCGCGTACAAATGCGACGGGAGTCACAAACAATGCTGCCGGATTTTTGAATGCTGAGACCGTTCAGATTTCAGTGTCGCCAAACGCGATTAACGGCGTCCCTACTGCAGGTGCTGATGCCGCAAATACTTTGCAAAATGCTCCGGTAACTTTCAGTGTTACTGCTAATGATTCTGATCCCGGCGGAAGTTTAAATTTAACATCGGTTGATCTTGATCCTGCAACACAAGGTTTTCAGACGACATTCACAAATACGCAGGGAACCTGGACGGTGACTGGCGGAAATGTAACTTTCACACCGGTTTCAACATTTGTAGGTACAGCGACGATTCCGTATACAATTCAGGATAATTTTACTTTGGATGGTGCTAATCTTCCTGCGACTTCTGCTCCTGCTACGATTTCTGTGACAGTTATTGCTGATACCGATTTTGACGGTGTGCCGAATAGTATCGATCTCGATGATGATAATGATGGTATTTTGGATACTGCCGAAGGATGTACGGCAACTGTTACAATGGCAACGATTAACGCAACCAGCATCACTGCTTTAAATGCATTGAACACAGCTGTATTTCCATTGGTCCCTCCTGGAGCAACCTTGCCTGGAGGTGGTGTAACCGTAACGAGAACATCTACCGGGCTGGGAAACACCTGGAATTCATTTACTCCGCCAGTTGCTACAGCAACAACTAACGTAAATGGAGTACAGACCGCTCCTTTTTCCACTACATATTTAGATATCGTAGGTACTGTTGCCAGAACATTTTCAGTTGACTTTGGAGTTACCGCATCATCGATCAGCACTGCCAATAACTCCTATCAGTATATCATCGGAATTGCAGGATTGGGTGGGGAAGGTCAGTCGGTTACAAATACATTTTCGGTGCCGCTTACTGTGGCGAGTAATGTAAATGTTTTTAATACCAACCAGTTTTCTCTACTGAACGGCGTGACACCTGTGCAGGGAGCGACGGGAAATATATTTTCTACCAGTACACCAACGGGAACAGCTCAAGGATATACATTCTTTTTAGTTCCTGCAAATGTAGCGTCTGTCGTAATGACGCTTGCTGGTGGAAATGATCCTCATGGTATTATTTTCGGAGTTTATAATGCCAATTGTAATACCGATACAGACAACGACGGAATTCCTAATTACCTGGATTTGGATTCTGATAACGATAACTGTTTTGATGCTATTGAAGGAAATGAAAATGTTCAGAATTCTCAGTTGAACGCAAACGGAAGTATCAATATCGCTACGACCGGTGGTGTAAATGCTCAGGGAATTCCGAATCTTGTGAATCCTGGGGGTCTGGCAGATAACGGCGCAGGAACTATTGGTCAGCTTATCGGTGCTTCGCAAAACAGCGCAATTTCTGCCTGTTTCTGTTATAAGCCCGCTATAGCAACTCTCGGAGGACAATTAAACAGTAACCACGGAATTACGGCTTTGAGAAGAGCCGGTGTAGATCAGGGGAACTGGCCAATGGTGAGAAAAGGTGCGTGGACTGTACTTGAATCAAGAACGAAAGGTTTTGTTCCAAACAGACTTACGACAACACAGATTGCAGCAATTCCAGCAGCAGATCTTATAGAAGGGATGATGGTTTATAATATAACTTTAGACTGTCTTCAGGTGAATACCACGGGTACACCAGCTGGCTGGGCATGTTTTAATACACAGACTTGTCCGATTAATTAATTTAAAATTTAACGTAATCAGTAATGAAAAACTATTTAGCAATATTCATGTTATCGCTTTCCGGGCTTGCTTTGTCACAAATTTCTATCGGTAAGACAACTGTAAATCCTTCCACGTCGCTAGACTTTGGAAGTGACAACAGAGGAATGGTTCTTTCGTGGGTCGACAATGTTGCAGGGGTTACCGGAGCGGTAAACGGTACGATGGTTTATGACCTTTCAGACAAAAAAATAAAAGTGCGGTATAGTGCTGCATGGAAAGATTTGTCTGTCGATACCGGCGGTTCTACTGTTGATCCGCTTACCAACGTAGATGGTGCTCTTCTTCAAAATACACTAAGCGATGCAGCAACAGCAAAAGTAAGCGTGGGAACACCGACTGCCACACCGGGAATTTTAGTTTTGGAAGACACGACCAAAGCCATGGTGTTACCGAAAGTTGACAGTCCGCATCTTAATATTAACAATCCTGCACCGGGAATGATTGTTTATGATGTTAAAAATAAACAGCTTGCTGTATACAACGGCAAATTCTGGTCTTTCTGGAAACAGTAATATTTAATAGATTAACCACTTCAAAACGAAGTGGTTAATTTTTGTATAAATGAAATATATGTTGTATATTTGCAGTTCTTTTGGCGCAAACAACAACATATTTTTTGTAAAACATTCTTAATCAGCTCTTTCATTTTCTGAAAGGGAATTTTTTGTTTAAGATATGCCTTGTTTGTTCTGATCGAAATTTAAAAATATTTTGCATTACGCTGTGAAAAGATATACCAGCGTTGCAGTTAGAAAGAAAATTCAGTTTAAAGTTATCACAATCAGGCTCTTCTGTGTGCGCCAAAACACTTTCGCCTATTTTGTTTTAATCTTTTCCGGTGTTCTTTCTGATATTTTTGTTAATCAAAATATTTTTTAACCCTTTCTTTAAAAGTTTTATGAGTAAAACAACAGCAATTACTAAAGGAAACGAGAGAATTAATTTCTCTACGGCGAAAGGAAAAATTATCACGCCAGACTTTTTGGATATCCAGTTAGAGTCTTTCAAAGAATTTTTCCAGCTAGACACGCTTCCTGAAGACCGTAAGAAAGAAGGTTTGCACAAAACCTTCCAGGAAAATTTTCCAATCACAGACTCCAGAAACCAGTTTGTACTTGAGTTTTTGGATTATCTTGTAGATTCACCACGTTACTCAATCGATGAGTGTGTGGAAAGAGGTTTAACGTATTCCGTTCCTCTAAAAGCCAGACTAAAATTATACTGTACAGATCCTGAGCATGAAGATTTTCAGACCGTTGTACAGGATGTTTATTTAGGTCCGGTTCCTTATATGACTCCGTCTGGTTCATTTATTATTAATGGAGCAGAGCGTGTTATTGTAACTCAGTTACACAGATCTCCGGGTGTATTCTTCGGACAGACATACCACGCCAACGGTACAAAATTATACTATTCAAGAATTATTCCTTTTAAAGGATCTTGGATGGAATTCACAACCGATATCAACAGCGTAATGTACGCGTATATCGACCGTAAGAAAAAATTGCCTTTAACTACATTGTTAAGAGCGATCGGTTTTGAATCTGATAAAGACATTCTTCAGATTTTTGATCTTGCTGAAGAAGTGAAAGTTTCTAAAGCTGCGCTTAAAAAAGTAGAAGGAAGAACTTTGGCTGCAAGAGTTTTGAACACATGGTTTGAAGATTTTGTAGACGAAGATACAGGTGAAGTAGTTTCTATCGAAAGAAACGAAATTATCTTAGACAGAGAAACGGTTCTTGAAAAGGAACATTTAGATCTTATTCTTGAAGCTGGTGTGAAATCAATTTTGATTCACAAAGAAAACAGCAACGAGTTCTCTATCATTCAGAATACATTACAGAAAGATCCAACCAACTCAGAAAAAGAGGCTGTAGAATATATTTACCGTCAGCTGAGAAATGCAGATCCACCCGATGAGGAGACTGCAAGAGGAATCATTGAGAAATTATTCTTCTCTGAGCAAAGATATTCTCTAGGTGAAGTAGGACGTTACAGATTGAATAAAAAGTTGAATCTTAACATCCCGACTACAACTGAGGTTCTTACAAAAGAAGATATCATTGCGATCGTAAGACACCTTATCGAGCTGGTAAATTCTAAAACTGATGTGGATGATATTGATCACCTTTCAAACAGAAGAATTAAGACTGTTGGTGAGCAATTGGCAGGTCAGTTTGGTGTAGGTCTTTCGAGAATTGCAAGAACGATTAAAGAGAGAATGAACGTTAGAGATAACGAAATCTTTACTCCGCTTGATCTTGTTAATGCGAAGACTTTAACATCAGTTATTAACTCATTCTTTGGTACCAACCAGCTTTCTCAGTTTATGGACCAAACCAACCCACTATCAGAAATCACGCACAAGCGTAGACTTTCTGCTCTGGGACCTGGTGGTTTATCGAGAGAAAGAGCAGGTTTCGAGGTGCGTGACGTTCACCATACACACTATGGCCGTATCTGTCCGATCGAAACTCCTGAAGGACCAAACATTGGTTTGATCTCTTCATTAGGTATTTATGCAAAAATCAACACGTTAGGTTTCATCGAAACTCCGTACAGAAAAGTTGAAAACAGCAAAATCGATCTTAATGCAGATCCTATCTACCTGAATGCAGAAGATGAAGAAGATAAAGTAATCGCGCAGGCAAACGTAGAACTGGATGACAACGGAGGATTCTTAACCAACAGAATCACTGCCCGTCTGGATGGTGATTATCCTGTAGTTGAGCCTTCACAGGTTAATCTGATCGACGTTGCACCAAACCAGATTTCCGGTATTTCTGCATCATTGATTCCTTTCCTTGAGCATGATGATGCTAACCGTGCGTTGATGGGATCAAACATGATGCGTCAGGCAGTTCCTTTGTTGAAGCCACAGGCTCCGATTGTAGGTACGGGTCTTGAGCAGCAGGTTGCCAAAGATTCTAGAATCTTAATCAATGCTGAAGGAAAAGGTAAAGTAGAATACGTAGATGCTGATAAAATCATCATTAAATATGAGAGAAGCGATGACGAAGATCTTGTATCATTCGAGTCTGCTACGAAAACATATAAACTGACGAAGTTCAGAAAAACCAACCAGAGCACGACAATTACTTTGAGACCAAACGTAAGAATTGGTGAGACGGTAGAAAAAGGTCAGGTTCTTTGCGACGGTTATGCAACTGAGAACGGAGAATTGGCTCTTGGTAGAAACTTAGTGGTAGCCTTCATGCCTTGGAAAGGATACAACTTTGAGGATGCAATTGTAATCAACGAAAAAGTTGTACGTGAAGACTGGTTTACTTCAATCCACGTGGATGAGTATTCTCTTGAAGTTCGTGATACCAAATTGGGTATGGAAGAGCTTACAGCAGATATTCCAAACGTATCTGAAGAAGCTACAAAAGATCTTGATGAAAACGGAATGATCAGAATCGGTGCTGACGTGAAGCCTGGTGATATCATGATCGGTAAGATCACGCCAAAAGGTGAATCTGACCCGACTCCGGAAGAGAAACTTCTTAGAGCAATCTTCGGCGACAAGGCCGGTGATGTGAAAGATGCTTCTTTGAAAGCAGATTCATCATTGCGAGGTGTTGTGATCGACAAAAAATTGTTCTCTAGAAATATCAAAGATAAAAAGAAGAGAACTGAAGAAAAACTGAAGCTTGAAGAGATTGAAAATACTTACAAAGCGAAGTTTGACGAGTTGAGAAATAATTTGATCGAAAAGCTAAACACTTTGGTTAGCGGTAAAACTTCTCAGGGAGTTACCAACGACTTAGATGAAGAAATCATCGGAAAAGGAATAAAGTTCACGCACAAATTATTGACTTCAGTTGAAGATTATGTAAACGTAAGCGGTGCAGACTGGACGGTCGACAACGATAAGAATGAATTGATCAAACAGTTGATTCACAATTATAAAATCAAATTCAACGATATTCAAGGGGTGAAAAACCGTGAGAAATTTGCAATTTCTATCGGAGATGAGCTTCCTGCCGGGATCATGAAATTGGCTAAAGTATATATCGCTAAAAAACGTAAACTGAACGTTGGAGATAAAATGGCAGGCCGTCACGGTAACAAAGGGATCGTTTCGAGAATCGTTCGTGAAGAAGATATGCCGTTCCTGGAAGACGGAACACCGGTGGATATCGTATTGAATCCACTTGGGGTACCTTCACGTATGAATATCGGTCAGATTTACGAAACTGTTCTTGGATGGGCTGGTCAGAAGTTAGGAATGACTTTCGCAACGCCGATTTTTGATGGTGCTACTTTAGATCAGATTACAGAATATACAGAGAAAGCAGGTTTACCTCAATTCGGCCACACGTATCTTTATGATGGCGGTACCGGAGAAAGATTTACGCAGGCTGCAACAGTTGGTATCATCTATATGTTGAAATTAGGACACATGGTTGATGACAAAATGCACGCACGTTCTATCGGGCCATATTCATTGATTACTCAGCAGCCATTGGGTGGTAAAGCTCAGTTTGGTGGTCAGAGATTCGGTGAGATGGAGGTTTGGGCACTTGAAGCTTTCGGTGCATCAAATATCCTTAGAGAAATCTTGACTGTAAAGTCGGATGACGTGATTGGTAGAGCGAAAACGTATGAAGCGATCGCAAAAGGAGAAGCAATGCCAGAACCTGGTATTCCGGAATCTTTCAACGTATTACTTCACGAGCTGCAAGGTCTTGGATTAGACGTAAGACTAGAGGAATAATTTTAAATTTTAAATTATAAATGTTGAATGGTAACATTCAAAAGTTAATCTAAAATCTGAAATCTAAAATTTAAAATCTAACAAATGTCAAATAAAAATAAAACAAGTCGTTTTAATAAAATAACCATCGGTTTGGCTTCACCGGAATCTATTTTACAGGATTCCAGAGGGGAAGTTTTAAAACCGGAAACCATTAACTACAGAACGCACAAACCTGAAAGAGACGGTTTGTTCTGTGAAAAAATCTTCGGACCTATCAAAGATTACGAATGTGCTTGTGGTAAATACAAGAGAATTCGTTACAAAGGGATCGTCTGTGACCGTTGTGGTGTAGAGGTTACGGAGAAAAAAGTACGTAGAGAAAGAATCGGACACATCGGTTTGGTTGTTCCTATTGCGCACATTTGGTATTTCCGTTCTTTACCAAACAAAATCGGTTACCTTTTGGGTATTCCTTCCAAGAAGTTGGATATGATCATCTATTACGAGAGATATGTTGTGATTCAGCAAGGTATCGCGAAGAAATTAGATGGTTCAGATTTCGATGAGAAAGAATTTCTTACGGAAGAAGAGTATCTTGATATCATGGAAACTCTTCCTACAGAAAACCAGTATCTTGATGATTCTGACCCGAATAAATTCATCGCCAAAATGGGTGCTGAAGCGGTGGAAGAATTGTTGAAGAGAATCGATCTAGATGCTTTGTCTTTCGATTTGAGACATAAAGCTCACAACGAAGGTTCAAAACAAAGAAGAACTGAAGCTCTTAAAAGACTAAACGTTGTAGAAGCATTGAGAGGTGCGAATACGAGAATGATCAATAAGCCAGAGTGGATGATCATGCGTGTGCTTCCTGTAATACCGCCAGAATTGAGACCATTGGTCCCTTTGGATGGAGGACGTTTCGCAACTTCCGATTTAAATGACCTTTACAGAAGAGTAATCATCAGAAATAACCGTTTGAAGAGATTATTGGAGATCAAAGCTCCTGAAGTAATCTTGAGAAACGAGAAGCGTATGCTTCAGGAATCTGTAGATTCTTTATTTGATAATACAAGAAAATCTTCTGCAGTAAAATCTGAATCAAACAGACCATTGAAATCACTTTCGGATTCATTGAAAGGTAAGCAAGGTCGTTTCCGTCAGAACTTACTAGGGAAAAGGGTAGATTACTCTGCTCGTTCGGTAATTGTTGTAGGTCCAAACTTACAGCTTCACGAATGTGGTATTCCTAAAGATATGGCAGCTGAACTTTACAAACCGTTTATCATCAGAAAACTGATCGAAAGAGGAATTGTAAAAACCGTAAAATCTGCAAAGAGAATCATCGACAGAAAAGAACCTGTGGTATATGATATCCTTGAAAACGTGATGAAAGGTCACCCTGTTTTACTAAACAGAGCACCTACGCTTCACAGATTGGGTATTCAGGCTTTCCAGCCGAAGATGATCGAAGGTAAAGCGATTCAGCTACACCCATTGGTAACGACAGCATTTAATGCCGATTTCGATGGTGACCAGATGGCGGTACATTTACCGTTAGGTCCTGAAGCGATCTTGGAAGCTCAGTTATTGATGTTAGGCTCTCAGAATATCTTGAACCCTGCAAACGGTTCTCCGATTACGGTACCTTCTCAGGATATGGTTTTGGGTCTTTATTTCATGACCAAAGAATTAAGCTCTACAGAAGATAAAAAAGTTTTAGGTGAAGGTCTTGCTTTCTATTCTCCGGAAGAAGCAGAAATTGCTTATGCTGAAGGTAGAGTTTCATTGAACGCTAAAGTAAGATGTAGACTTCCAATTAAAGAAAACGGCGAAATCACGACTAAGTTAGCTGAAACTTCTGTTGGTAGAATTTTATTTAACCAAATCGTTCCTAAGCAGTCAGGATATATTAATGAACTTCTTACGAAGAAATCATTAAGAAATGTTATCGGTCGGGTTTTGGCAGATACAGACTTCCCTACAACAGTGAAGTTCCTTGATGCGATGAAAGACTTAGGTTATTCAAATGCATTCAAAGGTGGTCTTTCTTTCTCACTTGGTGACATTGTTGTTCCTGTTGAGAAAAAGAAAATGATTGCGACATCTATTGAAACGGTAGACGAAATCAGAGCCAACTATAACATGGGTCTTATTACAGATACAGAACGTTACAATCAGGTAATCGACGTTTGGACAAACACCAACGCCGGATTAACTGAAATGATCATGAGCAGAATGAAAGTTGACCAAGGTGGATTCAATTCTGTATACATGATGCTTGATTCTGGTGCGAGGGGTTCTAAGGAACAGATCCGTCAGTTATCGGGTATGAGAGGTTTGATGGCAAAACCGCAGAAAGCTGGTTCTACCGGTGCGGAAATTATCGAAAACCCGATTCTTGCAAACTTTAAGGAAGGTCTTTCCATCCTTGAATACTTTATCTCTACTCACGGTGCCCGTAAAGGTCTTGCGGATACCGCATTGAAAACTGCCGATGCAGGTTATTTAACGAGAAGATTGGTAGACGTTGCTCAGGATGTAATCATCACTGAACAGGATTGTGGAACGTTAAGAGGTACAGAAGTTACTGCACTTAAGAAAAATGACGAAATCGTTGAAAGAATTTCTGAAAGAATCTTAGGTAGAGTTTCCCTTCATAATATGTATGACCCTGAAACTGACGAGTTGATTGCTGATGCAGATCAGATCATCGACGAAGTTTTAGCGAAAAAAATAGAGGAACTGGGAATCGAAGCGGTAGAAGTAAGATCACCACTAACTTGCGAAACCAAAAAAGGAATTTGTGCTAAATGCTACGGTAGAAACCTGGCGACCGGTAAGAAAATCCACATGGGAGAAGCAGTAGGCGTAATCGCAGCACAGTCTATTGGTGAACCGGGAACTCAGCTTACATTGAGAACCTTCCACCAGGGTGGTGTTTCTACAAACGTGTCCGAAAACCCTTCAATTGTTGCCAGAAGAGACGGTATCGTAGAACTGGACGAAGTGAGAACAATTACTTCTGAAGACGAAAACGGAAACAAGGCAGAAGTTGTGGTTTCGCGTACGACAGAATTCAGATTGGTTGCTGATAATGATGTGAGAACGCCGTTGATGGTTGCCAATGTACCTTACGGTTCACAGTTGACCGTGAAATCTGGTGATCACGTGAAAAAAGGAGATCTTATTGCAAAATGGGATCCTTACAACGCGGTAATTATCGCTGAAACTTCAGGTAAAGTAGAGTACGAGGATATTATCCAAGGTATTTCTTTCCAACTGGAGATTGATGAGCAGACAGGTTTTGAGGAGAAAGTAATTTCAGAATCAAGAAATAAAAAAGCGGTACCTACGCTTAAAGTGGTAGATTCTAAAGGTGTTGAGCAGAAAGCATACAACTTACCGGTAGGAGCCCACTTAATGGTAAATGATGGTGAGAAGATCAAAGCCGGTAAGGTAATGATCAAAATCCCGAGAAAATCTGCGAAAGCGGGTGATATCACGGGTGGTCTTCCAAGAGTTACCGAGTTATTTGAAGCAAGAAACCCATCAAACCCAGCTGTAGTAACAGAAATCGACGGTGTAGTTTCTTACGGAAAAATCAAGAGAGGTAACAGAGAATTGATCGTTGAAGCGAAAACTGGTGAGCGTAAAATCTATTTGGTAAAATTATCAAACCAGATTTTGGTTCAGGAGAATGACTTCGTGAGAGCTGGTTCGCCACTTTCAGACGGTTCAGTTACTCCGGATGATATTCTGAAAATCAAAGGACCAACTGCGGTACAGGAATATCTGGTAAATGAAATTCAGGAAGTTTACCGTCTTCAGGGTGTGAAAATCGACGACAAGCATTTCGAAATCATCGTAAGACAGATGATGACAAAAGTTTCTATCGTAGACGGTGGAGACACGCAGTTCTTAGAAGGAGCACTTGAGCACAAATATGATTTCCTTGAGGAAAACAACAGAGTATTTGGTCTCAAAGTAGTAACTGAAGCTGGCGATTCGAAAGAATTCAAACCAGGTCAGATGATTACTACAAAAGAACTGAGAGACGAAAACTCGAAACTGAAGCGTGAAGATCAGGCATTGGTAGAAGTACGTGAGGCATTGCCTGCGACAGCAACTCCGGTACTTCAGGGTATCACAAGAGCGGCACTTCAAACCAAGTCGTTCATGTCTGCAGCATCGTTCCAGGAAACTACGAAAGTATTGAATGAAGCAGCTGTGGCAGGTAAAGTAGACAGTCTGAATGGTCTTAAAGAAAATGTAATTGTAGGTCACAGAATTCCTGCAGGTACAGGTCTTAAGGAGTATCAGAACGTGATCGTAGGTTCTAAAAAAGAATTCGAAGATCTTAATTAATTTTAATTTTAATGTTCAGGGTTCAAACTTTTAATTTATTTTTGAACCTTGAACTTTATAAAACTTTAAATAAAAAAAATGGACAACCAAAATCAAAATCAAGATCCAAACAACATCAACATTCAACTGAACGAAATGGTAGCTTCAGGCGTTTACTGTAACCTTGCTTTAGTAAACCATTCTCCATCTGAGTTTGTAGTAGATTTTATCCAGCTTATGCCGGGAGTACAGCAGGCAAACGTGCGTTCTAGAGTAATTCTTGCGCCGCTTCATGCAAAAAGAGTACTTACTGCACTTCAGCAAAACATCGCAAACTACGAGCAGCAGTTTGGCGAAATCAAAGAAGTTGAGCCTTTCGTATTAGGCGGAAACAATGTAAACGCATAAGAAATTTTCTTAATCAAAATAAAAAACGTCCCGGAAAATCCGGGACGTTTTTGTTTTAAAAGAATCGGTTCTGAAGAAAATAGCATCCCAATATGAACACGAACGTAAAAGTTGCAGTTATATAAAATGAAATTTTTATTGGAGTCTGTATTGGTGAAAAGCATGAATTTAAAAACTGATCAGTCTTTACATTGAAAGTTCTGATGAAATTTTGGATAGATTCAATCCGTACGGCAATAACAGTGTGCCCTCGCCCGATATATTCGCTGACCATCAGTTTATCTTCCTGAAGTTTTAGTTGCGAAACTGCAAATGTCAACGCTTTATCTGAACCTTTCATTAAAAAACGACCGGCAACTGGAACTTTTCCAAAATGCTTGGTTAAGCTTGGAACTATCACAGCAGAAATAACACCTTGAAAAATCATTGCCGCCGGATTTTTCACATTGTTGATATTAGAATTAATCGTCGTAAAATCATTGCAGATATTAAGCGTATGATCTAGAGCGGAGTTTATGATATATTTTAGATCAGCTTTTAGATTTTTCAACAGCATTATCAAACCAAAAAATATACCTACCGTTATAAATAACATTGATCCAAGTATTCCGTATAATATATATCCAAAAAGGTTGAAAGTAAAAAGCCAGAATCCTGTCAAGAATAACAGAAGACAAAAAATTACTGGTTTTTAGATGCGTTGTAAAGAATATTTTTGGATGTTTATTAATTCTACAATTTTGTTTATTGCTTCATTATCACTGTATTGTGTGAAGTCAACCCCAATTTCGTTGTTAATGTTTTGCAAAATCAATCTTGATTTTTCGGCATACTTTTTCATAGTTTTTAAGTTTTTTTAGTTAAAGAGAATGGAAAACAAGATACATATATTTTGTAGTAATTATTTACGGTTTTCCATAACAAAATTATTTTAAGTGGATTTAATAATCGTAAAAATCTATTTTCGTGTAAGTCAGTAATTACAAAAAAAATATAACTTTGTTTTTTATTTTAATATCATGAGCGTATCAGGCGAAAATATTCTCGCACACAAATTTGGCTTTCTCGGTGACAGCTTCCTTCAGGAAATAGAAGATGCCGGTGTCAAAACTTTCATAAAGTCCAAATGCGAAGTGATCTCTGAAAACGATAAAATCAAAAATATTTTTTTTCTCCTCAGCGGATCGCTCAAAGTGTATACTCTGAATGACGGACGAGAACTGATTTACTATTATCTAAAACCTTCAGAAAGTTGTCTCATGACTTTCTCTGCAATTTTCAAAAACTACACAAGCCGCGTAAACATTGTTGCTGAAGAAGATTCTGAGATTTTAGTAATTCCTGTAGGGGTAGTTCAAAGTATGCTTGTACGTTATCCTGAGCTTTCGCGATTATTCTTTGTGGAATATGACCGCCGTTTTTCTGATCTGATGAATACCATCAACGATGCGGTTTTTCACAAACTGGATAAAAGAATTTTCAATTATATTTCTCAGCAGATCGACGCAACAGGTCTAAATCCCATTAAAATTACACACCGCGAAATCGCCGCCAAGCTCGGAACTTCCCGCGAAGTAGTCAGCCGTATTTTAAAAAAAATGGAAAATGAAGGCGATGTTTTTCAAAGTAGATCCGGCATTAGTATTTTACAGGGTGATGTAACAGAAATTATTACAATAAAATAGTGGTATGCGTGACTTTTGTCACCAAGTTTTAGATACGTGAGTGCCTAATTTTGTCAGAAATATTTATACCACTTTAATGACAAAAACGCTCCTCTTTTTGTCGGTTTTTTTCTCAGTTTTTACCTTCGCGCAGGATGATCTTCTGAAAGATATCGACACCATTTCTACTCCTGATAAAATTGAAGCTCCCGCTTTTAAAGCATTACAGATCGTAACCGGACAAAGCACAAAACTTGCCGCTAAAAATGACTGGTATTTTGTCGTGGCACACCGTTTCGGCGATGTGAGCAGAGGTTTCAAAACATTTTTCGGTCTTGATGATGCTTCGACAAAACTCGGCGCTGTCTATGGTTTGACGGATGCCATTTCATTAAGTATTGCCCGCGAAACCAATCTTAAAACATGGGAACTTGCCGGGAAATACAAACTGCTGCATCAAAGCGATTCTTTTCCCGTGGATGTTGTCGGCTATAATGTAATTGCCGCGAATACAGATTTAAGCAAAGACAATTATCCGTTTTTAAAATTTAATGACAGGCTTTCCTATTTATCGCAGGCGTTGATTTCGAGAAGATTTAATGATAAATTTTCTTTGCAGCTTTCGCCATCGTACGTTCATAAAAACCTTTACGAACCTTCTATTGAAGACAGTAATCAGTTTTTGGCAGGAATTGGCGGACGGTATAAGATTTCGAAAAGAATTTCCATCAACGCTGAATATTTTGTGAATTTTGATAACCACAGTTTTTACAGAAATCCGCTTTCATTAGGAATGGATATCGAAACCGGCGGGCACGTTTTCCAGCTGCTTTTTACCAATTCCCAACTAAATTCCGACATCGGATATCTCACCAATGCGACCGGAAAATGGGAAAAAGGACAGATCTTTTTTGGGTTTAATCTTTACAGAGTATTTTAAATGAAAAAAACAGTACTGATAATGATTTTGGCAACGCTCGCCATCTCATGTGAAAGCCGCACCTACGAAGAAATCTCAGATAACAGGCAGATAACGGAAACGGTAAAATATACTGCAGACGTGAAACCGATCATGGATGCCAACTGTCTGAGCTGCCACGGAGCAACGACTTTCAAACCATACACCAATTATGCGCAGGTGAAAGCCAATATCGATATCATTTTAGAACGCATACAGAGACCAACCGGCGATCCGCAAAAGATGCCGCAGGGAAGTTCACTTTCTCAAACGCAGATCAACACGATTTTAAAATGGAAAGCAGACGGACTTCAGGAAAATTAAAATAATCTTATGAAAAAAATCTTAATACTCTCAGCGGTCATTTTTTCGTGCGGAATTTTATCTGCCCAGAAATACAGTTCAAAAACAGGAAAGGTAACTTTTGAAGCTTCGCTGCCGATGTTTGAAGATGTGTACGCGCAGGATGATAACAATCTAGCGATTTTCAATGCAGACAATGGCGATTTTGCGTCGGTTTCTATGGTGAAAAACTTTCATTTTAAAACAAAACTGATGGAAGAGCATTTTAACGAAAGCTACGCCGAGACCGAAAAATATCCGAAGTCAACCTTTAAAGGAAAACTTTTAAATTTTGATAAAAGCAAACTCACGGCAACACCGCAGAAATTTACGATGCAGGGCGTTTTGAATTTCCATGGGGTTGATCAGAATGTTTCTTCAGCTGCGACGGTTTATCTTAAAGACGGAAAAGTTTTTATGCAGGGAAATTTTGTTGCAAAATCAGCTGATTTTAAAGTGAAAATTCCGAAAATGGTGATGAAAAAAGTGGCCGAGACGGTGAACGTACAGTATAATTATGCACTTTTAAAACAATGAAAAATCTGATTCTCATTTTCGGAATATTATTTTCCGGATTATACGCCGCGCAGTCTAAGGAAAAATCTGTTTTTGACATCGCAAGAAGCGGAACGGTTGCCGAGCTTCAGACTTTAATGAAGAAAAATCCCAACGTCATCAACGAAACCAACGACAACGGTTTTACGCCACTCATACTCGCAAGTTACCGCGGGAACAAAGAAGTCGCAGCTTTTCTGATCGACAATGTAAAAGATGTCAATTATAAAAGTCAGGAAGGAACGGCACTGGCCGGACTTTCGATGCACTACAACAGAGATCTTGTGGAACATTTGCTGAAGAAAAATGCTGATCCCAACATTGCTGACAGCAGCGGAACGACACCGCTTTTCTGGGCAGTGAAAAACGGCAACAGAGAACTGGTAGAACTTCTCCTGAAAAACAAAGCCGACAAAACATTGAAAGACAATATGGGCGTGACGCCTTTTGAGTACGCTCTGAAATCTGAAAACAAAGAAATAATTAACCTTTTAAAAAATTGAATATGAAAAAAATTCTACTATCATTAAGTTTACTCATTGCAGGTATCGCATCTGCACAATTCACGACGGGAACCGTAAATCTCGGAAGCACCGGAATGACCGTAAAACTTGATACCACACCTTCTCAGGTGACAATTACACTTACGGGATCTGATACAACGTATCTTGGAATTGGTTTTGGCCAGTCTGGAATGGCAAACGGTTCTGATGGATTTATTTACAATGTTGCGAGTACCAGAGATTACTCATTCAGTGGCATTGGAAATACACCGACTGCTGATGCAGCGCAAGACTGGACAGAAGTTTCTAATAACGTAGCTTCAGGCATCCGTACCATTGTTGCGACAAGATCACTGACTGGCGGTGCCGGAGATTTTGCCATCCCAAATTCTGCGTCTACACTCAATATTTTCTTCGCAAAAGGATCATCAACTTCACTTACATATCATGGCGGAAACAGAGGTTACGCGACATTGACGCGCAGTGCATCTCTAGGGACAACTGAAACCGTAAAAGAAAATGCGGGCATTGTTTTGTATCCGAATCCGGCGAAGGAAAGCGTGACTTTCAAAAATGTTGAAAAGGTAAAATCGGTGGTTATATACGATGCGACCGGCAGAAAAATCAATAATCTTGTTTTGGAAGGTTCCAAAATAAACGTTGCTTCACTTCCTGCAGGAACGTATTATCTTGAGGTTTCTCTGAAAGACGGTTCTCAGCTTACTGAGAAGCTGATTAAAGAATAATTTTAAAGTTATTAAATAATGAAAGCCACTGAAAAGTGGCTTTTTTTTATGTTTTGGATAATAGAGAACAGATAAGTTCAGAAAAAATTATGGTTATGCGACAGGATTTGCAGGCGGATTTCCGGGTTTTCTTCTGGCAAGAACCGTATCCGCAAAATATGTTCTGCCGTTATTGATTACCGTCAGGATGTCTTTGTAGTAGTTTCCGCTCTTCACAGCAGCGAGCGCGGCGACATAATTAATCATCTGGTCGTAATCTGCTGCCATGTTTTTTCTGAGAAGTTTTACATTCACAGCATCTTTCTGTGAAGTTTTATACGAACGCTGCGAAAACAGTTCGTTGAACTCTGTATTCGCGTTCTTCAGTCGACTCACAAATTTGCCTATTCCCAGTTCAGTTACGTGACCTGTGTAATCTGCAGACTCAAGACGGTCGGCGAGCGTATTCAGCTTATTGGTTTCGGCTTCCAGAGAATCGTCTTCAGCATCTTTATACTCTGAGATGAGAAGCGAAAGTGCCTGATAAGCGCCCGCTTCTTCGGTATCGTTGGTTTTGCGGTACGGCTTCAGAGCATTGCGCAGATTTTGCAGTGCATCATCGCGCACCTCATCCAGTTTCGCAATATCTTTCGATTCTTCACTGGCCTGCACCTGGTTTTGCGCACTGTTAAATGTCGGAATCTGATCCTGCAAAGCATCAAACATTGTTTTAAAATCGGCATCGGTGGTCGCATTCAGGCCGGCTTTAGAAAAATCTTCAAAGAAGCGAACGATCAGCTGCCCGAATTCTGCGTGGTGAAGCCGGGAAACATTCAGTGTAGTAAGATTGTTTTTCATCATTTATTGTTTTAAAATTATACTAAAACACACAGTTTATCAGATATTACATTCGGAAACTGAGTTTCCGGAGCCAACTTTTTTTCGATGGAGCAGGATTTCGGGGATTTGAGGCAAACCTGTTTAGGATATTGCCGGATCCTCAGTTTCCGGGGCAAACCACTTTAGGATGGAGCAAAATCCCGCGGATTTGGGACAAACCTTTTTTAGTTTATGCAAAATACGCGGTATCTAAGTCTAACCCCATTTTCTCAGCCGGAAACCCGGTATCTGGCCGGTTTATTTTCTTTTGGTTTGAATCAAAATTAAATAAAATATTGATAGGTTGATTGGGTTTGGGTGGAAATTTTGTTTATATATTGATGGATGTGTATAATAAGTATATTTGTTATAAATATTTACCGGTAAGATATTGTTGGTTAAGTTTGTTTCTTTTTTGTATTAAAATGAAATAGTATTTAATTTCCTGTTAAGTTGTGTAATTTTAAATTTCGAATAAAGATAATTGTTATGTTAGATTTCTATTTAATTAAAGATGAACAACAAAAACCGAAATACCCTAGATAACTCGAGCTAAAATTTGTTGGAAGTCTTGATGACAGCGCATTTTATAATTTACTTAGGAAAGATGTAGTTGATAAGAGATATGACTATTACTCTAATTTCAGATGGGGAAGTGTTGAAATAAAAAATATGCGTCAAAATATTTTAGGTAAACAAATGCTGAATGATGATGATGTAAAAAAGCTGACTCAGCTGTTAAATGCTGCCGAACAGCAGCAAAGTGGATTGATAGCGTATGGAGATTGATTATATATTGTGATCTTCAATATATAAAACAAAGAAAAAGGCTGCTCAAAAGAGCAGCCATTTTCATGTATATCAAAAAAAATTTTATGAAAGAGACTTCATATCAATCACAAAACGGTAACGCACATCGCTTTTCAGCATACGCTCATACGCTTCGTTGATATCCTGCATTTTGATCATTTCGATATCTGAAACGATGTTGTGTTCGCCACAGAAATCCAGCATTTCCTGAGTTTCAGCTATGCCACCGATCATAGAACCGGCAACCGAACGGCGTCCCGTAATCATAGGCGGAGTAGAAAGTGCATCTTCCATTTTCCCGATAAACCCGACCAAAACATTGGTGCCGTTTACATTCAGCGTCGCCATATAAGGGTTCACGTCGTGATCATAAGGAACCGTGTCGATGATGAGGTCAAATTTCCCAGCAACCGATTTCATCTGCTCTTCATCGGTAGAAATAACCACCGCATCAGCACCCAGTTTTTTGGCATCTTCCGTTTTGTCCGGTGAGCGCGAAAACAAAGTCACGTCAGCACCAAGACCTTTTGCCAGTTTGATCGCCATGTGACCGAGACCGCCCAATCCGACAACGGCCACTTTAGAATCTTTGGTCACGTTCCAGTGTCTCAGCGGCGACCAGGTCGTAATTCCTGCACATAAAAGTGGAGCCACGGCAGCCAGATCGAGGTTTTCAGGAATTTTCAAAACAAAATCTTCGCTTACCACCACTTTCTGAGAATATCCACCGAAAGTATGACCGCCCAAAAATTCGTCTTTTCCGTTATAGGTTTGAATGGAGCCGTTCAGACAGTACTGTTCAAGATCCTGTTTGCAGCTTTCGCACGTTCCGCAGCTGTCTACCAGGCAGCCAACGCCCGCAAGATCGCCTTCTTTAAATTTGGTAACGCTGCTTCCAACTTTGGTTATTTTCCCGATAATTTCATGTCCGGGAACGGCAGGATATTTACTTCCGCCCCAGTCATTACGTGCAGTGTGCAGATCAGAATGGCAAACGCCACAATAGTGGATTTCGATTTCCACATCGTTTGGCTGCACTTCCCGGCGTTCTATATTCATTTCTTTAAGATCGGCTTCCTTCGATTCTGTACCGAAAGCCTTCACAGTAGTTGTGTTCATTTTTGATTTTTTAAACTGCGTCATGGTATGCAAAAATCGTGACATCACGTTTTTCTGTCTTAAATAATTTTTTATCCTTAATTTTAATATGAAGTTCGGTTTTAAAACCTGTGGAAATCTCAATTTAATTTAAATTTCATCTTAAAAAATTGAAAACGGAAGTCAAAACAAATACTGGTATTATTAAATTACAATCCGGAAACGATATTCTTTCGGCAAAAAATATCCGCTACGCGACGTCTGAAAGATTTCAGAAACCGGAGGCGATGCCGCATTCAGAATCCTATCTGAATCTTCCGGAAAAAACGCAGGTTTGTCCCCAGGCGATCAGTCCGCTTTTAGAAAAAATGATTGGGAAGATCGATCCTGAAATTTTTGAAGTGAATGAATCACCCCAGTTTCTGTCAGTTTACTGTCCTGAAAATATGAATATGGAAAAGAAAATCCCTGTCATAGTTTGGATTCATGGCGGATCTTACGAACTCGGCTGCGGAGATCTTTCCACTGCCGATCCTACCGTTTTTGTGAAAGAGCAAAAGGTGATCTTCGTAACGGTTTCCTACCGCGTCGGACTTTTTGGGTTTCTCGGCGGCACAGAAAACCGGCCGGCCAACCTCGGACTTTTAGATATCACCGAAGCGCTGCGTTGGATTAAAAATAATATTAAATTCTTTGGAGGTGACGAAGAAAGCATTACGCTTTTCGGGCAGTCTTCCGGTGGCGACGCAGTAGCGCATCTGATGATTTCGGAGGGTACGGAGAATCTTTTCCGGCGGGTAATTATTCAAAGTGCACCTTTGGGACTGGGTTTTAAGAGGCAGAAAATGTCAGCCGAAATGCTTCGTCCCACACAAAATTTTAAAAATGAAGATTCTTACGATGCGATGATTGAATTATACCGGAAAAACATTCCACCGGTGTATAAATTTGGTCTGAAAGCTTTGATGCCTTTTGGTGTGCAGTATGGTTTTCTGCCGCTCTGTAAGGAAGAAGAAACCCAAAAAAAATGGCAGGAAGCTGCGAGAAAATTTGATGTTCTGATTGGTTTAAATGATAAAGAAACTTCGTTTTATCTGCGCTCAACAGATTCGAAACAGAATTATTTGAAGAAAACATTTTTAGAAAAAGCCATCCGCAGTACAACTGAACGAATTTACGGAAATCCGGCAAAACAATTTGCTGAAAATCTCGCTTTGGCTGGCGGCAATGTTTATCTGTACCGTATTTTTTCAAAATTTCAAAATGCACCTTTTGCTGCTGCTCATGCCATCGACTTGCCACTTGTTTTTGGAAACGAATCAGCCTGGAAAGACGCTGAAATTCTCCATAATATCCCTTGGGAATACATCGAAAGGCACGGTAAAAAAATAAGAACGCTCTGGGCAGCGTTTGCTCAGAGCGGTTCTTTGGATGAAAATTTATCAGTTCCTGAAATTCTTTACGTAAAAGAGATGTAAAACTATTCCGGGAGCCAGACGCTTACATTTCCTGCCGGCACCGGGAAAGTTCCCCAGCCGTTTTCATCAACCGTGACTTTCTCTTCAAAGTGGTGAAGTGCATCGTAGAAAGTTCGTCCTTTATAGCGAACGCCCATTTCCATTGGTTTGTGATAAGCTTCTTTATTACTCATAACGACCGCGCAGCCTTCGTGTTCTTCATCGCCTTCACGCGTCCAGCCGAGACAGTTGGCATCTTCAAAATAATCTCTCTGCGTGCCGTATGCATGATCTTTTCTGGCTTTGAGAAGTTCTTCAATGCCTTCCACTTTATTTAAAAATATTTCCTGATCATTTCCTTCTTTGTCTTTATCCACATAATGCGCGCCGTACAGATCGGGATAAAAAACACAAGGGTAACCGTCTACACGAAGCAGAATAAGTGCATACGCCAAAGGTTTAAACCAGATTTCTACGGGCGCTTCAAGATCCTGAAGCGGCTGCGTATCGTGGTTTGCAACAAGGCTTACGGAATGCAGCGGATTAGCTTTGGTTAAAGTCTGTTCAAAAATCTGTCTTAAATCGTACCCATCACCAAGTTTGGAGGCGGTGCAGAAATTATTCTGAAGCGAGCTGTCGAAAAGACTCATGCAGCCTTCGGTCGCATCAATGTATCGCTGTAAAAGACTTAGCTGGCCAGGCGCCCAATATTCACCAACAGCAAAAATGTTTTTCCCGGAATTAGCACGCAACATGGTGAGCCATTCTTTATAAAACTCAAATGAAATATGTTTTAAGGCATCTAATCGTACACCGTCAAAATCGGTAAGCTGCTGATACCATTCTGCCCATTTATTCAGTTCTTCGCGTACAAAAGGATTCCGGTGCTCTACATCATTAAACATGAGATAATCGTAATTTCCTTTTTCATCATCGATCATTTTTTCCCAGTCATTTCCCCACTCCGACTGTATTTTGTAGATCGCAGTGTCTTGACCTTCCGCATAATCTACACCGCTGAAACACGTAAAATTCCATTCAAATTCTGAATATTTTTTCTTCCGCCCTGGAAATGTAAATTTGGTGTAGGATTCAATTTCCATTACATCAGAAATTACTTTCTCGCGGTTGTTTTCGTCAACTTTTACCACTTTGAATTTCTCCAGTTCATCGCCGCCTGCTTTGTGTCCGAGCACAATGTCTACGATCACCTGAATGTTTTTAGATTTCAAAGCTTTTATCGCCTTAAGATATTCGTCTTTGGTTCCGTATTTCGTGGGAATACCGCCTTTCTGATCAAATTCGCCAAGATCATAAATGTCATATGCGTCGTAACCGACAGACACAGCGCCGCTGTTGCTTTTATATGCTGGCGGAAACCAGGCTGCTGTGATTCCCAGATCGGCTAAATATTGTGACTGCTCATTGGCGTGGTTCCATAGTTTTCCTTCTCCTTCTGTGTACCAGTGGAAATACTGAATCATTGTTGGGTTCATATCGTAAATTGGTTTAGTGTCTTGCTTAAAGCTTACTCAAAATCCTCAAAAGGTATTTTCAGCTGTACCGAGATCTGTTTCTTCTCATCGGTGTTAAGATGCGACAACGAAATGCCCAATAATCGTACCGCTTTGTCGTATGGGCGCGATTCCCAGAGTTTTTTTGATGTTTTAAAATACTCTTCGGCAGCGGTAAAATACTCTTCCTGAGTGAAGCTGCGAGTGTAGAGAGAAAAGTCTTTGTATTTTATTTTTAAAGTAAGCGATCTTCCGAGAATATTGTTTTTCTGAAGCCGCTGCTGCAGTTCTTCGCTAAGGCTGCTGAGTTTCTCGTAGATCTGCTGCTCTTCAAGAAGGTCTTCAGAAAAAGTACGTTCTACCGCCACACTTTTCTGAATTCTGTTAGGCTTCACTTCGCTTCGGTGAATCCCGCGCACCACATCGTAGTAATAACTTCCGGATTTCCCGAACAATCTTACTAAGTCTTCAAGGGAGCGTTTTTTCAGATCTTTTCCTTTAAAAATGCCAAGCGTAAACATTTTATTGGCAGTTACTTTTCCGACGCCGTAAAATTTTTCTACCGGAAGATTTTCCAGAAATTCTTCGATCTTATCGGGATGAATGGTTTTCTGTCCGTTGGGTTTGTTAATGTCGGAAGCCACTTTGGCTAAGAATTTATTTACCGAAATCCCGGCGGAAGCGGTCAGACCTGTTTTCTCAAAAATCTTCTGCCGTATTTCTCTCGCGAGATCATTGGCTGAGGTGATGTTTTTTTTGTTCTCTGTGACGTCGAGATACGCCTCATCCAGCGAAAGCGGCTCTACGAGATCGGTGTATTCGTAAAAAATCTCACGTATCTGCTTTGAAATTTCTTTGTACCGCGCAAATCTCGGCGAAACAAAAATAAGATGCGGACATTTCTGGCGCGCTGTTTTGCTGGGCATCGCCGACCGCACGCCGTATTTCCGGGCTTCATAACTTGCTGCGGCCACTACGCCACGCTCGCCACCGCCCACGGCCAGAGCTTTTCCGCGAAGTTCGGGATTGTCGTGCTGCTCCACAGAGGCATAGAAAGCATCCATGTCGATGTGTATAATCTTGCGGCTGCGCGTCTCAGAATCCATTAGGTAAAGATAAGGATTCATTTTCTGAGTGCCGGAAGTGGTGATGAAAAGATATTTTGGGAACTGTACGCTTCGCAAAACTAACTGTGCGTGTCGCAAAGTCATCTGGACGCTTCGCAAAACCAACTGGACGCTTCGCAAAACCAACTGGACGCTTCGCAAAGTCATCTGTACGCTTCGCAAAACCAACTGTACGCCTCGCAAAACCAACTGGAAGCTTCGCAAAGTCATCTGTACGTGTCGCAAAACGTATGCCTCGCAAAGTCATCTGTACGCTTCGCAAAGTCATCTGTATGCTTCGCAAAGTCATCTGTACGCTTCGCAAAACCATCTGTACGCTTCGCAAAGTCATCTGTACGTGTCGCAAAACCAACTGTACGCTTCGCAAAGTGATCTGTATGCTTCGCAAAGTGATCTGTACGCTTCGCAAAACCATCTGTACACCTCGCAAAACCAACTGGAAACCTCGCAAAGTCATCTGTACGTATCGGGTAACCAACTGTACGTCTCGCAAAGCCAACTGTACGCCTCGGGTAATGAATGAACTGTACGTATCGGAATGATGAAAGATACAGTCAGATCAAAGCCAATAAAAAAGCAGTACCGGATGATACTGCCTGATTTTGTTTCAGATAAAACTATTTTAAAAGATCAATTGTCTTCTGGATTTCCGGGTCTTCCGGCGAAATAGAGTAGTAGAGTGCAATCTGTGAATCTGGGCTGATGACCATGTACCTCGGAATCCAGTTGAGCTCGATGTAGTTGTTGAAATCGTTTTTCCAGCCGGTAGAAAACCAGTAATTTTCCTTTTCCTTCATTTCCCAGCGTGCAAGACTTTTTTCAAAACCTTCCGGTGAACGCTCCAGCGACAGATACACAAAATCGACATCGGGATTATTTGCTTCGAGTTCTTTAGCTTTCGGCAAAGCTTTCAGACAGTCTTTGCACCAGCCGGCCCAGAAATCGAGCACGACTGTTTTGCCTTTGTGTGCAGCCAGAATTTCTTTTACGGTAATGCTTTTTCCATCCTTATCCTGGAGTTTCTGCGAAAGTGCGCTTTGTGTAAATGCTTTCTTATCAACAGCAGGTTTTTTCTGTGAACAGCCCAGTGTGAAAACCGCGAGCAGCAATACGGTGAATATATTTTTCATATCTAAGTAATTATTGTTTTTAAAGGTTGTATGAAATCCGTTTTATCTACATCAAAACTGACCTTCACAAAACATCAAGATTTAATTCCCTTTAAAATTCAGATGCAAATCTAAAGAAGAGTTTGCAAAATACCATATTATAAAGATTGATTTTATCTTCTTCAGCCATAAAAAAAGTCTGCTGAATTGGCAGCAGACTTTGATTTATTTGTTTTTCGTGATGTAGTCTATAATGATTTTGTTGAAATCTTCCTTTCGGTCGATGACGACATTAATCGGCCAATAGTACATGATCTGGCGGAGACTGTCGTAGGTTTTGAGCCGTACATAATCTTTCTCGGTGGTAAGAATGATTCTGTACTCGCCGAGTTTGTTGTATTCGGTAAGGATTTCTTTAATATCAGCTTCCGAGAAATTGTGATGATCACGGTATTTCAGATGTTTTACGCGCTTTGAAAATCTTCCGAGATGACTGAGCAGAGGTTTCGGGTTGGCAATTCCGGTAATGAGCAGAATATCGTAATAATTCAGATTGTTATCGGGCAGCATTTTTTCTTTAGAATAGACATTCTCGTCATAGCCAATCGAAGAAAAAAATACTTTCTGCGATGGCGACGGTTTGATTCTGGAGATGTAATACTGTTTCTTTTCTTCAGTCAGTTCATCCGGACATTTGCTTACCATAATAACGTCAGCACGCTGTGCACCGTTTCTTGATTCGCGAAGATCGCCCGCCGGGAGCAGATAATCTTTAAAATAAGGATCATTGTAATCGGTCATCAGAATGGTAAAGCCAGGATGAATCGCGCGGTGCTGCATGGCATCATCTAAAATAAGCACATCAAGATCCATATCCTCAATCACCTTTTTGGCTCCGGGCACTCTTTCTTCGGAAACTGCGATTACAAAACGGTTTTTAAAACGCTCAAAAAGCTGCATCGCCTCGTCGCCGACCGTTTTATAATTGCTTTCGTAATTGGTAACGTCATATCCTTTCGTGAGTCTGCCGTAGCCGCGGGACAGTACGCCGGTTCTGTATTTTTTAGAAAGAAACTTCGCGAGGTACATCACCATCGGCGATTTTCCGCTTCCGCCCACAGAAAGATTGCCCACATTAATGACAGGCGTACTGAATTTTGTAGATTTAAAAATCCTCAGATCATACAGCGTATTGCGAGCCGAAGTCACAAAGCGATAACCCAAAGAAAAAGGATAGAGATACCATCTTTTCATACGGTGGCAAAAATAAGGAATTTTGAAGTGAGAATCAGGATAAAAACAGCTGAGTTTTCTGTGATAAATTTCATTTTAAAGAAGTTTATTATCATTAATTTACCTTACTTTTGCTGCATAGATTTCGGTGCGGTTCTGCACGTGAAGTTTTCATCACCACACTTTTATTTTACCTCTGTTTTGAGATATTTCGTACAGTTTTCGTACCACGGAAAAAACTATTTTGGCTATCAGATTCAGCCTAAAGAAATCTCTGTGCAACAGGAACTCGAGCGTGCACTTTCTATCATTTTGAGAAGCGAAATCAAAACAACAGCAGCGGGACGCACCGATACCGGCGTTCATGCCAAAAAAATGTTTGCGCATTTTGATGTTGATTCTCCTTTAAATGAGCATCTCGTTCATCAGCTGAACAGCTTTTTGCCGGCTGATATTGCGGTGCAGAAGATTTTTAAAGTACGCGATGATTTTCATGCGCGTTTTGATGCGACGTTCCGTACTTATGAATATTTTATTTCATTAGAAAAGAATCCTTTTACACAGGATTCTGCGTGGCAGCTTTGGCGGAGAAAAATCGACGTGGAAAAAATGAACGAAGCCTGTAAAATTTTATTCGGGTATGAAGATTTTACCAGCTTCGCGAAACTGCACACCGACAACAAAACCAATTTCTGCAAAATGTACAGAGCAGAATGGGAACAGACGGGCAGCGAACTGAAATTTACCGTCTCTGCAAACCGCTTTCTCAGAAATATGGTGCGTGCAATCGTTGGAACGATGGTTGATATTGGTGCAGGAAAAATTCAACCGAATGAACTCCGAAAAATAATTGAAGATAAAAACCGCAATGCCGCCGGAACCTCTGCGCCCGCGCAAGGCCTGTTTCTTGTAGACGTTGGCTACGACTTTTAAAATATATAAACACAGATGATTTCTATTTTTATTATGATCGTTGCGTACCGATATTACGCTAACCTTGCTGAGCGTTTTGGCAAAACCAAATGGCATTTTGGCCTGTTGGCATTAGGTATATATCTCGGTTTTCAGGTATTTTTCCTTTTTGCATATGGAATTTATGAAGCACTGACCAACCCAAATTTTGTAGACGAAAATAATTACACGGGGATTTCCGGCCTCAATTTCGTAAGCTGGATCATTGCGGTTGCTGCAGTGTACGGCGGCTATAAAATTCTTGAAAACAGATTGCAAAAAGAAGATCTCAAAAAACCCGCCTACGAAATCGATCAAATCGGCCAAAAAGAAAACCGATAATCATCGGCTGATTATTGCCGTCTTTGTTTACCGTTTTAAAAGCCGTATTTTTGCGTAGCAAATTTTTCTTCAATTCAGATCAATGAAAAAGCAAGATACCTGGGACATTATAAAAAGACTGTTTTTTATCGGGATGAAATTCCGGTCCTGGTTTATTTTTACCTTAATAATATCCATTGCATTGGCGATGGTTTCTACGTACCGGCCGTATCTCACGATGATTATTGTCGATCAGGATATCACCGCGCTCAAAGACAAAGCGCTTCTGATGAAGCACGTGTATATTTTGGTTGCGTTGGTTGCTGCGGAAACTTTCCTGAATTTTTTCCTGGTTTATTTTTCAAATTTTATTTCGCAAAACGTAATCCGTGACATCCGCGAGCGGCTCTACGATAAACTGATTTATTTCCGGACTTCCTTCTTTGATAAAACGCCGATCGGACAATTGGTGACGCGTGCTGTAGGCGATGTTGAAACCATTGCCACGGTTTATACCGACGGGTTTTTAATGGTTTTCGGAGACATTCTGCGAATCGTATTTGTGCTCGTAATGATGTTTAATACCGATGTTCATCTCAGTTACATCACATTGGCGATTCTACCTTTAATGGTAATCATTACACGGTTTTTTCAGAAAAGATTAAAGAAAGCATTTGGCGACGAGAGAACGTGGACGGCCAATCAAAACTCGTTTGTACAGGAACGGCTTGCCGGAATGCCGATTATTCAGGTGTTTAACCGACAAAAAGCTGAATTTGAGAAATTTGATGAAATCAATATCACACTGAAAGGCGCGCTTTTGAAAACAGTATTTATATTCTCGCTTTTTTTCCCGGTTGTTGAGTTGATTTCCTCCTTATTTATTGGTTTTATTCTTTTCTACGGCGGATTTATCACCATTAAAGCCGGTGCAGTAATCGCTTTCATTCAATATATATCGATGCTAATTCGTCCTTTACGGCAGATTGCCGACCGTTTTAATAATATTCAAAGGGGAATTGTGGGTGCCGAGCGTGTTTTGGGCGTGATGGACGAAGATTATGCGATGGAAAATAAAGGCACGGTTTCTAAAGATCATTTTGAAGGAAAAATAGAATTTCAGGATGTGCATTTTGCCTACGACGATAAGCAGGAAGTTTTAAAAGGAATAGATTTTAAAGTAAATCCTGGTGAAACAGTCGCGATTGTAGGTGCAACGGGTGCCGGTAAATCTACAATAATCAGTTTAATCACAAGACTTTACGACATCACCTCAGGAAAAATTCTGATTGATGATATTGAGGTTCGCGATTATGAACTGTACTGTCTTCGAAGTCATATTGGCGTGGTTTTACAGGATGTCTTTCTTTTTCACGGAAGCATTTTTGAAAATCTCACTTTCGGAAATGAAGAAATAACTTTAGAACAAATAAAAGCCGGTGCGCGGGAAATTGAAGTTGATGATTTTATTGAAAGCCTTCCCGGCGGTTATGAGTATATCGTAAGCGAGCGCGGATCTTCCATTTCACTCGGGCAGCGACAGCTCCTGTCGTTTTTGAGAGCGTATCTTTCTGATCCTAAAATTCTGATTCTGGATGAAGCGACTTCCTCGATAGATCATGAAAGTGAGAAACTGATTCAGCGGGCGACCGAAAAAATAACGAAAAACCGTACCTCGATTATCATTGCCCACCGACTTTCAACCATTGAAAAAGCCGATAAGATTATTGTGATGGATCAGGGAAAAATAGTGGAAGAAGGCAACCACAGTGATTTGCTGAATATAAACGGATATTATGCTACTCTTTACAGATCCCAATTACGAAAGGAAATCGAGCTGGATGAGAAATCTTGATTTAGAAGCGAATTTTACTCAAAGGTAACCTGCTATTTATTATGATCTCACGCATGAAATAAAATGACGTGCCCTATGTTTTTTAAGTATCTTTACAAAAAAAAGATATGAAAAAAACTTTACTTCTTTTGACTGCTTTCTGCGGTCTTTTGCAGGCGCAAACCACTATTACAAAAGCTTTTAACGATCCCATTGCAGGTGAAACGGCTAACAATGTGCTGATCAACGGAACGGTGAACAATACGCCGACCGGAGCGAATTCGACATTTGCCAACCCTAATGTTACTCAGGGCGTAGCTGCTCCCAATGTTTATTCAACACCTCTTGCTTCAGAAATCGTAACGTATCCGGGAAGTACTTTGAAACTGGTAAACGGCGGAACTACGGTTTTTTATAAGCAGACTTCGACAAAACTTGAAATTACTGCTTTGGTGACTGCGGATGCCACGCTTAATTTTATTTCCAACAACGGTACGGCGATGACTTATCCTACAACGTTTGGCTTTACCAATACCGATACGGCTGCAGGAACATTTACCAGCAGTACCATTTCCGGTACATTCAGTGGGACTATCGTAACCAATGCTGATGCGACCGGAACTTTAACAATCGGTGCAAAAACGTATACAAATATTTTGCGCGTAAAATCTGTGCAGAATTTTGCTCTTCTTATCGGCGGTTTGGTTCCTGGAACAATTACCAATACTTCGTACACATATTACGATAACATCCGCAAATTCCCGATTCTTACATCTACTGAAGGAAGCATCGTGGTGGCAGTATTAGGAGTTAACCAGTCGACGAACGGCGCGCAGGCTTTGAATGAAGCTTTCCTGAGCACGCTTTCGAATGATTTAAAGAAAAAGTCGCTGCAGATTTATCCCAATCCGGTGCAGGATCAGCTGTTCATCAAGGGAGATCTTTCGCAATACAAAAAAGCAAACATCTACAGTCTTGACGGCAAACTGATCAAATCTTCAGATGTAAAATCTGGTGTTGTGGAAGTTTCAGAACTGCCTGTATCATCGTATTTTATTGAAATTTCCGGTGAAAAGGTAAGCTCTGAAAGTATAAAATTCATCAAAAAATAATTTTTTGTGAAAATGTAAAATAAAAAATCGCTTATAAAATTTATGAGCGATTTTTTAATTATAATTTTTAAATTTAATATAAATTGATAAACCAGATTTTATGAAAAAACTCTCCCTCATTGCATTTGTGCTTTTCGCTTTCTCAGGTCTAAAAGCACAGGAAGAAGAAGTAGCGGTGGTTGCACCAAAGATGAACATTATTAAAACCAATGTTACCGGCTACATCTTCAGAAACATCAATCTTTCGTACGAAAGATCAATCAACCGCTGGTTCTCAGTGAATGTCGGTTTTGGAATTATGCCCGAAGGAAAAATTCCCTTTATGAACAGTATTCTGGATGATGATGACGAAGCGAGATTTAAAAATCTTGAGGCAAAAGCCAGCAACTTTACGATAGAGCCAAGGTTTTATTTAGGTCAGGGTTTTGGCAAAGGTTTCTACATTGCGCCTTATTACCGTTATTCTAAAGTGACGTCTAATACGTTTGATTTTATTTACGATTACATGGCGGCGAACAATGTGAACATTCCGATTCCTTTGAAAGGAAGTGGTGACACAACCGGAAACAGCGGCGGACTGATGGTTGGTGCGCAGTTTTTCCTTAATAAAAGCCAGACTTTTGTTCTCGATTTTTGGATCGCAGGCGCACATTATGGAAAGGGTACAGGTGATTTTGTTCTCAGCGGAAATGTTGTACTTACACCGGAAATGCAGGCTCAGCTGAAAGCTGAAATCGAAAAGCTTGATATTCCGTACGTAGATTACACAGTACAGACAAATTCGTCAGGGGCGACCATCAATGTTGACGGACCTTGGGCTGGTTTCCGAAGCGGCTTGTCGCTTGGTTACAGATTTTAAATTTAAACACATATAAAAAAGCATTTCCGGAAAGTTGGAAATGCTTTTTTGTCCTGATAAAAGTTCGAAAAATTTTGCCGTTTAAATTTTACGTTTATTCTTAAATAAAAAATGCGTTTCAGAATACTTGAAACGCATTTTTATTTTTTAGCTGTACACTTCGCGGAATTTTTCCAGCAGCGTATCGAGCGTTCGTCTTTGTACATATACCGATTTTACTTCGTTGTATCTTGGTGATTTATAGAAAACTTCATGAAAATCCATGCTGCCGTTTCCAGCTTTTTCTACACGCTGTACATCGATATTTAATTTTTTGAGTTCTTGACTAAATGTCTGAAATTCATCCTGAATAGTATTCATTACACATATGTTTTTAAAATTAAGAAATAACTGTATAACAAATTGCGCACCTACTTGTGTTAACGCAATGTTAATTATAGATTAAATTTAGCAAAATTTTCTTAACAAACAACTAATATTTCAGAAATTCAGCAATTATTGAGGATTTTTGTTTAAATGATACGAGATTCTTTGCGCAGTTTGATGAAATTAAACTTTTCGTGATTTATATTTTTCCTGCAAAAATGTGAATAACCAATAGAAAAATAAAAATCCAACTGCGAAAGTGCAGATCCTTGTAAGGAAATCGCCGGCTTTCACATAAAATGTTTCGCCTTCATACAGTTTCACTTTAGCATACAGTGCCGTTTTGTCGCCGTAAAAAGTATCTTCTATGATTTCTCCTCTTGCGTCGATATGTGCAGAAATTCCACTGTTGGCAGCGCGTGCAATTTCCCGTCTTGTTTCAATGGCACGAAGTTTAGCATAAGATAGCAACTGTTTGTGACCTTCAGAAACGCCCCACCAGGAATCATTGGTCATGATCGCGAGAAAATTGGCTCCTTTCCGAACATATTCTGCGGTAAATTCTCCGTAAATACTTTCGTAGCAAATAATCGGAGCAAGTTTGCCTTTATTATATGGATTAGAAAAGGCTACGCGCTCTTTATCTATTCCCAGCGACGCCACTGTACCGCCAAGATCAAGCATCGCATTTCCTAAAAGTGGTTTTAAAACACTGATGTATGGGAAAATTTCAACGCCGGGAACCAGTTTTCCTTTATGATAAACCAATATCGGCTGATCGGGAGAAAGCTGAATTGCGGTATTGTAATTGACTTTCCACGACATCGGTGCAATCTGATACGCTTCTTTGGGAAGGTTTTTCTCTTCTTTAAAAATTCTGTGCGATGACGCGCCGGTCGCAAAAACCGATCCCGGATGCTGCTTCAAAAAATTCTTTACATTAAATAAAACGGTGCTTCGGTCTAAAGCAGTTTCAGAAAAAGAGCCGTTCCCGGGAAGCGCCGTTTCCGGAGCGATGTAATAATCGATTTTTCCTTTAGAATTGGCTTCGGCAAGATTTAAAAGATCATTTTGAATTGTAAGGCTGTCTTGGGAATATTTTTCAGAATACGGATCGAGATCTGGCTGCAGCATCAAAACGCTTACTTCACCGACAGGTTTTTCATCAAACTGATTATATTTTACCAAAGAAATAATCATCGGTAAAAAAATCAAAGCCGAAATAATGGAAATATTGACCACCAGACTTTTCCTTTTTCTTCCTGCCTGATAAATTCTGATCGTGTAAAATATAAAAACATTGATTAAAAGAATCCAGAAACTGCCGCCTGTTGCACCCAAAGTATCATACCACTGGATAAGTTTTGGAAAATCTGAAAATGCATTTCCAAGATTCAGCCATGGCCAGGTGAGTTCCCACGAGAGATGAAACTTCTCAAAACACATCCAGAAGGCCACAAAAAAAGCAAGTCCCCAATATGTTCCCTGCGCATTTTTGTACCAGTGATAGCACTGAAAAACGAGCGAATATAAAAGCGAATTGACCAAAACCGGAAAAACCACCGCAAAAAGCGAATGACTTCCATCCGGATTTCTCGCTTCATAGAGCCAACCTGTCGTGACAATATTCCAGATCACAAAGCAGAGATAGGTAAGACCGAAAATCGATCCTCCTTTTCTTTTCAAACTAGAAAACTTCGAAATATCATGTTCCATTATAAGCAGTGGAACCAATGCAATAAATATAAAAAACGGAATGCCGTACGTAGGCCACGAAATTGATAAAAGCATGGCCGAGATAAGCGAAAGAAATATGTATTTCATGAAAATATTTTACCCATCAAATTTAATGCTTTTGAAATGAATACATTTGCAAATGCTGCTAAAGAAATCCTACAGAATATTAATTTTCCCGTATACGGTTTTCCTTCTGTACCTCATGTTTCTGGGCATGGGAAGATCGCAGTATGAGATGAATGTGATCAGAATTGAGCCTGTTTTGTCGACTGTAAATTTTATAAAAGATACAGTTCGCTGGCTGGATATTGTAAAAATCGTAGTCGGAAATGTGGTGATGTTTATGCCTTTTGGATTTCTCGGCTGGGTGTTTCCGAAACTTAAAAACCTGCGAAATTTACTCTATGCATTTGTCTCTGCCATCACAATTGTAGAAGGTCTGCAGTATTTTACGAGAATGGGGATTTTTGAGATCGATGATATCATTCTCAATACGTTTGGGGTTTTTCTCGGCTGGAAAATCTATCGGTTTTTAGATCAGAGAATAGATATTAAAAGAGCTTAGATAATATTCACTTCACGTTCCAGTTCAATTCCAAATTTCTTCTTTACCGACTGAATAATCATGTCAGAAAAATCAAAAATCTCTCTGCCGGAAGCATGTCCTGTAGCGTTCACCAAAACGAGTGCCTGAAGAGGATTGGAAGCGACATTGTCTATTTGTTTCCCTTTCCATCCGCATTGCTCGATAAGCCAGCCAGCTGGAACTTTCACAAAATCACCGTTTTCGTAACCGGGGATTTCTGTGAATTTTTCTTTTAATCCTAAAAATTGAGTCTTAGGAATCGTCGGATTTTTAAAGAAGCTTCCTGCATTTCCTGTAATTTTCGGATCTGGCAGTTTGCTTTGTCTGATTCTGATTACTGCGGCAGAAACATCCTGAATTGTCGGCTTCGTTATGTTTTTTTTCTGAAGTTCGGACTGAATTGCGCCATATTCTACATTGATGCTATGATTTTTTCTGGTCAGTTTAAAAGTAACTTCAAGAATGATGTATTTTCCTTTTTCCTGTTTAAAAATTGAATCACGGTAGCCAAATTTACATTTTTCAAGATCAAAAATCTCAGTTTCCAAAGTTTCGAGATTTAAAACCGTACAGCTTTCAAACACATCTTTTATTTCGGTTCCGTACGCACCAATATTCTGCATAGGAGAAGTTCCCACATTTCCGGGAATCAATGACAGATTTTCGAGTCCGCCAAAATTTTTAGTCAAGCAAAAACGAACCAGCTGATGCCAGTTTTCACCGGATTTTGCCGTAACCAAAACTTCATTGTCACTGATCTCTTTTACTGAAATTCCAATTAAATTAAGCTTTACAGCCAAACCTCCGAAATCCTTTGTAAAGAGAATATTGCTTCCGCCACCGAGAAATAAAACTTCCAGCGATTTTTCGTGTGCAAAATGTATCGCTTCTTTCAGTTCATCAACCGAATATACTTCTGTAAAATATCTGGTTTTAGCATCAACACCAAAAGTATTGAAGTTTTTGAGCGAAAAGTTTTCAAGAATCATGTGATGCAGAACGTTATTTATATTCTTTCGGAAGCATTTTTTCAAACTTCGTTTTCAGGTTTTGAAGCTGACTGTAATTAATTTTGTCGTTGTAGGAATTGACAAAAACCTGCGTTTTTCTTGTTGTATTCACTTTGAAAGTTTCGTCGATCCCGTCTACAGGCTGCATACTTGGCGAACTGGTGATTTTGCTTAACGTTTTCACATCCAGCGTCGAGGTGAGTTTTTTCCAGTTTTCAGGAGACATTTTTGCGCGCCATTCTTTGTGAATATTATTTACCGACTGTCCGTTTTCAAACTTTATCGAATCTTTTGTTGCGGTAAAAGTGCGGTACGAACCCTGCATTCCGCCAACATTCGAATAAGTGAGAGAAAGGATTTCTTCGCCAGAATTTTTTGTGACAGAAGTAGTATTTTTCTGCATACAGGAAAAGAAAACCAGCAGTAAAAATACTGCACCGAAAATTTTCGCCATGTTATTTCTTACTGCTGATTTCATTGTTAAATATTTTAAATGGTAAATTCAAGTTTGTACTGAGAAAGGGCAGCTTTTAAGATTTCGACACTTCTTCTCAAATCCTGTTCTTTTAAAACATAAGCGATTCTTACTTGTTTTTTTCCGAGTTCAGGATCGCTGTAGAAACCGCCGGCCGGAGCCACCATAATCGTTTCGTTTCTAAAAGTAAATTTTTCAAGCAGCCATTGTGCAAATTTTTCGGTATCATCTACAGGAAGTTCCGCCACACAGTAAAATGCACCTTTAGGTTTCGGACAAATCACACCCGGAATTTCATTTAATAAATCCACCAAAACATTTCTTCTGTGCGTATATTCTTCGCGAACCGATCGGATGTAAGCGCCGTCATTTTGGTGTGCCGCAGTCGCCGCAATCTGGCCTAAAAGTACCGGACTTAATCTTGCCTGAGCAAAAAGCATTGCCGCATCACGTATTTTTTTTGATCTTGTAAGAAGACAGCCGATTCTTACGCCACACATAGAATATCTTTTAGATTCAGAATCAATGATGATGCAGTTTTCACTCAATTCAGGGAATGCAAGCATTGAGATTTGCTGTTTTCCGTCGTATACATATTCGCGGTACACTTCATCAGAAATCACAACGATATCATACTTCAATGCAAGATCAGTCAGCTGCTGCAGTTCTTCTCTTGTATACAGATAACCAGTAGGATTTCCAGGATTACAGATTACAATTGCTCTTGTGCGTGCTGTAATTTTTTTCTCAAAATCAGCGATCGGAGGTAATGCAAAACCGGTATCAATGGTTGATGGAATTGCCACAACATTTACATTAAACGTATTGGTAAAACCGTTGTAATTGGCGTAGTAAGGCTCCGGAATAATCACTTCGTCACCATCATCACAAAGCGTAGAAATCGCAAAATTCAAAGCTTCTGATCCGCCATTGGTCACAATAAAATTATCTGGCGTGATGTCGGTAAAATCCAGTGAATGATAGTAATCGGTAAGAGCCTGTCTGTATTCAATATTTCCTTCAGAAAGCGCGTATTCAAGCACTTTAAGGTCAATATTCTTCAAAGCGGTAAGAGCCGTTTCCGGAGTTTCGATGTCGGGCTGGCCGATATTCAGGTGATATACTTTGGTTCCTCTTTGTTTCGCTTTCAGGGCAAAAGGAACAAGCTTCCGTACGGGTGAAGCCGGCATATGCTGGGCTCTGTTTGAGATATTTGGCATTGATTACAATATTTGCATGCAAAAATAAGAAATTATTTGCGAGCGGTCTGTCACATTGCCACGGAAAGTATTTTTAGCCTTCAATCTTTTCTTTTTACTATTTTTGAAATAAAAAATCATGCAGATTACCGCACCGTCTTTTGACGAATACCTAAAGCAGATTCCTGAAGATCGTCAAAAAGCTTTTCAAAAGCTTTTTGAAACCTTAAACAAAAATATTCCCCAGAATTTTGAAGTTTCGATGTCTGGCGGAATGATTAACTGGGTCGTTCCTTTGGAAATTTATCCGGCCGGTTATCACTGTACGCCAGGTTCTCCGCTGCCTTTTCTCGCTATGGCGTCACAGAAAAACTTTATCGCGCTTTATCATATGGGGATTTATGCGAAACCCGAACTTTTAAACTGGTTTGTAGAAGAATTTCCGAAACATTCAAAGAAAAAACTGGATATGGGAAAATCATGCATCCGATTCAAAAAACCGGATGATATTCCTTTTGAACTGATCGCCGAATTAAGTAAAAAAATGTCCGCTGAAGAATGGATTGCCGTTTATGAGAAAAATTTCAAAAAATAATCTCGTCCGTTTTTTCTTCGGATTTTTTGTTTTATTATTAGTCTTAAGCTGCAAAACGTCTGTTTCTTCAGTTTTAAAAAATGGTGATTTTCTGTTTGTAACAGCAAAAAATACCGGACTTTCGGGCGCGATCAACAGTGTCACGCAGACACAGCAAAATGCTTCATTCGATCACATCGGAATTGTAGAAAGAAATAACAGCGGCGTTTTTGTGCTTCATGCTGCGCCAAATGGTGGTTCGCAAAAGCAGACTTTGAAAGATTTTAAAAAAGATCAGAAAGCTGAAGGTCAGAAAGTTTTTGCATATCGGCTGAAACCGGAATATCAGAAAAGTATTCCTGAAGCAATTTCAAAAGCCAATTCGCTTCTGGGGAAACCTTATAATTTCGATTATATCTTAAATGAAAACAGCTATTACTGCTCAGATTTTATTGAGAGATCATTTAGAGAAAATCATATTTTTAAACTGGAACCAATGACTTTCATCGATCCTAAAACCGGAAAAACCAACGCATACTGGCAAAATTTTTACAGTAAAAAAAATCTCAAAGTTCCGGAAGGCGAGCTGGGCTGTAATCCAAACGGTTTGGCAGCATCCGATAAACTGGAGAGAATTGGCGAGATCAAATAAAAAACGTGCGGATTTCTCTGCACGTTTTTTTTATTTAAAATGTTTCAGTTTAAATTCTTTCGATATCGGCACCGATGGCTTTCAGTCTTCCGTCAATATTTTCGTATCCGCGGTCGATCTGCTCTATGTTGTGGATAATTGATTTCCCTTCTGCAGAAAGTGCTGCTATTAAAAGTGCGTTTCCTGCACGGATGTCTGGCGAAACCATTGTTGTTCCGCGAAGAGGTGTTTCCTGATTTAATCCAATAACGGTCGCACGGTGCGGATCGCATAAAATAATCTGCGCGCCCATATCAATTAATTTATCAACGAAAAACAATCTCGATTCAAACATTTTCTGGTGAATCAAAAGACTTCCTTTCGCCTGAGTTGCCACAACTAAAATGATTGAAAGTAAATCCGGCGTAAATCCTGGCCAGGGTGCATCTGAAACGGTAAGAATGCTGCCGTCAATAAATTTCTGAATTTTATAATGTTCCTGAGACGGAATGTAAATATCGTCACCGCTTTGCTCAAGCTCAATACCTATTTTTCTGAACGTATTTGGGATCACGCCAAGCTCGTTCCAGTTGACGTTTTTGATGGTGATTTCAGACTTCGTCATCGCCGCGAGACCAATCCACGAGCCGATTTCCACCATATCGGGAAGCATCGTATGTTCTGTACCTCCGAGATGACTTACGCCTTCAATTTTTAAAAGATTTGAACCTATGCCTTCGATTTTTGCGCCCATTCTGTTGAGCATTTTGCAAAGCTGCTGAAGATAAGGTTCGCATGCGGCGTTATAAATCTGTGTTTTACCTTTTGCTAAAACAGCTGCCATCACAATATTAGCCGTTCCGGTGACAGAAGCTTCCTCGAGAAGAATAAATTTTCCGTTAAGTTCTTTAGCTTTTAAAGAATAAAAATATTCGTCTTCATCGTAATGAAATTCTGCGCCAAGTTCTACCAATCCCTGAAAATGCGTATCCAGACGTCGTCTGCCGATTTTGTCACCACCAGGAGTTGGCATATACGCCTCACCATATCTTGCGAGCATTGGGCCAAGTAACATGATTGAGCCGCGCAGTTTGGCACCGTCACGTTTAAATTCTTCAGATTTTATGTAATCAAAATTGACAGTGTCTGCTATAAAAGTAAAATCTCCGTGCGCGTTTTTGGTCACTTTTACGCCAAAATCACCAAGAATTTCTATCAGCCTGTTTACATCATGAATATCCGGAATATTCTTTATTCTCACTTCTTCATCAGTCAAAAGTACAGCGCACAGAATCTGCAGCGCTTCATTTTTGGCACCCTGCGGCGTTATTTCGCCATGCAGTCTTTTTCCTCCTCGTATCTGAAATGTTCCGCTCATCGTCTGTTCTTATTGTTGCTGTTGAATCTTCTTTTGTTTAAATTGTTATTGCTTGTGCCCGATTGATTTCTTCCGCCGGTACTTTTGTGTGTATTGTTGCGGTTGGTACTTGCGTAGTAGATCTTACTTTTATCCAAAGACTCAATACCGGTCAGATCAAGACGGTTTTCTGAAAGTTCTTTAAGATGTCTGAAAATCACATCATCGCTTACATGTTCCTTATTATATACATTATAAGATTTCTTCATATTATTGGCAATTACCTCGATCAGTGCTTCTTTTTCGTCGCCTGGCTCGAGTTCTATTGCTTTTTCTATTAACTGAAGAATACTTTTTCCGTAAAATTTAAAATCGCCCTGAAGTTTCGGGTATTCCATACGGTTTGGCTTCTCGCTCAATTCCTCCTCAGTTGGGAATGGATAGGCGGAATCTACATCCAGATCGTAACCGGACAGTATATATAAATGATCCCAAAGTTTATGCTTGTAATTTTCTTCGTCTCTCAGCGATGGGTTTCTCTGACCCATAAAATCAATGATTGCAGCGGCCATTTCATTGCGTTCTTCTTTAGTCGGCAGTTCTTTGCATCGCTCTACCAGCATCTGTATTATTCTGCCGTATTCAGGCATATTCAGCTGGTTTTTTTGGGTATTGTATTCCATAGACTGCAAATATAATGATTAATCGACTACTTTTTTATATCTCTCAGCGCGCGCTTTGCCAATTTTTAATCTTTGTGTCCTGAATTTCTTTCCTGAAAAAATCAACCAGTTCTTTACGTTGCGCATCGGTAAGTTTTGCATCCTGATGACCAATAAAATACGATTCTAATGGCATTTCTTTCTTTTCTATCATTTCTGATGCCTCTTCCATTTTTTTGATTTGTCTGGAAGGCTCGTACGTTGCGAATGTCGAGAAATTTAATTCTTTTCGGGCTTCTTCAATATGATTTTTGATAATCCACGAGCTTGGAGCCAGACTTGCGTACCACGGATACCGCGTTTCGTTGCTGTGGCAGTCGTAGCAGGAATTTCGGATAAGTTTTGCAGTGGAAGGTTCGATCGTTTTAATTTTTAAAAAATCCATTCCCGCGTTCACTGGCGGATTGGTTTTATCGATCGGGAAAAACTGGATGATTACAAATGCAACCAGTACGACAATCAAAAGTTTTTTCATAGCATGTTTTTTAAGATTTTATCTGAATCAAAATAAATGCCTGATATTTACATTAGCTTAAAAGCCAGCTGCTCGCATGTGCTATATTTTGCTTAAAATTGATTTTTGAAATAAAAGTCTATCTTTGCAAAAAAATTGGGCTTGAATCGATCGAGTAACCCATTGATAATCTGATCCTGAGTATAAGCTTTAGGGTTATTAAACATTTTTTTAATGTCAAATATTGTTGCCATCGTTGGGCGTCCCAACGTAGGAAAATCCACACTTTTTAACCGACTTTTAGAGCGTAGAGAAGCCATCGTAGATTCTACGGCAGGTGTTACCAGAGACCGTCATTACGGAAAATCTGACTGGAATGGAGTAGAGTTTACCGTAATCGACACTGGAGGTTATGAAGTAAACAGTGAAGATGTTTTTCAGGAAGAAATTTCGAAACAGGTACAGCTGGCAGTAGACGAAGCTACTTCGATTATCTTCATGCTGAACGTGGAAGAAGGCCTTACAGATACTGATTATGAGATCAACGAATTGCTGCGTCGCTCAAACAAAAAAGTATATTATGTTATAAATAAAGTAGATTCTTCGAAAGAAGAAATTGATGCCACTGAGTTTTATCAGCTCGGAATTGATAAATATTACACCATTTCTTCGGCAACGGGTTCGGGTACAGGAGAAATTCTGGATGATGTTGTAAAAGATTTTCCGACAAAGGATTATCAGGATCCGTTTGAAGGTTTACCAAAAATCACCATCGCCGGCCGTCCGAATGTAGGTAAATCTACAATGACCAATGCGTTGCTGGACAGTGAGAGAAATATTGTAACCGATGTTGCAGGAACTACGCGGGACAGTATTCAAACACTTTATAATAAATTCGGACACGAATTTGTTCTTGTCGATACCGCAGGAATGCGCAGGAAAGCTAAAGTGAATGAAGATCTTGAGTTTTATTCGGTAATGCGTTCCATCCGTTCGATAGAATATTCTGACGTCGTAATTATTATGGTTGATGCGACACTCGGCTGGGAATCTCAGGATATGAATATTTTTGGTCTAGCACAGAAAAACCGAAAAGGAATCGTAATCGTAGTCAACAAATGGGATTTGGTGGAGAATAAACAGACCAATACCGTTCGCGATTTTGAACAGTCGATCAAAGACCGTATCGGACAGTTCAGCGATATTCCTATTCTTTTCGTTTCCGCATTAACAAAGCAGAGAATTCTAAGAACTGTAGAAGTGGCGATGGAAGTTTATGAAGCCCGCAAGATGAAGATCAAAACTTCAAAACTGAACGAAATTATGCTTCCGATTTTTGAGTCAACGCCACCGCCGGCAAATAAAGGGAAGTATATTAAAATTAAATATTGTGTACAGCTTCCTACGCCGTCACCGCAGTTTGTATTTTTCTGCAACCTGCCGCAGTATGTGAAAGAGCCGTACAAAAGGTTTACAGAAAATCAGCTCAGAAAGCAGTTTGGCTTTACGGGCGTTCCTATTGAAGTCTATTTCAGACAGAAATAAAATATTTCCCCGCAGATTAATCTGTGGGGATTTTTTTTGCTTTAGAATTTTTAAATTTGATACTTAAACTGAAATTATGGTAATCGAGTTTTCAAAACATTTTTCATTGGTTAATGCATGGATAAACGAGCTTCGCGATGTCGAAGTTCAGAAAGACAGAATGAGGTTTCGCCGGAATATGGAGCGGATAGGAGAGATTGCAGCATATGAAATCAGCAAAGAATTGGAAACGCGGGAAATAAACATTCAGACGCCTTTAGATAAAATTACATCTGTAGAAATTGCTGTACAGCCGGTTATCACAACGATTCTACGTGCAGGAGTTCCGCTTTTTCAGGGATTGCTTAATTATTTTGATAAAGCAGATGCAGGTTTTGTTGCGGCTTACCGGAAGCACGATGCCAACGATTATTTTTCTATAAAACAGGATTATCTTACATGCCCGGATATCGAAAACCGTCCGCTCATCGTAGCAGATCCTATGCTCGCGACCGGCGCTTCACTTATCGAGGCAATAAAAGATCTGCTTACCAACGGTACGCCATCTCAGCTTCATATCGTTGTTGCTGTCGCATCAGAAGAAGGTATAAATACAATCAAATCAGAATTTCCGCAGGCAAAGATCTGGGCTGGTGTCATCGATAAAAATCTCACAGATAAAGGTTATATCACGCCCGGTTTGGGTGATGCCGGCGATCTCAGTTTCGGGCAGAAACTTCAGCGTTAAAAATTATTTTTTCTTTCGGGCAGACACTTCCCGCTTTGCGCTGTATCTTTTGGCTTTGTCGGCTTCGCTTCGCTTCGCCGCCTCGCCAAAAGGATGTCGCTTCAATCGGGGCTGCGGGGCTCTTCGTAAATCGGGCAATCTGCGTTGAGAAGAGATTTTGTTTAGAAATATAAATTTTTGTTTCGGGAAGTCAGGTGTTTAGGTCTGGGATTAAAAAAACATTGTAGATAAGTTGGAATTGCAGCTTAAAGATTCTTACTTTTGCCGCACTGAAAAACGGATGAGAGTTTGTTGATTAGGTAAAAGCGCAGGAGCGGTTTCCGATAGTGGGAGCTGATTAGATTTTAGGAAAAGCACTTAATTAAGCACTTTTGAGGTGGAGATTTTAGGGATGTGGTTTTAGAAAAAATAAATATATTTTTTCTTGGATTATGTTGGTTAAAGTTGTTATCTTTGCAGTCCGGCAAAACCGGGAAGCGCAGGAGGGATTTATTTAGGGATTGGATGTTTTGGGTATGGATTTGCTTTCATTGATGAAGGGAAATTTTTTCAGAAAAACATTTGGTAGTTTAGG
>NZ_LMPJ01000007.1 GCF_001424585.1 Chryseobacterium sp. Leaf180 | reverse complement strand
TTTTTTCGTGGAGTCAGGAATGAATTTGTATTCGTAAAGAAATTGTTTATTTTGTCCAAAAGTCACAAATGAAATCAGGAATAAAAGTAAAGTCTGTGTAAGCTTCATTATTATTAGGTTTGGAACRTAAATATAGCATTYAATTTCTAAGGTTTTTCCTCGAAAAATTTAATAGCTTACACAATATTTCCATCTAAGAGAAAGTTATACAACTTATCTTTTTCAATATCATTGAAAATATCCCATTGAGATTTTGCAATCCATTCATTTTTTCCAGTCGATACTAAAAATGCAATATCTTTTTCTAAATTTAAAAAATCATTTAAGATTTTTATATCTTTTTTTTCTAAATAAATTGGAATCCAAGCCATATTTTTCTTTTTTGCCGTTTGTTTGAATCTAGTAGCAGATAATACCCAAATATATATGAATTGCATCATGTAAAGAATCTGCTTATTTCAATATTTTTGAATATTACATATCGTTTTTTGAGATTATTATTTTTGTAACCTTATAGTAAATATAATGTTTATCCCAATGAAATATATCTTCAAAATATTTGTAATCTATATTATAGCTCAGGCGGCTAAAAACCATACAGCAATTATTGAACTTAGAAAAAGAATATAGCAGATTAGCATCTTTTTTAGAACCATATATTGTCCAAAAGCCGAAGATAACGCCTTGGGGAAATCATTCTCTCTTATAGAGATTCTGACGGAAATATGGTTAATCTATTTACTCCAAATATAGTGGGAGAAATTTGAGCCTACAAACTAAAATATCTTTGTTTATAACTAAAAATATCTAATCAGAAATAAAAAATCCCGTACTAAAAGTCCGGGATTTACTATTGAAACCTATAAAGAAAAAGTATTGTATTTAAATTATAGCAATAATTTAGCCAATAGAGCCGTTTTTAAAATATACAGTCACTAACTTTATTACTCTGGCGCATATATTCCGAAGAAACACAAAAGAAAAAATCCTTCAATGAAGGATCTTAAAAAACATAAATGATGAAGAATAAATGAGATTAAAAATAGCAAAAATATAATCTGAATACTTTGATAATATTCAATTATGTAAGTTTTAGATAATGCAAATACTAATTAAAATATTCCCACAAAAAGAAGTCTCATCAATTATGATGAGACTTCAATCCATTCCATAAGTGCTAATGAATTAGCAAATGTACTAAAAGATATAAATAAATTGTGGTAGATCATAAAATTATATTTGAAATATTATCAATCGATAAATTTAATGGCATAAATTTAGATAATATCACGGGTAAAATCCACCATTTATTAAACACTTTACCACGTACAATCAATAATAGTATGAAATCACAAGTAATTCGAAGCATTGCGGCATGCAGTGCCCTCGCCGTAACATTCGCGTGTAAGAAAAATGTCGAGACAAAAGAAATACCAACAACTGTTGTCTCTGACAGTACAGAAATGAAGACCGGTATTAAACCATCCGGACCTTCTCCTGAATGGGGTAAAAGCATTAAACCTGAAATGCAGGCAGTGATGGAAAAACTGGCAAGTTATGGTGACAGACCGATTGAAAGTCTTACCGCTGCAGAAGCCCGCAAAAACCATACGCCTACAGATGCGGTAATGGATCTGGTAAAAGAGAATAAAATTCAGATTCCTGCTGCAAAGGTTGATACGACGGGTAAAGATATCCCGGTAGCAAACGGTAAAATACATCTTAGAATGTATACTCCTAAAACCGGTAACGGCCCTTTACCTGTTATTGTCTACTATCATGGTGGCGGATTTGTCATTGCTGACCTCGATGTTTACAATGCTTCAGCCCAGGGTATTGCTGAACAGACCGGATCCATTGTCGTTTCTGTTGCTTACCGTCAGGCACCTGAACATAAATTTCCTACTGCTCACAATGACGCCTTTGCTGCGTACGAATGGGTCGTAAAAAATGCAGCTTCATTTAAAGGCAATCCCTCTAAAATTGCCGTCGTGGGAGAAAGTGCCGGTGGAAATCTTGCTGCCAATGTATCAATTATGGCGCGTGACAAAAAAATCATGATGCCTTTATATCAGGTATTGGTATATCCCATTGCACAATCTGATATGAGTACTAAATCATATGTTGAATATGCAGCGGCAAAACCACTCAACAAACCGATGATGGAATGGTTTACCAAAAACTATTTAAACAATATGAGCGAAGCAAAAGATACAAGAATGTCACTGATAAACGCCAATTTAAAAGGTCTACCACCAACTGCGATCATCACGGCTCAAATTGATCCCCTTAATCAGGATGGAATCATGCTTGCTGAAAAACTTTCTGCTGCGGGAGTAAAAGTTGACAGTAAAAATTATGATGGCGTAACCCATGAATTTTTCGGAATGGCGATTATTGTACCTGAAGCAAAAGAAGCACAAGCCTATGCTGCTGAAAAGCTTAAAGCAGCATTGAAATAAATAAACCATAATTAAGCTTTGGAATCCTGAACGGCGTTCAGGATTTTTTTTGGATCGTTATGAAGAATTTATACATGTGGATTAATTCCTTTAAATAATAAGATTCAGTGAATAAGCAGTGTCATTTTGAAGATTTTGCTATAAAGGCAGCAACTCAATCTGAATTTTAGAATGTAATCACTAGTAGTATATCTTACCGCTATCGATCTTCAGTAATTCTAAATTGTGCATTTTTTTTACTACTCTAATTACAGTTTCAATTCGCATACCCGTAATATGAGCCATCTGAGAGCGGGTATATGGAACCCGAAAACTATATTGTTCAGTATAGCCAAAATAAATTTTAATATGATCTAATAATTTTTGAATCTTTTCTAGTGGATCACTGATAGCTAAAAAAGAACAAATAATGTATTTGAAGTGCAACCGATCTGCGGTATACCGCATTATGGATTGTAAAACATCTGGATGATCATTAACCAAATTTAAGAATGCTGCTTTTGATAAAATAATAATAGAAGATTTCTTTAGAGCTACTGCATCAATTGGAAAAGGTTTACTATTATACAGATAAGACTCTCCAAAACAATGCCCGGAAAAGGGAAATCCGTGGACAAATTCTTTGCCATTGGGATAACTATTGCTAAGCTGCACAGTACCCTCCTGTATTTGATAGTATTCATCGCAACAATCACCTTTCCTGAAAATTATTTTTCCAGCTGAATAATTTTTCAATAAAGCGCCATATTTAAACAAAAGGTCTTCTGGAACGATCATTAAAATTTTTAGTACTAAAATACAAATTGGGATTATAACTTGTCATCAAATTTTACTTGAATGTAAATCACACTCTGAAATTTGATTTAAGAGCTCAGTCGAAATATAAAAGTACCCCCAGCTATATCAAGACCATACGTGACCTGTTTTGAACCTAAAAAATCTTTTATAGTCTGGATTAGTATTCTGGTTATATACGTGGTAAATTTTATGGTCTGAAAATTATAGTAATCTATATTTTTCCAAATATTACAAAAAACTGATTCCAAGATTTCCTCTGCGTATATGTGAAGTTCATCTGAATGCGTAATCATTCCATATAATAGACCCGAGTATTTATTATACACAATGTCATAACCTAGATTATCTCTTGATTTAATCAGGTTATATAATTCTGAATCAGTTTGTGATAGATTTATTTTAATAAATGTTTCCAAATTCATATTACATCAAATAGGATGTAATTTTCTCAATAATCAAAATTTATGCTACACTAGCGATGGTATCTTAATCATTTGTTGAGTCCAAATAATTAAATGTAGACTTTAATTTAAAAATTATTAAATATTCAGTACGATTTTTTGTTGATAACACAAATGAAAAGTCTCTTAAAAGATGTACAGCATTAACAATTGAAATTGTAATGAAAAGCATTGCGATATCTATCATGTAATGAATACACCAAGTTTAGTAACGTATTTATTAAATATGATTTATACATTTTGGTTATATGATATTTCGTCAGGATGGTAGCAGATGTCTAAACGCATTTATTTGAAATACTATACTACTAGTTCAAAACATTTCCAAAAAGTTATATGATTTTTTAAAACTATGTAGTGACTCAAGTCGTAGATAAAACTA
>NZ_LMPJ01000006.1 GCF_001424585.1 Chryseobacterium sp. Leaf180 | reverse complement strand
CAAATTCTGCTTTATCGATAACATCATTGACAAAACCTACAAATTTGCGGGTAAGAATAATCCAAATGCCTACAAAGGTCAGGTTGTTGTCTTAATCAATGAGTACACACAGAGTGCAGCTGAACTCTGGGCAATGATATTCAAAAAAGTTCCCAAGGTCATTTTTGTAGGAAGTCAGACTGCAGGGGCGGACGGGAATAAGACCTCCATTAAAATGACGGACGGAAGCGAACTTATTTTTTCCGGACTGGGCATTTATTATCCAAATGGTGATGAAACCCAGCGAATCGGTATTCAGCCTGACATTGTCGTACGTCCCACCGTTGAGAGTATTAGAGATAATCAGGATCTGCTTCTGCTGAAAGCACTGGAACTCATAGATCAGAAGAAATAAACTAGAAAATAGTGCTCAATTACGATACTGCAAGATTATAAAGGCAGATAGACTAATTCTAGGGTTATAATACCAGCAGACTGATATCAATTTTGCATAATATTACTGGACTTCTAAAACTTTTTCAGCCATTTATTCTCACAATCTGTTCGGGGAAAGGACTATTTTAGTACATTTACGATGGATCTATGCTGATTTCGTGCGATGAAATCCGCATCTATTTGAATCTGCAAATCGTTAGCTATAACTATCAAAAACCACCGGATAAATGAAAAACAGAATACTCATACTCATTTTATTATTTTGCTCGTTAAAAAGCTTTGCATGTTCATGCATTTATAATAATCTCGCTCAAGAGTATCTTGATGCAGATTTCGCGGGTATTGTTACAGTAAAAAAAACGTACGATACTAAAGACCTCCGATTTGACAATGATTTAAAACGAAGCACATATATAGCTGAATTAGTCTTTGAAAAACTCTATAAAGGAACTGAGTTTGATGTTCTGAATATGTACGGAAAGGCTACTATGGCTAATGATGATGATCGTTATTTTGGAAGTTGTGACTTATTTATTCAGAAAGGAGAACGATATATCATTGTTCTCAAAAAAAATTCGAACGGCGAGTTTTGGGGAAGCCAATGCACTCGGCTAATTCCTTTATCAGCAGAAGAAAATAAGGTAAATGATAATGAAGAACTTATTAACACATATTCCAATTTGTTCTCCAATATTGAAAAACACAAAAAGAGCTTTTCTAATCATATATTTTTAAATTTCAATGACAAGACATTGAGATTAAACGATAAAACAAATTATCCTGAGTCTGATTTCACTAAACTCAATATTGGCAAACCATCTGAAAATGTCGGTTTTTACAAAGTCGTACTGGATGAAAATTTAAAAATTTCAAAGATTGTACCCATCAAAAAAGTAGGCTTCAGGGATAAAGAAATTGAGAAAATGATCAAGAGAAATTTGAGTTTAAATAAATACGATGTTCCGCAGTACGCATCAAAAGAATATTTACTTTTACTATCCTTCGAAGACTTTTAATATACCTGCCAGTTAATAATATTACTGTCCGATGTACAATTGTCTTTGGCTCATAACCTCAATCTTCATGACAATTCATTTGCATTGGATCACCTTTTCTGATTAACGAAATTGATTTCCTTTTTTCTCATGGAGATAACATTTGGCCAATTCCATAAACATGAAAATTTGTTGTTATGAGATAAGAGCCCTAAGAAATAATTCAACTTTTATATTTGGCATAAATCGAAGTGTTATAGATAAAAGCGTTTTTTTTAAACATTTAATTCGCTTTCGAATTTCAAAATTGTCTTTTTGATGTGTTTCATAAAAAATCCCGCTAAAGAGCGGGATCATTATTAAATCTCTGTGTAAAAAACTCTTTATTTTTAAAAAGTCAATTCGCCATATCTATTACATAACGGAAGCGAACCTCCTCATTTTTTATTTTGTCGAATGCCTCGTTAATCTCTTCAATTCTAATCATCTGCACTTCCGGAGCAATGTCGTGTTCCGCACAGAAATCCAATACTTCCTGGGTTTCTTTGATTCCTCCAATAAGCGATCCCCCAACAGAACGGTTGAATTTCGCCACTTCCATATTATTAAGAGGTTTCTCATACTCACCCAAAAGCCCCACTGTAACCAGCGAGCCTTTTACCCCTAAAAGCGGAACGTACAGGTTGATATCAAATTCTGAAGGAATGGTAATGAGGATAAAATCAAAAGCCAGTTCATTAGCTTCCATTTCTTTTTTATCTTCCGAGATCAGCACACGGTCTGCTCCAAGCTTCAGGGCTTCCTCGCGCTTTTCCCTTTTGGTGGTAATGGCGGTAACCTCTGCCCCCATAGCCTTGGCAATCTGGACCGCCATGTGTCCCAAACCACCAATCCCTACAATGGCTACTCTGGAACCACTTTTTACTCCGGCATTTTTCAGCGGACTGTAGGTGGTGATTCCCGCACAAAGAATCGGTGCTGTCCGTGACAGATCCAGTTTATCAGGAAGGGTAAGCAAAAATTCTTTATTAACCACAATGTGACTGGAGTAACCTCCAAAGGTATTATAATCAGATTCCGGGTCATTGAAATAACCGTTGTAGGTCATGGTTGCGCCATGCTCACCCAGGCAGAACTGCTCCTCACCATTTCTACACGGTTCACAGGTTTGACAACTATCAATCATGCAACCTACACCGACGATCTGTCCTGTCTTAAAATCATTAACTCCTGAGCCTGTTTCGATAATTTTACCAACTACCTCATGACCAGGAACGCAGGGATAGCGCGTGTTTTTCCAGTCGTTGTTTACTTGATGGATGTCACTGTGACAGACTCCACAATATAGCACTTCGATGAGTACTTCATTGTCTTTTGGCTTTTCGCGAACAACGTCGATCTCTTTTAACGTTTTGCCGTTAATCAGATTCCCAGAAGCGCCAAAGCCTTTCACTGTAAATGTTGTGTCGTTGTTGATTACTTTTTTCTCCATTTTATTTTTGATTTGGTGTAAAAAAAGCTGACAAGATTCAGACCAATATCAGACAATCGGCATATAATATATCAGGTACAAAAAGTATACATTTTTTATAGATTTAGAGAGTGAGCTAAATACCTCAAATAAATCGATCATCAGCTTTATTCAGTATAAAATGAACAATGTTGACATTAATGCTTCCGTATCTCAAAAGGACATTAACTGTCAGCGTATCATTCTCTTGATTATAACTTCACTGATGGATTTCAGGCTATGAATTAAGTCAAAAATCATTGATTCTCATATTTTTCAAAATTTAGATTTTGAAAGCTTGCAAATAATAATCTTTTTAGATCGATAAGATTCCACAATTGCTATGTCACTATATATATTCAGCTGCGTGGAAATTTTGTATCATGGCATCAAATACTGGTACTGGAATCTGTTATTATTCCTATTTATAAAAGATTAACATATCTTCGTATTATCAAGGATTACCATGAAATTAATAGGCATCCGTATACTACAGAACCTCGTTCAGCACACACCAATCGCGGTCTGCATTGTAAATGTAGATTCAGGTTTAATTGAAATTTATAATGACAATTTTCTTAAGCTTTTTGATATTTCAACATCCTCTGATGTTGCAGAGGTAGAACTTCAGGAATTGCTTAATAGCAAATTTACTGCTGATCGTTTTCTCATTTCAAAAGTTGTTATACAGAAGGATTCGTTTAAAGGTAGCGATGTAACAGTAATTCTCGACCCTAACGATAAAAAAACGGAGATCCTACTTAGCCCTTTATATGCACCTATCAGAAATGACCATGATGACGTGAGCATGGTGGCGATATGGTTTACTGAAAGTACTGAACATACTGTTGATAAAACAAGCAATGAAGTTGAGATATCGGAAGAAGATCCTGTCAACAATCTTTTGGGCGAAATTCCGACCGGTACTGCTATCTTATCAGGAAAAGAACTTGTATTTGAGCTTGTCAATGCGACCTATCGAACTTTGGTACCTGGCAGATAACTGATTGGACAACCTTTTTTAAAAGCATTCCCTGAATTGATCGGTTCAAAAGTAGAAAAATCACTTCACCGAGTATATAACGAGGGCATTTCACTCACTTTTACGGATGATCTTGTACCCCTTTCCAATATTGAGATTAATAAAATTGAGGAGCGGTATTTCTCATACAGAATTGTTCCCCGTACGAATGAAGACGGAGCCATTGACGGCGTTATTATTTTCACTTCCGAAGTAACCCATGAAATTGTTAATAAGTTACATTTAGAAAGGACAAGTAATAATCTGAATCAGATCATTAATATGCTTCCGGCATCTGTTGTGATCATACGCTATGATAATCTCATTGTTGAAATGATAAATGATTCCAATCTCTCCTATTGGAAAAAAACAAGGGATGAGGTTATCGGAAAACCCTTCTTAGAGATATTGCCGGATCTTGCTGATCAGCCTTTTGCCGGACAGTTAAGAAAGGTGATGGAGACCGGGGAAATTATTGATGTGAAAGAAAGTCCGGTCATATTTACAGAATCAGACGGAACCATCAGAGAAACATTTGTAGATTATACCTACCAGCCTCTAACGGGATTAGATGGAAAACGGGACGGAGTTTTGGTGATGTCTTTTGAAATCACAGACCGGGTTCACGCCCAACGTCAATTGGAGAAGTACACAAATCAACTTTCGAAAGCTAATGATCAGCTGTCAGTCCTTATCAATCAACTGTCAAAAAGTGAATCCAGATTTAAATATGTATTTCAGAAAGCGCCTGTTGCTATCGGTCTTTTAAGAGGGAGAAATTTCATCATTGAATCTGCAAATAAAAAAATTCTGGAGGTCTGGGGCAAAACCGAAAGTATCATAGGGCTTACATTGGCAGAAGCGCTTCCTGAAATTCAGGATCAACCTTTTTAGGTCTCCTGGACGATGTCTATTCCACAGGAAATCCATTTTATGCAAATGAGATAAGAGCAGAACTTTTACATGGTGAGGATCTTAAGGAGATTTTCTTTAACGTTGTTTATCAGCCCGTCTCCGATACAGATGGTCATGTTGCTGATATTTTAGTGGTTGCTACCGACGTGACGGAACAGGTGAATGCACGCAAACAGGTAGAAAAAAGTGAAGCATATTTTAAAATGCTGGCAGATCTTGTTCCTTCCAAAATATCCAATGCCTTACCAACTGAGGAAGTGACTTTTTTCAACCAGACCTGGTTAGAGTTTGCGAGAATGAATTTTGAGGATTTACAGGACTTCGGATACCATCAGATGATGCACCCTGATGAAATTGAAAAATTCCAGGAAGGTTTGGCAGATGCTGCACTTACCTGCAAACCTCATATTTCTGAGATGCGTTTTAAAAACCTTCAGGGAGAATACATCTGGCACTTAAATATCGCATCACCAATTATCGATGAAGATGGTAATATCACGATGTGGATTGGTTCTACTACAGATATCCAGGGGTTAAAAGAAGAGGAACAGAGAAAAAATGATTTCATCAGTATGGTGTCACATGAACTAAAGACATTCCTGACTTCGATCAACACCTATTTACAGCTCATTCTCCGAAAAGCTGCAAATGCCGAAGAAGAGTTTTTAAAGAAAGCGTGCACACAAAGTCTGAAACAGGTTAAAAATATGACCGATATGATTAATGGGTTTTTGAATATCTCAAGGCTCGAGTCCGGTAAATTGCATATCGATACTGTTCAGTTTGACTTTTCAGATCTTATGGAGGAGATGAAAGCAGACTATGAAATCCAATATTCAAATCATCATATTATGTTTCCTGCACAACAGGAAATAGAGCTCACCGCCGACCGGCTGAAAATTTCACAGGTAGTAAACAATTTAGTAGGAAATGCCGTTAAATATTCTTTAAATGGAAGTACTATTCAAATTTCACTTGAAAAGTTAGATAACAAAATAAGAGTAAGTGTAAAAGATGAAGGAATAGGAATTAAGGCTGAAAATCTTGAAAGGCTTTTTGAAAGATATTATCGAGTTGAACAGGAAAGTATCATTGGCGGCTTTGGTATCGGTCTTTATCTTAGTGCAGAAATTATAGAAGCACATGGAGGCAAAATCTGGGCTGAAAGTGAATTGGGCATAGGTTCAACGTTTTACTTCGAGTTACCATTGAAGTAAATAAATTTTATGATGGCGCAGATTGAATAATATGCACTTTTAATTTTAAAGAATTTTAGGCTAGAAACATACAGATTAATCCGCTCTTTCATCGGTAAGCTCGATTTTGCGATACGGTGCTCCCAATACTCCTGAAGATTGCCCTTCATGAGCAGCAGCGATCCTTCAGGCAGTGGAATCGAATACCTGCTTTGATGATGGTCTTTCTTTCTGAAATCAAACTTCCGGGTTTGCCCTAAACTTAATGAGGCAATCACAGGCCGCTCACCAAATCTACTGTCTTTATCTGTATGCCAAGCTACGGAATCGTTATTATCACGGTATAAATTAAGCAGCACAGAATTAAATTTTAGCCCGAAAACATTCTCGATGCGATTCTTCAGAGCCAACAATTCAGGAGTCCAGTCGTTCACCTCACATTCTTTTCCACCCAACCGGTTTGAAGTAGCCTTATCACC
>NZ_LMPJ01000005.1 GCF_001424585.1 Chryseobacterium sp. Leaf180 | reverse complement strand
TCATTCATCATATCATTGCGTTTATCCAAAAATATTCAATATTTAATCAACTAACAAACAGAATCTTAAATAAAATATATAAAAGAATAGGCGCAACATTATATATTTTGTATTGGCGCAATGCGTATATTTGGGTGTTAGCGGAAACCCTTGGAGAACTCAAGAAAAAATGAGTAAAATAACTTAATCCTATAATAATGTTTGATTTTCGTTTACAAGTATTTCACAAAGTAGCAAAACGACTTAATTTTACAAAAGCTGCCGAAGAATTATTTATTACGCAGCCAGCAGTTTCAAAACACATACAAGAAATTGAAAGTTTTCTGAAAACTAAACTTTTTGAAAGAAATGGCTCAAAGGTAAAATTAACAAAAGCAGGACTTATATTATTTTCTCATACCGAAAAAATATTTGAAACCTATCGTAATTTAGAATTTGAAATTAATTCTCTTTCTCAAAATTTCAACGGAAAATTAAGAATTGGTGCGAGTACAACAATTGCTCAATATCTTTTACCTGAAATTTTAGCATCATTTCATAAAAAATTTGACCAACTTATCGTTTCTTTAGAAGCTAATAATACAGAACAAATTGAAATTGCGCTGCAAAAAAATGAAATTGATTTGGGTATCATAGAAGGAAAATCCAAAAAAGCCTATCTAAAATATACCGAATTTGTCAAAGACGAAATTGTTTTAGTTTCAAATAGCACAAATCCTCTCTCAAAAAGACAAAACATTACTATTGATGAGCTGAAAAACATTCCTCTCTTGTTTCGCGAGCAAGGATCAGGAACACTAGAAGTTATTGCACATCATTTAAAATCTTTGAATGTAAAAATTTCAGATTTAAAAATTGAAATGCAATTAGGCAGCACTGAAAGTATTAAAAATTATATACTTCACAGCAACACTATGGCTTTTATATCATTACATTCCATATACAAAGAACTTAAAGAAAATAAATTTACAATAATAGATGTTCAACATTTGTCTATCGAAAGGAGTTTTTACTTTATCCAACAACAAGGTCAAGTTGAGGCTTTACCCGAATTATTTATGAAATTTGCCAATCATTATAACTTTAAGTAATGACGCATAACTTTTTACAATTTCCAACATATCCTTTATTTCCAGAAATTTGTACCAACAATAATATATAAAGTAAGATGGAAAATCAAAAAGGATTCAAAAATTTATTAGACAAAAGTATAACCACGAGAGAAGTGATTTTTTTATTAGCAGTTGTACTCTGCTTGTCTCCATTAATATCACCGCCAATTGCCCTACTTATGGGTTTAATAATTGCGCAATTTATTGGACATCCATATTTACATCTAAATCATAAAGCAACTCATATATTATTACAGGTTTCTGTTGTTGGTTTGGGCTTTGGAATGAATGTTACAAGTGCATTAAAAGCGGGTAAAGAAGGTATTTTATTTACAATAGTTTCTATTATTGGAACATTAGTAATTGGTTTCTTTATGGGTAAGTTTTTAAAGATAGAAAAAAAGACTTCTTACTTAATATCAGCTGGAACAGCCATTTGTGGTGGAAGTGCTATTGCTGCTATTTCTCCTGTAATAAAGGCAGAAGAAAAACAGATATCGGTTGCATTAGGAACTATATTTATTCTAAATTCTGTAGCCTTATTTTTATTTCCTTTTATTGGGCATCAATTAAATTTATCACAATCACAATTTGGAATGTGGTGTGCAATTGCTATTCACGATACCAGTTCTGTTGTAGGTGCAGCAAGTAAATATGGTCCGCAAGCTTTAGAGATTGCTACAACTGTTAAATTAGCACGAGCATTATGGATAATTCCTGTTGCTTTTTTATCAACTTTTATTTTTAAAAATAAAGACAGTAAAATAAAAATTCCTTACTTTATTGGATTATTTGTTCTTGCAATGATTGCAAATACCTATATTCCTTTTGTTCAACAATACAATCATTATTTAACAAATTTTGCAAAAGCAGGATTAACGCTTACCTTGTTTTTAATAGGATGTGGATTGAATAGAAAAACAATATCCTCTGTTGGATTTAAACCATTATTTCAAGGTGTAATTCTATGGGTGATTATAGCAACTGCTGCACTTTGGGCTGTAACAACTTTAACAAACTAATAAATTAAAAATATGAAAAATGAATTCAAAATTGGAATGTTAATACTATTCTTTAGTATTATTGCTACCAAAACTCAAGCGCAACAAATCTTTGACGGCAACATAAAAAATAATTCTTTAGCAATAAGTCCAACCGAAAATATTGCATTAGCATCAAACAGCGACGTAAATTTCGTAAGTGTTTATAATCTAAAATCTCGTAAATTAATAAAAAAGATATTTGGATTCATTAGTCCAAGAAACATCATTTTTTCGCCTAATGGAATGAAGTTTTACATCACTGACAGCAGCACCGGATTTTTAACTGTACTGGAAACAAAGAAATTTAAAATCATTGAAAAATATGCGGTAGGCTTTGGAGCATTTGGTTCAGCAATTAGCAACAATGGTCAAGAAATTTATATTAATAATGAGGCAACAAATACAGTAACGGTAATTGACCTTTCAAGTAAATCGGTAAAAAAAATAATAACAGGTTTTGCCGAACCAAGACAAGGTATTAAATTAAACGCAACAAATACAAAGATTTACGTGACCAATTTTGCCAGCGACGCTATTTCGGTTGTGGACGCAGCAACTTTAAAAATCGATACAACTATTACTGGTTTTAGCAAAATAAGAGCTATCTCTATTACTAAAGATGGTGAAACATTATTTGCTGCTAATAGTGGTTCCAATTCCATTGCAGTAGTTAATTTAAATACAGGTATAATCGCTCAAACAATTTCTGTAGGCAAAGATCCTTATGGCGCATCATTATCTTCAGATGAAAACATTTTATTGAGTGGAAATAAGGAAGATAATTCTCTTTCAATAATTGATGTATCAACACTAACTAATATTGGAGTGATAACAGGATTTAATGAACCAAGACAAGCGATTGTTTACTCTAAAAACGGTAAAAATGTTTTTGTACTAAACAAAGATTTATCTATTAGTGTAGTTAATCTTTCTGAAAAGAAAATAATATATAGTATTCAGAATTAATAAATTTCCTAAAAAAGGTAAAAGGGCTATCCGCTAACAGCCATTTAGCAATATTGCGAGTTTTGTGGTAAATTCACGTTTACGTTTCGCAAGAAATTTTATCTTTAGCGGAAAATAATCGGTCACGAAGCTCGCAACATCGCTAGGTGGCATAACGTTAGCTGACATTTTAAGACAAACGACAATGAACATATTCGGACTAAATGAAAATGACAATCCAGAAGACATTTACTTCTTTAGGCCGACATTACCGCAAATTGATACTTCAAAGCTTTTCATAATGACTGGCGAGAATGGAAAATTGCGGGTTCAAAATAAAAACGTAAACTGTTTATTCAGTAACTTGACTCGCGAGAGTTTTGATAAAATATTTAACGACTTTAACCGACACCTAAACTTAGACTTCAACCCACTTAACCTCGATAACAAGTTATTCTCTTTGACAGCAGACGAACAAGGAAAACTGTTTGAGACAATCGTAACAAGTTGGATTTATTACTACACGATTAACAATTTGACCGTTAAGGTAAAGAGGTCAGACTTTACGCATCCTTATATGGTTGACTATGTTCTAACAATAGTCGACAAGAAATACGGAACTGACACTAATGAAAGCCTAGCTTTAGGGGCAAAAATACTACGCCAAGACCTGAACGATTATACCAAGACCGTAAAAGCACGTAGAGAGTACTACGATAGATAAAAAACGTCAGCTAACACGGGTTTTGCGTTAGTGGGCGAACAATGCGAATAGAAACATTTGAGCAATTAATAAACTTGGTGCTGGCAGACAGTTTTCGGTTTCAAAAGCCCACCAACGCAAAGCCCGAAACCGTTAGACTAGTCTCAATAAACGATACTAACAGACGAAAAATTGTCAGCCGCTAATTACGCGTTATCGGCAGGTGGAGTGGTGAACTTTTGAAGTTTTGAGTTTCTTGTGAATTTTTTGCTATAAAACCTGTTCGAATGAGTAGTCCCAACTTTAGCTTTACTTATGGCAGAAGCTTTGTTAAATTAATAATACCCGTATAAGATAAATATTATATTAAATAATTTATGAAAAATTATATTTTTTTGGCATTTGCCATCCTTTTTGAAAGCATAGGAACTTCTTTTTTAAAAGCATCGGAAGGATTTACTAAGCCTATCCAAACTATAATATTTATTATCTCCATGATATCATCATTCTATATGCTGACACTTGCAATTAGAACTATTCCAATTGGTATTGCATATGCAATCTGGTCTGCAGTTGGAATTGTTTTAATATCTATTGTTGGATATTTTTATTATAAACAAAGCTTAGACTTTCCGGCGATTATTGGAATATTGTTGATTGTATTAGGTGTAGTTATAATAAATGTTTTTTCGACGTCAGCAGCACATTAAGCTCATAAATGTGAATAACCTTTAGACTGATTTTCGCAAATTAGTCACTAGAGAATGTCTTAAAAACGATCATCGAAGTGAAAGCTTAAGATTACGATTTACAATTCAAATTAATTAGTTATAATGATTATAGTTTATAGATGAAAGTGAAAATCAGATTTAAGCGATTAGAAATTATTGCAATTTTATTTGTAATTTTTGTAAGTCTTATGATGTGCTACGTCGTGCTATATAATTTATTAAAAAACAATTATGTGATATCTCGTGAAATATGTTTGATTACAATATGTGTAACAGCAGGAGTAGCTGCTTTAATTTATGTTCTATGGATATTTATGACTCGTCTAATTAAAAGTTTTAATAATATTTATGCATTAGAGATTGATGATTCTGGAATTACCAATAATATATCAAAACATGTATTTTTAAGCTGGGATAAAATTGCTTATTTTAGTACTACAACAGTGCAAATGACTAGTGGACGACATTCAAAAATTTTAGTTCATACATATAATCCAGCACAATTAATGAAAATCAATACTGATTTACTTCTTTTTGATAAAAACGAATTGTTGGATATTCTTGAACAAAAATTAACAAAAAATATTTTAGTGAATAATCAAAAATAATCTCAATAAACGATACAAAGCGCGAAATGCTAAGATAACGTGAGTTAAAGATCTATAACCTATATTTAACCCGATCAGTCTGCAATATTTTGAAAGAGCAAATTTCACATCACCCGAAACCGGAATTTTCATGTATAGAGATATTCTTGCTGGAGGAATTGTCTGCAGGAGCTTTCGATTATTATCAGCGGTTTGATTTTCATCTCTTGTTGTGGAGTACGGAAACTGATGGAAATATCACTTTCAGTATTGACTTTAATGATTTTGAGACGGTTGGCTCCCAGGCAGTTGTAATTTATCCTTATCAGAATGTTAAAATTGATGTAACCACTAAAATGGGTTATTTAATCTTAATTCATAATGATGTATTCTTTTGGATTAATCAGAAGATTGGATCAGGTTACCTTAATGGCTTTTTTATCAATCAGTTGGTATCAATGAACAGTGAGAGTGCTCTTATAATGAAGAGTCTTGTTGATTTACTTTTAGAAGAATATCACAACAATAATAGGGCTTTGCTGATGGAAAGCTATATGTTTTCAATCTTATTTCATGTGTCAGCTATTTTTAACGAAAGTCCGGCGGTCAGAGAGTATTTGGATTATCCGGTTTTCGGGAAACTGATGAGTCTCATAGAAAATCATTTTATTGTAGAAAAGGGCGCGGCTTTTTATGTCAAAAACTTAAGTATTTCAGCAAAAAAACTCAATCAGATCTGCGAAAGTATTACCAATAAAAAAATAAAGTACCTGATTCAGGACCGTATCATTTTGGAAATCCGAAAGGAACTGTATCTCGGCAAAAAGACGGTAAAAGAAATTGCATATGATCTGGGATTTACCGAACCTTCTTATCTGACTCGATTTACAAAAAAACATACCGGTCTGACTCCCAAAGAATTCCCAAAGCAGTAAAGTCCTTTTTTTTAGCTGGAAAGTGTAATTCTACCACTTCTTGATTACTCTACATTTGTACCGTAATGTAATAGAAATGGAAACTGCATATTGATCAGAAATCATAGTTTCACATTTAATAATTTTTGAAAATATGAAAAAAAATTCTTTAGCTGCCTATTTAAAAGCAAAGCGTATACTCTTTATAATAATAGGTATTACTCTGATTTCAGGGACATTGCTTTTAGCCTTCGCTTGGACAGCAGGACTGATTGGCGGAAGAACTACCACCGAAACATTTTTGCAGGATACTCCCAAAACATATCCGGCAGGCTACCGCCGGGCTCATGGAAAGGGAATCTGTTTTGAAGGTACTTTTCGTGCCTCAGGTAATGCTATGCCATATTCTGTTGCAAGGGTTTTTGCACAGCAAAACGTTCCGGTTATCGGGCGTTTCTCACTGGGAAGCCCAGATCCCTATGCGCCTGATAATTCCACTCGAACAGTAAGTATGGCCGCACTGCTCACGGCTGATGACGGAGAACAATGGCGAATGAAGCTTAACAATGAACCTTTTTTTGCTACCCGCACTCCGGAAGGTTTCTTAGAACAGGTAGACGCTTACAAGCCCGTCGCAAAGACTGGTGCTCCTGATCCAGTCAAGGTAGCTGCTTTCTTAAAAAAACATCCAGAGGCTCAGAAATATATGCAATGGGATGCTACTGCACCCTGGACCCGCAGTTTCGCAGGTGCACAATACAATGTTATCAATTCATTTATTTTGATTGATGCCGAGGGGAAAAAGCAGGCGGTACGCTGGTCCATGCGTCCACATGCGCCATTTACTTCGTGGAGTGTAAGCCAGCGTAAGCAGGCAAGCCACGACTTCCTTTTTGAAGATCTGAGAAACCGCTTAAAAAAGGGTCCGTTGTACTGGGATCTCGTTTTGACTTTGGCCGAACCGGGCGATCCGGTAAACGATCCTTCGCAGGTTTGGCCGGAAAGCCGCCGACAGATAATTGCAGGTACATTAGAAGTTTCTCAGGTTTTTGACCAGACTGAGGGTGGTTGCAGGGATGTGAATTTTGATCCTACCCGCGTTCCAAAAGGAATTGCACTTTCGGATGACCCGGTTTTGGCAGCCCGTGCCGGTATCTATTCTCATTCGCACAGTGACCGGGTACGTGAAATCGGTTATGGTAAGGCTACAGATGCAGTAGGAAAATCTCAAAAAGAAACCATAAGAAATAAATAATCATGGTTACGAATAAAAATAGACCTTCGTCTCCGCCGACTCACTTCAATGCAACTGCGCGTATCTTGCACTGGCTGATGGCATCAATGATACTGACCATGATATTCGTCGGATTGGGAATGATGACATCTTTGAGGTGGAGACCTTGGTTGCTGGATCTTCATATTCCTTTAGGCGCAGCTATACTGTTATTGGTAATCATACGTTTTATAAACAGGCTAAGTTATAGAGTGCCAAAAATGCCTGCCACCATGGCTGGTTTTCAGGAGAAAGCAGCAACCGGACTGCATTGGATCATGTATGGAATGATGGTAGCATTGCCGCTTACAGGATGGGCACAATTGTCAGCCGCCGGTTTTCCGGTAAAGGTCGTTCCCGGTGTAAATCTGCCTCCAATTCTTCCGGAGAATCCATTTTTCTTTGCGCTGATGCATGACGCGCATAAAGTGTTGGCCTGGTTATTTTTCCTGATGATAGTAGGACACATTTCCGCAGCATTGTTACATGCCTGGGTATACCGGGACGGGCTTTTCTCCAGTATTACATGGACCAGAAAAACAACTGACCGATCTGAAAATATACTACATGATAGACAAAATAGTGATGAAATTAATGTTGGGAATAAAGAACCTATGTAAATTAACAACGAATATTTGATAAACTATGGATTGTTGATGACCTTCTAATAAACGTAGATTCTTTTAATAAGATATTTTAGAACAATTAAATATTCTTGAAATAAGTATAAAATATCTCTCTAATAAACATGAGCAACAATTTTTCTAATAATTGCTTTAAGCTGCATTAATCATGTAAATTAGTCTCAGATAACGATCATATGAAAGCAAAAGGCTTCCGGTGGAGGAGATTATGAAAGCATCTAAAATTGGAAGTAAAGTTAATAAAATGGCGAAGGGGAAAAGCTACCGGAGGTTTAGTTCAACATCGTATTGGCGAAATGGCGGGTAAGTAAGATGTTGAAAGCTCCTTTTTTAGTCGCAACAGCCTTTTATATTTCCTTTTTTCATAAATTTAGAAAATAATGAAAGGCTGTTGCTTAGCTTAGTGCAAAATTGAAAGTATCGGCTTTCTAATCCGCCACTATCGCCAATACGCGGCCCGTTGTGTGCAAGGGTAAACGACCTATTCATCCAAACTTGAGCAAACAATTATTGAAATAGAATTTTAATATATTTACAATGCCAAGATGTTTTTTAAAACAACACTATCA
>NZ_LMPJ01000004.1 GCF_001424585.1 Chryseobacterium sp. Leaf180 | reverse complement strand
ACAGGAGAGATGTTATAAAGATCGAGAGAAAAATGAGAAATTTCATGCGGTTAAATTATTGTTTTATTATAACGAATACGGTCTCCAAATAAAGTAAAATTTTATTATAACATGCTAAAAAGATAAGTGCTTTTTATAATGACAATGGGGAAACGTACTAAAGTTACAGGGATTTAGATTTTAAATAAATAAAAAGTTTTGTCACGCTGTTTTCAGTATAGGAAATAAATAGGAAAAAAATCTAGCTGATTATTTTTTTAATACTGATCTTTCCTTTAAAAACTAATGCTAAATTTATCACTGTATAATGCATTATTATGATCAGTAAAAAAGAATATTTGAAAGCACTTAATATTGTTGTTCAATATTGGCAGCAGGATAACAAATACGCTAAAGATGCAGAAGAAATGAAAACCAATCCAATCTCGACGGTCTTGTTTAGGGAGGTTGCCAGTAAAAGGTTATACAATATTCTAAAAGAAAGTTCTTTTATTCCCTGGGAAAATGAGCCTACTGTATCGGAGGTTAAGACTGCTGTCAATTCAGTAGGGTTGATGCAATTTAGAAAACTCCGCGGACATGCAGGCCTGAGTCCCACCGAATATAGGAGCGGAAGCAGCATCCGGGGGCGGGTTCGAATATGTAAACAAGGCGGAAAACAGCTGCGGCATATTCTGTACATGTGCGCCTTAAATGCCAAGAAAACCAATACTCAATGCAAAGCACTTTTTGACCGTTTAGCGGAAAGAGGAAAAAACAAAAAAGCAGCTGTCATTGCGGTGTGCAACAAGCTGCTCAAGATTGTATTTGGGGTGGTAAAAAACAAAATAATGTATCAAGATAATTTTATGGCAAAAAGTGCTTAAAATGTTTGGTTTTTTACACAGTTCATGTTATCTGCAGGCAATTTTTATAAATTCAGACTGGATTTTAATTTTTTAAAGGCTTTTTTACAATCGTCATCATTGTTGTATGAATAAATAATAAATGTTGAATCTTGAGCAACAGCAGAATAAGATATTCCTGAGTTTCCAGAAACAAATGAATTAGATTTAAATTCCACAAGTTTTTTTAAATAAATTCTAATACCATTTTTTTCATTTTCTTTGATTTCATTTTCTTTACTTTTTACAATTTTGGGATTTTGATTCCCATTACTACAATCGTAGTCAGTTTCTTCATATTTTGCAAAAAGTTTTTTACTATCATTTTTATTAAAAACTGTTATTTTTTCAGTATGACCTCCCCATTCTCCACATTCATCAAAGCGAGTTTTTATTGTTAAATGGATATTCTGGTTATTTTTAGAATTTCCAAAATAGCCATAAAAATATTCGTTGGAATTTGAAGTATTTTCAGAATTATTACAAGAAAATAAAATCATTGAAACTAAAAAAAATGGAATCGCTTTCATTTATGCGGAATTTTGTATTTGCTTGCAGATAACGTTTTGGGGCTTTGCGATGGTGGGGCAATCGAAGCTGAGACTTTCAACTAAACTACAAATTTCAACCGAAGCACAAAACATTAACTTTTGACTTTCCGCCTGCTATTGCCAAACCCTTGTTATCTGCAGGCTCTTTTATTTTGTTATTTCATCAATAAAACTATGTAATTTTTTCAATTCAACGCGTCCTCTATTTTTTTCTCCAAGAAGACAAGTTGCAACAATTACCATTTTTAAATCAGGCACAATACAAATAATTTGTCCACCATAACCAACAGCAACAATAGCTTGATGTCCATTTGTTTTTCTTCTCCACCAATAATATCCATATCCGTTTGCATTTGGCAAAACGTCCCAAGAATCTAGTTTTACTTGTTCTGCAGTAGATTCCTCAATCCATTTTTCTGAAACAATTTGTTTATTTCCTATTTTTCCTTTATTTAAGATTAGAGTTCCAAATTTTAGCATATCATTTGGTTTCATAAAAAGTTCAGAACCTGCTAAATTTGTATTCAAAACATCAGTATCCCATCTGTCAATTTTTAAAGATAATGGTTCAAATAGATTTTTATCAGCAAAATCCTTTAAGCTAGATTTTACTATTCGAGAAAGTGAAGCCCCAAAAACATAAGTTTCTCCAGAACTATAATTAAATGTATCTCCAGGATATTCTTCAAATGGTAATTCCAACATAAATTTTACGGGGTCAGAAGAAAACCCCATTGCAGTAGAGATTTGGCTATTTTCCGTATAATTAAAACCTCCCTGCATTGTCATTAAGTGCCTTAATGTAACAGTTTTTCTGATGGAGTCATTTTGCATTTTTCCTTCAATATTAGAAATATTTTTGAATTTACTTCTTGGAATATCATATTCGGGAAGTATTTTCAAAACAGGTGTTTTTAAATCAGGAAGCATTCCCTTGTCTCTTGCAATTCCTGCTAAAACAGAAGTTACACTTTTGGTCACAGACTTTACATTAAAAATAGTTTCTTTATTAGTTCCGTGAAAATATTGCTCATAAATAACATTCCCATTTTTTGAAACGATAAAAGAACCAATACTTGGAATAGAATCATTTATTTTTTTAGTAAATTCTTGAAAAAAAGATTTTGATAATTCTTTACTTTGAGTTGTTTGAGATTTCAGATTTGCAGAAAATAAAGTCATAGAAGTTATGACAGAAATTTTATAAAATAACTTGATATTCATTGTATTTATACACGATTTTTAATAAGCTTGCAGGTAACGTTCTGGCGCTTGGCGAGGTTGGGGAATAAACATGCGGGATTTTTCGGTTAAAGACAAATTTTCCAGACACAAAACCATCTTTAAATTAAGCCTAAAACCCCAATCTAGCCAAACGGCTGTTGCCTGTCAGTGCTTTTATTCGGTTAGTTTTCTTCATTTTTTATAAAATATTTCGAAGTAAATACGTTTTCTGCCACTTGTTGAGTGTATTTCTTTACCCAATCTTTATAATAGTATTCGGCGTAAAGAATATCATTTTTTAGTTTGAATTTAGCAAATGGTTTACCTATTGTTGGAAAATCTTTTAAATTAAATGTGTTACTTGTTCCGTTGTCAAATGAACAATCCATATTGTTTGACCATATCATTTCAAACTCATTTTCACTAATTTTTTTTATAGGATAGAAATACATACATTGTCCGTGGTATTCAAATGCTAAACCTCCTTCACTAATATGTAAAGTAACTATTGTATTCTTCCACTTTCTATAAATTAGAATTTTTTCTGTTTTGTATTCTTCACGATTTATGAATTTTATTTCAATAATTTTCCAAATAGCGTCCTCTTTTTCTAAAAATATTTTTGATAGCGGCTCGTCTTTTTCACCATAATTTTCATAAATATCTAAAGTTGCAAGATTATTATTAATTTTTTTTATATTTTTTACTGAAAAACTACTTGGCGGCTCTTGACTTTTTATCCAATACATATAATAGAAATCTCCACAATATTGGTCATAATCGTAAGCTTCAGCATTTTCGTAATCTGAATAATCAATTGTAGAAATAAATTCTGAGCAGCTTAATAATCTTTGTTTTTCTTTATTAATAAATTTTTCAGAAATAGATCCTAATTTTCTTAATGATTTAAAATAACCGATAGTATCAATTAAGCATTTTTCATTTTTATCTTTGATGACTCCACAATTTGGAAAGTCATTTTTGAAATACCACTCATAAAAAGATTTTCCATTTTGTTCAATGTTTTTTATTTCGTCAATAGGTTTTTCTTGAGTTTTTGGTTCTGTTATATTCACATTATTTTTATCTTCTGTCTTTGCGTTACAGCTTATAAATAAAATGGTTATGATTAAATATAATGTTTTTTTCATTTTGTTAGTCGTTTTGGACGCATTGCAGGCAACGTTTTGGGGTTTTGCGATGGTGGGGCAATCGAATCACAAATCTTCAATTTTGCACAAAAGTTGAACCGAAGAACTGCCGTTGAACTTTGCAGTTTCGCCCCACTATCGCAAAACCCTTGTTAGCAGAAGGTTTTTTTTAACTCATTTCTCGATTTTATATAAAAATAAATCATAAATAGATTTAAAAATGTCGGAATAAGAAATAGGAGTAAAGTATTTCTATTATTAAAACTTATAATTTCATAGTTAAAAATAAAAATTAAGTATGTCCAAAAAATATTTGTAATTAACATAAAAATTGCTGATTTTTTGACGTTTTTTAAATGCCGAGTTAAATGTTTATATTCAGATTCTATTTGAGATGATTCCATTAAGAAAATAAATCCGATATAAGAAATTGAAAATAACAGAAAAATAAGTCCAAACAATAATTGAGATTATGGTGAATATTTTATTTATTTTATATTTAGATTCAATGAAGCCGAAATATGTGATTGAATCATAAATAAAGAAAATTAGAATTATTGAAATTACTAATCCTATAAGGTCAAATCTGAATTTTTCAAATAATTTCTTTATTAATTTCATATTCAATTTTTATAGTATTTAGTTTTATGCGGAATGTTGGATAAACTTTCTGCTAACGTCCCGCGGCTTGGCGATGTGGCGGCAATCGAAGCACAAAAGTTCAACTTTGCACAAAATTTCAATCGAAAAAGTAAACTTGAATTTAGCACAAAACCCGCCATATTGCCAAACCGATGTTAGCACCAGGCGTTTTATCCACCGTTAATATTTGTTGTCTTGTTGTCAAAATTGTTCTTCGTTTTGTCCGCCAATATTATATTTCATTTTCTGACCCATACTGTTCGTCACATAGCCCGCAACACTTTCTTCTTTTTTTTGCCCGTTGGATAAATAGTCAATGCTTATTGAACAGTCGCCAGTTATGTCAACCCAAACCGTTTCACTTTCTCCAATTTTTAATTTGTCAATTTGTCCACCGCCACAGCCAATGATATTTATGTTTGTCAAAGTTGTCTGTGTCGAGTTTGTGAAAGTAATTCTCATCGTGTTTAGCAAAATCATAGCTACCCAGCAATAAAAAAGCATTACTGGAATGTTAAGCAACATAAGTCCACAAGTCGTAAATAGTTTTTTTCTGTTGTCTTTGTCCTTGCTGGCTTTAACTAAAATAGAAATTAAAATCCCAACGTTTATCAGACCTGTCAATGCGATAAAGCCATAACCAAGAAAAAGTAGTTCAAACGAAGAAGTCAAGAAGTAAAGTCCGAAAATAGCTGTTCCAAGCAAGAATGAAATTAGTGCTGTTTGTCGTCCGAGTTTTATGTGTCGTTCTGTCGTCATACGCTTGGTGCTAACGTTTTGCAGATTTGCGATGGGCGGGATTTTTACCACTAATGTTTATTCGGAGTACAGAATTTTCGGCTATCACTAAACTGTCTGCGGAGTGCGAAACCCCGCCTATTGCAAATGTGCTGTTATAGGCTGGCTTTTTAGTCTCCATAAGCAATTAGTCCGCTTTGTTTTTTATCAGCAGTGTCAAATAATTGAGTTAACTTTTTTACGTCAGTGTCAGCTTGTAATTGCTTTTGAATAACAGTTTGTCGAATTTGTTTAATTAGCAAAGTCCCTAATCTGAAATCTGAGTAATAGTCAAATCGTCTGTCAATGATTCCTTTATTCTGCAAATTGTCAAATGTTTTGTCGTCAAGTCCACCAACAAACTCAAGTCCTAATTGCTCAGGGTGGTTTGGTTTTGCTTGGTCGTCTTTTATGATGTAAAAATCTAGCATCGTGTCTCGCTTTTAAGCTTGCCTATAACGTTTTGCGGCTTTGCGATGGTGCGGCTTAATATGATAAATCTTTCTATTATAAACTAAACTTCAAAATCTCTATAATCTCTAAACTTGCGAAAATTCCGCACTATTGCAAAACCGATGTTATGCGGCGTTCTTTCGTGTCAATATTTTGATTCCATCTTTTTTCAATAAGTAAATAATTCCAAAAATTAATCCGATAAATCCACCGTAATAACTCCCAGAATTCATATATGCGGCATTAACATAATTTTGTGGATGTTGAATTCCAAAATCAATAAAAACTCCTGAATTTTCCCAACCAATTAAAAAGTTCGCTATTAGAAAACCTATTAAACTGCCCAATATTGCAAACGCTATATTTATTAATATTGTCAGGTAAATATTTTCCAATTTTTTAGAATGCTTTAAAAATAAAAAAATTATTGCATAAATAAATCCTATAATTAAACCCACCCAATAAGTTCCAATTATTCCAACAATAGATGCTTCAATTCTTTTATTTGATATATTTAAATTATTAGTTCCAAAATTTCCAAATAGATAATATTCAAAAAATTCATTTGAAATAGTGTATGAAATTTGATTATTAATTATACCAAATATGCTTGCAATTATCGTCGAAGAAAAGATAATTAATATAAATGTAAAAAATGTGCGGATTGTTTTCATAGAATGCCGCATAACGTTTCGGGGCTTTGCGATGGTGGGGCAATCGAAGCATAAATCTCCAATTTTGCACAAAAGTTGAACCGAAGAACTGCTGTTGAACTTTGCAGTTTCGCCCCACTATTGCAAAACCCTTGTTATGTACAGTGCTTTTTTTAATTCAGAGATTTTCAATGTAACATTCAAAAAATTGCCTTTCTCTGTAAATTTTTTGATAATTTTCTAATTCTTCAAATTGTTTTAAAGATTTATGTGGAACTAATTCATTTAATTTCGAAAGATAATAACCACTATAAATTTTTGAGATATTATTAAATTCATAGTCTTCTGGTAAATCAAAAAATTCATTACTCCAAGTTGTTCCAAAACTTAATTTTCGTCCGTCATTGAATTCTGCAACAAACGCTGTCCAACTCATTGCAGTTTCGCCATTAATTTTTCTCAAAGTTTCAAAAGGGACGCTAAATCTACTTGTATCTACTTCGTTGATTTCGTAATCATTAACACAATTTCCCTTGGTAACGAAACTTTTTACAATTTCTCTATAACCAAATCCTTTTGATTTATTCGCAAAAATTCCATTTCCTGATTGTTCTTCCTTAAATCTTTTAATTGCGATATCTATAGTTTTAGTTGGATTTCTAAATATTACGCAAGGTAAATATGTCCCATCTTTTAATGTGGCAGAAGCACGATAACCGTCTCCAAAAAACTCATCATTTATCGGTTCAATATTTTCTTTCAAAAAATCTATAATCTCTTTTTGTGACGGTGTTTTCATAGCATTGTACATAACGTTTCGGGGCTTTGCGATGGTGGGGCAATCGAAGCACAAATCTTCAATTTTGTACAAAAGTTCAATCGAAGAACTACCGTTTAACTTTGCAGTTTCGCCCCACTATTGCAAAACCCTTGTTGGTGGCAGTGCTTGTTTTTCGTTCGTTTATTCTTAGGTGCTTTTCGTTTCGTTTTCTGTGTTGTCTAATTGGCTTCCTGTATAAGAATTCTCAATTTGTGTGTCAAAAATTTCTGCATCTTTTCTTTGTTTAAGCTTCCATAACCAATAAATTCCACCCAAAGGAATTCCAAATGTCCAAATAGAACCAAGATAACCCATTGCGCTAAAACTTACTCCAAATAGAATTTGAAAATTTAAAAGTTTGAAAGAAAGTCCCTCAACTGCTGCGTAAGAAATTGCTGGCACATTGAGAAGAATTACAGCTAAATATTTCAACCATTTTTTTGTCAATGTACTTTTCTTGATTTTTCTAATTACAAAAATATTAAAAATTAAAACTGTCAATGGTAAAAGTCCGAACAACCAAAATAATAACATATTCGGTTTAGGTGCTTTTACTTCAAGTGTATTTATATTCAATATTTTCTTTGATTTGTCGTCAAATAAAACTTGAAAAACGCCAAATTCCTTATCGTTAGAAAACTCGATTAGTGCAAGTGTTGTATTTGGTGGCGTGTTTTGACTTTCGATTGTTGAACGTTTTTTTTCAGATTTCATAAGTGAATATTCAAACTTATTATTGCCGAAATTTCTTTCAACTAAACTTCTAAATTGGTCTAAACCTAACTTTAAAGTGTCAATATTTGTATTTTTACCCATTTCACTTTCTAATGCCATCTGAGAAATACATTTGTCATAATCTTTTTTCATAAGAGATTCAACAAATGCTTCGGTTTTGTCTTTGAAAGTAAAACTGTCTTTGATAAAATCGCAACTTGTCAAAAGTGCAAGAGTCAAAACAAGAAAAGAAAGTTTAATTTTTGTCATAAAGTTTTTTGTTAACGATTGTTTCTATAGCATTGCCACCAACGTTTCGGGGCTTTGCGATGGTGGGGCAATCAAAGCGCACATCTTCAATTTTGTACAAAAGTTGAACCGAAGAAATACCGTTGAACTTTGCAGTTTTGCCCCACTATTGCAAAACCCTTGTTACCAGCAGTTATTGTTTTTCAAGTTGCGGAATTTTAAATAATAAAACTAATGCCCAAATTTGTAAAACTGTTTGAACAATGTTAATTATTCCTACAACAGGTTCATTTTTTAAGTTTGCAATTATAAACGGAAACCCGAGAAGTCCCAAAATCAAAATTACTAAGAGAACATATTTAATCCACTCTGTTCCTTTACTTACTAAATATCCTATTCCAAAAACAAAGGCAAGGGAAAATAAGGCAATAAAAATTTTCATTCCATTATCCAAAGTTTCATAAGTCCAGATTAAATTACCAATTCCTAACGCTCCGGACAGATAAATTAAGTCCGAAGATTTCTTATGATTTTTGTGAATAATTGTTTCACTGTTTTTGTTATTTTTATTAATTAATGACATTATTCTTTCGCTTTCTTCGTCTGTAAATTCTCTTCCCCGAGATTTCAAAATTTCATAAGCATACAAATTTGCTTGGGGAACAAATCTATTTCCAATTTCAATATATTTTTCTAATTCTTGATTTGATTTTTGTTCTAAAAGTCTTTTATTTACGCTCATTTTTTATAATTGCTGGTAACGGTTCGGGGCTTGGCGATGGTGGGGCAATCGAAGCACAAATCTTCAATTTTGCACGAAAGTTCAATCGAAGAAATACCGTTGAACTTTGCTGTTTCGCCCCACTATCGCAAAACCCTTGTTATATGATGTGCTTTTTAGAGTGAATTTTTATAGAGTTTGTCAATGTTATTCAATTTTCTGCCTAATAATTTCTCTGCATCTGTCGGTGCATTTTCTATTTGTTTCTTAGATAAACTTTTTTCAAGTTCTTTAATTTCCGTAACAACTTCTTCTTGTTTCAAAATACTGAAATCGACTTTATATTCATTGTAGATTAAATACCATAGATAACTTTGATAATTGTCTTTTTCAAAATATTTTCCGGCTTTGTAAAAATTAGCTAATTCTAATCTTGCAGAAGTTATATTTCCACTGAGTGCTAGTTTTCTGGGTTAGGAAGTTTTGCAAGTTTTAAAATCCATTCTTTGAATTTTGAAATATCCGCATTTACTCCATTTCCTGTCAAATAGCAGTTTACAACATTCCACATACAAGTAGCATCATTGTTATTGGCACATTTTAGTGCGTATTCAAAAGCTTTTTCAGAATTTTGTTCAATTCCTTGTCCGTTACCATAAGCCATCATCATAGCGTAATGCCCATCGTTAAATCCGTTATCAGACGATTTTTTATACCAGTCAACAGCTTCTTTATCATTTTTAATTCCAGCAGTTCCATTCTGTAAAAAATTTCCGTAGTTGTATTGAGCTTCAGCGTTACCAAGTTCAGCTGATTTCTTCAATATAGGGAAAGCCTCACTAAATTTTTGTTGTTGTATAAGTTCTTTTGATTGTTGATTTAACTTGTCAGCATTTTGTCCAAATGCAAATTGACAAGCTGTAATTGAAAGAAAAAATAGGATTTGTAATTTCATCTGCGTTTTGTTTAGCATATCATATAACACCCAAATCTACGCATTGCGCAAATACTGAATATATAATGTTGCGCCTATTCTTTTATATATTTTATGTAAGATTCTGTTTATTAGTTGATTAAATATTGAATATTGTTGGATAAACGCAATGATATGATGAATGAAAATCTGACAGATCAATTCATAGTGATCCTCCGCATGCAGAGATATGCCGAGAAAAGTATTAAAACCTACGCTTCGCATCTCAGCTATTTTCTTAAATTATCTTCCAAACATAAACCGGAAGATATAACCCAACAGCAACTTGAAGATTTTATTGTCTGGCTTGTCGAAAA
>NZ_LMPJ01000003.1 GCF_001424585.1 Chryseobacterium sp. Leaf180 | reverse complement strand
ATTGCCGGCAGGAACCGAAGTGTACATTGTCGGACTTGCTGCCTCAACATACAATCCGGTTACTTCAACATCTACAGCAAACGGAACGGTAACTTTAACGGAAGGAACCTCAACCAATGGTTTATCCCTTTCCAATGTCGGGGATCAGATCATCGCCTTTCAGGGTGGTGGCGGTAGTGTTTCCGCTGCGGGGGCAACCAATATCGCGGGAATCAATTATTTTTATACTGCAGGAACGACCACAGCAGGTTGGAACACCGATGCGCCGGTAAGTCCGAATGCATCCCTTATGCCTCCGGGATTAACCGGCGGTACCAGCGCATTTTATACCGGTGCGGTAACAGGAACCACAGCTCCCGCATCCGGTAAATTTAACTGTACGGGAGTGCCTTCATCCACGGCATCAGGTGTACGCACGGCGGTCATGAATGTGGCGAACTGGTCTTTAAGTGTTTCACCGATAGGACTGTATTCAGGATGCAGTTTCCTCGCAGCAACGCCCGTAATTACCTTGAATCCGGTCAACAAAACGGCATGTTCAGGATCATCCACAACATTTACCGTAACAGCAACAGGTGCCGGTTCGTATCAGTGGTTTCAGAATACCGCTTCGGGGTTTGTGGCACTCACCAATACCGCTGTTTTTTCAGGAACTACAACGGCCACCCTAACGGTGTCAGGAATCACATCTGCATTAAACAACACGCAGTACCGATGTGTGGTAACAAGTGCAGCAGGCTCTACAACATCGACTACGGCAACACTTACCGTAACCACCGTTACAGCAACCGGCGTAAAAACCGATGTGCTGTGCAACGGATCAGCAACAGGAGCCATCAACCTCACACCCGGCGGAGGAACCGCGCCGTATACTTTCAACTGGGGCAGCGGTGTAACGACCGAAGACCGTACAAATCTTGCGGCAGGAACCTACGCAGTTACCGTAACGGACAATACTGGATGTACAGCTACCGCTTCATTTACCATCCTTCAGCCGGCCACAGCAGTTTCAGGAACTACTGTAATAACCAACGTGACCTGCAATGGAGGCATCAACGGAGCAATCAACCTGGTACCAACAGGCGGAACGGCACCGTATACCTTTAACTGGGGATCAGGAATTACCACGGAAGACCGCACCAACCTTCCGGCCGGAACTTATACTGTAACCATCNCCAACAGGCGGAACGGCACCGTATACCTTTAACTGGGGATCAGGAATTACCACGGAAGACCGCACCAACCTTCCGGCCGGAACTTATACTGTAACCATCACTGATTCAAACGGCTGTACAGCAACCGTCAATGCAACAGTAGCACAACCTTCACTGTTGAATGCAACGGTATCCCAGACCAATGTAGCATGCAACGGTGGAAATACCGGGACAGCCACCGTAACCGCTACAGGCGGCACGTCACCATATACGTATGCCTGGTCACCTTCTGGAGCAAATGGTTCGGTAATTACAGGTCTTACAGCAGGCAATTATTCGGTAACGGTAACAGATGCCAACCTGTGCAGTATTGTCAGAAACATCACCATTACGCAGAAATGGTTCGGTAATTACAGGTCTTACAGCAGGCAATTATTCGGTAACGGTAACAGATGCCAACCTGTGCAGTATTGTCAGAAACATCACCATTACGCAGGCAGCGCCTGTTTCAGCACCTACGGGAGCTGCAACACAGACGTTCACGACTGGCGCTTCGGTAACCACTCTGGTAGCAACAGGACAGAATATCAAATGGTACATGACCGCTGTAGATGCCGCTTTGCATGTCAATCCGATAACAACATCGNGGCGCTTCGGTAACCACTCTGGTAGCAACAGGACAGAATATCAAATGGTACATGACCGCTGTAGATGCCGCTTTGCATGTCAATCCGATAACAACATCGGTGATTGTAAACAATACCACCTATTACGCAACACAGACCGTAAACGGTTGTGAATCGACCGCTTCACTGGCTGTATTGGCGTTTAATGTAACATTGGGAACAACAGATTTGTCAGGAGTATCGGCTGAAATGCAGGTCTATCCGAATCCGGTACGTGAAGTGCTGACCATTTCAGGAACAGAAAAAATAACAGGCATTGCCATCTATACCGCAGAAGGACGTAAACGGAATGTATCTGCTTCAGGTAAAAACCAATGATCAGGTGAAAACCATAAAGATCATCAAAAAATAAAACCCTTCAGAAAACTCATTTAAACAGGACCGGCAGCTGAAGCTGCCGGTTTTTTTATGTTCCAAAACGTCATACAGCCTGCCTGACTGGATCAGTGTCCATAATAAACCACAAAAAATCCCGTACATCAGGCATGAAAAGCTACTTACATGCGTTATGAATTAAGTTTATCGCGATTTAAAACCCAATTTAACATCCGGTTAGGCCTATAAAGAAGTCCCAGTCAATAAATTAATCGACACGGCGAAATGAATGTAAAAATGAAAATAGATCCCGCAATGCGGGATCTACAAAAACACAAATGATGAAAAAATGATGAATTCAAAGATAACAGAATTATTTTATAAATCAATAGTCAGTGACCATAAAATTTAAATAAATAAGTTGACGAAAGATCGCACTCAAATCCACGCACAAATCTTTCAATAAGCTGTTTAAGGATCATCAACAGCAAACCAGTACAAGAGAAGTCCTGACCAAACAGTCAGGACTTCAAACCAATCCATAACTGCTATAACCTAACAATTATATACGCAAATATAATCTTTATTAAATAACTGTGGTATGTTATCGATCAGCAATTAAGATACAGCTTTCAAAAAAATGCACAGTTACCACATACTAAAAAAGATATCAACAGGGTATATTTTGCCATGGCACATTTGAAAGGTTTTGATTAACTTTGATAGACAACCAATAAAAAATAGAAGTATGGGAATTAAACCAGGACCAAAAATGAAAGCCGAATCGACCGGAGAGTCTGACAAGCGCCAGCGAGACAACAAAGAAACCCCACAGAATGATCCTAAATTAAAGAAGCACGATCACAAAAAGGGTGACTAATGATCCGATCATTAATAACAGAAATAATTTTTTACTAATTGATAAAGCCAAATCCTGATTAGATCAGGATTTGGCTTTTACCGTAAATTGATATTCACTCCTCTGCTATTTTCTGAAATTTATTACTGATTACAATACCAATCATTAAGATCATTATAGTTCATATAGATCGTTGAGCAATCCTCAACCTCCTTATATTTGTTTTTAATAATTTCTTTTGTAGCGATAAAGAAAAACCGTTGGAAGCCGCCAGAACACTGCATGAAGATGTAAGCATGAAGCAGAGAAAACCATTTCGCAGGAATATGAGATGGGATTGCCACGGCAGAAAATGATCTAGAATAACACATATTCCAAAACAACATCCTCTAACATGAAACTCAAAGCCACTATTGTTGGTGAAACCAAGCCCCGATCATAATTTTATCATCGTCAGCTTCGAGGGTATTAAGAACAAAAAACATTCTGAGATCAAATGTGATTTCAATCCCTATGTTAAGAAAATACGAAAATTGGACGGCTGGGAGCTTTCCATTACTTGGGACAGTAAAATATATACAGACAAGAAGACCGGCGAAAAGCCATACTTCACCTATCTTCTTTGCCATCGGGCAGTAGAGATCAATTCTCCCTAAGGTAGGAAAGATTAAAGTTTAACAGCGCAGGAGATAATGTATTAGTAAGCGGTAATTCATTAAGTTTAAAAAACAGGCAACATTTTCACGTGCCGATTCTACCAAATAAATCATACAAAAAGGTTTATTTTTTAGTCATCCACCCACTAAACATCTTTTACTTGTGGCAATCATGATCGGGTAGTCTATTAGTATGGATTATTGAGCAAATCGTAGATCATCCCATTTCTTTCCCAGGATTTCCGATGTAGCTGCTTCCTATTCCAATCTTTTTCATTCTGTTTTTAGTATTGACCGATCTGATATTTTACGTTTTAAGTTTAGGAAGGATAAATTGTGAAGCAAACAATATTATGATATAATTTCTCCTGGTACGGTAGTCTTAAATATTTTATTTACAGTTCAGAAGAGTAATAATTAGTATGATGACAATAATAAGCCTGTTAATCTAACTCATGTTATGATATATGCCTCCAGAATAGATTAGTATAATGACAGAAAGCTCATTGGGCGTCTACATATTATTACCTTAGATGATAATAGATAACTGCACTTCGCCATGTAGTCTCACCCCTCTTAGGCACACTCAAAAGTAGAGTTTTTGGTTAACAATTTACTTTTATCGTTGTTAAAATTTTGTTGGAATGTGGGAAACTCTTCTACCTTATCGTAATTGAGTTTTCCATATTTATTCATTAGTTTTTATTGTTTTTTTGTATTCATTATTCGCTATCGCTTAATTCAATAAAAAATCTCTCGGTGTGAGGTATTGCAAAGCACTATGCGGCCGCTCATTATTGTACATCCACATCCAGATTTCCGAATAACTTCTCATCTGCCTGATGTTTTCAAAAAGATAAACATCTAAAAATTCTGTCCGAAAGGTTCTGTTGAATCTTTCTACCAGAGAGTTTTGCGTAGGCTTTCCCGGCTGGATATAATGAAGTACAATTCCATTTTTGCTGCACCGATCCTTTAGTTTTTCTGCAATAAACTCCGGACCATTGTCAACTCTTATCTTTTCCGGTTTCCCACGCCAGTCAATCAGCTGTTTCAGCTCGGAAACCACTCTTGCTGATGGTAAACTGGTATCAATGGTAATATTCAGAATCTCTCTGTTAAAATCATCAATAATATTAAGGCTTCTCACACTCTTGCCATCCTCCAAAGTGCCATGCATAAAGTCCATACTCCAAGTTACATTGAGATAAACAGGTCGAAGCAATGGCTCTTTTACCCTTGCCGGAAGCCGTTTTTTACGTTTACTTCTTAAATTCAGCTTCATCGATTTGTAGATCCTGTAAACCCTTTTATGATTCCATCCAAAGCCCAGATTTCTCAAACGGTGGTACATCGTCCAGAATCCTCAGGTTTTATGATGGTTTGCAAGCGAATCCAACTCCTCCCGGATCTTATCATCTTCATTGTTTTTCTTCTTTTTGTAATAAAATACCGAACTGTTTATGATGAAAAGTTTACACGCATTCCGAGTGCTTACTCCGTGCTGTGATACGGAATAAACAACCAGTTCCCGTTTCTCGGAAGGTGTTACAGCTTTTTTGCAATTACATCTTTCATCACCACGTTTTCCAGAGTAAGTTCCGCTACGATTTTTTTGTACTGCGAAAGTTCCTTTTCAAGTTCCTTCATTTTGGAGAGTTGCTGCACATCCAAAACTCCATATTTACTCTTCCATTTGTAAAATGTCGGCTGACTGATGCCGTGCTCCCGGCAGATCTCATTCACTGTTTTGCCTTGATTTTGCTCAGATAGAATCTTAATAATCTGAACTTCTGAAAATTTACTGTTTTTCATTGTCTTCCAAATTTAAAAACTATATTTTTAAATGCTCCGATTTTTGGGGAAGATTACACAATGGCATCCATACCGATATCACTAATGATCATTTTAATATGTCATTTAGACAAGTAAGCAGAAAAATTAATCTTAAGAATTATAACATGACTAACCCTACAGTAAATTGGTTTTTTGATAGAGAGGGGAAATGGCAGGAAGCCTACAATGCTTTAAGAAACCTCGTGCTTGATTGCGGACTAACAGAAGAATTAAAATGGGGCTGTCCCTGCTACGTAAACCAAAAAAGCAATATTGTTTTAATACATGGTTTTAAAGACTTCTGTGCACTATTATTTATGCAAGGTGCACTCTTGATAGATCCACAGAAAATTCTAGTTCAGCAAACAGAAAATGTTCAGTCGGCAAGGCAAATCCGATTTCAAAGCATTGATGAGATACTGGATAGTCAAACAATCATTAAAGATTATATCAAGGAAGCTATTAAAAATGATAATGCCGGTTTAAAATTAGAACTTAAAGCAGCAACAGAATTTGAAATCCCAGTAGAGTTTCAGAATGCCTTAGACGAAATTGAAAATCTAAAAACTGCATTTAAAAAACTCACACCAGGTAGAAAAAAGGGCTATCTTTTACATTTTGCATCTGCAAAACAAAGCAAAACAAGATTGGATCGTATTGAAAAATGTATTCCTAAAATTCTTGATAATAAAGGGCTGAACGATTAAAATAGTACAAAATAGCTATCAGTGCTAAATAATACAAGAGGTAAAAAGTTATGTTCCTACTTGCCGGTAGTATCTGAATTTTATAAAAAACACAAAATAATTTATAATGAATGCTATATGATTAGAAAATATATGAAACAGAAATCTTTTAAGCAAACATTAAGTGCGCGAATTTTTAATGCCATAATATCGTTTACGATTACTTTCTTTTTTCTTTATCTGGCACTTCGTGATAATTCAATATCTAAATATGAACTTCAAACAATTTATGTTACACTAAAAGAAAATCCCGAGTATAATGAAGATAAAATCAAATCGACAACGTACAGGAATATCGTACTGACAACCAAAGAATATAGAAAGAAGTTTAAGATTACGGGAATGACCTACGAGGCGACCGATCATAAATCATTAAAAGCCGACATACGTGCAGGGAACAAAATTGGAATTGTAATAAGAAGATCTGATCTGGCAAAATTGGATCACTGTACGGTTATTAGTAAATATAATGAGGTTTATGGCCTGAATAAAAATGACAATAGCTATATAAATCTCAAATTAAGAAGTGAACTGATTAACAATGATAGTAGATGGTATTACTTTTTCGTTACCATCGGTTTATTTATGTTACCGTATAGCTTTATAAAAGGTAAACCACTGATTAGTATGGCAGCAGGAATCACAACGGTAGCTGTAGTAGGGATGATCGTATTGTTCCTAACAAGTAAAGTGTAAAAAACTTTTTTGGATATTTCGGTCGAAAGAATGTATCTATGTACGCCTAACCAATTATAACATAGAAAACTAATGAAATGATTTTCTTAAAAGAAAAATAAAAAATGAAATATTTAATATGTCTCCTAATGTTGACGGTAAATTTCTCAAATACTTTCTCTCAATCACGGCAAATAGAGAAAGATAAAGGTGACTTCTATTTTGAGAAGTCAAAGGGTAATTGGAATGAAAAGAGTATGATCTGGAAATTAAGTGCAGATCGTGCAACAATAAGATTAGGATATTTTAGAGGTGACTGTTGCGGAAGTGTTCCAACGTCAGAACAAATTACTGCCAAGATTAATCTCGACACGGTCTTTTATAACCTAAATACCACGAGACACCCTGATTGTCGCACTGAAATCGGACTATGTGGAAGTGCAATTGATTTTGTTATAGACACAAAAAAATATCCTAACTATAAAAATATGGTATTTCATAATATTGCTACGAAAGGCATAAAATGAGCATTTATTATTTAAATTTTGTATGAATAAAAAGCAAACCTCTGGACAAAGCATAAAACAGTATAGAATCTAAAATTTCCAACCTGATAAAATTCTTAATTGTAATAGGGCTCGGGTAAGATATAAACTTCCTATTCAACAGAGATTTTTCATTTTCCGCAATATCTATTGCACTACTATGCTACACCTACACAGCAGAAAAAGTTTATTAAAAGGACAATATCATATCAATACTAAAAAATTAAGTTAAATTCTACATTTAAAAAATAGTTCACCTACCAGTATATCGAATCCTGTTGTTTATAAAAATCGTTTAAGTCATTAAAATTCTCATATACTTCAGAATAATCTGTAACAGATTTATATTTATTAGTAATTAATTCAGAAGTTTTTTTACCATTAATGTCATTATCTAAAAAAAGTAAAATTTTTTTATAATTACCCAACTGATGCAAAACTTTAAAAAGCATTACCGTTGAATTCAGTATCAGGCAGTCTGGCTGAATAATTTTTGAAACCGGCAAATTCATAAAAGTTAAAAAATCAAAAAATCCTTCAAAAATCGCAATATGTGTTGTACTGGTTTTATAATCTCTTCCGACATTATTTTTGATAAGCGTTACATCCTTTTTTCCCAGACAAATCTTTACATACTTATTACGGATCTCAATTCCTCCGGAATTGTTGAAAAATCCAACCCCAAAATATTTCTGACCATTCAATTCGTATTCGATCTGTCTGACTAAATTACTTTGTTCGTAGACCCTTCTTGATTGCAAATATTGAATTAATGCCGAATGGGCTATCAGACCGACTTTTGTAATTGTATAATCTTTTTCCTGCTTTACGGACTCAAAGTTTTTCTTATTAATTAAAGAAAATTCAAATTTGCATAAATATTTCAGTGCGTCAGAGACTGAACATTTATTTATCTCCTGTACAATAGCAATAACATCGTACACTTTTCCTGTACCAAAATCAAATGCCTGGTTGTTGATATAATCAACAGATAAACTAGGCTTCTTCTCATCTCTGTTTATAGCAAAATAAAACGCGGTCTTATGATTTTCTTTTATTGGAAATCTTCCGAAAGATTCTAAAACTGTTTTTATAGAAACGTTTTTTTTGATTGTTTCGCAATTCATTTTTTTCTTTTCTAAAGCAATTTTTTTTATTCACAATATCCTTTGAAATAAGAAAAACTTTTAATTCTCTTTTCATTAATACTTTTAATGGTAGCCTGTATCACCTTCTGACAAGCCACTCTGTAACGATTTGCAATGAGCGGTTTTCCGAAAACAACATCAGTGATTATCCGAATAGCAAAAGAGCGCTTTTCCGTAAATCACCATATAATCGAATGAGCGCAATTACGAATAGGAAAATACTTTTGAAAAAATATCTTATCATATTCCGGAATTTTTAAAATAAATTCACGCTTATAAGCAACCACAGATAATTAAATGAGCGACTTTCCGATTTGGGAATCTACACCTGCCTCTTTTTTATGATGAATTGACATTTACGAGCGCATTCCCGAAAGTGAGATGAGTGCCTTTCCGATTGTGACTGAGTGATTTTCCGAATTCAAATAATGACAGCGTAACCGTTTGGAAATAGTTGGCCAGCTTTTGTACTGCGATAAATTTCGATCATCAACTCTTGGATATAACCTAGAAATTCTTTCCCTCTAAAGTTGGATGACTTAATCCTCAGCAGACGATTTCGTCTGATAAACTCCTTATACGATTTTTCAATCATATCTCTTGTTTGCGCTATATTTCTGTATTGATGCGAAAAGTGATACATTTCGCTTTCCGACAGATGATATTTTCGTCTAAAATAACCCAGTCGATATGTAATATTAAGCTGTTCATCAGCATTAAACAGTACATCTGAACTTAGAAGTTTCGACGTTTGATAAGGCGTAACAAATATCTGATCTGCTTTGTATCTATACTTAAACGAGAGATTATTATATTGATCAAGATTAGCTCTTACCTGCTTTAAAAATTTAAAACATAAATCATTTGCTGTTTTATAAGACAGCCCAAACTTCCTGTTCAATGTTGTAAGTTTTAACATAGTCCCATGTTCCGGAATTTTAGAAAGCCAAATGGCAAATATGATATGCTTATTATTTTTAATCTTATAAACCAGATTATACAGCACATAGTTGTATTCAGGGATAACCATTATTTTCTTAAGCCAGTAACTGCTGATCAAAAAAGAGGTATATCCTCTTTTATCATAACTTGGGGTAGATATGAGGCCACCAAAAGTTCTGATTTCCCTACCCTTACTGTTTATAGATTTATACCATCTCATTTTAAATTTGGCCAGATACTCATAAGCATCGATTACCTGCTTTGTGGTTCCACTCGGAGAAATCTTAGTATTTAAGATGCTCATAGAAGCAAAAATGTTATTTTCAGTCTCAAATTCCTCATCAAAAAGAGAAAGCTGTTTTGGTCGGTCGGCAGGCCGAAACTGCTCGTTACTGATAATTGAAATGATATTAAATATTACTCGCAGAGCATTGATTGGAATATCGGAAGCTCCATGATCTTCGAAAATATAATCATCCACAAACCCATTTCCTATTCTTATCTTTTCAGGAACTTTTCCAGTCTTATTTTCAAATGACTTTTTAATAAGTCTTTTCTGCTGATCTGTCATTTCGTAGGACGTTTTTCAAGTTTTAGGACGTTTTATGTGGGGAATATCAATAGCTGAAAATTCGTTGCTTGCAATATGCTGCACCATGTATGGCATTACACTTTTCAAAGTAGACTTCCAGTTAGTAATAGGCCTGTCATAACTGTTTTTCCAGGAATTATTCAACCAACTCAGATATTTTTCCTTTATCATGTAATCTAAATCGCAATTATAACTCTCCAACCTTTGCGCATATTCAATAAACTCCGCACATGTTGGAATCTTTACTGATTTTTGGATATTTATTAATGTATCGAATGAAATCTCTGCAGGAACTGCAGCGAATGACTTTGATTTAATTCGTGAAGCACTATTAGCTTCAGGTGATTTCGTTTCAATATTCTGTCTCTGAAGAATATCTGCATTAACTGGAAGTTGATATTGAGCACATAACCGAAATGAAGTGTCTTCATTTTCTTTATTATCTGGTATATGCAGAGGATAATTTACAAGTAAGCGATAATAGCACGCAGTTCCTGATTTTATTTGAAATTGTATCAGACCATAATCCGTTAGCCTTTCCCTCGTTAATTTTACGGTTTTTCTGGTCACTACCAATGTTTTACCAATCAAAACATCCGATATGTAAAAATCATAACGTTCATTTTGATATCCGTTTTTCAACAAATACAGATACATGGATATTCCTGTAGAACCAACCTTATAATTGCTGTTAAAATTCCAAAAGCGCTCCAACAGCTCAAGATAATACATTGCTATTTTTTACCAAAAAGTTCCAGTGCCTTCACTTTATCAATAATTATAATATTTCCATTTTGAATGATGGCTTCATCTAAGATTCCTGATGACTTTACTTCGGAGGCTTTTGAAACAGAGCATCCAAGAATCTTCGCAAGACCTTTCAGACCATATTCATATTTCTTTTCCGTATTGTAACCTTTAGAGATTTCCAGAAATTCTCCGATAGTGAGTTGCCAAATTGGAGTATTTGGATCAATTTCTTTCATAACAACTTATCCGATTTAACTTAAACATTGATTTGAGAGTTTGCATCATATGCTGTGTATTGCTGACATTCTCTATTAAATTTTTTGAGCAGCGCAGTTTATAAGCTGAAACCTTTTGCAAAACTTCAAAATTTGATTAATTGTTATTCGGTAGTATTACGTTTTTACCGAACGATTTAATCATTCTTGAAGTCAAAACATCTGGATTCTAATGTTAGATTCTACGATCACCAAACCTATACGGTTAGATCTTGATACTACCTTTTACTTAAAGAAAATTCTATAGCTTCCTGCTGAATTTCGTCGTTGGATTTATGACTATTCTTTAAAAGCCATTCGTCAATTTTTTTTCTTTCAAAAAATAAAACCTTACCATTAGGTTTAGAAAATGGAATACTGTTGGAATGAACCAATTTATAGATGTAACATTTTTTAATCCCGGTATAGCCTAAAGGTTCTTCAACGTTCAGGATTGCTTTAAGCCCGAAAGTATATTTTTCGGGCTTAGTTTTTCCAGAATGAGTTCGCTCTCCATAAAATTTCGTGACGTAATTATGACACAAAATTGAGCATAATTAACATCAATAATATGCAATCAGAAACACGGCGGTGTAATTACAATCAATTTAGAATTAAATGGATCAGTCAAAGAGTAGAAACTTATAATATGGTTAAGAAAAGAATTTAACTCTATCTATGTGCGAAATAATAACTGATTGAAATCTAAGATTTATTTATACTTTCAAGAACTTATTACGATTAAAGGAAGTGAAATTTAATCTTCGAAAAAGAATTGATTAAAGTTCAATCTTTAATTCCGGAATAATCTTAGCAGCATCTTTCATCTTGCTTTCAACTATTTTTGCGTAGATCTGAGTCGTTCTCAATTCTCGATGTCTAATTTTTTGGAAATTGTGTATATACAGGCGGTTTCGCAATTATCAAATGAAAAACTATATAATTTAATTAAGGCTTTTAAGAAGAGAACTGGCTATGGAGTTTTATGTAATACATCCTTAAATTTTAATGGTAGAGGTCTTATCAATAAACTTGATGATCTATCGTTATATACAATTCAGCATAAATTAGATGGATTTATAGTGAATGGAAAAGTGTATTTACTAAAAAGTTCGCAACATTATCAAGATTACTTAAAAAAATAAAATCATTATAAATTGTTAATACTCAAAAATTATTAAGATTTTTTCACACTTCTTGAATAACTTAAATTCCATCTAATACTTTTAAAATCTGATCAATATCAGTTAATAAATGATTTGAAGATAATCCTGTAATGTTCACCAGACCGACATTTGTAGAATTTATTCTCTTTTGTCGGTTTTTTTATTCAATAATCTTCTGATATTTTGAGCATCACTTAATGTTTTAGCATATGTTGAGAATAAAAATCTTTCGGTTTAATTAAATAAAACCAAGCTATCAAAATTATATTAGAAACAAAAAAGTCCCGCAAATGCAGGACTTTTAATTTCTGTAATCAAAATTTATTTTATTTCTACCGGAACGGAAACTTTATCCCAATCGATTGTGAAACCGTTTTTGTTTATTTTGTATACCAAAGCTTCCTGTTTTGCCGGTAAAGTTTTCGTTTTCACTTCCACACGTACAGCATCGCTTGCTTCTTTGTAGTCGTATGATCCCCACTGTTTCGCTTCTTTATTGAAAACGGCAGTCCATGTTCCGGATTCTCTAGGAATTAAGAAAAAGCTGTACTTGCCTGCAGGCAGTTTTTTTCCTTCAACGGTAATGTCTTTACTGGTTTCAAAAGTCGTTGCATCATTTGCACCCGCACGCCACACTTTATTGTAAGGAACTAATTCGCCCCAAACTTTACGCTCTTTTACAGACGGACTGCTGTAAGCGATCGTGATATTTGCATCTTTAATTTTTCCGGTTGCAGTCATTGCAGGACTCGCCGGTTTTTTAGCTTCCTGTCCGAATGCATTGACAGAAATTGTCATTGCGGCTACAACCATTGCAGCAGATTTAATTATTGCTCTCATAAATTTTATTATTATTCTTTTACGAAGATACTGCTTTCGGCTTATAAAAAATCAATCCAACTGCAGAAAATATAATGACTGCCGCAGCACCAATGACGTTGAGCCAAAGGAAAGAAACGATATCAAAATTGTAAATGGCAATTACTGTGATTTCTGATAAAATTGCCGAGATAAATACATTCGCTCCTTTAACTTTTTTGAAGTAAAAAGCAACAAGGAAAATCCCCAGTATCGGGCCATAGAAAAGAGAACCCAATACATTCACCGCTTCGATAAGTGAACCCATCTGAGTGGCAAACATCGCAACACCAATGGAGAAAATTCCCCACGCTAAAGTATGAAGACGGCTGTATTTCAGTTCGGTTGCATCATCAGGAAGTTCTTTTTTGAATATTAAATGAACATCTTTCAGTGAACAGGCCGCAAGAGAATTTAAAGCTGCAGAAATTGAACCCCAGCTCGCCAGAAAAATGACGGCAAACAGTAAACCGACCATCCCTACAGGCAAAGTATTTTTTACGAAATACAGAAAAATATAATTGGTATCCGTTTTTTCTGCATTGTATTTTGAATTGTTGATCGCTTCTTCTACCCTTCCGTGAAGGGCTTTCACCTGAGTTTGTGTATTTTTAAAATCCTCAATTTTATTATTAAGTTGCGGAGAATGAGCTTCCTTTAACTTTAAAATTTCTTTCGATTCTGAATTAAATTTGGCCTGCAAATCCTGATGTTCTTTTTCAAAAACTGCGGCCTGTTCAGGTTTTGTTTCCTCTAAATGCTGATAAGAACGTTCATTAAAATAAACCGGCGCAGGCTTCAGAGAAAAGAAAGCAAAAAGCAAAGCACCAATCAAAAGAATGGAAAACTGCATCGGAATTTTAACCAAACCATTCAGCAGCAAGCCCATTTTTGCATTCGTATTGTCTTTTGCCGTAATATATCTCCCGACCTGACTCTGGTCGGTTCCGAAGTAAGAAAGTGCCAGGAAAAAACCACCGATCAGTCCGCTCCAGATATTGTATTTATCCTTCCAGTCGAATTCTGTGGTGATGACATTCAGCTTTCCTGATTTACCTGCCAGATAAAGTGCGTCTTTAAATCCAATGCCATTCGGCATATTCTGAATCAGCAGATAACCTGCAAACGCCATTGTTCCCAAAATAATGAGAAACTGTAATTTTTGGGTATGGGCAATTGCTTTTGCACCGCCAATGTAGGTGTAAATCAACAGAATACCGCCCGTCAAAACATTAGTCAGATAAATATCCCAGTTTAAAACACTTGACAAAATGATACTCGGTGCGTAGATGCTGATTCCTGTCGATAAGCCTCTGGAAAAAAGGAAAAGCAGTGAAGTGAGTACTCTTGTTTTTTTATCAAAACGGTTTTCCAGATATTCATAAGCCGTATAAACATTTAAACGCTGAAAAATCGGGATGAAGGTGATACAGATGACAATCATCGCCAGAGGCAGACCAAAATAATACTGCACGAAACGCATCCCGTCGGTATAAGCCTGACCTGGTGCCGAAATAAAAGTAATTGCGCTTGCCTGAGTCGCCATAATACCGATCAGCACAATGTACCAAGGCATTTTATTGTCTGCTTTCAGGTAAGATTCGTTGCTTTTCTGGCCACGGCCGATCCATACACCGTAAACGACAACGCCGACCAGCGTAAAAATAAGAACAGTCCAGTCTATCGTACTCATTGCCAGAAATTAGTAAAAAGATAATAAAATACAATCTGCAGTATCAAAACCACGACAAGTAATATGTACCAGAGATTCCAGTTTTTAAGTTGATTGCTCATCAGTTTTTCTGTGCAGATAAAAAGTTTAAAAATAAACGTGCCGCACCCACATTTCCCGCAGGCAACTGTCTGAAAAACGCCAACGGGGTATAAATGAAATTACCTTTTCCATATTTCGCATACAAAGTTGAACCCTGCAAAGGCTCTTCACCCGTATCGTGCATTTCAAAAAGCGGTTCGTAGGCTGCATCCCATTTGTCCGGAAAATATGCGCCACGCTCCTGCACCCAACCATTAAAATCTTCCGAAGTAATTTTGTTTGGAAAGTTGAGTAATTTATGTTTTGGATTTAAAAACGTAACCGAAGCATTTTCTTCGGTAACCCTTTTATTGGCAATGTTGAAACTATACATTCCCAATTGGTCAACGGTTGTATCCTGGTTGGTGTTATACTGCATCACCAAATTACCTCCGGCTTTTACATAAGACCATAAAAAAGGCATCCAGCGACCCAATTTTTTCTCTGTGTTATTGGCACGAACACCCAATACGATGGCATCATATTGCGACAGCTTATTTTGACTGCTGTTTCCACCGGATCCATCCGGATTGCCATAAAAATCTGCGTCTTTCAATACATCTACCTGAATACCTGCAATTCGCAGAAACTCAGGAATGAAATCGCCCGCACCTTCTATATAAGCTACTTTTTGAACCTTTGTCTGAATATCACCTTTCATCACAGTTACCGTTGCAGGCGTAAAATACTGTAAAGAAGGCAGATGCGGATACTGAATTAACTCCTGTTTTTTGTTATAAGTTGTGCCGTCGACCACGTAATTTGCATCCACCTGCAAACGGCTGGACTGTTTTGACGCCAGTTTAGCTTTTGGAATGATATAATCGATGGTAAAATCTTTTCCACTGATGGATTTTAAATCACCGCCACCCAATCTTTCTCCGTTGAACATCAGATTGACTTTACCGTTACTGAACTGTTTATTTGAATTAACTTTAAAATTTAAACTTAAATTCAAATCTTCATTTTCTTTAACTAAATAAAGTGGTTGGTTAAATTTCAGTTCTACCGCAGGAACGATACGTATGGCTTCAACCACATCGCCACGCACCGGGTCTAATTTCTTGAAAGATAAAGGCAGTTTAACCTGAAATTTTTCTAAACCGATTTTTAAATCAAGCAAAACACCCAGTGGTGATTCTACTTCGGGCAAACCGATTAAAGTATCATTTGGAACAGAGAAAGTTGAAGCATCTTTAGCCGGTTTTGCCAACCAATATGGTTCTGTCAGCCCAGCATCAGTAGGAATCTGAATATCGTGCGGAATGGTAATTAAAGAATCTTTAGACAGTTTTCTGTTGACATTTTCTGACTGATTCAGCCATTTTACATTTTCTAAAACAACAGGATTTTCAGCTCTTGAAATTATGTTTAATTTAAAATTATACTGGTCTCCGGCAACCGCTTCAGCCTGATTGGTCACGACCTCGCCCATAAAACCGGCACAGCTTAGAATAATATGATTAAGAGATTTGATTTTATCCTTTTTTAAATCTGAATCTTTCAGCGCCATCACTTTTTTTCTTAAAACCAATAAAGCGGGTAAGCTTAAGTCAGGTTGATTAAAATTAAAAGCAGAAATAATCTTATCCAATTCCTTGTCAATATCAGTATTTCCTTTTGCAGTCCAGGTTTTAGCTACGCCATCAAAAAGTGTAGATCTTGCTGGTTCGCCGTCAACGTGTGAAAAATATTCAGTTTTGATTCCTGCCACAGACTGTGTTCCGGCGCCTTGACTTTTATGCAAGCTTCTGCTTAATCCTGCCAGTTCACCATAGCCTAATCCCAGTTGTGCGTCGTATTGCCCAACGGTAATTTTCATTTGATTTTCGGCAGTCGTATTGACAGAACCAAAGCGGAAAGTGTTCCACAACAAACGTTTAGGTTGCCAAACATTCACATATTTTAGCTGATCTGGGAAAGCAGTTTTATCGCCTGCCAGCTTAAAAGCTTTTTCCGCAAGTACAGCCGAAGCAGCGTGTTGTCCGTGTCCCGCCGCCGCAGTAGGTGGAAAACGACAAATGATCACATCAGGACGGAATTTTCGGATGACCCAAACGACATCGGCCGTAATGGTGTTTTCATCCCACTGGTTAAAAGTGTCGGTTGTATTTTTTGAGAAACCGAAATCAATCGCGCGGGTAAAAAACTGTTGTGCACCGTCTAATTTTCTTGCCTCCAAAAGTTCGTGTGTTCTGATCAAACCCAAAGCTGCACCCTGCTCTGTTCCCAATAAATTCTGTCCGCCATCACCTCTCGTTAAAGACAGATAGCCCGTTTCCACATTCTGGTCATTAATTAACCAGGAGAGTAATCCCGTATTTTCATCATCAGGATGAGCGGCAAGATATAAAACTTTCGGAATATTTTTGAGGGTTTTGAGATCGCGGTAAATTTCAGATGATTTTGAGGGACGGACCTGCTGGGCCGAACAAAAAACCGTAAAGAAGCCAAGAATAAATACAGTAATTGCTTTTTTGAACATTTAGATTTGCTTTGCAGGGCAAATATAGGTATATCGTTTTTCTTTTAATCGCAAATAAAGGCTGTGCAAATTTTATTAATAATTTTAATCAGTTTCACTCTGAATCTTTAAATAAGAACATTAATAGTATTTTGAAAATAATATAAAAGCTAAAAACCAGATACCTCAAAGTTGCGTATATTAAATATCTTTTCCCTGAGAATAAAACACACCAATGATATCACAAACTGCTGCATCAAAATCGCGGGTTCTTTCTGCGTTGAAAGCTCTCAATTTTTTTATGGCCGATATGCAGGCCGGAATAGGTCCTTTTCTGGGCATATTTTTACTTTCTAAAGGTTGGCAAAGTGGGCCGATTGGCACTGTAATGACAATCGGTGGAGTTGCAGGAATGCTGATGACTGCACCGGCCGGAGCGTTAATCGATTCGACCACGCATAAAAAACGGTACGTCGTCATCCCCGGAATCTGTACCATTCTTGCATCGGCGATCATCTTAATGTCTCAGGATTTTTGGGTAGTCACGCTATCGCAGGTTGCCACGGCTATTGCAGGCGCAGCCATCGGTCCGGCGGTGGTTGGGATTACTTTAGGTATCGTAAAACAAAAAGGTTTCAACAAACAGAATGGGTATAATCAGGCTTTTAACCATGCAGGAAATGTTGTCGGCGCAGGATTATCAGGTTATTTGGGCTTAAAATACGGCATCACAGCGATTTTTCTTTTATCAGCGCTTTTTGGCGTTCTTTCAATCATCAGCATTTCAATGATTTCTTCTAAAAGCATTGACGATAAGGCTGCACGTGGACTTTCAGAAGGTGCTGAAAGCGATCATAAAGTAAGCGGATTTAAAGTTCTGCTAAGCTGTAAACCGTTATTAATTCTAGCCGCCGCACTCGCATGTTTTCATTTGGGAAATGGCGGACTGCTTCCTTTATACGGAATGGCAGCCGCCGAAAAAATGGAAGGAAACGCATCAATGTTTGTCGCATTAACGATTATTATCGCGCAGATTACAATGATCATCACTTCTCTTGTCGGTATGAAAATGGCCGAATCCAGAGGCTATTGGCTGGTTTTATTTATCTCGTTTCTGGCCCTTCCGATTCGTGGTTTTATTGCCGGACATCTTACTTCGTCAATCGGAATCTATCCTGTACAGATTCTAGATGGCATAGGTGCCGGACTGCAAAGTGTCGCCGTTCCTGGTCTGGTAGCGCACATTCTAAACGGAACCGGAAGAATCAACGTCGGGCAAGGCGCGGTGATGACCGTTCAGGGAATTGGCGCTTCATTAAGTCCGGCAATTGGTGGCTGGATTGCCCAAAATTTGGGATACAGTTCATCATTTATGATTTTGGGAAGTTTTGCGACGGTTTCTATTTTGCTTTGGTTGATTTTTTCCAAACGACTGATCAAAGAATGTGGCGCACAATGTGTAAATCCTGATGAGAAATAGAATTAAAAGATGTCTGAATATTTTATTTATCTGATTACTGCTTTGGCAACCGCCGGTGTTATTTTTCGGCCTTTCAAACTACCTGAATATATCTGGGCATGCGCAGGAGCTATTCTTCTTCTGATTTTCGGTCTTATTAATTTTTCGGGATTTTTAAAAGGAATTTCTAAAGGCACAGATGTTTATTTATTTCTGATTGGAATGATGCTCATCGCAGAATGTGCGCGGCGCGAAGAACTTTTTCACTGGCTTGCAGATCATGCGATTCGGTTTTCTAAAGGTTCGGCCGAGAGAATGTTTGTTTTAATATTTGGCGTCGGAATCGTTGTGACGGTTTTCATGTCGAACGACGCAACTGCAGTTGTTCTTACGCCAGCCGTCGCGGTTGCAATGCACAAAGCAAAAATTAAAAATGTACTTCCTTATTTATTAATCTGCGCGTTTATTGCCAATGCGGCATCTTTCGTTCTGCCAATTTCAAATCCCGCAAACCTCGTTATCTTCGGTAAACAAATGCCACCACTCATTATATGGCTAAAAACTTTTATTATTCCGTCGGTGTTTGCCGTCGCGTGTACTTTTATTGTTTTGTTTCTGACTCAGAAAAAAAATTTACTTGAAGCTATTCCTACAGACATTGAAGCCGATGAACTTTCATCAGGCGGAAAAGTAGCATTAACAGGAATTATTTTAACGGTCTTAGCTCTGTTAATTGCCTCAGCTCTGGATCTTGATTTAGGTTTGCCAACTGCCATTGCAGGATTTTCAGTTGTGCTGATGATTACGGTATTTACCAAAAAATCACCTGTTTCTGTCTTAAAAAATATTTCGTGGTCGGTTTTGCCGCTTGTTGCCGGACTTTTCATCATGGTCGAAGCACTTTCAGAAATTGGCCTTGTTGAAAGTTTAACCAAAATATTAGCAGAAAATTCAGCAAAATCGGTTTCAGAAACGGCTTGGTTCAGCGGAATTTCTACAGCAATCGGTTGTAATCTGGTTAATAATCTTCCTGCAGGTTTGCTTGTCGGGAGTGCGGCAGCCGCAGATCACATTCCGGCGCTGGTAAAAAGTTTTATATTAATAGGAATAGATCTTGGACCAAATCTTTCGGTGACAGGCTCGCTCGCGACCATTTTATGGCTTATTGAAATCAGAAAACACGGCTACGAAATCACTGCCTGGCAGTTTTTGAAACTCGGTTTTATCGTGATGATTCCTTCGCTTCTGACAGCGCTCGGTTCACTCTGGCTGTTGAATTATTTTGAATTTATTTAAAAAATTAACTTTAAAAATATCCTATTTAAAGCATAATACAGTTAACAACAGATAATTTAATTCACCAAAACAAATTCTTTTAACTGATGAATATCGTAAAATCTTAGCAACAAGATATCAAAAAAAATTATTAGTTTTGCAGTAAGAAAAAAATTATTTGCTAAAAATGTAAAAAACACCGTTTTTAGCGCCCACAATTTCATAATACGATAAAAACCTTATGAGAAAAATTATTACACTGCTTACCTTTTTTATTGGCTTTACCGCTTTCTCGCAGATTAAAGTTTTGAAAAACGAAACGCTTGTAGAGATTGGCAAAGAAAACTCGGTAGGCCTTTATAAAAAAGACAACAAATTTACTTTCAATTATCAGGATCTTGCTACGGCTAATCTGAATACCTTCCGTTCTTTTTCATTTATGGATCTTAATGGCGATGTGCAGGGACTTTATAAAATGATCACCGACGGTTTTATCGATACGCCTTCCGGGAATATCACTTTGGAACTTCCGAATGATATTATTGAGCTGCATTACGAGAAAAACTACGGTCAGCCGACGGTACAGTTTATTCAGTACATCAACAAAAACAAAAAGTACGTTGGCAAATCTCAGTTTCTGAATAAAAAACAGATCGATAAAATTTTCGGAATCGGAACCTCAAAATCGGCACTGTATAAAGCAACTGCTGCAAAACAGACGCAGACTGCGCCTTATCAGGGAACCTATAATGCAAATCCTTCCGGGCAAAACACTCCGAAGCCTGCGGCGAAACCTAAGAAATCACGAAAATAATCTTTCAATTTTCAAACAATATCAAACTCATTCTTTACGGATGGGTTTTTTTATTTTATTTTTGTAAAAATTTGTTTCAAAATGTCTTTGGAAGTAATCGGTTTATCTAAAAAATTTGGCGGGCAGACTGCGCTCAACAACATCAACATCAACATTGATAAAAGTGAAATCATCGGACTTCTCGGCCCAAACGGTGCGGGAAAATCTACGCTGATGAAATCGATTGTCGGTGCGCTGAAAATTGATGAAGGCCAGATTATCTTTAACGGTAAAAATATATCTGAAGAAGAGATCGAAAGCAAAAAGAACATCGGATTTTTACCTGAAAACAATCCGCTGTACATGGAAATGTATGTGAAAGAATATTTGCTTTTTGTAGCAGATTTGCATAAAATAGATGCTGCAAGGGTAGACGAAGTTATTGACTTGGTTGGAATTACCCCTGAAAAATCGAAGAGAATCAGTCAGCTTTCGAAAGGGTACAAACAGCGTGTCGGTCTGGCGCAGGCAATTATTCATCAGCCGGACCTGTTGATTCTGGATGAACCGACGAATGGTCTTGATCCCAACCAAATTATTGAAATCCGCAATGTCATCAAAGAAATTGGCAATGCAAAAACGGTTTTGGTTTCCACGCACATCATGCAGGAAGTCGAAGCACTTTGTTCCCGCGTGATTCTTCTTCACAAAGGAAATATTCTGCAGGATTGCCCCATTGAAGAGTTTAAAGGAAAATTCGGCAGTCTGGAAGAAGCTTTCGCCCATTACACACAATCTGAAATTATCTCTTCAGAATAAGCCATTTTTTAATCTTTCTCAAAAGTTTAAGCATAAAAAAACTCCGGATAATTTCCGGAGTTTTTCTTTTTATATGAATCGGTTTTTATTCTTTGGTAAATTTAAATTCTCTCCCACCCTGAGCAAAAGTAATGGTCTTTTTATCTTCGCTGTAAGTCATTGAAATTTGTGCCTGATCAAAAGTGAAAGTTCTGTTTCCAACATATTCTAAAGGGAAATCTTGCTGACCGGCTGCCTGACCAAAAAGCTGATTGTCTTTTTCTTTAAAGGTAAGTTTTGCATTAAGCTCTTTATTTCCGAAAGTTCCGGTGTAATCTTTAACGTTAATTTTTTCAACCGGTGCAGCCTGAGCAGAACTCCAGGTATTGTTTTTCAAATTAATATCAGGAATTGAATTGGTCGGATCCAGTTTTACTTCGCTGATTTCTTTAGTAGAATTTACTTTGAAAGTCCATTCTGTATTTCTTTTCCAGACTTCGACTGGTAATTTTACAGTATCGGTGCTTCCGTCTTTAAACTTAAGCTGAACCACTGTCGGCATCGGTAGCTGTCCCAAATTTTCAACGGTAATCTGTGCTCCGTTTTTGAAATCTCCGTTTACATATTTTACCGTTTTTACCGACTGGTCAACTTTCCATTTATTGATAAACCAGCCTCTCCAGAACCAGTTCAGTTCTTCACCCGAAACATTTTCCATTGTGTGGAAGAAATCCCAAGGCGTCGGATGTTTAAACGCCCATCTGTCGATATATGTTCGGAAAGCTTTGTCAAATTTTTCCGGACCTAAAATAGATTCACGCAAAATGGTAAGACCTAATCCCGGTTTGAAATAAGCAAGCGTTCCTATGTTTCTCTCTTTCATATTATCAGGGCCAACCATGATGGGCTCGATATTATCATTCATCAGAAATCCACCCGATTGCGCAACATTCTGCTTGCGGTAATATTCTCCGTTATTGAAAGCCTGTGTAGAAAGGTCGTTGATGAATGTATTAAAACCTTCATCCATCCACGCAAAAAGTCTTTCATTGGAGCCAACAATCATCGGGAACCAGTTGTGCCCGAACTCATGATCGGTCACGCCCCAAAGACTTTCCCCTTTAGAATCCATATTACAGAAAACGATACCCGGATATTCCATTCCGCCTTCATTTCCGGCTACATTGGTCGCTGCAGGATACGTGTATTCGTACCATTTTTTAGAATAATGCTCGATCGCGGCTTTCGTATATTCTGTCGATCTTCCCCACGCTTTATCGCCTGCACTTTCTGCAGGATAAGCAGAGATAGCAATCGATTTTTTACCACTCGGAAGATTAATTTTTGCGGCATCCAAAACAAATGCTGCAGAAGAGGCCCACGCAAAATCTCTGGTCTGATTAATCTTAAATTTCCACGTTTTTGTACCGGAAGCCTGACCTTTCTTCACCTCAGATTCATTTCTGATCATCACCGTTTTGTCAGAATTTCTGGCCTGCTCCCAACGCTGGTTTTCTTCTTTCGAATACACTTCTTTAGCATTTAAAAGCTCTCCGGAAGCAACAACGTAGTGGTTGGAGGGAACGGTAATATTGGCGGTAATGTCGCCATATTCCAGATAAAATTCTGATGCGCCAAGGTAGGGAAGCGTGTTCCAGCCCATCACATCATCATACACGCACATTCTTGGGTACCATTGCGCGATGGTGTAGATATTTCCGTTTTTGGTTTCTTCAACACCCATCCGGTCTGAACCGTATTTTGGGGAAACGAAAGAATATTCAACTTTAATTTTTGCTTTTCCGCCTCTCGCTGCCAAATTATTAGGCAAATCGATCTGCATTCTGGTATCAGTTACCGTAAATTTTACCGGCTTGCCGTCATAGGTAGCCGATTTTATTTTATAACCGCCTTCAAAAGCTTCGCCGTGAGAACCATTTCTGCTTCCGGATAACGGTACGACAGAATTCCCTCTTGAATCTTTCGCAAATAAATTCTGATCAAGCTGCAGCCAGAGGAAACCCAACTGATCGGGACTGTTATTGATGTACGTAATCTCTGCACTTCCGGTCAGTTCGTTTTTCTGCTCATTCAGGCTGATATCCAGTTTATAATCTGCCGAGTTTTGCCAATAGGCATGACCGGGCTGTCCGCTTGCCGACCTCGTTTCTGTGCCGGTTTGTGGATAGAAAAAGGGTTTAAAAGCTTCCACGAAATCATATTTAGGAGTCTGTTTCGGTGCCTCCTGAGCCGAAAACTGCGCCGAAACAGCAAATACTGCGGCAATGAAAATTTTGGTAGGAAATTTAAAATTCATCTGAGATTGGTTTAATTTAAAGTAATGAGTAAAGAAAACGCGGCAATCGTTACAGATTTTCGGTAAATACTGAAAAGATTTTATGTGAGTTTAAATGTGTACTGCCGGTGAACGGTTCGCAAAACCATCTGTATGCTTCGCAAAACCATCTGGATGCTTCGCAAAACGAACTGTATGCCTCGCAAAACGAACTGTATGCTTCGCAAAACGAACTGTATGCCTCGCAAAATCATCTGTACGTCTCGCAAAGCCAACTGTATGATTCGCAAAACCATCTGGATGCCTCGCAAAATCATCTGGATGGGTCGCAAAACCAACTGTATGCCTTGCAAAATCATCTGTACGTCTCGCAAAGCCAACTGTACGCTTCTAAAAACCATCTGTACGCATAGGGTAATGAATTGTATATGTCGGGTAATCAACTGTACGGGTCGGGTAACCATCTGTACGTGTTGGGTAAGCAAGTGTATGCATCGGGTAACCAGCTGTACGGGTCGGGTAATGAAATGGGCTCGTCAGGTAATCAACTGTACAAAGCGGGTAATCATCTTAACGGTTCAGAAAGCCAAACTAAGGTTTTGTTTTTAGTAGCTGCTGTTTAATACTTATCTCAAGATTTATAAAAAATTAAACAGTTACTGCAGATTTTATGAAGCATTACATTACAAAAAGTTTTGGATGGCAATATATAACGGCCGGCATTTATAGAAAAATCAGCCGGCTAAATCTATCACTGTGACTTAGTTTACTTCCACAAAAACGAAATATCACGGTCTGTGTTTTTATGAATCAATTTTCCTGCAGCTCAGAGAAAATCCAGCGGGCTCTTGATTTTAAGCCTTGAAACATCAGTAATGTGTGTATAAATTTCGGTGGTTTTAATATTGCTGTGCCCAAGGAGTTCTTTGATAATCCTGATATCAATGCCGCTTTCTAAAAGGTGTGTTGCGTATGAGTGCCGCAATGTATGAACAGAAGCGGGTGAAATGATACCGGATTTAACCACTGAATTTTTCAGAATCTGCTGTACACTTCGTTCGGAATATTTTGTATCAGCAATTCCTTCAAACAGATATTTTTTAGGCTGATAATGCTTGTAATACTTTCTCAAAATCTGCAGCAGCTTATCAGACAGGATCACTACACGATCTTTATTTCCTTTAGACTGGCGGATCAGCAGGAGATGGTCTTTAGTTTTGATATCAGAGATCTGCAATTCCAACACCTCACTAAGACGCAGACCGCACGAATATATTGTGGTAAGA
>NZ_LMPJ01000002.1 GCF_001424585.1 Chryseobacterium sp. Leaf180 | reverse complement strand
AAACTGATCCTTCGGCATCCTGGAAAGCTGGCTGTTGATCAGGTAATCTGTTGTATCAGTGTACGGGATCTCACCATAGATCTGGTACATATAAAAATACAGCAGCGAGCGGACAAACAAAGCTTCCCCGGTTATCCTGTCTTTTGAAGCTTGCGACAGAGAAGCAGATTTGCGTACGCCTTCCACAATACTGTTGGCTGCGTAAATATGCTGATACGCATTCGTCCATACATTACTCACCACGGAATTGGTAGGAATCTGCTGATTGAGATACAGGTCCACAATACCGTTACTTCCGGGAGGATAGACACTGGCAATATCATCCGTATAAATTCCCAGCAGGAGGCCCGTACCATCCGCACCTCCGGACAGCAGCGAATTATTCCACAAATTGGCATACAGTCCGGCCAGTGCCGCTTCCGCCGTCTGCTCATCCTCAAATACCAGTTCCGTCGGAAGCTGGTTATTAGGAAAGTCCGTCTCAATCCACTTCTCGCAGGAAACCGGAACAACCACAGCTGCGAGTGCCATTCCCAGAACCATCAACTTCAGTCCTGATTTACGGCTGATCATCGGACTTTTCATAAAGTCCATCTTTATCATTTTAGTATATATAGTATCTATTTTCATCTCTAAATAAGTATTGTGTTAAAAAGTAAGCTGGAATCCCAACGAGTAGGTTTTTAGCGGAGGAAGATAACCGGTCAGCAGAAACTCAGGATCAAGCCCAAAGTAATTGGTAAACGTCAGCAGATTCTGACCCTGCACATACAACATCGCTTCCCTGATCCCAAATTTCTGGACCGGAATGCTGTAATTGATCTGAACATTCTTCAGCCTGATAAATGAAGCATCCCCAACTGCAGCCGTCGAATTCTGAAACAGACTGTGCAGCGTATTTTTCTGCGCATTGCTCCCCGAACTGTACTGCATATACGCAGCATCAGTATTTGTCGGTGACCATGCATCCAATACCTCTACCGGCTGATTGGTAATATTACCGGGAATCAGCATCTGCCTGTTGTAGTTGTAATTTCTTTGCTTGACAAACTGAAAAAGAAAGGATGCCGACCACTGCTTATACTGAAGGCTGTTCGACCAGCCACCAAAAAAGTTCACCCCGATCTTTTCGATCACCTGATTGTCATCGGGCGAAGTCAGCCTTCCGTCACTATTAAAATCCTTAAACTTATACATCCCTGTCGCCGGATCAACCCCTTCATACTGGTAAACCTTCACCAAAGATGTCGGATACCCGATCACAAACTGGTTCGTATACGTAGATCCCGCAAGACCCGGAAATTCCAGCAGCTTATTCCTTGGCACCGTCAGGTTTAAGGAAGTACTGTATTTCAAAGCAGAAGATTTAAGCACCTGTAAGGAAGTCTCAAACTCCCAACCCGTGTTCTGAACTTTTGCAGGTAGATTCGACTGAATGCTTGAAAACCCTGTCGTCGCAGGAAGCGGAATCCCGACCAGCTGATTCGACGACGTATTATCATAGTAAGCCACCGTCATGCTGATCCTGTTCTTCAGTAACGAAAGATCAATAGCCGCCTCTTTCTTCACCGTCTTCTCCCAGCTGAAATTCGGATTGTACAGACGCGAAGGTGACAGACCCGTAATACCGTTATAGATATTCGATGTCACACTGAACGTATTCAGGTACTGGTAGTCCCCGATGCGGTCACTGCCCGTTGTCCCATAGCTTCCGCGAAGTTTCGCGAAACTCAGCCATGAAAGATCCTTTAGCCATTTCTCTTCCGAAAAAAGCCAGGCCGCTCCCACCGCCCCGAAGTTCCCGAAACGGTTATCCGGACCGAACCGGCTCGACCCATCCCTCCTTCCGGTCAGGTTGATAATATATCTTTTCTTATACTGATAGTTCAGCCTTGCAAAAGCAGCCGTATAGAAATACTGGTTTTTAACCTGGTCAGACACCACCTTCGTTTTCGCAGCGCCCAGATTCTCAATCAGGGCATTGCTCTCAAAACCGATTCCCTGAACCGAACCCTGCCGCGTCTCAGACTGCTGCAAAGTCGTTCCGATCAGCATATCAAAACGGTGGTCTTTCCAGCCGTAATCCGCTGCGATCTGCGGTTCCAGCAAATACGAAAAGGTAGTACTGTTGTTCCTCGAAGAATTGGAATTTGCACTCGTCAGCCCCGATGCCGGATTGAACATCGTATGCGGCTTCAGGCTCAGCTCCTCAAAGTTCTGATACGTAATTCCGCCATTAAGTTTCACTGAAAGAAACGGAAACAATTTATAGGTGACATTCGTCCCGCTGTTGATAAACACCGTACTGTTCAGGTATTCACTCTTAAAGCCGGCAACGGGATTCGTAAACGTATTGTTTTCCCAATTGATATTCCCGGCAGCATCATACAGTGCCGGGGCATTCGGGCTTAGCGTAAGACTCCTTTTCGTCAGATCCTCATTCTGAACATTATTATCCTGAAAAGAAAACGAATTGCTCATATTCAGATCCAGTTTCTTATCCGGACTTCTGAAAGTAAAGTTCCCTGTAATGTTATTAGTCCTGTACATAAAATCAGCCGGAAAAACCGTCCCTTGTTCCTGATGACCATAAGAAATAAGATATGAGGCATTATCCGATCCGCCGCTTATCGAAAGCTGCACCACAGAAGCATCCGAAGTCCTTCCGATCAGTTCCTTCTGCCAGTCCGTATACCTATTCTGATCCCAGGTATTCAGATCATAGGCAATCGCAGGAATCGTGGTGATCCCGTCATTCTGATATGCGGTCTTTCTCATAGCAAGATACTGCTGCGTATCCATCATCTGAAGACGGTTCGCCACAGAACTTAAAGCATACGACGAATTGATCTTAAAATCCGTTCTCCCCTTCCTTCCTTTCTTCGTCGTCACAATCACCACCCCGTTCGCACCTCTTAAAATCCGTTCTCCCCTTCCTTCCTTTCTTCGTCGTCACAATCACCACCCCGTTCGCACCTCTACTTCCGTAAATAGCCGTAGCATCGGCATCCTTCAGAATCTCGAAACTCTCAATATCATTCGGATTGATCGAATTAAGCGGATTGATGGATGAAAACGGAAGAATCGTTGCCGTATAAAGAGAAGGCGTTTCAGCACCAATCGGAACCCCGTCGATAATATACAAAGGCTCATTCCCCTCCCGCCGGATGCTGTTCTTCCCGCGGATCTGGATATCAAACCCACCTCCCGGAACCCCCGAGTTCTGGATAATCGAAACACCCGCCATCCTGCCTTGAGCAGAGGAAAGCACATTCGTCACCGGCTGGTTCTCAATATCCTTTGCAGAGATTTTTGCAATACTCCCCGTACGCTCCTTATCGCGAACCTTATAGTAGCCCGCATTCAGCACCACTTCCTCAATAGCATTGGTCTTCACGGTGTCCCTCGCAATAGCCGTACTATCGGCAATAGCAGTAACTCTGCCTCTGACGGTTTTGGTCTGCGCCTGCAGTGAACCGCAAAAGGCGGTTAACACCAAAGCAAGACCCATACTTCCTATAGCAGTATAGGATTTTTTCATAGTTTTGTAAAGTTTTAATTAAACGATTTCAACAGAATTGCTCTTTCCCAAGTCTCCAAACTAAGGGGAAAGGGCTTTTTTTCTGATCAAAACCCAACTGATTCCATTTCTCTTCTATATCATTACTACCGAATTCATGTATTTGAAAACAAAAACTTTCCTGAATGCCTCCCAGTCAAAAAAATGACATAGTAAAGCCAGATCGATAACCAAAAGGCACCGGAAAGCCATTAAAATATGAATGAAATTAAGTCCCGTGTAAGCTTTAAAAGCCGCAATAGGTTGTACACCCTACTGTATCATGTCAAGATACTCTATAAGGTGAAGCAGGCTTAGATCTAAGAAGAATAATCGAACAGCATAAAAACAAAACGGCATGGAACTCTACTTTATCAGACTTGAGGTACTGGTATACCGTGCAACAGATAAGAGGAAGAGACCCACGCCTAGGTCGTGAGCCGCTTACTTATACTCTCGCTGCTTTTAAAGTACCAGTTTTCAAGTCGAGATTCTAAGCAATAGCTTCTATTTTTCTTTGAAGTATCGCAAAGTTACATTTCTGTAACTTATTTTACAAATATAACAATAATTTTCATATGTGACATATTTGTCAATGGTAATTTTGACAAATATGTCACTTTTATTCAATGAAATATATTGATGATAAATATTTTATTGCAATAGCAGATTACATAAAACTAGTAATTGAGGAGAAAAATATTGATATCGCTGATTTAGCCGCCGCCGCTAATGTTGATCGGAAACAAGTCTATAGACTAATAAACAAGGAGAATATTCCTAAACTCTCAACATTGGTAAGAATATCTTTAGCTGCCGGCATTGAACCACAAATTCTTTTCGCTCTAAAATTTGATTTTGCCATTTATATGAATGAAAATAATATCCTTAAAGCGGAACCGAAAAAGAAGAAAAAATTCTGACGAGAGTTGGGATTTTTTTGTTTTACGGAAAACCGTAAGGATGTCAAACCAAACCTGTTTACCTTTACTTTTATTAACAAAAAAAATATTATGAGCGCCGATTTAAGTAAAAAAAGACCACAAGATGCAACGAAAGTTGGGAACAAGAATACTGGTCAAAAAAATTGGTTTTACCAAAGAACGTTTGAAAGAAACATTTAAAACTGTTGGAACCTCTGTAGTAGCACTTCAGAAGTATCTTGGAAAATAAGCTAGATTTTCGAGATGAAAACTTTATTTCTGAGATAAATCCTTACGAGAGTTGGGAGTTATTCTTTATTTACAAAATTTTTATAGTAGCGAAAAGAACATTGTTTAAGTACTTCTTCTTTTAATTCATTTTTACGAATAATTAGCTTATAATTACTGATAAAATATTCTACTTCAGTTTATTAAAAACTAATACTTAATGAAACCACAAATTAATATAGGAACACTTAATGATATTGAATTTTCTGATATTTTATATAAATACCGTGATTGGGACAACATAAACAATCGTAGATTCATTCTTAATAGTGAAGTTTATCTATCTTCTCCTGATCAATTTGAAGACAAGCTTGATTGCAAGATTCCGATACGATATGATCTAATGAGTGCAAAGCAAGCCTATGCTTTCTATGAAAGACTACAAAATCAGTCAGGAAAACGCTTAAACAGGCAACAGAAAAGAAACAAAATAAGAGATTTTGTTAAAGCAAAAGAATATAAGAGTAAAAAGATTAACGCTGAAAATGAAAAAATTTATTTTGAAGAATATTTTAAAAGAATTGGTATCCTATGCTTAACTGCAGAAAACAAACTTGAGGAAATGTGGGTAAAATATGCAAATAATCACACTGGCTTTTGCATCGGTTATAATTCCCGAATCTTATTTGAATCACTTGGTGGAGGCGGAAAAGTAGAATATGTAGATACTCTGCCCATAATTATGCCTGATCCGATTATGGATAGAGGTACTCAAAGATATAAACAGGTTTATCATAAACTTAAAGATTGGGAATTTGAAAAAGAATATAGAACCCAAAAATTTTGGTTTAATGGAGCATCAAGAAGTGATAGACAAATAGAACTTCCAAAACAAGCATTTCACAGTGTAATACTAGGAAAAAATATTACTGATTTAAATAGACATCTAATTATAGAAGCAGTAAAAACTAATGTTGGAGATCATGTACAGATAATTGACTATAACAGTATTATTTAATATTAGATCTTTTTTTTTGCAGTCCAGAGTTGGGATTTCTGCTTTAGAAAATGTTACTAGACTTTCTAAATGCCAGATAAATTCAGTAAAAACACTGATTAATAATTATATGGTGATTTTTATTTTTGTTGTTTATGGAAAACTGTAAATGATAATGAAAAAGTCTTTGTAATTTGGTTGTTGAAAAAAGCACTAAATTAATTTTGATGGCTAACCGGTCATTTAATGTGATGCCCAAATATAACAATAGTTTTTCATTATGTGACATTTTAAACTAAACTATGGCTACACCCTTCAATTCAGAAAATATAATTACACATAAAATAAATGAAACAGGGTTAAGTACTTTTCTTGTTGGTTTCGACATTGATGATAAAGGTATTTCTCAATATAGATTAAACCCGCTAATTCAAAAATTGTGTGATGTAATCCAAGAGTTTGCATTTGGTTTTCATGAAGGTGATTCTACAGACAATACAAAAACATATTCTAAGTTAATTGAAGCGGCTCAATCCATTTATAAGATTGATGCATTTCAAAAAGTCAAAGATCTATATGAAAACAATGGATCAATTACAGACGACGTAGAAGATAAATTTTTACGACGTGGAGAGTTTGGAGAATTAATTTTACATTTGTTACTTAGGGACTTTCATAATACAATTCCATTATTATCAAAAGTTTACTTTAAAGATTCTTTAGGGCATGCCGTACATGGATTTGACGCAGTACATATAGAGCCCACTACAAAAACACTTTGGGTGGGAGAATCTAAATTGTATACAAGTGGAAAAGCCGGCTTAAAAGCATTAATTAGAGATATTGAAGAACACTTCAAAAGTGATTATCTAACTTCTGAATTTATGCTTATATCGAAAAAGCTTACCCAAATAGATAATATTCCTGATAAAGATTATTGGTTAGATTTAATAAGTAAATCAAAGAAGTTAGTTGAACAACTAAATACGATTAATATTCCGCTATTATGTACGTATCATTGTGATTTATTTACTTCTCACACAGATGAGAATAATCATGTTTTTATAGACGAATACATTAAAGAAATGCGATTGTTAAAGACATATTTTGATGATAATAACAATCACGCTTTAAAATCAAAACTAAATATAATACTAATTTTATTTCCCGTTCAAAATAAAGTAGAACTTGTTAAAGGTTTGCATAATAAACTTTCATTAATACAACAATTAGGCGAATGATAGAAGATTTACTTTTAGAAATAGAGTCTAAAGACAGTTTCAATTACGAAGAGACATTCACTCTTTATAAAAAATGTAGTGAGCTAATTATTGAGGATGAGATTACAGCTCAAAGATTAGTAGTAAACATTCTTGCCGAGAAAAATAAATTTGACACGAATTTAAATCTAATATTAACTGATTTAATTGAAGCTGTCGGCTTCTACCCTTATCTTGAAAAGGAAAATTTACCCTTGGATTCAACTGATGCATTAATACGGCAAGTCTATCATCATTCCGATAATTTGAATAAGTTTTTACATGAAGACCAAAAACATTTGTTGTCTCTTTTGAATTCTGATAAAAATGTCATTGTTAGTGCTCCTACTAGTTTTGGAAAAAGCTTATTAATTGAAGAATTTGTCGCTTCAAAAAGGTTTAAAAATATAGTAATAATCCAGCCTACACTTGCTTTACTTGATGAGACACGTAGAAAATTGAAAAAGTATGATGAAAATTATAAGCTGATTGTAAAAACATCTCAAGTTACTTCGATAGAAAAAGGAAATATTTACCTTTTTACAGCAGAAAGAGTCAATGAATATAAAGAATTTATCGATGTACACTTAATTATTATTGACGAGTTTTATAAGCTTAGTTCTAAAAGGGATGATGAAAGAGCGGATTCCCTGAATAATGCATTTCACTATATTTTAAAAACTTTTAAAAGTAAATTTTACTTGTTAGGGCCAAATATTGATGGTATATCAATAGGATTTGAAGAAAAATATAATGCAATATTTTATAAAACACAATCCTCACTTGTTGATGTTAAAACGATTGATTTATATACCTCAAATAAGGAAATTTTTGATAAAACGACTCACCACAGTAAAGATGGCTACAAGGAGGCAATTTTAGTAAAAGAGAAGAAACTATTTGAATTACTGTTGCAAAATTCTGATGAGCAGTCGATAATATACTGTTCCTCACCCAATAGAGTCAGATATTTATCTCAAAAATTTTGTAATTTTATACTTAATAAAAATATTGAGAGAACAAATTCTGATTTGGACATTGTTGAATGGATTAGTCAAAACATATCTGAAGATTGGAGTTTAATATCCTTATTAAAAAACAGTATCGGAATTCATGACGGTGCATTACAAAAGCATATTACAACTACAATAATTGACTATTTTAATAAAGGAAAGATAAATTTTCTTTTTTGCACTACTACAATTATTGAAGGAGTAAATACTAGCGCTAAAAATATTATATTTTTTGATAGCACAAAAGGAGTAAATACAAAAATAGATTATTTTGATTATTCAAATATAAAAGGACGTGCTGGTCGTTTGATGATCCACTACACGGGAACTATTTACAATTTTAACCCCATTCCTCCAAATGAACAAATTCTAATTGATATTCCTTTCTTTGAACAAAATCCTATTTCAGATGAAATTTTGATACACTTAGATGAAAATGAAATAAAAGATATTGATTCAACCCAATATAAAAAAATAAAGAAAATTCCATCTGAAGAAAAGGGAATCATCAAAAGAAATGGAGTTCAAGTTGATGGTCAATTAAGCATTTTTGACGCAATAAGAGATGATATATCCAGTAAATATCATTTAATCTCTTGGAATAGAACTCCAGAGTATGAACAACTAAAATATTGTTTAAATTTAGGATGGAAATACTTACTGAAAAAAGGTGAATCGAAGTCATTAGGAATTAATAGACTTATTAATAAAACCTTTAACTATGGATTACACCAGAGCTTAGGTAGAGTAATATCTAATGATATTGATTATATTATTAAATCAGTTGAATATTACAAAAAACACATAAACTCGGAAGATGGAGAAATCAATACGAACATGTTTAATTTTGGGAAAAGATATTCTGTATTTTCGGAGCAAGATATTTTAGAAGAAGTTATCATGACTAATTTTCAAATTCAAAAACACTGGTTTCAATACAAAATTCCAAAATGGTTATCTGTGTTAAATTCAATTCAAGAATATGTGTGTGCTGAAAAAGGTTTAAAACCTGGAAATTACACTTATTATTCAAATCTAATAGAAAATGAATTTTTAAGGGAAAACTTAGCAATTTTATCCGAATTTGGAATCCCTAGTTCTGCAATACGCAAACTTGAGAAATTAATAGCACATGATATCTCACAAGATGAAGTGATAAAAATTATCAGAAATAGTAAATTATATAATAACAACATTTTTATTGAATACGAAAAGAACAAACTAAAAGAAACATAAGAAATATTCTCATAGCCAATGAGAGCTACTTACTGAAGTGAAGTCATAATTTAACAAGTATGTACACAGTTTCAGATTGTAGACTATTTAGTTCATATGTAGAGAAAATGATTTGTTTGACAATGATGAATACAAAATTTTTAAAAAAAAATAATCAGTTAAACAAAAAAGAAAATAAAAATCATCCTTAAAATTTTGTAAGCTCCCGAACTTTAGTACGGTTTAAAAGTAGAATTTTTTTTTGATATCTTTCCTCTATTATTGTCTGATGTGGAAAAGCGGTCAAGAAAAGCGGCGGCCTTAGTCTGCGATTTCTGTCCATTTTTTGCACAACACAGGTGCAAGCCCGTTCAGTGAATCGTGGGGCCGTTCGTAGTTGTAATCTTTTATCCATTCCTCAGTAATACTTCTAACTTTATCCAGGCTTTCAAAATATAGGCATCCAGGATAGGATTCCTGTAGGTTTTTTTGAAGCGTTCGATATAGGCATTCTGCGTGGGTTAGCCAGGCTGGATGTAAGCAAATTTTATTTCATTTACCAGGCTCCAGACTCCAGACTCCAGCGATATTCGCTATAAACTCAGGACCATTACCCATGCGGATTTTTCCAGGCTTTGCATAGCGGTTCATCAAATGGTTCAGTATCCAGATAACTCGCGAACTTTTCATACTGTTTACCTCAATGTGCATAATTTCCCGCTTATAATCATCAATCACATTAGAACCGCGGAACTTTCTACCGTTTGAGAGCACATCACATCGCTCATAAAGTCGATGCTCCAGGTGTGAGTGGATATTTCCGGCACTTCTAACGGCGTTTTTACTCTGGCAGGAAGGCGCTTCTTTACCTTTCGACGCAAGGAAAGTTTCATTTCTTTGTAGATTCGGTGCAGCCGCTTATTATTGATTTTTTCACCCCGGTTGCGCAGCGGGTAATAGTATTTCCACAAACCTTCTCGCGGATGGCTTTGAGTGAGTTGTTCCAGCTTCATCATCACCTTAGAATCATCTTTCGGTGAGCGGTATCGAAAACTAATTCTGCGTGATTTAAGGACGCGTAAAGCCTTGCCGGAATCCTTCGGACTGTGCTCATGGATCTCCATGACAATCTCCCGCTTCCGAAAAGGCTTTAGAGCTTTTTTCGATATTGTACTTTACAACGTCAAGTTCCATCGCCAAATTGGCGTACATCCGCTTGAGACGGGCACTATTTTCTTCCAACTCTTTCACACTCTTATGTTCACTCCCTTCCATCCCGTTGTACTTCTGATGCCATTTGTATAAAGTAGCAGTGCTGATGCCCTTTTCCCTTGCCAGTTCATCGGCACTGCGGCCGCGGGCAAACTCTCTTAAAACACATGCAATATTTGCAGGACTAAATGCGCTCTTTTTCATTGTCTTTATTACGATTGAAAGTTAATAATTTTTATGCTTTTGAGCCGTACTGTTTTTGGGGAAGCTTACAACAAATGTATTTCTACGTTAAAGTAATTTCTGTGTATTTTTTTATATTTTTGCAATTACACTCTATCTATTTCTTTCTTGATGACACACAAATATAATGAGACTGCAAATAATGAACTCGACATTAATAAAAGTTTAGATGCTGTAGATATCTTTTGTGGTGCAGGAGGTTTAAGTCTAGGAGCAGAAAATGCAGGTATTAAAATTACTTTGGCAATTGAAAAAGATTCTGCGGCAGCTGAAACTTTTAAAGAAAATCATCCTACAGCTAAAATTTTATGTCAAGATATTTGCTCTATCAAACCATTGGAACATTTAAAAAACAAACCTTTTATAGTATTTGGTGGACCACCGTGTCAAGGTTTCTCTACATCCAATACCAAAACAAGATCATTAAAAAATGAGAATAATTTTCTTTTTTATGAATTTTTGAGATTTGTAGACGAGCTCAGACCATCATGGTTTTTATTTGAGAACGTTGAAGGTATTACAACGTTTGATAAAGGAAATACTGTCAGAAAAATAAAGGATCTATTTGCTAACTTAGGGTATACATCTACTGAAAAAGTCATGTACGCTTCAGATTATGGAGTACCTCAACATAGAAATCGTTTTATTATGGTGGGTAACCGATTAGGGATTGATTTTAAATTTCCAGAAAAATTTGATTATAAAGTTTCAGTTGAAGATGCTATTTCAGATTTACCATCACTTAAAAATGGAGACAATATTAACGAACTTTCTTATTCAAAAAAAGCATCTGAATCAAGTGATTACGCCAAGTTGATGAGAAAAAATTCAACTATATCATTTCAAAATTTTGTATCAAGAAATAGAGATTACGTTTTGGAAAGATACAAGCATATTAGACAAGGTCAAAATTGGAAAGCCATTCCAGATGAATTGATGCAAAATTATACAGATAAGAATAATTGCCATAGTGGTATTTACAAACGTCTAAATTCAACAATACCTTCAGTAGTTATTTCTAACTATAGAAAAAATATGTTAATACATCCTTTTGAAGACAGGGGATTATCGGTTAGAGAAGCAGCGCGACTTCAAAGTTTTCCGGATAATTTTATTTTCAAAGGAACATTATCTCATATACAACAACAAATAGGTAACGCAGTTCCACCATTATTAGCAGAAGCCATTTTTAAAACAATTAAGCTACAGCATGAACAAGCAATTGATAACTAATAGATTTTTTTTAATTACGTAAGTTTTAATCCTTCATCTTCCGCTACTTTTTTGAGATTATATAATATTGCTGATTGTCTTTCGGAAGGCAATGGGATTTTACCGCTTGCCATTTTAAATAAAATATCTGCATGCATACTGGACAATTTTAATTCAGATTTATCAGCTGAATAATAGCTACTAAGCTTCTTCCAAGCTTCGATTGGAGTATTTATAACTTTAATTTGTATTTCTATTCCTGTATCGACAACTTTTTTCTTTTTCTCTTCTTTCTGGATGTATTTAATTTCTTGATTGTCTACGAAAAGAGAATAATCTAAATTTTTAAATTCGACTTTCAATTCTTTTACACTTTCCCAACATTTTGCGTTTTTTGTCCATTGACTTATGTTAGCAAATCCTGCAGGTGGCGACGTTATTTTAAAATATACTTTTTCAGCTATTAAATCGAGCATTTTAAACAGTGATCCCGGTATTGCTTGATTTTCCCAAATATTTATAAAGTTTAAATTTAACCCCATTTCTTTAATGATAAAAGAAAGATAGGCCATACTATAGGTAACAGTTTGGGCTCTGAAACCACCATCGTACCATGCGGATTTTGTAATTAGTCGTTCTATAGTACGGAACATGATAATTCTCGCTACAACATCTTTAAAATATGATTCTGTTATCGCTAAATTATCGTTTTCTAATATCTCACTAATATTATCTGCAAATCTTTTGAAACTATCCTGTGCACCTTTGGAAACAATATCAGGTTTTTGATTCCAAGAATTTTCAGCTTTGGAAAGTAAGGTTTTATCAATTAATTGATGCTTCGGATTCTCGAGAACAAATTTCCTTTTATTAAAAGCAGAAAGATACGCCTGATTGTTCAGATACTCACCTCTAACTCTTTCATAATACCAATGAGTTCTTCTTTGAGAACCTTCTGCTGCCGGTGCAAACACTCTAGTAGAATAGTCTTTCATGTCTTTATGAAATGGACTGTTAGAAAAGAAATCGGAGTTATTGATTTTATTTTGAGTATTTGCATACTCAGCTACTTTCGAAACAAATTCATCTTGATTATTTGATTCTTTAACAACTGATAATTTCATTTGAACAGAAACATTTGAAACATCAATTTTGGAAACTCTACTAGCTGCATATATTGCTGAGGTAGTTTGGCCGCCATTCACTATCTGAAAATTTTTAATGATGCTTATATTACCATTATCTCCAAATTCAACAAAGGAAGCAGTGGCTGTAATACCGTTGTTATATGCAAAAAACATTTCGGGTGCCGTTTCAATAGTGTTACGTAAACCTCTGTTCACTGCACCTCGGAATTGAAGAAATGTTCTAACATTTTGCTCGAAGAGCTTTTGTCCGTATGATTCGTATATATCAACCAACATACTCCCGCTTACTACAGCTAAATACGATTGATAAGCATCACTCTCTTGATTAATTTTAAGGTATGGTAAATTGACTTTGACTTCAAATTCACCTATACCACTTGCAGACGAATATATTTTGTGGAGGTATTCAATATCGACAAGTCTGAATTCAGTAGGAATATTTAAAAAGGTTTCGGAGGAAATATCTGTTAGCGTTCTTGTTACTCGTCCATCCGTCAGTAACATTAACCTAATTTTTAAAATTTGATTTTTGTCGTGATACTTTTTTAAATTATATGCCATAGAATAGGCATCTGATGTTTCTTCCATCTGGGAATAAAATCCTTCAAAACTTTTTTTTAAAAACGATTTCATTCTGGTGAATTTCGAATCTAATTGCGTTCTTGTCAACGTCTGTATTTCATCATCCTGAAAATACTGGTGGTTCAGAATAGTTAAAGCTCCTCGTTCTTCGTCGAAATCATATCCAAATGCTTCCGTTCCCTTTTTTATATATTCTGCGTAAGTATAATTTTTAGTCAAATCACCAATTGAAACTAAGTCTTCGCACACAGTTTCGAAAAATGCTTGTGGACGTAACAATGTTCGACTTTCTGCATCACTAAGAATAGATTGTGTAAAATACTGATGAAATTCTTCAAGACTAACCATACAATTTAAATTATGCTATTTTATTCACATCTAATTCGAACCTAGTACAAAGCTGAAGGTCGATAATGTAGTTTACTGAAATTATTTCAGGAGAAGTTTGATGTGGTAATATCCTTGGGAAATCTTTTTCAACAATAAATCCTCGCAAACTATCGACAGTAAATTTATACATAACATCGTAAGTCATTCCCGGCATATACCCAAATTCAATTAATTTACGTTCAAATAATTGAATTATACTGATAGACTCAGAAGAAATCAACATTTCTAATTCACTAATAAGGTCTGCGATTGATTGTCCATTTCCAGCTTCTGTCAAGCCATAAGCAATTAAAAATAAAGGTTTGACATCTGTAAATAACTGATGAGTTGAAGAAATGTTAACTTGAGGGCTTCTACTTGTTTTATATGATTTTATTTCAATAGATATGTCTGCCAAAGAAAAATCTTGTCTATCAGCTTCTGGACCACCCCATGCCGTTATAGCTGCTGCTGCACCTCTTCTTGGAATAAGTATATTGTTTAAAAACATTAATTCGGCAAATAAGCCCATTTGCATCATTAAGGATAATGAAATTTCTGTATTCTGCATTAAAAATGCCTGCCAGCGCTTAAGTCTGTTTTCGACCGCAACAACCATTTCCTCATTATTGGGGTAAGCTACGCATATAGAGATTATATCTTTGCATACTGAAAAGAAGAGTTCCCAATCATTTTGTCTATTTAGAATTAAAAATAATTCACCACAATTTTCGTAATTTCTTTTTATCAATGAAATACCTCGTAGTCTAATATCAATTTCAGTACTCTTAAATTCTTTTGTGGTCTTTAAATAAAATCCATAATTTCCATCTTGGTCTATCATCCAAAATAAGTTGTGAATAATTTCAGAGTTTACTCTTCGAACTGAATCGGGTAGCATGTTTAGCCATGGGTTCAATAGTTTTTCAGTCATCACTTTCATTTTCTTCTTCCACTTCCTTAAGTAAATTATTATAGTAAACAGTATTTATTTTTAGTGTTATAGTTTCTGTATCGCTTAAAACATCGCCAGGGAAACTTGCTCCAAAAGCAGCTAATGCATTATCCGTTGTTGATGAAATTTCAGGATTTGGCTCAATAATATGCAACATAAGAAGAGGACGTTTCATAATTCTTCGTGCTTCAATTCTATTAGTTCCAACTACTTTTCTTTCACTTTCTTCTAAAGAAATAGATTCGGCATTTCCTGAAGATACTTGTCTGTTTTGTAATTCATAGTTATTATCGGCTTTGGTAATGATTTTACGCTTTTCTTTTCTTAAAGATATATTTGAATTAACTGTAAATATTTCACCTTGTCCACTATAAAGTGCTATATCCCAGTTAATAACTCGTTCTTCAACATATTTTTTAATAAAACTTATAGGCATTCTCGCGGTCAGTCCCAAAGGGTCATTTTGAAATGTAACAAAGTTTTTTAAGAAACCTAATACTATTTGACTGTCAATATCTTTCCATAAAAAATGATTATTGATTTTGTCAAATCCAGTAGGTAAACTATTTACAAGTTGTCTAATAGATTCGATATTTGTTGCAACTTCATCAGCTTTTGAACTTAATACGCTGGTTTCTTTTGCTTTCCCGTCAAGTCTCATGGAATAATTAAATTCCCGAACATTTTTTTGTTTATTTCTTGCTGTAATTTGTAATGCACTATTAGGGTTTTGTCTGATTGCTAGTCCAAATTTCTCTGGAGTCATATTGTTTTCAGCCATTATTTGAAAATCTTCCAATAGTTCCTCGGTTGCAGTAATTATTTCCGCAAAATCAACAATTTTGTCATAAGGCATATAAATTTTGCATAAATCCTCATAACCAGACCTATAACCAAACCATCTTCCCATCTGCATTAAAGTATCATAAAACACAGTATTTCTTAAAAAATAACTTACACTTAGTCCTTCAAGTGTATATCCTCTAGCTAAACTTGTCCCACCAATTACTATTGCATTTGTTGAAATATCTTTTCTATACTCTAACGGGACTGTTGTTTTCTGATGCACTTCACGGATTAATATTAAGCCAACTTGGTCAGTTAAGACACTTATAACCTCCTCCCATGAAAACTCTTTTTGATTAAAGTATTGATTATATGTATTCCATAAAGCCTGTATATTGTAACTTTGAATTTTCGCATCTGAGAGTTTACCAAAAGCAATAACATCCTCTTGTAGACTACGAAGGTAATTTGTTATTTTAATTGCAATTTTTTGATGAACTGCTGTAAAACGTGTTGCATGAACGAGCATACTGTTATGACTATTTGCATAACCGCGTAGACTTCTGACAGCAATATTTAATAGAAATACTTGTATTGCTTCTTTTAAACTATTTGGGATTGATGTTACTTCAAGATCCTTAATATGTCCTGCTGGTAAATCATCGTTATTGTCAGTCACTTCAATCAAGTGTCTTCCATTGGTATCCAAGAAAATTTTTCGAGCTCCAAAATAATTTGTTGGTGCATCTAGCGCATATATGAAGTCTTTTGGAAATAAATCACGCCCGACATTTTCATTTTCAGCTTCATGGTCTATAAAGATATTTGCATATGGTGTTGCAGTATAAGCTACATAGGCACCACGTGAGAATAGATTTAGTAATCTTCTTATTCCACTATTTATTGCAGTAGGGTCTTCTTTATCTTTAGTATTTACAGATGCATAGTCGGATTCATCATCAATAACTAACATTGCATGGTCGGCTACTTTATTTTTATATTGTTTTTCTAACCAGCTAATAACACTTTTTAGTGTTGAAGTATTTTTTTTAATAACAATTAAAACAGGTACACTTATTGTCTCAAAATTAATCCCTTGTGAAGCCCTATCTGCATCATGTCTATTAAAATCTCTTAACACTGTTGTAAGACTGTAAGGAGTTAAATTTTTATCTGAATCTCCTTTTCCTGCACCGACTTGTACACCGTTGGTTTGTCCAACAAAAGCATCGTTTAGACGTTCTTGTGTCTGATTTCTCAAATTGTTCATTCCACCTGCAATGACAACGATAAATTTATATCCTGCATCAGCAGCCTTGCAAACTAATCCTGAATAATTACCCGTTTTACCTGATTGAACGTGTCCAACCACCATACCGTATCTTGAAAAATGTGTAACAATAGGATTTTCAATATTATTCATTACGATGTCTGTATCTGTATCAATTGCTCTGACAACATCCGTGGGTAGGAAAGTTGAAATATGGTTTTTATACCTTTCCCAATAATATTTTTTATTTAGTTGTTTTTCAACACCTGTCCACCAAGTATTGTCACGTTCTTGTTGTTCAGCACCTTGAATTAGAATACCCGCTTCCATTTTTACATCGAAATGAGTTTCTAACTCGCGTATTATTCTTTTCCAATCATCTTCTTCCAATTCAGGCAGAGATTCTACTGAAATAACCTTTGCAAACATTTCATATCCAATTTGGGCTAGTACCAATTTAGTATTGTTTACTTCTTCTTCAATTTTGTTTTCCGGTAAAATCCCATCAATCTTCTTAAGATTATTGGAAATATGTTCTTTTATAGCTAAATACCCCGTTATAGTACTCATGATTTAAATATTTCTGGTCGATTTTTAAAAATTTCTGTCTTTAATAATTCTTCTTTATATTTCTCACTTAAACCTGACTCTTGAAGCATAATAAGTAATTTACTGATATCATCTTCAGTCAAAGCACTTTCTTGCCTGATTGAATGAGGGTCAGTCTGCAATTTTGATTGGATAGCGTCTAACGGTAAGTATGCCTGTATTCCGTTTAAATAATATTTTAGCTTTTCTTTTTGGTAATCATCAAGGCTAGACATTAGATTTATAAATAATGGATGGCTCTGATTTATTGCAAAGCGAAAATTCTCCTTTACAGGAAATGTTTCCCAAAATTGAATTATTGATTTATCATCAATCTTTTTTCCCCTTGCTGAAAATGGCCTTGCACCTTTATCAATTACCTGAGAAATAATTCTGCGTAGATCTGATTTTATAATTTCAGCTGGTCTAGCCATCGATTTTTTAATATCGATGCCCCAATGAGAATCCATAGAGTTTGGAATTTCTATTCTGACTCTAATAAGTTTGTGTGCATCGACTGCTTTATGAAGACCCCACCACGTTCCGTAGATTATTATTCTGTTTTGTCGATACAGATAAAAACCTTGAGACTTTACATATCCTTCTTCGGTAGCATAAAGCTCGTATTCTTGTTGTGATATTTTTGCATGATGAGGCAGTATGAATGGTTGTATTAAAACACTGGAGCCGTATATGTTTATTTTCTCAGATGTGATTTGTTGTGTTGCTGGGTGATTTATATTAAAAGGATTGAATGCTTTAACTGGATTATTGTTTACAAGAATATTTAATTTTTTTAAAGGTGCTTGACCCTCCAAAAATTTGTGAAAGACTAACGATAAATGCTTTCTTAATTTTTCAATCATTTCTGCAAAATTCGATGATGGAATTTTATCAATCTCTTCCCACACGACTAATGTTCCATTGTATAATTTTTTAAACTCATCATACAGAGGAAAATCAGTATAATCTTGAGGAGTAATTAATAACCACTCATTTTTTTCTGAAATATAATTTAAGTCCCATTGACGACATGAAATCGCTCCATTAAATTTAGTGACAACAGTAAGTTTTTTACATTGCGAAAAAGAAGCTGTTTTGAGTCCTAATCCAAATCTGCCTAAATCATTTCTGCTACGTTCATCTTTAGGATTTGTACTAGCAAGTCTCATTGCTTCAACTAGCACTTTTTCAGACATTCCATTTCCATCATCTAAGATTGCAAAAGAAACACTAGGATTTGTCCTAGCATATATCTTAATTTCGGAACTTTCAGCAGAAATACTATTATCTATTAAATCCGCTACAGCTACTTCGGTTGAATAACCTATTTCTCTAAGAGATTCTAGAAAATGACCAACATTTGGACGTACAGTTTCAACCTTCATATTAAGAATTTAAAAAAATATTTTAATATAACAATATTTTTAATAACCTAAGATCACAACTTTTTGAAAAGATATTTGTTCGCAATAGTATTTACTAAGGTAATATTAAATAAATTGTTTATAAAATCGATTAGATTATTATATTAATTTTCATTTATTTAAAATAGGCGAATTTAAACTAGCTCGCTAAACTGATAGAGGATTCAATGAGGACTTTATACTTTTTTATACAATGCAGCATAAGTAGATATTTAGCCATTCATTCCTGAGATCCTAGTAATAATTTTTTGAATTACTTAAAAATCCTCTTAAAATATCTATTAACGAAATTGTCATTGTACCGTTTGAACGTGATGTCCGAAGAGACGATTCTAGAAGCTCATTCGTTAATAAAATCTCTTCGATAAAGATTCGAATACATCACTACTACAAGGTCCGAATTTTTGCCTTAAACAACATTATTGGGTTGTATCGTAAGTTATTTATGTCAATAATGAAGTATAACTTAAGCAAGATAACAGGAACTTTTGTATATCTGAATCTACCTGTATATATAAGTCACCTTTTTTATTAAATACATTATTCCTCTAAAAAAAATAAGATTAAAACATCCAAATATATCAAATGTTTAACACCGAAAGGTAGGTTTGCAAGTTGTACAAGTATTTTTTTTTTTTAAATTGCTAGTTAAAAATTTTTTTAAAAAAAAAAAATTATGAAAGAGTATCCATATATTTTTTATCCTAAGTCACATCCTGTTGAGGAAAAATTTTTAATTGCAAAAAACAACAAAACCGGGTTGAGTGAAAATTTTTTCGAAAATAAATTTCATAAATTTTTTAAAAAGTATTCATATAAAAACGTGATAATAGATGACGATAGATCACACCCCTTTAAACCTGATTATGTTTTACACATTCCGCAGTATAATCTTTATATAGATATAGAGATTGATGAACCCTACAGTCTGAAAGGGGAAATACCAATTCACACTATTGAATCTAAGGATGAGCTCAGAAACCAATATTTTTTAGAGAGAGGATGGGGTATAATCCGTTTCGCCGAAATTCAGGTTATTAAATTTCCTGATTTATGTTGCAAGGTAATATCAGAATATATAAGAAATTTCAGTTGTGACAGTATTTGGCTTGAAGGATTCCAGGAATTTGACAATCTTACAGTTATCAAGGCATGGAATACAGAACAGTCAGCAGACATGGCCAAAAATTCCTACAGAAAGACATATTTCAATCTGCTTAAAAAGACAAGGGTTTATGAGCCATGCATCTCCATTTTGGTTGATGGTATTTATCTGAATAAGGAAATCAGAGATACAATCCGGATTCTAAAGGACGTAAATAAAATAAAATCCTTTAATAAATTTGTTAAGAATTCTCTTTTCCTAAATCAGCTTGCTAAGTATATGGGACATTTTGAAGTAGTTAAAAAAGCTGATGGTACGGTACATACAGAAATCGCAATTTATGTTTCAAATCATCATAGCATTGAAAGTTACTCATTCGATTCAGAACTGGTTGAAATTGGTCAGTATGTGATTAATATATTTTACATACGTACACATGATTTTATCAGCTTCGAAATAACTGACAAAATAAAGGATGAAGAATTGAAGCAGGTAATGTTAATTGCAGATGACCCGGCATATCCGCCACTACTGGAAGAACTTAATGAGACAAAATTCATACTGGTAAAAAATGGTTATGATACTCACATGCCTGTGCATTTAAAATATGCGCCACTGGATCAGATTATTGAGAACTCCCTTGAGATTAAGTATGATTTATATTGAAGATTTTTATTTAAGCACATTTGCATAATTAGACATATTATTATAATAACAATTTTAACTGTTTGCATAAAATAATCCCTTTGGATATGCAAATAAAAATTCCAATATAAGTTAAGCTACATTTTGATAAATTTTATTTTGATTGTTAAACTCTTCTATTGTTTTGTAATTCAAGGTGCTGTGGCGTCTTTTTTTGTTGTACCAGACTTCGATGTATTCGAAAACTTCCAGCTCCATTTTTTCTTTGGAGATAAGTTTATTCCCATAAATGAGTTCCGTTTTTAATGATTTGAAAAAACTCTCTGCCACTGCGTTATCCCAACAATTTCCTCTGCGGCTCATACTTCTTGTAACGCCATAAAATTCAATAGTATTCACAAATTTCTTACTTGCATATTGAACGCCTCTGTCGCTGTGAAAAATTAATCCGTCAATTATTTTCCGGTTTTTGAAAGCCATTTTCCAGGCTGCAAGACTTGTCTCTTCGGTGCTCATTCCATTACTCAAACTCCATCCTATTATTTTTCGGTCGTATAAATCAATCATAGTTGTCAAGTATAAAAACCCTTTTTTGGTCTGAATATAAGTGATGTCAGAAACCCAAACTTGCGCAGGGTTCTCGGCAATGAAATTCCTCTCCAACACATTTTCTACCACCAAATAATTGTGTTTTGAGTTTGTTGTCACTTTAAATTTTCTGCTTAATTTACTTCTCAAACCCAGCTCTTTCATATATTTAGCAAAAGTTATTCTGGAGATTTTATATCCTAAAGAATGCAATTCAAAAGTAATCCTGGGGCTTCCATAGCGTTGTTTGGATGAGAAATAAATCGAAGTTATCTGTTTTTTTATTTTTTCCTTCAAAGCAATTTCTGGCTAAAGGGTCTGCTTTTCCATTTATAATAACCGCTGGAACTTAATTTTAATACAGTACACATCTTTTCAATCGGGAATACAGATTCATTATTTTGTATGAATTTATATTTCATCGACCGCTCTTGGAGAAGATGCCGATTGCTTTTTTTAATACATCACGTTCTAGCTCTGCATCCTTGAGCTTTTTTTCCAATTCATGGATTTTTTCCTGTTCGGGTGTTAGTTTGAGTTTTCCATTCCCCGAAAAACTTCCTTCTCCAAATTCTTCATACCCTTTACGCCATTTGTAAATCAGCGTGACAGCGATTCCCAGTTCCCTTGCGAGTTCCGAGATATTAGTTCGTTCTTTGCTTAGCTGAACTGCTTGGGTTTTAAAAGCAGGATCGTAGATTTTTCGCTCTCGTTTCATAAGTTAAAATTAAGGTTTATGCTTAACTTTAACTGGATACTAAATTAGTACATCCACTTTTCCGCTAACTACCAATTTTCTGTTAATGATATCATTTAAAATATCCAATAATTTATTCATGATTTATTGAAAAAATATAATTTAAATAATCTTTTTTGTAGTTTAGTAGTTAAATAAACAAAACTAGGATGCCTGAAAAAATTACCATTAATTTATCCGAGAGTGAAAATGCTAAAAAATTCGATGTTGGGCAGATTATACACAAACTGGAGCTGGATAGAGCAAAAGAGTATATCTCAAATTTAATAGATTCATCTAAACGCAACGACACTGATGACTATGCTCACAGAGCAATAACTATTTTAGGATCAAGAGGGAGCGGAAAAACCACGTTTTTATTGAATCTGGAACACACCTACATCAATGATACGGATGTAAAAATATTGCCGGTAATCGATCCTACCCTAATTGAAGAAAAAGGACATGCTTTTCTCAATGTAGTGTCGGCAATTTCAGAACTTGTCGACAAGTATTTTAATGAAAACAGATTTCAGTCAAATAATGATGATGCAAAAAGACAATGGAATGATAAACTGCTCAAACTTGCAGGAGGAATTCCATCAATAGACGGAATCGGCAATCACAATAGCGAAAACTGGATGGATGTAGAATTTGTTATGCAAACTGGTCTGGAAAATGTTTTGGCAGCCCGTAATTTAAAACTTTATTTCAATGAATTTCTGAAAGAATCAGCGCGAATATTAAGTACGGAAGTATTTCTATTGAGATTCGATGATATTGATGTCGATTCGAGCAAAGGTTGGGCAGTGTTGGAATGCATCAGAAAATATTTTACCAGTCCAAAACTTGTAATAGTTTTAAGTGGGGATATAAACTTATATTCAACTGTCGTAAGGCAAAAAAAATGGCTAAACTTTGGTAAAGAAATCCTGAAATATGAAAGCAAAGAAACTAATAATAAAAGAGGCGAATTTAACACGCATGATAAATTTAAAGATTTAGTTGTTGATTTATCTGCACAATACATGCTCAAGATAATGCCTCCGAAATACAGAATACACCTTACTACAATATCAGAAAAAAAGAGGATTTACGGTGACATTAATATGTTTGTTCGCAGCTCAGCTAAACATCAGAATGAAGAACCTATAGAGAAATTGTATAATAATATTCTGGCACAATACGGCATAGTAAATCCTACACAACAGGAATCGTTCAGAACATTCCTGTTGTCATTACCTTTAAGATCCCAGATACAATTCATGACAAACAGCAGTACATATTTAAGATCTGCTGATGATCAGATACCAAGTATATCCTCAAACGACCAGATTTTAGATATATTCATTTCTGAACTTGAAGAAAAAAATGTTGACACGAACGTTATTAAATATTCATCAAAGTACATAAACAGTATTATTTTAGAGCTGCTGATCTCATCAGAAAGACTTAACGATGTTTATCAGCTTCAGCCTGTTACGACAGATCATAGTATGAACGCCAGTTTATTTTCTCTTAATACTGTTTTGGCATCTTCCATAAACAATCAAAATAGTAAGTACTTAATTTTTGACTATTTCTTAAAGGTTGCTTATCCACGCAATGTACTGCATGTTATACCTTTTGAGAAAACAAGTGATACCAAAGAAAACAATGAAAATCCTTCCATCGAAGATTTTTGCAGAAAATCCGGAATTTATACAGATCGTGTCCTTAGAGATATTGCGGGTGAAATGCAAAGTTATATTTTCGGAGTTATAAATAATGGAAATACCCAGTACACCAATTATTTTATAAAGCTTTCAGGATTACAGCAAAAAGCGAAAAGAAATTATACTGACCGGTTAGATACAGTATTTTCAGAAAAAAATGATGCATCTTTAGTAGAAAAAACGTTAGGCTACATTCCAGGATTTATATCTACAGATTCCGGACAGAAAACAAATTTATCATATTCTATACATCTGCTTTTTGCAACGATCGGCGAACTGTTAAAACGCGACGAACTGATTGCAGGTGGTCAAAGCAGACCTCAAAGGCTAAAAGAATTAAAGTCTGCCTTAATCAACCTGTCTCAATTGCGGGCTTATAATGCTTTTAATTTTAGTAGAGGCGGTACCGTTCAGGACAAACATGCCCGTCAAAATGACATGTACATTGATACAGATGAATATCCTGTTAACAATGTAGACAGTTATATCTGGGATGATTTTGCCAACGTGCTGCTCAACTGGTTTTCCTCAAGAACCTTAATGAAAAAACCTGTTCCAGCCCATATTCTGGGGAAAATCTTCACACGTTTTTTATACGCGCTACAAAATATTGATCAGAATTATACAAGAGATATTTTATTGGGTGAACTATTCAACTACCAGATTATTGCATTTTTTAATGCTATTCTTATTGAGGATACATTGGAACAAATGAGAAATGAGCCTGGGCTAAACATGGACAATACCAATCTGTCAACCAAAATTTTCAAGAAAAATCTTAACAAACTAAACAATGAAAAGTTCAATACATCCTCACTAAGTTTGTCCAGATGGTTATTAAGTTGCCCTCTGCTACTTTGTTACATAGATAAAAATGATATTGAACTGGATCAGTGTATTAAAAAGTTTATTAGTGGTAATACTGAAGAATATTTTAGATTTTCTGTATTTGAAAGACTTAACAGTGTAGAGATTCTTAACTCCGTTTTTAAGGATGATGGTGATAATGAATTTCCTGTATTACAAAACGGAAGCCCCGCATTATTAAAAAAAGGTCGTGAAAAGGAATTAATAAATCTTCTAAGATATACTTATCCAAGATTTTGGTTTGACGAGAATGATCAGGGAGTGATTACCCAGTATAACAATTCAATTAAGAAATATTTATACAGAATCTTTGGTGATGATGACAAATCCAGCGGAAAAATTCGAAAATTCAGACAATATCTAACAGAAAATCCTTCAGAATGGCCATAAACCTTTTAAAGTATTTACTCATTGATGACGAATCACTAAACTGTTATAAACATAAAAAAAATGTTTCCTTTGAAGATTTAAAAAGAAGAATTTTTCTGCTATATCGTGCTGAAAATTCTACTGTTCCTGATCATATTTTAAGACTTCATCATAATAATACATTTGATGGCATCACTAGTATGTCTGATATCTTTGTGAAAGGTATATTTGGTTTATCAGGAGATTATCTTGAAATTAATATCAATAGAATAAATGTAAAACAACAGGAACAAAACAGTTGGCAAGAGCTACTGACTTTCATTCCCCCATTGTTTCTGCAGGCTACTTTCTTACAGGATTTATACAGGAAAAAGAGCAGTGACATTGACGATAAAAAATTTTTCGAATTATACATACTGCCAAATTCAAAATATACTTCAATTCCAAGTTCGAAGATCGCCAATTTAGATTTTTTTGTAAATCAGAATAACGGGTTGCATGATCTGCATATGCACCTAAACGGCTCTTTAGAAACTGATCATGTTTGGCAGGACTTTCTTAAAAATCCGATTCCAATTTACAGGGAATTAAAAAAAAGCTTTAACAAGTCAAAAGTTAAAGAACAATTGGAGCAGGAGTCCTCGTTATTGGAACCAATAACCTTTATAAGATTTCTTCAGGAAGCAAGAAAAATAAGGAAACTTCTTTATTTATATATATTTCACGAAGATCAGCTTTCAAACATAAAAGGTTTTTTTGACGTAGGCAGCACTTACAGGCATCCTTTTCTGGATAGGATTTCAGATAAAGCTGATTATCCCCATCTCATGTCTGTGGAGCTATATATGTTTGTGTTGGTTTTAGATAAGCTTAACAGATCGCCTCACGATGAAATTGCTAAACTTTTACATCATTATCTTTTGATTTTAGGTTTGACCAACAGACTTTTAGTTCAGCAAACCCATCAAAATGGATTTGAACAATTCCAGAAGAATACTTTAAACGGCCTAAGAGAAAGCAGCGAAAAGTCCTTCAAGCGACGCTTTTTCCAAATGCACGGGAATGATTTAAATTTTTTAAGGTTCCTGGAAGGTCGGTTTTCACCAAAAAATAATCAAAGAGAACAAAAAATTCAGCTTGACACTATTTTCGAAGGCTGGCAGTATATGGTTAAGAATTCTTCCGGAAAAGAAGAAGATAATAATTTACCCGAGTTACGGTTAATAGCTCATTTTATAAAGCAGAAAGACAAAAATACCAGTGAATACATAAGACACAAAGCCTTAAGATTGGAAATCATCAAGAAGGGGAAAAATTTAACTTCAGTACTTTCAAAATTTTCAACACTTGAAAATGCTGTAAGCGGTATCGATGCTGCTTCCAGCGAATTTGACAGTCCTCCAGAAGTATTTGCTCCTCTATACAGGCTGATGAGAAGAAAAGGATTTAAGCATTTCACTTATCATGCAGGAGAAGATTTTTATCATATAATAGATGGCTTACGAGCTATTTATGAAACAATAGAGTTTTGCAATCTTCAAAAGACAGACAGAATAGGCCATGCTACAGCTGCGGGCATCAATGTTGAGAAATGGTCACAAATTATAGGGGATGAAATACTTATCTCGCAGGGATGCCATCTGGACAATATGATTTTTATCTATCACTTGATTGCCAATTCAAAACTAAAAAATCTTATTAAGATAATACCAACCCTTGTTAATGAAATAAATAATCTTAGCTATTTGATTTATAATGAATACTGTACTCCTGCAATTTTGGAGCAGGCATGGTTAATGCGGGCCTCTTGTCCACTCCACATATTTTCAAGTCATCATGGCAATCTTAAAATCCAAGGGGTTTTTGATGATTTTGAATTAAATTGGCCAGTAGAAAAGCGTTTTATTGAAAGCCTGGAAAATAAAGATAGTAGTAAAATTTATAATTTATATAAGAAATATCATAGTAAGGATTATCGCAAAAATTATGATAAAATAATCAGTATATCACCTTTTAGTATATTATCTGCAAAGAAATTAAAATCACTACAGCTTGAATTATTGAAATATATGGCAGATAAGGAAATAGTTATTGAGAGTCTACCTACCAGCAATATTAGGATAGGTTTTCATAAAAATTTTTCAACATACCATCTCAAAAATTGGGTAAAGTGGAGTATGGAAGGACATATTATACCTCCTATTGTCCTGGGATCAGACGACACCGGTATTTTTGCAACAAATATTTACAATGAATACGCAAACACATACTGTACATTAATAGATGAAGAATTTTTGAGTATTGATGAAGGCATGGACGTAATAAAAAAAATTAACTATAACAGTATTTTATATAGATTCACATAACAATCGTCTCAAATATTTGCCATGATGTATGTTTAATCCAATATTAATTACTCACCTTTTTCAAAAACATGGAAGAGCCTAACCCGGAAATGTTTTTGAAATGAGGTTGCCCCAAATTCCGCAAAAATGCGTTTCCGACCACAAGGAGGAATTGCATTTTTGCCGCCCGATTCTCCTTCAGTCAAAACCTATATAAACTCAAACAAAATTACCTGCAGAGTCACCGACTATGCAGGTTTTAAAAAAATCATCGTTCAATTTGAATTCACATGATCTCACATTTCGAAAAGCATCCTAAAATTCCGTTAATTTTTTCTTCGAATTCTTAAACGAAAACTCAATCTCCCCTCTCCTTTTATCAAAACTCAAATATCCCTGATACTTCTTACCATTTTTATCCAGCAACCCACTGATATAAGCCATCTCCCCTGCCTTCAATTTATCCATCTGCCATTTCCTCAGATACTTTCCTCTGAAAACAGTAGGAACATCATTCGCACTATCATGCTCACCAGTTCTCCTGTCATAACCCTGCAAATTCTTTTTAAATAAAAATTCAATCCACTGCTTATCAGTATTAAACTGTACTACCGCAGAAAAAAGCCTTCCTTTTTTCGACAACATCTTTTCAATAAACAAAACTTTCCCATCACGCAGAACCTTCACTTGTTCCAAATCCAAAGTTACCCCACAAATCACTGCAGGAATTCTGACAAACTCCATTCTCAAAGGAATCAATTCATTGGTCAACCTGTCCAAACTGATCAGAGAGGGCACGGCTTCATCGGTCCACGGATCAACAAGCCCGACCACCCTGCCCATATTTCCTGTAGTCAAAAGATTAAATTTATCCTCTTCCGTAAACTCATGCCCCTTAAACTTCTCATTAAAATCCGGTTTTTCAAGAACCGTATGAATACGGACAACCACTTCCCCTTTATCATCCAGCCTCAACTGTAGCCGTGCTTCAACCATACTTACCGAATATCCATCACTTAAAGGTACCGGAACCAACATCGGTGTCTTATATCCTTTCAGTAAAGGTTCCAATGCGCCTAAACTTTCCAACTTTTCCCGGTTAAGATCCAGTTCAGCCAACGATTCCCAGGGAAAATCAGTCATCTGATAGCGGTACAGAGAACTGTTTTGACCGTCTGACAAACCACAATCAGAGTCGTTCGTCAAAACAGAATTCTCCCGGTCAGCATATTTTTTATTTCGGATGGCATCAACCGCTTCAACACAAACCTCAAACTCCTGTAAATCCTGCCTTTCTGTTTCCGACGAACCGTTAATATATTCCTGCAAACCTCTGGCGGTCTCCCGGGCCTCAACTTCCCTAACTTTAAAAAACGAATACTCCGATGGATTCTTCAGCTGATGATAAAATTCAGAATAGAAATCCATAAAAGAACCAGCTGAAGAATCGATCCGCATCACCGTATCAACTCCACTTCTTTCCGGTTTAACGTCGATAATATTTCCGTATTGATTCACTGCCTCTACAATTCCGACGGAGTTGTTACGGTGACGAAGCACCAGTAAAGTACTGAATTCCGAAATGGCTGTATTATTTCCTGTATTGTTCATAATATTATTTTTTTGATTGATTTCTATATTTCGATTTATTATCATTTTAAATTTCCTACGTCAAAAAGCAATTACATCAGGTCTGAATAAATAGGTATTATCCCTAAGCCATTAAAATATCCTCAATCTTTTTCTTTGAAACTTTAATTAAGATTACGTCTCCCTTATAACGTCATGCATCACTATTTCCCAAACTGGAAAAATCCCCTTTGTAATTCTGATAACAGTTTGTTCACTTCTAAAACAAAGGGGCATCATTCTCTCTCTCTCTCTCTCTCTCTCTCTCTCTCTCTCTCTCTCTCTCTCTCAACCATCATAACAGAGAACCAGAATTTCATCCAATGGAACTTCCATCGTTTCGTATATTAATCGTCTGATCATTAAAAATCACTTCGGTACGCCAGTAACAATTTGTCCTTTCCCTCGCACTCCTTATTTTCATGTCAAACAGAACCTGTACAATGTTCCTGGTCAAGATTTGAAAACCCACCCGATAAAAAATCAACTTATTTCAGTGTATTTTCCATATTTTATAAATGAATCTGATTGTTAGTTTTAAAGTATGGACTCTGCCCGATCCCTCTGTTTCTCCATCGTCTTTCAACTGTTCCATCATCCACGTCATTGCAGTAATTCCGTTATCTTTCAACTTCATCGTACATCAACTACACAACAGTATCTCCACGACTCCATCAAGCCTATACTATATTATTTTATCCCATCAGCCCATCATCAGCAAACGAAAAATGCGCATCCGAAGTCAAAATCACATGATCCAGTACATTCATATTCAGAATTTTTCCAGCTTCCCTGATCTGGTTGGTCATTTTTATATCAGCGGTGGATGGATTCAGATTCCCTGAAGGATGATTGTGGGCTACGATAATCCCTGAAGCATTACAGAGAAGGCCTGCCTGCATCACAATACGGACATCTACCAAGGTTGAAGAAATTCCGCATTCCGATATTTTCCTGATCCCTAACACCTTGTTCGCCTGATTCAGATACAGTGCAAAAAACGATTCCCGGTAATCCATTTCATCCCCGTCAAAATGCGCTCTGAAAATATCCACTGCATCCATGGATGATGATATGGTTCTTTCGGAATTTCCCTTTCTTGAATAGCTTAACTTAATTTCGTTTACAATATTGAATTTCATTTTTCCTGCTCCGGGTACGGCGGAGACCTGTTATTTTCCCGCACCTGCATTAAAAAAAACCGTAGAGATTCTGTAATTGCAGATTGAAGGAAATTTTGATCTTTTCTATTCTTTTACCTGATCATATTATATGATAAATGAATTTTTAATAAATCATAAAAATCTAACTTATAATAAAGTCTATGACTGATGTATAAATGAATCTGACAATTCTGATTATTATGACATCAGCAATGATGATCTATTAGGAAGAATAATAAGGATCGTAATTTCAATGAACACTGCTATTGCATCTTGTGAGGTTTCTGACTTTTCTATGCAGATTACATATGCAGGAAGGGCATAAAAAAACTGAAATCAATTCCTTGACATCAGTAAATAACAATTAGCATTGATGAAGCCTGAAATGTATTTGTGGTGGGTTTGGAATCTCCGATTTCGGATTCCCAAATACATTTTTTTTGCCATGCCCGACGGAATAAATTTGCTATAGAAAATCAGAGAAAACCGGACAGGATGATGTGCGTGTAGAAATTTTGACCGATCGATTACCAAAAATTCTCTGTTGAGTATTTGTAAGAAGGAATTCTCTATATACAGATGAAATTAAAGAATGTTAATAAGTATCAGTTTACATTTATGAATCTACGCTATAGATCGACTGAGAAAATTAAATAATATGTGATTACCAGCAGACAAAATTCCATACCCAAATTAATATAAGTTTTGTAGTTCTATATGAATAATTTTGAGACAAAGTAAAACGTTTTATTACTCGTTTATAAATACAATTAATTTTATAAATAATAACAGAATTTTTATGGAAAAAATTAGAAAGTAAGTTTATATTTTCTACATTAAATCAGAAAAATGAAATCGAAGACAATTTTTTAGACATCTATAAAAATATTTCCCGAAATTTCAATAGTAAAGCAAAGCTTCGAGACAGGGTTGTCAATAAATTTGACAGTGAACCTTTAATTCCATTATAATTGCCACAAGAAACTAAAGGGAGTTCAATATTATAAAGGATTTCCAACTTGGTACGCAATGCGTACCAAATTAGGATTAAAACTAAGTCCTCATTTTTAAAGTTTGATTTTGTTATTGTTCTTGTAAATCTAAAGGAAATTCAAAAAATACGGTCAACTCATCCCAATTTATCCCTCAAGGATTTGATGGCATAAATATTTGAATCCCATTTTTCTGCAAAATTATTTAAAGCGGCTTCTGCTGTTTGTTTTGTAGGCGCGGTGTAAATAAGCTTCATATCGGCAGAAAATTCTTTTCTGCCCTTCCAGACCACAGATTTGCAGGCATTTCTGATCTGGTGAACCACAGATCTGGGTTTGAGATTCAGGGAAAACAGAACAGATAGTTGTATAGTCGTAGAAAATTACTTAAATAACTTAAGGCTTATTATAGTTCAGTTTTGGTCCGCATTTTAAATGTACTTTTAAAAATATCTCCACCAAATAATCAATAGATTTATTTAACATTAAAAATTTGATAAAATTCTTCTTCGGTGATAACAGGGATATTATGCAGTGCAATGGTTTCAAGTTTTTTGGGTCCTGCATTTTTCCCGACAATGACAAAGTGGGTTTTTTTTGTTATTACGCTATTTACATCTGCGCCACACTCATACAGTAGTTTTATGATCTTATTTCTACTGGTGAACTTTTCGAATGTTCCGGTTGTAACCACTATTTTCCTGTCTAAGAAGTGATTTTGATCTTCTATATTTTCTTTAGGTCCATTCTGATCCGTTACCATTTTCCTGGTAATTTTATATTCTGATGCTGTATCGTTTGTAGCTCTGTCAGCAAGCGAATTTCTAACTGTTGTAGAATGCTTTTCATAAAAATCAACTTTATAAAACCAGTCTAGAGCCAAATCTGCGAAAACTTCCTCGTATTGAGGAAGATTGACATGAAGCGAATTGAGATTTTTGCAGAAAAAACTTACACCTACAATAGTAATGCTTTCCACTTTATTACCACTGTCAAAGAAAAAATGATTATTGTAAATCGTCATATTTGAGAATGATTTGCAAAATGATTTTGTATGCCGGGCAATGTAGTCGATATCAGCATCCTTAAAATTGAAAACAGTTAAAATATCTGATCTTTTTAAGCATGGGATTTTGTTGCCATTATTCAGCTCTATATCATATACAAACTCTTTTATGACTTTAATTCTTTCGTGATCATCCATAATGTTCGGATGTATTTGTTTTCTCAAATATAAATATTTCAGTAAGTCTGCATTACTATTTTCCTAACCAGTCCTAAAATAAATTAACAAGTTATTCGATTAAATACCCATCCGGAAGATTTCGATTTTCCGGATTTTTTATGCATCATTTCCGGGGTTTTCATCTTCAGACTCATATGTGGCCTTTTGTTATTGTAAATATAAATACTTTCTCTCACCATTTGTTTCAGATCCTGAATATTTTTGCATTTGTAAATGAAAAACCCCTGTTTCAATATTCCGTTTATTCTTTCTGCCAAAGCGTTTTGATAACAGTCATACCCATCTGTTATTGTAGTTTGTATATTGTTTTCTCCAAGCACTTTTTGATAAATTTCCGAGCAATATTGCAATCCTCTGTCTGAGTGATGGATGAGATCAGAATTTGTAGTTCTGTTTCTTACAGCCATTTTCAAAGCCTTAACAACATTTTCGGCATTCATATTCTCACTCAGTTCGTATCCCATTATTTTTCTGCTGTAAGCATCGGTAATCAATGATAAATAACATTCGCCCGTCTTGGTTTTTTCGTAGGCAATATCACTTACAAACACCTGTTCTTTTCTTTTGATAAGAATTATTTTCAAAAGATTGGGATATTTCCTGAGCCAATGCTTGGAGAAAGTGGTCCTTGTATATCTTATCTTAGGATAAATAAGCAGATTTTCTCTTCTGAGATAACTGAAAAGTGCATCTCAGCCTATTTTTATCCCCTCCAGCCTAAATCTGGTTTTAAGTAAATAATAAAGCTTTCTGGTTCCTGTTCTGGCTTTCTCCAGGCGGATCTATTCTACTGATGAGGCCTGAAATGTATTTGCGGTGGGTTTGAAAAGCAACGCTTTTCGGATTCTCGAATACATTTTTTTTGCCATGCCCGATGGAATAAATTTGCTATAGAAAATCACAGAAAACCGGACAGGATAATGCGGTTCATAGAAATCTTGCCCGACTGATTAAGAAAGAGTAATGTGAGATCCTGCGAAAGAATATAACAATTGTATTCTGAAAAAGTTGAATAGAAAAATCAATGAGAATTGTTCTGCCGACATAAATCATTTATGAAAATTAACCTAGGAAACGAATGAAATGTAAATTCTCAGAAGCGGATTACCTTATTTAAATTATTATTAGTTTGTAGCTTTATAGAAAATATAAAAATAAGACGGGTTTGGATCTACGGGTTATAACAAATTTTTCAACGCTGAATCACAAGTAACAATTTCAGGTACAAATGGATTGTACAGGTCTTGCGTGAAAAACTGACAATTGCTATCTAATAAGAAAATTATGAAAATTATATTAAGCTTTAAGGAAGACTTGAGAAAAGAGATCGTATGGAAAGCCGCATTTTTTCCTTCGATCGGTCACAAACTGTTAATCGTAGACTTTCTGACGGAAGATGAAATCCAAAAATTCAAATTGAAAACAGTTTTTTGCATCATAGATGATATTTTATGGCTAAACAGCGAGGGCAGCCCCAAAGCTGATCTAAGATTGAGAAATATACTGAGAGTGGATGAATAATAGACTGTGTATTTCTCTTTATCTTAACGAATAATATTGGTAGTTTAGTGAGATTTTGAAAAATGTAGATTCTTGAATCCTATTATTTCGAATAATTTTCTCAAAATCCCGTATCACAAAACAAAGTTTCATAAATTTGCGTGCAGTGAGTTTAATGTAACAGATATGAAAATAGGATATGCCCGGGTTTCTACCAAAGATCAAAATTTAGATCTGCAAATTGAAGCTTTAGAAAAAGCAGGTTGTGAGAAAATTTATCAGGAGAAAATTTCAGGTGCAACAAAAAATCGTCCCGAATTGGATAAGATGATTGACCAGTTTCGAGACGGTGACGAACTTTATGTTTGGCGACTTGACCGGTTAGGTAGAAGTCTAAAAAATATTATTGATCTTGTTTTAAGTTTGAGTGATAAAGGAATTATAAT
>NZ_LMPJ01000001.1 GCF_001424585.1 Chryseobacterium sp. Leaf180 | reverse complement strand
CCTAAACTACCAAATGTTTTTCTGAAAAAATTTCCCTTCATCAATGAAAGCAAATCCATACCCAAAACATCCAATCCCTAAATAAATCCCTCCTGCGCTTCCCGGTTTTGCCGGACTGCAAAGATAAAAACTTTAACCAACATAATCCAAGAAAAAATATTTTTATTTTTTCTAAAACTACATCCCTAAAATCTCAACCTCAAAAATGTTTAATTAAGTGCTTTTCCTAAAATCTAATCAGCTCCCCCTATCGGAAACCGCTCCTGCGCTTTTACCTAATCAACAAACTCTCATCCGTTTTTCAGTGCGGCAAAAGTAAGAATCTTTAAGCTGCAATTCCAAATAGAATTAACATTAAATTCAATTTAAATTAATATTTAAACCTAAAACTCTGTAAATGAATTAGAAAAGTTTCAAACTTTTGTTTAACTATATGCCTCGAATTTAAAATTGGATCATTTGAAACAAAAAAAAACACTCACCGAAGCAAGCATTCCTATATTTTAAAAACAAAAGATTTAACTTAAATTACGAAAATCTTTTAGAAACCGCTTTATAAAAGAAATATCCGATCAGGCATCCGATGACATCTGCAACTATGTCGAAAGTTTCTGAAGATCTTCCCATCTTCATTGCATCCTGCAAAATTTCTGTAAGAAAAGCATATATCAACATGATTTGGATAAAATAATAAAATCTTACCCGCGGAAATGCGCTCATAAAGATACAACCTAATGCAGCGAAAATACTCAAGTGCAAAACCTTATCGATTCCGCTGAACATAAACCAGTATTCTTTGTTTTCTACGCCGGGACGCAAGAGCATATATGTAAGAAATGCCCAGTAAATGGGCAAAATCTTTATACTGAGGGAAGATATTTTATCCAATGACTTCCTGATATTCTTCTGCTGTAAGCAACTCAGACTGGTCTGCATCTGCGGCAAGCTCAAGTTTGATGATCCAGCCATTTCCGTAAGGATCTGTGTTTAATAATTCCGGCTGATCTTCCAAAGCAGCATTAAACTCTGTAACGGTACCGGCGATAGGCAAGAAAAGATCTGAAACTGTTTTCACCGCTTCTACACTCCCGAAAACATCACCGCCGCCTAGTTCATCATCCAAAGTATCTACGTCTACATAAACGATGTCTCCCAACTCGCCCTGAGCAAAATCGGTAATTCCGATAGTCGCTACGTTACCTTCGATCTTCACCCACTCGTGGTCTTTTGTATACTTTAATTCTGCCGGTGTATTCATTTTAATTTTATTTTTTCTAAGGACAAATTTATTTAAAATAATATTAATGCTCAAATAAAATACTTTATTTTTCGCAGTGCTAAATTCTAGGAAATTATGGATCATAAAATGATTTCAGGCACAAAAAAACCTTCAGCAAGTGAAGGTTTTGTCTAATATTTTAAAATTTAAAATCCGCCGGAATCACCGAAAGTGAATGTTGCTGAAATTCCTGCTCTGATTGTAGAAAGCGGAAATGCCGTAGAGATTTTATATTTCGAACTCATCTGCTCGTAGAAAACTCTCAAATTTAGATTTTCTGAAAGATTGTAATCTGCAGAAAGTTTCACATTCAATAATCTCTGTCCGCCGGTTACCTGAGAATCATCCAGCAAAATATTCATGATGCTTGTACGGCTGTCGCGCAAAGAAATATCTCCACGTATGTTCAGATCTGTACCTTTTGCACGTGCACCGCGGGTGTTTGCCATTCCGAGTCTGAAATTTCTAACGATATAACCTAGTCTCACGACATATTCTGTATTTGAATCTTCGGTTAAAGTATGGTTTACAAGACCTAAAAGAAGCATTCTGTTTCGGTTGTACTGCAGACCAAACTGCATATTGTTCCGCATTGTCACGTCGATTCCTACAAGTGGTGCAAAAGATTCTACATAGCCGACCTGTGCAAATGTGTACGGATTAATCAAATCACCATTCAGATCGCGACCTCCGCCACCAGAATTCCGGTCATTAAAATAATCGATGCTTGACTGGATGCCGGTTGCTGTATAGGTCGCATTGTAGCTGTGAAGAATATCAAATTTGGTAAACTGTCCGCTGATAATCGGAATATTTCTTAAACCAGAATACGTGATTCTCCAGTTTGGTAAAGGAATTCCCGCTTTTTTAGGATTGCCGATTGGCTCCGGATTTCTTCCTTCAACTGCTCCACGGAAAGCCGGAATTAAATTGTACGCATTCGCAATGCTATAGCCACTTCCCAACTGTTGAGAAAGTATCGCTGCATTTCGGCGAATCGCTGCATAAACGGCCATTCCGTCTTGGAACGCGGTGTTTACTAAAATTACAGAATTTGAATACGTGATAAGATCCGTCGCAAAGGTGAAATTCGGGTTTGCATTGCCGGCACCGTCACGATAATTAAATCCGGTTTGGGTAAAGTTTCGGTTATAATTCTGCAAGACATTTACATCTATTCTAAAATCGTTGATCGGCATAATCTGAAGATTTGCCCGAAGCTCGCGCGTCGTCATCTGAATATAAGGATCGATCATATATTCTGAATCGCTCACCCAGTTATTTTCCAAAACCGTACGGCGGATATCAGCCTGAGATCCGAAAAGGAAACCTGCGGTTGGGCCACCATTTGTCTGTCCGATTCCGTACCAGTTTGGCGCAGAAAGTAATCCCGGAAGTACGGTTCCGCTGTATTCGTTATAAGAGAAATCCAACTGTTTGAATGAAGTAAGCAGGAATGCTACATTCTGCATCATCGTCAGACGGTTTTTAAATTTATATCTTTTGTACGCGTATCTTCTTTTCTCCCAGGCTTGCGTGTACGCAGTGTTCAGAGAATCCATTTCAGTTTTTCTTTTCTGAAGTTTGTCAGACATTTTTTTGAAATATCCAAACTGACCAAAAAACTTAGGAATATCTGCAGTTCCTGTAACCTGAACCACATTTGTATTCTGGCCAATTGAACCAAGATTTTCGCGCAGATTGTTATCAGGATTGACAAAGTTTCTCAAAACTGTACTTCGCGCATTCCAGTTATAGGTAAATCCGTAACCCACTTCAAGATCAATAAAATCAACATACGGAAGATACTGGAACGGCAGTTTGTAATTTAACTGAACTCTGTGATTGTATAAAACCGGCCGGCCGGCACGAAGCACATTCCCGAAAATCGAAGAATTATCCATCGTATTCACATCCACCTCATCATTCAGCGTTCGCATCACCGAGTTGATTTCGAGCTTTAAAGATTTGGTAAAATTAAATCCTAAACCGTACTGCCAGCCAAAATAGAAATTTCTGTTTTTGATCGCAGCAAAATCGTTGTTCTGACTTCCTCTGAGGAGCGACTCGATATTTCTAAATTCAAGTTCGTTGTAATTTCTGTCGAGTTCGGTACGGAAAGACAATCTTGTAGGAATCGGATTGATATTAAATTCTTTTACCCAGCGAAGATATTTGTATGATTTTGCTGTATCGCTCACCATATTATTAAACGGACGGATCACCCAAGGTTTAAATTGATAATTGTAATCAAGATAACCGCGCAGATACTGTCTGTAGTTTCTTTTTGTATAAATATCGCGGTAAAAATCATCGTTGTAAACGGCAGTCAATGCTAAATTTTCTACATCGTAAAATCTCGCTTTCCGGGTTTGATTGACCCGTTCTTTCCGTGCGTTGACAACGCCAAGGCTTCGCTGCTGTGTAAATGTTCTGGCAACCTGTTTTAATTCTTCACGGTTTGCCGCTTTAGAAAATTCAACATCGGTATCAAGCGGGTTGTACTTCGGATCTTCAATAGTCTGCGAGTAAGAATAATTTACCGGAATCTTAATACCTGATTTCTCCGGTAAAAATTTATCCAGATTCACTGCTGTATTTACACTGAAAGCCGACTGCGTCGACTGCAGACGCTCGGCCGGTTTAGAATCAATATTTCCAAAACCTACAGAGGTGTACGATGCACTTGTGTTTACGACTGCAAAATCTCCAAGATTGAAATTTAAAGAAGCATTTCCTGCATATCCGCCATCGTTTTCAATCTCAGAAAGACGGATTTCATTTACCCAGAGAATACGGTCGATTGCCGTACCGGCACGGTCACCACCATTTCTGATTCCGACCATAATTGTGGTTACATTTCCAAGACTCGGGCGGCCTTTTATGTATAATTTTCTGAATGTAGAACCTGCATCAAACTCGGTATCCGGTATTCTCTCGATAATGTTATTCGGATTATTTCTGTCTCTTCGAATCTTTGCGTCAACAAAATCCTGAATATTCATGTTGACTTCATTCTCAAAAGGCCAGATTTCTAATGGCGTAGTTGCTGTTCTCGGGGTAATTTTTAATGAAGATTCATATTCATAATAGTTATCGGTCGCATCACTACCAAAACGGATGAAGAATTTTGTCTTCTCATCAATTCGTCCAACGTTTACATCATTGTTGTTAGGATCCTGAGCATGTACAAACAATCTCAGTTTTTTGTAACGTCTCATATCGAGCTGCACATTTTTGAAAACGCCACGCGCCTGAGTTGCAGGAAGCAGTTTTGCTTTCATATAAAGCGAAGCTTCATTCTGACGCTGTGCACCTGCATTTCCACTTAAAACCTGACGGTCAATTCCAGGAGGCAAAACGTAAGGAGGTTGGTTTAATGCATTTTCTTCAATATTAACACTACCTACTTCAAAATCATCATTCGTAACATTTTGCGACCCTTCCAAAACAGGATCAGCTATTGATCTGGCAATATTTTTAGGATAACGTCTCCAGTCTGAGCGAATCAGATCCATTGTGGCAAACCTCAGCGTAGAAGTATTGTCAAAACCTTTCAGGAGCATTCTTGCAAAACGTACATTATTAAGAACTTCAGGTCTGGCATCACCTGCATTCAAAACATATCCGTTCACCGGAATTCTGAATAAATACCATTTTACCTGAGAAGTCTGTCCGTTCTGGAAAGTCGCCTGTACAGTCTTCACATCGACAATATTGTTGTTGCCTAATGTAAGATCTGACTGAGCAAGATTTACTTCGTATTGGTTGTAATTTTCAACCTGATCTAAGTTGTAGTCTTTGTTGATATCTTCCGCATCCGGAGTTTGTGACGACACCTCAAGCGAGTTGCTCTGTGAATTTCCTTCCGGACCCCTGAAGTATTTGTAACGCTGTACCAGTGAAGAAGCCTGCGCCCCGGTAAATTTTTCAGAAAGATAAAATACAAAATCATCCACTGCAGGATCTGCGCGGTTCAAAACAGGATTCACAAAAGTGTTTCCAAATCTTGCCGCTTCCTGATCTGAAGTAAGACCATCATAACCTGCATCCTGAGCAGTTCTTTCTGCGCCTTCAGATGAAAATGCGTATAAAATTGGTGGCTGCTTAGGCTGGATTCCCCAGGTCGAACTGGTGGTTGTAGAAGGTGCGCCCGGCGTTGGCAATCCGTTTTCGTACTGCATTAAACCGTCTTTCAAAACATCTTCAGAAACGTTTCCGAGCTGAAGTAATAGTTTTGGATTTCCACCGGGTAAACTTAATTGGTTTCCATCGGCGTAAGGATCCATCATCCAAAACTCTACATATTCAATATTTGAATTTACAAAATTTGAAATGCTGATTGGTCTCATGATTCCCGCCCAACGCTGCGAAGTAGATTCCGTATTTGGGTTCACGTTATACGGTCCTTTTTCTGCCGGATAATATGAAATATCAAAGGTATTGGTAAACGTCTGCTCACCCGCCACGAAATCTCTGTTGTTAAAAATTTCAGCAAGCTGCACTCTTCTGGAAGCGTGATTGGAAACCGACTGCGCGGTTATTCCGGCCGGTGCTCTTCCACCAATGCCGTAAAAACGCGGGTCGATGTTGTACCACGAAAGCAAACCACGACCATTGCCGTTCACAAGACTGTTATTGGCTCCAGCGCCCTGAAATACAGGATCGGTCTGATTCTTTTCAGGCTTTGAAGCAAGACTCCAGGCGGTGGGTTCTTTCAGTGAAATTCTGGAAGTCGTCTGCTCAAAATCGTCGATGTATGACTGGTCATTTGTGCCTTTATTGATTCCCGGAATTAGATATGCAGCTTCCATTTTAAAATTAAGATTGGAAGGAGCTTCTGTATTAATCCCCGGAATTTTATCGGTTATTCTTGTTAGGAAAGGCAGCTGATTGTTATACAACATATTTACACCCGCCATTGTGTTATTCACGGCTTCCTGCCCGAAATTTACTTTTTGGGTGAGCGGAGATTCAGAATAATTGACCACCGTTCCACCGAAAATAAAATTCTCACTGACTCTTCTTTCTAAATTTAAACCTAAAAATCTTTTTCGCTGCGTATTAAAAGTCAGCTGATTTTCAAGAGCAATATTAATCGCCTGCCCAGATTGTTTTACCTGCTCGTTGATAATCACAACTGTACCAAGCATATAATCTACGGTATAATCGACACCTTCTGTCAGCTGAACACCGTTTGCAGAAACTTTTACCGAACCCTGCGGCACATTCACTGCACCAAGAGAAATCCCCTGCCCCTGCGAACCTTTGTATCGACCTTCAAGCGTGTACCGCTGAGCAAGATTGCTGTTGGTAGCGACCTGTTTTTGCTGCGTGTAAAGATCATTAAAAACATACTGAGGATCATTTGAACCCAAAACCTGCTGCATATAATTACCGAAAGGCTGCACCTTGGTAAACATTACACGGCCAACGTCTGGTCTGATGGTGATTCCGTTGACAAAATCGAAAATCCCGTCACCTAAAGTTCCGTTGCTCGTCTGCAAATCTCCGTTGATATTGAGTCGGTCCCAATTGAGAAGTTTCAGTAAGTTCCTGTCGGCAACTGTCGTGTTTGGCAAATAATTGACGATACCACCGGTTTGCGGATCGCGGTAATTGATATTTAAAATAAATCCGTCCTGATCGATTTGCCCGGCATCAAGAGAATAAAAATTCTTCATCATCAAATCCCACATTGGCGACGTTACATTCACCGTGGTATTTGATTTTAAAAGTTTTGCCACCAAAACCTGACTTTCTTCGGAGAATTCTCCCACTTTGAAAATCTGGTTGCTGCCGTTAACGGTGTATGAATAAGAAACCGCCAAAAGCTGCTGGTCATTCAGTCTCTGATTTAAAGAAACGTATCCAAGCTGCGGATGAAATGTATATTCGTTGGCGTTAAGACGTCTTGCTTTTTTGTTAAAAATAAATTCTTCACCGTTGGTATAAGGCGTCGCCGATCCCGGGAAAGTCTGACCCAAAAGAACATCACCATAATTTACACCAGGATCACGCGCCGGTCCGATTGTGGTGTTGATTGCCTGATAAAGTCCGTTTTGGGTATTGTCCGGAGAGCCGGAAGCTCCTTCTCCCAAATCTCTGACACCGATAATACTTTTCTGATACGCTAAATTTGAATTACCCTGATCGATCACCCAAACTTCGATTCTGCTGATGTTTATTCTTGAATTGATCTGAGGATAATTTTCGAGTGCTCGGTCATAATTATTCAGGAAATACCGCCCGATAAAATAATGCTGGTTGTCTTCGTAATCAATGGCATTAATTTTGAAAGTATTCAGAACGCCACCACCCTGTACGACAATATTTCGGGCCTCACCCTGTTGCTGAGACAACACGACGGTACCGTATGTTTTGCCTAATTTAAATTCTGTTTTCACCCCGAAAAGAGATTCAGAGCCGCGGATAAGACTCGTTGATAACGGCATATTTACGTTACCGAATTCGACGCGTTTAATAATTTTATCTTCACCGCCGGCATTGGGTCTGTTTACTTCACCTAAACCTTTTGTCTGAAGATCCTGCCAGGTTCCTTTGGCCTGCCAGACGAGATTCATACGGTTTTCAAACGCGAAACCGCTCTGTGTATCGTAGTTGGCTTTCAGCTGAAGGTTTTCACCAACTTTACCAATTAATCCAAGCTGGATTCTCTGATCAATATCAAATGTAAAACTGGTACGGTTTTGCGGTAAAATAAGAGGATTATCTATCTTCTGGTACAGCCCGGCAAAATCAAAAGAAGCATAACCAGACGGAATAATTTCAATCTTATTACTCCCGAAAATACTTTCGAAAAGCCTGTTATTAATGGTCAATGAAGGAATAAGACCTTTTCTTGCCGCCCCCGATTTATCTTTCCGGAACATCAGACTGTAGCGGTCAGATTTATCTTTGTAGTACGCCTTTGCCTGCTCTGCCAGCATAAATTCTTTATAATCTTCAGGAGACATCGCCACACCAGGCCCGGTAATTACATTTCCGACTTTTGGATATACATAGTACATCCCGGTTTTGATGTCGTAATACGCCTCGTAGTATGTGGGATCGCTTACGGCGTAGTCTTTTTTGATCGTATAACCCGGCTCTGTCTGCCCAAAAATCTGCACAGAAAAACATAAAAAAGCCAGGTAAAAATATATTTTGAGATACTTTGTATTTGCCACCAAAGGTTACATATTTTTTAAAATTTGTTTCACCAGTTCCTCCACCGAAACTGCCGGATTCTCCTTCATCACACGGTCTGCGAGCTTCTCGCTCATGCGCCGCGATATTCCTAAAACTTCTAATGCAGATAACGCCTCATCCTTCACTTTATTATCAACCGTCGCAGAATAATTTTCTTCTTCTGTAGCAAACTTGGCCACTTTATCTTTCAGATCGACGATGATTCGCTCCGCCGTTTTGGCACCGAGACCTTTCGCTTTCTGTATCACTGCACTGTTTCTTGAAAGTATCGCTGATGCAATATCTGAAAGGCTGAGTGTTGATAATAAAATAAGCGCCGAGACTGCACCCACCCCATTCACGCTGATGAGAAGATTAAACATTTCCTTTTCAGATTTGGTAATAAAACCAAAAAGAAGGTTGGCATCTTCACGGATGATCTGCTGAGTGTACAGCATCGCATCCTGCCCTGCCACCAGATTTTGGGACGTCATGAGGCTTATTCCTACGTAATAGCCTACCCCGCCCACATTCATCACCGCATAGGTCGGTGTAAGTTCCTGCACTTTTCCCTGTAAAGAAAATATCATCCTTGTTTTTTATAACTGCCAAATATAGCAATTTTAAGTAATTTTTAATTTCTGTTTACGAAACGAATGTTATTTAACTTAATTTCAGACATACGGGATAATGAAAAGGAATTTTTAATGAAATTTTTTGAAATGCGGCAGTAAAGGAAAAGGAATTTTCTGTTACAAGATTTTATATTGAGCTTTTAAAAACAACAGTTGCGCTAATACTTTTTCAAAATCAATACCTGCTTCATTTTTAAGCATCATCATCATCATCAAAAAAACTCATGCGCATGACTTTATAAACTTATGCGCATGAGTTACTCAATTCATGCGCATGAGTTCAAAGGTTTATGCGCATGAATTTTTAGGCACCTCCCATAGAACACGATTTTTATCTATTAAGAAATTTTTAGTATTTGCTTTTTTTAGTACATTCGTGGTACAAAATACACATTGTTTAATTTAAATTTTGAAAAAAGATGCCAATTACATTTAAAATTATCTCCAGAAAAAATTTACAGCAGCCTAATGCCCCTGCAAAATTTTATGCCGATATCGTGGGTGATGGCGAGACTACTCTTGATGATCTTGCCAAATATGCCTCTACAGTCTCTACCGTATCAAAAGGTGATATACTGGCTGTTTTGGAAAGCACGTTTTCTAAAATTGCAGAAGATGTAGCAGACGGGAAGATTGTCTATGTAGGAGAATATTTTACGCTTCAGGCAGGTGGCTCAAGTGAAGGCAGAGCTACCCCGGAAGAAGTAAATGCCTCAAGTATTGAAAGCCTGAAAACGATTTTCCGTCCCGGGAAAATGATTAAAAACGCGCTTAAGATTGCTGAATTCAAAAAGACGGGCGGAAATTCTTCGAATTTCCGCCCGCCTTATGTAATGTTTAAAGTAGTATTTACTTTTTCGCCTCTCTTCGCTGCGCATCCAAAACAGCAACGGTAGCGAGATTCACAATTTCATCTACGCTGGAGCGCATCTGCAGAACGTGTACAGGCTGCTTAAGTCCCATCAGGATCGGACCGATTACCTGCGCGACTTTCATCCCGCGGATAATTTTGTACGACAGATTCGCCGATTCAAGATTCGGGAAAATGAAGGTGTTGGCGGGTGTGGTGCCGAGTTTTGAGAAAGGATAATCGCTTAAATGATCTGCATTCATGGCAAAATCTGGCTGTATTTCTCCATCCACGACCATCTTCGGGAATTTCTCGTGGAGAATACTTACAGCTTTCGCCACCTTTTTTGAAGTTTCGGAGATGGCCGCGAAGTTTTCAAAACCCAGCATGGCGATGCGCGGTTCGATCGCAAAAGATTTTACGGTATGCTCTGCCATTTTAGCAATATTCACGAGATCTTCAGCAGTCGGATTTTGGTTGATCGAAGTATCTGCGAAGAAAATCGGTTTCTTTTCAGACAGAATCATCATCATCGCCGCCACTTTGTCTACGCCTTTATCTTTTTCAATCACTTCCAGAACAGGTCTTAAAGTAGAAACATAATTTTTAGAAAAACCAATAATCAACCCGTCGGTATCGCCGTGTTTCAGCATCAATGGGCCGAAATAATCGCGCTGACGTACAAAACGCTTCGCTTTATATTCGTTCATTCCTTTGCGCTGGCGCAGTTTCCAGAGGGTTTCGCGGTATTTTTTGCGGTTCTCTTTCTGATCGTCGGCACTCGGATCGATGATCGGAACATCTATCTCAATCCCGAATTTCACCATCTGCTCTTTCACGTATTTTTTGTCTCCCAAAAGAATAGGATGTGCAATACCCTCCTCGTAAAGAATCTGTGCTGCTTTCAGAACATTATATTCCTCTGCATTGCCCAAAGTAATTCTCTTAGGATTTGCTTTTGCGCGGTTCTGCATCATACGCACCAGTTTCTCATCTCTTCCCATTCTGTCGAGAAGCTGATTTTCGTATTCGTCGAAATCGGCGATGGTTTTTCTGGCAATTCCACTGTCGATGGCTGCTTTCGCAACGGCGCTCGACACTTTTGTAATTAATCTGTTGTCAAAAGGTTTCGGGATAAAATATTCTCTTCCAAACTGCAGGTTTTTTAGATTGTATGCTAAAATTACCGCTTCCGGTACGGGTTCTTTTGCAAGATTGGCGATAGCATAGACCGCGGCCAGCTTCATCTCTTCGTTAATACCTTTTGCCTGCACATCGAGTGCCCCACGGAAAATATACGGGAAACCCAACACATTGTTTACCTGATTGGGATAATCGCTTCTTCCGGTCGCCATAATAACGTCTTTTCGTGTGCTTAAAGCCAGATCATATGCGATTTCAGGATCCGGATTGGCGAGTGCAAAAACGATGGGATTTTCTGCCATGCTGCTCAACATTTCCGGCGTCATCACATTTCCTTTAGACAAACCAACGAAAACATCGGCGCCTATCAGGGCATCTTCAAGCGTTTCAATATCGGTTTGCGCAATAAATCCTATTTTTTCCGGGGTAAGATTTTCTCTTTTGTGATTGATCACGCCTTTGCTGTCACACATCAAAACATTTTCTCTTTTTAAACCTAAAGAAATGTAAAGATTGGTACATGCCACAGCTGCTGCACCGGCACCATTCACCACCATTTTCACCTCAGCGATTTCTTTATTCGCGATCTGCAGAGAATTGATCAGAGCCGCCGCAGAAATAATCGCGGTACCATGCTGATCGTCGTGCATCAAAGGGATATCGAGTTCTTCCTTTAATTTCTGTTCGATATAAAATGCTTCCGGAGCTTTGATGTCTTCAAGGTTGATTCCGCCAAAAGTCGGGGCGATACCTTTTACAATCTGAATAAACTTATCAGGATCTTTTTCGTCGATTTCAATATCAAAAACATTGATGTCGGCAAATATTTTAAACAAAAGTCCTTTCCCTTCCATTACCGGTTTTGAGGCTTCTGCCCCAATATCTCCCAAACCTAAAACCGCAGTACCGTTTGATATAACGGCGACCAGATTTCCTTTTCCGGTATAATCGTAGACCGTTTCGGGGTTTTTCTCAATTTCCAGACACGGAATCGCAACACCCGGCGAATAGGCCAGCGAAAGATCGCGCTGCGACGAGTGCGGTTTTGAAGGAATGACTTCTATTTTGCCTTTCGGCTCTGCTTTATGATAATCTAACGCGGCCTGATTGAAATTTTTCTCGTCGCGGTATGTTTTGTCTGACATAAAATAATTTTTTATTTAAAGTATATATTTAATGTGGTAATCGACCAGGCTTTCGATTGGTTTTTGAACTACATGGCCCACATTTAAATGAAATTCTGAAGCTACATTTCTCAGGATATCTTCGTAGTAATACGCGATAGAACCGATGAAATTGATCTCTGCATTTTGAGATTCCTGATAAGGTACCACCTGATATTCGAAGAAATTTCTCATCTCATCCGAAACCATCTGTATAAAATAAGGGTGATTTTTCCGCTCTGCAACGAAACGGTTGAAGTCTGCCAAAAAGGCATTTGGCCGGGTTTTATGATACATATTCTGCAGTGCATCATCTACTGTAAGCTGATAATTTTCTTCAAACTCATGATGAAGATCAGAAGGAAGCTTCTGCATAAAATAGCGTCGCACTAGCTGTTTGCCGATGGCACTTCCGCTACCTTCGTCGCCAATAAGAAAACCCAGAGAAGGAAGTTTGATCGTCACCTCTTCGCCGTCAAAATAGCATGAATTGGAACCTGTTCCCAGAATGCAGACCATCGCCGGTTTCCCTCTGTAGGCAGCATACGCCGCAGCCATCAGATCTTCTTTCACCATAATTTTGGCATTGGGGAAGACATGTCTGATTTCTTTTGCGATGCGTTCGCGGTTTTTCTCCACGCCGCAACCGGAGCCATAAAAGTAAATTTTGGTGATCGAATTTTTCAGCAGTACCAGGCTGTGATTTTTTTCGATTTCGGGAACAATAAGATCGATGCTGATAAAGTTTGGATTGAAACCTATGGTTTCAGTTTTCATGAAGATATTCTTAAATTCATCAAGAATTACCCAGTCTGATTTTGTAGAACCGCTATCAACTATCGCAACCATAAATTGTCTATTATAAGCGTAAAATTATAAATTAATCTTTAAACGGCCGGAAAAAATACCCGCCGAAACGCTATACATGACATCCCTCAGTTTTTGATTTCCCCGGTATTCTGGCTGAATTTGCCCAACCAGTCTTCTATTTCTTCTTCCAGAAAATGCGACTGCATGGCCATGGCATCAATAAAATCATCAGGCACAGGATTTCCCGGTGCGGTTTCCAGATTCCAAAGTTCATCAGAGATGATTTCGTATTCAGAATAGACTCTTTTAAAACGTGAGTTTTCCTTTTCCAGTGCTTCGATATTTTTTTGCTGCAGCTGAAATTTTCTGTATCTGTTGTTATTTTTCATACAAATAGATTGATAGGTCTGGTTTTTAATGCTGATCTGAGAGGCACCTGCCTGAGGCTCCCGGAGATGTATGATTCTGATACAATTTTTTGGAAATGAATCTATTATCCCCTGTACACTGTCGAATTGAAAATTAAAATTAGAAATTATTTGCTTTCAAAAAAATATTTTAACATCTTTTTTCAACGTTTAACATATAGTTATAAATTTGCGCTTTATCCACAGACATGAAAACACATCTACTGCGGCACAAGCAGATCCTATTTTTCATCATCGCGGGAGGTCTCAGTGCTGTCGTGGAGATAGGCACCTTCAAAATCTTCAGCAGCATGCTGCCAAAATTCATTGCCAATGAGAAAGATTTTCATGGTTTGCACTATCCTCTGAGTAATATTTTCTCTACCAGCTGCGGCATTATTTTCAATTATTTCCTGAGTATTTATTTCGTTTTCGAGCGCGGCAAACATTCCAAAAAAAGAGAATTCACGTATTTTATGGGCGTTTCTTTTATTTCTACAGTGATAAGCCTGGGAATGTTTCAGATTTTTTACAGCTTTATATTTAAAGATAATATCGATCTGAATTTTTATACCTTGAGCCGCGAAATGATGAGCAAAATCTCAGCAATCGTTCTGGTGTCGGTGCTCAATTATTCTGTGAAGAAAAAAGTAATCTTTAATGGCTAAGCTGTGACGAAAATTTTAAATTACCTCTGGAGAGCCTGGTTTCTGATTCTGGCGTTTATCGTGACGATCTTATTCGGAATTCCGGTGTATATACTTTCATTTAATAAAAAAAATTACCGCCACGCATACCGGTTCATCAGGCTTTGGTGCTACGGAATGTTCTTCGGAATGGGCCTTCGCTACGAACTGAAAAACCTCACCGACAAAAAAATCGACCGCAACAGACAGTACGTTTTTATCAGCAATCACACCTCGATTATGGATATTATGCTGCCGTGCATCCTTTTTCCGCATCATCCGCTTTGCTACGTCGGCAAAAAAGAACTGGTAAAAATCCCGATTTTCGGAACCGTTTACAAAAGAATTTGCGTGATGGTGGACCGCAGCAGTCCACGGAGCCGCGCCGACGTGTACCGACGCTGTGCTGAGAAAATGGAAGAAGGCAACAGCATCGTGATTTTCCCTGAAGGCGGCGTTCCGCACGACACGTCGATTGTTTTGGATCAGTTCAAAGACGGCGCATTTCTCCTTTCATCAAAACATCAGTCGCCGATTGCGGTATTTACTTTTATCGGTTTAAAGGATATGTTTCCTTTTGATAATGCCAAAGGCTATCCCGGAAAAGTAAAGGTTTTTTTCAATGATATTCTCGAACCCGACAGTTGCCCGAAAGACCTGAAAGCTACCGCTTTTAAGACCATACAAAAAACGCTCGCTGAGCACAGTTAATTAAAGAATTACTATATATTTGTTTTATAACCTTATTATATGAATGCACAACCGCAACAGACCAAATGGTCGCAGTTTTTATCTCTGATCGTCGTTTTCTTCTTCTGGGGATTCGTCGCTGCCAGCAATGACATCCTGATTCCCGTTTTCAAAAAATGGTTTGTACTTTCTCAGGTTCAGAGTCAGCTTGTGGCCTGGGCATTTTATGCGGCTTACTTTGTCGGGTCCGTAATATTTTTCTTTATTTCTTTAAAAAGCGACATTCTGCAAAAATTCGGTTACAAAAAAACACTCGCAACAGGTCTGGTAATTTCTGCTTTCGGAGCATTTCTTTTTGTTCCGGCAGCTGCAGCAGCCAACTTTTGGTTTTTCCTTTCGGCTCTGTTTATCGTAGGTTTGGGATTTTCGGTACAGCAAATTGTGGCCAATCCTCTGGCAATTAAAATGGGAAGCCCGGAAACCGGTACACACCGTCTGACGCTTGCGGGAGGAATTAATTCATTAGGAACAACCATCGGTCCTATTCTTTTGGGAATTGTTCTTTTCGGAATGGGAAACAAGGAAGATTCTAAACCCAAAGAAGCTAATTTACCTAAAATTGAGATCGTAAAAAGCGAATATATTGCCCACAGAAATGATCTTTCTAAAAATGTAACTGAGCTTAAAAAAGATTCCAGCGACGATCAGAAAGAGGTTCAAACCGTTTTATCAAAAGTTGAAAAAAACATCGCCAACCTTAATTCTCAGATCGCGATGATCGAAAAAAATCCTTCTGCCAGCGATTCTGAAATTGACGCTTACAATAAAAATTTAGGTGAAATCACAAAGAGTTCAACCAACATTTTATATCCAACCGAGTTTGTAAAAGATCATTTGAAAGAAGTAAAAATGCCGTTTATCGTGCTCGGAATTGCATTTATTCTCGTAGCGGTTTTCATGCTTTTCTCAAAAATTGAAGATCCCGCAAAACAGGAAGAAGCACTTATTGAAGAAGGTTCAGCGAAATTCAGCATCTTCGATTATCCTCAGTTATATTTAGGAATGCTGGCAATTTTCATCTACGTTGGCGTCGAGGTTTCCATCATCAGTAATCTGCCGGCTTTGCTTCACACCAAAGAATTTGGCGGCGTTCTGGAGCATAATATTGCACCTTTCGTGTCGCTGTATTGGGGAAGTCTGATGATCGGACGGTGGAACGGCAGCATCAATGTTTTTAATCTTTCTAAAACGGTGCTTACCATCATGAAAATCGTGGTTCCTTTCGTCGCTTTTGCCGTAATTATCTTTGCTAACGAGCTGAGCGGAAAAGATGTTTCCAGCTTTTATATCTATCCTTTCTGGATTTTAGCTTTTATCGTGATGAGTTTTATTGGCGGAAAAGCAGCTGGAAAAACGCTGATGATTTTCGGAATTTCGGGTTTAATTATGATGATTCTTGGTTTGGTGTATCCTGATAAAGAAATTGCCAAATATTTCTTCATCTCCGGCGGACTTTTCTGTTCGATCATGTGGCCTGCGATTTTCGATCTTGCCATTGCCGGACTTGGGAAAAACACCGGGAAAGCTTCATCGTTCCTTGTGATGATGATTTTGGGCGGCGGATTGATTCCTTTGGCGCAGGGTTGGATCTGCGATTTCGACAAAACCAGCCCAGATGGAATTATGGGAATTACGTGGACCCATTTCTCATATGTAGTACCGATTGTCTGCTTCGCTTATCTTGCATTCTACGGTTTTGCAGCTCCGAAAATTCTGAGAAAACAGGGAATTGTTTTAAATGAAACTTCAAACAGTGCGCATTAATTACCACAAACTATATTTAAAAAAGAGATTTTGGGCAGCTGTTTTGGTTGTCCAATTTCTTTTGTTTTTTATCTTTTCTAAAATTCCTGCAGCAGTTTTATTTTTCGAAAATCTATTTGAAATTCAGAAATACATTCATCAAAAAATATTCTCCTGGCTTCCGTTTTCAGTGGGCGACATTTTTTATATTTTACTCGGGATTGCTTTACTCATTTTAATATTTAAATCTTTCAAGGAAAAATCAAAATCAAAAGCTCGACTGCATATTTTGTTTTTGCTGAACATCATCTACTTCATTTATCAGATTTTTTGGGGAATGCTCTACTTTCAGATTCCGCTTTCCAAAAAAATGCCGGAAGCTGAAGTGACCATAGAAATGAGAAAAACGCTTGCTGCAAAGTATTTAGATAAGTGCAAAATATTAAGAATGCAGGTCTCAGAAGATAAAAATGGAGTTTTCAAAATAGAAAATCTCGAGAAAATAAAACAGGAAATTATCTTGCAGCAGAAGTATCTTCCAAAAAATTTGAACAGTAAAAAACCGACACTGATTAATTCTATCAAACCAAGTCTCTACGGCAAAGTGATGAACTTCAGCGGAATCTTAGGCTATTACAATCCGTTTACAGCAGAGGCGCAGTACAACCGCGAAATTCCGTCTTCTTATCTCCCGTTTACCATCGCCCACGAAAGCGCACATCAGCTTGGCTACGCGCGTGAGCAGGAAGCAAATTTTATTGGTTTTCTTTTGGGAAGCAGCTCAGCTGATTTAGAAATTCAGTACAGTACAGCTTATTTTACACTAAAAAGTTTATTGAGTTCTTTGGTTGAAGACGATCCGAAATTTGTCAGAAAAATGCTTGCAGAATATTCTTCAGGAATGAAACGTGACCGCAAAGCCGAAAAAGATTTCGCAGAAAATCATCGCGGCCTGCTCGACGATTTTTTTGGATTTACCAACAACCTTTTCCTGAAAACCAATCAGCAGGAAGGCGCCGTCACTTATTCCTATTTTGTGAATTTGCTGGTGCAGTACGAAATGTCGAAAAAATAAAAAAGAATCGTATCAGGCGATACGATTCTAAAAACACAAATGATGAAAAAAAATTTATTACCTTGACTTGTTCCCTCATTCAAGGCTTGGTAAAAATACAAACTTTTTTATGCCCTGCAAATTAATCTATTGTCTCTTAATGAATTTTAAGATAATTTTAAGATAACAGCGGCAACTATGAGGTTTTGATCTCCCAAATTTTTAAAGTTTCCATTTGAGAAAAGCTAACAAATATCTATTTAATAGTTTTTATTCAGAATATTATGTAATGTTTAGTGGTAAAACCTCTTTTATGCCTGAAATGAAAGTTTATAATTATTTATGATTGTATAATGAGCAACTAAATTCAAATTATCAAAAAATCATCACAAAATACTAACTTAGTTTAAACACAAATTTTTGGCGATGAAAGAAAATCTGTTACAGTATCTCTGGAATTATAAGCTTTTCTCAAATATTGATTTTAAAGATGCGGAGGGAAATTCCATAGAAATCCTTGATTTTGGAACCTGGAACACCGATTCCGGACCTGATTTTTTGATGGCAAAAATTAAAATCAATAATGTGATTTTTGCAGGAAACATCGAACTTCACGTTCGTTCATCCGACTGGATTTTTCACCAACATTCCGCAGATCCAAACTATGAAAACATCATTCTGCACGCCGTTTACATCAATGATGCAGAAATCGAAGAATTAAATCAAAAGAAAATTCCGACACTCGAACTGCAGTATTATATTGATCAAAGCGTAATTTCAAAGTATGAGAAAATGCTTTCAGAAACGGTTTTTATACCGTGTGAAAAAGTTTTTGATATAGAAAAAATTCCGTTCCATTTTTATGAAGAAACTTTGATTCAAAAACTTGAAAATAAATCTTCTGAACTTGAAATCAGTCTGAAAAATTATAAAAACAATTACGAAGCGCTACTTTTTCACAGCATTTCCTACGCATTTGGTCTAAAAGTAAACGCCGAAATTTTCCGTCAGATTGCACAGAGTATTGATTTTGGAACCGTACAAAAAGTACGGCAAAACAGAATGCAGCTTGAAGCCCTGTTTTTTGGAATTGCAGGCTGGCTCGAAAATCCTGAAGATGCCGAAATGCTTCGCTGGAAAACCGAATTTGAATTTCTGAAAGTAAAATATAAAATTCCAGAAATTTTTATCCGGCCGAAATTTTTAAGGCTTCGTCCGCCGAATTTTCCTACAATTCGACTTTCGCAACTTGCGCATCTGTATCATCAGCACGCCAATCTTTTTTCAAAAGTGATTTCCGCGAAAAAGGCTGAATTTTTTTACACTTTGTTTAATGATATTTCTGCTTCTGAATATTGGGACAGTCATTTTAATTTCGGAAAAGTGTCACCGGTTTTGCAGCCAAAAGTTTTAACAAAAGAATTTCAGGATTTAATAATTATCAATGCGTTTCTGCCGATAAAATATTTGTACGAAAGAAATCAAAATGAAAATACAGCCGATGAAATTCTGCATTTGTACAGCCAGATTTCTCCTGAGAAAAACTCGATAATCGCTTCCTGGAAAAATTTAGGTTTGAAAACAGATAATGCACTTCAAACACAGAGTTTGGTTTATCACTACAGGCATAACTGCTCTGCAAAAAAATGCTTACATTGCAGTATCGGATTTAAAATTTTAAAAGAAAACGGATAATGCTACGGAATTTACGGTACAAAGCGGAGAAAGAATGGTTTGGCGTCCTCACGAGAATGGGCACAAAATTCGGAATTCCCGTGTCGAAACTCCGCGTATTTTTTATCTACTCCACGTATGCAACGGCAGGAATTTTCTTTCTCATTTACCTTACACTGGCATTCAGCCTCTGGGTAAAAGACATTTTTATCACGCGCCGGCCGAGCGTTTTTGATTTATAGAATTTATGGAATGGATACAGATAACTTCACCGGATGATTTTCGGGTGAAGAAGATTTACGACTCTTACAGCACGAGTTTCCCGGAAGACGAAAGACGCGACTGGTACCAGTTTGTAGCGCTTTTTTGCCATCCGAAGGTAAAGATTTTTTCGGTAATTGAGGAAGCTAACGATGTCGGCTATCTTATTTTATGGGAACTAAAAAACCATGTTTTTGTTGAGCATTTTGAGGTTTTTACCGATTTCAGAAATAGAAATCTGGGTTCGCAGATTGTTTCTCATCTTTTGGCCAGTCATCCAAGGATTATTCTGGAAATTGAGCCCAGCGATTTAAACGAAAATTCGAAACGCAGGTTTTCTTTTTATCAGAAAAATAACTTTCACCTCATCGATGAAATGTATGTGCAGCCAAGCTACGGAAAGATGAAAAACCCTGTCAGTCTCTGGCTTCTCTCCAATTATCATCCTGAAAATCTAAATGATGTAAAAGACGAAATTCACGACGTTGTTTATCATTAAAATTTTTACCGAAATAATTATCTCTGACTTTTATACTTTTCAATTTTGGTTAAAATAGCCTGCTGAAACCGCTGCATATCAGGCCCGTCTACGTATGCATATTTCAATATTTTCTGCCGTTCAAAACCCTGCAAAACAAAGAAGATAAAATGCTGAATCTGTGATTTTTCTATTTTTAAATCATAAAAATATTCGTCGCCCAAAGCTTTCTGCAGATAAATACTCAGGTCGACATCATCCCATTGATTTCTGACTTTCCCGATGGGAAAACCAGGCCCGAGCGGTTGTACAAACTCGCCGGCTTTCGCTGCCATCACGCCAGCAGTAGATTTTTTGCTCATATAGCCACCAAGATCCATCATCAGCTGCTCAACTTTCTTTGGTCTGTTCAGCAGTTTTGAATCTGATTTAAAATTTCCGGTAAATGATTTCTTCAGCTCCACTTCTTCGATTAGCTGTGTATTTCTGATAAGAATGATATTTACTGCCGAAGCAATATTCTGCGCGTTCACCGTAAATTCTGCGCGTTCATAACCATTTTTAAAAATTCGGAATTTGTCACCATCTTTTCCTGCAATCATAAAATGACCTTCGCGGTTGGTTTGTACCCACTCGTCGGTGCGAAGGTTGATTACACCTACATCTTCCAGTTCGGCATTCTCTTCAGACCGCACATTTCCGAAAATATATTCCTGCGCATTGAGATGAAAAACGGTAAAAATAAAAAAAATAAAAAGTAGTTTTTTGCCCACAGATTCTGGTTAAGACTCACAAAACTAATTTAATTTTCATGCAAAAATTTCATTTTAACCCGACTTAACGATTTTAATATTTATTTAGGAAAAAGCAGAGTGAAAACTGTTAATTCAAACCGTGATTTAGTTAAAATTCAAGTTTAAAATTATAGTAAATTGCAGTCTAAAATCATTTCAGCAATGCAGAATTCTTACACGGTAATCAATGCTTCAGCGGGCAGCGGCAAAACGTATGCACTTGTACAAAGGCTTTTGATGATCTGTCTGCGTTATCCGAATCAGCAGAATAGCATCCGGAATATTCTTGCGCTAACCTTTACGAATACGGCTGCAAACGAAATGAAAGAAAGAATTCTTTCGTGGCTCGGGAATTTCACCGCGGAAGATTATTCAGAAAACGGAGATCTTAAAAACATTCAGAAAGCGCTTGCTGAGGAAAATATTAAAATCACGATCGACGAACTTCATCACCGTTCAAAAAAGCTGCTCGATTATGTTCTGCACAATTATTCCACCTTAAATATCGGGACGATTGATAAGTTTAATTCACGGTTGGTGCGGAGTTTTTCCTACGAACTGGGTTTGGCGAAGAACTTTAATCTGGAGATTGATCCTGAGCCGTTTCTCATTGAAGCCGTTGATAAAATGCTCGATAAAATCGGGGAAAACGAAGACATTTCGCAGTCTTTTATGGATTATGTGGATTACAGTCTGGAAAATAATGAGCGAATTAATCTCAATAAAAACCTTTACGATTCTGCGAAAGAATTTGTAAAAGACATTCACCATGAGCATCTGAAAAACAACCAGCATTTTGATCATCAGAAATACGATGAGCTGAAAAACAAGCTTCGGAAAGAGATTCAGCAGGCAAAAAAAGAATCGCGGGAGTTGGCAGCAGCTTCTGTGGAGATTTTTAAAGCTAAAAATATTGAAGTCGAAGATTTTTCTCAGGGCAAAAATGGGTTGGGCGGATTTTTTCTGAAAGTAATTGAATTTTACGATAGAAAAAGGGCTTTTCCTTTTCCGGGAAATGAAGAATCTGCGATTATCAACATCCGGAAAGGTGCCGCAACAAAATCTAAACATAAAGAAAATGAGATTCTCGAAATTCTTGAAAATCTCCTGGAAAACCGACTGAAACTGATCCTCTGGCACATTGATATTCAGAAAAAAGAAAAAATTCTTTCAGCACTTTTGCCTTTAAAAGTAAATAAAGATATACAGGACGAGCTGAAAAAAATTGAGGATGAAAACGATTTGGTTTTGCTTTCAAAATTTAATGTTTTGATCAATGAAAATCTTCGCAACGAGCCATCTGCATTCATATATGAAAAGGTAGGATCGCAGTTTCAACATTATTTTTTTGATGAATTTCAAGATACTTCAGTGTTGCAGTGGCAGAATTTTCTTCCGCTGAGAAACCACAGTATTTCGACAGAAAACACTTCTTTTACGCTTGTCGGGGATCCGAAACAAAGTATCTACCGTTTCCGTGGCGGCGAAAGTCAACTGATGCTCGACATTATTAATAAGAAAGAAAATTCGCCAAAAAATGCTGAACTTCTTGTTTTGAAAGACAACTGGCGGAGTGCGCGTAATATCGTTGAATTTAATAATGAACTGTACCATTATCATTCGCTGGAGCTACAGGAAGAGCATCAGAATATTTTTGGAACTGATGCCGAACAGACGGCAAAATCTCCTATTGCTGGCCGCGTGAAAGTAAATTTAATTGAAAACAAAAGCAAGGAAGAATTTTACGAAGATGTTTCGCTGAAGATGCAAAGTGATATTCAGCATTGTCTGGATCATGGTTTTTCGTTCTCCGACATTACGATTCTTTGTCGGGGAAATTTTGATATTTTCAGTTATTCTCAGAAACTTGGGAACCTCAAGGTGCAGTACAAAGGTGACATTACAAATATCAAAACGATCTCTGACAAAGGTCTGACGCTCGAACTTTCGAATACTCTGCAGGCTGTCATCGAGTTTTTGCGATGGGAAACCAACCCTAGAAACAAAAATCATCTCATTATGATGATGTATTTTCTGAATAAACTGGGCAGAATTTCAATGGAAGATTTTACGCTGCACATGAAAGAAATTCTCGCGATTGAAAGTCATGAAGGAACCGTGGTTTTTATCGAAAATAAATATCAGATTAAAATAAAGCAGGATCATTTCCCAAAATTTAATTTGTACAATTTTGTTGAGTTTTATATCAATGAATTTGCTGTTGAAAACCGCGAAACCGATTTCCTCCTGAATTTTCTCGAAATGCTTTTTAATTTTACCCAAAATGCCGGTGCGAGCATCAAAGAATTTTTGAAATATTGGGATGAAGAGGCGTCGACCTATACCATACAGGCTTCTGAAAATATTGATGCGATTCAGATTATGACCATTCATAAAGCAAAAGGGCTTGAGTTTCCCGTAGTTTTTCTTCCTTTTGAAAATAAAAATAATGACAGCCAGTTTAATAACTGGTTTGAAACCGATCATGATGAAACGCTGCGCTCGGTGAACATTAATCAGTTTAATAAAAGTCTGGAAGCGTATGATCCGCAAATAGAAGAATTTAACAGCATTAATTCTTATAAAAATTATGTCGATAGGCTTTGTCTGCAATATGTAGCTACCACTCGGCCAGTGGAACAGCTATATTTTTATCTTCAGAAAGCCAATAAAACTTCGAATAATCTTGAGATTTTAGAATTTATTCAGCAAAAAAACACTGAAAATCTTGATGAATTTGATCTTTACGAAAATCTTGATGATGGCTGGAAAAAGCAGATCAGGAAAAAAGAAACTGAAAGAAAAACGAAGTCGATCGAGACGCTGCATAATGAAGATGAGACAGCAACTACGATAAAAATTGCGACACCTTCACGGAATTATCAGCAAAGAAACGAAAGTGTGCGCCGCGGAATTTTTGTGCATGAATTTCTATCTAAAATCAACACCGAAAAAGACATTCTTAAAGTTATTGAGAAATATGTTCTGGATGGTGAAATTACCACTGAAGAAGCGGAACAGATTGATACAGAACTTAGAAAAATCATTGCCAAGCACTCTGAATTTTTTGCCGAACATTGGGAAGTGATCAATGAAAAAGATATTATGATTTCAGATAACAATGAAACTCAGGTGTATCGACCGGACCGTATTTTAAAAGGGAAAGACGGTTATATTATTGTGGACTTTAAAACCGGACTGCATACCGAGAAAAACGAACAGCAGATTGAAAATTACAGAACGATCTTGGAAAAACTGGGAATGAAGGTATTGAAAACGCAGCTTATCTACGTGTAACTTTTGGGTATTTTATCGGCGGCACCTTCGGTGCCGCCGATAAAATGAATCCCTAAAAAAATTATTTTCCTTCAGCTACAAAAACGCGCTGAGCCAATTCCTGATCAAACAGATATAAAGCAGAAGGATTGTCGCAAACCATCTTTATTTTGGTCACATACTGCGATGCGCTCGCTTCCTCTTCCACCTGCTCGGTAATGAACCACTGCAGAAAAGCAGTCGTGGCGAAGTCACCTTCTTCGTTTGCCGATTTCACGATATTAAAAATACTTTTGGTTACTTTTCTCTCGTGTTCTAAAGCTTTGGTGAAAATATCAACCGGATTTTCGAACAAATGCGGAGGTTTCGGAATATCGCTGATGATAATTTCGCCGCCTACATCATTGAGATAATCAAACATTTTGTCGGCGTGCATCAATTCTTCTTTGCTCTGAACGCGGAAATAATTAGCGATTCCATCCAAATCTTTTGCCGAAAACCATGCAGACATCGACAGATAATACTGTGCAGCATATTGCTCGTGGCCAATCTGTTCGTTGATGAGCTGTGCGATTCTTTCACTTACCATAATAAAAAATTTAAGTTCAAAATTAAGGTTTTGCCGAGAGAATTAAAAACTTAGGGCAGAAAATTAAGATAAATGTAAAAAGAGCAGAATTACTCCTGCTCTCAAACATCAAAAATCAAAACTATAAACTATATATTCGAAACCGGTTACGGCATCTGTTGCTTATCCCGTGGCATCATTTTTTTGCCTTTCATGCCTCTGTCTTTCATCATCGCTCTTCTTTCGTCCATTTTGGCTTTTTTCTGACCTTCCCATTTTGAGTACTGTTCTGGCGTCAGAATACTTTTCATTTCATCATTTCTGCGCTGATTTTTCTCTTTCATTTCAGCCATTTTTGCCTGGCGGTCAGCTTTTTTATCCTGCATATTGCGTTGCATTTCGGCCCTGTTCTTTTCATGTAAAGCTTTTATCTGCGCGACCTGCGATGCATTCAGATTAAGATCTTTCTGCATTTGCGTCAGACGCTCCTGCTCTTTCTGCATCATTTTCTGCTGCATCTCTTCTTTATTCATTCTCGGTCTATCCTGCGTTTGCTGCGCCATAGCGAAAGATCCAAATCCTATGAAAGCTATTGATAATACTAATTTTTTCATTACGTTAAATATATTGTTTGTTATATCTTTTTGATGTCTGATTCTTAGCTTAGTTAAATTTAAAATTCACAAATAATGTTAAATTTTAATTATTATTTTTTACCATTTGAGGTAAATAAAAAAGAGATCAGATAATAAAACATCTGATCTCTCACACCACTCAAATATATATATATGAAAACTAACTTCTCGTAAATCCACTGCGGAATCCTCCGCCGTTTCTTTCGCCACCACCACTGTTTTCTCTTGGAGCAGGCGCTTGTTTAGGTACGGGCGCACTTTCCGTTCGCGGTTCAGATCTGAAACCCCCACTTCTCGTACCGCCCGCTTCCGGTCTCGGTGAAACTTCAGGTCGGATATCATTCTGAGACCGGATGTTATTATTTCTAAATCCACCACTGTTTCCTCTTACTCCAGAATTCGAATCTTCCCTTAAACCGTTTCCATTTCCATTTCTGAATCCGCCATTAGACCTTGGGTTTTGATTTGGTTCTCTGAAACCACCACCATTTTGTGTACTTCCATTTCCGTTTCTAAAACCTTGTCCGCGCACTACATTTAAAGTAGGATTGTCGTTTCTAAAACTTACACGATCCACTCTATACACGTTTACATTTACATTCCGGTATCTCGGCGTCACACGAAAACGCGGACTGTAATACGATCTTCTGTAATTCTGGAAGTACGTAATCGGCGGTCTTCCGTTAAAATAATTGTTTTGATAAACCACAAAAACTCTCGGACCCAAAATCCTTTCCATTGCATAAAAACGGTCATAGTACCAGCGATCCGGGTTGTAACGGTAGAAATTATTCCAGGCAGAAAAACTTGAGTACAGATTATTCAGATATAAAATCTGCTCTACCTGCCAACGCTGCAATCTGTTTTGGCGGAAAAAAGAATTCCAGTTTACATTCACGATGCTGTTGCGGTAGTCATTGTAATAACTCTGGTAATAATCCTGCGGATAATAATCTTGCGGGTAATCGTAATAATAATCATCCGGGAAATAATAATCATCGTCCTGATCTCCGTAATAGACGCTACTGTCACCGCTATTTCCCCAGTTGCCTTGCGGATATTGCTGCGCAAACGACAAAGTCGCTACTGTCAGAGCAAATCCCAAAAATATTTTTTTCATTATAATTTTTCTGTTTAAAAGTTAATAATCAACTTCTTAATTCTGACTTTTTGATGTAAACAAAAAAAAGAAGTTAAACCGCTGGCTTAACTTCTTTTACAAATATTTTTAAAACGTTGATTATCAAATCAAATATTTTTTAAGCGCGTCCGCTGTCCTCAATCCAGTTTGCGATTTTTTCATTAAACGGGGCGTTTTCGATAAGTTCTTCGACATTCAGGTGCATTCTGTATTTCCAGAAATGCGGAAATTTTGAAGGATCATTAATACGTTCAGAATCTATATCCGGATTTGTCAAACTCCTATCGGTGGCAAAAAATTCCTGTATTGGGAAAATCGCCAGCATAGCATTATTATACAGATGCTGTTTCATAATCATCTCTGCAAGCCAGGGCTCTAGTTCTTCAGGTGCTCTTCCATTTTGCATAAGCTGTTGATTATAGTATTTCTGCGAAAGTTCCCGATCTTCCTTCCACCACTGCCGAAGCGTCGAACTGTCGTGCGACGAAGCCGTTACTACATTGAGATAACCCGCCTTTTTAGGATCATAAAAAGGAATATTTTCGGAAGGCATTCGCTGCACTTTTAATGCAATTATCGCCAGATCATCCATCACTTCATGAACGCATTTCGGCACCAGCCCAAGATCTTCACCACAAATTAACATATCGGTGGCGCTCAATATTGGAGGAAGTTTTTCCATCGCACTTTCCTTCCACAGAAAATCCTGTCGGCTGTAGAAATAATCCTGATAAAGATCGTACAGTGCTTTCTTTTCCCAGTCTGAAAGGTGTTGGTAAGATTCTGTTTTGAAGAAATTGAAACGCGGATGATAAACGGTTTCACCGGATTTAATTTCGGTAAGGAAAAGAACATTTGCGCACAGTTCGACCATTTTTTCCTCAAAATTTCCAAAATCATAACCTTCAAAATGATCGGTAATTTTTCTTTGAGAATCAAATTCTTCTTTTAGATAATAAGTTCCATTTTCGTTTGGAACTAAAAATTCTTTGGCGCGATTGGCTTCTTCACCGAAAAATCTCTGCAGAATTTCATCATTAATGAAAGGTAGGCAGTAACGGTCAAAATCAAACGGAATATGTCTCGCTTTAAATTCCTGCTCCACCACCGGAATCGCCGGATAAAAATATCCCAAAATTCCTTGTGTTGCAGAAACCGGCATCCGCCAAATCCTGAAAAACCCTAGAATATGATCAATTCTCAATGCATCAAAATACTGCTCAAGCGCTTTGAATCTGTTTTTCCACCACTGGTAGCCGTCTTTCTTCATCGCATCCCAATTGTACGTCGGGAAACCCCAGTTTTGACCGAGTTCTGTAAACTGATCCGGCGGTGCGCCAGCCTGAAAATCTATGCCGAAAAGCTCAGGCTCTGTCCAGGCTTCGACCGAAAAACGGTAAATTCCGATCGGCAAATCTCCTTTAAGCGAAATTCCCAAACTGTGAGTATAATTTACTGCATCACAAAGCTGATTGTGCAGCTCAAACTGAACCCACGCATGAAGCATTGCTGCGTCGTACTCTTTATTTTCACTATTAAAAAACGGTAAAACTTTTCCGGCAATATATTTTTTATGTGTTTTCCATTTACTGAAATCGGGAGTTTTATATTTGTCCCTCAAAACACAAAAAGCGGTGTATGGCAGAAGCCAACTTTCCTGTTCTTTGATGAATTTTTTAAAATGCCGGTCTCTGTAAATTTTATTTTTTGAAGCGGAAAATATCTGTTTTAAATATTTCCATTTCCCCGACATCACTTTCTCATAATCGATAAACTGATTTTCGTTGAGCTTTATTTTTTCCTTATCATAATCGGCTTTCATTGCATCCGATAAACCAAAACCGAGTTTTTCTAAAGACAGATATTGCGGATGCAGCGCGTAAACAGAAACTGCAGAATACGGATAAGAATCCATCCAAGAATGGTGCGCCGTTGTGTCATTTATCGGCAAAACCTGAATCATCCCAAGCGACGTTCTGTGCGCCCAGTCTGCTAGTTTTTTTAAATCCTGAAATTCACCGACGCCAAAACCGTCTTCCGTACGCAGCGAAAAAACAGGAACTGCAACGCCGGCATCGTGGTACATTTGATACGCTTTAAATTTAAAATAATGATCTGCCTGAATCTGCAGAACTTCGCGGTTCGTATTCGGTAAAGCAATGCGGTGAATTCCTGTTTCAAAATCGGTAACCATATCTGCTTTACGGTCGTAGATCGCGTATTTATAATGAATTTCCTTATTTTCCTGAATATTCACCGAAGTTTCCCAAACGCCGAAATCGGTCTGCTGCATCGGAACCGCTTTTTCAGCATTCCAATCGCCGAGCGAATCTACATTTCCGCAAATTACGATCTGCCAGTCGGGATTGTAAACCGGTGCTTCAATTCTGAAGAGATACGTATGTTTTTTAAGAACAGAAAGTTTTGTAAGATTTTCTCTACTTATTCTCTGCTCAAGAATTTTATTCTGAAGATAATTTTCGGGAAAGTTTTTATTGTTCCACTGATCGAAAATCAAAAACTCTTTATAATTGTGCGGGAACGTAAGATGATGCGGCGAAAATTCGCTGCGGATGCAGTTTTTCTTTGAATCTGAAAGCCTGTAAGTGTAAGAAATGCTTTTGGAAAAATAATCAATTTCGCAAATCCACACGCCGTTTGCCGTGTAAAACATTGGGTGCACCCGCGGAGAATTTCCGGTCTCGGTGACCACCAATTCCAACTGCTCACCCGGATTTGTTTTATATTCTATTTTGAAATATAATCTCATCTTTTTATTTTGCCTAAAAATACGGTTAAAAATTTAAAAATCAGAATTGCGGGCATTCAAATCATCATTAAAAAAAGCCTTAATTCCGGGGAATAAAGGCCTTTTAATAATGATATTCACAGTTTATTTTGTTACTAAAATTTTCTTGGTAAGCAAACTGTTTCCAGATTCATCCGCGATCGTTACAAGATATGCACCTGCTACCACGTTTGAAAGCGTAATCTGCTGACGGAGGCTTCCCTTTTTCACCGGTAAAACCATCGCAGAAACCGATCTTCCTGCGGCATCAAAAACAGAAAGTTTCAGATTTCCGTTAATTTTTTTATCGTTGATATTCACTGTAATTGTGCGGTCATCAACTTTTGTAGGATAGATTTCAATATTCGCAGAAACTGCTGCAACCGCTTTCCTGTCATTCGCAAAATACTTACTTGCGAGATCGTAAATGTGATGATTTTCGTCTCTGTTTAAAGCCGAAGCTTCAAGATCTACCAGATCAAATTCGTACATCGGTGCACCTTTGGCGCTCGCCACAACGATTTTTCCGCGACTGTTTACCGCAGCGCCGTTTACCGAATACGTTTCCGGCAAGCCTTTTATTTTACCGATAAATTTTGCACGCAATAATTTCGGAGAAACTCTAAATACATTTCCGGAACCTGAGAAAACATAAAAATTATTGTCGGCATCAGCAATCATATCACCGCCAAAACCGGTCTCCATTGCGGTAAACGAGTTTTTCCCGTTTGAAGGATCATCCTGAATAATCCCAAGATCGCTTACAGAATATTGTCCGTTCTGCTTTTTGATCTGCAGAAACTGCGTCCCACTGTTGTTTATTACATAGATATTTCCGTCGTGGCCGGCCGTCATTCTCGTGATGTGAGAATTGATATCGCAAGCCGTCACTCTCGCTGCTTCGTTTTCAACTAAAGTGATTTCTTTTGTTTTCTGATTTAAAACATAAATATTTGATGAAAACATTGGCATATAAACCAGATTATCACCGGAAGCATCGTAAGCCAAAGCTGCAAGATTCATAGCCTGAGCGTTTCCGTAAGCGTTTTTATCTTCGGTAACGGGAGATTTTCTCTGCTGAGATTTCACATTTGCCTGAGCATTCACATCGAAAATTGATGTGGCAGAAGATCCGTCGTTATTTAAAGATTTAAAATCATTGAACTCAATTCGTGGAACATTTTTCCCGGAAATTGCAAAGATATCCTGTTGTGCATTGGCGGAAACTGCTGCGAAAAGGAAAAGAAGAGGAAGTAATTGTTTTTTCATAATATTTTTATTTGTAAATGTTTTAGTCTTACTAAGTTAAACATTTATTGATCTTTTTTAATAAAATATTTGTGTTTAAAAGATGAAAGTCAACGTTAAAAAAATTATACGAATAAACTTGAAAAATCATCTGGATAACTTCAACAGTTTATCTAGATAATTTGGAAGATTTATCTAGATAACTTCCGCGTTTTATCTATATAACTTGAAAGATTTATATAGATAAACTGAAAACCTATAGAATAACCTTTTTTTGCCTGATATAAAAATAAAAAAACGCTCACCGGAAAAGTGAGCGTTTGGTTGTTAATTTAAAACATAAGTTGTTCCGTCGCGGGAATCTTTGAGCTCGATTCCCTCCGCCAGAAGTTTGTCCCTAATCTGGTCTGAAAGTTCGAAATTTTTCGATTTTCTTGCCTGATTTCTGAGTTCGATCAAAACTTTTAATGTCTGATCAAGCTTGTCATTATTGCTTTCTTCTACATTTTGCAGCCCGAGAACATCAAAAACCAAAGCATTCAACGTTGATTTTAAATCCTCCAGATCAGCAGTTGAGATCGTTTCTTTGCCATCATTTAAAGCAAAAATATATTTTACGGCTTCAAAAAGGTGCGCGATCAAAACCGGAGAATTGAAGTCGTCGGTAAGTGCTGCATAGGCTTTGTTTTTCCAGTCTTCCAGACTGAAAACAGATTTTTTCTGATCATCCGACTGAATATTCTGCAGAATTTTTACCGCATCCATGAGTCGGTTAAACCCTTTTTCGCTGGCCAGCATCGCATCATTGGAAATATCTAAAACACTTCTGTAATGTGCCTGAAGAAAGGAAAAACGAACAATCGACGGATGAAACGGCTTTTCAAAGAAATCATTTTCTCCTGAAACGAGCTGCATCGGAAGAATATAATTCCCGGTTGATTTACTCATTCGCTGCGCATTCATCGTCAGCATATTCGCGTGCATCCAGTAATTTACCGGCTCAACTTCATTGCAGGCTTTTCCCTGAGCGATTTCGCATTCGTGATGCGGGAATTTAAGATCCATTCCACCACCGTGAATGTCAAATTTATCACCAAGATATTTGGTACTCATTGCAGTACACTCGAGATGCCAACCCGGGAAACCTTCACCCCAAGGCGAGTTCCAGCGCATGATGTGCGCCGGTGAAGCTTTTTTCCAAAGCGCAAAATCCTGCGGATTTTTCTTTTCGCCTTGTCCGTCAAGATCTCTGGTGTTTGCGAAAAGTTCTTCGATATTTCGTTTAGAAAGCTCGCCGTAGTTCAAGCCTCTTTTATTGTATTCTAAAACATCAAAATATACCGAACCATTGCTTTCGTAGGCAAAACCTTTCTCAATTAATTTCTCCGTCAATTCAATTTGCTCAACGATGTGACCGGTTGCTGTAGGTTCAATATTCGGTGGAAGAAGATTAAACATTTCCAGAACTTTATGAAAATCAACAGTATATTTTTGTACGATTTCCATAGGTTCCAGTTTTTCAAGACGGGTCTGCTTTACGAAACGGTCGTTGTTCACGTCTCCATCGTCGGTAAGATGCCCTGCATCGGTAATATTTCTTACATATCTTACTTTATAACCCAAATGCATTAAGCTTCGGTAAATAAAATCAAAAGAAAGAAAAGTCCGTACATTTCCCAAATGCACGTTGCTGTAAACTGTAGGTCCGCAGACATACATCCCGACATTTTTATCGTGAATGGGTGTGAAAACTTCTTTTTCGCCGGAAAGCGAGTTGTATATTTTTAGCTGCATGTATTTTTAATTGAAAGATTTAATGATTTAAAATTTAAAGACCAGGTGCTGATAATCAACAACAGATAATTGTTGCGATAAAAATTTTACTGGACTGTTTTTTAAATTTTATCATTGCCTGAACTTATTATATCATTTAGATTTCCCGTGTAATTTCTTCGCCTCACTTCTCGCACTGTCTAAAAACTTGTGCCCAAACTTCGATTCTATGCCTAGATTCATTTGCAGACGATAACAATTTTTACTTTTTTCAAGTTCATTTGAATCATCAGGAATACAGGATGCAGGATGTTTTGTTTTAAATAAAACTTTTATATTTTTCTGTTTTAAAGTATTCTTAAACGCTTCGTTTCCCGATTTGTCCTGATTTAAATACTGATACTCGTAATAGATATATTTTCCCTGATCAAAATCTGATTTTGCTAATTTATAAGCTTCCTCACAGTCTGGAATATTATCCTTTTTTTCACATGAAGTAAAAAGAAAAAGACTTCCTGTTAAAACAAATTTTAATAATATCATATTCGGAAGTTTCTTCATGTGAAACAAAATATTAATCCAGCTTTGCATGGCTTCCCACATAATGCAGAAACTCCTGTCTGGTGATAGGATTGGTTCTAAAAATCCCGCTTAATTCAGCCGTTATGGTCGAACTTGCGGTGTCTTTTATGCCGCGACAGTTTACGCAAAGATGTTTTGCATCAATAATACAAGCGACATCTTTTGTGCCGAGCGCTTCCTTCAAGGCATCGACAATCTGCATCGTAAGACGTTCCTGAACCTGTGGTCTTTTGGCGTAATGATCTACCAGACGGTTTATTTTTGAAAGTCCGATCACTTCGCCATTCGAGATATAAGCCACATGTGCCCTTCCGATGATCGGTAAAAAATGATGTTCACAGAAAGAATACACCGTAATGTCTTTCTCTACCAGCATCTGGCGGTATTTATATTTATTTGAAAAGGTGGAAATTCCGGGTTTGTTTTCCGGAAGAAGTCCGCCAAAAATTTCATTCACATACATTTTCGCAACACGCTTTGGAGAATCTTTCAGCGAATCGTCGGTCATATCCATTCCCAAAGTATGCATGATTTCACCAAAAAGCTGCGTTATTTTTTCTACTTTTTCTGCGGGTGAAAGTACGAATGCATCTTCGCGAATCGGCGTATGCTCTTTCCCTGTAAAAATATCGTCGTCATTGTCGGTAAAATCTACCATTTTTAAAAATATTTACCACAAAAATACGGATAAATAAATTCTATATTTTATTTTAGCTCAAATTTGAACTACCTTTTCCATCTATTAGTCTGAAAAATTATGATCAACGCAGAAGAAGTATTGAGTGCCTCACAGAAAAAGGAATTTCTGGAGTTTCCGGCCAGACTTTACAGAGAAGATTCTGCATACATTCGGCCTTTAGATAAAGACATTGAATTTGTTTTTGATCCTCAGCAGAATAAGTTTTTTGATAACGGAACCTGCGCACGTTTTTTATTTTTAAATGCAAGCGGCGAAACGGTGGGAAAAGTCGCTGTTTTTAATCACAAAATGTATCTGCAGGATCAGCCTACAGGCGGAATCGGTTTTTTCGACTGCATCAACGATCAGGAAACTGCTGATTTTATTTTTGAGCACTGCAAAAACTGGCTGAAGAATCTGGGAATGGAAGCGATGGACGGACCGATTAATTTTGGTGAAAGAGATAAATTCTGGGGCGTTTTGACTGACGGTTTTACGCCGCCACTGTACGGAATGAATTATAATTTTCCGTATTATAAAGATTTATTTGAAAATTATGGTTTTCAGACGTATTATGATATGTTATGCTTCAGCAGAAAGGCACACGCTCCGACTTCGAGAATTTTCAATATCATGCACGCTAAGCATTCTAAAAATGAACATATCACTGCAAAAGCTGTTAAGAAAAATAAAATAAACGACTTTGCTAAAGATTTTTTTGAGCTTTACAACAAAACCTGGGAAAGCCATGGCGGCGGCAAACAGATGAGCCTGAAAGAAGTGAAAAAGATGTTTAACAACATGAAACCGGTAATAAATGAACACATTGCCTGGTTTGCATACGAAAATAATAAACCGATCGCGATGTGGATTAATATTCCGGATCTTAACCAATGGTTTAAATATTTAAACGGGAAGTTTGGTTTTTTGGACAAACTGAAATTTCTCTATTATAAGGCAACAAAAACCAACACAAAATTTGTCGGATTGATTTTCGGTGTCGCTCCGGAATGGCAAAATAAAGGCGTGGAAGGTTATCTCATCGTAGAATCCGCCAAACATTTTCAGGTAGAAACCGATTTTCTGGATTTTGAAATGCAGTGGATCGGCGACTTTAATCCGAAAATGCTGGGTCTGGCAAAACATCTGGAAACTGAAGTTACAAGAAAACTGGCGACATACCGGTACTTATTTGACCGTGAAAAAGAGTTTTTGCGCCATCCTGCGATTTAAGATTCTGTTAATTGGGGCGGCGGCGTAGCCGCCGCCCCAATAAACAGAATCAATCATTCAAAAAAAATTTCATTAACCTTTCAGCAAAATTTAAAACAGCTCTGCGGCCACTTTTTTAATATTGTCACTCTTTCCCATTGAGTAAAAATGCAGCACCGGAACACCAAAATCCATCAGTTCACGGCACTGACTGATCGCCCATTCTACACCGATTTGTTTTACGGCTTCATTATTTTTTGCGCTTTCTACAGCATTGATTAAATCTTCAGGCAAATCTATTTTAAAAACCTGAGGCAGTAATTTCAAATGTTTCTTAGTCGCGATCGGTTTAATTCCCGGAATTATAGGAACTGTAATGCCCAGTTCTCTTGCTTTGGTAACAAATTCAATAAATTTTTTATTATCAAAAAACATTTGGGTTACGATGTAATCTGCGCCTGCATCTACTTTTTGCTTCAGCCATTTCAGATCATTATTAAGCGATGGGGCTTCCATGTGTTTTTCCGGATAACCGGCAACTCCGATGCAGAATTTATTATGATCATCACAAATTTGCTCATCATGAAGATATTTTCCTCTTCCCAAATTATTGATCTGATTAACCAAATCCATGGCACTTGAATGTCCACCTGGCGTGGGCTCAAAATACTGATGACCTTTCATCGCATCGCCGCGAAGCGCCATTACATTATCGATTCCCAGATACATACAGTCGACCAAAAGATACTCAGTTTCTTCCTTTGTGTATCCTCCGCAAAGTAGATGAGGAACGGTATCAACATTATATTTATGCTGAATGGCCGCACAAATCCCCAAAGTTCCGGGACGCATTCTTGTGATTCGACGCTCCATCAAACCGTTTCCTTTATCGATATAAATATATTCTTCTCTTGAAGTCGTCACATCAATGAATGGAGGTTTAAATTCCATCAAAGGATCGATGTTGGTATATAAATCTTCAATCCCGATTCCTTTTTGAGGCGGAACAACCTCTAAAGAAAACAAGGCTTTGCCGTTGGCGTTTTTTATATGATCTGTGATTTTCATTTAATAAATAGAAGTTTAATTTTTTGAATAATTTTTTATGATTCGGCGGCGGCTTTGCCGCCGCCGAATCATAAACCAAATCTAAATTCCATCTGCCAGATTAGGATTCAGCCATTTTCTCGCTTCCTGCAGGGAAATTCCTTTTCTGACAGCATATTCTTTCAACTGGTCTTCCGAAATTTTTCCTAAACCGAAATACTTGGCGTGCGGACTTCCAAAATAATATCCGGAAACAGCTGCCGTTGGGAACATTGCTAAACTTTCAGTAAGATAAACGCCGATATTTTCTTCGACTTTCAACAAATCCCAAATTGCGTGTTTTTCCAGATGATCCGGACAGGCAGGATAACCCGGCGCAGGACGAATTCCCTTGTATTTTTCAGCAATTAAATCTTCGTTGCTTAAGTTTTCCTGATTGGCGTAGCCCCAATATTCTGTACGCACTTTTTTATGTAAAAATTCAGCGTAAGCTTCTGCAAAACGGTCAGCAATTGCTTTTACCATGATGGCGTTGTAATCGTCGTTGTCTTTTTCATACTGATCCGACAGTTCATCTGTTCCGAAACCTGTACAAACGCAGAAAGCACCCATGTAATCAGTCTTTCCTGAACTTTTTGGAGCAATAAAATCACTTAATGCAATGTAATCTTTGCCTTTCGATTTCTGAACCTGTTGTCGTAAAGTCAAAAATTTAACCTTTTCCTGATCATTTTCATCATAAATCAAAATATCATCAGTTTCGTTCGAATTGGCTTTAAAGATTCCAAAAACTGCTTTGGCAACTAATCGTTTTTCTTCAACAATTTTCTTTAAAATTTTCTGACCGTCTGCAAATAATTCTTTTGCCTGCTCGCCCACCACTTTATCATCAAAAATATTAGGATATTTCCCATGCAGATCCCAGCTTCTGAAGAATGGCGACCAGTCAATGAACGGAATCAATTCTTCAAGATCCTGATTTTCGAAAACCTGAATCCCCAAATTGTTTGGAGTGAAAATTTCTTCGTTTTCCCAATCGATTTTAAATTTGTCTTTTCGGGCATCTTCAATGGAAACATAGTTTTTATCAATCTGCCTGTTCAAAAACTTTTCACGGAAATCTGAATAGTCATTTTTCAAATCATCAACATATTCTTTATTTCGGTCTCCCAGCAATGAACTTACAACGTTAACCGCTCGGGAAGCGTCATTCACGTGAACCACTGCATTTTTATATTTTAAATCAATTTTTACGGCAGTATGTGCTTTAGAAGTCGTCGCACCACCGATCAATAAAGGAAAATTTAAATTCTGTCTTTCCAGTTCTGAGGCGATATACACCATTTCATCTAAACTCGGAGTAATCAATCCACTTAATCCAATCACATCTACGTTATGATCAATAGCTGCCTGAATAATTTTTTCAGCAGGAACCATTACTCCCAAATCGACAATATCGTAATTATTACAGCCCAACACTACACTCACAATATTTTTTCCGATATCGTGAACATCACCTTTTACGGTTGCCATCAAAATTTTTCCGTTAGGTTTCTGAGCTACATCTTTTTCAGCTTCGATAAACGGTTGCAGATATGCAACTGCCCTTTTCATCACACGGGCAGATTTCACCACCTGCGGAAGAAACATTTTTCCTGCACCAAATAAATCACCGACAACGCCCATTCCTGTCATCAGATTGACTTCGATAACGTGAAGCGGTCTTGCCGACTGCAGTCTGGCTTCTTCTACATCTTCCTCAATAAAACGGTCGATTCCTTTCACCAAAGAATGGGTAATTCTTTCCTGCAAAGGATAGGTTCGCCATTCAAGCTCCTCAACTTTTTCTTTTTTAACCGATTTATTCCGTTCAGAATAATCTAAAAGCCTCTCGGTAGCATCCTCTCGTTTGTCAAGAATTACATCTTCTACAAGCTCGAGAAGTTCTTTATTAATCTGATCATAAACCTCAAGCAACGCAGGATTCACAATTCCGATATTCATCCCAGCCTGAATTGCATGATATAGGAACACGGAGTGCATCGCCTCACGCACCGTATCATTTCCACGGAACGAGAACGAAACATTGGAAACCCCTCCACTTACCGAAGCGTAAGGAAGATTTTGCCTTACCCAGCGTGTGGCTTCGATGAAATCGATTGCGTTGCGACGGTGTTCGTCCATTCCGGTGGCAACGGGAAATATATTTAAGTCGAAAATAATATCTTCAGCAGGAAATTTAACCTCATTTACCAAAATATCATAAGAACGTTGAGTGATTTCAAGTCTTCTTTCATAGTTATCGGCCTGTCCGACCTCATCAAAAGCCATAACAATCACCGCCGCTCCGTATCTTTTGATCGCTTTGGCGTGTTTTACGAACTCTTCTTTTCCTTCCTTTAAACTGATGGAATTCACCACACATTTTCCCTGAACAACTTGTAAACCCGCTTCCAGAATTTCCCATTTGGAAGAATCGACCATGATCGGGATTTTGGAAATATCAGGTTCGGAACCGATAAGGTTCAGAAATTTAATCATGGAAGCTTTTCCGTCGATCAAACCGTCGTCAAAATTGACGTCAAGAATCTGAGCACCGCCATCCACCTGATCTCTTGCGATATCTAAAGCTTCGGAAAATTTCTCTTCTTTTATTAATCTTAAAAACTTTTTAGATCCGGCAACGTTTGTTCTTTCACCAACGTTAATAAAATTACTTTCCGGAGTTATAATCAACGGTTCTAAGCCGGATAATTTTAAATATTTCATGCTTTATAATGTAACAAAGTATCAGTTTAACAGTTTACCTATCGTAGTATGCACTAAAGTGATTCTTGTTTAATTTTTAATTCTTCTAAAATTCTGCATCACTGTACAGTATTTTCTAATATTGTTCTTCATTTATTACCGCTGAATCTCTAGCAGCCCGACCTGAGTGGAGCTCTTTTTATGAGGAGGCACGACGAGCAAAAAAGCGGGAACGGAGGGCGGAAACATCTGCCCAAATATTAAATCTCCCCAACTACTTTTCTTGGCTCATACTTTTCAACCATATCGGCGATTGCTTTGATGTGTTCCGGCGTGGTACCACAGCATCCGCCGATAATATTGATCAATCCTTTCTCTACATATTCCCTGATCTGTGCAGCCATTTGGTCTGGTGATTCATCATACTGTCCGAAAGCATTCGGAAGACCCGCATTCGGATAAGCCGAAACATGGAATTCTGAATTGTGAGCCAGCGTTTCTAAATATGGCGTTAACTGATTCGCTCCCAAAGCACAGTTGAACCCAACACTCAATAAATTTAAATGTGAAACGGAAATTAGAAATGCTTCTGCGGTTTGTCCGCTCAGTGTTCTTCCTGACGCATCGGTAATCGTCCCCGAAACCATGATCGGGATTTCGATTCCTCTTTCTTCCTGAATTTCGTCGATGGCAAACAATGCCGCTTTTGCATTTAATGTATCGAAAATTGTTTCTACCAAAAGAATATCTGAACCTCCATCTAGCAAAGCTTCTGACTGCTGTTTGTAAGCCAGTCTTAAATCCTCAAAAGTAATCGCACGATAACCGGGATCGTTGACATCCGGGCTTAAACTTGCCGTTCTGTTGGTTGGTCCGATAGAACCTGCAACAAATCTAGGCTTGTCAGGATTTTTGGCAGTGAACTCATCACAAACTTTTCTGGCAATTTTAGCTGATTCGTAGTTGAGTTCGTAGACCAAATCTTCCATGTGGTAATCTACCATTGCAATGGTAGTTCCCGAAAAAGTATTGGTTTCAAGAATATCAGCGCCGGCCTCAAGGTACTTTCTATGAACTTCTTCAATTGCATGAGGCTGCGTGAGAGAAAGTAAATCATTATTTCCTTTCACGGGATGTTCCCAGTCTTTGAAACGCTCACCACGGTAATCTTCTTCTTCGAATTTGTATCTCTGAAGCATGGTTCCCATCGCTCCGTCAAGAATTAAAATTCTTCTGGAAAGGGCTTTATATAGCTGTTCTGAATTTTTCATTTTTATATTCTTTATATATTGTAAAACCATTTACGGCTTTGTTATCAGCATTGGATGTTCACCAATGATTATATTTTTTTCAGCAGCGCAGAGCCCCGAAAGGGCTTTATCATCAGCATTGGGTGAAGCCCAATGAATAAAATTTGTAGCTGTAGCTGCATTAAGCCCTGAAAGGGCGAGATCACTAATCCCAAACATAATCTTCATTAAACTGTACATCATATTTTTTTAAGAATGCCCGGTATTCGTCCTGGAAACTTTTCACTTTATGCTGTTCTTCCTGATTTCTTATAATTCGTCACTACCTCAATTTCAGTTGGGTTAACAGAAAATGCACCGTAACCGCTTTGCCAGTAAAAATCAGAAAATTTTTCACCTTTAGTTTTAATCCATTTTGATGAAGCTGATTTCACTTCTTCTAAAAGTTTCACCAACGTTATTTTTTTTGAAAGCAAGCACAAAATATGGATATGATCCCGATAACCTCCAACCTGAATTGGATTACACTCTAAATTTTTACAGACACCTCCTAGATAATTAAAAAGTTCTTCTTTGATTTCATCGGATATCATTTGTTCTCTATTTTTTGTACTAAAAACTATGTGAACATATATTTTACTTAAAGATTGTGACATAATTTACATCAATTAAAAAATGTTGCTGCCGCCCTTTCAGGGCTTATTATCTGTATTCTTTATTACCTGCGGCTTCACCGCAGGCTGTTGATTTTGCCCTTTCAGGGCAAACCCAAACCCAAATACTTTAACCCAACGCCTGCTTCAAATCTGCAATAATATCGTCCACATTTTCCAAACCTACCGAGCAACGAACCAAGCCTGCAGTAATTCCCACTTCATTTCTTTCATCATCAGAAAGCTTGGAGTGCGTTGTAGATGCCGGATGCGTCACAATTGTTCTGGTATCACCAAGATTGGCAGACAGTGAGCACATTTTTATTTTATCTAAAAAGTTTCTTCCACCTTCAATTCCGCCTTTGATTTCAAAAGCGACTACATTTCCACCTAGCTTCATTTGTTTTTTGGCAATCTCATAGCTCGGATGTGATTTTAAAAACGGATATTTTACCAAGTCAACTTTAGGATGATTTTCTAAAAACTCTGCAACCTTCAAAGCATTTTCACAATGTTTTTCAACACGAATTGCCAATGTTTCCAGGCTTTTAGACAAAACCCAGGCATTAAAAGGTGACATTGCAGGACCTGTATTTCTTGCAAAAAGATAAATTTCGCGAATCAAATCTTCTCTACCAACCGCTACTCCACCTAAAACGCGACCTTGACCGTCAATCAGCTTAGTCGCTGAATGAACAACTACATCAGCTCCGTATTTAATCGGCTGTTGCAAGTAAGGCGTGGCAAAACAGTTGTCTACAATAAAAATCAAATTGTGCTTTTTGGCAATCTTTCCAAAAAACTCTAAGTCTAAAATTTCTATCGCAGGATTGGTCGGCGTTTCCAGATACAAAACTTTTGTATTAGGCTTGATATAATTTTCTACATTTTCAGAATCCTCAGCTTTGAAATACGTGGTTTCAATATTCCATTTTGGAAAATATTTTGTGAACAAAGTATGAGTTGATCCGAAAACCGACTGACAGCTCACAATATGATCTCCTGCATTCAGTAATGTTGCAAAAGTTGAATAAATTGCCGCCATTCCTGTTGCGAAAGCGTACCCAGCTTCTGCACCTTCCATCTTAACAATTTTATCCGTGAACTCTGTTACATTAGGATTTGAAAACCGGCTGTATAAGTTTTTAGATTTCTCTTCAGCAAAACTCGCTCTCATATCTTCTGCATCTTCAAAAACAAAGCTTGAAGTAAGATACAAAGGCGTAGAATGCTCGTCAAACTGCGTTCTCTCGGTTTGGGTTCTTATCGCAAGGGTTTCGAAATTGGTTGATAGTTGATGGTTGTCAGTTGACAGTTTATCTTGGCTCATTTTTTTATATCGTTCTTATTTCGTTTCACTTAGTCTTAAAATATCACCAAAAACTCCTCTAGCTGTAACTTTCGCTCCGGCTCCGGCTCCCATGATGACGATTGGGTTTTCGCCATAACTTTCGGTATAGATTTCGAAAATTGAATCTGAACCTTTTAATTGACCTAAAGCTGAAGTTGCCGGCACAGAAATTAGTTTTACATCTAGTTCACCTTTTTCTTTCTGTAAATCTCCATGCAAATCTCCAACATATCTTAAAACGTGATTCGGTTCCTGATTTTTTTTGATTTTGTCATATTCATCATCCAATTCTGCGAGTCTTGAAAGAAACTCCTGTTTTGAAACTGAAAGTAAAGCTTCGGGAACTAAATTCTGAATGTTAATATCTGTAAATTCATTAATTAAATCTAATTCTCTTGCCAAAATCAATAATTTTCTTGCAACATCATTTCCTGATAAATCTTCTCTTGGATCTGGTTCGGTGAAACCTTTTTCTAAAGCTTCATTGACAATTGTTGAAAATTTATCATCTCTCAAAGAAAAATTATTGAATACATAACTTAGTGTTCCCGAAAAAACACCTTTGATTCTTGTAATATTCTCTCCGGAAAGGTGAAGAAGTTTTATGGTATCAATCAACGGCAAACCTGCACCTACATTGGTTTCGTACAAATAACGTTTGTTGTTTTTATTCAACGTATATCTTAGTTTACGGTATTCTTCAATTGGAAGGGTATTGAAAATTTTGTTTGATGAAACCAAATCAAAACCATTTTCCGCCAAAGCCTGATAGTTTTTCACAAAATCAACGCTTGCTGTATTATCAACAACGATAAGATTTTCAAGCTGATTTTCTTTTGAGAAATTAATTAATTCTTCAACGTTTGAAGATCTTTCGGCCGCAAAAACCTCATCACTCCACGTGTTATCAAATCCTTTTTTGTTGAAGGCAATTTTTCTGGAGTTGGCAACAGCAACCACTTTTAGATGTATATTTTTTCTTCTTTTAATTTCTTCAGAAGAATGTAAAACCTGTTCAATTAAAGTCTTTCCTACATTTCCGTGACCGATGATTGCTAAGTGAACCGTTTTTGGTTTTTTAAAAATTTCCGATTCAATGATGTTTTTAGTTTTCTCATCCTGAGAAGAAGTCACCACAATATTGATGCGCTTTTCACTTGAATTCTGGTTTAAAAGCAACGGGAAAACATTGTTTCTTGCCAATTCAGAAAGTATTTTATTTAGATCATCTGCCACAAAACCAATGACAGACACATTGTTAATACTGTAAATCTGAGAAACTTTACCCGATTTTCTTTCAGCAGCAAATTCTTCGATCAGACAGTTTACTGCTTTTGCAGAATCATCTTCGTGCACAAGTATTGACAACCCGTTCTCAACAGCTTGTTGAGAAATTACGCCTACACTTATTCTTGCCAAAGTGAGTGCTTTAAAAACCCTGCCGTCAATCCCGATTTCACCTAAGAAATCTGCTCCTTCAAACTTGATGATTGATCTGTTTTTTAAAAATTTTATTTCGTTTGCATTAGCTTTCATCTACAAAATATTTTTTATGATATAATTTAACTGCTCGTATTCCATTAAAAAGGCATCGTGCCCATGAATTGATTTGATCTCGTGATAGAAAACATCTTCCTTTTCCTTATTTAGCTTTTCAAAGCACATCCGAATTTCAGAAGCCGGGAAAAACAAGTCGGTATCTACAGAGACCATGTGCATTCGTGCTTTGATTTTACCTAAATCTTTATCGTTTACATTAATGTTCATCAATAAATGATTCATGAGCTGATAAGACTTTAAACTAAATCTTTCAGCAAGAGATTTCCCGTGATAAATCAGCCAGTCTTCAGATTCTAACTTTTGTTTTTCCTCATTAAAGTGAGTTTGAAATCTTTCATTCAGAGATTGAGGTGTTCTGTAACACAACATTGCATGAATTCTGGCTTTCTGAAGTGGCTCATCATTTCCGTTTAATAGAAATTGCTGAATGAGACATTGGGCGTGCAGCCAATCATGAGTTTTCGAATCACAGGCAATCGGTATAAAAAGTTCTGCTAAATCTGGCTTTTTAACCAACATTTCCCAACCAATTCCACCTCCGAGGGAACCTCCGATAACGGCGTATAAGTTTTTAATATTTAAAATTTCAAGACCTTTCAGAAATATATTCGCAATATCTGAAGGAGTAAAATCTGAAAACTCATCAATAAAGAAATCATCGTATCCGTTTCCGGGAATATTGAAGCAGAGAACTGTATATTTATTTGTATCAATAACCTCGTTTTCACCTAGCAACTGTTTCCACCAACCTTTTTCTCCGGATACATTTGAATTTCCGGTTAAAGCATGATTGATCAAAATAATAGGTGCAGAAAACAGGTCTTTCCCAAAAAGCTGATAGCTTAAAGGGATATGATATTCCTTACCGGAAATCGTTTTATACGTAAAATGGATAAATTTAAGTTCTGTTTTCAATTCTATTAGGATAAATTAATATCATTGAAAATGCCACAGGAAATGGCTGAAAAGAACTTCAGTAAGTTATCTGTCCAAAAAAAATCTGGTAGAACGTAGCACCTTCTTCGCTTGTACGAAGGGTTGCTAAGGCTTCACAGGGTCTAATCCCTCGGCCTTTCTTGATAACATTTTCAATATGTGAATGATCGAATTGCAAATATAGAGATAAATTTGAAAACGGTACAAAATTTACTTCAAGAAAAATAATTTTACCGAAAAAGTTTTATGAACAACTTTTAAAGTAACAAAAAGAAGATCTTTATCTCAAAAAATCTAAATTAGCATTGCAAAAACTTGGGGATGAGTATCGAAAAAGAGAGACTGAAAGATAAAAACTGGCAAAACTGGGGGCCATATGTAAGCAACAGACAGTGGGGAAACGTTCGCGAAGACTACAGCCCAAACGGAAATGCGTGGGGATACACCAATCATCATACAGCCGAAAGCTACACGTACCGCTGGGCTGAAGAAGGTATCGCCGGAATTTCGGATACGAAGCAGCTTCTGTGTTTTGCGCTTTCGTTCTGGAACAAAAAAGACGAGCGTGTAAAAGAGCGTTTTTTCGGGTTGAGCAATCCGCAGGGAAACCACGGTGAAGATGTAAAAGAGCTTTTTTATTACCTCGATAATACGCCGACACACAGCTACATGAAGCTGCTGTATAAATATCCGATTAATAAATTTCCGTACGAAGAACTTTTGAAGGAGAATTCTGCGCGCACGAAAAAAGAGATGGAATATGAGATTATCGACACAGGAATTTTTGACGATGATGAATATTTTGACATCTTCATCGAATACTGCAAAGAAGATCTTGATGATATCTTAATTCGCGTAACAGCGCACAACCGGAGTGAAAACGATGCGCCATTGGTCGTTTTGCCGACCGTCTGGTACCGAAACAACTGGAAATGGGGCTATAACGAATATAAAGGTGAATTTAATGCAGAAAGTGAAGGTCGAATTAAGATCAATCACAACAGCATTGCCGTCAAAAATCTGTATGCTAAAGATAAAGATTCGGAGCGTGTATTCTGTGATAACGAAACCAATGTTACAAAACTTCACGGCACTGAAAAACAGCCCGGAGAATATTTTAAAGACGGAATTAATGATTATTTAATTCGTCAGACCGAAACCGTAAATCCCGAAAAGAAAGGTACAAAAGCCGCTTTTCTGGTTGATAAAATCATTAAAGCCGGAACATCAGAAACTTTTGATTTCAGATTAAGCCCTAATGATTATGAAGATGCATTTTTTCATTTTGATGAAATTTTAAATAAAAGGAAAGCTGAAGCGGATGAATTTTATGAAGAAATTCAGCAGGATATTACTGATCCGGATGAAAAAAACGTGCAGCGACAGGCTTTTGCAGGATTACTCTGGAATAAACAGTTTTATCATTACAATGTCGGAAAATGGCTGAAAGGTGATCCGAATTTTGCGGCGCCACGCGATTTTGACGAATATGTACGAAATACAGAATGGGAACATCTTCACAATAAAGACATCATCAGCATGCCCGATAAGTGGGAATATCCTTGGTATGCCACTTGGGATCTGGCTTTTCACTGTGTACCTTTCGCTTTGATCGATGCCGATTTTGCTAAAGATCAGTTACTTCTGCTTTGCAAAGAATGGTATCTCCATCCCAACGGACAGATGCCTGCGTATGAATGGAACCTCAGCGACGTAAATCCGCCGGTGCATGCGTGGTCTTGCTTCAGGGTTTTTAAAATTGATGAAAAAAATAACGGCAAAGCAGACCTTCTTTTCCTGGAAAAAGTTTTTCAGAAACTGTTACTGAATTTCACATGGTGGGTCAACCGTAAAGATAAAAACGGGAAAAATCTCTTCGGCGGAGGTTTTCTGGGTCTTGATAATATCGGTGCTTTCGACCGGAACATGAAACTGAATGACGGCGAACATCTAGAGCAGGCCGACGGAACGAGCTGGATGGCGATGTATGCGCTCAACATGATGCGGATGGCGATGGAACTTGCACAGCATTTTCCGGTGTATGAAGATATGGCAATTAAATTTTTTGAGCATTTCTTATACATCGCGCAGGCAATGGAAAGTTTTGGGGAAGACAAAGAAGGTCTTTGGAATGAAGAGGACGGCTTTTTCTACGACGTTCTGCAGTTGGCTGATGGCGAGAGTGTAACGCTTCGTCTGCGCTCGATTGTAGGGTTAATTCCATTATTTGCAGTGGAAATTATTGAGCATCATTTGCTTGAGAAAATGCCGAATTTCCGTGCGAGGATGGATTGGGTTCTGAAGAACAAACCCGAACTCGCTAATCTCGTTTCTCATTGGGACGAAGAAGGTTCCGGCAGAAAGCATCTGATGAGTATTTTGCGCAGAGTGAGGTTGAAAAAAGTCTTATCTAGAATGCTTGATGAGAAAGAATTCCTCAGTTCGTACGGCATCCGCGCGATGTCGAAAGAGTACGAAGAAAATCCTTTTGTTTTTACCGTTCACGGTCACAAAAATGTAGTGCATTACACGCCTGCAGAGAGTGACAGCCGAATGTTTGGCGGCAACAGCAACTGGCGAGGGCCGATTTGGTTTCCTATAAATTTCCTGATTGTAGAAAGTCTGCAGCGTTTCCATTTTTATTATGGCGACAGTCTGAAAGTTGAATTGCCTACAGGAAGTGGAGATGAGCATGATCTGAACGAGGTCGCTGATAACATCAGCGAACGCCTCTGCTCCATTTTTCTGCGTGATGAGCGCGGACAGAGAGCATTCAACGGCGGAAATTACAAACTGAATTATGATAAAAATTTTAAGGAGTACATTACCTTCTTCGAATATTTTCATGGCGACAATGGTCGTGGTGTCGGCGCTTCTCATCAAACCGGCTGGACAGCAACTGTAGCCAAACTTTTGAAACCTAGAGTTAATTAATGATGTTTATCATATATAAAAGAAAGACGTGTCGCAAACTGGCAACACGTCTTATTATATTATGTTAAATGAAAATACACATATAATTAAAATTTCATTGTAAATGAGAAAATAACTTCAATATTTTATATGTTTTAACTAATTTAGCCACTTAAAATAAATTAATTATATGAAAACAAAACTATTCTCTGTCGCAGCTGCAGCACTTTTGACAACTGCTTCAATGCTGACAAACGCACAGCAATATCAGCCTATGCCAATTTCTGGCGGTTTCAATGCTGATGTTGTTGCAAACGGCGTAGGTAATGCTGCGGCCAGTACCAATAATGATGTAGACGGCGTAGGCTATGCATTTATTGCCCGTAATTTTCAGTCGACTGCTACAAGTCCTACACTTACCTACGGACTTCCAAACGACGGAGTAATCACATCCGCTGTTACTTCGCCTGCAGGCCTTACGTATCAGTTGGCGTCATACTCCGCAAATAATTCCTTAAGATTGCCGACTGCATTAACCAGTACAGGAATCTTAACATTTACGACTCCGAAAGCCGTAAAAAATCTTTATATGCTTGCCGTAAGTGGAAGCGGAGATTCTTCTGTAAACATATCTGTGAATTTTTCTGATGGTACATCGCAGCCTTTCTTATCTGTGCCGATAACAGACTGGTACGGAGGAAGCAATTTTGCCATTCAGGGAATCGGAAGAATTACGATCGCAACAAATTCGTTAGATCAAGCCGGTGGTACAAACCCAAGATTATATCAGATTCCGTTGGCCATCTCAACAGCAAATCAAACCAAGCTGGTTCAAAGTGTGACGGTGACTAAAGCATTATTGCCTTCAGGTCTTACCGGTGGAATTCCGAATATCTTTGCGCTCTCGGGTGATATTTACAATTCTTGTGAAATGCCGACTGGGTTAACTTCTAATACGACAATAACAGGAGCAACTGTTTTATGGACTGCACCTACTACTGCACCAGCATCTGGTTACCAATATTACGTGAGCACTTCATCTACTGCACCTACTGCTACTACAACTCCTACAGGAAGTACAGCTGCAGGAGTAACTTCAGTTACACTCAACAGCTTGACGACAGGAACAACTTATTACATCTGGGTACGCTCAAACTGCGGCGGTTCTTCTCAAAGTTTCTGGACAATGACTCAGTTTACTCCGGGACAGATTTCTGCTACGTACACTACTGGAGACATCAGTGCAACTTTAACTTCAGCAACTGTAACCACTTCGACTGTTAGCCCTTGCGCAGGCATCATGTCTGTTACAATACCAACAGGATATAAAATTGGATCTACCAACGTTGATTACGCAATGTCTACAACAAATGACGGGTATATGTCTGAGCAAAAAAGTTATTTAACCTGTGTTACAAACAATACTTCCGAGTCTTCAGTATCATCAGGCAGTGGCGGTTTTACAGGAACATTTAATTATTCCAGAACGGGACTTACAATTGCAAATGATTTAACAGGAACTGTGACCTTTAGACTTAATGCTTTCAAAAGTTATGGTCCTAATTCAGACTGTTTACCGACTTTTAATAAAGTTGATAACAATACCTGGAAAATTACGGTAACCTTAGTACCTGCCAACCTTGCGACTGCAGAAACTTCTGCAAAAGCGAAAGAAGCAATGGTTTATCCAAATCCTTTCTCTGATATTCTACATATTGAAAGAGCAGATAAAGTAAAAATAGCAACCGTTACTGATATGTCTGGCATCACTGTAAAAGTTATCGAAAACCCTTCTTCTGCAATTCACCTTGAAGGCGTGAAAACCGGCGTTTACATGTTAACTTTAGATATGAAAGACGGTTCTAAAGTAAGCACTAAAGTGATCAAAAAATAATCACTCTTAAACTGTAAAAGAAAAGACCGGAAGCAATTTCCGGTCTTTTTTTGTTTTAAATCTTCGCTGTATTCACGAAAATCTGCCAAGATATTTCCACGTTGGGTTCTAAAGTTTTGGAGACCGAACAGTACTTTTCAAAAGAAAGTTCGGCTGCCTTCTGTGCTTTGGCTTCATCAATTTTTCCTTCAAGATGAAAGGAAACCATGATCTTCTTAAAAGGTTTCGCATCGTCTACCGCTACTCTTTCACCTTCCACTTCTGCTTTAAATGCGGTAATTTCCTGTCTTTGCTTTTTTAAAATTGAAACTATATCAATTCCGCTGCAACCGGCAACGGCCATAAGTACGCTTTCCATTGGAGAAATGCCTTTGGCACCCGGCTGCGAAGTGTTATCCAATAAAATGGAATTTCCCTGAGCGTTGGTGCATTCAAACAGGACATCATCATTAATTCTGTTAAGTGTTATTTTCATTTTAATTTTTTATAAGATTCCTCTGGCTTTTACTTCCAGATATTTATTAATCACATCCACATTCAGATTTTCCGGGAAAGTGTAAATCGAGTGAATACCATATTTTCTGAATTCCTGGATGATCAGTTTTTTCTCCATTTCAAATTTTTCGGCGATGATCTGATCATAGACTTCCTGCATTCTTTCCGGATTTTGATGAAGCAGCGTATCAACTTCAGAATTTTTAAAGAAAACCACTATCAGCAAATGATCTCTCGCAATTCCGCGGAGGTATTTTATCTGTCGGTTTAGCGCATCAAGGGTTTCAAAATTGGTGAAAAGCAAAATCAGACTTCTTTGGTTCACCGAATGTTTCAAATCCTGGTAAAGCCTGCTGAAATCACTTTCAAAAAAATCGGTTTTAATATTATACAAAGCTTCAGAAATCTTTCGCAGCTGACCGGCTTTATTATCTGCGGCGACTTTGTTTTCGGCTTTTCGCGAAAAAGTCATTATTCCCGCGCGGTCACCTTTTTTCAAAATAATATGTGATAAAGCCATTGCGGCATTGATCGAATAATCCAGTAAACTCAGCCCGCGAAAAGGCATTTTCATCACACGCCCTTTATCAATCAGCATTAAAATGCGCTGCGATTTCTCGTCCTGAAACTGATTGACCATCAGTTTGCTGCTCTTCGAAGTCGCTTTCCAGTTGATTGTGCGCACATCATCGCCGGGCACATATTCTTTCATCTGCTCAAATTCCATCGTGTGACCCAAGCGACGAACACGCTTAATTCCGCCAAGCAAAAACTCATTTTGCAGCGTCATCAGTTCGTATTTTTTGAGCGAAATAAACGAAGGATAAGACGGCAGAACGGTATCTTTCTGAAAGATAAAACGTTTCGAAACAAAACCTAAAATAGATGAAGCGTAGACATTCAATGCACCAAAATGATATTCGCCGCGCTCTTTAGGCTCCAGATTATATTTAAAAAAGATATTTTTATTTGCCTCAATTTTCTTTTTAATTAAAAAATCACGTTTCTGAAACTGAAACGGAATTTCGTCGATAATACGAGTTTCTATAGGGAAAAAGTAATTGTTTTTAAGATCAATTTTAACATCGTTTACATCACCGTTTGAAAATTTATCCGGTAAAATACGCTGCGCCTGAACAGCATTTTTAGTGAGATAAAGCATCAGAATTTCTACCAAAGCAGCAAGAAAAATGAGAATCAAAAGGCCGTGCGCGATATTGACAAAAACCCGGAAGAAAAACCCAAATACATAAACGACGCCCACAGCGATGAGCGCAAAAAAGAACCGTGTATTGAGGTAAAGGTTTTTCATTTTTTAGGTTAATATTTTTCGGTGAAAATAAAAATTAACGCGGAATCTCAATTCCTTCTAAAATCTGGCGGATGATTTCGTCCGCAGAAATGCCTTCCATTTCGCGTTCCGGAGAAACGATAATTCGGTGTCTGAGAACAGCAAAGCTGGCTTCTTTAATATCTTCCGGTGTTACAAAATCCCGTCCACGCAATGCTGCAAAAGCTTTTGAAGCAGCCAGCAAAGCCAAACTCGCTCTCGGCGAAGCGCCTAAGTATAAGAACTGATTTTCTCGGGTATTAATGATTATTTTGGCAATATATTCAACAAGCTGCGATTCTACAACTACCTCGCGAACCAGTTTCTGATAAGAATTTAACTGGGAAGAACTAATTACGGCGTGTACAACTTCGGTCTTGTCTTCCTCTTTTGCGTTATGCTGATTTTTTATAATCGCGATTTCCTGCTCCAGATCAGGATAGCCAACATTTATTTTGAACAAAAAACGATCGAGTTGTGCCTCTGGGAGCCGATACGTTCCTTCGTGCTCAATCGGATTTTGTGTAGCAACCACAAGAAAAGGAAGATCGAGATCGTACTGCACGCCATCCATCGTGATCTGTCGCTCTTCCATCACTTCAAAAAGTGCCGACTGGGTTTTTGCAGGCGAACGGTTGATCTCATCAATCAAAATAAAACTGGAAAAAACCGGACCTTTTTTAAACTCAAATTCGGAAGTTTTCACGCTGTAAACCGATGTTCCGAGAATATCCGAAGGCATCAGATCAGGCGTAAACTGTATTCTGCTGAAAGGGACATCGATGGTCTTGGCTAAAAGTTTGGCCGTAATCGTCTTTGCAACTCCAGGCACACCTTCGATCAAAACATGACCATTTGACAGCAGCGCCGCCAAAAGATGATCGATCATCTGATGCTGACCAACAATAACCTTTCCGATTTCTGACCGAATTTTCTGCATACTTTCGCGCAGCTCGATCATATCAATACGCGATGCAAACGGGTCGTGATTTTTATGTAAATCAACAGAATTTTGACCTTCTGTATTCTCGTTTTCAAAATTTTCCATTGTATTTTTTATATTTTAAAGGATCTCTTTTTACGAAAGAATCTGATCCAAAACTGTATTCATTTTTACTAAATCTTCCCTCATCACCTGTGCGTAAGGATCTTGGGCGGCTTTGAGCATAGTTACCGCCTCCCGGATTAAATCAACCGGTTTCCCGGTTTTCAGATGAAGTTTACTGATAAAATCCTCATCCAGATTTTGTGTATCAATCAGAAGTTCGAGGCGAACTTTATACAGAAAATGCTGCGCTTTTTTTGCCATCATCTCATGAAAATCACCTTCCTGAAGATAGAGATTTCCGATACTGCGGACAAATTCCACCGATGTATTTTTCAAAGGCGTTGCCATGGGAATGATGCGCTGTTTTCTTTTAATATTAAATATCGCGAAGAGAATCAGACCGCCAAGTAAAAGATTGGCAGCATATCTCAAAGACGGATTAGCTCTTACAAATCGCAGAATGGAACGCGACTGCTCTTTCTTTTCAACCTCAGAAAACCAAACCGTTTCGCGGTCGGGCAAATAGGAAAATACATTCTGTACGTACTGCAGATTTCCGGATTTCAACATGTAATAATTAGCCAGAAACAGCGGCTCAGAATGAAGATAAATATGACCTTTCCCGAACTGCTTTCCTATAAAATTGGCGTGCTGTTCCTTATTTTTTAAAACTGTCTTACCTAATATTCTAAAATCACCATCTACAGCGACAAAAGCATCACCACCAGGAAATTTGTTGAGATTCAGGTATGAATTTTCAAATTTATAATCCGTTAGTTTCAAAATATTTGAATCGTCAAATGAAACAATATAATGTTCGAAACCGAGGCTGTCTGAAACCAGTTTTGGAATATCATTTTGTCCAAAAACCATGAGGTCCGAGCCTGCAGAAACCTCATCTACAATCGCCGACCACTGATCGAGATCTAACTTGTTTTTAATTAAAATAATATTTCTCGGTTTGCTTTTTTTCTCGATAAAATAAATATCTGGCGGCTGACTGGTTTTTTCAAACTTATCTTTAAAAAGATTTTTTACTTCTTTATTAAAAACATACAGACCAAACGGCGAGCGCGACGAGCTGTCAAAATTCTTGTCCCACTGGGTTGTCTCATCTTTTCCCAGCGAGGCCAGCGCGTAGATCAAAAGTGCGACGACAAATACAATTCCTCCAATCTTTAAAATTTTATCCATCTGTTTTTAAGATTTAAAAGATTGAAACTGTGTTTTGATACGCTCATAATCTTTGGCGTCAACCGCAAATTCGCCATACCAAACATATTCGAAAATGGAAAGAAGCTTTGCAAAATCCTGTTTCAGTGTCAGATCTGAAATTTCATTTTCGTAATCGTGATTTGTTTTTTCAGGATTCCAGACAATTTTTTTTCGGTCACTCAGTTTTTTTAAAATCAAAAGAAACTGATAGCGGATTGCCGAGCGGTAATCGTGCTCATTTTCAGACTGCGAAATGGCTTCTGCAAAATTAATTTCATGAATATTTTCGTCGATATTTTCTGCTTTGATGATGAGTTTTTTATTCCGTTTTCCGAAAAACAGATTTCCGTCTTTCCCGACCAAAAACCTGATGATGAAATACAGAACAAAGCCGGCCAAAATAATCGCAAAAAGCCGAATGGCAATCGCACCAAGGTTTCCAGAAGCTGAAGCACCCGCACTTTTACCAAAAATTTTAGCCAAAACACGATTCATAAATCTCGCAAAACGTTCCCAAAACCCAGATTTTTTCTCTTCTGGTTCCTGATATTTAAAATCGTCGCTCTTGTACCGCTGAAGCAGATTTTCTTTAAACTTTTTAGGATAAATCTGGCTTTCGGTGATGGGCCGCTCTGCTAAAACAGAATCGGCATCGTACCAACCACGCTCTTCGTACGACAGTTCAGAATCAGCTTCTGCAGGCGGCGGAGGCGAAGAGTACGTTTCCTGAGCAGAAAAAAATCCTGCTGAAATGATCAAAAAAAGAATCCAGAGTTTTTTCATAATCAATATTGCAGAAAATTAAAAACGTTCCGGATTTCTATTATTCTTCTTGGCATTTTCTAAAAGCTCATCCGCGTTTCCGCCATACTGAAAATGAATCAGCCGCGGTAAAATGATGTAATAAAAAACGATGCTGAAAAGGCAGAAAGAGATGATTAGAAAATTCAGAATTCCAGGCATTTTCAGCGCGTGACGCGTAACATAGCCTTCAATAATACCAGCACAGACTGTAAAAGGGATCGTACTCAAATATATTTTGAAAGAATTTTTAAAACCGATTTTAAAAGATTCAAACCTTGAAAATGTTTTCGGAAAAAGTATCGACGTACCGAGAATCAGACCACACATCGCCTCGATAACCATTGAGAAAATCTCGTAAACTCCGTGAAGCCAGATTCCTTTTGCGCTGTCTTTCAACGCGCCGTATTCGTAGAAAAAATATTGAAAAGATCCCAGCATAATCGAGTTGCTAAGCAAAATATACAGCGAACCGATGCCGCCAATAATGCCAAAAAGATACATTTTGGCACCTACTCCAATGTTATTAAAGGTAATAGTAATTGTGCTTCCCCACGTGCTGCCTTCCTGATAAACGCCTACCGGATTTCCGGCTTTAATATTCCGAATTGTGCGGTTTACATATTCATCACCAAGAATGATATTTACAAATTCTTTATCGTAAATCGCCGACAAAACACCGACCATCGTAAAAATGAAAAAGAAAATAAAAGCATAAGTCATGAATCTCCGGTACTCATACACGAGCAGCGGAACTTCTGTAAAGAAAAAATGCAGAAGCCGGTTTTTTTCGGTGCGCTTGGTTTTATAAATTTTCTGGTAAATTCTGGAAGAAAGATGATTGAGATAAACCGTGGTATTGCTTTTCGGATAATAGGTTTGGGCAAAGGAAAGATCGTTGATGAGGTTGATGTACAGCGACGAGAGATCATCCGGATTTTTTTTCAATTTACCGTTGATTACCTGCTCAATTCCCAACCATTTTTCTTTATTTTGTTTGATGAAGTAAACCTCTCTCATATCTAAGGCTAAAATAACAAAAAATATGTCTCAAATAGCGATCAATACGTCACAAAATGTAAATATTAATTTTAATGTTTCAAACGTTGGTGAGCGCTTCGTGGCATTTTTTATTGACTTTTTGATAAAATACAGCTTCGCGGGTTTATGTCTTTATCTGTTTTACGGGTTCTTTAAACTGGGCTATATTTTACAGGGAATGGACAACTGGAGCCAAGGTGCTGTTTATCTGATAATACTACTTCCGTCGCAGCTCTATTTTTTGGTTCTGGAAACGCTGATGGACGGCCAGACGCCCGGAAAAAAAATCATGAAACTTCGTGTGGTGAAAATCGACGGTTATCAGGCAGGTTTTGGCGATTATCTGATCCGATGGATTTTCAGAATTATCGATGTTTCGATTCTTCTAATTGGTTTAATTGCCATCATCGTTTCAAAAAACAATCAGCGTTTGGGCGACATGGCAGCCGGAACGGCGGTGATTTCCCTACGCAACGACATCAATATCTCACATACAATTTTAGAGAATATTCAGGCAGATTATGTTCCGCAGTTTCCGCAGGTTGTTGCTTTAAATGACAACGATATGCGCATCATCAAAGAAAACTACGTAAGTGCCCTGAATCTTGATGACCGCAAAGTGATCAGCAGACTTTCAACTAAAATAAAAGAGCTTCTGAAAATCGAGATTGATCCTACTAAAATGACTGAGCGGCAGTTCGTGGGAACGGTTATCAAAGATTACAATTACTATACGGGACGAGATCTTTAACGAATCATTTTTAAATCAACAAAAGACATGTCGGTTTAATTTTTGATGGAAAATATAAAACCGTTTTATGCTATTTGAAAATAAAAAAACCGGAAACGGCGGCGTGATTACTTTAAAAAAAGAAACTGCTGAAGTTGGCCGACTGACCTACACTGTTTTTCCTGAAGAAAATAAACTCATTATATCTTTCGTTTTGGTTCACCGTGAATTCGAAGGCCGTGGAATGGGAAAATATCTTGTGGAAGAAGCTATAAAATATGCGCGCGACAATAACTGGAAAGTCTATCCGCACTGCTCTTACGCCCGCGCTGTAATGTCGCGGATGAATGATGTGGAAGATATTTTTCTACATCGATAAAACGTTTTTTAGAATAGTTTCCTCAACGTCATTAGGATAGAAAACCTGATGATTTTGTTCTGAATTAACCCATTTTTGAATTTCTACAATATCCAATTTTTTTGAAGTGGGAATTCCCATTTGCTGAAGTGCAAAAGCATTACATTCCTGTTCATACTGCCGATGAATAGGAATCACAAAGAGTTTTTTATTTAAAAACAAAGCTTCTGCAGGGCCTTCGAAACCGGCATTGCACAGAATTCCTTCACACAATTCGAAACTGGAAAGAAATGCCGATTCTCCGACAGGAAAAATTTCGATGTTATTAATTCTATAATTGGTTTTAGTATATTTAGAAAAAACTTTCCACTGAACATCGACTTGCGAAAGCAGTTTTATAATATTTTCGTCTGAAAAACTGGGAAGATAAACAATATAAAAGCCATTTCTCTCTGGATTTAAATTTCTAATTTTCTCCCTGATCACCGGTTTTTTGATCTGTGAATGATAATTCTCAAAGTGGAACCCAATTTTAATTTTGCTCGGAGCGTAATGCTTTAAAAACAAGTTTCCGAAAATCTCTTTGCGTTTAGGTTTTGGCGTTTCTGCAAAACTTAAAGCTGCCTGATGACTCATTTCAATCATATTAAAACCTCTGATTTTACTTGCCCACGCAGTGATCGGTTCGTAATCGTTTATGATAAGATCGTAATGCTGCAGGTCAATTTCGCGGATCAGTTTTACAGTTTTTTTAAAATCGTTTTCAGCAATGATTTTTTTATAGGAAAGCCCACCGGTTTTGTTGTAGAGCAGAGAAATTCCGCGATGCTGAAAATCAATGTCAAAATCACCACACAGCTGCGATTGATGTCCGCTGATCAATGTATCTACGGTTGCATGTTTTTTAAGAATGGGAATGATCTGCTGAGCTCGTGCGATGTGGCCGTTTCCCGTTCCCTGAAAGGCGTACAGAACTTTCATGTTATGCAAATTGTGTTACGATTTTAAGTAAATCAGCGTGATCCATTTCAGCAAATTCTTCTTCGATCTCATCTTTCAGAAGATCTTTATGCTCTTCGTAATAGAAAATATTCCACTTTCCTAGATTATATTCTAAAGCAGAAAGATTTTCGATCCAGTCACCGGAATTTAAGTATGTGCACGTACCTTTCCTGTTAGTCACTTCACGAATCTGTGGCTGATGAATATGTCCGCAAATTACGTAATCATAAGCATTGTCGATTGCCAGTTCTGATGCTGTAAGTTCAAAATCTCCAATGTATTTCACGGCCTTTTTTACGTTGTTTTTAATCTTTTTTGAAAATGAATATTTCTCTTTTCCCAGTTTGTCCAAAAACCAGTTTACAAGATTATTAATTACAATCAGAAGATCGTAGCCTTTGCCTCCAAGCTTTGCAATCCACTTTGAGTGCTGCACGGAAGCATCAAAAACATCTCCGTGAAAAATCCAGGTTTTTTTTCGGTCAAGTTCAAGGCACAGTTTATTACAGACTTTGAGTTTGCCCAACTCAAAGTCTGTAAATTTCCTGAACATTTCGTCATGATTTCCGGTAATGTAGTATACATCTGTATTCTTGGTGGCAAAAGAAAGAATTTTCTTGATCACCTTAAGATGCGTTTTCGGAAAATAAGATTTTTTGAACTGCCAGATATCGATAATATCACCATTCAAAACGAGCGTTTTAGGCTGAATGGAATTCAAATACCGAAGCAGTTCTTTGGCTTTGCAGCCGTATGTACCAAGATGCACATCAGAAATCACTACCAGCTCAAGATTTCTTTTCATAAAAGATTTTAAGCAAAGAAAAGACTTGAAAGTGAACTGTATATGAATCTAAGATTATATTTACATCGCCTCCAGATGCGCGTCTGTAATCTCCATATTATGGAAGACATTCTGCACATCGTCATCTTCCTCGAAGCGTTCGAGCATCTTCATATTGGCTTTAAACTGCTCGTCGCTAACATCTTTTGAAAGATTAGGAATTCTCTGCAATTCAGCACTTTTTACTTCAATACCAAGCTCATCAAGCTTATGTGATAACATTCCGAAGTCTTCAAAAGCTGTGGTAATCATTACCTCATCATCGTCGCTTTCTACATCTTCTGCGCCGCCGTCGATCATTTCCATTTCAAAATCATCCCAATCCATTTTGATCTGAGCACGATCGATACTGAAAATTCCTTTTCTGTCGAAGATAAATGCCAACTCACCATTCTTACCTAAGTTTCCATCAAATTTATTGAAAATAGCACGAACGTTAGCTACAGTACGCGTTGTGTTATTGGTTGTGCATTCAACGAAAAATGCGACACCACCTTGACCGTAACCTTCATATGTGATTTCCTCATAGTTTTCTGCATCAGCTCCACTCGCTTTCTTGATGGCACGCTCCACATTGTCTTTAGGCATGTTGGCGCCTTTAGCATTCTGAATACATCTTCGCAGTGCAGGATTTGCTTCTGGATCTGATCCTCCAGCTTTTACCGCTAATGCAATATCTTTCCCGATTTTCGAAAAAGTTTTGGCCATTTTATCCCAGCGGGCCATCTTAGATGCTTTTCTATATTCAAATGCTCTTCCCATTTTTCTTTTGTAATATTTAAACAAAAATAATCAATTTCAGGCATAAAAAAAATACCTCCGGAAAACCGAAGGTATTTATAGTATTAAGAAAATCTAATTATTTTCTTTTTTTCTTAGCCGGAGCTTTTTTCTTAACAGGCGTAGCAACTGTCATATCATTTTTCTTCATGGTTTCCCACTCAGATCCTGTTACAGCTCTTACGATTACTTTTCTGTCAGCCATTCTTTCAGCGTCAGTAGCTGTTTCTGGAACTGTAGCTTCCTGCTCACCGATACCGATTGATTTAAGCACTGATGGATTTACGCCTCTCGCTTCCAAAGCATTTACTACAGATGCAGCTCTTTCTCTAGAAAGTTTTAAGTTGTAAGCATCGCTACCTTTTTTATCCGTCATACCTACTACTACAAAGTTCTCAACTGGAGCTTCTTTAATAATTTTAGCAGCATTATCTAATCTACCGTTAGACTGAGGTCTGATTGTAGCTTTGTTAAAGTCAAACAAGATATCTTTCAATTCAGTTGTCAAAACCTCAACGATTGGTGGTTTCGCTGGAGGAGGACATCCTTGGAATTCAGCAACACCTGGTACATTAGGACAAGCATCATCCTTATCTAAGATTCCGTCGCCGTCAGTATCTGGCCAAGGACAACCGTTGTTTTCTGCAGGACCTGCAACTGTAGGACAAGCATCATCTTTGTCGATAATTCCGTCTCCATCAGTATCTGGCCAAGGGCAACCGTTGTTTTCAACCGGACCAGCAACATCTGGACACTGATCGTCTTTATCTGGAACTCCATCACCGTCTGTATCAGGACATCCCTGGAATTCTGGTAAACCTGGTGTATCAGGACACAAATCATCTTTATCTAGGATACCATCCTTATCTCTATCTCTGTTTCCAAATCTAAATAATAAGGAAGCAGAAGCTTGCCAAAAGTTTGCATACTGAGCTTTGTCTGTTGGAGTACCTACGTAATCTCCAGTTACACCAAGACCGAAGTTCTTAGTCAACCAGAAGTTAGCACCAGCACCAGCAGAAACTGTAAAGAAATTAGCTTTACCGTTTTCATTACCGTTTTCTCCGTTTGTAAGAAGAAGACCTGTTACATCAGTTCTAGGAAATGTAAGACCTGTGTAATCTTGTCTAAGGTAGTTACCACCAACTCTCAAATACGGATCAAACCAAGACTCTTCGTCCCAAAGAAGACCTGCAGCTTTTACCTGAAGACCTAAACCGGTCATCAACATAAATTCTTTACCGTTATTAAATCTCATGTTCTCAACGTTACCTACAGTAGTAGACCAGTCGATTACAAAACCTTTTGCGATGTTTCTCGCAACAGTTAATTTAGATAATGGCGGAGTGATAGAATAGTTCCCTACGTTGAACATTCTCTTTTGTAAATTTTTCACAGCAAACGAACCACTGATGTCGTTACGCACTGCTATGTGATTTTCGCCGTGCGCACCAACTCCGATTAACCACGGATTGTTGGTCGTCTGGGCAAAAACAGTAGAGGCCACAGTAAGCGCCACTGCTGAAAGTCCTAACTTTAGATTTTTCATAGAATTAATTGATTAAATAATTGATATTGCAAAATAAATATAATTTTTCTTTATAAACAAAGTTTTCAAAGTGATTTTTAACTTTTCTTTAATATTCTGTCGAGGTTTCGCTTATTTTCTCTATCTTTTATGGCCTCTCTCTTATCAAAGAGTTTTTTACCTCTCGCCAATGCTATTAAAACCTTAGCCTTCCCACTGCTATTGATATACAACTTCAATGCGATAATCGTGTTTCCGGCGTCTTTCATCTTCTTTTCAAAACGCAGAATTTCTTTTTTGTGCAACAGCAATTTTCGTTCCCTTTTTGTCTTGTGATTATAAAAGGTACCCAGCTTATATTCATCGATCATCATATTAATAATATATAACTCATTATCAATAAACTGACAGAAAGATTCTGTGATAGAAGCCTTAGAAGACCTTAACGATTTTATCTCTGTTCCTGTCAGTACGATGCCGGCCTCTACCTGCTCGAGAATTTCATACTCGAATTTTGCTCTTTTGTTAAGAATCGTAACTGTCTTTTCTATTTTCATTTAAATAAAATCTGCTCGTGTGATAATCAAAAACTGCGCCTACAAAAACTTGATAATTACAATATTATAATTACCCGATTTCTTTTCGTAATTTTGCGCCAAATTTACAAACTATATGTTAACAGTATCTAACTTATCTTTACAATTTGGGAAGAGAATTCTTTTTGATGACGTAAACATCATGTTTACAAAAGGAAACTGCTACGGAATTATCGGGGCAAATGGGGCTGGAAAATCGACCTTTCTGAAAATACTTACAGGCAAGCAAGATCCTACAACCGGCCATGTTTCTCTGGAGCCAGGAAAAAGAATGTCTGTACTTGAGCAGGATCACTTTGCATACGATCAATATACTGTACTGGAAACCGTTTTACGTGGTAACAGCAGATTATTTGAAATAAAAGAAGAAATGGATGCCCTTTATGCGAAGGAAAATTTTTCTGACGAAGACGGCATTAAAGCAGGTGAACTTGGTGTAATCTACGACGAAATGGGCGGCTGGACAGCTGAGCCGGATGCGCAAACAATGCTCTCAAACGTCGGCATCAAAGACAGTATGCACTGGCAAATGATGAGTGAACTGGAAAATCAGGATAAAGTGAAAGTGCTTCTGGCACAAGCTTTATTTGGAAGTCCGGATGTTTTAATTCTTGATGAACCTACCAACGATTTGGATATTGAAACCATCGCGTGGCTTGAAAACTTTTTAGCAGATTACGAAAATACAGTGATCGTGGTTTCTCACGACCGTCACTTTTTAGATACCGTCTGTACGCATATTGGCGATTTAGATTATGCTAAATTAAATCTTTACACGGGTAATTATTCATTCTGGTATCAGGCTTCGCAGCTAGCAACCAGACAGAGAGCTCAGGCTAATAAAAAAGCAGAGGAAAAGAAGAAAGAACTTCAGGATTTCATCGCACGATTCAGCTCAAACGTTGCGAAAGCAAAACAGGCCACTGCGAGAAAGAAAATGATAGACAAGCTGAATATCGACGACATCAAACCTTCATCAAGAAGATATCCTGCAATTATTTTTGAGATGGAAAGAGAAGTTGGAGACCAGATTTTGGATGTAAAAAATCTTGAAAAAACAAAAGACGGGGAGCTTCTGTTTTCAAATATCAATTTAAATTTAAAGAAAGGCGATAAAGTAGCCGTATTATCTAAAAACTCTTTGGCAATCACCGAATTTTTTGAAATTCTTGCTGGAAATACACAGCCAGATCAGGGAAGTTTGGCTTGGGGCGTTACGACAAATCAGTCGTATATGCCGCTTGATAATTCTACGTTTTTTCAGGAAGACATTAATCTGGTAGACTGGTTGAGACAATATACCAAAAATGATGAGGAGCGCCATGAGGAATTTATGAGAGGATTTTTAGGAAGAATGCTTTTCTCCGGTGATGAGGCTCTGAAATCCTGTAAAGTACTTTCCGGAGGCGAAAAAATGCGTTGTATGTTTAGCCGAATGATGTTGCAGAAAGCCAACGTTTTGCTTTTGGATGAACCTACCAATCACTTGGATCTTGAGAGTATCACTACTTTAAATAACTCTTTATCGAATTTTAAAGGAAATCTTCTACTATCTTCACATGACCATGAAATGCTTTCTACAGTTTGTAACAGAATTATCGAACTGACACCAAACGGAATCATCGACCGCGAAACAACTTACGATGAATATCTGGCTGACAAAAAGATCAAAGAAATGAGAGAAAAAATGTATGCGTAATTAGCAGCATTATTTTAATAATAAAATTCCCGGAAAACTATTCCGGGAATTTTTGTTTTAAATAAATAAAAAATCCTCTTTTGGCAAAGCAGAAGAGGATTTGTACTATACTTAAAAGCTATTTATTACTGAATAAACAAACTAGCGATTGCTGTTGTCTGTGCAGTGGTAAGAATTTCGTCATAAGCTGCAGAACCTGCCGCTGCACCAAATTTAGTTGCTGTATTAAATCCGGCCTGAATTGTCTGCTCTTCACCTGCGTAAACAGCGTTTGTCTGAGAAGGCATGTTCCCACCATCGTTTCCTTCAATCCATCCTTTTTGAGCACGAATTCTTCTTACCATAGACGCGTGTCTCGCTTCTACTGAGTGAATCTGTAACGCTGCCTGCAACACTGCCTGGCTAGACATTACATTTCCTGCCTGACCTTTATATGCTCTTACACCAGTATCTTCAAAAGCCTGAGCTAGCACAAGAAACTGAGTGTAATTAGTCATTGGTGAGAACTGACCGTTTAAGGTATAGTTAAAGTTTGGTTTTGCTCCTGGAGTTACACCTAAAGAAGTTAAAGTACTTTTAAGGAAAGCAACGTGAGCACTTTCGTGCTTTAAAATCTGCTGGAAAATGACACGGTCCGCTGTTGGGATCAGGTTGGTCATAGCCAAACCTTTCGTGTAATAATCATCTTCAAGATATTCCAATGTAAGAGCTAACTGTAACGCATCTGTAAGTGCACTTTTCGCTGTTACAGGATTACCTGTAGTTGGCGCAGGTGTAGCTACCTGTGCTTTTGCGTTTCCAGACATTGCTCCTGCCAATCCTAGAGGAATGGCAACTGCTGCTGCTTTTTTTCCGAATGCAGTAAGATCTGAAAGTGCTCCCGCACGCGATGTTTGCTTGAACGACAAATCTTCGTTCGCAATTTTATCTAGTATTTTTAGAAAATTCATAATGGTAAATTTAAATAATTGAGGTTAGTTTAGATTCTTTCTTTCCAGGTAAATGGCGTTTTGATGAATGCTCCTGCAACACCTACGATTTCTTTTGGCTCTTTTGCCACATCAAGACCGTTTGCGTCGATTACATCATCACCTGCAAAAGAAGTTGTTCCCGGACTTATAAGCGATCTGATCGCTGATGCGTGTCTTGCTTCAACTGAAACAATCTGACCTGCAATTACCAGATAAGCTGCATTTTTAATATACTTTCCTGCACCGTTATAAGCGGCAACACCTGTATCTTCCAATGCTTTTGCAGTTGCTAAAACTGAACTTCTGTCATTAAAATTTACGTTTGGATACTGAAATTCCAAAGTTGGCAATACGTTCGCTGTAACTCCCGTTAGTGCAGCTTTGAAAAAATCTCTGTGGATTACCTCGTGATTATACAAATCTGTCATCACCTGTCTTTCCGTAGTAGAGAAGATAGAATTAAAGTTAGTTCCGTTTACTACTTTCGTGTAAAAGTCGGCTTCTAACTGCTCTAGTGCGTAAGCATAGTTTAGAACACCTACATCACCAGTACCGAGATCAAATACGTTAGTCTCGTTATAGTCAAAACGGTCATCATCGCATCCTACCAATGTAAGGCCGGCAGCCATAATACCGATGCCACTTAGTTTTAGAAAATTTCGTCTGCTGGTATCCAGAGTGGCGCCCTGGTTAGAGACTTGAACAGTTTTTTTCATAATGTTATTTTAGAAAGGTTTAGAATTAGAATTTAACTTTACTTACGATAGTTTTTATCGGGCGGTTTTTACAATTGATGATTTTTTTAAAATATTTTTAAACAATCAAAACTATCGTTAAAATTTCTTAGCAAAACATAAACCATTCGTACTCATCCTCTGATGTTTTTAAAAACGTATCAATTGAAATTACCATAAATTTTCGCTATTTTTGTGACATGAGCCAAAAATGGATTTTTAAAGAAGAGCCTGATGAAGAAATTGTAGACGCACTGAGTTCGTCTCTCGGCTTCGGCACTTTTGAATCTAAACTTTTGGTGATGCGTGGCATCGATAATTATCAGAAAGCCCGCGAATTTTTCAAGCCAAATTTCACCGACATTCACAATCCTTTCCTCATGGCCGACATGCAGAAAGCAGTTGAGCGCATTGCAAACGCAATAGAAAACGGTGAAAAAATAATGGTGTACGGAGATTACGACGTAGATGGCACCACTGCTGTAGCGCTGATGTATCTTTATCTCAGAAAAATTGTTCATAAAAAATATCTTGATTACTACATTCCTGACAGAAATTCTGAAGGTTACGGAATTTCAACTGAAGGAATCGATTTTGCCAAAACAAACGGTTTTTCTCTTATCATCGCATTGGACTGCGGCATCAAGGCAACCGATATGATAAGCTATGCCAAAGAGAAAGAAATAGATTTCATTATCTGTGATCACCACCTTCCAGGCGAAAATATTCCTGATGCGGTCGCGGTTTTAGATCCGAAAAGAACTGACTGCAGATATCCTTTTAAAGAACTTTCCGGTTGTGGCGTAGGTTTTAAACTTTGCCAGGGCCTGAATACCATCTATAAAATTCCGGAAACGGAACTTTTTGAACTCACTGATCTTCTCGCGATTTCGATTGCGGCAGATATCGTTTCTATGACTGGCGAAAACCGTGTTTTTGCAAAAATGGGTCTCAAGATTCTCCGCAAAACAAGAAATCTTGGTCTCCGGCTTTTAATTCCGGATGATAAACTTTCGCATTTTGAAATTTCAAATATCGTTTTTGAAATCGCTCCAAAAATAAACGCTGCCGGCAGAATTTCTCAGGGAAAAGCTGCTGTAGAACTGATGGTTTCAGACAATCTAAAGCACGCACACGAAATCGTCGGCGATATTATGAATCTTAATGACGAGCGCCGCGAACTGGATATGAATTCTACCCTTTCTGCTTTAAATCAGGTAATAGAATCTCAGCAACAGTCGAAGTTTGCTACGATTGTTTACCATCCTGAGTGGAACAAAGGCGTGATCGGAATTGTTGCCTCAAGACTTATTGAAACTTATTATAAACCAACGCTTGTTTTCACCGACGGAAACAATGGCGAAATGGTCGCTTCCGCACGTTCGGTAGCCGATTTTGACATTCATGAAGCACTCGATCTTTGTTCGGAACATTTCTTAAAATTTGGCGGACATCATGCTGCGGCAGGTCTTTCCATGGAAAAAGAAAAGTTTGAAGCTTTTAAAATTCAGTTTGAAAAAACCGTTGCAGAAAAGATTAAGGAACATCAGAAAGAGCCTAGCATTGCGGTAGATTCTGAAATTACGGTCGACGAAATCAACCGTGATTTTATTAATTTTCACCGGAAGCTCGCACCTTTCGGTCCGCAAAATATGAAGCCGAATCTGGTTCTCAGAAATCAGAAAATTTCAGGTTTTGTAAAGACGATGGGCAAAGAAAATAATCACGTGAAATTTTATATCAAACAGGAATCTACCGGCAGAAATATAGAATGCGTCGGTTTTAAACTTGGTCAGTTTGCCGATGATTTCCGAACCAAATCTTTCGACCTTGCCTTTACTTTAGAGGAAAATCACTGGAAAGGAAATGTAACACATTACCTCAGCATCCGCGATGTGAAGTTTCTGGAAAGCGATTATACTCAAAACTAAATCCTCATTTTTCGAAGTATGAAAAAAACAGGTTTATTTTTCGGTTCGTTCAATCCCATTCATATCGGACATCTTATCTTGGCCAATTATATTCTGGAAAATTCTGATATGGATGAACTTTGGTTTGTCGTGAGTCCGCAAAATCCTTTTAAAGAAAAAAAATCACTTCTTAAAGATCATAACCGACTGGATATGGTGCAGCTTGCGGTAAAAAATTATTCGAAAATGCGTGCCTCAAATGTTGAGTTTTCTTTGCCGACGCCGAGTTATACGATCGATACACTTACACATCTTAAAGAAAAATATCCTGATCATTCTTTCAGTTTAATTATGGGTGAGGATAATCTTGCCGGATTAAAAAAATGGAAAAATTCTGATCTTTTGGTTCAAAATCATCATATCATCGTTTACCCAAGAGTTTTTGCGAATAAAACATCGGAAAAAGAATATTTTCAGCACGAAAATATTTCAGTGATAAAAGCGCCGGTTATCGAACTTTCCGCCACGGAGATCCGGATGATGATAAAAGAAGGAAAAAATGTGCGCCCTATGCTGCCACCGGAAGTTTTTGAATATCTGGACGGCAGTAATTTTTACCGTTAATCTTGTTAGTTAAATTTAATCTTTGCATTATGGAGTTTCTGGAAAACTTTTTCTCAAAATATTCTCAAGAATTATTAGTTAAAAGATTCAGGCAGATCTGCGTGGCAGAGGCAATTTCCTGGCTGATTCTTTTCACGGCAATGATCTGGGTTCGCGTGGAGCCCGAAAATATTTTTGCTATTATTTACATCAGCGTTATCGGCAGTCTGCACGGTTTGTTTTTCACACTGTATCTTTTGCTTTTACCATCAATGCGGACTATTTTTAAATGGGATGATGAAGACACGGTTTTCTCACTACTAGCTGCCTTCTTTCCTTTTGCTACCATTTGGATTGACCTCAAACTCGCCCGCTTCGACAGGGAATAAATAAAGGACTTTGAAAAAAGTCCTTTATTGTTTTTACTTCAGGTCAATTATCCCTAATGACATGACCCGTTAAATTCAGTGTATGCGCCCCACTGTTACTTTGATAGCTTCCTGTAATAGTGAAATCAATATACTTTCCTACAGCACCAAGATTATTTACTTGTAATATCAAATTATTTCCTACGGGAGAAATTGAGCCGGCGCCATCTACTGTTCTATTATACAGATTTGTGTACGCTCCTAAACCCGCTACATTAGGAACTATCACCTGAAAGCCTCCCAAAGCTGAATTTGCAGGGAAACAAGTTATGCTCAATGTAGTGTACCATTAGAATATGACGCACCAATTGGTAGAGGAAGATTTTCGGGGTGCCTGGTTATCAATCTGGTAATTTATAAATTCATTCATAGTAGTACAAACTACTCTATTTCATAAACTAGTTAAAGGCGTCGTGGCAGTAAAATTAATATTTTGTGACATTTGAACATTGGCATTATCTACCGCAAAAAATGCTCCCTGTGAAGCGGATGAGCAACTTAAAGTATTAATTGAAAAACTTCCGTTTGTAACAAAAGTAGAAAGTGCTCCAAAAAATTAGCTGCATCTTTTGAGCCATAATTTACATACACCATTTCACTAGGCTTTTTTTAAAAATTTAACACCAATGTTATGAAAATCTAAAGACGGTCACAATCATTTTGACCGAGGTAATGAAATTGCGTTTTAAACTGTTATATGGATAAGAAAGTGCAAAGGTAAATTTATAAGAAAAACTTTTTATGCTAATTATCAATCATTTAAAATAAAAAGCAAACTTTATTTACTACTTTGTATTGCATGATACTATTTTAATTAAATATCTTTGCAATGTTAATTAATAACAAATACAAGCATCTCTATAAACTAAACATCTTCCCTATGAAAACTCCACTACTCATCGCCGCTCTTTTCTTTTCAGGATTTACATTTGCTCAGGAAACAAGACCCGATTCGGCAAAAACGAAAAATATTGAAGCCGTAACGCTCACCAAAAAAGTTTTTAAAAAGGAAAGTGACCGTTTCGTATACGACGTTGCCTCTTCGCCAGTCGCCAAAGGAAACACGACGTTTGATCTTTTGAAGCAGACTCCGCTGATCTCTACAACGGATGACAAAACCTTAAAAATTACCGGAAAAAATAACGCTGTCATTTACATCAACGGACGCAAAACAAATATGGATGCAGAATCTATGGTTTCGTTTCTAAAAAATACACCGGCAGAAAATATTCAGAAAATTGAGGTGATTACGGTTCCGGGAAGTGAATTTCAGGTGGAATCTTCCGACGGAATCATCAATATTATTTTAAAAAAGAAAATGAGCGACGGGCTGAACGGCAACATGAGAATGGCCAATTCGCAGGATAAATTTAATGCAAGCAGCGCCAGCTTTTCAGCAAATTACCGAAAAGACAAACTCGGTATCAGCGCCAATCTGAACAGCGGAGGCAACATCCGCGGACAGGAATATCTTCTGAAAAACGGAAACGCAAAATCTTCCAGCGAATCTGTGGGAACTGTAGACGACCCGAATCTGAGCCTTGGCGGTTATCTGAATGCCGATTATCAGCTGACAGAAAAAAGCAATATCGCGCTCACATGGAATTCTTACGCAAACCGCAGCTACAATTCTACGGTGAATCTCTTCAATACCATTAAATATTTTGATGATGCGAGCCAGTCGCAGGTGACGACCTACACCAACTCCAGAAACCGTGAAGATGCAAGATCTTATAACAATTCTTTGAACCTCAATTACGAACTTCACACCGATTCTCTCGGAAGTAAACTCCTTCTGAATGCAGCGTATCTTAATTTCAAAAGATTTCAGTTTACAGATAACCGCACGTATGCTGCAGATATTTTTGGGAGAGATCTCGGTCTGGAGCAGACGATTATTCAGAATCTTCCGCAGGTTGTCAATAATTTTTCGGGAATGGCAGACTATATTCAGAAGTTCAAAAATGATTTTACAGTAAGCATCGGAGGAAATTTTAACAAAACTAAAACTGACAACGATACGAAAAGCGACACTTTTATTACCGGCCAAACTCCGATGTCGATGCCGAATCATTTTATATATGACGAAAACATTTTAGGCCTGTACCTTACAGCTGAAAAGAAATTCAGCGAGAAGTTTTCCGGGAAAATTGGGACGCGATATGAGATGACAAAAAGCCTCGGAACGTCTGACAATGCCTCTCCGGAATACCGAAGCATCCGCCAGAACTACAACAATCTGTTGCCGTATCTGAGTTTTAATTATGCTTTAAACGATACCAACAATCTTTCCTACGCATTCAGCAGCCGCATGAGAAGACCGAGTTTCTGGGAACTGAATCCGGTGCGGAATATCCTTACCAGAGACAACTACACACAGAACAATCCGTTTGTAAAAGCCGCCAGCAATTACAACCAGGAGTTGACTTACATGTACAGAAACTCGTATTTTGTGATTTTAAATCATTCTTACATTAAAGACGAAATCACGCAGGTGCCTTTGCAGCGCGAGATCGAGAGAGACGGCGTGAAGTATCGCCAGCTGGCTTACATCCGCACCAATTTTGGTACGCAGCAACAGATGACCGCGTCTGCAGGTATGCAGCGTACGTTTTTCAAACAGTATCTTACCAGCAATTTCACACTTGGTTTCCAGCACAACATCATCAACGGAAGCTTAAATACTGATCCTACCACCGGACAGATTTTCGAAACGTATACCAACAACCGTAAGTCGAACAGTATTTTAATTCAGACCAACAACACGCTCCGTCTTGACAAAAAGAAAACCTGGTTTTTGGGTGTTAATTATTTCTTTACCGACAAGCAGCAGATCGAACTTGGGGTGTTGAAAAGTATGATGAGCCTCGACCTGAGCATCAAGAAAAACTGGAACGACTGGACGTTTGCTTTGAATCTGAATGACGTTTTGCGTACCAACATTGTAGAGATTGAAGACGTACAGCCAAACGGAACTTACAACTATATTAAGAATGACACGTTCCGCCAGGGTGGCTCTCTCAGCATCGTATACAACTTCGGAAACCAGAAAGTGAAGAAGGTAAGAACGATCGAAGGCGCGTCTGACGAGATTAAAAACAGAACCCGATAATCCTTATTTTTTACTTCATATTTTATATTGTTTAAAGACCTGTCGCCTTGTGTGACAGGTCTTTTCTATTATGCAATCGTTTTAATGAATGAAATAGGTAAAATTTACTAATGATTAAAAACAAAAAATCCGGTCTCATGTGAGAACCGGATTTCTTATTTTTTGCTTAAAATTAATTCTTTGGAAGGAAAACTTCGGCAAGCATGCATCTCGCACTTCCGCCGCCATTGGTTTCGATCGTATGCAGATCAGAATAAATAATTTCACAGTATTTTTCAATTGCGGAGATCTGATCCTGATGTAGAGATTTGTATGCTGTCTGGCTCATTACGAGAAATTTTTCACCTTGCATATTATTAACCTGAAGCATATTTCCGGCAAACTGCTGCATCTGCTCTTCCGAAATTTCGATGATTTCTTTACCTGAATTTTTTATGGTTTCGGCTACTTTATTGCGTTCCAGTTCGCTGTCGATACAGTTGAGGCAGATCACCACAAACTTATCGGCCACGCACATCATTACGTTGGTATGATAAATCGGCAGACGCTCTTCACCAACGTTTTGGAATGAATGAAAGACAATCGGCGTGAAATTGTATTTGTCACAAAACTCACGGAAAAGATTTTCATCAAGTCTAAGCGAAACCGAGCCATACGCGATTCTGTTTTCGTGATCGAAAATCATGCTTCCCGTTCCTTCCAGATAATGTCCCTGAAATTCCGGCAGCGACCAGTCGTCGATTTCGGAAACTTCAAAACCCTGATTTTTTATTCTTTCGATGATATCTTCACGACGTTCCACTCTGCGGTTCGTCGCAAACATCGGGTAGAGAACCACGTTTCCGTTTCGGTGAAAACTCACCCAGTTATTTGGGAAAATAGAATCTGGTGTATGCGGATCGATGGTGTCTTTAATACTGATGACGTTGATGCCTTTGCTCTTGAGTTTGTCGGCAAAATTATTAAATTCGGTAAGAGCTTTCGCCTGAATATCAGCGCCTTCCTGCTGAATCTGAAAATAATTATTCTCGGCAGTTTCTGCATTGTAGCCAAATGCGATCGGCTCGATCATTAAAACGGTATCTGTGGTCTGCATTATTTCTGATATAAAATTGAAGATTAAATGAGTTGAAGATTTTTGTCGGTGTTGAAGAAGATATTAATCTTTACAGTTACTCCCGCACCAAAGGCATCGTTGAGCATCTCAACAGTCCGCCCATTTTTGAAATCTCCCGGTATGGTATTTCTTCAACGGTCATTCCCCACACGTTTCGGAGGTGATTATTCATTCTTGTAAACGCTTTGTCTGAAACAATTACTTCTGGGGAGATTGAGAAAACATTCGGGCACATCTCAAACATTTCTTCATCCGTGACGTGGAAACAGTTTTCTGCACCGAAGATATCAAGTATTAAATTGTAATCACTTTCATCCACAAAACCGTTTTTATACACAATGCATTTATCCACCGCAATCGGGTTGAATGTGCAGTCGAGGTGAAGAATCCCCTGATACGGCTCGCGGTCGTTTTTCTTTAATTCAAAATCGAGAATACGTTTTTTCGGGAAGTACTCTTTTAAAATCTCTATCGCATATTCGTTTGTGCGTGCTGTTTTAAAATTTCGGTAATCCTGAGAGAAGCAGGTTCCTATAAAGATAAAATCATTCCACACAATTACATCCCCACCTTCTATATGAGCTGTATCCGGAAGATTGATGATGTCGCGCCATTTTACCTTCTCGAAAATATGTCGGTACGCATCCTGCTCATCGGCACGGTCAGCAATCACATTAGAGATAATCATTTTATCGTCGATCACAAAGGCCACATCGCGCGCAAAAACCTGGTTGTAATCTTCGATGATATCCGGTCGCAAAACTTCTACATCATACTTCAGCAAAACTTCTTCGAAAGCTGCCATTTCGCTGATAATATCAGACTCTTTGGGATAAATTTTATTTTGAATGGAGTGGTAAGATTTGGCATCGTAGCTTTCTGCTAAAGTAGGATCTGCGCCCATTGACTGTGGCTGTCCCAGGACTACCGATCTCAGCCTTCCGGTTTCGTTTTTAATATTTAATTTCATAAAAATAATGCAATTGATGACAAAAATGAAGCTTTTGTACTACATTGAGATTGCTGCAAATATAAACAAACACATGATAAGGCAAAAATCTTTTCTCCCAATTATTTAACATATCTGTTATCGCATAAAATGATGATAATGAGCAAAAAAAAGTCCCGAAACATGATCGTTTCGGGACTCCTTATATTTAAATCTAAACCGCTTATCTGTTGGCGATATCGATATAATCTCTCTTTTGAGCGCCTTGGTAAACCTGTCTTGGTCTGCCGATAGGGTCGCCTTTTATTCTCATTTCTTTCCACTGTGCAATCCATCCAGGAAGTCTTCCCAAAGCGAACATTACGGTGAACATTTCTGTAGGAATTCCTAATGCTCTGTAGATAATTCCTGAATAGAAATCTACGTTTGGATATAATTTTCTTTCGATGAAGTAATCATCTTCAAGCGCTACTTTTTCGAGCTGCATTGCGATATCCAAAGCTTTATCTTCAATTCCTAAAGCGACCAACAAATCGTCTGCTGCCTTCTTAATGATTTTTGCTCTCGGGTCGAAGTTTTTGTACACTCTGTGACCAAAGCCCATCAAACGGAAACTGTCGTTTTTATCTTTTGCTTTTGCAACCCACTTGTTTACGTCGCCACCATCTTTTTCGATCAGCTCAAGCATTTCGATCACTGCTTGGTTTGCACCACCGTGAAGTGGCCCCCAAAGTGCAGAAATACCTGCAGAAACTGAAGCGAAAAGACCTGTGTGCGCAGAACCTACCATTCTTACTGTTGATGTAGAACAGTTTTGCTCATGATCTGCATGAAGAATCAATAATTTATCTAAAGCTTCAACTACAACCGGATTGATTTCAAAATCAGCATTTGGATGTCTGAAAGCCATTTTGTAGAAGTTTTCTACATAATTAAGATTGTTATCACCGTGGTTTAAAGGCAAACCTAAAGTTTTTCTGTACGTCCATGCAGCAAGGTGAGCAAATTTAGCTATAAGCAGTTCTGCAGCAACGTCCATCTCTTCTTTAGAATTAACATTTACCGCTTTTGGGTTAAATGCTGTCAGCGCTGAAGTAAGTGAAGACAAAACGCCCATTGGGTGAGCAGAACGCGGGAATGCGTCGATGATTTTCTTCATCTCTTCTGCTACGAAGTTATATTTCTTAATATTTCCGTTGAATTTATCAAACTGCTCGGTAGTCGGAAGATCACCGTGAAGCAAAAGATACATCACTTCGGTAAAGTTTGATTTTTCTGCAATCTGCTCGATAGGATATCCTCTGTAGAACAATTCTCCCTGATCGCCGTCCAGATAAGTGATTTCACTGATGGTAGCGCCGGTGTTTTTGTAACCAAGATCTAAAGTGATAAGACCGGTCTGGTCTCTTAATTTAGAAATATCGATTCCTCTGTCCCCGATTGTACTGTCTACGATTGGATATTCATACGAATTACCGTCGTAATTCAATATAACTTTGTTGTCTGACATTATATTAATTTATTTATTTAATTTTTCTAAAAATACACAAAAAACAGGAACCTGAAAACAGTTACCTGCTTTATTCAATTATCTTTTGATTTTGAAGGCATCCATCCCTGGAAAGTAGGCTGTTTCTCCTAAAGCTTCCTCGATTCTCAGCAACTGGTTGTACTTCGCCATTCTGTCTGAACGCGATGCAGAACCTGTTTTGATCTGCCCGCAATTCATTGCTACGGCAAGATCTGCAATTGTTGAATCTTCAGTTTCTCCAGATCTGTGAGACATTACTGAAGTGAATCTGTTGTGCTGAGCCATCTGTACTGCGGCCATAGTTTCAGAAAGTGAGCCAATCTGGTTTACTTTAACTAAAATTGAGTTCGCAATACCTTCTTCTACACCTTTTGCAAGTCTTTCAACATTCGTCACAAACAAATCATCACCTACCAACTGAACTCTGTCTCCAATTTTCTCGGTAAGCATTTTCCAGCCATCCCAGTCATCTTCGTGCATACCGTCTTCAATAGAGATAATCGGATATTTATTAGCCAATTCAGCAAGGTAAGAAACCTGCTCGCTGCTGCTGAACTGCGCAGAATCTTCTGTCTGGAATTTTCTGTAATCGTAAATTCCGTTTTTATAAAACTCAGAAGCGGCGCAGTCTAATGCAATCATTACATCATCGCCAGGCTTGTAACCCGCTTTTTCGATCGCCTGAAGCAAAGTATCAAGTGCATCTTCAGTTCCTTTAAAGGTTGGCGCAAAACCACCTTCGTCACCTACTGCAGTAGACAAACCTCTTGAATGAAGAATAGATTTTAAATTATGGAAAATCTCAGTCCCTTTTCTTAAAGAATCAGAGAAAGATTCTGCTTTTACCGGCATCACCATAAATTCCTGGAAAGCGATCGGCGCATCTGAGTGAGAACCGCCATTGATTACATTCATCATTGGAACAGGAAGTGTGTTTGCGTTTACGCCACCAACATATTTGTATAAAGGCATTTTCAATTCCGTTGCTGCTGCTTTTGCTGCTGCCAAAGAAACACCGAGAATTGCATTTGCGCCAAGATTTCCTTTATTTTTTGTACCGTCTAGATCGATCATGATCTGATCAATAAAATTCTGATCAAATACAGGGAGACCTACCAGTTCCGGTGCGATTACTTCTCTTACATTCTCAACAGCTTTAGAAACGCCTTTGCCCATCCAGGCAGCACCACCGTCGCGAAGTTCTACCGCTTCATGCTCACCTGTAGATGCGCCGGAAGGTACGGCCGCCCGGCCCATAGCACCACTTTCGGTGAAAACATCAACTTCAATTGTAGGATTTCCGCGGGAATCTAGAATCTGTCTCGCTTCAATGTAAGAAATGTAACTCATTTTTATCTTTTTATAGTGTACACAAATTTAGTTAATTTTTAAGTTTACGCGAAAGATAGCTTCCTATTTGTGAAGATTATATGAGTTAAATTTTAGTTAATTAAATATATAAAATTGATTTTCATTATTTAAATATTTCATTTTAAATCAAATTCACAAAAACCTTATCCAGCTTTGGTTTAAAAATTAATATTTTTGTTTGTAAAGATCAGAAAGTATGATAAAAAAAATTGTCTTAATTCTTACAGTAAGCTTTGCTATTATTAGCTGCAGCAAACAGGAAAGCGGAAACAAAGCCGTTGTGGCAGCAGATGGAACACCCGTTGTGCTTGCAGACAATGGCGAAATAGACAGTACCGTAACCTACCGAACTGACGTCGACGGAAAAAAAACGATTAAGAAAGATGTGATCTACAAAGCATCTGATAACACTTTGGTAAAAGTAATTTTCGATTACACACCGGAAAAGCGTACGATCTCAATCAGGAATAATAACAAAACTTTTATTCTGGATAAAGTTTCGGCAAAACCGAACGAAACGCTTTACGAGAAAGAAGATATAAAAGCAACCGTGAAAGCTGACAGTATCATCATCAACCAAGGCAAAAATATCATCGAGCTTGAGAAGACGAAGATTTAATTGAAAACAAAAAACCGCTCAGAGATCTAAGCGGTTTTTTTTGTATCTGAGAGAATGATTATTCTCCAGCTTTTTCTTCAGTAGAATCTGTAGCTTCTGCCTTTGGAGCTTCTGCCGTTTCTTCTGCAACAGGAGCTTCAGTTGCAACAGCTTCTTTCTTGGTAGCTGTAGCAGATCTTCTGCTTCTTCTTGTTGTTTTCTTCTCTTCAGCGTTAGGATTGTAAAGCTCGTTGAAATCTACCAATTCGATAAGCGCAGTATCAGCAGCATCACCAGGTCTGAAACCAGTTTTGATGATTCTTGTATACCCGCCATTTCTTTCAGCGATTTTTGGAGCTACAGCTCTGAACAATTCAGTAACTGCTTCTTTACTTTGAAGATAAGAGAAAACTATTCTTCTGTTGTGTGTAGTATCTTCTTTTGCTTTTGTTAATAGAGGCTCAACGTATACTCTTAAAGCTTTAGCTTTAGCTACAGTAGTGTTGATTCTTTTATGCTCAATCAGAGAACAAGCCATGTTAGAAAGCAAAGCGCTTCTGTGCGAAGCCGTTCTTCCTAAGTGATTGAATTTTTTACCGTGTCTCATTATTAATTATTTATCAGCGTCTAATTTATATTTTGCAACGTCGAAACCGAAGTTAAGACCTTTTGAATGCACCAATTCTTCGAGTTCAGTCAAAGATTTTTTACCAAAATTTCTGAATTTCATCAAATCAGACTTACTGTAAGAAACAAGCTCACCCAGAGTTTCTACTTCAGCCGCTTTCAGACAGTTCAGGGCTCTTACAGAAAGATCCATATCTGCTAATTTCGACTTAAGAAGTTGTCTTGTGTGAAGTGTTTCCTCGTCATATTGAATAGATGCTTTCACAGCTTCAGTCTCCAGCGTGATTCTCTCATCAGAGAATAGCATGAAGTGATAAATTAATATCTTCGAAGCTTCTGTCAAAGCATTCTGAGGGCTGATAGAGCCGTCAGTTTCTATATCTAATATAAGTTTTTCGTAGTCTGTCTTTTGCTCTACACGGTAATTTTCAATACTATACTGTACTTTTTTGATCGGCGTAAAGATAGAATCAATAGCAATGGTACCGATAGGAGCATTGTTTGATTTGTTTTGGTCTGAAGGCACATACCCTCTACCTTTTTCTATACTAAAAGTGATCTCAAAAGTAACGTCTGAATTCAGGTTACAAATCATCAGCTCAGGATTCAGAATCTCGAAACCGTTAATAGATTTGCCCAAATCACCTGCAGTGATTACGGTCTGACCTGAAACTTTAGCGGTAACCTGCTCTGTAGTCTGGTTTTCTGCTGTAGCTTTAAGTCTTACCTGCTTCAGGTTCAGAATAATTTCGGTAACGTCTTCAATTACTCCCGGAATAGTTGAAAATTCGTGCTCTACACCTTCTATTTTGATAGATGAAATAGCGTATCCTTCCAGAGAAGAAAGCAATACTCTTCTCAAAGCATTACCGATTGTAAGCCCGAAACCTGGTTCTAAAGGTCTGAATTCGAATTGACCTTTAAATTCATCAGAGTTAAGTAGAATTACTTTATCGGGTTTTATGAATTGTAAAATTGCCATATTATTGGGTTGAGCAAAAATTTGATTAAAAATTATTTAGAGTAAAGTTCCACGATAAGCTGTTCCTTGATGTCTTCCGGAATTTGGATTCTCTCAGGAGCAGATACGAATGTACCTTGCTTTTTCTCATCGTTGAATTGTAGCCACTCGTAATTTGCTTTTGAAGCTAAAGAATCAGCAATCACTTCAAGAGATTTAGATTTCTCTCTTACTGCAATTACATCTCCTGCTTTTACCAAATAAGAAGGAATGTTCAGGATCTCACCATTCACAGTGATGTGTCTGTGAGAAACCAACTGTCTTGCACCTGCTCTGGTCTTAGAAAAACCAAATCTGTACACTACATTATCCAGTCTAGATTCGCAAAGCTGCAAAAGTACTTCACCGGTTACCCCTTTACTTCTGTGTGCTTTTTCGAAAAGGTTTGCAAATTGTCTTTCTAAAATACCATAAGTATATTTAGCTTTCTGCTTCTCCATTAGCTGGACAGCATATTCAGATTTCTTTGCTCCTCTTCTTTTGTTAACGCCATGTTGTCCTGGCGGTTGGTTTTTTCTTCTTTCGAAGTTTTTGTCGTCTCCATAAATCGCAGCACCAAACTTTCTCGCGATTTTTGTTTTAGGACCTATATATCTTGCCATACTGGGTAAATTCTAAAAATTAAACTCTTCTTCTTTTCGGTGGTCTGCATCCATTGTGTGGCATAGGAGTAACATCGATGATCTCGCTTACTTCAATACCTGAATTGTGAATAGTTCTGATAGCAGATTCTCTACCTGCACCAGGACCTTTCACATACACCTTTACTCTTCTAAGACCCGCTTCGTGAGCTACTGTAGAGCAATTTTCTGCTGCCATCTGAGCAGCAAACGGAGTATTCTTTTTAGAACCTCTGAAACCCATTTTACCGGCAGAAGCCCAAGAGATAACTTCTCCTGCTTTATTTGTTAAAGAAATGATGATGTTATTGAAAGAAGCCTGAATATGCGCCTCACCAATAGCCTCAACTTTTACTTTTCTTTTCTTAACTACTTTAGTTTGTTTTGCCATAATTCCTAACGATTATTTACTTGCCTTTTTCTTGTTAGCAACTGTTTTTCTCTTTCCTTTACGGGTTCTAGAGTTGTTCTTCGTTCTCTGGCCTCTTAAAGGTAGTCCTAGTCTGTGACGTATTCCTCGTTGGCATCCTATGTCCATTAATCGCTTAATGTTCAATTGCACTTCAGATCTAAGCTCACCTTCCACTTTAATGTTTTCAGTGATGTAATTTCTGATTGCAGCCAATTCATCGTCATTCCATTCGTTGACTTTCTTGTCTTCGCTGATACCGGCATTCTTAAGGATTTCTGAAGAAGTACTTCTTCCGATACCGTAGATATAAGTTAAACCGATAACACCTCTTTTGTTCTTTGGTAAATCAATACCTGAAATTCTCGCCATAATTTAGCCTTGTCTTTGTTTAAATTTTGGGTTCTTTTTGTTGATTACAAACAGAACGCCTTTTCTGCGAACGATTTTGCAATCAGCACTTCTTTTTTTAATTGATGCTCTAACTTTCATTTGAAATATTTAATATTTTTAAAAATACCAGATCAAATCGTGAGATCATATCTGAAATATATTTACTATTTTTCACCGTCCCGGTGCTGTCTCACGAGCGCAGCGGCGGCAGGTTTTGCAACAGAAGCCAAATGGAAAATCCGGAGACTCCATTTGGCGTTTTGCTTTGTCTTAATATCTGAATGTGATTCTACCCTTCGTAAGATCGTAGGGAGACATTTCAAGCTTCACCTTGTCTCCAGGTAAAAGTTTTATGTAATGCATTCTCATTTTGCCTGAGATGTGTGCAATAAGCACGTGCCCATTCTCTAGCTCTACGCGAAACTGCGCGTTGGAAAGTGCTTCCGTAATAACGCCGTCTTGCTCAATATGTTTTTGTTTTGCCATAAATTAATATCCAGTCGATCTTGATAATTTAGACTGCATTAAACCATCATAATGATGATTAAGCAGATAGGTATTAATCTGTTGTACCGTATCTAATACTACCCCGACCATAATAAGCAGCGAAGTTCCGCCGAAAAATAAGGCGAAAGCATCTGTCTGCACAAGGCTTCCGTGCACTATGGCCGGAAGGACTGCAAAGATAGATAAAAATATCGCACCCGGCAAGGTAATTTTAGATAAAATATCATCAAGATAATCAGCCGTTTCTTTACCCGGTCTTACCTTCGGTACCAAGCCGCCGTTTCTCTTAAGATCATCGGCCATCTGGTTTACCGGAATGGTAATCGCTGTGTAGAAAAACGAGAAGATAATAATTAATAAAGCAAACAAAACATTGTATTGCCAGCTGAATACATTTTTGAAACCTGCAAGAAACGTGTTAGACTCATCTACTTTCGTAAGCAAACCAGGTACGAACATCAGTGCCTGAGCAAAGATGATCGGCATTACACCGGCTGCATTTACTTTTAGCGGAATCCACTGTCTTGCTCCCTGCATGAGATTTCTATTTACACCTCCCCTTGCCTGAGCTCTGCTTACATACTGAATTGGTATTTTTCTTACAGCAACAGATAATACGACTGCGAGAAGTACTACCAGCATCCAGAAAATGACTTCTACCAAAATCATGATAGAACCCAAACCTCCTTTACCGTTTTGTACCGCGATTTCCTGCACGAATGCTTCCGGAAGTCTTGATAGAATACCTACCATAATCAAAATAGAAATACCGTTTCCTATTCCTTTATCGGTAATTTTCTCACCAAGCCACATCGCAAATACAGATCCTGCCACCAAGATTACAATACTTGGCAACCAGAACATAATGGAATTTGGATCTACAAAATAAGCAGACTGAAACTGAGCATAAGGTAAAAACAGCTGAGTGATCGACGTAAGATACGACGGCGCCTGCACAAGACAGACTCCGATGGTAAGCCAACGCGTGATCTGATTCAACGTATTTCTACCAGATTCCCCATCTTTCTGTAACTTCTGAAGATATGGGATTGCCATACCCATCAGCTGTACAATGATTGATGCGGAGATATAAGGCATGATACCTAACGCCATCACAGATGCATGACTGAACGCCCCACCTGTAAACGACGAAAGCAAGCCAAGGAGACCTGCTCCCTGCTTGTTACCGCCCTGATCTTTATAATGCTCTAAGAGATCTCCCACCTGCGCAAGATTAATTGCCGGCAGAGAGATGAAAGATGCGAATCTATACACAAGAATGATCCCTAAAGTAAAGATAATTTTATCTCTAAGTTCCTTAAGGCTCCAAATATTTTTGAGGGTTTGTATAAATTCTTTCATTAGTAATTATTATAGAGTAATTGCTTTTCCACCTGCTTTAGCGATCAAATCTTCAGCAGATTTAGTGAACTTGTCAGCCGAGATAGAAACCGCTGATTTCAGATCTCCTCTACCCATAATTTTCACCATTTCATTTTTAGAAGCCATACCGTTTTCTATCAAAACCTCTTTTGTGATATCTCCGGTAAGAGACCTTGTATCGATAAGATTTTGGATATCATCAAGATTAATTGCACGGTATTCCTTACGGTTTACGTTTTTGAAACCAAATTTCGGCAATCTTCTCTGTAATGGCATCTGCCCACCTTCGAAACCGATCTTCTGAGAATATCCGGCTCTTGCTTTCTGTCCTTTATGACCTTTTGTAGCAGTACCACCTTTTCCGCTACCCTGTCCTCTACCGATTCTTTTTGAACTGAATGTAGATCCTGCAGCCGGCTTTATATTGTTTAAATTCATTTTTTGTTATTGATTTAAAGATTAAATAAATTAAAGATTAAAAAATTCCGGCTAAAATAGAAAGAATAATTTAATCTTTTAATCTTTGAATTTTTAATTATTTCTGAACTTCCAGTAAGTGACTTACCGCAGCGATCATTCCTAAGATAGAAGGAGTAGCTTCGTGCTCTACCACTTGGTGAAGTTTCTTAAATCCTAATGCTTCAAGCGTTCTCTTTTGGGTTTTTGTTCTTCCAATAGCGCTTCTTACTTGTTTTACTTTGATTGTAGCCATTGTTGTAATATTAACCGTTAAACACTTTACTTAGAGAAACTCCTCTCATTCTTGCAATCTCTTCTGGTCTTCTGATATCCAACAACGCTTTGAAAGTAGCTTTCACCACATTGTGCGGGTTAGAAGAACCTTTAGATTTTGAAAGGATGTCATGAATCCCTGCAGACTCTAATACCGCTCTTACTGCACCACCGGCAATAAGACCTGTACCGTGAGAAGCTGGTCTCATGAAGATATCTGCACCACCATATCTTGCTGATGTCTGGTGAGGAATGGTGTGGTTCATTACAGGAACTTTTACCAAGTTTTTCTTTGCATCTTCTACCGCCTTAGCGATTGCAGAGGCAACTTCCTTAGATTTTCCCAAACCAAAACCGATCGTACCAGCTTCATCTCCTACAACTACAATTGCAGAAAAACCGAAAGCTCTACCTCCTTTAGTTACTTTTGTTACCCTGTTTACGGATACGAGACGATCTTTTAATTCTAATCCTCCCGGTTTTACTCTTTCTATATTATCTAGTCCTAACATATTTTCCGAAATTTAATGATTAGAATTTAAGTCCGCCTTCTCTCGCACCGTCAGCAAGAGCTTTCACTCTACCGTGGTACACAAAACCGTTTCTGTCAAACACAATATTTTCGATTCCTGCAGCAAGAGCTTTGGCAGCGATTGCTTTACCTACAGCAGCAGAAACTTCACTTTTTGTACCGTTCGCATCTACGCCTTTCTCTCTTGAAGAAGCTGATGCTAAAGTTTTACCGTCTTTATCGTCGATTAACTGAGCGTAAATTTCCTTATTACTCTTATAAACCGATAATCTTGGCAATTCAGAAGAACCTGAGATTTTTCCTCTCACTCTTCTTTTTATTCTTATTCTTTTTTCTAATTTACTTAGTGCCATTTTCTTAATTTTTATTAAGCAGATTTACCAGCTTTACGTCTAACAATTTCTCCAACGAATCTCACACCTTTTCCTTTGTAAGGTTCAGGCTTTCTGAATGAACGGATTTTCGCCGCTACCATCCCAAGAAGTTGTTTGTCGTGAGACGACAAAGTAATAATAGGGTTTTTACCTTTTTCAGTCAATGTATCAACTTTCACTTCACCAGGAAGTTCCAGTACGATACCGTGAGAGAAACCTAAAGCCAACTCAAGTTTTTGACCTGCGTGTGATGCTCTGTAACCTACTCCCACTAGTTCCAGTTTCTTTTCGAAACCGCTAGCCACACCTAAGATCATGTTATTGACCAACGCACGGTAAAGACCGTGTAGGGCTCTGTGCTGTTTAGAATCAGACGGTCTGCTGAAAGTCAGCACGCCATCATTCTGTTCTAAAGTAATTCCATCTTTAAGCTCCTGAGAAAGTTCTCCCTTTGGGCCTTTTACGGTAACTACACCATCTTTTTCAGATACTGTAATCCCGGCTGGAACTGTTATAATTGCTTTACCAATTCTTGACATTTTCCTTTGATTAAAAATTAATAAACATAGCAAATTACTTCACCACCTACTTTCTCTTCTCTAGCTTTCTTATCAGTCATCACTCCTCTAGAAGTAGAGATGATCGCTACGCCCAAACCGTTCAGTACTCTTGGAAGTTCTGTAGAACCTTTGTACTGACGTAGACCTGGTCTTGAAGCTCTCTGGATAGATTTGATTGCTGGTTTGTTTGTCTGCTTGTCATACTTAAGAGCGATTTTGATGTTACCCTGTACAGCGTTATCTTCAAACTTGTAGTTTAAGATGTAGCCTTGCTCGAATAAAATCTTTGTAAGCTCTTTTTTGATTTTCGATGCAGGAATTTCCACCACTTTGTGGCCTGCGCTTTGTGCGTTCCTTACTCTAGTTAGGAAATCTGAAATTGGATCTGTTACCATTTCTTATTTTAAATTATTGGTTAAAGAACAGTCAGTATTGAAAGGACTTGAAGATTAAAATATCAGACTTCAGAAAAACTTAGGTCTGATATTTATTTCTTTAGTTTCCAGACAACTTAATTGTCCCGATTTTTAATGTGTAATTAAATTACCAGCTGGCTTTTTTTACACCTGGGATAAGACCGTTGTTTGCCATTTCTCTGAAAGTTACTCTGGAAATTCCGAACGTTCTCATATATCCTCTAGGTCTGCCTGTTAGTTTACATCTGTTGTGTAATCTTACAGGAGAAGCATTTTTTGGCAATTTTTGAAGTCCTTCGTAATCACCTGCTTCTTTAAGAGCTTTTCTCTTCTCAGCATATTTTGCTACAGTAGCTTCTCTTTTGCGCTCACGCGCTTTCATTGATTCTTTAGCCATTTCTTAGTTCTTTTTGAACGGTAAACCGAAGTGGGTTAATAATGCTTTAGCTTCTTTATCTGTCTTTGCAGTAGTAACGAATGTAATATCCATACCCTGAATTTTCTTCACTTTGTCGATAACGATTTCCGGGAAGATGATCTGCTCAGTAATACCAAGGTTGTAGTTTCCTCTACCGTCGAAACCGTCTGCTTTGATACCAGAGAAATCTCTGATACGTGGCAAAGCTGAAGACGTTAATCGGTCTAGGAACTCATACATTTTGTTTGCTCTAAGAGTAACTTTTGCACCTACAGGCATCCCTTTTCTCAGTTTAAAAGCAGCCTCATCTTTCTTAGAGATCGTACCTACCGCTTTTTGACCAGTGATGTTTGTAAGTTCTTCTACAGCATAATCGATGATTTTCTTATCTGCCGTAGCATCACCTAAACCTTGAGACAAAATAATTTTCTCAAGTCTTGGCACCTGCATTACAGATTTGTATCCGAATTCTTCCATCATTGCAGGAACAATCGTATCTTTATATGCTTTTTTGGGTCTTGCTATATATTCCATGTTATTTAAAATTATAAAGATTCACCCGTTTTTTTGTTAACTCTTACTTTCTTGTCTCCATCGATTTTGAAACCGATTTTGATAGCTTTACCGTCTTTGTCTACTAAAGCTACATTTGAGATATGAATAGAAGCTTCCTTCTCAGTAATTCCTCCCTGCGGATTCTGCGCTGAAGGCTTCACGTGCTTTTTCACGATGTTCAGTCCTGCAACAATTACTCTTGGGTCTCTACCTTCTTTTTTGATCACCTCAATAACTTCACCTGTGCTACCTTTAAGACCTTTCTTACCGGTAGTTACGATTACGTTATCTCCTCTTTTTATTTTTAACTTTGACATTTTCTTTCTTTTAAATATTAAAGTACTTCAGGAGCTAATGAAATGATTTTCATATATTCTTTGTCTCTCAATTCTCTGGCAACCGGTCCGAAAACACGTGTTCCTCTCATTTCTCCTCCAGCGTTTAGCAAAACACAAGCGTTGTCTTCAAATTTGATGTACGAGCCATCTTTTCTTCTTACTGCTTTTTTTGTTCTTACTACTACCGCTTTAGATACCTGACCTTTTTTAGCGTTTCCTGATGGTGTAGAATCTTTGATAGTAACTACGATCTTATCACCAACTGAAGCATATCTTCTTCTGGTACCACCCAGAACTCTGATTACGAGTACCTCTTTGGCACCTGTGTTATCAGCAACTTTTAATCTTGATTCTGTTTGTAACATTACTTAGCTTTTTCAATAATTCTTACTAATCTCCATCTCTTACTCTTGCTCATAGGCCTAGTTTCTTGGATAAGAACTGTATCACCTTCTGTGCATTCGTTATTCTCGTCGTGTGCAGTATATTTTTTCGTTTTAAGAACGAATTTACCGTACATCGGGTGCTTTACTCGCGTAGTCTCACTTACAACAATGGTCTTTTCCATTTTATTGCTGGAAACTATTCCGATTCTCTCTTTTCTTAAGTTTCTTTCCATAATCTATGAAAATCTTATTGTTGTTTGTTAGTTACTTGCGTGTTTAGTCTTGCGATCGTCTTTCTCAAATCTCTGATTTGAATAGGATTTTCAAGCGGGCTGATCTTGTGCGCAAGTTTCATTTTAGAAAACTGTGCTTTAGCTTCAGCTAATTTTGCCTGAACATCTTCAGTGCTTAGATTTTTAATTTCAGCGTTTTTCATTGTATTCAGAGATTAAAGAGGTTTAACAAAATCGTTGGCCACTACAAATTTGGTAACGATTGGTAGTTTCTGTGCCGCAAGTCTAAGAGCTTCCTTAGCGATCTCGTAAGGCACACCTCCTACTTCAAACATTATTTTACCAGGCTTCACTACGGCTACCCAATATTCTACAGCACCTTTACCTTTACCCATACGTACTTCTGCAGGTTTTTTGGTAATCGGCTTATCCGGGAATATTTTGATCCACAGCTGACCTTCTCTTTTCATATATCTTGTCGCAGCGATACGAGCAGCTTCGATCTGTCTAGCAGTAATCCAAGCGCCTTCTGTAGCTTTGATGCCGAAAGTTCCGTAGGCAAGTTGATTCCCTCTCTGGGCAATCCCCTTCATCTTCATCTTGTGAACTCTACGGAATTTGGTTCTTTTTGGTTGTAACATAATTTCTTAAATTTTAGATTTTAGAATTTAGATTTTAAAAAAGTAACGGTCATTTAAAAACTATCCTCTAAAATTTTATTAATTATTTCTTCTTGGTTTTCTGTCGCCTCCTCTGTTGTCTCTGTCACCGCCTCTTTCTCTGTCACGGTTACCACCACCTGAAGGACCTCCTTTCTTCTGTTGTCCTACTAAAGGCATAAGATCTCTCTTACCGTAAACTTCTCCCTTCATGATCCAAACTTTCACACCCAGTTTACCGTACTGCGTCAAAGCTTCACCGATATGATAATCGATATCTGCTCTGAAGGTAGACAATGGGATCCTTCCGTCTTTGAAGTTCTCAGATCTTGCCATCTCAGCACCGTTTAATCTACCAGAGATCTGTACTTTGATACCTTCTGCACCCATTCTCATAGATGAAGCGATCGCCATTTTTACAGCTCTTCTGTAAGAGATACGGTTTTCGATTTGCTTGGCAATGCTGTCTGCAACAAGTACTGCATCAAGCTCTGGTCTTTTGATTTCGAAAATATTGATTTGAATATCCTTACCTGTAAGTTTCTTCAATTCTTCTTTTAACTTGTCAACTTCCTGTCCTCCTTTACCGATGATCAATCCTGGTCTTGCAGTAGTGATCGTTACGGTTACTAATTTTAATGTTCTTTCAATATAGATTTTTGAAATCCCACCTTTAGATAATCTTGCCTCAAGGTATCTTCTGATTTTGTAGTCTTCAGCGATTCTGTCTCCATAATCTTTACCACCAAACCAGTTAGAATCCCATCCTCTGATGATACCTAGTCTGTTACCAATTGGATTTGTCTTCTGTCCCATACCTTGATTAAATTTCTTTATTACCTAAGATTAATGTAATGTGGTTTGATCTTTTTCTGATTCTGTGCCCTCTACCTTGTGGTGCAGGTCTCAGTCTCTTTAATTGTCTTGCACTGTCTACAAAAATTTCTTTTACGATAAGATTTGCTTCTTCAATATCAGCACCTTCGTTCTTCAGCTGCCAGTTTGCCATTGCAGAAAGTAATACTTTCTCCAATTTGTTTGAAGCATCTTTTTTAGAAAACTTAAGGATAGCCAAAGCTTTATCTACTTCTACACCTCTGATGATATCAGCAACCAATCTCATTTTTCTTGGTGAAGAAGGGCAATCGTTGTGCAGTGCTTTCACTACATCCTGATTTGTTAATTTACGTGCTAATGCACTTTCTCTTTTTCTTGAACCCATGATTATCTGCTTCCTTTGTTTTTGTTACCACCATGACCTCTGAAAGATCTTGTTGGAGAAAATTCGCCTAGCTTGTGACCTACCATGTTTTCTGTAACATAAACCGGGATAAAAGATTTCCCGTTGTGCACTGCGATGGTTTGTCCTACAAAGTCTGGAGAGATCATAGACGCTCTAGACCAAGTTTTGATTACTGTCTTCTTACCAGACTCTACATTTGCCTGAACCTTCTTATCTAAAGTATGATGAATGAATGGTCCTTTTTTAAGTGATCTTGCCATAATTATTTACGTTTAGATATGATATGACGGTTAGACGCTTTGTTTTTCTTTCTGGTTTTGTAACCTTTAGCTGGCATACCGTTTCTAGATCTTGGGTGACCTCCGGAAGAACGTCCTTCACCACCACCCATTGGGTGATCTACAGGGTTCATTACTACCGGTCTTGTTCTAGGTCTTCTACCCAACCATCTGCTTCTACCTGCTTTACCTGAAACAGTAAGCTGATGATCAGAGTTAGAAACCGATCCGATCATTGCAAAACACTCAGTAAGAATCATTCTAGATTCTCCTGAAGGAAGTTTGATGATTGCATATTTACCGTCTCTGGAAGTAAGCTGAGCTGAAGATCCTGCGCTTCTTGCCAAAATAGCACCTTGGCCAGGCTTCATCTCTACACAAGAAATCACAGTACCCAATGGGATGTTCTTCAATTTCATTGCGTTACCTACATTCGGCTCTACGCTTTCGCCAGAGATAATCTTCTGGTCTACTTTGATACCGTTTGGAGCGATGATATATCTCTTCTCTCCGTCTGCATATTCCACCAATGCGATGAAAGCAGTTCTGTTCGGATCATATTCTACAGTTTTTACCGTCGCTTCAACATCATGCTTGTTTCTTTTGAAGTCGATAATTCTGTATTTCTTTTTGTGTCCACCTCCGGTGTAACGCATGGTCATTTTACCCGTTTGGTTACGTCCACCTGACTTTTTAATACCAACTGTTAGAGACTTCTCTGGTTTGTTGGTAGTAATTTCCTCAAAGTTATTTACAACTCTGAATCTCTGTCCTGGGGTGATAGGTTTTAATTTTCTAACAGACATTACTATTATTTAATAAGATTGTTGTATTGCTAAAGCTTCCCGTATCTGCATCCGCAGGCACTTTCCGCATTTTGCCTTTTTTAGTTTGTAGCGAAAATATCGATAACCTCGCCTTCAGCAAGTTTGATAACCGCTTTTTTCAGTTTGTTGGTCTTTCCTACCTGGAGACCTTTCTTAGTGTATTTCGAAGAAACCTTCGGAGCATAAATCATTGTATTAACGTCTGCTACCTTTACACCGTAAGCTGCTTCCACAGCATTCTTAATCTGGATTTTATTCGCCTTAGGATTTACTAAGAAAGAATAAGTACCTCTTAGATCTGTAAGGTAATTAGCCTTCTCGGAGATCACTGGTTTAATAATAATAGACATGACTTATTTCTTTAAATTTTCCTGGAATTTCTCAACTGCACCTTCTAAGAAAACGATCTCACCTGCATTCATTAAGTCGTAAGAAGAAATTTCGTTGAATTTCATCACCTTAGTCTTAGGTAAGTTTCTTGAAGATAAATACACACTCTTGTTTGTATCAGCTAAAATGAATAAAGACTTCTTGTCGTTTAATGCCAAAGCATTCAGTACAGTGATGAAATCTTTAGTTTTAGGAGCAGCAATGCTAAGTCCTTCAACGATTCTGATGCTGTTTTCTTTCATTTTCTGAGAAAGAACAGACTTTTTAGCCAATCTCTTAAGCGCTTTGTTCAATTTGAATCTGTAATCTCTTGGCTTAGGACCGAATACTCTACCTCCACCTCTGAAAGTCGGAGATTTAATATCACCGTATCTCGCAGAACCAGATCCTTTTTGTTTCTTAAGTTTCTTGGTAGAAGCAGTAATTTCGCTTCTTTCCTTTGATTTATGAGTACCTTGACGCTGTGCAGCAAGATATTGTTTTACTTCTAAGTAAACCGCGTGCTTGTTTGGCTCAATTCCGAAGATAGATTCGTCTAGAGTTACTTTTTTTCCGGTTTCTTTTCCTGATGTATTTAATACTACTAGTTCCATTTTCTGATAATTACATAAGAATTTTTTGCTCCCGGAACAGCACCTTTTACTACTAAAAGATTTTGTTCTTGATCCACTTTTAATACCTGAAGGTTTTGTACAGTTACCTGCTTACCTCCCATTCTGCCTGCCATTCTCATCCCCTTGAATACTCTTGATGGATCTGATCCCGCACCGATAGAACCTGGAGCTCTTAATCTGTTGTGCTGACCGTGAGTCGCCTGCATTACACCTCCAAAGCCGTGTCTTTTCACAACACCCTGGAAACCTTTACCTTTCGATGTACCTGTAACGTCAACAAATTCGCCTTCTGCGAAAAGATCAACTTTTACTTCATCTCCTACGCTTACGGTATCTACGAATTCTCTGTAGAATTCTACCAATTTAGCCTTTGGAGCAGAACCAGCCTTTTTGAAATGGCCAATTAACGCTTTACCAACGTTCTTTTCACTCTTGTCATCGAAACCCAACTGAACAGATTTGTATCCGTCATTTTCAATGGTTCTGACCTGTAAAACCGAGCAAGGACCAGCCTGAATAACGGTGCACGGCATATTTTTGCCGTTTTCGTCAAACAGAGAAGTCATCCCGATTTTTTTACCAATAATACCTGACATTATTTATATAATATGTTATAAAATTTTCTTGTCTGAAATGCTCACTTTTCGGTTGCTCAAGCAATTACTACTTTTGAATTAGGCATACTCTTCCCCTAAAATGAGTGTGCAAATTTAGGAATAAATTTTAATACAGCAAATAATTTCACAGAAATATTTTGATTTATAGAAAGTTAAAGCCTTCCGGGATTTCCGGAAGGCTTTGTTTTCATTTTTAAATGAACCTAAGTACGAGAAACGCTCAAAATTTCAGATTTTGCAAAATATATTTTATGGTACAAGCTCAATTGGATTATTGAACATCTTTTTTTTTCTCTCCATTCTTTCATCAAAGTCTTTTTTCATAGATCCAGTCATTACAGGATAGCCAGCTCCAGAGAACTCCAAATTTTTCTTGGCTTTGAGGTAATCATTTTTATTAAATTTCTTGTATGGTGACAAGTTAAAACTAAATACCTTAGAGTATTTTTCTATTTTGCTGACAGTAAAGTGATATTGATTTTTTGTATCATAAAGTTCCATTATTAATCCAGGCAATCCATAAAATTTGTAAGGACCAATATTTTGTTTGTATTCATTAGAAAAATAAGCTATCCATCTACGACCAAACTTGTTCGTAGCTGCCATTTGACACTTAACTCCTGCAACCATCTTAGTTTCTGAATATATTATCCATTTGATATCCACATCTTCATCATATCTGATTTTACTATCTAAGTAGGATAATAAAATATTTACATTATTATTAACTTTAACGCTTCGCTCTTGAAAATAATCACTGACTGCAGAAACATCAAAACCTTTCGATTCGTATTGACCTGTATCATTTAGAAAGTTTTGATAAGCCGCAAAATAGAAATCTTGTGAATTGCCAATTAGAACAAAAGTCTGATTTTTTTTAAAATTTACACCCAATTGCAATTCTGATTCATAAGTAACTTTCAAGTTCGCTTTAAACTCAATTTTTTGTCCGAAACTATAAATAAAAAAAAATATAAAGAAAAGATATAAATTTTTAGAAATATATTTTGTCATAGACTATAACATTTCTTCTGAGATTCCAATTATAACATTACTTGGGCGAACACCACACATATCTAAATTATAGTCAGATATGTACTGAGCCATTTGCTGAATAGACCAACCACCACTGAATGATGTTTGGTATGTAGTACCACAAGTAGATGTCCATTGAAAAGTTAATGTTCTAGAAACATCAGAATCAATTCTCACAAGAATAATTACATCTCGATCCTTTTCAGAATTTGAATATTCAATTGAATTGGCTGTAAAAGAAGATTCAGATGAAATAACACCACTTTTAGCACTCACTAATCCTGCAACTCCGAAGGCTGCCACTAATAATAATTTTTTAATAACGTTAATTTTTTAATTTGTTTAACGTTTTAAAACTAAAACTAAAACTATGCAACTATTTTTCTAATTAATTTGAAGTATTTTATTATGTTAAATCATTAAAAAAGGATAATTCACTTTTTATAAATTATTGATTTTACTTAAATTGCGTTTATTCAAAAGATTTATCTGCAGCTTACAAAAATAACGGAAAAGTGACTTAATGATACTTCTCCGGTCAGTTAAATTTTATTTTTCTTTGCCAGCCACTCCTCATGTTTCCTCTTAAAAAATTCATGCTTATAATCCTGGTTGCGTTTTGCTGCATCGATCGAATGCGATCTGTGAATGTCTTCATCTTCTTCCGCAAAATCTGAAAGTTGCTCATAAAAAAGATGCAGCTGATCGAGTTCCTTTTCGGTAAGATCTTCTATATCAACTATTCTGTTGCTGGCTTTTTCGTTGGCAGCGATCAATTCGTTAAGTTTAATCTGTATGGCTTTAGAATCTTTATTCTGCGCGTTTTGAATCAGAAAAACCATGAGAAATGTGATGATCGTCGTTCCTGTGTTGATCACCAGCTGCCAATTTTCGGAATATTTAAAAACCGGTCCGGAGACTGCCCAGAGAATCACGATCGTCAGCGCACCGAGAAATGCGTACGAACTTCCGGTATATTTTGCGGCCCAGTTTGAAAATTTTTCAAAAAAAGTCTTATCGTTTTGCTTCATGTTTTTTCAGATGAATTTAGCAAATGATTATCCACGTTTTGCACATACCCTATATTTTTTTTAAACCTTGTGAAACTTTAACGATGATTTTTTAAGATTAAAAGAAAAAAACTCTAATTGAATTTAATAATATGATGCGGAATAAACATTCCACAGACAAAAATTAAAAAAGCAATAACGACACAGTACAAAATATCTTTAAGTTTAAACTGAACAATGAGAATAATCAATATAAATTTTAAAAGATCAATTATCAGTTCGGAAAAAACAAATTCCTCATTCCGCACAACCGGTTTTTTTTCATATAAAAGCAAGGTTTAATTTCACCTTCAAAAACATAAAATATGGACCAAAAATTACCCTCAAAATAGAACTGAGGAAAAAATACTTAAGAATCTCATTTAGCGTAAAATCCTTTTTGAAATAAACAAAAATTAAGACACAAGCGAGAGCAAAAAACAGCGAAAACAAAGATGTTCCCATGTTGTCGTTGATGAGATAATTTCTTAAAACCTGAAATAAAAATTCGTAAAGCAATGAGGAAAGAACGACGACTGCTAAAATTTGAAAAAACTGTTTCAAATTCATCTCTATGTTTTTTGAAGTCTAAAACTAAAAATTTTACATGATGATTGAAGTGCAAAACCAAAAAAATCCCTCTTCTTTCGAAAAGGGATTGTATTAGAATGATAAGCCAAAAGGCTTAATTATCACACTTTAATTTCTACGTCTACACCTGAAGGAAGTTCTAATTTCATTAGAGCATCAACAGTTTTAGAAGAAGAAGAGTAGATATCCATCAGTCTCTTGTGAGCTGATAACTGGAACTGCTCTCTTGCTTTCTTGTTTACGTGCGGAGATCTTAGTACTGTAAAGATTCTCTTATTCGTTGGCAATGGAATTGGCCCGTTTACAACAGCACCAGTAGCCTTTACCGTTTTTACGATTTTCTCAGCAGACTTGTCTACCAAATTGTAATCGTAAGATTTTAATTTTATTCTGATTCTTTGTGACATTTCTTGTACTTTAAAAATTAACCTTTTGCTTTAGCAATGATATCTTCAGCAACGTTTTGAGGAGTGGCTTGGTACTTCTCTAATTCCATAGAAGAAGTAGCTCTTCCTGATGAAAGTGTTCTTAGAGTAGTTACATATCCAAACATTTCAGATAATGGAACTGAACCTTTGATTACAACGGCACCGTTCTTCTCTTCCTGTCCACTGATCGTACCTCTTCTCTTATTCAAGTCACCAATGATGTTACCCATGTATTCCTCTGGAGTTACAACCTCCAGTTTCATAATAGGCTCCATAATTACCGGCTTAGCAGCACGTCCCGCTTCTTTGAATCCTAATTTTGCAGCCATCTCGAAAGATAGAGCATCAGAATCCACCGCGTGGAAAGATCCGTCTTTAAGAGTAACTTTAATACCTTCAACTTCGAAACCAGCCAAAGGACCGTTTTTCATTGCAGCTTTAAAGCCTTTTTCAATAGATGGAACAAATTCTCTAGGAACGTTACCACCTTTGATCTCATTAACGAATTCTAAACCGATTTTACCTTCGTCAGCTGGTCCAAGTTCAAATACGATATCAGCAAATTTACCCTTACCACCAGATTGTTTTTTGTAAACTTCTCTGTGTTGAGCAACTCTTGTTAAGTTTTCTTTGTATTCTACCTGAGGCTGACCTTGGTTAACTTCAACTTTGAATTCTCTTCTCATACGGTCTACAAGAATGTCAAGGTGAAGCTCACCCATTCCTGAGATAATCGTCTGACCAGAAGCTTCGTCAGTTTTAACCTGGAAAGTAGGATCTTCTTCAGCTAATTTAGCCAAAGCGTTACCCATTTTATCCTGATCTGCTTTAGTTTTAGGTTCTACAGCGATACCAATTACCGGATCAGGGAAAACCATCGATTCCAGAACGATTGGGTTTTTCTCGTCACACATTGTATCACCAGTTTTGATAGATTTGAAACCTACAGCTGCACCAATATCTCCTGCTTCAATATATTCTACAGGATTTTGCTTGTTAGCGTGCATCTGATAGATTCTTGAGATTCTTTCTTTATCTCCTGAACGGGTGTTCAAGATATAAGAACCTGCATCTAATCTTCCAGAGTATGCTCTGAAGAATGCCAATCTTCCTACGAAAGGATCGGTAGCAATCTTGAATGCCAAAGCCGCGAAAGGCTCTTTTACGTCTGGTTTTCTTGTAATTTCAAGATCTGTTCTTGGGTCAGTACCTTTGATATCATCTTTATCCAATGGAGAAGGCAAGTATTTACATACCGCATCCAACATAAACTGTACTCCTTTATTCTTGAATGAAGAACCACAAGTCATTGGGATAATAGATAAATCGATAGTAGCTTTTCTAAGAGCTTCGTTGATTTCGTCTTCTGAAATTGAATCTGGATCTTCGAAGAATTTCTCCATCAAAGTGTCATCATAGTCAGCAACTGCTTCAACTAATTTCTCTCTGTATTCCAGAACTTCCGCTTTCATGTCTTCAGGAATTGGAACTACCTCGAAAGTAGCACCTTGTCCAGCTTCATCCCAAACGATCGCTCTGTTTTTAATTAAATCAACTACACCTTTGAAATCTTCTTCAGCACCGATTGGTAAAACGATTGGAACTGCGTTTGATCCCAACATTGTCTTAACCTGGTTTACCACGTTAAGGAAGTCAGCACCTTGACGGTCCATTTTGTTTACGAATCCCATTCTTGCAACTTTATAGTTGTCAGCAAGTCTCCAGTTTGTTTCAGACTGAGGCTCTACTCCATCTACCGCAGAGAATAAGAATACCAAACCATCTAATACTCTCAAAGATCTGTTTACTTCTACTGTGAAGTCAACGTGTCCCGGTGTATCGATGATGTTGAAGTGATAAGGTTTTGTCTCAGGAAGAACTTTACCTTGGTCTGTAGGGAAGTTCCAAGAACAGGTGGTTGCAGCTGAAGTAATGGTAATACCTCTTTCTGCTTCCTGCTCCATCCAGTCCATTGTAGAAGCACCGTCGTGTACTTCACCAATTTTGTGGTTTACTCCTGTATAGAATAAGATTCTTTCTGTAGTAGTAGTTTTACCGGCATCAATGTGCGCAGCAATACCGATATTTCTTGTAAATTTAAGATCTCTACTCATTTCAGATTAGAATTTGAAGTGTGAGAAAGCCTTGTTAGCTTCCGCCATTTTGTGCGTATCTGTTTTCTTTTTGTAAGCAGCACCTTCTTCTCTTGAAGCGGCAACTACCTCGTTAGCCAATTTCAAAGCCATAGACTTATCATTTCTCTTTTTAGAGTAGCTAATTAACCATTTCATCGCCATAGAAATTTTTCTATCCGCTCTGATTGGCATAGGAATCTGGAAGTTTGCTCCACCTACTCTTCTGGAACGTACTTCTACGTGAGGCATAACGTTAGTTAATGCATCTTTCCAGATTTCAAGGGCAGTCTTTTCAGTTTCTCCTTTTTTAGTATCTACGATATCCAATGCATCATAGAATATTTTGAATGCGATAGACTTTTTACCATCCAGCATCAAATTGTTTACAAATCTAGTTACCAATTGATCATTAAATTTCGGATCTGGTAACAACGGTCTTTTTTTCGCTTTTGTCTTTCTCATTGTTTCTGTACCTTATTTAATGATTATTTTTTCTTTCCTTTTGCCGGTGCAGCAGCTGCCTGACCTGGTTTTGGTCTCTTAGCTCCGTACTTCGATCTTCTCTGTGTTCTTCCATTTACACCAGCGGTGTCTAGCGCACCTCTTACGATGTGGTAACGTACTCCCGGTAGGTCTTTCACCCTTCCGCCTCTAACCAATACTATCGAGTGCTCCTGAAGATTATGTCCTTCGCCCGGGATATAGGCGTTAACTTCTTTACCGTTAGAAAGTCTTACCCTTGCAACTTTTCTAAGTGCAGAGTTAGGTTTCTTAGGTGTGGTAGTATATACTCTCGTACATACACCTCGTCTTTGTGGACAAGAATCAAGGGCAGCCGATTTGCTCTTCTTGGCAAGCGAGACTCTTCCTTTTCTTACTAATTGTTGAATAGTAGGCATTTAATTGCTTTTTATTTTAGGGTGCAAAAATATAAATAATTTTTTAATCCACAAGCAGTTATACACAAATATCATTTCAGATAATTCTTATTTTCTTCTTTAAAACAAAACTGATTATAAACTGAAGACAGAATAATAAGAAGATAATAACCCAGCATCATCCGGTTTACCAGACTTGGAAACATCAAAAATCTTATAAAAACACTAAAGAATATTGCGGCAATTAAAACATACATAAAGTGTATATTCCTCAAATCAAATTTTACTTTATTATAAATAATTACAAGAGCAAATAGTGCAAGTAAAAGAAAATAGGAAGCATTAAACTCCAGCAAAATATTTGATCTTATAAAACTGAAATAATCGTTAATGTCAAATGTGTCGGGATTTGAAACCGGATAAAGCTGCACTTTAGTAAACTGATTCATAAACAAAACAGACCACGAAATTTTATTTATAAACTGTATATATATAAAGGACGCCAAGGCAGGAAGAAAGACAAATAATGCATTGATCTTTTTCACCTTTAGTTTATCTGAAAAAAGTAAGACCGTGAGAAAAAGAATCGTAAAAAGAATAAAATAGTCTGGGCGTGTCAGAATACAAAGCGCCGAAATTATCGCAGAGCTTAAATATTTTCTGCTTAAAAAAAAGTAGAAACACGCCAAAAGCAATAAAACTGCAAGAAAATCTGGCGAAGCATGTCTTCCGGAATCCAACATTGGTTTAAATATCGAAAGCAACAGGGTAAATGTAAATGCCAGGATATCATTTTTCAGATATTTTAAAAGGAAACCAAAAATTAAAACAACAACTAAAACATACGATACAATAGAAATCAAAAAAGTAGAAGTAGAAGCAGAAAAACCCAGCTTATAGAAAAAACTGTTCACGAAATTATAAAATGGCTTTACCTTAAAAAACTCAAGTTCCTCTTCATATATTTTCGGATTTTCTGCCAGCATCTTATAATAGGTGTTTTCTCCATCCGCAATCTCTTCGCGCACTAAATCATACTCAAAATGGCCGGGATTTTTTGCTCTGAGCTCAGTATAAACTTTTGAATGAACGGTATTAATATCCATCTCAGGATTGCTCGACTGATAAGCCAACCCCATATACGCTTCAATATCAAAATTGTAATATTGATGTGTAAATAAATAAAATGACATCACCGAAAGGTAGATCAACAGTATACTACTTAAAATAAATCTCTTAGTTGCCATTTTTTTAAATTTCAGCAAATCTAAATAATTCATACAGAAAATCATGTTATATACTTAGATCTTGTGATGTAGTGCGATGCTTTTTCGGCACAATATTTACTTCAATATTGAGGTATTAAAATTTAGATATGAAAAACGCAAACATTATCGGTCTGGAAGAGTCAGACTGCAAAAACATTTCTGACAAGCTCAACGTATTACTTGCCAACTATTCGGTTTTTTATCAGAATGTACGCGGCTCACACTGGAACATTAAAGGCGATCAGTTTTTTACGCTCCACCCAAAATTTGAAGAACTTTACAACAGTCTGGTTTTGAAAATTGACGAAATTGCAGAGAGAATATTAACTTTAGGCGATACACCGGCACACAATTATTCAGATTATCTGCAGGTTTCAACCATTAAAGAAAGCAAAGAAGTAAGTGACGGAAACCGCAGCGTTGAAATGATTTTAAATTCTTTTAAAATTGTAATTGATCTGCAGAGAGAATTGCTCGACATTACCGAAAAAGCGGGCGACGAAGGAACAAATTCGCAGATGAGCGATTACATCACAGAGCAGGAAAAAGAAGTTTGGATGTACAACTCTTTTCTTGGGAAATAGTTTTTTTGTAATCTCAAATATCAAATCGTCTTTTTTAAAAGGACGATTTTTTTATTATTTTCTTTACATTTAATTAAAATTAAAACATGCCGGACATCTCTCTGAAATCTATCCTCGACAACGATTTTTATAAAATCACGATGCAGAATGCCGTCGTAAAACTCTTTCCCGGCGAGATCGTGAAATACGAGTTTATCAATCGTGGAAAGCACTATTTTCCTGAAGGTTTTGCGGATGCACTGCGAGAAATAGTGCAGAAAATGCCTCAGCTGAAACTTACAAGAGAAGAAAAATTATTCCTGAAAAAAACCTGTCCGTATCTTGACCTGCCTTACCTTGATTTCCTTGAAGGCTATCATTACGATCCTTCTGAAGTAAAAATTGTACAGAATGGAAATGACCTGAAAGTAACTGTAGAAGGACTTTGGTACCGCACCATTCTCTGGGAAGTACCGTTGCTATCGCTGATCAGCGAGCTGCATTACGAGATGAATCACATGGAACGCGATCCAAATGAAACCGTGATCAGCAAAACGCTGGAGAAAGCTGAAAGTTTAAATGAACTTGGTGTCACTTTCGCCGAATTTGGTACACGCCGCAGACATTCTTACAATGTACAAAATCTGGTGATGGAAGCACTGACAAGAAAAAGAAATTCTACATTTATAGGAAGTTCAAATGTTCATTTTGCAATGAAATATCAGGTAAAACCGATCGGCACGCACGCCCACGAATGGTTTATGTTTCATGGCGCCGAATTCGGTTTTCGGATGGCAAACGGTCTCGCGCTCGAGCATTGGGTAGATGTTTATCGCGGCGATCTCGGTGTGGCGCTTTCAGACACTTATACAACCGATGTTTTCTTTGAGCAATTCGATAAAAAATTCGCCAAACTATTCGACGGCGTTCGTCACGACAGCGGCGATCCTTTAGAATTTGCTGATAAGACGATTGCGCATTATCAGAAACACGGCGTCAATCCGCTTTTCAAATACATTATATTTTCTGATGCTTTAAATCTTGAAAAAGTTGAAGAAATCACAGCCCATTGCCAAGGGAAAATCGGAGTTTCTTTCGGCATCGGGACCAATCTTACCAACGATGTCGGTTTAAAGCCGATGAATATCGTTATGAAGCTCATCGGCGTACAGACCTCCAACAAAGAATGGATTCCTACTGTAAAACTCTCTGATGAAAAAGGCAAACACACGGGCGACCCAAAAATGATTGAACTGGCAAAAGAGTTTTTGAGAATAAAAGACTAAAATTTCTACGATTTGGGCGCCTTCATCCGCCCTCCACTCCCGCTTTTTTATTTGCCAGCGCTCAACTCTTCGGCGTTTTCAACGCCGGAAGAGTTTCCTACCCCAAAATAAAAAGAGCTCCGTTCAGGTCGGGGCGCAAAAGATTCAGATGAAAAAAACTTAATTGTTTCAGAAGTAAATTCTTCAGAAGGTAATCTAAAATTAAACCTCGCAAAACCGCAGAGGTTTTTTCATATCTTTAATTCAAACTAAAAACCAATGAAAACCATCGAAGAAGTTCTGAAAAAATTAGACTGGATTATCGCCTGGGCGAAAGCCAATCAAAGTCCGGCAGGTTATTTTGCCTGCACATACCGCATTATGACCGCGCAGGTTTTAAAAGGAATTCAGCAGAAGAAATTTGAAGACAATCCCAGAATGACGGCTTTGGATATCGCTTTTGCGAGCCGCTACATCGACGCATGGGAGAATTTTCAGAATAATAAAAAGTGTACAAAAAGCTGGCAGACTGCTTTCGAAGCAGCGAAAAATAAAGATCTGCTTATCATGCAGCATATTTTTTTGGGAATGAATGCGCACATCAATTTAGATCTTGGAATTTCTGCCGCACTGGTCATGCCATACCGGAAAATTCCGCCTCTGAAAAAAGATTTTGAAAACATCAATTCGGTAATCGCTTCCATCAACCAAAATGTGCAGGATTCGCTGAATAAAATCTGTTATCCGATAAAACTCGTCGATCAGCTTTCGAACGGAAAAGACAATGTCGTTCTCGATTTTGCAATTTCAAAAGCACGCGACACTTCATGGGCAACTGCGGTAATGACTTCAAACACGCCAAACCTTTTACGCGAAACCGTCATTAACATCGTCGATTATGCGGCAGCAAAAGTTGCCACACAGATTTTAAGTCCGAAACTGCTGTCAACGGCTTTGGCAAAAGAACTCAAAAAATGTGAAAGTAGCGATGTTGTGAAGAATATTGAGATTTTGGAAAAGACAAAAACAGTTTAAAAATCAATATTATTCTCCCTTCTGTTATAGTGATGATAAAGGAGAGCGATAAGCGAACCCGCGACTGGGAAAAATAAAATAGCGAGCGCCCACAATGCGCTCAATTTGTTTTTGACAAAGCAGTAAGCCGCGCACACAAACAATCCGAAATAAATAATTAGGAAAACGATGATGTGAAATGGTCCGAATACAAAAAGCATATTTTTATTTCAGCCGAAGATAAAAAAAATTAATCTCTACTTTTGCTGTATGGAACTCATTTATCTATTCGCGGGAGTTTTTTTAGGAATCTTCGCAGCATATTTCTTCCTGAAATCTTCGATGGTTTCAAGAAAATTGTATGACGAACTGAATCTCACAGATATTCAGAACAAAACCAATCTTGAACATTTAGCGATTAAAGTAAAAGATCTTGAAAACACGCTTAATCTTGAAAAAGAAAATATTTTGCAACAGTCTGATTTGATGAATGATTTAAAGGCTGAATTTGCAAAAGTTTCCGCTGAAAATACATTTTTGAAAGCGCAGAAAGAGGAGTTTAAAAAAATTCAGGATGAAGGAAAAATTCATTTTGAAAATCTTGCCAACAGAATTTTAGAGGAAAAAACCGAAAAATTCACGGCACTTAATCATCATCAGCTTAAAACTATTCTGGAACCGTTTCAGCAAAAAATCAATGATTTTAAAACGCAGGTAAATGACGTCTATGAAAAGGAAAACAAGGAACGATTTTCACTTGCCGAACGTGTAAAAGAACTTGCACTTCTCAATCAGCAGATTTCTGAAGACGCAAAAAAATTGACACGCGCACTGAAAGGCGAGAGTAAAACACAAGGAAAATGGGGCGAAATGATCCTGGAAAGTATTCTGGAAAAATCAGGTTTGACGAAAGGCAGAGAATATTTTCTGGAGCACGAACTTCGCGATGAAGGCAACAAAGCTTTATTTTCAGAATTTTCAGGGAAAAAAATGCGCCCGGATGCTGTGATTAAATATCCAGATGAGCGAAATGTGATTATTGATTCTAAGGTTTCGTTGACGGCTTTTGCAGAACTGGTCGATGAATCTGATCCGGATCTTCATGCGATTAAAAGAAATCAACATTTGCAGTCGGTAAAGAATCACATCAATCAGCTCAGTCAAAAAGCGTACGATGATTACGGAAAATCGCTGGATTTTGTGATGATGTTTATTCCGAGTGAGCCTGCGTATATTGCTGCGATGCAAACCGATCAGAATTTATGGAATTTTGCTTATGAAAAACGGATTTTATTATTGAATCCAAGCAATCTGATCACTTCTTTAAAATTGATTTCAGATCTATGGAAACGCGAACATCAAAACCGAAATTCCCTTGAAATAGCGCAGCGAGGCGCAAAACTGTACGATAAATTTGTGGTTTTTGTGGAAAATCTCGATAAAGTCGGGAAGAATTTGGATACTGCACGAAGCAGCTTTGATGACGCTTACAAACAGCTTTCTACCGGCAATGACAATCTGATTTTGCAGACCCAGAAAATCAAAGCCTTAGGTATCAAAAACAAAAAAGATTTACCTAAAAGCCTGACGGGAGAAAGCGCTGAGAGTGACATTTGACAGTTTTGCGAAAGAAATAAAGCCTTATTTTTGCTGAAATCTTTCGCTCATGATCATTGAAAGTCTCCAAAACGACAAAATCAAACATCTTATCCGCTTAAATACCGACAACCGTTTTCGTAAAAAAAGCGGAATTTTTGTCGTGGAAGGTCAGCAGGAAAATGAGCGGGCATTGCAATTTAGTTATCCGCTGAAGGAATATTTTATTTGTGAATCTATATTTAATGGAAACCTGCCAGACGCGAAAATTAATTATGTATCAGAAAAGATTTATGAGAAAATCGCGTATCGAGGAACTTCAGAGGGCATTGTTGGCATTTATGAAGCAACGGAAAAAAAGCTGAGCGATTTTAAACCAAAAAGTGATTCGACAGTCATTGTATTGGAAGGCATTGAAAAGCCCGGAAATCTTGGCGCAATTCTTCGCAGTTGTGAAGCCTTCGGGATCGATGCGCTTATCGTTACAGACGGTAAAACGGATTTTTTTAATCCGAATGTTATTCGCTCAAGTGTCGGCTGTCTTTTCGGGATGCAGATTTATCAAAGCAATAAAGATGAAACGCTGGAATTTCTTTTAAAAGAAAGATTTAATGTGTACACCACAATAATGGATGTTGATGCGAAAGATTTGAGTGAAAGAAACCTCAGAGAAAAATCAGCAATAATTTTCGGAACGGAGCATTCCGGACTAAGTGATTTCTGGATCGGAAAAGGACAGAACACGCTGATTCCGATGGTTGGAAGCATTGATTCATTGAATCTGAGCAATGCTGTAGCAATAACTTCCTATGAAGTTTTGCGTCAGAAGAAAAATTTGAAGTAAAAAAAACCGCTTCGCAAGCGAAACGGTTTGATAAATTAGCAGTAGCTGCTAATTATTTTTTAACTTCAGTTTTAACTTCAGTAGTTTTTTCAACTTTCATCATTGAATCACCTTCAACTGGAGTAGCTTCAGTTTTAGTTGTAGTTGTAGTAGTTGTGTCCATTGCAGCTGCAGTGTTCATAGAATCGTTAGCTGGAGCAGCAACAGTATCTACAGTTGTAGTAGATTCAGTAGTTTCAGTTTTTTTACAAGCAACTAAAGAGATTGCAGCGATAGCAGCTACGAATAATGACTTTTTCATAATAAGTTAAATTTAAATTTGTTAATATTGTTTCTTAAGATTGTTTCTGTTCCCTTATTTGAACAAGACAAAGGTAGAGCAGCTACAAAATTTGTTTATGAAAATTAATTGTAATAACTTTGTAAAACAGTTTTACAATATAACAATACTGAAAACCAAACACTTAATCCATTTCTAACCAATTGACTGATTTAGATCTTATTCACTTCGAGCAGCTAAAAACTGTTGTGCAGGCTCAATATTTAAAAGAGCATACCCCATCTTTTGATGAAATATCGAAATGGAAAGGTATCGACATCATATACTTTCAGGAAGATCTCCGAAAAAGAGCCAAAGGAAACATCAGCGAAAAATCTTTTTATACCTATTTTAAATCTTCTCCAGTCAGCAAACTTCCAAGAATAGATATGCTGAATTTACTCAGTATCTATGCAGGTTTTGAGTCTTGGTACGACTTTAAAAAACAGCATCTTTTCGCCGGAGAATTACTGATTGAAAATCCGGAAAACGAGACTGAATTAATTTCTGAAAAAGAATTTTCAAATTCTGACGACGAATTTAAAGTTTCACAGCAAAGTAACGCTCAAAACAGCATCAAAAAAGATGTTTTACAAGAAAGCAAAACTGAAAACCAGGATGTTAATAATATCGCGACCATTTCAGAAAACCAGCTTGTAAATGAAATAAAGCCCATTTCAAAAAGCAGTCAGAAATGGATCTGGATCGCTGTTTCTTCAATAATCGTGTCTTTATTAGCTTTTATCGGTTTTAAAGATGAAATTTTCCAAAAACATTACACGTATTGTTTTACCGATGCCGACCGTAATTTAAAAGTACAAAGCACGATTGAGATAAAAGTATTCAAGGAAAACGAATCGCCGCTATTCTACAGAATCAATCCGGGGGAATGTTTTATTTACGAAACGAAAGATAAAATTCTGAAAATGCAGATCAGCTCTACGGTTTACGAGAATCTTGAGATCAACAGAAGCCTTGAAAACGCTCCGGAAGAAGAAACTATTGAATTAAAACCAGATGATTATAAGATGGCACTTCTTTATTTTTCAACTAAAGATGTTTCCGGCAACCCCTCTGAGCAGATCAGCCTTAAAAGAAAGCAGCTGGAGAACCTCATCAGCAACGATGCGGTAATTTATCAGGTATATGATAACGAGATTTACGGTGTAGAAACGCTTGACAAGCAAAAATACATTACACTTGTGACCACACCGACTACTTCTCTGAAAAATCTTTCTTATATCGAAATGAAAAAAGACAAGAAAGGCAAAATTGTTTCCATTAAATTTAAAATCTCCAACAATGAAAACACTAAGTAAGTTTTTATTAGTCCTTATACTCGGCATCGCGGTTTTTTCGTGCAAACAAAACGAACAAAATACCGTAAGCGATCTCGATAAACTGCGCAACAGCAACAACAGAAAATCCTATCCTGCCGTACAGATGGACAGTGCGCAGGCGATAAACTCGATCACAAAACAGAAAATTCAGGAGTTGCTTGATCTTTCAACGCTTTATAATTCCGGTTATAAAAACACGGAGATTGATACACTGATTTACTCGCAGATGCAAAGCTATTTTCAGAAGCCGGATTCTGCGACTTTTAACAAACTGTTCCGTGAACTAGACAGTTTAAAAGTGAAAACGGTAAAAGTAGGAAAAGTGAGTGTACGGCAGGAAATTCAAAATCAGGACACTCTTGATTTTGCAAAATTTGATGTGGAATATTTTGACCAGAAGCACAGAAGCATCGGCTCTTACGAGAAAAATGCACAATATACATTGGTATCGAAACCGATAAAATTTAAGAAAGAATTCAAATTTTATTTTACCAATTTTTATTCTGCACCATTTAAAAAAGACAGCACAGCAGTCGGTGTTACAAGATAATCTAGCTGAATATCATTTTCCCAAGTATCATCAACAGTTTCATTTGGCTCAAAACAATTAACGCCAATCTTCTTTGTTTCCGAAGAAATGGTTTCGAAAAAACTGTCATAAAAACCCTTTCCGTAACCAACGCGGTTTCCGTTTTGGTCGCAGTAAAGTAGCGGCGTGATAACAAAATCGAAATCTGAAATCCCGGAATCTTTTTTTGAAACCGGTTCTCTGATTTCCCATTTATTTATTTCAAATTCAGTTTCAGGAAAAATTTCAACGGAAATTAATGTGTTGCCAACAACTTTTGGAACGAAAACGTGAATGGTATTTTTCCAGCAGAAATCAATTAAAAAAGACGTTTCAATCTCCCGAAACTTCTTAATCGGCAAAAAAACATGAATTTTCTGTCCGGAAGCAGGATGAAAATTTTCGATGAAATTCTCAAAAATCTTTTGCGAAAGAAGAAAAACCTCATCATCGGACAAGACTTTTCTTTTTTCTAGATATATTTCCCGAAGTTCGGTTTTCAGCATTTCAATAAATTATTTTGAGTGAATTTTAAAAAGTTTATCTGAAAGACGTACTCTAAATGTCGTTTCAAAAGTAATCTGATCACCAGTTTCTGCTTTTTCTGCAGGTTTTCCGCCAACAAACAGCTTATCTAAAGTCATTTCAACTTCTCCGGTCGTCGGGCCGCTTATCAAAATCTGATCACCCAAATGCAGCTCGCCATTGGTCATTAAAAACTGCGCAATGCCCGATTTAGAATAATAATGTTCGGCTTTCGCTACCAGATTTTTTTTAACGGAAATCTTTTTTCGGATACTTTCCTGCGAAATTTTTGCCAAAGGCTGAGCGCCAGTATTCCCTGAATTTTTAAATTTTAAAGATTCCGATTTTCCTTTTCTGAAAATTTTATTGCCAACCTGCAAACCACGTCGTCTTGCAAGCTGCTCTTCCTGCGGCAGATGAATAACTTCAAGACATTCTTCCGAACAGCAGTTTTCCATCGCCACGTTGCAGTCGTCACACTGTATGAAAAGCAGATGGCATGCATCGTTGGCACAGTTTGTATGATTATCGCAAGGCTTTCCGCACTGATGACACTGAGAAATCACATCATCGGTAATTCTCTCGCCCAAACGGTGATCGAAAACAAAGTTTTTCCCAATAAATTTACTTTCAATATTTTCTTCCTTAATCTGGCGTGTGTACTCAATAATTCCGCCTTCCAGCTGAAAAACGTTCTTAAAACCCTGATGTTTAAAATATGCACTCGCTTTTTCACAACGGATTCCGCCGGTGCAGTACATCAATAGGTTTTTATCTTCTTTAAAATCTTTAAGCTGCTCATTAATAATTGGCAAACTCTCGCGGAACGTTTCTACGTCTGGTGTAATGGCGCCTTGAAAATGGCCGACTTCGCTTTCGTAATGATTTCGGAAATCGACAACAATGGTATTCGGATCTTCCAACAGATCATTAAATTCCTGAGCTTTCAGATGAACACCTTTATTGGTCACGTCAAAAGTCTGATCATTCAGTCCGTCTGCAACGATTTTATTACGAACTTTTATGGTAAGTTTAAGGAAGGAATGATCATCTTGTTCAACTGCAACATTCAGCCTTATACCTTTCATAAAATCGTACGCTTCCAAAGTCTCTTTAAAAGCCTCCAGCTGATCTGCAGGAATGCTCATCTGTGAGTTTATGCCTTCATGAGCGACGTAAATTCTGCCCAGTGCATCAAGCGCATTCCAGGCTAGAAAAAGGTCATCACGGAATTTTTGTGGATTATCAATTTTTGCGTACGCGTAGAAAGAAAGGGTAAGTCGCTGTTTGCCGGCTTCATCAATGAGCCGAGCTCTTTCTTCTGCGCTTAATGTGTTGTACAGTTGCATGCTATAAACGTATTAAGTGAGAAATTTTTGCAAAGATAAGGATTGAAGTTTTAAAACGAATGTCAAAATTTCATCTAATCTTGTATAACTATGACAAAATTTCATTAAGAATTATTTAAGATCTGTTAAATTTAATAGAGAGATTGCGACATAAATTATAAAATGCCACAATGGCTGTTAAATTTCAGTTAAAGTTGAAACATAGCATATATGTTGCATACTTATTATGAAATAAATTTGTTGAGAGATAAATTGATTTTAAAAAAATAACAGCGTATACAATGAAAAATACATTAAAAAAACTTTTACCATTTGCCTTTGTCGGTGTGCTCTCCGGAGCGACTACGATTGGTGTTCAGCACTACTTATCCGAAAGTGGATCTGGTGCAGACCAATCTTATTTTACAAAATCTTCTAACGTTTCTTTTGCCGGAATGAATACGGCGTCTGTAGGCGACGACTTTGTAAATGCTTCAAAAACGACGGTTCCGGCTGTTGTTACCATCAAAAATTATCAGACAAGAAACTCTAACAATAGAGCTTCTGAGCAGGATCTTTTTGATTATTTCTTTGGTCCCGGACAACAGAGACAACGTCAGCAACAACAGCAGGCTCCTGATAACATGCCTTCAGGAATGGGTTCTGGAGTAATTATTTCTGCCGACGGTTATATTATTTCAAACAATCATGTTGTGGCTGGCGCAAACAAGCTGGAAGTGGTTTTAAGCAATAAAAAATCGTACATCGCGACTTTGGTTGGAACAGATCCAAATACCGACATTTCTTTATTAAAAATTGAAGAAAAAGGTCTTCCGTTTTTGAATTTTGCCAATTCTGATAATATTGAGGTTGGACAGTGGGTTTTGGCAGTTGGAAATCCATTAGGATTAAATTCTACCGTGACAGCAGGAATTATTTCTGCGAAAGGCCGTGGCATCGGTATTTTGGGCGGACAAGGCAAAGCAGCAAATCCTATTGAAAGCTTTATACAGACTGATGCAGCGATTAACCCTGGAAACTCCGGAGGCGCGCTGGTTAACGTAAATGGTGATTTGATAGGAATCAATTCGGCGATTTCTTCTACAACAGGATATTACCAGGGTTACGGTTTTGCAGTTCCTGCGAATCTAGCCAGAAAAATTGTCGAGGATATTAAGAAATTCGGTATTGTACAGCGTGGCTTCCTTGGTGTACAGTCTATGGATTTATCAAATGATCAGGCAGTGTTACAGTATAACCAAAGAAACAAAACAAACTTAAAAGCCGGACAAGGCGTTTATGTAACAGGTTTTGGAACTAAAAGTGGTGCTGAAGAAGCAGGAATTAAGACAGGTGATATTATCACGAAAGTAGATGGTGTAGCAATTACCGATTTCGCAGATCTTTCAATCTCAATCGGCAGCAAACGTCCCGGCGACCGTGTTCAGGTAACATATGTACGTAACGGAAAAGAATATACAGCGCCTGTCACTTTGAAAGATCAAAACGGCGGAACTTCTTCGCGGTCTAAAGCTGACCTTACCGTAACTGAAAAAATCGGGGCAGAATTTGAACCTCTCAATGACCGTTTTAAAACTGAATATGGTTTAACAAGTGGAGTAGTTACGAAAAACGTAATGGAAAACAGTGAGATGGCAAAAATTGGGATTGTGGATGATTATATCGTGATAGAAATCAATGGCAAGCCGGTAAATTCGCAGAAAGATGTTGAAAATATTTTAAGTAAATATAAAGGAAATGTACAGGTGAAATTCGTAGACAACTACGGCAGAATGTACACGAAAGGTTTTAAAATGCCTTAGAATTTAAATAATTAATCAAAAAGAAAACGCTGTCAGTTTATTTTGGCAGCGTTTTTTTATTTTAACGGTTGTTGACTTTGTTGGAGATAATCTTTTTTCGGTTTCTCTCATAAATGATTTCTACAATCTTTCCGCCGATCCAGGAAAAAGGAAAAAACACGAGAAAAACAGAGATTTTATAAAATGTCGGATGATAAGGATAAATAATCACGTCCAGCATGGCCAGAAAAAGCATTATAAAACCGATCAGAATCGCATAAGCAACTTTTGCATATTTTACGATCAATGCTGTTGCAACGCCGCCAACCGTAGTTCCCAAACCGGAAACAAAAAGCAGAAAACCAAAAAAAGCATCATCTTTCTGTACACTTTGCAGGAAAATCCCCCAATGCTCAAACGGCGCAAATGAATCAAAAGTTACCCACCGCGGAAAAGCTCTTATACCAAGAGTGATGATGAGACCTGCGATGAGTAGACCTACCAAAACGGCAAATGTATTCCGGAGGAAGCTCATTTAATCCTGATGAGCGATCATAGAAATTTCAATATCCACATTTTTTGGCAGGCAAGAAACCTGTACCGTTTCGCGTGCAGGATAACTTTCTTCATCGAGATAAGAAGCGTAAATATCATTCATCACAGCAAAATCATCCATATTTTTCAGGAAAATTGTCGCTTTTACTACATTTTTGAAAGTCATCCCAGCCTCTGTAAGAATCGCCTCAAGATTTTTCATTACCTGATGCGTTTCTTTCTCAATACCTTCTACCAGCTTACCTGAAGCAGGATCTAAAGGAATCTGACCCGAAATATACAGAATTCCGTTTGCCAGATTAGCCTGTGAATAAGGACCAATAGCTGCCGGAGCATTAAGTGTAGTAATCGTAGTTTTCATAATATTTATCTGGCTGCAAATATAAAATTTATATTCTAAAAACGCCCTTCTTAGAACGGTGCGTTTGGCTGCGTAAAGCTTCTGTCTTTGTATTTTAAAGCGTCGCTAAGGATATTTGCTTTGATTCCGATGAAGAAATCGTAGACTTTGTACTGGCCGAAAGGTACCCAATTAAAATTGATACTGAAGCTTCTCTGGTCTCTTGAAAAACCAATCCTTGTATACGCAAGATCTTTGGTCACCATGTCATAATGTGTACTTCCATTGATATTCCAGTAAGGCGTAAGCTTTAAACTTCCGTCTAAACCGATCGAAGCAATTGTAGAACCGAACCGCGAAAGTGTTTTTGAATAGGCATAATTGGCATTCACATTCAACGTCCAAGACTGATCAAAATGCGCATAATTATCATCATCAAAATAATAATTTTCATTCCTCACCTCACCTTTTTTCGAATATTTTTTTGAATAATCTACTTTTTCACCGAAAAGTTCACTGCTTAGCGGATAAGACAGCTGCACACTTAAACCCTGCACACTGAACGAACCGAAATCTTCTGTACGAATGCCCGTATCCTGTCCGGGAAGGAATAAAATCTTATATGGCTCAATCGCCAACTGCGTATTTACACTCAGCTTGTTGTTAAAAAGAGACGTCTGCCCGGAAACTGTAATCACTGAAAACGGATGAGATTCTGCTGCAAAATTGTAATTCCCTGCAATATTTAACGATTCAAAAATCTTAAGTTTTTTGACACCGGTAGAATCACTTTTTGATTTTACTTTCATTTCAATATTGTTTCCGATATTGTATCCCAAAGCACCGACGGTTCCTCTTGCGGGAGAACCGACAATACCTTTATCAAAAATCGAATACAGCGTTAATGCTCCGTTGGCGTCATTATAATCTTTAAAATAACCAAAACCAGCCGCACCAAAATCCGGGGAATACGTGAAACCGATACTAGGCGAAACCATGTGACGTATCGCCTCAATCGGTGAGTTTTTACCGAAATTTGCCTGCCCGTAAAGCATTGTCTGCAAGCTTGCCGTAGTAGAAAAAGTTGAATAGCCGCCGATTTTATTATTCACTTTATCCACCACGATATTCGCGATCGGGTCGTATCTTCTACTCAGCGTTTTCGTCGTTAAAGCATTGTCGATATTTGCGCCTAAACTGAAGGTAAAATATTTCGCTACTGTTGTATTGGTCGCGATTCCGATGTTGTTTTTAACGCCGGTTTGCAGTTTATCCCACATCGCTTTGGTGAAAAGTTCGCCTTCGTTTGTGCTCACAAAATTGGTAAGGTTGATTCCGGTATTCACCGTAATATTTTCGATCAGACCGCTTCTCGTTCCTGTTTTTGAACCGAAAAGATAAAACTGATTAATCGCCACATTCATTTGCGGAAGACGGAGATCTGAAAGTCCGGTGGCAAAGTTTTGAGAATAAGAAGCTGTTCCTGTAATGGTTATAGGAAGTTTCAGAAATCTTTTTGTCAGCGTTAAAGTCGAGTTCTGCTGCGTATTTAAGACATTCTGGTTAAAAATATAATTGTTGTTGATGGTATTGTTATAAAACTTCGTACTCACCACATCCACTGACGCCGAAAAGGTGAGAAAAGGATTTGCTTTTGTATCCTGCGTATGTCGCCATGCAATACGGTAAGTGCCGCTTTTGGTATAATTATCCAAACCGCGAATTCCACGAACAGTCGTTCCAATATCAGCGGAAAAATTCCCCGAATAGCGGTATTTTTTCACATAATTCATCTCCGGACGAAGGTTGTAGCTTCCTTTGGTATAAATATCTGCGAGAATTTTCAAGTCAAAATGATCACCGATCGGCTGATAATATCCAATTCCGTTAAAGAAAAAGCCGACATCCGGCCGTTCTCCAAAACTCGGAATCAAAATCCCTGCAGAACGCTTTTGCGAAAAGGGTAAAATCGCGAAAGGCATCACAAGCGGCGTAGGAACTTCTTCTATAAACATCTGTACGGGCCCCGTAATCAGCGATGATGTATTTTTTCCTTTAATTAATTTAATATGCGAAGCGCGGAGTTTATAATCGGCGGCGGTATCTTTCTTTTTTATAAAATAATCATCAGTTGTGAAATCTGCACGCCGCATAATGTACATAGAATCGTTGTACTTTTTCGTTTTTACTGCGATAATTACTCCCTGATTTTCCTCGGTCCGTGCGTTGTATGCGATCGCCTGGCGGGTTTTGTAATTGTAATTAAACTCGTTGGTTTCGTACTTTTTGCCGGCCTGATCAGTAAGTACAGGTTCAACTATTTTTTTTCCTAAAGAATCGAGTTTCCCACGTGCAAAGATCATATTTGTGGTTTCGTTGATCGATATGTAGTCGGCATCGATCTGCATATCCTGATATTTTACCTGCGCATTTTTGTTCAGATAAATCATTCTTTTTGGCACATCGCGACGGATATCATCGGCTTTTGTACGCAACACGTCGGCCAGCGATTCTTTACCGGCGATTATGGTATCTTTCTTTGGGATGGTGTCGTTAATTACCGTATTTTGAGTGAGTTTTCCAGGCGTCTGCTGTGCTAAAAAACTGTTAAAAATTAGGATAATTAAAATTTGTAATATATTTTTGAAGACTGTTTTGTCCAATTTTAGCTTGATATAATTCAGGCCCAAAATTAATATAATTTTTAAGACTGTAAGATGCGCAACAAAAATTTTAAAATATTTTTCTCCTTCCTATTTATATTATTCACAAGTCTGGTTTCCGCACAAAAAAAATTCACCATCGTTCTCGATGCAGGTCACGGCGGCGGCGATCATGGTGCCAACAGGAATTATCCTGAACTGGGACTTGTTGAAGAAAAGACCGTTACACTCGGTATTGTTCTGAAACTCGGGCAGATGCTTGAAAAAAATAAGGACTTTAAAGTAATTTATACCAGAAAAATTGACGAATATCCTTCGCTTACTGACCGTACAAATTTGGCGAACCGAAGTAAAGCTGATCTTTTTATTTCTGTACACGTGAATGCAACGCCAAGCAGGACAGCTACTGCACGCGGAACCGAAACATTCGTTCAGGGGCCGGCACAAAACCGTGAAAATCTTGAAGTCGCCAAGCAGGAAAACAATGTAATTTATCTTGATGAAAAGGATAAGGAAACTTTTGCTTCTTATGATGCCAGCTCCCCAGAATCTCTGATTGCTCTAAAAATGCAGCAAAGTAAATACCTGGAAAACAGTCTAATTATTGGCACATTTGTGGAAAATAATTTTGAAAAAACCGGGCGGTTTTCACGGGGTGTAAAGCAGGAAAACCTACACATTCTCCGCCGAAGTGCGATGCCTTCGATTCTTATTGAAACGGGATTTGTAAACAATTATGAGGACGCCACATTTCTCAGTTCAGAGCAAGGCCAGATGACCACTGCCGAAAATATTTATAAAGCCATTATTGACTACAAAAAAGCCGTTGACAGAAGAGCCGGTATTACTAATACTCCAGCGAAAAAATCTGAACCTGTAAAAGCTGCTGAAGTTGCTTTGAAAAATGATTTCAGGATTTTGCTGCTTACTACTCCGGTAAAATACGATGATAACGATCCTGCTTTACGAGGTTTAAACTACATTCTTCCGCTCAAAGAGAATGGCCTGTACAAGTACTATTATGGCGTTACAAACATGGCTTCTGTGCGCGACAGTAACATTAAAACTGCAAAAGATGCCGGATTTAAAAATGCATACGCTGTTGGTTTTATGCCAAATCAGAAATTAAGTACAGGATATTATACCATCGAGCTGGCTAGCACCAAAGACAAACTGAGCAGCAACTCGCCAATCCTGCAAACCTTTAAGGATGCAGAACGAACAAAGACGAACGGCATATTTTATTACACCTACGGAAAAGTATATTCGCTGGAAGATGCAGTAAAACTGCAAAAAGAGGTGGAAGCCAAAGGCGTGAAAAACACGGTGATACAGAAAGTATTTAAGTAATTTAAAATAAGTTTTTGAAGTCTCGAAGTTTATTGATATTTTTGCGACCTCAAAATTTGGTCTATTCGTCTAGTGGTTAGGACTCAAGGTTTTCATCCTTGCAACAGGAGTTCGATTCTCCTATAGACTACCAAATTGATATCATGCAGGATTTAAAAATACAATAAGCGACAGTGCTTTTTAGTAAGATCCAAATGAATCCAAAAATTTACGATTTACAAATCAATGAAGACTGGATTAATGGCAAATATGATAAAATAAGTTTCAGACTCTAAAGGAGCTTTGATGGAAGTGCTTTCCAGGTTACCATTGATGGGATTACTCACACCAATATGACGGGCAAATGGAATAATGCTATCAGTAAGCTTACTATTACAGTGAAAAAAAAAGAATAACAGAATATAGAAGTAAAACAAGCAATCAATAAACTTAAAAAACACCTGTCAGAATAAACTTTAAAAGTTTTTAAAAAATAAATTTGCAGGTATAAAAAAAGTTTATAAATTTGCACTCACATTTGAACGATATGGCAAATCATAAATCAGCACTTAAAAGAATTAGACAAAACGAGAAAAGAAAAGTTCGTAACAGATACTATCACAAGACGGCTAGATCTGCAATGAAGATTCTTAGAAATGAAGAAGATAAAACTCAAGCAGCAGAGCAATTGCCTAAAGTGGTTTCTTTATTAGACAAATTGGCTAAGAAAAATATTATTCACAAGAATAAGGCAGCTAATTTGAAAAGCAAGTTGACTAAGCACGTTAATAAATTAGCGTAATTATATAGTTGGCCCGTTCGTCTATCGGTTAGGACCTCAGATTTTCATTCTGGTAAGAGGGGTTCGACTCCCCTACGGGCTACAAATCTTAATTACTACTAACCGGGTAATTAAATAAGAGTTGAAACTTATAAAAACAAAAAAACTAACCCTGTAATTTATTTACAGTTTGGTAGATGGCCCGTTCGTCTATCGGTTAGGACCTCAGATTTTCATTCTGGTAAGAGGGGTTCGACTCCCCTACGGGCTACAAAAAACCACTGATATTTTTATCAGTGGTTTTTTATTTTAAGTATTTTTTAAACTTTTACTTCTTTGCAATTGCATCTTCGTAACGTTTGCTGATCTCTTTCCAGTTGGTTACATTCCAGATTGCGGTAAGATAATCGGCTCTTTTATTTTGATATTTCAGATAATAAGCATGCTCCCAAACGTCAATTCCGAAGATTGGTGTTCCTCTTTCTTCTACAACATCCATCAGCGGATTATCCTGGTTTGGAGTTGAAGAGACAAAAAGTTTCCCGTTTTGATCTACCGAAAGCCAAGCCCAGCCACTTCCGAAACGGTCGGCTCCTGCTTTGCTCATCTTCTCTTTAAAAGCTTCCATACTTCCGAAAGAATCATTAATAGCTTTTGACAATTTAGCAGAAGGCTTCGTGTTTTTCTCAGGCGTCATAACTGTCCAGAAAAGCTCGTGGTTGTAGTGTCCGCCGGCGTTATTTCTTACAGCCATAGGCAATGTTCCAGCTTTAGATAAAATCTGAAACAGCGACTGCTTTTCCTGCGGTGTGCCAGCAATTGCTTTGTTCAAGTTGGCTACATACCCTGCAGCATGTTTGGAATAATGAATCTCCATTGTCTTGGCATCAATATTTCCTTCCAAAGCGTTGTAAGCGTAAGGTAAAGGGCTTTGCTTGAATTGCGCCATCGCAAACTGTGCCATCAAAACTGCCGAAAAAGCAGCTACTTTAATCATTTTCATAAATTATATTTTGAAGTTAATTATAATTCTATTTTAAAAGCTTTTTTATATCTTCAATTAAAGCCTCTCTGTCGGGATGATATTTTCCGGTAAGCTTTGCGACTTTTCCCTGCGGATCTTCATAGTTTAAGCCACTGTAGTAAAGAACCGGAACATTATTTTTATCAAATCTACATCTGATATTCCCTTCTTTATCAACCAAAGCAATCATTCCGCTGTGATTGAGATTCTCGCTTTCATCTTCATTGTCGCCAACATAAATATCAAACTGGTCAGCAATCCTGCCGATATAATCACGGTTTCCAGTCAGAAAATGCCACCGATATTGATCAGCACCAATATTTTTTGCATGCTTTTTTAAATTTTCCGGCGTATCATTTTCGGGATCAATACTTATTGATACAATCTGAAACTCAGGATTTTTAATTTCATGCTGAATATGCATCATATTTCGGTTCATTACCGGACAAATCGTAGGACATTTACTAAAGAAAAACTCCACGAGATAAACTTTCCCCAGCAGATCATGATTGGTCAGCTGCTTATTATTCTGATCTGTCAGCGCAAATTCAGGCACTTTCATTACCGTGTACAGATTCTTTTCAAAATATTTCATTCCAAAAAAAATCACTGCGGCAATCAAAACCAGCAAAAGCGAAGGCAGAAGCCATTTATTTTTCTGTTCCTTTTCCGTTAGCTTACCTGGCATATTTTTCCGGGCTTTTCAAAAACTCATCCTTACAATAATCACTGCAAAAACCGTACGTTTTATTTTTATACACCGCGCTAACTTTGGTATTTTCATCAGTTTTCATTTTGCAGATTGGATCTACGGCGTTCGCAAACTTCGTTTTAGCATTTTTGTTCTGAGTGTTTTCCTTTTTTGTTTTATGCTTTACTTTTGGCGTTTCCTGTGCACAAGACATCATTGAAACACAAAATAAAGTTGATAAAAAGATCTTTGCTTTCATATTAATTATATTTAATTACATTTTAATAAGTCTGAAAAGTCGACTTTCTAACAAAGATACAACGTAAATTTATTGATGTCGAGAAAATGACCAATATCACTTGGAACGATTATTTGTAGTGATGCGAAAAAAAATATCTACTTTTATCGCATGAAAATCTTAATTGTAAATGGTCCGAATCTCAATCTTCTGGGAACGAGAGAACCGGAAATCTATGGAAATACTTCGATGGAAAATTATCTGGAGCAAATAAAACCTGAATTTTCTTCTCATGAAATTCTTTTTTTCCAGTCGAACATTGAAGGAGAACTGATCAACCGTTTGCAGGAAGATGATTTTGATGCGCTTGTGATTAATCCCGGAGCTTTTACGCACTATTCATACGCGATTGCCGACTGTTTAAAGAATATTCAGAAGCCGAAGGTGGAAGTTCACATCAGCAATATTTATAAAAGAGAAGAGTTTCGTCAGAAGTCTGTGACGGCTGCAAATACTGATGCAGTGCTGTCCGGTTTTGGAATGAATGGTTACAGGTTGGCAATATTTAGTTTTAAATAAATATCGAACAAAAAAAAAGCCTCATCAAATTGATAAGGCTTTTTTTTATTTCTAAATGGTTTCTTCCTGAAGCTGTGGACCGCAGTGTACCAATTTTTTTCCTTCCTCAGTATCGCAGTACTGTTCGAAGTTTTTAATGTATCTCGCCGCGAGATCTTTTGCTTTTTCTTCCCATTCAGCAACATCGCTGTAGGTATTTCTTGGATCGAGAATTCCTTCGGAAACATTTGGCAAAGCATTCGGAATCTCGAGGTTCATAATTGGGATGGTCGTTTTCGCAGCTTTGTCAATCGATCCGTCGATGATCGCATCAATAATCGCACGCGTATCTTTTAAAGAAATTCTTTTTCCGGTTCCGTTCCAGCCTGTGTTTACCAAATATGCTTTAGCACCGTGTTCTTTCATTTTCCCGATTAATGTTTTAGAGTACATTGTTGGGTGCAAAGTTAAGAATGCCTCACCAAATGCCGGTGAAAACGATGGTTCAGGAGCTGTGATTCCTCTTTCTGTACCTGCAAGCTTTGAAGTATAACCGCAAAGGAAATGATACTGTGCCTGGTTTTCATCTAAAATAGAAACCGGAGGCAAAACGCCGAAAGCATCCGCAGAAAGATAAACAATCTTACTCGCGTGACCTGCTTTTGAAGGCAAAACGATTTTGTTGATATGATAAATAGGATAAGAAACTCTCGTATTTTCTGTGATCGATCCGTCTGTATAATCAGAGATTCCGTCGTTTACTACAACATTTTCCAGCAGTGCATCTCTTCTGATGGCTCTGAAAATATCGGGTTCCTTTTCAGCCGAAAGATCGATTACTTTAGCATAACATCCGCCTTCATAGTTGAAAACACCATTATTGTCCCAGCCATGCTCATCATCGCCGATTAAATATCTTTTAGGGTCTGCAGACAAAGTCGTTTTTCCTGTACCGGAAAGTCCGAAGAATAGCGCTACATCACCTTCTTCACCTACATTTGCCGAGCAGTGCATTGATGCCATACCTTTCAGCGGAAGATAATAATTCATCATTGCAAACATTCCTTTCTTCATCTCGCCACCATACCACGTTCCGCCGATGATCTGAAGTTTCTCTGTAAGGTTAAACATCACAAAGTTTTCAGAATTCAAACCTTGTTCCTGCCAGTTTGGATTAGTCGTTTTAGAACCGTTGATTACGGTGAAATCCGGCTCACCAAAATTTTCCAGCTCAAAATGAGAAGGTCTGATGAACATATTGGTTACGAAATGTGCCTGCCAAGCTACTTCCACGATGAATCTTACCTTCAGTCGTGTATCAGCATTGGTTCCACAAAACGTGTCTACTACATATATTTTTTTTGATTTTGAAAGCTGGTCGATTACCAGATCTTTACAAGATTCGAAAATCTCAGAAGTTGTGGGCAGATTCACTTTTCCGTCCCAGAAAATTGTGTTTTCAGACTCTACATCCTTTACAATATATCGGTCTTTTGGCGAGCGGCCAGTGAAAATTCCTGTCTTTACAGATACAGCTCCAGATTCTGTTACCTCTGCTTTTTCAAAACCCTGATTTTCCGGCGAAACTTCCGCTTGATACAACTCTTCGTACGAAGGGTTATACATAATTTCATACGCTCCTTTAATCCCTAATTTTTCTAAATCCTGAACGATTCTAGCATTTTTCATTGTACCTATATTTTCTACTTGTTGCTGATTTTCCGTTTGCAAATATTAACAAATTGTTAAACGTGGATAAATATAAACATATCAGATTATATGACAAATAAAAAATACGATAATTAAAATTCTGATTTTCAATCTATTAAATCACTCCAACTAAAAATTGTGGTAAAACCTTTGCCCCGAAAATAGTCTTCGTAACCGGTAAATTTTTGGCTCATTACAAAATCACCGCCCCAAGCGCCCAAACTTTTCACAAAAACCGGACAATCTTTGAAATACAGCGACTTAGCTGTCGGAATTCCAATAAAATGGGATATTTCTTGCTCATGTTGCATCATTAATGCAGAAAATTTTTCCAATTCTCCGCATAATAAAATTTTCTTTGTAAGATCAGAAAAAAAACTGATCAGTTCTTCTAACTTTGATTTTGACCTGTAAAGCTGAATTCCTTCACGGCTGTTTTGTTTTAAATTTAAATGAATAAAAATTAATTCACCGGCAAATGGAGGATGATAAATTACCTTTTCATAAAAAATATCAGGTTGGTTCCTGTAAAGGACAGCACATTTTGCCTGCGCCACAGCGATATCATAACCGCTGCCGCCAAGGCTTTTTTCATTTAAAATAAAAGGATCGATTTGTGACCATTCTGCAAGATTAGTCATGAGCGTTGAACTGCTTCCCAAACCATAGTCAGCAGGAAACTGAAGATTGGTTTTAAGATGATAAGAATAATCTGATTTAAATCTGATGTCAGAAAGCTGCTGAACATGTTGCAATACTTTTAAAATAAAAACCGCATTTTCCGGAAGATTGGTTTCTAAAACAGTCCAGTTTTTATAATCAATTTTAGCTGTAAGCCAGATTTCATTCTGATGATAAGCTTCCCAGAAAACAACAGACTGCTGATCATCGTTTTCTTCAAAAAAAAACTCTTGTCCAGGCTTAGTCGCAACTGCCAGAACAAGAGCTCCGTCTACGGCAAAATATTCTGAAGTAAGCATCAGCTTTCCCGGTGAATAAATTCTGCCCATAGTGTAAATTTTAGATCGCAGAAACTGCTTCTACAGAAGCATCGATTTTCTTGATAAGTCCCTGAAGCGTTTTTCCCGGGCCCACTTCGATGAATTTTGTAGCGCCGTCTTTGATCATATTTTGTACCGACTGCGTCCATTTTACCGGTCCGGTAAGTTGGGCAATCAGATTATTCTTAATTTCTTCAGGATCGGTAACTGCCGTTGTCGTAATATTCTGATACACCGGGATTGTCGCCTTTCTAAACTTCGTCGTATTAATTGCTGCTGCAAGACGTTCCTGCGCCGGCTGCATTAGTGGAGAATGAAAAGCTCCGTTTACAGGCAACAGCAAAGCTCTTTTTGCACCAGCTTCTTTTAATTTTACACACGCTTCTTCGACCGCGCTGGTTTCACCGGAAATTACCAATTGACCAGGACAGTTATAATTCGCGGGAACAACAATTCCTGAGATCTGCGAACAAATTTCTTCCACTTTAGCATCATCCAGACCCAAAATTGCGGCCATAGAACTTGGATTGGCATCACAAGCTTCCTGCATCGCTTTCGCACGCGCAGAAACGAGTTTTAAACCATCATCAAAAGATAAAACACCATTTGCTACAAGCGCAGAAAATTCGCCAAGAGAGTGCCCGGCAACCATTTCAGCACCCAGACCGTTTACGGCTTTCAAAGCTGCAACCGAATGTATAAAAATTGAAGGCTGCGTAACTTCAGTCTTTTTAAGATCCTCGTCCTGCCCTCCAAACATTATTGAAAGTATATCGAATCCCAAAATATCATTGGCAGACTGCATCATGTCTTTGATGTCTTTTCGGGAATCGTACAACTCTTTTCCCATCCCTACAAACTGTGAACCCTGCCCAGGAAATACAAGTGCTTTCATTTTTTAAATTAAAATTTATAAATATTTTTAATATCGGTTTTCAAAAATCATTACGGAACGAGGCGAATCACGCGGTAGCCTGTATTTACATAAGCTCCGTTGGCTTTCGCACGTACAAACTCAAATTTTGTCGCCAGCTGCGTCTGCACTTTATTGATCTGACGAAAAATTTCACCTTTTTTATTCTCACGGCTTAGCATATCATTTACGACATCAAAACCGATAATTGCATATTTCGGTGGCGTTTTGCAGTATTTTGCCTTATACGCGGCGATAATTTCCTTCTCAAAACTACCGTCGGTATTGATTGTTCTGTCCATTAGATAAACCAGATTAACCTGGCTGAGTTCGTCAACATTTTTTTCAAAACTCGGTACAGAGTACATGCTGAAAGCACGCATCCCAGAAACTTCTTTAGAAAGATTAATCATTTTCGAAGAAAAAGCTTCGCCTACAGCATCGTTTTCATTGGCCAAAATAGCGATCACAGGAGCAGACTGTCCCGTCATCATATTTTTATCAAGCTGAATATCAGAAGCAGAATTAACGACAGAAATAACCGGATTTTTTACCGCTTTTTCTAAATTTGATCTTAAATATGCTACCGTTTCTTTTTTAGAATCGCCAACGATGTAAATTTTCTCATTTGAATACACAGATTTTACTTCATCCGCAATCTTGTCGGCGTAACTTTTATCGTTCGTCTCTACAATAATCAGGTTGCTGTAATTATACAGCTCAGGAGAATTTGCAAAAGGCGCAACCACCGGGATTTTCTGATTTCCGGTGAACTGTAAAAGATCAACCACATTCGATTTGAAGAACGGGCCGATAATCAGATCGGTATTATTGGTATTTATTTGGGTAAGCGAACTTTTAAACGAAGCTTCGTTCCCGGAATCTACAACTTTAATGTCAAGTTTCTGTCCGTTTTTGGCATTTCTTTCAATCGCGAGTTTTGCTCCGGTAAGAAAATCTAGGGCCATGCTTCGGTACTGCGTTTCGTTTGAACTGTACCCAAAAGGCAGCATCAGTACCACATTCAGCGCATCACCGTTTTTCTTCACGTAGGCAGGATCGAGTTTTCTGATTTTTAAAACCATTCCGGTTTTTAAACCTTTTGCAAGCTCTGGGTTTAGTGCCAAAAGTTCGTCAATGGTAATTCCGTATTTATTTACGATAGAGAAAACCGTGTCGCCCGCTTCTACTGTATAAGTCGCATATTCGTCGCCGTTCTCGGAAGAAACATTTCTCAGGGAACGGTCGTTTCCGGCATCAACTTTTGTTTTATTTCCTGAAGCGACAGACGCACTTTGATTTTCAACAGGTGCTGAAACCGGCGTTACCGCCTGCTGAACGCCACCATATTTTTTTATATTTTCTGAAGGAAGAATGATCTGGTCACCAATTTTCATGTGCGCATCCAAATCCGGATTCAGCTTTCTGATATCAGCTTCTGTGATGTGAAATTGTTTCGTAATTCCGTAAACCGTCTGTTTTGGGAGAATAACAATTGCACCTGTTTTTGGTGCAGAAGGCGTTGCTGCAGCAGATTTTACTGTCAAAACACTTCCGATTGCAAGCCTTCCGTCTTTAAATTTTGGGTTCATTTTCAGCAGATCGTCTACCGAAATACCATATTTTTTAGAAATATTATACGGTGTGTCTCCTTTTATCACGGTATGCGTTCTCTGCGCATTGATACTGAGAAAAAAACACAGACCCGACAATACAAAAAACCTCTTAATCATGTTCCAAAAATATTAGACACAAAAATACTTCTTTAAAATTAAATGGCAACAATTAATAATTCGCTTTGGTCGGCAGGCATTTCCTGAAGGCAGAATTCGATCCATTCGATCCCAAAATCTGCGTAGAAAACACTGAAATTTAAGACCCTTTCCTGCCAGATTTTTGCGGGATGAATCTCAGTAAAAAGTTTTTCGAGACGCTCGAGAAGTTCACCCTGTTTTATTTTTTCGGCATGAAGCAAACGCTTCCGCATCCGTTTAAAAGCTTTGAGCTGGCGTGTTTCTTCGGATTTTACCAAATTTCCGAATGATTTTTCAGTCGTTTCGGCGAGTTTTCTTATTTCTTCAAAAGCACTTTCCAGCTGGTTTTGCTTTTCGTCTAAAAGCTGAAGAATATCTGTATTTTCAAGAATTTTTGCTTCCGTGACTTTTGCAAAACTTCCAAAGAAATCTTCCAATTTCAGGTTGAGTTTGGCTATCTTATCCAAAGTTTTCTGCCTAATGAAAAGCATCGAATTTCTTGGAATTAAAACTGGAAAAGGAATATTTTTTTCTTCGAAGTAATCTTTCAATTCAAGCCAGTACATAATTTCTGCATTTCCGCCGATGTAGGCAAGATTTGGCAAAATATTTTCCTGATAAACCGGCCGCATCAAAGCATTCGGACTGAATTTTTCCGGATGATTTTGTAGTTCAGCGATGATTTCTTCCTGAGAAAATTTTAAATCGGTATCGACAATGATGTAGTTTTTTCCGTCAAAATCTATTCTGTTACGAGTTTCAGAGAGATAAAATAAATTGATCTCCCGCGGATTTACCTGCACTTTGCCGTATTTATCAGAAAGCAAACCGACCATTCTTTTGCTTTTCTCAGATATACTAAAATTCAGCAGTTCGTCGTCAAAAACAGGAATCATGGTCTTTTTTAGATCAGCATCATCTCCGTCTAAAATTAAAAGTCCGTAGTGGGAAAACAGCCTTTGAACGAGCGTTTTTGACGCTTCTGTAAGCGTATTTCCTTTCGCGTAGGCTTCTTTCAGTATTAAAATCAATTCGGTGCCGAAGAGAGAATCTCTGAATTCTTTTTCAAATTCAGAAATAAAAGATAATTCGTTTACCTTAATTTTTCCAACCGCACTTCCTGATTTTTCATTGATTTCGTAAAACGCATTTTCAGTTTTGAAATGATTGATTTCTGCAAAATCATGATCTTCAGAAGCCATCCAAAAAACCGGGACAAAATGATTTTCAGGAAAATTTGACTTCAGAAAAGTGCAGGTTTTGATCGTCTGCAAAATTTTATAGATGAAAAAAGACGGCCCAGAAAAAAGATTGAGCTGATGACCGGTTGTAATGGTAAAGGTTTTTTCGTCGGAAAGTGCGTCGATATTTTGAATCTGAAGATCAGATAAATCTAAACCGGAAAACTGTTTTCTGAAAACCTGCTGAATAAGATTTCGCTGCGAAAAGGAAAAGGCTTTACCTTTTTCTGCAATCTGTGATGCAAAATTTTCTCCGGAAAAAGTTTTATTTTCAAAACCATCGATTTCTCCTGCCAGAAAATCTTTGATTGCTTGCGGAATGCTTTCCAGATCGCGGAAAGGAAGTTCTCCTATTGTTTTCAAAATCTAATTTTTAATTAAACAGATACCATACAATTCCGATATTCAACCTGAAATCGTAGGTCGGATAATGCGGAAACGTGTAGGCTTTGTTGTGTGAAATAACAGTGCCGATCTGCTGTCCTTCGATGAAGAAAAACATTTTTTTCACTTTCAGATTAAAATAAATGTCTGCAATCGGCTGTCCGCCAATCGCGAAAGAATTGGCACCGGGCAAAATATATTCATTTAAAATCGGGAAAAACTCACGCGATGAAAATTTCGAAAAATAATACACTTTCAAACCTGCCTGTATTTCAGCTGCTTTCTTGAACGCACGCGTCTGGAAGAAAAAATTCGCTCTGCCGATAAAAGCCGGAAGTGGTAAAAGTTCTTTATTGGTCAAAACGCCCTGAAACTGAACCCGCGAATTAAGATGGAATTTCCCGTACGAAAAAGTCGCGTCGCCACCAATCTGCGAAATATTTACTGAGCCTGAACTCTGTTTTGGCAAAGCCGCAGCGTCGAAATACGCATAATTGTCTATGCGGTAAATATTGGCGAAAATCTGGCTTTGGAACCATTTCAGATTTACACTTCCACCAATATCGGTTACCGTTTGGTTTTTTACATCCTGAAGATAATAATTGTAGCGGCTGTAAACAGAAGTATTTGCGAGATAATTGAACGAAGGCACGGCACTCTGGAAATTGAGGTGTGCATCGACAAAGTAATCCTTTATTGGTTCAAATTTCACATTGTTCGTCGTTCTCAGATAACTTCCGAAAGCATTGCCACGCGAAACTTCGAGAAATGAATTAAGCTGAAATTTATCAAAAAGTTTTACTTCGATATTTCCCAGCGCACCGAGACGGCTTTCAGTCTGCTCAAGCGGAATTCCGAGATTCGGCAGAAGGCTTTCGGTAAGACCGAATTTGATATTCTGATAGCGAACTCCAGCGTCAAGTTTAAATGCCTTATTGTCAAAAACCAAGCTTAAAGTATTGCTTAGATTATTGGAATATTTTCTCGTATTTAAAGGAAAACCGACCACCAACTGCGTGGGCTGTGTGAAGTAAAACGGCTCGGGCGTTCCCTGCTGAAAATAATATTTATTGCCCTGATTCGAAATCGTATGACGGATTCTGAACGGAAATTTTCCCGAATTGAACGGTGTAAACTGGTGCGTGAGGTAATACCTGCGGTACGAATACTGAGAACTCGCGCCCTGCAGATTTACCTGAAAGTTTAGCCGGTTGCTGAATTCTGAGTTTCCGTCACGGAAATCTTCATCACCGGTAATACCTCCATTTTCCTGATTGTTTACATTTTGGTGAAGGTAATGCGTGAAAAGTTCGTAATTGCCTTTTTTAGAAATATAATGACCGGTAAAAAGCGTGCGGTTGTTTGCCGAAAGGTCATTCCTGTATAAACCCTGCGACCGCAAACCGGTATATTCTAAAGCGAAATTAAACTGTTTCCCAATATTTTGTGTGTATAATGATTTCAATGCAGCGCCATTTTTCATCGCATTATGATAAATAAATGTGGCGGTTGGCGTTTTTACATCGTAATACTGAATATCGTTTACAGACTCGATGACGTATGATTTATTGGTGGGAAGCAATGATAAATTCTGCTCCGGATTCATCTCGTAAGTTAAAGGATTAAAACCCGCACCGATGTTTGAAAATTGAACGCGTCCAAAATTATCGCGGTTGTTATATTGTGAGAAAATGTAGGTTTTATCAAACGTCATTACCGTATCAAAAACTTTCTTCTCGCCGTACTGTTTCTGGAAAGTGTAGTCTCTGATGGTCGGTTTAAAAATCGCCAGAGAATCTTTCTTCCCCGAATCAATGATGAGCGTATCTGCTTCAGCCTGTTTTTTCTCCAGTGTATTGGAATCTGTTTTACTTACGATCTGTGCCTTCAAACCGGCAACGACAAACAGAAAAATAAATAGTATGTATTTCATTTACAGTCAAAAAAATGAGATCCCGCCGTATAAAAAAGCAGCAAGATATTGTCCCGACAAAAGTATGAAATAATGAGATACAAAAAACCCTGCGTAATGCAGGGTTTTGAAGTAAAAAATAATCTCAGTTAGTTACTATAACCTGGATTTTGTGTAACTGGTGTTCCCGGAACGTTGATTTCCGCTCTTGGTATAGGAAATGCCAATAGATTCGTTCCTACAGGCTTTGTGCTTACAGTTGCACCTGCTACTGTTCTTTGCGTTACAGGAAGTCCTCTTCTTAGTAAGTCAAACATACCAAAACCTTCACCGACAAGCTCTTTCTTTCTTTCAGAAAAAATGTTATCCAATGTAACAGTTGTGACAGGAACATAGTTCAATATTCTATTTGATAAGATGCTGTTGTAATAAGTTACTGCTTTAGCAGCCGAACCACCGTTTAGTTCCGCCTCGGCTCCATTTAAAAGTACTTCTTCATAACGCACCATTTTTATGTTATCAAATGTGTTGATATATTTACCATTGAGAACGAGTGCAGTTGTAATGCCTGCCAATCTTATATCATTTGTATCATAAGAATTCCTTAAGGCAGTAAGTACTTTCATATTACCGTATCCGTTTGGAGCAGGAAGTAATTTATATGATGTAGAAGTTGTTCCAAGATCACCCAAACTACCAATGGCCAATTCAAACATAGAGTTTTGTGCAGAAGTACTTCTGAAACTCGCAGCATAATCACCTCTACCTATAACCAGGTATTTATTTGCGGTAACTATATCATTAACTAAAGATCTCACTTTAGCATAATCACCTTTGTATAAATAATATCTTGACATTAAAGCCTTTACTGATAATGTATTCAGAACTGTCTTATCACCAAAATTATCTAAAGTTGGCGACATTAATAAAATAGCCTGTTCAAAATCTGCTTCAATTCGAGCTCGCGTTTCAGCAACAGTTGCTCTAGGCTGTAAAGCTTCAGGATTATATACCGTAGGAATTACCACTCCTGTAGTTCCACCTGCATATTCCTGACCAAATAATCTGAGAGCATCAAAAAATGCCAGTGCTCGGGCAGCGTACGATTGACCTTTAATATATTTCTCTTTATTTGCTATTGCAGTCGGATCAACGCTTTGCTTCCAAGATAAAGGTGTTGGCGAAACATTGTTTATTACTAGATTAGCTAAAGCTACAGTTCTGTACATCTGCGTATATGGCCCGGTAGCATACTGATCATTAGATAACATTGAAAAGTTTGCTACAGTATTATAGTACCCACTTGCCTGGTTTGTAAACATATTGTCGCTACGAATTTCAGATATCATCGTAAAATCGCATCCATAATAAGATGCTGAACGCATAGCATTGTACTGACCTCTCACCGTCGATTCCATTTCTTCTATAGAAATCAGCGGGCGCTGCTCAATAGACTGAAAAAATTCTGTTTCGACAAAGTCTTCACTACATGACGATAAAGCGACTGTGGATAGACACGCTATAAATGTATATTTTAATATTCTATTTTTCATTTTTTTAAATTTTTAAAATTGTAGGTTTAATCCTAAAGAATAAGTTTTCTGAACCGGCAAATTCAAATTGTTTGTTGTTGTAAGATTATTTTCCGGATCAAATCTAAGTGTATCGTCATACAAGTGAGTCCAGATATTATTTCCCTGTACATATACCTCAAAACCACTGAGCCCCGATCCTCTCAGTTTTTCGGCTGTAAACCTGTACCCTATTTTAATATTGCTTAAACGGAAATAATCTGTTTTTGACAAAAATCTTGATGAAACTCTATTTGATAATGTTGTATTGTTATAGATTGGTTTTGGATTCGCTGCGTTTGGATTTGATGGAGTCCAGAAATCCAATGCATCAGTTGAACCAGGAAAGCTAAACGTATACTGCCCGTCTGACGAAGTATAATTTGCCCAGTCATTCAAAACTTTTCCTCCGAAACCGAAAGTAGCCAGAGCATCCAAAGAGAATCCTTTATAAATAATGCGGGTATTTATGCCTCCGTATTTTTTCGCAAAATTACTGCCTTGTACTGCTAACTGTGCTGCATTATAATTTGAGGTTGTTTCTCCATCTATCCCATTGATATACCATAGCGCGTTACCATTTGAAGGATCTACACCCGCCCATTTTCTCATATAAAATGTACCAACACCTTCTCCTTCACGCAAAATCGTAGACCCTTGTATAATATCCTGTCCACCATATAACTTTGTAATCTCGTTATTAAGTGTACTGAAATTTCCACCAAGAGACCAGATAAGATCGTTATTACGAATAATGTCTCCATTTACGGCAAATTCGAAACCTTTATTTACTAAAGTACCGATGTTTTTGTCATAAGCAGATAATCCCTGCGCTAATGAAAGCGGTTGTGAAAAAACCAAATCAGTAGTTTCTTTATGATAATATTCTGCAGTAAAAGTTATTCTGTTATTAAATAATCCACCGTCAATACCAAAACTCAAAGGTTTGATTACTTCCCACTTTAAATTGGGGTTATTAACACCACTATAAGTTACAGCGGCCAAATCATTATAATTGGTTGTAAAACCTAATAATGAATATGGTGTGCTGCTAATCTGATTACCAACCAGTCCGTAAGATGTACGAAGTTTAAAAAGTGAAATCTGATCAATGTCACGTACAAAGTTTATTCTTGCCAAATCTACCGCTACGCCGACAGAATAAAAATCACCCCATTTTTGGCCAGGCTGAAAATTTGACAGTGCATCTCTTCTATACGAAGCATCAATTGTAAAAATTTTATCAAAGTTATAATTCAATACAGCCGCATATCCGGTACGAGAACTTTTGCCTCTATCTCCAAAGAACGATGCAGGCTTCACGAAATTGGTTAAACCTTGTAAAGTTGGAGATCCTACCGACGTTCCACTAGCTCCCACTGCATGATTTTGTCTTTGATAAGCTTCCTGAATTATCCTTACGTCAAAGTTATTTTTTTCTCCTATAACAAAATTATAGCTTAAAATGTTTGATAAGTTCCAGTTAAAGAATCTTTCTATGGATTCTGTTTTTCTTCCGTTTACCTGAAAACCATCTCCGTGGATTGGGTTTAAGTATGTGTTGTTTTCAATATTTATAAATTCCCCACCTAATACAAAACGATAATTTAAGTTCTTAATAATTTTGTAATCTGCATTAACCGTCGCAAATACTCTGGCAGTTTCTGATCGGTAATAGTTATTATCTGCCAAATATGCATTATTGAACAAATTATTACTTAGCCGTCCCCCAGTTCCTAAGTTATAGCTTCCATCCGGATTAAAAGCAGCATCTGTTGGTCTGGCGAATAATTCAGTCAGAATAGGATTAGAAAATGCGCCTCCGTTATTGAGCGTATTAATTTTGCTGTATGCTAATTGAACATCACTACCAAATTTTAACTTTTCAGATGCGTCGTAATTTACTTTACTAGTAAAACCCATTCTTTTAAAGTCAGAACCTTTGATTTCGCTCTCTTGCAAAAAATAGTTTGCAGAATTGTAATACGTTACTTTATCATTTCCCCCACTGATGGAAGCATTGATTGATTGCTGAAACGCTGTTCTGCTAAGTGCATCACGCCAGTCTGTATTATTTGTTGTTGTGTAAATATTTCTTAGATCTGCACCATATTTACCATTTGTAGCATTGGCAATAAACTGTTCTGCAGTCAGCGGTGCTGTTTCACCTAGAGCACCAGGGTTATTGGCAAAAGTATAGGATAACAAATATCTGTATTGCTCGGTATTAAGACCACGTAATCCTTCAATGGCTCTAGAATTCGTTCCATATTCAAAATTAGCACTTACTTTTGGCTTACCTTTTTTACCGGATTTTGTAGTGATGATTACAACACCAGATCCTGCATCTGCTCCATACACAGCAGTAGATGCAGCATCCTTAAGCACAGTCATGCTCTCAATATCTTCAGTATTTAAGTTTGCCAAGACATTGGCTGTGATTGCTCCTCTTGTAAGATCACCAGATGCAACACGCACTCCATCAACAACGTAAATAGGATTAACTCCTCCGTTGACTGAAGAAATACCACGAACTCTCACCGTTGCAAATCCACCTGGCTGACCAGATGCATTTCCCGTCTGAACACCCGCTACCCTACCTTGAAATAATTTATCAATGGATGCAACAGGTACATTTTCGATGGCTTCTGACTTTATAGTTCCAACTGCGCCCGTTAACTCAGAAACAGTCTTTTTTTGACCGAAACCAACCATGATTACTTCTTCAATTTGAGTCTCTTTGGTTATTGTATCTCTTTTCGTGGTTTGTGAAAACACAGCTTGTCCTAAAAAGAAAAGTGCACCAGCACTTAAAACCTTTAGTTTAACATTCATAATGAGTTTTTTAACATTTATGAGGCAAATATGTTAATTAAAATTAACATAACCAAAAATTTTATGAGCATGGTCACAAAAATCCGCCATCTTAGAACAAAATAATATGATATTTGATCTTTAATATTTCTCTTTTTTCAAAATTTAAACTTTTTCAGGGATAAAAATTCCTTAAAAACTATTTTTTTAATAAAGGATTTTATTCACATTTTCTTTTATTTAAAATCATTATAAATAAAAAAGACTACCAATTTGGTAGTCTTTTTATCTTATTTAAAATCTGTTACTTAAGCTTTTTCTTCACAGCTACTTCTTCGTAGACTTCAAGAATATCGTTTTGTTCGATATCATTGTATCCTTTCAAATTCAGACCACATTCGTAGCCTTTGGTAACTTCTCTCACGTCGTCTTTGAAACGTTTCAAACTTTCCAGTTCACCGTCAAATTTTACGATGCCATCTCTAAGTAACCGTACTTTAGACTGTCTCGTCACTTTTCCGGTAAGAACCATACAACCTGCGATTGTTCCCACTTTTGAAATTTTGAATACTTCTCTAATTTCAACATTACCGATAACCTGCTCCTGAATTTCCGGGGAAAGCATCCCTTCCATCGCTTCTTTAACTTCATCAATCGCCTTGTAGATGATTGAATAGGTACGGATTTCGATTTCTTCGCGATCTGCCAGCTCTTTTGCATTGGCACCGGCTCTTACGTTGAATCCAATGATAATTGCATCAGATGCAGCTGCGAGGTTTATATCAGATTCTGTAATCTGACCTACCCCTGAATGCAGGATATTGACACTGATTTCTTCTGTTGAAAGTCTCTGTAACTGATCAGAAAGTGCTTCTACCGAACCATCCACGTCACCTTTCAGGATAATGTTCAATTCTTTAAATTCACCCAAAGCGATACGTCTTCCAAGTTCTTCAAGTGTCGTATGTTTTTTAGTTCTGATTGAAAGTTCACGCTGTAACTGCTCACGTTTGTTTGCAATCATTTTACCTTCACTTTCATCAGCATATACTCTGAATTTATCACCCGCTGTCGGTGCGCCATCCAAACCTAAAATGGTTGCCGGAATTGACGGACCTGCCTCTTCAAGATTTTTCCCTCTTTCGTCAAGCAAAGCTTTTACTTTACCATGATTTTTACCGGCTACAACATAATCTCCAACTTTCAAAGTTCCGCTCTGTACCAACATGGTTGAAACATAACCTCTCCCTTTATCTAATGAAGCTTCGATTACTACACCCTGCGCAGATCTCTCCGGGTTAGCTTTCAGTTCAAGCATTTCAGACTGAACTAATACTTTACCTAAAAGATCATCCACATTATTACCAAATTTAGCAGATATTTCCTGAGACTGAACATTTCCACCCCATTCTTCCACCAAGATATTCATTCCTGAAAGCTGCTGACGGATATTATCCGGATTCGCACTTGGTTTATCCACTTTATTTATGGCAATAATCATCGGAACGCCCGCAGCCTGAGCATGCGAAATTGCTTCCTTCGTTTGAGGCATTACATCATCATCCGCAGCGATTACAATAATTGCGATATCAGTAACCTGTGCACCTCTGGCTCTCATCGCGGTAAACGCTTCGTGACCAGGTGTATCAAGGAAAGTAATTCTCTGTCCACCTTCAAGCTGTACATTGTATGCCCCGATGTGCTGTGTAATTCCACCGGATTCACCTGCGATTACGTTTGTTTTTCTCACATAATCCAGTAATGAAGTTTTACCGTGATCGACGTGACCCATTACTGTAACAATCGGCGCACGCGTTACAAGGCTTTCTTCAGTATCCAATTCCTCTTCGTTTTCAGCATCTTCAAGATCAGCATCAGAGAATTCGATTTTATACCCAAATTCATCCGCTACCAAAAGAAGTGTATCCGCTTCGAGACGCTGGTTCATCGTTACCATTACGCCTAATGAGAAACATGCAGAAATTACTTCTGTCGGAGAAACATTCATTAAACTTGCCAATTCACCAACCGTGATGAATTCGGTTACCTTTAATGTTCTGTCTGCCGCATCGATTTCCTGCTGACGCTCATCCTGCTCTCTACGGTAAGAACGTTTGTCTTTTCTATGTTTAGAAGATTTAGATTTCCCTCCTTTATTGGTAAGTTTTTCTAAAGTTTCTTTAATCTGATTTTTTACCTGCTCATCCGTCAATTCTACAGGCATTGTTCTCTGACCCGGACGAACATTTGCACCTCCCGGACCTTTTTTAAAGCCACCTGCTGCGCCTGCCGGACGGTTCTGATTATTACCAAAACGATTTCCACCGGCACCACCAGCCTGGCCACCCGGACGGTTTTGCCCCGGACTACCCTGACCTTGCGGACGGTTCTGTCCCGGACCGGTCTGTCCTGCCGGACGGTTTTGTCCCTGCTGAGCAGTTCCACCCTGTCCCGGAGTTCCCGGTTTTTCGATTCTTTTGCGTTTCTTTTTCGCGCCTGCGCCAGGTTTCGGTGCAAACTGTGTAAGGTCGATTTTTTCACCAACGATCTTTGGGCCGTCCAGTTTTTGGTAAACTGTTTCGATCTTCTGGCTTTCCGGTGCTTCTTCTTGAGCTACAGGTTTCGCTTCCACTTTTTCTTCCTGTTTCTGTGCAGGTTTTTCAGTTTCAGCTACCGGAGTTTGCGTTTTCTCTTGAACTTTCGGCGTTGCCGCTTTAGGCTCTTCAGTTTTTGGCTTCTCCTTTCTGGACGGTCTGCGACCTTCGATTTGTGAAAGATCTATTTTATCTAAAACCTTAAATTCCTGTTTCTCCGGTGCAGCCTTTTCCGGCGTTGCAACAGCTGCAGGTTCAGATTTTTCTTCTTTTATCTCTTTTACCTCTTCTTTTTTAGCTTCCGGTTCTACAGCCTTTTCTTCTGCAACCGCAGCAGGCTTTTCCTCGGCAGCTTCCGGCTTTTTAGGTTCAAGATCAATTTTTCCTAAAATTTTGGTTTCCGGTTTGTTTGCTTTAGCTCTTATTACTTCAGGGGTTTTCTTTTCTTCGATTTCCAGTTTTTCTTCCGGAACTTTAGAGATCACCACCTCATGGGATGCTTTTCGCTGCTCGCCGTCTTTGGCAAACTCAGCTTCCAATGCAGAATATGCCGCTTCTTCTAATTGGGCGTTCGGGTTATTTTCCACAACGAAGTCTTTGGACTGCAAAAATTCTACAAGCCGGGACATCGATATGTTAAATTCCTTTACCGCTTTATTTAATCTTATTTTTGGCATCTATATTATTTACTGTTTTTTTAATTCTAAAAATTAAATTGTATTCTGTTCTTATCAAAAATCTTTTTCAGATTTTTAATCTTCAAATTCTGCTTTTAAGATATTTTTAACCTCATCTATGGTTTCTTCTTCAAGATCCACCAGTTTCAGAAGGCTTTCGGTATCCTTATCCAGTACAGATTTTGCCGTGGTAAGACCCACTTTGAAAAACTCATCCAAAATCCACTGTTCAATATCATCATTAAATTCTCTCAAATCTACGTCATCATCCTCGCTGGATTCTCTGTAAACATCGATCTCGTAGCCTGTAAGCCATGAAGCCAGTCTGATGTTTTGTCCCTGCTTTCCGATTACTTTAGAAATCTCTTCTACCGGCGTATGTACCATTGCATACTGTGCCTCTTCGTCGATATCTATTTTGTTGATTGTAATATTTCCCAAGGCTCTTTTCACCATGATCTCAGGGTTTTTCGACCACTGTATTACATCAATATTTTCATTTCTCAATTCCCGTACCACTCCGTGAATTCTTGAACCTTTTACTCCTACACAAGCTCCCACAGGATCAATTCTGTCATCGTAAGCATCTACAGCAATCTTTGCTTTTTCACCGGGTATACGAACTACTTTTTTCAGAATAATCGTTCCGTCCTGAATTTCAGGAATCTCAAGCTCCAGCAATTTTTCCAAAAACTTCGGTGCCGTTCTTGAGATAATAATCTGTGGTTTGCTTCCTTTAAAATCTACCGATTCTACAATCGCACGAATGCTTTCTCCTTTTTTGAAGAAGTCTGAAGGAATCTGATTTTCTTTAGGCAAAATAAATTCGTTGTCTTCATCATCAAGCAAAATCACGTGTTTGTGACGGATGTGATGAATCTCACCGATTACGATCTCACCAATACGGTCTCTGAACTGATCGTAAAGCATTGCATTGTTATGCTCCTGAAGTTTCGTTGCCAAAATCTGCTTCAGTGTAAGAATATTTCTTCTTCCCAGCTGCGCCACAGGGATTTCCATGGTAAAATCTTCCCCTACTTCAAACGTAGGATCTATTTTTTTCGCTTCTGTAATTTCTATCTCCAGATCATCATCTTCAGACATATCGTCTTCTACGATGGTTTTATTTAAAAATATTTGAAAATCTCCTTTATCAGGATTTACGATAACATCAAAATGATCATCAGAGTCGAATCTTTTTCTCAGAAGAGTCTTCAGAGAATCTTCAATAATCGCCATGAGATCTATTTTACTGATCCCTTTCTCGTCTTTGAAATCACCAAAGGATTCAATCAACGCTATATTATCCATTTATCTTTTTTTCTTTATTAAAATTTTACAACGACCAACGCTTTTTTAATGTCTCCGTAGGCAATTTCCTTCTCTTCTACCGCATCCACTTTACCTTTACCGATTTCCTTCGGCTTGCGGTAGCGCAGAATGAGCGTGATTTTTTCATCGTCCACTTTAGCCAGTTCACCTTCGGTTTTTGTAGAATCTTCAAACATCACTTCCACTTCGCGGCCGATATTTTTTCTAAACTGCCTAGGCGTTACAAGCGGCTCGCTAAGGCCGGCAGACATTACCTGAAGACTGTAATCGTGCTCGTCGCGGTCTGCATTAAACTCAATCGCGCGGCTTGCATCCAGACAGTCCTGAAGCGTCACCCCGTTATCACCATCCAAAATCACTGTGATATCATCACCAGCAGAAAACTTCAGATCAATAAGAAACAAATCTTCTCTTGTGCTCAGAAAATCATTCAGCAATGATTCTATATTTTTTCTAAACTCCATACAACTCTCTGATTATCTGTACGAAAAAAGGCTTTCCTGTTAGAAGCCTTTCCATTATTTCCGTTAATCTTGTGCAAATATAATATAATTTTACAAATAATGCAAATTGCGTTCATTATCAGACACTACGATATCTTAACATTCTTTTTCTGTGAAAATTCACTCTCTCAAAATTTTAAAAGCTTTTTTTTCAGTTTTTATCATTCTACATGTAAAATCGGCGACATACCACATTCACGCTCTATCCATACACTATCTATGCTTTATCTACGCTTTATCTATACACGATCCCTTTTTAGTCAAGCGATAAGAAATTCTATTCCGTAAAAACATTAATCTCAGAAAACGAAGCAAAATTTCCGCTTAACACTTTATTTGCTTTAAATAAGATGTACCGCACTTTTTCAGGTTTCTTCAGTTTAATATTTTGGGGAACACGGTTGGAAGCGATATTTGAAAATTCACCGCCAGCTACCGTTTTCCAGTTTTTGCCGTCAGTGCTTACCGAAATCTCATACTGATCCACAACGCCATCGGTTTCCTCCTCTTTCCCCGGCAGATATTCAATTGCAGAAATAATTTTTTCTTCATTTAAATCAATAATCAAATCCTGCGGCAGAAAATCTGTCCCTGATTTTTGCACAACCGTTCCAAAAGTATTCACCTTATCATCAGACATTTTTTCAGCATTTTTTAACACAGAATTCTTACCTGCCGAAATCTTCCATTTTTTCTTTGACAAACCAAAATTCTGCGTCGCAACATCACTCATCTGATCTTTCTGAATTGCAATAGCGCGAATCATTCCTCCATTGATAAGCACAATGGGTTTCGAATATTTTTGAGATTTTCCGTCAGGTATTTTCCCGTCCTGTGTAAAATAAAGATCCGCATTTTTCTCTGCTTTAATTAAAACTTCATCACCCATTCTTACCATTTCAGGTTTTGCAGGATGTCCCGGCTCAAGAAAAAGTCCGAAATCGCTTATCGCCAAACAAACCGGCGACTCTTCAATCTTAAGCCTGACTTTTTTGGTTCTAATAATTTTTGAAGTTATAAGCAAACGGTTTGGTCCGATGGCCGTCGCTGAGGCAATCTTCTGCCATTTATTTCCGATAAAAGCTTCTACATAAAACTTTTCAATGCGCTGTCCGAGTTTTATATTCTCCCGAATTCTGATCACATTAAATTCAATTTCTTTATCAAAACTCAACAGCAATTCCGGGTTTTTTTCAGCATCATCCGTTGCCCAGTACGAATACCGGTCATCATCCACTAAAAATCCCGTACCAAATTTTACTTCGTTATTTCCACGGATATTGCCCGCTGTAAATTTTGCTTTTTTTGCCAGGTTTTCAGAAAAAAGATTCTTCACAATCTTCCCGAAACGTGCCAGCGAAGTCACATCTTCAGCATTAAGCTGACCGTCACGGTTTGGCGACAAACCTAAATCGAGACTGGCTCCGCGCCCAACGCTTTTATAGTATAAATCGAGCAGTTCGTAAGGCGATTTCACCTGACTGTTCTGGCTTTCATGATAAAACCAACCCGGACGCATCGGCACATCGCATTCTGCAGGCATCCAGAACTTTCCGTTTCGAGTGCCTTCCGTCGCCAGCTGATATTTTGTAAAACCGTTTGCAGGATTTTTTCCTGCTTCCGCAGCTTCCGGTGTATAGGTCGCCCAACTGGTTTCTCCCGCATGACCTTCTTCATTCCCAACCCAGCGAACATCTGGTCCCACATCTCCAAAAACAACGGCATTTGGCTGCAGATTTCTCGTCAGTTGCCAGATTTTGTCCCATTCATAATAACCGGAACGGTCGATTTTCCGTACTTCATTGGCACCGCCGTAAAATCCGTCACCACCATTGGCTCCGTCAAACCATACCGTGAAAATATCACCGTAATTGGTATAAAGTTCCGTCAGCTGATCTTTAAAAATTCCGATATATTTTTTATCACCGTACAATGCAGAATTCCGGTCCCACGGCGAACAGTAAATCCCCAGTTTCATTCCCAGTTTTTCGCAGGCGAGCTGATATTCTTTCACCATATCGCCTTTTCCGTTTTTCCATGGGCTTTTGCTGATGTTATGCTCAGTCGTTTTCGTTGGCCAGAGACACAGACCGTCGTGGTGTTTTGCCACGACAATCACACCTTTCAGGCCGCCGTTTTTTGCCGCAGAAACGATCTGTTCGGCATCAAAATTTTTGGGATTTATCAAACGTGGATTTTCATCGCCAAAGCCCCATTCTTTGTCGGTATACGTATCAACGCCGAAGTGGATAATGCCATACATTTCCATTTCGTGCCAACGCAACTGCGCTTCTGTGGGTAACACACCGTACGGTTCAGGAGGTTTTTGAGCATTAAAAAAGCTACAAACGAAAAACAGATAAAATCCAAAAATGTTTTCTTTCATTGCCTATTTATTGATTTTGATCTAAAATCGGTTTCGAAACGGTGGAAATTGTCGTGTGCCCGGATTTTAAAGCATCAAAAACAACCAGTTCATTTTTACCTTTTTTCAGCCATGCTGCAGGAACGTATATGGTCTGCTGTGGTCCGATTTTCCAGTATTTTCCGAGATTTTTTCCATTCAGAAAAACAAAACCTTTTCCGAATTTCCGCATATCAAGATATGTGTCACCCACTGTTTTCAGAACAAATTCAGCTCTGTAAAAACCCGGAATATTTTTTAAAACCAAAGGTTTGTTCAAAAATTTAATCTGCTTTACCTCTTTAAAAGGCAGGCTGTACATTTTCCAGCTGAGAATTTTATTTTTATTTAAACGTACATCTTCAGTTATTCCTTTCCGGTTGTCGGTTAGAAATGGGCCATAATTGATTCTTCCGTTATTTTCAACCAGAATATCCATCGTAGAATTTTCTTTGACATTAACTAAACTCAGTTCGTTTTCATTTAATCTGCGGTCAAGATCTTTCACTTTATTTCCGTTCAAAAAAACCGATGCAAAATCCCGAAAACCGTTAATGCTCACTGTTCCGCTTTCAGAAATCATTGTCCGGTACAGCACAAAACCATACGCCTGACCGAGTTCTTCAAAACTCAGCGGATTTTCTAATTCCATAGGTTTTGGCAAAATATCATACAGAGACGCGAAAGAAGTAAACTCAATATTGTCAATAGAAACCGTATTTACCGCCTTCGGAATCTCCGGCAGTTTTTGATCTTTCGGAAGATATTTTTTAATCACTTCGCGAAAAGCATAGAATTTCCCGGTCGGATTTCCAGCTTCATCCAGCGGCGCGTCGTAATCGTAACTTGAAACCTGTGGCGCATACGGATCATTTACATTCATATTGGCGCCGTTCATAAAACCGCGCGTCGTACCGCCATGAAACATATACATATTCACTGAAATGCCGGCAGCCAAGAGTTTGTCTAAAGTCTTCGCCGAATTTTCTGCAGAAACCTTCGCGTGCTTCTTTCCCCAGTTATCAAACCAGCCAGGATACCATTCTGCCACATAATACGGCCCTTTTCCGTTGTGATATCTGTTGACGATTTCCTTTACTTTTTCAGGATCTTCAAGACCGTTTACGGCGGGAAGCAAACCAGGCAGAAAACCTTTTCCCATCATATCGGCACCATCGCAGGTAAACAGGATACTGTCGAAACCGGCATCACGAAAGATTTTTTTATTGATTTCAAGATAATTTTTGTCGTCACTGTAAGAACCGTATTCGTTTTCGAGCTGAATCATCAGAATATTCCCACCGTGGGTTATCTGAAGCGGTACGAGTTCTTTTGCCAATTGTTTAATATACCGCGTGTACGCCGTTAAGAATTCAGGATCGGTACTTCTTACTTTCAGTTCCGGGTTTTTGAGCAGCCACCAGGGATATCCGCCAAATTCCCACTCAGCACAAACGTAAGGACTCGGCCGCAAAACAACGTACAAACCTTCTTCCTGAGCGGTTTTCACAAAAGCGGCGATGTCGTTATTTCCTTTAAAATCATACGTGCCGGGAGTTTCTTCATGCGCGTTCCAAAAAACATAGGTTCCGATGGTATTCAAACCCATTGCTTTTGCCATTTTCATACGGTCACGCCAGTTTTCCCGCGGAATTCTCGCGCAGTGCATTTCACCGGAAATCATTTGAAAAGGTTTTCCATCTAGCAAAAAATCGCGGTCGCCAAGTGCAAAACGTTCTTTTTTTTGCGACTGAAAATTCTGCATCATGGTTAATAAAAAGAGAAGAACCCAGATTTTTTTCATGAAGATGTATTTTAAATACGCACCAAGATACAAAAAGCAGTATTCGGTATTTAAAAAAGATATGATTTTACCATATCACCACGAGGAAGTTTAAAAAAAACTGTTCATGAGAATTTAAAATGCGATGAAAGTATTTTTAGTATTTTTGCGGAATATTTCTAAAACGTAGATTTTGAACATTACAATCGTAGGAACAGGATACGTCGGTCTCGTGACAGGCACCACGCTTGCAGAACTGGGAAACTCGGTGTACTGTGTGGATATTGACGAAAACAAGGTCGCTGCCATGAAAAACGGAGTTGTTCCTATCTATGAGCCCAATCTGGAAGAGATGTTTCTGCGAAACATCCAGTCTGAGCGGCTTTTTTTTACCACAGATCTTAAAGAAGCATTAGAAAAAAGTGAAGTGATTTATCTTGCTTTGCCCACGCCACCCGGAGAAGACGGTTCGGCCGATCTCTCGTATGTATTAAGTGTTGCCGATACTATCGGTGAAATGATGACCGAATATAAGGTGATCGTAAATAAAAGTACAGTGCCTGTAGGAACTGCTGACCGTGTGCGTGAAGCGATTTCTGCCAAAACTTCGGTAGAATTTGATGTGGTTTCCAATCCTGAATTTCTGCGTGAAGGTTTTGCCGTCGAAGATTCGATGAATCCCGCGAGAGTCGTTGTAGGCTCAAGTTCTGAAAAGGCAAAAGACATTATGGCTAAAATTTATCAGCCGTTTACCAACACCGGGATTCCGATTATTTTTATGGATGAAAAATCATCTGAACTTACAAAATACGCTTCCAACTCTTTTCTTGCCGTAAAAATCACGTTTATGAACGAGATTGCCAATTACTGTGAGAAAGTAGGCGCTGATGTCGACAAAGTACGTTTGGGCATGGGAAGCGACGACCGAATCGGCAACCGTTTTCTATTTCCCGGCATCGGATATGGTGGAAGCTGTTTCCCGAAAGATGTGAAAGCCTTAATTAAATCCGGTAAAGACGAAAATTTCAGTTTTGAAATTTTAGAAGCTACCGAGAAAGTCAATACTTCACAGAAAGTGATTCTGGTTTCGGAAATTGAAAAATATTTTGGCGGAGATCTTAGAGGAAAGAAAATTGCGTTTTGGGGACTTGCTTTTAAAGCCAATACAGACGACATCCGCGAGGCTTCTTCTCTGGATAACATTAAACTTTTGCTGGAAAAAGGTGCTGAGATTGTCGCCTACGACCTTATTGCTGAAAAAAATGTACGCCGGATTTTAGGCGAAAAAATAGAATACGCCAAAAGTATGTACGACGCGCTGGAAGGTGCCGATGCATTATTTATAGCTACCGAATGGCCGGAATTTAAAAATCCGAACTTTAGCATCATGGCGGAAAAAATGAATACGAAAGCTGTTTTTGACGGCCGGAATATGTATCCGCTGGAAATCCCCGAGCAAAACGGTTTTTTCTATAAATCGATTGGAAGAAAAACGGTTGTACAGGAGACAAGGTAAAAGTAAAAAGATTCAAGTAAAAACGAAATAACTGCCAAAAGCCAAAAGCCGGCGGCCATTAGCATAAAACAATGAAAAACATCATCATCACAGGCGGCGCAGGGTTTATCGGATCTCATGTGGTTCGGGAATTTGTAAAAAATCATCCTGAAATAACCATCATCAATCTCGATGCGCTGACGTATGCCGGAAATCTTGAAAATTTAAAAGATATTGAAAACGAACCGAATTACGTTTTCGAAAAAGCCGACATCCAATCTCGATGCGCTGACGTATGCCGGAAATCTTGAAAATTTAAAAGATATTGAAAACGAACCGAATTACGTTTTCGAAAAAGCCGACATCACGAAGCCTGAAGAACTGAGACAAGTTTTCGAAAAATACAGTCCGGATGCGGTGATTCATCTGGCAGCAGAATCTCACGTGGACCGCAGCATCACCGATCCGATGGCATTTATCAATACCAATGTGAACGGAACGGCGAATCTTCTGCAGCTCTGCAAAGAATTCTGGACGCTGAATCCGGATCATCAGCACGGAAATTTCCCTAATGAGCCGAGAACGAATCTTTTTTATCACGTTTCCACCGATGAGGTGTACGGAAGTCTGGGTGAAACCGGATTTTTCCTTGAAACAACTGCGTATGATCCGCAGTCGCCATATTCAGCTTCAAAAGCCGCTTCAGACCATTTGGTAAGAGCGTACGGAAACACCTACGGAATGCCTTTTATTTTATCGAACTGTTCGAATAATTACGGTCCGAATCACTTTCCTGAAAAGCTGATTCCGCTCTGTATTTCGAATATTCTGGAAGGAAAACCATTGCCGATTTACGGTGACGGAAAATATACGCGCGACTGGCTTTTTGTAATTGATCATGCGAAAGCGATTCATCAGATTTTCCATGAAGCGAAAACCGGTGAAACATACAATATCGGCGGATTTAATGAGTGGCAGAATATTGATCTGGTGAAAGAACTCATCAAACAGATGGATGAAAAACTGGGCAATCCGGCGGGACATTCGGAAAAACTGATCACGTACGTGAAAGACAGACCGGGCCACGACAAGCGTTATGCAATCGATGCGACCAAACTTAATAAAGATTTAGGCTGGAAACCTTCGGTAACTTTTGAGGAAGGTTTAGGCAAAACCATCGACTGGTTTTTAACTAACGAAGAATGGCTGAAAAATGTGACGAGCGGTGATTACCAGAATTATTACGAAAAGCAGTATAACTAATTCTTCAGCATCATTAATAAATGAAAGCAACAGAAACAAAACTCAAAGGCTGCTTTATTCTGGAACCGACGGTTTTTGAAGATTCGAGAGGCTATTTTTTCGAATCGTACAGTGAAAGTAAACTTGAAGAAATCTTGGGTTACAAGCCGGCATTTGTACAGGATAATGAATCGAAATCATCTTTCGGTGTCATCCGTGGACTTCACATGCAGACCGGCGATCATTCGCAGGCAAAACTCGTACGTGTCGTGCAGGGAAAAGTTTTGGATGTTGTTGTAGATGTCCGGGAAGGCTCGGAGACTTTCGGTCAGTCGGTGAGTGTTGAGCTTTCGGCAGAAAACAAGAAACAGCTGTTTATCCCGAGAGGATTTCTGCATGGTTTTTCGGTGCTTTCCGAAACGGCAGTATTCTTTTACAAATGCGATAACGGTTATAACAAAGCCTCGGAAAACGGCGTCAATCCTCTGGATACAGAACTCAACATCGACTGGGGAATTCCTCAGGATCAGATGCTGATCTCCGAGAAAGATCAGGAAGCGCAAAGCTTTGAAGAATTTAAAAAGAGTTGATAGTTCTCAGCTATTGGTTGTCAGTTGATAGTTTAATTGAATTAATATAAAAAAAAATAGATTTTGAAACACACAATGAAAGATTAAGCAGAAATTTCGAATCTCTAATCGAAACTCACGTCTGAAATCTCACATCTAAAATCTAATATCTAAAAACCAAACACAATGAAAGGAATTATACTCGCCGGCGGCTCCGGAACCCGACTTTTTCCGCTTACGATTGCGGTGAGCAAGCAGCTGATGCCGGTTTACGACAAGCCGATGATCTATTATCCGCTTTCCACACTGCTTTTGGCAGGAATCAAAGATATTCTGATCATCACCACACCGCATGACCAGGAAGGTTTCATCAAACTTCTGGGCGACGGTTCGCAGATCGGCTGCAACATCGAATACGTTGTACAGCCAAGTCCGGACGGACTGGCGCAGGCTTTTATTCTTGGTGATCAGTTTATTGGAAACGACCCTGCAGCATTGGTGTTGGGTGACAATATATTTTACGGTTCGGAAATGGGAACGTTGCTTAAAAACAAAACCAACCCGGATGGCGGCGTAGTATTCGCGTATCACGTAGCTGATCCTGAGCGTTATGGCGTAGTGGAATTTGATGAAAATTTTAAAGCCAAATCCATCGAAGAAAAACCGACAGCACCGAAATCCAATTACGCGGTTCCCGGACTGTATTTTTACGATAATAACGTGGTGGAAATCGCCAAAAACATCCAGCCTTCTCCCAGAGGTGAGCTTGAAATTACGGACATCAACAACGTATATCTCAGTCAGAGAAAACTCGAAGTGGGCGTATTGGACCGCGGAACAGCTTGGCTCGACACCGGAACATTCGATTCCTTAAATGACGCTTCCGAATTTGTAAAAGTCATCGAAAAAAGACAGGGTTTCAAAATCGGATGCATCGAAGAAATCGCCTTTCGAAACGGATTTATCACCGAAGAAAAACTCCTTGAAACCGCTGTAAAATATGGAAAAAGTGGGTATGGTGAGTATCTGAAAATGATTGCGAAAAACGGGTAACCGACCAAAATTATTTAGACATAAAAACATCCTGAATGAATGAACCACAGCAAAAGTGGACAGAAACCATAGAAGACAAACATTCTCTGTTTGATCTCAAACTGCGAGAGGTATGGAATTATAAAGACCTGATTTACATGTTTGTGAAACGCGATTTTGTATCAAGTTTCAAGCAGACTGTACTCGGTCCGATCTGGTTTTTTATCAATCCGGTTTTAACGACAATTGTCTATTTAATCGTTTTTGGTAAAATTGCCAACCTTTCAACAGACGGTGCCCCACCACTTCTATTTTATCTTGCAGGCGTTACGCTCTGGAACTATTTTGCAGGTGCGCTGACAGGTACATCTTACACATTTGCAGGTAATGCCGGGATTTTCGGTAAGGTATATTTTCCGAGGCTTGTAACTCCTATTTCTATTGTCATCTCGAATCTTATGCGTTTTGGAGTACAGATGTTACTGTTTATTGTAGTCTGGATTTATTATTTAAGCAAAGGTGAAGTACATCCAAACTGGTGGGTTTTGGCTACACCCTTTCTCATCTTATTAATGGCACTTTTTGCCTTAGGTGTAGGAATGATATTTTCTGCGCTGACTACAAAATATAAAGATTTAAATATGCTTTTGGGATTTGGTGTCAGCTTATATATGTATGCTACGCCTGTCATTTACCCAACCTCGGCATTATCCGGAATTTTTAAAAAACTGGCTTATTATAATCCTCTTACAGGAGTTTTTGAATGTTTTAAATATGCCTGGATTGGTGTCGGAGACTTTTCACCCATGATGCTGGGCATCAGTACCATTATTATTTTAATACTTCTAGCCATCGGAACCCTCGTATTTAATAAAGTGGAAAAAACCTTTATGGATACCGTTTAGAGAAAACTAAAATTCCAGATCAGTAAGATTCAAAAACACAACAAAATGCTTGCACTAAAGGCAGAAAATATATCAAAACAATACAGACTCGGGCAGGTGGGAACGGGAACCATTTCTCACGACCTTAACCGTTTCTGGCACAAAATGCGCGGAAAGGAAGATCCTTATCTTCAGATAGGTGAAGCCAATGACCGAGCCGTAAAAAGCGACTCACAATATGTCTGGTCACTGCGTGATATTAATTTCGAGATAGAACAGGGTGACGCCGTAGGCATTATCGGCAGAAACGGAGCCGGAAAATCTACTTTGCTTAAACTTCTGAGTAAAGTGACGAAACCGACTACCGGAAAAATCTACACCAATGGCCGCATTGCCTCATTGCTTGAGGTAGGAACCGGTTTTCACCCGGAAATGACGGGCCGGGAAAATGTTTTTCTGAACGGTGCCATCTTAGGCATGAGCAGGAAAGAGATCAAAAGAAAATTTGATGAGATCGTAGATTTCTCCGGTGTTGAGCGGTATATAGATACGCCTGTAAAAAGATATTCATCCGGAATGTATGTACGCTTAGCATTTGCAGTGGCTGCGCACCTTGAATCTGAAATTCTTATCGTTGATGAGGTTTTGGCAGTAGGTGACGCCGAGTTTCAGAAGAAATGTCTTGGCAAGATGGGTGATGTAACGAAAGGTGAAGGGAGAACGATTCTATTTGTAAGTCATAATATGGCGGCGATCAAAAATCTTTGTAATAAGGGAATTATTTTAGAAAATGGGCTTTTAAAATATTCTTCAGATAATATTGAAGATGCAGTGAACAATTATTTTTCTTCAGATAAAATAGATCACCAATTAGAAAGAGAGTTTGATCAGAATCTAAAAGAGTTTGGAAATCCAAATGCTCGGCTAAATAGAGTCAAGGTAGACATTCCTTCAAAGGAAACATTTATTACCATCAAAGATGAAATTAAGATAATTATTGATTTTGAATTATTAAATACATTAGAACACTTTAATCTGGCAGTTAATTTTAAAACTATTTCAGATGACGCTATTGTATTTAGCCAGATTACAAATGTGATCTGCGCGCAAAAAGGAACCTATCAGGCTGTTTTAGAAATTCCTGGGAATTTTTTGAATTCAAAGATTTACGAGATAGATTTACATTTTGTAAATAATAGCGTCCTCATGTTTACTGTTCCCAGTATTATCAGTTTTGAAACACTTGACTTGAGAGACAATATCAATTTCTACGGCACATGGGCAGGCTATGTGAGACCGCAACTTAACTTTTTAATAAACAGTAAATTATGATTATTAAGAGAATTTATTTTATGGTTGGACGTATTTTAGGATTCTTTGAAAACAGAAAAACCAATACAACAATTGTGAAAAGGAATGTGCGTTATAATATCGGTAAAGTAAATATGCACAGTTCATATATAGATGATTTGATACCACAGGCTGTTACGATTGGAGAAAACTTTGTTTCATCTATAAACTCTGTGATTTTGGCTCACGATGCGTCGTTATATAATCATATTGGAAAACATAGAATTGAAGAAGTTATCATAGGAGATAATGTATTTTTAGGCACAGGTGTTATAGTGTTGCCTGGAGTGAAAATTGGTGACGGTGCAATTGTAGGAGCAGGCGCAGTTGTCACCAAAGATGTCAAACCGTACACTGTTGTAATTGGTAATCCGGCAAGATACCACTGCACAGTAGAGGAATATATTGAAAGATGCAAATCAAAAAATGTCTTATTTGACACTCCTGAGAGTTTTAAAAAATATTATGAAAATTCGTTATCACAAACCGAAATTGACGAGTTTCAAACTAAATATTTAGAAGAGAAAAGGAGATAATTATTTATTTTACTTTTGCTAATTGTTTTGTACAAACTGAGATGAGTATTAAAAAAAATATATCACAAGCGCTTCCATCAGGCTTGATAAAGATTCTTAAATCTATATATTATTTTAGGTACACTTTTAATAAATTTCTTAGTAAGATTAATTTTAATAAATTAACTCCCAGATATTTTTATAATAAAGAAATAAAAAAATTTGATTTAATTATTTATGACAGCATATTCCCAAACCCTATCTCTGGTTTTCGATTTGCCGAATTTAATTCTTTATTAGCAACATTTGATAAGGTAAAAATCATTGTCAATCCGATAGATTATCAATCTTTAAATCAAAAAGCAGATGATCACAAAAATGATTTAAACCTTTTAAAGAAAACTAATCCAAAGTCTTATACAAAAACATTTGTAGGTAGTGTAAAAGACATAAAGAATACTAAATTATTTTATTGTGTTTTTTTAAACAACATATACGAAAGTTTGCCACAGCTGGAAAAGAACAAAATAGGTTTTGTTTTTACGCTCTATCCTGGAGGAGGTTTTGATACAAAAGATGAAGTTGCTCTGAAGAAGTTAGAGCAAGTTTTATCTTCAAAATATTTTAAAGGAGTTATTGTAACCCAGCAATTTACTCATGATTTTATAACAGAAAGTTTTGGTTGTCCTGAAAACAAAATATTGAATATTTTCGGATGTATTGTTCCTCAAAATTCTATTAATATAACGAGAACAAGAAGGTTTCAGAATGGCATGAAGGTACAGGTTTGTTTTTGTGCAGCAAAATACACTGAGATTGGAGCAGATAAAGGTTATGATATTTTTATAGAAACTGCAAAAATTTTAATTTCGAAAGGGTATAATATACATTTTAATATAATTGGTGGCTATGGCAGCAAAGTCATAAGTATTGATGGTCTTGAGAAGTTCTTTACTTTTTACGGTTATAAAAAGTATGAAGATTTACAGGCAATATTTTTAGACCAAGATATTATCGTTTCACCAAATAGACCTTTCGTACTAAATGTTGGAAGTTTTGACGGTTTTCCGCTCGGAGCGGTTGTTGAAGCAGTTTTAAACGGAGCTGTGCCAATAGTAACAGATGAGTTGAAACAAAATACAGTATTCAGCAGCGACGAAATTATGATAGTGAAACCCAATGCAGAAGAAACTGCTGAAAAAATTGAAAAACTGATAGCTGCTCCTGAACTATTAAATTCGATTTCCAAAAAAGCACAGAAAAAATTCAGGGAAATTTACAGCGAGAGTTATCAATTAGATAAGAGAATTGATTATATAAAAAAATACGTTTATGATACCAGTAGCTAAGCCTTTTTTGCCACCACAATCAGAGTATCAGGAATATTTAGACAATATTTGGAAGAGACAATGGTTGACTAATATGGGTCCATTAGCAAGCCAATTGGAAATGGAATTAAAAGATTATCTCAAAATTAATCATTTACTTTTTGTTACTAATGGAACTGTTGCTTTACAAATGGCAATAAAAGCATTAGAAATTACGGGAGAAATTATCACTACTCCTTTTTCATTTGTTGCTACCACCAGTTCTATTGTTTGGGAAGGCTGCACGCCTGTTTTCGTAGATATCGATGCCAACACTCTAAATATTGATCCTCAAAAAATTGAAGCCGCCATCACTGAGAAAACCACTGCAATTTTGGCGACTCATGTGTATGGAAATCCATGTGACGTTTCAGCTATTGAGAAAATTGCAGAAAAGCATAATTTAAAAGTTATATATGATGCCGCACACGCATTTGGAGTTGTTGTAAATGGTAAATCAATTTTTGAGTATGGTGATATTTCAACCTGTTCCTTACATGCAACCAAACTTTATCATTCGATAGAAGGCGGTCTGCTAATTACAAAAGATGCTGAGATTCTTAAAAAACTCGCTTCAATTAGAAATTTTGGGATTTCAGGATTTGATACATTCTCTGAATTAGGAATCAATGGAAAAAATTCTGAGTTTCATGCTGCAATGGGATTGCTGAATTTAAAATATATATCTGCAATAAAAGAGAAAAGAAAGAAATTAGCTGATTTATATGACGAAAAGCTGAAAAGTTTAAAAGCATTCAGACCTATCTGTCACAGTCAGTCAGAAAATAATCATGCATATTATCCTGTCGTTTTGGAAAGCGAAGAATTACTTCTCAAACTAAAAAAGGAAATGGATAAACAGGAAATTTTTACAAGAAGATACTTCTATCCAAGTCTCGCATCGGCGCTTCCCTACCTGCCGAAAATAGAATTACCCATCACAGAAGACATTTCAAAAAGAGTACTATGTCTTCCTCTATTTTATGATTTAACTTTTGAAGAAGTGGATTTGATTGTCCGTGTAATGCTAAGGATTCAAAACAATTAAAAATGTTAATATTAGGAGCAAAAGGTTTTGCCAAAGAAGTTTTAGAGATCTGTCATAATAATGACGAACTTTCAAATCTTGCATTTTTTGATAACGTTAATGCAGAAATCAACGGATTACTGTATAACAAATTTCAAATTATCAAAACGCTCGAACATGCAAAATTTTTTTTTCAAAAGATCGACGGCAGGTTTACTATTGGAATTGGCAATCCTCGTGTCCGTGAAAACCTGGCAAAGCAGTTTATAAAACTCGGAGGAAAACTTCATTCAACAATAAGCAGCAAAGCTGACATCGGTTCATATGGCATTGATATAGGAGATGGCGCAAATATCTTAGATGGCGTAAAAATTTCAAACGATGTAAAGATTGGTTTAGCGCCAATTATCTACTATAACTCAATAATAACACACGATGTGAAAATTGGAGATTTTGTCGAAATTTCACCAGATGTAAAAATATTGGGAAGGGCAACTGTGGGAAATTTTTGTCAATTAGGAGCGGGCACCATCATTCTCCCGGATATAAAAATAGGGAATAATGTCACAACAGGTGCCGGAGCAGTTGTTACGAAAGACTTACCTGATAACTGTACCGCTGTAGGAGTTCCATCAAAAATTATAAAACACAGTAAATGAACAGTCCTTTAATAAGTGTGGTAATGATTACCTATGGCCACGAAGATTTTATTGAGAAAAGCATTGAAGGAGTTTTAGCTCAAATTTTTGATGGTAATATTGAACTCATTATTTCAGACGATTGTTCTCCTGATAAAACTCGGCATCTGGTTGAAAAATTTATTTCAAATCACCCGAATGGTCGTTGGATAAAATATATCAGACACGAAGAAAACAAGGGTGCAGTGCCTAATTTTATCTGGTCTCTAAAACAAGCCGAAGGTGAATATATTGCTCTCTGCGAAGGTGACGATTATTGGACAGATCCCTTTAAATTACAAAAGCAAATAGATTTTTTAGGCAAACAAGAAGATTATGTAATATGTTTTCATAAAGTAAAAGTTCTAAAACAAAATAGGGAAATACTTGACGATCACATTACTAATATCCCAAAAAATTATGAAGTAAGAAAAACATTGGCCGAAAACTCCAATTATATTCATACGCCCAGTGTAGTTTTTAAAAACATGCATCTTGACGAAATAGACAGCATAGAATTTCAGAACACACCTATTGGTGACTATTTCCTATATTTATTACTAACTATACACGGTAAAATTGGTTATATTCCAGAAGTAATGGCGGTTTATAGACATGGAGTAGGAATATTTAGTTCTTTGGGTACTTTAAAAAGTATTGAGGCTAACTTATTATTATATACCAATCTCTATTCTATCGAAGTTCAAAATGAAATTAAGGACATATTTTATTTGAAAATAAAACAGTGTTTACAGCAATTAGAAAATGAGATTACAAACCTGCAGACAGAAAACAGTAAGTACAAAACAATCTTAAAATCTAACAGATACAGATTTGTTGATCGGTTTTTTTCATTTATTGGCCGCTGATTGAATATCGGAAGAACACAAGATATGAATACAAAAAATGATCTAAGCCGACAAAACAGTTTCGATTTCATCCGGCTCCTTCTTTCGTCTCTGGTAATCATATCGCACTCGTATCCACTTACGGGGAACGAAAATCAGGAGATTCTATCCAATATTACAAACGGGCAGATTGATTTTGGAAGCTTCGCGGTGAACGGTTTCTTTGCGCTGAGTGGGTATTTTATTTTTCAAAGCCTGCAACGAAGTGAAAATATTGCCAATTATATCTGGAAAAGACTTTTAAGACTTTACCCAGCGTTGATTGTTTTATTTTTATTTACAGGACTATTAGTTCCTTTTTTATATCAAGGCAATCACCTGACATCGACGTTAAAAAATTACTGGAAATTTGCAGCCGACGGTTTGTCGCTCTACAATGTTAAATATTTCATTCCCGGAATTTTCGGGCAAAATCCTTACAAAGGCGCAGTTAATGGCAGTCTCTGGACTTTGGCTTACGAATTTTCCATGTATATGGTAGTAATGCTTTTTTTTACCGTCAGAAGAAATAGAATGACTTCTCTACTTGTCTTCATAGCGTTTGTGGCATCATATTTTTTTTTCGCATTCAAACCAGATTTTCTGGCAATAACATTTAAAAAGCTTAATCTCGATACGGCTCAGCTTTACAGGCTTTCGACTTATTTTCTCGCAGGCAGTTTTCTTACATTTTTACCTTTAAAAGAGTGGAATACACTGCTTAACCGATCTATTCTGTCTCTTGTTTTATTGACTTCCCTTTTTGCCGGATTATTTCAGTGGGTTGCCCCATTGGTTTTACCTGTTCTCATTCTTCTCTTCGGTTTTTTAAAATCAGAAAAACTGTCTTTTTTCAGCGAAAAACTGGGCGACATCTCATACGGTGTTTACATTTATGGGTTTTTAGTTCAACAGATTTTCATGAGTTATTTTGAGCTTAAACCTTTTCCACTGATGATTTTCAGTCTCACTGTAACCTATATTTTAGCCTATCTTTCATGGCATTTGGTAGAAAAGAAAATGCTTACATTTAAAAATCTGGTGAGATGAAAAAAAATAAGCTTGCCATCATCATTCCTTACTACAAGACTGATTTTTTCGAAGAAACGGTAAAATCTGTTTCTGCGCAGACGAATAAAAATTTCACCCTCTACATTGGTAATGATGCAAGTCCGCACGATCCTTTACCGATTATTTTAAAATATTTTAAAAAAGAAGAATTCAATTATTACAATTATTCAGATAATCTCGGAGGAAAAAATCTGGCGCTGCAATGGGAGCGCATTTTAGAGAATGTTTCGGAAGAATGGTTTCAGATTTTGGGTGATGATGATATGATTTCTGAAAATTTTGTCGAAGAGTTTTACCTGCAGCTTCCTGAATTGACAGGGAAAAATTTGAATATTTTAAAGTTTAGATTTGATTGGGTTGATGAAAATAATAACCTGCTCAAAATTAACGATTACGGGAAAAAATTCTTCTTTGCACATGAAATCTTGGAAAAGAAATACCGCTTACAGATGAATAACAGCCTTTCTGAAAATATTTTTCGTAATTCCGTTTTCAGAAAGTATAAATTTGAAAAAATTCCGCTGGCCTGGGGATCAGACGACCTTGCTCTATTAAAGTTTTCTGAGCGTAAACAGATCATATTCTGCAGCAATGCGAAAGTGATTATAAGAATTTATCATAACAGTATTTCAGGATCTTCAGAAAAAGGCGTTGAAAAAAGTAATGCTTTTAACATTTACCGGGAAAAACTGATCATGGATTACTCATCATATTTTTCCCAAACTTTTATAAAATCTGTACTTGATGACTATTTATCGTGGTGTCACTATAAAAGTAAAAGTGTGAACTGGCACGTTATTTTTTTTCTAATTATAAATTTGAAAATTTTTGATGCTCTAAAAACAGCGAAGAAAATATTCTATATTAAACGAAAGCAAAGCTTTATAAAATAATATGCAAAAAAGTTTTCTGCAAAAACTACGCTCCATATATCGTCATTTAAAGCAAATATTGATACTGTTTTCAGATTTCAAAAATTTCGGACAGTTTATATTTCCTTCAAAGATACCTTTGATTATCATAAACTTCAATCAGTTAGAAAATTTAAAAAAAACAATACAATTTGCCCAGTCATATGGTTTTGAAGAAATTGTTATCATTGACAATACTTCCACATATCCTCCTCTACTGGAATATTATGAGGAAATCTGCAACGACGTGACTTTACTTCGAATGGAGAGCAACTACGGTCATATGGTGTTTTTTAAAAATGCAGAACTTTATAACAAGTACGGAAAAAACTTTTTTATTCTCACAGACGCAGATATAGAGCCCAATAAGAACCTACCTAAAAATTTCAGAAGAATACTGCTTAAAAATCTCTTGAAATATTACTCAGATATTTTAAAAGTTGGCTTTGCCTTAAAAATAGATGATATCCCAAACAGTTATCCTGCAAGAGATAAGGTATTGAAGTGGGAGAAAAAATTTTGGGAAGATGAACGCAGTAGAAACATTTTTTTCTCGCACATAGACACTACTTTTGCATTATATAAACCTGATCCTAAAAGGAACATGAAGTTTGCACAAGATTTTTACTTAGCTATCAGAATCGGAGGGAATATGACTGCGAGACACTTGGGTTGGTACATTAACTATCACAACCTGTCAGACGAGCAAAGATATTATACACAACTGGCAGATTCCAGCAGCTCCTGGATTATTGATGACCTGGGGAAGACTAAAAGTGATGATTACCAATGAAAATATCCATCGCACTCTGTACCTACAACGGTGAAAAATATCTCGCAGCGCAGCTTGATTCAATCCTGAATCAGACCGTGAAAGCTGATGAGATCGTTATCTGTGATGATGGGTCCAAAGATCTTACAATTCAGATTTTACAGCATTATGATCGAATGCATTCCGGATTATTTAAGATTTTTCTCAACGAAAAAAACTTGGGCTATTCGCGAAATTTTGAAAAAGCGATCTCCAACTGTACGGGAAACATCATCATAATCAGCGATCAGGATGACATCTGGAATGAGAACAAAATAGAAAAGACAAAGGCTTTTTTTTCTGAACATCCAAATGCCGACGGAGTTTTTCATGATCTGGAAATTATTAATGATGATCAGAAAATCCTGGAGCCTTCATACCTAAACTGGAAAAACATTTCCTATGATTTCGTTAAAGAAAATATCAGAAGCAGCCATCTTTTTATCAGGCAGCAGACGATGGGAAGCTTTGTTTTGGGCTGTGCACTGGCTTTAAGGCAATCTGCTCTGAAAAAATATGAGCTCCACAATTTTGAGACTGCACACGATTATCTTATATCTCAGAAGCTCGCCGCAAAAAACAAACTCGGCTTTATTCCTGAAACGCTCTCCAAATACCGTCAGCACGAAAAGCAGGTATGTGGCCTTCGCGAAGCTTTTAAAAATCCTGAAAAAAAACAGGGCAACAGAGAACTTTCTGAGTTTCAAAAAAAGGTAGGTCCGTCTTTGTTGGCCATAAAAAAATACACCCATCTGTATCCTACCGAAGATGTGACGAAAACAGATGTTTACCGGATTTTTACCGAAAACAGAAACAGCTATCTGATGAATCTTCCCTTTTTTGAAAGAAAAAAATACATTCTGCAGTGCATTTGTTACCAGTATTTAGATCTGAATTTCACTGATCTTTTTAAGTATTAAAACCCGCTAAAATCATGGACGTCAGCATCTGCATTACTACTTATAACCACGAAAAATACATCAGACAATGCCTGATGAGCATTTTTGAGCAGAAATTTTCCGGAACTTATGAGATCGTTATCGGTAATGACAATTCGTCTGATCAGACAGAAGCAATTATTCAGAACATCATGGTTGAACATCCTCTCGGCAGCCGAATTGTTTATCTTAAAAACAATCCGAACATTGGCTACGTAAAAAATACGCTGTGCACTTTTGAGGAAGCCAAAGGAAAATACATCGCAATTTTGGATGGTGACGATTACTGGACAGACGATTTAAAAATTCAGAAACAGTTTGACCTTCTGGAAAAGAATGAAAAATTGTCTGCCGTGGGCACCAATTCAAAGGTCATTTACGAAGATGCCGATATTCAAAGTCACCGCTACAACCATTTACCGGAAAGAATTTTGCAGAAAGAAAATCTGACTGACATTTCAGTTTTTCAGACGTCTACCTTATTTTTCAGAAAAGATATTCTTAAGCGGGACTTTCCGACAGATATCATTTCTGCCGACCGTTGTCTTTATTTACTGGCCGGATGTTATGGTGACGTAAAATGTTTAGCTGAAGAAACCTCTGTTTACAGACAGTTTCAGGGCAGCATCTCGAAAAATGTACCGTATGAGGTTATGAAAAAAGATTTTGCCATTGTTCCTTTCATCAGAAAATACAATGCAGATTACCGCAACTCAAAACTGAAGGCTTATTTTTATTATACTTTGATGACGTATCCCAAAACCATGAGCCGAAGCAGGTTTTACCGTGCTGCAGCAGGCTATGCTGTTTATAATATTTTATCTAAATTCACCCCTCATCCTCTGAAACTCTATACTCTTCTAAAATGGACGCGTCATACCGTGATGCAGAAATATGAGTACAAAAAAAGGAACCACGGTTTTATATAACAGCAAATGATTACAGGCAACGGTCTTATCGCAAAATCCCTGCAGAATATCGATTCGGATGATGTATTGTTTTTCGCCTCCGGCGTATCCAACTCTCTGGAAACGAGAGATTCTGAATTTGAGCGTGAATATACGCTTCTGAAAAATACGATCGGAAACAGTGCCGGAAAAACTTTTGTTTACTTCTCTACCTGCAGCATTTACGACTCTTCCAAAAACAACAGCCAGTACGTTCTGCACAAGCTGAAAATGGAGCAGGTTATTGCCGAGATGTGCGACCGCTATTATATTTTGCGGGTAAGCAACGCCGTCGGAAAAGGAGGAAATCCCAATCTTCTCATCAATTATCTCGTGCGGGAAATTATAAATAATTCTAAAATCACGGTTTACACCAAAGCGACAAGAAATCTGATCGATGTGGAAGACGTATGTAAAATCACGGGTGAAATTCTTAAAAACTTTACGCCCAATCAGATTTTCAATTTAGCGTATCTGCAGAATTTTTCTATTATTGAGATTACCGAAACGATTTCCAAAGTTTTAGGAACGGAACCGCTGCTTCAGCTGCAGAATAAAGGTTCAGGTTACGAAATCGAAGTATCTAAGATTGAGAATTATTTTAAAGAAAACAATCTCACCGACAAAGATCAGTATCTCAGCAATTTAATTATGAAATATTATAAAATTTAAATGATGCCGAAAGTATTTGTCATTATTGTCACCTACAATGCCATGAAATGGGCAGAAAGATGTTTCAGCAGTCTGAGGAAATCTTCTGTGCCTGTGCATACGATTGTAGTGGATAACGGTTCGGCCGACGGCACGCAAGATTATATTCAGGCTCATTTTCCGGAGGTAGATTTTTTACAGTCTCCTGAAAATTTAGGCTTCGGAAAGGCAAACAACATCGGAATCGAAAAAGCTTATAAAGAGGGAGCAGATTTTTTTTACCTGATGAATCAGGATGCATGGATTTTTGAAGATTCTGTACAGCAATTAGTTGATGTTTATAAAAATCATCCAGATCAAGAAGAAATCGGTATTTTAAGTCCAATGCACCTGGATGGAAGCGAAAAGAAGCTGGATTTTCATTTTGAGAACTATTTAGGAAAATATTCAAAAACCAACAGGCTGTTGTCGGATCTTTATCTTGACCAAGAGCGTGACTGGTACGAGATCGATTTTGTGAACGCTGCGCACTGGCTTCTTCCAAAGTCAACGGTGGAAAAAATCGGAGGCTTCAATCCATTCTATTTTCATTATGGTGAAGATTATGATTATGTAAACCGCGTAATGTTTCGCGGGAAAAAGATTATACTTTGCCCAAAAAGCCGTGTCGTACACGATACGAAACAAAGTTATAAGATGATGAATGATGAGGAAGCTTACAAAGAAAAATGGCTTTCTTTGCGGTTGCAAAAACAGACACAGTTTATGAATCCGGCCAGAAATTTTGATTCTAGAAAAGAAAAAAAGAAGCTCATCCGGGATTTTTACAAATTTTACATAAAAGGTTACAAAAAAGAGCATGTCGAGCAGCGCGAAATGATGCGGTATTTTATACCGCATCTGCATGAAATAGATGAGCACCGGCAGAAAATTCTACATGCGCCACATCCTTTTTTAAATATTTAATTTACAGTACATGAGCAAAAAGATTCTTTTTGTTTGCTATGGAGATTCTTCGTCTCCCAAGGCATGGTCTAATGTTCCGTTTCTTTTTTCCGAAAATCTTATTAAGCAAGGTTTCGAAATTCTGCGGCTCGATATATCGCCCGACGAAAAACATGAGGCCTTGTGGAATAAATATGCCGGCCGAATTCTGTCGCGGATTTTTCCTGCTCAAGAATACAGTTATATAAAAACCCCATTCTCAAGAGGAGCATCTTACAAAAAAATAGAAAAAGCGATCAGCAGTCACCCAGATCTTTATTTTGTCATCTTCCTGAGTTTCGATTTTTATAATAAATTCAACAAAGTACCGTCTTTACTTCTGCATGACTGGAGCTATGATATGATTATTCTGGACCGGCTAAAACGCAAACCTTATTTCTTTGAAAAATGGTTTATAAAATATCAAAACACCGCTTTTAACAAAGCAGAAATCGTGATATCTCTTTTTAAAGATGCAAAAAAACTAATAACCGAACGCCACGGGAAACAGATTTTCCACCTGGATACCAATGTGGTTAATGATATTAATTTTGCAAAACCAACCGCACAGGAAATTTTAAGCAGGAAACATCAATCTCTTGAACTGCTGATGATTGGATCAGCAAAATATTTGCTGGGTGCGAGAAAACTGGTACAGGCATTTCGAATTTTACAGAAAGAATTTCCGGAACTTATTCTCAATTTTATTAATCTTCCGAAAGACAGACTTTTATTAGAAGAAAATGACCGCAATATACACTGCTATGATTATCTGGATAAAGGTATTCCTGAGGAGAACAAACAGTATTACGATCTGCTCACCCATGCGAAAATTCTTGTAAACCCTTCAGAAATATGGGCTGCTTATTCCAGTACCCTTGAATGTATGTTTTACTACACGCCGATCATCATAAAGCCTTATGAAGCTTTTGCTTTGGATTACGGAAAAAAAAATGACTTTGGAGCTTATCTAGAGAATACAGAAGTTCCGACCATCGTCGGCAGTATTCGAAAAATTCTTACAATGAATGAAGAGAACTATACAAAATTATGTCTAAGAGCGCATGATCTGGTAAAAGATCAGACCTGGGAAAATTATACTAAAAAAGTAGTTGAACTGATGGCCGATGTACGGGATAAAAATATATAATTAAATGGAAAAACTGCCCATCAGTATCTGTATTCTGTCCTGGAATAATGCAAAAACGTTAACCAACACCTTAAAATCTTACCGGAAGAACGGTCTTTTAGATCTTTCTGAAGACATTGTGATTCTATTTCAGAATATTTCAGACACTGATAAAGCTGTTGCTGAAAAGTTCAAGGTAAAATATATCGGTCTGGAGGAAAACGTGGGAATTGGCAACGGCATCAAACTTCTTGCGGAAAATGCTGCATTTGAGCATGTTCTTTTCCTTGAAAACGATTACCAGCTGATTGAAAATAAATCAACCACCTATAAGCGACTCAGAAGTGGTCTGGAAAAAATCTCTAACGGCTTTCATGTTGTCAGATTCCGGAGCAGAAAAAATCCGGGACATCCGCTGTTTTCAATCATACATAAAGGTAATGAACTTGATTATTACGACGACTGGCATGAGTGTACTTCGCCTCATCTTTTAGAATCCCTGCACTGGCTTGATCCTGCCGAAAGGTTTCCAGACAAAATTCAGCGCGACGGTGATGAATTTGTAACTACTTCGAGATGGGCAAACTGGACGAACAATCCGTTTCTTATCAATAAAAATTTCTTACTCGAAACTATTCTGCCTTTTGCCGGGGAATCTGTTTCTTTTGAAAAAAACATCGCATCCTGGTGGGTGAAGCAGCCTTTTAAAATAGCGCAGGGCGAAGGTCTTTTTACCCATTATGATCTGAAAAAATATCCTAAAAAAAGCTTTTTGAGAAAAATACTCAGCAAACTGAAAAATAAACTCAAGCCCTGACGTATGAAGATTCTCTTTCACGAAAACGAACTCAACTACCGAGGGACTTCCATAGCGCTGTATGACTACGCAGATTTTAACGAAAAATATCTCGGTAACGAATCGGTGATTGTTTATAATAAAACGCTGCCTACAAATCATCCGCTCGGTATCGAAAAATTCAGGAAAAGATTTGAAGTTTTTGAGTATACCGATTTTAGTGAGGTCGATAACATCATTAAAAAAAATCAGATTGATTTATTATACGCCATAAAAAACGGTGACCGCGACGGAATAGAAACCACTGAATGCAAAACGGCAATTCACAGTGTTTTTAAACATTTTGAACCGCATGGCGATGTGTACGCTTATGTTTCAGAATGGCTTAGTCTGGAAATGACCAATTGTGAATATCCTTTCGTTCCCCACATGGTAAATTTTGAAACAGAAACTCAGGATGATTTCAGAGCACAGCTGAGAATTCCAAAACATGCAAAAGTTTTCGGGTATTACGGTGGCGGACAGAGTTTTAACATCAGATTTGTCCAAAAAACGATCCGCAACATTGCCTCAAAATATAAAGACGTCTTTTTTATTTTTATGGGCGTTGATTCTTTTGTACAGAAAAGATGGTGGCAGTCTTCTCTTCCAAATATCATATTTTTGCCACCGAGCGCTGATGTCATTTCTAAACTGAAATTTATAAACACCTGCGATGCTTTGCTTCACGCACGCGAAAGAGGAGAAACTTTTGGGATAACTGTCGCAGAATTTGCTCTGAAAGGCAAACCTGTAATTACCTTTGCAGATTCCCCGGAAAAAGCGCATCAGATGCAGCTGGCAGACAACGCGTATTATTACCGAAACGAAAATGAACTGAAAAAAATATTGCTTGAAAGCGATCTTTCGCTATCGGCGAAGGAATTATATCAAAAGTTTTTACCCAAACCTGTGATGGACAGGTTTAAAAATGTATTTATTGATTAATAATCAGGTTAGTCATCAAAAGAAAACAATTAACATGAATCTGATTAAATCCTTAAAATCGATTTTTTTTGAAGAAGGAATTTCAAATTTCGTCAAAAGGAAAAAAAATAAAATGTTTTTGGACAACCGAACTCTTTTTACAATTGACTACAAAGAAAATAAGGTAAAAATATTTTTAAATAAGAAATTCGGTTACGTAGATCAATATATTTTTGATCATGGAATTTATGAAAAAGAAATTATAGACGATATTTGCGATCATCTTACCAAAGAAAAAACGATGCTGGATATTGGCAGCAATATCGGTCAGCACAGCTTAATTCTAGCACCTTTCTGCAAGCAAATTTTCGCTTTTGAGCCTATCCCTGAGATTTTCGAAGAATTTAAAAAAAGCATTAATGCCAATCACTACAAAAATATAACCCTGCAAAATTTTGCAATCGGCAATAAAAAAGAAAAAACATTTATCAACTACAATTCAAAAAATGCTGGAGCAAGTTCTCTGGTTAATCAAACTCAGAATTCCAAGCAAATTCCTATACAGATAGATCTTTTAGAAAATGTGCTGCCCGAAAATCTAAAATTTGATGTCATAAAATTAGATGTTGAAGGTTATGAAGCTGTTGTGATTTTGAGTAATAAAGATATTCTGCTTAAAAACAGACCTGTTATATTTTTAGAATTCAGCCCAAGCTGCATTAAAAATGAAGGGAACTATTCTGCAGATGAACTGATCGATTTTTTCCTGATGAATGATTTTGAAATTTACTCCAGGAGAAATCAAAAAACTTTCCGAGCAAACCTTTCAGAACTTCATGTAACCGATAACTGGATTGTGAGGCCAAGAAATAACTGATCGTTTGCATACCGGAAGAATGAATTATATAAAAAGTTTTTACCCAGACCTGAAATAGATACTTTTAAAAACTATTTGTAGATTAGTTTTAATAAACAACAAACCTATGTGTGGAATCGCCGGAATTATTGCTCCAAATGCACGGAATTATTCTTTGGAAATAAGAAGAATGACCGACGCGCTTGCACATCGCGGTCCGGATGCTGACCATCATGAGTTTTTTGAAAACGCGGCACTGGGACACCGCAGACTTTCAATTATAGATCTTTCGGAAAACGGTAAGCAGCCTATGTTTTCTGCCGGAAAAAGCGAATGCATTGTTCTGAATGGCGAAATTTATGGTTATCAGAATATTAAAACCAAATATTCTTCTTATCCGTTTCAGGGAAATTCTGATACCGAGGTGATTCTTGCGATGTATCAGGAACAACAAGATAAGCTGATTGACGATCTTCCGGGGATGTTTGCCTTTGCCATTTGGGATGAGAAACAGCAACAGCTTTTCTGCGCACGCGACCGTTTCGGTGAAAAACCTTTTTATTACGCTACCGGAATAAACGGCGAATTTATTTTTGCTTCGGAGATTAAAGCAATTCTGGCTTCCAAACTCGTACATCCTGTGGTGAACCGTGATGCTCTTTCCCATTATCTGCAGTATGGCTATGTAAACACGTATCAGAGCATTTACACCAATATCCATTCTCTGCCGCCTGCGCATATCCTCATATACAAGAATAATAAAATCCACACAGACCGTTATTACAGTTTGCCTAAAAAAGATCAGACAATAAGTCTCTCTGAAGCAAAGGAAGAATTTACGTTCCTGCTGAAAAAAGCGGTTCAAAAGCAAATCGTTGCAGACGTAGAAGTCGGCAGTTTTCTAAGTGGAGGACTTGATTCTTCGTCTATTGTCGCTTTGGTAAGCGAGTTTCTTCCGTCACAAACCACCATCAGTTTCGGTTATGACCACGCAAACAGTGAACTGAAATATGCGAAAGAAATTGCAGAAAAATACGGTACAAACCATATAGAAATCCGCGAAGAGAAAAAAGATCTTGCGACGATGCTTCGGAAGGTTTCACCGTTTCTTGATGAGCCTTTCGCCGACCGCTCCTATCTGCCACAATATGAAATCTGCAGAAGAGCGAAAGAAAATCTCACGGTTGTACTCTCCGGCGATGCGGGAGACGAATTGTTTGGCGGATACAGTTTTTACAGAACAGAAGCTCAGCTTCGGAATCATTTCAGCTACCGAAATATCGCCGCAAAGTTTGGTTTGCAACTTTATCAAAATCTCAGAGAAATTTCCTACATCTCACAGAAAAATCTGAAACACGGCAATATTTTGGATTTTCACCAAAACAGCGTGCGAAATATTTTTAATTCCGATGAAAGAAAAGCATTGGGTATTACAGAAAATTTCTCCCAGCCTTACAGTTTTTCGGCCGATCCCCATTCTCTTAATGATATTATGCGTACCGATCTGGAGAAATATGTTCCCGGAAATATGATGGTAAAATCTGACCGGATGGCGATGGCCAATTCTCTGGAAGTGAGAACGCCTTTTTTAGATGTTGATTTTGCTGAATTCTGCATTCAGCTGCCTGAGCAGTTAAAAATTAATAATAACCACGACAAAATAATTTTGCGTGAAAGCATGAGTTCTTACTGGACTGAAAATATCAGAAACCGTTCAAAACAGGGCTTTGGAATGAGTGTGGAAGACTGGTTTCTGCAGGAGAATCTTCAGAATCTTTCTGATGAATTACTGAAAAATAAAAATCAGAAAATATTTAATTATATTGATTTTAATGCAGCACAGAATTTTATGGATAAAGGTGAAAAACAGTGGAGTTTATTGCAGCTGGCGCTTTGGGCAGATAATCATTTGCAGTAAAAATTTCTGCAAAAAATAAAAGTATGAATTTTAACATTTCGGTCATCATTCCTGTTTACAACGCTTCAGAATATCTGTCGAAAGCGGTTCATTCTGCTTTGCAGTTTTCTGAAGTTTCTGAAGTTATACTTGCGGAAGACGGTTCTACTGACAACTCACTTTTATTATGTAAAAAACTTGCTGACAAATCCGAAAAAGTAAAACTTTACCGTCATGAAGATTTTGGAAATCACGGTGCCGGAGCGACAAGAAATTTGGGTTTGCGTAAAGCAACATGCGATTATATAGCCTTTCTCGATGCCGACGATTATTATCTTTCCAACCGCTTTGATGCTGAAAAAACACATTTTAAGAATGTTGTTGACGGAATTTTTGGCGCTTTAGGAACCGAATATCTTTCTGAAAAAGGGAAAGCAGAATTTCAGGAAAAATTTAACGGTAACAGTTTGACAACCGTAAATTATCATGCAGAAGGAAGCGAAGTTTTCAGAGGACTTTTAGGCCTAACGGCAAAAACTTTCGGGACTTTTTTCCATCTCAATACACTCACTGTGAAACGCGAAGCACTCATCAAATACAATCTTTGGTTTAATGAAAATCTACGCGTGCATCAGGATTCTGATTTCATTATAAAACTGGCTTATCACGGTCATCTGAAAACGGGAATTATCGACAAACCTATTGCCATACGTGGCGTACATGACGATAACCGGATTACAAAAATCAAAACGTATTCCTTACAATATAATCAGAAGCAGCTTCTACTTTGGCAATCGCTTAATGATTGGGCGTTAAAAAATAAGGTTGACCCTGTTTTTAAGAAAAGAATTTTTCTGCAGTATAAGGCATTCGATCTGGCGGTAAAATCAGGAATCAAAAAATATTTTCACATCACTGCGGAAACTTTAAAAAATCCTGAATTATTTAAAACCAAATACCGTTTTACCTTTCTAAACCGCTGATCATCAATGAAAATCTCCGTTATCATTCCCGTTTACAACGCTGAAAAATACGTTTCGCAGGCTGTAGAATCCGCACTGCAGTTTCCGGAAGTTTTTGAAGTAATTCTGGTGGAAGACCAGTCGCCCGACAATGCGCTGGAAGTTTGCCGGACACTGGAGAAAACTTACGATCGCGTAAAACTTTTTCAACATGAAGATCGTGGAAATCACGGTGCCGGAGCCAGCCGCAATCTCGGAATTTCAAAAGCTACAGGAGATTTTATTGCTTTTCTGGATGCCGATGATTATTATCTTCCGAACCGTTTTGATGCCGAAAAACTGCTTTTTAAAAATCCTGAAGTTCATGGAGTGTACGGTGCAATCGGTGTTCATTATTATTCGGAAAAAGCAAAACAGCAATATTTTCCGGTTTTTGGTGACAGACTGACAACCGTTTATAAAGAACACAAACCTGAAGATGTTTTTCCCGGACAGCTGAATATGCTTGGCAGTTTCGGACTTTTCAGTATTGATGCACTTACTTTGAGAAAGAAAAATTTAGATCAAAAAATAAATCCGTATTTCAAAACTCATTTGCGGCTCCATCAGGATACCGAATTTCTTTTTCGTACCTCGTTTTATCTTCATCTTTACCCCGGAATTCTGAACGAAGCAGTTGCGATGCGCGGTGTGCACGAAAACAACAGAATCACGCAGGTTGACAGTAAAAAAGTAAAACCATCTAACAGCCGTGTTTTGCTTTGGCGGGAAGTGAATTTGTGGGCACAAAGTGAAAATAAAGTCCCGGAACACATTCAAAAACATATCGAAAGAATGCACAGAAGCTGGGAAATTGCTCACGCACGCCGACTGAAAAAATGGTCGATGATTGCCAAATATCTGATTGCAGATTACAAAACTATCCGATCCGGATTGTACAATATTAATTTTAGAAATGATCTTTTTTGATGAAATTTTTACACTCAGATAAGAAAAAAGGTCTTACAGAAATAATTATATTTTTATCGGCCATCGCTTTTATTTGTATTAAAACGGTATTTTCCAGCGGTGAACTGTCGCCGGACAGCATTCAGTATTTTTTGCAGGCGCAGAACTTTTGGGAGTATAAAGTCAATTTTCCATTGGGATACGCATTTCTCCTCAAAATTTTCAGCAATTTTACCGGAAGTCTTTTTATCGCTTCAAAAGTCATCAGTTTGCTGAGTTATGCATCCATCATCATATTCTCTTACAGGAGAAAATTCTTTTTTACACAGACTCTTATACTGTTTTCATTTTATCCGTTTATAGGTCAGTTTTCATCATCACTTTCCGAACCTTTCTTTTTTTTACTGAATTTTTTAATCCTATATTCCGTATACAAAACAGCAACAGATCAGTTTTCCTGGAAATATCCCATTATTTTATTTGCGCTTTTTTTCCTGTTAACCGCAACCAGATTTTCGGCGCTGTTCATATTAGTTTCTGTTACAGCATTTTTTCTGTACTTATTTCTCAAAAATAAACTCACTTTCTTGCGTTTTGTTTTACTGACAAATGCGTCCATTCTTGGCGTAATCTTATATCTCTGTATCAATAAGTTATACTGCGGATCTTTTCTCGGAGCAAGAGATCATTTACTTATTACACAATGCAGCTTTTTTGATTTCATTTCAGGATTTTTGTCATCTTCGGCTAAAGATTTAAGTTTTCTTAATGGTATTTTACATAAGATTCTACAGCAGAAAATTAATTTTTTTCACATCTATACGGGTGTGATTACTTTTCTATCCGCTTTAATCATTGTTTTAAAAAAGAGAAAATCGTTTAAAGATTTCGATATTTTTCTTTTATTTTCTTTTAGTATCGTATTCTTAGGTATTGGTTACAGTTATTATACAACGCAAATCGACAACACCGTTCGTATCAAAAGTATTGCATTCTTCTTTCTGCTGTTTTTCGTATTGATTAATATTCCTGAACAAACTTTGAAAATATATGCTGGAATTTCACTTTTGATTTGTCTTTTAAATATTTTTACTGTTGTAAAAAACTCGCAAAATATTACAGTTTATATCAAAAAAATGGAAGGAATTGTAGATAACTATCCTTCAACTATCGTTTTCTCTGATTTAAAACAACAGCGCTCGGCATCACCGATTTTACTTTTAAAATCAATGATTATCGATAAAGGATTGAAATTTGAGGAGAGTCAATCATCAAAAAATACAACTGAGGGAAACTGTATTATTAAAGCTGAAGATGTTTTAAAGTAGATGTTATTTAATAAAAACCCCCACAAACTTCCCTTCAAACTCCACCACAGAAGTGTCAATCTTATTTTTTTCGCAAAAATCCTGATAGGCAGAATTGTCGCCGATATCATCACTGATAAAAACGCCGCCAGATCTCAGATGCTTATAAAGCTGGCTGTACGCCCACATTCTACCATCATAACTTTTGTCGCTGTCGTAATGTACCACGTCAAAAGTATTTTGCTGAACGAAAATTTTCGGTAAAGATTCTTTATCGGCAAACCGGAAAAGCTGCCAGTGAGATTTTAAATTTTCAGGAACGACGAAACCAACGAACTGATCGCCGTTCTGTCCTAAATAGGGCATATCTGAACTGTATAAAGTGCCCCCCCGTTTATTAAGAGAGAGCAAAGAAGCCAGCGACGACCAGCCGTACGCAACACCGGTCTCAACTACATTTTTTGCCTGAGTAAATTCACAGGCAAAGAAAATCAATTCTAATGCTCCGGCGCCACCCATTTTTACCGGGCAGTTTTTTTCTCTTTGCGAAGCTTCAGCAAGAATTTCTTTAAAATTCTGTCTGAAATTTTCTTCTTTAATACCAAAAAGTTTTGAAATTATTTCCTGCTGAGAAACCGCTTCGGAAGCCGCCCAAGAAACCGTTTTTTCTTTTCCCTTAAAAGCGTTGCCGCGATTCACGGTGTTTTTAAGGATTTTACGGCCAAGTTCCGGGTAAAGATCCGGCCTTTTTGCGTAACCGATGAGGGTTTTCAGCACCCGATTAATTTCGCTCATGTGTATTTTTTCACGACAAAAATAAGATTTTTAATCCATTTAAGATTTCTCAGAATACTTATTATCTTTGTCTGTATTTTCACCACAGAAAAACCATGAAATTCTCGATACTCATTGCCAACTACAACAACGGAAAGTTTTTTAAAAACTGTTTCGATTCGATTGTATCGCAGACGTATCAGAACTGGGAAGCGGTGATTCTTGATGATGCGAGCACCGATAATTCGGTAGACGTTATCCGGGAAATTATTAAAGATGATTCCCGTTTTCGGCTTCACTTTAATACCGAAAACTCCGGTGTTGGTGTTACAAAAAGCAAGCTTATTGATCTTTCGAAAGGCGAGATCTGCGGTTTTGCAGATCCGGACGACGCAATTGCACCAAATGCATTAAAATCTGCCGCTGATATTTATTTGAAAGAAAAAAACACCGTTCTCACCTATTCCAAATTCGCTAAATGCGACGAAAATATGAAGGTTTTATCTGTTCCCAAACTGGCGATGCAGGTTCCAAACGGTGATGATTATTTTTTCAACTGTCCGGTACATATCGTTCATTTTGTGACATTTAAAAAGGAAATTTATAAAAAAACTTCCAAAATAAATACTTCGCTGAAAATCGCTGAAGATCAGGATCTCTATTTAAAAATGTACGAAAAAGGCGATGTCCGCTTCATTGATGAAGTTCTTTATTTTTACCGAACCCACTCGGGCGGCATCAGCCAGAACAGCAATTTACCAAAATCCCGCGCTTACTTTGCTGAAGTAATTTTAGCTGCGATGAAACGCCGTAATCTTACGCATATTAACGGCAAAAAGATTCCGGCAGAAACTTCTTCGCCACAGGAAATTTTTGATTTACTGAATTACCAGACTGAAATTCCGTTTCGCCTAAAAAAGAAACTGAAGGTTTTATCTCAAAAACTTTTGCGTAAATGAGTGATCAAAAAAAAATAAAAGTGCTCTTCAGGCACCGCTCCATGGAAATGGGCGGCGTAGAAAAAGTGGTTTTGAGTATGCTGAATCATCTTTCCAGAGAAAAATTTGAAATCACACTCTGTTTAAATTTGAACCAGGGCGAACTTCGCGACGAGATCCCATCACATGTACGGAAAGTAGCACTGACAAAAGGACGCGAAGATTTTTCGGCGATCAGCATTTTGCAGAAAATACAGTTGGCAACGCGAAAAATAAAACTCCAGCGCGCGCATAAAAACCCTCACATTTCGCACCGGCTTTTGCAGGATCTTTACGATGTTGAAATTGCGCCAACGTACGCCGCTTTTTCTTCAGTTCTACATTCGGCAAACAAAAATTCAAAGAAAATCGGCTGGTTTCATTCAGATATTACGCTTCCGAAACTGCAGCCTTTGGTTCCGACCATTTTAAAGCAGATTCCGCAGTTTGATTATTTTATTTTCGGTTCGCAGCAGACGAAAGATATTCTCATAAAAACCTATCCCGATCTAAAAATACCGGAAAATCAAGTGATTGTAAACGCGATTCCGATTGAAGAATTAAAGGAAAAAGCAGATGCTTTCATTCCCCAACTTCCAGAAAAACCCGTTTTCGTTTCCGTTGCCCGCCTCCACAGCCGAAAAGGTTTTCATAAACTGATGGAAGCCCATGCGAAACTTCTTGCAGACGGCTTCGATCATCACATTATTGTCATCGGCGACGGCGACGAAAAAGAAAATTTAAGAAAACAAGCTCAGGAACTGCGTGTGAGTGACAGTTTTCAGTTTCTCGGATCGCTTTTAAATCCTTACCCTTACGTAAAAAATGCAGATTTTTTTATTCTTCCTTCCGAGTCTGAAAGTTGGCCGCTGATTATTGCTGATGCTCTGATTTTGCAGAAACCGATTATCTCAACCAATGTCGGTGGCATTCCGGAGATGATTTTGCATAACAAAACCGGCTACTTAATTAATTATGAAACTTCGGAAATGTATGATGCGATGAGGAAATTTCTCAGTGAGCCCAAATTTGTTCAGCAGTTGCAGGAAAATCTTAATGACATTGAAAAACAGTTTGACAACCGTAAAATTTTTGATGCGGTAGAAAATATCATCATCAATTTGGCAAGATCTTAATATATGCTACTACTCTACCGCTTCATCTTAAAAATCCATACGTCGTACCAGCAGATGATTCAGCAGATTTATCTCAAAATATGCCTGGCAAAAGGTTTAAAAGTGGGCAAAAATGTGCGTTTTGTAGAAGTTCCGCAGTTTGGTACCGAACCTTTTTTAATTGAAATCGGTGACGAAACAACGTTCTCAAATAACGTGCGTTTTGTTAACCACGACGGCGGACAAAACGCGTTACACTTTTTCGAAAAATATAAAGATGTACGCACTTTCGGCCGAATAAAAATCGGAAAACAGTGTTTCATCGGTGCCGACACGATCATTATGCCTGGCGTGGAAATCGGCGACCACTGTATTTTGGGCGCTGGCTCAATTTTAACAACATCAATGCCGCCAAAAAGCGTTTTCGCCGGCATTCCGGCAAAATTCATCTGTACAATTGAAGAATATGGTGACAAACTCTTAGCCAGTAATGTGATGTACCCGCGGGAGCTAGAACCGACGAGGGCGAAACTTGATGCGTACATTAAAAACAATCTTCCGCATACTTATAAACCCGTAAAGAAATAGTGGCAGAAAAAAAGAAAATACTCATCAGAATAGGTTCGCTTCGTCACGGCGGAGCTGAAAAAGTGCTGGTGACATTTCTTAAAAATCTGCCGGAAAATATTTACGAAATCGATCTGCTGCTCAATCTCTATTCCGGAAAATATCTGTCTGAAGTTCCGAAGTGGATCAACGTTATTTATCTGAATAAAGGTGAAATGATCACTACCAACCGCGTTCAGGATCTGCCGGAGAAAGCGTACCGAGTAGTTTACCAAAAGATTTTAAAAAAATTTCCCGACTTTCTCTATCAGATCAAACTGAAGCGGAAAGTATATGATATTGAATTTGCTGCCATTCACGGGATGCGCGATGAGATCCTGGATTCGCCGCTGCTTTCCTCAAAAAAAATCATCTGGATTCACAATGATCTTTCTAAAATTACTTCGTACACACCGAAAGAAATCCGGAAATTTTTCGGTTTTGATGTGATCATGGTGATTTCAGAAAAAATCAAAGACCTGTTTCTGCATCATGCAAAAGACGATTTTGAACGGGCAAAAATTAAAAAAATCTCGAATCCGCTGGATACTGAAATGATATTGTCACAGGCTGAAGAACCTTTATCAACATCTGTTTTTAAAGAGCATTTACCCAGCTTTATTTCTGTCGGAACCGTTTTCCCGCAGAAAGGGTTTGACCGGCTCGCACGCGTTCATAAAAAACTTCTGGACGAAGGATTTCTGCATCAAATCATCATCATCGGTGATGGTTATGATTTTCAGAATTTAAAAACCCTTACTGCGGAACTTGGCGTTGAGAAAACGTTTTCAATGCTGGGATTTTGCGACAATCCGTATCCTTATTTTATAAAGGCAGATTATTTTGTTTTGAGCTCGAGATACGAAGGCTTTCCGACGGTTTTGTCGGAAGCAATTGCATTAAAAAAGAACATTATCGCCACTGAAGTTTCCGGTGCCGGTGAACTTTTACAAAACGGTGAGTTGGGTTTAATGGTGGAAAACAGCGAGGAAGGAATTTATTTGGGGATAAAAAAAGCGCTTGAAAATCCGGAAAGTTTTGCTGTATATCAACAGAAACTTAAAGATTATGAAATGCCTTTTAATCTTCAGAATTCAGTAGCTAAAATCCGTGAAATTCTGGATTCGCTGTAAACATTTAACGACAAAGAACATGCAGGAACGCTCGATCATACAGAAAGATTTTTACCGTGAAAGTGGCCGCTGGCTTTCCGGAATTGATATTATTAAAAGATGTTTCAGCCCAAATCTTCATTTTGTTTATCTTTTGAGAAAAGCTCAGAAATATCAGCATACTTTTCTGCTGAAATCGATTTGGAAGTTGATTTTGCGACATTATCAGATTAAATATGGTTTCCAGATTTACCCTGAAACTACGATCGGGGAAGGTTTCTATCTCGGACACTGGGGAAGTCTTGTAATTAACCCAAAAACGGTTATCGGAAAAAACTGCAATATCGCTCAGGGCGTGACCATCGGGCAGCAAAACCGTGGGAAAAACGCCGGTGCTCCAACCATTGGAAATCACGTCTGGATTGGCACAAACGCAGTAATCGTGGGAAATATCAAGGTCGGTAACGATGTCCTTATTGCTCCAAATTCTTATGTAAACTTCAATGTTCCGGATCACTCAATTGTGTCGGGAAATCCTGCAACGATCGTTTCACGCGAAAATGCAACTGACGGTTATATCAATAACGTGGTATAATATGTGATGCTAAAATTCATATTAAAATTTTGTTAAAATGGATTGAGATAAAATCAAATCGTTTATTTTTGCAATGTTATTGATTCAGTCTATTGAATTTGAAAGTGTTTTAAACGAATTTAAATAATTATAAATCTTTAAAATTTTATTTTATGTCAAAATCATCGTATGAAACCATTTTCGAGAACAACAAAAACTGGGTAGAATCAAAAATCAGCAACAACCCAACATTCTTCGAAGAACTTGCGAAATCTCAAACTCCTGAATATCTGTACATCGGATGCTCAGACAGCAGAGCGACCGCAGAGGAACTGATGGGTGCGAAGCCGGGAGAAGTTTTTGTACACCGAAACATCGCCAATGTGGTAAACTCTCTGGATATGAGTGCAGCCTCTGTAGTAGAATATGCAGTCAGCCATCTGAAAGTGAAACACATTATCGTTTGCGGGCACTACAACTGTGGTGGCGTGAAGGCAGCGATGACGCCTCAGGATCTTGGAATTTTAAATCCATGGTTGAGGAACATTAGAGATGTGTACAGAACGCACCAGGCAGAGCTTGACGGTATTGAAGACGAAGGAAAGCGCTACGACCGACTTGTAGAGCTTAACGTAGTTGAACAGTGCATCAATGTGATTAAAATGGCGTGTGTACAGGAAAGATACATCATGGAAGAGTATCCTGTGGTACACGGATGGGTTTTTGACCTGAGAACCGGAAAAATTATTGATCTGGAAATCGATTTTGAAAAAGTGTTGAAAGACATTCAGAAAATCTACAACCTCAGCGAAGACGAATGGGTAATGAGCAGAAGAGCGCACTAAGCTTTCTGCAAAAAAAATGAGTAAATGAAATTCTGGAGCATGATCACCTTACTGGTTTTCCTCAACTTCACGGCGCTGCCAAGCATCGCTGCGGTTTTTGGCTGGAAATCGATCGGGACCAATGTTGTGCTCAATGAAGAAGAAACACACTCATCCAATTCATTACTAACCGTTACCGAAAAAGCCCTTCCGAAAACCCTCAGCGTATTTGATTACGTGAAGTTTTCAGAGCCTGGCACCAAAGACAGCGTCTTTGTGCTGACAGACGATTCTTTCCATCTGTCGCCCTTGCTTACGATTTTCTCTCCGCCTCCGGAAGCTGTAGCATAATTTTTTCAGCCGCAATTTTTCTGCGGCACATTTTCCCTTATTATTTTTCTTAATACTGATTTCTCAAAGATCAGTCTACGTCTTTATTTACATGAAAAAATCTAACAGTTTATTCGGGAATATCAAAGAGAATTTCCCGTCTGGCCTTGTGGTCTTCCTTGTCGCACTACCTTTATGCCTTGGGATTGCACTGGCATCAGGAGCACCGCCGCTTTCCGGCGTTATTGCCGGTATCGTCGGCGGATTGGTCATTGGCAGCATCAGTAATTCTAACATTTCAGTTTCCGGGCCTGCTGCAGGTCTTACGGCGATTGTGCTTACCGCAATTACCGATCTTGGTGCATTCGAATTATTTCTCTGCGCCGGTATCGTTGCCGGAATTATTCAGTTAGCACTCGGTTTTTTACGCGCCGGAAGTATCTCCAATTATTTCCCGAACAACGTGATCGAAGGAATGCTTGCAGCGATCGGAATTATCATTATTCTAAAACAGATTCCGCACGCTTTGGGTTTCGATAAAGATTATGAAGGCAACGAAATGCTTTTCACGAACGGAATCAATCTGAATTATTTCTCTGAACTTTATGGTGCCATCAACATCGGAGCCATCGTAATAACGTTGGTTTCCGTTTCAATCTTATTAGCTTGGGATAAAATTCCCGCTCTAAAAAGAATGAAAATGCTTCCCGGAGCACTAATTGCCGTAATTGTAGGGATTTTACTCAATGAGCTGTTTAAAAGAACGGGAAGTTCACTTGCAGTTGGTTTAGACCACTTGGTTTCGCTTCCGGTAACGCGAAATTTTGATGATCTTAAAAACCTTATTACACTTCCGGATTTTGCCGGATTTACCAATTATAAAGTTTGGGTGAGCGGTGCTACAATTGCCGTGGTGGCCTCTGTTGAAACTTTGCTTTGCATTGAAGCTTCAGACCGGCTTGATATGCAGCGAAGAATTACCGATACTAATCTTGAGCTGAAAGCACAGGGAATCGGAAATATTCTGAGCGGTTTTATTGGTGGATTGCCAATGACTTCAGTTGTCGTAAGAAGTTCGGCAAATGCAACTGCGGGCGCCACAACAAAAGCTTCTGCGATTATTCACGGAGCACTTTTGCTGATTTGTGTATTGTCGATTCCGTTTCTGTTAAATCTCATTCCTTATGCAACGCTCGCAGCCGTTTTGCTATTGGTAGGATATAAACTGGCAAAACCGGCGACTTTTCTGCACTTCTGGCATTTGGGTAAGTTTCAGTTTATTCCGTTTTTAGCGACCGTTGTCGCTGTAGTTGCGACTGATTTGCTGAAAGGTGTGGGAATCGGACTGGCAATTTCTGTGTTTTTTATTCTCCAGGGAAATATGAAACGTGCCTATTACCTCAGCAGAAAAAAACTTGAAGGCGCAGACGGAATTACCATAAAACTTGCTGAAGAAGTATCGTTTTTGAATAAAGCCGCGATCAAGAAAACGCTCAAGAACATCGCACCAAATTCTACTGTGATTATTGATGCGAGAACGACTTCGTATATTGCTACCGATGTTTTAGAAATGATTCAGGATTTCGCGAATATCAGGGCGAAAGAAGAAGATATTACGGTAGAACTTCTGGGATTCAAAACTTCCTATCAGGATTATGAATCGCATCAGGATTCTCACGTAGAGATTACCCACAAAAGGGCAATTTAAAATTATTTAAACAAAAAATGGCTGTCAACGTAAAATCTGACAGCCATTTTTATATCTGAAATCTACTTTCCGTTGAACGCAGACATCGTATTTCCAATTCCTGCAAAAACAAACGAAAGGCTTGCTTTTGCAAACTGATCGATGCGCTCCTGAAGTGTTTTTAACTCTTCTTCGTTCCACGTTCCCAGAACGTAGTCGACCTGTTTTCCTTCAGAGAATTCCGCAGAAATCCCGAATCTCAATCTGGCGTAATTCTGTGTCGCTAAAACTTCATTAATATTCTTTAATCCGTTGTGGCCTGCATCTGAACCTTTCCCCTTCATCCGCAAAGTTCCGAAAGGCAAAGCAAGATCATCTGTGATTATCAACACATTTTCCAGCGGAATATTTTCTTTCTGGATCCAGTAGCGCACGGCATTGCCGGAGAGATTCATGTAGGTATCAGGTTTTAACAAAAAAACTTTTCGGCCTTTAAATTTACCTTCTGCGAGCCAGCCAAAGTTTGATGTTTTAAAAGAGACTTCAAGTTTTTCTGCAATTTTCCCGACAACTTTAAAACCTACATTGTGTCTTGTATTTTCATATTCCGGGCCTTTGTTTCCAAGACCTACGATCAGATATTTCATTATGAAAAATTTTAGGCAAAAATAAACTTTAAACATGAAAAAACCCGATTCTGCATGAGAACCGGGTTTTATTTTTAACAGTAGATTTTATAATGGTTTGTAAATGTAATTCACACCAAAACCTTTTGACATATACGTCTGAGGATCGTAGTTATAATTTGAAGTGAAAATGGTCGTCACCGGGATTGCAGGAATTAAATTGGACACTGTAATTCTTCTTGGGCTGTTCGGTGAAAACATCTGGCTTTCGTAATCGTTACGCAAAATACTCAGAATTCTTGAAATCTTGTACACTACAGGAACCAATGTAAACGGACTGATTTTATCATCGTACACACTGTAACCATAGCTGTATTTCTCTGTAGGCGCAGACTGTACCGTACCTGTAAGTGTTCCGTAGCTTCTAATCACTTCACTCACATTATCTCCTAAATACGAATATGTAGTTTCAGAATAATTTTTATACGCAAACGGTGTTCCTGTCACATCTTCACCGGTAATCATGCTTATACCGCTCATCTTTCCTGTTGCAACCGTATATTTTACTGTGTAAACCGTGCGGTATTTTTTGTTTAAAACATACGGAAGTGTAGGAATTGTGCTGGGTGGTACGGGTGCTGTCAAATTGTAAACCGATCTGTTTTCTGAAATGGTTTCCAGTTTACCGCCAGCGTTGTACGTCATCAACTGTGTATAAGCGATACTGTCGTTGTCGATTACGCCGTTTCTGTCTTCATCTAAAAATCCGTAAAACATAATTTTACTGATTTTATCGCCGCTCCAGCTAATATTTGTGTAGCTTTTGCCTTTTTTTCTACCCTTCGTAATTACCTGATTCAATTGCAGGCCATTATATCTGTATTCATAGAGCGTGTCTTTGTCGGTAATTTCTCTAAACAAGGCACGAGGACCGTTGAAACCAGAATTCTGATTAAGATCAAGCAGCGGATCTCCCTGCTCGTCTACTAAATCTTTGCAAGAGTGCAGTGAAGCAACACCTGCGATGAGTAAAAAAATATAGAAAAACTTTTTCATCTGAAAGAAGGATTATTTATAATTCTACAAATATAATTTTTTTTTGCACAAAAAGCACTTTTTTATTTAAAATCGCGTAATAACAGCAATGAAAATTGATTACAGCGCTTTGTAGATGTACTTTGTAGTTTGTGTCTGATCTGATACCGGATAATTCTGACTGTCATACATATAAGTATAACCACCAGGAACTGTCGGTGCGGGTGACGGATAATTGATGCTGAAACTTGAAACATTATTTGCCGATAAATTTCCAAAATAAAACGGATGTATCAGACTGTGCACTACAAAATATGCTTTTGGAAGCGTCGTATACGGATTGGTTTTTGTGTCATAGCTAAAATCATACGAAGAAGACATTGTGCTCGACATATCCGGAACGCCACTGTTGCTGGTAGTTCCCTGCACCAGTGATACTTTAGTAATGTTATTGCCAGAGTTGATAAAATCGTAATTTGTAAAGTGCGAATACACATTATTTGTTAATTTTCGTTTTTCTACAATTTTTGTCATTTTACCAGCTCCGTCGTATGTATACGCATATTCGATGGTCTGATTAAAAGCCGTAGAAGTCCCCATGCCGGTGTAGCAAACTGAGCTGTTGATTTTTCCGCCGCCATCATAGGTAATATTGAATTCGTACCAAAGCGTATTTGCAGGCGCACCGTTTACCTCATGAATAAATTTAACCTTTGATACTTTCCCTGAAGTATATGTTACATAGCCCACCAAATAAGAGTTTGGCCCGCTGGCTTCTTTAATAATGGCTTTTTCCAGAACTCCAGCTGTTGTTACATATTCTTCATTCACATCAGAACCCGCCATTATTTTATGCAAAATTCTTGGGCCTGTAATCGTTGAACCGTTTGAGCCATTACTTCCGGTGCTTCCGGTACTTCCATTGCTGCCGGTTGCAGGATTGACGTTATTCTGATTGATAGGATCTGCCGTCGTATTATCGCATGATAAAAGCAGACTGAGAAGCATAATCATAATGCTTTTTAAAAAATAATTCTTTTTCATAAAAATGTTAGTTATAAGGCGACAAATATAATATTTTTTCACATCCAGTGTATTTATATTTTATTTCTAACAAAAAAAATCTAAAAACTTTCATTTTTAGATTTTCTTAGATTGAATATCATTCAAATTAATTGTCAAGTATCTGTTTCAGCAAAACATTTACCTCATCTACATTCTTCACTTTTTCTTTGCGCATCATCAGCTGATTTCCGTCTTTCGCCGCCTTCTCTTTCAGCTGCGCCTGATGCGGATTTTGAGTCAGGAAATCAATCATGTGATGAAACTTTTTCGTCTGATAAAATTTATCTTGCGGATTTTGCGGAAAATACCCGAGGAAAACCCCGTTTTTCATCACGATTTTTTCAAACCCGATATCTGCCGCCAGCCACTTCAGCGAAACCGATTTTAAAAGATTCACCGCTTCTTCCGGCAGTTTACCAAAACGGTCGCTGAGTTCCGCTTCGAAACTTTTCAGTTCATTTTCATTATTAATTTCTGCCAGTTTCTGATACAGGGAAAGTCTTTCTTCCGTACTTGAGATATAATCATCCGGCAGCATCAGCTCAAGATCGGTATCAATATTCACTTCTTTTACGGTCTTAAATAACTTCTGACGTTCTTCTTCGTTTTCAAAAAGATTTTCAAAATCTTCATCATCTTTAAGCTCTTCCAAAGCTTCCTGCATCATTTTCTGATAGGTTTCAAAACCCATCTCATTGATGAAACCGCTCTGCTCGCCTCCCAAAAGATCACCTGCACCACGGATTTCCAAATCTTTCATTGCAATCTGAAAACCGCTTCCCAGATCCGAAAACTGCTCAATCGCCTCCAGTCTTTTTTTTGCATCAGAAGTAATCATATCAAACGGCGGTGTGATGAGATAACAGAACGCTTTTCTGTTGCTTCGCCCTACTCTTCCGCGCATCTGGTGAAGATCGGCCATCCCGAAACGCTGTGCATCATTAATGAAAATTGTGTTGGCATTGGAGACGTCCACACCACTTTCTACAATCGTTGTCGAAACAAGGACATCGTATTTACCATCCATAAAATCAAGAACATTCTGCTCAAGCTGCTTGCCTTCCATCTGACCGTGGCCGGTTACCACTTTTGCATCGGGAACCAATCTCTGAATTAAACCTGCGATATCTTTTAAGTTTTCAACCCTGTTATTGATAAAATAAACCTGTCCGTCGCGCTGCAATTCGTAAGAAACCGCATCGCGTATGATTTCTTCATCCCAACCTATTATATGCGTTTCTACCGGCTGACGGTTTGGCGGTGGTGTTTTAATCACTGACAGGTCGCGCGCCGCCATCAGCGAAAACTGTAACGTTCGCGGAATCGGCGTTGCGGTAAGCGTCAGCGTATCGATGTTTGCCTTCAAAGTTTTCAGTTTGTCTTTTACCGCAACGCCAAATTTATGTTCTTCATCAATTATTAAAAGTCCGAGATCTTTAAACTTCACTTTTTCTGAAGCCAGCTGATGCGTTCCGATCACGATGTCTACTTTTCCGTCTTTCAAACCTGCGATGGTTTCCGCTTTTTGTTTGGCTGAACGGAACCTGTTTAAGTAAGAAACATTCACCGGAAAATCTTTCAGCCGTTCTTTAAAACTGCGGTAATGCTGAAATGCCAAAATCGTCGTCGGAACCAAAATCGCCACCTGCTTGCTGTCTGTCGCTGCTTTAAAAGCGGCACGAATAGCAATTTCTGTTTTACCGAAACCTACATCACCACAAACCAAACGGTCCATCACGGTTTCGGCTTCCATGTCATTTTTTACATCAATGGTCGCTTTTTCCTGATCAGGCGTGTCTTCGTATATAAAGCTTGCTTCGAGTTCGTTCTGAAGATAAGAATCCGGCGCGTAGGAAAAGCCTTTGGCCGTTTTTCTTTCGGCATACAGTTTTATCAGATCAAAAGCAATCTGTTTAACTTTCGCTTTCGTTTTCTGTTTTAAAGTCTTCCAGGCGGGCGAACCGAGCTTGCTTAAAACAACTTCTTTCCCATCCGGGCCATTGTATTTTGATATTTTGTGAAGCGAATGAATGCTTACATATAATAGGTCGCCGTTTTTATACGTGAGTTTAAAACATTCCTGAATTTTTCCGTCGTTGTTCACTTTCACCAATCCCATGAATTTTCCGATGCCGTGATCGATATGCGCGATATAATCGCCGACTTTCAGCGACATCAGATCTTTTAAAGTCAGCTGCTCAGATTTAGCAAAAGTATTCTTCGCTTTGTAACGCTGATAACGGTCAAAAATCTGGTGATCGGTATAAACAAGAAGCTTGTAATCATGGTCAATAAAACCTTCGTGAAGTTCAGATTTGAAACTTTTAAAAGCAATTTTATGCTCCAGTTCTTCAAAAATAGATTCCAGGCGGTCTTTCTGCTTGTCTGATGAAAAAGAAATCCACGTTTCGTAGCCCTGTTGCTGTTTTTCTTCTAAATCTTCCTTCAGCATCTCAAAATTTTTGTGAAAAGAAGGCTGCGGAAGCTGAGAAATTCTTATTTCTTCGGCGTCTTTGTTCAAAAAACCTGTATTACTGAAATCGAGTGTTCTGAATTTTTTAAAATCGAAAAGAAACTCTTCATCCGAAATAAAAAGCTCCCGCGGCGTGAGATGCGCAATATCTTTGCTGAGCTGCTCAAACTTCTCGCTGGATTTATCGTAAAAAGATTTTACTTTTTCCAGACCGGTTTTTACATTTTTTGCAACGATATAACTGTCCTCCGGCAAAAGCTGGAATAATGAAACACGCTTTGCAGCCGTCGATTCATTCATATTAGAAACCAACTGAAACCCGTCTACTTTATCTACCGAAAGCTGCGTTTCGATGTCGAAAGTTTTGATGCTTTCCACTTCATTTCCGAAAAAAGTAATGCGGTAGGGTTTTTCATTAGCGTAAGAGAAAACATCGACGATTCCGCCACGAACAGAAAATTCGCCAGGCTCTGAAACGAAATCGGTCTGCTGAAATTTGTAATGCGAAAGCAGTTCATCCACAAAATCAAAATCAAGACGGTCGCCGGTTTTTATCTGATGTGAAATTGCTGAGAAATCTTCTTTTTTTAAAACCTTTTCGACAAGCGCACCGATGTATGCGACAATCAATTTCGGCGACTTTCCGGAGTTGATGATATTCAACGCTTCTGTACGCAACACGAGATTGGCGTTCTGTGTTTTTTCAATCTGATAAGGCTCCAGATGCGTCGCCGGAAAATACAGAACATTTTCTTTTCCTACCAAATCGTCCATTTCTGTACTGGCATAAAGTGCTTCCTCTTTGTCATCCAAAAGAAAGAGTACGGTTTTATTGCGGCTCAGGAAAAGCTCCGCAGCATAAACCGCTGGCGAAGAACCCGCGTTTCCTTTGATATGTAAGTGCTGATGCTGATCGAGCGGTGCGAAAATCTCTTTTCCGAATTCTTTTTTTAAAAGTTCCGGCAGAAACTTTTCACTGATATTTTTTAGCATAAATAGATCGGTATATAAACGACAAAATCGATTTTGGAACCCTCTCCCAAAACCGTTTTCTGTCGTACAAAGATAATGCTAAATATTTTTTAGAAGTTTTACTGATGTCGAAAAACACAAGAGTTTTTAGAATTAAAAATTTCCTAATTAAATTTAAAATATTATTCATATTTTTACAATAAACAACAATTAATATGATAAAAAAATTACTTTCTACAATTTCCTTTATATTTTACATAATCCTACATTCACAATCAACGTTTGAATACCAAAGATCTTGGGGAACTTACTTAGGACCTATTGGAGGCAAAATTCATACATATATATTCAACGGAGACGCACTGTTTTTTGATTCTCAAAATAACATTTATACAAAAGGTTATATTGAACCGATTGCCGGCAATCCTGTATCTTACTACCAACAGTATAGTTTAGGAGGCGGACAGAATTTTCAGTTTGGACCCGATTCGTACTCAACAATCAATTTTTATACAAAATTCAATAGTGCCGGTACTCTTTTATCCTATCAATATCACCAGAACCTAAGTAACATTCCTGGCAGTTACACCAAAGAATTACTGCATATTGATCAGTCAGATAATAAATATTTTCAATTTAAAATCACCGCATCCACCGCTCCGCCTATACCTATAACAACAGCAAGCTGGAATCCTTCTGTTGGAGAATTTATCCTGGCAAAATATGACAGTTCTGATAATCTTCTCTGGGCAACCTATCTACCTTCTGCTGTCAGGATGACATCAGATAATAACTTGAATGTGTTTGTAACCGGTACAACTTTCGATGGTGTAAACATTGGAACTCCTGGTGCTTATCAGGATAATTATCAATACATGTACAATAATGGAAATCCAGGCTGTGGTTTTTTAGTAAAACTTAACCCAAACGGACAAAGATTGTGGGGCACATTGTATCCGGGTTACTCTTCAACGATCAAGTATTTTTCTGGTGCAGTATATCTAGGTGTTACTTCATTTCAGGCAAACAATCAAATTATTATTCCTACTGCAAATGCTTTTCAAACTATAAAAGGGCAGTTTGCATTGCTTAAAATAAATGCGAATGACGGCAGCCGAAATTGGGGAACGTATTATGCTAATCCCACGGGAAGTAACTCGGTACGAAACATTGAAGTTAACGAGTCGGGGCTTTATATTTTAGGCGATGAAAGTTATCAAAGCAATAATGCAAACCCTAATTTCTACGGAACAGTGGGAAGTCATAAACCGCAAAACACAAGTCCAATGGATCTTTTCTTAACAAAATTCAGTCACGCAGGAGTAAGATTATGGAGTACGTACGTTGGCGGATCGGGTTGGGATCTCGCACAGGGATCTCATCAACCAATCGCAGTTTCAGGTAATGACATCTACATTTGTGGGCAGATCTGGGGAGTTAGCAACAATGTCGCAACTTCAAATGTATATCAGCAATCTCCTACACTTAACACAAATTTATCCATCAATCGAACTTTTTCAAAATTTAATACTGATGGAGTTTTACAGTGGACTTCATATTATGGAGGCTCCAGTACTTCAGCAAATGAAGGTTTTAATATCGCAGTAAAAAATTCTTCATTATATCTTTATGGTGACACAGCATCTCCAATAGGGATCACAACTCCCGGAAGTTTTCAAGCACAGTTTACAGATCCATACCCCACTAATTCACCGTCGACAAAGCGATATATGAATTTTTTGGTAAAATTTGATTTGAAAAATTTAAATACTTCAGAAACAGCAAAAACGCAGAAAATCACTTTACATGATAATCCTAACAATGGAAATTTCGCACTGCGGGGAGATATTTTTGGAAAAGAAGGTCAGATTATCAGCATTTTTGATCTTTCAGGTAGGCTTGTTTATAAGAGAAACTTAGTAAAAAGGAAAGAGAAAATACATCATTTGAATCTACAGCCTTTACTTGAAAAGGGAAATTATATGGTAAATATTTTAGGAAAAAACGGTAATCTCATACAAAACTTTAAAATGACTGTCAACAAATAACGTTTAATTATAATACATAAAATTATTTGCAGCAAAAGCGGTTTTGAAAAATCATCAGAAACCGCTTTCTTTATATAGTAGTAATTGAATACAACTTTTTATTATGCACAGAATTTTTTAAAATCTGTTAAAATGAAAACTTCCGAAATCTTCGGCACAGCGTTTGAAAAGAGTTGGAGACAAACCCATAAAAGAAATTTAATTATGAAAAATGTATTCAAAATTTTAGGAGCATTCGTGCTGTTATTCTTCACGGCAATCTCATTTGCATCTTGCAGTAAGGATGATGATCCTGCAGACAGCGACTTCTTCGCAGGAACTTACAAAGGAAACATTCTGTATAATGGAAACGGAAACAACATCCAGGCTAATGACGGAAGTGTTTTTGTAACCAAAATTGCAAGCGGAACAAAATATAACTTCGCTTTCTCAAACGGAATTCCTGATCTGAACGGAGTAGAATTTCAGAAGCAAGGTGATAATGTATTGGTAAGCATCGGTTCTACAGCCACTTCTTACATCAGAATTGACAACAATACACTGAAAATTTTGTATTCTAAAGACGGAAATACCTGGACGGCGAACTGTACAAGATAATCAATCACATTTTATAAAATTAAGATTAAAACCTGTTTCAACTGAAGCAGGTTTTTTTTGGGCTGAAACTTTTTAAAGCTAATTTTAAGGTGCGATAAAATTCAGTTAAAATCATTAATGATTCTACAACCGATTATTTTCTTTTGTACATTTACTTCAGTAAAAACAACCAAGCATTATGAAAAAATTCATTACCGCAATGTCTCTTATTTTAGGACTGGGACTTGCCAACGCTCAGCAGACTATGCCGGCAAAATCTACCACTGCAAAAACTACAGTACAGACAAAAACCCAAACTGCAAAACCCGCTGCAACAGCCAAAGTAACTGCGCAGACCAAAACCACTAAAACTGAAACTGCAAAACCTGCCATGAAAATGAAGGCAGACGGTACGCCGGACAAACGCTACAAAGAAAATAAAATGCTGAAAAAAGACGGAACGCCTGATAAGCGTTACAAAGCAAACAAATAACATTCTTCATCAAATTTCCAGGAGACCGACAGAGCAATCTGCCGGTTTTTTGTATTTAATAAAAAGATGTAATGAGAATTGAAGAAGAACATTTATTTTTGAAGTATGCTAAATTTCATAAAAAAATTCGCGGCAAAAATCTGGGCCAGCCAACATATAAAAAAAGCTGATATGTGGAAATCCCGCTCGGTGGAAAATCAGCAGAAACTGCTTTTCGAAATGGTAAAAACTGCTGAAAAAACACTTTTCGGGCGCGAACATGATTTTGAAAATATTAAAACTATTAAAGATTTTCAGGAGAAAGTTTCGGTTGCAGATTATGAAGATCTGAAGCCTTATATTGAAAAAGTAAAACGCGGACAGCGTCATATTCTCTGGCCGGAAACTCCGGAATATTTTGCTAAAACTTCGGGTACGACGAGCGGCTCGAAGTATATTCCAATTTCTAAAGAAGGAATGCCTTTTCAGATTGCGGGTGCGCAGAGTGCGCTTTTTCATTACATTCAGAAAAAAGGAAATGCCGATTTCGTGAACGGAAAAATGATTTTCCTGCAGGGAAGTCCGGAACTTGAAGAGGTTTTTGGGATTAAAACCGGGCGTCTTTCCGGAATTGTGGCGCATCACATCCCCAATTATCTTCAGAAAAACCGACTGCCAAGCTGGGAAACCAATCTCATAGAAGACTGGGAAGCGAAAGTCGACAAAATCGTGGAGGAAACCGAAAAAGAAAACATGACGCTGATCTCAGGAATTCCGCCATGGCTGATAATGTATTTTGAAAAACTAACCGCAAAAACCGGTAAAAAAATAAAGATACTCTTCCCGAATCTCCAGCTGATCGTCACCGGTGGCGTCAATTACGAGCCGTACCGCGAGAAAATGGAAGAACTGCTTGGTGGAAGTGTGGATATTGTACAGACTTTTCCTGCTTCTGAAGGCTTTTTTGCGTTTCAGGATGATTATCAGAAAGAAGGTTTGCTTCTGCTGACCAATCACGGGATTTTCTATGAATTTATTCCTTTAGAATTATTCGGAAAGCCGAATGCGCCGCGTCTTACGTTAAAAGATATTGAGCTGAATAAAGATTATGCGATGATTCTCACGACCAATTCCGGGCTTTGGGCCTATTCCATTGGCGATGTAGTGCGGTTTATTGATAAAAATCCGCACCGGGTTTTGGTGAGCGGGCGTACCAAACATTTCACCTCCGCTTTTGGTGAGCATGTAATTGCTTTTGAAGTGGAAGAAGCGCTGAAGGCCACTTTACAGAAGATTCACGCGCAGATAACCGAATTTCATCTGGCGCCGGAAGTCAATCCCAAAGATGGTTTGCCGTATCACGAATGGTTTATCGAGTTTGAAAAAGAGCCGGAAAATTTAGAAGAATTTAAAAACGAACTCGAAAGACAGCTTCGCCAGCGAAATACGTATTATGATGATTTGATTTCCGGAAATATTCTGCAGAAATTAAAAATAACGTCGCTGAAGAAAAATGCGTTTCAGGAATATGCAAAATCTCAGGGAAAACTAGGCGGACAGAGTAAAATTCCGCGGCTGGCGAATGACCGCAAAATTGCTGAACTGCTTGAGAAATATCAGTTTTAAGACACACTTAAAAAACACATGAAGAAAACAATTTTATTTTTCATCCTTTATCTGACGTCTTCCTGCGCCTCTACTCTGTATGATTCTAGAAGAACAAATGAAAACTTTGATGAACTGCGCGCGGGCGACAGATATATCTTTGAAAAAAAATCTTCAGATAGATTTTCAGTGACGGTCAGTTCGATTCAAAAAGACAGCATTATTGGTTTCGATGGAAAAAATGAGTCAGCTGTCGCTAAAAATGATATTAAAAGGGAGGTAAAAAACAACACTGCCGGCACGGTGATTCTCGTAGGTACGATCGCAGGAAGCGTGGTCGTAGGAACTGTCGTCCTTAAAAAAGCGACTGATGCGGCAACATCAATTCTAGGCGCGCCCAGCGAAAATTAACTGTAATAAATTATCATTCACAAGAAAACAACATTAAAAATCAAGAAAAATAATTGATTGACGTGAATTTTTGCCGTTATGAAAATCGTATGTTCAAAAAAAATGATACATTTGAGAAATTAAATAAACTAATGAAAGCATCTGTACTTTTAAAGTCATCACTTCTTACATCACTTTTTGTGATCTCATCGTGTGCGACCACCAAATATTCTGAAAATATCCAGGGCAATAATTACAGTAATCTTGAGGCCGGTAAAACGTACGTTTTCAGCATGCGCGACGGCAGCAAGAGACAAAAACTGCTTTTCAGAAATATAAAAGGCGACACGATTATCGGGATGGCAAGCAAGAAAGACAGCGCGGAAATTAAAATCGCAAAATCTGCTGTCGCTTCTGCAAAAGATACGAGAAAGGCAAATATTACGACCGCAGGCGCTGTAATTGCTGCTGCAGGCGTGGCCGCTATCGTGATCAGCGCTTCACGTGCAGACTAAAATTTTCTAAATAACCTATTTCTGATAGCCTTAAATGTAGATTTAAGGCTATTTTTGCATCATGATTTCTCTGGCTCCGCTCAAAATTTTAGAAAATAAAGAATTCCGGAATCTTCTCACAGGAAGATTTTTTATCGTTTTAGCCTTCAGAATGCTTGCTACGCTTTTGGGCTGGTGGGTTTACAAACTCACGAAAGATCCTTTTTCTATCGGTTTGATTGGTTTGGCTGAGGTAATTCCGGCGGTGAGCTGCGCTTTATATGCGGGCCATGTAATTGACATGAATGAAAAGAAAAAACTTTTGTTAATCTGCAATTACGCGTATTTTTTTCTCATAAGTCTTTTGCTGATTCCTGCTTTTTTTAATGTAAAACTTCATTTTTCCGGACACGAAATCACATATTATATTTACGGCGTTATTTTTCTTACGGGAATTGCGCGCGCGTTTATCGGGCCGATTGTTCCGTCGATGATTCCAAAGATTGTAAAGAAAATCAATCTTCCCAAAGCTATTACGCTCAATCAGGCGACATTTCTGATTTCTTCGGTTTGCGGTCACGCGGCAGGCGGTTTTCTTATTGAGTATGTCGGAATTGCTTACACTTTGGTAACCGTAATTTCGCTGCTTCTGCTTTCTTCATTTTTCTTCTGGAAACTCAACAGGCAATATTCTGAGCATAAAAAAGAAGAGATAAAAGTTCTGGAAAGTATGAAAGAGGGGATTTCGTATATTTTTAAAACAAAAGAAATTCTCGGTGCACTTTGTCTCGACATGTTTGCAGTACTTTTTGGTGGTGCTGTCGCGATGATTCCTGTTTTCGCAACGGATATTTTAAAAACCGGAGCTGACGGTTTGGGTCTGCTGAATGCCGCTTCTGACATCGGCGCGATGATTATTATTCTCAGTCTTTCAGTTTTCCCAATTAAAAAAAATCAGGGAATCATTTTGCTGTTTGCAGTGGCAGGATTTGGTTTGTGCATTATCGGTTTCGGCGCTTCAAATTATTACTGGCTATCCTTTATGTTCCTGGTTTTAAGCGGAATTTTAGACGGAATTTCGGTGGTGATCCGAGGAACGATCGTACAGCTGAAAACGCCGGATCATATCCGTGGCCGGGTTTTAAGTGTCAATTCAATATTCATTATGTCGAGCAACGAAATGGGTCAGTTTGAAAGCGGTCTGGCTGCAAAATACCTCGGTGTGGTACGCTCTGTTTTGGTCGGCGGAACCATTACTGTGCTTATCGCGATTTTGGTGGGTACCACGAATAAAAAACTGCGGAAAATGCAATATTAAGTACTAAAGAACCATTTGATTTTAACGGTATTAAATATTCGTTATCATTTAATTATTTTTATATTTGTAGATAAATTTTTTTTAACAATGAAAAAAACTCTATTATTTTTTCTAATTATATTTTCCCAACTGTTCTTCTCGCAGTCAGACTGCCCGACAGCTATTACGGTTTGCGGTAACTCGGGAATTTCTTATACACCTTCCGGTGCCGGAAATATTTTAGAAGATCTTCAGGGATGCCTTGTATCTGATGAACATTATTCTGTTTGGTATACATTTACTGTAGCAACTGCGGGAACCCTTACTTTTACGATTAACCCAAATGTTTTTGCCGATGATTATGATTTTGCTGTTTATGGTCCAAATAAACAATGCTCAAATCTCGGTTTACCGGTGCGATGTAATTTCTCAGGTGCAGATGGTCCTACAGGATTGTCTACATTAGCAACAGATCCAAACGGTGCTTTTCCGAATGGAGGTCAACCAGGACAGTTCAGCAGTGCATTGAATGTTCTTCCCGGTGAAACTTATTATCTGGTTGTAGATAACTACTCACTCTCTGCAAATGGCTTTACCTTAACTTGGTCAGGAAGTGCACAGTTAGCTTCACCTTTTAATGATCCTACACTTATCACCAATCCTTTTATTACACCTGGTCTGCCAAATGCGAATCCAAATGGTTTGAATGAGGTTATCGTATGTACCAATCCTGCTACTTTTAATTTTAATACTTTAAGCACTGGTATTATAAACGGAAATACAAACTTTACGGTGCAGTATTTCTTAAATACCAATGATCAGATTACAGGAACAAGCCCGATAACGACGCCGATCATTGTGAACACTACAGACACTTATTACTACAATATCGTTTACACAGATCCTACGAATCCAAACAACCCTATTAACCGCTGTGCGCTGAACGGCAGTTTTAAATTTAAAGACGGAACCATTACGATTAATGATGCTACGCTAACCAAGTGTAACAATAACAACGAAGGAACTGCCGTTTTTAACCTGACGGATGCAGCAATTAACAGTAATGCGACCTATACTTTACAGTACTTCCCGTCGATGTTTGATCTGAATAACAATACCAATCAGATCACCAACATTTATCAGTACCCTTCTGCCGGAGGCTCTGTTTATGTTTTGGCAACATCACCTTTCGGATGTAAAGATATTGCAGAGATCAAACTGCAGTTTTATCCTGTGGTGGTGGTTAACGAAGCAACAATACGTTCTTGTGCGATCGAAACAAATCCTTCTACCGGTAAATTTGATCTCACGGTTCCGTCGGTAACCTTACAGAGCCCTGTTACGAAAAAATATTATCCTTCTGCAGCAGATGCTGTAAACCAGACAAATGAGATTTTAACTCCGACAAACTACATTGCACCTACGGGGTTTGTATACGTACGTGTAATAAACGGAAACGGCTGTTTTACAGTAGCAAAAATCAATCTGATTGTTATTCCGCAGGTATTTTCAACAGTTTTAAAAGATAAAACAATTTGTTTCGAAGGTAAAACAACATTAGATGCCGGCCCAGGATTTACAAGTTATCTTTGGAGCACTGGTGCCACAACACAGACCATTAATAATGTTGGTATTGGTAATTATACGGTGGTTTTAAAAACAGGAGAATGTACTGTAACTCAGAAAGTAACTGTTTTCCCAAGTGAACAGCCTGTCATCTCCGACGTTGATATTAACAACACCACCGTGACAGTGAATGTTGCCGGCGGAACTCCACAGTATGAATATTCTTTAGATAACGTAAAATGGCAGACCAGCAATATCTTTACCGATTTGGGCAGAGGCGACCACACCATTTACGTAAGAGATTCTTACAACTGTACACCGATACAGATCGTGATTGTTGTTCCGAATCTAATTAATGTAATCACTCCGAATGGTGATGGTGTTAATGATTTAATTGATTACTCATCATTAGCCGGAAAGAAGAATCTTACCATGAACATCTACGACCGATATGGCTACAAAGTGCATACTGCAGACAGAAGCAACGGTTATAAATGGAACGGGACAACCAACGGAAACAAAAAGGTACAAACAGGAACCTACTGGTATTCTCTCACGTGGTCTGAGAATAACAAAAACAGCACTTCTGTAAAATACTCTGGCTGGATAATGGTAAAAAACAGAGAATAAAATAATTTATACCACAATAAGCCGCCTTTTTTGGGCGGCTTTATTTTTTGCCACATTTTTTGTTTTAGTTTTATTAAATTTGTTTAAAATACATTTCAATATGAGAAAGTTACTACTCTTTTTTATACTTATCACCGCACAGCTTTTCTACTCTCAGTCTGACTGCGTAAGTGCGATTCCGGTTTGTGGAAATTCAAATCTTTCCTATACGCCGTCAGGACCAGGAAGTGTTCTCGAAGATCTTTCAAATCCTGGATGTCTACAGCAGGATGAGAACTTTTCTGTATGGTATTCTTTTACCATTGCTACGTCAGGAACGCTTACATTTACAATAAATCCGGCCGTTTTTGCTGATGATTACGATTTTGCAGTTTATGGCCCCAACGCGAATTGCGCAGCTTTAGGTGCACAAATCAGATGTAATTATTCTGGTGCAGACGGACCGACAGGTTTATCTACACAGGCAACCAGTCCGACCGGAGCAATTCCTAATGGAGGTGCCCCATCTCAGTTCAGCAGCGCGATGGATGTAGTAGCGGGAGAAACATACTATTTAATTGTAGATAATTTTTTAAGCACTGCAAACGGTTTTTCACTGACTTGGGGCGGAACAGCAACCCTTACATCGCCGTTTACAAATCCTACTCTTACACCAAATCCATTTATCACACCTGGCATACCTGCGGCAAATCCGGCAAATCCGAATGAGATTTTGAAGTGTGCTCTTCCGATGATGTTTGATTTTACCACTTTGTCAACAGGTATTCTTAATGGTAACGTAAATTTTACTGTTACCTATCATGATAACGTAAATGATGCGATTACAGGGAACAGTCCACTTACGACTGCAACTGTAAACGGGACAACAATATATTACTACCGTCTAGAATATAACGATCCTGCAAACCCAAATAGTGCCGTGAACGGATGTTTTATCACCGGAAAATTCAAATTTAAACAAGGTAATATTGTGGCTCTCGATGCAACAGTTACTGCCTGTAATATAAACGGCTTCGGAACAGGATTATTTGACCTTACGACCGCAAATGTTTTCGGTGATCCCACAGCAATAAAAAAATACTATCCCACGCTTGCTGATCTGAATGCAGGAACAAACGAAATTACCAATCCGGCCAACTTCACATCAGTTGCTCCACGTATTATCTATGTAAAAGTAACTTCGCTGGAAGGGTGTACAGATATTGCGGAAATCACGCTTCAATTTTTACCACCACTTCCTGTGACTAATTTTAATCTGCTTGGATGTAATAACAACAATCTGGAAAGTGGAATTTTCGATTTAACCTCTGCACCAGTGTATGCAGATAATACAGTTACCAAAAAATATTACCTTACTCTTGCAGACCTTACCGCAGGTGTGAATGAAATTACCAATCCGCAGGCATACACTTCTACAGTCCCTAAAAAGATTTATGTAAAAGTGATTAATTCACAGGGTTGCACCGGTAATGGCGAAATTACTTTAGGTTTCTATCCGGTTGTTGTAGTTTATACAGCAAGCCTTCAGTCTTGTTTTCTTCCAATAAATCCTACGACAGCGCAGTTTGATCTTACCACGGCAAACGTTACTACACAGAACGGAACAAAACAATATTTTACGACTTTGGCCAATGCCAATGCAGGCACAAATCCAATTCCAAACCCGTCTTCTTATATTTCGGCAAACGGAGAAATTTTTATTACTGTAACAAGTGCACAAGGCTGTTATTCAGTCGCAAGGGTTAATCTAAAAGTGATAGAGCCCGTTTATTCTACGGTTTTAAAAGATAAAACAATATGTGTTGAAGACCGTACCACATTGGATGCAGGACCTGGTTTTGCTGGCTATGAATGGAGCACAGGTGCTACAACACAGTCTATATCAGGTGTAGCAGTCGGTTCATACTGGGTGAAACTGAAAACCGGGAACTGTATCACCACTCAGACAGTAACTGTAAAACCAACAACTCAGCCTGTCATCGCAAGTCTTGATATCGCTAACAATACCATCACAGTAAACGCAACTGGTGGCACTGCACCTTACGAATATTCATCGAACGGCACCAATTGGCAGACTTCAAACGTACTGACCAATTTGCCAAGAGGAGAAAACAAAGTGTACCTCCGAGATGCCAACAAATGTGTGCCTGTAGTGATTGAAGTTACCGTACCAAATCTGATTAATGCGATCACGCCAAACGGTGATAATGTGAATGACGAAGTTGATTATTCGGCTTTGGCTTACAAGAAGAACTTGGTTTTCACAGTGTATAACCGTTACGGAAACAAAGTGTACGAAGCTGATAAAGTAAGAAATTACAAGTGGAACGGAACTTCTGCAGGTAAGAAAATTCCGACAGGAACCTACTGGTACACCATCACTTGGAATGAGAATGATACTGCCGCAACGCAGACCAAATATTCCGGATGGATTCTTGTGAAAAACCGCGAGTAATATTCTAGATACCTTAAACATAAATCACCTCAGAAATGAGGTGATTTTTTTATTAACACCAAGAACCCTTTAGACAAAAGGATTTCCGCATGTGCCAAAAAAAATGTTGATTAGTATTTCAGGCTTCTTTTCGAAATAAACTATCTTTGTGCAATGGCTCAGAAAGAAACTTTATCGTCTCTTACACAAGGAAATTTCGCGAGAGAACTCTCGATAGCGGATGGCAAAATGCCGCCCAATGCAGTAGATTTTGAACGTTTGGTAATAGGAACTTTTTTAATTGATAAAAAAGGTCTCGATCACTCGATCGATCTTCTTACGCCTGAAGTATTCTATGATCCGCGACACGGCGTAATCTTTTCAGCCGTTTTGAAACTGTATGAAGGAAATCATCCGGTCGATCTGATGACCGTGATTCAGGAACTTAAAAAAGAAGAAAAACTCAGTACCGCAGGCGGCGATCATTACATCATCGAGCTGACAATGGGTGTGAGTTCATCAGCGCATATCGAATATCATGTGCGCGTGATTCTTGAGAAATATATTCTTCGGAGTCTGATTAATGTTTCGGCGAATGTGATTGATACTTCTTATAAGGAATCAACCGACGTTTTTGAACTTTTAGATAAAGCAGAGCAGTCATTTTTTGAAATCACCAACGGTACCATTAAAAAAGGTTTCGACACGGCAAATACTTTGGTAAAACAGGCAATTGACACAATTAAATCTTTAAAAGATAAAGAAGGAATCTCCGGCGTTCCATCCGGTTTCCGCGATATTGATAAAGAAACCGGTGGCTGGCAAAATTCAGATTTAATCATCATTGCCGCGAGACCGGCGATGGGGAAAACAGCTTTTCTGCTTTCGATGGCAAGAAATATTGCGGTTGGGCACAAAATCCCGATGGCACTTTTCTCTCTTGAGATGGCTTCGGTACAGTTGATCACCAGAATGATTGCTTCCGAAACTAAAATTTCATCTGAAAAACTCAGAAAAGGAACTTTGGACGATGAAGAATGGCAGCGACTTTTCAGCAATGTTTCAGAGCTGGAAAATGCGCCGCTTTATATCGACGAAACACCTTCGCTTTCTATATTTGACTTTCGGGCAAAATGCCGGAGACTTGTGATGCAGCATGGCGTACGGCTGATCATGGTCGATTATCTCCAGCTAATGACGGCAGGATCTGCAGGTAAAGGCCCGGGAAACCGTGAGCAGGAAATTTCGATGATTTCAAGATCATTAAAAGCCATTGCTAAAGAACTTAATGTTCCGGTTATTGCACTTTCTCAGCTTTCACGAAGTGTTGAAACGCGTCCCGGAAAGAGACCTCAGCTTTCAGATTTGAGAGAATCTGGTGCGATTGAGCAGGATGCGGATATCGTATCATTTATTTTCCGACCTGAATATTACAAAATCGGTGTTTGGGACAATGATGAGGAAGGACAGGAAACCACGACAGAAAATCAGGCAGAATTAATTATCGCAAAACACAGAAACGGAGCCACTGCCGATGTGAGGCTTTCTTTCCTGAAACATTTTGCTAAATTTGATGATATTGAAGCGGCTTTCAACGGTAGCGGTTATGGCGGAAGCATGCAGCCACAGCCAAGCGGTTTCGATAAAATCAGGACGACGATACAGCCGGGCGCTGCTTTTGATCTTCCTGATAATTCTAAAGTTTCAGGCTCATCGATGAATGATCTGGATGACGAAGATGATTTTCCTTTTTAATTTTTAGGCTGAAATTTAGATTTAATTAATTTTAAGCTTAATAATTACACTTCATCAAAAATGAGAATTGAAATCTATACCGACGGCGCCTGCAGCGGAAATCCCGGCAAAGGCGGATACGGCATTCTCATGCGCGTTCCCGAAAAAAATTATCAGAAAACATTTTCAAAAGGCTTCCGAAAAACTACAAACAACAGAATGGAACTTCTTGCGGTAATTACTGCCCTTGAAAAGCTGAAATCTACAGAAAACGACATCCACATTTTTACCGACAGCAAATATGTTTCTGATGCAATCAACCAAAACTGGATTTCCGGCTGGGTAAAACGAAGCTGGAAAAACGTGAAAAATCCTGATCTTTGGAAAAAATTTTTAGATCTTTATAAAATTTATCAGCCAAAAATTCACTGGATAAAAGGTCACGCTGGTCATATTGAAAACGAATTGTGCGATAAACTGGCTGTTGCAGCCGCAGCTTCAAGTAATCTTCTCGTCGATGAAGGCTTTGAAAATGTCTCTGATAATCAGCTTTTCAAATAAGCCTGTTATTTTTAAATCCCTTTTAAGACTTCCCATTCTTTTTGATTCTTTCGATAAAAAAGCAGATCGATTACACTATAACGATTATTTTCGAGAAAATTAAAAGAAGTTGATTATTTATCTTCTTCCTTTTAATATCTTTACGGCTTGAATATAGAATCTCCATTAGATGAAAAAAAATCTACTTCCTTTTTTTACCTTGCTCTTATTTATATTTTCCGGTAATTTTTTCGCACAGACTTATCAGCTTACAGGAAATCCGGTTAATACAACAGGCTGGACTCTTGTCGCGCCGACGGTTGTAAATACAGATTTTATTCAGCTGACGGCGGACCTGAATAATCAGTCAGGATCAATCCGACTCAATGATCCGATTAACCTTAAATTCTGTGATAAGTGGCGTGTGGAATTTGATTTCAGAATGGATTCAAATCAGACGGCAAATGGTGACGGTTTGGCATTCTGGTATTTGGCAAATCCGCCGGTCGCCAGTGTTCTAGGTTCCGGTCTTGGAGTTTCTCAAAATGCTGTCGGTCTGATTGTGGGTTTAGATACCTATAATAATACAACTACGGCGGTGATGAGTAAGGTACATGTTGCTTACGGACAGGTTGCCAATACGACAGATCTCAATAACGTGGAATTTTTTAATACTACAGGAAGTTCTTTTCACTCTGCGGATCTGAATACGACATTGCCTTTTCAGGGAACAACGTACAAACATGTAGAAGTAACAGCAGATGTAAATCCTGCTGCGCCCGCCAGCTGGATCATTAAAATCACCATTGACGGCACTGTCATCTGTAATCAGTCTTTTGCACCGGCTGGTGCTGCTGCGACGATGACAAACGGATTTTTCGGTTTCTCAGCGTCTACAGGGGGCAACAGATCGCGTCATTCCATTAAAAATGTAAAAGTTTATACCGATAAAGTTCCGCTTCTTCAGCCAACGGCAGCGGCAAGTTTTTGTCCGGCTCCCGGAAACGGTTTGGCGACGGTTAATCTGACAACCTTTAATAATCAGTTTGTTGCAAATCCTGCAAACTATACAATAACGTATGCGGTGGGCGGAACTCCGATCACTAATCCTACCAACTATCAGTTTAGTGCCAATACAGCGGTAAGTGTCTTTATTAAAGATAATTCAGGGTTGCTTTGCGACAACCGGGATGCGTTGATTAATCTTACGATTTCACCATTTTCTGCGACAAACATCACACTGAACGAATGTAACAACAATAATGCTTCAACGGCGACTTTTAATCTTACACTGGCTGGAGTAACTTCTGTAGTCGGAGCACAGAAAAAATATTATAAAACGCTGACAGATCTTAACAACAATACCAACGAGATTACAAATCCTACAACATATGTTTCGGCACCGGGCGTGGTATATGTAAAAGTGACGACGCCACAAGGCTGTACAGGAAATGCTCAGATTACACTTTCGTTTTTACCTTTACCGGCTGCAAATGATGCAACGATTCAGGCTTGCTTCCTTGTGGCCAACATTTCAGCGTCGATTTTTGATCTGACTACGGCCAATGTTACTGCTCAGGCCGGTGTTACCAAAAGATTTTTCACCACGTTTGACAATGCTTTGAACGGAACAAATGAGATCCTGAATCAAACACTTTATCCTTCAGGAAACGGTGAAGTTTATGTAAGAGTTATAGGAAGCAACGGTTGCTTTGTTATTAAAAAAATTACTCTGAAAATAACACCGCCAACTTATTCTGCTGTTTTAAAAGACAAAACAATCTGTATCGATGCAAGAACCACGCTTGATGCAGGACCTGGTTTTGACGGATATATCTGGAGTACCGGAGCTACAACGCAGTCAATTTCCGGTGTGCCGGTAGGGCTTTATTATGTTGATCTTAAAACCGGAAACTGTACGACAAGACAGGTTGTTCAGGTAAAAGCTTCTTCAAACCCTGTTATTTCAAGTATTGACATCAGCAACAATACGATTACGGTGAATGTTTCCGGAGGTTTGGCTCCTTATAAATACTCTTTAGACGGAATCAACTGGCAAGATTCAAATGTATTCTCAAATTTGGTAAGAGGTGAAAATAAGGTGTATGTGAAAGACGCCTACAACTGTACGCCGGTAATGGTGCAGATAACCGTTCCGAATTTGCTGAATGCGATCACGCCGAATGGTGACAACATTAATGATGTAATTGATTATACCGCATTAGCTTACAAAAAGAATTTGGTATTTGTCGTTTACGACCGATACGGAAACAAAAAATATGAAGCCGACAAACTGAGAAACTTCAAGTGGGACGGTACGAGCGCAGGCAAAAAAATTCCGACAGGAACCTATTGGTACACCATCACCTGGAATGAAAATGATATCAACAGTACTCCGACGAAATACACCGGCTGGGTATTGGTGAAAAACCGTGAATAATTTTTTTAAACAGAAAAGTCATTCTCTTCGTGAGAATGGCTTTTTTATTTTTCTACTAAACCGAAAGATTTAATTTCTAAACATTCATATGAAAAAAAACCTACTCTTTGGCTTTTTACTGTCTCTGTTTTCTTTTACAGCTTCGGTAAAAGCGCAGACTTATCAACTCGCAGGAAATCCTGTAAACACAACCGGCTGGGATATCGTTCCTGCTGCGGTGGTAAATACTGATTTTATACAACTGACAGCAGATCAAACGGGACAGTTTGGTGCAATTAAATTAACCAATCCTATCAACCTTAAATTTTGCGATAAATGGAAGGTAGAATTTGATTTCAGAATCGACGGAAACGGGACCACAGCTTACGGTCGTGGTGACGGTTTTACTTTTTGGTATCTATCGAATCCGCCGGCAGGTTTTACAAGCGGTGGTGGTTTGGGAATTCCTGCGAATGCCAATGGTCTGATGGTCGCGTACGATATTTTTAACAACAGCACCGAAGGACAGATGAGTAAAGTACATATTCTGTACGGCACCAATAATACACCAGCAGCAAACCCGAATGTTGAATACAACAACACCCCAAACAGTACATTTCACTCTGCAGATCTAAATCCTACACAACCATTTGTGGGAGCAACTTACCGCCATGTTGTGGTAAACGGAATGGTAGATCCTGCGAATGTCAACAACTGGATTATCACAATGACGCTAGACGGAACACAGATCGTCAATCAGTCTTTTGCGCCATCTGGCGGTGCGATTGGGATGACGACCGGGTATTTTGGTTTCTCGGCGGCGACAGGTGGCGCGAGTGCAAGACATTCCATAAAAAATGTAAAAGTTTTTATCGATAAAGTTCCGATTCTTCAAAGTACAGTTACGCCTTTTGTGTGTTCAAATCCTTCATCGGGAATCGGTACCATTAACCTGACAAATTTTGCAACACAGTTTGTAAACAATCCTGCGAACTATATTATCAGTTATTACATCTTAGGAAGTTCAACACCAATTGCAAATCCGGCAAACTTCAGTTTTACAGGAAACACAACGATAACAGTAGTTGTTAAAGATCCGACCTCGACACTTTGTGACAATGGCGACGGGCAGATTATTCTGAATCCGACTCCATTTACTGCGACCAATGCGACTTTGACCGCTTGTAACAATAATGGCGTAGGCGTAGGAATTTTCAATTTAGACAATGCCACTGTAAGTACGGTAAATCCGGTAACAAAACAGTATTACCCGACTTTGGCCGCTTTAAATGCCGGAACTTCACAGATTACAAACTTCTCAGCGTACCCTGCAGCCAACGGAAGCACGGTTCATGTAAAAGTAACCACTGCACAAGGCTGTACGAGCAATGCAGTCATTACTTTAAATACATTTCCTGTTGCAACAGTGAATGAAGCTACACTTCGTGCCTGCAGCATCGAAAACAATCTTTCGTACGGATCATTTAACCTGACTAATGCAGCGGTTACGTCTGTTTCAGGTTTAACAAAAAAATATTATCCGTCGGTAACAGATGCCGTGAATGGTACCAACGAAATCAGTACGCCAAATCCTTATATCGCGCCAAACAGTGTTGTTTATGTTAAAGTAATCGATACCAACGGCTGTTATGCAATCGCTAAGGTGAATCTGGTGGTAATAGCGCCGGTTTATTCAACCGTGTTGAAAGATAAAACGATTTGTGTTGAAAGTAAAACAACGCTTGATGCAGGTTCAGGATTTACTTCTTATTTGTGGAGTACAGGCGCAACAACTCAAACGATCAGCAATGTAATGGTAGGAAATTACTCTGTGCAGCTGAAAACCGGAGAATGTACTGTAACGCAGCTTGTGAAAGTACTGCCTTCTCCTCAGCCGGTAATTTCATCGGTGGATATTCAAAATACAACCGTGGTGGTGAATGCAAGCGGCGGAACACCTCAGTATCAGTATTCGATGGATAATACAACGTGGCAGACTTCAAACACTTTTTTGAATATTTCAAGAGGAATGCACAAAGTCTATCTGAAAGATTCTTACAACTGTGCGCCAATTGTAATCAACATCACCGTTCCGAATATTATCAATGTCATTACGCCAAACGGTGACGGCAAAAATGACCACATCGACTACTCTGCCCTTTCAGATAAACTAGATCTTACGTTTACCATTTTCGACCGTTACGGTGCGACACTTCATGTGGCAGACAAAAGCAACAACTACAGATGGGATGGAACGGCGAACGGCAGAAAAGCACCTACCGGAAATTACTGGTACACGCTAACCTGGACGGAGAACAACAAAAACAAAACGCCTGTGAAATTCTCCGGATGGATCATGGTGAAAAACAGAGAATAAATTCAGTTTTATTTTTAAATATCAAATCACTCTTTTTTTGGGAGTGATTTTTTTGTTTGGTATAAAAATCAACTTCTGGCACATATTCGGCAATCTATTCTTAAATTTGTCTTATGCATTATTTGGAAGCTTTACGTAAAAGATATTCGGTCAAAAAATTTGATCCGCAAAAGAGCGTTTCAGAAGAAAAAATCCTGAACATTCTGGAAGCGGGAAAGCTCGCCGCGAGCTCGATGGGTTTGCAGCCGTACAAAATGATCGTAGCAGCTTCAGCTGAAATTAAAGAAAAACTGATTCCTGCATTTTACAATCCGTCGCAGATCTCTACCTGCTCGCATCTCGTGGTTTTGGTTTCAAGAAAAAATATTGAGCCGGAATATGTCGACCGCTATTTTTCTCATATTGCTGAAACGCGCGAAATACCGACTGACAATTTAAATCCTTTCAAAAAAAGCATCGACAGTTTTCTTACTCAGAAAAAAGAAGAGGAAATCTCAAACTGGTCTGAAAAGCAAACCTACATTGTTTTAGCCAATCTTATTTTTGCTTCAGCGCTTGAAAATGTTGACAGTTGCCCAATGGAAGGTTTTAAACAAGATTTAATAGAAGAAATTCTGGAGATTGATAAGACCAGAGAAAAGGTGGCTGTTTCCTTGGCTTTGGGCTACAGAGCAGAAGATGATGATTTTCAGAATCTGAAAAAAGTAAGAAAACCCAGCGAAAAATTATTTAAATTTATCTAGAGGCTGAGCCGCAAATTATATTTATGATAAAAGCAGATGTATTGGTGATCGGATCCGGAATTTCGGGCTTGTCGTACGCGATAAAAGTTTCTGAGCAGTTCCCGGAATGTAAAATAATCATCGTCACAAAATCTGACGAAGACGAAAGCAATACCAAGTATGCACAGGGCGGCCTCGCAGTGGTGACCGACGCTAAAAATGACAATTTCGAAAAACATATTGAAGATACGATGCGTGCCGGCGACGGCGAAAACAAACGCGACGTTGTTGAAATGGTCGTGCGTGAAGCACCAGTGAGGTTTAAAGAAATTGTAGAATGGGGCGCTAATTTTGACAAGAAAAACGGCGAATTTGCTCTGGGAAGAGAAGGCGGTCACACTGAAAACCGTATTGTGCATCATAAAGACATTACCGGTTTTGAAATCGAGCGTGCACTTTTAGCTACGATAAAAAGTAATGCCAACATTGAAATTTTAGACCATCATTACGTGATCGACATCATTACGCAGCATCACGTTCCCGGTAAAAAAGTAGGCGAAGAAGAAATTCACAGTTACGGAGCCTATATTTTAGACGAAAAATCGGGGAATATTAAAAAAATTACATCCAAAATCACTTTGGTAGCGACCGGCGGCGCAGGTCATGTTTACAAAAATACAACCAACCCAACTATTGCAACAGGCGACGGAATTGCTTTTGTGGCGCGCGCAAAGGGAAAGGTGACCAATATGCAGTATTATCAGTTTCATCCGACGGCTTTGTACAGCAAACTTGACGGAATGCTTTTTCTTATTTCGGAAGCGGTGCGCGGAGACGGTGCAAAACTTCGAACCAAGCGCGGTGAAAAATTCATGCATAAATATGATGAGCGCGAAGAATTGGCGTCCCGTGATATTGTCGCCAGAGCCATCGATGCCGAAATGAAGGTTACGGGTGATGAATTTGTCGGTCTCGACTGTCGACAAATGAATCATGAACGTTTTCTGGAACATTTCCCAAATATCTACCGCAAATGTAAAGATGAAGGGATCGATCCTTTTAAACAATTGATTCCGGTGGTTCCGGCGTGCCATTATCTGATGGGCGGAATTGAAATTGATAAGGATGGGCAGTCTTCCATAAAAAATTTGTTTGCTGTAGGCGAATGTACCAACAGCGGACTGCACGGTGCCAATCGTCTTGCATCAAATTCACTATTGGAAGGTTTGGTTTTCGGACATAATGCCGCGATGAAAACTATAGAACTTTTAAAGCAGAACAATTTTAATTTTGAAGATCTGAAAGCCATCCCAGAATGGAACGAAGAAGGTATGAAAATCATCGACGAAATGGTTATTATCACTTATCTCAGAAAACAGCTTCAGGAAATGATGAGCGATCTTGTAGGGATTGTCCGCAGCAATAACCGGCTGAAAATGGCGCAGCAAAAACAGTCTGAAATTGCCGCCGCCGTAGACGAAATATACCGCTACTCTATTCTCTCACCGCAACTTTCAGAACTCAGAAATCTTACCACTGTCGCAAACCTTATCATCAGCCAATCGATGGAAATGACACAAAATAAAGGCGCATTTTACAATAAAGATTTTGCTTAAATATTACAGAACCATTATGAAAAGACCAAAATACGTGACTGATAAAGTTTTAAAACATTTCATAAAAAACGCGCTGGAAGAAGATATTCAGGATGGTGATCATTCGACACTGGCAACAATTCCGGAAGATCTGCAGCAGAGTGCAAAGCTTTTGGTTAAGGAAAACTGCATTTTGGCTGGTGTAGAATTAGCCGAAATTATTTTTAAGACGTTTGATAAAAATCTGCAGACCGACATCATGATTCAGGACGGCCAAACTGCAAAGGTTGGTGATATTGCCTTTACTGTGACTGGCAGTGCACGTTCAATTTTATCTACCGAAAGACTGGTTTTGAACTGTATGCAGCGCATGAGCGGTATCGCAACGATGACACACGATTGGGATTCCCGTTTGATAGGTTCTAAAACTAAACTTTTAGACACAAGAAAAACGACACCAAATTTCCGGGTTTGTGAAAAATGGGCGGTCGCGATCGGTGGCGGAACTAATCATCGCTATGGTTTGTATGATATGATTATGCTGAAAGACAACCACATTGACTACAACGGAAGCATAGCCAACGCTGTGAAAATGGCAAGAGATTATATAAAACAGTCCGGTAAAAAACTGAAAATTGAAGTCGAGACCCGAAATCTCGAGGAAGTGCGCGAAGCTTTAAAAACAAAAGCAGACCGCATCATGCTTGATAATATGTCGGTAGCGATGATGCGTGAAGCTGTAGAAATTATCAATGGAAGTTGTGAAACTGAGGCTTCCGGGGGAATTACGCGAGGTCAACTGACTGCAATTGCAGAAACGGGCGTGACGTATATTTCTGCCGGAGCGCTTACCCACTCTGCGAAGAACATTGATTTAAGCCTGAAAGCCGTGAAATAATATTATGCTATTCATAAAAAGTTGTTATTATTTATGATAATTAAATAATATGACTTTTTACCATAAAATTGTTAGTAAAATATAATTCCCTGATTATCTGATAATTAATCATTATATAGATTGAATAAAAATTAACATATAGTTAATAATAGTTAAAGTTTATTTGCCGATTTTTGCACAAAATTTAATACTAACTATTAATAACGATTATGAAATTAATCAACAGATCGCTGCTTACGGTAGTTATTACCCTTTCTACAGCCAGCGTTTATTATTCACAAACGGTAAAAGACACCGTCGATACACGATCTAAGGATATTGACGAAGTTGTCATCGCAGGTGTTGCCGACATTGCGAAGGACAGAAAAACTCCAGTTGCTGTTTCAAATATTAAAGCAGCACAGATTCAGGAGAGATTGGGAAATCAGGAATTTCCTGAAATCCTTAACACAACACCATCAGTATATGCTACTAAAGGTGGAGGTGGTTTCGGTGATGCAAGTATCAGAATCAGAGGTTTCGGTAACGAAAACATTGCTGTAATGGTAAACGGTATGCCAGTAAATGACATGGAAAACGGTCAGGTATACTGGAGTAACTGGGCTGGTTTATCTGATGTGACTTCTGATATGCAGGTTCAAAGAGGATTAGGTTCTTCTAAGTTAGCAATCGCATCTGTTGGTGGAACCATCAATATTCTGACAAGAGCTGCTGACAAAAAAAGAGCGGGTGTTGTTTCTTTAGGTTTAGCTAACAACGGTTATCTCAAATCCTTGTTCTCATATAACACCGGTAAAAACGAAAAAGGATGGTCTACTTCATTCTTAATGAGCAGAACTGCAGGTGCTATGTATATTAACGGTTCAGATTTCGAAGCGTACAACTATTATATTGCAGTAGGATACCAGCCGAATGCTAAACATGATTTCCAGTTTACATTTACAGGTGCTCCCCAATATCACAATCAAAACTTCACCAATACAATCGCTACCTATTTAGATATGGGTGATGGTTTACTGAATGGTGCTAAAAACGAAAATCCTAACAGAAGATACAATTCTAACTGGGGTACATTAAACGGCCAACAGTATTCTACAAACACCAATTATTATTCTAAGCCAATTGCTTCATTCAACTGGGACTGGAAAATGTCTGAGCGTTCTAAATTATCAACAGTAGCATATGCTTCTTTTGGTAGAGGTGGCGGTACAGGAGCTATCGGAACCATTAATGGTAAAACCATTTTTAATTTAGCTAAAACGGCTGACGGACAAATCAGATGGGATGATATTGTAAGATGGAATCAAGGTGCTGCAATTTCAGATTTTACAGTAGGTAATACAGCAAATGCTCCTGCCAATACATTTCCTGCAGGTCCTGGAGTAAACGTTTCAGATTCACCCAATGCTACAACTGCTGCGACAAGTTTCAGAAACGGAAACGGGATCACAATGAGATCTAATGTTAACTCTCACAACTGGTATGGCGTATTATCTAATTTTAACCACAAACTTAATGATTATTTAAACTTTTCAGTGGGTATAGATGCACGTTACTACTATGGTTATCATCCTGGTCTGGTTACAAACTTTCTGGGTGCTAATGCTTTATTAGAAAGAAGAGATTTAAACGCAACACCTGACCCAAATTCTCTTGTAGGTCATTTGATCACTCAGGCCTATGCTCCAAGACCTTCAGCAAATCCTTTTGTAAAGGCAGTAAAGGATGATTCTCAGATTGCTAACCGTAATTACAATGGAGAAGTACTTTGGTATGGTGGTTTTGGTCAGGTAGAATATTCTAAAGATAACTTCACTGCATTTGTACAGGGAGCCATTTCAAATCAAGGTTATCAAAGAATTGATAACTGGATAGTTGATGGTGTTACTCAGCAACCAGCTGTTGTAGGACCTGTTGTAAATACTAAAACAGGCTTTAAAGACATTCTTGGATATAACGGAAAAGCTGGTGCAAACTACAACATCAATGCTAATCATAATGTATTCGGAAATATCGGTTACATTTCAAGACAACCTTTCTTCAACGGAGTTTATCCAAGTAACAGACAGGTTGTAAATCCTAACCTTACGAACGAAAAAATCTTCAGTGCAGAATTAGGATATGGTTTCAGAGCTTCAAACCTAAGAGTAAATGTTAACCTTTACCGTACTGACTGGAAAGACCGTTTTCAGAGAAGAACCGGTTTGACAGTACAAAACTCAGCGGGTCAGACAGTTCAAAATGCATATGCAGAAGTAAGCGGAATTCGCCAGGTACATTATGGTGCTGAGCTTGAAGCTAACTACAATATCGGCAAATACGTAGAACTTGAAGGTATGTTCTCTTTTGGGGACTGGAAATACAAAGGAAATGCGGTTGGAAATGTTTTTGATGACAACAACACTCCAGTAGTTCTTTCCGGTAACACTAATACGACACAGTTGAACCTTGATAAAGTTCGTGTAGGTGATGCCGCTCAGAATACAGCATCATTAGGCGCCGTACTCAAGCCGGTAAAAGGTCTTCGTATCTTCGGTAACTGGAGATGGTTTGATCAATTGTATGCTAGGTTTGATGTAAATTCGTTTGATGTTTCTCAGCAGAACGCGATTTATACACCACCGGCGCTTGAGAAAGGAGCACTTCGTTTACCGAGCTACAATTTATTCGACATCGGAGCCAGTTACAAATTTGATATTGGAAATCAGCAGAGCATATCTGTAGGTGCTAATATATATAACTTGTTTGATACAATTTATATCTCTGATGCAACAACTAATAACCATACGGGTTTAACTGCAAATAATTTTTCAACATCATTAAGCCAGACACCGGCTCAGCAGGCAGCTGCACAAGCGCAATCATTAGTTAATTATAACAATGTAGGAACTTGGAAAGGTATTCATCAGTCAAATCAGGTATATTTCGGTTTCGGAAGAACTTGGGCTGCTAACATCAACTTCAATTTTTAAGCTTCAAAAGCTTTTATCATAATCAAATCCCGGCTTTACTGCCGGGATTTTTTTATATTTGTACACAACTTAAAAAAAATAAACTATGGATTTTAACATCATGCTTCAGGCGCACCGCGGCTTTGCCTATCTTATTTTGCTCGCCACGGCAGTATTTGTTATCGCACTTCTCGCCACCATGTTCGGATACTCAGGAAAGATTTCCAAACTGCTGAAAAAATCAACGCTTTTCACCATGATTTTCTTCCATACACAAGCGGTAATCGGTTTGGTAATGTTGTTCTTCTTTTCACCAGGTTTCAAAGCTGCCAAAGAAGCCGGCACACTGATGAAAGATTCTGTTTCAAGAAATACCTATGTAGAACATCCAACAGCGATGATCATTGCAGCTGTTCTTTTAACCATATTCAACAAAAAAATCAAAACTGCCGACAGAATCCAGATGAGCTGGGTAATTATGGCAGTGATCGCTGTTGCATTAATGCTTTGGGCCTTCCAGTGGAAAAGACTTTTCGGAGGCTAATTATATTTTAACTTTAAAATTCTTCTATTAAAAAATGAAAATTGCAGTAGTAGGTGCCACCGGAATGGTGGGCCAGGTGATGCTTAAAGTGCTCGAAGAGCGAAATTTCCCTGTTACAGAACTGATTCCTGTTGCATCAGAAAAATCAATCGGTAAAAAGGTGAAGTATAAACAGAAAGAATTTTCTGTCGTAAGCATCGAAGACGCTATTGCTGCAAAACCGGATATTGCCCTGTTCTCTGCCGGCGGAAGTTCATCTCTTGAATTTGCCCCGAAGTTTGCGGAAGCTGGCATCACGGTCATCGATAATTCTTCGGCTTGGCGAATGGATCCTGATAAAAAACTGATCGTTCCGGAAATTAATGCTGATGTTTTAACGAAAGAAGATAAAATTATTGCCAACCCAAACTGTTCTACCATTCAGCTGGTGATGGTGCTCGGGCCTTTGCATGAAAAATACCGTTTGAAGCGGGTGATTATTTCTACGTATCAGTCGGTAACCGGAACCGGAAAAGCCGCAGTTGATCAGCTTAATGCAGAAACTGAGTTTTCCGTTAATGGTTATAAAGATACCGAAAGCAATATTTCAAAAGTCTATCCTTATCAGATCTTTAAAAATGCGCTTCCCCACTGCGATGTTTTTTCAGATGACGGCTACACGAAGGAAGAAATCAAACTGATGAAAGAACCTAAAAAGATTTTGGGTGACGACAGTTTCAGCCTTACGGCAACGGCAGTCCGCGTTCCCATACAGGGCGGACATTCGGAAAGTGTGAATATCGAATTTGAAAACGAATTTGATCTTGATGAAGTCCGTAAAATTCTTTCTGAAACACCCGGCGTTGTGGTGATGGATAATGTAGAGAAAAACGAATATCCAATGCCTCTGTATTCCGAAGGAAAAGATGACGTTTTTGTAGGAAGAATGAGACGCGATCTCACGCAGCCCAAAACGATGAATCTCTGGATTGTCGCCGACAACCTGCGAAAAGGCGCTGCAACAAACGCCGTACAGATCGCCGAATATCTAGTGAAAAATAACTTAGTGTAAACTAACAAAAACCAAAAGAGTCTCCGAAAGAGATTCTTTTTTTTACCAAAATGATTAATTCCGTTTCTAAAGCCACCGCCGAGAAGTTGAATTTCCAGAAGTGGATTGCCATCATCGGCATCGTACTTTTCGTCGCCAAACTTATCGCCTGGAAGCTCACTGCCTCAGATGCCGTATTTTCAGACGCGATGGAAAGTATCGTAAATGTCATTAGTGCATTTATGGGACTGTATTCGCTGTATCTGGCCGGAAAACCGCGTGACGAAGATCATCCTTACGGTCACGGGAAAGTAGAATTTGTGACTTCCGGCATCGAAGGCGCACTCATCGCCATTGCCGGAATTATGATTATTTACGAAGGCATCAACAGCCTTGTTACCGGTAAAGTGTTGAAAGAACTCGACTGGGGAATTGCAATTATTGCAGCGACAGCCATCATTAATTATCTCCTCGGCTATATCTCGATTCAGAAAGGGAAAAAAGAAAATTCAGCCGTACTCATTTCTTCGGGCAAACATTTGCAGTCAGATACCGTGACGACGATCGGGGTTTTTGTAAGTTTAATTGTTGTTTATTTTACCGATCTCAACTGGCTCGATTCTGCTGTGGCATTGCTTTTTGGCGGCTACATCATCTTCGTAGGCTACAAAATCATCCGCAAATCGCTGAGCGGAATTATGGATGAACAGGATCCTGTTCTTCTCGAAAAAATCATTCAGCTGCTCGAAAAAAACAGAAAAACTGAGTGGATCGACATTCACAATATGAAAATTCAGCAGTTTGGTTCCTCACTTCATATCGATGCGCACATCACACTGCCGTGGTACTATCCGCTCCGCGATGCGCACCGCGAGATGGAAAACGTTATCATCCTTCTCGCAACCAACACGACGCGATCTGTTGAATTTAATTTTCATATGGACGACTGCAAGCCGATATCTTGCAGTATCTGCCAGATCGCAGAATGTCCCGTGCGCGAGCATCCGTTCGTAAAAAAAGTAGAATGGAACTCAGCCAACGTCACCTCCGTCGACAAACATACCGCCGAATAATTTTTTAAGGAGCTATTTCCTGCTCTCCGCTCATACTCTTCACGCCAAGGCTTTTCCACTCCAAAGCCTCCGCTTTCCCCGAGCCTGTTGCGGGGTAACAGCTGCGGTCAGGGCTAAGAAAAACATTTGTATTTCAAATCATGTTTGGTTTTCCAAAGAATACAGCCACACCAGATCTGACGGAATAAAATCATGGTTTGATTCCTAAAGCGGCTTTATAAATGGATATTTCTTTCTCCAGATCGGCGATGATCTGCTTTTGTGCATTCAGCTCAATAACCAGCTTAGATTCAGGATTTAAAGGAAAAGATTCAGGATAATTATTGATGATTTTACCCAGAAAATCATATTTCAGCGCGATGCTGATGTTCCACAAAATCCCAAACTGCAGCGAAGACTGCTTCAGATAATCAGCTACCGAAGACGGCGTTACCTGAAGCCTTCTTGCAAGCTCAGCCTGCGTTATTTTCTGCTCACAAAGCACATTCCAAACCATATCACCGATGTGCGGATACGGACTTTCACTTTCTCTCTGGTATGTTCTCATCATTTTATAGAATTAATATGCATTTTCCTTATAAATATACACTTAATCCATATACGTTGATGCTTTAAGCATCAATACTTATTTGTAAAGCATAACCGTCCACGCCTCAAGCCTCAACTTCGATACAATAAGCCTATAAATATATACCTTAAACATACCCATAGATACATTAAGCATACTCAGATATACATAAAACGTATTTTAAGAGGTTTTATTCATCATCATCTGCCTGTAATAGAACAGCGGAACGACGAGAAGAAGAATCATCGGCTGAATGACAAAGCGGCGCATGTAAAAAGAAAAAAGATAACCGACATCAAAACCGTCAGCGATGCAGAAAAGATAAATCGGGAACGTAATCGCGAAAACAATCGCAATAAGAATCGCGCCCTGCACCGTCCATTGCCTGTTTTGAAACAGAAAATGAATAATAACGCACGAGCAGATCAGATTCAAAGCGAACCGAAAAAGGTAGCTCAAAATCAGTTTTCCCCACAAAAATTCCGGGAAAACGAGTGTTTTACTGGCTTCATGAAAATACGTGAGAAAAGGATCGTAGAAAAGAGAATCTTCGTACATCCGAACCGCAAAAAGTCCGGCAACACCTGCTATAACAAAAATCCAACGGAATATTTTCATTTTTTCAGCGCAAAAAATTTAATCCAAACCAGCCAGAGAATCACCACCGTTCCATAGATCACCGCCGGAAAAAGATAGTCATGCGACATCTTGCTGTAAGCGGGATAATCTCGGGTGACGATATTTAAACCGACAATCCGCAGAAGATTCATCACATAAAGCAGGATAAAACCTGCCGCGACAAAAAGAAAAGTTTTAAAACCTTTATAGAAAGCGAAGATAAAAGCGAGGAAAAGTATGATTACCGAAACTGCGTTGCAGCCTTCTACCATGCGGGTTACGTATTTTTCTTTCACATAAAACCAAACCTGCTCCCCCGGAATATCGTCGTACAGCTGTGTAGAAAAACCTACAGCATTCTGTATTTTTCTCACCTGCTCGGCAATCATGCGCGAGTACGGATCAAGACCTTCGCCTTTGAAACTGTTGAGAAAAAACTGATACGCAAAAAGCAGCACCAGATAGATGATAACGAAGCGTAGCAAGATTCCCAAAACAGGCTTAAAGTCCTTTAGCATAGCTGCAAAGATAAAAATTTGAAGGTAAAGTAGTATATTTGTTTCCGGAATATGAGCGCAGAAAAAGCAAGACCGTTTTTTGAAAATCATTTTGGGGAAAAGAGTTCTTCATGGATTGCTTTGGCGGCCAGCGGATCGGCACGTGAGAATTTTATCGGCGAAAACAGCCATGGGAAATTTGTGATCACCGCTAATAAAAACATCCGTGAAAATGATAGTTTTCTCTATTTTTCTCAGGTTTTTTCTGATTTGAAACTTAATACACCTAAAATTTTTACGGTAAATGAGACGCGCGATATTTACATTCAGGAATATCTGGGAAACCGTACGCTTTCTGAAGTGCTTGCCGAAGAAGGTTTGTCTGAAAACGTCCGGGATTTGGTGAAACAGACATTGGAAAAACTCTATCAGCTTCAAAAAACAACCGCAGGAAAGATTGATTATCTGCAGACTTTTGAATATGAAAAGTATGACGAACTGCCCGTGACGCACGATCTGTATTATTTTAAAAACTTTTTCGTCGATGTTTTAGAGATCGAATATCACCGTTCTTCGCTACTGAAAGAGTTTAAAATAATCGTAGAGTTTGTTGAAAATCTGCAGCCAAAAGGACTGATGATCCGCGATTTTCAGGCAAGAAATATCATGGTGAATTACCGCGGCGAAGTTTCATTTATCGATTATCAGACGGCGATGTACGGACCGCTGATGTATGATGTTATTTCTTTTCTTTTTCAGGCGAAAGCAAACTTTCCGGAAGATTTTAAAACAGAAATGCTGGACTATTATCTTTCCTTTTTTAATGATAAAACAGAGCAGATTGGTCTAAAAGAAAGTCTTGAACCCATGAAACTTATGCGTTTTCTGCAGGTTCTGGGCGCGTACGGTTTTCGGGGGATCATTCAGCGGAAGCCTCACTTTATCGCAAGCATCAATACAGGCATCGAAAATCTTCATCATCTAAGTGAAACTTGGGAAGGAATGAAAAATTTCCCCGAACTTCAAAAGCTTATTTCAGAGCTAAAAACAGAACATACGCGCATCAAAATTGATGAGCTTACCAAAAAATAATTCAGTTTAAAAATTTAAAACAACACAATGTTACATATCGATATTCATAGTTTTTCGTATAAAAAAGGCGGCATTCCGAAAGATGAAACCGGCAACGGAGGCGGTTTTACGTTCGACTGCCGTGGAATTTTGAATCCGGGACGCGTGGAAGAATATAAAATACAGACCGGAAACGACATCGGTGTGCAGGAATATCTCGAGAAAAAAACCGATATGCCCAAGTTTCTGGAACTGGTAAAAGAAATGGTGTCTATCAACATCGGTAATTATCTCGGCCGTGGTTTCGAAAACCTACAGATCAACTTTGGCTGTACCGGTGGACAGCATCGGTCGGTATATTCTGCAATAAGAATTGCAGATTTTATTGAAAAAAAATATGGTGATAAAGTGGAAATCAGTCTGCACCACGATGAGCAACACCAGCTGAATTCCGGATTTTCAGAAATAAAAAACACCATTTAACTTCACCCTAAATTCCCGCTCTTACAGATTACAAATGAAGGCATTGATTTTTGCGGCCGGAAAAGGCACCCGACTGAAACCTTTTACCGATCATCATCCTAAAGCTTTGGCAAAAGTAAACGGCGCACCGCTTTTGGAGCGCAACATACAGTATTTAAAAAGTTTTGGGATAAATGATTTTGTGATTAATGTGCATCATTTTGCAGATCAGATTATCGCATTTTTAAAGGAAAATAATAATTTCGGCTGCAAAATTGAGATCTCAGATGAGTCTGATGAACTTCTGGAAACCGGTGGCGGACTCCTTTTCGCAAAAAGATTTTTAGATCACGGCGAAGATTTTATCATCATGAATGCAGATATTCTTACAGAAATCAACATTAATGATCTGGTAAAATCTCATCAGAATCTCAGTGATTTTGCTACATTAGCAGTCTCTGACCGTGACAGCAGCCGCAAACTGCTTTTTAATGATGAATTGGTTTTGCGTGGCTGGATGAATACGGTGAGTGGCGAACAGCGGCTGGCAGAATTTAATAAAGATTTCAGACCACTGGCTTTCAGTGGTGTACACTGTATTAATCCCCGTATTTTTAAGAAAATAAAAAGAACAGGAAAATTTTCGGTGATGGAAGAATATCTTGATCTGATGCAGAATGAAAAAATTCATGGTTTTCTTCATGAAAGTAGACTGATTGATGTAGGAAGGCCTGAATCTGTAACAGAAGCCGAAAAATATTTTAAATAAAAATGGCAACAGACAAAGAAAATAAAGAACAAACCCCAATAAATCCTGATTTGCAGCAGGCGGAATCTCTTTTGCAAAACAGTCTCAGACAGAAAACCTGGGACGAAATAGTGACCAAAGATAGCTGGATGGTTTTTAAAATCATGTCTGAATTTGTAAACGGTTATGAAAAAATGGCGCGTATCGGCCCGTGTGTTTCGATTTTTGGTTCGGCAAGATTAAAACCCGACACTAAATATTACGACATGGCAGTTGAGATTGCTGAGAAGATTACCAAAATCGGCTTCGGAATTATCACCGGCGGCGGCCCGGGAATTATGGAAGCAGGAAATAAGGGCGCGTTCAACAGCGGTGGGAAATCAATCGGTTTGAATATCGATCTCCCTTTTGAGCAACATTTCAACCCGTACCTCAGCAAACTGTATTCAATGAATTTCGATTACTTTTTTGTGCGGAAAGTGATGTTTGTGAAGTACAGTCAGGGATTCGTAGTGATGCCCGGCGGTTTTGGAACTTTGGATGAACTTACCGAAGCAATTACGCTAATTCAGACAAAAAAAATCGGAGCTTTTCCAATAGTTTTGGTGGGAACCGAATTTTGGAGCGGTCTTCTCGACTGGTTCAAAGATACGCTACTGAAAGAAGGAATGATTGCTGAGCAGGATCTTGATCTTTACAGAATTGTAGATACTGCAGATGAAGCGGTGGCGCATATCAAAGCTTTTTATGATAAGTATACTGTGAATGTTAATTTTTAGTGGCATCCTATTTGAGCGTTTATATTAACACAGATGAAAATTTACAATAAAATGAAAAAATTAATTGTTCTTACAGGGATCTTTTCGGTCCTGATTATGATGAGTTTCGGTGTCGCCGATTTTTTCTCATCAATGACAAAAATCGATTATAATGACGGAAGCAAAACGTTAAAATTCACCACAAAGATGAATACAACGCATATTTCTGACGCTTTAAAAATAAACCGCAGCACAGCAGGTTTTGAGGCTGAAGTAAAAAAATATGTGAATAATAACTTCGATGTTTTTGTGAACGGAAGCAATAAGACGCTTACTTTCACCGGTAGCCAGGTGAGTGGCGAGACTGTTTGGGTGTATTTTGAAACCTCAAATATCGATGCAATTAGTAATTTAAAAATTAAAAACACGATACTGCTGAGTGCTTTTCCGAAACAGATTAATCTTGTGAATGTTGCCTATAAAGGTGATCAAAAAACAATGAATTTTCAGCGTGGAAAGGAAGTAAACGAAGTTTCGTTCTAAAAGAAAATCTAATAATCAAAAGCCGTTCAACAGAGCGGCTTTTTTTATTTAATTCCCTTTGATTTTAAACTCATCAATCTGCCAGGTTGCTGCCGAAAATGAGGTAGAAGTATATTTAAAAGCAATCCGTACATTTTTTCCGAGAAACGCATTAAGACTTACATTTCCAGAATTTACCCAATCACCAAATGCGAGATTATTGCTGTCCAAAGTTGCTGGCAATAAAAACCAAACCGTTGTCGCAGGATTTCCCGTGTAATTATCTGTAGCATACACCTGCAGCGAATTTCCTGCGTACCGAACATCTGACACAAAACTCAGCGCAGCTTTACTTTTTCCCGCCAAACTTACAGGCTTCGATATCAGCCAGTCTTCATTAGCAGTATTTCCGCCGGAAAAACCGTTGATCACGGCATAATAATCATTTCCATTGCTCACATTTGATGTTGCCCAGGTTTGCGTACCAAGAACATTTACAATCGACCAGTCTGTCGAGAATCCGCCGACGGCAAAATTTTCTGTATACAAAGTGGGCAGCGTTTCATACACCGAACCGTCGCACCGTGGAAGATCCAAATCAGCGCCCAAAAGATCAAGAATAGTCAGCTGAAAACTTCCGTTAAAAATTCCAAGAATTCCTTTCACATCACCTCTGCCTGATTCTACAATTTCGGAAGCAAAATCTGCAAAATTACTCGTTCGTAAAGTTATCTGATTACCGTTGCAGTCTTCAAAGGTTCTATTGGTGGCAATAGCTCCCGCATATTTCCGTTCTAAATCTGATGTGATAAACTGCAGGTTTTTAATGGTTATAAATTTGCCGACGTCTGCCGTTGTAAGCTGAGAAATCTGTTTCTCTGTGGCTACTACATTCGTGGAGATTTTATTTGAATCAAAAAAATATTTATAAACATCCTGTTCGGGGATTCTGCCGACACTTCCGTTGAAAGCAGCGCCCAACTGAATTTCACCTGAAACATTTCCTATAACCAGGTTTTTGAGTTTTACATAAAGTTCTTTGCCAACCATAAAACGTGCATCATTATAAAGATCAAGCTTATCAATATTTATCCTGATCCCGCCGCTGGCATCTTCCACAAACAGATATTTATAAAGATTTCCAGATTTATCATTCCCGGTAACTTTTGCTTTTAAGACAAAATCTCCGCTGACTGTTGATAAAGTTCCGGTGTAGAGTTGCTTGATTTCCGCCACGGTTTTCTGTGTCAGTCCGGCATCGCTGTATTCGCAAGGATTTGCCGTGATGCCATCAAGACGAGGAAAATTATTCATTTCCAGATCTGAAACTTTATTGATAAAAAGCTGGTACGTCGAATTGTATTTAGAATAAATGCCTACAAATTTTCCGTTTCCTGCAGGCAAAATCTGATTGGCAAAAGAGGCAAAACCGCTGTTTCTCACAATTCTTGCTGAAGTGCTGCTCGCATCACGAATTATTTTCTCTTCAGTAACGCCCGGCGGCGCAAAAGTCGTACACAAAACCCGGCTATCAAATTCTGCATCATTCATCTGAATCAGGCATCCGATATAGCGGTCGTTTGCAGAAACCATCTGCGCAGAAGTAAGCACAAAAGGGACAATTTTCTCTCGCACCGTACATGATCTAAAAATTTTATCTTTAATCAGCGGTTCAGGAATCCGCGAGACAGCCGTCGTATTTGATGAGCCTGCTTCCTGTATTCCAAGCTGTACAACACCTCCATAAACACCGACGGCCAGGCCGGCCAGCTTTATGTAAATTTTCGATCCCTGCGGGAATTTCGTATAGACACTAAGAAGATCCACGCTGATGACAAAACCCTGGGTTGGATTTTCAGGTTTGTCCTGAATATAAATAGTCTTGTAAATATTGCCGGTTTCGTCGGTAGAAGAAACGTATCCTTCAACAATCTCTGTAGAGTTTTCTGGGAATACGTATACTGCGTTTGCATATTTTGCCTTAAGCGCAGATAACGTAAGATTGGGAGTCAGATCAGCGCACATATAGCCGTCTAAATCAGGATCCTGATAACTGTCATCATGTACACAGCCGGCAAACTGTATCAGTAAAAATATAAAAACCAAAAATTTCAATGTCTTATTCATAATATGATTTTTTAAAACCGCAGATAAACATTGGTGAAAAAAGTTCGGCCACGATCGTACCACAATTTTGGTCCGAATGCAGGATATTCTTTGGAAGCATCTGCGAGCGCATCCTGAAAATTAACATTTCTTCCCTGCTCAAAACCGCCGGTAACATAATCTCGGTTATTCAGCAGATTATTTACCGAAACGCTCACCACCATTCGGTATTTTCCAAAAGAGAAAGATTTTCCACCGCTGGCATTAAACATAATCTGATTGTCAAATTTTTTCTGAGCAGTCAATCTTTGAATCAATTCCGGTGTTGCTTCAGCATAAGGATCGTTGGCGGAAGGATTTGTATAGAGAAACGGCGTTTTATTTAAAGCCGAAAAATCGAGATACTGATCGGCGAGATAATTTGCAGAAGCACCGAGCCACCAGTATTTTGGCGAATTGTATTTTAAACCAAACGAATAGGCTTTTTGCGGCGTACCGGCAATTTTATATCCTTTGATATTCGCTTTTCCCCAAACTGCCTGCGAAGAACGAAAGCCATTGATGTCGTCAAAAGTAGAAACTTCAGGATTATTGGTGTACGTATATTCTCCAATGCTGGCTGCGCCTTGCGAGGAAAAAGTCGGTGTAATTTTCAGATCAAAACCAAGTTCGGCGCCCAGATACCTTTTATTCACACCGCTCATCGCTTCGTTTACCAATGTGCTGAACGTGGAAGCGGTGCCAGGCCGGTCGACATCCACAAAATATCTGCTGATTTCCGTTGCCTGATTAATCATTGTGTAAAACCCGGACACACGCAGTTTCAGAACTTGCCCGCGGAGAATATAACTGAGATCATTTGCATTAATAATCTGATTTTTCACGCCTGGCGTAAAATAATCAACCGCTCTGGGATTAATGAAAATTTCGTTAAGCGTTGGCGCAAGTGTGAAAAAAGTCCCGTTGTAAACAATGAAGTTTCTGCCATTGATTTTATAGGTGATTTTTGCTTTAAAACCGGCATTCAGGGCATCATATACCGCGCTTTTTCCTTTCGAATTATCTTTAAAACGTTGAATTCCGTTGCGGTAATCGCCGTTTCTGTAAGATTCAGAATACGCTGAAAATGCTGACGCCACAAGATTCCATTTGCTGAGATCAATTTCTGTGGAGACATTTAAACTGTACAAACTGCGGTAGAACTGATACGAATACTGTGTGCGGTCGCCGACATTTGCCGTGACATCGGGATTGTCTGCATTGTATGGCACATCAAAATTAAATGCATTAAGATTATATGCAAAACGTGCACCCAGAAGATCTTTTACCCTACGGAAATTATCAGACTTTAAATTTTGATAATTAAAATTGATATTCAACTTCCAGTTTTCGGCAAGTCTCGTATCAAAATGCGATGCAAAATTGTAGGTTTTATCTTCGTTTACATCTTCAATAATGCTGTAAACTGCACCTCGGGGAGATCCATCAGAATTATTGAGATTGAGTTTATTGGCATTGTATAAAGCTTTCCAATCGATCTGAGACTGTGCACGGAATTCATCTGGAGAGAAATTTCCGAAGCTTGGAAGTTTGCGGTAATAGGTAGGATTCGGATCGGCCGCGTGAAACCAGTCGAGCCGGCTTCTGGCATCGCTTCCGGTCTGAAAAGAAATAGTGTTAATAAGATTTGAATTTTTACCGATTTTAAGATAATCAGTCAGCATAAAAATCGGCTCAAAACTTTTTCTGATGCGCGAATTTCTCTCTTCGCCATCCTGAAATCCCCAATAAGAATTGTAATTTTTACCCAAAATATCATAAACTTCCTGCGTGTTTGGCGAGTTTGAAGATCTGTATGTCGGAGAACCAAAAGCCGTAATGTTTATCGCATGACCATCACTGAATTTTTTCTCGACCGCCCCAAAATAAGCATACGAATCCTGGTAAACCCCATCGATAATGGCATTGTCGCCCCACCGCCTGCTTCCACTCACCGTCACCGACCATCCTTTTCGGCTAACACCGGAAGAATAGGTGGCCATTGCGCGATGCATATAGCTGCGGTTTGTAAAAGAATACGCAAGTGAAGTTTGCTTTCTGTACGAGGATGCCCGTGTATTATAATAGACCAAACCGCCAAGGTTCCCGAAGGCAAACTCTGAGGGTGTCAGGTTATCGACAGATTCCAGAGGAAAACGCGTAATATCATTCAGTCCGCCCCAATTATTAAAATCAAGTCTTCCATCGTCACTTTTAGACATTGCAACACCGTTAAAAACGACATCTTCAAAACGATTGTCCACTCCTCGAGGGCGAAACCAATAAGCTCCCAATTCAAATGCCGACACATTTTGAAAAGCATCCCGACTGGCGCTCAGCAAGCCAACGGTGGGCAACATCGAGGCACCGCCATCTTCACCATCAGTTGCAGAATCGTCGATCACAACAACTCCGGCTTCTGTAGGCGCACTGAATTTTAAGATAACATCCCCAACATCTCTGCGCTGTTCGTCATCGGTGACGTCGAATTCAACTGTTTTCGTTTCAAAATTCGGTTTTGAAACAGTAATCGCATAGTGCCCGGGTTTTATATTAACAAAAATAAAATGACCTATTTTGTCTGACAGTGTATTCTCCGTCTCATCAAGATCAATTTTTGCTTGGTCAATCGGTTTACCTTCAGAATCTTTTACAAAACCATAAATGGAAGTCTGAGCATGGCAGAGAGAAAACATCGTTAAACAGACGGACATCAGGAAGAATTTTAGTTTCATTTTGATTTTTTTTCATGGTGTTTTTTGTGATATCTAAATTATAATTAAATTTGATTCGCACAAGTGATGATTTATTATTTTTCATAATTTATACTGATTCTGAAAATTATTTATAAATTAAGCACTCGAAAATCACTTTATTCATGGTAATCTGCACATAAAATTATCTCTTATAAAATTATTTTTTAAGTTAAAAATCCAGAAATGAAAAAAAACTATATTTTAATATTCATGATAATCTCAGTTGTGATATACGCGCAGCAACGGCAGGTGAAACGGGCAACGGTAGCTTTTCTGAACGTTGAAAATCTTTGGGACACCATCGCTTCTGCGGATTATATAGACGGAACTTTACCACCTGATAATCCAAAATTTCACAGAAGTATTCCGTTAGATTCTGTAAATCTATTGGAAACCACCGAAAATTACCGTGGTGAATGGAGTGATGAACTTTTGATTGGTAAAAAAGTTATAAAAAGACAAATGCTCTCAGAAGATTTCACGGCGAAAAGCGCTAAAAGATGGGGAACGAAATTTTACAATCAGAAGATTCAAAATATTACAAAAGTGATTTCTGAACTTGGGAAGGCTTACACCAATGACAATCCAGCGATCTGCGGACTGATCGAGGTAGAGAACCGAAAAGTGATTGAAGATTTAATTAAACAACCTGTCTTAGCTAAGAGCAATTACGGCATCATCCACTACAATTCTTATGATGCGCGAGGCATTGATATTGCGCTGATTTATCAGAAAAGCAGATTCGTTCCGGAGAAAACGTACACAAAAGAAATTAAAATTTACAACGAAGAAGGCCGCAGAAATTACACGCGCGGAATCCTCGTCGCCGTCGGACTTTTGGACGGTGAAAAGTTTGCCGTTTTCATGAATCACTGGCCGTCTAGAAGCGGTGGTGAAGCGGCTTCGCTCGAAAAGAGAAACGCTGCTGCAAACGTTTTAAAAACAGAAATGGATTTATTACGATTTGAAAATCCGGGAATAAAAATGGTGGCGATGGGCGATTTTAATGACGATCCCGTGAGTCCGAGTCTGCGAAAATTTTTAGGCGCAACCGGAGATCCGGATGAATTGTCAGCTGAAAAACCCTATTATAACCTTATGTACAAACTGTACAAATCCGGAGTGGCATCTCTGGCATATAGAGATGCGCCCAATCTTTTTGATCAGATTATTATTTCGCAAAACCTCTACAGCAAAGAGAAAAGCAATACAAGCTATGCACTATTCAAAGCTGAAATTTTCGCACCTCCCTATTTGATTACAAAAGAAGGACAGTTTAAAGGATATCCTTTCAGATCGTGGGAAGGAGACCGTTTTACAGGCGGCTTCAGCGATCATTTTCCGGCAGTTTCTGTTTTTCAGAGAGATTATGTGAAAAATTAAAATCATAATTTTAAGGATAATTTTTGTGTATCTTTAATTCATGAAAAAGTTGATTATCATCTTATTAGCATTTATGTTCGTTGGTGTGAATGCTCAAAATAAAAAAACTCCTGCAAAAGATAAAGAGGAAGAACCGGCACTGAAACCGGAGAAAAACGATGACGGAGAATATGATCTTATTGTGATCGATACGCAGTTTGATTATTTCCTGAATGCGATTGCAAGACCAAAAAGTCAGTACACAGAATCGTATCTTAAAAACAGAAATACGTTTCTGGTAAGCGAATGGAACTCTTATTTTACTTCAGGAAGATACCGAAATGTGATAGAATCGAGAATTGATTATGACCCGCAGGAAAAGTACGGATTGAATTTTGAGTATAAACTGTATCAAGTTTTTGCGTATGTCAATTGGCGGTACAAACTCAGGATGAGCGGACTTGGCGGAAGCGACGCCACAAGATTTTAAATAGAATCAGGCTTTGATGTAATATCTGATTCCGCTGACCAAACCTCGCGTTCCTAAAACAAAAAAGCATGCAAACGAAACCCAAAATGCAGCAGTTTCGAGACCTGTGCGAAAAGGACCGAATTTTAAAACAAAAAAGATCAGCATAAAGAAAACGCCGGTTATACGAATAAGTGATGTGTAATTTTTCATTTTTAAAAAGTTTTCACGAAGATAAAAAAAGGCTCAGAAAATCTGAACCTTTTTTATTTTAATTAAATTTTGTTGTAAAGCTCTTCCACTTTATCCCAGTTTACCACGTCAAAAAACGCTGAAATGTAGTCGGGTCTTCTGTTTTGGTAATTCAGGTAATAAGCGTGCTCCCAAACATCAAGGCCCAAAATAGGCGTCCCTTTTTTATCTGCCATTGGCATCAAAGGATTGTCCTGATTTGCTGTAGATGTTACAGAAAGGCTTCCATCTTCATTTTTTACCAGCCAAGCCCAGCCAGAACCGAATCTTGTTTTTGCAGCTTCAGAAAAATCCATCTTGAATTTCTCCATTCCGCCGAAGTTTTCAATTGCTGATTTCACCAATCCTACAGGCTCTTTGCTTCCGCCGGGAGTAAGGATTTGCCAGAACAAACTGTGGTTATAATGACCACCGCCGTTGTTTCTTACCGCTGGTTTCTCCGCGCCGTTTTCACAGATCTCTTCTATAGAAAGACCTTCAAGATCAGTCCCTTCTATTGCTTTATTCAGATTATCTATATACGCTTGATGATGTTTCGTATGGTGAATTTCCATCGTTTTTGCATCAATAGTTGGTTCTAATGCATCATATGCGTACGGTAATTTTGGTAGTTCGAAAGACATAATATAATTTTTAATGTTTATCAAGTAAAGTTAGCCAATTTTGCACCAAATTTTAAAATCATTTTTGTTTTAATAAATCTTTAACAAAAGAAAAATTGCAAGTCATCATATTTGAAATGCGTAAAATTTTATATTTGCCTCTATGAAGAATTTTTATCTGATTTTAATAATCATTTTAGTGTATTCCTGCAGCTCAAAAAACGTGTCATCAGACGAATATGAAATCATCAATGAAGCCATTGCTGAGATTGTGCAGCCTTACGGAATGACCTCAATGTCTCAGGAAGAACTTACCGAAATCGCTTCTGCCAACGGAATAAGTCTCAGCGGATCAATGAGCCAGAAAAATGTAAAAATCATTCAGGATGCTGTGGCTGAACGGCGAAAATTTGAGTTTGCTGTCGACGATTCGATCCGCCAATCGTACGCAGAGAAAGTGCAGTCGGTTTTGGATCTCGACAGCATAAAACCTAAAAACAACGAATTGCCTTCTGCTCTTTTGGATTTAAGTAAGATAAAATCTCCGGAGCATTATCAGCGCGTGGATAAACCTTCCGGAAACGGCGAATATATTGGTAAAATAATTTTAAACCGCCCGCTGATCGACAAATCCGGTGAGAAAGCATTTATTATGTATTGTAAATCCAAAAGTGGCAAAGAACAAGAATGTTATCCAAGGATTCTTACCTTTAAAAAACGACACAATGAGTGGATCAGACAGGATTAAACAAAAAAGCAGCCTTATTTCTAAAGCTGCTTTCTATTTATTTTAAATGAAAATTATTTATTCATCGACATCAGGAATTCTTCATTATTCAGTGTTCCTTTAATATTTTTATTTACAAATTCCATCGCTTCAATAGGATTCATTTCTGAAAGATATTTTCGCAAAATCCACATTCTCTGGCTCGTCACTTCATCCATCAGAAGATCGTCTCTTCGCGTACTTGACGTAATCAGATCAATTGCCGGATAAATTCTGCGGTTGGCAATTTTTCTGTCGAGCTGAAGTTCCATGTTTCCTGTACCTTTAAATTCTTCAAAAATCACTTCATCCATTTTTGAACCTGTGTCGATCAATGCGGTAGCAATAATTGTAAGCGACCCTCCGCCTTCAATTTTTCTTGCTGCACCGAAGAAACGTTTAGGTTTGTGCAAAGCATTCGCATCCACACCACCGGAAAGTACTTTCCCGGAAGCCGGCGTCACTGTATTATAAGCTCTTGCCAGACGCGTAATAGAGTCGAGCAAAATCACGACGTCGTGGCCGCATTCTACCATTCTCTGCGCTTTTGCCAAAACAAGATTTGCCACTTTTACGTGCTTGTCCGCTGCTTCGTCAAAAGTTGAAGCAATAACTTCTGCATTCACACTTCGCTCCATATCAGTTACTTCTTCCGGACGCTCGTCTATCAAAAGAACCATCATGTAAACTTCCGGGTGATTTGCCGCAATCGAATTGGCAATATCTTTCAGAAGCATTGTTTTACCGGTTTTCGGCTGCGCTACGATCATCGCACGCTGACCTTTTCCGATCGGTGCAAAAAGATCTACAATTCTCGTAGAAATCGTAGCGTTATTTCCGGCAAGGTTAAATTTTTCTTCAGGGAAAAGCGGTGTCAGATATTCAAAAGACACGCGGTCTTTGATGAATGCCATGTCCCGTCCGTTAACTTCTGTCGGTTTTAAAAGTGAAAAATACTTTTCACCTTCTTTCGGAAGACGCACAATTCCGGTTACAGAATCGCCCGTTTTCAAACCATAATTACGTATTTGCGCGGTAGAAACATACACATCATCTGGCGAAGAAATGTAGCTGAAATCTGATGAACGCAGGAAACCGTAGTTATCCGGAAGAATTTCCAGAACACCTTCAATCGTTACAAGCCCATCAAAATTAAATTCTTTTTTCTCCGGCTCATCATGTTTTTCTGCATGGCGGTTTTGATTTTGATTTTGATTCCTGTTTTGAGAATTTCCGCTGTTGTTCGGATTATTTTGGTTTCTCTGATTTTGCTGATTTGGATTTTGCTGATTCTGATTCGGCTGATTCTGATTTGAATGTTGCTGATTCTGATTAGAATTCTGCTGATTAGAATTTTGATTCGGCTGACCCGGATTCTGATTTTTCCTCGGTCTTTCCTCACGCTGTTGTTGCTGAACTGGCGCGGTTACAGGATTTTCTTCAGAATTTGTATTTGTCACAGAAACTTCAGTTTCAGTTTTTGTAGATTCTTCTGCAGGCGCGTTTGGTACGCGTTTTCTTTTTTGTTTAGACTGACTATTTGCAGGTCTTTCCGTAGAATTTACTTCTGCGTTTTCAGTCTGAACCGAAGCTTCTGCAGTTGTTTCAGCAGTTTCCTCTTTCTTTTCTTCCTGCTCTTTCGGCTGTTCTGAAACCATGTCAGCAGATTCTTCCTGTATTGCAGGTTTTGCTTTCACTGGTTTCTTAGCAGCAGGTTTTTTCAGGGGTCTTGCTTTCTCTTCTAAAACTTCAGAAACGGCTTCTGTTGCAGTTTCCGGGTTGTCTGTATTGTAATATTCCCGTGTCACTTTAGGATTAGAAGCCTGAAAATCAAGTATTGCAAATATTTTGTCATTATCTGTACTGCTGCGGGCAACTTTCACGCCCAAATCCTTTAAGATTTTAGACAGCTCCGTTACGGATTTTGACCTTAACGTTTCTATGTTAAACATAAATAGGGAAAATGTAATTTGTTGTGAATAAGAAATTTAAGTCCGGTGACTTTTATTTCAAGTGTATTGTATATTGCAAATCTACACTTATTTTTGATTTGTGCAAAATTAATGCTATTTTTGCTCTGTTTTAAAAGATTTATGCTACAAAGGATACAGACCATATTTATTTTGCTGTCGCTGGTCGCGCCCGTTTTTCTATTCATTACGGCGCAGGATGTAGATATTTTCGGTACTTTACCGGTTTTGAATGCCATTTGTGTGGTATTGATTCTCGCAGGAGCTTTAAGTCTTTTCAGCTACAAAAACAGAAAAAGACAGATTTTGCTGAATAATTTCAGCATCATTATAAACGTTTTGTTGATTGGTCTGCTGGCGTATTGGCTGCTAAAATTATCCGGAGGAATTGCTTTTCCTGAGAAGGGTATTGAGCCGCTTTTCCCATTGATCGCGGTGATATGTCTGCTTATTGCAAATGTATACATCAAGAAAGATGAGAGGCTCGTAAAATCTGTAGACAGACTTCGGTAACCTTACAACGATTTTTTTTGAGAGAGTGCAGCTTCAATTTTTTGAAGCTGTTTTTTTTATTTAAAATTTTAAAGCAAACTGTAATATTTTCACCAAAGCAGCGACTTATCGCATAATATATTTAAATTTAAAAAATCATGAAAAAACTGATATGCCTTCCTTTTGCTTTGATTTCTGCAATTTCTTTCGCGCAGGAAGTTTCGGTAGCGCGTGTAAAAGAAGTCGTTTCCACACTTGCTTCAGACGAAATGAAAGGCCGCGAAATCGGCAAACCTGAAAACACAAAAGCTGCAGAATATATTGCTACACTTTTTAAAGAAAACAATCTGGAATACTGCACCGGAAATTCTTATCTCGTGCCGTTTGATTATAAAGGACAAACTGCATACAATGTTTGCGGCATCAAAAAAGGAAAATCTGAAAAACTTTTAGGCTTTTCAGGGCACTTCGATCATATCGGCGTGAGTAAAAAAGAGGGCGACGATAAAATCTACAACGGCGCAGACGACGATGCAAGCGGAATTACTACACTTGTAGGTATCGCTGATTATTTTAAAAACAAGAATCCTGAGTTTTCGATGATGTTTATGGCTTTTAACGGAGAAGAAAAAGGGATGCTCGGCTCGCGCGCGATTTCTACCGATGCAGGTTTAGAAAAACATTACGCCAATCTTACCGCACTTTTTAATTTTGAAATGCTGGCAACAGAATCTCAGTTTGGCAAAAACGCCGTCTACATAACCGGCGACGAGTTTTCTGATCTTGATGAACTGTTTAATAAAAATGCTGTGAACGGAATTAAAATTTATCCTGATCCTTACGCCGGACAAAATCTTTTCTACCGCTCAGATAACGTAAGTTTTGTAAAGAAAAATATTATTGCACATTCGATTTCGACGGTTGACATGACCAAAGCACATCATTATCATCAGGTGAACGACGATATGGGAATCGTGGATGCCGAAAATATGAAGAATATCATCAACAGTTTCGGTAAAACGCTTGAGAAACTGTCGCCGAAAAACTTTGCCCCGAAGTATAATGATAAAGTAAAAATATAATTAAACCGTCTTATCCTATATTTTAATTAATTTTGCTTTTTCAATTTTCCTGAATGAACGACTACCAAAAAATACTCAGATTCGCCAAGCCTCACCGCAAATATATATACGGAAGTTTACTTTTTAATTTGATGTATTCTGTATTTCAGATTGCTTCATTAGGAACAATTTTACCGGTCTTGGGAATGCTTTTCGGAACCATAAAGCCAGAAAAGTACGAGTCGGCACCAGTTTATTCCGGAAATATCATTGATTTTTTTGCTTATTTAAAAGAATACGCCAACTATTACGTACAAACGCTCGTGTCAGATTATGGCTCACTGAAAGTGCTTGCGTGGCTATGCGTGATCACTTCTTTTATGTTTTTGCTGCGTAATCTCTTCAGATATTTGGGATCTTATTTACTTATTAATTACCGTGTCGGCGTTACCAAAGATCTTCGTGGTGAGATGTACCGTAAAATTCTCTCGTTGCCGGTTTCATTCTTTACAGAGAGCCGCAAAGGAGATTTGATGTCGAGAATGTCGAATGATGTTGGCGAAGTTGAAGGTAGTATTCTTGGAAGTCTTGTGGATCTGATTAATGCGCCGTTTATGCTGATCAGCACTTTGCTTACTTTATTTTTCCTGAGCCCTGAAATGACACTTTTCTCACTTCTCGTTTTGCCGGTCATGGGGACAATGATCGCGCTCATCGGGAAAAGTCTGAAAAAAGACTCCCAAGAGGCACAACATGAGATGGGAACTATTTTCTCAATCGTGGATGAAACGCTGAAATCAACCAAAGTCATTAAGATTTTCAGTGCCGAAAAAATTATGGATACGCGTTTTATGCAATCTATGCAGCGATGGATTAACAGTTCAATACGTCTTGGCAGAAAAAAAGAACTCGCTTCTCCGATGAGCGAATTTTTAGGTTCAGTCACTTTTTTAATCATAGCCTGGTACGGCGGAAAGCAGATTATTGTTGAACAGAGCATTTCTCCCGCAGATTTCCTGGTTTTCCTTGGGATTTTCTTCCAGATTCTGCCTCCGGTAAAAAGCTTGTCAAACTCCATATCCAGTGTACAGAAAGGTGAAGCTTCGTTGAAAAGAGTTTTGGAAATTTTGGATGCTGATGTGCGAATTGAAGAAGTTGCAGAGCCTGTTTCGATCTCAAATCTGAACAATCATATCGAATTTAAAGATATCGGTTTCTATTATGATAAATCGAATCTCATCCTTAAAAACTTCAGTTTAAATATTCCAAAAGGAAAAACCATAGCGCTTGTAGGGCAAAGCGGCAGCGGAAAAACCACAATCGCCAATCTTCTTGCCCGTTTTTACGATGTTTCGCAAGGCGCGATTCTTATTGATGGTGTTGATATCAAACATTTAAGACTGAAAGAATACCGCAAACTTCTCGGGATGGTGACGCAGGAATCGGTTCTTTTTAATGATTCTGTGTACAATAATATTTTGATGGGGAAACCTGATGCCACGCGTGAAGAAGTGATTGCAGCAGCAAAAATTGCCAACGCCGATCTTTTCGTCACTCAGCTTCCGGATGGTTACGACACAAATATTGGAGACGATGGCGGCAAACTTTCGGGCGGACAGAAACAGCGCGTTTCTATCGCAAGAGCTGTTCTGAAAAATCCACCGATCATGATTCTGGATGAAGCCACCTCGGCACTTGATACAGAATCTGAGAAATTTGTGCAGGATGCCCTTGAGAAAATGATGGAAAACCGTACTTCACTGGTCATCGCTCACCGACTTTCAACCATACAAAAAGCCGACTGGATTGTAGTGATGGAAAAAGGCGATATCGTAGAACAGGGAACACATCACGAGCTTTTAGCACAAAAAGGAACCTATCACAAACTTGTCGAACTTCAGAATTTTGACTAAATTTCTATTGAACTGATATGAATCCGCTGCAGGAATATTTTTTCAGAATTAAAGAGCCTGAAAGAATCATCCTTTTATATATCAGACAGCAGATTTTAGCATCAGATCCTGAAAACATCACAGAGACTTTAAGTTTCGGACTACCGTTTTTTAAGTTTAAAAAGAAAATGCTTTGCTATCTGTATTTCAGTAAAAAGCATGGCTTGCATTACATCAGTTTTTATCACGGAGACCGCATCAATCATCCACTACTTCTTAGCGAAGGCAGGAAAAAATTTAAAATTATGCTGCTTCATCCAGACAGAGATATTCCCATTGAGGATATTCATTCGATTTTAAATAAAGTAAAAGCTTGCATAAAATAGTCTTACCAGAAACAAAAAAGTGCGCAGCGAACAAACCGTCACAGCGCACAAAATTTTCTTTTTGCAATGAGGAAGCCTTCACTGCGTTTCAAAATTTAAAAAGTTATTTTCTAATGATTTTATGCTTAAACTGCGTTCCGTCTTGCAGTTCAACAGACATCACGTAAGTTCCACTCGGGTACGCACTGAAATCGATTTTTGAATCTTTACCGGAAAACAGTTTTCTTCCTTCCATATTGAAAACTTCCACCATTCTTATCTTTTCCTGTGCTTTAATGTTTACAAAGTCAGCCGTAGGATTGGGATAAATTGATACATCTATGGTCGAAACATCTTTCACAGCAAGAAGATTATTATTGCTCTGCATATATAGGGAAAGCACAATTCTTCCATCCTGCCCCACAAACTGCGCAGTAGGAACTTCATATTTTAAAGTATGAGCGCCACCGCTTAGAGATCCAACAGAAAAACTTCTGATCGGTACTGCATCTCCTGGGCACCAGTTATTCCAAGCCGTCCACCAGCCTTGAGTTTGCGCAGAACTGCCGTAAATTCCGTTTGGCTGCGTATTATACATTCTGTACGGTTCGCAAGATTTTCCTCCGGGCGTAAATGTCATCATCTGAGCATTATCGAGCGTAACGATATTCTGTCTGCGCACATATTCTTCACCGCCACTGTTGGCACCGTGCGGCGTTGTGGTAATAAAAAATTTTGCACTGCCTGTGCTTTGGTTTAAATTGAAATTTACCAGACGCACAGTTTGTCCGGGTTGATCCGTGTTGTTATAATTATTCAACTCATTAGAATCGAGCAATGGAAGAAGATTATTATATAAATTAGGAACTGCGGGATCGTTGTAAGTAACAAAATTTAAAGTTCCTGCAAAAACGTCATTTCGGTTGGCACAACCCGCAACCTGCGTATTGGCAGCATACGGCACACCAAAAACATCCAGTTCGATATAAATATCATACATATTTCGGATCGATGTGCTGCTGAAAACCGAGTATAAATTATCAACTTCAAAAGTGTAAGGAACCGAAGTCGGCGACACATTTTTATTCATAAACGGTGTAATGTAGCGGCCGATTTCTATGCGTTTTACATTCACATCACTCAGCGTGTACGAAACCTGATTTTTTGGAACCAATGCCAGATGTACGCCTCCAATTCTATCATAGTTGTCACAGAGTGCGCCAATTGTCACATTCATCTGAATTTTATTCTGAAAAGTATTCAGTTCCGCATCGGTAAGTTTCTTTGTGTAGCGGTAATTCGCCAGTCTCGTCACATTCGCAGGCGTAGAAGCTGTATTAGTCGTGGCATAACCATCATAAAACGTAATTTGCGAAAATACATTAATCGTTGTTTGCGCTGTGAATAAGTTAGAAATTAAAGGCAGAAACAGTAAAAGTTTTTTCATATTTATATTTTAATTAAGTGATTTTCAAATATCATATAAAAATACCATATCTGCAAGAAATAATTTACATATCCGTTTCAAACAAAAAAGAAGAACACTGCTGTTCTTCTTAATTATATCTCCTCAACTAAATTAATCTTTCATTTTTGCGATGATGTCGGTACCGCCTTTTGTTTTGTCACCGATTTTACATATAATCTCAGTATCCAGAGGAAGGAAAATATCCATACGCGAACCGAATTTGATGAAACCAAACTCGTGACCGGCTTTTGCCTGATCACCTTCTTTACAGTAAAAAACGATACGCCTTGCAACGTAACCCGCAATCTGTCTGAAGACCACTTTATGATGCGTGAGACTTTCTACTGCAACTGTTGTTCTTTCGTTTTCTGTGGAAGATTTTTCGTGCCAGGCAACAAGATATTTTCCGGGATGATATTTCTTATAAATCACATTCCCCGAAACAGGAAAACGGCAGATATGCACATTTAAAGGAGACATAAAAATAGAAATCTGAATAGATGGCTGCTTCAGAAACTCGGTTTCCACCACTTCTTTTATCATCACCACTTTACCGTCTACAGGTGCAATGACATTTTCTGTATGATCAAAAATATCGCGGTTCGGCACTCTGAAAAACCAGAAAACAAGACCGTAAATAAGCAACATCGGAACAATGATCAGCAGCGACCACATTTCGAGAAAATAGATCGAAGTGATGGCGATGGCAGCGAAAAGTACCGTTGCCACGATAATCGTCCCTTTCGATTCTTTGTGTAATTTCATTATATATTTATATAAGTTTTTCTAAAATAAAATAAAGATAAACGACCGGCACGCAGAGAATAAAACTGTCTAAACGGTCGAGCACGCCACCGTGTCCCGGCATAATGTTTCCGCTGTCTTTCACGCCAAAAGTACGTTTAAGCTGGCTTTCTACCAGATCACCCAGAGGAGCAAAGATAGCAATGAGAAAACCAACCACCATCCAGTTTCCGCGAAGCTGCGGCTGATACATTTCAACAAAATAAGACAATATCAAAGTAAGAATCACACCGCCGAAGTAGCCTTCCCAGGTTTTTTTAGGTGAAATTTTTGGCGCCATCTTATGCTTTCCTATGGTTCGCCCGACGATATAAGCGAAGGTATCGCTGCTCCAGATTAAGATGAATAGAAACAAAACTTCATACGAGAAAGTAGAATCGTAGGAAGTATATTTTGGTAATCCTAAAGCGAAAGAAAACGGCAAAGCCACGTAGATTACTGTGAAAATCAATTTACCGCTATCCACGTACAGTTCGCTGGCAAATTTAAATAAAGTAACAACGGCAATTCCGATCAGTGCAATCGCCAGAATTTCTGAAATCCTGAAATTAAAATAAAAATCGTGATAAAAAAATCTTTTAGAGAAAATATAAAAAACAACACCTACCAAAGGAAAAACAACCCATTTTTCGTAGCCGTTTCCGAACTTCATTATCTTAATACATTCCCAGGTTCCGACAATCAGAAAAAAACAGATTAAGCCGTAATACAGCTGATGCGGTTTTACAAGATCGGGAGAAACAGAGTTGATTAACTGAGCTCCGAATGGCGTTGTACAAAAAATAATAATGGCAGTGTAGACAATACCGGAAAGCGTTCTGAGAAGTAGATTTTTATCCAAAATAAATGGTTTAGAAATGAGATCAGTCTTCCAGAAGGAGCAAAAACAGTTTGGTATTGTTATTTGTCGCTGTATCGAGTTTAGAATGATTGCCGCTGATCGACGTAAGATTTTTAATATTTCCGGTGCGTTTTATTTTGCCCATCGCGTCATTCAGATTATTCACAATTTGCGAAACATTGGCCATAATAATAATCTTAGACGGCATTCTCGATGAGTGATAATGCAGAATATTGTTATGCGAAAGCATGATTCTTCCGTCATACGCAATCAGATATTCGCAGGTAATAAATGCGGCATCATTTGAAAGTTCAAGATCTTTGCTGAAAGGCACTTTCAAAACATTGAGAAAATTCTGCAGGTCTTTATCACAACAGAAAACCGAATTGATATCTTCGATCTTCAAAATCTGATTGAGAATCTGCAAAGCCTCAGCCTCGTCTGCACAGTAATTAAAAAACCCGCCTGAGTGTGTAAACAATTGTGCAAACTTGTAGTCGAGATCTGCATTTTTCAGCGAATCTCCAAGCTTCTCCAAACTCTGTTTTTCAGCCTCTTCAGGCTGATTGGTAAGTTTGCTGACAATTTTTTTGAATAAACTCAAGTTTTGTTTTTTTAGACAACTTTATACAAAAATAGAAAATAAATTATATTTGAATCGTATAATAAGCTGCAGATTATAAAAAAACCCGCCAATGCTGACATCGGCGGGCTTGTATTTGCAAATTTTGTTATAATTGAGTCGGACTTTCCGGTGCTACTACGGCACCTTCTTCCTCTTTCTCCATAATCGGGATTGCTCCTGTCACAGGTCTTTCCGTCAGTTCCGGATCCCAAGCACGTTCACCGAATATTTCTTCTAAATCTTCACGGAAAATAACTTCTTTTTCTAAAAGTTTTTTCGCTAAAGTATCCAGTTTATCTTTGTTTTCGGTCAGAATCTGCACCGCGCGATCATACTGGTTTTCAATAATCGCTTTAATCTCACGGTCTATTTTAGAAGCTGTTTCTTCAGAATAAGGCTTTCCGAAATTATATTCAGACTGACCAGAACTGTCGTAATAAGAAATATTACCGATGCTCGGACTCAAACCATATACCGTAACCATGGCCTGAGCACGTTTTGTTACCGTTTCAAGATCGGAAAGTGCACCGGTAGAAATATTATTAAATATCACCTGCTCAGCTGCTCTTCCGCCTAAAGTCGCGCACATCATATCAAGCATTTGCTCCGTTGTTGTCAGCTGACGTTCTTCCGGTAAATACCATGCAGCACCTAACGAGCGGCCTCTCGGAACAATCGTCACTTTCAACAAAGGCGAAGCGTGCTCTACCAACCATGAAATCGTCGCGTGACCTGCTTCATGATAAGCAACCCGCTTCTTTTCTGAAGGTTTAATGGCCATATTTTTCTTCTCAAGACCACCGATAATACGGTCAACCGCATCTAAGAAATCCTGTTTAGTAACTGATTCATGACTGTTTCTTGCAGCGATCAAAGCCGCTTCATTACATACGTTGGCAATATCTGCTCCAGAGAATCCCGGCGTTTGTTTAGCCAAAAATTCACGGTCTACATTATCATCAAGTTTAATTTTCTTCAAATGGACATCGAAAATCTCTCTTCTCTCATGAAGTTCAGGTAAATCTACATAAACTGAACGGTCAAATCTTCCTGCACGCATCAAAGCTTTGTCCAGAATATCTGCTCTGTTTGTCGCAGCCATTACGATTACGTTAACGTCAGTTCCAAAACCGTCCATTTCTGTAAGGAGCTGGTTCAAAGTGTTTTCACGTTCGTCATTACCGCCCGAAAAATTATTTTTCCCTCTTGCTCTACCGATCGCATCAATCTCATCAATAAAAATAATTGCCGGAGATTTCGCTTTCGCCTGAGCAAAAAGATCTCGCACTCTCGAAGCACCAACACCCACAAACATTTCAACGAAATCTGAACCTGAAAGTGAGAAGAACGGAACTTTAGCTTCACCAGCCACAGCTTTCGCCAATAAGGTTTTACCGGTTCCCGGAGGACCAACCAATAAAACTCCTTTTGGAATCTTACCACCAAGTTTCGTGTATTTTTCAGAATTTTTAAGGAAATCCACAACTTCCTGCACTTCTTCTTTTGCGCCTTCTAATCCTGCAACATCTTTAAAAGTGGTCTGGATTTTTTCTTTCTCGTCAAAAAGTTTTGCCTTAGATTTCCCAATCGAGAATATCTGTCCGCCAGGACCGCCACCGCTGCCCATTTTTCTGAAAAGAATAAAATAAAACAATCCCAAAATCGCAATCCAAACCAATGCCTGAAGCAAGAAACCAACTAATGGATTATCTCCTGCTGCATAATCTTTGGATGTTTTTATCTGTGGATTTTCCGCTTTTACTTTATCGAAATTCTGTAAAAATAACTGCAAATCGCCATATTTCAGAGTGTAGTCAGCTTTGTTAGCCGCCATTCCCATCCCAGGGAAACCTACACCTCTTTCTTCGGTTTTCGCCATACCCGATTTTGCCGCCGCAGTAAGAAAAACATCTGCCTTCTCTGCCTGCTTATCGATCATCACGCTTTTCACTTTGCCCGCCTGCATATCTCTGAAAAAAGCATCTTCATCAATACTTTTTGCCGAATTGTCACCCAAAAACGTGGATCCAAAAAACAGCAAAAGCGCTACTATCGTGATCGGAAAAAACCAGTTAAATCCTTTATTATTCATTTAAAAATTTTAAATTACATTTTCTACCTTGGTAATTTTTGCATCGCCCCAAAGTTCTTCGATGTCATAATACTCGCGCGTCTGCTTCTGGAAAATGTGCACCACTACGGTTACATAATCTACCAAAATCCAGAGCGCATTTTCTGTACCTTCTACATGCCAAGGCCTGTCCTGAAGCTCGTTCCGAACCTTTTTTTCTACAGCACCCGCAAGTGCAGAAACCTGAGTGTTTGAATTTCCGCTGCAGATGACAAATGTCTCTGCTACAGAGTTTTCGATGTTAGAAAGATCAAAAATCATGATGTCTTCTGCTTTTACATCCTGTAATGCCTCTATAATTTTATCTATTAAAGCCTGCTTTTCTGTCGTTTTGTTCATTAAAATATACTATAATCTGCAAATTTATTGTTTTTCTTTCACTTTAGGCTTACTTTTATCCGCTATAATTCTTAAAGTTTTCATAAATGAACCATCTGTTTTACAGCGATGAGTGCTCTTCTACTAATGACGAAATACATCAGTTTTTACTTTATCCGGAAGCAGATTTTATTGGTCTTTACACTTTTAACCAAAAAAGCGGCCGCGGACAGTACGGAAATACTTGGAAATCGCTGCCAGACGAGAATATCGCTTACTCTGTTGCTGTAAAAAAAGACCTTATTTCTGTGCCAGATTTGATGTTCAATTACTGTACCGCGATAGTTTTCAGAAACTGCATTGCCAATGTGACACAAAACCAAGTTTCTGTTAAATGGCCAAATGATTTAATTATAAATCATAAAAAAGTTGCCGGAATTTTAATTGAAAAAAAGAAAGTGAACGGCGAGTGGTATTTTATAGTGGGAATCGGCGTCAATGTTTTACAGAAAGATTACACAGAATTTCCGCAGGCAGGCTCGCTGTACACGCAGACACGGCAGATTTTTGAACTTAAAACTTTGATTCAGAATCTTCATCAGAGTTTCATTTCTTTTATTCTGAATTTTAAAAATGAAAACGAAATTTTAAAAGAATTTAATGAAAATCTTTACCGCAAAGATGAAATTTCGGTTTTTGAAATCGGCGGTGTGAGACAAAACGGCATCATCCGCAAAGCCTTACCTACTGGAGAACTGCTGATCGAACTCGAAGACGGCGAACGGAAATTTTATCACAAAGAGATCAAACTGCTTTACTGATTTGCCCTGCGGATATAAAGGAATAAGGTAAGCGGCAGAAAGATCATATTCGGAAGCCACATGGCGACTGCCGGCGAGAGAACTTTGTTCGCGGAAACGACCTTTAACGCTTCAAAAGAAAATACGAAAACGAAAGCAAGCGAAATACCGATCGCGAGGTTAATGCCAAGTCCGCCACGCTTTTTCTGTGAAGCAAGTGATAGTGCCAGAAACGTGAGAATAATGATAGAAACCGGCATTGAAGTCCGCTGATGAAGTTCGTTCAGGTGCGTATTGAGGTTGCTGTTTCCTTTTTCTTTTTCGCGGTTGATGAAATCGACCAGTTCAGGCGTTATTTTATTCTGACCAAGCAATTCGTTCGGGAAAAGCTCGTCAGGCGTCTGTTTATAATCTTTCAGCAACTCAAAACCCTGCCCGAGTTTCTCGGTGTCATCTTTATTAATGGTCTTTTCGAGGTAACCGTTTAAGACAAATTTCTTCTTCGCTGCATCCCAAAAAACATCATTGGCCTTAAGTTCATACAGCATTCTTCGGTTCTTATCAAATTTCTGAAAGACGAATCCGAAGCCGCGTTTTTCCCTTTTGTTCCAGGAATTAATAAAAATATATTCTGACCGGCTGAGCTGCGCAGAAACCGGGGCAATTCCCATGATTTTTTCCTTTTTTGTCGCGTTGTACGTATACGCTTCAAGTTCATTTTTCTTGGTATTTGCCCAGGGCAAAACGAGATGATTTACCGCCAAAGAAAGCAATGCGATAAATAGCGAAGTATACAAATAAGGTTTGGCAAAACGGTGAAAACTGGCTCCACTGCTGATGATGGCGACAATTTCTGTATTATTGGCAAGTCTCGAGGTAAAATAAATCACCGAGATAAAAACGAGAATTGAGAGAAAAGTAACGATGAGATTAATGATCCAAAACGGATAGAAGTGAATCAGAAAATAAGTCAGGTTCAGTTTAGGATCGAGTGCAGTCGCATTTTCAATTCTCGGAATTTTCTGCTGCACATCGATTACCAATACCACAATAGAAAGAAGAATCAGCATGAAACTGAAGGTTCCAAGATATTTTTTTACGATATATCTGTCTAAAATTTTCAGCATGATGCGCTACTCACTTTTTTGCAAATGTACTAAAGTCTCTGTCTCAAACGAGGCATTACTGAATCTTTCCACTGATAAAAATCGCCGGCGATAATGTGCTCGCGTGCCACTTTTACCAAATCTAAATAGAATGCCAGATTGTGTATTGAAGCAATTTGCTTGGCCAGATATTCTTTTGAAACGAAAAGATGACGCAGATAGGCTTTAGAATATTCGTGGTCTACGAAACTCGTTCCGAATTCGTCAAGCGGCGAAAAGTCTTTCTTCCACTTTTCGTTTTTAAGATTCATCACGCCGTTCCATGAGAATAAGGTCGCATTTCTTGCATTTCTAGTTGGCATTACGCAGTCCATCATGTCTATTCCAAGACCGATTGATTCCAGAATGTTCCATGGTGTTCCCACGCCCATTAAATAGCGCGGTTTTTCTTTAGGCAAAATATCCGTCACCTCATCGGTAATTCTGTACATTTCTTCTTCCGGCTCGCCCACAGAAAGTCCGCCAATCGCGTTTCCATCCGCACCGGAATCTGCAATGACCTGCGCTGAAATTTTTCTTAAATCTGAAAACGTCGATCCCTGCACAATCGGGAACAGGCGCTGTTTGTAACCATAGAGTTCTTTGTTTTCTTCAGTCCACTCGATGCAGCGTTTCAGCCATCGGTGGGTAAGTTCCATCGAAAGTTTCGCCTGATTGTATTCGCACGGATAGGCCACACATTCATCAAAAGCCATAAAAATATCGGCGCCGATCTGCCGCTGAATTTCCATTGATTTTTCCGGAGTGAAAAGATGATAACTTCCGTCAATATGTGACTTAAATTTGACACCTTCTTCAGACATTTTCCTGCTTTTCGAAAGCGAAAAAACCTGAAAACCGCCAGAGTCGGTAAGAATCGGCAAGTCCCAGTTCATAAATTTATGCAAACCACCGGCTTCCGTCATCACATCCATTCCCGGGCGAAGATAGAGGTGATAAGTGTTTCCTAAAATAATCTGCGCTTTTATGTCGTCTTTCAGCTCTCGCTGATGAACAGTTTTTACGCTGGCAACGGTTCCTACAGGCATGAAAATCGGCGTCTGCACCGTTCCGTGGTCGGTAACGAGTTCGCCGGCGCGCGCTTTTCCTTCGGTCGTTTTATGTATGGTGAAAAAATTATTCTGCATGATTTTATCTAATTAAAGCCGGCGCTCCTATTGGATTTCCTTTCAGCCGATCCTGAATAAATTTTTCGGCTTTCGGGTCTTTCTCGAGGAGTTTTTCCTGCGCTTCTTCTGTTATCTTCTTCATTTTCCGCTTCACAACGTAATATTTGTAACTCGCCAGAAAATCTTCCTGCTTTACATTGTGCGATTTCAAAATATATTTGGTTTCACTTTCAAGATCTTTGCCCTGATACGTGTAAATTACCTGTTCGGCTACTGCGAGATCAACCAGAATATCGGCCATCGTTGTCTTGTCGACCAGATTTTCAGGCTTCTCGATGTAATCGCTGCACGACGCAAGCATCATTAATAATGAAAGAATTAAAAACCTTTTCATAGCTTTCCTATCAGCGATTTCCATTTTAAATTTAAAACACCAAAAACAGCCTCGTGAATGATGCCGCCGTTCATTTTGCTTTCGCCCAGCTCACGGTTGGTAAAAATAATCGGCACTTCAACGATTTTAAAACCTTTTTTAAAGGTGCGGAATTTCATTTCAATCTGAAAACCGTAGCCTTTCAGGCGCACATTATCAAGACCGATTTCTTCTAAGACTCTTCGTGAGAAGCAGACAAAACCGGCCGTCGTATCGTGCACCGAAAGTCCGAGAATGAAACGCACATATTTTGAGGCAAAATAAGAGAGCAAAACCCTTCCCATAGGCCAGTTTACCACATTCACACCTTTAGAATAGCGCGATCCGACCGCCATATCGGCATTGAGACATGCATTAAAAAGTTTGGGTAAATCTTCCGGATTGTGAGAAAAATCGGCATCCATTTCAAAAATGTAGTCGTACTCGTTCTGCAAAGCCCAGCGGAAACCATGAATGTATGCTTTACCTAAACCGTCCTTCACTTTTCTGACGGAAAGGTGAAGTGTATGCGGAAATTCCTGCTGTAAATTCCGGACGATATCGCCCGTTCCATCTGGCGAAGAATCATCTACCACGAGAATGTGAAACGTATCTTCCAATGCAAAAACGGCAGAGATAATATTCGCGATATTTTCCTTTTCGTTGTATGTGGGGATGATAACGAGCTTTTTCATTTGAATGGGCAAAGATAGTTATTTTCAGCTTTTTGTTTTGAACAAAAAATAATCTTTAATTTTGCAAAAAAAGCACTTTGCCTTTACTACTACAAAGTTTTACCGACCAGCTGAGAATACCGGAAAATAACGACTGGGTGATTTTCATTCTCACCGGCTGCCTTTTTCTGTATATCTTTATGATGAATGTCGTGGAGCGTGAGGCCAATTTGCTTGATTTTCTGCTGCAAAAATTCTACGATGCCAGCAACAATTTCCCGAGCTGGATGATTACTTCAATGGTTACCGTACTTTCATTGGCAGTTTTGGTATCACAATATATTCCTACTGTTCCGAAGTTTGTTGCAGATTTGCAAGTTGCCGGTTTTCAGCTGAATAAAATAGGTTTTGCCGTCATCGCGATCAGCATTTTTTATCTGATACGTACGACTTTGGGATTTCTTCTTTATCACAGCATTGGCGACGGGAAAAAATGGGCGATATTTTATTTTACGTCGACCAAATTCCATTTTATTTTTACTTTTCTGGTGCTTATTCTGTGCGTAATGCACTACTACTTCCCGATTGATAAAAAAGAAGCATTTATCTATTATCTGGGATTTTTCGGATTGGTTTTTATTTTCAAGATTTTTTTCTATTTATTTCACAAGAACAAGGTATTACCACAAAAATGGTATTATAAATTTTTGTATATTTGCACCCTCCAAATTGCACCTCTGATGCTTCTTTGGAAGCTATTATTTTTTTAATACACGATAAGATGAGAATAAAGTCTATATTGGTTTCCCAGCCGGCGCCTAGTGAGTCTTCACCGTATCTGGAAATTGCGAAAAAGGAAAAAATAAAGATAGATTTCCGTCCGTTCATCCATGTAGAAGGAGTAGACAACAAAGAGCTCCGCACACAGAAAATAGATCTCAGTCACTTTACAGGCATTATTTTTACCAGTAAAAACGCAGTGGATCATTATTTCAGATTGGCCGAAGAGATGAGATTCGCCGTTCCGGATACGATGCGGTATATCTGCCAGTCTGAGGCGATTGCCAACTATCTTCAGAAACATATTGTTTACCGAAAAAGAAAAATCAGCTTTGGTGAGAAAAACTTTGCCGATCTTTTGCCTTTGTTTAAAAAATTTCCCTCAGAAAAATATCTTTTGCCTTCATCTGATGTTTTAAGTCCGGATATTACCAAAACACTTGATACCGCAAACGTCGACTGGACACGCGCTATCATGTACCGTACGGTTTGCAGCGATCTTACCGACATCAATATTGATGATTATGATATGTTGATATTTTTCAGTCCGCAAGGCATTAAATCGCTTCAGCAGAATTTCCCGAATTTTAAACAGGAAACTACGAAAATCGGTGTTTTTGGAAATACAACACTGGCAGCAGCCGAAGAAGCCGGCATTAAAGTTGACCTGATGGCTCCTACGAAAGAAACGCCTTCTATGACGATGGCACTCGAAAAATATATAAAAAGTCTGCACAAATAACTGCCGCTTTTTTAGCCTAAAAACCGTCTTTTCAGCACAGGAAAGATGGTTTTTTTTTAATTACATTTAAAAACAAGATTCCCAAATACTGATGAAAGCTCCAGAAGCATTAAAAATAGATAAAATCCTTACAATACACGGCGACACGCGCAATGATCCTTATTTTTGGATGAATGACCGCGAAAATCCTGAAGTGATAAAATACCTCAACGAAGAAAACGCTTACGCAGATGCGGTGATGAAAGACACTGAAGCGCTGCAGGAAGAACTGTACGAAGAAATGAAGGCGCGCTATAAGAAAGATGACGAGTCGATTCCGTATTTTTTTAACGGGTACTGGTACATCGTGCGATATGAAGAAGGAAAAGAATATCCGATTTTCTGCCGCCGTTTTCAGACGCTGGAAAATGCCGAAGAGATTATTCTCGATGTAAATATTCTTGCCGGTACGCACGAATATTTTGAAGTGGCAAGCGTAGCCACAAGCCCGGATAACAAACTCGTTTCTTTCTCTGAAGACAGCGTTGGGCGAAGAATTTATACTTTAAAGTTTAAAAATCTTCAAACCGGAGAATATCTTGGCGACGAAATAGAAAACACGACCGGAAAAGCCGTTTGGGCAAACGATAACGAGCATGTTTTTTACATCAGAAAAGATAAAAGTCTTCGTGCGTACAAAGTCTACCGCCACAGAATGGGCACAGATTCTTCTGAAGACGTTTTGATTTTCCATGAAAAAGATGACACATTTGACGTGAATGTTTTTAAAACAAAATCGCTTGAATATATTTTTCTGGCAAGCTCAAGTACGATTTCAGACGAGCATTATTTTATTCCGGCGGATGATGTTTTTACCGACTGGAAGGTGATTCAGCCGAGAATCGACGATCTCGAATATTCTGTTGAACATTACAAAGACGAATTTTATATTATCACAAACGCCGATGATGCTACGAATTTCAAACTTGTAAAAACGAAGATTGAAAACTGCACCATGGAAAACTGGGTGGATGTAATTCCGCACCGTGAAGAAGTTTTGCTGGAAGGCTTTGAGATTTTCAATGATTATCTCGTTTTGGAAGAGCGCGAAAGAGGTCTGCTTTACATTAAAATTATCCAAAATGCGACAGGAGAAGTTTTTAACATTCCGTTTACGGATCCTACATACACTGCATATATTGGTTTGAATCTCGAATTCAATACGGAGATTCTGCGTTTTGGTTATACTTCGCTCACCGTTCCAGGCTCGACGTATGAGTTTGATATGAAGAATAAAATCACACATCTTCTAAAGCAACAGGAAGTTTTGGGTGGGAAATTTTTGGCAGAAAATTATATTTCGGAAAGAATCTGGGCGCCTTCACGAGACGGAAATGAGCAGATTCCGGTTTCGCTGGTTTATCATAAAGACACGAAAAAATCTGCCGACACGCCGCTTCTCCTTTACGGCTACGGAAGCTACGGTCACACAGTTGACGCAACTTTTTCGAATGTCCGCCTTTCGCTTCTCGACCGTGGATTTATTTATGCTATCGCGCACATACGCGGCGGTGAATATTTAGGAAGAGAATGGTACGAGGACGGCAAAATGCTGTTTAAGAAAAATACTTTTTACGATTTTATTGATGCAGGAAAATATTTAATACAGGAAAATTATACATCATCAAAACATCTGTACGCTATGGGCGGAAGCGCTGGAGGACTTTTGGTTGGCGCTGTCGTAAATTTGGAGCCAAAACTTTTTAACGGAATTGTAGCACAGGTGCCATTTGTAGATGTTGTGACGACGATGCTCGATGAAACCATTCCGCTCACGACCGGCGAATACGACGAATGGGGAAATCCGAATGACGAAGAATATTATTTTTACATGAAAGAATATTCGCCGTACGACAATGTGGAAGCCAAAGAATATCCGCATATGCTTATCACGACAGGACTTCACGATTCTCAGGTGCAATACTGGGAACCCGCGAAATGGACAGCGAGATTGCGCGAAATGAAAACCGACGACAATCTTTTGGTTTTCAAAACCGATATGAGTGCCGGTCACGGCGGCGCCAGCGGAAGATTTGAATCTTTGAAGGAAGATGCTTTGGAATTTGCATTTCTTTTAAAAATTGACGGAAAAATTTAGAACCACTTTATTAATTATTTAAAGTTAATGATGACAGAATCAGAATACTGGAAAAAAATACAGGAGTTTTTTATCGAAAATTTTGAAACGGAAAAAGACGCGCCAATCGAAACGTATCTTTTCCTGATCGGACTTCAGGAACTGGGAAGCGGAAAGCAGAAATACACCAAAGATGACAAACTGAATATCCTGCACATCGCAGTTTGCCGACTTTTGGAACCTTTCGGATATTACAAATTTTCGCATTACGATGACGACGGATATCCGCACTTTGATCAGCTGGAAGATTTGCCGGAACTGAAGCCTAACGAACAGCAGCTTTTAATGAAAAAAGCGATCATACAGTATTTCCAGGATGAGGAATTACTTTAACAGAATTTGGCAAATTACATAAAAGGAAGGCAGATAGCTTTCCTTTTTTGGTTTGAATCAATCTCTGGTCAAACCTTTTTCGTAAATATTTGTTAAAAATATTATTTTTAAGAATAATAAACCATTTCTATGGCTGGATATTTGTTTATTTGTTCTTAAAATATTTCATTTTAACATTTATCAAAGAATCTAAATGGTAATGAATAACAGATTCATCCCGATTATTTCGGTGTTTATGACCATCTCACTGATCGTTTTTGTAACGCTTCAGTTTTATTGGCTGAAAGGATATTACGGCGCTCTGGAGCAGGAATTTTCCAATAAAGTTTTCACAGCATTAGAAAATACTTCAAAGCGTGTGTCTGAGATTGAAATTGATAAATATTTGAATCAAAACAACAGCAATTTTAGAAATAATATTCTCGCAAACAGCGATCAGCCCTCGCTTACGACGATTCAGCAGGTTGAAGATTCGGGTAAGCAGCGCTCGATTATATATTCTAAAAATTTAATTGAAAAAAAACAGCTTCCGATCTCAAAAAGGGGTGATTCTTTGAGTCTGACAACACTTTGGACAGACGAAGCGGCGTATAGAATTCAACGTGATACGACCAAACGTTCCGAACTGACGACAGAACTCAATCAGGATATTCAGAATGGCGATTACAGCATGAAAGAGTTTGTAAAAGTCGTTGGGAACAATCTTCCGATTTCCAAACGTGTCGACCGCAAAATTTTAGATTCCATTCTGACCAAAGAACTGGCGATGAAAGGTATTTCGGTAAAATTTGGCTACGGAATTACCGATAAAAATAATAATGTGACCGCTGTTGCCAACAGTATTTTTAAGGAAACTAAAAACACGGGAACCTATTCTTATCCGCTTTTTACCGACACCAAAGACCGCACATTATATACTCTGGCACTTACTTTTCCTGAAAAAGGATACTCTCTCGCTATGAACAACTGGCCGATGCTTCTCGGAACTTTTCTCTCGCTGCTGACGATTTTGGGCATTTATATTATCTCCATTAATTATATGATGCGGCAGAAAAAAATCGCGGAAATCAAAACCGACTTTATCAATAATATGTCGCACGAGTTTAAAACTCCGTTGGCGACGATCAGTGTCGCAACAGATTCTTTAGCGAATGACATTATAGCGACCAATCCGGATAAAGTTAAATACTATTCCACGCTCATTAAACAGGAAAATTTAAGGATGAAAAAGCAGGTCGAGAACGTGCTGAATATGTCTAAACTGGAGCGAAACGAGGTAAAATTATTTTTAAAAGAAACTAATGTGCGCGAACTGATCAAAAGGACCACTGAATCTTTTAATCTCATTGTAACACAGAGAAACGGCACACTGACGCAGGAATTTAATGCTTCGAAATACGTCTTTAAGATAGATGAATTTCACATTTCGAATATGCTGGTGAATCTTCTTGATAATGCCAATAAATACAGTCAGGAAACACCTGAAATTTCAGTTAAAACACGTAATGAAGGCAATTGGTACGTAATCGAAATTGCCGACAAAGGAATGGGTATGGAAACTGAGAACAAAACCAAAATTTTTGAGAAATTTTTCCGGGAAGAAACCGGGAATATTCATAATGTAAAAGGTCAGGGACTTGGTTTGTCTTACGTGAAAAAAATTATCGAACTGCATAAAGGTCAGGTGATTGTGAACTCTAAAAAAGACGAAGGAAGTACATTTATCATTAAACTTCCGATGGTATAAAAACAAATTTTAACCTTAAAAAATAAACGATGAGCAACAGAATATTATTAGTAGAAGATGACCAGAGTTTTGGCGCTGTACTGAAAGATTACCTCATGATCAACAATTTCGACGTGACATTGGCGACCGATGGCGAAATGGGTTTGAAAGAATTTACCGAAAACGACTTTGACATTTGCATTTTTGACGTGATGATGCCTAAAAAAGATGGTTTTTCATTAGCTGAAGATGTAAAGAAAATTGATAAAAACACGCCGATTATCTTTCTCACCGCAAGAAATATGCGAGAAGATATTTTAAAAGGTTATCAGCTGGGCGCCGACGATTATATCACAAAACCATTTGATACTGAGCTGCTTTTATATAAAATCAAAGCGATTTTACAGAGAAGTTCAACTTTGGAAAACGAAGAGCAGGAGCAGTTTAAAATCAGCAATATTTTCTTTGATTCTATGCTGCGACAACTTCGTGTAGGCGATAACGAATATAAATTATCACCAAAAGAAAACGAACTTCTGAAACTTTTGTGCCTGCACAGAAACGATTTTATGCCGAGAGATTTGGCTTTAAGAAAAATCTGGAAAAAAGAAAATTACTTCACCGCAAGAAGTATGGATGTATATATTGCCAAACTCCGTAAACTTCTGAAAGAAGACGATGGTCTGGAAATTATCAACGTTCACGGCGAAGGTTTCAGGCTTTTGGTAAAAAACTGATTTTTAAGATTTAATATTAATAACAAATTAGCAAGGCATTTCAAAATGTTTTGCTAATTTTGTTTTATAAGTTTATTATCATCATGAAAAATATATTTCTCTCCGCCACATTGTTGTCTCTAGCCTTCGTTTCGTGTAAAAAAGATGAGAAACCAACATATTTAGACGATAAAGATGCGGTGGCCAGTCTAGGAAACATGCCTAATCAGCCATCAAAAACAGCTTTGCTTGATCAGGCAGGAATTTCAACCTCAACTGCACAAAGCGGAGCAACGATGGTGACTGCACAGGGAATGAATCCGCCGCATGGCCAGCCGGGACACCGATGTGATATTCCTGTAGGGCAACCGCTAAACGGAGCTGTGCCGCAACCACAGACAGCAGATACACAAAACATGACAGTTCCTGCAAACAATGCGGTACAGATTGATCCTAATTCAGTTTCGCCTGGAAAAATTGCTGTCGATCAAAGCGGAAAACAGATAAAAACCGCCCCAGGAATGAATCCGCCACATGGTCAGCCTGGTCACAGATGTGATATCCCTGTCGGACAACCGTTAAACAGCAAGCCTGCTGCTGCAGCAACTCAGACAGTACAGCCTGCTGCTAATCCACAACCTGCTCAACCTCAGCAAGCCGTGGCGAATACTGGCCCAAAACCAAAAACAAATCCTGCACACGGCGAGCCTTGGCATGATTGCGCTAAGCAAGTTGGAGCGCCTTTATAGATTTCATGAAATTCTGATCAGAAATATTTTTTTATTACAATTGTCTACAGTTTTCACTCAGCAACTATTAAACAGTCCAAAAGATTTACTGATTTTAATACAGGCAGTACTTGAGTTTTCTGGATTCTATTTATTTGAGCAGAATATATCTCAATTAAAAATATTTACAGACGGCTATCGGAGGTGTGCTGAACTAAATATATACGTCTGATAAATTCTGATGTACTCGACAATTTCAATCAATATCTTTTTACAGAGTTTGGGAAAGAGCAGCAAACACCGTTGGGCTATTATGATTTTTCTTCACTGAATTTATCTGATACGGAGAAATTTAATTTATTCAAACAAATATTTAATAAATTTATTAACGACAATAATATTCATTCTAAATTAGTCAATTAATCTTAAATTTTCTACATTTGCATCTGTGAAACACCTTCAGACTTTATTAATTATCTTTTGCCTTGGAATCTTCTTGATTCCGAAGGATAATTTCTATGCTCAGGCTTCACAGGAAAGCTGCTGCAAGACCTCATCTTCGTCTTCTTGTTGCGAAAAAAACTCAAATAAGGACCATCATTCAAATGATTCCGGGAAAAGCAACAAATCGTGTACCGACGACTGTTGCTCTTTCTGCATGACGTGTCACACCTTTATTCAAAACAGTTTCGCAAAAAAATCTTTCTGGAATTTTCACTTTATCGAAAAAGCTGAGAAAAACTACGCTCAATACACAAATCCTTATGTTTCTAACAGTTTAAAAAAGATCTGGCAACCGCCAAAATTAGCTTAAATAATATGTAAAACCCACTAATAGTCAGTCGGGGAACTTTTATTTAATCTAAATTTTAAACTCATGAAATTACTGATCACCAAGATTCTTCTTGGAGCATTTATCTTATTTAATATTTTACTTTCTGCACAAAATCTTTCTAAAAACCAGTTTCAGGTAAAAGGAAACTGCGAAATGTGCAAAGAACGCATCGAGTCTACCGCAAAAAAAGCAGGTGCGTCAGCAGCGCGCTATTCGGTTGATACACAAACGCTGACCATCGAAATCGCAGAAGGAGTTTCGCCGGAAAACATTCTGAAAAAAGTAGCTGAAGCCGGACACGACAATGAAAAATTCCGGTCTGACGATGATGTTTACGCAAAACTTCCGGGTTGCTGTCATTATGAACGTGAAACAAAAACAGAAACTGACAACGCTTTAACGGTGGTTTCTGAAAAGAAAGCCAATGAGTTTTATGTAAAAGGAAACTGCGAATCCTGCAAAAAGCGTATTGAAAAAGCCGCGAAAGATGCCGGTGCAAACGCCGCAGAATGGAATGCCGAAACGCAGAAAGTGACACTGGATTTTGATCCGGCAAAAACTTCTTCAGATAAAATTTTAAAGAAAATCGCGGAGGTTGGTCACGATAATGAAAAGTACAAGGCGGAAAAAAGTGTCTACGACAAACTCCCAGGCTGTTGTCTGTACGACCGTGAAAGTCCATTAGGCGAAAATACAAAAGTGCATTCTGATGTTGTTTCGAATTCAAACAGCGGACAAATGCCTAATCATGAAGGTCATGAAAATCACGACGGAAATTCGGAAGCGAAATCAATCGAAGGCGTAACGGTGATTGCCAACAAAGCAGCAACAGCGATTAGCAAAAAAGATGCGGCGCTCGTTTTTAACATCGATTCGAAAGAGCTTTTGAAAGCCGCCTGCTGTAATCTCTCCGAGAGTTTTGAAACGAATGCGACGGTTGATGTTTCGTTCAGCAATGCGGTGACAGGCACAAAACAGCTGAAAATGCTCGGCCTAGATCAGAAATATACAAGTCTTACGAAAGAACTATTACCGGAAATCCGTGGGATTGCTTCTGCATACGGATTAAATTTAATTCCAGGAAGATGGATTGAAAGTATTCAGCTGACAAAAGGAGGAAGTACTGTGACGAACGGCTATGAAAGTATCACCGGACAAATCAATACCGAGCTCATTAAACACGCTGAAAAATCTGAAACAACACTGAATCTTTTTGCCGATTTCAACGGTCGTGCTGAAGCCAACATTACTCATGTAGAACCGATCAACGAACACTGGACGCAGACTTTTCTTCTTCACGGAAACGGAACTTTTGGCGATACCGATATGAATGATGACACATTTCTTGACCGTCCAAAAGGCACTCAAATCAACGCCGCATATTTGCTTAATTATAATGATCTCGGGCATTCAGGTTTGGGATCTCACTTCGGGATGAATTACGTGAAAGATGAACGGACAGCCGGACAGATCGGTTTCAATAAGAAACTTCCGCAGGACAAACAAACGCCTTATGGCGTAGGAATCGATATCTCAAGGTTTCAGGTTTGGAATAAAACAGGCTATGTTTTTAAAGGAAAACCGTATCAGAGTTTGGGTTGGATGAATCAGTATGTGTATCATCAGCAGGACAGTTTTTTCGGTTTGAGAAACTACAGCGGTCAACAGCAAACCTATTATTCAAACCTGATTTTTGAAAGCATTATCGGAAACACCAATCACAAATACAAAGCTGGCGCGAGTTTCATGTATGATGGTTTTAAAGAAAATTACCTGACGAATAATTTTAAAAGAAACGAAATTGTGCCCGGAATTTTTGCTGAGTACACTTTGACCGGTTTAAAATATACTCTCGTTGCGGGTGCAAGAGCCGATTTTCACAATTTGGCAGGTACACAGTTTACGCCGAGACTTAATTTTAAATATGATTTTACGCCGCAGACTATTTTACGACTTTCTGCGGGAAGAGGTTTCCGTACGGCGAATATTTTTGCCGAAAACCAGCAGTATTTTGCTTCAAACAGAACAATTAATATCGTACAGAATGGTGGTAATATCTACGGTTTGAGACCGGAAATTGCCTGGAATTATGGCGCAAGCCTTCAGCAGGAATTTAAAATTTTCGGAAGAAAATCTACATTGATGGCTGATTTTTTCAGAACCGATTTTCAGGATCAGGTATTGGCAGATCTAGACCGCTCGCCGCAACAGCTTGTCTTTTATAATCTGAACGGGAAATCTTTTGCCAATTCTTTACAGACACAGTTTGATTTTTCACCAGTTAAAAACTTTGATGTGCGCTTAGCTTATAAATATTACGACGTGCAGGCAGATTATGCCGATAGCCGTCGTCAGGTGCCTTTTATGGCAAAGCACAGAGGTTTTGTGAATCTCGCGTACGCGACCAATAAAAATACAAACGGTGGATTCTGGAGTTTTGATACAACATTAAATATTGTAGGAAAACAGCGTTTACCAATCACAGCAAGCAATCCTGCGGAATTTCAGCTTCCGGCAAATTCGCCATCTTATGCAGTTTTAAATGCCCAGATTTCCAAAAACTTTAATCAGAAATTCAGAGTGTACTTGGGTGGAGAAAACCTGACTTCATACTCGCAGGAAAATGCAATTGTAGATTTTAGAAATCCTTTCGGAAATTATTTTGACGGCGGAATGGTCTATGCACCGATTATGAAAGCAAATGTTTACGTCGGCGTTGATGTGAGTTTTTAAATAGAATTTGTGGATGACAATCATTTTTAACGAAATTTATAATGATGTGGCATTAGATTTTCTATTAAGGAAATAAGATTTTATTTTAATTAAAACTAGTTTAAAAACATCAATCAAAACACTATGAAACGTAACGCAACAGCCGTTTGGAACGGAACCGTAAAAGAAGGTAAAGGTCATTTGACTACACAAAGTACAACGCTAAATCAAACGCAATATTCTTTCGGAAGCCGGTTTGAAGAAGGCGTAGGAACGAATCCTGAAGAACTTCTTGCAGCAGCACACGCAGGCTGTTTTACGATGAAACTGAGCGCAGAACTTACTCAGGCAGGTTTTACACCAGACGAACTGACAACAAAATCTGTGATTACATTAGATCCTGCAGCAGGTAAAATCACTAAATCTGAACTGACTGTAAGCGCAAAAGTGCCAAACATCTCTGAAGAAGATTTCCAGAAATACGCAAAAATCGCAGAAGAAGGCTGCCCGGTAAGTGCCGCTTTCAATTTTGAAATCACGATGACAGCAACGTTAGATTAATTTTTAAATTTTTAGATATTGTGAAAACCATTGAGAAGTTTCTCGATGGTTTTTTTATGTTTAAAATTTTCATTTTAAACTTTGCGGTAAAATTTAATTATTTTTGCTCGCTTTAAGAGTTTAAAAAAGATGAAAAGAGTTGTTATTACAGGTTTGGGTGCGGTGACGCCTTTGGGAAATAATGTTCACGATTTTTGGGATAACAGCATCGCCGGAAAAAGCGGCGCTAACAGAATCACGAGATTTAATGCCGAAAAATTTAAACTCAATTTTGCATGTGAAGTAAAAGATTTTGATTCGAAAATACATCTGTCTTCAGCAGAAATTAAAAGAAGTGACCTTTTTACACAGTTTGCGCTCTACTCGACTTGTGAAGCCATGGAAGATTCCGGTCTGGAAGTGGAAACGCTTGATCCTTTCGATATCGGCGTTGTCTGGGGAACCGGCCAAGGCGGAATGTGGACTTTGGAAAAAGAAGTGATGGATTTTGCCGAAGGCGACGGTACACCAAGATTCAGTCCGTTTTTTATTCCCAAATTTCTTCCTAATCTTGCTTCAGGAATGATTTCTATGAAGTTTGGTCTTCAGGGAATCAATTACACCACCATTTCTGCCTGTGCTTCCGGAAACACTTCGATCATGGATGCGTTTAATTATATCAGACTTGGCAAAGCAAAAATAATGATCGCCGGCGGTTCTGAAGCTGCGATCACGCCTGCATCAGTTGGTGGATTTTCGGCTTTAAAAGGGATGTCAACACGAAACGACGGTTTTGAAACAGCAAGTCGACCTTATGATACTGACCGCGACGGTTTCGTAATGGGCGAAGGTGCAGGAACATTAATTTTAGAAGAATATGAACACGCAAAAAACCGCGGAGCAAAGATTTATGCAGAAGTCGCCGGAGCAGCAATGACAGCTGATGCATATCATATGACGGCGCCACATCCTGAAGGTTTGGGTGCGGTGAAAGCCATGCAGTTGGCATTAAAAGAAGCACAGATCAATCCGGAAGATATCGATTACCTCAATCCACATGCGACGTCTACGCCTTTGGGCGATCTTGCTGAACTTCGTGCCATACAAAAAGTTTTTGGTGGAAATAAGAATATGGATATAAGCGCTACCAAATCGATGACAGGACATTTGCTGGGAGCTGCCGGAGCTGTTGAAGCCATTCTCACCATAAAAGCTATTCAGGAAGGAATTATTCCTCCGACGATTAATCTTCACAAACTTGATGAGAATATTCCCAAAGATTTAAATATTGTTTTTGGTGAAGCAAAAGAGAAGAATATCAATTATGCTTTAAGTAATGCTTTCGGCTTTGGCGGACATAATGCTACAGTAATTTTTAAAAAATTTAAATAAAAAAAGCAGCTCAAAAAGCTGCTTAAACTGTATCTGAAATTATATTTACGCTTTCAACCATTCGGATGAAGCAAGATAATTTTGATCCGGGTAATAAATAAAAAGGCAGTTTTTACCTTTTATGGTATTGATAATCGGTTGAGCCAAAGCTCTCGGTACCGCCGGGCAACCCCAGCTTCTTCCGATTCTTTTGTGGGCCGCCGCAAATTCTTCACTCACATAATCTGCGCCGTGCATCACAACCGCACGCTGCAAAGCTGCATCATTAAAGCCTTTATCCATTCCCAAAAGTTTCAGAGAATAGCCATTTCCACCTTCATACGTTGTATCTGTGATGTAAAAACCCATGCTGCTCTGCAAAGAACTTTCGGTATTTGAAAAATTTGTCGCATACTCGTCGCCTGTATTTTTTCCGTGGGCAACAAGAGAATTAAATAAAACCGTCTTCTGATCAAGATCGATCACCCAAAGTCTTTTAACATTTGAGGAAAGCGAAAAATCGCAAACGGTAAGCAAATGAGCTTCTGATGGCAATTTCCCTGTTTCTTTTAGTTTATCGAAACCCTGAATGGCTTTAGCAAAAACATCAAAATTAAGCTGGTGAGAGTTGTCGAAAATAATTGACTTATAAAGTTCTTCTGATTTTTCTAAAGCTGTCTTTTCAGTAGAAACTGAAGATTCCTTTACGATTTCAGTTTTATTGAAAGCAGTGGACGTTGTTGTGTTCGCTGTATATTTTGGAGCAATGTAAAACGAGGTGGTAATCATGTACATCATACCAAGTGCGCTGTAAAATCCTTTCATTATTAATTATGTATTATAAAATTGGTCTTGCAAAATTATAAAAACATAACGGTGAGAGAGTTAAATCATTGTCGACTTTAACTCTAATTAAGAAACTTTAACGCGAAAAGGAATTGCAACAACTATTATTCCAAACTATCCGGAACAAATTCTAAACTCACAGAATTCATGCAGTATCTTGTGCCTGTAGGTGCAGGACCGTCGTTAAAAACATGCCCCAAGTGCGAATCGCAACGTTTGCAAACAACTTCTACGCGTTCCATACCATGAGAACGGTCTCGGTTGTACGCTGTTCCTTCTTTATCAGCCTGAAAAAAACTTGGCCAGCCACAGCTCGAAGAAAATTTAGAATCTGAACGGAAAAGATGATTGCCACAAACCGCACAATAATATTCTCCCAACTCTTCAAATTCATTGTATTTTCCTGTGAAAGGTCTTTCTGTAGCGGCTTCGCGTGCAATAGCATATAAATCCGGGGGAAGAATTCTTTTCCATTCCTCGTTGGAAACATTCAGTTTGGTACGGTCTGTACGCGAATAGTATGGATTGTTTTTTGATGATGTATTTTCCATTAATCTTGTTTTTGTTTACGTTTTTAGATATTTTCAGTTTAAATTTAATTCATTTAAAAGAAAATAACCGGATCTGAAATTTACTATCAAATTTTAATCCGTAAAATAAAGCACAGACAATTTCTCTGAAAAGAAAAAAAATATGACTGACCTCGAAAAGAAAATTCAGCTCAAAAAATATAAATGGTTTGCCACAGGATTATTTATTTTCATGGCGGTCGTTTTTATAGTTACGTCCATCATTCAGAAAAATAACGATTCACACTGGCTTGGGTACGTCCGCGCTTTTTCTGAAGCAGCGATGGTTGGCGCGCTTGCCGACTGGTTTGCCGTAAGTGCACTTTTTACGCATCCTTTGGGATTGCCGATTCCGCATACAAATCTGATCGAAAACAGCAAACAGAAGCTTGGTGACAATCTTGGAAGTTTTGTGGTTTCTAATTTTCTTTCGCCGGAGAATATCCGTCCGTATATTCAAAAGCTTAAAATTTCAAATTTCGTAGGTGAATGGCTTTTCCGTGAGAGAAATCAGAAAATCCTGATCGATAATCTTTCGCTGATTTTTCTCGATATTTTAAAGAAACTGGATGATGAGGAAGTGAGCCGTTTTATCGGAAAAAAAGTGGGTGAAATGACAGATGAAGTACAGCTCAATAAAATTTTGGGCAACGGTATCATCTATCTATTAGACAAAAATGACCATCAGAAAATCATCACCAATCTTAGTGGGCAGATCAGCAATTACATTGAAGAAAACAACGATCTGATTCAGGAACGCGTACGGAAAGGCAGTTATTCTTTCATTCCGTCTTTTGTTGACAATAAGATTTCCGAAAAAATAGCAAGCGGACTTTCCGAATTTTTTATGGAAATTGAGCAGAATCAAAACCACGAAGTACGACAGCTGATCACCAACAAAATTTATGAATTTTCGGAAGATTTAAAACAAAGTGAGCGCTGGAGAGACGAATTTAAAAATATAAAAAACGATTTTCTTGGCGCAGAAAAACTCGATCAGTATTCGCACGACATTTGGCTTTCTATTAAAAAAACAGTCTTGAGTGAACTTCAGGAAGAAAATTCTTCACTTAAAAAATACGTCAAAAAAAATATCAACGAGTTTGCAGAAAATCTAAAATCTGATGAAAATCTGCAGCATAAAATTGACAATTGGGTGCGTGTGACCGCTTACAAATACGTTTTAAAAAACACACATCAGGCCGGAATCCTCATCAGTTCGACAGTAGGAAACTGGCAGGGCAAAGAATTGAGTCAGAAACTGGAGCTGGAAGTCGGGAAAGATTTACAGTTCATCCGTGTCAATGGCACTTTGGTTGGAGGTTTGGTGGGATTGATTATTTATACGGTTTCACATTTTTTTATTTAGCCCTAAGAGTTATTATTGATAAGCTTATTCATATAAAACCGACACATTTTCTACAGAGCAAAAAACTTATTTTATCTTTTCTTCCAAATAAATTTATATGGAAGAAAAAAATATAAAAACAGGATCAAGGAAAGAAAAGCGACTAATCCATAATCTCGCCTATCCGAAATATTTTTATCAATTAGTATTTTTTGCCCTTTTTCAAGTTGAATTATATCAACTGTATTTTTTCTTTTTGTAAAACTTTTGCTATAAATTTTGACATAATCATTCTGCTTTAGGTTTGCTATAATAAAATCATATTTAGATTCTTTTTTAAAAAAGAATGAATATATAGTATCATTATTATTTAACTTAATAAAAAGTACTTTTGTTTCTGTCATAGGTGATTTATAATTTCCTTTTACAATTTTATTAGTAAATCCGAAATTTTCAACTGTCCCTACTGAGAGATTATAATCAGTTTTGCTTTTCTGAATAAGTTTAATTTGCCAAATTATTACAGTTGATAATATTAATGGAAGAATAAAAACTGATGCAATAATGTATATTTTTTTTAGCATAAATCTATTTTGATTACTCTATATTTTATTTTATAGACTAAACTAAAATATGCAACTTTACCTCCCAATTCTACCCGCTCTCGTTAAAAGTTCCTGATTAATATCGTTAATCAATTGTGGACCTTCATAAATAAATCCAGTGTATAACTGAACTAAACTTGCGCCTGCATCCAATTTTTCAATCGCATCTTTAGCAGAATGAATTCCGCCCACTCCGATGATCGGGAAAGCACGGTTGCTTTTATCAGAAAGGTATTTGATCATTTTTGTACTGCGCTCACGGATAGGTTTTCCACTTAAACCACCGTTTCCGATTTCTGCTAAAGTTTCTGCAGAAGTTTTAAGACCTTCTCTGTTGACTGATGTATTTGAAACAACAATTCCGTCAATTTTTGTATCTGCAATCAGTTCGATTATCTCGTCAAGCTGCTGATTATTCAAATCCGGAGCGATTTTCAGTAAAATTGGTTTTGGATTTACTTTAGTTTGATTGATTCCTTTTACAGCCGTGATTAATTCTCTCAGATATTCTACATCTTCCAGTTTTGCGTGACTTCCAACATTGGGACAGCTTACATTCAAAACAAAATAATCTACGTAAGGATGCAGACCTTCGAAACAGTCGAGATAATCCTGAGTATAATTCTCAGGCGTTGTGTGCGTGTTTTTTCCAATGTTTCCGCCAATAATGATTTTTCCTTTGTTACCTTTCAGCTTTTCAATCGCCGCTTCTAATCCGTCATTATTAAAACCCATTCTGTTGATAATTCCTCCGTCTTCGATAAGGCGAAACAATCTTTTCTTAGGATTTCCAGCCTGAGCTTTTGGAGTTACCGTCCCGATTTCTACAAACCCGAAACCTAAATCACCCAATTCATTGAATAAAACTGCATTTTTATCAAAACCTGCCGCCAAACCAACCGGATTTTTAAATTTTAGTCCGAAAACTTCTCGTTCAAGTCGCTTGTCGACAATTGGTTTTGGGAGAAATAATTTAGTAAGAAATCCGAAATTCTTAAGCATTGAAAAAGTAAAGTGATGTACTTCTTCAGGATCAAATTTAAAAAGTATCGGGCGAATAAGCGATTTGTACATTGAAAAAAAGTTTTACAAAAATAATCATTCTCAGATTAATGTTCTGCTGACCTTTGATATCTTGTTTAAAATATTTTACAGAAAATCACTCAGATCGAAATTCAGGATATCGCCTACGCTTTTAAAATCTTCGTCTATGGTTGCGTTCAAAGAAATTTTCTCTCTGTTTACCGGATGTGTGAAGTTTAGCTGATGCGCATGAAGCGTCATTTTGGTGATTCCGAAAGTTTCAAGCCATAGTTTGTTTTGTTTGTTGCAGCCGTGTTTTCTGCAGCCTAAAATCGGATGCAAAATATGCTTAAAATGCTTTCTGAGCTGATGAAAACGTCCGGTTTGCGGAAAGGCTTCTACCAGACAATATCTCGAAGTCTGATGTTTGAGAAAAGGCAAATTTATTTCCGAGGTCTGCAGGCGCCTGTAGTGGGTAAGTGCATTTTGTTTTACTTCGTTTTCATTTACCAGATCGTAATCGATGGTCTCGTCCTCTCTCGCCCAGCCACGCAAAATCGCAATGTACTTTTTCTCAACTGCCTTTTTCGCAAACTGAGTACTCATCAGCCTGAGCGTATCTTTATCTAAAGTAAAAAGCAATACGCCCGAAGTTTTCCGGTCTAAACGATGCACGGGATACACTTTTTGCCCGATTTGCTTCTTAAGTTCCTGAATAGCATATGTATTTGCTTCACCGGAATAAAATGATTTATGCACCAACAATCCGCTCGGTTTGTTGATGGCGATCAGATATTCGTCGTGATAAAGAATTTCTAACATTCGGCAAAACTAATGATTATTGCTTTTAAAGTTCTCTTTTGAAGGTGTAAATAACGCCGTAAAAAGTTCCGCAGTAATCTCTGCTTTCTGCAGTTACCAGTTCCCAGCCTTCATTTCCGTGTTCATTCAGAACTTTATCAATTTCAGCAGGATCATATTTTGTTCCCCAAAAACCTTTAGGTTCGATAATCACAGTTTTGTATTCAAATCTTTTTCTCATGATAATACCTTTAATTTAAAATATCTAATTCTTAAAATTAACCAATTTTTACTTCTATGATTGCCTCTACTAAAAACATTTGACTGGAGATTCCCACTTCCCACATTTTCCCTATTTTTGCACATCAGAAAAATATTATGGCAAAGCAAGACGATGTTTTCAAGAAAGTGATCTCTCACGCAAAAGAATATGGGTTTATTTTCCCTTCGAGTGAGATCTATGATGGTTTATCTGCAGTTTACGACTACGGACAAAACGGTGCAGAACTGAAAAACAATATCAAACAGTACTGGTGGAAAGCGATGGTACAGCTGAACGAAAATATTGTGGGTATTGATTCGGCAATTCTGATGCACCCGACTACTTGGAAAGCTTCGGGCCACGTTGACGCTTTTAATGATCCTTTGATTGACAATAAAGATTCTAAAAAACGTTTCAGAGCAGATGTTTTGGTGGAAGATTACTGTGCAAAAATCGAGGATAAAGAAAATAAAGAAATTGAAAAAGCGGCCAAAAGATTTGGTGAGTCTTTCGATAAAGCTCAGTTTGAAGCTACAAATCCTAAAATTTTGGAATACCGAGCGAAAAGAGCCGAAATCCTTTCAAGACTGGCAAAGTCTTTAGAAAATGAAGATTTGGCTGATGTAAAAGCATTAATTGAAGAATTGGAAATTGCTGATCCTGATACAGGTTCTAGAAACTGGACGGAAGTAAGACAATTCAACTTAATGTTCGGAACCAAATTGGGTGCTTCTGCAGATTCTGCGATGGATCTTTATTTAAGACCGGAAACTGCTCAGGGAATTTTTGTAAATTTCTTAAACGTACAGAAAACTTCTCGTCACAGACTTCCATTTGGTATTGCTCAGATTGGTAAAGCGTTTAGAAATGAGATTGTTGCGAGACAGTTTATTTTCAGAATGCGTGAATTTGAACAGATGGAAATGCAGTTTTTCGTCGCTCCGGGAACCGAACTTGAATTCTACGAACAGTGGAAAACAAAGCGTCTGAACTGGCATTTGGCTTTAGGTTTAGGAAACGACAATTACAGATTCCACGATCATGAGAAACTGGCGCATTATGCGAATGCAGCGGCTGATATTGAGTTTAATTTCCCGTTCGGATTTAAAGAACTGGAAGGGATTCACTCAAGAACCGATTTCGATTTGAAAGCGCACGAGAAACATTCCGGAAGGAAATTGCAGTTTTTCGATCCTGAGAGAAATGAAAACTATGTTCCTTATGTAGTGGAAACTTCAGTTGGTTTAGACCGATTATTCCTTTCTATTTTCTCGCATTGTTTAAAAGACGAGGTGTTGGAGGACGGTTCAGAAAGAACGGTTTTATCATTGCCTCCGGCTTTGGCTCCTGTAAAAGCAGCGATTCTTCCGTTGATGAAAAAAGACGGTTTGGCTGAATATGCCGAAAATATTTTCAACGATTTGAAATATGATTTTAATTTATTCTACGAAGAAAAAGATGCTATTGGAAAACGTTACAGAAGACAGGATGCGATCGGAACGCCTTACTGTATTACGATTGACCACGATTCGTTAACCGATCACACCGTAACCATAAGAGACAGAGACACGATGCAGCAGGAAAGAGTTCCGGTTTCTGAACTAAGACGAATTATCGATGAGAAAACGAACTTTAGAAATTTACTTTCTAAAATTTAATAAAAAAAAGCGCCTTGATTTCTCAACGCGCTTTTTTATTTACATCTGCGGATATCTGTTCTTGTTTTGCTCTTCGAGCTCCGTTTTCAGACGTTCAGCTTCTAAAGCTTTTTTCTCAAGTTCATCTTTTTCCTGTTGTAGTTTTTTATACTCCTGTCGTTTCTGCTCCAATTTTATGGCGTTACCTTTGCTCGCGTAGCCAACCATTCCACCAATGATAAGACCAATTCCTACACCGGCCATGACGCCCATCATGTGAGAAACCGTAATTCTCTCCACCGTAAAATCGGTTGTCAGATAAAATAAAAGCGCAGAAACAGCGAGCAAAATAAGCCCAATTATGGAAATACTTTTCATATCAGATGTGTTTTTTGGTCTTAAATTTTCCCTCCCGCAGCTTTATAGTATTCTAATGCTTTCGGTAAATCTTTATTAATATCAGCAATTCTGTTTCCGGGACTTGGGTGAGTAGAAAGCCACTGTGGCGGACGCGATCCTGAAGAAGTTGATTCCATTCTCTCCCAGAAAGGTATTGCCTGTCTCGGGTCATATCCTGCCATTCCCATTAAATATAATCCCATTTCGTCAGCTTCCAGTTCCTGATTTCTTCCGTATTTAAGCAAAGCAACCTGAGCTCCCAAAGGATATAGAGCCTGAAAAACAGACGCTGTTTTTTCATTTCTAATCGCTAAACCAGATGCCTGACCAATTCCCTGAGCGATCATCTGCTGAGAAATTCTCTCGTTTCCGTGGCCGGCCAAAGCATGAGAAACTTCGTGCCCCATTACGACGGCAAGACCGGTGTCATTTTTTGTGATCGGTAAAATTCCTGTATAAACAGCAACTTTTCCACCTGGCATACACCACGCATTGACCTGATTATCCTGAATTAAATTAAATTCCCATCGGTAATTTGCCAAATCTGCACTTCTGCCGATTCCTGCATAATATTTTTCTGCTGCACCTTTTATTCTGTTCCCGACGTTTTTTACGCTCGTCGACTGAGATCCTGTAATCACTTTAGACTGTGATAAAGTCTGTTTGTACTGCTGTAAAGCCATCGCTTCAATCTCAGAATTATTTGCAATCTGCAGAGAACTTCTTCCTGTGATAGGGTTAGTCGTACAAGCGGCAGCTGCCAAAAATATCGCACCAGCGCCAAATAAATTTGTAATTTTCATATCATTGTCTATTAGTAGCACAACCTAACAATATTTATTCCAAAAAAATTTATTTATTTACTGCACATATTTTGCTCTGGTAATTATAAAAATCTCATGAAAAATTACCTTAAAATATTCTCAGCATTTGTTTTTCTCAGCTTTATCTTTCAATGTACGGCTCAGAAAACACAGGGAAACAGCCAGGCAGCTGCTTTAGTAGCATCGGGCGAATTTACCTTTAATGCAGAACGTGCGCATCCGCTGGATTATGATGTTTTAAATGTTTTAAACTCACTGCCAAACGCGCCAGCTTCCCGAGTTCTGCAGCTAAACGGACAAGGTTACGTCATTGAAATCAGAAAAGAAAAAGTGGAAGTGGCATTGCCTTATTTTGGCCGCGTTTTTAATCCTTCGATTGGAAGACAAGACAACAGTCTCCGTTTCACAACGAAGGATTTTGCGCTTACTAACACTCCGGGTAAAAAAGGAAAAACAGTTTTCAGAATAAAGCCCCGCGATAATAGAGATGTGAGCGATATTAATATTGAAGTTTTTACTAACGGGAAAGCATTTGTTTCAATAAAAAGCAACGACCGTCAGCCGATTACTTTTGACGGCTATATTTCTAAAAATGAGGAACCTAAAGAGAAACTTTAGCTTAAATTTTCTTTAAAAATTTTTCTACAAAAAGCTTTGCTTCCGTACTCGGACTTGAAATCTGTTCGGAAGCATTTTTTTTATGCTCCAAATAAGCCGTTTCAAGATTTTCGTCGCGCTTCATCAGTTGATGCAGATATTCCTGAACCCAATATTCATAACGCTTTTCCGACTGTTTTTGCCTAATCTCATCAAAAGAATTCGTTTTCTTTTTCAGATTGATAAACTCATTGATTTTCTCAAAAACTTCCTGCAAACCTTCATTATTTAAAGCAGAACCAAGCAAAACAGGAACTTTCCAGTTTTTTTCTTTTTCCGGAAGAAAATCGAGTGCTCGTTTTAATTCGAGTCTTGTATTTTTAGCTTTTTGAAGATTAGATTCTTCGACTTTATTAATGAAAATCACATCGACCATTTCCATAATTCCACGTTTGATTCCCTGCAGTTCGTCGCCGCCGCCAATGATTTTTAAAAACAGAAAAACATCGGTAATATCAGCAACCAAAACTTCAGACTGACCGACGCCAACGGTTTCGATAAGAATATAATCGTAGCCAGCCGCTTCGCAAACAAGCATCGTTTCGTAGGTAGTATTGGCAACGCCGCCCAAAAACCCTGAACTTGGCGAGGGACGAATGAAGGCGTTTTCTTCTTTGGCAAGTTCTTCCATACGCGTTTTATCGCCGAGAATACTGCCTTTATTCAGCGAAGAACTTGGATCAATAGCCAAAACAGCAACTTTTTTTTCCTGCGATATGGCAAGTCTTCCGAAGTTTTCTATAAAGGTTGATTTTCCCGCACCCGGAACGCCGGTAATGCCGACGCGGACAGAGTTTCCGGCAAACGGAATGATTTTTTTAAGCAAATCTTCAGCTTGGGAACGGTGCTCGCTTTTTTTGCTTTCAACCAGCGTGATGGCTTTAGCGATCAGCCTTTTGTCGCCACCTCGAATACCCTGTACCAGTTCGTCAGTTGAAAATTTCATGTATTCAAAAATAAAGAATTTGAATGTATTGACTTTAAAAGAAACTTAAATTTAACGCAATTAACATCGAGTTTAAATATTCTGCTGAGCATTTTTCTTACTTTTGTTTAAACCTAAAAAGAAAACTATGAAAAAAATTGGGGCGTTATCTGCCTTTATCATACTGACCGCAGCATCATGTACACCGAAAGTAAACGTCGTAAATGAGCCTTTAAAATCAACCGCTGCTGAGATTGCACAGGGAAAAACCATTTTCGAAAATGCCTGCAAGCGCTGCCACGATTTGCCCGAACCGGCAAAATACACATCCGTACAGTGGGTCGGGATCATGAATTCTATGGCACCAAAAGCCAGACTTAATGAAGAGCAACACCGCTGGGTCTATGATTATGTGGTTTCTGTAAAATAATGCAAAATAAAAAGGAGACTTATTTTGTCTCCTTCGATTTTTTAATTTTTGCCTTCTTGGGCATTTTAGACTTTATAAATTTCTTACGGTCTTTTACTACCTCTAAACTTTGTGACGAAAAACAATACTTTGCAGATTCAGTTAAGAACTTTAAAGCATTTGTTAAACTTCCTCTTTTTTCTGAAAGCATTGATCTGTAGAACCATACAGTTGCTTTATCAATTCCTTTTATTTTTAAAGAATACCTGATCAGCTTCTCAGCGTCGTGCAAATCTTCGTTATCCAAAAGACACTTGATGTAATATTTTGGCGTATTCAGATTCGTCACATCACATTGCATTGCTTCTTCGAAATAAAGCTTTGCTTTTTCGTAATCGTTGAGCATTTCGCTGTAAATTCTTCCCATCAGACAAAGCGAATCTGCATCTTCAGGATCGTAAGAAAGCGCATAATTCAACGCTTCCAGACAATCCGGCAAGCTGTATGGATAATGATCCAAAGCTTCGAAATAATATTTACTTTTAGTTAAGGTCATTTCTGTAGTTTTTTAATTCATTTTTCAGTTGATTCCTCTCTTTTTTGAAAGATTTCTCTTGATGATTCTTTCTAAAATCGCTTCCCGAAAATGTCCGGATTGGATTTCCCCGCTGGACATTCAAATGATTATTCCAAGTTTCCTGCATTTGTTTTTCCAATTGCTGAATGTGAAATTCCATCACTTTTTCTTTTAATCGGATGATGGAAATCTTCTTATTCTCCAATTGCGAACGGGAATCCTGCACGAAAACACTTTGTCCGGTTTTCACATACGTTGCCCGAACTGCGGTTTCCACTTTATTCACGTTTTGTCCGCCACTTCCCTGACTTCTTGCGGTCTGAAACTGAATGTCTCTTTCATTAAATTCAATTTTCTCCAAACCTTCAAGTTCAAAAATCCCGATAAACCAGTTGCTTCTCTTATGGAATTTTCTGAAAGTGCTTTTTCCAATCCAAAGAATGCTTCCAAGCCAGTTTTTCAGAAATTCATTTGCTTCTTTTCCTTTTAAAACTAAAGTCGCTGATTTCAAAGTCAGGTTTTCATCGCCATTTTCGCGGTGGATGATTTCGTAACCGATTTTATTTTGTTTTGCTTCCTCAAGAAAGACCTTCAGAACTTTGGCAACTACCCACTGACATTCCAAAGGTCCTCTTCCCGAGGTGATTTGTATTATTTTGTCCATTGTTTTTAGGAGCTTAATCCCGCTTTCCGCTGTATCTTTTTTTGCCTTCGCTTTTTTCAAGCCCACGCAAAAAAAGGATGCCGCTGCAATCGGGGCTATGGTTTTTCTCCTTTTTATTACTATTTGTTATAAATTATTTAATGACTTTCGAAAGAATTAAAATGCAGGTTTTTGACATCAAACACCCAACATCCCGCATCCAACATTAATCGTTATTTATCCATCCTCACAATCCGAGGTTGAAAAGTTCCGAGAATATCGACCAATTCACTTTGCGCATTCATCACTTCATTGATGTCTTTGTACGCCATTGGTGCTTCTTCCGCATTTCCGCCCATCAAGGTGACATTTTTGAGTTTCAATTCTTTCTTAATGTCATTCTGAGTAAAACGGTTTCTGCATTCTCCTCTCGAAAAAGCCCGTCCCGCTCCGTGTGAAGCCGAGTTCAGCGAATCCGGATTTCCTTTTCCACGCACGATGAAACCTTTTGCCGTCATAGAACCGGGAATCATTTCCAATTCGTTTTCGTTGGCCGGAGTTGCGCCTTTTCGGTGAACTATCACTTCTTTCCCGTTGTGGATTTCTTTCCACGCAAAGTTGTGATGGTTTTCGATTCTGGCTTTCACTCTTCCGCCGACCGCTTTCACCAGTCTTCTGTGAATATCGTCGTGGCAGGCCGAAGCATAATCTCCAGCAAGATTCATCGCTGTCCAGTATTCCACTCCGAGATGCGTGTTCAAATCCAGCCAGGCGAAATTTTGCGCTTCTTTGGGTAACGGACATTGTTCAGTCGCCACTCTCGAATAATACTGAGCGATTTCTGCTCCCAATCCACGTGAGCCGCTGTGCGAAAGGATTCCGAGGTATTTTCCTTTTGGAAGATTGATTTGTTCTTCTTCTTCCGTAATTTCAACTTCCCCGAATTCCACAAAGTGATTTCCACCACCGGAACTTCCCATTTGTTTGATGGCTTTTCCTTTTAATCTTCTCAAAATCGGAATTAAATTGAACGTGTCTCTGTCGAAAATTTCGTGGTCGACATGAGATTTGTGCGTTTCATACATCCCGAATTTGGTGTGTTCGGCAAGCGCTTTTTCATATTTATCTTTTGCGCCGTCCAGATATGAAATTGGCGTATCCAAAATACTGAGTGACATTCTGCAGCCAATATCCATCCCGACTCCGTATGGAATTACGGCATTTTCCACAGCGAGAACACCACCGATTGGAAGTCCGTAACCGCTGTGTGCATCGGGCATCAAAGCGCCTTGTGTTGCAATTGGCAATTTCAATGCGGTATACAATTGGTTTTTTGCTTCATCAGAAATATTGTTTCCGAAAATTTGAAAAGATGCTCGGTTCGTGTTGAGCATTCTTTTCTCGGTTTTCTTTGATGAAAGCAAAGCTTCCGCAATTTGTCCGAAGGTTAAATCTTTCTCGAAGTTCTCCGGATTTTGTTGGATTTCCTTGAGAAGAGATTTTACATAATGAATATTTTTGGTTGCAAAATTTCTCTTCATCACTTCCAAAGCGATGTTAACGCTCTGGTTGTTTGGATAACCTAATTTTAATATATCTTTTCCTTTTAGTTTTAAATTTCCCATTGTTTTTTAATAAGATGTTAGATATTAGACACGAGATGTTAGACATTCCTGCATCAAATATTTAAACCAACTAAGTTCTTAGTTGATTAATTTTTTTGTCAAATTTTTCAATTTTCTGACAAAGTTTGTTTGGAGTTGTAATTTCTAGCCCCGATGGAAACGGCATCCTTTTTTTTTGCATTGGCTTGAAAAAAGCGTAGGCAAAAAAAGATACAGTAGACAGCGGGATTAAGCTCCTAATAAAAAGTTGATTTCGGGGAAACTGTTTTGAGTTTGTAATATTGCGCAATAAAAAACCCGAAATCTTTCGACTCCGGGTTTTGATATTTCATTATACTGTTGCTCTAAGAATGTACCAAACCACGAAGCCCTGCCTTTGCAAAAGGCAATCCTACTGATGTATGTAAGTTGTATTTGAACATTGCTTCGTTGTTTATTTGTTGGTTGAACTTGATTTTCAGATGCAAATATAGAATAATTTTATAATTGGCAAAAAAAAATCATCGGTCTCGCAGAAATTTTTATTTAAACTAAAAAAACCTGCTTAACTTTAAAAGCAGGTTTTTTATGGATTATATTGAATTTAATCTTTAGACCCTAGTCCATCCATCGTGTCGCCCATTCCACGGCTTGTGGGACTATAAATGCGCTCGCGGTCGAGAAAATAGACATCGTTTTTTGCTTTTGCGATAATTCCGTCGTAAACATCCTGCGGCAATCCTGCTCCTTTGGCATTTTCTTCTGATTCATCGTGCTCATCAGAAGATTTCTTTTTAACTTCTACCGCACCTTTACTGTATAGAATATTTTTTGCTTCCTGGGCTTCTTCCAGATTGGCAGCGTAAACTACAATATTAGTTTTACCTTTGCTCTCGCGGCTGTACGCATCAAGCATCTCATTGTCGTTCACAAAAAGATGATCCCAGAAACTTTTGGTTCTATCATCTTCTGTATAATCTCCGATTGCCGATTCGCTTTCCATTTTTGAAGTGGAGATAATGATATTGGAGCCGTCGAATCCCTGATTCTGTAAGTCTTTTTTAATTTCTTCGGTATCTGCACTCGCAGGAAATACCGAAATCACAGTGTACGCCATACTATTTTGTTTTTTGGTTGTGGCGTAAAGTGCAAATGATGTGCAATCTGAGATTTAAAGAATGTTAAATAAAATATTTAGAATATATTTTTAATTCTAAAATCAGAGTTCCTACTTAATTTTTTAAAAACCGATTCAAAATATCCACAGCACATTTTGGAAGATTTGTTCCGGGTCCAAAAATAAAATCTGCCCCGTTCGCATACAAAAATTCATAATCCTGTTGTGGAATTACTCCGCCAACAACAATCGTGATATCTTCTGCTCCCAATTTCTTTAATTCCTCAACAACCTGCGGAACCAAAGTTTTGTGACCTGCAGCCAGAGAAGACACTCCCAAGATGTGAATATCATTTTCCACCGCCTGTTTTGCTACTTCTTCCGGAGTCTGAAAGAGCGGTGCTACATCCACGTCAAATCCCATATCGGCAAAGGCTGTTGCTACTACTTTCGCTCCACGGTCGTGACCGTCCTGTCCCATTTTCGACACCATAATTCTCGGGCGGCGGCCCTCTTCTTCTTCAAATTTTTGGGTAAGCTGAAGCGCCTGACCAAAGTATTCGTTTTTACCTGCATTCATAGCGTAAATTCCTTGTATGGTTCTGATGTTGGCTTTATATCGTCCGAAGGTTTCTTCCATGGCATCACTCATTTCGCCCAAAGTAACTCTTCTGCGAGCAGCTTCGATGCACAATTCAAGAAGATTTCCACTTCCAGACTTTGCGCACATACGAATGTCATCTAAAATTTGGCTCACCGCCACGGTATTTCTGCTTAATTTAATGGCTTCAAGTCTTTCAATTTGTTTTCTGCGAACTTCAGTGTTGTCGATATCTAAGATCTCCAATTGCATCTGTTTTAAATTTGATTTAAAAGAGTTGACACCGATGATAAATTCCTCGCCACTATCAATTTTTGCTTGTTTTATTGCAGACGCTTCCTCAATTCTCATTTTAGGAATTCCTGCTTCGATGGCTTTGGTCATTCCACCTTCTTTTTCCACCTCATCGATGAATTTCATGGCTTCTTCAATCATCTGCTGAGTTAAAGCTTCCACCAAATTACTTCCGCCCATTGGGTCTACGACATCGCAGATTCCACTTTCCTGTTGCAGAATAATTTGTGTATTCCTTGCAATTTTCGCTGAATAATCTGTTGGTAGCGCAATCGCTTCATCCAAAGCATTCGTATGTAAAGACTGAGTTCCGCCTAAAGCTGAAGACAATGCTTCGACCGCCGTTCTTGTGATATTGTTAAATGGTTCCTGCTCTGTCAAAGACCAGCCTGAAGTCTGCGAGTGCGTTCTTAAAGCTAAAGATTTCGGATTTTGAGGATTAAACTGTTTCAGCAAAGTGGCCCAGATATATCTCGCGGCGCGCATCTTGGCAATTTCCATGAAATGATTCATTCCGATTGCCCAAAAAAATGAAAGTCTTGGCGCGAAATCATCAACGTTCATTCCCGCTTTTATTCCAGTTCTTACGTATTCTAAGCCGTCGGCTAATGTGTAAGCCATTTCGAGAACCGGCGTGGCTCCGGCTTCCTGCATGTGATAACCTGATATCGAAATTGAATTGAATTTCGGAATGTTTTTAGATGTATATTCAAAAATATCAGCAATGATTTTCATGGAAGGTGTGGGTGGATAAATGTAAGTATTTCTCACCATAAATTCCTTCAAAATATCATTCTGAATGGTTCCTGAAAGCTTATCCTGAGAAACGCCCTGTTCTTCTGCAGCTACAATATAAAACGAAAGAATCGGCAAAACCGCACCGTTCATCGTCATCGAAACAGAGATTTCATCTAACGGAATTTCATTAAACAAAATTTTCATATCCTCAATAGAGTCAATCGCAACACCGGCTTTTCCAACGTCACCTACAACTCTTGCATGATCAGAATCATATCCTCTGTGCGTCGCCAAATCAAAAGCTACGGAAAGTCCTTTTTGCCCTGCCGCTAAGTTTCTTCTGTAAAAAGCGTTGGATTCTTCAGCGGTGGAAAATCCTGCGTACTGACGCACCGTCCATGGCTTCTGAACATACATCGTTGAATATGGACCTCTTAAGAACGGCGTAATTCCGGGAGAAGTCTGAGTAAGAGCTTCATCTTTTACATCATCTTTTGTGTACGATGATTTAAGCTCCAAACCATCTTTTTCAAACGGATAGATTTCAATCTGCTTTTCTAATATGGTAAATTGGGGATTTTTATTTTGAATTTCCCTTCTCATGCTTTCTGATTTAAGATTTTAAAAGTAAGCATTTTTAAGGAAATGTTTTGGTGCTGATTGTCAACATGAAAGAGGGTATTTAGATAGTGAAAAATGATTATTTTTTAACAATTTAGCCACATAGAGTTTTTTGTTATATTTAGTAAAAAAACACAGTAGTTTTTAGATATTGAAGTAGCTTATTTGGTTTAATTTAGTAGGATTTCATCCTATTCTTTGGTAAGTCGTCCCGTTGGGACTTCCAAAAATTTTAATATTGTTCGTATACAAAACAAAAAGCGATTTTGTATTGTTACAAAATCGCTTTTAGACCTGAACCTATGGTAAATTTAGTTATAATCTCCATTTAGAATTGCTTGTGCCTCCATATCAACCTCACAATCAATCTCATCTCGTGTCGGATTTGTCGCTATTCTATTAATCTCTTTTAAGAAAACTTCATCTCTTGTTTCTCTACCAAAAATGGTTAAAATCCAATATTTCCACATACCATCATTAGATATTAAAACTTCCATCAGATATGGTGTCAATTTATCTGCAAAAGGTTCTAATACATCAGCTACATCGCTTGCAATGGGCCAATTAATATCTTGAAGCCACTCTAATAAGTCAGGAATAATAGGCTGAATTTCCTCGAATGATAGCTTTTTCAGTTTTACGATGTGTCTATCGTCGTCTTTTTCTTTTGGCACTAAATCTTGCAAATTCATAATTAACCTAATTTTTTATAATTTAATCTAAATTATTTCCCAAGCTTTTTAATTCCCATTTCATACAAAGCAAAAGAAATCAAATCTGCATTTTCGCTGATTACCTGATCTGTTGCTCTTCCTGCACCATGACCTGCATTTTTCTCAATTCTCACCAAAATAGGGTTTGCACATTTTTGTTTTTCCTGCAACTCTGCACCGAATTTAAATGAATGCGCCGGAACTACTCTGTCGTCATGATCACTAGTAATAATCATCGTTGAAGGATAGCAAGTTCCTGCTTTTACATTATGAACCGGAGAATATGATTTCAAATAATCAAACATTTCTTTATTGTCTTCGGCAGTTCCGTAATCATAAGACCAACCTGCTCCGGCCGTAAATTTATTGTACCTCAACATATCTAAAACACCAACTCCAGGGAAAGCCACTTTGGCCAAATCAGGGCGCATCGTCATGGTTGCACCAACCAAAAGTCCACCGTTTGATCTTCCTGAAAGTGCCATGTATTCTTTTGAAGTGTAGCCTTTGCTTTGTAGGTATTCTCCTGCTGCGATAAAGTCATCAAATACATTCTTCTTCTGCATTTTCGTTCCTGCATCGTGCCATTTTTTACCGTACTCACCACCGCCGCGAATGTTGGGAACGGCATAAATTCCACCATTTTCCATCCAGATGGCATTGACTACTGAGAACGATGGCTGTAAACTGATGTTGAAACCACCGTAAGAATACAGCATGGTTGGATTTTTTCCATCCAGCTTTAGTCCTTTCTTATAGCTAATCATCATCGGAACTTTTGTGCCGTCTTTTGAGGTGTAGAAAACCTGTTCTGAGATATAATTTTCTGGGTCAAATTTGACTTTAGGTTTTTGGTAAACCTCAGAATTTCCGGTATCTGCATTGAATTTATAAGTAGTTCCCGGCGTGATGTAGTTGCTGAAAGAATAATACATCTCTTTCTCTTCTTTTTTTCCACCAAAACCGCCGACATTTCCTTTTCCCGGTAGCGATATTTCTCGGATGAGTTTTCCGGTTTTATCAAGCTGTTTTACCTTATCAATGGCATCAACCATGTAGGTTGCAAAGAAATAACCGCCACCAGAAGAGATTCCCAATACATTTTCGGTTTCAGGAATAACATCTTTCCAGGTTTCGGGAGACGGATTTTGGATAGTCGTTTTTACCAAACGCATATTTGGAGCATCTTTATCTGTAAAAATGAAAAGATTGTCGCCTTCTGTATCAATTAGATTTACGTTGATATCAAAGCCTTTATTGATTTGAACAAAATCGCCCCCTTTCTTTAAATCTTTAATGTATAATTCATTTCCGTTGGTTGCGTTCGCTGCAGAAATGATTAAATATCTTTGATCTTCAGAGACGCCCGCTCCCAAATATCTCCTTGGAGTTTTATCTCCACCGAAAATCAACTGATCTGCAGATTGTTTTGTCCCTAATTTATGGAAGAAAACTTTATGTTTATCGGTCATTCCAGACAAAACCGTTCCTTCTTTTGGCTTGTCGTAGCTTGAATAGTAGAAACCTTCATCGCCTTGCCAGGAAATCCCGCTAAACTTTACATCGACAATGGTTTCGTCGATTTGTTTTTTGGTAACAGCGTCGATAATGATGATTTTATTCCAGTCGCTTCCGCCTTCTGAAATTGCGTATGCCGCCAAATTTCCTTTTTTATTGAAAGACAAACTTGAAAGCGAAGTTGTTCCTTTTTCGGAAAATTTATTTGGATCTAAAAATACTTCAGTAGTTTTTGTTTTGTTATCGGTTCTGTACAATACAGATTGCGCCTGAAGTCCGTTATTTTTATAATAATACGTATAATCTCCTTCTTTGAACGGTGCACCAATTTTTTCGTAATTCCAGATATCTGTTAATTGCTTTTTAATTTGCTCCCTAAAAGGAATTTTTGATAAATAATTCTGACTGTAAGCAACTTCTTCATCCACCCATTTCTTCGTAGGTTCAGAGTCATTTTCTAAATCTCTGTACGGATCTGCAACAGCAGTTCCAAAATAGGTATCGGTCTGATTTCCTTTTGCTGCTTTAGGATAATTCATTTTCTGAGAATAAAAAGTTGCTGAAAACAGCACACCGGCTGTAAGTAATATCGGTTTTAAAATCATTGCAATGGTTTTCTCAAAAATAAGAAAGTTGGGTGAATAAAAAAAGCTCCCGATTTCTCAGAAGCTTTCAAATATTTAAATAAGAAAAAAATTAATAATTCTCTTCTTCGCCCTTCATTTTTTCAGCATTTTCTGCCATGATTACGGCGTCAATCATTTCAGAAATATCGCCATTCATATAGGCATCAAGATTATACATTGATTTACCGATTCTGTGATCTGTAACTCTTCCCTGCGGATAGTTGTACGTTTTAATTTTTGCCGAGCGGTCTCCAGTAGAAACCATCGATTTACGTTGTGCAGCGATGTCTCCAACAGATTTCTGAACCTCAATATCGTATAATTTGGTACGGAGCATTTCCATTGCCAATTCACGGTTAGCCAGTTGAGAACGTGCTTGCTGACAAACCACCACCATTCCTGAAGGCTTGTGCGTCAACTGTACTTTTGTTTCAACCTTGTTTACGTTTTGCCCACCTGCTCCACCAGAACGGGAAGTCTGCATTTCGATATCTGCAGGATTTAATTCAAAATCAATTTCTTCAGCTTCCGGTAAAACCGCTACTGTGATTGCCGAAGTGTGCACACGCCCCTGAGATTCAGTTTCAGGAACACGCTGTACACGGTGAACGCCGGATTCAAATTTCATGATTCCGTACACGCCATCGCCTTCAATTTTGATGATTAATTCTTTAAAACCTTTTGCCGCTTCACTGGAGTCTGTGATCTCGTGTTTCCAGCCTTTTGTTTTGAAAAACATAGCGTAAGCTCTGTAAACGTCTTCCACGAAAATCGCTGCTTCATCGCCACCGGTTCCGGCACGAAGTTCCACGATAACGTTTTTGTCGTCTGTAGGATCTTTAGGAATTAAAAGCACCTTCAATTCTTCTTCCAAACCCGGAAGTTTCTGCTGAGCTTCTACTTTTTCTTCTTTTGCCATATCCACAAGATCTCTGTCTGAACCATCGGCAATGATTTCTTCAGATTCTGCAATATTATCTAATGCACCTTTATATTGATTGTAAACGTGAACAATTTTTCCTAAATCGCTGTATTCTTTGTTTAAAGAAGAATATTTTTTCTGGTCTGAAATTACGTCTGGCTGTATAATGAGATCGGCCACCTCATTATATCGCTGTTTTATCGCTTCAAGTTTCGGGATTAATGATTTAGACATAATAAAAATTTAGTTGGCAAAGATACGATTTTGAGATGTAAAAAAACCACCGAAGAAATCAGTGGTTTTAGTATATGTTGTTTTGCTATGATATTACTTTCTCAGAATTCTGGTGAGAAAGCAATGACAATCAATTAATGATGTCCGTGATTATCGTGGCCGTGGCTGTCGTGAATAAATGGCCCGTGACCTTTCGGCTGGCTGTAGATAACTTCCACACCTTCCTGCTCGTAGATCATTTTGCTTCTTACATCTTCCGGATCGAAAGGTTTTACCTTACCGAAATATTCTTTAAGACCTTCTGTAAGCCACAAAGGAATAACTAAACCGAAGAACATAAATATACACCAGAATCCCACAAGAAACATGGTGATGAAATAGATCGTCCAAAGGAACTGGTAAAACGGCCAAAATGCTGATAAGATCATTTTTCTACTAGATTTTAGGCAAATTTAGAACTTTTTTCTTTTAGGTCAAAAGATAAGCTGTACAATTTGCAGGTATTTGTTTATTTAATATCTGGCTTAAACTGATTTTAGTGCGCAAGAGATGCGAAAAAGTCATTTCCTTTGTCATCCGAGATGATAAACGCCGGGAAATCTTTCACTTCAATCTTCCTCACCGCTTCCATTCCCAATTCAGGAAAATCAACCACTTCTACCGATACGATATTGTCTTTCGCCAAAATTGCTGCCGGTCCGCCGATCGATCCAAGATAAAATCCGCCATATTTATGACACGCATTGGTCACTTCTGCCGTACGGTTTCCCTTTGCCAACATAATCATACTTCCGCCATGGCTCTGAAATTCATCTACATAAACGTCCATTCTTCCGGCAGTAGTCGGACCAAAACTTCCGGAAGCCATTCCTTCAGGAGTTTTTGCAGGTCCAGCGTAATAAATCGGATGGTTTTTAAAATATTCCGGCATTGGCTGTCCTGCATCGAGCAGTTCTTTAATTTTTGCGTGGGCAATATCTCTCGCCACGATTAAAGTTCCGTTGAGTTTCAGTCTTGTTTTAATCGGATATTTTGAAAGTTCCGCCAGAATTTCCGGCATCGGTTTATTTAAATTAATTTCAACTGCTGCTTCCAAATGCGGTGGCGTTGCCGGCAAAAATCTTTTCGGATTATCTTCCAGCTGCTCGAGGAAAATACCTTCGGCGGTAATTCTTCCTTTAATATTCCGGTCTGCCGAGCAGGAAACGCCCATCCCAACCGGACAAGAAGCTGCATGCCGCGGAAGCCTGATGACACGTACATCATGCGTTAAATATTTTCCGCCAAACTGTGCCCCGATCGCACTTTCCTGACAGATTTTCTGTACTCTTGCTTCCCATTCCAGGTCTCTGAAGGCTTGTCCGGCCTCGTTTCCTTCAGTCGGAAGATGATCGTAATATTTTGCGGATGCCTTTTTTACCGCTGCTAAATTCGCTTCCGCAGAAGTTCCTCCGATCACCAGAGCCAAGTGGTATGGCGGGCACGCAGCTGTTCCCAAATCTGAAATTCTCTCTTTTACAAAAGCTTCCAGAGATTTTTCGTTTAATAAAGATTTTGTTTTTTGATACAGGAACGTTTTGTTTGCCGAGCCGCCGCCTTTTGTTAAAAATAAAAACTCGTAATAATTTCCTTTTTTAGCATAAATATCAATCTGCGCCGGAAGATTTGATCCGGAATTTTTTTCTTCAAACATCGTTAAAGGAACAATCTGAGAATATCTTAAGTTTCTTTTCTGATACGTGTTGTAAATTCCCCGACTGAGATATTCGCCGTCATCAACGCCGGTGTAGACGTTTTCTCCTTTTTTTCCCATCACGATGGCTGTTCCGGTATCCTGGCAAGACGGCAACGCGCCTTCCACGGCTACCGCAGCATTTTGAAGTAAGTTGTAAGCAACAAAGCGGTCATTATCAGTAGCTTCAGGATCGTCAATAATTCTCCTTAAACTTTCCAGATGCGAAGAACGGAGCATAAAAGAAACATCAGCCATTGCTTCTTCAGCAAGAAGTTCAAGACCTTTTGGGTCGATGGTTAACACTTCTCTTTCGCCGTGGTGCTCTACTTTTACATAGTTTGAAGTGAGTTTTTTATACGGTGTATCGTCTTTCTGAATTGGATAAGGATCCTGATAATTAAATTCCATTGCGCATTTTATTTCGCCGCAAAATTAATTATTAGTAAAAAATTGTGCTGTAAATTCTATCTTTTAAATTGTATTTATAATCATTATAAATTGCGAGAGTCTGATGTAATGACTAAATTTATACTTTAAGCTTTAAGTTTCGAATTTCTATTTGAATTCAAACAAAAGTTTAAATTAAAATTTTTAAAAAATCAGAAATGAGATACAGAACAGAAAAAGATACGATGGGCGACGTGCAGGTGCCTGCAGATAAATTTTGGGGTGCGCAGACGGAGCGCTCGCGCAATAATTTTAAAATCGGGCCGGAAGGTTCTATGCCACAAGAAATAATTGAAGCGTTTGCTTATCTTAAAAAAGCAGCGGCGTATACGAACACCGATTTAGGTGTACTTCCTGCCGAAAAAAGAGACATGATTGCCAAAGTCTGCGAGGAAATTCTGGAAGGAAAACTAGACGATCAGTTTCCGCTTGTCATCTGGCAAACCGGCTCGGGAACACAATCAAATATGAATATTAATGAAGTGGTTTCAAATCGTGCGCATGTAAATAATGGCGGCGTTTTAGGAGAAAAATCTGAAATTCATGCGAATGATGATGTTAATAAATCGCAGTCTTCAAACGATACGTATCCAACGGCGATGCACATTGCTGCGTACAAGAAAGTAGTTGAACATACGATTCCTGCGGTGGAAAAGCTTCGCGATACTTTAGCTGAAAAAACAGAAGCTTTTAAAAATATCGTGAAAATCGGGAGAACGCATTTGATGGATGCAACGCCTTTGACTTTAGGTCAGGAATTTTCAGGATATGTGGCGCAGCTTAATTATGGTTTGAAAGCATTAAAAAACACGTTGCCGCATCTTTCCGAATTGGCTTTGGGTGGAACAGCAGTAGGAACCGGATTAAATACACCGCAAGGTTACGATGTAAAAGTCGCTGAATATATTGCGAAATTTACCGGATTGCCTTTTGTGACTGCCGAAAATAAGTTTGAAGCTCTGGCCGCTCACGATGCGATTGTAGAATCACACGGCGCATTAAAACAACTTGCGGTTTCTTTATACAAAATTGCGCAGGACATCAGATTAATGGCTTCCGGGCCGCGCTCCGGGATTGGCGAAATTCATATTCCTGAAAATGAGCCGGGAAGTTCGATCATGCCGGGAAAAGTAAATCCCACGCAGAATGAAGCTTTAACAATGGTTTGCGCGCAGGTTTTGGGTAATGATACGACGATTTCTTTTGCGGGAACGCAGGGAAATTATGAGCTGAACGTTTTCAAACCCGTTATGGCGTATAATTTCCTTCAATCTGCACAGTTGATTGCCGATGCCTGTATTTCGTTTAACGATCATTGTGCGGTGGGAATTGAACCAAATAACGAAAGAATTAAAGAACTGGTTGAAAAATCTTTGATGCTGGTAACAGCGCTCAATACGCATATCGGTTATGAAAATGCGGCAAAAATTGCCAAAACCGCTCACAAAAACGGAACGACTTTGAAAGAAGAAGCCGTAAATCTTGGTTTTGTTACCTCTGAACAGTTTGATGAATGGGTAAAACCTGAAGACATGGTCGGCAGCTTAAAATAGAATGGTTTTTTAGATTAAATATTGATAAGAAAACTCCGGAAGATTGCTTTCGGAGTTTTTCATTTAGTAACAATTAACCATAAATTGAGGTTCACTGTTTGAAAATCCAACCTCTAACCGACCTAGATTTAAATCAAGAAATAAAAGTGCGTATCGTTTATCTAAATTAATTTTATACTCCTTCTTGCCATAATGTATTTTGATATAGTTTGAAGAATCATCGAGCTGATATTCAAAATTTTTGGTATTATCAAATGATCTAGCTTTTAAAGGTTTCACTAAAGAAATTCCATTTTTAAGTAAAATATTTTTATTTGTATTGATTTTCATATTACAAATCAAACTGTCATTTTCACTGAATTGAATCATAATCCTGTTCTTTCCCAAAGCTTTATCTTCTTCACTTCGATTTTCTATATAAGAGATCTGCGGTACAGAAGCACAATTTGTGATTAGCAGAAAAAATGAGAACATATAAAAACTTAAATATTTACTCATATAATATTTATCGGTGTATTCTGTAAAGCTAACTAATTTAAAAAAAACTCCAGAGAAATGAATCCCCGGAGCTCTCATTAAAATATGAAGAAACTAAAACTACCAGCCTAAAGCAACCCCAAAAACCAACGCTTTATCGTTTGCGAAATAAGAATCTTTAAAAAAATTGCTGAAATCTTTTTTCACAAAAAGACTTACATTATTGTAAGAAACCGTCAGCTGAGCACCGTAGATAAACGGATTCACCTGATAATTTGAGCGGTCTCTGAAACTCTGCACGTCGCCTTTCACTATATTATTGGTAGACATTCTCACGCCGCCATACATATTCGCGCCCACGCGGAAACCGTCTTCGTACGGACGATACTGAATGTCCATTCCTGCATTTTTAAGTTTAGAAAAATTGTACTGCAAACCGATCGGCACGATCAGATAACCCGTTCTCAGCTTACTTTTATCAAGACTGCCTTCGTATTTTGCGAGGTATACATTTTCCTGCTGCTTTGCGAAAACCAGATTATTGTCTGCCCGTACAGTACGCCATGAGAAACCCAAACCAGAGAAGAATCCCCACGGACTTGTGCGGCTGAACTGATAATTAAATTTTAAACCAAACTCAAGATTATTTGCGTAGCCGAGATTTTTATCAAGATCATTGTCCGCAAGATCATTGGTAAGCGTCATCACACCGTAAGAGAAATATCCGTCGAAGCTTCTTGTCGGCTTAAATTTTTTCAAAAGCTGCGCTTTCAATTCTTCGTTTGAGGCTACATCAGAACTCAATAGAGAAAAGCGAACCTGCTTCTGCACCACTTCATCAAGGTCAAAACCAAGCGCTTCTATTTTTGTATCAATTCTTTCAGAATAACGGTCAGCAATTTCTGCTTTCTGTTTGTCAAAATCCTGTTTCGGTAGATTTTTGCTCTGTAAAACCAAAAGTTCGGCTTCCATCAGCTTTTTTTCTTCTTTAATAATCGAATCGATTTTATCGGCGTACTCTTCCACTTTCTCCTTCACCATTGGGCTCACGGCAGATTCCTTTTTAGAATTAAGGTTGAGTTTGAGATTGCGCTGCGCGTGGTACGTGTTGGCGATAAGGCACAGCATTCCTGTGATGATAAATTTCTTAATCATGATATTATTTTTTTAAAGTTTATTTTAAAGTTATTTTGAGTTGAGGTCGATCTTCGCGACATTGCTGCCGTCTTTGGTCTGCTCGATTGCATCTTTGTGCTCCACCGAAAAAAGCAGTGTAGAAGGATCTACATATTTTTTGCGTTTCTGCACTTTTGCCGAATCTGTTTTGGCTAAAATTTTATCAGCCTGCAAAACAGGAATCTGCATTTTTGTTTCGTTTGAAGGAAGAATTTCAGTTCTCAATTCTCTCGGTGCCGGAATAATATTTTTCTTCTTTTCAGCAAAAACGACTTTTGTGTTTGCTGTAGAAAATGTAGGTTTCACTTTATCAGTTTTAATTTCAGATGCTGGCTTTTGCTCGGCATTTTTATTTTTATTTTGCTTAAAATCTTCTTTCTGAGCGATCATTAATGTTGGCTTTTCATCTTCGTTAATGACGAGCGCTGTTCCCAGACTTACCAGCAAAAGCGTACAGGCGGCAACCAAAAACCAGTTGATTTTTTTTGTCTGAATCACTTCCTGGTTTTGCGTCTGCGCTTCGATTGAAGCCCAGAGATCTCTCGAAGGCGCGATTTCGCGTGAGTCGATCTGTTTTTTTATTTCGAATTCAAAAGTATGTTTAGACGTTTTCATTTTTCAGTGTTTTTTGTTGTTGAAAGTAAATCTTTCTCAGTTTTTCTTTAGCTCTGAAAAGCTGCGTTTTGCTTACTGCCAAGGAGATATTCAGAAATTCGGCAATTTCCTGATGAGAATATTCTTCAATCACATACAGGTTAAAAACCATCCGGTATGCATCCGGAAGCTGATCGAGAAGATCCTGCGCATTAAAATCAAAAACCACATTTTCTTCAAAAACCTCTTCCAAAACCGCGGCATTTACCTCATCAAGATAGAAAACAGTTTTGTGACATTTAATAAAATTCAGGCATTCATTCACCAAAATTTTTCTTGCCCAGCCATCAAAATTTCCGTCGCCACGATAACTTTCAATATGTTTAAAAATCTTGCAGAATGCTTTGATTACACAGTCTTCGGCCTGATACAGATCGCTGACGTAGCTTTTTGCAATACTCAGAAATTTCTTTACATTTTTATCATAAAAGATTTTCTGCGCCGCCGGATTCTGATTTCTCAGCCCGACCGTGAGATCTTCTTTTTTAGGTTTAAACAAAAGCTTCATGGTAATGGTAGTTTCTATTATAAAGACAGCAGAAATAACATTTGGTTACAAAAAAATTTTTATTTTATTTAAATTAAAACGTAACCGATTGAAAATCAAAATTAAAAAGTTTAAAATAATTTTCCTTAAAAATAAAATCCCCGAAGAAAAAAACTTCAGGGATTACATTTTACTTAAAACTCAGATTATCTGACCTCAACAAAATTGTCTGCAGGATTCACATCTGCCATTCTTTGGCTGAAATCGATTCCCAACATTGACAACTGAGATTTGGCATAGGGAATGGTGAGCGAGTATTCTTTCTGCGTCCATGGCCAATATTTTTCTGTTGTGAAAGTTCCGTACGAATCTTTCTGTTTCCAGGTACGCGTCATATTCATCGGAATCTGATACGTGATCAGTTTTTTATCCTTCGTCATCACCGAAAAGTCAATAGGCATAGGAATCTGGCTGTTATTTACCAAAGTAATTGTTGTAGATTTTGCGTCGTATTTAACCTCTTTAATTCCGTAATCGATCGTCTTAATCGTATTGATCCAATAATGATGGAACCATTTCAAATCCATCCCCGAAATACTTTGCGCAATATGCAGGAAATCTCGGTCTGTAGGATGTTTCTGATGCCATTCGTCATAGTATACTTTCATGATTTTGGCTAAATTTTCTTCACCCACAATATATCCAAGCTGTACCAAGTACAATTCCCCTTTTACATAGCTCGCAAAGCTGTAAGCCGTACCGTTGTCGTGATGATCACCAAGCCAAACGGCAGGTTCCTCAATTCCTCTTTTTACAATATTCCGGTACGCATCAATTTTTTCGACGAAAGCATTCGGTCTGTCATCTGTTGGCGGGAAAAGTTCGCTCATTACGATACTTTCGGCATAGCTCGTAAAGCCTTCATCCATCCAAGGTCTCAGTGGCTCGTTGGTCGCCAGCATCTGCTGATACCAGGAATGCGAACCTTCGTGCACCATTAATCCCATCAGATCTTCAATCGATTTTGCTTCACCTAAAATCATCGTACACATACCGTATTCCATTCCGCCATCGCCACCTTGGATGAATGCGTAAGATGGCCACGCATATTTCCCGAAGCGGGAATTCATGATCTGAAAGTATTTTGTAACATAAGGTTTAGCCTCGCTCCAGACTTTCGTTTTATCATTTTTCTGATAAACAAAATACACTTTCGGACCTTGCGGAACATCAAAACTTTCTACCGAATAATCTTTATCTGCTGCCCACGCAAAATCGAGCATGTTTTTAGCGGTCCATTTCCAGGTCACTTTATTTCTATCTTCTTTAATTTTCGCTGAAGCTTCATAACCTTTCACTTCAGAAGGATTCATGAGCGTTCCTCCGGCTCCGAGCACGTAATCTTTATTTATTTTAATTGTCACATCAAAATCTGCAAACGGCGCATGAAATTCTCTCCCCACATAATCGAAAGTTGCCCAGCCATCGTAATCATATTCTGCGATTTTCGGGTACCATTGCGTCATCGTCATATCGACGCCTTCAATGTTGTTTCTACCGCTTCGTCTGATCTGTTGCGGAATTACGGCGTCCCATTCCATCGTGAAAGTTGTTTTAGAATTAGCTTTAATCGGTTCGCTCAGATACACCTTCATTACCGTTTCCTGAATTTCAAATTTGAGATCTTTGCCGTTTTGCTTAATCCAATGAATGTTTTGCGCACCTTCCTGATCTTTCGGAATCGAAGCCAGTCTTGAAACTCCGTTTTTCTGAAGTCGTCCGTCACCGTTTTTTCCCTGACCAGCCACGCGCTGATCCATCATTGAATTGGGTTTAAAAGCGTTCCAATACAGATGAAAATACACCACACTGAGTTCGTCTGGCGAGTTGTTTGTGTAGTTTAAGATCTGCGTTCCGGCGTAAGTAAATTTCTCTGCATCTACATCTACATCGATTTTATACTGAGCAAACTGCTGGTAATATGGGCCTTTTTGGGCTTTAGCAAAACCAAAAGCCAGAAATACTACTAAAAAAATATTTTTCATTGGTCAAATTTCAAGTTGAAAAGATAAGAATTTTTTTAAATTCTATTTTTCTCTTCATATAATGAAAAATCTTACTTTAGTAAAAAAATACCATGAAAAAATTATTACTTGTATGCTCTTTAAGCTTATTTACATTTACAACGGCACAAAATGTCGAACTTTCAGATAAATCATCCTATGATTTAAAAGTCGGAAATGATTATTTTAAGATGAAAGATTCTGAAAAGCTTTTCAAAAATGATCAGGCAAAACGTTATCTTCAAAAAGCCAAATCGAATAAAACATTTTCGCTTGTATTCGCCAGCATTGGTGGTGCCGGAATTGGCTATGGCGCGGTGCGTTTACTTAGCCCAGCGAAAAATGAAACATATTATTATCCTGGCGGTGGCTCCACGCAAGTCTCAGTAAAAAGAGGAAGTCCAGATGTTCTTCTTGCCGGTATTGCATTTGCAGGCGCGGCTTTACCCTTTGCATTTGCGGTAAAGAAAAATCTCCGGAGAGCGGTAGATGCAGAAAATGCATCAACGTCTGACAGTCAAAGTAAAGCGAGCATCAGTTTTGGTGCAGGAATGAATGGCTTTGCTTTAAATTATAACTTCTAAACAAAGAAAATTCACACAAAAAAGCCTCAGATATCAAAACATCTGAGGCTTCAGTTTTTTATAAAACCTGCTTAATTCTTTTGCGAACTCACAGTAACTCCGCCATGCAGAATCTTTTCAATAATCTTAAGCGTAATAAGATAGGTTGGCTTCACGCCGGTTAAACCAAGTCCGCCGGATGATAGCGTGCTTCCCGTTTCCAAAGGATTATCAGATGCATAGTACGCATAGCAGACAAAAAGATCCGGTGCGATATGATGTCTTATTTTAGAGGCCACCTGTATGGCTTTCTGATAATGCGCGCCTTCCATCTCGAGGCCAATTGCCTTCCAAGACGTATTCATAAAGTAAGATAAGATATCTCTGTTCTGAAGCGACGTGCCGAGTACGGTAATCATTGTGCCTTCAAATGCCCGAAGTTCCTCATCATCAAAATCATCCATCGTCAGCGCATTCTCAAACGGATAGTTGTCTGCTGTACCTTCAAAGATATGTGATGTCGGGATCATAATGTCGCCTTTCCCACCTGCAAGAATCCCTGCTTTTCCCATGATAGATACAGATTTCACCTTCATCATGTAGACTTCACCTTTCTGCTCAAACGGTCTCAGCAACTCATCCATCACTTCATAAGCCTGCTCACCGAAAGCATAATCGAATACCATGATCACATCATCACCGGCAAACTGTGCTCCGCTGAAAGGTGTATTGTTGAGGTCGATTTTTGTAAGGTCGATGATCTGCACATCGATGTTGCTTCCGCTTTTGTCTTTAATGTAGATTAAACCTTCATCCAGCGCGTATTTCAAGACTTTATCACGAAGTTCTTTCTTATTCGAGATCTCTTCGTACATCTTATAATCGGTGGTTTTGCTCTGTTTCTTCTTCAGCGCATCGTTGGCGTACAGCATATTTTTCACCGAATGCATATTGGCCGAGATGATGTGCAGCGGGCGCATGTGCAGATTGTTTTCGTACAGAACATCTTTCACCTTATTCGCCCATTTCTCCCCGAAATAATGATGTCCCACTCTTTCCTTTAAGATGGCCGAAAAATGAATCTCGCGCTCGCGGCTCTGCTTGGCATCTTCCAGACTGGCTTTCCCGAGGTGATAAATGATTTTAAATAATCGGTCTGGGTTTTCGTCGTCACCAAATTCTTTATACGCATTCAGCGTTTCATCAAACGATCTTCCGATGAGCGAAGAAAGATGAATGAGTGCCACCTCTTTCTCCTTCCGGCTGAATTTCTTCTCGCCTTTCACCACCTCTTCGATGATTTTGAAGGCACGTTTCGGCTTCCAGTTTTCTTCCTGAATGAAAGCAAGATCGCGTATTTTATCGGCTTCAATATAGAGAAACGTAAGGTGCGTAAGGATATCGTAGATCTCAGAGCGGCCCAGAAGGACTTCAATATTCATCTGATGCTCATCAATACGGTAGCAGTTACGCCTTCTTTTTTTGGGAACAATCGGCTCGAAGCTGCCTTTATCAAAACCCTCATCTGAGGTGAGGTGTATGAAAGCACATTCCTCAATGCCTTCCGGCAGACGGTCGAGCACATACATAAGGCCATTCAGTTCCAGCTTGCTGGGAACATTCATGGTGCCGTAGATTTCAGGATTAATGATTTTGAGTAAGCTTCGTAAGCTCTCGCCGGAAACGCCGCCCGGCTTGAAGAAACCTCTGTAAAACAGGTGTCGCATTGAGATATACAGTCTTTCGATCGCCTCGGTAGTTTCTCTGGCTCTGGAATTTGTCATACTATAAATTTCATTCAAATATACGGTTTTCTGCGGAAAATGATTTTAACATACCTTAATATTGTATGCGCTGAATGCGATAGTACCGGTGTAGATTTTTATCATTTGAAAGCAGATTCGGTTTTAAATAACGCCTCCTTTTATCTGTTAAAAAAAACCTTCGCGAAAGCCCGCCGCCATTACCTCAGCAACTCGTAGTAATGACTTCGGTAACTCGTAGTAACGACTTTGGCAACTCGTAGTAACGACTTTGGCAACTCGTAGTAACGACTTTAGCAACTCGTAGTAATCATTTCCCCAAAAGATGGCGATCTTTTGCATCAGTCTGCGTTTGCTTTAAAACAAAATCATTTCTGCTTCAAAAAAGATGAAAATAACCACCGATAAAAAACCATGCATGCTTTTCCTTAAAACCATGCATGCTTTTCACCAAAACCTTGCATGGTTTTCTTTTAATCCATGCATGGTTTTTCTAAAAGCAAGCTTGCTTTTCCCTAAGTCCTTTAAACGGTTTACCCAAAAGCCAAAATGCTTTTTATCAAACCTCGAAAACCTATTCATAAAATGCTACCTTATATATAAGAAAGACCAATTGGGTTTTTATCTTTACTAAAATAGCCTTTCAACCCGAAAATGCTTTCATTTACCATCAAACAACATAGGCTTTCTAAACATTAAATTAAATATTTTAAGTCAACCCTATAATTTTTTAGGGGTAAATCTTTAAGGAAATGATTTTTTTGTAACTTTGCCCCATAAAATTTCAAAGCAATATGTCAACTTTAAGATTCAAAGCATTAGAAACGTTACCATTCAAAGACTTCAGAAGAGATAACTCGGTAGAAATCCCGGGGAAGTTATCTGATCTGTTCTGCCAAAACGTGTTTTCTGAAGACACGATGAGAGAATATCTGACGAAGGAGGCCTTCACATCAATCATGGATGCCATCAAAAAAGGCAGCAAAATACAGCGTCTTATTGCAGATCAGGTGGCTGTTGCGATGAAAGACTGGGCGATGAGCAAAGGCGTGACGCATTATACACACTGGTTTCAGCCACTGACTGGCAGCACGGCCGAGAAGCACGATTCGTTTTTCACACCGATAGAAGCAGGAAGAGGTATTGAAAGATTCAGCGGCGGTATGCTTATTCAGCAGGAGCCGGATGCATCTTCGTTCCCGAACGGCGGCATCAGAAACACGTTTGAAGCCAGAGGTTATACCGCATGGGACCCGACTTCACCGGCATTCATTATGGGAACTACGCTGTGCATCCCTTCGATTTTTATTTCTTATACCGGAGAAACTTTAGATTATAAAGCACCATTGCTGAGAGCGCTTCATGCTGTAGACGAAGCGGCAACCGACGTGATGCAGTATTTTGATAAGAATGTGACGAAAGTGACGCCTACTTTGGGCTGGGAGCAGGAATACTTTTTGGTGGATTCGGCTTTGTATCAGTCGAGACCTGACTTGGTTTTGACCGGAAAAACACTATTGGGACATTCACCTGCAAAAGGACAGCAGCTGGATGATCATTATTTCGGCTCGATTCCTACACGGGTAATGAACTTTATGAAAGAGCTTGAGGTGGAATGTATGAAGCTGGGAATTCCTGTAACAACAAGACACAATGAGGTAGCCCCGAATCAGTTTGAGCTGGCGCCGATGTTCGAAGAAGTAAACGTGGCCGTAGATCACAATTCATTATTAATGGATGTGATGGCTAGAACGGCACACAGACATCATTTTCATATTTTATTCCATGAGAAACCATTTGCTGGAGTAAACGGAAGTGGCAAACATAACAACTGGTCGCTTGCCACGGATACTGGCGAAAACCTTTTAAGCCCAGGAAAAAACCCTAAGAAAAACCTTCAGTTCTTAACCTTCTTCGTGAATACCATTAAAGCCGTTCACGAATATGCTGACCTATTGAGAGCAAGCATTGCTTCGGCAAGTAATGATCACAGACTGGGCGCCAATGAAGCTCCGCCGGCAATTATTTCGGTATTTATCGGAAGCCAGCTGTTCAGAGTTTTAGAAGAACTGGAGAAAGTGACCGAAGGAAAACTCTCACCCGACGAGAAAACCGATCTGAAACTGAATGTTGTCGGTAAGATTCCTGAGATTCTTTTAGACAATACCGACAGAAACAGAACGTCACCGTTTGCTTTCACCGGGAATAAATTTGAGATCCGTGCGGTAGGTTCTTCGGCAAACTGCGCAGAATCTATGACGGTAATGAATACGATCGCGGCAAAACAGCTGATCGATTTCAAAAACGAAGTAGATGCTCTGATTAATAAAGGCCTTAAGAAAGATGAAGCGATCTTTAACGTTTTAAGAGAATACATCAAGCAGTGTAAGAATATCATGTTTGAAGGCGACGGCTACTCAGACGACTGGGCGCTTGAAGCTGAAAAAAGAGGTCTTAATAACTGGAAGACCACTCCTGAAGCACTTAAGCAGGAAATGAACCAGAAGTTCCTTGATCTTTATGAAGAAATGGGCATCTTCACGCACAGAGAAGTGGAAGCGCGTAACGAGATCAAGCTTGAAAAATATTCTACGGTAATCGATATCGAAGCGAGAGTTTTGAGCGACATTGCAAGAAATCACATCATTCCATCAGCTTTAAAATATCAAAACAGACTGATTGAGAATGTGAAAGGGTTAAAAGAAATATTTGGAGCAGAAGAATTTCAGACTTTAGCAAAAGAGCAGATGAGCCTGATCACACATATCTCTACGAATGTTTCTGCGATGAAATTGGGTGTAGAAGATTTAATGATTGCAAGAGAAGACGCAAAAGCAGTTACTGAAAGCCAGCATCAGGCTGAAGATTACTGTCTGAAAGTAAAACCTCTTTTTGACGTGATTCGTGAGGCATCAGATAACCTGGAAATGATGGTTGATGATGAGCTTTGGCCAATGACAAAATACAGAGAGATGCTTTTTACAAGATAATCTAAGCCTTGTTTAACATAATAAGACCCCTCAAATGAAGGGTCTTTTTTGTTTTCATCGAATATCTTCTGTTAAAAAATCTTAATAAAAAAAACCGTCATACTGTCTTAGAAGCCAGCTGACGGTTGCTATATCTTAACATACTACAGTAGGATGTTAAATACTGTTAAAAACCATAACGTGACAATAATCATATTGTGCTCGCGCCGGCGGGTTTCTCTACTTTTGTAATGCATTTAGAAAAATAAATAACCTTTTTAACACGGATAATAAAAAATATATGAAGAAAAGAGTTTTGTTTTATTTAGTTGCCTTAGTGTCTACAATATCACTTGAGTCTTGCGCAACAAATTATGTTGTATCACAGCCGGTAACTTCTCCTACTCAGTACAAAACAGATGCCAAACTTTTAGCCTTAGATGCTAAGATTGAGGCAGATAAGAATAAACTAATCAGTTCTTTTATCTCAGAAAAGTCAGTGGCCATCGCAGCTGTGAAGAATAATATTAAAAATTCTGACATTGCAAAAGCGGTAAAACACAGTCAGAAAATCGATCAGATTCTTACAGAAGCTCAGACATACATCGGAACGCCTTACAGATATGGCGGAATGACAAGAAGCGGAATCGACTGTTCAGCATTTGTGCTTTCAGTTTTCGGAGCCGCAGCAGGTTTATCTCTTCCAAGAGTTGCTGCATCACAATCTCAGGAAGGTGAGAGCGTGGCAAAAGAAAATCTACAGAAAGGTGATTTGATCTTTTTCTCTCACGGACGCAGAATTTCTCACGTTGGGATCGTAGAAAATGTAACAGAAACCGGTGAAGTGATGTTTATACACGCTGCCACATCAAAAGGAGTAATGGTCTCGTCACTGAACGATTCTTACTGGGGACCAAAATACAGGTCAGCAAAAAGAGTCATTACCGAAAACGGAGATTCTTACAACAACTTCGCGTCTACAACAACATCAGCTACTACAAATTTATAGTTAGATATTTCAAAATAAAAAGCCATCTCATTTTGGGATGGCTTTTTTTATTACTCAATTTTAATTTTAAAACTCTGCAGCAGACCGTGCACCTCACTTCGTAAGAACGTTGCATTTTTCAATCTGTTTGATGTTGGGTTGATCTGATAATGAAACGACGTTCGGAAATCTGCACCTTCAAGATTTGTGTTTTCGAAAACAGCGCCATTTAAATCGCATTCGCTAAATACTGCGCCGGATAAATTGCACTCAGCAAAATCTGTTTCAGAAAGATTGCAGCTTTTAAAAACCGTCTTCCGAATGTCTGTTTTGTACAATACAGAATTATTGAGCTGACAATTTTCGAAGCGGAATTTCAGATTAAACTCATTACAGTCTGAGAAATTTAAACCAAACATTTTACAGTCTTTAAAAAGTACTTCTCGGATTGCTGTGCCTGCAAGTTTAGCCAGACTTAAATTACAGTCTATAAATTCGCATTCATTAAATACAAAACTGGAGAAATTTCCATTTTCAAAATTGATATTTCTGAAAGTACACTGATCGTATTCGCCTTTCTGTAGGGTTTGACCAGCAAGCAAATTTTGATCAAAATCCTGCTCGGAAATGAAAACTGCAGACATATTTTAAAATAGATTTTTTGATTGATTTTACACCAAACTGTTCTGGTCAGAATAATTCAGTTTAAAAAAGATAAACGTCATCATCGAAAAGGCAAGAAGCGAACTTCCGCCATAACTGAAGTACGGCAACGGAATGCCAACGGTCGGGAAAAGCCCCATTACCATTCCTAAATTGATAGAGAAGTGCATAAGCAGAATCGAGGCAAAAGAATATCCGAAAACACGATTAAACCCAGATTTCTGACGTTCTGCGAGATAATATATTCTCCCTATAAAAATCAGATAAGCAAGAACCAAAACTGAGCTTCCGACAAAACCCCATTCTTCGCCCACGGTACAGAAAATATAGTCGGTTTCCTGCTCAGGAACGAATTTTCCCTGCGTCACAGAACCTTCACGGTAACCTTTACCGAAAACGCCGCCTGAACCGATTGCCGTTTTAGAGTAGAGAAGATTATAGCCTGAAGTATCACGGAACGCTTTTTCACCTTTGTATAAAACCTCAATACGTTCGCGCTGGTGCTTTGGCATTTTTTCTAAAATAAATGGCGAAGCATACGCAATTCCGCAAAGAAGTACGATGGAACCGACAATCCCTGAAATGCTGATGACGTTCCAACTCATTTTATAGTAATTCAAGAAAATTAAAACTCCTGCAATGAGAAGAATGGCGAGAACGACGTATAGCGGATTTACCGCTAAAGAAACGAGAAAAACGACAGCGAAAAGAAATCCGATCCCGAATAAAAATCCTGAAAGTCCTTCGCGGTAGAGCGCGATAAAAAATGCTGTAAAAACGAGAAGCGAACCTACATCAGGAATCATTAAAACGACAACCGCCGGAATCGCAATAATACCGATGGCTTTGTAGAGTGAACGTTTATTTTTTGCGTTAAATTCAGACCCGGAAACATAATTGGAAAGCATTAAAGCGACGCCTATTTTTGCAAATTCTACCGGCTGCATCGTGAAACTTCCGAATTTGTACCAGTTTTTCTGTCCTAAAATTTCTTTACCGAAAGGAAAAAGTCCGATGAGCAGCAAAACGCCGCCGATATAGATGATCCCCGACATATTTTCGAAGAACTTACTTCGGCTTACAAATATCAGTAACCCTACAAACACAGAAATTCCGAAGAAAATCAGCTGTTTTTTGCCCAAAGTTTCATCCACACTGTAGATGTTGGCTATTGCGAATGTGCACAGCAAAAAATAAAGTCCCAGCCCGAGCCTGTCGATTCCCTCTAAGCTTTTCATATTTTGATTTTCTGTTGTTTCTGCTTCGCCGCAGCTTCTATTTTGGCGCGTTGCTTCTTCACGATTTCCAGGCTGTCGCGCATTTTTTTCTGCTTGATAGAATCCGGCTGAGGTTCTTTATACAGACCTTTTCGTTTCAAATCAGCGACCCACTGACGCTTATATTCGGGCATAAAACTTGCGTTAATCATCTTTTTATAAAGATGCTCACGTTTCAAATCTCCGGTAATATATTTTTCAGCAATAACTGTGGAAGCTGGCCCGGCCCACGTTGCTCCAAATCCGGCGTGCTCCATTACGGCAACCACAACAATTTTAGGTTTATCTGCAGGAGCAATCAAGACGAAAATTGAATTGTCTTTTCCCTGCGGAACCTGCGCGGTTCCGGTTTTTGCGAGCTGAGTAAAATCACTTGATTTCAGTCCGGCAGCCGTACCACGTAGAACCACAGCTTCCATTCCTTTAAGAACAGGCTCAAAATGTTTTGGATCAACCAGCGTTTTATGTTTTACTTTAAATCTTGGATCAGGATTTGGTTTTCCGTCGATTCCTTTTACGATATGTGGCGTGTAATACCAACCTCGGTTCGCAATTGCGGCGACATAATTGGCCAGCTGAATCGGCGTTACCAGAACATCGCCCTGCCCCATTCCGTTGTAGATCGCACCGGTTGGCATTTCGTCCCAGTTTTTGAAATCGGTTCTCTTTGAGCCGCTGGCGTTCATAATGGCTTTAAATCTTTTTTCGTAATAATCTCCGGAAGGAATTCTGCCCTTTGCACCTACCGGAAAATCGTTATTTAAAAATTCGCCGACACCAAAACTGCTCATGATTTTTTTCCATTCATCGACGCCACGTGAAGGATTTCCCGGATATTTTTTAATAATTGCAATAAAAGCATAGGTGAAAAAACAGTTGCTGGAAACTTGTATTGAAGGTATCAGAGGATCGGCGCCACCATGACCTTTTATTCTTTTTCCACGGTAATAAAATCCGCCACCGCAAGGGAAAATGGTTTTTTCGTCCATCACGCCCATCTGCATTGCAGCCAAAGCAGTAAGTAATTTAAAAGTAGAACCAGGCGGATATGCAGCCTGCAACGAACGGTCAAAAGTGGGTTTGTTTTCGTAGATCGTGTCTTTTGAAAGCGCGTAGAGATTTCTGGATTTATTTGGGCCGGTAAAAATATTCGGGTCAATATCCGGACCTGTTGCTGCAACCAGAACTTCACCATTGTTGGGATCAATTGCTACGATTGCGCCGTGCTTATTTACCAGCATTTCTTCAGCCATGCGCTGAAGATCGTAGTCAATGGTAAGCGTGATGTCTTTTCCGGTAACGACTTCACGGTCGAGTGTCCCATTTTTATAAGAACCCACATCGCGGAGACGGATATCTTTCTGAATGTATTTAATGCCTTTTATACCGCGCAGTTCTTTTTCGTAGGCTTTTTCTATTCCTGTTTTTCCGATAAAATCTCCGGGTAGATAGTAAGTAGAATCTTTTTTAATTTCGCTCTCGTTCACTTCATTCGTGTAACCCAAAAGGTTTCCCGAAGTGGAAACTTCGTACTGTCTCTGCGGTCTTGAAACAATATTAAATGCAGGATATTTAAAAATAATTTCCTGTACGCGGGCAATATCTTCTCGGCTGAGATCTTTCAGAAAAGTCATCGGCGTGAGTTTCGAATAATATTTTTCCGCTTTAATGGCATTAACTCTGGTGATAAAATCTGACTTGCTGATTTTCATCAGATTGCAGAACGCAAGCGTATCAAAATCGGGTTTCATCAAAGCCTGAGTAAAAGAAATTTCATACGCCGGCTGGTTTCCAACAAGAATTTTTCCGTTTCGGTCGAAAATTACGCCACGCTGCGGAATAACATATTCTGTTTTTATGGAAGTATTTGCAGCATTTAATGCATAACGGTCGGTAAATAATTGCAGATAGGAAAGCCGCGCCACAAAAATGAGGGCGATAATAATGAGCGCTGAAAAAATCTTAAAATAACGGGTATTCAAACTTTTTGTTTGATTTTAAATATTAATGCGTAAATGATGATAAATATAAAGGAAATGCTGCTGGTAACCAAAACATTGAGGAAGATCTCGAAAATTCTGGTGAATTTGAAAAACTCAATATACTGAACCAAAAGCTGATGCAGGAAAATACTCGAAAACAGGAAGAGCAAAAACTGCGTCCACTGCAATGACTGAAAAGAGAAAAAATCGGTTGAAGTATCGGTCGAAGATCTGAAAATCAACGTTCTGAAATATGCAATAAGCGTCGTTGCAAAAGCATTAATTCCGCCGGAATTAAGGAAAGTATCTATTGCCAAGCCGATGATGAAACTCAGTGCTAAGAACTGATATTTGTTTCTGAAAAAAGGGTAAAACATGACAAAAACCGGATAAAGTACCGGCGTATATTTGCCGAAAAGCGTAATTCTGTTCAGCACAAAAATCTGCAGCCCAACCAGAAAAATCATGATCAAAAGATCTGTAAATAAGGTTCTGCTAATCATTTTCTTTCTTTATAACGGCCTGCATCGTATCCTGAATTTTCTGAACCTCAGCTCTTTTCAGATTTTTAACGACGAAAATTTTACTTAAAGCTCCCATCTTTTCGCTGAGCTCAACAGAAATATCCCAGAAGCCCGTTTTGTTGTCTACATTATATCCGGCAACAGTTCCAATCATGACACCTTTCGGAAAGATGGCAGATTTTCCGTCGGTAATAATGGTGTCGCCAACTTTTAATGAAACATATTTCGGAATGTCTGCCAAATGCATAATTCTCGAATTATCGCCACGCCATGTAAGCGTACCGAAATATCCGGAATTCTTTAAAGCCGCATTGATTCTCGTTTTATTGACGCTGAGCACCGATTTCACCAGAGAATAACTGTCGGTGGAATTGATGACAATGCCTGCAATTCCCCGTGGAGCGATCACACCCATTTGCGGTAAAACACCGTCGCGTTTGCCGCGGTTGATGGTGAAATAATTATCGCGGCGGTTGATGCTGTTAAAAACAATATCACCATCTACGAAAGTATAAATCTGTCCGCCACCCAAAGTATCGTGTACCTTCCGGAAAACCGGATTTTTCAATCCTTTTTTACCATAAAGTTCCGTCATTAAAGCTTTGTTTTGCGCGACAAGATCTTCGTTGATCTGTTTTAATTTTAAGTAAGAAACACCTTCGTCGATATAACCGGAAACCCACGAATTGAAAGCTGCCGTTTGACCCGCAAGCCACGACTGCTGCATCGCGTTTTTAGAAAATATCAGTACCAGAGCAATGATTTGCAGAAAAAGAAAGAACACAAAAAAAGCATTCTTGGAAAATATTCTCAGCAAAAATCCCATTCAGACAAATATCGTAAAGCGTTAAAAAAATATTATTTGATGAGGAAGTTGAATTTATCCATGTTTTTCAAAGCAATCCCAGTTCCGCGTACTACGGCTCTTAAAGGATCTTCTGCCACGAAAACCGGTAAGCCGGTCTTTTTATGAAGTCTGTCTGCCAAACCTCTCAGCAAAGCACCACCACCGGCAAGGTAAATTCCGGTTTTATAAATATCAGCTGCCAGTTCCGGAGGTGTAAGCGATAAAGTTTCCATCACTGAATCTTCGATACGGATGATTGATTTATCTAAAGCTCTAGCAATTTCTTTGTAACCAACCATAATTTCTTTCGGTTTCCCGGTGATCAAATCACGACCCTGTACCGGAATATCGTCGATATCTACATCAAGATCTTCAACTGCAGAACCTACTTCAATTTTTACCCTTTCAGCAGTTCTTTCACCAATATATAAATTGTGATGGGTTCTCAGAAAATAAGCAATATCATTTGTGAATACATCACCAGCAATTTTCACCGATTTATCGCAGACAATTCCACCTAAAGCTACAACTGCAATTTCTGTCGTTCCGCCACCGATATCTATGATCATATTACCTTCCGGTTTCTGTACATCGATACCAACTCCGATTGCAGCAGCCATTGGCTCATAAATCAAACGGACTTCTTTGGCGTTTACTTTTTGTGCAGAATCGCGCACCGCTCTTTTCTCGACTTCGGTAATGCCTGAAGGAATACAAATTACGATACGAAGCGCAGGCTGAATAAATCTTCCTTTAATCCCGGGGATTTTCTTAATAAACTCTTTGATCATGTGCTCGGAAGCATGGAAATCCGCGATAACACCGTCTTTCAACGGTCTGATTGTTTTTATATCTTCGTGAGTTTTACCTTGCATATGTTTTGCCTGCTCACCTACTGCGATTGGCCTGCCCGTAGACCTTTCGATCGCTACAATCGAAGGCTGATCTATTACGATCTTATTATTATGAATAATTAGGGTATTGGCAGTACCTAAGTCGATCGCAATTTCCTGCGTAAACATATCAAATAGACCCATAGTTTCGTTCTGGTTTAAGTTTACAAAGATATAAATTTCACATCATGATAAGCCAGATGATCATAGATAATTTGGTTAAATTTTTATTAAAATTAAAATGCACATTTTGACTAAAAAATATGGTTTTCAGCGATGTTTTATAGCTTTTTACGATAATAATCATATACAATATTGAAATATCTTTAGGATAAAAATCCCTAAATTTGCCACTGTTTATGATACAGTATTCCAACATACACCAGACCTCAAATTTTGCTGTGCTTTCAGTAAGTTTTGAAAAGGCCGACGGTGAGACGAGAGGAAAATTTGCATTCTTCGACGAGAACATCAAAAATTTTGTCACCCGCGTGCACGAGCAGAATCTGGGCGACGCATTTGTGGTTTCTACCTGCAACCGTACCGAGATTTATACGACGACCAGCAACTATCTTTTCGTGGCGGAAGAATACTGCAAAACCATTGGCGTAAACCTTTCAGATTTTCTGCAGTTTGCAAATATTTTAACCAAAGAAGAGGCGCTTCAACACCTTTTTCGCGTAGCGGCAGGTTTGGAAAGTCAGATCATCGGTGATTTTGAAATCATCGGACAGATCAAAAAAGCATATGCAAGATTTAAACGTGAGAGACAGAATTCCAATCCGTTTTTAGAGCGCTCGATAAATTCTGCTATTCAGATTTCAAAAAGAATCAAAAACGAAACCGCCATTTCAAACGGTGCAGCTTCTGTTTCGTATGCTGCGGTTCACTATATTTTAAACAGCCAAAAAAGACTTGCCGAAAAAAATATTCTTCTTCTCGGCGTAGGTGAAATCGGACAAAACACAGTAGAAAATCTCGTAAAACACATCTACGAACCCAAAATAAAAATAGCCAACCGTACACAGGAAAAAGCCGCCAAGATTTCTGAGAAATATAATATTCCTAATATCGACTACACAAATCTGGAAGACGAACTTCAGGGAACCGACATTCTCATCGTGGCAACAGGAGCGAAAACGCCGATCATTAATAAATCACATTTGAAAAACGGACGAGAAATTTTAATTATCGATCTTTCAATTCCGCATAATGTTGATAAAAATGTTTCTGAACTCGAAAATGTGATGCTCATTGATGTGGATGAGCTTTCAAAGCAGATTCAGAAAACCATTCAGCAGCGCGAAAAAGAAATTCCGAAGGCCGAAATGATCATTAAAGAAATGACAAAAGACTTTCTGGAGTGGGAAAAGAAACGGAAACTGGCTCCCAATATTCACCATTTCAAAGCGGTTCTGAAAAATATGGAACGCAACGAAATGCACAATTTTTACCGTAAAAACAAATACATCGACGTAAATGATATGGAACTTTCTGACAAGATGATTCAGAAAATCACCAACCGTTTTGCAAAATATATTATCGACAATCCGCTGAAAGCCGAAGAAATCAGTAAATTGATGCACGAGATTTTAGTGGAACAACCCAACAACGAATTCAATGAAAAGCATTAGGATAGGCACGCGAAACTCTGCGCTGGCACTCTGGCAGGCGCGAGAAGTTGCAAGATATTTACAGAACCTCAACTATCTTACCGAGATTGTGCCGATCGTTTCTTCGGGCGACAAAAACCTGAATCAGCCTTTGTATTCGCTGGGAATCACAGGAGTTTTTACTCGCGATTTGGATGTTGCGCTTCTCAACGACGAGATTGATATTGCCGTGCATTCTTTAAAAGACGTTCCGACGAAGCTTCCGGAAAATATTGAACTTGTAGCTCACCTTCCGCGCGATTTTCCTCAGGATGTTTTGATCCGTAAAGAATCTGCGGTTGGAAAAGAATTTCATAATTTAAAACTCGCCACCAGCAGCTTACGAAGAAGAGCTTTCTGGCTTAAATATTATCCTGAAACCCAGTTTTCCGACATTCGCGGGAATATTCAGACGCGGCTGCAGAAACTTCAGGATCAGGATTTTGACGCGACGATTCTTTCGCTTGCCGGAATCAAAAGGATGAATATGACGATTGATTACGAAACGCTACCAATGATGATTCCTGCGGCGTCGCAAGGCGTAATTTCTGTTGCGGGACATTCGCAGAAACCTGAAATCAATGAGATTTTAAGAAAAATCAATCACTACGAAACGCAGATTTGTGTAGAAATCGAACGTAATTTCCTGAGTACACTTGAAGGTGGCTGCACGGCGCCAATCGGAGCTTTTGCAGAAAAATTCGGAAACGAAATCCGTTTTAAAGGTGCACTTTGCTCGCTTGACGGAGAAAATTACATTGCCATAGACGAGAATTTTGAGTTTAATGCTGAAGACAATATTGGTGAAAAACTTGCCAACATTATTCTCGAAAACGGCGGTAAAGAACTGATGGCTGAGATAAAAACCCAGCTTTGAGAAAACTCCCACGAATTTTTTAAAACCGGAAAGCATGAGAAAGTCTTGGTATCTTTTATTGTTTGTGATCTGCAGTTTTTCACTCAACGCGCAGTCGTCTTTTGCCCAAAAACTTTCTGATACCGCGATCAGTCTCACCAAAGATAAAGTCATCTACGATCCTGCATATGTTTCAATAAAATATCCCGGCGGCGATGTTCCTTCAGATAAAGGTGTCTGCACAGATGTGGTCATTCGGGCCTACAGAAAATTGGGAATTGATCTTCAGAAAGAAGTGCATGAAGATATGAAGAAGAATTTTTCTAAATATCCAAAAAATTTCGGCCTGAAAAAACCTGACACGAATATCGATCACCGACGCGTTCCCAACCTAATGGTTTTCTTCGCAAGATTCGGGAAGTCAAAATCTACCGAAAAAAATCCTACGCTGTATGTTCCCGGCGATATCGTGACGTGGCTTCTTCCGGGAAATCTGACGCACATCGGAATAGTGGTCAATAAAAAATCGGCGGACGGAAAAAGATATTTAATCGTGCACAACATCGGCGCCGGACAGGTAATTCAGGACTGTCTTTTCAGTTTTAAAATCACCGGACATTATCAATATCAGAAATAAAATACAATGAAAAAGATTATTTCATTTCTGTTCTTTTTTGTTTTAAATTTTGCTTCTTCTCAAAGTAAAGATTTAAAAATCATAAAAAAGCCAATCGCTTTTACGCCGGAAAGAGTTCGGTTAAGTTTAAAATATCTGAAAGATCATCACGGTTTGAATCAGAAAACGCCGACGATTATTCCTAAAATGATTGTGCTTCATTATACCGCTGGCGGCACCGTGGAAAGCAATTTTAAATATTTCAACAACACAAAACTTGAAAGCGCCAGAAATACTTTGCAGAAGCAGAGCCTGCTCAATGTTTCTTCTCAATACATCGTCGACCGCGACGGAGCGGTTTACGAACTGATGGAACCCAATACATTTGCACGGCATACCATCGGATTAAATTACTTCGCCATCGGAATCGAAAATATCGGCAGCAAAAAACAACCGCTTACGAAGGAACAGGTTCAGGCAAATGCCAGCTTGATCCGTTATTTATCTAAAAAATATTCGATCGAATATCTCATCGGTCATTCAGAATATGGCGCTTTCCGGAATTCTAAGCTTTGGAGAGAAACTGATTCCAGATATTTTACAGTAAAGGAAGATCCTGGCTCAGATTTTATGCAGCAAGTGCGGCTTCAGGTTGCGGATTTAAAATTAAAAGAAAAGCCGTAATGAATATTTTATTCACCAAAAAAATTTCGCAGGATTTTTTTTCCAAAGAATTGGCAAAAACAGTTTCGGCGAAGTGCGTTGAGGTTATTCAGATCAAAAATCTGCAGGTAAAAACTTTTGGCCTGACAAACAAATCGTTGATTTTCACGAGTGCAAACGGCGTAAAATCTTTTTTCGAGAACGGTTTTAAGGCTAATGAAGATTTTACGGCGAAAGATTATAACAAAATTTACTGCGTCGGCGAAAAAACTAAAAAAGAACTCCGGAAAAATAATTTCGGGACTTTCAAAGTTTTGAAAAATGCAGAAACGCTGGCAAAATTTATTGTAAAAAACTGTGCGCAGGAAAAATTTGTACACTTTTGCGGAAATCTTGCGCTTGACGTTTTAGATGAAAAACTGCCACTGCAAAATATTGCATATAAAAAAATCGTAGTCTATGAAACACAGGAACTTTTTCCTGAGATTTCTGAAAAATATGATGCTGTAGTTTTTTTTAGCCCAAGCGGAGTTCGTAGTTTTGCGAAACACAATTCGCTGGAAAATAAAATGCTTTTTTCGATCGGAGAAACGACTTCTTCTGAGCTCAGAAAACATACAGAAAACAGGATTTTTACAAGCGAAGCAAACACGCTGAAGGATTTATTAAAGATCATCAAAGAAAAAATTTGAAATCTAAAAATCTGCAGCAATCAAAGAATTATTATGGTTAAAAACGATCTATATTTAAAAGCACTTCGCGGAGAGACCGTAGAGCGGCCGCCTGTCTGGATGATGCGACAGGCAGGAAGATATTTGCCGGAATTCATCGCTCTGCGCGACAAATACGACTTTTTCACAAGATGCCAGACTCCGGAACTTGCTTCTGAAATCACGGTGCAGCCCATCAGAAGATTTCCTTTGGATGCGGCGATTTTATTTTCAGATATTTTGGTGGTTCCTCAGGCGATGGGCATCGATTTTAAAATGAAAGAATCTGTCGGACCGTGGCTGGATGAGCCGATACGAACTGCAGAACAGGTTGAAAATATTATCGTTCCTGATGTAAACGATACTTTAGGATACGTTTTTGATGCCATCGAAATGACTCTGGAAAAACTGGATAATGAAATTCCGCTAATTGGATTTGCCGGTTCGCCATGGACGATTTTGTGCTACTGCATTGAGGGAAGAGGTTCGAAGGACTTTAATATTGCCAAATCTTTCTGTTTTCTTCAAACGGAAGCTGCTCATAAATTATTACAGAAAATCACAGACACCACGATTGCTTATTTGAAAAGAAAAGTGGAAAAAGGTGTTTCTGCCGTTCAGGTTTTTGATTCGTGGGGCGGAATGCTTTCTCCGGCAGATTACCAGGAATTTTCATGGCAGTATATCAATCAAATTGTGGAAGCTCTGGCTCCAATAACGCACGTTGTGGTTTTCGGGAAAGGATGCTGGTTTGCATTAGATGAAATGACGAAATCTAAAGCTTCGGCTCTTGGTGTTGACTGGACGATTACTCCGGAAAATGCAAGGAAATTTACTGATCATTCGATAACGCTGCAGGGAAATTTTGATCCTTCAAGATTACATTCTACGCCGGAAACGATCAGAAAAATGGTACATGAAATGATTAACCGTTTCGGAAAAGATCAATACATTGTAAATCTCGGCCACGGAATTTTGCCAAATATTCCTGTAGAAAATGCAGAAGCGTTTATCAAAGCGGTGGTGGATTGGAAGCCGATGGTTTAAGTTTAAAATAAAAAAATTCCTTTCAAGATTATCGAAAGGGATTTTTTATTGATAAGTTGAGAAAAATTACGCCAGCATTCTCTGTGCCTTTTTCACACCTTCTACAAGAAGATCAATTTCCTCAAAAGTGTTGTAAACGGCAAAACTCGCTCGTACAGTTCCGGCAATGTTGAAAAACTCCATAATTGGCTGCGTGCAGTGATGGCCGGTACGTACGGCAACTCCCATTTTGTCGAGAATCATTCCGACATCGGAAGAAATTCCTACACCTTCCAGATTAAAAGAAACCACGCCTGTACGGTGTGCTTTTTCAGCGTAAACCTTTAAACCATCAAGTTCTAAAAGTTTTCGCTGCGCATATTCCAGCAAAGCATTTTCGTGATTCTGAATATTCTGTTGCCCGATATTTAAAATAAAATCTGTTGCGGCGCCTAAAGCGATATTTCCGCCAACATTTGGTGTTCCGGCTTCATATTTAAAAGGTAAACCGGCGTAAGTGGTTTTTTCAAACGAACAGACGGCGATCATCTCTCCGCCACCGTGAAAAGGCGGCAAAGCCTCCAGGATTTCCTGTTTACCATAGAGAATTCCTGTTCCCATCGGAGCATACATTTTGTGACCCGAAAAGACAAAAAAATCACAGTCCATTTTCTGTACATCTACCGTGAAATGCGGCACCGACTGTGCTCCGTCGATCACGATATACGCATCAGATTGTGCACGTGTTTTAGAGATAATTTCTTCAATCGGATTTACTACACCCAACGCATTGGAAACCTGATTTACAGAAACCACTTTTGTTTTTTCACTTAAAAACTGATCCAGAAAATCAAGCTGTAAAACCCCGTTTTCATCCATGGGAATAACGCGGAGTTTTGCTCCGGTTCTTTCACACAGCATTTGCCACGGAACGATGTTGGAGTGATGCTCGAGATACGAAATGATAATCTCGTCGTCTTTTTTAAGTTTCGCTGTTAAAATATATGCGATGAGATTGATACCTTCAGTCGTTCCGCGCGTGAAAATAACTTCAAAATCGTGCTTGGCATTGATAAACTTCTGGATTTTTCTTCTCGAAAGTTCCATTTCTTCGGTCGCGAGCTGGCTCAGCGTGTGAATTCCGCGGTGTACGTTGGCATTGATTTCCTGATAATATTTTTTCCAGATTTCAAGTACCGAATTCGGCTTTTGAGAGGTCGCCGCATTATCAAGATAAACCAATGGCTTACCGTTTACGGTTTCATTTAATATAGAAAACTGACTTCTGATTTCCTGAACGTCAAACATTTATTTACTTTTAAAAAATTAGAGTTCTTTATTTAGAACCCTTCAAAGTTACGGCTTTTTACAGAAAATTTTATGACCGAACGGTATGATAGATGTAATCAAATGTCACAAAAAAAACCCACCGCAAAATACGGTGGGTTTTCTATACCTGTTTTGAGAATGCTTATTCTGCTGAAGTTTCTTCTGCTGCAGGAGCTGCTGCTTCTGTAGTTTCTTCTTCATCATCATCATCCTGAGCGGCACCACCTTTAGCTGCATTTCTAGACATTTTCACGGCTACAACTACTGCGTTATCTGGGTGTACAAAAGAGAATCCTTCAGTTTTTAGTCCACCTACATACAATTTGTTACCGATTTTAAGAGGCGTGATATCTACCACGATCTCATCCGGCAAGTTTGCAGGGATTGCTTTTACTTTCAGTTTTCTGAAAGACTGACGAAGCACACCACCGGCAACAACACCTTTTGAACGACCAGTGATTCTTACAGGAACTTCCATTACTACCGGCTTGTCCTCTGCCAGCTGATAGAAATCTGCGTGAAGAATTTTGTCTGTAATTGGGTGAAACTGAATATCCTGAAGAACTGCCGGAATTGTTTGTCCGTCAATCTCAATAGATACCGTGTGTGCCTCAGGAGTGTAAACCAAACCTTTGAATGCTTTCTCCTCAGCAGAGAAATTCAAAGTGTTTTCGCCTCCGTAAACAACACAAGGAACTAATTCAGCATCACGTAAAGCTTTTGTAGACTTTTTGCCCACGCTTTCTCTTTTTGTACCTTGAATTGTAATAGATTTCATTATAAAAAATTTAAAAAATTGTTTTAGTTTTAAGTCGCAAACCGTTTGTTTTCAATTAAATAACAAACTTACTGCTGATTGATTTGTGCTCGTGCACCATCTTCATCACGTCTGCGAATAACGCGGCGCAAGATAGCACTTTTATTTTAGATGACAAATTTGTTTTTACGGGAATAGAGTCAGTTACAATAACTTCCAGCAGTTTTGAATTTTCGATATTCTCATACGCTTTGCCGGAAAGTACACCGTGAGTTGCCATCGCACGTACAGATTTTGCTCCTTTTTCAATTAAAATATCAGCCGCTTTGCACAGGGTACCTGCAGTGTCAATCATGTCATCGATCAAAATCACGTTTTTGCCTTCAACATCACCTATGAGGAACATTTCTTCTACAACATTGGCTTTTTTTCTCTCTTTATATGCGATCACTACATCAGCACCGATGTGGCCAGCGTAGTTTTTTGCTCTTTTGGCACCGCCCATATCAGGAGAAGCAATGGTGAGATTATCAAGATTAAGATCTTTAATATAATCAACGAAAATCGTAGAAGCATATAAGTGATCCACAGGAATTTCAAAGAAACCCTGAATCTGATCTGCATGCAAATCCATCGTCATAATTCTTGTAGCTCCGGCTGCGGTAAGTAGATTGGCAACCAATTTGGCACCGATTGGCGCACGAGGTTTGTCTTTTCTGTCTTGTCTTGCGAGACCAAAATAAGGCAAAACCACTGTAATGCTCTTCGCGGAGGCTCTTTTTGCCGCATCAATCATCAGAAGAAGCTCCAATAGATTGTCTGCAGGTGGAAATGTAGAACCGATGAGAAAAACTCTTCCGCCGCGTACAGATTCGTCTAGAATAGGCTCAAATTCGCCGTCGCTAAACTCCTGGATCACGATTTTTCCTAAATCTTTCCCATAGTGCTGGGCAATTTTGTTTGCAAGATCTTTGCTCGTTCTGGTAGAAAACAGATAACTTTCCTGATTGGCCATTTTTACTTTTTAGATGGTGCAAATTTAAAAAAAAACCACAAGAATCAATCCTGTGGTTTTCATTTTATTTAAGCTAAAATTATGGGAAGGTCACCCCAGAATATTTGTTGGCATCTACCTGTGGCAGTGTAGATTTGTATTTTAAGTTAATCGCTTTGATAAATTCGTTGGCGATAATGGCATAACCTCTTCCGGTAAGATGTACGCCATCTAATGAAAAGGTACCGCCGGTAATGAATTTTGCTGTATATCGTACACCGTCAAATGAGATCCCAGATTGGCCATTCAGTTCAAACATTTTAGCATTAGCATCTACAAATGCAAGACCGTAAGAATCTGCAAGACCTTTGATCGCGGTGTTGTAAGAATCTGTCGCGGTTTTTACCAATGCAGCCTCTGCTTTTGATAAAACATGCTGATTTTCCAATGGATAAGAAATTCCGTATACATTGATAGAAGATGGTGCACCGGTCGCAGTTGTTCCAATCACAGCACGAGTACTCAAAATAATATAATCTTCAGAAGTCGTCTGTCTAGCCTGACCATAAATCTGGCCAAAAGCCGCTGCAGTCTGTGCTCCTAAAGACGGAGTTAATGCTGCAGTTAATTGAGCAGAAAGATTAGTAAGTGCAACATCTTTAATCAAAACAGGATTAGCTGTTGTAGAAGAAAGTAAATTTATTCTAGAGCCGGCACCAAGAGCAGTTAGAGCTTGTTTTAAAGGACCGTAAAGATTTGTATTCAAAGCTGCCAGATTAGCTCCTAAAGCAGTTGGCGTCAAAGGATTGTAAGGAACTGTCGTGAAAAATGGAATCGTCGTTACGTAAGGAATATTTGCAATCACTCCTTTTGTAGCACCTTTTGCCTTTAATTTATCTAAACCTGCTTTGATAGAACCTGCAACTACAGTAGGGTCAGAGATATCATTGCTTGCATACGTTGCAGGATTGGTATTTCCAAGTCTGTTTACACCGGTTCCGCCACTTGTTGCATAACCTAAAACATCATTATTACCGATCCAATACGAGAAAAATGTAGGATTTCTGTTCGCTGCATCATCCACAACGGTAGTTGTCGCACTTGATGAGAATCTTACAAAGTACGGATTCGCTGTACCGGCAACAACTCCGGCCAAATTCCCGTATCCCGGAGCTACCAGATGATACGATTTTGCTCCCGGAACACCGAAGTTATTGATGTTTCCTGTTACTTTATTTAAGAGGTCGGTAGTTGGTGTCGCTGCAATTGGGGCAATATTCGGCGCACCGTTTACAAAAGACTGAATTACCAGTTTGGGAGCCTGAATAACACTTCCAAGAAAAATTAATCCACCATTATTATCAGCCATCAAAGGTTGTGTGAAAGAGCCGCCGCCGGCAAGTCTCATTTGACCAGCGATGATGTTCGGATACGATTCGTTTTGTCCGTCGATGTATAAAGCATTATCACGGTAACCGGAAGTCAGTGAATTTCCGATGGAAACATACGTTGTAAAATCGGCGTCACCTTTTGTTACCACGATGTCTTTTACATCAGTATCAAAATCTGTGTTGCAGCCTGCCGTGAAAAACAGCGCCGAAACAGCAAGAGTAGAAATTATTATTTTTTTCATAAATTATTTTTTAAAAAGGATTGTAAGATAAACCTAGACCTGCGTAGAATGCTGAAGCTTTGGCCTGACCGTAGAAACCAATGGTTTTATTGTTTACACTTCTGCTCTGTGGCATTACATAGCCGCCGGCAACATCTACTCCGAATTTCTGGAATTTGAATCCTAAACCTCCTGTAAATACAAACGAGTTGAAAGAAGGCGTTTCCGGGATGAAGTTTTCGTCGCTGTAAGGAGCTTCGTCATAATATGCGCCTAGTCTTCCGTAGATCATATTATTAAACATATACTGTGTACCCAATCTGAACGTTTTTGCGCCTCTGAAATTCTTCGGAGCCACTACAATTGTAGGATCTGCCTGATTTCCGATCGGTGCATTGGCAAAATCTAAAGTCAGACTTCTGTAACGGTCCCAACCGTGATAGTTGAAATCTGCAGAAACGAGCCATTTCGGTGTAAATTTATACGTTAAACCAATTGTATATTCTTCTACCAAAGGCAAAGTCGCTTTAAAATTATCCTGTCCGTTGGCATTTAAACCCAGAAGACCGTTGATGGTCTGCTGCTGAGGAAATCTAAAAGTTGCCACTCCTTCTTTAGCCTTCATATCAACCGGCGAACGGTACGCGATACTCATATCAAATTTATCAGTCGGTCTGAAGTAGAAACCGAAGCCAAAACCATGACCTGTCGCTTTCTCGTCATTAAGATTCACTGTTCCTCCAAACTGCGTCACTGCTCTGTCCCAGTTTACACTTCCTTTAGCATAAATATAGCTGGCACCAAATGAGATCCACGGAGCCATTTTCACAGAAACCATTGGCTGAAAGTAAAAGCTTTTCAGCTCGAGCTTCTGTACTGCTTCTCTACCTTCCCAGTCGTAAGGATACTGAATCGTGCTTCCGAAAGGAGTTGTAAAACTGAACCCGACAGAGATTTTATCGGTTGCCTTGTACGCAATCGCAGCGTAGATCGGTGTTCCCACAGGATTATCTGTTTCTGTAGACGTCAGCGTATTTAGATTTTGAAAAGTCACTTTATTACTGGCAGCAAAACCGCCGGCTACGATGCTCAGTTTAGAAGGAATGAAAGACATCCCCGCCGGGTTGAAAAATGCAACACTCGCATCTTCTGCATGTGCACTGGTATGTGCCATGGCAAGCTGCTTCACGCCTTGCAGAGAAACCCTGAAACCGCCGGCATAAGATAAAACACCCGCGAGCAAAGCAGTAGATATTAATATTTTTTTCATAGATATTTATTTTGAATTTCAAATATAAAGCTATTTTGAAAACGGCTGTTAATTTTTCTTAAAATATTAAACGAAGTTTTGTATGAAAACTATGTTTAAAATAATAACTGAGCAATGAAAATCTGCAAAGCGCTACCATATAGTGAATTATGAAAACTTATCATCACTCAAAATTTTTCTGTTTAGCTTCAAACACGTGTCTTACGCAATATTTATTTTTGAGAAGAAACATTTAAAAATAAAAAACTATAAATTTGCAGATTAAATATATATAATATGAGTTGTGGATGCAAAACATCCGGCGATTCTGCACATTCTTGCGGAACGAAATCTGCAAGCGGCTGCGAAAGTGTAAATACCTGTGGTAATAGCTATAAATTAAGTGTTTTCGATTGGTTATCAAACGTTCAAAATCCTGCTTCCAACCGATGCAGTTTTGTAGAAGTCAGATTCAAAAATGACAGAAAAGCGTTTTTTAATAATGTAAACAACCTCCCTTTACACATTGGCAGCGTAGTAACTGTAGAAGCAAACCCCGGACATGACGTGGGCGTCGTAAGTCTCACCGGTGAATTGGTGAAGATACAAATGAAAAAGAAAAGGTGTCGCGAAGAAGACGCTGCAAAAATATACAGATTGGCCAACCAAAAAGATTTGGATACCTGGCAGGATCTCAGAAAAAAAGAGGAAACCGTAAAGGTAGATGCGCGAAAAATATCGCACCGGTTAGGCCTCGAAATGAAAATCACCGATGTGGAATATCAGGGTGATGCGTCTAAAGTGACGTTTTTTTATACGGCAGACAGCAGAATTGATTTCAGACAGCTGATAAAAGAATTTGCAGGAACCTTCCGTACAAAAATCGATATGAAGCAGATCGGTTTCCGTCAGGAAGCGGCTAAAATTGGCGGTATCGGAAGCTGTGGGCGCGAACTTTGCTGTTCGACGTGGCTTACAGATTTCCGTTCTGTGAATACAAATGTGGCGCGTTACCAGCAGTTAAGCATCAATCCACAAAAATTGGCTGGGCAGTGTGGTAAACTTAAATGTTGCCTAAACTATGAGCTAGACAGTTATCTTGATCAATTAAGCCATTTCCCGTCGTCTTCTACGACAATTGACACGGAAAGAGGCCGTGCATTCTGCATTAAAATTGATGTTTTCAAACGAAAGATGTGGTTTGCATATGTCGACAGCTCGATGGCGTGGTACGACTTTGATATTGAACTGGTAAAAGAGCTTATTGCGCAGAATAAAAAAGGTGAAAAAACGCTTCCGCTGGAAGATTTAAAAGAGCCTGAAACTATTGCTGTAAGCGTAGATCTTATTCAGGAGAACAGTGTAGACCGTTTTGAGAAGAAGGCGCGCTCGAACAGAAACCGCAATCAGAAACAGAATTCAAATTCAAATCAAAATCAGTCTTCCGGGCAAAACCGAAATTCGAATCAAAATCAGAATCAAAATTCGGGACAGGAGCAGCGAAGTAATTTCAAAGGAAATAATCAAAACCAGCGAAAAAACACCCAGCAGCGACCTGAAAAAACAGAACGCACGGAAAACGCTGAAAGACCGAAAAACACCAATCCAGAAGCAAGAAATAATCAGAAAAATACACGCCCGCAACAGCAGCCAAAAGCGCAGGGCGATCGTGTAGAGAATGCTGAAAAACCTGCAACGGAAGGCAGCAGTCAAAATCCTCCAAAAAAGAAATTCAAAAAAAGGGTTCCTCCAAAAAAAGACAATAATGCATAGAGTTTTCGGCGCTGCGATTTTACTGTTCGTCATCAGCTGCAATAATACGGCAGGCGACGTTGTAATGAATGCGGTAAACGGCAAATGGAACAAAAAAACAGATCAGAAATTTGACCTTAATATCGCTGACCCTCAGATCGCTAAAAATATTATCTTTGTGGTGAGAAACAATAATGATTACCCTTACAGCAACATTCGGTTTATCGTTGATATGAAAGATCCGAAAGGTAAAACCACTTCTGTCGACACGCTGAATTATATTTTGGCGCAGCCAAACGGCGAGTGGATCGGGACCGGATTTGGGGAAACTAAAGAAACGCTTTTTCAGTATAAAACTGATTACAGATTTCCTGAGAAGGGTGTATATAAAATTTCGGTAAAACAGGCGATGAGAAATGACCTGCTGCTTGGAATTGAAGATCTTGGTATAAAAGTAGAAACGGCAAATACCGCACAAAATAATGGAAAACAGCAACCAAAATAAAGGAAACGGCAACAAAACCTTTCCGCTGCCACCCAAAAACACCAGACAAAATCAAAACTGGAGAAGATGGGTAAAATTTATCTGGATCGGCTTAATCGCTGTGGTCCTGGGAATTTCCGCGCTTTTCTTCTCGGTTTCCCAAGGATTTTTGGGAGAAATGCCGGATGTAAAAGAGCTTGACAATGTCGATATTTTTGTCGCCTCCGAAATTATTTCTTCTGACGGACAGCTTTTAGGCAAATTTGAGAAAGAAAAAACGAAACCTGTAACCTATCAGGAACTTCCGCCTTACCTTATATATGCACTTCAGGCGAAGGAAGATGAGCGTTTTAAGGAACATTCGGGGATTGATTTAAAATCAATTTTGAGAGCGGTGCGCTATGGTGGCGAGCGTGGTGGTGGATCAACGATTACACAACAGCTGGCGAAGCTTTTATTTACCAAAGAACCTTCAAGAAATCCTGTAAAAAGAGCCATTCAGAAACTGAAAGAATGGGCTGTGGCGGTAAGTCTTGAAAAGCGGTACACGAAGGAAGAAATTATTACCAAATATTTCAACAAGTTCGATTTCCTTTTTAATGCAAATGGCGTTGAGATGGCATCGAAGGTTTATTATAATAAAACAACGAAAGAACTCACCCTTCCGGAAGCGGCGATGTTTGTAGCAATGCTCGAAAATCCGCGAAAAAACAATCCGTACCGTCATCCTGAAATGGCCAAAGTACGTAGAGACGTAGTTTTGAAGCAGATGCTTGATACCGGATATATTGATGCTCCAACGTACGAAAAAGCTATTGCAACACCTTTAGGAATTGATTTTCATCCGATAAAAGATATTACGGAAGGATATTCTGCGTATTATAAATTTTATTTGAGAAAAGAAATCGACAGGTATATTGCTGATTATGAGAAAGAAAGTGGTAAGGAACTGAATTTATTTAAAGACGGTTTGAAAATCTACGTGACGCTTGACTCTAAAATGCAGAAATATGCCGAAGAGTCAATCAGAGAGCACCTTACCGATCTTCAGAAAAGATTTGATGCAGAACAGAGAGGAAGAAAAAACTGGCCGTTTTATTTTCTGAATGATAAACAGGCGAATGACGTGATGATGCAGGCGGTACGCAGAACCGGAAGATATAAACTTCTGAAAGCAGACAATGTGCCTGATGATTCTATTATGATGGAATTCAAAAAGCCGATCAAAATGTCCCGTTTTACCTGGGATGGTGAAGAAGAGGTTGAAATGTCTCCCTGGGATTCTATCCGCTGGCACAAAAAAGTGGCTCAGGCAGGCTTAATGTCGATGGTTCCCGGAACTGGGGAAATCAAGGCTTGGGTTGGAGGAATCGACTGGCAGCATTTCCAGTACGATCACATCAAGCAGGGAAAAAGACAGGTAGGTTCAACTTTCAAACCATTTGTTTACGCAACAGCGATCATGAAACTGGGAATGACACCTTGTTCTACAATATCCAATGCAAGTTTTAATAAAGGAAGCTATCACGTACCCGGTCGTGGCGGAATGATAACGTTAAAAGACGCGCTGGCATACTCTCAAAACACTGTAGCACTTCGTCTGGCAGAAATGGCAGGCACGCAAAGTGTGATTCAAACAGCTAGAGATCTGGGTGTAACTGAAGAAATTTCTACCAGTCTTCCGATGGCCTTGGGAGCTTCAGATATTACGATTTACGAAATGGTCGGCGCATACAGCACTTTTGCCAACTACGGAAACTACAATAAACCGGAAATGATCTGGCGAATTGAAGATGCCAATGGCCGCGTCATAAAAGAAGTGAATTCTGAGCCCAAAGAAGTGATGAATCCAAACTACGCCTATACGATGATTGAATTAATGAAAGGTGTTGCGCAATACGGAACCGCTTCGGGTGAATTGGGAAGAAAAGGAATTTCAAAAGCTGTTGAAATTGCCGGTAAAACAGGTACAACACAGAATAACTCAGACGGTTGGTTTATGGGAATGGTTCCTAAACTCGCCACCGGAGCATGGGTCGGCTGGGAAGACCGTGCCACGCACTTCTTCGGAACCGGTGAAGGCCAGGGAGCAAAAATGGCGTTGCCGATCTGGGCGATTTTTATGAAAAAAGTTTGGGCAGATAAAAGTTTAAAAATTTCGCCAGATGATAAATTCATGAAGCCTACTGACTGGAAAGACGGTTGCGGAAATCTCCGAAGCCTCAACAGCGGCTATGGTGACGAAGGCGGCCTTCAGACAATCGACGAGATTAAAAATCCGAAAGCGGTCGAACCAAAACAGAATACCGAGAAAAAAGAAGAAAATCTCAATGAAACGATTAATAAAAAAGAAGACGTCGATTTTAATAAATAGCGTTTCCTAACTTATACTGAAAGACCTTTCACTCGCTGAAAGGTCTTTTTTATGTAAAATCTTTACTACCTTTAAAAGATGAATTTATCTGAACTAAAGCAGCCATTTATAAAAAACTTTCCCGGAGATTTTTCGAAAAATCCGATGCAGAGAAATACGCCACGCGTTTTGTTTACGACTACCGACCCGGCGGTATTTGATCATCCTGAACTGATTGTTTTTAATGAAAATCTTTCAGAAGAAATTGGCTTGGGAAAATGGAATGACAGCGATCTTAATTTTATTACTGCCCAAAAACTGCCCGAAAATATCATTACATATGCTACTGCTTATTCCGGTCATCAGTTTGGAAACTGGGCCGGGCAACTCGGCGACGGAAGAGCTTTGTACGCCGGAGAAATCATTAATAAAGAAGGAAAAAAAACGGAACTTCAGTGGAAAGGTGCCGGCGCAACGCCTTATTCAAGACATGCTGACGGTCGTGCTGTTTTGCGTTCGTCCGTTCGCGAATATCTGATGAGTGAAGCCATGCATCATCTCGGAATTCCTACGACCAGAGCTTTGAGTCTGAGTTTTACCGGAGAAATCGTCGTACGGGACATTATGTACAGCGGAAATCCAAAACCAGAAAAAGGCGCTGTGATTATGAGAACGGCAGAAAGTTTCTTACGCTTTGGTCATTTTGAAGGCATTTCTGCACAGAAAGAAATTGAGACTTTAGCCAAACTGGCAGATTTTACTATTGAAAATTATTTTCCTGAAGTACAGTCAGAGGGCGCGCAGAAATACAAAGATTTTTTTGTGAAAATCTGCGATGATACGCGACAGATGGTTGTTGAATGGCTTCGAGTCGGTTTTGTACACGGTGTGATGAATACCGATAATATGTCAGTTTTGGGACTGACGATCGACTATGGCCCGTTTTCGATGATGGATGAATACGATCTGAACTTCACACCCAACACGACCGATCTTCCCAACCGCAGATACGCCTTCGGAAAGCAGGCGCAGATCGCGCAGTGGAATCTCTGGCAGCTGGCGAATGCGCTTTTTCCTTTAATTAATGATGAAAAATTTTTAGAGGAAACATTAAATATTTTCGGGACAAAATTCTGGGAGGATCATGATAAAATGCTTTCTCAAAAATTTGGTTTTGATTTAATTCTCGACGGTGATGAAGAATTTTTCCTGAACTGGCAGGGTTTGATGCAGGAATTTCAGCTTGATTATACCTTGTTTTTTAATTTCTTAGAAACCGGAGAAGAAGCAAATTCTGAAAAAGCGGCAGAAATATCGTACGATCCCTCAAACGAAAATCTTTTAGAAAAACTTCAGAATTTTTTATCGGTTTACAAAAACAGACTTGCAAAGAATACGATTTCCGAAGGTGAATCTAAAGAACTGATGCGAAAAAATAACCCAAAATTTATCCTCAGAAATTACCTGCTTTTCGAATGTATTGAAGAAATTGAAAACGGTAAAAAAGATCTTCTGCGAAAACTCACCCACGCACTCGAAAATCCTTATGAGGAAATTTACCCGGAATTTTCTGTAAAAAGACCTTCTGGCTACGACGGCGTTTCGGGATGCTCAATGCTCAGCTGCAGCTCGTAAAATTAAAATCTAAACTCATCTTCAACGATGAGTTTTTTTATTTTTACTTTTGCCAAAAATTTCCGGTGTTGATAAAACAAAAGTGTATTCAGTTTTTCAAAATTTTATTTCCTGCAAACCTTGCCGAATGGGGAATTTTCATCTTCTTTCTATTGGCGTACGGTTTTCTGGGAACGTACATCGCGCTCAATTACCGGATTGTTTTTGACAGCCGCATTCCATGGGATGCATACTTCAGTTTTGACAATAAAGCCATCGTGATGACTGGCGGCAGTTTCGAGAGACATCCGCTATCCTACTACTTTTTCAACTGGATGCGTGAGTTTATTTTCCTTTTTACCAACGGAAAAACTGATGCAAATTTTCGTTTTTTTCTTGTACTTTTCAGCAACATTACAGTGAGTTTAAGCTTGGTTCATGTCTATAAATATCTGCGGAATATTATTAAAATACCTCTAAAAATTTCACTCTTAATCATCTTTTTTTACAGCCTTTTTGCAACCAATATTTTACTTTCTTTCACTCCGGAAACCTATACCTACACACTTTTCTTCCTGGTTTTGTTTAATTATTATTCGGCGATTGCACTTCGAAGCAAAGAAAAAATCAGTGGGTTGGCATTGGTTTTTGCAGGAGTGACGGTCGGCGGACTAACCGTGACGAATTTCACCAAAGTTTTCGTACCAGTACTTTTCGAAAAAAATATTTTTAAAAACTGGCGAAAATTAGGGAACGCAGCCTTTCGTGTTATACTTTCAATTGGCGTTTTCGTATTGCTGTATCTCAACCGGATTAATTTTAAATACGAAAATATTTTAAGCAAATCCGGTGCACAGTATGAGAAGTTTTCGAATGCGAAATCGGCGCCAGTTTGGGACATGATCGTATCTTATTTTTTTGGTGGCAACATTCTCTTCCCTTCATTTTTCATCCGTGAAAAACACAATATGAAAGGTTTTTATTTCGAAGCCATTTTCATGGATACGTTTTCTTCGGTGCTATCCTATACTTTTATTTTTGCACTAATTTTAATGCTCCTTTGGAGTTACATTAAAAATTTTAAAAACAGATTTGTACAGATTTTAATGCTTGGATTTCTTGTCGATTTTCTCATTCATTGTATCGGAAAATTTGGCTTACATACGGCCTACATCTACGGCGGACACTTTGTTTTTATCTTTCCGCTGATGCTTGGCTGGCTGTTTTACACGTATAGGTTTTCGCCAAAATTTTTATCGGCTTTCATGTCAATACTTTCAGTTTTCACAGTATATTTAATCATCAACAATTATCACCGAATGATTGAGTTTTTTGATTTTTTGAACCGGTATTATCAATAAAAAAGCGGCGGAAATTTGAGATTTCAGCCGCTTTTATTTCATTAAATTAAATTCTATTTTGCTTCTGCACAGAAAATCCTGTACTGAACTGCGTAAGCTGATTTAAAGAATTCTTTCACTCTTGCAACATCTGCAGCGGCGCTTTGTTTTGTAAAATAGCTTCCTGCTAAGATCTTATAATTCGGGCGCAGAGAAGCATCCGTTTCAACTTTTAAATTTGGAAATCTTTTTCTGAAATAGGCTTTCACTTCATTGGCTTCTTCATTGCTTTTCACCGTCGTGATCTGAATTTTAAAACCTAAAATCCGCGGGTTTTTGCTGCAGATTTCTGCTTTCGTCAGTTCACGGCTCGGAACCAGTATTCTGGTCGGTTTTGAATAATCATCGTCACCAAAATCTGAATTTTTTACTGCTGCGGTGCGCGCACATTTGTCTTCAACTCCCGAAAGTGCATCGTTTATCTTTGAGTCCATCGACATGATGAGCTCTGTACCGCTGAGTGTATCGCGTTTTACAACCTGCTGTGCCTCAACTCCGTAATAGGAAAGTGCGAAAACTGCCGAAAATATTTTGATGAAATTTCTCATTTAAACTTGTTTCCACAAAGGTATAATAAAATTGAAAAACACAGCAAAAGCGGCTATTTAGAATAGTTACAAATTAAACTGCCATGACATTTTCCCTAAGGTATATGCCGTTAAATTCCTGTTAAAAATATTATTTTTGCGGGATTGATAAAAGGTTCAATATTTACTAACATAAGATAATTTAAATGATTAGTTGGAGAAAGCATTATAGAAAAGGGCTGATTGCAATAGGTTTATTGCTCTCTACAAGTGCTTCAATTTACGGGCAAGGTGATGCTAAAAATGGTGAAAAACTATTTAAAGCTAACTGTACAGCGTGTCATGCTTTAGACAAACAGGTTGTTGGTCCCGCTTTGAAAGGTGTTGTAGACCGTCTGAAAAAAGAGCAGGGACTCGATACAGACTGGCTTCACAAGTGGATTAAAAATAATAAAGAACTTAGGGCTTCAGGTGATAAATATGCCAACGAAGTTTTTGAAAAATTCAACAAAACCGAAATGCAGGTTTTCCCGAATCTTTCTGATAAGGACATTGATGATATTTTAGAATACACAACCAATCCTCCGGAGCCTGTAAAAGATACTATAAAAACTGGCGGACCTGGTACTAACGTTGCTGCTCCACAGAACAGCAATACAACCAACAGCGTTGTCATTATTTCTCTTTTAGCGATCGCCGCTCTTCTCGTCTGGATTCTCCTCAAGTTGAGACAGTTGGTGAAAATGGGTCAGGATGAAGAACTTGCTGAATCTAATGCCAAGCAGGTAAAATCTTTCAGCGAAATCTACGCTAAATATCATTTGGTAGGAAAAGGTCTGATTGCAATCATTGCGCTTCTAGCAACCTACGGTATCTGGAACTGGTTAATGTGGATCGGTGTTTACAAAGGATACAAGCCAGATCAACCGATTTATTTCTCGCACAAAATTCACGCAGGTGAAAACAAAATAGACTGTCAGCTTTGCCACTCAAGTGCAAAATATGGTAAAGTATCTGAAATTCCTTCAATGAACGTTTGTATGAACTGTCACAGAACGATCTCTGAATACAACGGTAAATATCTTGAACCAGGAAAAGACAAGGCATTCTATGACGGTGAGATCAAAAAAATCTACGAACACACCGGCTGGGATCCTGAAAAACAGCAGTACACCGGAAAAGGAACTTCGCCTGTAGAGTGGACAAGAATTCATAATATGCCGGATTTCGTGTACTTCAATCACTCTCAACATGTAATCGCAGGTGAGAAAGCGATCATCAATTCATTCAACAAGAAAAACCCTGATAATAAGATTGACGTAGTTTGTAAGGCTTGTCACGGTAAGATTGATACAATGAACGTAGTACAGATGGCTAACGACTTTACCATGGGATGGTGTATCGAATGTCACAGAACGACAGAGGTTGATATGACCAACGGTTACAATAAAGAATATTTCAAGAATCTGCATGAGAAGCTTAAAAAGCAATATCCAAAAGATGGCGGCAAGATTACGGTAGATGCAATTGGAGGTCTTGAATGTGGTAAATGTCATTATTAATAACTAAAAAATTAGAAGTATAAAAATGGCTTCAAACAAAATACAATTTAGAAGTATTCACGAGCTTAAAGACCCAGCGCTAAACAGCAAGCTGGCTCTGAAAGAGTTTCAGGAGGAGATTCCGGTAGAAGATTTTTTAGCAGATGCTCAAAAAACCGAATCCAGCACTTCGAGAAGAGATTTCTTAAAACTTTTGGGTTTCTCTACAGCAGCTGTTACTTTGGCAGCATGTGAGGCGCCGGTGATTAAAACGATTCCTTATGTCGTAAAACCACATGATATTATTCCGGGAGTACCCAATTATTACGCTTCCACTTATTTTGACGGTTTCGATTTTGCCAGCGTTTTGGTAAAAACAAGAGAAGGAAGACCGATTAAAATTGAACCGAATCCTATTGCAGGAGATTTAGGTAAAACAAGCGCAAGAGCTCAGGCAGCAGTACTTTCTCTTTATGATAATGATAAAGTAAAGCAGCCAAAACTGAACGGTAAAGACGAGACTTTCGATAAAGTAGATGATTTCGTTCTGAAAGGTCTTGCAGAAGCGGCAGCAGCAAACAAGAGAATTGTGCTTTTGTCACACTCTTTTGCTTCACCTACTTTCAAAAAATTATTTTCAGATTTTAAAGCTAAATATCCAACTGCTGAACTGGTAACGTATGATGCTTTCCCTTACGCAGCAGCATTAGACGCCGCTCAGGAGGTTTTCGGAACAAGAGCTTTGCCGGTTTACAACCTTTCAACTTCAGAGTTGGTGGTTTCTTTCCAGGCAGATTTCCTGGGAGATTACAACGCAGCAAGTCTTGAAACATCTTACGCAATGGCAAGAAAGCCGGGCGCAAATATGTTGAGACATATTCAGGTAGAATCTAATTTATCTTTAACAGGAGCCAATGCCGATTCTCGTTACAAACTGAAGCCAAGTGCGGTAAATAAAACCTTGGTTGAAGTGTACAACGCAATCGTTGGTGGCGGAACAGCTGATAAAACAGCTTCTGAAATTGCAAAAGAACTTACAGCTAAAGGAAACAAAGCAGTTGTTTTTGCTGACGGATCTAAAGGTGCACAGGTTTTGGCGCATTTGATTAACCAAAAATTAGGTTCGGTAGCATTTACTGGGAAAGCGAACTTCCTGAAAGAATTCGACAAAGCAAGATTTGAAGAATTTCTAGGATGGGTAAACGGTGGACAGGTTGGTGTTTTGATTACCAATAATGTTGATCCTATTTACTCTCACCACAAAGGACAGGATTTCAAAAAAGCTTTAACAAAAGTTCCGTACGTAATTGCCGTTGCCGATAAGAAAAACGCAATGTATGATGCTGCAAAAGCAGTAATTCCTGTTGCGAACTGGTTAGAATCTTGGGGAGATTTAGAGCCTCAGTCAGGTGTTTACACTTTGATGCAGCCGACGATTCAGAAGATCTACAAATCCAGACAGATCGAAGATTCACTTCTTGTTTGGATGAACGGGAAGAATAACGCGGCAAATAATTATTACGATTATCTGAAAGCAAACAGTACGTCTCTTTTGGGCGGAACTACTTTCAATAAAGCTTTATATAACGGATTCATCGGATCCACAAATAATACAACATTGTCTTATGCTGCAGGAAACGCAGCTCAAGCAGTGGCAGAACTAGGAAACTTCCGTGCTTCTGATCTTGAACTTGTTCTTTATACCAAAACATCTATCGGTGACGGTACTCAGGCAAACAACCCGTGGTTGCAGGAATTACCGGATCCAATTACAAGAATGTCTTGGGATAATTACCTGACCATTTCTCCAAAAGATGCAGAAAGATTAGGCATCGAGAATGATCTTAATGCGAGAATGCAGCTTGACGGTTCTATCGTAAACCTTACGGTAAATGGTGTGAAGCTTGAGAACGTTCCTGTATTTATTCAGCCTGGTCAGGCAGAAGGTTCTTTAGGTTTGGCTTTGGGCTACGGTAAGAAAAACTCGGGAGCGACGGCTGATACTGGTGTAAATGCTTATCCGCTTTTCGACGGATCTAATCTGGTTATAGCGAATGCTAAAATCGAAAAGACAGGCGAAGATCATGAGTTTGCAGGAATTCAGCTTCAGAATACTTTGATGGGACGTTATGAAATTGCGAAAGAGGTTCCTTTAACGGAGTTCTTAAACGTACCTTTCGATGACGAACACAACGGTTGGAACAAGCCTTTGGAATATCATACCATCAGTGGAGCACTTCCAGCAGGGAAAATTGACCTTTGGGATGCTTTTGACGATACCGACGGCCCTCACTTTAATCTTTCGGTTGATTTGAACTCCTGTACAGGTTGTGGCGCCTGCGTTATTGCTTGTCAGGCAGAAAACAACGTTCCTGTTGTAGGTAAAGAAGAGATCAGAATGTCGAGAGATATGTACTGGTTGAGAATCGACCGTTACTATTCTGCAAAAGAAACGATTGAAACTAAAGAAGGTGTAGAAAGAGGATTGAATGTTCCTCAGCTTTACGATATATTAATTCAGCCAAATGAAAGCCCGGATGTGATATTCCAGCCGGTAATGTGCCAGCACTGTAACCACGCTCCTTGTGAAACTGTTTGTCCGGTAGCGGCAACTTCACACGGTAAGCAGGGACAAAATCATATGGCTTACAACAGATGTATCGGTACTAGATATTGTGCAAACAACTGTCCTTATAAAGTAAGACGTTTCAACTGGTTTACATATAACCTGAATGACAAGTTCGATTTTAATCAAAATAACGATCTTGGAAGAATGGTATTGAATCCTGATGTTGTTGTAAGAACGAGAGGGGTGATGGAGAAATGTTCACTTTGTATTCAGCAGACTCAGGCAACAATTCTGAATGCGAAGAAAGAGAACAGAAGAGTAACAGACGGTGAGTTTAAAAAATCTGTGGCTTGTGCGGCAGCTTGTCCTACAGGATCACTTACTTTCGGAGACATGAATGACAAAGAATCTGAAGTGCGTGGTTTATACTCGGGCAACAGAAGATATCATTTACTGGAGGAGATCGGAACCAAACCAAATGTGTTCTATCACACCAAAGTAAGAAACAGAGTAGAAAAATAAAGTTTAAATAATAAATAGGTAAAAAATGTCAGGACATTACGAAGCTCCGATAAGGGAACCTCTAATTATTGGTCACAAAACTTATCACGATATCACGGAGGATATTGCCAGACCTATAGAAGAAAGAGCAGGAAAACTGTGGTGGATATCACTCTACGCAGCTTTGGTTCTTTTCATCTACGGATTTGGTTGCATCGCCTACACGATCGGGACAGGTATTGGAGCATGGGGGCTTAACAGAACTATTAACTGGGGTTGGGATATTACCAATTTCGTATGGTGGGTAGGTATCGGTCACGCCGGAACACTTATCTCCGCAGTATTATTATTATTTAGACAGAGATGGAGAATGTCTGTAAACCGTTCTGCGGAAGCGATGACCATCTTCGCCGTTGTACAGGCAGCAATCTTCCCGGTTATTCACATGGGTAGAGTTTGGGTAGGTTACTGGGTTTTCCCTTTACCAAACCAATTCGGTTCTCTTTGGGGGAACTTCAACTCTCCTCTACTTTGGGACGTATTTGCAATCTCTACCTATTTCTCAGTATCGACCGTATTCTGGTTCATGGGACTAATCCCTGACTTTGCAATGATCAGAGACAGAGCAAAAACTCCCTGGACTAAAAAGATCTATACATTCCTTGCATTCGGTTGGGGTGGAAAGGCAAAGCACTGGCAGCGTTTCGAAGAATTATCTTTGGTACTTGCAGGTTTGGCAACTCCACTTGTATTCTCGGTACACACTACGGTATCTTTTGACTTTGCTACATCGGTCATTAAAGGATGGCACTCGACGATCTATCCTCCGTACTTCGTTGCGGGTGCGATCTTCTCAGGATTTGCAATGGTACAGACGCTATTGTTAATTGCGAGAAAAGTTTGTCACCTGGAAGAGTATATTACCATGTATCATATCGAAATTATGAACATTGTAATTATCTTAACAGGCGGTATGGTAACCGTAGCTTATGCAACTGAATATTTCATCGGCTGGTACTCCGGTTCAAGATTTGAAGACTTTACCTATTTATCTCCGGGTGCTGCTACAGGACCTTACTGGTGGGCATTCTGGGCTTTGATCTCTTGTAACTTAATCATTCCTGCAGCATTCTGGTTCAAAAGAGTGCGTACGAACATCATCGCGACTTTCATTATCGCTTTGATCATCAACATCGGTATGTGGTTTGAGCGTTTCGACATCATTGTAATCAACCTTTCGAGAGATTATTTACCTGGTTCTTGGACGATGTTTAAACCAACCATCATCGACGTAGGTGTATATTTAGGAACAATCGGATTCTTCTCTGTATTATTCTTACTATACGCAAGAACATTCCCTGTCATTGCACAGGCCGAATTAAAATCAATTTTGAAAATCTCAGGAGAAACTTATAAAGCAAAAGAAGGAGATGAGCACCACTAAAATTGTATATGGACTTTATGCCGACGACGACGATCTGATGAACGGCGTGAAGGCATTCAACGATAAAGGAATCGCGATCAACGAAGTGTACACTCCGTTTCCGGTTCACGGGCTAGACAAGGCTTTAGGTTTAAAGAAAACAAGAATTTCTGACGCTGCGTTTTTGTACGCTTTGTACGGAGTTTCTATAGGTGCAACCGTTACCTGGTATGTAATGAATCACGACTGGCCACAAAATATCGGTGGTAAGCCGGCATTTGACTGGGCGCATAACATGCCCGCTTTCGTGGTTCCTATGTTTGAATTAATGGTTTTCTGTGCCGCTCACATGATGTCACTTACTTTCTTGGTAAGAAACAAAATGTATCCTGGTGCTCCGGCTCAAAACCCGGATCCTAGAACGACTGATGATAAATTCATGATGGAATTTGTAACCGACGATGTAGAATCTGTAAAGCAATTGCTTATCGATACTGGCGTTGAAGAAATTACCGTTAAAAATGTAGAGTCTGTAACTCAGCCGTTGGCAGGTAATGACGATAAAGATATAACCGTTAAAGATGCTTAAAATGAAGAGAAATATCTTAAAAATTACAGCGGTTTTAGGTATAGCAACTTTAGCACTTAATTCTTGCGGACCTAAAGAAAATACACCTTTGGTATATTTCCCGGATATGTACTATCCGGTAGCTTATGATCCTTTGATGAAAGCGGAAATCGCTTACTCTGATCATGAAAATGAAATTCCGGCATTCGTAAAAAATAATGGTGCCACAGGATTATCTCCCGTAGAAGGTTCTGTAGCTCAAAATAAAGACGGTGTTTTTGAAGAAGGTAAACTTCCGAAAAATCCGGATGAATATAATGCAGGTTATGACGCATCAAAGAAAATGATGATGTCACCATTAAATCCTGCCAATGCTGCGAAAGATATTGAAAGAGGAAAGATTTTGTTTGATCATACATGTTCTGCATGTCACGGTACTGGCGGCGACGGTCAGGGACCAATCGTACAGAGCGGTGCTTACAGTGGAGTTCCAAACTATGCAGACAGAGATATTACTGTAGGATCTATCCATTATGTAATTACAAACGGTAGAAATGCCATGGGTTCTTACGCAGGTCAGCTTAATGCCGGCGACAGATGGAGAGTGGCAATGTATGTGATGAGCGCCTTCAAAAAAGGTGGTACTACGGCAACAGCAGCTACGACAGATACTGCAGCGAAAAAAGATTCAACCGCAACTAAAAAATAAGAAAAGAAAATGTATAGTTTTTCACCAAAATTAAAATCAACATCTCTCATACTTCTTGTTCTAGGTTTAGTTCTATTTAGTGTTGGGTATTTCATGAATAGTAGTCTTTCGACTGAAAAGATTAAAGGCATGATGGATGCAATACACGCTTCCGGTCATGATGCGCCAACGCATTCAAGCGAAATGAATGGTCCACAAGATGATTTGTCTCATTTGGAGCATGCGACGATGCAGATTCACAATTCACCATTGGCTTCAATTCATTTTGTGGCGGTGTTTTTATTCGGTCTCAGCTGCGCGGTATTGTTTTTCTACTGTATTCAGCACGCGGCACACGCAGGTTGGCCGATTATCATTACGAGAGTGATGGAAGGAATTGCGTCTTATATTCCTTACGGTGGAATTATTTTGATCATTTTGATGGTTTTAAATATTACGCATCAGGGTCACCTTTTCCACTGGATGGATCCTGAATTGACCAGAGAAGGTTCACCAACTTTTGACGTAATTTTATTCGAAAAGAAGATATTTTTAAATATTCCTTTTTACGCTGCAAGAACTTTAATCTATGTAATCGGAGCAACATTCTTCGCCTGGAAACTGAAAAAACAGTCTAAAAAAGTAGATGACACAAAATCTCTTGTAGATTATCAGATGCTTTACAGATGGGCAGTTGGATATATCGCATTTTTCGGGTTTGCTTCTGCAGCCTGGGCTTGGGACTGGTTAATGTCAATTGACCCGCACTGGTACTCTACCATGTACATCTGGTACTCAATGGTTAGCTGCCTATCAAGCGGCATCGCGGTAATCATTCTGGTAAGTGTTTATTTAAAGAAAAACGGATACCTTCCGCAGTTTAACGATAACCACTTGCACGATTTAGGGGTATTTTTATTCGCAACGAGTATGCTTTGGACGTACACCTGGTTTGCACAGTTCATGCTATACTGGTATGCCAACGTTCCGGAAGAAGTAAATTATTTCTTCGGAAGATTCCAGCACTACGGCGTTACTTTCCTACCAATGCTGATTGTAAACTTCCTTTTACCGTTATTGGTTTTGGTAAGCAGCAGCATCAAAAGAAATTACAAAGTAGTTACCATTATGGCTTGTGTAGTAATCTTCGGTCACCTTTTGGATTATTTCAATATGGTAATGCCGGGCACCGTTGGTCCTTTCTGGAAAACTCCTGAAATGATTCTTCTGGTAGCAGGCTCAGTGTTATTCTTTGCAGGATTATTTATCTTCACAGTAATGTCTGGCCTCAGCAAATTGAAACTGATTCCTACAGGTAATCCTTACTTACACGAATCTGAGATCTACGAATATCCTTTCTAAGGAATTGTAACAAAACATATTTACTAAAGACTGATTATTTAAAATCAGTCTTTTTTTATATCTGATCTTTTTAAAACTAACCTTAAATAACCATGAAACTAAAACAAATCCTCTCGCTCGCACTGCTTTTCGCAGTACAGTTTTTGCTCTCACAAACTATTACCTTCATATCCGAAAAAACAGGACAACCATTACCGCAGATTTCCGTTTTTGGTAATGACGGAAGCATCCTTGCCTACTCCGATATCGACGGGAAAATTGAAAAGCAAAAACTTGATCCTTTCAAAGAAAACTTTCAGCTGGTGCAGGATCAGTTTATCTTAGGCACTTTTACATACGCGCAGCTGAACAGTGATGTCGTAAAAGTGAAAGACCGCATAAAAGACATTGAAGCGGTTACCATTAAAAAAGGAAAGCCTGCTAAATATGTTTTGGTAAAAGGAAATTTTAATACTTATATAACTGTCAACGGCAAACTCAACACTTACGCCGACGGTGTCGCGACGTATATTTTTGACTACAAATCAGGGAAAATAAAATCATTGAAGATCGAGCATTATCGCGTCTTTAACAATGAAAGGGCAGAAAATAATCAAAAAGTAGTAGCATCAAACGACTTTGTTTCTAACTTAAAACTTCCCGATCTCCAGTACGCAGCAAGGATCGACGAATATTTAGCAAAAAGAAAAAACGCCAAAGAAGTTAAAAACGGAAAAAATGACGCTGTAGAGTTAAAAACTGAAACTTTACAAAACAGAGAATTCTCACTCTTTGGCTACCGCTTCTACGACTTACAAAATATCATTAACTATGCCTACGAAAATGATTCTAAAAAAGCTCTGCGGGATCTAACATCCTCCAGCGAATTATTTTTCATGAAAATTAAACATAAATCAGAGCCGGAATATAATCAGGTAAATATTTACAGGAATTTTTATGCAGCAGAGATTGATTACAGCGACGAAATAAACATCGATGATGTAAAATTTAATAAAAACCAAAGCAACTACTCTACCGAGTTCTGGAAAACCGAGGATTTCCCCAATATGCAGCCGATCTTTTCTAAGTTCTTTAAAGACGATCTGAAGGAGAAACAAAACAATAAATAAAATCACAAAATCGTACAGCTTTTATTAAATTTGCCTTAAATCATTTTCAAATGAAATCGTTGTGACCATTAAATCCAATCGTTGATCAAGTTACTACGACTCCTTATGAACCATAAAAAACAGTAAATATCTACATATGAAAAAGCTTTTTCTACTGATGACTTTCAGTCTTTTGTTTTTTACGTCTTGCAAAAAAGACAGTGTAGATGCGACTTCTACACAAACTCTGCAGTCCAGCATTAACGATATGGCCTCGAGTCTGAATACGATTCAGCAGTATAAATTCAATGAAGCATTGTACATTTTGAAAACGTTCGGTGTGGATGCTGACGGCGACGTCAATGAATTGAAAGCTTTGGGAAAACTGATCGACGGTAAAAAAGTTCCGGAAATTCTATCGATGGCAGACCAGGTTGCACAGAAAAACGGCATCGACTGGGCGAGCAATGCGCCGCCGTCTTTAGGTGAAATGAATATCTTCGGCAACGCTTCTGCAAAAGAAAGCGATCCTAATGATGTACGTGCAAAATCTTTAAACGTAGAAACAAGATTTTTCGGGGACAATGGTAGCGGCCCGACAGGTTTACAGGTTATTCCTAAACTTGTGGATGATGCAGGAAATCCAATTTCTTTCACCGGAGCAGCACTGGAAACAACTTTGGAGATTTTCAGCAACGGCGTAAGACTTTCGACTTCTAAAAACCTGATGACTGATAATAATTTTAAAGGTTTCAGCGTAAATTTCGGCTCATTAATGTCGTCAAAAGTGGTTGACAATAAAATCGACGTGACTGTTTCGGTGAAAACAACAGCGAAAACATTAAAAATGACAAAAGTTGGTTTAGAAGTAAATCCGCTTGCTTTGAAAATGCCACCTCCACCGGTCGTCGATACGGCTGCAGTTACAATCGATCCAAACGCAGTAATTGATCCTGCAAATCCGACAGGAACTACTCCAGGCACACCGGAAACTTCGCCAGCAGCTCCAAAAACACCAACTGCAGATCCGAAAACTACGGTGACCAGATTCTTAAATAATGTAAGTTCACAAAACTTAAAAGCAGCCTACGACGCAGCGAGCAATCCTTCGTGGGGAAGCTACGAATCGTTCAGCAACCCGACTTCTGGCTTTGGTAGCGTAAAAAATGTGAGTGTAAAAAATATTACGACAAACGGTACGACTCCAAATTCTGCAAGTGTAAACGCAACATACGATGTTACCGACAAAACCGGAAGAACGACTTCTCTGAAAGTAACTTTCGGGCTGAAAAGTGTAAACGGCGACTGGAAAATCTCCAGCTACAAGATCAACTAAAAACATTTGTTTAAAGCTGAATCTTTAACGGAAATCTTCAGGATTAAATAATACGATAAAAGTATTTGTAAATCACACAGAAACAATTAAATTTGCAGTTCAATTTTTTAAGAATTTATGGCAAAATTGGGTAAGAATGCTCCAAACGAGCAAGAAGGTAAAGAAACTGTAGAGTTTTTTAAAGACCTCGACAGAGAAGCTCTAAACACGGAGCGTTTTCTTGAAAGATATGCAAAACCTCTCAGCATCGCTTTCGGAGTGCTTGTTCTGGCAGTTTTGGGCTGGTTCGGTTATCAGCAGTTTGTTGTTGAGCCTCAAAATCAGGAAGCTCTGAAAACGTATCTTGCTGCTCAGAAAAACCTCAGCGAAGGAAAAGAAAAAGAAGCTTTGGGCGGAAAATCTGCAGCCAATCCTGGATTTTTAGGAACTTACAATGAATATTCTTCTACCAAAATCGGAAAACTTTCTGCGTACAATGCAGGTCTGATCAAATTCAAAGAAGGAAAATTTCAGGAAGCCTATGATCTTTTAGATAATTTTTCATCTAAAAACAAAACCATGATGGCAATGAAATATGGTGTAATGGCTGACGCAAAATCTGGTTTAAACAAAAACGACGAAGCTTTGGAACTGTTAGATAAAGCTGCATCTGCATCAGACGATCCTTACACATCGTATTATTTCACCAGAAAAGCGGGAATCGTTGCTTTGGGAATGAAGAAAAATGCAGAAGCGAAGAAATATTTTTCTGCAATCGACGAGAAATATCAGGATTACGACAATGGAATGTCTGACGCTTATATCGAAATGACTAAATATTTTAACTAAAATATGGCAACAGTAAATCTTTCAGATTACAAGCCACTTAATATCACCAATGCCGAAGATTTTTCTATCGGCATTGTTTTTTCTGAGTGGAATGATTTTGTAACGTACAATCTGCGCGATGCAGCGCTTCAGATACTCGAAAAAGAAGGCGTAAAGCCGGAAAACATCAGACAGTTCTCTGTTCCCGGCGCTTTTGAACTCAACTATGCAAGTATGCAGCTTTGCAAAGAGCGGAAATTTGATGCCGTGATTTCTATCGGATGTGTGATTCGGGGTGAAACGCCGCATTTTGATTTCGTCTGTTCAGCAGTCGCTCAGGGTATTAAAGACTGTAATATTTTGACTGATACACCAACGATTTTCTGTGTGCTGACCGACGACACCAAAGAACAGTCGATCGCGAGAAGCGGTGGAGATTTGGGTAATAAAGGTGTAGAAGCGGCAGTAACCGCCTTAAATATGATTCATTTTAAAAGAAATCTTTCTGATAAAAAAGGAAATATTGGTTTCGGAAAATAAACCTGAAATCTTTTCAAAACAAAAAAGGAGCTTTTTACAGCTCCTTTTCTTTTATATTCAGTTTATTGTGATCGATGAGATGCGGCACAAAGCGACTTTCATTATTGGTGATGAGATGCATACTTTCGCGGATTCCTATGCCGGCGGCTTCCTGACCTATCACCCAACTTCCGATGACCGGATAATTTCCGTCGAAATTGGGAAGATCAAACATTTGCTGATAAATGAAACCCTGCTTTGCGTAATCGCCACCATTCTGCTCGATTTCTTTTCCGTTTTTAAACAAAGTAACATTCGCGCCTTCTCTCGAATAAACCGGTTTTTTAACGAAATTCTGCAGATGTTCCTGTTCAAAATAGGATTCTAAAAGCAGAGGATGTTTCGGGAAAAGTTCCCATAGAACCGGCAGAATCGCTTTTGAAGACAAAATGACTTTCCACGCAGGCTCGATCCACTGCGACCGAAAATCATTCCGAACTAATTTTTCTGCAAAACCGTCTTCAATAATCCATTCGTAAGGATAGAGTTTAAAAATATAATCCATCACAGAATTGTCGGCAGCAATAAATTCTTCCACATCTTCTGCCCAGCCGATATCCTGCACAGGAATAAACTCAGTCTCGAAACCTGCCTGCGTCGCACAGTCGCGCATATACTCCACATTTGTCACATCTTCGATATTCGTCAGGGAAGAAAAATAAATATAATGTGGTTTCATGTATTTTTTCAGATATTTCCAGTAATCGACCAGCTTTTCGTGAATCGAATTAAACTGATCTTTATTCGGAAACATCTCCTGAAGCCAATACCACTGAATGACCGACGCTTCATAAAGCGAAGTTGGCGTATCGGCATTAAACTCGAGAAGCTTCAGATTTTCTCCGTCAAAGCCAAAATCAAATCTTCCGAAAACAGACGGATGATCTTCCTCCCAACTCGTCGTAATGTAATTTCTGAAGTTTTCTGGAATATTAAAACGGTCCCAGAGTTTCTTTTCAATCACATGATCTACCGCGGTAAGGCACATCTGCCACAGTTCGGCAGTTGCGTTTTCAATCTGGTCGATTTCTGACATTGAAAATTCATAGTAATGGCTTTCGTCCCAGTACATACCTTCCAGCGAATGATAGCCGAAGCCGAGATTTTCCAGTTTATGTTCCCAGTTTTTCCGGAATGGTGAAGCGATTCTTTTCATACTATGATGATGCGCGGAAGCCGCTTTTGCCCAAATTTCCTCTCATCACATTTCCCTTGTAAACATTGCGTCCGACATTGGATTTTGTACTGATCGCATCACTGTAGTATCCGGCTCTTTGGTAAGTGCCATTGCTGTAAGCCCCATAAGGTCTGAAAGCATGATAGAGCAAAAATCCTGTCATAAAGCCGTGCGCATGAGAATAAGATGCTGTAGAATCTGATCTCATGTAGACTTTTTTTTCACCTTTCCATTCGTCTTTCGGATTTTCCTGCGCGCAGGCAGCGAGAATTCCGGTAACGAAAAGTAACTTTACAGAGCTTGATTTTTTCATTACTGCACGGTGATATAAAATTCGTAATCTTTTTTCATTTTTACAGTCTTCTCATTTCCATCTTTGTCTTCAACCACATTGATGGTGTCGCCCAAAGTAGGAATCGTATCTCTTTTAATGATCTCGCGAACCAGTTTATTGTCTTTCCAGATTTTATGTTTTGTAATTAAAACATCTGCAGAATCGATATGCTGCACGGCAAGCACTGTTTCTATGGCTGCATTTTTGTCTACATCTTTTACTTCGTCTTCTTTCGCTTCTTCACAGGAAATTATGCTGACTAAGCTTAAAAAGATAAATGCTGTTTGAATCTTTCGCACCTTTGTATTATTTTTTCACAAAAATATTATTTAAAATTCTAATTTAGTACGATCAAATTATAAATTATGAAATGGACAGATGACAGAAGCGGAAATGTAGATGACCGCAGAGGCTCGGGCGGCGGCGGAATGCTCGTTGGCGGCGGACTGGGAACGATGATTATTGCCGCAATTGTATTTTTTCTCGGCGGAGATCCTTCCGCAATTTTATCTTCCGGTGGAAACTCGGCCCCGCAAACCGAACAGCGGCAACTGAATGCTGAAGAGCAGAAAACCGGAGAATTTATACAGATGCTTACCGCAGAAAACGAAGAAACCTGGACCAAGATTTTTGCTGATAATGGGATGCAGTATCAGCCTGCAAAAGTGGTTTTGTTTGAAAGTGCCACCAATTCCGGTTGTGGAACTGCACAGTCTGCGATGGGACCGTTTTACTGTCCGGCAGATCAGACTGTTTATATGGACATGAGTTTTTTCCGTGAACTGCAGACACAGTTTGGTGCGCAGGTAACCGAGTTTACCGTTGCGTATGTTCTCGCACACGAAATGGGACATCACGTGCAGAATCTCTTGGGGACTTTGGATAAAAGAGAACAGATGCGACGAAGCGGACAGTTTTCTGAAGCTGAACTGAATCAATTATCCGTCGGCACCGAGCTACAAGCTGATTTTTATGCCGGAGTATGGTCCCGTGTAACTGGCGACCGTGAAAAGTTTCTTGAACCCGGCGATCTAGAATCTGCTTTAAGTGCTGCAGAAGCTGTCGGTGATGACAATATTCAAAAAAGAACGCAGGGACAGGTAAACCAAGAAAGCTTTACACACGGCTCTTCTGCTCAGCGGAAGGAATGGTTTATGAAAGGCTACAATAGTGGCGATATACGCCAGGGGCAAGAGCTCACACAATAAAAACAAAAAATCCTGAAAATTAGCTTTCAGGATTTTTTTATGCTATGATTTCTCGATCGGGTTGCTGTTTTTCTTAAGTTCCTCTTTCACCCTTTCTTCCATTCGTTTTCGCATCTCAGCCGGATTCTGACCGCCTCTCGCAGACATTGGTGGCGCTGGCGCACCAGATCCTCCACCGCCCTGCGTCATAAAAGACATAGGATCAGATTTAAATTTCGCCTGCTGCTTGGCATAATCTGCACGTTTTACTTTGATGGTATTACCAAACTGCATCATTTCCGGAAGCGCAGCGACTTTATAGTTTTTCATTAAGTCAAATGAATAATCGCCATCTGCATCTTCAACTTTTACGATCAGGCCAGGAAGTCCGTTGAATTTGTACGGTCCGTCCTGATATGGCAAATCGGTCGTAAACCAAGCTGTCCATTTCCTTCCGGCAAAATCAGTCTCTGCTTTCTGCACTTTATAATCGCCAATTTTTGTGGTTTCAGGTAAAATTTTCCACGTCATCATACGGTCTTCAGGATAGCTGTACTGATCTCTGCCGAGACGGTCGAGGTAATATGTTTTCTGCTCTTTCGAATCTTTTTCTACAGTATAATTGATGATCGAGCGAAGGCTTTCCATCTGCTCCCGGTTACCACCCATTCTCACGCCGCCATTCTGCATTGCCTGACGGATAATTGAGTCTCTTTTGATTCTGTTTTCAGCATAAAAAAGAGATTTTTCTGGTGTGATGTCGAGGTATGCATTTTCAATTTTCACATCAGCCTTATCATCTGCATCAGGCTTCATTGTCACCTGATAAACGAATCGGTTGACTTGTGAAAAAGCGAGATTGGCGATGAGCAAAAATGCAATAAAAACGGTTTTTTTCATTTAAATATATTTGATTTGGGTTTTTGATTTTAATTTAGATTCAAAGTTAAGCCATCGATAATAAAAATAGTTAAAATAAAATTGCCGATTTTCATATCATGATTATTGTGCGTATTTTTGTGCTGTTAAATCATTCTAAATAAATACAATGATAAAAGTTTCAGATCATGCGAGACAAAAAGCCATCCAACTGATGACGGAAGATGGTTTTGATCCTGCAGAAGACTATATAAGAGTGGGCGTAAAGAGTGGCGGATGTTCTGGTTTGGAATATGTTTTAGGTTTCGATAATAAAAAAAACGAAACCGATCAGATTTTTGAAGATAACAACATCAAGATCATCATCGAAAAAAAATCGATGCTGTATCTTGCGGGAACTGTTTTAGAATATTCCGGCGGACTGAACGGAAAAGGCTTTGTCTTTAATAACCCAAATGCTGCCAGAACGTGTGGTTGTGGTGAGAGTTTTAGTTTATAGACACTTGACGTTATAAACAGACAGATGACTTTTTGTCTGAAATTTAACGTCTGAAATCTTAAAAAATGAGTAAATACACTGAAGACGACCTTAGAGTCGATTTAGAAAATAAAAAATACGAGTTTGGATGGGAAACCATACTCGATTACGAGGATTTCCCGACAGGTCTGAACGAAGACATCGTACGCGCTATCTCGGCTAAGAAAGAAGAGCCGGAATGGATGACAGAGTGGCGACTGGAATCTTACAGAATCTGGCTGAAGATGATTGAGCCAGAGTGGGCGAACATCAAATATGAAAAACCTGATTTTCAGGCGATAAAATATTACGCTGCCCCAAAATCTAATCCACAGCTGGAAAGTTTAGACGAAGTAGACCCGGAATTGCTAGCGACTTTTGCCAAACTGGGTATCAACATTGAAGAGCAGAAAAGACTTTCAAATGTTGCGGTTGATATTGTGATCGACTCTATTTCTGTAAAAACAACTTTTCAGGATACATTAGCAGAGAAAGGAATTATTTTTTGTTCGATTTCCGAGGCAATTAAAAACCATCCGGATTTGGTAAGAAAATATCTCGGAAAAGTAGTTCCGAGAGGTGATAACTTCTATGCAGCTCTGAATTCCGCCGTATTTTCTGACGGAAGTTTCTGCTATATTCCAAAAGGAGTAAGATGTCCGATGGAACTTTCTACGTATTTCAGAATTAATCAGGCAGGAACAGGCCAGTTTGAAAGAACGCTTGTGATTGCAGATGAAGGAAGCTATGTTTCCTACCTGGAAGGTTGTACCGCTCCGTCAAGAGATGAAAATCAGCTTCACGCTGCCGTTGTAGAATTAATTGCAATGGATAATGCTGAAATTAAATATTCTACCGTTCAAAACTGGTACCCGGGAAATGAAGAAGGAAAAGGTGGAGTTTTCAATTTTGTTACCAAAAGAGGACTTTGCGAATACAAGGCAAAAATCTCATGGACACAGGTTGAAACCGGTTCTGCGGTAACCTGGAAATATCCTTCATGTATCCTGAAAGGTGACGGTTCTATTGGAGAATTTTATTCCATCGCAGTAACCAACAATCATCAGTACGCCGATACCGGAACAAAGATGATTCATATTGGGAAAAATACAAGATCCACAATTATCTCCAAAGGAATCTCTGCAGGAAAATCTCAGAATTCATACAGAGGACAGGTAAAAGTAATGCCTTCTGCAAAAGGAGCCAGAAACTTCTCTCAATGCGATTCATTGCTGATGGGTAACGAATGTGGTGCACATACTTTCCCATATATAGAAATCAAAGACCCGACGGCACAGCTGGAACATGAGGCTACGACGTCAAAAATCGGTGAAGATCAGATTTTTTACTGTAACCAGAGAGGTATTGATACCGAAAGAGCAATCGCTTTGATTGTAAACGGTTTCAGTAAAGAAGTTTTAAACAAGCTTCCAATGGAATTTGCTATAGAAGCGCAAAAATTACTGGAGATTTCCTTGGAAGGCTCTGTTGGATAAAATTAGTATTTAAAAAAGATTTTTACAAGGAAGAATTAAGTTCAAATTAATTGAACTGGAAAATGATTTTAGCCTTGCAGCAAACTCAAATATATGTTAGAAATTAAAAACCTACACGCCAGAATTGAAGATGGCGCACAGATTTTAAAAGGAATTAATCTAGAAATAAAACCGGGCGAAGTACACGCCATCATGGGACCAAACGGTGCCGGAAAATCTACGCTTTCTTCGGTAATTGCAGGAAAAGAAGAGTACGAAGTAACAGAAGGTGAAATCCTTTTTCAAGGTGAAAACATTATTGAAGATGCTCCTGAAGAGAGAGCCCACAAAGGAATTTTCCTTTCTTTTCAATATCCGGTAGAGATTCCGGGGGTTTCCGTGACCAACTTTATCAAAGCTGCTTTGAACGAAAACAGAAAGGCCAACGGACTGGAAGATATGCCTGCAAAAGAAATGCTGGCTATGATTCGTGAGAAATCTGAAAAATTGGGAATTAAAAAAGATTTCCTTTCAAGATCATTGAACGAAGGATTTTCCGGAGGTGAAAAGAAGAGAAACGAAATTTTCCAGATGATGATGCTGAATCCTAAATTGGCTATTCTTGACGAAACCGATTCAGGTTTAGATATCGATGCTTTAAGAATCGTAGCAGACGGTGTCAACACTTTTAAAAGCGAAGGAAATGCTGTACTTTTGATTACGCACTATCAAAGATTGCTAAACTATATTCAGCCTGATTTTGTACACGTGCTGGCCAACGGAAAAATCATCAAAACCGGCGACAAATCTTTGGCTTTGGAACTTGAGGCAAAAGGCTACGACTGGCTTCTTAACTAATATCATCAGCCTGAAAATTTTAATAATTAAACGAAATATTTGTCTTCAGGAAGATTTTGGATTTTCTCAGAAGACAAAAAAACGTTCAACTAATGAGTTTAAACGAACAAATTTTAAATAATCACACCGCTTTTCTGGAAACTTTAAGTCATCGTTTTCTTGACGAAACCCGGGTTTCTGCTTTGAAAAAGTTTACGGAAATTGGCTTTCCGACTAAAAAAGACGAAGAATACCGATATACAAACATTCGTGAAATTGTAGAGAAAAACTATAATTTTTTTCCGAAAGAATCGCATAACATTACCAAAGAGCAACTTGATCTGCTTCATCTGGGCGAGGAAAATTTTGACTGGATTGTTTTCGTTAACGGAAAGCTGTGCAAAGAATTTTCAAAAATCTCTATTGAAAACGCAGAGTTTCTTTCTTTCAATTATGCATTAAATGATGCAGCCCACAGAGATGTTTTTGAGGAATATTTCAATACCATTACCGCTAAAAATCTGGCTTTTACCAATCTGAATGAAGCGTACTGCAAATTTGGATTTTTTCTTAAAGTTCCGAAAAACGTGATCATCGAAAAACCAATTCATGTTTTTTATCTCTCTCAAAATCAGGAAGACAACACGTTTTACAACACCAGAAATTTACTGATTGTAGAAGAAGGCGCGAAGGTAGAAATCATAGAAAGTCATCATAATTTTGATGAAAATTATGTTTTCACAAACAGCGTAACAGAGATTTTTGCCCATCCAAATTCAAAAGCGGACTGGCACAAAGTGCAGAACGACAGCGAAACTTCGTATCTCGTGGATCATACGTTTGCAAAGCAGGAACGCGACAGTCTGGCAACAGTCAATACATTTTCTTTTGGCGGAAAAATCGTGAGAAACAATCTCGATTTTATTCAGAATGGCTCAAATGTCAATTCGTTCATGAACGGTATCACAATTATCGGCAACGAGCAGTTGGTCGATCATCACACCGCTGTGCATCACAATCAGCCAAATTGTGAAAGCTACCAGAATTACAAAGGGATATTTAAAGATAAATCGCACGGCGTTTTCAACGGGAAAGTTTTTGTGGATAAAATCGCGCAGAAAACCAATGCCTACCAACAGAATAATAATGTTTTGCTGAACGAAGGTGCTTCAATTGATACCAAACCACAGCTCGAGATTTTTGCGGATGATGTAAAATGTTCGCATGGCTGCACCGTTGGACAGTTGAATAAAGATGCTTTATTTTATCTGAGAGCAAGAGGAATTTCGAAGAAAGAAGCACAGGCCTTACTGCTGTACGCTTTTGCGAATGATGCGATTCAGAATATCGACATCGAACCTTTAAAGGTAAAAATTGAAAAACTTTTAGCTGAAAAACTGGAGGTTGAAAGCACTTTTTAATCTGATTTAAATAAACAAAAAGCACTTCGTAATGAGGTGCTTTTTTATTCAAAACTTATTTCTTCAGCCACCACTGGCTGTCTTTCCGGTCTGAGCGTTTCACGCCATTATCAATACTGTACGCAATACCAACGCCCAATGTCTGTTTCAGCTGCGTTTTCTGTATCTGGTTATGATCATACATGAGATCGACTGTTATAATGCTTGATATAAACCGGTTGATTTTCATGTTGAGCAGCATATTGTACGAAAGCACCATGTGATCGGGCCGCTCGAGGTAATTGGAGAAAATTGAAGCCGTATTTGTCACTTCAATATTTTCCATCAGTTTTACTTTGTAAATTGCCGAACCTAAAAAACCGATCTGCATCAGGAAAAAATCTCCGTCTGCTTTGAGACCGTAAGTACCTTCCAGCTGCAATTCAGGATCGAGAACGAAAGTAAATCTTCCGTTGGCAGGTCTCAATGTCGCGGTAAGGTTTTCATTCGGCCGATACGTAATCCCTACTCCAGCATTCACATAGCCCGGTGCCATAAAATTTGAAATCTTTTTTGCTGAAGGATTATTTCCGTCTTCAAAACCGCCCGAAAACTGCGAAAGCACACTCGCACCACTGGAAATGTACCAGCTTTTCGAAAACTGCCGCCCGTAGTTTGTAGAAACATTCAGTACATCCTGAGTTTTTCTCGTGCCCACACCTTTGGTCGTATTTTGTCCGTAATTTAAAATGATGATATTTTCCCAAAGATTTTTTTCCTTCTCGTACGTCAGATTATAATTAATACTTGCCAGCCAGCCAACATTATTGGCACCACCGCCAACCCAGTTTGAAAACGCTGCCTGATTAAACAAAACACTGTTCTTCGCCTGTATTGACCAATGTCTAGGAGCTTTTAGGGTATCAACTTTCGCGGTGTCGGTAATTACAACCTGCGCATTAAGAAAACTTAAAATCAAAAGAAATAAAACTAGGGAAATCTTTCTCATAGACAATCTTTAGCGTAAAAATAATGATATTAAAGCAAACGGGGGATCGAGATAATTTGTCGGATTTATTGAATTATATATTTAAAGTGATTAAAAACCAAGCGTTTTTGGCTGAAACTTTTCATTAACTTTAATAAAAATCGACATATTTTCCGAAAAAAAGTCTTGGCTTTTGATTTGACAGTTTTTGATCATGATTAAAAATGTACTTCATAAAAGAGCGATCATTAATCCGCTGCTCATGCTCGGTGCCATGTGGTTTGGTTTTCTTCTGCAGAAATTCGGGTTTTTTTCAAACTGTTTCGGAGCCATTATTCCGCTTTTGCCGGAAGGTCTTTTAGGTATCGTCACCGCACCGCTGCTGCACGGAAGTTTAGAGCACATCATCGGAAACTCGATCCCAATCGCCGTACTTATGTTTTTACTCTACCAGTTTTATCCGCTGGTGGCCAACAAAGTTTTTATTTTGGGCTGGCTGGCTGCAGGTTTACTGCTTTGGATGCTGCCGCCAGTCGACGTGATGACCGGGAATTATGCGTACACGTGTACCATTGGCGCGAGCGGTGTTGTCTATGTTTTGGCATTTTACCTCTTTTTCAGCGGTGTTTTTAAATGGAATATGACCTTGCTCACGATTTCACTTTTGGTTGTACTCTATTATGGAAGTTTAATTTGGGGGATTTTCCCGGAAGAAATGTTTTACAGGCTGGAAGCGCCGAGTAAAATTTCCTGGCAGGCGCATCTTTCCGGAGCGGCTGTGGGAAGTATGCTGGCCTTTATGTTCAGAAAAGTGGGCGAGAAAAAGAAGCGTTTTATCTGGCAGTTCCCAAATTATTACAACGAAAAAGACGATAAACTCTGGCAGGATTACAAAGAAACGCATCCTGATGATTTTAGCGAGTTGCCTTACAAAAAAAGAGAAGACATCTGGGACAGGCTCGATGATTTGCGCAAAAAATAAGCGGCAATTTCTTACATTTGAGTAAACAAAACACAAATGTATTCTGACGAGCAACTCTACTCTATTGCACTTCGGCGGTGCAGTTTCATTGGTGATATTAATTTTTTTAAACTGGCGAGAGCTTTTGGAAGCGCAAAAAATGTCTGGCAAACTCCGAAAAAAGATTTAGCCCATATCGACGGAATTGGCAGAAAGACCATAAGCGATATCGGAAATTCTGAGCATCTCGGTTTTGCGGAAGAAGAGCTGAAATTCTGTGAGAAAAACGCTGTCAGAATACGCTTGCGTCATTTAAACGAATTGCCTTTTATTCTGTCCGAATGCGAAGACGCGCCAGCAATCCTCTATCAAAAAGGAGATTTTAATGAAGATCTAAAACCGATCAGCCTCGTCGGCACAAGAAACATCACAGCCTACGGCAAAAAGTTTGTGGAAGACTTTTTTGAACAGTCTAAAAATCAAAAATACATTTCCGTGAGCGGTCTTGCGCTGGGTGTTGATAAAGAAGTTCATGAGCAGTCGCTGAAAAATAATATTCCTACAATCGGTGTTCTCGCGCATGGTTTTCATACATTTTATCCTTCCAAAAACCGTTTTCTTGCTGAAAAAATGATTGAAAACGGCGGTGCACTTTTATCTGAATTTAATTCGTCACAAAAGCCCGACAGGGAAAACTTTATCCAGAGAAACCGGATTGTTGCGGGCGTTTCTCCGGCAACTTTAGTAGTTGAAACGGCTTTTGGTGGAGGCTCAATCAGCACGGCGACTTTTGCCAACATATATAACCGTGACGTCTTTGCGCTTCCCGGAAAAATCACCGACAAATACAGTCAGGGCTGCAATCATCTGATATTTCAAAACAAAGCGACAGCGATTTCAAATCTTCCCGATCTTTTTGATCTGCTGGGAATTGGGGAAACAAATAATTTGATGGGAGAGCTTTTTCCGCAGAAGAAAATTCATGTCAATCTCACAGATGCTCAGCAGGAAATCTTTGATGAAATTTCAGCAAATCCTAATATTACTCTGGATGATCTGGCGGAAAAAATTGCGCGGCCTTCTCATAAGATTCTGCCCACGATCTTAGAACTAGAACTTTTAGGTGCTGTAAAATCGCTTTCCGGGAGACAATTTTTGGCGGTGTGATATTTAATGATTTCGTAATATGTCATTATTTATCATATAACTTTTCATTTTCTGTAAGGTTTAAGATAAAATTATTAATTTAACAATAATCAGTCTCAATATTATTCAATTTTCAGCAAATATCAAATAAGGTCTTGTGAATCTGAAAAAAAAAATTAAATTTGTTGGCATAATATTCAACCCTACGTATATGGAACAATATAATGTTGACCAGAAGATTCAGGAGTTTATTGCTAAGATTGAAGCAAAAAACCCAAATGAACCGGAATTTTTACAGGCAGTAAAAGAAGTGGCTGTTACGGTAATTCCGTTTATCATGACCAGAAAAGAATATACCGGTATGAAGCTCCTCGAGCGCATGGCGGAGCCTGAGCGTGTAATCATCTTCAGAGTGCCATGGGTTGACGATAAAGGAGAAATTCAGGTAAACAGAGGTTTCAGAATCCAGATGAACTCTGCTATCGGGCCGTACAAAGGAGGAATCCGTTTCCATCCTACGGTAAACCTTTCTGTACTGAAATTTTTAGCTTTCGAGCAGGTATTTAAAAACTCTCTTACAACGCTTCCGATGGGCGGCGGTAAAGGTGGTTCTGATTTTGATCCTCAAGGCAAAACGGATATGGAAGTAATGCGTTTCTGCCAGGCTTTCATGACAGAAATGTGCAAACATATCGGCCCTGAAACTGACGTTCCTGCAGGTGACATCGGTGTTGGCGCAAGAGAAATCGGATATTTATTCGGTCAGTACAAAAAAATCAGAAATGAGTTTACAGGTGTACTTACCGGGAAAGGTTTGGCTTACGGTGGATCATTAATCCGTCCTGAAGCAACCGGATACGGTGTTGTGTATTTTGCTGAGCAGATGCTTAAAACGATCGGACAGACTTTTAAAGATAAAACAGTAACCGTTTCAGGTTTCGGAAACGTAGCCTGGGGTGTTATTAAAAAAGTAAACGAACTGGGTGGAAAAGTGGTGACACTTTCTGGTCCCGACGGTTATGTTTACGATAAAGACGGTATCGAAGGAGATAAAATCGATTATTTGCTTGAACTGAGAGCTTCCGGTAACAACAGAGCTGAAGATTATGCAAAAAAATATCCTTCTGCTGTATTCCACGCAGGGAAACGCCCGTGGGAAGTAAAGTGTGATGTAGCAATTCCTTCAGCTACACAAAACGAACTTGATCTTGAAGATGCTAAAACATTGGTAGAAAACGGCTGCGTTTGTGTAACAGAAGCAGCAAATATGCCTTCTACTTTAGAAGCGATCAATTATTTCCTGGATAACCAGGTGCTGTTCTCTCCGGGGAAAGCTTCAAATGCCGGCGGTGTAGCTACATCAGGTTTGGAAATGACGCAGAACTCTATCAGACTCAACTGGACTTCAGAAGAAGTTGATGCGAGACTGAAGGAGATCATGATCGGAATTCACAAAGCGTGTAGAGATTATGGTAAAGAAGAAAACGGATATGTAAACTATGTGAAAGGCGCGAATATCGCAGGCTTTGTAAAAGTAGCCGAAGCGATGCTTGCACAAGGTGTAGTATAAAAATAAAGAAAAATCCGGAAGTTATTTTCCGGATTTTTTATTTCTAAAATATTAAAAAAGCGTTGAGATTTTCAACGCTTTTTTCTTGTTTAAAACTTTAGTTTGAAGCTTTCAAAATGTTGATGATTACATGAACGGCTTTCTCCATACTTTCTAAAGCCACGTATTCGTAAGGCCCATGAAAATTGATTCCGCCGGCAAAAACATTCGGACAAGGCAATCCCATGTACGAAAGCTGTGCGCCGTCTGTTCCTCCACGAATGGCTTTTATTTTAGGTTCAATTCCTGCTTCAGTCATCGCTTTTGCAGCGCGGTCTACGATGTACATTTTTCCTTCAAACTGCTGCTTCATATTTCGGTACTGCTCTTTGATCTCAATCTCAGCCGTTCCTGCGCCATGCTTAGCATTAAATTCTTCAATTTTCTGCACGATAAATTTCTTTCTCGCTTCAAATTTTTCATCATCATGATCTCTGATGATATACTGAAGTTTAGCTTCTGAAATATCTGCCGTTACATCCATTAAATGATAAAACCCGTCAAAACCTTTGGTGGTAGAAGGCGTTTCGTTTGCAGGAAGCGAACTGATAAATTCTGCAGCGAGAAGTCCGGCATTTACCATTTTACCGAAAGCATAGCCCGGATGCACGCTTAAACCGTGAATTTTCACAACTGCGCCAGCTGCATTGAAGTTTTCATATTCAAGTTCTCCCACTTCGCCGCCATCCATCGTGTAGGCAAACTCAGCTCCGAATTTTGCCACATCAAATTTGTGCGCACCTCTTCCGATTTCTTCATCCGGTGTGAAACCAAGTGCCATTCTTCCGTGTTTAATTTCAGGATGAGCCATTAAAAATTCGGCAGCGGTAACAATTTCGGCACACCCAGCTTTATCGTCAGCGCCTAAAAGTGTGGTTCCGTCTGTCGTAATTAATGTCTGACCCACGTATTTTTTTAAACTTCCAAATTTTGAAGGAGAAAGTGTAAAGTTTGTTTCTTTGTTTAAAACCAAATCCTGACCCTGATAATCTCTCCAAACCTGCGGATTAACATTTTCCCCACTGAAATCCGGCGAAGTGTCATAATGCGAAATAAAACCGATTGTGGGCTCGTCATCATTTTCAAGATTTGAGGGCACATATGCCATGATATAGCCGTTTCCGTCGATTGAAACATCTTCCAAACCAAGACTTTTCAATTCCTCAGCGATATAATTGGCAATATTCCACTGGCGTTCTGTAGAAGGCGTAGATTCGCTGTCGGCATCACTTGTCGAGTATATTTTTACATACGTAAGAAAGCGGTTTAACAGCTTTTCTTTCCACATTTCATTGAATTCTATTGTATCCATTATCTATACTTAAAAATTTTAAACAAAGTTACTCATTTTGCCGCTGACTGCCGGTTTTTGTGCTTTCAGATCGTTTTAAAACGTTCAAAAAAGTGCTAAAATATTGCTAACTCATACGCTGACAAAGCGGTGCCACATACCGGAAGAATTGTTTTAGTTTTATTATATTTGAATAAATCAATACGTACATGTTTCTTACCGAATGCCCAAGAGATGCGATGCAGGGTTGGAATGAGTTTATTCCGACCGCGAAAAAGATAGACTACATTAATTCTTTGATGGATGTGGGATTTGATGTACTCGATTGCGTGAGTTTTGTGTCTCCAAAAGCGATTCCGCAAATGGCCGACAGCGCGGAAGTTGTGGAGCATATCGACAAATCCCGTTCTCAAACCAAAGTTTCTGCCATTATTGCAAACTTTCGCGGTGCCGAAAAAGCTTTAAAACACGACCAGGTTGACATCCTGGGTTTTCCTTTTTCGATATCTGAAACATTTCAGCACCGGAATACGAATAAAAGCCGCGAAGATGCATTTCAGGATATTCTTAAAATTCTTGAATTAGCACAGTCTCAGGATAAAGTTTTAAATATTTATTTTTCAATGGCTTTCGGCAATCCGTATGGTGAAAACTGGTCCTGGCAGGAAGTTGATCACTGGGCGGCACGCTTTTCGGAAATCGGTGTGAAAAATATTCTGCTTTCTGACACAACCGGCGTGGCGACTGCAGACATCATCAGCGAATTGTTTGAAAAAATTCCTTCTAAATATCCGCATATTGATTATGGAGCACATTTCCACAACCGTTACGAAGATTCTTATCTGAAATTAAAAGCAGCTTACGACAAGGGCTGCAGACGGTTTGATTCTGCCATAAAAGGAATTGGCGGCTGCCCGATGGCCAAAGATGATCTTGTCGGAAATATGCCGACTGAGCAGGTGATCAACTTTATGAGCGTGGAAAAAGCTCCGCACAAACTCAATCTACTCAACTTCGAAAGCGCCTATAACAAGGCGAAAGATATTTTTCATTTTTGAGACACCGTCTCTCTTCTAATTTTAATCTAAAAAATTATGACTTCAAAAATAACGTACACAGGCGACTTGAGATGCTCCGCAGAACATTTACAGTCGGGAACCATCATTGAAAGCGATGCGCCGACAGACAATCACGGGAAGGGAGAAAAGTTTTCGCCAACCGATTTGTGCGCCACTTCTCTCGCAGAATGTGCGCTGACAACCGTTGCCATTCTCGGGAAAGAGCACAACATCAATATCGATGGCGCAAGCTGCACTTTACAGAAAATTATGAAGGGCGAACCACGCAGAATAGGTGAAATTGTCTGCAACTTTACTTTTTCCGCTGATTTTACAGAAAAGGAACGCGCATTTATTGAAGAAACTGCTCACAACTGTCCGGTTGCCAAAAGTCTTCATCCGGAACTTGTGCAAACCATGATTTTCATTTATCAGTAAATAAAAAAACCGCAGATGATCTCTGCGGTTTTTTTATTTGAAAGATTGTCTTAAAGCATTCCCAGTTCAAAACGCGCTTCTTCGCTCATCATATCTTTGTTCCAGCTTGGCTCAAAAGTAAGTTCAAGATCAACTTCGCGTACATTTTCAACTTCTTTTACTTTGTCTTTTACCTCCTGCGGAAGCGTTTCTGCAACGGGGCAATTCGGCGTTGTGAGCGTCATGATGATCTTCACATCGGCTTCTTCCGAAATCTGCACGTCGTAGATAAGACCAAGCTCATAGATATCCACCGGAATTTCCGGGTCGTATACGGTTTTCAGTTTTCTGATAATTTCTTCTCCTATATCGGCAATCTGATCGTCTGTAAAATTCATTTTTTATATTTAATTAAACTTCCGGCGCGGTGATAAAACTGCTTCAGTCGGTATTTTCACTTCTCTGCAAAAGATCTTCCTGCCGCATTCTCCGGAAAATGTTTGCCAAAGTTAAGACATCTTTTTCACAATAGGCGACAATCCGCTGCAAGTCTTTTTCTATGTGGTAAATTGATGAAACCATACTGCCGTCGATGTCGTCTTTTGGTGTAGGAATTCCGAAAACATGCGCAAGTAATTCGAGCGAAATAAAACTTTTGTAGTCACCGAATTTCCACAGTTCCATCGTATCGATATGCGGAATTTCCCAAGGCTTTTTCCCAAACATCTGAAAAGGTTTTGGCGGCTGCATTCCGTTGATGAGAAACCGTCTGGCAATCCACGGGAAATCAAATTCTTTGCCGTTGTGTGCGCAGAGAATTACGTCACGGAGCCTCTGGCTGTTAAAAATCTCACCAAACTCACGCAGCATTTTCACCTCGTCATCACCGGCAAAACTTCTTATTTTCAGCATACTCTGGTGGTCGATCATAGCGATGGTGATGCAGATGATCTTGCCGAATTCTGCCATAATTCCTGCGCGGTCGTAAAACTCTTTCGAACTGATCTCATCTTTCCGCTGATGCCTTGTTTTTTTGTCCCAAAGTTCTTTTTCGGTTTCAGGAACTTCACTCCAGTCGCCGTGTTGCGGAACTGTTTCAATATCGAAAAACAAAACTTTTTCTATCGGAATATGCTGTATCATTTTTAGCAGTTAGTTAACTGCTAATTTATAAATTTATTTGATTTTCATCTTTGTCTGAAATGCATTTGCATTTATATCCGGAATATCTTTTAAATCCTGCCCATCCATACTGATTAGAATATAATCAATACCAAAATTTTCTTTTAAGCGTTTTAATGTATTAATATACTGTTTGGCAAAAATCCACATTTTTCTTGTGTACAGCATGACAGAAACGGTTTTATCTTCGGGAAACTGAAAAGTCCTGCCATTTTCCAAATTTTTTAAAACCAGAACACTGTAATCTATATTCGGTTCTTTTTTCAGATTATATTCAATGACATCATTGGTAATATCATCCAGACCACAAGATGAGTTCAAACCGTTTACATCCTTATTGTCAGGTATTTTCAAACTGTCTATCACGGCAGTTTTTTTACCTTTTACAAAAGTTATCACCGAAGGATGAATCTGATTCTTAAAAGCTGTATCAGTTTTTGATGTGATGTAAAAGAATTTATCTTTATCAACTTTCGAAGATTTTGAAACTTTATTAAGATATTTTGAAACTTCTTTTAATCGCGCAACTTGAGCGTTGAGAGTTGACAGTGAGATAAAAATCATCATTAATCCCAAAATTCCGGAAAGCCATTTTTTATTCTTAATTCAATATTTAAAATTAAATTAACCTAAACGGCGGCCATTTTCAACAGGAAGCGTCGTCGTAATCAAGGTTATCTCTGTCTCATCTTTACCGTAAAGTCCCAAAACCAGACATTCGCTGAAGAAATTGGCAATCTGTTTCACGGGAAAATTGACAACTGCCAGAATCTGCATTCCTACTAAATCTTCTTTGCGGTGCAACTTCGTGATTCGTGCAGAAGATTTCTTAATTCCAAGACCACCAAAATCTATCGTCAGCTGGTACGCCGGATTTTTCGCTTTCGGAAAATCTTCTGCCGAAAGGACCGTTCCGCTGCGGATATCCAGCTTTTCAAAATCCTGCCACGTGATTTCAGGTTTCATATCACTTTCCATCTGTTGCTTATTATGTAAATTTTTTTTAAAAATAATCAATAAATCTCTGATAAAAGACCAACGCAATGCGATTTTTTATAAATTTACTGTAAACACTCAATATGCTGATAAAAATCTACGGAAGTGCCATTTTTGGAGTTTCTGCGCAAACAATAACCATTGAAGTCAATATCGATACAGGCGGCGTCGGCTATCATCTGGTTGGGCTTGCGGATAACGCCATTAAGGAAAGCAGTTACCGCATTTCTGCTGCCCTGAAAAATGTCGGCTACAAAATCCCCGGGAAGAAAATTACGATCAATATGGCACCTGCCGATCTGCGGAAAGAAGGCGCAGCCTACGATCTCAGCATTGCGATGGGAATTCTGATCGCTTCGGATCAGATTGTTGCGGATAACGTGCAGGACTATATCATTATGGGCGAACTTTCGCTTGACGGAAGTCTGCAGCCGATAAAAGGGGTTTTGCCGATTGCCATTCAGGCGCGCGAAGAAGGTTTTAAAGGCATTATTTTACCGATACAAAATACACGGGAAGCTGCGATCGTTAATAATCTGGACGTGTACGGTGTAGAAAATATTAAAGAAGTGATCGACTTTTTTAATGAAGGAAAACCGCTTGAGAAAGTGGTTTTAGATACAAGAAAAGAATTTCAGGACAAAATAAACCAGTTCCCATTCGATTTTTCTGAGGTGAAAGGTCAGGAAACCGCGAAACGCGCTATGGAAGTTGCTGCTGCCGGCGGGCACAACATCATTCTCATCGGGCCGCCCGGAAGCGGGAAAACCATGCTTGCCAAAAGAGTTCCGAGCATTCTGCCGCCACTTACCTTAAAGGAAGCTTTAGAAACTACAAAAATACATTCCGTTGCCGGGAAAATGGGAACTGAAACTTCGCTGATGACGGTTCGGCCTTTCAGAAGTCCGCACCATACAATTTCGGATGTCGCGCTTGTCGGTGGCGGAAGTTATCCCCAGCCCGGAGAAATTTCACTCGCTCACAACGGTGTTTTGTTTCTCGATGAAATGCCTGAGTTTAAACGAACCGTTTTGGAAGTCATGCGGCAGCCGTTGGAAGACCGCGAAGTGACAATTTCACGCGCGCGGTTTACGGTAAATTATCCTTCAAGCTTTATGCTGGTTGCTTCGATGAACCCAAGTCCGAGCGGGTATTTCCCTGACGATCCGAACAATACGTCTTCGGCTTTTGAGATGCAGCGCTATATGAGCAAGCTTTCCGGGCCGCTCCTGGATAGAATTGATATTCACGTGGAAGTTCAGAAAGTAGAATTCGAGCAACTGGCGGAAAAAAGAAAGGGCGAAAAAAGTGAGGATATCAGAAAACGGGTTTTGGTTGCCCGCGAGATTCAGAATGAACGGTATAAAGATTTAAAAATCAGCTATAACGCCCAGATCGGACCGAAGGAAACTGAAGCTTTTTGCGAACTTGACACCGCTTCTTTTAACCTCATCAAAATGGCGATGGAAAAACTAAATCTTTCCGCCAGAGCCTACGACCGTATTCTGAAAGTCGCCCGAACGATTGCTGATCTCGAAGAATCTGAAAATATTCTTTCGCATCATATTTCGGAAGCGATACAGTACAGAAGTCTGGACCGGGAGTTTTGGAACGTGTAGGTTGATTTACCGCTGTTGGTTGTTGGCTGATAATAATTGAATCAAATGCATACTATGAATGGTCAATGATCAATGATTAAAAAAGGAAATGTGGCTGATGAAATTGACTGGCAACGGCAAACAAAAAACCGCAGAACGAATATTCTGCGGTTTCTCTTACTATTTCAGAAAAATTACTTTTTCTTTTTTGCAGGCGTTGCCTCTTTTATTTTAGATTTTCCAGTATCTGCAGGTGTATTGGTGTCTTTTACCAGCTGAAGTTCATCTACGATTCTTCTCGCTCCGGCAAATTTATCAATCGTCCACAGTACAAAACGGATGTCTACGCTGATGGTTTTCTGCCATTTGTCTTCAAAAACAATGTCACCGCTCAGTGCCTCGCTGTTTCCGTCAAATGCAATACCGATCAGGTTTCCGTCACCGTCAATCACCGGAGAACCTGAGTTTCCTCCTGTAATATCGTTGTTTGAAAGGAAGTTTACCGGCATATATCCGTCTTTATCTGCGTACATTCCGTAATCTTTGGCATTGTGAAGCGCCATCACACGCGAAGGAAGATCAAACTCCTCGTCGCCTGCTTTGTACTTCCCAACAAGACCGTCCATCGTTGTATAATAGTTGTCTTTTTCAGAAATTCCGAAATAGTTTCTGTCATCTCTTACCGGCAAAGTATCGATTTGTCCGTAAGTAAGTCTCATCGTACTGTTTGCATCCGGATAGAATTTTTTCTCAGGCATTGATTTCATTAAACCTGCCAAAAACAGACGGTTATTCTTCGCGAAATTGTTGTCTACATTCACAAATCGTTCATTCTGATATTTCTGGTCTGCCATAATTCCGTTGGCCAGTTTCACCATTGGATCTGCATCGAGTTTCAGAATATCAGGATTCAGAATAAAATTCGTTACCGCGGTTTTATTGGCGAAAATTGAAGAAAAAGCAAGGTTTGAAAGTGTTTTTACATCCAAAGCCATCAAGGTTTTAGAAGCTACATCGGCAGGAACTTTCTGCTGATACATGCTCACCATTGAAGTAAGCATTTCCCCTTCCAACGCCGGATTGAAGTTTTCGTAAATATTTTTTACCGCTTCTTCCAGTTTTGGTTTCATCGCGATTCTTCCCTGCATATCCTGTTTTGCATAGGTTTTAATCAAGCTTCCCAACTGTAAAGCAACCGTGATGTACTTTGTGTTACGCGAAAGAATAGACATATAATTTCTCTCCACATTACGGTCAGAAACCTGCATGTAGTAGTTTCTGATACTTTCAAGAACGCCGTCATACTCGGCAATACCGCTTTCTTCGGCCCATTTGGCAAAAACTTTTTCAAGCTCGCGCTTATCGGTAATGGTTCCGTTTTTCTCTACAGCATCGATGGTTCCCTGTCTGTTTTTCCAGTAATTGGCAACACCTGCATATTGAGATGCGTACCCCAGCTGAGTCGCTTTGTCTTTATCCATATACTTCTTCATCACATCCATCGCCAGTTTAGAAGCCGCTACCCAAGCCGGGTAATCTTTGCTTACCATCTGCTCAATTCCGTATGACGTAAGGTAACGGTTGGTTCTTCCCGGATATCCCAAAATCATTGAGAAGTCGCCAGGTTTGATTCCTTTTAAAGAAACCGGAAGATAATGTTTAGGCTTAAGCGGAACATTAGTCGCTGCGTATTCTGCAGGATTTCCTGCTGCATCAGCATAGACTCTGAAAACCGTGAAATCTGCTGTATGTCTCGGCCACTCCCAGTTATCGGTATCACCACCGAATTTACCTAAAGATGACGGCGGTGCGCCTACCAGTCTGATGTCTTTATAATCCTGATATACAAAATAATAAAACTCATTTCCGTTGAAGAAATCTCTTACTACCACTGTATATTTTCCGTTTTCTGAATTTTCTGTCTGAATGGCTTTGCTTTCTGCTTCGATCGCTGCTCTTCTTTCGTCGGCAGACATTTTGTCATTCAGCTTGGCATTGATTCTTTGGGTAGCGTCATCCATTCTTACTAAAAATCTTACATAAAGATCTTTCGCATTGAATTCGTCTTTCTCCTTCATCGCCCAGAAACCGTTTTTCAGGTAATCTTTAGCCGGTGTAGAAGCTGCCGCTACAGCACCGTAACCACAGTGGTGATTGGTAAAAATCAATCCGCGGTCTGATACGATCTCGCCGGTACAGAATCCGCCGAAGCTTACGATCGCATCTTTCAGACTTGAATTATTTACAGAATAAATCTCTTCCGGTGTAAGGCGCAGACCTTCTTTCTGCATATCGACACCGTTTAGTCTTTTGATGAGCATCAACAGCCACATTCCTTCATCTGCCCTCATCTGGACGAAGCCCAGTAAAAAAGTGAACAGTAAAAATATTCTTTTCATTGTATTAAAAAATTTTTGTGTGGCTAATTTAATACTTTTTGCGGGATCTCACGGATTAATTGGCACGAATTGTGGCGAGCCATCTCCATGAAAATCATCACTCTGCTGATCTTTGTACTTCTGATCACTGTTTTGCCGGCAAGCTGCATATCTGCTGTAAAAAACGAGCCGTTCATCCACCGCGAATGGTTATTGATCTCCTATAACGGGATTTCGCGGCACGATATCACTTCAAAACCGGCTCGTGTTGATCTTTCACAGAAAAGCGACGGAAAGACACAGCACGGAAACGCTGAAATAGGCTGCAGTCAACTGAATTTTAACTATCATTTCAGAGCTGATGGAAATATCAGATTCCGCTCGGTTTCCCATACCAAAACCGAATGCTCCAATAATTCTCAGGAAGATAAGCTGATAAAATCGCTTTCCGAAAGCAGAAAATTTACGCTGACGGGACATTATTTGTTGCTCACCGACGGCAGCGGACATCAGATTAAATTTATCGCGGCTGACTGGGATTAGCCACATACCACATTCACGCTCTATCCATACACTATCTACGCTTTATCTATGCTTTATCTACGGAGTATCTTTACCGTATTACGCTCCTCGATTATTTGATTAATTTTTTTTAAATATTATACACGGCCACAAATTATCACAGTAATTAATGCCAGGATTTTTAAATAGATATTAATCATAATTACTAAGATCAATTGATCAATCAGGCGGGCAGAAATCTTGATGATTAAATCTATTCTTCCGCACGAGTCGGGCTTCAAAATTGGTTGCTGAAAAATTAAAAGCAGAAAACTAAATAAGTTTTTTATTTTTAGCGTAAGATAAAGCCTCAGTGATATTACTTACATCCATTTTTTCAAACAATTTTCTGCGGTGAAATTTTACGGTATCAGGCGAGATAAAAATTTTGTCAGCAATTTCATTTATAGTTAAACCTCTTGCATAGAGAATCAATATTTGTATTTCTCTTTCAGATAATTTTACTTTTTCTGTTGTTTCCCATCGGTTATTTCCCAGGTTAAACTCTGCTATAGAGGTTGAATTTACTTTCGAGATTGTTATATTTCCGGAAGCGTCATTCGGGCTTAATGAAACTATACACATCGCTTTCCAGATTTTTCCTTCTTCGTTTAAAAAAAGTGGTGTCAGTTTATGATTGATTAAAATCGAGTTCTTCTTTTCGTTGATTATATGAAAATCGTATGAGATTGTATAATCCTTTCTCTCTTTCACAGGTAGATTATCAAAAAAATCAAACCCAACTTGATTAATTTTCAGAAGTAAATTCAAATCCTGTTCACCAACATGCTGAAAATAAAAGTCATATCCAAGTTCCTGCACCTGTTTTGATGACAACCCACACAGAAAAAGCGGATTATCTGAAACATATTCAAAATTTCTTTGATAATAGTCGATGATATAAACACTTTGATAGGTAAGCTTAGCGAATGTTCTTACTACTTCCAGATAATTTTCGGTCTGTGCTATATCCTTATCCGTAATGTCTGCAATGGTATTTTTGTCTGAAAAGAAACTGTTAAATTTTTCCATCTGTATCAAATTACAACTACACTTTTGTGTAGTTTTTTAAATTTAATCAAATCTACGTAAAAAGGGAATTTGGACGTCAAACAGATGGGATATTTCTGAATCGCAATTAAATAAGAAGTTTTAATGAAGTAGAAATTCTATTGAAATTCAACAACTCACACCAATTACAGACAACACTTTCATCAGAATTTATATAGTAAATAATGATATGTTTCTTTCAATTTATTTTCTATTGGATATAGCGATGCTATAAAAAACTACCTTATAGTGTAACAAGTGTTACCCACCGCAATCATAGTTTTGTTGAATAATTAATACAAAAAATAATAACAAAACCAAAGATTCATGAAAAACTTTTTTCTACCCTTACTATTACTATCCACCTTTTGTTTTTCGCAGGATAAAATTTATGCCTCTGTTGGCGCTGGTGTGCTTGCACATAAAAAAATTTCAAACTTCAATCTTGATCTGGCTCTTGGTTATAAAATAAAGCAAAATTATTTTATTGAAGTAAACAATATATATTCGGAGCCCAATTCTGTCAGTTTGAATATTTCAAATGTCGCTTTTGGCTTAGAAAATAAATCAAATAAATTATTAAAAGTATCAGCTTTTTCAGGATTTGGAGTTGCCTTTTATGGGGGCAGTGCATCTTTCAATTTTCAATTAGGAGCCAATCTAGGAATACGGATTAGAAAAAACAGTTCCACAGGTTTCAAAATTTCTAATAATTTCAATAAAGATTTTACTTCTACAGCAATGAACGTTTACTACAGATACAATTTTTAAGAACAGTTTAAAAATTATATGAATAGCACTCTGATCACAATTTAATCTTTTTTTAATTTCAATACATCCTATAAAATGAAGAAAGCAATAATTATTTTTTTAATAGCAAACATTTTAAATGCTCAAGAAAAATATCCAGGCTACATTCAAGAACGTAATTCTGCAGATATTTCAAAAATTGATAAGCTGGTGGATAATCAATACGTTGAAGTTGTTATAAACGGGGATAAACAAAAATTTTTATTCGACACAGGAGCTTATTTCAGCAGTATTTTTCAATCTGACAATAATCACGGATTAGAGCTAATGGGAAAAATGAAAATCGGCTCAGCTTTCAATGAGAGTCTTGTAATAGATCGGCTAAGAGCTAAAACTTTTAATACATCAATAACTAAAACAGAATATAGAGTTTTAAATTCTGCACCGTCAATAAATGAATTAAATAAATGCGAAGTGAGCGCCTTAAAAGGGGTGCTGGGGTTAGAAACTTATTTCGACACAAAACTTCCTTTTCTATTAGACTATAAAAATCAGAATATTAAACTAATCGAAAATTTTGACAGAAAAAACTTTCCAGAATATTCTGAGGTTACTTCATCCTATAAGGGACTAATTGCAAAACTCATTTTCGTTGATTTGCTTGTAAATGGAAAAAAAGAACGCTTTCTTTTCGATTCAGGTGCTGATGTTTCAATAATGATGAAAGATATAAAGGAAGAGAAATACGATTCTATGATAGAATTTACATACTTCACATCAACCGGGCTTCAAAAAGCAAAACAACTAATAAAAAATAAAAATACTATACAGTTAAATAAGAATATTACTGTCTCAAGCGATATAATGTATTATGAAAATACACATTCTAATATACTTGGAATACAATTTATCAAAAACTTTAATTGGATTATTGACAAAAAAAATAGAAAAGTTTACGTCAAACAAAATACCAAAGAAAATATAAGTAATAGCGCACGTTTCAAAAATATCAATTACCTGGCTGTAAATCAAGGTGGAAAATTAATAGTAAATCTTTCAACTTTTAAAGACAATAAAAATGCTTTTAAAGTGGGTGATGAAATCTTAAAGGTCAATAATCAATCTATTACGCCTCAGAATATTTGTGAAATGCAATCTTTATTAAATTCCACAAAGGATTGGTCAAATTTAAAGATTGAAACAAATATTAACAACTTAAAACCAACTTTACGTACAGATAAAATTACAGTTTCTGTCATGGAAGATGGGCATCTCATTGAATAAATTCGTCACCATAACCCGTTGCTTATGTTTTGTACACTCACTATAGGCCGTAATGCAAACTTCAAAATGCTTCTATCCATTTAATACAAGAGATAATTTAAATAATTTCTTAACCTTAAATATTTATACAATGAAACACATCATCAGTCTTCTGGCCATTCACGCCTCCGCGGTAAGCTTTACTCATTATTATAATGAAATCTGGGATCTTCCGTCTGTTGTCAGTCTCGGCAGTCTTGTTGCCAGCTCGGGATATCTCATCACCAGTATGATTTACTTCAGATCGTAAGGTGTGAGAATGTAAGCTTTGAGCAGCCTTTGCATGGATTTAGATGAGATCGTAATCCGATCAATGCGTGCACCAGGCTGCTGTGCTTACAAAAAACATCACATACTAAATCTTAAAAAATTCACCATTTAAGGTATTTAATATTTCAGATAATACCTTTACATTTGCCAAAAAATAACCTATGACCCCAAAACAAAACTTCTATCTCAATCCGACTCGCACGCAGTACAACCTCATGCTGATTCTGTACGGTGCTGCGATTCTGATGCTCACGGCCAGCATGACCAATATTTTTGAAGGTGCCTTTATCAACCGCGAATTTGAGATTCACCTTAATCCACTTATCATGTTGCTTATCGCTTCTTCCACCGGAGCCATTCTGAGTATTTCGAGAAATTACAGACAGAAAAAAGGTGACCAAACTACAAAACCGGTACATTGGATGCAAAATCCCTCAACTTCGCAATGGCTCTTATTTTCAATTATTTATCTGATTTCGTTTGCTGCATTTATTCTCAGTATTACCAATCTCATTGAAGAAGATTTTACATTCAGAAATTTCCATGTGCAAAACAACCTAGTGTACTCATTTATCTGGTTTTTTGCGACCGTTGCCGTGATCCGCATCAACATCAATTACTTCAGAACACGGAAAAATATTTCTTAAACGCCACCCTGAAAATATCAGAAATTATGATTCCCGCGCAATTACTTACCTCGAAAATTTTTCTTTACAGCGGTCTGTGTATCCTTCCCTTGGGCATTCTTTCAGTGCTTCTCGGTATGACCAATTTTTATAAGGAAAACTTCGCCTTCGAAAACATAGAATTTACATTCCGCCGGACAAATCTTTTTCTGATGTTGCTTTTTACGCTTCAGATCTTTCATGTTTCAACTCTTCTGAAAAAAAAGAATACAGAGAAAGTCTCCTAAGAAAGAAACTGTTATTACTAAACAGACCGCAATGAATCTTCTTAAACTGTACACCTCCAGACTTATCTGTACACTACACTCCTACTGTACACGCTCGGTTTAGCGTACCTATTGCTGGCATCCACCCACTTTTTTGATGATGATTTTCAACTCAGGAATTTTGCATTTCATTATCACTGGCTGAATCTATTTTTGATTCTTTTGCTATCTGTAAATATTTACCGAAACGTGATGCTTTTGAAAAAGAAAAAACAGGAAACCAACTCCCATTTAAACTAACATTTATTACATTATGCCATACAAAAAACTCCTGATCATGACGCCCATCTTTATGCTGGTGCTGTTTTTATTCAATTTCTTTCTGCCTTCGGAAGGAGACACCATCACGAAAAACATTCTCCGAAGTGTCTTTTCCGGACTGTTTTATTTCGTGATGTTTTATTTCCTGACGCGTAAAAAAACCGTTAAAACCCACCAGAATGAAAGATAAATTACCCATCATTATTCCGGTTGCTGTCATCGCGATCGCCCTGTTCAGATTTTTCGATTCTTCAGTTTTTGCAATGCTCCATACAGAAGATGATACTGAAACCAGAGAATTTGTCATCAAATCGATCTGCTGGGGAATTTTTTTCGGCGGTCTTATCGCAGGTCTTATTGTGCAGTTGGGTAAATTCATGAAAAACTCAAACAGCCCTTCCTAATCATACAGATCATCATGTAAATATTTTATACAAAAGTACTTATGAAAAACCTTACTGTAAAACTGGAAGAAAGGAAATGGTTTACAAGTATCTGTTTTGGATGATCATGTTTCAGATGAAATGATTATTGCCACAATATATTATCACATGTACACTTCCAGAAGCAAACTGCTTACTTTACTTTATACATAAAAAGATCAAAGCCAAACAACAGCCACGCCATCACCGCGTGGCTTTTTTTATCAACCGGTCTCAGAAAACCGTCTCCGTTTAATTATTTTTTTATCGTATCTCACCTTTAAGCGCATTATGGTACAGAAATTTCTTTTGAAAAAGTGCTATGAAAATTCATACCGGTTTATCCCTTAAAGACCATCAGTACTATAAAACGGAGCATCCGAAAAAGATTATTGTGCTGCACCACACCGTATCCGGAGAAAGCGTAGAAGGCGATGTAAACTGGTGGAGCAGTACGCCGGAACGCGTGGCTACCGCTTTTATCATTGACCGTGAAACCGGAATTTATCAGCTTTTTAATGAGAAATACTGGGCCAATCACCTTGGTATTTCGGCACAAACACTCAAAACCTTTGGCTCGGAGGTGACCAATAAGCGACTCAATGAAATTTCTATTGGCATAGAGATCGACAGCTGGGGCGGACTCATCCAAAAGAATGGCCGTTGGTTTTCGGTAACGGGAAAAGAAATTCCTCTGAAAAATGTACAGCTGTACCCAAAAGGTTACCGCGGATTTTTCGGCTTTGAAAAATACACTCCCAAACAGATTGCAAACCTCCACGAGCTGCTTCTGCACCTTTCCGCTAAATGGAACATCGCACTCAACTATCACGAAAATATATTTGAAGCCAACGCACAGGCGCTGAAAGGAACCTGGGGTGTATGGTCTCACGTTTCCTACCGACCCGACAAAAGCGACTGCCACCCGCAGCCGGAACTGATTGCCATGCTGAAATCGCTGTTGGTGAAAACATAAGCTTTCATCTTGTGGTTACTTTGCCTTTTATAAATCTGTCAAGACAGTAATTTCACCTGTTTAATTTTATATTTAGGTCAAAAGTTAATCTACCGCAGTCAGCAAATATCATCTGTCATTTTGATCCTGGTAACGAAAAATCTTATTTAATGTTTGTAGGGTTTTCTTCGGGTCTCGTTCGAGACTCGTTCGGAAGACCTTCGGTAAAAGTCAGTGTTTACCGAAGGATGTGGCAGTGGTTTTCTGGGTCGGAACGCTGGAGGGTGAGAGGGTGAATAAGTCAATGGTCAATTTTTTTATCTTATTCTTTATTTTTTATTCTTTAATCAAAGCATTCACAATTCACAACTTAAAATTCACAATTCACAATTCACAATTATTAATTCACAATTCACAATCAGCAAATATTTGCACCGGTGATTTTGATTTACGGCATAAAAATGTTATCTTACAACTCAGATCAATTATTAATAATTCATGTTAGAAAAAAAACAACACAGCTACGAAAAAGTAATTTTGGTGGGCGTCGTAACGCAGCATCAGGATGAGGAAAAGCTGCAGGAATATATGGACGAACTGGAATTTCTGGCTTTTACTGCCGGAGCCACAACCGACCGACGTTTTACTCAGAAACTTACCCAGCCCGATTCCAAGACTTTTGTGGGCAGCGGAAAGGCACAGGAAATTAAAGAATACATAAAAGAAAACGAAATCGGCACCGTGATTTTCGATGATGAACTCTCGCCTTCGCAGCTTAAAAACCTGGAAAAGGAAATGGAAGTGAAGATTCTCGACCGTACCAATCTGATCCTCGATATTTTTGCCCAGCGCGCGCAGACTTCATACGCACGTACACAGGTAGAACTGGCGCAGTACCAGTATTTATTGCCTAGATTAAGTAAAATGTGGTCTCACTTAGATAAGCAAAAAGGAGGAATCGGGATGCGTGGTCCCGGGGAAACAGAAATCGAAACCGACCGACGTATCATCCGCGACCGCATCACGCTTTTAAAAGATAAACTGAAAACCATCGACAAGCAGATGGCCACGCAGCGGAACAACCGCGGAAAAGTAGTTCGTGTGGCTTTGGTCGGATATACCAACGTTGGAAAATCGACGCTGATGAATGCGCTTTCGAAATCGGATGTGTTTGCTGAAAATAAGCTTTTTGCCACCTTGGATACGACCGTCCGGAAGACCGTCATCGGCAATCTTCCGTTTCTTTTAACTGATACCGTAGGGTTTATCCGCAAACTTCCGACGCAACTGGTAGAATCTTTTAAATCAACACTTGATGAGGTTCGTGAAGCCGATTTGCTGATTCATGTCGTGGATATTTCGCATCACAGTTTCGAAGATCATATTGAATCGGTGAATCAGATTTTAATGGAAATCAATGCGCATCAGAAACCGATGATAATGGTTTTCAATAAAATCGATGATTTTAATTACGAAAAGAAAGACGAAGACGATCTGACACCGGGCAGCAGCCGAAATATTTCGCTCGACGAATGGAAAAAAACGTGGATGGCAAAATCGAAATTCCCGACCGTATTTATTTCAGCCTTAACGAAAGAGAACTTTCCGGAGATGAAAAAGCTGATCTACGACGAGGTGATGAAAATTCACATTTCGAGATTTCCGTACAACGATTTCCTTTTCGAATATTTTGAAAATGATGAAGAGGAAGCTCAAAACGACGAATCTCAATGAAATTCTGGCTCCCGATCCTAATGCTCTGCTCGTTTCTTGTAAGCGGGCAGCGTACACTCAGTGATCTCGAAGTGATTGGTAAAAACATCAGCAATACGCGTTCACCATACCGGTACGAAAGGCTGCTGTTTAAATATCAGTCGTATCCTGCGTCGGTCGACAGCATTGAAGCGCAACATCTCTACTACGGACGCAATTTTATCCGTGACAAAGTATCGACGACCGATGCCGAGTTTCTGAAACTCGCAGAAGCGTTCCGTTTAAACAACATCAGCGACTGCATCCGCATCGGGAAAGAACTTTATGCAAAAGACCCGACCAATCTCGACGTGCTGCTTATTATCCTGCGGGCCTACGAACAGAAAGAAGATGCGAAGGAATTCAGCTTACATGTGGCTCAACTCCGGCTTCTGACCGGCGCTATAAAATCTTCGGGTGACGGACGCACACCTGAAACGGCTTATCTCGCCAACAGTCTGGGCGATGAATATATCTTTCTGAACATTCTGAATGTCGGCCCCGATTACATCCGCTCCTCCACCACGCTGAAAGACGGCGTAATGGATGTCTGGACGAAAGACAGCAGCAAAATCTACATCAAGGTGTTCTTTGCCGACCTTGATTAATTTAATTAAAACCTCTTTTTTTGGAATTATACTATTCATTTTCAGCTCTTATCGTTTTGGCATCCGTATTTGCCTACATCAATTACCGTTTTTTGAAACTGCCGAGTACGATCGGTATTATGGTGATCGCCATTGTGGTCTCTATTATTCTCGTTCTTTTTGGTGAAAGCTTTCTGCCGCGAACTTTTGGCAAACTGAATGAACTGATGAACAGCATCGATTTTACTGAGGTGCTGATGGGCGCAATGCTTAACTTCCTGCTCTTTGCGGGAGGAATTCATATTAACATTAATGATCTGAAGGAACAGTTTCGGCCGGTGTTGATATTTTCCACGGCGGGTGTGATTATTTCAACGTTTATTGTAGGATTCGGAATGTTTTATCTTCTGCCGTTTGTCGGTTTACAGATTCCGTTTATCTACTGTCTGGTATTTGGTGCGCTGATTTCCCCGACCGATCCTGTGGCGGTGCTCAGTATTCTGAAACAGGCGAATGTTTCAAAATCTTTAGAGACAAAAATTGCCGGTGAATCGCTTTTCAATGACGGTATGGCCGTTGTGGTTTTTACCGTTGTCCTGCAGATTGCCATTGGCAAAGAAGTGGATCTCGGAATAGAAAATATCACACTGCTTTTGCTTAAAGAAGCTGGCGGCGGACTGCTTTTAGGAATTGTACTTGGGTGGATTACCTCGCGGCTGATGCGTGAAGTTGATGATTATATCATCTCGGTGCTCGTTACTTTAGCCGTTGTGATGGGCGGGTATCTCGTTGCGAGACAGCTTCATATTTCCGGGCCGCTCACGATGGTGGCTGCAGGTCTTTTCATGGGGAATTTTAATGTAAAGTTTAAAATGAAATCGATCACTCAGGATTACCTCATCAAATTCTGGGAGCTGATTGACGAAATTCTGAATGCCGTCCTCTTCCTCTTCATCGGATTTGAACTGCTGATGATCAAGGATCTAAACCATTATTTAATTCCAGGACTTCTGGCCATTGGTGTAGTGCTTCTGGCGCGTTTCATCTCGATTTGGGGACCGTCTAAGTTTATACTTTTCCGTTCGACATTCAGCCCGCAGACCATAAAAGTTCTGTTTTGGGGAGGCATCCGCGGTGGCGTTTCCATTGCGCTGGCGATCTCGATTCCGAAAAGCGAATACAGCAATGCCATATTAAGCATTACCTACTGCGTGGTTGTTTTCTCGATTATCGTGCAGGGACTTACCATTGCCAAAGTCGCCAACCCAAAAAAGATTGCCAAAGAAGAACAGGAACATGCTGGTCTGCAGACAAAGGAAGCATAGCGTCATTTTAACAGCAATATAAAGCCGCATGATCTTTTCGTGCGGTTTTCTGATTCTTTATGTACCGTCATTTTATTCCCGACCTTCGAAACAGTACTGTTCCGGCTTTGTGTGGATTAGAAATAAAAACATTTTTCTCTTCTCCGGCCCTAAAGGGTGGATAAATGTTTTAGATGATTGAAACAGTGATGTGGATTATATATTAACTCAAAAGCGTTGGACTGCACTGTATGCTCTGTAATTTACAATTAAAGTAGGGCAACACATGACAGCGGCACCGGAAACGGCGGGAGATGCTTTTCTTTAACATTTTTTAACATAATTTCTATCACAAGATCACTACCTGCCGGAGCAAGATCACTACCCGCCAGAGCAAGATCACCGTCCGCCAAAGTAAGATCACTACTTTCCAGAACGAGATCACTACTTGCCAAAGCGAGATTACTACCCGCCATAGCAAGATTACTGACCGACGGTGTCTGATTTCTACCCGCCGCTGCTAGATTACTGACCTCCGGTGCGGAATTCTAACCTGCGCAAGGCTATTTACTGATCGCGGGTGGCTGTTTACTGATTATAAGCCAAACCTTTCAAAACCTGCCACCATATTTGTTCGCCGCCGACTTTTTTACTCCCAATGCCTTTGTGAGAATTTGAATAAAAGCGCGATGAATCATCTTTTTATGTTCTGAAAAGCGGTGTAGGTAGCAGTGATTAATTTTAACTTTAAACACTTTGGAATTGCGTTTTTTTGATAGAGCTGAAATGAAATTTCCGTCTGCCTATTAAATCCGGGGTCAAAAACCACGTAATTTCACGTATTGCGCGGTACATAAATAAACCCGGCGGTGGATTATTCTACCGGAACAGAAAAGCGTACACTTATTTTCATCAGACGTATTAAAAATTTCCTCTGCTGATATGACAGCGATCAGATTCTACTCAATAATTTGAACGTAATTTCATACGGTCTATACTGATCCTTCAATCCTCATTTCATGAGCTTTCGCGTATTCACAGCCTGAAACAGCACAAAATGGGTTGATTTTTGATAAATACGAATCAGTAAGATCAGAAAAGAATGACCGAAAAGCAACTGAAAATCCGGCAGCAGGCATTTGCATTATCCGTTTGTACCATCGTATTTATGGCGGTGTACAACTTCTGTACCTGGTATGCGACATCTTTAGACCGCGTGCCTTCGTTCACATTCGACTTTGAGCAGTCGATACCTTTTGTACCGCTGTCGATCATTCCGTACATGGCCGGCGGACTGTTTTTCTGTCTGGTTTTTTTCGCGTGTAAAGATAAACTGCAGGTAAAAATTCTGGCGTGGAGGATGCTTTTCGTCATCATTGCAGCCGGATTATTTTTCGTCATTGTCCCGTTAAAGTATTCGGTACCAAAACCCGAGGTTTCAAATGATATTTTGGGACTGTCTTTTTCTTTCCTAAATACCTTTGATTCACCGTTTAACCAGTCTCCGTCGCTTCACATCACATTTGCATTCATCTTCTGGTCGGTTTTCCGTGAAGTGAAAAAATGGAGGATTCTGTATGCTGTTTCTTTAATTCTCGTCGGAGTCTCAACATTAACCACGTTTCAGCATCACGTGATTGATGTTTTATCAGGCGCCATTCTCGCACACCTCAGCTTCATCATTATTCCGTACCGTAAAAATGATCCGCAATACCGCAATCTCCGCGTTGCCAATTATTACTTTCTGGCAGGTTGGATTTTTATTTCCGCTGCTTTACTTACCCAGAAATTTTTAGGAACCGAAGGACTGCTGCTCATTTTTCCTGCGTTAATTATCCTGATGACCGGCTACTATTATCAAAAAAGAATGGAAATTTTATCTCCCATTATGCTTATGTTTAAGCAGAATATTCATCCGTTTAAAAAAGATTAACTCCTTAGTTTTTAAAAAAATTTTCTGCAAAATCATTACTATTCCTCATCATTCCGTTCAAAATTATCTTAAAAGCCTGCCTTCAATATAATGCATAAAATCTCGAAATGCAGTACATTTGGAAAGGAAACCCCAAGCTGAAGAATTAATGAAAAACATACGCTTTCTGTTGCTGCTTTTTTGCCCGCTCGTATTGCTGACAAGCTGCTTCGATATTCTCGATAAAATTCATCTGAAAGCCGACGGCAGTGGCGAATACACCATCATTCTGAATGCCAGCAAGAGCAAAACGCGGATAGCTTCGATTGCAAAAATGGGAACCGTAAACGGCAAAAAAGTGCCGACACGCAATGAGATTGAAGCCAAACTGAATGAAGCTGCAAAAATATTTAAAACCGTTCCGGGCATCAGTCAGGTGAAAACGTCTGCCGATTTTGATAATTATATTTTAAAACTCAGCTGCAGTTTCAGCAAAATTGAAAATATCAACGACGGTCTCGAACGTCTGAAGGCCAAAAACCTCATCGGCAAAACCGTTCCTACGCAACTGTACCGCTATGACAGTGTGAAAAAAACTTTAACACGTCAGAAAATCAGCACGTTTGCAGATGACTACAGAAAGATGAGCAGCGCAGACCGCGAGGTTTTTACGGATGCCAAATACACCTCAGTTCTGCAGTTTGATCTTCCCGTAAAATCTCAGAGCAACAGCCAGTATCAGCTTTCGCCTAATAAAAAAGCGGCAAAACTCGACGGTGCCGTCACCGATTTTATCCTTCAGAAAAAACCCCTTCAGAATTCTATTATTTTACAGTAAACCGACTTTATGAAACACACTATACTTTTTCGTCTTCAGGCTTTTATTCTGTTTTTCGGAAGCCTTCCTTTTTTAAATGCGCAGCAGCTTACGGTGCCCAGCGACGCATTTTTTTATATGGAAATAAACGGCGCACAGCTCAATCAGAAAATCAGCTGGGAGAAGTTTAACCCGATTCTGCAGGAAATTACTCAGGATAAAAAAAATAAGAAACCATCGTGGAATGATTTTTCGAAAAACGGAATTAAATACGATGCGAAGCAGTACCATTATGCCCGGAAAAACGATTCGGTGACGATGTATACCGCGCATTTTATGTTGGATAACCGCGAAAGGTTTCTGGAGTTTGTACATGCAACCAAGAAAACCGGACTGGAAGTTTCAAAAAAGAAAAACTACAGTTACGTCGATCTCAATGATGATCTTTTTGTCGCCTGGAATGACACACACGCCGTTCTCACACGCATTACGTACACACCGTATGTGAAAATGGAAGCAGATTCGGTGGAAGCAGCAGAAACTGTAACAGACAGCACGGCTACAGTAATGCCGGAAGAAGAACTCGATTATAAAGCAGAAATCACTTATCTGAAAGAGGAAATCGGTTACCTGAAAGACAACATCCGCGACAATCAGGAAGCTATTGCCGAGCACGAAAAAAATATTAAATATTTAGAAAAAAATCACAAATATCCACCAGCAGACGAAAAATCTGAAGGTCAGGAAATTGAGCCGCTGGAAAATATGCCGTCGGAGGAGGAACTGAAAGCTACGGAAGAAGAAGATCTCCGCTACCAGAAGGAAATGGACAGCATGAATGTGAGTAATTTCAAAATGGCCAGAAAACTTGCAGAGATAGAATTTGACCGCGTTTTTGCGACCAGTCTTGAGATGAAAGCGCAGGAAAAATTTGTGAAATTCCGGAATGCGGATGCTGATGTCTATGCCTTTACCGATTACGGAAATCTTTTTGGCCAGTCGACAAACAATATTCTTTCCAAAGCTTTTGGTTTTGATATGTTTATCAAAAACTTTTACGACAGCCACACCGCGTATAATCTGTATTTTGATAAAGACCGTGTACGCCTGAGCAGCAGCTATCAGCACCAGAATCCGGAACTTCAGAAAAGCTTCAGCGAGCTCTATCAGCCGGGGCGCAACAAGAAACTGACCTCGCTGATCGGCGATAAAAGCATCGGATATTATTCGGTAAACGTAAACGGAATGAAATATTTTGACATCATCTACAGTATGATGAACAGCAACAGCAATTCCGGCTACGAAAAAGAGATGAAGCTTCTTACCGAAACCATTAAAATCGCGCTGGACGAAGAAGCTATCAATAAAATTGCTCCGGGAAGCGGTATTTTCGTTCTAAACGAGCTCACTACGCGCACCGTAGATTATACCGATTACGATTATGATGATGCTTTTAACGAGAAAGAAGTGAAGAAGAAAAAAGATATCGTGGTGCCCAATTTTGTTTTTGCTTTTGCAACAGAAAATGAAGGATTCTGGAACCGCCTTTTCGATGTCATGGCGACATCCAAAGATCTGAAAGAAAAATTCAGAAAAGAAGGCGATTATTACTTCTTTAAAGACAAAGATGACCAAAGCTATCTCAACGAGTTTTTCTTCACGGTGAAAGACGGTGTCGTTTATCTTTCCAGTTCAAAAGAAAATCTGCAGGCAAAAAACCAGTCGGCAACTGTAAAAAAAGACATAAAGAACATGCGCCGTTTTCCGCTTTCCGGAAGGCTTGATCTTCAGCGTCTGATGGCCAGTCTCGGAAGTGAAGTCACCACCGTGAAAGACCGTAAAATGCTGGATGCCGTAAAGAAAAATGCGGGAGAAATGCATATGAAAACGCAGACCAAAGGCGACCGCATACAGACCGACATCGAATATGAAATCAAAAACACCTCAGAAAACAGCCTGATGTATTTCTTTGATCTGTTTGACGATCTTTACAAGATAAGCGAAGAAGCAAATCAACCGCCGGTTCTGTGAGAAAGTCGGTCATCATTTTTTCTGCAGTAATTTTCCTTGTAGCTTCTGCAGTTTATCTGTTGCTGTACCGGAAAAACAGCGACGTTATCAGCCTTCCCAAAGATGCGGATGCGGTGGTGGTGATTGATGCTAAAAAGCTGCAGCGAAAATATCTGTCCGCATTCATTACGAATCCTTCAGTCTGGAATGCGAAAAAAGGAGAGCCCAATTTTCTGTTTGATTCTTCTGTGAAGCGTAGAGATTACTATTTTGCTGTTCATTTAAAAAATTCTCCAGCCGGAAGTTGGTTTCTGCAGCTTGATTTAAAAGATGAAAAAGCTTTCAGAGAAAATCTGTTGAAGAACAAATTTGTCGAAGAACAGTATTATTTCAGGAAAGACCGTCTGTTTATATGGTTTAAAAGTGAAAAGGCATTTGTCGGAACTTCGCCAGACCCATTCCAATATTTAGCGGAAAACAAAAATTTTGAAACAAAGAAAGCCGAAGATTATCTTTCAAATGGTGATGCGGGAATTTGGTTTTTTAACGGAAAAGAAACCTTCAAATCCGACATTTTTTTTAATGATGAAAGCATTACTTTCGGAAATCAAAACAGTGAAGATTCGGAAGAAAATCTGCTCAACAGTATAAAAAGACAGACTCAATTTCTGACTGCAAGCGCGGATGAGAAAACCATAAAAGACTTCCAATCAATTTTTGGAACTTCTGTTTTCGGAAATAATGACATCCTGGAAATTGATGCTGAAGCTGATTTAGAAGAAGTAAACGATACGATCATTACGTACGGCTACGATGAAAATTTTGATGAAACGGAAAAAATAAGTTTCCAGAAAATCGTGCAGCCGCGGTATCATATTATTTTTAAAAGTAAAAATCCAACAGCGCTTTTTGATTACAGCAAATCACAGCGGTGGATCAACGACGAAATGGCTTTTACGAAAATTCCTTTTCAGCCAAACCGTGTGACTGTGGAAAATGATCAGTTCAGAATACATTCGATACCACAATTGCAGAGGAATAAAACAATAAAAGATCGCAACTTTATCTTTATTAAAAATTCTAAACTGCTTTCCCAACTTTTAAAAGTACTTCCTGCAAACGAGAAGAAATTGCTGGAACAAACAGAATATTTTTTTGCTGTAAAACGCAGAAATTCTTTTTTTGCCGAGATCAAATTTAAACCAAACACGCTGCCGCTTATTTTAAGATAAAACACTTACTGCCATGCCTTTCATCGAACCGGAATATATCAAAACTTTCATTCACTATTTTCTGCATCTCGGTTTTCCGGCGGTTATTGCATTCGTATTTTACCACAAAGACTGGAAGCGTGTGTACCTCATCCTTCTCGCCACGATGCTGGTCGATCTTGATCATCTTTTTGCCAACCCTGTTTTTGACGCAGACCGGAAAAGTATCGGCTTTCATCCGCTGCACACCTATTATGCCATTGCGGTGTATTTTTTGATGCTGTTTTTCAAAGGAAACATCCGTATCATCGGCATTGGGCTTCTTTTTCATATGCTCACCGATTATCAGGATTATGAGCTTTGGCATTGAATCTAATGCTCATTTAATACTATTTTTAGTTTACACATTCGTATAAAAATATTTATGAAACTGAAAGAACTACTCAATTACACGTACATCGTCCCTATTCTTGCGTTCATTTATTATTTCGCAGGTTTTACCGGAACCAGCGCTATTGCTGATATTATTGCCGGCGCACTACTCATCGGAAGCGTACTTTCTGCAGTGCATCACGCAGAAGTTGTGGCTTATAAAGTTGGCGAACCGTACGGAACCATTATTCTGGCGCTGTGTATCACGATCATTGAAGTGGCTTTGATTGTTTCTCTGATGGTCGCAGGTGGCGATCAGGCGATTACATTAGCGCGTGACACGGTTTTTGCCGCGGTGATGATTATCCTCAACGGAATTCTGGGAATTTCTCTTCTGGTAGGCGGTGTAAAGCATTTCGAACAGTTTTTTGCCCGAACTTCGGTAACGACTTATCTGGTAAGTATCGTTTCTATTTTGGCGATTACTTTAATTTTACCTAATTATACTTCAAGCGTTAACGGTCCGTTTTACAATACGCCGCAGCTGATTTTTGTATCAATTGCCTGTATCGTTATCTACGCCGTTTTCCTGATGGTGCAGACCGTCAGACACCGAAATTATTTTGTTCCGGCGGAAGCAGCAGAAGAAAAGCACTATGTACCTACTAAAATCCACGCGATTATAAGTTTTGTGTTTCTGGTAATCTGTCTTGTGATTGTGGTGATGATGGCAAAAGGCCTGTCGAAAACCATTGAAGATGTAGTGCAGAGCATAGGTGCGCCAAAATCACTGGTCGGAGTTATTATCGCTTTGGTGGTTTTACTTCCGGAAGGTTTGGCAGCGATTCGCGCAGCGCGCAACAATCAGATACAGTCGAGTTTAAATCTCGGTTTGGGATCTGCGCTCGCAAGTATCGGTTTAAGTATTCCGGCGATTTCTGCGGTGAGTATTATGTATGATATACCGCTGGTTTTAGGGCTCGAAAAGAAAGATATTATTCTTCTGACGCTGTCGGTTTTCATTGTCATGCTGTCGCTAAGTCGTGGAAAAACGAATATTTTGTACGGAACTGTGCTTCTGGTGAATCTTGCCGCTTACATTTTTACGGTGATTGTTCCGTAGGGTAGTCAACAATAAGGTTTGTAATTTTTTAAATATGATTTATAAAGCGCTTGTACATAATAACTTTTCCCAAGCACAATCGCCCTATCCAGCAAAAAGGTCAAGTTTGTATTTTTCATTTCAAGCAGGCAACATTCAGTTTCAAACTCAAGCCATCTGCTACCGGAGCCGCAAAACATTTTACATAAAACTATCGCCTTTCTTTTCGTGCGTTTTCCATTTTGAAAGACATTAATCTAGCAATGTTCTCTGCTTTTGTAATGGCAGAACCGGCATTAAATCCTGAAAAATTCTCAGTAACACTTTCCCGCCAGAGTTTCAGCCAGCGGTCGAAATGATGTTTTTCCATTGCCTGCAAAGCATTAACGGGAAAATGTACCGCCATAGGATTTCCTTTATAACTCATCTGCCCAAACAAAATCGTTTCCCAGAAAGAATACATTTTCGGCAGATGCTTTTCCCAATTGACCTTCATCACATCCGTAAAGAAAAATCCGATTGTTTCATCTGAAATCACTTTCGTGTAAAACGAATTTACCAGCAGCTCAATATCTTCCCGCGACTCCAGATTTTTCATGATTTATTTAAATTAATATACATTCAAAGATAAGAAACCCGTTGCAGAAGATTGCTGCGCATTGTCATATCCTGAAATTTCGCATCTGTATGCTGTAATTCATAATTCTGTAAATTTGCAAGGCACAATCAACCACACTATTTTCTTTTGAATCTTAAACTGTATCATACCCTCGCGCTCCAGAAACAGAAAGAGCACAAAAAATTTCTTGATTTACTTAAGAAAAAGCCACCGCGCAATCTCGATTATATCGTGGAAGAAACGCATGAAGAAGTTTTTGAAAAAATCAACTGTCTCACCTGCGCCAACTGCTGCAAAACGACCGGGCCGCTTTTTACCGAAAAAGATATTGAACGGATTTCGAAACATTTACGGATGAAAGCTGCGGACTTTGAAACCACATTTCTGCGCACCGATGAAGATCAGGATAAAGTTTTGCAAAGCGTGCCCTGTTTTTTTCTGGATGATGATAATGCGTGCCGGATTTATGATGTGCGCCCAAAAGCCTGCAGAGAATATCCGCATACCGACCGGAAGAAAATTTATCAGATCAATCCTATTATGATGAAGAATATTCCGATTTGTCCCGCTGCATACGAGTTTGTAGAAAAAATGATGCAAAAGGTAAAATCTTAAAAAAGCTTAAAGCATATTAAAAAAAGTTAAAGTTCATGTTTTAAACAATTTACCATACGATCTTCGCGTTATGAAAGCAGATGTTTAGTATATAATGATAAATAATTGATAACGTATTTTATATAATAAATGCAGAATCCTGAGGTGTCGCCATCTCAGGATTTTTATTTTTTAACCTTGTAAAAATTTACTCTCCTTCTTTATTTAAGAAAGCATCCCAGCCCTGCGCAGTTAATGAAACCAACTGATTGCTGCCGCGGGCAACCATAAAATTGCCTTCATTCTGCTCTACCGCATGACCGATCACGGTAAAATCTGGGTGATTTCTTATTTTCTCAAAATCCTCCGGTGCAATGGTAAACAGCAGTTCGTAATCTTCGCCACCACTCAGCGCCGTCATTACCGGATTTAAATTAAAATCATCAGCCGTCGTAATCGTCAGATTATCCATCGGGATTTTTTCTTCATACAGTCTGAAACCCACTTTCGACTGATCTGAGAGATGCAGAATTTCTGAAGCCAAACCGTCTGAAACATCAATCATCGACGTCGGCTGACAGCCTAACTGCTCCAGTTTTGCTTTCACATCGGTGCGTGCTTCAGGCTTCAACTGGCGCTCCAGAATGTAATCAAAACCTTCCATTTCCGGCTGCATATCTGGGTTTGCCAGAAAAACAGAATGCTCCCGCTCCAGAATCTGAAGTCCCATATACGCGCCACCAAGATCTCCGGTTACCACCAAAAGATCATTAGGCTGAGCACCGTTTCTTTTGATTAATTCCTGCTCCTCTGCAAGGCCGACGGCTGTGATACTCATCACCAGTCCGGCATTGGAACTTGTTGTATCACCGCCGACTAAATCGACTTTATAATGATTGCAGGCTGTCTGGATTCCGGAATACAGTTCTTCCAAAGCCTCCACCGGAAAACGGTTTGACACTGCCAGCGAAACTAAAATCTGTGTCGGCGTTGCATTCATCGCAGCAATATCACTGAGGTTTACCACGACCGCTTTGTAGCCGAGATGTTTCAAAGGCACATAGCCGAGATTAAAATGGACACCTTCTGCCAAAACATCCGTGGTAAGCACTACCCTTTTGCCATTTGGATTAATAACCGCGGCATCGTCGCCCACACCGGTTTCAGAACTTTCCTGCACCAACGGAAAATGCTCCGTAAGATGTTTTATGAGGCCAAACTCTCCAAGTTTTGAGATCGGTGTGAGTTCGGGATTTTTATCTTCAAACATAATTTTATTTGTACTTGTTGAATGATCATTGACGTCGTCGTTGCCATCCTATCAATCATTTTAAATATTAAAAATGGCGGGGTCCACATTTTCTGGCCGGAAAGGAAGTTTTTTGAAATCTTCACGCGTCATCAAAACAGTTTCCGCGGTTTTGTATTTATCCATCGCTTCCACCACATCATCCGGCGGACTGGTCATTTTTCTCAGCATGGTATCAATCCAAACGCCGGTTGCTTCAGAAGTCGCGCAGTGCGAGCCATCCGGAAGATAAAATTTGTGCACAAAACGGTAGATCGAAGCATCTGTCGCACATCCGTCAATTTCCAGGCTGACGATCACTTTCTGATCAGCAAAAATTTCCTTGAAAAAAGAAAATCTTTCGTGCATAATAACCGGCCCGATCCCCCAGCGGCTCATCTGCGTTACGCCCATTTTTTCTTTTTTCATAAAAGCCATGCGCGTTTGGGCGCAGTATTCCACATAGGCAGAATTGGCAAGATGTTTATTGGCGTCAAGATCGCTCCAGCGCACTTCGAATGTATGAAAGAATGTCATTTTTTACTGTTTATAAGACTTTTACCGCTACTATTCGGTTTTAAAAACTGATTGAAAATCATGCAAAGCAAAACTTTAGCGGTAAAAAAGGTTGATTTGTATTTAAAAATATCAATCTTCAAAAATACTCAAATTAGATGGTTTATAAAAAATGTAGTTTTGCAGAAATAATCCGTTGCATACAAGCTATTAATTTAAACGAAATGCGACAGTCAAGGTTTATCTAAAATATGAAGCAAATCGTAATAGTAGGCGGTGGTGCTGCAGGCTTTTTCTGCGCCGCCAATCTCGACGAAAAAAAATACCGCGTGACCATTCTCGAGCAAAATTCTGATGTTCTGCAGAAGGTGAAAATCTCCGGGGGCGGCCGCTGCAACGTGACGCATGCGTGTTTTGATCCGCGCGAGCTGGTACAGTTTTACCCACGGGGAAATAAAGAACTGCGCAGTGTTTTCAGTAAATTTCAGCCGGGTGATATGATGGAATGGCTAGAAGAACGAAAAGTTTCGGTGAAAGTGGAAAAAGATAACCGCGTCTTCCCGGAAAGCAATTCTTCGCAGACGATTATCCGCAGTTTTACGGAGGCAGTGGCAGAGAAAAACTTTGAAGTGAGGACGCAGTGCTCGGTAAAAGAAATTGTGCGTGAAGAGGAAAAATACTTTATTAAAACCAATTCTGGAGATTACGAGGCGGATTTTGTCGTTTACACAACGGGAAGTTCGCCCAAATCTCTGAAAATTATCGAAAGTCTCGGTCACAAAACCGTTGCTGCCGTGCCGTCGCTTTTTACGTTTAATATAAAAGATGATCTGCTGAAAGATCTTGCCGGAACCAGTTTTTTAAATGCCGGAACAGCGATTCCGCAGCTGAAAGCTGAAGAAAGCGGTCCGATGCTGATTACGCACTGGGGACTTTCGGGGCCGGCGATTCTGAAACTTTCTGCGTGGGAAGCCGTGAATCTGGCGCGTCTGAATTACCGTTTTGAGATTGAAGTTAACTTCATCGTGCAAGATTACGATGAGGCGCATGAACTATTCCAGACATTCCGGCAAACCAATCCAAAAAAAACGGTGGGACAGTCGAAGATTTTTGACGTCACTAACCGATTCTGGCAGCGCATTCTGGAGATTTCACAGGTAAATATTAGCAAACAGATCGCGCAGCTTTCCGCGAAAGAAATTGAACAAATTATCACCAATATCTGCCGGAAAAAGTTTCAGGTGAACGGAAAATCAACCTATAAAGATGAATTTGTGACGGCTGGAGGGGTTGATTTAAAGGAAATTAACTTTAAAAATATGTCGTCGAAATTATTGCCGAATCTGTATCTTGCAGGCGAAGTGCTGAATATCGACGCGGTAACCGGCGGCTTCAATTTTCAGGCATGCTGGAGCGAGGCGTGGCTGATTGCACAGGATTTAAACCAATTAGATTAAATAAAACCATAATGAAAAAACTCTTTTTTATATCACTGATCAGCTGTAGTTTCAGCATTCCTGCACAGGAAACCAAACCTTACCCATTAAACAATCAACATCAGAAAGAAACGGCAGAAAGTAATTCCGCTGATGAAAATGTTGACACTGTACCTGAATACCCCGGTGGCCTCAACGCTTTTCGGCAAGGTGTTGCCAACACAATGAAAATGAACAAAATAAAAGGCAAAGGCACCTTCAAATCTGAAGTTTCTTTTGTAATTGAACGGGACGGAACCATGACTGGTTTTATCGCAACCGGTAATAACCCATCATTTAACGAGGAATTTATCCGAACACTAAAAAATATGTCTGCGGTAAAGTGGATTCCCGCTACAATTAATAATTACGCTGTTCGTTACAGAATGCGGTTTCCAATGACTGCAAATATTGAATAATCTGATTCAAAAAATGTTTTCTGCTACAAAAAGCCCCATTGCAGTTTTAAAAATCCTGCTCATTGCCGGGTTTTTGTATTTCTTCTGGCTCATGCTGAAAATCACTTCAGAATATATTCCGGCAGAAAAATCGGTCGGATTTCTGATGATCAAACAAACCGAAGTCGAAACCAGACCGGAATATCTCTACCTTTTCTACATCCATGTTTATACGGCGATTTTTGTTTTACTCATGGGTTTTTTATCTGTTTTAAGAAAAGATTTTGGCATTAAAAGCTTCCATAAAAACACCGGTAAAATCTACATTTTTATCATTCTCTTCCTTGCCGCACCTTCCGGAGTCTATATGGGAGTTTTCGCCAACGGCGGTTTTTGGTCTAAAGCGGCATTCATCATCCTCGGCATTTTATGGTGGATTTTAACCTTTAAAGCCTATCAGCTGGCACGCGCCGGAAAATACCGCGAACACAAAATTTGGATGTGGCGAAGTTTTGCGCTTACAGTTTCTGCAATCACACTGAGAATGTGGAAAGTAATTATTGTATATTTATTCCACCCAAACCCGATGGATGTTTACCAGATCGTCGCGTGGCTGGGTTGGCTTCCGAATTTTTTACTGATCGAATATTTAATAAAAAATAAACATCTATGAAACTTTATTATTTTGCAGCAGTTTTTGCCGCCACAGTTTCTCTGGTTTCCTGCAAAAAAGAAATTACCGAAGAAAAGAAAACCGTAATCACCGAAAATAAGCCGACAGAACCTGAAGTTTTCAAAGAATATTACGGAATTTACACCGGTGACTTTTCAGGGAAAAGCAATCTTTACGACAAAGAATCAAAGCAATATTACGAATCTGAGGATTTTAAGAAACTGGCTTTAAAAATAAACCGCATCACTAAAGATTCGGTGTACGGAACCAGCATTGTGGATGGTAAACAGCGGCCCTTCCGCGGCGTTTTTAATGAAGCTGATAAAAGTTTTGTGCTTGATGAACCCGGAAATGATAAATATGACGGGCGTTTTTCCATTAAATTAAATAAAGACAGCATCACCGGAACGTGGGCGGCTTATGATAAAAAAGCAGTGCAGGCGCCATTAAAAAACATGAAACTGGTGAAAAAGCAGTTCGTCTACAATCCTAATCTGATGCTTGATCCAAATATTGAGCTGATCGACTGGCAAAACCCAAAAGATATTCCGGAAAAATATACCGATCCTGAAACCGGAAAAACCGAAACTTTTGTAGAATCTCAAAACCGCACTGCGACTTCGGCTGCAGGGAAAATCAATGCCTCAAAGCAGAAACTGGCCGAAAAAGATCTTAAAAATTTACGCAAATTTGATCTTGAAATTTTGAAAAATACCGTTTACGCGCGCCATGGCTACGCATTTAAAAACGGAACTTTCAGAAATATTTTTGAGCAAAGCGAATGGTATGTGCCCGTTTCGGATGATGTGGATGGCGAACTCACACCGCTTGAAAAAGAAAATATTGCGCTGCTCAGCCGCATGGCAAAGTACGCTCAGGATAAATATGAAACTTTCGGACGATGAGAAAATCAGTAAAAACAATTGCAGTCTTCGGAATTTTATTGCTTGTACAAAGTTTCGAAACGCAGAAAAAAACAACAGCTGTAGAAATTACACAGCAGAAAACTGCCGCAGAATTTCCCGGCGGGATGAATGCTTTTTACAAAGAACTCTCTGCAAAAACCGACCGTTCAAAAATTGATGCCAAGATGAAATCTGCTAAAGGTACAATGACATTTACGATAACAGCAGACGGCCTGATGAAAAATATTTCGGTGGAAACTTCTGATGCACGCATCAGAACCCTTTTGGAAAATGCTTTAAAAAGCATCCCCCAGAAATGGAAGCCTGCGACTGAAAATCAGGTGAACGTAGAGTCGCAAATGACGCTACCGCTAGTTTGGGCGCCGGAATGATTTCATGATAAAATCTCCGGCCACGAGAAGCAGACAACCTGCAGCGTAACACAGAATATCAATCCATGAGAAAGAATTTCCCACAACAATGTAGGGAATGCTTCCCGGCGTAAAACCCAGCAGATCAGCGGCTTTAAAATGCTGCGCAGTCTCTATGAGACAGGAAAAAACAAAAATTCCGGTGATTAATCGTACGTTTTCTATCTGGAAAAAACTTTTAACGAAAGTAAAAAGCAGAATCACGACGATGATATCACCGAGATAGGCGCGGATGAAAAAGTAGTTTTTCAAAACAGTTGCAATCATCACTTCGATGAAGAAAAGAAGTATGGTGGCGAGGAAATAAAAAATATTGAATCTGATAGAACGCATTCCTATATTTTAATATTGTAAAACAATGAACGGAAATATAAAAAATTTAGCACAAGACAACACAAATTTAGTGATACTTAAATTATATTATTATCCCTTTTAATAACTTCGAGCCTTGTTTGGGCACAAAAGACTGATTCGATAAACCGCAATATTTATGACGCAATTGAAAAAGTAGCGGTCTACCCAGACGGCAATGAAGCATTTCGAAATCAGATTGCAAAGAATTTCAGATCAGGAGAAGTAAAGATTAGAGAAAGTGTGAATTGTACACTATCGTTCGTGGTTGCCAGGGATGGTTTGATCACCGATATCAAGGCTTCGGGTAACAATGAAAGTTTTAATAAAGAGGCCGTATATGCGCTTTCAGAAATTAGGAAAAAATTTATTCCCGCAACGATTAACGGAGAGCCGGTACGTTATCGTTTCAGAATTCCTTTAAACATTACCTTCCAAGAAACTGCAAAATAAATGCATCTCTAAATTGTTTTTATTTAAAGTAATTCTTCAAACTAATTTGCTCTTTATTTTACGAAATCAGTTTTTTAGGAATCATTTAACGTATAAAAAAAACGGTGCTCATCATTTTTTTTTATTTTTGCTGAAAATTTCACAAAATGAAACACTTACTTATTATCTTCAGTATACTTTTCAGTGCAGCATTTTCTGCGCAGGAAACTCCGGAAAAACCTGCCGAACCGACTTCTGTGGGTCAACTTCAGGAATATGGCACGCTTGTCAAAAAAATGAATTTGAAAGATGCCGTGCTTTCTGCCGACGTAAAACCTGAATATCCGGGAGGTTTTGGTGCTTTCGGAAGAAAATTTGCCGAGAATATGGAAACGGTGAAGCTTAAAAATAACGAGCAGCTGGATACCAAACTGTATTTTATCGTTGAAAAAGATGGTTATATCAGAAATGCTACCGCTACCGGAACCAATAAAAAGCATGTGGAAGCTGCTGAAGCTGGCATCAAGCGCGTTTTTGAACGTTGGAAACCGGCTCAGAAAAACGGAAAACCGGTGCGGTACCTGTATATCGTTCCGCTTTTCAGCAAAAAATACTAATCAGAAAAACAAACTGCCGGCGTCACCAATGCCGGTTTTTTTTATCTTTAAATATGACTAAAACTTTCGCCGCATTTCTCTGCCTGATTCTTTTTATACAGACTTTTGCACAAAATCAAAGTCAGATTTTCGGGAACGAAAAACCTTATGAGCAGGCAGATCTTTTTCCGGAATTTCCGGGTGGAGAATCTGCCTTCCGCAAAACGTTTCATCAAAATTTAGCTTTCAATAAAGAAAATCAGACGAAAGATTATTTTACGTCGCTCTACTTTACCATCGAAAAAGACGGAACCTATACCGATATACAGGCAAAAGGTGACGATGAGGCTTTCAATAAAATGGCTGTAAAAGCTTTGAAAAGTTTAAAAACGCGGTGGAAAAGTGCAGAAAACGACGGGCAGAAAGTTCGCTACCGCGTCGCCTGGCACATCAGTCTGTACCAGACTCCGCGCGGAACAGACCGGCGAACGAGCATTTTTGGAAGTAAAAAGTCTGATAAAAAAGCGGTTCACGGTCCACAGTTTTCGGGAGGAGAAGAGGCGTTCAGAAAAACAATTCTGGAAACACTTGACAACAAAGCCGTAAGCTACCCTTTTACCCTTCGGTTTTATGTGGAGCGGAACGGAAAAATGTCTGAGATTACATCTTTGGGCAATGATGCAGAAAGAAATAAAATGATCGAGGATGCCGTTTCTGCTTTAAACCTACGCTTTATTCCCGCTGAAAATAACGGATATACGATCCGGGCGAAAATGACTTATGACTTTAAATAAATAATATTATCTGATTCCTTTACAACGACATACCGCAGCGGTATTAAAACTCCGCAAGACTGATCAGATATCTTTCTGTTGAGGTAAATAAGGCAATTGTTTCAGTTGTAGACCGGAAAAAATATTAGCTTTTTTTTAAAAGAAAGAGAATGAATAGATCTTCCGGATATTGAAGAATACTTTCGTTACAGCAAACTGTGAAAGCTTTATACTTCAAAAGGCTTATATTGTAATCATGAATGGTAAATTTATTACATTTATAAAAATTATTGCCATGAAATTTTTCTTACTTGTACTTTTCTTTGTCTCAAATTTGTTTTTAGCCCAGAGCCCTGACTTTGAACCTGTTGATTACAACAAAATCAAAAAAAATATAGAAGATAAAAACTCAGATTTTTATTACCCCAAACTTCTTGAGCAACTCCAGAAGAATGATACTTTATTTACTCCACAGCAGTACCGGCACCTGTATTATGGTTTTACGTTTCAGAAAAATTACAAGCCTTATAATGTTTCTGATGAAGACCAAAAGCTGACCGATTATTATAAGAAGACAGAACTCAACGCATCAGATTACGAACAAATTATCAAGCTTTCGAACCGTGCGCTAAAAACATTTCCCATTAATTTGCGGGTGATGAATTTTCTTGCATACACGCATCATCTGAAAGGTGACGATGCAATGGCCAGAAAAATCTCCCACAATTTTCACGGTCTTTTGAATGCAGTGTTTTCTTCGGGCGATGGGCTCGAATGTAAAACAGGCTTCCATGTAATCAGTGTAAGTCACGAGTATGTTCTTATAAACATGCTGCAGCTTGAGATGATCTCTCAGTCGCTTGACGGAAAATGTGATTACTTGAGTTTTGAAAAAGGCAAGTATAAAATCGACGGTATGTATTTCAATATTTCAAAGCTGATGGAAAAAGGATTTGGTCTCACTGAGCTTTAAAGACCTTTTGCAGATAAAAAGATCCGGCGGTATTTTCTCCTTCAATCAATTTTTCTTGAAAGACTTATCTGATAAAATAAATGCGCAGCATGACAGGCACATCAGCTTATTTGCCGATCATTTTTTTAATGGAATTCAGTTTCATTAAAGCTTCGATCGGCGTCAATGTATTGATGTCGATTTTCGTAAGTTCTTCGCGGATGTTTTCCAGAACCGGATCATCCAACTGGAAAAAAGAGAGCTGCATATTTTCTTCTGTGATTCTTTTCACCGCATCATCGCCGTTGTTTTGTGCGCGGCTGGCTTCTAAAGTTTTCAGGATTTCTGAAGCACGGTTAACCACTTTTGCAGGCATTCCGGCCAATTTTGCGACATGAATACCAAAGCTGTGCTCGCTTCCGCCCGAAAGCAATTTTCTTAAAAAGATAATATTGCCTTTATTCTCCTGAATCGACACGTGAAAGTTTTTAATCCGCTCAAAATTGACGGTCATTTCATTCAGTTCGTGATAATGTGTCGCAAAAAGTGTTTTTGCCTGCGAAGGGTGCTGATGGAGATATTCAGCAATCGCCCAGGCAATAGAAACGCCGTCGTATGTGGACGTTCCGCGGCCGATTTCATCCAAAAGAATAAGGCTGCGCTCCGAGATATTATTCAGTATATTCGCCGCTTCATTCATCTCGACCATAAATGTCGATTCGCCTGCAGAAATATTGTCGCTGGCACCAACGCGCGTAAATATTTTATCTAAAATACCGATCTCGGCGTGCTTTGCCGGAACAAAACTCCCGATCTGCGCCATCAGACAAACAATGGCCGTCTGACGCAGAATGGCTGATTTACCCGCCATGTTCGGTCCCGTGACCATAATGATCTGCTGAGAATCTTTATCGAGAAAGACATCATTGGGAATATATTTTTCACCAAGCGGCAATGCGTTTTCGATGATCGGATGCCGCGCTTCTTTAAGATCGATCACAAAACCTTCGTTTAAGACCGGCTTTGTATAACTTTCAGAAACCGCCAGTTCGCTAAAGCCGACTGCTACGTCAAGCTGCGCGATAATATGGGAATTTTCCTGAATGCGGTCGATGTACATCATCGTATCGGCACAGAGTTTCCGGTACAGCTGATTTTCGAGAACGCTGATTTTTTCTTCGGCGCCTAAGATCTGCGTTTCGTATTCTTTAAGTTCTTCGGTAATGTAGCGCTCGGCGTTTACGAGCGTCTGCTTGCGGAGCCATTCTGCAGGAACTTTGTCTTTGTGCGTATTCCGGACTTCAATAAAATATCCGAAAACATTATTGTAATCAATTTTTAAACTCGTTATTCCGGTGCGTGCGATTTCCCGCTGACACATTTCATCTAAAAAACCGCGGCCTTTCGTCTGCAAACCGCGAAGGTGATCGAGTTCTTCAGAAATCTCGGCGCGGATCACATTTCCTTTCGCTAAAAGCACAGGAAGCTCTGCATTCAGATGACTTTCCAGAAGATTAATAAGTTCACCGAAAGAATTCAGCGGTTCCAGCCAGGCGAGAATGTCGGCGTGCGGATGAAGAAGTGATTTTATTTTCTGAATGCTGATGAGGCTTTGTCGCAAATAACCCAGTTCTTTCGGACAAATCTTTTCGGCCGCCAGTTTCCCCATAAGACGGTCGAGATCTGAAATTGTTTTTAAAAGTTCTGAAATTTCATATTTAAGCTGATCCTGCTCATTCAGAAAATCGACGAGTGAAAGTCTTCGTGCAATATCATTTACCGATTTTAAAGGTAAAATAATGCGTCTCCGCAAAAGTCTTCCGCCCATTGGTGTAGACGTCTTGTCGATGATATCGAGTAAAGATTTTCCTTTCGGATGGCTGGGATATACGATTTCGAGGTTTCTCAGCGTAAACTGATCCATCATCAGATATTCTTCCTGCGGTATAATCTGCAGTTTTGTAATGTGTGCGAGAAGATTGTGGTGGGTGTCTTCCACGAGATACGCGAATATCGCTCCGGCAGCTGTGACCGCGAGCGGATGATTTTCGGCACCGAAACCTTTCAGTGAATTTGTCTTAAAATGAGCCGTGAGTTTTTCGTACGCAAAATTATGCTGAAAAGCCCAGTCTTCGAGTTTAAAAGCGTTCCTGTTTTTCAGCTGATCCGGAAGCGGCATGCTTCTCTGGTAAATAATCTCACTCGGATCAAAAGTATGCACGATGTGCAGAAGTTTATCCAGATTTCCTTCGCTGATCAGAAATTCTCCGGTGGAAACATCGACGAGTGCAATGCCAAATTTTTCTTTCTCTTTGTGAAGTGAAAGAAGAAAATTATTTTTCTTGGAATTTAAAACCTGATCATTAAAAGTAACGCCGGGCGTTACCAGTTCGGTAACACCGCGTTTCACAATTCCTTTTACGGTTTTCGGATCTTCAAGCTGATCGCAAATGGCAACTCTGAGACCGGCGCGAACCAGTTTTGGCAAATAAGAATCGACCGAATGATGCGGAAATCCAGCCAGCTCGATATGACCTTCTCCGTTGGCTCTTTTGGTTAAAACAATGCCCAAAATCTGCGACGTCCGAACCGCATCCTGACCGAAAGTTTCATAAAAATCGCCCACACGGAAAAGCAGCAACGCATCAGGATATTTCGCCTTAATGGTATTGTACTGCGTCATCAATGGGGTTTCTTTCTTCGTCGCTTTCGCCATGTCCTGTTCTCTAAATTGGGATTGTAAAAATAGGAAATAAAATCAGTAATCGTGGTCGGCGTTCCACGTGAAACGTCTGTTTAAAGCTTTTTGTCTGCGAATATTTATCTTTGCATAAGATCTCCCAAAATGCGCGTTTACAATACCAAACATTTCCTCACAATTCTCGTCAGTCTTCACAAAAGTGATACGCTGAAAATTCTATTTCCGTCGATGATTCTGATGGGATTATATTCGTATGGCATTCAGTATCTGGAGATTGAATACCTGCATCTGACCTCAAAATCGAAAGTAAGCAACGTGGGGATGATTCATTCGCTGCTAGGTTTTGTCTTGTCTCTGCTTCTGGTTTTCAGGACCAATACCGCGTACGACCGCTGGTGGGAAGGCCGGAAACTTTGGGGGAAACTGGTGAATGACACACGGAATTTCGCCATTAAAATCAATTTACTTTTGAATGAAGACCGCGAATCTGCTAAAGAAATTGCAGAGTATCTTCAGTTTTTTCCACACCTGCTGGCGCAGCATTTATCTAAAGAATCGACGAGGCTGGCGCTGGATGTTGATTATTCTAATATCGAAAAGTCGCTTAAAAATCACGGGCCTTCGGATCTGGTGCTGAAACTCTCAGAAAAACTTCATCATTTAAAAAAGGAAAAGAAAATTTCTGACACCGAAATGCTATATCTCGATACGCAACTTTCAGGTTTTCTGGATGTCTGTGGCGGTTGCGAGCGAATCAAAAATACGCCGATTCCTTACTCCTACTCTTCTTTCATCAAGAAATTTATTATTCTTTATGTTCTCGCTTTACCGATTGCATACGTGATCAATCTCGGCCTTTTTATGATTCCGCTGACGGTTTTTGTATACTATGTATTGATGAGTCTTGAACTGATTGCTGAAGAAATCGAAGACCCTTTCAACAACGACGAAAACGATATTCCGATGGAAAAAATCGCGCAGAATATTGAGAAAAACGTTCATCAGATTATGCACTATGCTCATTCGTAAAATATTTTTCAGCATAAATTCATTTAAATTTTAACCCTAATTATTTTGATACATAAACTCAAACTCGAAGAGCTTAACCGCATCGATGTAGAAACCTTTAAGAAAACAAAGAAAATTCCGCTTGTTGTTATTTTAGATAATGTCCGAAGTATGCACAACGTCGGCGCCACATTCCGTACGGCTGATGCTTTTTTGGTTGAAAAAATAATTCTGTGCGGCATCACACCGCAACCGCCGCACCGCGAAATTCACAAAGCAGCACTTGGCGCTACCGAAAGTGTCGAGTGGACATATTTTCCGGAAACGAAAACGGCGATCGAAACCCTGCGAAAAGAAGATTTTGAAATTGTCGGCATCGAACAAACCACCGGAAGCATTAAAATCACAAATTATGACATTGATCCTTCAAAAAAATACGCCGTGATTCTGGGCAATGAAGTAGACGGAATCAGCGACGAAATTTTGCAGGATATTAATGATTTTATCGAAATTCCGCAACTAGGAACCAAGCATTCGCTCAACGTAAGCGTCTGCGGAGGAATCGTGATGTGGGAATTTGCCAAGGGCTTATCATAAAAAAACTGCGGCTGTCTGAGACAGTGCAGTTTGAAATAAATCTAATAAAAAGTAAAAATGAAAGGCTACAAAGTTAAATTTATTTTCCTTACGTTCCAATAAAAATTGTCCTAAACTGCATTTGCGATAAAAATCAGCATTGCGGCACGATTGTGTTGTTTTTAATTTTCATAAATTAGCATCATGTTTATAAAGGATTATATCTCCAAAGATTTTCCGTGTTTTCATCTTTCAGATTCTATTGAGTCGGCAAGAGAAATGCTAGAAGCTTTCGGTTATTCACATATATTCATTAAAAAATCCAGTCATTTTTATGGCGCACTGGCCAAAGATTTTCTTTATGAAAGCGATGGCCCAATTAAAAATCTGGAACACCAGATTGAGCGTTTTGCCATTCTGGAAGATCATAATATTATAGAAAGCATCAAGCTTTTTTATACTTTCAATGCAAACGTAGTTCCCGTGATCAGCAAAAACGAAAAATATCAGGGGTACATTACCTGTGAAGATGTTTTTCAGACCTTTTCGAAATATCCTTTATTTTCGGAAACCGGTGCTATTCTTACGGTAGAAACGCCGGCAAGAAAATATTCGATGACAGAAATTGCCAATATTGTAGAGAGCAACAATTCTAAATTTTACGGCGGGTTTATCAGTTTTATGTCTGACGAATTTATTCAGATTACTATAAAAATAAGCACCGGAAATCTTGCTTCTATCGACGCGACTTTTGACCGCTACGATTACCGTATTGTAGAAAAATATTATACAGACGACAAAACCGATCTTCTGCAGGACCGCCTAGGTTTTCTGCAAAAATTTATAGAGATTTAAAAAAAAGATGAAGGCAGCTATTTATTCGCAAAAGAAAGATCTCGACACGTTTCTTTACCTCAGCAAATTTATTTCTGAGCTCGAAAACCGCGGCGTAAAATCGGTTTTGTTTGATGAAATGGCAGAGTCGCTTCAGTTTTCAAAAATATTCGAAACATTCGGCACCAAGCAGGATCTTATTGATAAAGAAATTGATCTTTTCTTCACCTTCGGGGGCGACGGAACGATTGTAAATTCACTCACATTTATTGAAGATCTCGAAATTCCCGTTGTCGGTGTAAATACCGGAAGACTGGGATTTCTGGCCAGTTTTACCAAAGAAGAAGCATTCCGCGAGCTAGATTCTATCATTAAAGGAGACATCAAAACCAGCCGCAGATCGGTGATTGAAGTGGTTTCTCCAAGATCTGACGAATTTTTCCCATATGCTTTAAATGATGTGACGATTTCGCGAAAGGAAACGACTTCGATGGTGACGGTCGATTCTTACATTAATAATGAATTTCTGAATGTCTTCTGGGGCGACGGCGTGATCGTTTCTACACCCACCGGTTCTACCGCATATTCACTGAGCTGTGGCGGACCGATTTTATCGCCGAGCAACGAAAATTTTGTCATTACCCCGATTGCGCCACACAATCTGAACGTGCGACCTTTGGTGGTGAATGATAAGGTGGAAATTAAATTTAAAGTGGAAAGCCGCGTTCCGCAATATTCTCTCTCGCTAGATTCCAGGTTGATACACATTGAAACAGATAAGGAGATCATTGTCAGAAAAGCGTCCTTTGACTTACTTCTGGTACAGCCAAATGACCTGAGTTTTTATGAAACCATCCGCCAGAAACTGCTTTGGGGAAGGGACAAAAGAAACTAGTGATTTCTCAAAAAATACTATCTTTACCGTGATTTTAAAATAACATCATTTAAAACAAAATATAGAAATATGAGCAGAATTTTTCCGGCAGGCGTTGCCACAGGCCAATTGGTTACCGATATTTTTCAGCATGCAAAAGAAAACAAATATGCCTTACCGGCAGTAAATGTGGTAAGCTCAAGCACGGTAAATGCTGTTCTTGAAACGGCTTCAAAATTAAACTCACCGGTGATTATTCAGTTTTCAAATGGCGGTGCTTCTTTCAATGCGGGCAAAGGCTTGAGCAATGACGGACAGAAATCTGCAATTTTAGGTGGAATTGCCGGAGCAAAACACATTCATACCTTGGCAGAAGCTTATGGTGCCACTGTAATTTTGCATACCGATCACGCGGCAAAGAAACTTCTTCCGTGGATTGACGGTTTAATGGAGGCCAATGAAGAATTCTTCAAGCAAACCGGAAAATCACTGTACTCTTCTCACATGCTCGATCTTTCTGAAGAATCATTAGAAGAAAATCTTGAGATTTCTGGTGAATATTTCGAGAAAATGACCAAGATGCAGATGACGCTTGAGGTAGAAATTGGTGTAACTGGAGGAGAAGAAGACGGCGTAGACAACTCTGATGTTGATAATTCTAAACTATACACACAGCCCGAAGATGTGGCTTATACCTACGAAAAACTGAAAGCTATCTCTGATAATTTTACCATCGCTGCCGCTTTCGGAAATGTGCACGGTGTTTATAAGCCAGGAAACGTCGTTTTAACTCCAAAAATTCTTGATAATTCTCAAAAATATGTTCAGGAAAAATTCGGGACTGCTGAGAAGCCGATTAACTTCGTTTTCCACGGTGGATCAGGATCAAGCGTTGAAGAAATTCGCGAGGCGATCGATTACGGTGTTATTAAAATGAATATCGATACAGATCTTCAGTTCGCTTACACAGAAGGCATCAGAGATTATATGGTTGATAATATCGAGTATCTGAAAGCACAAATCGGAAATCCGGATGGCGATGATAAACCAAACAAAAAATTCTATGACCCAAGAGTTTGGGTAAGAAAAGGAGAAGAAACTTTCAGCAAAAGGCTGGTAAAAGCTTTTGAAGACCTTAATAACATCAATACTTTAAAATAAATTAATTTGAGGTTTGAAATTTGAAACTGCCGCAGATTAAAACTTTGTGACAAATCAAATTTCAAATTTCAGATCAATAATTTCAACTACATACTATGGCATTCGACTGGTTTAAAAGAAAAGCACAGAATATCACCACTTCTACCGACGATAAAAAAGACGTACCGAAAGGGCTCTGGCATCAGACTCCGTCTGGAAAAATCGTGGAAAATGAAGAACTGAAAAACAACAATTACGTTTCTCCGGAAGACGGTTTCCATGTGAGAATCGGCAGTGCAGAGTTTTTTGAAATTCTTTTCGACGGTGGAAAATTTACTGAGCTGGACGCTAATGTGGAAAGCATCGATATGCTTAATTTTAAAGATACCAAATCGTATACTGACCGTCTGAAGGAAGTAAAAGCCAAGACAAAACTTACCGATTCTATCAGAAATGCTGTAGGCGAAGTTAAAGGAGCCAAAATGGTTGTTTCCTGTATGGATTTTTCTTTTATCGGAGGATCTCTGGGTTCTGTGATGGGTGAAAAAATCAGAAGAGCGGTAGATTACTGTATCAAGCATAAACTTCCGTACATGATTATCTGTCAGTCGGGCGGTGCGAGAATGCAGGAAGCAACGTATTCGCTAATGCAGTTGGCAAAGGTTCAGGCGAAACTGGCACAGCTTTCAGAAGCCGGACTTTTATACATCGCCTACCTCTGCGACCCTACTTTTGGTGGAATTACTGCATCTTTTGCCATGACAGCCGACATTATTATGGCAGAACCAAAAGCATTAATCGGATTTGCAGGTCCGAGAGTCATCCGTGAGACGATCGGCAGAGATCTTCCGGAAGGCTTCCAGACCTCAGAATTCCTTCAGGAAAAAGGTTTCGTAGATTTTATCGTAAAAAGAACCGAGATCAAAGAAACGGTTTCCAAAACGGTACGTTTACTTACCGCTAAAGCTTAAAAATCTTAATATAAATAAAGATCTCTCTCATTTCGGGAGAGATTTTTTTAGTTTAAATGCGTACTTACAAAGTCATTTTCAGCACCATTAAAAGCATGAGCATCAGCAAAATGCTTAAACTCTCGCGTGCGGTACTCCCTCATCCTGTTTTTTCTGTTTTAAGTTTTTATGCTACAGTAAAAGCTTATTCCATTGCTCAGAGATTATATCCGAAAACAGCGTCCACCAACGGCGAAGGAAATGCTTTCCGTCATGCGTTCTGGTGTTGCCTGATTCTGATGTACTGCAGCAAAGTTTCTTCACCACAGAAAGCACTTGAGTTCTGTAAAAAAATTACCGATCTGCACGAAGAACTTTTCCCAAACAAACCGCTGGAAACCAAGATGGATCTTCACAACAATAAAATCGGGATGAATTATTTTATGCAATTACTGCCTGGAATTCACCGCCAGTTTTTCGAGAAGAGTTTCTTCATCGACGAGCTGAAAAAGAAAACCGAAAACGCAAAAATCCTGAGGAATCTCGATGATCATTTTGAAGGCGAACTGGTGTATCTGGATGAAAAATAAGTTTAAAACTCCAAAATTGCTGCTTCTTTGCGGTTCAGAATATTTTTAACTAAGTTTAAACAATAATTTACTCAAATGGTTCTCAGCAGAATTTGGTCGGCTTTCATCATCATTGCTATTTTGGTTGCTTCCTTTAAATATATTTCTTCAGATCATTATAAAACCATTTTCAATGATATGGTGGTCGGGAAAAGTGGTGACACCGTGAAAATCGGCAAAGAAAATATCGCTGCATTTTCTCCCGATTTAAAACATAAGATAAGCGAAACATCCGACGTTGAGGAGAACCGAATTCATTATAAAACCGATTCTTTAAAACAGAATGTACAGGTTTACCGTGTACAGCAAACCGACGGCGTGATCGGAACTTCCGAAACGGCAGTGAAAATATGTTTAGGTTTAATTGGAATTATGGCACTATTCATGGGCTTCATGAGTATCGCCGAAAAAGCTGGCGGCATCAATTTACTGAGCCGTTTGATACAGCCATTTTTCTCAAAACTCTTCCCCGAAATTCCTAAAAACCATCCGGCTTTCGGGCACATGCTGATGAATTTCAGTGCCAATCTTTTAGGTTTAGACAATGCCGCAACACCATTTGGTTTAAAAGCGATGGAAAGTCTCCAGACTTTAAATCCCGATAAAGACACCGCGAGCAATTCGCAGATCATGTTTCTCTGCCTTCACGCAGGAGGAATGACCCTGATTCCCGTTTCAATTATCGCTTTGCGGGCTTCCAACGGATCGAAAAATCCCACAGACATTTTTCTATACTGCATGATTGCGACCTTTATGGCGACAATGGCAGCAATGATTATTGTGTCGGTTTATCAGAAAATAAATCTTCTCAAACCTGTTATTTTAGCATATATCGGCGGCGTTTCTGCGCTGGTTGCAGCATTGGTTTTTTACTTAACAAAACTATCGAAAGACGATCTTGATACATTCAGTCAGGTTTTAAGCAATGGTTTAATACTATTTATTTTCATTGCCATTGTTCTTGGTGCACTGTACAAGAAAATAAATGTATTTGATGCGTTTATTGAAGGCGCAAAAGAGGGTTTTACGACGTGTGTGAAGATTATTCCTTACTTAGTCGGAATGTTGATCGCCATTTCACTTTTACGGACTTCCGGTGTGTTTGAAGTGATTATCGACGGAATGAAGTGGGTTGCCAATATTTCAAATCTCGACGCAAGATTTGTTGATGGACTTCCGACTGCTTTAATCAAACCTTTATCCGGTTCCGGAGCGCGCGGAATGATGGTCGATACGATGCAGACTTTTGGCGCAGACAGCTTCCAGGGTAAACTGGCAGCGGTTCTTCAGGGAAGTTCAGATACTACGTTTTATGTGATTGCAGTTTACTTTGGAGCTGTAGCCGTAAAGAATACGAGATATACTGTTGTTGCCATGCTTTTGGCTGATTTGGTGGGCGTGATTACTGCGATCTTGTTGGCGTATCTGTTTTTTGCTTAATTATAAATCAATTTAAACCTTTAATTTTAAATAATACCTAATGATCACCGATAAAGAATTCACGCTAAGACTCATCCGTCAGCTTTCTCAGGCACTGGAAAAGCTGATTTTAGACAAACCCGAAGAAAGTCTCATGCAGAAAGAACTCGATTTTGATTCTTTAATGAAAGATATTTTTAAATTTGATTTTGCAGCACTTTCAGCAAAGCCAAAGGAAGAAATAATTGAAATTGTAAAAGAAAGACAGGAAAGAGATCACAAAGATTATTACGAAATGCTCGGAAACCTGTTCTATTACAATGGGAAAGTACTAAAGAACAATGATTTTCTGGATAAAGCAAAAACCTTTTACGAATTGTATTTACAGACCAGCGGCATTTTTGCGCTTCCCATTATCAACAGAATAAGCGACGTAAAAAAAGCACTTGAATAAAGTGCTTTTCTGTTTATTAAAAGGTAATCTTATACGTTCCTGTGGAAGAAACCGGAGCGCGCTCGGCTTTCACATACTGCTTCACCCAGCCGACTGCCGTAGAAACCACACACGGATCTGAAATGCCACCCGACCGACTTGCAGAGATTACATTTCCTGCTTTATCAACTTTGTATGCAATCGTTACTGAACCTTCGGCTGTACATTTATGACTTGGCTGCGTTCCTCCTTTTCCCATTGTGCCAGGAATAAAATCAGTCAGACCGCGGTTAATTCCTATTTTGCTGTCACCATAACCATCGCCGCCCAACGGATCACCGAGATTTCCCGGACCTTTTCCGTTGCCCTGATTTCCAGGGTTTTTGCCACGCCCGTTGAGAAGATTTCCGATGGCTGCGTTTCCGCGTCCGTCACCGCGCCCGTTTGAGGCATTGGTTTTCGCAGCGTTGCTTTTGGTATTTTTTGTCGCTGATGAGGATGATGTTTTCGATTCTTTCTTACTGTCTTCCTTTTTGGCAACTTTCATTTTATCGTTGGTTCCGGTAATGATTTTCTCTTTCGCATCCGATTTTTTGGCTTCAGGCTGCGCTTCAGTAAGTGCCGTTCGGGTTTCGGTAACAGCAGCTTCAGCAGTTTCACTCGGCTCCTCCGTAGCTGCCGCCAAACTTCCTTCCTGATTGGCAGGTTCTTCCAAACCTTCGCCATTTCGGTTATCGCCAAAATTCACCAGCATGGTAGTAACAATTTCCGCTTCCTTTACATGCTCTGAAGGTTTCATTTTATAAATAAAAACAAAAAGCAGAATGGCAGACCAGATCGCGACAGAAAGTACTGCACTTTTTATCCTGTCCTTATTTTCCTCGTTTTTATTTATCGTATAGCCTCTCATGATTTATTCTTTTACCGTAGCGATCGCGATATTCAGTTTATATTTTTCGGCGATTTCCATCAAGAAAACAACGTCTTTATGCAGCGTATTTTCATCTGCGCGAATGGTAAATGATTTTGCTGATTTAGCTTTAAGATCATTCACAATTGTCTGTTCAACCGTATTTTTATCAGTCGGCCGGTCATCCACGTAATATGATCCGTCAGGTTTTACCGTCACCGTCATCGGATTCGGAATGTTATTCTCTACACTCCCTGTTTGCGGAAGTTTCACATCAATCGCGCTTTGGTTGGCTGCAGACGACGTGATCATAAAGAAAATAAGCATCAGCAAGATAACGTCGGTCATCGCTGCGAGGCTAAATTCCGGATGGGCTTTGTTTCTTCTCTGGATTTTCATCGTGTCTTTTTATAAAGGTTTATTGATGATATCTAAAAATTCACCCGATACATTCTGTGCTCTCAAAACAAATTTATCAATTCTCGTCAGCAGTATATTATAAAAAAAGTTTGCCGGAATTGCCACGGCAAGACCAACTGCTGTTTGTCCTAAAGCTGTGTAAATACCTTCTGACAAAGTCTTTGGTGAAAATGCGCCTTCTGCATGTGAAAGGTCAAAGAAAGCAATAATCATCCCGATTACCGTTCCCAAAAGACCGAGCATCGGAGCGATACTTGGAACCACAGAAAGTAGATTCAGGTTTTTTTCCATGTTGGCGACCTCAATTTGAGCCTGAGATTCCATCGCGCTTACGATATCCGAAACCGGTCTTCCTAATCGTGAAATTCCTTTTTCTAAAATTCTTGATTCGGGTGAATTCTGCGTTTTGCAATAATCTGCGGCCGCTTCTATCTTTCCGTCGCGAATGAAATCCTCAATATTATTCATAAAGTTGGAGTCGGTTTTCGTGGTCATTCTTTTAATAAAGAAAAATCTTTCGAAGAAAAGATAAACCGAGAAAACGCCCAGTGTGAGCACCGTTACCATTACGATTTTGGCAAATATGCCGCCATGAAAAAGAATGTCCCAAAAAGAAAATTCGGTCTGGCCTGCCGCCGTTTGGGCGACTGCCGCCTGCGCGACAAAAATCTGAGTAAGTTCCGCTGTCAGCATCAATCTATTGTTTATAAAGGTTGTGAACGGCAAAAATAAAAGATTATTATCAAATCTTGTCTTAAAATAACCTTAAATGTAGCCGTTACAAGGTTTTCAGAACAAAGAAAATGCACCTTTCAGGCAAAACGCTGAAAAGCACATGATTTTAGTATCAAAAAATTAGAATTATTCTTCGTCGATGAGAATCTCGTCCGGCTTCAGACTGCACTTCAGCCTGAAAGGCAGCGGCGTGTCTGATCTTGTGTAGAAATCATCAATTTCGCCCTTCCAGATTACCTGGAGATCGCCCTGCTCGTCGTCAGAAAAAATCAGTTCGCTTCCGTATAAAACGGCGTCATCATCACAGTAAAGATCGGCTTCGGTGTATATCTCGTCAACCGTATCATCTACGTTAATTGTTTTTCCGCTGATCTCGTCACTTTCGATCGGGAAATCGTAAATTTTAAACGCCAGCTGCGGATAATTGTACTGCAAAGAATCGTCGTCTACATGATCCAAACTTTCGTCTGTAATGACCTCTACCTCTAAAAAATGTTGCTGATTGCTGTATACAGCCTTGCAGTACGTATTTTTTATATTGTATTTTAATGTTTCTTCTGGGTGGTATATTTTTAAAATCCCTTTCATTATTTCTTAAAAAAGAACGGTAATAATTTGACTGATAATCGTTTTGAGCAAAGATAAAAAAATACGCGACTGTGAAAAATTTTTTGAAAATAATTTTTCTTCACAAAAGCATCTCTGCAAATGTGCTGATTAATTTTCTACATTTGTGTGCATAAGATCTTTTTTATGAAAAAAATTATCGTCCGTTCTTTCCTAAGTTTGTCTGTCGCTTTTGCTGCCGGTTCCTGCAAAAAATATGAAGCAAAAACCGCCGAATCTCAGTCTGCAAACCTCAACAGAATTGCGGCGGATTATTACGAAAATTATCTGAAAATGTTTCCTCTCGAAGCGACATCACAAGGCGATCTCCGTTATAATGATCAGCTACCGATCAATTTTTCGCAGGAATTTATCGACAGGGATGTTAATTTCTGCAAATCTGTGCTGGAAAAAATGAAAAATGTATCGTACAATGATCTGACTAATGATCACAAAACCGTTTATGATGTTTTAAAATATACGCTGAACGAACGTATTGAAGCGTACGGATTTCACCCGGAATATATTCCGTTTCATCAAATGGGTGGCTTGCCGCTCAGTTTTCCTCTTTTGGGAAGTGGTGAAGGGAGTCAGCCTTTTAAAACCGTGAAAGAATATGAAGACTGGCTCAAGAGAATGCAGCAGTTTCCGGCGTGGATGAGCGCGGCGACAGAGAATTTCAGAAAAGGAATTTCTACCGGTAATGTTTTGCCTAAAAAACTGGTGTTGAAAATGATTCCGCAGATGCGCGCTTCTGAAATCACGTCGGCAGATTTCAATAAAAATATATTTTATGGTCCGGTGCGGAAGTTTCCGACAGATTTTTCTGCGGAAGACAAAGAGCGTCTGACTGCTTTGTTTAAAAAATCGGTGACCGAAAATATCATTCCCGCCTACCAGAATATGGGCAGTTTTCTCGAGAAAGAGTATTTGCCGAAAGCACGAAGCACAGACGGTTACAACACGCTGCCAAATGGTGATAAAGCGTATGCTTTTTACGCAAGATCATCAACTACAACCAATAAAACGCCGGCAGAAATTAACAAAATCGGACTGCAACAAGTGGCAATGCTTCGTGGAGAAATGCAGAAAGTGCAGCAGCAGATTGGCTTTAAAGGAACGCTGGAAGAATTTATTACACATGTAAAATCTGATTCTAAAGCGATGCCTTATAAAACGCCGCAGGAAGTTCTGGCAGGCTTCAACGGAATTTTAGAAAAGATTACACCGAAACTGAAAAGCATGTTTTCGGTGACACCAAAAACCGGTTTTGAGATCCGGCAGACCGAAAAATTTCGTGAAGCGAGTGCCAGCGCCGAATATATCCAGGGAACGCCGGATGGTAAGCGCCCGGGAATTTTCTATATTCCCATTCCCGATCCTTCCAAATTTAACGTGACTTCCGGCATGGAATCTCTGTTTCTGCATGAAGCCATTCCCGGACATCATTATCAGTTTTCGCTGCAGCAGGAAAATACGAAACTGCCAAAATTTATGCGCTTCGGATGGTTTACTGCATACGGTGAAGGCTGGGCGCATTACTGCGAAACGCTCGGCCCGGAATTCGGTTTGTATACCGATCCTTACCAGAAAATGGGTTATCTGAGCGATCAGATGCTGCGTGCAGTGCGACTGGTTATTGACACCGGTTTACATACAGGCAAGATGTCCCGTGAGGAAGCCATAAAATATTTTCTGAGTAACGTTTCGTACGATGAAGCCAGTGCTACAGCCGAAGTAGAGCGGTATATGGCGATTCCCGGACAGGCTTTAGGCTATAAAATCGGGTCGCTGAGAATACGCGAACTGCGTGAAAAATACACAAAAGAGCTTGGGAGTAAATTTAATTTGGCGAAGTTTCATGATGAAATTTTGAATCAGGGATGTTTGCCTTTGGATGTTCTGGACCGTAAAATGGCGCTTTGGGCGAAGAATCAGAAGTGATTTTAATCTCAGAAAATTTTTAAAGGAAATAATTACACACACAATAAAATAATTGCAAAAATTTATTTGCCTGATTGCCTTCAACTTATTTATCAGCTGCAAACCTGATGAAGTAAAATCTTACGACTCATTTATCGTTGATAAAAATCTACATCAGAACGATACCCTTAAGATTTTATCGAAACTCCCGGAATTACGGCTGTATAAAAAGGAATTAATTGAAAATAAAACAAGATCTGCATACATTTTACAGACATCAGGCGCGCTTGGTATTTCTGCCAAATTTGAAAATTACAAGTGCTCAGCGATCTGCAAAAATGATACTTTAAATATCATTCTCAACAACAGCAACGGTTATTTTGGAAATGGTATTTTAATAAAAGTTTTCGACGGAAAGTATTTTATAAGAGATTACGACCCAAAAACTTTAAGAGATGAAGAAAAGTTTTTGCCATCAAAGACGGTTGATCAAAAACTGATTTTAAATAAATCTGAATTCACTGAAAACGACAGTCTCTACGGAAGTATTTATTATAGAACACTTATTGAAAATCACATTGAAAAAACGATGAGAGGATATTTCAGGACTACAATTCAATAAACACACTTAATATTCACTTCTCAAACAGCATTTTCGTAATAAAATCCTTCTCACCTTTCCCGCGTGCAGGCGAAAATTCTCGGCCGTAATAGATGATCTGAAGGTGAAGTTTGTTCCAGACATTTTCTTTCCAAAGCAACTTGGCGTCGCGCTCGGTTTCTACTACATTTTTACCGGAAGTGAGTTTCCAGAGCGTCATCAGGCGGTGAATATGCGTATCGACAGGAAAAGCGGGAAATCCAAAAGCCTGACTCATCACCACGGACGCCGTTTTGTGCCCGATTCCGGGTAAAGCCTCAAGCTCTTCATAGGTTTGCGGAACAATTCCTTCGTGTCTTTCAAGGAGAAGTTCAGACATCCTTTTGAGGTTTTTAGCTTTCACATTCGACAGCCCGATTTCTCTGATGAGTTCTTTGATCTGCTCCACTTCAAGCCTCGCCATGCGCTGCGGTGTACCGGCAACGGCAAAAAGTTCAGGCGTAATCTGATTGACTTTTTTATCGGTTGTCTGCGCCGAAAGTGCGACAGCTACCATCAGGGTAAAAGGATCGTAATGATCAAGCGGCACAGGAACCAGCGGATACAGTTTCTCAAGTTCCTCCTGAATAAGTTCAGCCCTTTGTTTTTTCGTCATACAAACATTAAATTTGAACAAAAATAAACTTTATGCTGAAAAAAGGCGATCACTTACCCGAATTTAAAACGCTCAACCAGGAAGGCAAAACCGTAGAATCTAAAGATTTTTTAGGCAAAAAACTGGTTATTTTCTTTTACCCGCAGGCAAATACGCCAACGTGCACCGTGGAAGCGTGCAACCTTAGCGATCATTTTGAAAAACTGAAGGAAGCCGGATATCAAGTGATCGGCATCAGTGGCGATTCTGTGAAAAAGCAGAAAAACTTTCACAGCAAATTTGGTTTTCCGTATGATTTGCTGGCAGATGAAAGCCATGAGATTTTGGAAAAATTCGGTGTCTGGCAGGAGAAAACCACTTTTGGTAAAACCTATATGGGAATTGTACGAACCACTTTTATTTTTGATGAAAACGGAATCTGTACGCGCGTGATTGATAAGGTGACTTCAAAAACAGCGGCTGATCAGATTCTTGAAGCGTAGATTCAATAATTTTATTCCGTTTCAAAATACATCAGTTCCTCAGTATCGCCGGGAATAGTTACCATTTTCTGATATTTCAAGCCCAGCTTCTCAATTAATTTTTGCGAAGAAAAATTATCTTTTGTGGTGATCGCCGAGATTTTATTTAAACCAAAATCTTCGTGCACTACAGACATTAACTTCTGCGCAGCTTCAAACATAAAACCCTGACCTTCGTATTTTTTTAAGACAGAAAAACCAATATCCGCAACATCCAAACCTTCCCTCTCAAAGATTCCTACACCTCCGATTTTCTCTGAATTCTCTTTCAGCAAAACCACACAGTTTCCAAAACCGAGACGAGAGATTTGAGGTAAAAATTTTGATTTTATATAATTCTGCGCATCTTCCACCGTACGGATTTTCCTGTCGCCTATATATTTAATGAAATCGGGCATATTGTACAGTTCAAGCAGAAATTCTGCATCATCTTCTACGGAAAAAGGCCGGATCATCAGACGTTCGGTTTCGTACATTTATCTTTTCTTTTTTATGGGCTGTTTTTTCTTGGGATCTTCTTTCGGCTCTTCTTTTTTCTCAATTTTCAGCAACCTTGGGTTGTTTTTGCACTTTTTATTGTACAATTCCATGTAGGCACCATTGTCCTTTGCAGAAGTGATTTCGCCACTTTTCTTGTCGACAGTAAGCATAAAATGTGATTTCTGATACGGACATTCGGTCATTGTAATTTTACCTAAATCGAGATAAAAATTCTTAGTATCTTCACGGTAATTGGCAGCAACATCGATAAATTCTTCATCAATAAAATATCCTTCAAAAACAGCTTTCAAAGCCGCTTCTTCTGCATTGTCTGCCTTTCCGATAAATGTTTTGAGATCTTCTAAAGTTGTAATATATGACGTTTTCCCAGCCTGAGAATAGGCAATATAATAAAAGCTGTTCTCATTCGGTACAATATTGAAACCTGAAAACTGCGGCAGATAATCCTTCTTTGTACCCGAACTTCGCACTTCCCTGTTTTTACCGTAAAGATTGTGCACCAAAACCCAATAATCAACCTTATCATTCGGCGTTATTCTGGCAAGAACCTGCTCAATGCTGGTAAATTTTTTCTTTTCCTGTGCAGAAATTGCAGATCCTGAAATGAGGAAAATCAGCAGGCTGTAAAGTATAATATTTTTCATAAGACGTACAGATTTTTACATGTACCGGTCTCCCTTTTTGAGATTTTTCAGATCCATCACATAATCTTTGATGTTTTGGTCATGCTCACGCGGGCAGATCAGCAGTACTTTGTCTGTATCTACAACGATAAAATCCTTCAAACCGTCTATCACGATTGCTTTATTGTTGTTTTTTATGTGAATAATATTTCCCTGCGTATCGTATGTGAGCGCATTTTTAATATTTACCGCGTTATCAAAGTCATCTTTTTCGCTGTTTTCAAAAACGGAAGTCCATGTTCCCAGATCACTCCAGCCAAGATCTGCGGGAATTACATACACATTTTTTGCGCGCTCAAGAATTCCGTTGTCAATCGAGATTTTCTGAAGTTTTGGATAAATGGTTTCGATACAGCTTTTCTCATTTTCAGCATTATATTCGCAGATGGAAAACTGCTGCACCATCTCGGGGAGAAACTTTTCGAAAGCATGCTGAATCGCTTCCACGTTCCAGATAAAAATTCCGGCATTCCACAAAAAATCACCACTTTCAAGAAAGCTTTTCGCAATCTCAAGGATCGGTTTTTCGGTAAAAGTTTTTACTTTAAAATACCCTTCCGTGGCCTGATTTACAAACTGAATGTAGCCATAACCTGTATCTGGTCTTGTTGGCGTAATGCCTAGCGTCACCAAAAATTCATTTTTCGAGGCTAAAGTAAATGCAAGCTCCAGTTTTTCAAGAAAAGCATCTTCTTTCAAAATCAAATGATCTGCCGGCAAAACAGCCATCGTAGCTTTCGGATCAATTCCCGCGATTTTACTTGCCATGTAATAATTACAGGCTGCCGTATTTTTCATCATTGGCTCACCAATAATATTTTCCAAAGGAAGATCAGGCAGCTGCTGATGCGAAATATTAACGTATTCTACATTGGTGATCACGAAAATATTTTCGGCAGGAATCATTTTGTGAATTCGGTCGTACGTCTGCTGAATCATCGTACGGCCGGTTCCCAAAATATCCTGAAACTGCTTCGGAAATTTCTGCGTGCTGAGCGGCCAGAATCTGCTCCCGATTCCGCCTGCCATGATCACACAGTATCTATCTGATTTTGACATATTAAATGCATTTTTTTACCCTTGCAAGCGGTCGGAAAGCGTATTTTCTTCCGGTTGACAGGTGCATACAAAGATAGTTTTTTTTGATTAAACCCTCTAAAACGTACGCTTCCTCACGGTACAGAAATTTGCTTCCTTTCTCAATATTTTCAATATAAACCATGAGATCATCTTCCATTTCCGGGCGGAAAAATTTAACCAGATCCGGGCTCGACATGAAGTTGGCTTTGGGCGATTTTGCAAACTTTAAGATGATCGATTTCAGCTCATTATCATATACATCGATACTTTCAAGAAGCATACTTCTGAACGTGATTTTCCACTCTCTGCCGTGCGCGGCAATTCTTCTCCCAAATTTTTCGAAGGCCAGAAGATGCGCCAGTTCATGAGTCAGCACAAAAAAGAAAAGCTGCGGTGCGAGCGTTGAATTTATTGTAATCTCATGCGAAAGATCACGCAGTTTGCGGTAATCTCCAAGTTTGGAATTTCGGTTTTTTGTAATTTTGATATGAATCGTATGATCTTCAAACCACTTTTTCAGAAACGGCAAAGTGTCTTCCGGAAGATAACGTTCAAGTGTATTGACAGACATTTTTTAAAGACTCAAAGGTACGCCTGCGTAGAAATTAAGCAGCTTTAAGCTAAATAAATAATTATATTTTGCCTGTTCTACTGAGCCTTGCGCATTTGCGTAATTATTTCGTGCAATATTAACGTCAAAAATAGTTGATCTTCCTGCACCAAATGATTTTTCAGCAAAATCTAAAGACAGTTTTGTGCTTTTTTCAGCTTCTACGGCTGCAAGATAAATTTCGTAATTGGCATCAGTATCAAACTGCGCCTGCTGTACATTTTGTCTGATCGTCAGTTTTTGCTGTTCAAAAGTTGCTTTCGCTACATTTTCGTTAATTTTTGCCTGCTCCACCTGAAGTCTTGTCACGCCTTTATTGAAAATCGGAATGCTCACGGCGATTCCACCCTGCTGACCAAAATTGTCGCTGTACTGCTGGAAAAAACTTCTCTCACTTACAGAAAATGCTGTGGAACCCGTATTATTTGAGTTTAAGAGATTATTGTAGAAATTTCCAAAGCCCACATTTGCTGTGATAGAAGGCCAAAATGCCGTGCGGGTAACCGTGGTTTGCGCTTCTGCAGATTTGATACGGCTTTGCGCAGCTTTTATCTGGGGTTGATTTTCGTATGCCGTTTTCAGAACCTCATCGGTAGACACCAGTTGCGGACTCAGCTGATCGCCAACCTCCACATTGTCAATATCAAAATTTTTATAATCTTCAAGCTGAAGAATCTGTGCAAGCGCAAAAAGACTTCTTCCGACATTTACTTCTGCAGTCTTCAGGTTTTGCTTTTCTCTCGCCCACGCAGCCTGTGCTTCTGCTTTTACCGTCTGAGCTGTAGTTCCGACATCAGTCGTAATCGTGGCGCGGTCGTATTGCTTTTTAGCATTTTCGGTGGCGCTTTGGGCGATTTTTACAATGGCCTTATTTAAAAGAGTATTCAAATATTGCTGCGCAATCTGCAGCGAAATATCATTTTTAATGGTTTCGATATCAAACTGACTCGCTTCTACATCATACTGCGTTTTTCTCACGATTTTCCCAAGTCGGCCGTAGTTGAAAAGCAGCATATCAGCACCTATATTTACATTGTTGCTGAAACGGTCATTACGTATACTTCCCGTTCCCAGCGAGGCTTGCCCAAAACTCACATTGTTTATGATACTTGCATTTACCGATGGAAGATAGCTTCGCTTGGCAATTTTAAGGTTGGCATCCTGTATTTGTTTCGAGTATTCGTTTTGAATGACCTGCAGATTGTTTTCCACAGCATAATCGACGCATTCGCGCAGCGACCATTTTTTCTGTGCACTGAGGCCGAGGCCGGCAATCATCAAAATCAGGATAAAAACTCTTCTCATTTCGGTTTTTCTACATTAGACGTTCAGAACCAAAAAATGTTACATTTTAAAGAAAAATATTGGCGTTTTTCTTAAAAGTTTTGAGAATTTTGTGTTATGACAAATGATCAGTACCAGCAGGCCGTAGACTGGCTTTTCCAACAGGCACCCAATTATCAGACTCAGGGAATCAAAGCGTACAAACCCGGCCTCGACAACATTAAAAGACTTTGTGCATTTTTTGGAAATCCGCAGGAAAAACTGGCGTGCATACACATCGGCGGTACCAACGGCAAAGGCTCTACCAGCAATATGCTCGCATCGGTGTTGCAGGAAGCCGGCTACAAAACAGGACTGTACAACTCGCCTCATCTCATCGATTTTACCGAAAGAATAAAAATCAACGGTGAAAACTGCGACCGCGAATTTGTTTACGATTTTATTTTAAAACTGAAAAAACTTCCGGAAGACATTCAGCCCTCTTTTTTTGAATTCACAACCGTGATGGCTTTTGAATATTTTTATCAGAAAAAAGTAGATTATGCCATTATTGAAGTCGGACTGGGCGGCCGTTTAGATTCTACCAACATTATCAAACCAATTCTCACTGCGGTCACCAATGTGCAGCTCGATCATCAGAATATTCTCGGCGATACAATTGCTCAAATCGCGTTTGAAAAAGCAGGAATCATCAAGAAAAATATTCCTGTTATTTCTGGAGATCATACTGATGAAGTAAAAAATATTCTCCGTGAAAAAGCCGTAGCTGAAAATGCCCCTTTCATAGATGCCAGCGAATTTCCGTCAAATTTTGAAACCGATCTTAAAGGAAAATATCAGCAGAAAAATATCCGCGTTGTTTTGGCAATGATCGATCAGCTAAGAAATTCCGTATTGAAAATTTCTGGTGATAATATCGAAAAAGGATTACTGAATGTACAGAAAAATACAGGTTTTATCGGCCGTTGGTATCAGTTTTCAAATAAACCACTCACGGTTTGCGATACCGCGCACAATCAGGCTGGATTGGAAGAAGTCTTCGCTCAGCTAAACGAGATAGATAAACACAAACACGTCGTTTTAGGATTTGTAAATGATAAAAAAATCGATGATGTAATGCGTATCCTGCCCGAAAATGCGCACTTTTATTTCTCTAAACCAGCCAATGAACGTGGCAGATCGCCCAAAGAATATGAGGATCTTCTACAAAAGGCAAAAATAAATTATAAAATTTTTGAAACTGTGCAGCTGGCCTATCTTTCTGCAAAACAAGAAGCTACGGAAAATGATCTGATATTCGTTGGCGGGAGCAACTTTGTAGTGGGAGAATTTTTAGAAAAAAACTTGCACTGTATCTAATATCAGTGTATATTTGCACCACTTAAAACGAGAAATCGTAGTGGGGCTCTTAGCTCAGTTGGTTCAGAGCATCTGGTTTACACCCAGAGGGTCGGGGGTTCGAATCCCTCAGGGCCCACAAAGGTTTACTGAAACCTTTCAAAAAAATTCAGGGCTCTTAGCTCAGTTGGTTCAGAGCATCTGGTTTACACCCAGAGGGTCGGGGGTTCGAATCCCTCAGGGCCCACAAAATCTCTCAGGAAACTGGGAGATTTTTTTTAGAGTCTTTTTAGAAGCTCATTCAGCTTAAACAAATCAAAGAAAAATATTTTAGGGTCATCTGAGTAAAGATTTGAGAAAATCTTTTTACTGATCATTTTGTAAGAGACTAAAAAGATCTTTTCAGCATGTAATTTCTTAATTTTTAACGCCCATTTTACAAGCTTAACATCCTGAACATATCTACGGTTGGGATCATTAAGCAGCGAAACAAGCGTTTCTATTGCCGTCTGCGACTTCAGAAGAAATTCAGATGCTGAGGAATTATCAACATGAATAATCGGATTTTGAAAAGCTGAAAATGTGGCTTCATTTGCCTGTAAAACTTTCGCAAAGACGTAATCTTCATAGCCGTAATGTAGCAGTTTTTCATCAAATTTAAACTGCGAGAACAGTGATTTGCGAATCATGAAATTCACCGTTTTAAGCAAGCTGAAATCTGAACTTCTTTCTTCATGAAAAATCTCCCTCTTTTCAGAATATCGGTTTCGGAACGTACGTTTAAAACGCTGATCTATTTTAAAATTCCCGTAAAACACATCTGTTTCAGGATTTTCATTCTCAATTTTAAGATAATTAGAAATAAATTGGGGTGAATCAATCTGGACATCACAATCCAGGAAAAGCAAAAAATCGCCATCAGCATATTCCAGGAAAAGATTTCTGATGCGCGACCGCCCGATATTTTCTTCAAGAACAATGAAATGATTTACGTGATCTGATAATTCCTGATTTAGATTTCTGAATTTTTCTTGAGAAGCATCATCGATGAGAATAATTTCGGCGTCGGCAGAATACGGTTCTATCTGTTTTTTTAAATCAAAAACAAGTTGCCGCACATCAAAATCATAGACAGGAATGCAAACCGAGAGTTTCATATTTAAATTTTATCGATAATCTGCTGCACGCTGATTTCTTCAAGGCAAGCCCAGTCGCCGCGAAAGCATTCTTTATCACCAAAAACCGAACAAGGTCTGCACGTAAGATCGTGAATTTGTACCGTGTCGTCTTCACTTTGCCCAAAACCTAGAAATCCCGCAAAAGGATGCGTAGAACCCCAGATTGAAATGCATCGTGTTCCAACAATGCTTGCAAGATGCATATTCGCAGAGTCCATTGAAATCATCAGTTCGAGATTTCTGATGTGTGATAATTCTTCTGAAAGGGTGAGTTTTCCGGCTAAACTTTTTGTGTTGGGAATCTGATTTTCCCAGGCTTCTAATGTTTCGGTTTCCGCTGTGCCGCCACCAAAAAAATAGACAGGATACTTTTCAGCGAGAATTTTTACCAGTTCGTATGATTTTTCGAGCGGAAGCATTTTTCCGGTGTGCTGTGCAAAAGGCGCGAAACCTATTCCTTCTTTATCATGACTTCCCGAGCGGAGTTTGTGCGAAAGCTCAACTTTAAAACCCATTTCGCGGAAGACATCTGCGTAGCGCTCGACGGTTTTTTTCAGCTGCATTTTCTGAAGATTCCAGACGTCAGTTAGATGCTCTTTTTCTTCTTTTCCCTTGTTGATTTTAAAAACTTTAAAACCTCTTCTGGTATATATTTTATCTAAAATTTTTGAGCGGATTACATCATGAAGATCGGCAATAAAATCTGGTTTGAAATCTTTCACCAGTTCTCTCGCAAGCCTTCTGATTCCAAAAAAACCTTTATAATCATCAAGATCAATTCCTATAAACCTGATGTTTGGAATGCCTTCAAAAAGACCTTCGAAACCGCTGCGAGAAACCATCGTAATTTCCACGCCGGGATTTTGCTCCAGAAACTCTCTGAAGACAGGCACCGTCATGGCCACATCGCCAAATGCCGAGAAGCGGTATGCTAAAATTCGTGTCAAACTATGATTTTAGTTGAAAAGCAACTGCGTAAAATTTGATCTGTTTTGTCATCGCCATAAGACCGTTGGCCCGTGATGGTGAAAGAAATTCTTGAAGGCCGATTTCTGAGATAAAATCAAAATCAGAATCTAAAATTTCCTGAGTAGAATGGCCACTGTACACACGCATAAGCAGAGACACAATGCCTTTTGGCAAAATACCGTCAGAATCTGCCTCAAAAAAGAGTTTTCCATCTTTGTACTCTGCATCAATCCACACTTTGCTCTGGCAGCCTTTGATCAGATTTTCATCTTTCTTTTGGTCTTCCGGCAAACCTTTAAGTTCTTTACCAAGATCAATAATATATTCGTATTTCTGCTCCCAGTCGTCAAGAAAAGCAAAATCATCGATCAATTCCTGTTGTTTTTCTTTAATGGTCATGTACAAAATTCTTTACGCAAAGATACAAAAATGAGGAAGATGGTGTATGATCTGAGCTTTCGATAGATCACTGCATATCAAGAAGTTTATCAAAAAGTATTTGCATGCCCTTTGTAGCTGTCTCTTTAAGAACGACGGCTCGTTTACCGTAACCAAAATCTGTTTCGTTGGGATTAATGACGATTAAAAAACAGCTGTCATTAATTTCATGAACGAGCCCTGCAGCGGGATAAACCTGCAGCGAGGTGCCGATCACCAAGAAAATATCTGCATGACTCGTCATTTCCAGGGCTTCTGTCATCGCGGGCACCTCTTCACCAAACCATACAATAAACGGACGCAACTGATGACCGTCAGGTGCTAAATTGCCCAATTTGATGTCTTCTTTTTGATCAAAGATCTGGTTTTTATTTCGTTCCGAACAGGATTTAAACAGTTCACCATGCAGATGCAAAACCTTTGTAGAACCTGCGCGCTCATGAAGATCATCGATGTTTTGCGTGATAATCTGCACGTCAAAATACTTTTCAAGCTCAGCAAGTAAAAAATGCGCTTTATTTGGATGAACTTCATGCAGTTGCCGGCGTCTCTCGTTATAAAAATCAAGCACCAATTCCGGATTTTTTCTCCACCCTTCCGGACTTGCGACATCTTCTACGCGGTGATTTTCCCACAATCCATCGCCGTCCCGAAAGGTTTTGATACCGCTTTCGGCACTAATGCCGGCGCCGCTGAGAATTGTGAGTTTTTTCATACAGTTAATGTAAAATTAATTTTTTAATTTTAGAAAAAATACTTGAAGAAATTTCTTTACATATTAATTGCGCTAGTGACAGGCTGTAAGGAAGAAAAATCTTTTGCGGATGATATTGTTTTGAGTTTCCCAAAAGAAGAGAAATTGAGCTTTCAGAATTTTAACGATGATATGAATGAAATGGGAACTTACTTAATTTATATTGGTAAAGATGCCTCCGTAATTAATGTAAAGTACTATAAATACATTTTTCCTCCACCGCCCCCACCGCCGAAAATTAATGAAAACACGGAAGAATATATGCAGGCTAGAAAACACTTTGAAGATTCTATCAATTTTATATACAGACCATTCTTTAATCCTGAAGCTATTCAAATTAAAGAAACTGAAGAAGATTTATATAAGACTATAAATAATCAAACGACTCAAATTATCGTCAAAGAAAAGGATACTATTCCCCTTTATGCAAGAAATTACGAAACAGAAGAAGTAAAAAAATATAAAGCGTTTCCTGTTTTCATTAAAAATATTTCATCCAAAACTCTGAGAATTCCCATCGAAGCACAAGCAGTTGGATTATATATTCTCAATGATAAGAAATTCCAATATATCAGAAACAGTGATTATTTAATATGTGGAATGGGATCTCCTAAAAATCCCTATTTTGAATTAAAACCAAACGAAATTTTGATCTACTCATATCCACATTTAAAGAAAGGACACAAACGAAAAGGAAAAATTTCTTTCCATAAAGCTACATCAAAGGAATTTGAAATTTCAATCGACGAAGAAATCATTAAAAATCAAAGATCTATTCACTATCTACAATAAAAAAATCCGCAGAAAATTTCTGCGGATTCAATTTTATCTTTTGCCTTTTTACATGGCTCTTCTTTAGTCATTCAGCTTCAAAACAGCCATAAATGCCGATTGCGGCACCTCTACTCTACCAATCTGCTTCATTTTCTTTTTACCCTCCTTCTGTTTTTCTAGCAGTTTTCTCTTTCTTGAGATATCACCACCGTAACATTTTGCGGTAACGTCTTTTCTTAAAGCTTTAATGGTTTCTCTTGCGATAACTTTCGCTCCCAAAGCGGCCTGAACAGCGATATCAAACTGCTGTCTCGGGATCAGTTCACGAAGCTTTTCACACATCTTTTTACCGATGTAATAAGCATTTGAATCGTGAATTAGTGACGATAAAGCATCCACCATATCTCCGTTGATCAGAATATCCATTTTTACCAATTTTGAAGCACGCATCCCGATTGGCGAATAATCGAATGACGCATATCCTTTAGAAATAGATTTCAAACGGTCATAAAAGTCGAAAACAACCTCAGCCAATGGCATATTGAAGGTCAATTCTACTCTGTCTGCCGTCAGATAACTTTGGTTGACGATTTCACCTCTTTTCTCGATACAAAGTGTCATTACCGATCCAACAAAGTCAGATTTTGTAATAATGGAAGCCTTGATATAAGGCTCTTCCACTCTGTCCAAAAGATTGGGATCAATCATTTCAGAAGGGTTGTTAATCAAAATCGAAACGTCCGGTTCTCTTTTAGAATATCCTAAATACGACACGTTGGGAACGGTCGTGATCACGTCCATATTAAATTCTCTGTCCAGTCTTTCCTGTACAATTTCCATGTGAAGCATTCCTAAGAATCCACATCGGAAACCGAAACCTAATGCTGCAGAACTTTCCGGTTCGAAAACCAAAGAGGCATCATTTAGTCTTAATTTTTCAAGTGAAAATCTTAATTCTTCAAAATCTTCAGACTCTATAGGATAAATACCTGCAAAAACCATTGGTTTTACTTCCTCAAAACCGTCAATTGCCTCAGCAGCAGGGTTTACAAAAGAAGTAATGGTATCTCCCACTTTCACTTCACGGGCATCTTTAATCCCGGAAATAATGTAACCTACATCACCACATTCTACCGTTTTCTTCGGTACCTGCTTCAGTTTCAAAGTTCCCACTTCGTCTGCTCCATACTCTTTTCCGGTAGCGAAAAATTTGATCTTTTCGTTTTTCGAAATTCTACCGTTAACCACTTTAAAATACGCTTCAATTCCTCTGAAAGGATTATAAACAGAGTCAAAAATCAAAGCCTGAAGCGGTGCATCAGGATCTCCCACTGGTGGCGGAACTCTTTTTACAATCTGCTCCAACAAATCATGAACACCTTCACCGGTTTTCCCTGAAACACGAAGAACATCTTCATATTTACACCCGATCAGTCCCATAATTTCGTCGGTAACTTCTTCAGGATTGGCTGATGGAAGGTCAATTTTATTCAGAATCGGAATAATTTCCAGATCGTTTTCTAAAGCCAGATACAAATTACTAATCGTCTGTGCCTGAATACTTTGCGCAGCATCCACAATAAGAAGCGCACCTTCACAAGCCGCAATCGAACGGGAAACTTCGTAAGAAAAATCTACGTGTCCCGGTGTATCGATAAGGTTTAAAATATATTTTTCGCCATTAAGCTCATAATCCATCTGGATGGCGTGAGATTTTATCGTGATCCCACGTTCTTTTTCCAAATCCATATCATCGAGCGTCTGAGACTGTAATTCTCTCTGAGTCACCGTATTGGTGTACTCCAAAAGACGGTCTGCCAAAGTAGATTTACCGTGGTCGATATGGGCAATTATGCAAAAATTTCGTATGTTTTTCATTAAGAATTCTGTAATTTGCAAAGATAAGAAAATGCTTCACAAATGATTTTTTAATTTCCCTTGTCTTAAAGCAGTTTTCACCATCATTTTATATCTGTTTCAAAACGCTATATTGCAACATAGTTTTCTGTCCAGGGAAAAATAAGATTACCGGTGAGCGAATCGATGTAAACTTTATATAACTGAGTATCGCCTTTTTTTCTTTTATTCAATCCTGAGGTAAGAATTGCTGCAAGACCTACGCCTACAAAACCATATGCCATTGCACCAATCATAATACTGCTATTATCCTGCGGCGTTTGCTCGACCCGCGATGTGATGATGTACATGCCTTTATCATCACGCTCAACATCAAGCAGACCAACAAGCGTCATCACAGATATTTTATTATCTTCAATAAAGCCATATATTTCCCGCATCGGAACGGTAAGATCCTGTCCGTTTTTTATATTGACCACTTTTCCCTTATTATTTTTAACGGTGAAAAATCCTTTTTCGGGCTGCAGATCTAATAATTGTTTGTAAGAGGAATATACACCTTTCGGTAATTCCGGTGTAGAAAATAACTTACTATTTTTAATAATGATGTTCTCATAATCTGCCAGCTTATCTTCCGGTATCATCGTACGCATTGCAGGATGCGCATAAGATTCTCTTATAAATAAATTAGTGATCTGAGCTAATGCCTCAGTAGCCATTTCTGGAGCGTATGTTGTCGGAAAATAACGCAAAATGGAATTATCAATGCGGTTTACAAAGTAGTACCGATCGTTTCTTTTAATAAAACTTGATATTTTTATATGATAAGTAATCTTTGAATACTTGCCATCTGGTTCAGATTTCAGTTTAAGATCTTCAAGCATTATTACGATGTCATTATTACCAAATTTTTTATTATCGTCCTGAAATTTTTTATTAAAAAAGGCATTCAAGTCCTTTTGCCCAAAAGCGATTTCTTCAGTTTTACCTTTTGAGTCAATCGCTCCAATTGTTTTATCAGATCTTGCATCAATAAAACTGAGTGATTTGGTAAGACCTTGTTTGTCCTTCAGGTCTTCTTTGATTTCAAGAATTCCTCTGTTCTGCGCGGAGAACATCGATGTGAACAAAAGAAATACAATTAGTTTTTTCATATTTATAAATTTTTATTTTTTATCCGTTGATGCTGCAGTTTGTTTTCCGAAATCTTCCGGCAGAATATAATTTCCTGTCAGCGGATCGAGGCCGATAAGTGTCAATTCACCTCCTGTTCCTTTCGGTGTTCTGCCTGAATCTATCATTGCGCCAATTGCTGCGCCCACAAGTCCGCCGGCAATAGCTCCATAAACTGTATAATTTCCCGATTTTGGTGGAAAAAGATCATCATATGTCACATTAATCTGATAAACTTCATTTTGTTTTTTAATTTCAGCATATCCCGCAGGCACCATTTTGTACATTTTCCCCTGATAGACGAATGCGTAAAATCTGTGAATAGATTTAACATCGTAACCTTTCTCAGCTCGTTTTACAATGCCTTGTTTATTGGTTTTTATTTCATAACCACTCAACGGATTATTGGTAAAAAAGCTATGAGAATCTTCATAAACACCGTCTTTAAGATCAGTGGAGTTGGTCATTTTTGCTTTTGATTTTAAAATAGCTGTGTAGTTTGGCAATTCGCTTTCCTGTAAAGAAATCTGCCAAGTTTTTGCAGTATACGATTTTTGAAAAAGATCCGCCAGAACGGCTGTAGTTTTCCGTGAAAGATTCTGCGCCATGTTTGGGAAAAAATCTGAGGTAACGGTGACAACCGTATCTTTTTTCTTCAGGAAGTAATATCCGTCTGGTTTCTTCAGAAAAGTACTTGCCTGCAATTCAAGTTTTCCTTCTGAAAATTTTTCCTTTTTTGTTTCGCTTATTTTAATTTTCTCCAACATTAAAACAAGCTGATCACCGGTTTTTAAACTGTTATATTCGTAAAACCAGTCCTTTATTCCTTTTGCGACATCCTCGTTTTCAAAAACAATTTTCGTCGGTTCGCTGTTCGACGAAATGATTCCAATGTCCTGAGAATCACGTTGGTCAAGAACCATAAAGCCGCGGTACGAGCCAAATTCATTCTTAATGTTTTTGTTGAACTTAATTTTCTCTGTTTTCTGAGCCGAAAAAAATGAGGTAATGAAGAGAAAAATAATGAGTTTTTTCATCGTGTTAATCTGTGTTTTTTATTTCTTTTTAGTATTTCCAAAATCTTCAGGGATGATATAATTTCCGGTGAGCGGATCGAGCGACACGGTCTCTCCCGGTAACGCCTGTCTCTTCTTCGCCATACTTCGGTCGACTGCAACAATTGCGATGTTTGCCACGGCACTTCCTATTAAACCACCAAGTCCGCCACCAATCATAATAAAACCTGGCGAAGAATCAGGATACAGTTCTTCTCTTTTCACCTGAATAAAAAGTCCTTCACGATCTCTCATAATCTCCACATAACCCACCGGAATGGTTTTAAAAGGAACACCATTGTGCACAAAAGCGTATATCTCGTACAGACGCAATTTCTGTTCGCCGTTTACTGCTTTCGTTGCGACCCCTTTTTTATCAAATTCCATTACAAAACCAGGCGCAGTCGTCTGCGCGGCAAGACTTTGATAATCTTTATAAATGCCGTCCTTCGGAATTTCTGTTTTAAAAATTTCGGCACGTTCCGGGAGAAAGGTTTCATAATTCTTAAGTTCGTTTTCTGCAAGCGGTATTTGCCACGGCTTTCTTTCAAAGGATTTTTTTATGAAACTTCCAAGAATAAAATCGGTTTTTTTTGCGATACTTTGTGGCCTGTTTGGCGTGTTTCGGGAAGAGATCGCGGCCATTGTATCAATTCGGTTGAGAAAATGATAGCCATCACTTGTTTTTAAAAATGAGCTTCCTTTGATCTCAAGTTTTGTAACAGAAGATTTTTCTGTGATTTCTTCATCGACCGTTAATTTTTCCAGCTGAAAAACAAATTCGCCTTTTGCCTCTGTCGGATTATCTTTGTACAGCCAGTCTGAAATATCTTTCTCTGCATTATTCTCAAATGCCACTGCCACTTTTTCTTTATTAAAAGTCACCAACCCGATTTCCGGAACGTCGCGCTGATCTATAACCAGGAATTTTCCATACATCTTCTTCGGATCTTTCACCTGTTTTAAAAGCTTGATAAATTCTGTTTTCTGGGCAGAAAGTGAAACCGAACATACAAGGAAGAGTAATAATTTTCTCATAGCCACATTTTTACAAAAATAGAAAAATATTTCACTTAAGCGTTTTTATTTACATTTTGCCTGTAAAAATCAAACGACTCCCACAATAAATTGCAAGAGTCGTCTAACATTAAAAAAATAAACTATGATGAGTATGACCTCGGGCGGAAATTACCTTTTAGGTTTTCTTTCGTTCATCTTATCTCTCATCATTCCTTCGGTCTGAAAAAGCTTCAAAACCTTTTGAGATGAGATTACTTTCTGCATTTTTTCCGCGTATTTTTTTCGGTTGTCAAGAAGTTTCTGGCCAAGCTCAAAACTTTGCTGCAGTTTCACTTTGGCTTCTTCTTCACTGAGATTATCCGGATTAAAGTTACCGTCGAACTGGCTTTTGATTTTTTTCTGATTTTCGAGATATTCATTATAAACCTCTGTGAATTCTCCCTGATCTTTAGGATCAATATCAAGATTGTCGATCACCATATTGTTTCGGAACTGATTCAACAGCTGTTTACGCTCATCCGGAGAAAGGTTATTTATGGCTTCTTTGCGCGCTTTAGGATTCATGTTTTTCCAGTCTAATCCTATCTGTGCGTGCGCTGCAAAACCCCAAATCATCAAAACGGTAAATATTATCTTTTTCATCACTTACATTTAATTATATAAATCTAAATACACATCCTGCGAAGAATTTTTTGAAACTTCAGCGATATCTGAACTAGAGAAAGAATCAAGATATTCTGTCATCTCCTGCTCTGCCGATTTCCCGGAAACCTGCACCGCATTCTGATTATTATTTCTTCTTGTATTGCTCGCCGTCTGAGGATAACTTTGTCGGTCTACATTCGCGCCCGTTTGATTCTGCTCTGCTTCTGCAACATCAGACTGCAAAGTCTGGTAAGTTTCTGTGCTCTGTGTTTTGGTATTCTGATCTGTTTTTACAGCAACACTCTGTATGTTTTTTTGAGTCTCGTTACCATTATTAAAAATAAAAGTCACGCCAAAAATTAAAGCCAGAGAAGCAGCTGCTGCCAGTGCCCAACTCAGTTTAAATACCGGCGCCTTCTTTACCGGTTTCATCTGTGCAAAAACTCCAGCCTGCATTTTTTCAAATGTATTTTCCGGCAAATGGTAAATGTTTTTGCGTTCAAGGTTTTCTATATCAAAATCTTTCATCTTTCGTTTTTCAAAAATCAGTCTCGTAATTTTCTCGTATAAAATCTTCCACTTTCTGCTTTGCGTAGTGATAATTGGTTTTCAGCGTGCCTACCGACATGTCGACGATTTTAGAAATCTCTTCATAAGGAAGATCATCATAATATCGCATTGTGAAAACCAGTTTCTGTTTCTCTGGCAGACTCTGTATCGCTTTCTGCAACAAAATCTGTATCTCGTCTGATGTTTTTTCTGCATTATCGGCCACCAGATTCTGCAGGTGATAATCGGCATCTTCATCCGTTTTCTGCATTCTTTTCAGTTTATTAATCTGTTGCAGCGCTTCGTTGGTAGCAATTCTGTAGAGCCAAGTGTACAGCTGACTGTCATTTTTAAACTGATGAAAATTCTGATAGGCTTTTATAAATGTTTCCTGCAAAGTATCCTGAGCAAGATCTGCATCTACCACAATTCTCCGGATATGCCAGTACAGCCTGCTCTGATAGGCATCCATCATCGCACGCGTCCCTTTCTCAAGAGTTTGCGGGTTCTGCATGAGCGCAATAATGTCTGCGTCCTTAATCTTCATAAGATGCTATCACTGGTTAAGATTACAAAAGTATTTAAAAGTTAAAATATTTGTTCAATTTTCAGTCCAATTATAAATAATTATAGCTCTAAATTTCTACGTAATCGGGGTTATTTAATTTTCCAAAAATAATTTCGTTACTATCATGCGAATAATCTTTGTTGAATATTGTAATAACTGATTCATCAGAAAAGTATAAACTAACTCCAAAACTTAAATCTTTGTTTTTGACAGAAACCATTTCGGCAAATTTTATCAATTTTTTTCCAATATATTTTTCGAAAGCAGGAAACACTATTTGAAAATCTTCAGCACTGTATTTATAATCTTCATTATTAAAATACTTATAATTAGCAACATTTTCATCACTCAATCTAATCATAGTTTGCTCATCAATAACAGCAATTTCGATCCATCTTTTTTCAAATTTAAGATAAGTTAGATGAACCAGATCTATTAGTTCGTTTTTGTAATAATACGGTTTAATAGTGCCAGCAATCAACGTAGAATTTACTAATTGTTCCAATATTTCACGTCCTAACATAATTAAAGATTTCTATCAAAAATAACATAAAATCTGGAGTCCGCTTCAGAGAAAATCATTTATGCCGAGCCAAAATTTTTATCTTTGTTACATGCAAACAGTGATCATCGGTTCCGGGAATGTGGCGCATCATCTTGCCAAAGCTTTTGTTGAAAATAATATTCCGCTAAAACAGATTTTTGGCAGAAATGAAGCTGCGCTGAAAGCCATTTCAGACGACACAAAAATTCCGTTTTCCACTTCAAAACTTAAGGAAGCTGATTTATATCTGATCTGCGTCAATGATCAGTCGATCAAGGAAGTTTCCTTAATGATAAAAAATCCGGAGGCTTTGGTGGCGCATACATCCGGCTCACTTCCGAAAGATATTTTAAAAGGAAATTACAGAAAAGCATCTTTTTATCCGCTGCAGACTTTCTCTAAGACTAAAAATTTAGATTACAGCAAAATTCCGTTTTTTATTGAAGCTGAAAACGAGTCAGATCAGAATATTTTAGAAGCACTCGCCCGTAAAATTTCTGCGAATGTGATGGCAAGCAACCATGAGCAGCGTAAATATGTGCATATGACCGCTGTTTTTGCATGTAATTTTGTGAATCATCTTTTTGCCAAAGCCAAAGAAATTTCAGATTCTCAGGCGATTCCGTTTGATTATTTTCTGCCGCTGATCGACGAAACCGTAGAAAAAATTCATCATATCGACCCAAAATCGGCACAAACCGGTCCTGCAGTGAGAAACGACTCGCGTGTATTGCTGCTTCACGAAGAACTGCTTCAGGAAGAACATCTGAAAATCTACCGCGCGATGAACGAATCGATAAAAAAAATGTATCAGTTGACGTAAAGTTTTACCTTTGGGAAAAACCAACTTCATGAATACGCACATCATCCGCGCGCTTATTATCGGCGCAGCCATTGTCTTTACCGCATTTATTTTAGGCTCAAGTTTTAAAAACAGAAACCTGAAACAGGATACGATTTCGGTAACCGGACTCGGTTCCAAAGATTTTATTTCTGATGAAATGAGCTGGGGCGGAAGTTTTGATGCCAATGCAATGGATGCGAGAGAAGCCTATAATATTATTTCGCAGGACAAAGAAAAGGTGAAAACGTTTTTTCTTGGCAAAGGTTTCAAGGCAGGAGAATTTACTTTTGGCGGGGTAAATTTTTCTAGATCTTACCGCACAGTGACGATAAAAGATGCCGACGGATCTGAGCGGTCAGAAGATGTTTTTGACGGTTACAAAGCAACACAGAACATTTTTTTCAGAGCAAAAAAAAATCCGGTTTTCATGAAAAAAATCGAAAGCGTGATCGATAAAACGGCAGAATTAATCAACAGCGGCGTGCAGTTTGAGCCATCGCCCGCGCAATATACATATTCTGATCTTTCATCTCTGAAACACAGCCTCATCGAAGCCGGATCTAAGGACGCAAAAGAAAGAGCAGAAAAAATTGTAAAAGCTGCCGACGGCGATCTCGGGAAATTAAAGGATGCATCGATGGGCGTTTTTCAGATTACCGCAAAAGGCTCAACAGATGAAGACAGCTACGGTGGAAATTTCGACACTTCAAGCAAAGAAAAATCAGCAAGAATAACGGTAAGACTGACGTACAATCTCGACTAAAAATTCCTTGGTTTCAAAAAAAAAAATAAATGAGTTATAAAGAAAAACTGAAGGATATAAAAGCCTTCATATTCGACGTTGACGGTGTTTTTACAGATGGTAGTGTCTATCTGATGCCCGGCGGAAATATGAGCCGCGTGATGAACGTTCTCGATGGATATGCCGTGGTAAAAGCTTTAAAAAACGGCTATAGAATCGGTGTAATTACCGGTGGAAATGATGATATGGTAAAACATAGAATCAATTATCTCGGAATTAATGATTATTACGCAAAATCGAGTGATAAGATGATTGATTTTGAAGATTTTAAACAAAAGTACAGTATTAAGAACAGCGAAATTCTGACGATGGGCGACGACCTTCCGGATCTTCACATGATGGAAAAATCGGCAATTGCCACGTGCCCGGAAAATGCGGTGCCGGAAATTAAGCAGGTCTCAGATTATATTTCTGATAAAAAGGGTGGAAGCGGTGCTGTGCGCGATGTGATCGAGCAGGTGATGAAAATTCAGGGGAAATGGCACGATGACAATACACGCTCGGTTTAGATGAAAAAAATACTTTTAGCCTCACAGTCACCGCGCCGAAAAGAACTTCTTGCTGCGTTGGGTTTTGATTTTGAAGTCGTAAAAATTGACTGCGAAGAAATTCTGCCTGAAAATATTCTGCCTGAAAACGCTGCCGCTTATCTTGCAAGATTAAAAGCTGACACTTTCAGCGAAATAAATGCAGATCAAATTCTCATTACAGCAGATACGGTCGTGGCATTTGGAAATGAAATTTTAGGCAAACCAAAAAACGCTGAAGAAGCAAAAGAAATGCTTGAAAAACTTTCCGGGAAAACCCATCAGGTATATACCGCAATTACGGTGAAAACTCAGGATAAAACTATTACTGAAACCGATGTAGCTGATGTTGAAATGGGAATTTTGAGTGATGATGAGATTTCGTTTTATATAAAAAAATACAAACCTTTTGATAAGGCCGGCAGCTACGGCGTACAAGAATGGATCGGGATGGCCAAGGTTGAAAAAATCGCAGGAAGTTACTATACGATCATGGGTTTGCCGACGCATCTGCTGTACAAAATTCTAAAAAATCTGTAAATTCTACTTTCCGCCGAAATTTGTATTTTTACAAAATTGCCTCTTTAGCATAATAAAAAGAGGTTTAGCAAGTTATATTGAATAATGAAAAAAAATATTCTATACCTTTTGGGTGCATTGCTGTTGATATCATGCGGTGTAAAAGTGAAGAAACCAGAGCAGCGGAAGAAGTTTCTGAAAGGTTTCAACACGTATTACAACACGCTTTTCAACGCGAAAGACGCTTTAAATACAGAATTTAACGGCCGCGATAAGGCTCATAAAGATAATTTCTACGCTCCCTATATTCCGGTGCTTACGTATGAAGAGCAGCCATTGGGAAGTGATCTGGGACAGTCGTCAAGTTTTGCTGAAAATTCTCAGAAAATGGCGGAAATAAACCGTCCTGCAGATCCTAGAAACCGCGCAAGTAAGGGCGAAAGTCTTCAGGGAATGCCGATGCCACCCGGCGGAATGCCAAATGCCATGGGTCAGAGCCAGGCGGGACAGGATGGAAATAAAGGCGCAACAATTCTGGAAATTGCAGAAGCAAAAGCTTTAAAAGCGATCGGAAAATATTCGGTGATCCGTAAAAACGAGGAAAAGAATGACGCGATTTTCGACGCTTACATGATCTTAATTCAGTCGAGAATTTATCAGGGAAAGATGCTTCAGGCTCTGGACGCGCTCAACTATGTGTACACGCACATGAAGGAAGACAAACGACTTCCGCTGGCAAAAGTGTATGAAGGCCTGGCGTATGCGAAACTCAAAGATTACTATAAAGCCGACGAAATTTTCAGTCAGCTGAAAGCCGAAGGTCTGAAAAAAGACTATGATAAGCTACTGAGTATTTATTATGCAGAAGCGCTTTTAGATTCGGGGAAAAAAGATTTGGCTGTGGCAGAACTCGACCGGGCTTTTGAACTCAACGGAAACCGAAAACTGAAAAGCCGCATCGCTTTTCTCCGCGGACAGATTTTGGAAGAGCAGGGCAAAAACGAACCTGCGCGAGAAAGTTTTATGGCAGCGTATAAATATGCCAATGATTTTGAATTTGAAGTAAAATCTCAGATTGAAATTGCCAAAACTTTTAACGGAAAAGGAGATTACAGCGGCGCCAGAAAATACCTTGAAGACATCAGTAAAAAAGGAACATATGGCTCGCGAAAAAATGAGTTTTATTACGCGCTCGGTTTGATGGCAAACAAAGCTGGTAAGAGAGAAGATGCACAGGAGTTTTTCAAAAAATCTTTAACCGAAAAAGTATCAGACGGGCAGGTGAGGGGCTTGGCATATTATGAAATCGGGAAGGATTATCTCGACCGAAATGATTACATCGGCGCCGGTGCTTATTACGATTCTGCCTTGGTTTCGATGACGTACGAGCCTTCTAAAATTTTGCTGAAAGACCAGTCGGCAAACATAAAAAAAATCTCCCGTAACTTTTATTTAATCAAGAAAAATGACAGCATTCTGAGTCTTGCAAAGATGACCGATGCTCAGAAGACTGATTATTTTGCGCGCTACATCGGTAAAATTAAGGAACGAGAAGCCAAAGAAGAAATTGAGCGCAAACGTGCCGAGCGATCAAAAGGTTTCGACACCGGAGATTATAATGCCAACTCACTTTTTGCCAACAGTTCGACGTCTTTTGAAGATTTTGGGACAACGACAAAAGGCTTCTATTTTGGGAATAACGGGACGGTAAGTAAAGGAAATTCTACCTTCAAACAGGTCTGGGGCGACCGTGCCTTGATCGATAACTGGCGGTATTCCAAGAAAATGACGTCGATTGAAGATCTTAAAAATGAAGCTTTGGGTACAACTTCGGCGCCAAATCCGCGACGTTTCGAGCCTGCTTTTTACATAGAGCAGATTCCGGCAGATGCCGGATCTCTAGCTCAGCTTAAAAAAGACCGTGATACGGCTTCTTTAGGTTTGGGAATTATGTATCAAAATTATTTTACCAACACGCCTTTAGCCACAAAAACGCTTTATAATCTCGTCGATAATAAGCCGGAAGAAAAAGTAATGCTGCAGGCGCTGTATGAAATTTTCGCGATGAATTATCAGAAAAATCCGCAGGCGGGTGACCGGGCGAAGCAGATTTTGCTGCAGGATTATCCTTACACGTCGTATGCAGAGTTTGCCAGAAATCCGAAAAATACGACGTTTGTGAAATCTTCTTCCGACGTCGAAAACAATTATAAAACAGCTTTTGCGCTCTACGAATCTGAGAAATTTCCGGAAAGCCAGGCGATCATCGATCAGACCATTCAGAAGAATCCTAAAGATGCGCTGGTGCCTAAACTTTCGCTACTAAATGCTTTTAATGCCGGAAAATCTAGTGGAAAAGAGGTGATGATTCTGCAGCTGGAGCAGATTGTTCTCAATTATGCCAAAACGCCGGAAGGCATTAAGGCCAAAGAAATGCTGAATTATCTCAAAAGCGATATCACGATGCAGCCAACCGATAATCAGGGAAATACGATGCAGCAAATGGCGCAGCAGCCGCAGACCCTTAACGGTCAGAACAATGTTGGAATTCCACAGCAGGGAACGCAGATACAGAATGATGCAAACCCTGCGAGTATGAATAATCCGATGCAGAACAGTGAGCAGCCGATGAATAATGCGATACAGACCAATCAGCCAAAAAAACCGGTCAACAATACACCGCAATTCAACACAACAAATCCGAATGCATTGCCGGTGAAACCTCAGTAAAAAAGAAACGCGAAGATCAGTCTTCGCGTTTTTGTTTTTTCACTCCGTGGAAATCTTTTAGATAAAACGGCTCAAAATAGGCGATATCTTCAAAGTCTATATTTTTGATTTTTTCCAAAGTTTTCCTGATTAAATACTGCGCAGAAGGGTAGACGTCGTTTCGAAACTCTGCATTTGGCAAGTTTAAAATTTCCTGAGCTTTTGCGCAACCGTCGCCGACAAAAAGTACATTTTTATCCCTTAATTCTGAATAAGAATATTGATCGAGAATCATTGCCTGCGTCTGACTGTTTTCTTCACCTGAAATTCCGTCGAAAGAAGCCGTATACACTTCCATTCTGCGCGCGTCGAGCATTGGTATAATCAGATCGTAATTAGCGTTTAGAAATGACTCAATCATGCTTTCCATCGAATTGACGGCAACCAGCGGTTTTTGAAGTCCGAAACAAAAACCTTTCGCAGATGCAGCACCAATTCTCAAACCGGTATATGAACCCGGACCTTTCCCCAAAGAAATCACATCGATTTCATTAATAGAAATTTCTGCGCCTTCCAAAGCCCATTCCACATAGGTATGCAGCGATTCGCTCTGCTTGTAGTTTTCTGAAACTTCTTCGCAAAGGCAAAGCAGTTTTTCGTCATCAGAAATAGCGACCGAACAGTTTTTAGATGAAGTTTCAAGATAGAGGATTTTCATGCGACAAAATTCTTGATTTTTTTAGTTTAAATTGAAATCGTTTATCAATTATTTCCTGTAAATCGTTCGCGGCTCGCTCTGCGCACTCGGATAAATCGTCATATCTGAGACATTAACGCGCGCCGGAGCATTAATGCAGTAGGCAATCGCATCGGCAATATCTTCCGGATGCAAAGCTTCAAAACCTGCATAAACATTTGCGGCGCGATCTTCGTCACCTTTGAAACGGACTTTAGAAAAATCGGTTTCTACAGCGCCCGGCTGAATATTGCTGATACGGATTCCAAATTCTGTCAGCTCCAGTCTCATGCCCTCAGAAATCACATCAACGGCTTTTTTACTTGCGCAATACACCACGCCGTTGGCATAAGTCTGTGTAGCTGCGACCGAACTGATATTAATAATTTGTCCGGATTTTCTCTTTTTCATTGCAGGAATTACCGTTTTTGAAACATACAAAAGACCTTTCACATTTCCATCGATCATAGCGTCCCAGTCGTCAGTCGCTCCGTCAGAAAGCGGCGATAGTCCGTGTGCATTTCCGGCATTGTTAATTAAAACATCGATGTTTTTCCAGTTTTCAGGAAGCGATTCGATGGCTTTTTCAACTTCCTGTAAATTTCTTACATCAAAATTTAGTGCATAAACTTCTGTGAATTCAGACCATTCTTTCATGAGAGAATTCAGAATTTCTCTTCTTCTGCCGCAGATAATCAGTCTGTTTTTTTGTTGTGCTAAAAGAGTTGCGGTAGATTTTCCTATACCGGAAGTCGCTCCGGTGATAAATATTGTTTTCATTAATTTTTAAATAATCTGTTTTGAAAAATGCTTTTAATTCGCATCAAAAGCTTCGAAAGCATCTGCAATATGCTCAATGTTTAAAGCACCGTTCTGATCTTTTAACACCGAAATAATATCAAACCGAACTTCCTGATTTCTGTTGTTTTCCTGCATAAACTGATTGGCGGCCATTACCAAAAGTTTCATTTTTCCTTTCGTCACAGCTTCCTGTGGCAGCATAAAAAAGTCGGTGGATCGCGCTTTCACCTCAGTGATGATTATATAATTATCTTTTTCGGCAATAATGTCAATTTCAGCCTTCTGATACCGGAAATTTCGCAGCAGAATTTTGTATCCGTTTTTTAACAGATAATCCGCTGCCAGATCTTCCGCTATTTTACCAAAATCGTTGTGATCTGCCATCTTATTTTGTGAATTGATACGCCCACCAAATCAAAACAAACTGGAGTGGAAGCCTTAAAGCCGTCAGCCAGAAATAAGGATTTCCGGTTTCATAAAACTTTTTTGCCATCTCTATATTCGCTGGAAAAACTGCGATGAATAGTGCAATACACAAATAGCCTGCAAGTTTTTGCGTTTCCGGGAAGAGCAGAAGCAGACCACAAATAATTTCTGCGATGCCGCTGAGATAGACTACTTTCAGATGCGACGGAATATAATCGGGCACGATTTTTACGAAAAACTGTGGCTTCACGAAATGCATGATTCCGGCAAAGATCAACGCTGCTGAGAGAATATATTTTGAAATCTGCATTGTTTTAATTGAATTTTAAAGAAGACTTTTCACCAACATTTAACATTGCTTTTGCACCTAAAATCAAAGGCCTGTTATCATGAATATGCCCGTTCGGAAAGCCAAAAGCCACCGGAAAATCATACGCAGAAACTCTTTCAGAAATGATTTTATACGCAAAAGAATCAAAACTGTCGTCATAATTTTTGTTGCTTTCTTTGTCTTCCATGCCCGTCATTCCACCGATGATTAAGCCTTTAATCTGTTTAAAAACTCCCGCTAATTCAAGACTCATAAGCATTCTGTCAAGCGCGTAAAACTTTTCGCCGATATCTTCTATGAAAAGAATTTTATCTTTAAAATTGAAATTATACGGTGTTCCGAGAAGCGCGTAAATCAGGGCAAGATTTCCTCCAACCAGTTCGGCTTCTACATTTCCTGCTTTATTGAAGTTGTTTGTTTTTAATTTATAATCCGGTTTTTTTCCTTTTAAAATATCAAAAATGAGCGCATAGCTTTCATCAGTAACGCCAAAACCTGATGTTTTAACGGTTTGCCCGTGAATGCTTGCAAAACCCTTTTGGTAAAGATAACTTTGAATCACTGTATTATCCGAATAGCCGATGTACCATTTCGGATTTTTTTTAAAACCCTTTAAGTCAATATTCGGTAAAAGATGCTGACAACCGTAACCGCCGCGCGATGCCCAAACTGCTGATATTTCAGGATCATTTAAAGCCCAGTTGAGATCTTCAGAACGCTGTTTTTCGTTTCCGGCGTAGCTGTATCCGTGAGAATATTTGGTGTAAAGATTTTTTCCTAAAACGTGTTGAAATCCTTTTTTTGAAATTAAATCCAGCGTCGACTTCAATTGCAAAGGTTCTACCGAGCCCGCCGGAGAAATAATGGCAATTTTATCGCCCTTTTTGAGAGCTTTCGGGAAGATTTTTTCCATCTTTTTTAAATTTTACTTCTTTCTTTTCGGCTTCCTCCAGACGTTTATCAAACTGATTGAATTTTTTGAAACTCTGCAGGAATATGAAAAAACTGAACAGGATCAGCACAATTCCAACTCCAGTTCGGATATTATTTGCCAAACGCTGCGTGAGTTTGTAGTGAAACTGTTTTGCCAGGAAAATTTTAGCCAAATCGATCAGAAGGTAAGTAGAAATCACAATGCCGAGATAGAGCACAACACTTTCGGTATCAGGATATTGATTTCGCACGCCAACCACGGTTACCAGCCAAAAGAGGATTACACCTACATTAAGAAGATTAAAAAGAAAACCATTCAGAAAAGTTCTGATGTAGTTTCTGCCAATAATTTTTTCTTCTCCAGACATGTGCATTTTGGTTTTTGTAACGATCATGATGATACCGTACGCCAAAACGAGCAGGGAAGTAATTCTGTAAAAACCAGGATGTTTATCAATGAGCTTTACCAGATCTGCGCTGGCATAATACGCAGCGACAATACACAACAGATCGGCCGTAACCACGCCAAAATCCAATGCCAGGGCATGTTTCGGGCCGCGGGAAAAACTGGTTTCGATGAGGAGAAAAAAAATGGGCCCTATAAAAACAAGGCTCAGCATGAAACCTAAACCGATGGCCGATAAAACAAGTTCAAACATTGTTAATTGTTTTCATTTTCAAATGTAGAAATTATATTTTTAAGAATCGTTTCCGAAAGTGCTTTTTACTTTTAGATTTAAAAAAAAGACCGCAAAAATGCGGCCTTTAGTTTATTTAAACAAATCTCAAAATTATTCCATAATCATAAAATCGAGTTGCTTTGCGATCAGATTGGCTTTAATTACTTTAATCTGCACCTCGTCGCCGAGCTGATATCGTTTACCTGTGCGGCTACCATATACTGCGTGCGTCGTTTTGTCGTATGTATAAGAATCATCCATCAGATCTCGCAGTTTAATTAAGCCTTCAGCGCCATTTTCCGGAATCTGCACCCAGAATCCAAATTCTGCCACTCCGGAAATCACACCGGTGAAGGTTTCGCCTACATGTTTTTCCATGAATTTCACCTGCATAAATTTAATCGAATCACGCTCAGCATCTGCCGCTAGACGCTCCATCGCACTGCAGTGTTTTGCTTTCGTTTCCAGCTCATCTCTGTTGGGAGATTTTCCGCCATCCAGATAATGCTGCAATAATCTATGCGCAAGCAAATCGGGATAACGGCGGATTGGCGAGGTAAAGTGTGAGTAATAATCGAATCCTAGACCATAGTGACCAATCGGCTCCGTCGAATAAACCGCTTTGCTCATACTGCGCATCGCCAGCGTTTCAATCATATTTTCTTCTCCTTTGCCTTTTACATCTTTCAACAAAGCGTTTAAAGATTCAGCGACCTTTTTCGTGTTTGCTAGGTCGATTTTATAGCCAAACGTAGACACAAATTCCCGTAAAGCTTCCAGTTTAGCGGGATCCGGATCATCGTGAATACGGTAAATAAACGTATTCCCATTAGGGCTTCCATTATTTTTAAGTGAAACAAATTCCGATACTTTTTTATTGGCCAAAAGCATAAATTCTTCAATCAAATGATTCGAATCTTTGCTGACTTTAAAATAAACCCCGATGGGCTGATTGTTTTCATCTAAATTAAACCGCACCTCGCTTCGGTCAAAAGTAATCGCTCCGTTTCTGATACGTTCTGCACGCATAATTTTTGCCAAGCGGTCGAGTACATTGATTTCTTCCTGAAGATCACCTTCTTTGGTTTCAATTCTTTCCTGCGCTTCTTCGTAAGAAAAACGTCTGTCTGAGTGAATCACTGTCCGGCCAAACCACTGTTTCTGGATTTCAGCCTGATCATTCAACTCAAAAACTGCTGAGAAAGTGTATTTATCTTCATTCGGACGAAGCGAACACACATCGTTGCTCAAGACTTCCGGAAGCATTGGCACCACTCGGTCTACAAGATAAACTGAAGTTGCTCTATCGTACGCTTCATCATCCAAAATCGTCCCGGGAACCACGTAATGCGAAACGTCGGCAATGTGTACACCGATTTCCCAGTTTCCGTTTTCCATTTTTCTGATAGAAAGTGCGTCATCAAAATCTTTGGCATCTTTCGGGTCAATCGTAAAAGTTAAAATATCACGCATATCCCAGCGTTTTGCGGCCTCTTCATCGGTAATGCTGCGGTCGATTTTATCTGCATCACGTTCCACTTCTTCCGGGAAAACATATGGCAGACCATATTCTGCAAGAATAGAATGAATTTCGGTTTCATGATCGCCGGGATTTCCTAAAACCTGCAGAATTTCTCCTTCCGGATTTTTATCGCCAGGTCTCCACTCAGTCATTTTCACAGTGACTTTGTTGCCGTTTTCGGCACCGTTTATTTTACTTTTCGGAATAAAAATATCGGTATTAATTGTCTTTTTATCGCAAACCACAAACCCGAAATCTTTGTGCGGAACCAACTGAAATGTTCCAACAAATTCGGTACGCTTGCGTTCCAAAACTTCCAGAACGGAGCCTTCGAGTTTTTTTCCTTTAAAATTATAGGTTACAATAAGCACTTTATCGCCCTGCAGCGCATCTTTCACGTTTTTTGAATGGATGAAAACATCATCTTTCATATTTTCGACCGTAACGTACGCATTTCCGCTTTGGTTAAAATCGATCGTTCCCGTCAAAGTGCCTTCAATATTCAGATTGATGCTGTATTTTCCTTTGTCTGTTTCTTTAATTCGCTGTACGCTTTGAAGCTTGTGCAAAGCCTGAATTACCATCTCGCGCTGACGCGGGTTTTTATAATCAATACCGTCTGAAATCTGTTTGTAATTGTAGACTTTGGTTTGATTCTGATTCATAAAACGCATAATCAGTTTCCCGATTTCCATGATTTTATGATCATTTTTCTGACTTATATATTTTTTCTTTTTTGCCATTTTTAATTTATTTGTATAAATGTATTTCCTTTCATTTGTATTTGGAAATATTTTCTTTCTAAATGTTAATTTTTATTGTTCTGAAAAAAATGTCCGCTTTTTTCAAAAATTTATAGAGAATAAAAATATTCAATGTTAAATAAGTGAAAGACTTTAGTTATATATATTAAAATAAATACTCCTCTTTTGTCGGTATCTCGGTCCAATTTTTATCTTTAAACAGATACGTTTTAAAAATTGTTGGCGAGAACCTTTTATAAATAAAATAATCATATTTTACAACAACAATTCCACCTAAATGATTTCTAAAGCCAAGCTGTATGCCGCCGGCTCCATTTAAAGTTCCTGGCTCACTCACCGTTGTTTCAGGATCATAACAGATACTTTTATCCGCACTTTTTAAATTAGACAGATAATTATAAAAAGGATGTTTTATCGTTTCTTCTTTGAGCGGTCGGTACTCATTATTTTCAAACTTCGAATCGCTGAGATCAAAATACAGATTTTTCTTTACTTTTTTCTGCAACAATTTTATGTTTTCCGGAGTGTAAAAATTAAGATAATTGTAGTTTGGATTTTTTGTGTTTATATTGTATGCACAAATTGTGAATGCCGCATAAACCGTCTCTGTCGTATATAATTTGAAAATAATATTTCGGTCCGTCAGGTTGTTAGTATCTAAATCATTTATGATGATTGCACTCAGCGGCTTATAATCAATTTTCTTTTCCTCTTTTTTGAAAAGCTGATATAATTTTTTGCTGTTTGTACGCTGAGTATTGCAGTCAACTTCTTCCTCCCAATTCCTTATATTTTTGGTTGAATCAGCGTATAAACTCTGCGCAGCAGGTAAAAAATATAGTCCAGAAAATAAAAAAAGCAATTTTTTTTTCATTGAATAAAAACACCGCTTTACAGCCCGATGCACACTAAATTTACATTAAAAAACAAAAGGATTTTACAGCTTCAGCAGCATTGTACCGAAGATTCTGCCACGGAAATGCAGAATGCTGCAGCAAAGATAATCTTTTAAAAATAAAAAGCCTGCAAACTCATTTACAGGCTTTTATCATTTAGCAAAACGCGATTTTATCAACTCTCGTCTGGTGTCTGCCGCCTTCAAATGCGGTCGACAGAAACTTTTTGGCAATTTCGATCGCCTGCTCTTTAGAAATAAATCGCGCCGGAATTGAAATCATATTGGCGTCATTGTGCTGTCTTGCCAACTCTGCAATTTCGGGCATCCAGCAAAGTGCACAGCGGATTTTCTGATGTTTGTTTGCGGTGATCTGTACGCCGTTTCCGCTTCCACAGATGAGAATTCCGAGTTCATTTTCGCCATTTTCCACAGACGTTGCCGAAGGATGTACAAAATCCGGATAATCAACAGAATCTGTGGAATACGTCCCGAAATCCTGAATTTCAAACTGCTCTCCAAGCTCTTTTTTAAGGATTTCTTTGTATTCAAAACCTGCGTGGTCGCATGCGATGGCTATTTTTCTTTTCATTTTTATTTTATTTAATTATAGACCGATTAACTGGCTGTTTTTGAGTGAATTTACTTTGTATGAGAAATTGAGTTTTCTGGTTTCGTTGGCATTGAGCGTGACATTCCAGGTGAGAATTCCGGTTTTTTCGTCAAATTCTGCACCACCTTTATCAACCATCGTAATGATGATTTGCCTGTCTGAAGAAATCGGAATCTGATCCTGAATTTTAATGGTAATTTTATCGCTTTTGTTATTTCTAATCGTAGTTTCAAAGGCAAACTGCTGTTCTTTATTGGTCGAAGAAATGCTTTTAGAAAACGTTTTGTCTTTTATCGGATCTCTCTTCAGACTGATTCTTCGGTCTTCTCCCAGCGTAAGAACCATTTTGCTGTCAGTGGTTTCTGGATTAATTACCGTCTTTCCAACATTGGTATCATCAAAGATAATATTTGCTTCAGCTTTTATCAGATTGTATTTATCCAGATTATCAATTTCGGCAGTAAGAAATGCCGTATTAGAATATCTCGGAACGGCTGAATAGACAAACTTCGCCGGAATATCCATTACATTTAAAACAATGCTGTTTTCCCGGTTATTAGAAAGAATGGTGTAATTATCTTCAAGCTCGTAGCTTAGATTAAGCTGGTTTTGAGAAGCCGTATTTCTTACCGGACCTGTCACTACAACTTCTTCAATAGAAACATTAGATCGCGATTCTTGAACCTGAACACCGCTCGCCTGACCTCTGATCGAAACTGCTGGATTTACATTCTGCTCAGGCTGATAATAAATCTGCCATACTCCCAAAACCGGTAAAACCTGCCGCTGATTGGGATAACCGGAAACAAGATTGAGTTTAATATTTTTCCAGTCGAGCCCTGAATTCTGGCGAACCATCGCTTTGTAACCAAGATTTATTTTGCTGTTCAGACCATTCGCATTGATGTCATAATAAGGTCTCCAATACGCTTCACGTACAGAATATTTTATGTCCATCATCACATCTTCATTAGCTTCAGAACTGATCTGCAAAACGATTTTACCTTTAGGATAGTTTTCGCGTTCCGCATTATTCAGATTAAATTTCTTATTGAGAACCGTAAGTCTGCTTTGCAGCTTTCTTAGTTTTTCGGCAATCTCATCAATCGCGAAATAAAGTCCGTTTCTCTTTTTCTCGTTATATTTAATGAGTTTAGAAACTTCTGAAGCGTACTTATTAGATCCTGCATTTATCGTACTGTTATTATCGAGAATCGCCAGACTTTTATTTAATGTTCCACTTTCGATCTCAAGATTTCTGATCTGTTTCTGCACGATTGAAATGCTGTCCAAAACCATTTTATGCTGCGGATTTCTTTTATCAAGTTCTACCTGATACATTTCATTATCGTTTGTAAAACGGTAGGTGAGGACCGATATTTTATTTTTGCTTCCTATTTTTATCGTGTTATCATCTATATTTTCGGCAATATTGGTAATAACAATCTCTGAACTTCCTTTCGGAACTTTGAATGTAGTCGTAGAAAACATTTCCCCGCTTTGCTCATACACAGTCACCGATTTCAGCTGGGCTTCTGCAAAAATTGATGACTGAGAAGAGACAGAGATCGATACCGAACTGATTATCAATAGTAAAATTCTTTTCATGCGCTGTTAGTTATTCGTATCAACAAATTTAAGTATTAAAATACAAATTGTGATTTCTCTGTTTATAAATTACCAAAAGCAATGTGAGTAACTGTGGAAAACTTCTCTCAAGTAAATATTTTTCTCTGCTAAATTTTCACTAATGAAAAAAAAGGAAAAATTTTCCAAGCAAAAGTTCAGATTTCTTTCCTCGGGAATTCGCATTGGTTTTCAATACCGCATTTTTTCATACTGTGTGGTGTGAGTAACTTATCCGCAATTGTGGATAACCTAAAAATTTCATTTAAAATCAACGACTTAAAATGTGAATTGATTATGAATTGTTTCCCACTTCATGTACAGAAAGATTTGCTTTAAAGTTATCCCCGGAATTCACAACACTCAACAACAGTATTCACTCTTTTATTTTTAAAAAGAAAGAAAGTAATGTTGATAGGATGAATGAGATTTGCCAAAACTTTTTCTGAAAACTTTTCGGTTTGGGCAAACTCTGCGAAATTTTAAAATCTTACATTTGTGAAAGTAATCGCAGCAGCAATTCTAGAGCTTCTATGCGGTTACTGGCCAAATACAATCAGATTTTAAAACCAATTTTTATATGAAAACAATTCACGATTTTAATTTTAAAAATAAAAAAGCACTTGTAAGAGTCGATTTTAATGTTCCGCAGGATGACAGTGGAAAAGTAACCGACACGACGAGAATTGCTGCTGTAAAACCTACTGTTGAAAAGATTTTGAATGATGGTGGAGCAGTTATTTTGATGACACATCTTGGTCGCCCGAAAGGTGAAGCTAAAGATGAGTTTTCGTTAAAAAATATTGTGGATGAAGTATCAAAAGTTTTAGGCCACGATATTAAATTTGCTGAAGACTGCATCGGAGAAAAAGCTCAGAGCGCTGCAAATGATTTAAAGCCTGGAGATATTCTTTTGCTTGAGAATTTACGTTTTCACAAAGAAGAAGAAAAAGGTGATGAAAAGTTTGCTGAAGAACTTTCAAAACTTGGAGATGCATACGTAAATGATGCATTCGGAACAGCTCACAGAGCGCATGCTTCGACAGCTGTTATTGCTCAGTTTTTTCCTGAAACTAAATTTTTCGGTGAATTGCTTTCAAGTGAATTAAAAGCGATCAATAAAGTATTAAAAGACGGTGAAAAACCTGTTACAGCGATTCTTGGCGGTTCTAAAGTTTCCACTAAGATTACAGTTATTGAAAATATTTTGCCGGCAGTAGATAATTTAATTATTGGTGGCGGAATGGCATTTACTTTTATTAAAGCTTTAGGCGGAAAAATCGGTTCGTCTCTTGTCGAGGAAGATAAAATGAATCTCGCATTAGATATTATCGGAAAAGCAAAGGAACATAATGTTAAAGTGTATCTTCCTTCAGATGCGGTGATAACAGAAAGCTTCAGCAATGAAGTAGAAACTAAAGAAGTGGATATTTATCAGATTCCGGAAGGATGGATGGGATTAGATGCCGGTAAAAAATCCAGAGAGCAGTTTAACGATGTTTTGCTGAATTCCCGAACCATTTTGTGGAATGGACCGATCGGTGTTTTTGAAATGTCAAACTTTTCTGGCGGAACCGTTGCCTTAGGTGACAGCATTGCTGAAGCTACAAAGATGGGTGCGTTTTCCCTAGTTGGTGGTGGCGACAGTGTGGCTTTCGTGAAACAGTTTGGTTATGACGACAAAGTAAGTTACGTTTCTACCGGTGGAGGTGCGATGCTAGAAAGTCTGGAAGGTTTAGAACTTCCCGGAGTTGCGGCAATAAATAAGTAAATAAATTTATTTCATTAATAATAAAAAAGACCTCCAAATTTTTGGAGGTCTTTTAATTTTTGACTTGTAGAAATTATTTAAAAGGAAAGTTCGTACGTTCTAAATTATACTTTTGCCAAAAATTTTGCGTTTTGCTTCAAATATTGACCTTCATAAACCTATCAAATTTTGATTTTCTACTTTTTTTCGATAATGTATATCAAACTCGAAAATTCGTTAGAAAATGATGCCTTAAAATTAGAAATTACTCCGTAGAACATGGCTTTAAGCCAAAATAACGGTGATTTCTTATATTTTTCGCTGAGCATCGCAATATAAAATGCATCCAGAATCAAAGGTTTTATTTTTCGCATTTTCCAGTTTGGTTTTTTTGCGATTAGATTTTCCATACCATTTTTTGAGAAATGATAAATATGTCGGGGAACGTCATATGCGGCCCAGAATTCTTTATAATGTAAAGCATCGTATGAAGTAGGGTTGGGAACGGCAATAATCAACAAACCTTTTGTCTTTAATTTGCTGCTGAATTTCTCCAGCATTTCATCCTGATTTTCGATATGCTCAAAAACATGCCAAAGCGTAATTGCATCTAAACTTGCGTCTAAGATCAAATCGATGTCATGAACTATTTGTGATTTTGAAGTTTTATGCTGTGCAGCATTTCTTGCATCAGCATCCGGTTCGAAACCGTACGTTTGAAAATCATTTTCAATAAATTTCAGAAATTCACCAGCACCACATCCGTAATCTAGAACTTTTGCATTCGCCGGAATTCTCTCAACTAATATATTTTTTTTATAATTTAAATTAAAAGACTGCAAAAATTTATACAGTTTTTCTTTTAGACTTCCGGAATCCTGATGGTGAGAAATGTAGTTTTCGCTTTCGTAATATTTAGAAAGGTTTTCCGGAATAGGAGAGGTTTTGAAAACACCAGGAGTTTCAGTTTCTATAATCTCAAAAGTTTCTCCTGTTAGAAAATGATCTTTGATCTGCATTAATTAGTAAATTTATTAAAATGTTTCACGTGAAACAATATAATTTATCGGGTTAGAAAAACCATTAAAACATTAATATCCGCAGGTGAAACGCCGCTTATTCTTCCGGCCTGTGCCAATGTTTTTGGACGCACTTTGTTCATCTTTTGCTTTGCTTCGGAAGATAAACTTGATATGGATAGGTAATCAAAAGCTTCAGGAATCTTTACATTTTCAAGTCGGTTTAGCTTTGAAACATTTTCCTTTTCTTTCTCAATGTAACCTCGATATTTGATATTAACTTCAGCCTGTTCTTTTACTTCGTCGCTGTATTTAGAAACAACTTCAGCAATGCTATCAATCTCAGAAAGTTTATTTAAAGTAATGTTTGGTCTGGTCAAAAACTGTGAAGCACGGTACGCCTGATCAACAGGATTACTTTCCATACTTTCAAGAATAGGATTAATTATGCCGGGTTTTAAAGATGTTTCTTTTAGGAAAGTCTCCAGTTCCTGACTTCTTTTGATTTTCTCTTCAACATTTTTTAGTCTATTTTCATCTGCGAGACCTAACTTATATGCTTTCTCGGTTAATCGAATATCTGCATTATCCTGACGTAAAAGAAGCCTGTATTCTGCGCGTGAAGTAAACATTCGGTAAGGTTCCTCAGTTCCTTTGGTAATCAAATCATCAATTAAAACCCCGATATATGCTTCATCACGGTTTAGGATGAATTCATCTTTCTCGTGAACTTTATTGTGCGCATTTATTCCGGCCATCAAACCTTGTCCGGCTGCTTCCTCATAGCCGGTTGTACCGTTTATCTGCCCAGCGAAATAAAGATTTTCAACCAACTTTGTTTCTAAGGTATGCTTTAACTGGGTTGGAGGGAAGTAGTCATATTCAATTGCATAGCCAGGTCTGAAAACTTTTACATTTTCAAAACCGGGAATATGTTTCATTGCTTTGATCTGAACATCTTCCGGTAATGAAGAACTGAAACCGTTTACATAGATTTCAACTGTGCGCCAGCCTTCAGGTTCTACGAAAAGCTGATGGCGGTTTCTCTCTGCAAAACGATTAATTTTATCTTCAATACTTGGGCAATATCTTGGTCCCAAACTTTGAATAGTTCCGTTAAACATTGGACTTCTATCAAATCCTTCGCGAAGAATATCGTGTACTGCTTCATTTGTGTAAACGATGTGACAGCTCAACTGTTTTGTAAGCTTCGGAGTATCTGTATAACTGAATTTTTGTGGTTTTTCGTCACCTTTCTGCTCTTCCATTTTTGAGTAATCAAGACTTCGACCGTCAACTCTCGGTGGCGTTCCCGTCTTCATTCTTCCTGCCTCAAAACCTAAAGCTGTAAGCTGTTCGGTGATTCCATAAGCGCGTGGTTCACCCATTCTTCCACCGCCTAACTGCTTATCACCAACGTGGATCAGACCATTCAGAAATGTTCCGTTTGTTAATACAACAGATTTTGATCTGATTTCTATTCCCAATGAAGTTATCACACCTACCGCTTTAGCGTTTTCAACGATTAAGCTTTTAACCATGTCCTGGAAAAAGTCAATATTTTTGGTATTCTCTAAAGCGAATCGCCATTCTTCAGCGAATAACATTCTGTCATTTTGTGTTCGCGGGGACCACATTGCCGGTCCCTTCGAAAGGTTCAGCATTTTGAACTGTATGGCGGATTTATCAGCAATAATCCCGCTGTAGCCGCCCATTGCATCAATCTCACGTACGATCTGTCCTTTGGCAATTCCACCCATTGCAGGGTTGCAGCTCATCTGTCCGATGGTCTGCATATTCATTGTGATGAGTAATGTTTTTGAGCCAAGATTGGCAGCTGCGGCTGCGGCTTCGCAACCTGCATGGCCTGCACCGACAACAATAACATCGTATATATCTGAAATCATTTAATAAAATCTTATCTAAATTGATAATGTTTCACGTGAAACATCGAGTAAATCTCTAATTATTTTCTGACTTTAGCCCCGATAGAAGCGGTTACCCCGCAGCGGAAATGGTTTTAGCCAGGTGCGAGGAGTATGAGCGGATAGCGGGATTAAGCTCTTAAAAAAGAATCTGCAATATAAAATTCTTCTTTATTTCGCATCTCAGAAATTTCTTCTTCTGTCTTGTCTTTATAGCCGCAGAGATGTAATATTCCATGGGCTAAAACCCGTTTTAATTCTTTATCGAAACGGACAGAAAGGGTAGAAGCATTGTCTGAAATGCGTTGCAAAGATACGAAAATCTCACCGCTTATTGTTTTGCCTTTTACAGAGTCGAAGGTAATGATATCGGTGTAATAGTCGTGCTGAAGATAATCGCGGTTGATCTTCAAAATATATTCATCGTCACAAAAAATGTAGTTGATTTCCCCAAGCTTTTTGTTCTCATTTTGAATGATTTTTTCAAGCCAGCTTATATGTTTGTGATCTACCTTTTCCTCGGTATTTTCGTAAAAGAAATGTATCATATTATTAAAACCAGTGTCCAAGAATTACTGTGAAAATGCCTTTTTGTTCGCTGTCGAATGCATGACTGAAATTTAATTTAATCTGACCGAAGGGGGATTTGTAGCCTGCGGTAAGACCGGCTGAACTATAATTTACTTTCACGGCATCTTCAAAAGTGATGCTGTTTGAAAGATTAGCAAAAGAAAAATTACCGGTGAGAAAGAAATTTTTATAGATATTATACTGAAGATCATTCGAGATTAAAGCAACATTATTTGTATTAAGCTGTGCAAAATAGAATCCTTGAAACGTTTTAAAATTGATAATATTCTGTCCGAAAATTCCACCCAAACGGTACTGATAATATTCGGGAAGTTCTTCGCCAATGGTAATTCCTCCATAGAGATTGAGGTGATAACTCAGTCTTTTGCCGACTGGAATATTAATCCTGATATCAGCTTTAACCTGCACAACACGTTTCGGAATATCTGATTTAAGCAAATCAATTACTTTCCCTTCTGCATTCAGATAAAAACCCCGTGTGGCAAAATATTTGTCGTTCTGCGTATCACTTTTAAGAAAAACATACGGATTGAGATAACGGTTGTATCGCTCATTTGTTCCATTTAATTCAGCTTCAAAATAATCGTGGCTGATGCCGGCACCCACGGCATATTTATCTTTCCAAACAGATTGTATGTACACTTCATTGCGCAGCCATTTCCACTGATCGGATGTAATATTGTTCTCACCACGCAGATCAAAACTCATTCCTGACGAATACAGGCCAAAACCGGGAATGTATCCGTTATCTATAATATAATTCAGATAATACCGCGGCTGATCGCCTATAATAACATCCAAAGAAAGATTTGAGTTAGTAAAAAAGAGCCTTTTTGCAGAATAATTGAGCAGCAAACCGGTTTTAAATATGTCATCGTAATGCAACCCAGCTTTGAAAAAATGCCGCGCTTCATCTTCTGTAACATATAGTTTAAGGTAGTTTGTTCCGCCGGTCGTTACAATATCGTAGTTAATAAAACTGTAATTATTGGTTGCAATCAGCTTATCGATGCCACGGTTGATGCTTCCATACGTTTGCAGAGAAGGCAGGCGTAGCTCCATCTTTCCTAAAATATAATTGCGCTGATAGATCTTGCTTCCAATAATTTCTACGCTGTCAATTTTATAAACATTTGAATAAATCGGACTCGACATCTGCCTCAGACGGTCAAAAGGTCTTTTAGGCAAACGATTCAGAATATCCACATATTTCAGACCTTCGACATAGCCGCTGTCAAGAATTTTACGCTTGTCATCATAGCTTGTGGCACCCATTCCTTTAAGATCGGGTTTTATGTTGATATCGGTGTAATCGTACTGCCGTTTGGTTTCTTTCTGAATTCCAAAATCGATTACCTGGTTAAGAATTGCGATAATATTGTTTAGATTCTGTCGGTCAGATAAATCCTGATTGAGATCGACTCCGATGACGATGTCCATTCCCTTATCTTTAAGCGGCTTTGACGGATAATTTACCGTCATTGCGCCGTCGATGTAAATACTGTCACCGACCTTCACGGGCTCCAATAAGGAGGGAAAAGCAGAACTTGCCATAATCGACTGAACAAGATCACCTTTTTCAAAAATCGTCATATTTCCGCTTTCTAAATTAGTTGCAACGCACATAAACGGAATCGGAAGTTTTGAAAAATCATCGACGTTTGAAACATTTTTAAAAAGCTCCTTCAGTAAATAAACATTTTTCTGTCCTGTGCTTATGGATGAGGGAAACGTTACTTTTCCATTTTTTAGCGGGATCGAAAGCAGATATTTGTCAACTGATTTATTAAAAAAAGTCGTTTCTACACGCGATTTTGGATCTCTTATGATCGAATAAAAATCAGTATCCATAATAATTTTTTCGATATCTTTTCCGGTGTAGCCTGCGGCGTAAAGTCCGCCAACGATCGATCCCATGCTGGTTCCTGCGATATAATCGACTTTTACGCCTAACGAATCAAGTATTTTCAAAACGCCGATATGCGCAAAACCTTTGGCACCACCACCTGCAAGGGAAAGTCCGATTTTTGGCTTTTTCGGAATAACCAGACCTTCTTTCACCTGAGAATAGGCGAAGAAAATCTGAAGTAAAAATAATATGATGAGACTTTTTTTCATAATTAATCTTTAATGTAAATGCGCTTCACACGAGGTGAAATCGACGTGAGAACTTCGTAAGTGATGGTTTGACAATATTCTGCAAACTGTTTTAAAGTTGGATTTGAATTAAAAACCGTCACCGTATCACCTTCTTTCACACCAGGAATTTCCGTAATATCAATCATAATCATATCCATACAGACATTACCTACGATTGGCGCGAGATGCTTTTTTATCCCCACTTTTCCTACTGCATTGCCGATTAGGCGTGGAATGCCATCAGCATAACCGACAGGTATGGTCGCTATTTTTGTGTTTTTATCTGCTTTAAATTTTCTGCTGTAGCCCACAGAATCTCCTTTATTTATGTTTGAGATCTGTGAAATAACTGTTTTAAAAGTCACCGTTGACTGCAGTTTTTTCTGAATGTCTTTATTAGAAGATTCACCAAGCATTCCGATACCAATTCTTACCATATCAAACTGATAGTCAGAATAATTACCGATACCTGAGGAATTCAAAATATGTCGTAGAGGCTTTTCTTCTAAATTATTCAACAGAAAATCTGAATTCTCCTGAAATGTTTTCAGCTGCTGCAAAGTATATTCTTTTTCCTCAGAAACATCTGCTGAAGAAAGGTGACTGAAGATACTTTTTACCGTGAGATTTTTTCCATGTAAACACTCTAGAAGACTTTGTAAATCATCTTTTTTAAAACCCAAACGGTTCATTCCCGTTTCCAGCTTAATATGAATAGGATAAGTTTCGCTATACCCTGTTTTTTCTAAAACTTCAGTGAACAGTTCTAAAACACGCAAGCTGTAAATTTCTGGTTCAAGATTATATTCAATAATCGCTTCGTAGCTATGCTGCTCAGGATTCATTACAATAATTGGAACGGTGATGCCTTTTTTTCTTAAATCTACACCTTCATCCGCATAAGCAACTCCCAAGTAATCAATATGATGATGCTGTAAAAACTCAGAAATTTCATAGCTTCCCAAACCGTAGGCATTCGCTTTTACCATCGCCATCATTTTGGTTCCCGCTTTCAAAAGTGATTTGTGAAAGTTGATATTGTGCAAGATAGCATTGAGATTGACCTCCAAAACCGTATCATGCTTACGGAGTTCAAGAAAATCTTTTACTTTCTCTATTTCAAATTTTCTGGCACCTTTAAGTAATATTATTTGATTTTCAATTTCTCTAAGATGTTTACTTTCAATGAGTTGTTTTGTATCATCAAAACAATAAGTTTCAGAGATAAAACTGTTGTGAAATTCTGCGATTTCATCTCCTACAAGAAAAACGGTTTCAAATTTCTGTTCATTTACCAATTCAGAAACTTCGTTATATAAAGCATTTTTATCCGCATTTACATCGATTATATCGGTGAGAACAATCGATTTTTTTCTTTTGCGGTATTCTTTCAAAGACTGCAAAGCCGTTTTTAGTGAATCAAGATCAAGGTTAAAAGAATCATTGATAATCAGATTGTTTCTCGAACCTTCAATCGATTCCAGACGCATTTCGACAGATTTCAGCTGGTTGATTTTCTCGATGATTTTTTCATTATCAAAATCAAGAAGTTTTAAAACGGAAATAACCGCCAAAACATTGGTTAGAGTTGCCTCATCTCGTTTTTGTGCAGGAAATGCAATAATCTCTTCAAAATGCTTAACAGAAATTAAAGAATCATTCTCAATATCACTGATGATTCGTACATTATTTCTGTCTTTCAAACCAAACGAAATGAGTTTCTTATGCGAAAAAATTTTATTTATTTTATTAAAAACCAAATCATTATCGCCATTAAAAATAACGGTCTCAGACTTTTTAAACAACTTTAATTTTTCGTCGATTAATTCTTCTTCAGAAACAAAATTTGCCAGATGCGCATTGCCAATATGTGTAAGCAATCCGATTTGTGGCGAAAAAATATCTGCCAGAGTTTCCATTTCGTAAGGTTTGGAAATTCCCACCTCAAAAATTCCCAAAATATGATCTTCTTTGATCTGAAGCAGAGATAGCGGTAAACCAATCTGAGAATTAAAACTTTTCGGACTTTTTACTGTTTTAAGATCTCCGGAAACGCACTGATAAAGCCATTCTTTAACAATCGTTTTTCCGTTGCTTCCTGTAATTCCGATGGTTTTTAAACCTGAATTTTCACCATGAAATTTCGCGAGTTTCTGTAAAAATTCTACTGAATTATCAACAGTAATCCACGAAACTTCAGGGAAGCGATCATCAGTTTTTTCTGAAATAATGATCTGAATTCCTTTAGAAACAGCTTCTTCAATATATTTTTCACCCGAATTTTTTTCTGTATTGATGGCAATGAAAGCGGTATTTTTTGCTGAATATATGATTCTGCTGTCGTACGCTATATTGTTTATTACCAAAGATTTGTCGCCAATAATTTTGGCGCCGGGGATATTTGAAATCTGTTCTAAAGTGTAATTCATAAAAGAAAAAGCGACGCAGTGGTCAGCATTATTTTTTATCTAAAACTTCGTCGATAAAAACGCGTCGGCTCACGGCTTCGTACGTTTCTGTTTCGCCAAGTTCAACAAGATTTTTACCGGAAGAAATTCGCATCGAGTAGTTGGCGAGATTTCCGGTTTTGCGGCAGATCGCGTGTACTTTTGTAACGTATTCTGCAGTCGCCATTAGATTCGGCATTGGGCCGAAAGGTCGGCCAAGAAAATCCATATCCAGGCCGGCAATCACAACACGAATTCCATTGTTTGCCAGTTCATTAGCTATTTCTACAACGCTGTCATCAAAAAATTGAGCTTCATCAATTCCTACCACATCGCAATCTGAACCGAGCAGTAAAATCTCGCTCGGACTTTCAATCGCGGTGCTTCTTATCTTATTTTGATTGTGCGATACGACATCTACGACAGAATATCTCGTATCGGTTTTCGGCTTAAAAATCTCTACATGTTGGCCGGCCATCTCAGCGCGCCGCAGTCTGCGGATCAGTTCTTCGGTTTTCCCCGAAAACATAGAGCCACAAATAACTTCCATCCAGCCGCTCTGTTTAGAATGATTAATTGTATTTTCTAAAAACATTTGTTATTTTAGCCGTAATATTTCAACATCAAAAGTACACAATTTTAATAAGATTTTCTTATGCGGACCATCCAAGATTTACACGGCAAAATTTTTTCGGAATGCCAAAATATGCTCAGTATTTTACAGACTTGCGGGAGCGCAGAAGATCTTCTGAAAAAACAAAACTTAATTGAAGAGCTTTCTCAAAAAGTAGTATTTCTCCGTGATCTGAAACTGCATTCTGAAAATAATTTTAATGAAAACGAAGCCGAGCATTTTTATCAGGAAAGTCAGCCGGAGATCATTGAAGAAGAAAAATTTGAAAGTCAGATTCATGATATTGTTGAAAATGAGTTTCATGAAGCATTGGTAAGTTCGGCACAGGAAGAAAGTCTGGATGAAATTCTCACAGAAAACGAAGATTATCAGGAAGAAAATGTTGCTGAAAATCATTTTTCAGAAGAAATAGCTTCAGAAGAGCAAAAAAATGAGCAGGAATTAATTCAGGATCAGCTGAACGAAATTGATGAGTTTGAAAATGAAATTTCGGATACGGATTCTTCATTGGTAAATTTTGAAGAGGAAGAACTGATCGTTAATAACTACGAGACAACGCAGACTGAAAAAGAAGAAGATCTAAATGCAGCTGAACTTGAGGGCGAGGTTGAAAAAGGCGAGGAGCGGTACAATCAGCAGCATGATGAAATGTTTACCGAAAATTCTAACATCGAAAATCTGATGTCTTCTATCAAAGACGAGCCTCAGAATGAAGAACCTAAAATTGACACGGAAGTTCGCGGAACGATAAAAGATATTCAAAAAGAGGAAATCTCTGTGGAAAAAGAAGTTTTGCCTTCGGATGATCAGTTTGAAGATCTCGATGCCTATCAGCGCGAAAAAAAGATTCGCCTTGCGAATATTAAAGGTTTAAAATCGATTCAAAGTCTTTTTGATGATGATCATTTGGATGGAAAAACTGCTGAGCCAGCGCCGAAAACTGCAGACAGCGGAAGTATTTTAAAAACCAACATTCCGACAGAATATATGGAAGCGGAAAAGCAGAAACCGGAATTCAGGCTTGATCTGAATGACAGAATGGCTTTTACTAAAATGCTGTTTAACGGAAGTCAGGCAGATTTAAATGAAGCGGTAACCAACCTGAACCGTTGCCGAAACATTGAAGAAGCAAAAGAATATCTGAGCGATCTGTATTATGATAAAAAGTGGGACAAGGTTGACGATTATGCGCAGCGTCTCTGGATTTTGGTTGAAAATAAATTCTTATAATTTTGAGCGGAATAGTATATTTTGTGCCGACGCCGGTCGGTAATCTTGAAGACATGACCTTCCGTGCGGTAAAAGTTCTGCAGGAAGTCGACTATATTTTGTGCGAAGACACGCGCACATCAGGGATTTTGCTGAAGCATTATGAAATTTCAAAACCATTAAAATCCTATCATCTTCACAACGAGCATACTGCGACTGATAAAGTAATCGCCGATCTGAAAAACGGACAGGATATCGCGATTATTACCGATGCGGGAACACCGGGAATTTCAGACCCCGGATATTTATTAGCAAAAGCCTGCGCTGATGAGCAAATTGATATGATCTGTCTTCCGGGTGCGACGGCGCTGATTCCGGCGCTTGTGGTTTCGGGTTTGCCCAATAATGAGTTTCTTTTTGCAGGATTTCTTCCGCCAAAGAAGGGCCGGCAAACCAAGCTTAAACAATTAGCAGAGGAGAAAAAAACAATTGTTCTGTACGAAAGTCCGCATAAAATCAATACAACTTTAGAACAGATCAAAGAATTTTTCGGAGACGAAACCAGAGCGAGTCTGAGCCGTGAGATTTCAAAGAAATTCGAGGAAACCAAACGCGGAACCATCGACGAACTGATTGAATTTTCTAAAAGTAAAACGCTGAAAGGGGAGATTGTTTTAGTGGTAAACAATGCTTTGAGGTAAAAGATCATATTCTGAAATAATAATTTATAATATCTTTGCCGCCAGCAACCGGAAATATGGCAGCATTTTTTCGGTATAAACATTTCAATACGACAACACCTATGAAACTATTAGAAGGAAAAGTAGCCGTGATTACTGGAGCTACAAGAGGAATCGGGAAAGGAATTGCTGAAGTTTTTGCTCAGCACGGAGCGAAAGTAGCATTTACTTATGCAGGTTCTGTAGACAAAGCAAAAGAATTAGAAACTGCTTTAAGTTCTGTAACACAAATTAAGGGCTATCAGTCTGATGCATCAGATTACGATGCAGCGCAGAAACTGATTGATGACGTGATGGCAGATTTCGGCAAAATTGATATTTTAATAAATAATGCAGGAATTACAAAAGATAATTTGCTTTTAAGAATGTCTAAAGAAGACTGGGATGTGATCATGCGTGTGAATCTGGATTCTGTTTTCAACCTTACAAAAGCGGTGATTAAGCCGATGATGAAAGCAAAAGCAGGTTCTATCATCAACATGACGTCAGTAGTTGGTCGTAAGGGAAATGCCGGTCAGGCAAATTATGCAGCTTCAAAAGCAGGCGTAATTGGCTTTACCAAATCTGTAGCATTAGAATTGGGTTCAAGAAATATCCGCTGTAATGCTGTGGCACCAGGTTTTATTGAAACTGAAATGACTGCTGCTCTGGATGATAAAATGGTACAGTACTGGAGAGACGGAATTCCGATGAAAAGAGGAGGTCAGCCGGAAGATATCGCCAATGCCTGCGTATTTTTTGCCAGCGAGCTTTCAACATATGTTACCGGACAGACTTTGAATATTGACGGCGGAATGCTGATGCCTTAAATATTTTAAATATAAAAATAAGTAATCCCGCAAAATTTATTTCTGCGGGATTTTTTGTTTTTAATCGTTAAAGATCTGATTTTCCTGTTCCTGAACCCGGATAAATGTAGTGCGTTTCGAAAGTTCTTTAAGCGTAGAGGCGCCGACATAAGTGCACGTTGAACGCACGCCGCCGAGAATATCTTTTACCGTTTCCAAAACGGAACCTTTATAAGAAACCTTCACGGTTTTTCCTTCAGAAGCACGATATTCTGCAACCCCACCGGAATGTTTATCCATAGCGGTTTTAGAACTCATCCCATAAAAAAGTTTATATTTTTTGCCGTTTTCCTCCACCATTTCTCCGCCGCTTTCGTCGTGACCGGCAAACATTCCACCAAGCATCACAAAATCGGCACCGCCACCAAAAGCCTTAGCCACGTCGCCCGGAACTTTGCAGCCGCCGTCTGCGATGATATGACCTTTCAGACCGTGCGCTGCATCGGCACATTCGATAATTGCGGAAAGCTGAGGATATCCTACACCAGTTTTTACGCGCGTTGTACAAACCGATCCCGGACCGATTCCTACTTTAATAATATCGGCGCCAGCCAACAAAAGTTCTTCTACCATTTCTCCGGTTACGACATTGCCAGCCATGATGATTTTATCTGGAAAATTAGCTCTTGCTTTTTTTACAAAATCCACAAAATGCTCAGAATATCCGTTCGCAACGTCGATGCATAGAAATTCGATCTCAGAATATTTATTAAGAATTGTTTTAATTTTTTCTTCATCAGATTTTCCCGTTCCGGTACTGAGCGCGATATACTTATAGATTTCTTTCGGCTGACTGTCTAAAAACTGACTCCATTCTTCGACAGAATAATGCTTGTGAACGGCCGTAATAATTTTTTCCTTTGCGAGTTCTACAGCCATTTCAAAAGTTCCCACCGTATCCATATTTGCCGCGATAATTGGTGTGCCGGTCCAGGTTTTCCGGGTATGGAGAAATGTGAAATCTCTTTCCAGATTTACTTCAGATCGCGATTTTAAAGTAGATCTTTTTGGGCGGAACATCACATCTTTGAAACCGAGTTTGATATCATTTTCTATTCGCATAGTTTATATTTTTTATCTAAATTAATCTTAAATATACTACTTTTGAAAATGATTGATTTCCCGCTTACTTTTCAAATTTTTGGGCAAACCATACTCGCGCATCCGGTTTTTGAGACCATTGGGATTTTCCTCGGGATGCGTTATTATTTTTTTCTGAAAAGAAAATCTCCGGAAAAACTTTCCTTTAATGTCTCGGCAGCGATTCTTATCGGCGCGACGGCAGGCGCATTAATCGGTTCAAAACTCATCGGAAATCTTGAAAATCCAACTTCATTTTTTAATGATTTCGATGTAAAAAGATTCTGGACCAATAATACGATTGTTGGCGGTTTGGCTTTTGGCCTTTTAGGCGTGGAAATGGCGAAAAAAATTGTTGGTCATAGAGAAAGCACAGGCGATTTGATTGTTTTTCCTTTGCTGTTGGCGATGATTATTGGCCGCATCGGATGTTTTTTTATGGGCGTACATGAAGAAACGTACGGTTTGCCGACCGGTTCTTTTCTCGGAATGAATCTCGGCGACGGCTTAAAACGGCATCCTGTCGCACTGTATGAGATTGCTTTTCTTCTTTTTATGTGGTTTGAATTGAAAATGATTGCCCGGAAAAACAAATATCCTTCAGGTTTCCTTTTCCAGCTTTTTATGCTCAGTTATTTTGTTTTCAGGTTTCTGCTGGATTTTATTAAACCTAAAATCGAAATCATTGGAAATATCGGCACCATACAAATCGTGTGTCTGATCATGATAATTTACTACATTTATAAAATCAAAAGCACAAAAATTCTGCAGAAGCCAAGTTTAATAGAAATCCAATAGATATGATCACTGTTTTAGAAGCCGGATTTGAAATATTCATCGTTTTTATTATTGCGATAGTACTTGCTGTACTTTTTGTTGTGTCTTTAGTGATTACTTCGATCGTAAAAGCTGTTTACCAGTCGAAAGAAGGAAGAACTTTTACAAGAAAACAGTTTTGGCTTACGATGCTGATTTCGACTTTAATTCTTGGACTCATCAGCGGGTTTGTCTGCGGTGGAATGTAAATATTATTTAAAATTACAGCTGAACTTATGAAAATACTGACTGTATTGGAAGTGGGAGATCTCGGTGGATTGGTCGCAATGATCATCGGTTTGATCCTTATTGTGGTTTTCTTTTTCTCCTTAGTGATTGCTGCAATCACGAAAGTTATTTACGAATCAAAAAATGATAAAAAATTCTCTTCCGGACAATTCTGGAAAACCGTTTTGATCTCCATGCTTATTGGCGGATTAATCAGCGGTTTCGTCTGCGGAGGAATGTAAAAAAATAAAAATATGCCGGTAAGAAATTATACTTATTACGACTATACAATCAGTCTTTGCCCCGAATGTCTCAAAAGAGTCGGTGCCAAAATTATCATCGAAGATGAAGCGGTTTTTATGACCAAAAAATGTCCGGATCATGGTTTTTTTAAAACTAAAATTGCTTCTGATGTCGCGTATTATAAAAATATCAGAAATTTTAATAAAGCATCAGAAACACCGATCCATTTTGGAACTGATGTCATTTATGGCTGTCCGTACGATTGCGGATTGTGTGTAGATCATGAGCAGCACAGCTGTCTTTCAATCGTGGAAGTGACCGACCGCTGCAATCTGACGTGCCCAACGTGTTATGCCATGTCGTCGCCGCATTACGGAAGTCACCGTAGCCTCGAGCAGATCGAAGCGATGTTTGATGTGATTGTGAAAAACGAAGGTCAGCCCGATGTGGTGCAGATCAGCGGTGGCGAGCCGACGATACATCCGGAGTTTTTTAAAATTATGGATATTGCGAAAACAAAACCGATCAAACATTTAATGCTCAATACCAACGGAATCCGTATCGCGAATGATCCAGGTTTTGCAGAAAAACTCGCGACGTACGCTCCGGAATTTGAAATTTATCTTCAGTTTGATTCTTTTAAGCCGGAAGTTCTGGAAGATTTCCGCGGGAAAGATCTGACCAACGTTCGGATGAAAGCTTTGGAAAAATTAAATGAACTCAATCTTTCCACAACGCTGGTGATTGTTCTGCAAAAAGATAAAAACATCGATGAGATCGGAAAACTGATCGATTTTGCTTTGAAGCAGAAATGCGTACGCGGAATTACCTTTCAGCCGGTAGAAATTGCCGGAAGAAACCGCGAAGATTCTAGCCACGAAAAAATTACGCTGACAGAAGTGCGTCAGGAGATTTTAAACCAGTTTCCGCTTTTGAATGGAGACGATATCATTCCCGTTCCGTGTAATCCGGATGCGCTCGCAATGGGTTATATTTTAAAACTTGAAGGTGAGGTGATTCCTCTGACGCGCTACATTAATCCCGCAGATTTGCTGAATAATGAAACCAAAAATACAATTGTCTACGAACAGGATACCGGTTTGCAGATGCAGCTTCTTGATATTTTCAGCACCGGAATTTCTGTGGATAAAGTGCAGCCGAAAGTGAACCAATTATTATGCTGTCTTCCTGATGTTTCGGCACCGAATTTAGACTATGACAATCTTTTCAGAATCATCATTATGAATTTTATGGATGCGCATGATTTTGATGTACGCGCTGTGAAAAAATCGTGCGTGCACATTGTGAATAAAGATTTAAAAATGATTCCTTTCGAAACTATGAATCTTTTTTACCGCGACGATAAAAGCAAATATCTGGAAGAACTGAGAAAAGAGGATAGGGTTTTATTTTAAAAAGAAAGGCGTGATGGTATTCACGCCTTTTATATTTTAATCGAAATTCATCACCTCGCTCAGCGTATTCATGTATTCGTACGCGGTAAGATCAAATTTTACGGGAACAATAGAAATGTAACCGTTTGCCAGAGCCGTTTCGTCAGCATCTTCCGACTGATCCATGTTATTAAAATATCCAGTCAGCCAGTAATATTTTTTGCCGTGCGGGCTTACTCTTTCGTCAAAACTTTCTTCCCATTTAGCATTGGCCTGTTTGCAGACTTTCACGCCTTTTATTTCGTTTTCAGAAAGTTTCGGGATGTTTACATTCAAAACAACTCCTTTAGGCATTGGGTTTTCCAGAGTTTTTCTTACAATTTCCTGAATGTACGTTTTAGCATGAGAAAAATCGGCATCCCAGCTGAAATCGAGCAGAGAAAAACCGATTGCAGGAATTCCTTCCACACCGGCTTCTACAGCCGCAGACATCGTTCCGCTGTAAATAACATTAATGGAAGAATTGGCTCCATGATTAATCCCGGAAACCACAATGTCAGGCCTTCGGGTAAGAATTTTATCAAGCGCCATTTTTACGCAGTCTACAGGCGTTCCTGAACAGGAAAAATCTGTTTGCGGGCCATCCATCGTCACTTCTTCAAAACTTAAAGTCGAATTTATGGTAATAGCGTGGCCTTTTCCGCTCTGTGGAGAGTTGGGAGCGACCACCACCACTTCTCCTATTTCATTCATAAACTCCACAAGGTTTCTTACGCCCGGAGCGGTGATTCCATCATCATTTGTGACCAGAATTAGTGGCTTTTCCATAAAAATTTTAATTTTAACAAAAATACTTAAATCTGACCGAAATTAATAAATAAGGTCTTAAATTTGATAATGCTGTAACACAATTTTAATTATTGCTACTCATTTAAAACAAAAATTTAATCAATATACTTTTCTTATTTATGTGGAAAAATTTTAAAATCAATAAATTTCTACTTCTTATACCGCTAACCAGCTTGATGTTTTGCTTCAACTCGCCGAAAAATGATGACGAGAAAATGCAGACCATCATGGTGAGTGTAAAAAATACCCTCTCTTATCTTCATTACAGCCCGAAACAGATTAATGATGCGTACTCAAAAGATGTGTACAAGCATTATTTTGAAATGATCGATCCCGGAAAAAGATATTTTCTGCAGTCTGATATGGATGAGTTTAGAAAACATGAAACCAAGCTTGATGATTATCTCAACCTCGGCGATCTTACATTTTATAAACTTACTGTGGACCGGCTTTATCAGCGCTATGATGAGATTGATAAAGTAACGCAGGATATTTTCAGCAAGCCCATTAATCTGCAGGAAGATGAAACGCTGACTCTTGAAGCGAAAGTGAAAGATGTGCCTTCAAACAAGCAGGAGCAGTACAACGAATGGAAAAAATTCATCAAGTACAACATCCTTCAGGAGATGGAATCGATGAACAGCAAAGAAGCTGCGCAGAAAGAGAAAAAAGATTCTGTGCAGAAATACAAGCTGAAAGACACCATTAAACTAGAAATTCTAACGCAGGATCAAAAACTTAAAAAAGCGACTGATGAGGTGAAAGATCTGGTGAAAGAATCCTTTACAAGATTCAAAAAAAGAAAGAAAATGGATTGGTTTAGTGTATATATGAATGCCTACACAGAGGTTTTCGATCCGCATACCAATTATTATTCTCCAAAAGACAAAGATGATTTTGATACACAGTTTAAAGGAAAAGTGATCGGAATCGGTGCTATTATTCAGGAGAAAAAAGGAAATTTATTTTTAGGCGCACTGACAATCGGCGCTCCTGCATGGAAATCAAAACAGCTTTCTGAAGGCGATAAAATTCTCAAGGTAAAATCAAGTCCAAAAGAAGATGCCGTAAATGTGGTAGGAATGCTTTCTGATGAAGCTGTGAGATTAATCCGCGGTGAAAAAGGAACACCGGTAACGCTCACAGTTCAGAAAAAAGACGGAACGATCAAGGAAGTGACAATGATCCGTGAAGAAGTGGCGATCGAAGATACGTTTGCGAAAAGCATCACGGTGAGTTCTCAGAACGGTAAAAAATACGGTTTTATCAGTTTGCCGAGTTTCAACGCAGATTTCGAAGATGCCAAAGGAAGAAATGCTTCTGATGATATTAAAAATGAGATCATCAAACTGAAATCTCAGGGGATTGAAGGAATTATTTTAGACCTTAGAAACAACGGCGGCGGGTCACTTACAGAAGTGGGCGACATCATGGGATTATTCATGAATGCCGGGCCATACGTTCAGGTGAAAGACGGAAACGGCAAGATTCAGACATTAAAAAATAAGCAGGAAACACCGGTCTGGACAGGTCCGTTAGTGATTATGCAGAACGAACTTTCTGCTTCAGCTTCTGAGATTCTAGCCGGCGTAATGCAGGATTATGGAAGAGCAGTGATTCTCGGTTCGCCACAATCTTTCGGCAAAGGTACGGTGCAGACATTCGTTGATCTGAACAGATTTTTAAATACCGAAGATGATTTCGGTTCGTTAAAACTTACGATTCAGAAGTTTTACAGAATTACCGGCGAATCGAACCAAAGAAAGGGAATCGTGTCTGATATTCAGATGAAAGATTTCTTTACATATGCTGAAATTGGTGAGCGATATGACGATTTTGCGTTGGCTTGGGATAAAATTCCGAGTGCTAAATTTCAGAAAATGACCTATTTTGATGTAGCAGCTTTACAGAAATCAAGCGCGGCAAGACTGGCAAAAAATACCAATTATCAGCTTTTGCTTGAATCTGCAGAGTGGAGAGAGCAATTGGATAAAGAAGAAACCATCACACTCAACATTAATAAATTTAATGAACTGATGAAGCAGCGTAAAGCGCAGATTGAGAAATTCAAAGCGCTGACAAAATATGAAAATGGGTTAAATTTTACCATGTTCCCTGCAGAAATTGAAAGAGAAAAGAAAGATGAAGCTTTCAAGAAAAAATCTGAAGTGTGGATGAAAAATCTTAAAAAAGACACATATCTTCAGGAAGCAGTAAACGTGATAGGAGAAATGAAATCTTAATTTCAAAACAATATTATTTAAACGGCAGAGCGTAAACTTTGCCGTTTTTTTATGCTTAAAATCGGGATTTGTTTTAAACTTGACCGTTCAGCAGCGAAAAATAACCGGTCGGCAAAAGTTTTATGGAACGAAGCCCAATTCTGTACTACTTTTGATCAATAAACTAATAACCATGAGCCCTCAGATTAAAAAAATCTTTTTTCTATTTCTCATCCTTTTTTCGGTCATCACTTTTTCGCAGGTGAAAATTTCGGGGAAAGTCTCGTACAGAAATAAAGGGATTTCTGAAGCCAATGTCACTTTGAAAGATACATACGACGGCGCTACGACCGATAAAGACGGGAATTTCAGTTTTGAAACTTCAGAAAAAGGAAATTATATTCTTGAATTTTCTCATCCAAAATATTCAGCGACAGAAAAGGCTATTTCCATCGGGAATGAAAGTCTGACAGTTAATACCGAAATGAAAGAGCAGATCAGCGAAATCGACGCTGTTGTGATCTCCGTTGGGACTATTGAAGCAAGCGACAAAAAGCGGGCAACAGCAGCGCTTACACCGAGAGACATTTACACCACGGCCGGTTCTCAAGGCCAGACTACGACAGGCTATAAATTTCTTCCTGGCGTGCAGAATGCGGGTGACAGTGAAGGACTTTTTGTGCGTGGCGGAACAGGATCTGAAACCAAATTCTTCATCGACGGAAATCTGGTGAATAATTATTTCAGCAACTCGGTGCCTGGACTGGCAGGACGCGAGCGTTTTAATACCTCAATTTTTAAAGGAAGTGTATTTTCAAGTGGCGGTTATTCTGCACTTTACGGTCAGGCGCTTTCTTCGGTTTTGCTTTTGGAAAGTATTGATATGCCAGAGCAGAGTTCATATTCTTTCAGTATTTTTCCGTTTGCGTTGGGTGGTGATTATCAGCATTTAAACAAAAATAAAAATGCGAGTTACGGGGTGGCAGCCAGCATTTCAGATCTGAATCTGGTGACCAAAGTTTTGAATTTTGAAACCGATTTTATTAAAGCTCCAAGAAGCATTTCTGCCAACGGAAATTTTAGAATTAAAACAAAAGCCGGCGGTTTTCTGAAATATTATGGAAGTTTTGATACCAATACACTGTCTGTTTCTCAACCGAGTTTAGAGAAAAATTATGACGAGCAGCAACCTTCAGTCAACGGAAACAATACCTTTCACAGTCTTACTTACAAGCAGAAAATTGGCCGATATCTGATGAATTTGGGATCGTCTTTCAGCATCAATAAAAGTGATTTCGAAATAGGAATTCTGAATGGCGGAACTCAGCTCGGAACAGTGAATACGCATAACGAAGGTATTTACTGGAACAGCAAAGCGGTTTTTGAGCGAAAAATTGCTGCTGTGAGCAACATTAAAGCAGGTTTTGAATTGCTTTCAGAAAATGATAAAACCGAATCTTCCGTTTTCGGTGCGCCTTCACAAAATACTTCCGTCCAGAATTTTACAACGGCTCTGTTTGCAGAAAATAATTTGTCTTTAAGCAAAAATTTATCTACAAGTCTCGGCGTACGGGCTGAAAATTCGAGTTTTCTGAACCAATGGAATTTTGCGCCGCGATTCTCTGCTGCGTACCGTCTTTCAGAAAAATGGGTGAGCTCGCTGGCATACGGAATTTTTTATCAGACTCCGGAATCTAAATTTCTCAATCAAAACTTTAAACAGAATTTTCAGAAAGCTACACATTATATTTTTCAGATTCAGAGAAGTGAAGAAAACCGCACTTTGCGTCTGGAAGCTTTTTATAAAGATTACAAAAATCTGGTAAAAACGCAGACTTCAGGGTTTCAGAATTTTGTTTTACCAACCTACGGAAGCGGTTTTGCGAAAGGTGTGGAAGTGCTTTGGAGAGACAAAAAAAGTATTAAAGATGTAGATTATTGGGTTTCTTACTCATATCTCGACAGCAAGCGTGAGTTTCTTAACTATCCAACGGAACTTTACCCGAATTTTGCTGCCAAACACAACATTTCAGTTGTCGCCAAAAAGTTTGTCACCACTTGGAAAACAGGATTTAATTTTTCTTACACTTACACATCCGGACGACCATTCTACAATATTGTCGCACAAAACGGAACGAATGTACTTTTAGGAGAAGGTAAGGTGAAAGACTTTAATTCATTAAATTTCAGTCTGAATTACCTGCCAAATCTTGGAAAAAAAGATGCGAAAGCCTTTACGATTTTGGTGGCCGGTGTTAATAATATTTTAGGAAATAAAAATGTCTATGGCTACCGTTTTTCGTCTGACGGAAGCCTCAGCGCACCAGTTCTTCCTGCCGCCCAGACTTTTGTCTATGTTGGCTTGCTGATCAGTTTCGGGATTGATAAAACACAGGAAGCAATCGATAATAATCTTTAAAATTCATTTAAATTTAAACATAATATTCAACCTTAAAATTTAGAAATCATGAAAAAATTAGTTGTAAGCTTTGCTTTAATCTGTCTTGGGACGTTCTCTAATGCTCAGACTTCTTACGAGAAAGTGATGACCGAGAAAATTGCAAAAGTGCAGTCGACGGAGAAAACAGAAGAATTTCAGGCACTCGCCAATGACTTTGGCCGAATTGCCGACAAAGAAAAAGACAAATGGCAGCCACAATATTACGCCGCGCTCGCCTACATCCAAAAAGGAAGAATGCTGATGCGTGAAGGGAAAATGGACGATCTGGATGCGATTGCTGATCAGGCTCAGAAATTTGTAGATGTTGCAGAAAGCGTAGAAAAAAACAATTCGGAAATTAAACTTTTGCAGAAAATGATTTACTCGCTCAGAATGATGGTAAACCCGATGGAGCGTTTTATGACGATGGGAATGAAAGCTCAGCAGGAACTTGCTGCTGCAGAAAAACTCAATCCTGAAAATCCGCGTGTAACATTGATTAAAGCTGAAGACACGTATTACACGCCGGAACAGTACGGTGGAAGTAAGGAGGAAGGGAAAAAACTTTTTGCAAAAGCGATGGAACAGTTTAAAACATTTAAACCTAAAAATGCATTAGATCCGACCTGGGGAAAAGGCGAGGCCGATTTTATGATGGCCAACATTAAATAATCTCAAAACCTTCTGCAAAGGAGGTTTTTTCTTTTCAAATTTCAAAACTATTCAGCAATAATCGCACCGCATGAAACCCAAAAATCTCATCAGTCTTCTCTGGATTTCGCTCGCGACGGGCACTTTTTTCTTTGTGTTTTTTACCGATGAAAAATCGCTGCACAAATTTTTGCTCAGCTTTGCAGTCTCTGCGATGTATTCATTCTTTCTGGGCGCTGGAAACGGTTTTCTGAACAACTTTCTGAATAAAAAATTTCCGTGGTCTGAGGTCACTTCAAAGCGCGCTGCGATCAGTATTGTTTCTATTCTGGTGGTTAACTTTGTGCTGGTTTATTTCTGCAATTATGTGAATTTTGTGATTTTCCAAAAATCTGCAACCACGCAGGAATTTCTTGACGGGAAATACAACTTCATGAATTGGTTTATGATCAATCTCGCGTTGCTGATCTCGGCATTTCTCCATGCGAAAGGCTTTATGGAAGAGCTTAGAAAAAATTCGAGGAAGGAAGTTGTAGAACAGAAACTTATTGCCAAATCTGCCAATGCTCAGTTTGAGAGTCTGAAAAATCAGCTCGATCCTCATTTTTTGTTTAATTCTTTAAATGTTTTAAGCGCGCTTATTGACGAAAATCCGGTGCAGGCACAGAAATTTACGGCTTCCATGTCTAAAATTTACCGCTACGTTTTGGAGCAGAAAGATAAAGAACTGGTCACTGTGGAAGACGAGATTGAATTTGCGAAAACCTATTGCGATCTTCTGAAAACGAGATTTGAAGACAGTGTTGGTTTTGAATTTAATGTGCAGAAAGATGAGCTGAGAAGATTTGTCGTGCCGCTTTCGCTGCAGCTTTTGCTGGAAAACTGTATTAAACATAATTTCGCAACGTCTTCGCGGCCGTTAATAATTAAAATCTTTTCCGAAAACGGAACTTTGTGCATCGAAAATAATCTGCAGGTGCGCGGGCAGATGAAGGAAAGCGCAGGAATCGGACTTTCGAATATCGTTCAGAGGTACGCCCTTTTGACCAAAAAGAATGTTTTTATCGAAAAGTCTGAAGATTATTTTAAAGTAAAACTTCCGGTTTTAGATGAGAAAAAAAATATCACAACTGCAAAAGTGGAAACCCAAGACGAAAGCTACGAACGTGCGCGCCAGCGTGTGAAAGAGATTAAAAGTTTCTACGGAAATCTCATTTCCTACTGCATCGTCATTCCATTTTTAATTATCATAAATCTTATTACGTCACCAAATAGATATTGGTTTTACTGGCCGATGCTCGGTTGGGGAATTGGCGTTATCTCACATGGAATCAGTGTATTTACCATCGGAACCAATTGGGAGGAACAGAAAATCAGGAAAATTTTAGAAAAGCAAAAACGAAATCATGGAAAATAGTGAAAACCGTTCGCGGGAATACCGAGCCGCCTACAAACAGATGAAAAAAGAGAAGGGTTTTTATAAACATCTTGTGGTTTATCTGTTGGTGAATATTCTCATTTTAGGAGTAAATCTGTATGAGATGTATTCCGGAAAAGATCCGTGGAGCTGGAAGATTCTGCAGTTGCCATTTTTCTGGGGAATCGGTTTGGGAGCGCACGCGCTTCAGACTTTTTCTTCAGACATCCGTTTTGGTAAACGTTGGGAAGAGAAAAAAATTAATGAAATTTTAGATAAAAATAAAAAAAATGACAACCAGTGAAATTATATTTTCTGCCGCGGTTTTTCTCTGGTTCGCGAGCGAAATTTACTACAAACAAAAGCTGAAATCGGTCGGCAATGCTGCGAAAAAAGATCATTCCACGCTGAATATTTTATGGATCGTGATTTTGCCGTCGGTATTTATTTCGGTATATATTTCAGATAAAATCGTGTTGCCTATTTCAACAAATCAGATGATTCAGCTTGCAGGAATTTTCTTGATTTTCCTGGGCGTTGTCATTCGTTTTATGATCATCCAATCGCTTGGGAAATATTTTACAGTCGATGTTTCTATAAGGCAAGATCATCAGGTGAAAAAAGACGGGTTTTACCGCTACGTGCGGCATCCTTCGTACACGATGGCGCTCACGAGCTTTCTTGGTCTTGGTCTATATCTGAATAACTGGCTGTCTTTGGCGATTGCATTTGTCCCGGTTTTCTGTGCTTTTCTGTATCGAATTAAAATCGAAGAGCGTGTGCTCACAAATCAGTTTGGCGAAGAATATTTACAGTATAAAAAGTCTTCAAAAATGCTGATTCCTTATCTGTTTTAAACTGATTTAAAGCTGAAAAAAAAATCCTGATATCGCTGATGTCGGGATTTTTGCTGTTCGGTCTGCGTTTTCGACGGTTCGGTTACATAAAATTGATTTGAGGCTTCCGGTCGCGATATCTTTGAATTATCAAAACAGAACAAAACAATTTAAAAACAAGACGTTATGGAAAATTTTAGCTCAAACCAAGAAAACGCAGCTTACGAAAAAGCCGCCAGAAGAGTAAAAGAACTGAAAAGTTTCTACGGAAATCTCACTTCGTACTGCATCGTGATTCCGTTTTTATTTATTTTAAATATGCTCACCTCACCTCGCGAACTTTGGTTTTACTGGCCGATGCTGGGTTGGGGAATTGGTCTTATCGCACACGGTGCCAATACTTTCGGAATTGGAAAAGACTGGGAAGAGAAAAAAATCAGACAGCTGATGGAGCAGGAGAAAAAATCAAAAATAAATTTTTAAAATTACTATTAACAAATAAAATTTACGATCATGAATTATCAAAGCGCTTACTACAGAGTAAAGGAAATAAAAAAGTTGTACAAAAGTATTTTTTGGTTTGCCATCATTTCTATCATTATTATTTTCAGAAATTTTTATAAGACCGGAGAACTCCTGTTACCAAATATTGGCGGATCTTTTATCCTGACGATTTGGGCGGTCATCATCATTGCAAGAGTTGCCAAACTTTTTATTTTCAACGCAGAATGGGAAGAAAGCATCTACAGAAACGAGGTCGATAAAATGAAAAAACAACCTTTATCTGAAAAATTTTAATACTTTTAGACACGTAATAAATCTAATTTTCCTGTAAAATGATCCGCACTGTAATTATCGAAGATGAAAAACCGGCCGCGAGAAAACTTGAGCGAATGCTGAGTTTAATTCCTGAAATTGAACTGGTTGCAAAGATAGAATCTGTGGAAGATGGAGTTTCTTGGTTTGCGGGAAACGAGCATCCCGAACTCATCTTTTCAGACATTGTGCTTGGCGACGGTTTGTCATTCGATATTTTTGAAAAAGTCGGAACAAAAGCATTCATCATTTATACTACTGCTTTCGATCAATACACACTGAAAGCTTTTAAACTGAACAGCATTGATTATCTGTTAAAACCAATACTGGATGAAGATTTGCAGAATGCGGTAGAAAAATATAAAAGTTTTGTGCCGCAGGGAAATGTAGTTAGTTCGCAGGAAATCAAATCATTAATAAAGACTGAAAAGAATACGCTGTCCAGAATTTTGGTAAAAATAGGATACAATCTTAAGATCGTCCAGACTTCAGAAGTCAGTTGTTTCTACAGTGAGAATAAAATCGTTTATCTGCAGACGCAGGAGCGCGTTTATCCTACAGACTTTACTTTGGACGAACTGACTGAAACGCTTGATGATAAGAAGTTTTTCAGAGTAAACCGCCAGTTTATCATTAACTCAGATTATATTAAGAATATCCACACATCTCCAAACTATAAAGTAGAATTAAACTTCCAGCCGGCAGAAGAAATTACGGTGAGCCGCGAGCGTGTGAAAGATTTTAAAGATTGGTTGGTACAATAAAAAAAGATTACCGTTTCCAATAATCCTTTAAATTTATGCAATAACGCCACTTCCCAGCAGTTCGTCATCCATATACCAGGCTGCAAACTGCCCTTCAGCAATCGCTGACTGGAGATTGTCAAATTCCATGTAAAAAGCATTTTCAAACTGAAAAATTGTTGCATCCTGAAGTTCCTGTCGGTAACGGAATCTGGCTTTTACACGCATTGATTTGCCATTTTTCAGTTTTAAATCTTCACGCACCCAATGCACTTCTTCATTATTTACTTTCAAAGCTTTTTTATGCAGACCAGGAAAACGTTGGCTTTCGCCGACGAAAATAATATTGTTTTCCATATCGCGCGAGATGATAAAACAACTTTCCTTATGCCCGCCGATTCCTAAACCACGACTTTGGCCGATCGTAAAAAACTGTGCGCCCTGATGTTTTCCGATTACTTTTCCGTCAGATTTCTGATAGTTTATTTTTCGGCTTAAAAATTCAAGTTCTTCTTCTTTTGATGTAAATTCTGGAGTTTTTTCCTGAAATAATGGAGAATTCTCGAAAATCTCCACGATTTCTCCTTCTTTCGGAACCAGTTGTTGCTGCAGAAACTGAGGCAAACTTACTTTCCCAATAAAGCATAAACCCTGAGAATCTTTTTTATCAGCGGTTACCAAACCGATTTCTTTCGCAATTTCACGAACCTGTGGTTTTGTGAGTTCACCAATCGGAAAAAGCGCTTTTGAAAGCTGATCCTGATTCAGCTGGCACAAGAAATACGACTGATCTTTATTATTATCTTTCCCTGCGAGAAGATGGAAAATTTCTTTTCCGTTTTCGTCGGTTGTTGAATTAACGCGTGCGTAATGTCCTGTGGCTACTTTATCGGCGCCAAGAGACATTGCCGTTTTCATAAAAACATCAAATTTTACTTCACGGTTACACAGAACATCAGGATTCGGTGTGCGTCCTTTCTGATATTCGTCAAACATATAATCAACGATTCTCTCCTTATATAAATCGCTCATATCGATCACCTGGAAAGGAATTCCAAGTTTTTGTGCAACCATCAAGGCATCGTTACTGTCTTCAATCCACGGGCATTCGTCTTCCAAAGTCACGGATGCGTCGTTCCAGTTTCTCATGAAAAGTGCCACCACCTCATGCCCTTGTTGCTGCAAAAGATACGCGGTAACGCTGGAATCTACACCTCCGGAAAGACCTACTACTACTTTCATTCTTTTAATTTAAATTAAACCCTGCGAAACGCGAAGAGTTTGAATCTGCAAATTTACGATTAATATAAAAACGCTTAGTTTGATATTATAAAACGCTTTTGATAGACTGAACAGATTATAAAAAAGCATCCGGAGAAATTTCCGGATGCTCACAATCAATTATATTTAAAACTATTATGATGACTTTTCTGTCGACTTTTTAGATTTTGAAGTTTTTCCTTCTAAGCCGTCTTTTGCTTCATTCACATCCAAAACAATCGTTTCGCCGCTTACAAGCTTTTTATTAACCAACATTTCAGCAAGTAAATCTTCTATATACTTCTGAATTGCTCTTTTCAAAGGTCTTGCACCAAAATCTTTGTCCCAGCCTTTCTCAGAAATTAGATCTTTGGCAGCATCAGTAAGTTCTACTTTGTAACCTAATTTATCAAGTCTGGTGTAGAGTTTTGTTAGCTCAAGGTCGATAATTTTCTTGATATCATTTTGCTCAAGCGAGTTGAAAATAACAATATCGTCAATTCTGTTCAGGAATTCCGGTGCGAAAGCTTTCTTCAGAGCGTTCTCAATCGTACTTCTTGTACGCGATTCTGTATTGCTTTTCTTCGCATTGGTTCCGAAACCAACTCCGTCGCCGAAGTCTTTAATATCTCTTGTCCCGATGTTTGAGGTAAGAATAATAATCGTATTTCTGAAGTCGATTTTTCTTCCTAAACTGTCCGTTACATGCCCTTCATCTAAAATCTGCAGCAAAATGTTGAACACATCTGGATGTGCTTTTTCGATCTCGTCAAGCAAAACCACCGCGTAGGGTTTTCTGCGAACAGCTTCTGTTAACTGCCCACCTTCTTCGTAACCAACGTATCCCGGAGGCGCACCCACCAATCTTGAAACTGCGAATTTCTCCATGTATTCACTCATATCGATTCGTACCAAAGCTTCATCAGAATCGAATAATTCGCGGGCCATTACTTTGGCAAGCTCTGTTTTACCAACTCCCGTTGTACCAAGGAAAATAAAAGTACCAATCGGACGGTTCGGATCTTTCAGACCAGTTCTGTTCCGCTGGATTGATTTTACGACTTTTCTTACGGCTTCTTCCTGACCGATTACTTTGCCGTTCATGTTTTCGTCCATCTGCGATAACTTGTCGAGCTCATTTTTGCCGACTTTCGTTACCGGAACGCCGCTCATCATCGAAACAACTTCAGCTACGCTTTCTTCAGAAACGGTTTCTTTTTTCTCTTTAACATTTTTATCCCAAAGATCCTGAGCAGAATTCAATTCCATCTGAAGTCTTTCCTCTTCATCTTTCAGTTTTCTCGCTTCAAGATAATCCTGCGCTTTTACCGCCTTCTGTTTCAGTTCTTTAATGGTTTCAATTTTCTTTTCAAAATCAATAATCTCCGTAGGAACTTTCATGTTTTTGATGTACACACGAGATCCCGCTTCGTCCATTGCATCAATCGCTTTGTCCGGTAAAAAACGGTCAGTAATGTATCTGGCAGTAAGGTTTACACAAGCATTAATCGCCTCGTCGGTATACACCACATTGTGATGCTCTTCGTATTTATCTTTAATCTGATTCAAAATCTGAATGGTTTCGTCAACCGAAGTCGGCTCTACCATTACTTTCTGAAATCTTCTTTCTAAAGCACCATCTTTCTCTATATATTGTCTGTATTCGTCAAGCGTAGTTGCACCGATGCATTGAATTTCACCTCTTGCCAACGCCGGTTTAAACATATTGGAAGCATCTAAACTTCCTGTCGAACTTCCTGCGCCTACAATCGTGTGTAACTCATCAATAAAGAGAATCACATCGCGGTTTTTTTCCAGTTCGGTCATGATGGCTTTCATTCGCTCTTCAAACTGACCACGGTATTTTGTACCGGCCACCAGACTTGCTAAATCAAGTGTGATGACACGTTTTCCAAATAAAACACGCGACACTTTTTTCTGCTGAATTCTTAAGGCCAAACCTTCTGCAATCGCAGATTTACCAACTCCAGGCTCACCAATAAGCAACGGATTGTTCTTCTTTCTACGTGAAAGAATCTGCGAAACACGCTCGATTTCTTTTTCACGACCGATAACAGGATCCAGTTTCCCGTCTCTTGCCAACGATGTTAAATCCCTTCCGAAATTATCAAGCGTTGGCGTTTTGCTTTTAGCTGCGCCAAGATTTCCCGCAGGTTTTCTCATTTGCTCAAATTCTTCTCTGTCGTCATCATCATCATACGCTGAGTTTTGCGGAGCTTCACCTGAATTTTTAAGCATCGTCTGATATTCTCTCGAAACTCCTTCGTAGTCGATATCATACGCGCTCAAAATGTTTGACGTCGGGTCTTCGTATTTGTACAAAATTCCCAAAAGCAGGTGAACCGTGTTGATCTCATTGCTTTTATATTGTCTGCACTCCAGCTCAGCGCGTTTCACCGAATGATCGGCCATTCTCGTAAAAGAAATATTGGCGCTTTCTTTAGCCAAAGGATTCATTCCGGCAGTACTCAGTGTTTCAATCTTTCTTCGGATCTGCGTAAGATCTGCATTCAGACTCTGCAGAATTTCTTTCGCAGAATTATCTGTTTTTATGATACCTAGAAGGAGATGTTCTGTATTTAGAAATTCACTTTTCAGCCGCTTCGCCTCATTTTTGCTCTGTTTGAACACCTGGCTCAAACCCTGTGAAAATTTATAATCCATAGTATTGTATCTCAAATATTAAAAACGGCAACATTTGTCGTTTTATTCTCTTTCTAAATTACAAATATTTTACCAAAAGACAATTCCTGACTTTATGGCAGAATAATGCTTGACTATCTCTTTGAAAATGACTAAGTTTGTGCTCCTCAAAATACACCAAATGAGCCCTGAAACCGCCACTTACGTAGGATATGCCGCCTCAGTTTTTATCGTTTTAAGTTTTGTACTGCGCGATCTGAAAAAGATTAGAATTGTCAATATGATCGGCTGCATCTGTTTCGTGGTCTACGGCATTTTCAGCGGCATGCTTTGGCCGGTAATCATCCCAAACGGAATTATCTGCGGAGTACAGGCGTATCATTTGCTTTTTCCTGAAAAGAAATCATGAGCAGAAAGAAAATTCTCGTTTCGGCATTCAGCAATCTGACCACAGATCAGCGCATCGAAAAAGTCTGCAAAACGCTTCACGATAATGGTTTTGAAATAGAATTAATCGGCAACAACTGGAACGGCGAAGAAGAAATGTCGCGTCCGTATCCTTTCAGCCGGATTTCTGTTCATTCTAAAACTTTAAAAACCGCCTATTTTGAGTTTAATGTAAAGCTTTATAAGGTTTTGCAGAGGAAGATCGACGGCAACACGATTTTGCTCGCCAATGATCTGGATGCACTTTTACCAAATTATATGTTGGCGAAAAAATTTAAAATCCCGCTGGTTTTCGACAGCCACGAAATTTTCTCTGAAATGCCTGCCGTTCAGGGGAAAATGTCGCAGAAAATCTGGCGGTTGCTTCAGAAAAAAACTGTACCCCATCTTTCAATGATGATTACCGCAAGCGAAGGTTATGCGAATTGGTTTCAGAAAAAGTATGGTGTTAAGCCAACAGTTGTTCAAAATGCCCCGCGAAAGGTTGATCTTAAATTCGAAATTCCTGAAAATCAGCCTAAAATCATTTTGTATCAAGGCGCATTAAATCCTTTCCGTGGAATTGAAAAAGCGATTCTGGCAATGCATCACATTGAAAATACTGTTTTCAAAATTGCCGGTGACGGTCCGCGAAGAAAGGAATTTGAAGATTTGGTTATTCAGGAAAAACTTCAAAATAAAGTTATTTTTCTCGGAAAACTGCTTCCTGATGATTTGCGCAAAGTCACCAGAACTGCAGATGTAGGTATGAGCATTGAAGAAAATGGCGGCGACAGTTATTATTTCTCGCTGCCAAATAAAGTTTTAGACTGCATTCAGGCGCGCGTACCGGTCATTTTATCTGCTTTGCCCGAATTATTAAGCATAAAAAAATTGTTTGATGTCGGCGAAATCATTGAAAATCATCAGCCGGAAAATATAGCAAAAGCGTTGAAAACCGTTTTAGATAGAGGAAGAAAATCTTATCAGCCAGCATTGGAACGTGCTGCCAGTCAGCTTTGCTGGGAAAACGAAGAACCAAAATTGCTGGAAGTTTTCCGAAAAGCATCGCAGCTTTAGTTTAAAATAAAAAAGCGTCTCACAATGAAACGCTTTTAAATATTTTATTTTGGCAAACCTTTTTTCAGAGCCCAGTTGGCACGCTCTACGGCTTTTTTCTCCTTCCAGTCCATGTATCTGTTCTTAAACTGGCCTTTCATAATATTGTCAAAGTTCCGCTGAACGGTAAGATTCCACAAAGAATTGGCTTTCACTGCCCAGGATTTATCCCAAGCGCGAAGCGAAATGGAGAAACTTCCGTCGAGATATTTCATCCAGTGCCACCAACCGGTCGGCATGAAAAGCGTATCGCCATGCTCAAGGAAACATTCAATACCTTCTACACCGTCAAGCGCCGGGAATTTCTGAAAATCAGGATGTTCGATATCAAAATCTTCGAGCGCGTAGGTTGCATAAGGAAGTTTGTATAATCGGTCTTTCCATTTTTGTTCGAAAAGAAGAACGTGTTTTCTGCCATTAAAATGCGTGTGAAAGATATGCGCAAGATCGATATCGTAATGTAAAAATGTCACCGAGCCTTTTCCTCCAAAAAACATCGAAGGATATTTATCTAAAAATCCGCCCATCAGATCTTTTGGTGACAGGTAATCGCTGAGCAGTTGATTTGCATGCTTGATAGGATCGAAAAAGAAAATCCGCAGATCGGTAGGTTCTCTTTGTATAAGGTCGATATAATCAGCAAATTTCATCTCGGTCGTCGGCGTATTGATTGGTGCAGAAGGATCTGCTTTGGCACTGTCATACAGCGGAACGGTAATGTCGCCCACAACTTCCTTTATATAATCCATGGTCCATTTCTGATATGCTGGCCATTTTTTAGCCATATTTTTGATGACCAAAGGTTTTCTGGGTTTCAGATATTTTTCATAAAAATCCTCTTTTGAGATGTCGTCTACTATATCTATCGGTTTTAGAATAACCCCCATTTCTGTAAATTTTAATGTTACAAAATTATTAAATAAATGTTTACCACAATTACATTAGTTTTCTATTGGTGCTATAGAGTACATTCGTGATGGTGTGCAGCTGAGTTTACTTTTTTCAGATTTAAAAAAAAATTAAATCTCTACCACGTGTAACGAATGTGATGACGCGCTTACTAATTATCAAAATAATAACTATGATAAGAAAAGTTTCCCTCTTTCTGATGATGATGTTTTCTGTGATCGCTTTTGCGCAGAAGACCGTTTCCGGGAAAATCACTGATGAAGACGGTATCGCGATCCCAAGTGCGAGCGTTACCATCGAAGAACCCGGCAAAGACGCCATCATCGCCTACGGAATTACCAATTCTAAAGGAGAATATAAAATTACATTTACTTCTGCTGAAGCCAATCTTGATTTTAAAGTAAAAGCTTTTAACCAGAAGCCGATTACCAAACAGATCAGCAACAGTGACCAGACGCAGAGTATAAAACTGCAGTCGCAGGCTACAGAAATCAAAGAAGTACAGCTGAAAACCAAAATGATCACCGCTCGTGGCGACACCATTTCGTATGATCTGAAAGCTTTTGACAGCAAAAGCGACCGTACACTGGCCGATGTGATGCGGAAAATTCCCGGAATCGAGGTGAAAACCGACGGTACCGTTTTGTATCAGGGAAATCCGATCAATAAATTTTTGGTAGAAGGAAAAGATTTAATGGAAGGCGGTTACGGAACGATTAACAACTCTTTGCCGAAAGATGCGGTAGCGAAAGTTGAGGTTTTGGAAAATCACCAGCCTGTAAAAATGCTTCAGGGTAAAATACCTTCCGACGCAGCTGCGATCAATATCCGCCTGAAAAAATCGGTGACAATGACTGGAAGAGGTGAAGTAGGAGCAGGTTTCAGTCCGATTCTTTGGAATGTGAAACTCACGCCCATGTTTTTCAGCAAAAAGCATCAGTGGGTTGTTAATTATAAAACCAATAACGTCGGCGATCAGGTAGAAAATGAAGGCAATATGCTCGGAAGTTTTACAAGATACGAAGGCCGAAGAACAAACGCTGCACAGAATGACTGGCTGAGTGTAGAAAATGCATCAGTCCCAAATCTTCCTGTTAAGAGATATTTATTTAATAATGTACATTATGTTTCGGCTAATTATCTGACGAATATCGACGATAAAAAAGAGTGGGAATTGAAAGCCATCGCAAACTATACAAACAATGCGGTGGAAAGACAGGCGTTTAATCAGATTGAATATTTTGCAACACCAAACTCGCCAGGATATTTTATCACAACTGATATTTTCAACAATTTTTATACAGATAAAGCAAAAGGTGAATTGATTTTCACGAAAAACGCTAAAAAAGGATATTTTAAAAACTCCACAAGTTTTACACAGTTCTGGAATGCAGACCGCGGGCAGGTTACACGATCCAATACCGGAGCAGGAACGGCCTTTGGCGGAGCTACAAGAAATTCTGCTCAGACAATCGAAAGTCCAACGACGACTTTTCAAAACTCATTAAGCACGATTATTCCGTGGAAAGAAAAGATGGTGAATGTGACGTCTTTCATCAATTATCAGAAAGATGTGCAGAAATTAGGCGTTTCGCCGGCGTCTTATCTTTCGCAGATTCCAGGTTTTAATCCCGGTTTTTACTCGACATCGGTGTTGCAGAGTCTTCGTTTAAATTCTTTTACAGCAAATCATTCTGCCAATATAGGATTCACTTATAAAGGTTTTACGCTAACGCCAGAGGTTGGTTTTAATTTTGAGTCGACTGATCTTCGAAGCGTTCTCGGTAATTTTCAGGACGGAAATTATCTGGGTTACGGGGCAAGATTCGACAATGATCTGAAATATACGACGGCAACGCCTTATGCAAGTTTAGGTGTGAATTTTAAAAATGATTCCTGGTTGCTGTTTGCCAATTTCCCGGTAAATTCAAACAATATTAAAGCTGAAGATCCACTAAGATTGGTTGACCGTACGCTGAATAAAGTGACTTTCGAGCCTTCTTTATTTGCGCAGTACAATTTTGCTTCGTTCTTCAAAGCATCAGTAAATGCCAATATCAACAACAATTTTGGTGAAATCAATACCGCATATTCCGGTTTTGTTTTAACGTCGCCGGACAATCTGAATGCGATGGATCCGAGAAACCCGATTCCGCAAAATTTAAATAAATCTGCAGGAACGCGATTGGAATACAGAAATCCACTGAATAATATTTTCTTTAATGTAAATTACCGTTTTTCGGATGCCAAGAGAAATTTGATTTCAAACCCGACCATCGAGAACGGTTATTTCATCACGCAGTACATTGTGCAGGATAATCACATTCTGAATAATTTCTACAGCGCAGAGATCGGAAAATATTTTCCAAAATTTAAAACAAATGCCTCGCTTACATTTAATAACAGCACGTCGAAATCTGACGCATTCTTAAGCAGCGCTGCGTACAGCAATACGAATACAAATCAGTCTTACGGCGTGAAATTCAACAACACGTATTTCAGCTGGATGAGCATCGATTACAACGCGAATCTTACACGTACGGTGCAGTCGAGCAGCGGAGCGATTAACACTAATGCGAAGAGAAGCGGTTTTACGCACAATCTTGGCGTATTTTTCTACCCGTTGGAGAATCATACAATTGGTTTCAATTGGGATCAGATTAACACAAAAGCTCCCGATAATGATTTTAGAAATGCATTCTACGATGTTTCTTATCAGTTCACATGGAGCAAGAGAAAAATCGATTTTGAAGTAAAATGGATGAATATTGCCAACAGAAAAGTTTTCGAAACATACAACTTCAACGCGACTTCGATCTCTTACACCAGAATGATGCTGAGACCAAGCCAAGTCATGTTTACCGTTAAATTTAATTTTAAATAAAATTTTTAAACCCAATAAAAAGAACCAACCTCGATGAGGTTGGTTCTTTTTTTATCTAAAAACTTTCGTTGTCTGCCGTCGGGCCATAACTTCCCGGCAACGGAATTTCGTTAAGCCGGAAATATATTCCAAGTTGTGCGCGGTGATGTGTAATTTGGTTTAAGGAATGACGAATCGCTCCATAGACCGTCCAGGCGGCTAAAATATTTCCATCGTTTTTCAGCGACCAGTCGCGTTCGAGATCTGTTTCTGAAGCGTTCTCCAAAGCTTTTTTGCTGAAATTATAATTGTCATCGGCTGCTTTCAGAAGTTCGTCTTTCGAGGTGAGCAATTTGGGTTCCATGCCGCTTTTCGCAAAATCGAGTTCCGAACTGTTGAGCATAAAACCGGGCCAGCCGATAATTTCTGCAATGTGCGTGGCAAGATGAGCCATTTTCATGCTTTTGGGATGCGGTGCGTAATCATTTTTCCCTTCCGGATAGACTTCGAAAAATCTTCTGGTTGTCTGATACTCGCTTTCAAGTTCTTCTTTCAGTTGTTGTAAAGTGTTCATATTTAATTTTTTTTGGTATTTAAAATTAATAAAACTTTAAAAAAGATCATTCTGAAAAAAATTAAAACAAAAAAACTGTAACAAAAGATTACAAGTGATTACTAATTGTTTAAATCATAATTTACAATGAAAAACTTATTCTCAGTATTATTTATAGCGCTTTTTGCCGTGATGAACGCGCAGGAAGGCGAGAAAAGCAACATTACAGCCAACCGTTTTTTTTATGAGCTTACTTTTAAGCCGAAAAAAGATTCTGCAAAGGTGGATAAAGTGATGACCGTGCTCGACATTACCAAAGACAAATCGATCTACCGCGATTACACGATGATTGCACAGGATTCTATCATGAAAATAGAAATCGAAGCGATGCAGAAATCCGGCGTTTACAAAGACATGTCGAAAATGGTAAGAATGCCGAAATTCTCGATGAAAGTGGATAAAACCTATCCGGATATGAAAGTTTTGTACGTAGAAAGAGTAGCAAACGGCTTTACACCGATGAGTATTGGCTACACAGAAGACATTAATTTCAACTGGAAAATTTCAAACGACAAGCAAAAAATCGGAGCATATAATGCGCAGAAAGCAACCGCAGATTATGGCGGAAGAACCTGGACGGCTTGGTTTACGACTGAATTGCCTTTTCAGGACGGACCGTACAAATTTCACGGTTTACCTGGTCTGATCGTGAAGATTGAAGATGCTGATAAAAATTATTCGTGGATGCTTCAGGGAAATAAAAAAGTGAACAATTACGAAGAGCTTGGTTATGCTGAGAAAATTTCCGGTGGAAATCTGAAAGTAACTGAAGTTTCCCGTGAAAAATTCAGCAAAACTTTTAATGACTTTAAAAAAGATCCTCTGGCAACGGCGAGACCTTATTTCAAGCCGGAAATGATGAGCCAGAAGATGCCAGGAAGCGATATGACCATTGGCGACATGGTGAAGCAGCAGGAGAAAATGTATAAAGATTTTTACAACTCAAACGACAACCCGATAGAGCTGGCTGATGCTTCTGCAACAGGAAAACCTGCAAAATCTAAGAAATAGATTCATTTTTTTCTAAACTATATTTGACAGAAACCTGAAGACAGTAATGTTTTCGGGTTTTATTTTGAGATTTAAAGCAATAATTAAAAATCGTTATTTAGATCAAATTTAAATAGAGTATATTTGCAGTCCAAACAAATTGTTTCTTGAAACAGAAATTTTCACACAAACTCAGCGACTTCCCACGAAACAAAATGGGGAAGATTCTCACCTATGACAACGATCATTTGCGCATGCCCAACAAGATTATCGAGATGGGACTTTTGCCGGAGACTGTTTTTAAAATCCTATATCAGGCACCTTTTAGCGGGCCGATGTATATAGAATTTGGTGAAGAAAAAAGCCGTATCGCGCTTCGTGAAGAAGAAGGCGATTACATCATCGTAGAAGAATTGAATTGATGCAGCAGAATCAGAAAAAACAGGTACTTTTAGTCGGAAACCCAAACGTAGGAAAATCTACTGTTTTCAATGCTTTGTGCAACAAAAAGCAGAAGACCGGAAATTACGCCGGCGTGACCGTCTCCAGCCATTCCGGTACTTATTTTTTCAGTAATGAAGAGGTAGAAGTGATCGATCTTCCAGGATCTTACAGCCTTTACCCGAGTTCGGAAGACGAGGCGATTTTTTCCAAATATCTTATCGATAGACAGGATTCTTACGCGGGTGTTATTTACATTGTAGAGACACTAAGTTTAAAACGCGGCCTGCTGCTTTTTCAGCAGATTCAGGATTTGGGAATTCCGATTCTTTTGATTGTAAATCAAATCGATCAGGCAGAGCGTCGCGGTATTACCATTGATACCAGAAAACTTTCGCGTTCTCTTGGCGTAGATGTTATCGAGACCAATGCAAAAGAACAGCAGGGAATTGACGACATCAGAACGGCCGTTGCCCAAAATCTCTTTGCAAAAACAGATAAACCTTCGTTTGATATTCCGGCCGAACACAGCGGTTTTGTGAAAAAAATGGTCGAAGCAAAAAACTTTGATAATGAATACAAAGCGTGGCTCAATATTTCATTCGGAAAAACTTTAGATAAAATAGATTCTCTGCAAAATATGCTGCAGGAACCCGATGCTAAAAGTTTGGTTCCGAAACGTTTGCAGGTACAGGAAACCGTGAGACGATATCAGATTATCGATAGAGCTCTGGCTGAGGTAATTCATAAAAAACCACAGATGAAAGAGCTGCTCACGGAAAAACTCGACCGGGTTTTAGTGCACAAATTCTGGGGTTACGTGATTTTCCTTTTCATTTTGCTGGTAATTTTCCAGAGCGTTTTTCTTATTGCAGAATATCCAATGAACTGGATCGACAGTCTTTTTGGCTGGCTTTCGACATTCGCTAACGAGCATCTTCCGGAAGGACCGATCAACTCGTTGGTTTCTCAGGGAATAATTCCCGGGATTGGCGGTATTGTGATTTTTGCACCGCAGATCGGGATTTTGCTGTATTTTCTTTATTTACTCGAGGACAGCGGTTATATGGCACGTGTAATTTTCCTGATGGACCGTTTTCTGCGGCCATTTGGCTTAAACGGGAAAAGTATTGTTCCGCTGGTTTCAGGAACGGCCTGCGCAATTCCGGCAGTGATTTCTACACGGAATATTGAAAATTTAAAAGAAAGACTGCTTACCATTTTGGTGACGCCTTTTATGACATGCTCGGCGAGACTTCCGGTGTACAGCATCATTATCGGATTAATTATTTCAGATAAAACGATTTTCGGAATTCAGTATAAAGCATTGGTGCTTTTAGGTATGTATCTTTTAGGATTCATTGTAGCCTTACTTTCAGCTGCAGTTTTGAAAAAATTCATTAAAAATAAAGGTAAAACGTATCTGGTAATGGATTTGCCGACGTATAAAAAACCGCTTTTTGGATACGATCTGAAAATGGTTTTGGTAAAGGTCTGGGAATTCATCACCGGTGCCGGCAAGATAATTTTCATCGTGAGTATTATCATCTGGGTTTTAAGTTATTTCGGACCAAAACAGCAGCCTGACGAATTTATGGCAAGTGATGTAGAATTGGATCATTCGTATCTTGCCAGAATGGGAAGAGCGATCGAACCTGCAATAGCGCCGCTTGGCTACGACTGGAAGATGGGTGTCGGTATTCTCACAAGTTTTGTTGCCCGAGAAGTTTTTGTGGGAACAATGTCTACTTTATACAGCCTGAATGACGACGCACCGGAAGGTAAAGTAATCGATAAAATGCGGATGGATGTGAAACCAAACGGCGAAAAAGTGTTCAGTTTTGCCACCGGAATTTCCATTTTGCTGTTCTATGCGTTTGCGATGCAGTGCGTTTCTACGATCGCGGTCGTTTACAAAGAAACCAAAAGCTGGAAATGGACAGGTCTGCAGGTCGCGATGATGACCGGTCTGGCCTATTTTGTGTCTTTAATTGCGTATCAGATTTTAAAATAAATGGATAATTCGCTGATTTTTCAATACATCATTATTGCTTTGGCTGTTGCTTTTGCAGTGTATTCGCTGTACAGAATTATCCGGAAGAATTTTGCTCCGAAGAAATTCGATTCCAAAAGATCTTCCTGCGACAAAGATTGCGGCTGCTCGTAAAGCTATTGCATACATAGTTTAAAATGTCTTTTCAGAACTCGAGTTATCCACGTTACGTACAATTCATCATCCTTTATTTCTTTTATTCTTACTTTTGCAAAAACATTTCAGAGTATGTCATTAATTAAAAGTATTTCCGGAATCCGCGGAACAATTGGCGGCAAAGTAGGTGATAATCTTACGCCGCTTGACGTGGTAAAATTTGCCTCGGCTTTCGGAAGCTGGCTTCAAAATAATAAAAACAAGAAAGATCTAACCTTAATTATCGGTCGCGATGCAAGAATTTCCGGCGCGATGGTTAATTCTCTCGTGACGGCAACTTTGCAGGGTTTGGGAATTAATGTTATTGATCTTGGCCTTTCGACGACACCAACTGTTGAGGTGATGGTTCCAGAACTGAATGCAGACGGCGGAATTATTTTGACGGCCTCGCACAATCCGAAGCAATGGAATGCGCTGAAACTTTTAAATGAAAAAGGTGAATTCATCAGCGGAGAAAATGGTGCCGAAGTTTTGGCTTTAGCTGAAAATGAAGATTTCAATTACGCTGAGGTTGATGATTTGGGAGCTTACGAAACGCGTGAAGACGGTTTTGATATTCATATTGAAAAAATTCTGGCGTTGCCGCTGGTGGATTTGGAAGCCATCAAAGCTAAAAAATATAAAATCGTTTTGGATGCGGTAAATTCTACCGGCGGAATCGCGATTCCGATGCTTTTGGATAGACTCGGTTGTGAAACGGTAAAACTTTACTGTGAGCCGACCGGCCATTTTCCGCACAATCCGGAACCTTTGAAAGAGCATTTGGGAGACATTTGCGAATTGGTAAAAAAGGAAAACGCAGACTTCGGAGTCGTTGTAGATCCCGATGTTGACCGTCTTGCTTTAATCGACGAAAACGGCGAAATGTTCGGCGAAGAATATACTTTGGTGGCAGTTGCAGATTATCTTTTAAAACATAAAAAAGGCGCTGCAATTTCTAATTTATCTTCGAGCCGTGCTTTAAGAGACATCGCAAACAGTCATGATTCACAATATTTTGCAAGTGCTGTAGGCGAGGTGAATGTGGTAAATTTAATGAAAGAGAAAAATGCCGTAATCGGTGGTGAAGGAAACGGTGGAATTATTTATCCTGATCTTCATTACGGAAGAGATTCTTTGGTAGGCGTGGCTTTGTTTCTGACACATTTGGCGAAAGAAAATAAAACCGTTTCTGAATTACGCGCAGGTTATCCGGCTTATTTTATGGGCAAAAAGAAAATTGAGCTGACACCAGAAATTGATGTGGATGCGCTTTTAACAAAAATGGAAAAAGAGTATCAAAATGAAGAGATTTCTACGGTAGACGGCGTAAAAATCGAATTTGAAAATAATTGGGTTCACCTTCGCAAGTCGAATACCGAGCCAATTATCCGAATTTATACCGAGGCAAAATCTCAGGAAGAAGCCGACAAACTGGGCGATGATATGATCGCCAAGATTAAAAGTCTGATCTGAAAAATTAACAAAATCTGATAAGCAATTTTAATCGTATTTATTATTAACTTTATGTATAAGATTTTCAGAAAAGAGTATTTGTACATCTCATATCTCAAGTCTTAAATCTTAAACTAACTACATTGGAAGAATATTTTGAAAATGAACTGATAAAAAGGTTCGAGGAAATGATAGAAACTGATGAGCAAATCTATTTCGACACAGAAGAGTTAGAAGACATCATCATTTATTATCTTGAATTGGGAGATTTTAATTATGCCGATATGGCCGTTAATTACGCTCTCAAACTGCATCCCAACTCGCTGGATATCAAGATTAAAAAACTTGAAGTCTTGCTGGAGTGGGAAGAATACACCATGGCCAAAGAAATGATCGATGAGCTGAAAAGTGTATCGATGGAAAATACAGATTTTCTGGTCTGCTACGCTAAGTATTATTCAAATCTGGGAAATCCCAAAAAATCTATAGAAATCTGCAAACAGGCGCTCACATTAGGTGAAGAGGAAAATTTCCTGAATAACTTCATTGGTGACGAGTATATGAATATTGGTGATCCTTTTAATGCGTTAAAACATTATCAGCAGGCTTTAATGCAAGATCCCACTGATGATTATGCTTTGGAGAATACAATGAATTGCTACGGTCAGCTTAAAAAGAGCGAAGAAGCAATTACTTTTTTAAATGATTATCTCGATCACTATCCTTATTCTGAAAGTGCTTGGAGTGAGTACGGACAGTATTATTTCGCAAGAAAAAATTATGAAGAAGCCATCAAAGGTTTCGATTATATTTTGGCAATAAACTCGGGCGCAGTAAGCTTTTACGCAAGTAAAGCAGCATGTCTGGAGGCGATGAAAGAGTACCGAAAAGCAATTGAGATTTATGAAGAAATGCTTGAGCTGGAATACACTAAAGCTTTTACTTTCTATAAGATAGGTCACTGTTATAATGCATTAAAAGAGCCGATGATGGCGCTTGGTTTTTTCCAGAAAGCGTTGCGTGAAGATCCGCAATATTATCTTGCGATGATGGAGCAATCTTACATTTATGAAGAAATGGGAAGCATGCAGGAAGCACTTTATTTTGCTAAAGAAGCAGCTTTGCTGAATGACAGCAGTCTGGAATATCAAAAAAGACTGGCATTTTTATACGTAAATGCGAGAAAGCTAGAGGAAAGTCTGGTTTGTCTGAAAAGACTCGTAGATGGCGAGCCGACGCAGTTTGTGCATTGGTACGCTTACGTAGAAATGCTGATGCTGGTTGGTGAATATGAAGAAGCAAAAGATGCTTTAGAAACAGCGATTTCCATTCACGACCGTGCAGAACTGTATTATCAGCTGAGCAACTGTTATCATTTTTTGAAATCAGATAAAAAATCTTCTGAAATCTTGGCAAAAGCTATCGAAATGGATCCGGAACTGATCGCAGATATGCAGGAAAAGTATCCGCATTCTGATGACGAAAAGCGAACCGGTAAAGAGAAATCTAAGAAGAAGTAATTTTTTTGTTTAAATAAAAATAATCCTGCTGATACGAATTGGCAGGATTTAATTTTTTACAGCTGCCGCTTTGCTTCTGAGGAATATCAAACCGCCGATAATCACAATAGCGCCGGAAAATTGAAGTGCAGAAAGCGTTTCGCCGTCAAGCAGTCCCCAGATGATCGCGACAATCGGCATTAATAAAGTTACAGTCGACGCAAAAAGCGGAGAAGAAACTTTAAGCAAGCGGTAATTCATCATCATCGCCAATCCGGTTCCGAAAACGGCCAAAAGACTTACGAATCCCAAGCCAATCAGATTTTCTTTATCTAAAGTCAAAGTCGACGCAAAACCTGTCGCCAAGAGTGAAAATAGCGACGGCAAAAACAGCACGAAAGAAAATACAAATGCCGAGAGTACAGTGGAAGAAATATCCATCAGTTTTGATTTTACTGTCGTTGTGCTGACCGCATAGCAAAACGTTGCTGTCAGCAGAATGAGAATTGGTAATATTTTAAATGCATTTTCTCCGTTTCCGCCAAATGCAAGAATACAGACCCCTACAAAACTGATCAAAACACCGATCATCTGGCGGCGAGTGGTTTGAAATTTCCAGATCAGAGAGCCTACAATAATCACGAAGATCGGCATCATCGAATTTACAATGCCTGCAATGCTGCTGCTGACTTCAGTTTCTGCAATCGGGAATAGAAACATTGGAAAAAAGTTTCCTGTAAACGCAGCCAGAATCAACCACTTCAACTGTTTTCTCGGGAAAAGTTTGTAGTTTTTTATTGCGACCGGCATCAGGATAATTCCGGCGATCAACACACGAAGTGCACCTACCTGATAAGGTGAAAAATGCAGCAGCGATTTTTTGATTAAAATAAAAGATGATCCCCAGATAAGACTCAGAGAGATGAGGAGAAGCCATTTTTCTTTTTCGGCGTTCATTATTCTTGATGTAAAATGTGTAAAAATTCTCTTTTTGGGATCATTTTTGCGCCCAGACTTTCGAGATGATCAGAATGAGACTGGCAATCGACAATCGAAAATTGGTCCGCATATTTTTGCACGAAATAAATAAATCCTGCTTTTGAAGCATTGCTCACTTTGGCAAACATACTTTCGCCACAGAAAACATTTCCGATGTGAAGCCCGTAAAATCCGCCGACAAGATCATTATTCAGCCAAACTTCAATGCTTTTTACAATTCCAATTTTGTGCAGTTTTGTAAAAACTTCGATTAATTCGTCTGAAAGCCATGTACCATCCTGTCCTTTTCTTGGAGCGTTTTTGCAGTTTAAAATGACTTCGCGAAAGTTTTTATTTTCGGTAAACTGAAAAATATTCCGGTCAAGAATTTTTTTTATTGATTTTGAAACTTTAAGCTCATCCGGAAAAAGCACAAAACGCGGATCTGGGCACCACCAGAGAATTTCTTCATCCGGATTAAACCAAGGGAAAATTCCGTTTTCATACGCAAAAAGAATCCGCTCAGGCGAAAGATCACCACCCACAGCAATAATGCCATCGTGGCTGTCATACAGTGCAGGATCAGGAAACGAAATTTCTTCAGAATTGAGTAAAACCATTGCAGTAAAAAAATCCCGCTTTATAAAAAGCAGGATTATATGATCTTTTATGAATTTATATTAAAATGGCAAATCGTCATCGTCGTCTGATGCAAATGGGTTTTCGTTTGATGCCGAAGAAGCGGCTGCAGACTGAGATTGAGTAGGTTCAGAAGCGTTATCTGCCACTTTCTCCACTCTCCATCCTGTAATCGAATTGAAATATTTTGTTTCTCCCTGTGGTGAAACCCATTCTCTTCCTCTTATGTTGATGCTTACCTTTACATTTTCCCCTTCGTTCAGAGAGTCGAGCAAATTGATCTTGTCTTGCAAAAATTCGATGTTAATCGGCTGCGGATACTGCTCCTGCGTAAGTATCACCATTTCTCTTTTCTGAAAACCACTTGCAAATGTTTGTACCTCAGTGATTTTCTTTACCGTTCCTTGTAATTCCATATCGTAAATATTAGCTTCGTAAAAGTAAGAAATAGAAATGTAAAAAAGATGATGCCATAAAAATTTTGTAAAAATTAAATTTATTTTGAGAAAATTCTTGCAAGTTTAGATTTTTGCCCTATATTTGCACTCACAAAAACGAAAGAAGTTCTTTAAAATATTTCAAAAAATAATTGCGGATGTGGTGTAATTGGTAGCCACGCCAGACTTAGGATCTGGTGCTGTGAGGCGTGGGGGTTCGAGTCCCTTCATCCGCACATTTATTTGCGAAAATAGCTCAGCTGGTAGAGCACGACCTTGCCAAGGTCGGGGTCGCGGGTTCGAGTCCCGTTTTTCGCTCCACAAAATAGAGGTTTTATTTAAACTTCTATTTTTTTTGCCCGCCCTGGTGGTGGAACTGGTAGACACGCAGGACTTAAAATCCTGTGTCCGCAAGGACGTACGGGTTCAAGTCCCGTCTGGGGTACTAAAAACTCTCTGTAACTACGGTTATCAGAGAGTTTTTTGTTTTAAGGGGGAACAATTAGGGGAATTAATTCTTAAAGTTTTCTCATACTATTATTTCACTTATCACTTTAATAAAAATTACCAATGTATCCTCAATTTGAGTTTATACTAAGCGTTTCTTGTCGTGTATTAAACTAATTGCTCCTAATTCCTCTTATATCGTATATATTTACTCCTACATCTACAATAGTCCCTTTCGAATTTTAGTTTCACCATATTACACAAACAAGACTATAAGTATAATAGGGTTGGTTATAACTTAATATCGCATTTGAGGGTATATTTATTTTTTCTCAGAAATTTCCCTCGTTTTTGTGAAAAGTTTATTTAATGTAAAAATTAACTATTTTTTTAAAAATAACGATTGTAACTCCTCTAACTTCCACTATTGGATGATGTAAAATAGATTTGTTATTTATACAACAAAAATTAATAGTAAAAAAGGTTGGTCTCATAAGTTTATATTTGATATTCATTTTCATGTAAAACATTGTCTCTAATTTAACGCAAAATTAAAACATAACATAAGTTTTGTAAATTGAACAAAAATTTATGATTAATTAAGCTTTTTACAACAAGAGTAATAAAACACAAAACAAATCCTATGTTTATAGAAAAAAAATCCCTCGATGATATAATTCATGAATTACTACAAAAAATTAAAGAAGAAGGTAGTCAACAAACAAATAAAAAAGGAGCAAATAAAGAATTATTAGGGGTCTATATTAAATTAACTAATCCACTAAACAGAATTAGTGCATCTTTTTCGAAAAGTGTTTTCGTAAGTCCTATAGGAGAATTTCTATGGTATATGTCTGGATCAAATGAGCTCGATTTTATAAAATATTATATTAAAGACTACATTAAATATTCGAATGATGAAAAAACACTGAATGGAGCATATGGGGCACGTTTGTTTAATAAAAAAAATCCTCTTTTCGATCAAGTAAATCAAATCGTTGACCTTTTAAAAAAAAAAGAAAATACAAGGCAAGCTGTCATACAAATTTTTGATAAAGATGATCTTTTAATAGAAGATAACAAAGATATTCCTTGCACATGTACCTTGCAGTTTTTTATCAGAAGTAATAAATTAATTCTTTCTGTAACGATGAGATCAAATGATGTGTTTGTAGGTTTGCCACACGATATTTTTTGTTTCACAATGCTGCAGGAAGTGATAGCAAAAGAACTTAATAAAGAATTAGGTGATTACCATCATTATATTGGAAGCTGTCATTATTACGATGCGGATGAAAAGATAGTGAATAAATATCTAAAAGAAGGTTATCAAACCTCAAAGACTCAAATGACTGCTATGACACAAGAAACTTCATTAAAAGTCTTAGAAAAGGTCTTAAAATACGAAGAAATGATAAGGAAACATGAGCCACTCAATATTGAAGATGTTGATTTAGATCTTTATTGGAAGGATATACTATACGTTTTAAAGATATTCTCTTTAAGAAAAAGTAATAAGGGAGAGATATTTAAAGAAAAAATAAAAAATGTATTACCTTTATTAGATAATCAGAACTACAAAACTTATTTGAAGGAGAAATATGATGTTTGAGAAGATACGAGAGCTTCTAAATACAGTTGAAAGCTCTGCATCAGAATTAATAATTAAGGAGTATGTTCCAATTTTATATTTTGGAGACTTACAAAACTCAAAAATTGCAACTGTGGGATTAAATCCAAGTGATAGAGAATATTACGATACCAACGGTAAATCTTCTAACCGTTTTTTGAGCAAGCAGAGCTTAAATGTAAATTCTTGGAATGAAATTTCAAGAGATGAAATTTTAAAAGTCAAAACTAGTTTTGACTTTTACTTCAGTAATAAACCTTATAAAAGCTGGTTTAATAGGTTAGAAGATTTATTGACTGAAAGTGAATTTTCATTTTACTTTCCATATAACAATATGGTACATTTGGATATCATTCCAGTAGCAACAAAAAATAAGTGGGGTAATTTATCTATATCGGATAAAGAATTATTAATAAGTAGCTTCGGAAGTTATTTGGAGTATTTGATTATGGAATCAAATATTGAAATATGCATTTTGAATGGTCAGGGAGTTATAGATAATTTTCAAAAAGTTTTCAAACAAACAATACATAAGGAGCGAGTTATAGAGTGGGATATAAAAACGAAAAATAAGGTTGTTAAAGGAAATTGTTATAAAATGACTGTAAATCAACATAATAAAAAAATCCTGATTTTAGGATATAACCATAATATTCAAAGTTCTTTTGGCGTAAGCAAAGATTTAGTAATTTCGATAAGAAAATGGATTCAAAATGAGATAAGTAATTTTTATGAAAAATAATGATTTATATTTAGATGTTAAGAGAAAACTAGATTTTTACAAACGAGGAATGGAATTACCTGGAATAGACAGCCCTGATGCTGAAAATTCATTTATTAGACAATTCGTAGATAGTTATAAGAGAATAAAATATATTGAAACACTTAAAGCTAGACAGATAAGTGAGGATCGGAGGAATCCTAACTTAGATATTTACGATCCAATCAGAGCTTCAATTTTATATCATAGAGATGGAGATATTAACGAAGCTGTTTGGAATTTACTTCTCTATGTGCACTTTGGGAAAAATATAAAATCAAATTATGGGTTGATTCAAGCTGTCTATGGAAAGCTTGGCGATACTAATATTTGGAATTGGAATACCATCACGACTGATCTAGCTAACTTCAAGGTGTGGTTAGGCAATAATTTTTATGAAATTAAAAGCTATGGGAGCTTTGGCAATCACAGAAAATATCAATCTCTGAAAACTACTTCTAGAAGTGGCACTTACCAAACCTTCGAATCCTTCTTTAATTTAGTTGATAACGATTTTAATTTATTTACTTCTTCAATACCAAACGAAATAAAAATAGATAAGAATAAATTTTTTGATCATTTATATTGGCATTTTGATGGTATAGTAGGTTTTGGTAGATTAGCGGTATTTGACTTTTTGTGTATGATTGGTAAAATAGGAATATTACCAATTGAACCAAATCATCCTTACCTTGGAAATAGTGGTCCTGTCGACGGAACAAGATTATTATTTGATTCTAATACCAAAACTAAAGAATTAAATGTTTTCTTAAAAGATTTAGGAGATACTGCCTTCAATGACTATCCCTTTATAATGCAAATTCTAGAAGACTGCGTATGCAACTGGCAGAAATCTTCTACATCTTATAGATTATTCAGAGGTTAATTGCTTTATAGTATTTTTGAATGAATAGTTTATTTCTTCCCTTGAAAATCTTCTTTTATATGCATTAAGATATGATTGACTGATAATTTTTTTATTTTGAAGCTGCCCTACTACAATACCAGGTGAAACATTTGCTTCAATTGAAAAAGCAATTAGGTTTTTTTTATTGCCGTTTATCAAAGAAAGTTTGCTTTTAAGTTGGAAAGGTATAAGTACCTCTTCAGCAAAAAAGTTTGCTTCTTCCTCTTCTTGCTTAAATTTTTCACTAAATTCTATCATACTTTCTTCTTCAAAGTTCAAGAATTTTTTTTCATGCAGAATAATATGTCCTGCCTCATGGAAAAATGTAAACCAAAACTGATCATCTGATAGATATCTAAAACTTAATATCATAATTGGATTCCCTTCTTTGGAAAAAGTCGTAACTCCATATACTTTGCAATTTTTTGGAGCTTTTTGTATTGAAATTTTTACGCCACAACTATAACACAATTCTATTAACTGTGGAATGAAATTATTTGGCGAACTTTTTCTAGTCAGATTCTTTATGTCATTTTCAAGTAAATATTCAAATTTATGCCTGTCATATTTGGGGTATTTTACATCCTTTATGTGCAACTCGCCCATTCGTAACCAAGAAATAACTGAGCTTTTCTTTGCATCGAATCCATCTGATTTTCTAAAAGATAAATTACTACTTAGTATGTATTTTATTTTCCAATCAAAAATGTTTTTTACGTCAAAGAATTCTAAACAGCTTTCAAAAAGATTATTTTCACTCGAATCCATAAAACCCTCATCAATAATTTCTTTAATAGGTAAGCTTTTGATCCAATCATCTTTTTCATTAGAATTCAAACGTTCAACTCTTGTGTCATATATTTTTTGTTTATTAATCCAAAAATCCTCAGTATTATTAAATATTGTAGATAAAACCGAAGCAACTTTTTGGTCAATATAAACTTTACCATCTAAAAGGTCACTTAGCTGAATTTTTTTCTCCTTCAAAGTCTCATTTAGTTGGCATTTATCCATATTATTATAAGAGATAATATCTTTTATAGTGCTGTACGGGCTAGAAACCCAATTAGGATTAAAGGTCATAACGTTATTTTGGTTAGTTTTACTCTTGAGATCTTTTTATATGAATGATAATTGATTGATAAGTTATCATCCTGAGGAGCTTCAAATGTCATATACTGATCATCTTGATGTGAAAAGTAATAATTGATTACTACCTTTATATTCGTTAATTCAATAATAACAAATCTCCCAATTTTAATATCTTCAATACAAGAAGCGGCTTCGATATCCGAGATCCGACCTAATAATAAGGTAGCCCTGTCATTCCCATATTTTTCAAACGTGAGTTCGTAATCTTCACAAACACCTCTCACTATTTCATTCTCAAAAGTAATTCTCACGCCAAATTTAAAATAAAGTTTTTAATTCTTAATTTATTAAATTTAAAAAAAAATGTCAACAGTTAGTACTTATTTTCAATAATATTACCGGAATAACTAAAATCAGTATTTTTTCCAAATCGGCTGAATCTTTAGCGTTAATGATCAGTGAGGAATGGATTAAAACTTTTTACCACCTTGCTTCATTCTTTCTTCAAGTGTATGATCCAATCTTTGTGCATTGTATGCTAATTTCTCAATAATGGCTCCTCCTATATCATAATTCCATCGTCCACAATAATCCATAATACGTATTATAGCATCTGCCATTTCAACTTCTGGCATAGGCCTATGAGGCAAATGACTATCCATCAAACCTTTTCTCTCGCCTTCTAGAGCCTCAGAAACCTCAGAGTGAATAAGAGAGATCATCTCCCCCTTATTTTTATCTAATAGATTTCCTGAGTGATCAGTGTGCCATCCTTTTTTAAATGCTTCATTGTAGCAAAGGTCACGCAAATCGTTTATCATTTTTTCTGCATTTTCCATTTAATTTAATAATTTTTCTGATCAAATATACATTATAGTCCGCAACAAAGATTGCAGTTTTATATTTAATGTCCCTCAATACAATAATTTTAATAATTTCCAGACGATATAAAATTTTCATTATTCGCTCAATTGCAGTCAATTAAAGTAATTCGAATTCTAGATTAGTCTAGTGAATATTTATTGACACCATCTATAAAAGTTTCATCGTTGTAATCACAGACAATCGCTACACTATATCGTGCTCTGGTTAATGCAACATAGAATTTTGCAACATCTAATAAACCTTTTTCTTTTGTCTTCCCAGTTCTTTTTTCTTTAATAGTTTTAGTTAGTAATCCAGTCTTCAAATATTGTACAATAGGTAGTGTTGGGTAAATAAGAACCCTATTAAAGCCCAATCCTTTACAATTTCCAAAATTCCATTCCGGTGCCAAAGCCAATTGATGCCTTAAGATAACCGGATTGTATTTTGAACGATATCTTTCGACTTCACTACTTTTAATAATATATATGCCGCTATGGTCATTAGAAAAGCTCCTGCACTCCAAACATTTACACGGCAGGCTATTTTCCAGTTCGGGAAATAATCTTGAGGAAAAACTACAAATCTCTGCACTATTTCTATGTGAAAAACGAAGTGTTTTTTCATCAATATCGCAATATTTACTACATTTATCTGTAATGTATTCTTTGATATTCCCGTTTTTATATTTGCTGTTTAGGCGTTCATGGTGAGTTAGGTAAGTCACTTGTCTAGGATCACCCACAAGAATTGTTCTAATATCAGTTTTAAAAATCAGTTTAAGAAATTCAAGATCATTACCAGCCAAATCCTGAACTTCATCTACAAATAAGTTTTTATATATCTTGGATAGTCGATTGATCACCAAACCATTGGATTTATCGTTACAACGTATAACGAACTTTGAAAGTTTGTCCGAATAAATCTTTCCGCTTTTGGAAAAATAGTGTTCTTTGAAATTTTTTTCTTCCGCAAACGGAATTGCAATACCCTTATTATTTTTAAAATTTATGCCTGATGCTGTATTAACCAGTAATAAACCATTAATAATTCCATCGTAAATCGAACTTTGATACGGCTTTGCTCCATGTTGAAGTAAGAAAGAGAACCATGTCTGGATAATTACATTAGAGGGAATTCCACCATTGATTTCGTAAAATTTCCTGCGTATCTCGTTTTCGTTAGCTTCTGTATAAGTTGTAATCAACACAGAATCCTTCACACTAAGTGCCTGTCGAACTAAATAGGTTGTTTTGCCTGATCCTGCTACGGAGATTATTAACTTATTTTTCGATTGCATCTAGAATGTATTTTGGAAATTTTAGTTGCTCTTTAGTTTCAAAAATCTTTAACGCACAGCTGGTCTTGTTACCTTTCATGTAAAGATGTAATTCATCCTCACTTTTATTTGACACTAAAATTTTATTGATCTTTTTAGTCCCGTTTACTTTCAAAAATTTTGGTTCGAGTGTATTATAATTAAATGGTTTTTTATTTGCTAAAATAAGTTCTCCTGAATCAATAAAATCATCGTAACAGATTTTTATGTACGACTTAGCATTACTACCTAAATAATCGGCATATTTTAACTCTAAAGCACTTACATCTCCATCAGAATCCGTAACGACACAGACCGGTTTTTCTATTTTGTATGCAATCTGTAAAAAACGTAAAAAGCTAGTACCGACAGAAATCACGTCGATCTGGTCTTCGATAGGTAACCTTCCATTATATTTATCCATGTACGCACGTTGTACCAAAAGCTCATCGCAATCTCCTTCAACTAGTATAGCTTTTTTACATAATATTAACCTAAGCGTATCATAACCTGGAAGTTTTTCAAAAAACTCCTGTGTATCTCCTTTTAAATTTTTTAGCCTAAGCGGAATCTTGTTTTCAATGATCACTAGTTTTTCAAGCCCAAGTTTGTTGGCAACAAAGCTGCTGTGTGTGGAAATGAGAATCTGCTTATCAATACATTTGTCGTGGATATCTTTTATAAGCTTATTTAATTTTGAGTGAGACAAGTGGTTCTCTGGTTCCTCAATTAGTAGAATATTTGCTTCTTTTGATTTTTTGTGCTCCAACGCAAGCTTAGTCTTTATTACAGCCTGCTCTCCTTTCCCAATGTGATGGAATGGTATCTCTTCTACTGATGTAAGAAAGCTAGATTCCCATGCGTCCCTTGATGAAAGATCAATAGTCAGTTTTAGACGCTTCTCTGTTGCACCATCAATGACTACTGAACTAATAATGTTGTTTACTTTTTTTACCGAGTCGTCCTTGACAAACTCCGTTTGCAACCTACGGTGAGCTTGAGTTAAACCATTCTTATCTTTCTCTTCAAGATGGTTTCGTAGTATATGGGATATATAGACATCCGATCCATTCCGATATCTGTTGGAGGTAGAATCTATCATAGCCGATTTGACTGGAATTTTTCTCGGAGTTATAGATTCTCTGGCAAAGGTCGTCCAGTTGACTTCGTAAAATTCAATTGGAAGTGCTGATATGTTACCCAAGGAAATATATTCATTATATTCTCCTCGATATTTTTCAGCCAACTCTATCTTAAAATTAATACCACATCCATTTATTTTAGTACTATTCCCATTTCCTTCAAAAAGAGGAAACTCGTCACCTGCAAAAAATATTTCAATGCTAATCTCTGGTGGTGGTAAAGGAGAAGAAGAGCCTAAGCTTAGCAAGTACTCCTGCACAGATTCGTAATTAAAAAAATATTCTGACAAATCATTAATAAAATATCTTCCATTTGACAGTCCTGAAAGAGCCAAATGTATAGCCTCCAGTATCGTTGACTTTCCTGTCTCATTATTACCAACCAATATGTTAAGCCCTTTTTCCAGTTCTAGGCAAAATGGTTTACGGTACGATTTAAAATTAGAAATAATTACTTTGTTTATATACATAAATTAAGTTCTCGGTTATTAGTTCATGCTCTGATGTTTTAAAATAGGACGATTCTAAGTTACTAATTTTATGTAGACTGAATAATAGGTTAATATGTCAATAATTTTTTTTTCACATATTTTAATAAACTCGTAAATTGTCTTTTGATTTCAATTAAAACTAATGACTGAAGCAATTTTTGGATTACTAGGTGTACTGATAGGATCGAGCCTTTCATGGATGCAATCATACTGGACAAGCAAAAAAGAAACTAATAAAAGCGCTCGATATTTAGCGATTAGATTGGTATGTATATTAGACAAATACATGGAGGACTGTGCAAGTGTAATTAAAGATGATGGTTTGTTTGAAGGACAGAGATCGTCAGAAGGCTGTCTTGAACCTCAAGTTATAAGTCCACCTGTACCAAAATATCCTGAGGATATCGATTGGAAAAGCATCGATCATAATTTAATGTTCGAAATTTTATCATTTCCAAGTGAAATTGAGGATGGAAATCGAATGATCAGCGCGAGCAACAACATAGCATTTCCACCAGATTATCAAGATTGGTTTGATGAAAGAAAATTTTATTACTGCCAATTTGGACTAATTGCAAACAAACTGTCGAATGGCCTCTCTCAAAAATATGGCATTAAGAAAAAAACATATAATGATTGGGATCCAGTAAGTGATTTTACTGTAGAGTTAAAAGCCGTTGCAAAAAAGCGAAACCATAGAATTGAAGACCATAAAACATTTGTAAAAAGAATACTTGGATAACAGACTAAAGCATAAATATCTTCTATGAGGGACGGTAGATTAATAAATATAGCAAAAGACAAAATCACAGGAAAACTTCTTTATGCAGATGATTTATAATAATGATTAATGGTGTTGAAGAGAGCAATCCTACAAGAATTTTGGAGGAATAAGAGTATTTATTGGGAAAAGGCAGATTAAAAACAGCAGTAAAACCACCCTATCAAGCCCTAATAAAGGCTAAAGGGGGAATGCATATGTTGAATAATTTTAATAAAAATCTGATAGAGATTTATGAACATATAGCGGTCAAATTTTTACCTACTGGTGAGAAAGTATTAATTTCAAAAATATAATATAGGATAGAAGAGCTGGGAGAGTTTACAATAAAGAAAGATAAACACACTTTTTTTCCAAAACAATGGGACTTAGAAAAAATAAAACGTATAGTAAAAGAAGCTAGCGAAAATATTACTTTTTCTGATGGAAATAAATTTCAAGGAATGACTAAGAATGGAATTGAAATAGAGTTTTTCATTGATAAGAATACAAGAGAAATTCAAACTGCATATATAATTTTTAAAAATTAAAAAAATGGATAAAGTAATATTTAGTAGTAAAGGGTTAAATAATGAAGATATTAAAGCTGTAAAATCTACAGATGATAAATATATTTTATTAAGTCATTTTGTTGGTCAATTCCGTTTCATAGACGATATACAAGAAGTATTAGATGATTTAGAAAATGTAAAAAATGGAGCAAAAAGCTGGGAAGAAATTATAGCACCTTTAGGTAACAATTGGGATATTGGATATGGTAATGGTAGTCTTGATATTGAGAATAATGTAGTTTATTTTTTGGCAGGAAATAAATATAATCAAAGTTTTAAGATGCCTTTGCAGGAACTTATTGATCTGATGAATGATTGGAAAACATTTATGAGTTAAAAAATTAGCAAGATAAATGCATTAAACTTTTTGAAATAGTCGTTAAATAATTTATAAGTGGATAAGGGCTATTCCTCCTTAATTAAGTTATCTGTTAAAAACATACTAATAGTTTTTCTACAAAAAAATTATAATCTCCAATTTCTACAACTTAAAAATTATATTTTGAAATGTGCCATGTTTACAGATGAAAAAGCAGTCCTGACAATAGTCAGGACTGCTTTTTCAATACGATTTATTTATTTCATCATATTTTTATCTAGAATCGGTTGCTCAGACCAAAAATATTTTAGATTCCAACTTTAAAAAAAAAATCAGATAATGCAATGTCTTTAGCCTCACATATTCTCATTATAGTTGTCAAGCTAATTTGATAATCTTTGTCCTCTCGAATTTGTCTTACAGTCTTTTCATCAATATTATTTTCCGTTGCAAATTGGCTATTATTGTTCATAGGAATGACCCATTTATCCCTTATAAATTCAACAATCTTTCTATTTGCAACTTTCATGTAAACAAATAAAACTCATATTCTATAAAATAATTCGGACTTAAATCCGAGTTGTGAGTATTTTTATTATATTTGTAAAACGAGTTACAGAAATGTAACTTTGCGATACTTCAAAGAAATATAGAAGCTATTGCTTAGAATCTTGATCTGAAAACTGGTAATTTTTAACGTACAAGATGATAAGTACTGAAGCTCACGACCGCGGCGTGGGCTCTCTTATCTGTACGTTAGGTATACCAGTGCCTCAGATCGGATAATGTAGAGTTCCATGCCGTTTTGTTTTTATGTTGTTCGATTATTCTTCTTTCATCTAAGCCTGCTTCACCACATAGAGTATCTTGATATGATACAGTAGGGTGTACAACCTATTGCGGCTTTTTAATAAGCTTTTTGCTTGACCATTTCATTCATATTTTAATGGCTTTCCGGTGCCTTCTGGTTATCGATCTGGGTTTTCTATGTCATTTTTTTGGCCGGGAGGCATTCAGGAAAGTTTTGTTTTCAGATACATGAATTCGGTAGTAATGGCTTCGGCAGGCTCAGCCTGACATTTTTATAGCCTAAAAAATAAATAGAGTTGGAATAAAATAGAAGAGAAATGGAATCATTTGGGTTTTGATCAGAAAAAAAGCCCTTTCCCCTTAGTTTGGACACTTGGGAAAGAGCAGTTCTGTTGAAATCGTTTAATTAAAACTTTACAAAACTATGAAAAAATCCTATACTGCTATAGGAAGTATGGGTCTTGCTTTGGTGTTAACCGCTTTCTGCGGTTCACTTCAAGCGCAGATCAGGAAGAATAGCGGCAGAGTTACTGCTACTGCTACAGACAGTACGGCTATTGCGAGGGACACGGTTAAGACCAATGCCATTGAGGAGGTGGTATTGAATGCGGGATACTATAAGGTTCGGGATAAGGAGCGTACGGGGAGTATCGCGAAGATCTCTGCGAAGGATATTGAGAATCAGCCGGTGACGAATGTGCTGTCTTCCGCACAGGGAAGGATGGCGGGTGTTTCTATTATCCAGAACTCGGGGGTTCCGGGTGGTGGGTTTGATATCCAGATCCGCGGGAAGAACAGTATTCGTCGTGAGGGGAATGAGCCTTTGTATATTATTGACGGGGTTCCGATCGGTGCCGAAACGCCTTCCCTTTATACGGCAACGATTCTTCCGTTTTCGTCCATCAATCCGCTTAATTCAATTAATCATAATGATATTGAGAGTTTCGAGATACTAAAGGATGCCGATGCTACGGCTATTTACGGAAGTAGAGGTGCGAACGGGGTGGTGATTGTGACGACGAAGAAAGGAAGGAAGGGGAGAACGGATTTTAAGATCAATTCGTCGTATGCTTTAAGTTCTGTGGCGAACCGTCTTCAGATGATGGATACGCAGCAGTATCTTGCTATGAGAAAGACCGCGTATCAGAATGACGGGATCACCACAATTCCTGCGATTGCTTATGATCTGAATTCTTGGGATCAGAACCGGTATACGGACTGGCAAAAGGAACTGATCGGAAGGACTTCGGATGCTTCTGTGGTGCAGCTTTCGGTGAGCGGTGGATCTGATAATGCCTCGTATCTTATATCCTATGGTCATCAGGAGCAGGCGACGGTTTTTCCGGCTGATTTTATGTATAAGACCAATAATATTACAGGGAACTTTACTTTCAGGAGTCCGGATAAGAAACTGGATCTGAATATGAGCAATTCATTTTCTTTTCAGGACAACAATGTTCAGAATGAGGACCTGACGAAAAGGAGCCTTACGCTCAGCCCGAATGCCCCGGCACTGTATGATGCTGCCGCGAATATCAACTGGGAAAACAATACGTTCACGAATCCCGTGGCCGGGTTTAAAAGTGAATACCTGAACAGTACGGTCTTTATCAACAGTGGGACGAATGTTACCTATAAATTGTTTCCGTTTCTTTCAGTGAAACTGAATGGTGGAATTACGTATCAGAATTTTGAGGAGCTGAGCCTGAAGCCTCATACGATGTTTAATCCGGCGTCCGGGCTGACGAGTGCGAATTCCAATTCTTCAAGAAACAACAGCACGACTTTTTCGTATTTGCTGGAACCACAGATCGCAGCGGATTACGGTTGGAACAACCACCGTTTTGATATGCTGATCGGAACGACGTTGCAACAGTCTGAGACGCGGCAGGGTTCGATTCAGGGAATCGGTTTTGAGAGCAATGCCCTGATTGAGAATCTGGGAGCTGCGAAAACGAAGGTGGTGTCTGACCAGGTTAAAAACCAGTATTACTACACCGCTGCTTTTGCAAGGCTGAACTATCAGTATAAGAAAAGATATATTATCAACCTGACCGGAAGGAGGGACGGTTCGAGCAGGTTCGGACCCGATAACCGTTTCGGGAACTTCGGGGCGGTGGGCGCGGCCTGGCTTTTTTCGGAAGAGAAATGGCTGAAGGATCTTTCATGGCTGAGTTTCGCGAAACTTCGCGGGAGCTATGGGACTACAGGCAGTGACCGGATCGGGGACTATCAGTACCTGAATACGTTCAGTGTGACATCGAATATCTATAACGGTATTACCGGGCTGTCGCCTTCGCGTCTGTACAATCCGAATTTCAGCTGGGAGAAGACGGTGAAGAAAGAGGCAGCTATTGATCTTTCGTTACTGAAGAACAGGATCAGCATGACGGTAGCGTATTATGATAATACATCGTCGAATCAGCTGGTCGGAATTCCGCTTCCTGCGACGACAGGGTTTTCCAGCATCCAGTCGAATCTACCTGCAAAAGTTCAGAACACGGGTTGGGAGTTTGAGACTTCCTTGCAGGTGCTTAAATCTGCAGCTTTGAAATACAGTACTTCCTTTAACCTGACAGTTCCGAGGAATAAGCTGCTGGAATTTCCGGGTCTTGCAGGATCTACGTATACTAACCAGTTTGTGATCGGGTATCCGACGTCTTTGGTAAAAGTGTACCAGTTTGAGGGGGTTGACCCGGCGACAGGGTTGTATAAGTTTAAGGATTTTAATAGTGACGGAAGGCTGACATCGCCCGATGACAATCAGGTGATCGAAAAGATCGGGGTGAACTTTTTTGGCGGCTGGTCGAATAACCTTCAGTACAAGCAGTGGTCGGCATCCTTTCTTTTTCAGTTTGTCAAGCAGAGAAATTACAATTACAACAGGCAGATGTTGATTCCCGGTAATATTACCAATCAGCCGGTGGAGGTTCTGGATGCATGGTCACCGACAAATACTGACGCAGCTTATATGCAGTACAGTTCGGGAAGCAATGCGCAGAAGAATACGCTGCACAGTCTGTTTCAGAATTCAACGGCTGCAGTTGGGGATGCCTCTTTTATCAGGCTGAAGAATGTACAGATCAATTACAGCATTCCTGTCCAGAAGTTTGGAATCAGGGAGGCGATGCTGTATGTGCAGGGACAGAACCTGCTGACGTTTACCAATTACTTTGGGCTTGATCCTGAGTTTCTGCTGACCGGTTATCTTCCTCCGCTTAAAACCTATTCGATGGGATTCCAGCTTACTTTTTAACACAATACTTATTTAGAGATGAAAATAGATACTATATATACTAAAATCATAAAGATGGGCTTTTTTAAAAGTCCGGTGATCAGCCGTAAATCAGTACTGAAGTTGATGGTTCTGGGAATGGCACTCGCAGCTGTGGTTGTTCCGGTTTCCTGTGAGAAGTGGATTGAGACGGACTTTCCGAATAACCAGCTTCCGACGGAACTGGTATTTGAGGATGAGCAGACGGCCGAAGCGGCACTGGCCGGAATGTATGCCAATTTGTGGAATAATTCGCTGCTTTCCGGAGGTGCGGATGGCATGGGCCTTTTGTTGGGAATCTATACGGATGATATTGGTAGTGTCTATCCTCCAGGAAGTAATGGTATCGTGGATATATTCCTGAATCAGCAGATTGCGACGAACTCAGTGGTCTCGAATGTATGGACGAATGCGTATCAGCATATTTACGCAGCCAACAGTATTATTAAAGGCGTACGGAAATCTGCTTCTCTGTCGCAGGCTTCAAAAGACAGGATAACGGGGGAAGCTTTGTTTGTCCGTTCGCTGCTTTATTTTTATATGTACCAGATCTATGGTGAGATCCCGTACACTGATACAACAGATTACCTGATCAACAGCCAGCTTTCCAGGATGCCGAAGGATCAGTTTNATCAGGCATTCAATATCGTGAATGGAGATATATTCCGATGGGCTTTGTTTGTCCGCTCGCTGCTKTATTTTTATATGTACCAGATCTATGGTGAGATCCCGTACACTGATACAACAGATTACCTGATCAACAGCCAGCTTTCCAGGATGCCGAAGGATCAGTTTCTGGCGAAAATTGAAACGGATATGTCTGAAGCGGTAAACCTGCTGCCGGCGGCTTACCGGAATACCGAACGTATCTATCCGAATAAGATGACGGGTTACCTGGCTTTGGCAAAGATCAAGATGACTCTTAACAAGAATGCCGAAGCAGGTTTGCTGCTTCAGGGTACGGAATCGGCAATCCCAAAGGATGCGTAAAAAGTGCNGGTAAACCTGCTGCCGGCGGCTTACCGGAATACCGAACGTATCTATCCGAATAAGATGACGGGTTACCTGGCTTTGGCAAAGATCAAGATGACTCTTAATAAGTATACCGAAGCGGGTTTGCTGCTCCAGGGTATTCTTCAGTCCTCTGCGTATGCATTTCAAAGTGATATCACCAAGGTGTTTCAGAAAACGGGAACGCATATTCTCTGGCAGCTAAAGCCGAAGAATACCAATGATGCAACGAAAGAAGCCACGTTGTACAACTTTGTAGGAGCACCAACCTCGTTTACTGCCAGTCCAAATCTGGTTAGTCAGTTTACGACAGGTGATCTGAGAAAGCAGCAGTATGTGACCGCGGTTCCTTTTCAGACGCAGACCAATTATAAGATCTCAAAGTACCGGAACTTAGGCGTTAATAACGCCACGGAATATTCCATTGTTTTTAGGCTTGAAGAGGTTTATTTCCTGTATGCAGAAGTGCTGATTGCGCAGGGGCAGGTAGCTGCAGCAATTCCGTATATTAATAAGACCAGACAGCGTGCCGGACTAACAGCACTTCCGCTGAACCTTACTGCTGATGCTGCCTTGTCTGAACTGAGGGCAGAGAAGAGGAAGGAATTGTTTGCAGAGCAGGGCATCCGGTTCTTTGACCTGAAAAGGTGGGGATTACTGGATCAGCTGGTAACGGTAAAACCCAACTGGAAATCCTTTCACGCGCAATGGCCGCTGCCGAATAAAGAACTGCTACTGAATCCCAAACTGAATCCCCAGAATCAGGGGTATTAACAGCGCTGTGTTGATCAGGTTTTTTTGATGGAAATATTTTCTGTTGAAAAATCAACGAATGGTTATCCGTGATTAAGTTATGATCCTGGATTGTCAGGGGACAGGTCTCACATACATTCTTTTCACAAAACTATTCACAGAAGTTCAGATAACCGTTTTTGGTTATCTGGCTTCTCTATGCCTTATTTATAAAGTAAACCTTCCCTGCGTGGCTGTCAGTTTGGCGAGAGGGATACATTGTGATAGGCATTCTTGAAATTCTAAATTCTAAATTCTTAACTTTTTAAATACCTGTATATGCCGAACCTGATTAAATTAGTTACCGCTTTGCTTTTATTGTTTACATCGCTGCCTTGCCTGAAGTCTCAGGAAACAAGTGAAATGCAGCATCTGGGGGATCTGGTAGAGAAGCAGGAGGAACTCCGTTTTCTTAGTGTATCCGGAAACGGTAAATGGATTTCGTGGCAGTCGGTTTATGAATCGCGACCGTCGGAATTGAAGGTGGCGTCTGTGCATCATAAAAAAGTCGTATTGACGAAACCTGGCGTTAGCTACTGGCAGTTTATACGTGATCATGAATTGGTGTACAGTTTTGGAACTGATACGAAATACGAAGATCTGCAAACCGGAAAAGAGATCGCTTTTTCTGATGTTAAAGCAGTGGGATTTGTAAAACTTTTGGATTTATTCTACGTGCATTACAATGAGAAGAAGTCGGGCTTGGTGGAGTTTTATAACAGGAGGATGAATCTGGTTCAACGTGTCCTGGATGTTAAAAGAGTGATTGTTCTGGCAAATGAAGTTATGATGATACAGCAGAAGGGTAATGGACAGGAACTTCTTAAATATGAGGGAAAGGACATCGTGAAGGTTTTTGAATCAGACCAGGAAATGTATGCGGTCAGTAAATCCGGTTTGGATAAAAGAGGGTGGCTGGTTACTGTCCGTAAAGGGAAGAAATTTTCAATGTATTGCATTAACGATGGTGGCGGAAATCCTGAACTATTATCTTATAACAGAAAGGCTGAGTTTGACGGTATTCAGCAGCATGCATCATCTGATCCTTCCGCGATCCTGATTGATCTTCAGACGTTGGAGCCGTTACAAAAGGGAATTGTTGATATATGGTACGGAAAAGATTTTGATCTTGAAGATCATTTCCGGGACAGGAGAAAAACGGTAAGGGTTTTATGGTACCCGGAACAAAATACAGTCGTTGATACTTCTGAAGATAATTATTCGAATGTTGTTGCTCTGGGTAAGACCGGTCTGTTTATCCGATCTGAAATTGATTCCCAGCAGGTTGACAGCAATGATCTGAATGCAAAGGAAACGGTCAGAAGATATTTTCTGTATAATCCGTTGGAAAAGTTAAAAAGAAAATTAGAATCTAAAACTGATAAATCAGGAATGACAATATTGGCTATAACGTCTAAGCCTATAATCACTGATTCAACAGGAGCATTTGTGTTTTACAGAACGGGAAAGTCGTGGTTTGTACGTAAGACAAAAGATTTAAATTTTCAGCCCCGCAAACAGGACTTTGGAGTGAACGCAATACCGTATTTTACCTCTGATCGGGAGGTGATTTGGGTCGAAGGCGAGATGCTTTGGAAACAGGATCTGGTTACATTCAGAAAGAAACTTCTGAAATCTTTACCTGATTCTGATATTGAGATACTGAATGCAGCGGTTGATAAATCATTGTTGCAGAACAATGTTCTTATCCATCAGGTTGATATAAGTAAGGGATTACTTTTAAAGTTGACCGGTGAGAAAGATTACAGCTCAAGTATTGTTCACTGGAACAAAAATAAGTTGAAGGTAGTTGTACCAAAGACAGAAAACAGAATTAGTGATCCGGTACATAATCAAACGGATAGGAATTATTTCTGGTTTTCTGAAAATTATAATAAGTCGCCAAAGATCTGCGGGAAACTTTCTTCTGATTCTGCCGAAACGCTTTATTCGGTATCTTCAGCCTCTAATACTTCGAAGATAAATATGAAGCGATTGCACTACAAAGGTATTGCAGGGGAAGATTTGACTGCGCTCCTGTATTATCCGCCGAATTATTCTGCCGGTAAAAAATATCCGGTGGTTGCATCGATTTATGAATTGCAGCATCAGAACCATAATAAATACCTGCTACCAACTTTTAAAAATTCGAGGGGTTTTAATGAAAGGCTGTTCCTGGAGCTGGGATACATGGTACTTCTTCCTGATATAAATAATACAGGAGAACAAGGGCCGGGCAATGCAGCTTTGCATTGCGTTAATGCTGCATTGGATGAAGTGCAGAAAGTAGGGCAGGCGGATATGAGTAGAGTGGGACTTCTGGGGCAGTCATTCGGAGGGTATGAGACTAATTTTATAGCCACTCAGTCTGACCGTTTTGCCGCGTATGTTTCAGGGGCATCTATTTCAGATATTATTAATACTTCTTTTGCTTTCAATTATAATTTTTTCTCTGCGGATTATTACCGATATGAAGACGGGCAGTTTAGGCTCGGGAAGTTTACAGATAACAAAGAAAAATATTACCGGAACAATCCGCTGTATTTTGCTGATCAGGTAAAAAGTCCGGTGCTGTTGTGGACGGGAACTGGTGATAAAAACGTGAATCCGGAACAGACCCGTTCATTTTATACTGCCTTGAGGAAATACCGGAAGCGTGTAATCTCTTTGTTTTACAAGGATGAACTGCACTCACTAATGGGAAAGGAACAGCGTATCGATCTTACGGAGAAAATGATTGAATGGTTTGATTATTTTTTGAGAGATAGAAAAGATGTGGAGTGGATCTCGAATGCAGAGTAATTTGTTTAGCAACTCTTCGGTTGGCATAATTTAATAATTACCTCTCGCAGAAGGATGTCGTAGAACAGTTATTCAAATTTACCGACTTTCATAACCATCTTTAAATCTTAAAAACTTTTCAGCATCTTCTGGATTCTTTTTCATCCATTTGTTCATTAGTTCAGTATTATAATGAAGCTTATCATAGTCACCTACTCGATAAATCGATTGACCTGTATTTTTAATTTCGTCCATAATTTCTTGCCTAAGCTCACTTTTGCTACGAAGACTCTCGGTGTACCATTGCTTTGCAAAAACGATATTTCCGAAAGTTATAATAAACGAAAGAAACAGTGATGTAATCATTCCATAAAAAACAGTTTTAACGAGTTTCGATTTTTTTTCTATTTGATCAAGTTGCTGGGTTGATTTATCTGAAAGATTTGCTTCAATACTCTTAGGAATAGTTGAAAGAAAGCCTTGCCTTTTCTGTTCTTCTAATTCCAGTAGTCTTGATGAATTTTTCAAAGTTTCATTTAAATTAAATAAAGACGCTTCTATTTTCTGATCCATACGAACCATATCCTCACGAGCATTCATGAGCATTATATAATGTTCGATAGTGGCTTCATTAGTTTCAATTACCTTTTGGAGTAACGCAAATCCATCTGTAAGGTTATTATTATCCATATTATCTAAACTTCCTTTTTTTCTTTTTTAGCAAATCATCTTGTGCTGACGTGAAGGTTGGCTTCAAAAATTCCTTTGTCAGATTTTCAAGCTGTTTGCTAACTGATATTAAGCTTTTGTATTTATTGTCACTGGTACTGTCATCTAAAGTCGCATTTATATCAGTGTAAATGTTTTCTGTTGAATCAAACTCCAAGGCTCTTTCGTGATTTTCCTGTAGTTTCTGCTTAATGTCTGTAATTTTTAGAGAATTTGTTATTTCAGAAAGCTTATAACCCGACTTATAGTCACGGTCGGTTTGATCATTAATATCTTCTAATCTTACGATTCGCATTCCTGAGATTCCGACTTTTTCGTTTTGAGAAACTGTTATTCGGAAACCTGCTTTTTTCATAGAATTTGTGAGTTCGTCAAAGTTTCTTGAAATCTTAAGAGCAGCTAGTAAAGCATCAAGCATAAGTTTTTTCTTTTCCTTGCCAATCTCAATATCTGTCTTCAGATTCATTTCGCGACAAACTTCACGAACAGCCTTTCCGAAGTTTTCACCGACTTTGTGAGCTTTAATTGCATTGACTCCATTAATATCCACACGATTTACGATGAAGTGAATATGCTTTTGTTTCGTAGAAGCATGAATATCCAAAAGTATCTGGTTTTTATCAGTTACTCCGATCTTTTTCAATGCTTTCAGTGCAAGTTCTGCAAGTTCGTCGTCGGAAAGTTTATCTCCAATAAACTTTTCAGGAGAGATATATCCGGTGAGTGCCCAGTTTTTTACATTTTTGTTTCTGTCGGCAACTGATTTCATTTCTTTAAACTGAAGTTCCGGATCTTCGCTTAACAGATTATTTTGGTAAATCCTTTGAGCAGTTCCTTTGTCATTGCTATTATATTCGATGGCAATCTTTGATATATTTCTGGTCGTTGCGCTGTTATTCATTCTTAGATTTGATTAAGTAGGTTTCTCCCAGTTTTGTTTTTCATACAGATAATGATAAATCAGCTTGGTAATGGTTTCAATCTCCTGAAGGATTTGCTTCTTGTTTTCAAATTTTGAGAACTCACGATGTTTCAACAAATTTTTAATTCTGATGAAATAATTTCCATATTTGAGCAAGACTTCATCGGTTTTAAATTCATTTATCTTCAGTTCTTTTCCCAGATAAACCATCCTTGCATAAGTGGATAATTTGAGGTTAAATTTTTCAGCGAATTTTAGATTCTCTTTATACTCAGAGTCAGTAACCCGAAAAGAAATTATTCTGCTTAAATGGTTATTGTTTTTCTTTTTCAAACCACCTTTTCTGCCGAGTTCTTGAAAATGTTTTTTTCTCTTTTCACCATCAAGTTTCTTCTCATTTTCTTCGACAGCTTTCTTTATAAATTCCTGTAAGAAATCTTTTTCCATGGTTTTAATTTTATCGTATCTCAAACATTTCTGACGACAGGAAGAAATCAAAAATCTAAATTTTGCAATCAGCGGCTACGCTTATTGTAAACTTTAGGTACTTTTTGCACTAATTGTCTACCGAATCTTTTCCAACCTTTTTTAATTCTACCTAATACTATTTTATACAGGTTTGCTACATAATATTAATTTGCGCACCTTCTAAGGAGACCTGGTGTTATTCTGTACAGGTGTACTATTACCTTTTTAACCTATATCCCATTTTGAGATCTGCATCTTCATTAGTTAGCCAATCATTTAAATCTTTATAGTCTTTATATAAATCGCGCAAATCTTTAGCGTTCTGATTTTCGCTCATAACCATTTTTACAGCACGATTTCCAGCTTCGTCATTGTCCAAATAGAGCTCAATATTTTCATAGCTACCGAGTGATTTTTTCAAGCTTGATATCATCGAAATGGAATTCAAAATGATGTAGTCAGAGGGTTCTTTTTGTGATTGGTTTTCCAAATTTTTGAAAGAAATAAAATCAAAAAAACCTTCGAAGATTCTTACTAGATTTGAATTGTTTGAGATGGTCGAAATATCTTTTTTGCCTAAGCATATTTTCGAATATTTATTGCGAATTTCATAACCGTCTGAATCGTTTTTGAAAGCTATTCCGAAATAGTTTTTGTTATTTATCCGGTAATGAATTTCAACTAAAAACTTAGTTTGGTTTTCGACTTTTCTTTCTTTCAGATATTCCAAAAGGGCTGGATGCTGAACATTTAATGTTTCAAGAATCTCATAATTTTTAGAAAGATTTTCCAATTTAGGATTTGATGTATTTTGATACTGAAGAGAAGAAAATTTTCGGTTTTCCGCCCATGTCAAAACTTCACTTACTGAAGCGTTCAAATATCTACGCATAAAATCTATATTATTGCCACCTATTCCTGCAGAATGTAAATACCAGTAGTTTAAATTTTTATTTACTTTGAAAGAGGCGTGGTTTTCTTTGGCAAAAGGATTGAGAAACCACGCTTCTTTTTCTGAGCGTTTAGCAGGAAGGTGTCCGAGAGAAAGGAGGACTTCTTCCAGCGGGATTGTATTAAATTGTTTACAGTTCATTTTATAATTAGTGCTATTTGTTTCTTTCAGCAACAAAAATATTACGGAGATAATATCCTGTTTTGATGCAACGATAGTGCGTAAAATATTATTGATGTTCAGCCTGTTGCAGCGTTAGAATTCCTGAGATTTATTCGCATTCATTGTTATAATTATTAAGATTAAAAAACTTAACAGGAATTATTATAATTAAGAAGATTTTTATTGTCTTTCTATCGGATTGGAAATGAGTCAACTAGGTTGCGTTTGGGTTGATTTATCGGAGATAAAATCCGGAATGGCGGAAACAATATCTCTTTTATCGGAAACAATATCCGGAAAGGCGGAGATAACATCTTATAATACGGAGTTAAAGTCCTGAAATACGGAGATAAGATCCTATTCATTCTCAAGCAATCGAAAAACCTCTTTTACATAATCAATTCCTTTAAATTTGGGATCAATCTTTCGTTTTAATCTTGAGGATAACACTTTGTAGCCCCGAATTTTATATAGCTTTCGCAGAACGGATAAATTGCTGTTATCCAGTTGTCTTGTCTTTTTTAAATATTTCAATGCCCGGTCTGTCTGTAGATCATTTAATGTAGAAAAGAATTCTCCCGCGCCAACAGTGTTCTTCGTATAGTAAATTGAAAAATTATAATTACCCTTGTAATACGTGTAATTAAAGCTTAGTTCATTGTAACTGTCAAGATCTGCTTTCACATTATTTAAAAAATCTCTTTCGAAACGATAATGCCCCTCATAGTAATCTTTAGAAATGTATAATTCTTTTAACACCTGCGTATAAGATTTCATTGTACCTCCATACTGCTTGTATTTCACTAACCACATTAAAAACCGAAGAGTGCTGGAAGTGGATGCTAAGGAGGGGAGATCTTTTTTGATCGGAAAATAACACCTCATATTGAGCAAATGTCTCATTACAGCTTTGTCCATTTTGAAATAAATACTTTTCTTATTCCACCTAGGCGCAATAATAAAAGGAACGGCTTTGTATCCATTAATGTTTTCATCCTTCAGTCTTAGCCAATTTAGATTTGCCATGTTTACCAGTGCTGATTGGATATACTCATTTTTCATTTTTCTATCAGGATTCAGATCGTCAATTGACAATAGAAAATCAACAGTTCCTTGATTTGCCCAATCATCATAGTAATCATCGAAAGAAAGTTGCTTTTCCTCTTTAGTCTTAATCGGAGATTTTACCGTTATAAATAAAGACTGCTCTTCTTTGATAGCAGATAAGATTACAACCAGAATTCTTTGCTCAATAATTGTTGTTTCGTGAGAAATTAAAACCTCCCGAAAATCATTTGAAATAAGCACTCTTCGTCTGGCTTTTGGAGAGAAAATTTTATCATTCATTTTTAATTGCTCTTGATCGTAAAATATTTTTGTAACACACTATGGGTTTTGCCGTCATGATGACTAATACTTAAGTAAGTTTGAATCAGCTATTAACTTTGCAAATCTCTTCTATCAAGGAGTGTTTTTCTAAAGTTTAAAGGTTTTGGAAGAATCGGAATGAAAATTTGGGATGGGGCTCAGTTTTTTCTTAGTTTTTACTACTTTCTACGATTTCTACCATATTCTAAAAGTTCTTTTTTAGAATAATAATAACGTCCGCTAAAATTGTAGTAGGGTAGGCTTTTGTTTTTTCTCCAGTCAATAATTGTTGGGATAGAAACATGTAGAAACTTTGCAGCTTCAATCTGTGGAACAAGATCTTCTGGCTGCTGTTCTTCTTTTATCGGTAAGGTAAATTCGGTTGCTTTCTTAAGAATAATTTCAACCGCTTTTTCAAGATCTCCTTTGGAATGGGAATAGAGTTGTAGTGACATATATTGTAATTAAATTTGTTTAACTTAATTGCAATAATATTACTTTATGATTTGTAAATCAAAAGGTTATAAATGGGATAAAGCCATCTATTCTAATTTAGAATAGAGTAGAATTTATATTTCATACTATAAATTGTTCTTGAATATAATAAATTAGACTTTGGGAGTAAGTCTTCTTTTTAACTAAATTTAACTAAAACAATTTATTTTTAGTATTAATTAACTTACCCCTGGCAATTAATTAAATTTAAATTTTGACGTATGATCCTAAATACATCAGATTAAGATAAATGATCAATAAAGCAATTAGATCTTTTTTGATAATTTTTTTTGGATAACTTGGAAGTATTTATGTCGAGGTACAAAAATATTTATTCCAAAGGATTACTACCAAGTGAAAACGCAATCAGACCATATCAATTTACTAAGCGGTGAAAACGAAATGTCAAAGATTCTCAAATGATACTAAATAAAAGAGGAGAAAGAATTACAGTACATTAAGATTTCTACTTTTGGAACTTATTTTTGGATATGTTGGATGAGTATCAGAATGGAGTGGAAGCGCCTGTTATCTCAATCAATTTGGCGCAAGGAATGGCAAACCATCTAACACCGAAAACCACAAATAAATATACAGTAGGGAAGTCTGATAGAAATAAAAATTTGCTCAAGAATATTAGAATTAAATAAAAAAAGCAGTCAACCGACTGCTTTTTAATGTGATTTAAACTCGCATTATGAGGGTTCAAAATACCTGATCTCTTTTTTTTCTTCTGGTAGAAATTCAAATTCGTAAGTTTGAAAATCGCATAACTGCATTACTCCCTTTTCATTTTCAACCAACCCAAATAACCATGTTGTTCCATCTTCGTACTTTTTTTCAAACCATTGATGAAAAGAACCTGTGAATGATTTTCCCGTACGTGTCACTGTTACTTTTACTTTTCTAAATTCTGGCATATATATTTGTTTTAAAGGTTAATAATTATTTGTTTAAGGTACGATTCTTTTAAAATTACTGAATAGATAATTTGAAAATAATTATTTTTAAAGAAAAATTTATGATAAAAAATTATCAACAACATTATTATCTATTTTTAATGGAATTAAACTGAATGATATAAAAGATCCGAACTCTCTATTTTTTCTCGCAACAAATTATATTAAAGAATGCAATGACTTTACTAAAAAGGATTCGCTTGAATCTGCTACTCTTTTAGCAGGAGTTGAAAATATGGGCTATATTAAATTTATAGGTTATTTCCGAGATATAGAACAATACATTCTTACGGAAACAGGGCATCAAAGAATTCTCGAAAATCAATTATAAAAATTTATTCATTCTGGTGGATTTTTCCAACCTCTTCTTTGTGCAATTTTATTTATTGATATTTGCATTGAGTCTGAAATTGATCTCTTTGACCCAATATTGTTAGTTTGTTCGATAAGTTCGGAGAGCAGTTCTATACGATTCCAAATTTCAGCATTGTCTTTTTTTTGTTTCTTTTCTATTCTATACTGCTTCTGCCGCAAAGCATTAATTTCATTTTTTAGTGACTCCATAATCTCTTTATTTATATTATGATTTTTCTTCTTATATTTAAAAAAAAATAACATGAAAGTATATTTTATTTCAGATATTTTAAACGAGGCAAAAATTTTAATTCCTGAACAGGTAATGACAATCGTTCCTAGACTTGATGATCATGTTGATATAATTCAATATCTAAAAGAAGATGATAAACAGGTTTTCAAAAGCTATGTTGAGCAAAATAATAAACTTGAGCTTGGCAGAGTAACAGGTCGGACATGGTCTAAGGCTGAAAGTGAAGATATTGTTTTTATTAATCTACTATTTATAGATGTTTAGGATGTGCAGAAGACATAGAGAATTTTTCAATTAAAATTTAAGATTACTTTCTATCAAGCCATCCTTTATAACATTCCACAGTTGGTTTAAAAAATCTAATTTCGTTACCTCGTCCTTTTCCACCGGGTTGACTTTTTCGTAAAGGACAACCAATCTTATTTAAATCTTTTTTTATCTTATCAACACCAATTCCTAAGTGTTTGCTGACTTGTGAAATCTTGGGTTCTGTAATTTCGGTCCACTCATCTTTTAAAACCTGTTTTTCTAACCATTTTAACGGTACAAGGCAATAACCATCCGGTATTTTCATTTAATAATTATTTCTGCATTTTGTAGGATAGCAATCTCATTAAATTTATAGAGATAATGTTCTTCACTTATTCAAAGGATTATCATGTAAATATGAAATTGAAAAAGCAACCAGTATGGTTGCTTCTAATTTGATTATTTTTCTGATTTACTCTCTGATGAATTTATATCAGGTTTGTTAGGAAAAAGATTTTTTATTACTGTTAAATAGAAAATTAAAACCGAAGCTGTTAATGTTCCGCAAATAAACATGAATTCATTTTCAGAAATATCAAATCCTAAATGTTTTTGCCATCCATGGATAAGTATAATAATACCAATAAATACAGCCCACGTACTAGAAAAATAAAAGGCTTTTTTTGCATTCTCCTTACGTAAACTCCTTTCATTTTCCCTATCCTTTAGTATAGATTCAGCCTCACCATTTTGCGTCTTTTCTCTGTGTTTAAATTCAAAGAATTTCAATTTGAATTCTTCATGTTTAATAAAGACATCAATATTATTCATGTCACCTCCAAACAATAGAAAAGATTCTTGTTCACTCACTCTATCATCAGTCGATATTGGTTGTGGAGGATTTTCTTCAAAGAAATGTTCCGCTATATCATTATTGTCCTGACTTTCGTTGATCATGAATCAATTCTTTGTAATATTCTTTAATTAATTCATTAGGGATAACTTTATTGAATGTACCATCGTAAGTTTTATCCCAAGGCGTGTCGGTCTGGTGTGTTTTAGATGACAACTCTAATCCATTAAATTTTTTGTAATTTTTCCATATAATTTTAATGAAATTAGAATCATCTTTTTCAAGACCTTTACCTTTCCACATTGACAGGATAACAGGATCTACATTACCAGAGCCAAATCTTCTAATTACATCATACAATACAGGTATGACAGGTCCATATTTCCATGCTTGTACGCTATCATTTATAAGAGCTTTATCTTTAAAACCCAAATACCATCCGTGAGCGATGTAGGTTAGTTTAAGTAACTTCATCGGCTCTAAAGTAGCACCTTCCTGTACAGCAAGATCCATAAATTCATTTGCGACATCTAAACTATTATACATATTTGTTACTTGTTTATTCTACTTTAAAGTTACACATAATTTTCTTATAAAAAAAGTGTGCAAAAGTACATAGTTAGTTTAACATACACAATACCAAAAAAAGCCCTTATTTATTGAATAAAGGCAAGTTTATGTTACTTTATAAATGCCATTTAGTAATGTAATTACTAATGCAAGTATTAACCGAAAAGCAGCTGTAACTACCGGAATTACAATCTCGCTAAGATTATAGTTCGTTTATGAATGCAATCAATCGATCTTTGATCACCTTTTTATTTCTTATCCATTAAATGGGATAGGAGCCTTTATTATAAGGCGGGTAAGGCTGTTGCGGGTTTTTGAACTGAAACTTTTTACAGAGCGGAAAAATATACCGGTATGTATCAACTTTGAAGGCATTGAAATCTCCGAGAATATACGCGATATTATCCCGGATGTAGCGCGCCCTTGATTTTGTGTTCGTCAAGTTTTGCTGATGCGTTATTTCACCGGTTTTCCGATTCTCAACAAAAATCGTTGATGCTTTCCAAAATACTTAAAATTGGAAGCCTTGTAAATCGTTCCACATCCAAGGCTGCCATCGACAAACGACTGAAATGCAACAATATTTTTATCGATCTTTTTTAAAGTTTTCAGCGAATTTCCAATTAACCTTTATGAAAACTAGTAAATTTTATCCTTTTATATTCCCGCTCAAAATTATCGATATGTTGAAGCGTTGTAAAAATATCGTGAATACAAATAATATTAATGTGTCATACATAATTTTCAGATTTAATAGCCTGATTAAACCTTCATTATCAGAAACTAGAGACATAATTTAGCTTCATGTATCGGAACGAAACTTTTTAATTTATGTTTTTTTTAAAGTAGGTCATTATTGCATATTGCAATATGCAATAAAACTTTATCCCCACGCTTTATTCATCTGTTCATCAGTGAATGCTTCTGTAACTTTCATGTATTTATCTAAAACAGCATCCTTTTTTATATTTGCAATTTTCTTTATTGCTTTAGGCTCCATCCCCAATAGCAGAGAATTCGTAATAAATGTTTTGCGTGCAGTATGGCTAGTTATAAATTTACATTTGGGTTGAGTAAGTGTATTTTTCCTATTGCCAACAAACCAATGAATTGTAAAAGGTTGTGTGATTTCCGCTAGCTCACAACAATCCTTTATATATTCATTAAATTTCTGTGCAGAGATTACAGGTAATGGTTCGTAAATAGTTCCCTTATATTTTTCAAGAATAGCCTTCGCATATTTATTTAATTTAATCGCGTGATTCTGTGTTTTGGTCTTTTGAATAGACAGAATTAGGTGATCATTAGAAATGTTTGCTAAATGCAACTTTGCTAAATCAGAAAATCTTAAACCAGTAAAGCATCCCATACAGTAGAAATCTCGGACTTGAGAAAGTCTGTCGGAATCAAAATCTTTTTCATAAAGTTTCATCAACTCCTCAAAACTCAAGTATATAATATCAATGTCATGTTCAGAAGCTTTAAATTTTTCAAAATCCCGTACTGTATTATATCCTTTTTCGGTTGCCCAATTTAAAAACGATTTTAAAACTTTGATAACTTTCGCAAAATAGTTTTGTTTCATTTCTTTAACCTGGAAAGAATAATCTCTCAGTTTTTCAAAAAAATTGTCATCGACTTTATCAAAAGTGAGGGTTATTAAATGTTCCTTACAGAAGAATTCTAAAAAATTCTTTACTGTTATCTGTCCTTTAATTGTATTGGGAGTTTTCGTCAGTTTTCCTTTATCAATATATTCAGAAAAACATTTAAAAAAATCAAGCTCATCAGACGCTTCAATTTTTTCAATTGAATCAAACTTCTCAATAAATAAATCCTTTGATGGTTCAATTTTATTTGCCCTGAAATAAAGAGAAATATCTTGAATCCTGGTTTCAATTTGTTGAAGCTTTTCATTTAACTCATCATATCCATAATACAAATCTCTTTTCAGATTGGCTTTTACCCGATTATTTTGCCAATCTTGAGGTTTACAGCTAAGACCAGTATTTCTTTTTAAAACCGAATTATTAAACCGAAATAAAATCCTAATAGGCATTAAACCATCTTGACTGATCTTATCTTTTCTTAATTCAAAATTATATTTTAGCATTAGTTAAAGCTTATTTAGTTATAGAAAAGGGGGAACAAAAGGGGGAACAAATTTGCATTTAAAATGATTAAAGTTAAAAAAATAAAAGTTTGCAAAATCGGCTCTAGATCAAATGTACTGAATATAAATGACTTAAAAATAGGTAAAGATTAGAAAGAAATATCATAACCTCCGTCTGGGGTACATAAAAAGACTGATAATCATTTATCAGTCTTTTTTGTTTTTACATCAATCCGAATTTTAATTAATACGGCGTCTGGCCCATAAAATTACCAGGAGGATCGTAATTGGCAACCACAATGTAATTTCCGTTGGTACATTTAGAAATTCCCATTCCTACCTTCTGTGTGCTTTTCCAGACCATTTGCGTGTAATGTCCCGTATCATACCAATTATTCGAATTTAAAGGAACATTTTTAAAAGTTTTAATCTCGCTGTACCAATTAGCTGACGCTTGTTTTGCGGTTGCCAGCGTACCACTTGCCATGTAAATATTTTCACCATAATTTCCGGTTGAGCGGTGCTCGAATGCACAGTTTCGGTTGGCAAGTTGATCTGCCCAGTCCTGAGCGTATTTGCTGAGTTCGGCTGACCAGGTAAGTGGAGCCGTACCGACATCTTTTCTCACTTGATTGTGCAATGCCAATGCATCTTTTGCATCTTCAATGCCTAGCCTAGAGCCAGTCGCAGCTATTTCCTGCGCGCTGACTGAGATCATCGCAAAGCAGAAAAAGGTTAAAAATTTGGATTTCATGTACTGTGTTTTTCGTTAAAGTAAATGTAATCAATATTTTCTGTCGCTGTTGGCTTTGTTCAAATTTAATTTTAGGCAAAAAAAATGCTCAGATTATTTTCTGAGCATTTCTGTGTGAGGAATATTATCTTCCAGATATTTTTTTCCGGTATCTGAGAAACCAAAATCCGAGTAAAATTTTAAAAGATAATCCTGCGCAGAAATTCTTATCTCTGAAGTTCGCAAGCGGTTTTCAATAGTTTCAATCGCATATTTTATCAGTTGCTTTCCTGCTCCCGTACCGCGAGCTGGTGATGTGCTTAAAACGCGCCCGATCGAAGTTTCATTATATTTAATGCCTTTATCAAAGATTCGGCAGTATGCCAAAACATTGCCGTCGCTTTCTGCCCAAATATGCAAAGCCTTTTGATCATAATCATCCAAATCAGGATACGGGCAGTTTTGCTCGACAACAAAAACATCGATTCTGGCTTTTATAATTGCATACAACTCCGAAGTTGAAAGTTCGCCGAACGTTTTTACTTTCCAGATCATTTTATTCTTCAAAAGTTACGCTGTTGTTTACCAGAAATTCATTGGTTTCTCTGATGAACTTTAAAATCTCATCGCCACCGATTTTTTTCTCTGCTGATGTTACATAAATTTCAGGAAGATCTTCCCAGGTTTTGTGAAGTTCGGCTTTATAATTTTCTACATTTTTTATGGCAATGTTGGGCTTCAGTTTATCAGATTTCGTGAAAACGATAGAAAACGGAACGCCGCTTTCACCACACCACTGGATAAACTCCAGATCAATTTCCTGCGGGCTGTGACGCGCGTCGATCAGCACAAAAAGATTCACCAGATTTTTTCTGTTGAGAATATAATTGTTGATGAGCTTTTCAAATTCCCGGCGCTGTACTTTAGAAACCTTCGCATAACCATAGCCCGGCAAATCGGTTAGATACCAGTTTTCGTTGATGATAAAATGGTTAATAAGCTGAGTTTTCCCTGGAGTTTGTGAAGTTTTTGCGAGATCTTTCCTGTTGAGCATCGCATTGATGAGCGACGATTTCCCCACATTTGATCTTCCAATAAATGCATATTCAGGTAGTATAGGCTCGGGACATTCCTGCCATTTTCCGCTGCTTTTTACAAATTCGGCTGTTTTGATTACCATTTTCGTCTTATTTATTTTAGAAAAACAAACCATTAAGAAGTCTTAATGGTTTGCGTATTATATTTTATTTTTAATCCAGCTGTAGAGGATTTCATTAAACTCATCAGGCTTTTCCATCATCGCTGCATGGCCGCATTTATCGATCCAGAAAAGATCCGAGTTTGGTATAAATTTGTGCATGTCTTCTGCCACTTCCGGCGGCGTCACATTGTCCTGTTTTCCCCAAATCAAACACGTAGGACGTGAAATTTTAGGAAGATCATTCAACATATTATGTTTGATGGCACTTCTAGCAAGCATAACGGTTTTGATACCTTTCATACGGTCATTCACCACACTGAAAACTTCATCTACCAAATCTTCCGTCGCCACAGTCGGGTCATAAAAAACTTCTTCTGCCTTTTTTCTTATGTATGAGCGGTCGTTTTTCCTCGGGAAACTGTCGCCAAAAGCTCTTTCATACAACCCTGAACTTCCTGTAAGCACAAGATTTTTAACTAAATCGGGTCGTGACAGCGTAAGAATAAGACCTACGTGGCCGCCCATGGAGTTTCCAACGATTGTTGCAGGCTCGCCGATGGTGTTCTCGATAAATTTCGCCACATATTTGGCAATTGTAGTAAGATTTGTACTGAGTACCGGCAAATCGTAGATCGGAAGTTGTGGCACAAAAACCTTAAAGCCTTTGTCAGAGAAAAAATTTACCATCTTGTCGAAATTGCTGAGACCGCCCATCAGGCCGTGCAGCAAAACCAACGGATGACCTTCTCCGGCCTCGATGTATGTATATTTCTTGTCTTTTTTTGTACTGAATCTCATAAAATGCCTTTCATAGAGCGTTGCAAAAATACGAATTAAACCTTAGAAGTTTTTTCATATCTCTAATTTAAGATAAAATTAATAGAATACTATGACTGCTGGTATTTATTTGAGTTAAAATGTAATTGCGTGCATTGCTTCTTCTGACAATCGATTTTGAATCAACTAGTTAAATGTTGGGTTCAAAACTTATTAACATTGAGTCAAAAAGTGGGAAAAAGTGGGAAACATTAGAATTTTTTATATAATTTTGCTCCCAAATGAAAAATTTCATTGGAACATACGAATGCAAAATAGACGACAAAGGACGTCTCAAAGTACCATCTTCTCTTATAAAGCAGATGGAGGATTTTGATGATAAGACCTTTGTGGTAAAGCGTTCTGTGTTTCAGCCATGTCTTGAAGTTTATCCGATGAAAGCATGGGACAGGCTAATGGAGAAGATCAATAAGCTCAATCGTTTTATAAAGAAAAATGCTGATTTTATCCGTGTTTTTACTGCGGGAGTCAAAACTGTAGAGATTGATAATGCGGGAAGACTGCAGATTTCGAAAGATCTTACGGTTTTCTCAAACCTGCAGAAAGATGTCGTGATAACGAGTGCCGGCGAGCTGTTTGAAATTTGGGATAAAGATGCTTACGAAAGCGTGATTTCTTCTAACGAAATCGATTTCGCGGGCCTGGCAGAAGACGTGATGGGCGATCTGACTGCAGAATAATCATTAGTAAAAAACACAAAAAATGTATCATAACCCCGTTTTGCTGAAACAGAGTGTAGACGATCTCATCACAGATCGAGATGGTGTGTACGTAGACTGCACCTTCGGCGGCGGCGGTCATTCGCGCGAGATTCTTAACAGGCTTTCAGACAGAGGAAGGCTTTATGCTTTTGATCAGGATCTTGATGCACTGAAAAATACAATAGAAGACGACCGTTTTACTTTAATCAATCAGAATTTCAGGTTTTTAGAAAACAGTTTGCTGCTGTACGGCGTTGCAAAGGTAGACGGTGTTTTGGCAGATCTAGGCGTTTCATCGCATCAGTTTGATGAAGCTGACCGCGGATTTTCTACCAGAAGCAACGCGCCGCTCGATATGAGAATGAATGTGATGCAGAGTCTTGATGCCAAGAAAATCATCAACGAATATGAGGAGGATGCTTTGGCTGATATCTTCTATTATTATGGCGAACTGCGTGAAGCAAGAAAGCTGGCCCGCGATATTGTGCATCACAGGAAAATAAAAGTCATCCGCACGACTGAAGATCTTAAAAAACTGTTTGCTTTTTTACCGCCAAATAAGGTGAATAAATTTTATGCGCAGCTTTTTCAGGCGATCCGTATTGAGGTGAATCAGGAACTTGAAGTTTTAAAGGAAATGCTCGTGCAGGCTTACAATGTTTTAAAACCTGGCGGCAGACTCGTGGTGATTTCTTATCATTCTCTGGAAGACCGTTTGGTAAAACGTTTCCTGAAAAACGGAATGTTTGAAGGCGAACCCGAGCGCGACGTCTATGGAAATTACGCGAAAACATTTGAACTCGTAAAAAGCAAAGCCACCATTCCCGATGATGAAGAAATTGAAGGAAATTCCCGAGCGAGAAGTGCTAAAATGAGAACAGGAATAAAATTGTAAAGGTGAATGAGTGAATTGTGAATAATCAATCTTTAAAATATTGAAAAATTCACAATGGAAAGCAAAGTAAATATACTGCTTAGCAAATTGACAATAAAAACGTGGCAAAAAGAACGGCATATAAACCTCAGAAGAAACTCACTTTTATAGATATTATAAAAGGAAATTTTCTGAACCGTGATGAAGTGAAACTTTATTACAAATACTTTCTGCTGCTTTTTGTTTTGATGATGGGAATTATCTACAGCAACCATCTTGTCAATAAAAAAATAAAAATTGTAAATGCTTTAAAGGAAGAAACCGAAGAGTACAAATCACGGAACGCCTACGCACAAAGTAAACTTATAAAAGTAAAAATGGAATCTCAGCTGGGAAAAGAAATGCTGAAAGATTCCCTGATGACCCTCGAAAGTCATCCACACAAACTCCTGATAAAACTCGACCGCGACGATGCAAAATCAAAATGACTACGACAACAAACGGAAAAAAACACTGCGCTGGGGCTACCTTTTCGCGGTTATGGCTCTGTGCGTATTCGGGATGTTTCTCGTGAGAATCGTGGTGCTGCAGAATACCAATGTGCAGGAAATCAAGGATGATTACATCAACAACAATTACCGAACAGCGACTTTAAAAGCGGCGCGCGGAAATCTTTTCGCTTCCGATGGGTCGATTCTTGCAACGACGGTGATGCGCTACGACATTTTTATCGATTTTAAAACGATGAAAGACAGCGTTTATACCAATAATATCGGCGCTTTGACAGATTCTTTAAGTCAGATGTTTGGAAAATCGAGAGCAGAATTCAGAAAAAGATTAGACGAACAGCGGAAAAAGAAAAACCAGTATTTTTCTTTGGTAAAAGGCTTAGATTTTGACCAGTACGACAGAATCCGCAAATTTCCAATCTTTAAAAAAGGAAAAAACAAAGGTGGTTTCATTGTAGATAGAAATTATAAACGTGAACTGGCAACTTCTGAAATTGGCGCCGGAACCATCGGGATAGACAACGGCGTAGCAAAATCTGGTCTTGAAGGTGCTTTTTCTAAATTTTTAAAGGGTTCAGATGGGAAAAGACTCGAGCAGCGAATCAATTCTTCGCAGTGGAAACCGATCGACTACTGGAAAGTGCAGGAACCAACTGATGGTCAGGATGTTTACACGACTTTGGATCTGCGTATTCAGGATATCGCGCATTCAGCTTTAGAAAAACAGCTTATTAATTTTGAGGCAAAACACGGCACTGTAATCGTAATGGAAGTTGCGACCGGAAAAGTTCGCGCTTTGGTAAATCTTCGCGAAATTGAGCCTGGAGTATATGAAGATGCATACAATTATGCTTTAAAAGATAATATTGAGCCGGGTTCGACTTTTAAAACAATCTCTCTGCTGGCCGCTATGGACGACGGTTTTATTGATGAAAACACAACGGTAAATGTAGGAAATGGAAACTGGGTGTATGCAAAACAGAGAATTTCTGATGGTCACGGCGGCGGAACATATGACATCAGTGATGTTTTGGCAAAATCAAGCAACGTAGGAACGGCAAAACTGATCACAAAATATTATGCGGATAAGCCGGAGATTTTTCTTGATCATTTAAGAAGATGGAAACTTTTTGACAAAATGCAGATAGAGTTGCCGGGAATTGCCAAACCAAAAATTCTTACGCCAAAAAATAAACGTTGGAATGCAGCGACCTTAGCGTCAATTGCTTACGGATATTCTTCAAACATAAACCTGTTGCAGCTGACCACTTTTTATAATGGAGTGGCGAACAAAGGGAAAATGTTGAAACCGATTTTCATTGATAAAATCATGAAAGACGGGCAGACTGTTTTTGAAGCGAAGGAAGAAATTCTGGTAAAAAAAATGGCATCTGATAAAGCTATTCAAATGATGACGAGTGCGCTGACTAAAGCAGTGGAAAAAGGGACGGCGAAAAGTATTTTCACTCCCAATTTAAGAATGGCAGGAAAGACAGGAACCGCGAGATTTGAATACTGGCTGCCTGGTCCGATGAAATACAGAGCGTCGTTTGCAGGATTTTATCCGGCAGACAATCCCAAATATACTTGCTATGTGATGATTTCTGAGCCGAATACCTCTAAAGGATTTTATGGAGGAACCGTTTCTGCGCCGGTTTTTAAAGAAATCGCCGGAAAAACATTCCTGAAAACACCACAGAACATAGAAAAAGAAATGTTGGTTGACCGCAAAGTTGATTTAAATAAAATGGTGGAGCCGAATGTAAAAGTTCGTGTACAAAACAAACAGATGCCAAGCGTTGTCGGGCTTATCGGTAAAAATGTGATTCCACAACTGGAGAATCTTGGATACCGTGTCGACTACAAAGGTGTTGGAAAAATAAAGGAGCAGTTTCCGTTGGAAGGGACGGCGATCAGTAAAAATCAGAGAATTTATCTCTCTCTTCAAAATTAAAAAGCACGTTTTAGCATGATGCAACTGGCTGAGTTATTAAAAGGAATTTCGGTGATAGAGATTCAGGGCGACGATCGCCGTGAGGTTTCTTCGTTGGTTTTCGACAGCAGAAAAGTTACCGAAAAGTCACTTTACATCGCCGTTATAGGAACGGTGACAGACGGTCATTCTTATATTGATTCTTCAGTTGACAAAGGTGCAGCGGTAATTGTTTGCGAAATTTTTCCTGAAAATCTAAGTGCTGATGTCACTTATGTAAAAGTAAAAGAATCGTCAAAAGTAGTTGGGAAACTGGCTTCTAATTTTTACGGAAATCCTTCAGAAAAATTAAAACTTATCGGCGTTACCGGAACCAACGGAAAAACGTCTGTTACGACATTGCTTTTTGATGTTTTTAAAAATTTAGGCTACAGATCGGCACTGCTTTCAACGGTAGAAATCAGAATCGGCGATAAAATAATTCCGGCCACGCACACGACTCCAGATATTATTACCATTAATGAAATTTTAGCGAAAGCTGTAGAAGAAGGTTGTGATTTTGCCTTTATGGAAGTGAGTTCGCACGGAATTTCTCAAAACAGAATTGAAGGTTTACATTTTAAAATTGCCGGTTTTACAAACCTTACGCATGATCATCTGGATTATCATAAAACGTTTGATGAATATTTAAAAGCGAAAAAAAGATTTTTTGACGAACTGCATTCAGACGCGATTGCCATCACCAATGTTGATGATAAAAACGGAACTGTGATGCTGCAGAATACCAAAGCGGAAAAGAAAACCTACGCTTTGAAGACGATGGCAGAGTATCACGGGAGACTTCTGGAAGTGGATTTCAACGGAATGCTTCTCAATTTTAACGGCAAAGAATTCTGGACGACGCTTACCGGAAAATTCAATGTCTATAATTTGCTTTTGGTTTTCGGCATTGCTTCCGAATTAGGTTTTGAGCAGGAAGAAATTCTTCAGGCGATCAGCATTTTAAAACGAGTTTCAGGAAGATTTGAAACCATCAAATCTGACGGCGGCATTTTCTTTATCGTTGATTATGCGCACACGCCGGACGCTTTGGAAAATGTTTTAGACAGCATCAACGATATCCGGACAAAAAACGAAAGATTAATTACCGTTTTCGGTTGTGGCGGCGACCGAGATCATGCAAAAAGACCCGAAATGGGAAAAATTGCGAGCAGAAAATCGACATTGGCAATTATTACATCAGATAATCCCCGCACGGAAGATCCGGCAGCTATTATTAAAGAAATTGAATCGGGTATAGAACCGCAGAATTTCAGCAAATATACCTCGATTCCGGACCGGAGAGAAGCGATAAAAATGGCGATCAAATTTGCTGAGCCGAAAGATATTATTCTCGTTGCCGGAAAAGGCCACGAAAATTATCAGGACATCAATGGTGTAAAACATCATTTTGATGATAAAGAAGTGATTGATGAGCTTTGGAAGTTGATGAGTAAGTAAAATTAAATGAAACAATTTCGAAATGTAGAAACTGTTAATCTCTGAATATCGAAATTCATTAATCTTTAAAAAAATAGAATGCTATATTATCTATACGAATATTTAACGAGTCACGGCATCCACATTCCCGGTTTGGGAATGCTGCGCTACATTTCGTTTCGTGCAGGAATGGCGGTTTTGCTATCGCTTACCATCGCGTTGATTTTTGGTAAAAATATCATCAATTATCTGCGGTCGAAGCAAATGGGCGAGTTGGTACGCGACCTTGGTCTTGACGGGCAAAAGCAGAAGGAAGGAACACCTACAATGGGTGGTTTGATTATCATTTTTGCTACGCTTATTCCGGTTTTGCTGTTTACGAAAATCACGAATGTCTATATCGTTTTATTGATTGTTTCAGTGATTTGGATGGGCGCTATCGGATTTATTGATGATTATCTGAAGAAAATTAAGAAGAATAAAGACGGTCTCAGCGGAAAATTTAAGATCGTCGGTCAGGTTGGTTTAGGATTGATTGTTGGCGTGACAATGTATTTTCATCCCGAAATTACAGTGAAAAGAAAGTACGCCGATGCAAAAGTGGTCAACCGCAACAATGTGGAGCAAAACTTCATGCCCGAAGAAAAAATCACCGTTTCCACCGTACCGTTTGCTAAAAATAATGAGTTCGACTACAGCGGAATTTTATTCTGGATGAGCGACGAAGATGCGCACGAATGGGCTTGGGTTGTTTTTATTCCGATTGTGATTTTTATTATTACAGCAGTTTCCAATGGTGCCAATATCACTGACGGAATCGACGGTCTCGCTCCCGGTACCAGCACGATTATTCTTCTGGCGCTCGCTTTTTTCGCGTACGTTTCAGGGAATATCATTTTCGCCGATTATCTCAACATTATGTTCCTGCCGAATATGGGAGAAACGACAATTTTTGTCGTCGCGATTGTAGGAGCAGTCATCGGGTTTTTCTGGTATAATACATATCCCGCGCAGGTTTTTATGGGCGATACGGGAAGTTTAATGCTGGGCGGCGTGATCGGTGTTTTGGCGATTATTTTAAGAAAAGAACTGATGATTCCTGTGCTTTGCGGAATATTTCTGATTGAAAACCTTTCGGTAATGCTTCAGGTAATTGTTTTTAAATACAGAAAAAGAAAATTTGGTTTGGAGTACGCGCAGAACAATAGACTGTTCAAAATGTCGCCGCTTCATCACCATTATCAGAAAGAAGGATTTCACGAAAGTAAAATCGTTAACAGAATGATAATCATTGGAGTTATGCTTGCGATTGTTTGCCTGATTACTTTGAAAATGAGATAAATACGCGGTAAGTGAGAATTATAAAGCTTACAGCGAAATGCATAAAGCAAATTGTATGAAAATAGTTGTACTCGGAGGAGGTGAAAGTGGTTGCGGAGCAGCTTATCTGGCTAAAAAACAAGGTCTGGAGGTTTTTCTTTCAGACAAAAGCGCGATTAAGGATCACTATAAAAACTTTCTTACCGAAAATGCTATCGAATTTGAAGAAGGTCAGCACGATGAAAATCGGATTTTAAATGCCGACTGGATCATCAAGAGCCCTGGGATTCCGAAAAAAGCAGATCTTATTCAAAAAATTCAGAATAAAAATATCAGGGTTTCTTCGGAGATAGAATTTGCATCTGAATTTACCGATGCGAAAATTATCGCGATTACCGGAAGCAACGGAAAAACGACAACGACTTCGCTCATCTATCACATCCTGAAAAATGACGGAATGAATGTCGGTTTGGGAGGAAACATCGGCTACAGTTTTGCAAAGCAGGTTGCCGACGAGAATTTTGAGTTTTATGTTTTGGAAGTGAGCTCGTTTCAGCTGGATGATATTCAGAATTTCAGACCGTACATTTCGCTTCTGCTGAATCTTTCGCAAGATCACCTCGATCAGTACAATTACGATTATGAAGAGTATGCGATGGCGAAATTCAGAATCACCGAAAACCAGGAGAATGATAATTTTTTCATCTATAATAAAGACGATGAAATGAGTAAAAATATTCTCGAAAAATTTGAGGTAAAGGCTAAAATGATTCCTTTTTCTACCAAAGAGAAACTTACAGAAGGCGGATTCATAAATGATGATCAGATTATGGTAAAACTGCAGGAAGAATTTTCTATGAAAATTGAAGAGCTTTCTCTTATTGGAAATCATAATGTGGCAAATAGTTTAGCGGCTTCTATTGCCGGTAAAATATTGGAAATTAGTAATGAAAGTATCAGAAATTCTCTGATGACTTTTCAGGCTGTAGAACACAGGTTAGAATTTGTAACTGAAATAAACGGCGTAAAATATATCAACGACAGCAAAGCGACCAATGTAAATGCCGCGTATTATGCTTTAGAAAGCATGAAAAACCCGACAATCTGGATCGTTGGTGGTGTTGATAAAGGGAATGATTATACCGAAATTGAAGATTTGGTTAAAAGAAAAGTAAAAGCGATTGTCTGTCTCGGCCTTGATAATCAGAAAATAATCGATTTTTTTAAAGATAAAAAAGAATACATCTACAGCACTTCGAGCATGGAAGAAGCGGTGAAAACGGCAAAATCTCTGGCTACGAAAAATGATGCAGTTCTGCTGTCGCCTTGCTGCGCAAGTTTTGATCTTTTCAAAAATTATGAAGACCGCGGAAAACAGTTTAAAGAGCAGGTTTTAAAGAAAAAAGTGATCAGCTAAAAGCGATTTAAAAAAGTAATGAGCGAACAGTATACAGAGAATAAATTTGAGTTTCTGAAGGGCGATAAAGTCCTTTGGATGGTCATTCTTGTGATCTCGATTTTCTCAATTTTCCCGGTATATTCTGCGAGTTCAAATCTGGAATATATCGTCAACAACGGAACGACAACCGGCCACGTGATTAAACATATGTTTTTTGTGGTTTTAGGTCTTGCAATCATGCGTGTCGTAGGAACGGTAAAGTACGAGTATATGGGGAAACTCAGCAGTATCATGCTGATGCTTACGGTTATTTTGTTGGTTTTGACGATGTTTACCGGTCAAACGATCGATGGAGCGAGTGCTTCAAGATGGCTTAAAATTCCGGGAACGCCGATCTCTTTTCAGCCTTCGTCTTTCGCGTTTCTCATGTTGATTATTTATCTCTGCAGATATTTAACAAAGAAAATAGCGCGCGAGAGAACGGTTTGGGAAAATGTAGGTTTTATTTTCGGGCCGATATTGCTGGTTTTTGTTTTGGTGGCAAAAGACAACGGGTCTACCGCTTTGATGATTTTAATGGTTTCTGTGATTGTTCTTATTATCGGGCAACTTCACTGGAAGTACATTGCCGGTTTTATTTCCACATCAGTTGTGGCAATTATTCTCTTTCTTTTGGTGGCTTTAAATACAAACATGATAGGCGGAAACCGTGTTCATACATGGATGAGCCGTATCGAAACATTTACCTCAAGCAAAGCAAAATCTGCAGATGTAGATGATGAAAGTGTAAAAGCCAAAAATTACCAGGTAATGCAGGCGAAAGCCGCAATCGTTCATGGTGGAATTACCGGAATGGGACCTGGAAAATCTGCTTTAAAACAAATGCTACCGCAGTCGGCTTCTGATTTTATTTTTGCGGTGATTGTGGAAGAATACGGTTTAATCGGTGCCGGATTTCTTATCAGCATGTATTTAATAATGATTGTCAGGATTGTGATGATCGCCAGTAAAATGCCTGCATTTTTTGGGTCATTACTCGTACTGAGTCTGGGCGTGATGATTTTTACGCAGTTGGCAGTAAATATTGCCGTTGCGATAAATCTGATTCCCGTGACCGGACAGCCTTTACCTTTAATCAGTTACGGAGGAACTTCAATGCTTGTGACCTATATTCAGCTGGGGATTATTTTAAATATCAGCTCCAGAATTCAGATTTATGATGAAGAAGGTTTAGGCAAAAAACAAAGCCTTGCAGAAATTAACGATATCGCATAAAATTATATGGAAACACAAAAAATTATTTTTAAAGATGAAAAATCTTCAGAAAACGTGATGACTTTCGAAAACGCGGAAGAAATCAGCAATTTTCTGGAAACATTTAAACTCGAAAACGGCGAAGTAATCGAGCTTGGCGACGCGATGTACACCGTGAAAAATGTTTCGAAAAACGAAAATGAAACTTCTGTGGAAGTGGAATATATGGATTTGATTGAAAATAAGCCTACAGCTTAAAACAGTAATGATGAACAAAAAACTAAAAGTATTGCTAAGTGGTGGCGGCACGGGAGGACACATTTTCCCGGCGATTGCCATTGCAGACGAGATCAGAAAGAGATTTCCGGATACTGAGTTTTTGTTCATCGGTGCCAACGGAAAAATGGAAATGGAAAAAGTTCCGCAGGCTGGCTACAGAATCGAAGGAATTGATATTGCAGGAATCGACAGAGGAAATATTCTTTCGAATCTGGGATTGCCTTTTAAGATTTTAAAAAGTTTATCTAAATCAAAGAGAATCATCAGAAATTTCGCTCCGGATTTTGCGGTCGGGACTGGTGGTTTTGCAAGCGGACCGGCCTTATATGAAGCAAGTAAAGCAGGAATTCCAATTTTCATCCAGGAGCAGAATGCACATGCAGGAGTGACGAATAAAATTTTAAGTAAAAAAGCAAAGGCCGTTTTTACAGCCTATCCGAAAGTGGAAGGTTTTCCGGCTGAAAAAATAAAGTTCTTGGGAAATCCGATTCGTGAGAATATCATTTCAGGAATGCAGGAAATCTCTCAGGCAAAAGAGAAATTAGGTTTGGATCAAAATAAGCTGACCATTCTTTCTGTTGGTGGTTCTTTAGGTTCAAAAACATTAAACAACGGCTGGAAAGAGAATTTAGATCAATTAAAAGACAAAGGGCATCAGTTAATCTGGCAAACCGGAAAACTGGATTACAGTGAGTTAAGCAATGAACTTCAAATCTCAAATCTCAAATCTCAAATCCAGTTGAAGGAATTCATCAAAGATATGGAAACTGCTTATTCAGCAGCGGATGTCATTGTTTCCAGAGCGGGTGCAATTGCCATTTCAGAGTTGGCTGTTGCGCAGAAGCCGGTTTTGTTGGTTCCGTTTCCGTTTGCAGCGGAAGATCATCAGACTAAAAATGCGATGACTTTGGTTGAAAAAAACGCAGCCAGAATGGTAAAAGATTCTGAAATGCAGGATAAATTCTGGAGTACATTATCAGAAATCTGTGAAAGTGAAAGTGTAAGAAAAGAAATGTCTGACAATCTGAAATATTTTGCCAAACCCAATGCGGCGAAGGAGATTGTGGATGAGATATTTAAGATAATAATTTAAGAAATGGACATCGACAGGCTCAGCCTGACACTGCAAATTAAAAGCAGTTAGTACATAATATTAATAAGATTGCTATAAAAGAAGAGAGGATAATTATAATGAACAATTTAGAAACATATCAAAATTTTTACTTCGTCGGAATCGGAGGTATCGGAATGAGTGCTTTAGCGCGTTATTTCCACGCTTCGGGCAAGAATGTTTTGGGCTATGATAAAACGAATACCAAATTAACGACTGCTTTGATGAGCGAAGGAATTGATATTGTTTTTGAAGATGTTATTGATGATAAAATTACTTCGCTTCAGAAAGAAAATACATTGGTTATCTACACTCCGGCAATCAAAAAGCTGGGGATTTTAGATTATTTTAATGAAAATCAGTTTGAAGTAAAAAAGCGTGCAAAAGTTTTAGGCTTAATTACCGAAAACACAGACTGCATTGCAGTTGCAGGGACTCATGGGAAGACTACAACCTCTACTTTGGTTTCACATTTGTGCAAAGAAGCAAATTTGCCTTTCTCCTGTTTTTTAGGTGGAATTTCTGAGAATTTTAAATCAAATTTTCTGTTTAACGGAACAAAATATTCTGTGGTGGAAGCGGATGAATATGACAGAAGTTTTCTTACACTTTCACCAGATTGGGCGGTGATTACTTCAACAGATGCAGATCATTTGGATATTTATGGAGATAAAAACACCATTGAAGAAGGCTTTAGACAATTTGCAGCATTAGTTCCTGAAGATCAGCAACTTTTTGTGAGAAAAGGAATTGAAATCGGAAGAGCGCATAAGACATACGCTGTTAACGAAAAAGCTGATTATTACTCGGACAATCTTCGTATGGATTATGATAAAATCTATTTCGATTTTCATACGCCAACAGAAACTGTAAAAGATTTTGTCTGGGATGTTCCGGGAATTCACAATGTTGAAAATGCAACGGTTTCACTGGCTATTCTTCATAATTTGGGAGTTGATTTTGAAACCTTAAAAAAAGCAATTGCCAATTTTAAAGGGATCAAAAGAAGATATACAAAACACATTTATCCTGGCGGTAAAATATATATTGACGATTACGCGCATCATCCAACAGAGATTAATGCTGTCGTAGGTTCAATTAAAACGTTTTATCCCGATAGAAAACTGTTGGTGGTTTTTCAGCCACATTTATTCAGCAGAACGAGAGATTTTGCGGATGGATTTGCTGAAAGTTTAAGTAATTCTGAAGAGTTGATTTTGCTTGATATTTATCCTGCCAGAGAGCTTCAGGAGAATTTTGAAGGAATAACTTCAGATTGGTTATTAGAAAAAGTGACTTTAAATAAAAAAGAAATTTCAGGTTTGTCAGAAGCCTTTAATAAAATAAAAGAAAAAGAATTTGACATTTTGTTAACGGTTGGAGCAGGAAATATAGATACGCTGTATGACCCGATTTGTGAATGGTTAGGAAACAATTAAAAATAAATAAATTTAAAACAGTTTTAAATGTCTGAAATCTGACGTCTAAAATCTGTCATCTTAAAATAATGAAAAACAAATACAGAATATTAAAAATTGTCTTCACAGTGATCATTCTTGGTTTCCTGCTGAGTTTCTCTTTGAAGAAATTCAGTGGTCAGAAGATTGCCGACAGCAAAATTTCTGTAAAAATGAATGAAAAAACGCCGGTGTATTTTATCGACGAAAAAGATATTAGAACGATTGTAAACACAGAAAATCCGTCGAGAAAAGTGGGCGATCTGAATATTCCGGAGCTTGAAAAAAAGATCAACGCACTTCCTGCGGTCGACAGCGCGAATGTTTATTTGAATCTGAATGGTAATCTGAATCTCGATATCAAACAGCGTGTTCCGGTTTTCAGGCTGAATAAAGAAGGAAGAGATTTTTATGTGGACGAAAAAGGAACAGAATTTCCGATTTCTAAAACCTATTCTCACCCGTGTATGTTGGTCACGGGAAATGTTCCGGCCTCAGATTATGAAAAACTCGCGGAGCTTGTTGAGAAAATTGATAAAGACGATTTCAGTAAAAAATATTTTATCGGCATCTCAAAATACCGCGGCAGTTATCATTTGCTTACCAGCGAAGGAAATTATAAAGTGGAAATCGGTGATTTGGAAAATATCGATGTGAAAGTAAAAGGTTTTAAAACTTTTGTTGAAAAATATCTTGTATATCAGGATCCGCAAAAATACAGCATGATTTCGGTGAAGTATCAAAATCAGATAGTGACGACGCTGAACCCAAATTTTGAAGAGAATGACAGCATTCTTGCTGCCGGAAATAAGGAGATTGCAAAAATATCAGTTCAAAACGCAGTCAGGAAAAGTGAATCTTTGGTTAAACCTGCTAAAGTTTCACCTAAAAAAGTCGTCAGAAAAGAAAAAACGGTTGCAGCGGCGAAAAAACCTGCAAAAAAAGTGGAAAAGAAACCTGAGAAGAAGAAGGCAAAAGTGAAGATCGAATAAATGATCTGGAAAAATGAAGAAGGGAAAATTTAAATTAATTAAGTAAAAAATCAAATCGGTATAAAATGGAAAATCAAGAGTATTCAGTAGGTCTCGATATTGGTACGACGAAAATCGTCGCCATTGTGGGCCGCAGGAATGCACACGGAAAAATCGAGGTTCTCGGCGTGGGAAAAGCCAAAAGTCTCGGTGTGCATAAAGGTATTGTGAATAACATTTCGCAGACAATCAATTCGATAAAAGCAGCGATTTCTGAAGCACAGTTGAGTGCAGGCGTTCCCATTCATAAAGTCACGGTGGGTATCGCTGGCAAGCACATCCGCTCGCTGCAGCATTCAGATTACATCATGCGGGAACATCCGGATAAATTTATTACCGAAGACGATATTGATGCATTAAAAGATCAGGTAAAGAAACTGGTGATGCTTCCTGGCGAAGAAATCATTCACGTCTTACCGCAAGAATATAAAGTTGATTCTGAAGGAGAAATTCAGGAGCCTGTTGGCATGCACGGAAAGCGTCTTGAGGCAAATTTTCACGTGGTTGTCGGGCAGATGGGAAGTATCAGAAACATTGCCAGATGCGTGCGGGAAGCCGGTCTCGAAATGGAAGCGCTGACGCTTGAGCCTTTGGCATCTTCCGAAGCTGTTTTAACCAAAGAAGAAAAAGAAGCTGGAGTTGCAATTGTTGATATCGGTGGTGGAACGACGGATATTGCGATTTTCAAAGATAATATCATCCGTCATACCTGCGTGATTCCTTACGGTGGTGGGATTATTACGGAAGATATTAAGGAAGGCTGTTCGATTATTGAAAAACATGCAGATCAGCTTAAAGTAAAATTTGGATCGGCTGTTCCTGAGCTTGAAAAAGACAGTACTTTTGTGACGATTCCGGGATTGCACGGCAGACCCGACAAAGAAATTTCGCTTAAGACATTGGCTCAAATTATCAATGCGCGCGTTGAGGAGATTTTAGAAATGGTTAATACTGAGCTAAAAGCGTACGGCGCATTTGAGCAGAAGAAAAAATTGATCGCAGGAATTGTACTCACTGGCGGTGGTTCTAATCTGAAACACCTTCGTCAGCTCGCCAATTATACCACAGGATTTGATAGCCGTATTGGTTTCGCAAATGAGTATATTGCAAACGATAAAAATCAGTATCTTAAAGGTCCGGAATATGCAACTTCGATCGGTTTGCTGATGGAAAGTTTGAAAATCCGAGACAGAAAACCCGTTTCTCAGCTTGAGGAAACTATTGAGATTGATGAAAAGCCTGTTGCAGCAGTTTCGCCGGAAGCGGCTCGGGAAGAAGCCGAGCTGGCGGCAAAACTTCCGGTAATGGAAGAAGAAACGGAAACCAAACAGCAGAAAAAAGTAAGGCTTACATTCGGGCAGTCTCTGATGGAAAAGGTGAAAAAATTCTTTGAAGAAGTAGAATAATAATAATTGATGTGCGATAAGTGATGTAAAAATCATTAAGCTACATCGACCATAAAAAATAAAAGCATGCAAAACACAGATACACACGGATTTTCGTTTGACCTGCCAAAAGGAAATTCATCCATTATTAAAGTAATTGGAGTCGGCGGCGGCGGAAACAACGCGCTGAAGCACATGTACGAAAAAGGAATTCACGGGGTAGATTTCGTGATCTGCAATACCGATGCGCAGACGCTGGATAATAATCCGGTTTCTAATAAAGTACAGCTTGGCGTAACTATTACCGAAGGTTTAGGCGCTGGTGCAGATCCTGAAGTGGGAGAAAAAGCCGCTATCGAAAGCATTGAGGAAATCAAAGCTGCGATGGGGCAGAATACCAAAATGGTGTTCATCACTGCTGGAATGGGCGGTGGAACCGGAACTGGAGCCGCGCCGGTAATTGCTAAAGTAGCGAAAGATATGGGGATTCTGACTGTGGGAATCGTCACCGTACCTTTTAGTTTTGAAGGAAAAAGAAGATTGGATCAGGCAGAATTGGGTCTTGAGAAACTGAGAAATAATGTCGATTCATTGATCGTTATTAATAATGATAAACTGAGACAGCAGTTCGGAAATCTCGGTTTTAAGCAAGGATTTTCAAAAGCAGATGAGGTTTTAACGAATGCTGCAAAAGGTATGGCAGAAGTTATTACCGGTTATTTTGACGTGAATATTGACTTCCGCGATGCGAAATCTGTTCTTCAGAATTCGGGAACAGCATTGATGTCTACCGGAATGGCTTCAGGTGAAAATAAAGCAGAGGAAGCGGTGAGAAAAGCGCTTGATTCTCCACTGTTAAATGATAATAAAATTACCGGAGCACGAAACGTCTTATTGCTCATCAGAAGTGGTGTGGAAGAAGCGACGATGGACGAAATCGGAATCATCATGGATTACATTCAGAAAGAAGCAGGTCACACTGCAGATATTATTTTTGGAGTGGGTGCAGATGAAGAATTGGGCGATGCAGTGAGCGTTTTGGTGATTGCTACGGGTTTTTCAAATGATAATAAAAAGTTTTCCGGGCCGACTGAGAAAATCAGAATTGGTTTGAATGACCGTTTAGATTCTTCTAAAAATTCTCCTTTTAAAACTAAAGAAGAAAGAGAAATCACGCCGGAGCATAATTACGATTTTGGAAGCAAAAATCTTTTCAGACTTGATGATGATGAGCAGGATTCAACACAGTTCCGTGCTTCATCAGATGAAAAAAAAATGACTTTAGAAGATAATACTTCTCAAAACGGTTTTTTAGAATCTGAAAATGAACACTATAGCGACAATGCGCGCTGGAACGATGATGAGGATAACGATCATCAGAATTTTTTGGTGGATGATGAAGCAAATGATCTCGAAACAGAATCTTTCTCTTTTGATTTCGAAAGAAAAAAAGAAAACACACCTGACAATAATGCGGAAGTTTCATTCAAAAATGAACCTTCTTCAGACTTCAGTTTCTTTATTAAAGAAAATAAAACAGACGGAGCGGACGGAAATCTTCCAAAAGCAGCGCTAGATCAGTTCACGGCTGATGTCGCAAATCTGACTGAGGAAACCGACAAAAAAGTGGAGTATTTCTTCGAGCCGGTGAAACAGCAGGTTGTTGAAGAAGCATCAGCATATGATACTTCGGTAGACACTCAGATTCCTGTGGGGACGCAGACCGAATTCACTTTCGTTAATAAAACTGCCGATCAGGAACGTGTTTCTGAACGACGAAATAAACTGAAAGAATTCAACTCGAGATACCAGAATTTTGATCAGGCCAATGAGTTTGAAACGGTGCCTGCCTTCAAGAGAAAAAACATCAACATCGACGGAAGTAACGCGTCAGATCAGAATATTCACAGTTATTTGTCTGAAGATAACGGTGAAATGAGAGTCCGTGAAAACCGGTTTTTAAATAAAGATGTAGATTAACTCAAATTAGAAACTATGAGTTTAGAAGAAATAATCAGCGAAGCGGTAAAAACAGCGATGCGTGCAAAAGATAAAACGGCTTTAGACGCGCTGCGTGCCGTAAAAGCTCAGATTTTATTATTAAAAACAGAAGCTCGTGGCGCAGAAGTTTCGCCGGAGCAGGAGATTGCTATTCTTCAGCGAATGATCAAGCAGAGAAAAGATTCTTCTGAGCAGTTTTCTGCACAGGGAAGAAATGATCTCGCTGAGGTGGAAGATGCGCAGGTGAAAGTGATTGAAAAATTTCTTCCGCAGCAGCTGACGGATGAAGAATTGGAAGCTGAGATGAAAACCATCATTGATGAAACCGGAGCACAATCTATGAAAGATCTTGGAAAAGTGATGGGAATTGCTTCTAAGAATCTTGCCGGAAAATCTGACGGGAAAAGCATTTCAGCCATGGCTAAAAAGCTTCTTTCATAGTTTTAAAGTCTTTTATTTTTAGGATATAGTACCATTACATATCGATTTGATTAGAAAAGCCCGAAACATTGTTTCGGGCTTTTCGTTGAAAAAATAATTTTTAAATAATTGCTTCCTGTCTTCATGGTTTTAAAAAGCAACTCTCTAAAAATTAGGAGGGGAAATCCTGTAAACAGGATCAATTAATAAATTTTTATCATACTTCATTATTAGAATCGATTCAAATATATGAAAAATTTTAACAACAATTAACAAAAATTGCATAACATATCTGATAGTTTATAATGGTTCTAAAAATTAAAATATGATTTTAATGCCTTAGCTCTTCATTTCCTAATAGTTATTTTGAATTGAATTTTGTTTTTAATATTTGTAAATTTGTATCTAATTTAAAATTCAACATATGTATCCACAAGATTTGGTAATGCCGATGAAGGCAGAGCTTACAGATAAAGGTTTTCAGGATTTGGCGACACCATCAGCAGTGACAGAAGCTTTGGCAAAACCGGGAACCACACTTTTAGTGATAAACTCAGTATGCGGATGTGCAGCAGGAGCGGCAAGACCAGGCGTTGTATATTCTCTTACAGGAGACAAAAAACCGGATAATTTAACGACTGTTTTTGCAGGTTTTGATACTGAAGCAGTCTCTGAAGCCAGAAAACATTTGGCTCCTTTTCCTCCAAGTTCACCTTGTGTAGCGCTCTTCAAAGATGGCGAATTGGTTCACATGCTGGAAAGACATCACATTGAAGGAAATCCTGCAGGTGCGATTGCGGCCAATCTTCAGGCGGCGTATGATGAGTACTGTGCTTAAAACCCGATAAAATTTTTTAGATATAAAACCATTGCAAACTTTGTGATGGTTTTTTATTTAAATCATTTTCTGGAGATTGAAATAGTGTTATATTTGTTACAATGGCAACAAAAGTACTTTTCAACACGGTCGTCAATTGGTTTATTCGTCAGCGGATTGATCAGATTCAGAATTTTATGGATCGACCATTGGAAACGCAGAAAGGAATTCTGTTCTCTCAGCTTTTTAATGCCGAAGATACCGAGTACGGTAAAAAATACGGTTTTAACTCGATTTCAAGCTATCAGGATTTTAAAAATAAAGTGCCTGTTGTGACGTATGAAGAGTTTGAGCCATACATTGAACGAGCAAGACAGGGTTATAAGGATGTAAGCTGGCCGGGAACAATCCGTCACTTCGCAAAATCTTCAGGAACCACAAATGCAAAAAGCAAGTTTATTCCAATTTCTGCTGAAAGTCTTCAGGACTGCCATTTAAAGGCAGGAAAAGACATGGTTTCTATCTATGCCAACAATCATCCAGAAAATCAGCTTTTCACCAATAAAAATTTACGTCTGGGCGGAAGTTCCGAACTATATGCAGATTTCAATACAAAATTTGGAGATCTTTCTGCCATCATTATTGATAATCTTCCTTTTTGGGTTGAAATTACCACGACACCGAGCAAGAAAGTTTCGCTGATGTCTGAGTGGGAAAGTAAGTTAAATGCCATCGTTTCTGAGGTTAAAAATGAAGATGTAGGAAGTATCCTGGGAGTTCCAAGCTGGATGATGGTTCTTCTGCAGCGTGTTTTAAGAGAAACAGATGTTAAGAATATTTCAGAACTCTGGCCAAATCTGGAAGTTTTCTTTCACGGTGGAATTAGTTTTAAACCTTACCGAGATCAATACCGAAGTCTGATAGGAAAAAATATCAATTATTACGAAATCTATAACGCATCTGAAGGATTTTTCGGAATTCAAGACCGATCAAACAGCGATGAGATGCTGCTGATGCTTGATTACGGGATTTTTTACGAATTTATTCCGATGGAAGAATTTCACAAAGAAAACCGAAAAGTAGTTTGCCTGGAAGATGTTGAGATCGGGAAAAATTACGCGATGGTGATTTCTACCAACGGTGGATTGTGGCGGTATCTCATCGGCGACACGGTAATGTTTACTTCTGTAGATCCTTTCAGAATCAAAATCACGGGACGAACGAAACATTATATCAATGCTTTTGGTGAAGAACTGATGATTACCAATGTAGAATCTGCTTTGTCTAAAGCCTGCGAGCTCACCAATGCTGCGGTGAAAGATTTCACTGGCGCTCCTGTTTTTATGCAGGAAAATGAAAGTGGCGCCCATGAATGGATTTTTGAATTTTCGCAAAACCCGGAATCATTGGATGCTTTTATTGACGTTTTTGATGATCATTTAAAAGCCATTAATTCGGATTATGAAGCCAAGAGATATAATAATATTACGCTGAAACGACCGCTTGTTCACGTTGCACGTCCAAATCTTTTCTATTGCTGGCTGGAGTCTAAAGGAAAGTTAGGAGGACAGAATAAAGTCCCGCGACTCAGTAACGACCGCGAATATATCGATCCGCTTTTGCAGCTAAACAAAATATAAAAACCGCAATTTTTCTGCGGTTTTCTTTTTATTTTTTCAGATCTTCTTTTAATTTTCTGGCGCCTTCTTCCACTTTTGCTGCGCCTTTTGCGGTCGCTTCTTTTATATCCTGCCCGATTTCTTTCGTGCCTTGTTTGATGTCTTTTCCGGCTTCTTTCATATCTGATGAAACTTCTTTGCTGGCCGTAGTCACTTTGTTTCCTGCTGCATCAAGTTTTGTATTGATCGATTCTTTAGTACGGTCGATTCCTACAGTGTCTGTTCCAGTTTTGCTCGTCGTTGTGGTCACTGTAGTCGACGTTACACCTGTTTCATCTTGTGTTGTTTCAGTTTTTGTCGTTGATTTTGTACAGGACAAAACCATTGTTGAGACAGCCAAAGCTGCAAAAATTTGTTTTTTCATTGTGATATTTTTAAAATTTGTTTTAATAAAATTATTGCGAAGATTTTTCGGCTTCTGCTGTTTTTTTCTTTTTATCGTCTTCCGCTTTTTTCTCCTTCAATAGTGCTTCCTCAATCTTTTTTGTTTCCTTTTCTATCCGTAAAGCTTCTCTTACAGAATCCTGGTATTTCTGCGAAGACATTCTGATTTCCCTAGCAACATCTACAGAAACCGCTCCTGGCGAGAAAGAATCTATTGCAGTCGTGTCGTACTGCAGTTTAAGTTCATTCACTTCAGTCGCGGCTGCTGATTTACGCTTCGAGCATGAGATCAAGTTTAAAGCCAAAAATGCTGTCAAGCAAATGCTGTTTTTCATAAAACTAATTTAGCTCAAATTCTGCAATTACCGGAAAATGATCAGATAATTTTACCTCACGGTGTACTTTATAATTAACTGCTTTTAATTGTGATGACGTAAAAATATAATCCAGCCGCAGCGGGATTTTATAATCGTGAAAGCTTGTCGCGCTGCCATTCCCGGCAGTGAGAAATGCATCTTTGAGATCTTTGCTTAAATGATAATATTCCCAGGAATTGGGTGCCGCATTGAAATCGCCCGCCATAATCACAGGATATGGCGAATTTTCCACTGCCCTGCGGATTTTTTCCACCTGCACCTGATGAATCCTGAAAGTTGGAACCAAGCGGTCAAAAATGCCAAAAAAGGTCTGGCTTTTGTCTTTTGCTTCAAGATTATCTTTTACTTTCAGCATCGATTTATTCAGCCTAAACGGTTCAAGATATACATTGACAATCCGGATGATTTTCCCATGAATCTGCACATCTGCGTAAAACGAATTGCCGTTGCAGTAATCATTCATCAGCTCCTGCTGTCGTAAAATTTTATGTTTGGTTTTAAGAATTACCGACGGATATTTTACCAGATCCCGGCGCACTTCATGATTCGTATCTTTTTCCTGCACGAAAATAAAATCAGCGTCCTGACTGCGGATATAATCCCGTATTTTCGGCCAGCCTTTGCTTCCGTATTTTACGTTATATGAAAGAACTTTGATCTGAAGTTTATTCTTCTGTGGCTGATTTTCGGCAAAGGATAACCGAACCCAACGTTTTGCAGGCATATAAAACAGTATAGCAGAAACTATCGCAAGCCACGCAATTTTTCTTTTTTTTAAAATTAAAATCAGCGTCAATATAATGTGGATGCAAAGCAGATACGGAAAGACAATCGAAAGGAAATTAAAATAGGGAAAGCTCTGCAGCGAAATGTAGGCGTTGAGCAGCGTACAGACGAGTAAAACGAAAATGGAAAAATGTATAAATAGGAAAATGTGCGCGCGCCTCATGTATATCACTATAATGCCGGTCTACAACAAAACCTCTGCCACATACCCTTCATCGAATGTTAATCAATCTTAAAAGTCGCCACTACAGGAAAATGATCTGAAAGTTTCTGCGAACGGTCAACTTTATATGATAGAGCTTTGATCGATGGTGAAGTGAAAATATAATCAATCCTTATAGGGAATTTGTATTCGTGGAAACTTGTTGCGCTGCCATTTCCAGCTTCCATAAAAGCATCTTTCAAACCGTTTCCGAGATGGTAATATTCGTATGAATTTGGCGCCGAATTAAAATCTCCTGCAACAATTACAGGATACGGTGATTCATCAATAGCATTCCTGATTATATTTACCTGTTCCTGATGTGCTTTAAATGTCGGAATGAGTCTTTTTACGATATTTTTTACCTTTTGTTCATCTTCTTTTGAATTGCCGTTGAGCTTTACCATTTGCTTTTCAAATTTGAAAGGCTGCAGATAAAGATTGATAATTCTGTAGGTTTTATCACGAATCTGAAGATCTGTATAATCGGCATATGCATTAAAATCTTCGCTGTACAAGCCTTCAAATAGTTCTTTGTGGGCAACCACTTCGTAACGGGAATAAAGAGAAACCACGTATATTTTGCTGTTTCTTTTTAAGTCGGAAAAATCATATACGATATCGCCGTCTTCCTGCAGAAAAACCAAATCGGGATGCTGTTCATTTACAAATTTTTCAATTTTATCTGCTCCAAATTTGCCGCCCTTTGTGTTTAAGGTAACAATCTTCAGATTCGCAATCTCCTTTTTTTCGAGTGAAAAATTAATCCATCTTCTTACCGGATTTATAAATAGTAAACCCAATAAAATAAAGAAAACCGCCCGCTTTTTTTTCAGGAAGATCCACACAAGTGTAAGCAGAGAATATAAAATAATGATGACCGGAAACCCCAGCGAAAGCAGATTAAACCACGCAAATCGTCTTGGCGGCACATACGCATTCAACAAAACACCGAGCAACATCAACAAAAGCAGAAGATGCAGTATGAGAAAAAAAAATCTAAAGATCTTCACGGATAATTAATTGAAACGGTAAAGATGTTTTCGCCAGATCATCGCCAGAATAAAACCGACAATTGCGCCTCCAACATGCGCCAGGTGAGCGACATTTCCACCGCTTCCTGTTATTCCCAGATAAATAGAACCAACAATAATGATAGGAAGTAAGATTTTCACCTTTACCGGAACCGGAATAAACATAATACCGATCTTAGATTCAGGATAGAGAGTGGCAAAAGCAGCAATAACGCCGAAAATAGCTCCGGAAGCACCAACCATAGTACCAGCTTTTAAAACAAATAATTTACCAACATTATCTGCCATTTCCTGAGTTGTGATCTTATTCGGAGAGATAATATACTGATCAGAATTTCTCATATACTGAACCACATCTAATCCCAAATTTTCAAATAGAGTATATAACTGCTGATATTCAAAATAATTCCAGAGATTAAAAAGTGTGTATGCGCCTAGTCCGCAGACGAAATAGAGAATTAAAAATTTCTTTTCTCCTAATGAATGCTCCAATATGGGTCCAAAACTATATAGAGTAAACATATTAAACAGAATATGAGCAATCCCAATCCCATTTCCCAATTCAGCATGCATAAACATATGAGTTATAATCTGGAAAGATTTAAAGTATGGTGATAAAGGAAAATATCCTGAAAGTAAAGAGTAGAGATCTTTGAAAATAAAATTTGAAATAATATAAACCACCACATTAATGATAATTAAATTTCGGGTGATTGGTGGGATAGAGTTGAACATGCTTGCTAAAATTTATTTTTAAAATCGTTGAAAGGAACTTCATAAAAACACCTTTTTCCGTTCGGCAGATATTCAGGGAAGCCTAAAGCGGTAAACTCCTTGATGAGCTGCTCGGCATCGTTTTTATAAATAAAATCAAAACGCGATTTGCTCTGCAGTTTATTCCATTGGTTTTGGTAAAAATGCATAAAATCGTCTTCCGTTTTGTATTCTAAAATATCAAAAAGATTCTCAAGAAAATTCATCACCTGCGTTTCTTTCAGACCTTCAGGCACAGCATCGATGCGAAGTACATTCCCATGTGCAATTTTCATGTCAAAGCCAAGCTCAGGCAGAAATTTCTTGATCGAACGGTATTTGTTGCGCTCAATTTCATTCATATGATACTCCAGCGAAAAAAGAAGGGCATGACTGAGATTCTGTTTCTGTGCCGATTTATCTTTTTCAGAAACCAGCAGTCGGTGCATTCGTCCCAAATCGAGCATCAAGGTGCGGTCTCCTTTGTTAAAAAGCCAGTAGCCGTTTGGCAGCCGCATCAGATCTTCGTCGAAATCTTCATCTTCAAACAGATTAATTTTCGAAGGCGCTGCCGATATATTTTGGTGATACATCTCTGCGAGATTCTGAATTTCCGCTTTTCCTGGAGATTTCTCTTCCAAAAAAGGATTGTAATCGCGGTCGACAGAAACTTCCGGCATTTTGAAACTCTGTTCGCCATTGCTCCGGCTCGGAAAACTTTTCTGCATCATCTCATCGAGCTGCGGATCGCGTTCAAAATCGAGGCTTGGTGCAACATTATAAATTCCGAGTGAGCGTTTGATGGTCGATCTGATGAGCGCAAAAATAAGGTGCTCATCTTCAAATTTTACCTCCGTTTTTTGCGGATGAATATTAACGTCGATTTTCTCCGGATCAAGTTCAAGAAAAAGGAAAAAAGAAGGTGTATAACCGGGCAGAAGCAATCCTTCGAAAGCATCCTGCACCGCTTTATTAAAATAATTACTTTTAAAAAACCGGCCGTTTACAAAAATAAACTGTTCGCCACGCGTTTTCTTCGCTCCTTCGGGTTTTGCCACAAAGCCATGAAGTTGGCACCAGAGAATATCCTCACGAATCGGGATCAGCAGCGGCTGCAGTTTTCGGCCGAAAATATCAACAATGCGCTGCATCTGTGTGCCTTTTCTCAGTCTGAAAATAGGTTCGTCATCATGAAACATGGTAAACTCGGTATTCTCATGAGCCAATGCCACGCGCTGAAATTCGTCGATCACATGACGGAATTCTACATTATTGTTTTTTAGAAATTTTCGGCGTGCCGGAACGTTGTAAAAAAGATTTTTAACAGAAAAACTTGAGCCTTCGGAGGTCTGTACAGGTTCCTGAAAATGAAAAGTTCCGCCTTCAATATATATATTTGTGCCGAGATGAGCATCGTGAAGTTTCGTTTTAAGCTCCACCTGAGCTACAGCCGCGATGGAAGCCAAAGCCTCACCGCGAAAACCTTTAGTGGAAATTTTAAAAATATCTTCAGTACCGCGAATTTTAGAAGTGGCATGTCGCTCAAAAGCCATTCGTGCATCGGTTTCAGACATTCCTTTGCCGTCATCCACAACCTGAATCAGATTTTTGCCGGCATCGCGCACGATGAGTTCAATCTTGGTGGCGCCAGCATCAATCGCGTTTTCCAGCAGTTCTTTTACAATCGAAGCCGGCCGCTGTACCACTTCGCCTGCGGCAATCTGGTTGGCAACATGATCGGGTAAAAGCTGAATGATGTCTGACATATCTTCTTATAAACATACAAAAATAGGCAAAGCAAACAAGAATTGAGGTAAACGGCTGAGTACTTTTAAAATAAAACTCCCGGCGCAGAAGCGACTCGGGAGCTGACTAAAAACTAAATATAAAGAATTTACAAAAAAGTGTCAGATCATTTTTTCGTCCAGTACAAGTTTAGAGTTTCCGTTTCTTTTCTGAGTCGCAGAAATTGTCGGCACTTCTGGTATACCGTGAATTTTGTCATATAAATAAGCCATCATATTCGGCTTTTTATAAATTTTTGCGTATCGGTAATTGGTTTTAAAATGCCTGATATTGATCTTATAAAAATCATAGCCGATAACAACGAGAAGACAGAGACTGATGATGTAAAATACCCTGAACTCGAGCGAATAATAAACCAAACCTGAGAAAACAGCTCCCAAAACATATGCAAACATAATGCTTGAAAGAAGTTTCGCCCGTGCAATGAGTTCAGGGTTTTTTCTGTATTTTTTGTGGGTAAACATCGACATCAGAATGCCCAGATCGGTTGTCGTACCTGTAAGATGTGTCGTTTTAACCAGGAAATTAGATATACTCGCCGTAAGACCGTTCTGCAAACCGGTCGCAAAAAGCATTACCGCTACCAAAACCTGCGCTTCCTCCATGGTTTTCTGGTAAAAATACTGTCCGTACAAACCAACGCTTAAGAGGCAGAGAATTTCTAAAACCAAAGGCACGGCGTGTGCAAAATATTTACTTTTTTTATTTAAATTGATCACAGATGCATTTGCCGTAAAACTTCCGAGGAAGAAAAGCGCAATCCAACAACCGACCACAGCTACCTGAGACCAGTTGCCTTTGCTTATTTCTGCTGCAAAAACAGCATAGTGACCTGTGACGTTTGACGTAAAAGACAGGAAAATCAGCAGCGACGCAATATTAATCGTGCCCGCTGTGAAAGCCGTAAGCGTTCCGAGTTTGATGTTGTCTCCCAATGTGCGGCTGTTACTGTAATTCCTTAGCATGATTTCTGATTTTTAATGATGAGAGATTTCAAACTTCTACAAAGACTTCAGCGATTTTGCCTTTTTCAGGTAAAAATGCCGGCGATGTAATGATTATTTCTTCTTTTTTAATATTTTGTGCCTTTTTAATGAAAGGCACGAGATCAAATCTGCCATTTTTATTTTTTCCGTTAAGCGATGTGGCGTAGTACACTTCATCTACATTTTCAGCTTTCAGATAGTTTTCAAAAACACGCGTAAAACTTCCTGAAAAAATATCGCAGCGGATTTTATGAATGAGATGTGGATATTTATTACGGATGATGCTGCAGGCTTCAGTAAATTCTTTATTGCAGATTTTATCCATTATATGCGCTTTGTTCCCAAAAAGAAGATCGCGAATCGAGTCGCCCATATCGTAGCCGGAAACCAGCAGAATTTCGTATTGAGAATTATCCTGCTGCTCATTTTTTTCCTTTAAAACCTTTTTCAGAATATTCAAAGATTCCAGCGAAAAGTCTGTGGCAATTAAAATAGTCTTCATATCTCTTGATTTTGTGTTGTTATCTTTTTTGATACTACAAAACTATAATCACAAGATTAGAGACCTTTTAAAATGAAATTAAAATGTAATGAGAGAGATTAAAATGAGATTAGAATTTCCAAAAAAGTATTCTAAGATTTAATTCTGTTTTCCTGAGCGTAAATTGTCGGGAAACGCATCTGCACTGTCGTGCCTTCATTTTCGCTGGAAGAGACGATCAGTTCACCGTTGTGCATGCGCACAATATTTCTCGCGAGCGGAAGCCCGATGCCATAACCTTCGTAGTTTCTGGTATTTGAGGCACGGAAAAAGGGATCGTAGATTTTGTTCATCTCAGATTCTGGGATGCCAATGCCTTTATCTTTTATGATGATGTAAAGATCGGTGTCGGTCGCGCCAAGCGAAACTTTTACCTGCTGAAAATTTGAGTATTTACAGCCGTTATTGATGATATTCGCTACGGCGAGATGCATCAGCTGCTCATTTCCCTGCACTTTCAGCTTTTTCGGATTATCGGGAAGCATGCTGATGTCGAGATAAATATTGTTACGTGAATCAATTTTTCTGGAAGTTTCTATCACATCCCAAAGAAGCTGATCGACGCGGATTTTATCCATTTTCTGAATCTTACCGTCAAAACCGGTTTGTGCAATCATCAGAAGTGCTTTTATTTTCTTGTCGAGTTTCTCAGCTTCATCTAAAATAATTTCCAAAGTATCTCTGTATTCATCCGCACTGCGGCTTATTGACAGCGCAACATCAGCTTCACCCATAATCGACGTAAGCGGCGTACGAAGTTCATGCGAAACATTTCCGATAAGGTGATTTTGTGTTTCAAAGGAGGTTTCAATCCTCGTCAGCATGGTATTAAAAGTATCCACAAGCTCGTTGAGTTCGCGGTTTCCTGGTTGAGGCTCAAGGCGAAGATGGAGATTTTCACTGCTGATTTCCTTTACTTTTCCGGTGATTTTTAAAATCGGTTTAAATAAAGATTTAGAAAGATAAAATGAAAAAACAGCACTGAAAAAAACTGATAAAATAATACATGTAACCAGTGTCCGTTCCAAAAAACCGAGATAATCTACGACATAACGGTTTTTTGCTGATGCGATGGCAATGTATTCCTTACCGCCGGTTTTGAATGCCTGACCAATGTAGTAATACTCTTCATCATTAAAATTCTCTTCGCCTTTCTTCAGCACATTTTTAAAGAAAGAAACCGGCAGTTTTATTTTTTGTGAAATTTCTTTAAAATTCTGATTTGCAGGAACAGCAAAAACATAATCTCTTTCCATCGGAAGTTCTTCGCCGTTGAGACCGTTCAGTATATAATTTTCCGGAAGATCCAGAATTTCTTTGCTTTTCTCAATCTGTACAATCGTCGTTGTCCGGATTTTTAATAATTCATAAAACCGCTGATGAGAAAAATTGACAATGGAAAAATAAACCAACGCACCAAAAATCAGAATCACCGTGGTAAAGACCACCATGAGAAGCACCATCGTTTTGGTCTGATTCGTTATGACGTTTTTGATCATTTATTGTGGATTTTTCAGCACATAACCCATTCCGATCACCGTGTGGAGAAGCTTCTTATCTTCCTGTGTGTCCACTTTTTTCCGGAGATAATTAACGTAAACATCCACGACATTAGTTCCAAGATCGTAATTGACACCCCAAACCGCATCGAGAATTTCTGCACGGGAAACGACACGTTCAGGATTATTTAAAAAGTACATGAGGAGTTTGTATTCGGTAGACGTGAGCGAAACTTCTTCGCCTCCTCGCCGCACTGTTTTGGTATAATCGTTGACCGAAAGATCTGCAAAGCGAATGACGTCGTGATCGTCGTTCTGCTCTGGGCTAGTTTCTTTTTCTGCCGTATTGCTCCTTCTCAGCAGAGATTTTATCCTAGCGACAAGCTCAATAAATTTAAAAGGTTTTACCAGATAATCGTCGCCACCACTTTCAAGTCCCAAAACGATATTTTCGGATGTTCCAAGTGCTGTGAGAAACAAAATAGGGACGTTTTTGTTGGTTTTTCTGATTTCTTTACATACATCAAGACCGTTCATCTCCGGGAGCATAATGTCGAGAATTACAAGATCGAAGTCATTTTGCTGCACAAGCGAAATCCCGGTAAGACCGTCAAAAGCCACCGAAATTTCATATCCTTTTTCCTGAAGGCCTTTTTTAATGAAAGAAACAACGCTGGTTTCGTCTTCGATCAGAACAATTTTATTCATAAAAACATCCACTTTCACAAAAATAGGAAAAAGAAAGCAAACGTTTTTTGATTGTGTATCTATACTGTAAGATCGATAATTTCTGCTATGGGTGCGACAGATTGTACAAGGTGAATGCCTTCATTGAGGTATTCTTCGGTGCTGTACTGCTGACTACGGCACAGATCGCCGCTTTTTGCCGTTTTTAAAATAAAGAAATTGCGTTGGCTTTCAGAAATTTTTTTCTCAAAATTCATTTCAGACTCTGCATTTTTCCTTACGATATCGATGCAGTGAAGGCATTCTGTTTTTTCGGGAAAACCTGAGCTCATCAGGATCAGTTCGCCTTCGGGCGTTTTAAGATTAAACTGAAATTCTCGGGTTGCCCGTTGGGTAATGATGAATTTTCCGTTTTTCGGAAGAATTTTTTTAGACATGGTTTATTTTTTTTCAAAAGTGTGTTTTCCTGTGTTTGAAATTCTAAGTGGCAGATTAAAATCAGCTCATTACATTATTAAAAACAGAGTGGTAAAGATAAAAATTTTCAGGTATTCACAGATATTTAAGAAAATATTTAACAGAATTAATAAAAAATTAAATTAAATTAATTTTATTCATAATTAAGTGAAGAGACAATACCCATTGAAGGGAGGCTTTCATTACTTTCTAAATCTCACGCAAAAGACAAACCCTAAACATCTGTTTAGGGTTTATTTTAAAAACTATATTTTAGCATGATCCAGCATGCCGAGTTCCTCATAGTGCTTTTTAAATTTCTGAATTTTCGGTCCGACTACAGCGCTGCAGTATGGCTGATTTGGATTGACATTATAATATCCCTGATGATATTGTTCTGCCGGCCAGAATTTTTCAAACTGAGTCAGTTCAGTTACATATTTACCAGACCATCTTCCTGATTCTTCAGATTTTTTTATGGCTGCTTCAGCATCTGCTTTTTCAGCATCATCTTTATAAAAAATCACCGATCGGTACTGCGTCCCGACGTCATTTCCCTGTCTGTTCAGTTGGGTAGGATCGTGCAGAAAGAAAAAGACATCCATCAATTGCTCATAACTGATAATTTTTGGATCGTAAGTGATCTGAACGACTTCTGCGTGACCGGTATTTCCATTGCAGACTTCTTCGTATGTAGGATTGTCTTTATGTCCGCCAGAATATCCTGAGATGGCAGATTCGACCCCATTCAGCATATTAAAACAGCTTTCTACGCACCAAAAACAACCACCACCGAATGTGATTTGTGCTAAATTATTATTGTCCATTTTATTGATTGTTATTTTACAGACATATTTACACAAAAAGTACACCGCGAGACGATAGGCTGAAAAAAAAGTCTGATTTACTTATTTTCCCAGACCAATGCACTCGCTCCCAAAATGGCAGCATCGGCTTCATCGAGCTCACTGAATACCAATTTTACCTTATTTCTGAAAATAGGAAGAAGGTTTCTTTCCATGTGAAGTTTGGCAGGTTTAAAAATAAAATCGCCCGCTTTGATAACACCACCGAAAAGCAAAATCGCTTCCGGTGACGAAAACATAACGAAATTGGCCAGAGCGGCACCCAAAATCTGCCCGGTATATCGGAAAACTTCAATGGCAACAGCATCACCCTTTTCAGCGCATTCGTACACGGTTTTGCTGTCAATTTTATCTTCAGGATAGGTATTCAGCATAGAATCCGGAAACTCGGCGCGCATTTTTTTTGCGGTAATGGTGATTCCTGTTGCTGATGCATAGGCTTCTAAACTTCCTTCAGAGCCCGTGCTCCAGTGTTTTCTTCCGCCGGGCTTTACAATAGTGTGACCAAGTTCGCCGGCAAAACCGTCGTGTCCGTAGATGATACTTCCGGATGAAACGATACCGCTTCCAACGCCTGTTCCCAAAGTGATCATAATGAAATCTCTCATCCCGCGTGCAGCGCCGTAAAGCATTTCACCAAGTGCCGCTGCATTGGCATCGTTCGTCATTTTACATGGGAAACCAAACTTTTCGGTGACCAGTTTTGCAAATGGAATTACGCCTTTAAATGGAAGATTGGGAGCCTGCTCAATGGTTCCTGTATAATAGTTTGCGTTGGGTGCGCCGATACCGATTCCCTGAATTTTATCTTCCACGCCCTGCTCCTTCATCATCGGCCCGATCTGCTCATGAAGCGCATCAATCAAGGCTTCCGGTGTATTATAATCTTCTGTAGAAATCGTTCCTTTAGCCAAAATCTGACCTCTGTGATTTACAATACCGAATTTTGTGTTTGTGCCTCCGATATCGATTCCTAAAGCCACCTGTTTTGACAAATCTATTATTGACATTCGTGTTTAAAATTTTAGAGTCAATAAAATTAATAAAAAGATTAGACTAAAAAAGGTTTATTAATCTGAAATATCATGCCTGCGCAGGCTTCTTCTTTTTATTTCGGCCATACCAGATCATGAAACCGGTCACCGGAAGTGAGGCAAGCATCATACTGACGATAAAGGCGATGATTTTTGTAGGCAGACCAAGAATGGATCCTACATGTACATCGTAATTTGCAGCAACTGCTTTCTCGCCCAGATTTTTGTCTGCATGATCGTGTGTATGAAGAAGTTCACCAGAGTTTTCATCAAAAATCAAACTGCTGCTTTTATGATAAGAATAGGAGAGATGCTTCACATACACCTCAAAATTTGGGTGCTCGTGATCATCAAGATGCGGATGTCCGAGGTCGACTGAAAAACCATACGACCCAGGATATTTCGCCTGAACTGTACTGATAACTTTATCTAAAGTGCTCTCATTTCTCGCTTCAACCGGAGCTTTGGTAGTGATTTTTGAAAAATCCGGGAAAGCAGTTTCGCCACCCGAAAACGCGAAATAAATCATGCCCTGTACAATAAAGAACGCATAAAAAAGCCCGGTAATCGCGAAAATCAATCCGAAAACTGAAGAATAAAAGCCGAGAATGCTGTGAAGATCATAGTTTTTTCTTTTCCAGCTGGTGATGTTTTTCCATTTAAATGACAACCGCTGCTTGCGCGCCGCTTTATTTTTTGGCCACCACAGCACGATGCCGGAAATCATCATTATTAAGAAAATAATCACAGGAATTCCCACTACATATTTCCCCCAATCCTGTTTTAGAAGAAAACTCCAGTGGATGGATTTTACGATACTGAAAAAACCGTTTTTCTCGTCATAAACGCCCAAAACTTTTCCAGTATACGGATTTACGTAGGCTGATTTGTAAATCGGAAATTCATCAAAATAATTCCATGTATCCTTCGTATCGTGTTCGTACCAATAAAAGATATACGACATTTTTTTGTCGATCGGCACGTTTACCCAATGAATTTTATAGGGCTCGGGAACCTGTTTTTCTACCGCTTTTTCTAAAACGCGAATGGGCAAAACATTTTTTGACTGAATGTTTTCTTCCTGATGAAACATCACTTCTTTCCGGCTGAAATTTTCAATTTCATCTTTAAAAACGAACAGAGTTCCTGTTATAGAAATGATGAAGATAAGCAGCCCTACGCCCATCCCAAGCCAGAGGTGAAGCTTCCCGGTCCATTTTTTAAACGGACTTATTTTCTTTTTATGATGATGTTTTTTTCGCATACATACAAAAGCCATCCCTGAAAATTTTATCAGGAACGGCGCATTATTTAATGATTAAATCTAAAATTTGTAGGTAACCGTTCCCAGCGCATTGATGAGTTTTTGAGGATTGGCTGTAGAATATCCGATCCAGTAATGCTCATTGGTAAAATTGTCAACCTTCACACCGATTCTGAATTTTTTAGCATCATAAAATGCGTTCGCATTCAGGACAAAAAATTTAGGCAGGGTGAATGTTGTAACAGAACCTGTAGCCTTATCAAGGTTGTTTAAAATCTTATTTTCGCCGGCATAATTTCCGCCAATACCAAAACCTAAACCTTTGAGACTGCCATCCAGAAACTGATAGCTCGCATTAAAGTTTCCAAGCCAACGGGAACCCGCTGTGGAGGGTCTGAGACCAGATGTCAAATCGGTTGTATCATTGTAGGCAAGGCCTCCGATCAGAGAAAATCCTTTCACGAGATACGCATTTACTTCAAGCTCAAATCCTTTGCTGTGAGTTTCTCCGCTTGCGTTTTGTATGGGCTTATTAAAATCCGGAGTCGGCACACCTGCAATATCAGTTGTGACATAGCCGGTTTGTACAAGATAGTTTCTGGCTTTGATATCGTAATAACTTACGGTAGCATTTATCTTTCCATTAATAATATTTGTTTTGAAACCACCCTCAAACTGATTGGCTCTTTCAGGCTCTGACAGTGCGAGATTGGCATCATTATCAACAAAATAAAATCCGTTGCTTTTAAAACTGTTCTGGTAATTGCCGAATACAGAAAATTTGTCTTTTACGATTTCATAGACCAAACCAGCTTTCGGTGAAAATGCCGACTGATTGTAAGCATCGGTAGGTTTTGTACCGATTTTGCCCGCCTGTGCATCATTATTTTCATAACGGAGACCAACAACCAAATTTAATCCTGCAACTGGCGTAAACACGTTGGATATATAGCCGCTGTAAGTATTAAGATCTGCATTGATATCATACGACCCGATATTTGAAGGATTGCCGTAAAGATCGCCCATAACGGTTCCGTTAAAACCGGAATAGTCGCCTCCAACTGCAGGAACGGGATTAAAACCACCATCTACATTCAGGTAAATGAAACGCGATCTGTCTTTCGTTTTTAAATAATCAAAACCGGCAACAGTTCTGTTTCTCATGCCATTCTCGAACGTATAATCAAAGTTAAAATTCTGCTGAATCTGAAACCAGTTTTTTTTACTGTCTCGTGTACCCTGATCAAATCTTGAAACAGTTAATGAATTGGCAGCATCTAAACCGGCAGAGAAATACGGACCGAAACCGTCTGAATAACTGTGCGAGTTATTGATATTGGTAGACGATTTTATCTGGTTGTTTATTTTGTAATTTATCTGACCGAATACATTGTTTACTCTTGCGGTAGTGTAAAGATCGTCGCCTAAATAAGACTGTTTATAATCAAGACCTTTATTTTCAAGATCTTTCATGTTGTCGATTCCACCGAGAACGTCTGGCGAGAGGTAAAAAAACAGCTGTTCGCCTACCGCTCTGGTATTGAACATTTCGTATTCTACATTAAACTGCAGTCTGTCAGAAGCATTATACGTTAATGAAGGTGTAAATGCAAAAAATGAATTTTTTTGATCTGTCTTTTGAAAACTTCCTTCATTGGTATATGCGGTATTGACTCTTAAGAGCAGTTTTTTATCTTTTGTAAGCGGAGTATTAAGATCTGCCTGAGCTCTGTAGGTATTGTAGCTACCGCCCATTAAAGATACATTTCCTCCAAAAACTTCATTCGGTTTTTTTGTAACCCTGTTGATAAGTCCGCCATAAGACGCTACATTACTTCCATAAAGCGTACCTGAAGGACCTTTCAATACTTCAAGTTTTTCTAAGTTGATGGCATCAATACTTGTAGTGACAGGAGACACCAAACCATTTCTCATGGAGCTGCTTGCCACAAAACCACGTAAAACGACAAATGCACCACCATCACCGGCTCTGCTGGTGGCATTCCACATTTTCTGTAAACCGGTAACATTTCTGTACGCATCATCAACTGTGAAAATGTTCTGGTTTTCTAGAATCGTTCTGCTTACAGACGAAAGTACCTGCGGATCTTCAATTGCTTTTAACGGCATTTTATTAGAATACTCACTGTCTTTTTTAGAGATCGTATTAATGATGACTTCTTCAATATTCTTCATTTTTGCAGAATCTTGCTCCTGCGCCAACGCAGAGAAAGAAAACAAAAGACCTGCAGCAACTACATATTTTTTCATTGGAATAATTTTGTGCAAATATATTGTTTTTAATTATTCTAAATAAAATACTGAAATGATAATTGTCATTTTGTTAATATGAGACAATAAAAAACCACCTCTGGAAAGAGGTGGTTTATAAGTTTATAAAAAATTTTGCTATGCAGGAATTTCTCCTCTGAAAAGGAAAGATATAATTTCCTTATTCATTTTGTCTACCATTTCACTGAAAAGGTGAAAAGATTCCTGTTTGTAGATCACCAATGGATCTTTCTGCTCATAAACGGCACCCTGAGAAGATCTTCTCAAATCATCCATTTCACGTAGATGAAGTTTCCAGTTTTCATCGATAATAGAAAGCGTGATATTCTTTTCAAAATCATTGATGAGGTTTTCACACTTCGTTTCAAAAGCTTCTTTAAGATCAGTAACAATCGTTAAAGTTTTGATTCCGTCTGTGAAAGGTACCTGAATCATTTTAAACATCGAACCTTGGTTTTGGTAAACATTTTCGATAATCGGGAAAGATTTTTCTTTAAGCAGATTCAGCTTCATATCGTAATCAGCCTGCGCAGCTTTGAAAAGAAGATCTGTAAGTTCAGGAACCTGTTTGTTTTTAAAATCATTTTCAGAAACCGGAGATTCCATCGTGAAGTTTTTAATCACTTCAAACTCAAAATCTTTGAAATTTCCGTTGGCTTTTCCTTTCGCTACGATTGAGTTAGCCACATCGAAAATCATGTTGGCGATATCGTATTTGAGGTGATCTCCAAACAATGCGTTCTTTCTTCTTTTGTAGATTACATCACGCTGCTTATTCATTACATCATCGTACTCAAGAAGTCTTTTTCTTGTTCCGAAGTTGTTTTCTTCCACTTTTTTCTGTGCTCTTTCGATCGATTTTGAGATCATGGAATGCTGAATGACTTCACCTTCCTTATGACCCATTCTGTCCATCATCTTAGCAATTCTTTCAGATCCGAATAGACGCATCAAGTTGTCTTCCAAAGAAACGTAGAATTGTGAGCTTCCAGGATCTCCCTGACGTCCCGCTCTACCTCTCAACTGTCTGTCAACACGTCTTGAATCGTGTCTTTCTGTTCCGATGATTGCTAAACCTCCGGCTTCTTTCACATCTTTTGAAAGCTTGATATCGGTACCACGACCTGCCATGTTAGTTGCAATCGTTACTACTCCGGGCTGACCTGCTCCGGCAACGATTTCTGCTTCTTTTTTGTGAAGTTTCGCATTCAAAACCTGGTGCTGAATCTTTCTTAGCTGAAGCGCTTTCGACAGTAACTGAGAAATTTCTACCGAAGTTGTTCCCACCAAAACAGGTCTTCCCTGCGCGGTAAGATTTTCAATCTCTTCAATTACAGCGTTATATTTTTCACGGTTGGTTTTGTACACCAGATCCTGCTTGTCATCTCTCTGAATCGGTCTGTTGGTAGGGATTACCACAACATCCAGTTTATAAATCTGCCAAAGTTCGCCTGCTTCCGTTTCTGCCGTACCAGTCATCCCCGCAAGTTTGTTGTACATACGGAAATAGTTCTGAAGCGTTACCGTCGCAAAAGTCTGCGTTGCAGCTTCGATTTTTACACTTTCTTTAGCTTCAATCGCCTGGTGAAGACCGTCAGAATAACGTCTTCCTTCCATGATACGACCGGTTTGCTCGTCGACGATTTTAACTTCACCGTCTATTACTACATATTCATCATCTTTTTCGAAAAGCGTGTAGGCTTTCAAAAGCTGACTCATTGTATGAACACGCTCAGATTTTTCAGCAAAATCGGAGAACAGTTTTTCTTTAGCTTCAAATTCTTCCTCTTTAGATAAATTTTTAGCTTCAAGCTCAGCGATTTCAGTTCCAATATCCGGAAGAACGAAGAAATTGTTGTCAGAATTCCCCTGAGACATATATTCTACACCTTTGTCTGTAAGGTCTACCTGATTGTTTTTTTCTTCAATTACGAAATAAAGATCTTTATCTACAATCGGCATATCGCGGTTGTTGTCCTGCATATACTGCGCTTCAACTTTCTGAAGCAACGCGCGGTTTCCGCTTTCCGATAAAAATTTAATTAGCTGTCTGTTTTTTGGCAAACCTCTGTATGCCTGAAGCAATTTGAATCCGCCTTCTTTTGTATTTCCGGCAGCGATTAATTTTTTAGCTTCATTAAAAATCCCAGAAACGGTTTTTTTCTGAACTTCAACAATTCTGTCGATAGAAGGTTTTAAAACATCAAATTCCTGTCTGTCGCCCTGCGGAACCGGACCTGAAATAATCAAAGGCGTTCTCGCATCATCCACTAAAACTGAGTCAACCTCATCTACAATGGCAAAGTTTAATTCTCTCTGCACAAGTTCCGAAGGCGACGCCACCATGTTGTCTCTCAGGTAATCAAAACCAAATTCGTTGTTGGTTCCGTACGTAATATCTGAATTGTATGCTTTTCTTCTTCCGTCTGAGTTGGGCTGGTGATTATCAATACAGTCAATAGACATTCCGTGGAATTGGTACAATGGTCCCATCCACGCTGAGTCACGTTTTGCCAGATAATCATTTACCGTTACCACGTGTACACCTCTTGCAGGAAGTGCATTTAAATAGATAGGAAGAGTTCCCACCAATGTCTTACCTTCACCTGTCGCCATCTCTGCGATTTTTCCGCTGTGAAGAATCACACCACCGATAAACTGCGTGTCATAATGCACCATGTCCCAAACTACAGGTGTTCCTGCAGCGTTCCATGAGCTTTTCCAAACGGCTTCGTTACCCTGGATTTCGATGAAATCTTTTCCGGCATTGGCCAGTTCTCTGTCCCAGTCGGTAGCTGTCACACGAATTTCTCCGTTCTCTGCCCAGCGTCGCGAAGTTTCTTTAATCAAAGCAAAAGCTTCCGGCAAAACCTGAAGAAGAACTTTCTCTTCTATTTCGTAAGATTCTTTTTTTAAAGTTTCGATTTTAGCAAACAGCGCTTCTTTTTCGTCTACGTTACCAGAGTTTTTGATCTGCTCCTGCGTCTGCTCAATCTGCGAAGTGATCGAAGAAGTAGCTTCTTTGATTTTTTCTTTAAACTGCAGTGTTTTACTTCTCAGCTCATCATCAGACAGTTTCTGGATCTCGGGCTCTACAGATTTTATTTTGGTAACAACTTTTTTTACTTCTTTAAGGTCTTGTGCTTTTTTGTCTCCCAAAAATCCTTTTAGAACTTTATTTAAAAAACTCATAAATTTTTTGCTTTATGCCGGCAGCGGAAAGCTGCAGGCGTTTTTAGTAACACGCTGTTCTGCGTAAAATGATATTTAAAAAAAGCTTCAAGCGTTGTGCTTAAAGCCTGTTGCTTTAATATTCGTCTTCGTTCCAGAGATAATCTTCATCCGTAGGATAATCACTCCAGATCTCATCGATAGCATCATACACCTCACCTTCGTCTTCAATTGCCTGAAGATTTTCTACCACTTCCATCGGTGCGCCTGTGCGGATGGCATAGTCGATCAATTCTGCCTTTGTCATCGGCCATGGTGCGTCACTCAGATACGATGCTAATTCTAATGTCCAGTACATATAATATATTTTTTGCAAAAGTATAAAAATAGCTTATATTATAAACTTTTTTACCACTTGATTTTCAATTCTTTTTATGAAATTTCAGCTGCCTTAGCGCTGTAAGCATAATCTCGGTAGCTGGCCTCATTTTCCCAAAAACCATTCCACAAAAATTTTTATGCCATTTTGGAAGTTTGTGGCCGGCTGATACGCCAAAAGGTGTTTTGCTTTAGCAATATCGGCATACGTTTTTGTGACATCGCCGGGCTGCATCGCCATTTTTTTCAGCTTTGCGGTTTTTCCTAAATTCTTTTCTAAAACTGCCAGCATTTCATTTAAAGTAATCACTTCACTTTCTCCCAGATTAATGATCTCGTAAACACGGTCGTGATTTTCAAGATATTCTATTGATTTTAAAATACCTTCAACGGTATCATCAATAAATGTATAATCGCGTGCTGTAGTACCATCGCCGTAAAACGGAATTTCTTCTCCTGCAGCCATGAGTCTGGCAAATTTATGAATAGCCAGATCGGGTCTCTGCCGCGGCCCGTAAACCGTGAAAAAACGCAGATGAATCATATCAATTTTATATAAATGATGATACACATGGCCCAGAACTTCCATACTGCGTTTGGTCGCGGCATAAGGCGAGATAGGCTTATCCACATTATCTTTTTCTGAAAAAGGAACGTAATCTGAATTGCCGTACACACTTGAGGACGATGCGCAAACCACTTTTTTTATTCCAAATTCATTCGCCAGTTCCCAGAGATTCATCGTTCCGCGGATGTTCACTTCTTCATATTCCAACGGTCGCTCAATCGATGGCCGAACGCCCGCAAGCGCCGCCAGATGAATGATGCTGTCAAAAGTATGCTGCTCAAAAATTTGCTTTAAACCTTCTTTGTCGCGGATATCCTGTATATATAAGGTATAGTTTGTTGACTGCGTTTCTTCTGACAGTTTTTTTAAATCTGAAGATTTTTCAGAAAAAGAAAACTCGGGTTTTTGCTGAAGAGATTCCAGTGTGTTGATGATTTTGATGCGGTAATCGTAGAAGTCATCAAAATTGTCAATATTTATGACAGAATGTCCGTGAGATAAAAGTTTTTCTACCAGATGGGAACCGATAAAGCCGCTTCCGCCGGTAACGAGATACGTCATCTGTGTTGCTTATTTCAGACAAAAATATAAATTAAAGCGGTGTAAATAGATAATTGATTAAATTTACTGTAAAATGTAACAAAGATTTTATGCAGTTTCGTGGGCAAATCCTCAAAATGTCGAGCTACAATGCAGAGCCGATTCAATATTATTTAAACCTTTCCGGCGACCTTATTCACATGAACGAGTTGCTCGGGAAAACGCTTTCTATAAAGCACGATGGATACCAATGTGTACACTGCGGCCACGACCGGCAGATTTACAGAATGGGTTTCTGTAAAAGCTGCTTTTTTGAAAGTCCGTATGCCAGCGACACGATCATCCGTCCCGAACTTTCTACGGCGCATCTCGGCATCGGCGAGCGTGATCTCGATGTGGAGATGAAAATTCAGCTGCAGCCACATACGGTTTACCTTGCGTACACCGGCGATGTGAAAGTGGGCGTCACGCGAAATTCTCAGATCCCGACGCGGTGGATTGATCAGGGCGCAACATTTGCTTTGCCTATCGCGCGCACCGAAAACCGCTACGAAGCCGGCATGATCGAAGTCGCGCTGAAAAATCATCTGGCCGATAAAACCAACTGGCGGAAGATGCTTCAGGATGATTTTGAAGATGAAATTGATCTCGCCGATTTTCAGCAGAAGATCAGAGAATATTTTCCGGATGATTTTCAGAAGTTTTATTCGGAAGGTGAAGAGATGTGGAAATTTGATTATCCGTATTCAAAACCCGAAAAGGTAGCTTCTTTTACTTTAGACAAAAACCCGGAATTTACCGGAAGACTTATCGGTATTAAAGGTCAGTATTTAGCTTTTGAGGGAGGGAATTTTATGAATGTGAGAGGGCATGAGGGATATGTGATTGAGCTGGAAATTTCTTAAAATGAAAAACATTTTATTTGTTTTATTAGTACTCATAGTTTCTTGTAATTCAAAATCACAGGAAAAGATTGACTTGTCTAGAAAAAATATATCGCATTTTGAAAAGGATGAAGAAACAGGTTGGATTAGAGTAAATCTTCACCAACCCAATAAATGGGGATTCATAGATAAAGACAGTTTGGTCGTAATTCCTTTTGAATATGATTTTCTAAATCCTTTTGAAAATGGATTGGCATATGCGAAAAATAATGGCAAAGAATTTTTCATCACAAAAAATAATTTAAAATTAGAAGGCGATTTTGAAGCAATCAACATTTTTTCTGAAGGACTTGCTTCTGCTAAAAAAAAGCAAAAGTGGGGATTTATTAATACCCAAGGGCAATTTGTGATTTCTCCTCAGTATGATGAGGTCGATTATTTCCGACCAAGTGGCTTGTGCGCGGTTCAGAAAAATGGCAAATGGGGCTTTATTAATAAAAAAGGTATGGAGGTTATTGCCATTATATATCCCGACGTTAATCAGCAAATGCTCGATACTAATGTAGTTGTAAAGAAAAACGGGAAGTGGGCTGTTTTTGATAATCAAGGAAAGCAACTCTCAGATTTTGTTTATGATAAAATACATCGCACAGATATTACAGATTTTTCTAAAGATTTTTTTAAAAGAGATGCTTCTACCTATTTTGGAAATGGTGCAGCTCTTGTGGAAAGAGACGGCAAATTTGAATTTATAAATTTAAAAGCTCAGGCGTCTTTTCCCAATAATAAATTTGATTCCGCAAGTGTATTCGATACCTTTAAAAATGCAATTGTAAAAAGGAAAGGGAAGTATGGAATGATAAAGACCAATGGAGAATTTAAAATCCCATTAGAATATGATTTTATTCAACCCTGCGATACCAATTACTCTAGTTATTCAGAATATTACAATGCTAGAAAAGGAAATGTTTATCATATTTTAAATAAACAACTCGATGAAGTCGGTCTTTCACATCAGCCTATTTACAGTAGTTATTCTACAGATAAATCATTTTTGATTTTTAAAAATCTTAAAAATAAGTTTGGAAAAATAGATTGGCAAGGAAATGTTCTTATACCATTTGAGTACGACACAATGTCTGAACTGGAAGGAACTTCATTTTTGGAAATTTCAAAAGAAGAAAAATTTGGTATAATTGATGAAAAAGGAAAAATAAAAATCCCCATTCAATACAAAGGAATTTTTCCATTGTATGATAAATTTGACGATGAAGAACTACGTGAAAAGAATTTGTTTATTGCGGACAATAAAATAATCAATATCAATAACAAAGTACTAATTGAGGGATATAATTCGGTAACTCCAATATTCAATAACCACAACTATCTTATTGTTTCGAAAAACAAAAAGTTTGGAATTATTGATATCGACAAAAAAATAATTCTTCCTTTGGAATACGATGAAATTTCAAATTGGACTGAATATGGACCACGACATTCTAAATTCATTGTCAAAAAAGGAAAAACTGGTTTAATCGATCATGAAAACTTTAAAATAACCATTCCACCGATTTTCGATAAGTTTCAATATCTCAATGGTTTAATTTTCGCTAAGAAACAAAACAAAGCCGGAATTATAAATGAAGAAGGAAAAATCTTGTGTGATTTTATTTATGATGAAATTTTCCCAGATCAAAATGATTTCTTTGGCTATAACAAGACCGAACAGAAGATTTATGCAAAAAAAGGGAATTCGTATTTTCTAATAGATAAAAAAGGAAAAATTTTAAAATCAAATCTGACGGAAAAATTTGTTACTGAAAACTCTGAGATAGTAGAACCACCTCCGCCAACAGAACTTCGATAAACAAAATTAAACATGAAAATCACGAAAAAACCGTGGGTGAAAAAGCTGTTGATCGGTCTGGGAATTTTTTTTGGGATCGTGCTTATCGCCAATTTTGCGCTGAATCTCTGGCTTAAAAACCGCCTTCCGGTTTACATTAAAAATAATACCGACTATCTTGTCAGCTACAAAACTTTAGGGGTCGATCTCGGCACCGGAAATGTTTTTGCAACACAGATTTCCGTAAAAACTAAAAATCCTGAGAACGATAAAATTATTGGCTTTCGCGGAACGATTGATACATTGAAAGTTAGCCGTTTCGGGATTTATGATGCGGTTGTAAATAAAGTTATTCATTCAAGCGATATTCTACTGGCGCGGCCAAATCTTCAGATTACTTTAGCAAAACCAAAAGATAAAAAAGCGCCAAAAAAGCGCAATCCTGTTGCTTTTGACAATATAAAAATTATCAATGGTTCGATCCGTATTTTAAAATCTGACCATTCGCCATATTTTGCGGCAGACGATCTCAATTTATCAGTTGACGAGCTTTCTTTACCTGAAGAACCTACAGAAAATGATTTGCCTCTGCTATTCGATTCTTATAGTATTTCCACGCGCAATTTTTATTTTCGGCCTAATGAAGTTTATGCTATCACGGTGAAGAAAATGGCAACTGCAAACGGAAAACTGTCGGCGGAAAATGTTGTGGTAAAACCGCTTGTTTCTTTTGATGATTTTAAAAGAAAGTTTCCAAAGAAGAAACAGCTTTACGCGATGACGCTTCAGAAAATGGTTTTTCAGGATATGATTCTGAAGAAGAATAAGGTGACGCTCACGAATGCTTTTTTTCAAAATCCGCAGCTGGAAATTTCTACCACTGATGCCGTTCCGGATCAACTAAAAAAGCCGTTTAATTTTGAAGTCAATCTGGATAACATAAAAATTGCGAATGCTAAAATCCTCATCAAAAAACCAAACGGCGAAAAATTACTGGACGCGCCTTTGCTGAATGCGAGCATTAATGCTTTTAAAATTGATAAAAATAGTTCGCAGGAAATCATTCCGGTGCAATACAAGGATTTTAACATAAGCGGAAGCAGGCTGCATTTTTTCACACACCAGGATTTTGGAATCGGGAAGTTTAGTCTGACGGAAAAGAAAGGAGAATTCACCGATATTTCATCCGAACCAATTTCGGAAAATTCAGAAAAAACTTCGATGGGACTGAAAGGCGGTAAAATTGCCTTTAATCTGAATACTTTCGAAGTAGTTGATAAGAAAATAAAACTCGATGTACAGAATCTTCTTCTGGAAAATATCAATGGAAATATTATAGCCGGAATTACAAAGCCAAAATCTAAAAAACGTGCTGAAAGCCTTTTATTTCCTGTAAAAATTCATCAGGTTGATCTTAAAAATTCCAGTATTGAATATATTTCAAAAAATCAGCCTCTAAGTTTTTCAAACCTGAATGCGCAGCTGAATAATGCAGAAATCACAGAAAACTCTTCGAAAGACGGAATTGCTTTTTCTGTGAAAAATTACAGTCTGAAAGCTAAAGATTTCGCGTACAAAACGGAGTTTTATCTGATGAAAGGTCAGGCATTAAGTTTTACCGAGAAAAATTTTTCGCTTGCCAATTTTTCAATGAAGCCGCTCGTTTCGCGAAACGCGTTTATCAAAATGATTGACACGGAAAAAGACCTTTATGATATCAGTGTAAAACAAGTTTCGGCGCAGGGAAACTGGGATTTTCTGTCTGAGGAAAAATCGATTTTTGCTTCAAAAATGACTGTTGAAGGTGCCGACGCGAATATTTTCAGAAGTAAAGTTCCAGATGACGATCCGAAGAAAAAACCACTTTATTCTAAAATGCTTCGCGAGATCAAAATTCCAATGCTTATTAATTTGGTTCAGCTGAAAAATTCGGTTTTGGTGTATGAGGAAGATACGCCGAAAAGTGACGGACCTGGTAAACTGACGTTTACAAATTTCAATATGGCGGTAACCAATCTTAATTCGGCAAAAATGAAAAACAAACCGACGCGTGTGGGTATTAAAATTAACTGTATTTTTATGAAAACCTCACCGCTGAATGTGAACTGGGATTTTGACACTGCCGACCGGAGCGACCGTTTTTCAATTGGCGGAAAGCTCAGTAATATTCCTGCGGTAGCACTTAATTCGTTCGTTGTTCCTTACATGAGCGTGACCGCGACAGGAACGATTAATGAAATGCTGTTCAATTTCAAAGGAAATCCAAAAGGTATCGGCGGGCCGTTCAGTATTAAGCATAAAGACTTAAAAATTACGGTTCTGAAAAAAGAAACAAAAGAGAAAAAAGGAATTTTGAGTGCTGTTGCTAATCTGTTTATTAAATCAGATTCAGATAAATTTCCGGAAGCCGTGGTGGTAGAAGATGTGGATCGCGATCCTACGAAATCGTTCTTTAATCTTTTCTGGAAAGGCATTGAAGATGGTCTGAAACGAACGCTGATCGGAATCAAACTTGAGCCGACGAAAACAGTTCCTGTCGAAGCCGCAAAAGTAAAGAAGAAATGAAAAAAACGTCCTGAATATTTATATCAGGACGTTTTTTGTTTTACTTGAATTTATGTTAAAATTCGTCAGTTTCTTTGATCTGTATATCTCGTAGAAACGCATCAAACTCTTCACCGGGATAATTGCTGTCGGCTCCGTACGAATCGATGATCATACCTTTATTGCCATCATTATCTGAAACGATATAAAGAACGGCGCTGTCATCCGGGTTGCTGTCACCTTCAAAGCGGTAACTTTTCACGATCGTAAGTTCTTCCGGACGATAGTTTTTTTCAGAATTTTCGAACTTCATTTCGCAGTTTTCGTTCATGCGGAATTCTTTGGTTATGCCACGTTTTGCCATTGTATTCATCACTTGGCTCAGTGTGCTCATATTGTCTTCGTTATTCAGTTTCGGATTTTCCATAGTACTATTTTTTAAGGTTGCTTTTCAGAGTACAATTTTCAAACCATAGTAATGTTTATGGTACCTGACGGATTATCACCGATTCTTGTATTAACAAAAATTTACAATATTATCGTACTGAAAAGGAACACTATTTGCTTTCGTATGGTACTAAACAGTTTTAAGTATGAAAAAAGAAGTCGGCGTTTTATTGGCAGGAGGGATAGGTCTTTTGGCAGTGTTGGGTTTTTTGGGCGTAAAGAAAATTTTAAGCAAGAAAAGCAGAAAATACAATGATTATTACTCAGATCACCACCGTCATTTTGATAATGATTATTCTGATGACGAGCACGGAGTAGAATATTATGCATTCAAATAACAACTAAAAATATCCTTCAGAGGAAATTCCGGTATCGTACGATTCCGGATTTTTTTTTATGCAAAAACTATTGGCTTAGATTTTGGTTTTTCAAAATTTGAACTTATCTTTATCTCATGATTTCATCTTCAGATTTCAAAAAAGGACAAGGCGCGCAGCAGAACGAGATAAACCGTTTCGACCGTTATACCTTTGAACCTGAGGAAGAAGATATGGAATCTGTTAAAACGACCTTCACCGAAGTTTTTCCTAAGTCTATTGTGAATCATGTAAAAAGCCGCGATTTATCAATGCAGTTTTCAATGAATCCGTACCAGGGCTGTGAGCATGGCTGCAGTTACTGTTTTGCGCGGCCGACGCATGAATATTGGGGATACAGTGCCGGAATTGATTTTGAAAGAAAAATCATGGTCAAGAAAAATGCACCCGAACTTCTGGAGAGTTTCTTTAAGAAAAAAGGTTATCAGCCGCACGCGATTTTACTTTCCGGAAATACCGACTGCTATCAGCCTGCCGAGCGCAAATTTGAGATTACCAGAAAGATGCTGCAGGTTTGTCTCGATTACCGGCATCCCGTGAATGTGCTTACAAAAAACGCGTTGGTCACGCGTGATATGGATATTTTAAAACCATTGGCGGAGCAAAATCTCGTCACCGTTTCGCTCAGTATCCCGACGATGAATGAAGAAGTTCGCCGCAAAATGGAGCCGCGAACGAGTTCTTCGTATAATAAACTTAAAGCGATCGAACTGTTATCAAGCCAGAATATTCCAGTGAATGTGATGGTGGCGCCGGTGATTCCGGGGCTGACGAGTGATGAATCTCTGGGGATTTTAAAATCGGTTTCAGATGCGGGCGCATTGGGTTTTGGTTATACGCTTGTCAGACTTAATGATTCTGTCGAGCCGGTTTTTGTCAAATGGATTGAAGCACATTTTCCGGATCGGGCGCAGAAGGTTTTAAATCTGATCCGCTCAATGCGTGGCGGAAAACTCGGCGAAAAGCAATATTTTAAACGCCAGAAAGGCGAAGGGAATATCGCAGAGATGATTCACAATACATTCAAAATTGGAAAGCTGAAATATTTTAAAGACAAATCGCTACCCGAACTTTCATCCGCAAACTTTACCGGAACACGCGAGCAGCAGCTGAGGTTGTTTTAAATTATAAAAATCAGGTATGTGTAAAACATTATTTTCAAAAATTTTCACGGTATTATTTTCTATCGCAATAAATGCTTTTTTTTCAGCACAAGCTTATCAGATAAAATATACGTTTTCTGGAAAGGATATAAACAGTCTGAGCAGAAATATGTTCTTGATATTTTAAATAATAAATCTGTTTTCCGGGCCGAAAACAGAAGAATTTCAGATTCACTCTTAGCAAGAAATCAATATGGCTTTTCCTATGAGACAGCACCAAACCGACAGCTTTATATCGTCAAAGATCTTAAATCGAACATTTTTACAAAACATTATGTTTCATTAAGCCGCGATCGCTATTTTATAAAAGAAATGCCGGAGCTGAACTGGCAGATTGCTGATGAAACGGCAAAGATTGGAGAATTCCACTGTCAAAAAGCAATGGTAAATTATGGTGGCAGAAACTGGACGGCATGGTTTACAAAAGATATTGCTTTGGCAGAAGGGCCTTATTATTTTTATGGTTTGCCTGGTCTTATTTTGAAAATTTCAGATGTAGATGATAACTTTGTTTTTTCTTTATCTTCATTAAAAAAGTATGAGGGGGATTCTCTCTATCTTCCAAAAGGTGGAAAAGTGATCACCTGGAAGCAATATCAACAGCTGCAACAGCAATTATATGACGATCCAATGTTTGCGATGCGGTCTATGGGAATCAGTAAATTATCTAAAAATGACGGTAGCGGCGGAAGCATTCCTATGAATCAAAGTGAACTTATTGGGAACATTCGAAAGACACTGATAACAAATAATAATCCGATTGAATTGGATCAAAAAGTGGATTTTAAGTAATAAAATTCCAAATAAAAAAACCGAACAATCCGTTCGGTTTTCTTTTATTTTTTAATCAGTCCCAGTTCGATCAGACGCTCGTGGAGAAATTCTCCGGCGGTCGTGTCTTCATATAGTTTTGGGTGGTTTTCATCAACGCAGTTTTCTAAGGCATTGAGCGGCATTTCGCTCACCGGATGCATGAAAAACGGAATTGAATAGCGCGATGTTCCCCAAAGTTCTCTTGGCGGATTTACCACTCGATGAATCGTAGATTTAAGCTTATTATTAGTAAGTCTGGAAAGCATATCACCAACGTTAATCATCAGTTCATCCGGTTCTGCAATCGCATCAATCCATTCTCCTTTATGGTTTTGAACCTGCAGACCTTTCCCCTGCGAGCCCATCAAGAGCGTGATGAGATTGATGTCGCCATGCGCCGCGGCACGCACCGCATCGTCAGGCTCCTGCGTAATCGGCGGATAATGAATAGGTCGGAGAATAGAATTTCCCTCGGCGATTTTATCATCAAAATAAAATTCATCCAGACCAAGATACAGAGCAAGCGCGCGAAGTACGTATTTTCCGGTTTTCTCCAGCATCTGATACGCATCTTTCCCGACGTGGTTGAATCTTGGCAGTTCTTCCACCATCACATTGTCCGGATACTCGTTTTTGTATTTCGACTTATCAGAAACGTACTGACCAAAATGCCAGAATTCTTTCAGATCGCCTTTTTTAAAACCTTTTGCCGTTTCTTTCCCGAAACCTACATAGCCACGCTGTCCGCCGATGCCGGGGATTTCGTATTTCTGTTTGGTCTCGGTGGGAAGTTCAAAAAAGTTTTTCACCTCTGCGTACAGATCGTCTACCAGTTTATCATCCAGGAAATGGCCTTTGAGGGCTACAAAACCAATTTCTTCGTAAGCTTTTCCGATTTCATTTACAAATTTTTGTTTGCGTTTCGGGTCACCCGAAAGGAAATCACGCAGGTCTACACTAGGTATTTTATCCATTTTACAGAAATTTTACGTTAAGGCTAATGTAATAAAAATTGGTGAAAGCTTAGCAAACCATTTCACCTACATAATCGACAGAGTTAGTAACACTGTCTTTCTTTCTTTTAACTTTTATAGTTCCAAAATATTTGTTAAGGTAGGCTCCCTTAATATTCTTTTCAAAATATGTTGTGATTTCTACCTCGTACTCTTTGTTCGTTAATTTAGTTCTGATCAGATCTCGGTTTATATTTCTAACGTCTCTTTCATCATTAGAATCAAATTTCTGCAATGTGTTATCGATTTTCATGATAAATATAGATCTTCCGATTACATGTTTAATTTCATTTCCCTGCATTAAAATAGGGTCAGCATTATTGTCTGATTTTTTATACAATGACATAATACAACCGGAAACGAATTTATTTTTAACAAGTGAATCTTCAAAAGTGTCGATTTTTAGAAATGTCTTTTTTGCGATGATCTCTACCTGCTTTGCATCTTTCTCTTTCTTACAGGAAATTAGTACGACGAAAAAGCTGAGTACAATGAATAAATTCCCTGTTTTCATGATTTTGATTTTATTATTTGGTGAAAAGCTTAATTATTTATCATAATTTATTAACTTAAGATTTTCTCAAATAGGCAAAGTCTCCTGATAGAGGATGATACAAATTACTATAATGATTTTCTTTAAAGATAAGATTAGTACAAATGCGCAAAGTCTCCTTACTTTGCGCAGCGAGTTCTATTTATTTTTATTATCATAATATCGCCAGTCAGTTACATAATCATTACATCCTTTTAAAAATGAAGTATCAAAAGCTAATTTAAATCTATAAATCTTTTTGTATTTAAGTCCTCTAGATAAACTACCGGGAATTATTTTTATTCTATACTCTTTAGAATTTCCTTTTTTTAAATTGAACATTTTGCCAAAACATCCATTGTTATTAAAACAATCTACATCATCCCCAATATAATCTGTGGTAACATAATCATTTTTTACATCATTAAAAACTTGAAGTTCAATTGGTCTGGCCCAAATAGATGAATATATTTGGGGAACTTTTACTTTTTTACCACCGATCTCAGTTACGATAAGTTTTATTATTCCATCGTCTGACAAAACACTATTTTTAAAAGATATTTTGCAACTCTGCTGTGCGGAAAAAAAGCTGACAAAAAAAATTAAAATGATTTTAGACATAATTTCGTTTATTTATAAAAATGGCCTGAGTTTGTATAATCATTATATTGAGCTTGATAAGCGGGAATACAAAAAGGATTGTCTGTCATAAATTTATAAAATGTTTTGGCTTTATTCCAAACCCCCGCTGGCGCGAGCGTCTCGCCCGTTTCTCAATCGATATATTAGGGATTGCTCCACAATCATTTGCTCATAAAAGTAAAAATATCTGACGATTTTTAAGAAAAAATTATTAAGATATGAATGGAAATGATATCCCGCTACCTCAGAGACCGCGTATCTCATCCAAATAAACCCGATAGCCCCGGAAACTGCGGATTTTGCTCCATCCTTAAAAGGAAGAACCCGAATCCTCAGGATTTGAGGCAAACCCAAACAGGTTATTGCCGGATCCTCAGTTTCCGGGGCAAACCAAAACCCGATGGTCTCGAAAACCGCGGGTCCTGCATGATCCCAAAAAGGATGACCCTGGATACTCAGTATCTGAAGTGAAAATCATCAATAACTGATGCGAATATCTTGCGGAGCGAAGTTTTGAAACTTTAAGGAGCAACCGGAAATGATCTTCAAAAAAATTTTGATAATTTATCAGATGTATACACGTCTTCCAGCCAAAACACACACCGATGTCACCTTCCAATTCCGCATTTATGCCTAAATTTGTTGTATGAAAAAATATTCTTCGAAAAGAAGCATTCAGGTGTTGGCGCACCTTCTGCAGCAGTACGGCATTGAAGATATGGTGATTTCTCCTGGCTCGCGCAATGCGCCGCTGGCGATTCATTTTTCTGAAATTGAAGCCTTCAACGCGTACAGCATCGTCGACGAACGCAGTGCTGCTTTTGTCGCGCTCGGGATGGCCAAAAGTACACACAAACCTGTGGTGATCGCATGTACCAGCGGTTCTGCAGCGGCCAATTATTATCCCGCCATCACCGAAGCTTTTTATCAAAATATCCCGATGCTCGTGCTTACCGCCGACCGGCCGACCGATTTTGTCGATCTTTTCGACGGACAGACGATTCGCCAGAAAGAACTGTACCGACAGCATTCGTACGGCGATTTTGAACTCGTGGAAGATTCTAAAGAAGATGCCGAAGACATCAATTTTGATACGATAAAAAAAGCCATCGAACTCTGCTTCGAAAAACAGGGTCCGGTTCATATCAATATTCCGCTGGAAGAACCTTTGTACGAGCTGGTTTCTGAGCTTCCGACGTTTGCTGAGGTGGAAAAAACCATCCGACGCAAAGATTTTGAGATGCCCAGAAATCTCATCGCCGACTGGAATACCTCACAGCGCATTATGATACTCGTCGGTACGCGCGATTACAGTGCCGAGCTTGAAAATCAGCTGAGTCAGCTGGTGAAAAACCATACAGTGGTCGTTTTGAGTGAAGCTAATTCAAACCTGCATCACGAGAAGTTTTTTAAACATATCGACCGTTATATTTTTGCTTTCTCTGAGGAAGATTACATGACCTACGCACCAGATCTGCTCATCACAATCGGGCAGAATGTGGTTTCGAAAAAAGTAAAACAGTTCCTGAGAAAAGCGCATCCGAAACAGCACTGGCACATCGATGAGGTTTGGCAGCCGGATACCTATTTTGTACTTACAGAAAAACTGGAAGTAAAGCCGGAAATATTTTTCTCAAAACTTCTGCAATTCGCCACTTTGGAGCCAAAACCTTATTATAATCTCTGGGACGTACTTCGCGATAAAAAAGACGCGAAACATGAAGCATTTCTCAATACCGCAGATTATTCAGATTTTTACTTTTTTAATGTAATATCACACAGCATTCCAGAGAAATACAATATTCATTTCAGCAACAGTTCGGCGATTCGATACGCACAGCTTTTTGATTTCGGGAAAAGAAAAATCTACTGCAACCGCGGCACCAGCGGAATCGACGGCTGTACCTCAACGGCAATGGGATTTGCCATGAAAAGTGAAGATCCGACTCTGCTCATCACCGGCGATCTCAGCTTTTTCTACGACATCAACGGACTGTGGAATCAGTACATTCCGCCGTTTACACGTATTATTATTTTTAATAACGGGGAAGGAAATATTTTTAAAATCATTCCCGGGCCCGGAAACGCCAACTCAAATACCGTTGACGAATTTATTGCGACCAAACATCAGAAAAATGCAGAATTTCTGGCGAAACATTTTGGTTTCGGCTATGTGAAAGTGGAAGATGAGCGAACTTTAGACCGCGTACTGGAAAATTTTTTCAATCCGGACTCTATGCCGAAGATTCTTGAAGTAATCACGCAGGGAAAAAGCAACGCTGATATTCAGAAAGCGTATTTTAATTTTTTAAAATCATAAATCGAGATAATCATTATTTTCCGGCAGATTAGTGATTTTTGCAATCGGATAGACAAACATATCATCAAAATCATTCATCGCATTGATGAGTTGAAAATGCGAAAACTCTTTCAGATTCTGAAGGGTAATTTCAGTTTCTTTGATCTTTTTCTTCTTTAAAAGAAACTGTCTCTGCACGCCGTTCAACAGATAGGTTGACGGCGTAAACCATTCTTTGCCGCGCTTGAAGAGCAGATTTGAAAATGAAGTGTCAGTAATATGGTTGTTTTTAACGATGATAATTTCCTCGGCTTTCGCCTTCATTTTCATCTTCTCCAGTTCGCGTCTGTCTTCAAATTTGAAAGAATAATCGTACACATTATTTTCTGTAAGCTGAAAAGAATGAATCTCAGGGATCGCATACGGAATCATCATCGTCCGTATTTTTTTATCAAGATCGTACGTGATTTTCAGTTTAAACAAACCGTCTTCTTCGTGATTCAGCTCTTCAAAAATTTTCTCAAGATCAATCGAACCTTCTTTCCCGAAATGAGAAAAAGTATCGTTCACACGCTTCTGATGATAGTCTGCCAAGAAAATCTTCTGGTCTTCTACTTTTATACTTTCAATAAACTGGGACATAGATTTTGTTTTTCATTTCCATATATTCATCTTCCGGTTTGCTCATGTGCGTGATGCCGCCACCACTTTTGAAATAGAGCTTTTCGCCTTCTTTTTCGATAAAACGAATCATCACACAGCTGTCGAGATTTTCTCCGTCAAAAAATCCGCAAACTCCGGTGTAAAATCCGCGGTCGTAGCCTTCCGCCTTCAAAATTATTTCTAAAGTTTTCGGTTTTGGCGCACCCAAGATTGAACCTGCAGGAAGCAGTTTCTGCAAAATACTTCCTGTTTTTCCTTTAAATTCTTCTTTAATATATCCGCAGATCTCCGAACTCATCGCAAACAGGTTTTTCTGGCGCGTTTTCAGGAAATCAAGATACATTAATTTTTCCACGGAAACATCATCAGCAATCATGCTGAGGTCATTTCTTAGCAGATCGACTACGGTGTAATGTTCGGCTTTTTCCTTGGGGTCGTTTTTCAAAATTTCGGCTGCGTTTTCCACAGAAGCATCAATCGTACCTTTCATGGGATAGGTAAAAACCTTATTACCATTGATTTTAATGAAAGTTTCGGGCGAGAAAAAAACGAATTTTTCAGGATATAAAACTTTGTATATTGCTTCCGACTGATAAAAAAGATCTTCAAGACTCAGGTTTGTTTCAATGTGAGTTTTTCGGGTATAATTCGTCAGGTAAGAATTTCCCCGGCGGATATTTTCCTGTACTGTATCGAAACCATTTTTAAATTCTTCCAGACTTCCAGGATAGGTTTTCCATTGAAGGCCATCTTTTGCGTCTTGTCGTTTTTTTATATTTGAAAATGTCTGAAAATCAATCAACAAACCTTTTTTTGAAATTTCTTTTTCGGTGTAAACCTCAACATTTTCACAAAGAAAATCAGTAATAAAAAAGAACGGAACTTTCTGCGCCGAAAGCTCATCCATCCTTATAAAATTCTCATCTTTTCCCGAAAACATTCCACAAAAGTAAGTATTGATGATTACTTTTGTACAAAATTTTTACAATGCAGCAGAATTATCCGCAGAAATCGGGAATCGACGTTATCCTAAGAAATGCTTTTCAGTACTGGAGCAAAACTTTACTGTATCAGGTGCTTTTTTCGCTGGTTTATTTTGCCTTTGTAGCGAGCGTTGCCTATTTTTTCTCTGTTAAATACGGGATTTTCGATCAGATTCTCGGTGCAGTTGTAGAGTATAATAAATCTGGACAAACCTACGCGGAATATCAGCAGAATGTAGCGAAGATTGTAGCTACAGAAGAATTCAGCACGTTTTATTTCGCAGTTATGGCGGCCGTTTGTTTTCTTTTCCCTTTAAATATGGGCTTTTACGAAATTTACAGAAAGCTTGATTCAAAAGAAACCATTATGGTGGGTGATCTTTTTGCAGGTTATCGCGGAATCAATTTCTTCAGATTTATATCGTATTTTGTCTTCTGGCTTTTCCTTTATCTTTTTACCGCGCGTACGCTGATTATCCCGATTTTCTGGGTGTTTACGACTATTTTAGTTGCACCAATTTTATATTTCAGCAAATTCACTTTTCTCAATGCAGTTATTTTAAATTTTAAACTCTTGAAAGTCTATTTCCTCGAAATATTTGTCTGCGTCATTGTAGCTTTTGTATTTAAATTTGCGGGTTTAATGCTGTTTTTAGTCGGCGGATTGCTCACTTTCCCATTCTGGAATGCGATGATTTATTCTTTATTTAAAGAAATTTTCAAAACGCCGGAAATGCAAAGTCTGTTGGCAGAAGATTTTTTAGATTCTGAGAAATCTTAAAACGTTTATTTACTTTTTTGATAAAAACTAATTCTCTTCTTTCATTTATTTCTTAAGTATTGGTATTTTTATTGTAACACATGTTTTCAACCAATTAAAACACCAAACCATGTCATTCAAAGAGCAGCAGATAAGCGGAGTTAAAATTAAACAGGTTGCCCTTCTGGCGATCATAATTATCTTCACTCTTCTCATCGGGTACAATCTCGCGATGTTTATTCCGTCACTTTTGGGAGCGATTATGTTCTATGTGATTTGCCGGAAATACAATTTCTATCTGCAGGAAGAACGTGGCTGGAAACCTTGGTTGTCGGCAACAGTTCTTATTCTTGCAAGTCTTTTAGTGATCACTTTGCCGCTTTATTTCATCGGAGATTTGCTGATTGAAAAGTTAGGAAATGCTCAGGCATATATGCAGAAATTCAATGTTTTTATTGATAAAATTCATGATTTTGTTTTCGCTAAAACCAAGATTGATATTCTCAGCAAAGAGAACATGACCAAACTGAAAGAGGCAGCAGGTAAGTTTTCTACGATTGCTTTAAACGGAACTTTTAATACACTTACGGTCATCGCTTCGATGTATTTTATTCTGTATTTTATGTTGGAAAAGCCACGTTTATTCGAACGTATTTTAGCTTCGTCAGCACCTTTAAAAAAAGCTAATGTTTCTTTAATTGGCGAAAAAATGCGAAAACTGATTATGGCAAATGCGATTGGTTTGCCTGTTGTTGCCGTCGGACAGGGAATTGTGGCCTTGGTCGGTTATTTTATTTTCGGGGCGCCAAGTCCGATATTGCTTTTTGCATTGACGGCCGTTGCATCGATGATTCCAATTGTGGGAGCCGCGATTGTTTACGCACCAATCTGTATTTTTATGATTGCTGAAGGACAAACTGGGGCCGGAATTGGTCTTGCGGCATACTGTGTCATCGTTGTTGGTGTTACCGACAATCTTTTGAGATTTACACTATTGAAAAAATTGGAAGACATTCACCCTTTAAATACCGTTTTCGGAATTATTATGGGTTTAAATATCTTCGGTTTTATGGGTTTAATTTTCGGGCCGATTCTCGTGTCTTTTACTTTGTTAATGATTCAGGTCTACAGGAACGAGTTTTCAACCGATGAAGTGGAACTTATTCTTCCCGAAAAAGACCGCCGAGAGGAACTGGAAAATAAAATTGATTTAACGATTTAAAAGATGGAATACGGCATTGACCCGAAAATTCTGCAGGAAATCTGCACCGTAAAAATGCCTTTTGGTAAATATAAAGACTGTATTCTCGCAGATTTGCCTGTCAGTTATCTGGAATGGTTTCAGCGTCAGGGAATGCCTAAGAACCGTTTGGGAATGCAGCTTTCGACGGTTTATGAAATTAAGCTGAATGGTCTGACAGATCTTTTGCGACCGATCCGACAAGGTTTGAAATGATTTAAAATTTTATTTAAATGAATGTTTAGGGGCGGCACCTTCGGTGCCGCCCCTAAACATTAGCCTTTCAAAGCAACTATTTCATCCCGCAGTTTTGCGGCTTTAATAAAATCAAGATTCTTCGCGGCATTCTCCATATCTTTCTGCTTCTGAGAAATCAGTTTTTCGATGTCTTCAGTCTTGTATGAAGCCTTTGTCTCGGCGACTTTCTGCGTAATTTCCTTTTGCGTATAACGCTCATCCGGAAAATCTTTACTTCTACCTACCAGATTTTCAGAAATCTTTTTATTCAGTGACATTGGAACCTGTCCGTGTGCCTCGTTATATTCCATTTGTTTCTGTCGGCGGTAATTGGTCTCATCAATCGTCGACTGCATCGATTTGGTCATCTTGTCGGCATACATAATTGCGCGCCCGTTAAGATTTCTTGCGGCTCGCCCAACCGTCTGTATCATTGAGCGTCGGCTTCGCAACATTCCTTCTTTATCGGCATCCAAAAGCGCAACAAGCGAAACTTCAGGCAAATCTAAACCTTCACGCAGAAGATTGACGCCAATTAAAACATCAAACAATCCAAGACGCAAATCCTGCATGATTTGAATTCTTTCCAGGGTTTCAACATCTGAGTGAATATATCGCGAGCGGATTCCAAACTTTGTAAAATATTTCGTCAGTTCTTCTGCCATTTTCTTTGTTAAAGTAGTCACCAAAACACGTTCGTCAATTTCCGCTCTTTTCCGGATTTCTTCCATTAAATCATCAATCTGATTTACAGTGGGCCGGATTTCAATAATCGGATCCAAAAGTCCGGTCGGCCGGATAATCTGTTCGATAAATTCTCCGCCGGTTTTTTCAAGCTCGTAATCTGCAGGTGTAGCCGAAACATAAATGACCTGATTTTGTATCGCTTCAAACTCTTCAAATTTCAGCGGACGGTTGTCCATCGCAGCCGGAAGCCGGAAACCGTATTCCACCAAAGCTTCTTTTCTGCTGCGGTCGCCGCCATACATTGCATGAACCTGTGGTACCGTAACATGACTTTCGTCAATCACCATCAGATAATCTTTCGGGAAATAATCGAGCAGGCAAAAGGGTCGCGAGCCAGGAAGCCGCCCATCCAGATAACGCGAATAATTTTCAATTCCGGAGCAGTAACCGAGTTCTTTAATCATTTCTAAATCAAGTTCGGTGCGCTCTTCAAGACGTTTGGCTTCCAGAGGTTTTTCAATCGAGCTGAAAAAATCAACCTGCTTCACCAGGTCATCCTGAATATTTCGAATTGCACCATTTAAAGTTTCCTTTGAGGTCACAAAAAGATTTGCAGGATAGATTTGAATATTCTCAAAATTCCCCGTCACATTCCCTGAAACCGGATCAAAACTCTGAATTTTTTCAATTTCATCACCAAAAAACTGTATTCTGATTCCGTTATCCGCATACGCAGGGAAAATATCCACGACATCGCCTTTCACGCGAAAAGTTCCACGCTGAAATTCGCCCATTGTCCGCGAATACAAGGCATTAACCAAAGAATGAAGCAGCGAAGTGCGCGTCGTTTTTTCACCAATCGCAAGCGTCACCAACGATTTATGAAATTCAGAAGGGTTTCCTACACCGTAAATACACGAAACAGAAGCCACAATCAAAACATCGCGTCGCCCGGAAAGCAGACTCGCAATCGCAGAAAGACGCAGTTTTTCTACTTCTTCGTTGATGCTCAAATCTTTTTCAATATACGTCCCAGAGCTTGCGATGTAGGCTTCCGGTTGATAATAATCGTAGTAACTCACAAAATATTCTACCGCGTTTTCAGGAAAAAATTCTTTAAATTCCATGAAAAGCTGCGCTGCCAAAGTCTTGTTATGCGCCAAAACCAGCGTCGGTCGCTGCACATTGTGCACCACATTCGCGACAGTAAAAGTTTTCCCCGAGCCGGTAACTCCCAGAAGGGTTTGGTATTTTTCGCCGATATCCACGCCTTCTGTAAGTTTTTTGATGGCTGTTGGCTGGTCGCCGGTGGGTTTATAATCAGATTGAAGTGTAAATTTCATACATCAAATTTATGAATAAATTAAAAGGAATGAAAATCTGTATCATCTATTGAATCAATGTTTTCATCATATTTTTTTTAGAACCAAATTTTTATGGCATTATTTTTTCCGCACATTAAATCACCACTTTTTTAAAAAAATATTATGAAAAAACTTCTTTTACCTTTATTGTCGGTCGTTGCATTCCAAATGGTCTCGTGCCAGGGAAAGGGAAAACCCAGCGAACCTTCTGCGCGCGAAGAAAAACCCAACACAAATTACAAACCTGCTTTTGCCGGACAAACCCGCATTACGCCCGTGAAAACTTCTACGCCATATTCCGTGGAAATTCTCAATACTTCATTGGGAAAACCTTGGGGAATAATTAATTTGCCTGACGGTCGCTTTTTAATTACCGAAAAATCCGGTTTTGTACATCTTGTCTCTAAAGACGGAAAGCAGGCAACAAAAATTACAGGTTTCCCGAAAGTTGATTCGAAAGGGCAGGGCGGATTGCTCGATTTGGCTTTAGATCCGGATTTCAGCACCAACAATATGATCTATTATTCTTTTTCCGAACCAGTGGAAGGCGGAAATCACACCGCGGTCGGGAAAGCAAAACTTTCTTCAGATATGAAATCTGTTTTAAATCCAACAGTAATTTTCCGTGCTACACCGACGTATGATGGCGACAAACATTACGGAAGCCGTTTGGTTTTTGACAAAGACGGAAATTTGTTTGTCAGTACCGGCGAAAGATCTGATAAAGAAACGCGGGTTTATGCGCAGAAGACAGATAATTATTTAGGTAAAATTTTAAAAATTACCAAAGACGGAAAACCCGCTGCCGGAAATCCATTTATTGGAAAAGCGGGTTACAAACCTGAAATTTACGCATTCGGAATTCGCAGTCCGCAAGGTTTGGCGATGGACGAAAAAGGTCAGCTTTGGGATATCGAAATGGGACCACGCGGTGGCGACGAAATCAATCTCATCAAACCCGGAAAAAATTACGGTTGGGGCGATGTAACGTATGGCATCGAGTACAACGGTGATAAAATAAATAACGGAACGACGCAGAAAGAAGGAACAGAACAACCTGTCTATTATTGGGATCCTGTAGTTTCGCCGAGCGGAGTTGCTTTCTACACGGGAAATATCGACGAGTGGAAAAATAATCTCTTCATCGGCTGTCTTAGCGCAGAACATATTAACCGAATTGTTTTAAAAGATAATAAAGTCGTCGGCGAAGAACGGTTGCTTTTAGACCAGAAGGAGCGGTTCCGTGATGTTTTGAATGGCATGGACGGAAATCTTTACGGAATTACCGACAGCGGAAAACTCTATAAAATATCTAAAAAGTAATTTGAAAAACCCTTTCGCAGTTTTGTGAAAGGGTTTTTTCTTTTAATTAAAATCAGACACTATTCAAATAAATGCTGATGTTTAAAAATTTCCGGTCAGCTAAAATTTTTGTAATTTTGATGACAAATTCGCCGGTTTTCTAAGGCAGTTTTGATTTTTAACTTTAAACTACAAAAAAATGCATTGGCCACAGCTTTCACCAGAATCGATTAGAGAAAAAGTTTTTAGTGCATTAGACCAGAATTTAAATTATTCAAAAGAATCGATCCTAGGTTTGCCTGGAACTTTTCTGGATCAGGGTCAGTTTCACTATTCACCTTTTTTGAAAGAAGCGGCGTTTCTATCAGTTTTGGTAAATAATCCTAACCATATCGGTTGCCATACGTACAGCAAAGGCGAACGGTATTTTTCGGGAACTCAAAAGCTGGAAATTGATGTTTTAAGAATTTGCGCAGAAGAAATTTTCAGTGCAAAACCAGATTCATACGACGGTTATGTTGCGACTGGAGGCACAGAAGCTAATATCGAAGCGCAGTGGATTTACCGGAATTTTTTCATGCAAAAACATAATGCAAAGCCTTCTGAAGTCGCTGTGGTGTTTTCCGAAGACGCGCATTATTCTGTTTACAAAGGCTCAAACTTATTAGGAATAGAATCGATTGCCATAAAAGTTGATTTTGAAACACGAAAAGTTTTGCTTGATGATCTTGAAGAAAAGCTTACACAGGCAAAAACGTCGGGAATTAAATATCTGATCGTACACCTTTCGCTTGGCACGACAATTTTTGGAAGCGTTGATGATTCTGCATCGTTTTTAAGTGTGGTAAAAAACCATTTTAAACATTATTTTGTACATGTGGATGCGGCTTTTGGCGGTTTCATCTATCCGTTTGCCTCTTCTAGCAGAGATCTTTCTTTCGAAAATCCTGAAATCAGTTCGGTAACAATCGATGCCCATAAAATGCTTCAGGCACCTTACGGCACCGGCATTTTCCTTTGCAGAAAAGGTTTAATCGAGTTTGCACAAACAGAGGAAGCTTCATACGTTCACGGTTCAGATTTTACACTTTGCGGAAGCCGATCGGGAGCGAATGCGATTTCTATCTGGATGATTCTGATGACGTACGGATCGGAAGGATGGATAAAAACGATTAAAAATCTTACAGATCTTACCGATCATCTTTGCGAAAATTTGGATGATTTAGGCGTAAAATATTTCAGAAATCCAAGTATGAATATTGTTGCGATTAATGCTGAAGATGTTTCTGAAGCTTTAATTAAAAAATATCATTTGGTGGCAGATAATTATCACGATCCAAAATGGTGGAAAATAGTGACCATGGCGCACGTGACAGAAAAACTGATCAACAGTTTCCTGCGTGATTTGAAAATCGAGAGAGAAGCAAAATTTTCGCTGAAATAAAGTCTGTATTTATTTTGCAGCAAAGGCATTTTCGTCAGAATGGAAACCTGCAACGCCACCACTTACTGCAAATTTCATAGCTGAAGCGGCCGTCATTCCGATTACGGGTTTGATGTTTTTCTCTTCAGTTACAATCACCCAGCCGGAAATCGCGTAAGAATGCGGAAGATAAACCGCTACATAATTGTGTTTTTCGACGTCGGCCATTTCTTTTTGGGTAAGAAAACCAATTCTCCAGATCTCAGGATTTTCGTTGGTTTTAACCCAAACCGGATCGCTAAATTTCTTTTTGTCGCCCACAAACGAAGACATGACATCTTTCGTTGGAGAATAGATATGTTTGATGCCGGGCGTTCTTTCCAAAAGTCTGTCCACAGCTTCCACAAAAAATCTTCCGACCACAAATTTGTTTCCCAGATAACCCAGAACTGCTGTAGCAAGAATCATCGAAATAAAAACCAACCCGGGAATAACTTTAGCAACCGACGGAATAATACCGTCGACGGAAGTAATGACAAAATAAATCACGTAAATCGTCAGTCCGATCGGCCCTATAATAATCAGTCCCTGAAAAAAATTCTTCAGGAAAATATTCGTGAGGGTTTCAAAAGTGGGTTTTTTCACAAGATTATCCGTGTATGCTTTGTTTATTTCCGTAAGATTTAATGATTTTGGCTTCATATTCCAGCCATTTTTCCCAGCGCGCATTCACCTTTTCAGGATCGCCAAGCTGTCTCGCAAAACCGATAAAAGTGGTGTAATGATTGGCTTCAGATATCATAAGTTCGCGGTAAAACTCTTTTAATTCTTCGTCTTTAATGTTTTCTGTTAAAACTTTAAAACGTTCGCAACTTCTTGCTTCGATCATCGCGGCAAAAAGCATTTTGTCAACAATTAAATCATCGCGGTTTCCGCCTTTCTGAATGAAATTTACGAGTTCGTTTACGTAATCATCTTTTCTGGTCCGTCCAAAAGTATAACCTCTGGCTTTTATAATCTCATGAACCTGTCTGAAATGCTCGAGTTCTTCCTGCGCAATTATGAGAAGTTCGGTCACGATCTCCGGATATTCGGGTAGCATCGTAATCAAACCGATGGCGTTGGTAGCCGCTTTCTGCTCGCACCACGCGTGATCGGTAAGAATTTCCTGAAGATTTTCTTCCGCGATATTGGCCCATCTGGGATCTGTAGGAAGTTTCAGTTTAAACATAAAGACAGTAGTTTCAGCAAATTTAAAATATTTTAGGTAAAATTGATTGAATTGTTTTACAATCGTTTTAAATGTAATCAGGCAGCGGTTTTTCGTCTTAAAAATTCTAAAACTCTCCAGCCAAAAGCATCAAAACGTTTTAGAAGTATTGCAATGGAAAAAGCGAGAATCACGTTTATAACGTATATCAAAATCATTAAAAGCCACCACGGCATCAGCTCTTTTGCCGGCACTACGATAAAATAAACAAGCGACGAACTCAATCCCTGACCGAAATAGAAGAAAATCGCGTTTTTTCCGATGTACGTGACAAAACTTTCTTTGCTGATTTTTAAACGGTTGTAAAGAATGAAAAGTGTGGTAAGTGAAAATAAACTCCAGATAATATAAGGCGTCTGCGGCGGAAATTTCTGCTTGTTGATTTTAAAGAAAATCTCGTTTCCGTAAAACCAAAACATCCAGAAAAGCGCGGCAGCCACGATTGTATAAAGCAAAGGAATTATTTTCGCCGGAATTTTCTTTCCTTTTAAACGGTTTCCAACCAGAAAAACGGTCATATAAAAGGCAACATAACCGACTTGTCCGCTTGGATAATATTCCGGAAAAATGTTGAAAATTAAAGTTAAAACTACGCAGACCGCGATAAACCAGTTGACGTGTCTCGGAAAGAATTTTAAAATTAAAACACCGAAAACGGTGAGAATAAAATAGACTTTCAGATACCAGAAACTTCCCATTACCACCGGAAACGTATCGGCATTGCTATACTGATGCAGATACCAGTTGCCGAGATTTTGCCATTGCGGATAGACAGAAATGCTGGTTGCGGCATATTTTGTCCCGAACGTTGCATAAAATTGCTGCAGCCATTCGGGTGAGAAAAATGTGAGGCCAAAAACTTTAAAAAAATAATCGAGAAAAAAGAGCAGCGTTACGAAGATCATGTATGTAATCTGCAGTTTGAGCAATCTGTAAAGCGTTTTTTCGATATTTGAGCCTGATGTAATTCCGCTTAGCGCGTAGAAAAGAGCAACATCAAAGACGAGGGAAAACACACGAATTTCCGGTAAAATGTAAAACTGCCCAGACCAGAATGCCGTGTGGATGAAAATAATTGAAAGTGTGGCAATGCCTTTGGCAAAATCGATGTAGAGATCTCTTTGCATATTGTAATAATTTGAATCCTATTTAAGCTAAATTTAACAAAGTAAAACAATATTACTTTAAATATGAAAACACTCTATATTTTTTCATACCTGATGCTTATCGTTTCTGCTGTATATTTATTTGATTGGTACGTTTTCTGGAACAAAAATGAAAGTATCGCCACTACAGATTATTTAGTATTTCAGCAGATGTACAGCAGGAGATTTCCGGGTTTGATTAATGATATCATCAGCAATCACTTCATTATATTAATTTGGAGTGCTTTGCTTATTTTTTCCGGCATTCTATTTATTAAAATTAGAAAAACATATTCTGTAATTCTGGCAATTTTAAGTTTTGTTATGGCCGGTCAGTTTTTATTTTCGATAATGTAATTGATTTCTAGATATTTTTCTTACATTTGCACCTCGAATTAACTAAAAATTTATAGACAATGTTTGCAATTGTAGAAATAGCAGGGCTTCAATACAAAGTTGAGCAAGACCAGAAGTTGTTTGTGAACCGTTTGAAAGGAGATAAAGGAGGAAAAGTATCTTTCGATAAAATCTTACTTACTGTAAACGGAGCAATCACGGTAGGCGCCCCAGCTGTAAGCGGTATCACTGTAGAAGCAGAGATCCTAAACCACGTAAAGGCTGATAAAGTAATCGTCTTCAAAAAGAAAAGAAGAAAGGGTTACGAAGTGAAAAACGGTCACAGACAATCTCTTACGCAAATTCAGATCACTGGTATTACCGGATTTGATTCAGCTAAGAAAGAAACCAAAGCGAAAAAAGCTCCTAAAACTGAGGATGCCAGCGCAGAATAATTTTTTAACCAAAAAACCTTAAAATAAAATGGCACACAAGAAAGGAGTTGGTAGTTCCAAAAACGGTAGAGAATCTCACTCTAAAAGACTAGGCGTGAAAATTTTCGGTGGACAGGACGCTATTGCCGGTAACATCATTATCAGACAAAGAGGTACGCAACACCACCCAGGTGATAACGTGGGAATGGGTAAAGACCACACTTTGCACGCTCTTGTTGACGGTAAAGTAGTTTTCAGAAAGAAAGCAAACAACAGATCTTACGTATCTATTGAGCCAAACGCATAATTATAAAGCGTTTTATAAAAATTAAATCCTCAGCATTTTTGTTGAGGATTTTTTATGCTTAAATTTTCGGAATGATTCTATTTCATTGGGCGGCGGGCGAAGCCCGCCGCCCAATGAAATAGAATCATAAAAGCTCCGTAAAAAAGTAGTTATAAACAATCTTAAAAACTAAACTGGAAACCCACTTTTATCCCAAATTTTTCCGCGTTGGGATTTTGAAGATAATTACCGCGCCAGTTAAAATCAACCCTGAGGATTCTTACATTTCCAAAACCGATATTCTCGATCCCAAAACCGTATTCGTAGTAAATCTGCTGATCTGGCGCAGAGTAACGCATATTTTCAACATTGATATTCCGCGAAGCAGCACTCAAAGTACCATAAGCACCGCGAATAAATGCTACTTCACGAAGTTTCAGTTTTTTAATTAAAGGAAGAAAAGAAAGAATTTTTCCATTAAAATGATGCTCAAGATGTGCGGTGGCATAAGTATCAGCAACGAATTCATAATAATTCAGCAAAGCAAAAGTATTTCGGACAATCCCATACGATTGGTTTCCTGGAATCACATTCTGTAGAGACAATGGGACAGTATTAAAGTTTTTTCCGGCTTCAAAATTTAAAAATGATTTGCCCCAGCTTCCTATAAGAATTGGTTTGTAGAACATAAACTGCAGCTTATTGTAATTAAAATCTGCATTAAAAAGCCCTTCAATTCCTCTCGTGTATTTTAAAACAATAGTTGGCGAATTGGTTCGGTTCTCGTAACGGTCAACACCGGTTTGCGAAAAAACAGCGCCTGGTTTTGCTATTAAACTAACTGTAACGTGAGAATCATTTGTAGTTTTTCTGAGATTACCATTCTGATAATACATCAGATTAAAACCTTCAGGGTTGGCAGATTTAATGCTTTGCAAGGTTCCGTCAACTCTTACCTGAAAGTTTTTCCAAGGCTCGATAGAAGTAAAAAGATTGGTTTGATTTACCGAACTTAAAGATGCATTTTCGCCCCGTGCAAAAACAGTTGAAGAAGCAAATGAGCGCGACATAATTCCGTCGTCAGTCGTCAGCTGTACACCAAGCTGCAGGATATCCCGACGTGTGCCCGCACCAATCGTAAAGCGGTTTACTTTATTAAACATATATTTTCCTTCCACACCATACTTAAACTGCTGGTCTTTGAAACCGTATGCTGTGTAAAACTGAATACGCCACGGATCATTTTGTGTGAAATAAGTTCGTGCACCCAGACGAATTCGGTCGCCTTCTACTTCATTTTTCCCGTAAATCGAGAATATCGGACCTAAATCGACGCCCTTTGTAATGTTGTAATACTGCGAATCTATTGTTTCGTAGATTTTCACTAATCTGTTAAACTTTGGTGTTTCCTGCAACCGGTCGAGCATTTCATACACACCTTTTTCTGTTTTAGATAGAGAATCCGGACGCGCCTGATTCCAGTATGCATCGTCTTTACTGGTAAATTCTTCGCTAAGTTCTTCTTCTTTCCGCGTAAAAATTTTATCGTCTAAAGGCTTGTTAAATTCATAATCAGAATAATCTACCGAACGCCTGGCGAGTACGCCTTTCGCTGTTTTTTTCTTTGAAAAAGGTGTGATTTCAATTTCGGTAACAACTTTTTTAGGCAGAAAGGTCTGCTCATCAGGATTGTCATATTCGAGTTCCGTAGAAATTGAATTGATGAAATTCACATTTATCTTATTGGTCGATTTCAATGTTGCGCCCAAAACTGCGTAAGAATCGGTATCGATATAAAGATATCCCTGAAATGCCAAAACATCGCTTCTGCGCGGCATATAACGTATTCTGTAAGCGCGTTCACCACGAACATTTATCGTGTCAACCAGATTGTAGTCATAGGTGCTGAATCCGTCGGTTGCTACCGGACCGGGAAATCCAATATCAAAATAATTAAGCGTGTTGTCGTAAATATTAATTTCGCGGTAAAGATTTTTTGCAGTGACAGCAAGCATTCGGTTGTCTTTAAAACCTGAAGTTTTCTGTGCAACAAGAAGTTTTTTTGATCTTTTTGAAGGTTTGTTTTCGCCAAAGTTATCATAAACGGCCTCATTCAGGAAAACCGGCAAAGCCATGGTTCCTCGTGCGGTAGAATCGGCATAGTCAAAAATAAAATCGAGTTTATTGAAGATTTTCCGCTTCATAAATGCGCTGTCGATATTGTTGGCGTCAAACTGTATTTTCTCGTATTCTTTGTAGCTGTACGTGTCAAATTTTTCCAGGCCGTTATTTCGCTTGCGTTTCCAGACTTCCTGCATGATACGATACGCTGGATTTTCTTTTTTGTTTTTATATTTCGTTTTCCCCGACTGAATCACAACTTCCTGAATTGCACCAACTTTTTCACCGGAAAGTCTGATGGTAAGATTTGAAAATTCTGTCGGAGAAATGTTTACATATTCTGCAGCGTAATTTTTCTTCTGAAAACGGAGTTTGTAGATAATTGTGTCTGATGTTACAGAAAAATTTGACGAGGAAGTGGTAAGTGTTGGTGTCTGTTTTTCATTTACAAAAATATCAACGCCAGAAATTCCTTTGGTGGTTTTGTCATCAATTATTTTTCCGGATGCCGTATTTTGGGCATAAAAATTTCCTGCAAGCGAGAGAAAAATATATGTGAAAAAGCAGGCAATATTTTTAGTTGACATCATGTAAAGCTTCGAGCATTTAGCGCTAACAAAAACTGTGCTGTTAATCACAGCAGATCATGTTATTTGCAGGTAAATATAACGAAATTATTATTGCACTTAGTATTTGGAAAACCCGTACAAAATCATTGTTTTAGAAAAGTTCCTCACTAAAGATTTTTGCTGAAATAACTGAATAAAAAAAGACCTACATTTCTGTAAGTCTTTAGCTCCTCCTGCTGGGCTCGAACCAGCGACCCTCTGATTAACAGTCAGATGCTCTAACCAACTGAGCTAAGGAGGAATGTTCCTCGTTTAGAGTTGTGCAAATATAAAACCTTATGCCATAAAAAACAAATTTTTTCTCCCTAAAATCGCTCTGCAAAGGCTATACGGTTATTTTTCAGGAAATTAAATTTATCAAATCCTCACTTTTCTGCATAAAAAAAGACCTACATTTCTGTAAGTCTTTTGGCTCCTCCTGCTGGGCTCGAACCAGCGACCCTCTGATTAACAGTCAGATGCTCTAACCAACTGAGCTAAGGAGGAATGTCCTTATTTTTAAGTGGTGCAAATATAGGACGGATAATTAAACCACGCAAGAACTTTTTTAAAGTTTTTGTAAAATCTTAAAAGTAATTGGAAACAATCTTAAAGATATCGTTTCCAAAAATAAGCACCATTAAACCTAAAAGGAATATAACGCCCACCATCTGTGCATTTTCAAGAATTTTTTGAGGAACGGGTTTGCCAACGATCATTTCATACAAGGTGAAAATAACATGTCCGCCGTCTAAGCCCGGTATAGGAATTAAATTTAAGAAAGCTAACCACACAGAGAACATCGCGGTGAAGCTCCAAAACTGTGTCCAATTGATCGAAAGATCGCCTTCTTTGCTTTTCTGCACTGGCATATTATTAATGATAGCCAACGGTCCGCCCACTTTTTTATAACCCTGAACTTTTCTGTTAAAAATTAATTTAAACTGCTTCACCTGATACGTCAAGCTTTCAATACTTCTTGTGAAACCACGCCCGATTGACTGGCCAAATGAGAAATGCTCAGTTTCAACATATTTATTTAAATATTTGTAAGAAGCCAAGCCAAGCGTTCCTTCGGGAGAAACTGTAAGGGTTAAAGGCTGTAAACTTCCGTTCCGGTTAACCTCGACGTCGATATTTTTTCCTGGATTGGTTTTTACCGCTTCCTGAAACTCGTCATAATACGTGATTTTTTTACCGTTGACAGATTCCACTTTGTCACCGACTTTCAAGCCTGCAGCAATAGTTTTAGGATTGTAGATAGAATCTACGATCGCAGGAAATCTCGGTGTAAGAAATGCCTTCGGATTTGGATCCTTAAAAGCCAGTGCTTTACCGTCATCGCTCGTCGGAAAAGTCACCTCTTTTCCGTTTCTTAAAACGGTCACTTGATCGCTCAAAAGAATATCAAGAGAAAGTTTATCAAGATTATTCTGCGTTTTTCCGTCTACTTTTAAAATTTTATCACCATCCTGAAAACCCATTGCTTTCGCAACACTGGTATAATTCATTGGCGCATCTACTTTCGTCGTATTAAAAGTCGTTTCACCGTTGAAAAATGAAAGACATCCGTAGATAATCCAAGCCAGGAAAAAGTTTACAGTAACGCCACCCATCATGATGATCAGACGCTGCCAAGCCGGTTTTGCTCTGAATTCCCAAGGCTGTGCAGGCTGCTTAAGCTGCTCGGTATCCATACTTTCGTCTACCATTCCGGCGATTTTTACATAACCTCCGAAAGGAAGCCAGCCAATGCCGTACTCTGTTTCGCCTATTTTTTTCTTTACAACAGAAAACCATGGATCGAAGAAAAGATAAAATTTTTCTACTTTGGTTTTGAACCATTTTGCCGGCAAAAAGTGGCCAAGCTCATGTAAAATCACCAGAATAGATATGCTTAAAATGAATTGAAAGATCTTTAGTGCTAATTCCATTAATTGTTTTTAGATTTAATTTGCAAAGGTAACGATTATCAATACGATGCCAAATAAAAAAGCTTCCCAAGATGAGAAGCTATGTCATATAAACGTACTGTTTGTCAGAAATTAAGCGATACACCCAGACTGCCATTGTTGCCGATTTCTGCAAAAACGCCGAGTCTTTCAGTGAAAAAATAACGTGCTCCGATGTGCGCGCCAAGTCCGAAATCTCGGCCGACGACACCGATATCCAAACCTGGATAAATGTCGAGTTTGCTCGGAAGGTCAAGAGTAGAATTCAGATGAAAATTTACTCTTCCGAAAGCGAAAATACGGTTGTCTCGGTCATTATCTTTAAAACGGTCAAAATACGCATTAAAACCTGCTCCGACGGAAATCAGCGAGCCCAAACCGTAGTCGTAAGTGGCTGCAATTCCGGTTCCGTAACCCCACGCGGCAACTCCAAAATTCACTTTCTGATCACCGCTTCCTGTGTACGCCTGCGCGCTTACCGCGGTTCCGATGAAAAATATCACCAACAAAAAAACTTTCTTCATAGATATTTATTTTAAACAAAGTAACGCAGAATCGTAGCAAAATCAAAACGGATTCTTGTTTAAAAACCGTATTTTTATGAAATCAATACAGAAGTTTATGAAAATTGCGGGTCTGAATTTTAATATTATCTGGAAAGATAAAGCGCAGAATTTTAAAGAAATTGAAGAACATTTGAAGGATGAAAAAGCCGATCTTTTTTTGCTTCCGGAAATGTTTTCTACCGGATTTTGCATGGATGCAGAAGAAATCGTTGACAGGAATGAGGAGTCTTTAAACTTTTTAAAAAGGATGTCTCAGGCAAAAAATGCAGCTTTCTGTGGAAGTTCATCTGTAGAAGAAAACGGGAAATTCTATAACCGGATGTTTTTTGTAAAACCCGACGGCTCGTATGATTTTTACGATAAAAGGCACTTGTTTTCTTTTTCGGGAGAAGATAAAATTTATACGAAAGGAAGCGAAAGAAAAATTGTAGAATATAAAGGCTTTCGTTTTCTGCTACAGGTCTGCTATGATCTGCGTTTTCCGGTTTTTTCAAGAAATAATAATGATTACGATGCAGTTTTATACGTTGCCAACTGGCCTGAAAAGCGTGTTGAAGCCTGGTCTCATCTTTTAAAAGCCCGTGCGATTGAGAATTTATCGTACGTTTTCGGCGTCAACCGAATGGGTAACGACGGAAATGATCTGAATTATCCGGAAAGCAGCGCGTGTTTTTTTGCAGACGGAAAAGAGATTTCAGACAAAAAAGGTAACATCATCAGTGCAGAAATTGATCTTGAAGAACTGACAGATTTCCGCGATCATTTTCAGTTTTTGAATGACCGCGATCAATTTGAGATAAAGATTTAACTGAAAAATTTTAAATAAAACTTTCTAAAAGTTGCGTCAAACGATTGACATCATGCACGCCGCTTTCTTTATATAAAAGTTCTCCTTTTTTGAATACGGCAAGTGTCGGAACGCCTCGTACACCGTACTGAGAAGCGATCGCGGGATATTGATCGACATCAATTTTTACGATTCTTGCGCCTTCACCTACTTTTTCTTTCACAGTTGTCAGCACCGATGACTGCACTTTGCACGGTTGACACCATGTGGCAAAAAAATCAATTAAAACCGGTCTTTCCGAGTCGATGAGTTCCTGAAATTTCTGTGACATCTTTCTGTATTTTAATTTTTAAGATTCTGAATGGCCTGAACGTTTTTCAGCGTGCTTCCGTCATAAACTTCCACGCCATATTTTTCTAATATTTTGTAGGCTTCGTCCGCCTGAATTCCTTTGTTGCAAAACACCACAACTTTCTTACCTTTCAGCTCGCTGCTTCTATTTTCCAGTTCAGCAAGCGGAATATTTACTGCGTTTTTTGCAGATTCTTTTTGAAACTGTTCGCGAACGCGCACATCGAGCAAAACTACATTTTCACTTTGTACAGCCTGCGTCACTGTCATTTTTTCCTTTTTTAAATCTTTCTTTGCAGCGCAGGAGAATAGTGTTAAAACTGAAAATAGAGAAAAAATAAAAAGTTTCATTTTAAAGCATTTTAGACTGACACATAAAATCTGAAACCGGGATTTTTTCCGTTTTTTTAATGCCGTTAAAACCACCTTCGATTTCGGTGAAATTTCTGATTCCGTGTTTGTTGAGTATGCTTGCTGCAATCATGCTGCGGTATCCGCCGGCGCAGTGAATGAAAAAATGTTCATCATTATCAATCGTTGAAACCCATTCGCTAATCGAATCAAGAGGCCTGCTGTATGCATCATTTATATGTTCGGCGGAATATTCTCCAATTTTTCTGACGTCGATTATTTTTGCATTCTCATCGTATTCGGAAGCAAATTCTTCCGGTGAAATTCTTTTTACTTCATCTGTTTCTTTTCCTGAATTTTTCCAGGTATCAAAACCGCCTTCGAGATAACCTAAAACATTGTCAAATCCTACGCGGCTTAGTCTGGTAATCACTTCTTCTTCGGTTTCGGGATCACTTACCAACAAAATCGGATGTTTTACATCAACAATCATGCTTCCTACCCATGGCGCAAAATCTCCTTTCAATCCAATATTTACAGCATTCGGAACAAAACCTTTATGAAAATCTGCGGGACTTCTAGTATCTAAAATCAATGCGCCCGTTTCTTCAGCAAAACTTTCAAAATCTTCTGCAGAAATTGGCTTTAAACCCTTAGTCATCACATCATCCAGACTTTCGTAACCGTTTTTATTAAGCAGTACATTCATCCCAAAATATTTTGGAGGAGCAGAAAGCCCATCCAAAACTTCGCGGATAAAAGATTGTTTATCAGGCTGATTGAGTGCGTAATTGGTTTTCTTCTGATTGCCGAGAATATCAACCGTTTCTTTCTGCATATTTTTTCCGCAGGCTGAACCTGCGCCATGTGCCGGATAGACCGTGATGCTGTCGTCCAAAGGCAAAATTTTACTGTGAAGACTTTCATAGAGAATTCCCGCAAGATCTTCCTGAGTCATTTCTGTAGCTGCCTGCGCTAAATCCGGTCTGCCGACATCGCCAAGAAATAAAGTATCGCCGGTGAAAATCGCCGTTTCAACACCGTTTTCATCGATCAAAAGATAAGTAGTGCTTTCCATCGTGTGGCCTGGCGTGTGCAATGCTTTTATTTTTGCATTTCCAATCTCAAAAATCTGTTCGTCTTTGGCAATACTCGCTTCAAATTCCGGTTGAGCAGTTGGGCCATACACAATCGGAGCGCCTGTTTTTTTGCTTAAATCTAAATGTCCTGATACAAAATCTGCGTGAAAATGAGTCTCGAAAATATATTTTAGCGTGACCTGATCTTTTTCCAGACGGTCGAGATATGGTTTTACTTCGCGTAGTGGATCGATAATTGCCGCCTCATTCCCAGATACGATATAGTATGCGCCCTGCGCCAGACAGCCAGTATATATTTGCTCGACTTTCATCATTCTTTTAACTCCGTTTTACAGTTCAATAATTTACAAAAATCGTGTTTTATTTTTTAAAATTAAGGATAATATAAAATGACTTTTGATAGAGTATGTCTATAAATTTTCATTTACTCAAATCTATAGAAAATTTTATATAGTATCTCGTTGGTATCTTCAGATATGTTTTTGTCGATTTTAAACTGAATATAACTGGTTTTCTGCGCGTCACCTTCCGGATAGTCAATAACTGATTCGTATTTTTCGTAAATGTGATCTTTGAGGCGGTTGTTGTCGGCAATTCTGCTCATTTCATTAAAGTACTTTTCAGTATCTGGGGTCATTTTCCAGTCGCTTTTATGAAGTTTGTAGAATTCAAGCATTTTTTCAATAGAATAAATTTCAGAATTAATATTCATATCAGTAAAACCGGTAGAAAATTCTCTCGTATCTAGATTGTTCTTCATCCACTCGATTTTAGATTGTGCCGCAACAACAGCTGCCTTTACCATCATAGAATCTCTCTGAGCAGGCTTGTATATGATAATATCCGGAGAACCATCGTTTACCGGTAATGGTTTTACAGCAGCAATCGCAAGCACATCAAAATATTTTTCTATCTTCTTTTTTAATTCCTGCAGCTGCTCAGCCGTCATGTCATCACTGGTCACTCGGATTTTAAAACGCCATCCGCCGCATTCATAAATAGCAAGCATAGACTGTTTGTCTGTATATTTTACTCCTTTAAAAAAATCCGGCTCGCCTAAAGAATTTTTGAAAACCGAATAAACAGAATTGACGGTAAATTGATCATCAGAAAGTTTTGAAAACAAAGGTTTCATTTCAATACCTGTCGAAGAATTCTGGTTTAAAGCATGTTGATAAGAAAGGAATTCGTCTCTCAAAAGATGATTGTCGACTTCATTGAACGGATAAACGTAGAGTGAAATCACAGTTTTACTTTTTTTTGAAGTCTGCTGAATGTAGCTGATGCCGATATTCTTATTTTGAGAATCGTAAGAGCGCACCGTTTCCCGGGTAAATCCTGTCCAGAATTTTGGGAACACGGTTTTCGTATACTGATGCGTGTAATCTCCGGAAATTTTCAGATCCGAAGATTTTTGTTTTTGCGAAAAGGCTATAAATGAAATAAAAAAAAACAGAAAAGGTAAAAGTTTTTGATACATATTTTATTTTTTAGCCAGAAAGTTACAATTAAGTATTGATTTTGTAGAATGTGTGCCTAATTATTTTTAATTAATCACAAGTAAATAATTGTATTTAAAAAGGAAGAGATGCTCAAATGTTTTCCAAAAAAATTTATCTTTAAATAAATTAAAAATGCGATGGCAGACAAAACACAGTTTATTGATGAATTAAGCAAAAAATATACAGCGAAAGGCGAAAGTATAATTTTGGGGAAAGGGATGCTCGGTGGTGAAGTGGTGACTGAAGTGAATGTTGCTATTCCGTTGAAAACCATAAACCGCCACGGTCTTATCGCCGGCGCGACCGGAACAGGAAAAACGAAGACTCTACAGATTTTTGCCGAGCAGCTTTCTCATCAGGGAATCCCGTCTTTGGTGCTTGATATCAAAGGTGATTTCTCGGGAATTGCCGAAGCAGGAAAGATGAATCCGGTTATTGAAGAGCGTTATGCGAAAACGCAGCTTCCGTACAATCCGCAGGCTTTCCCGGTAGAATTGATGTCTATTTCCGGTGAGAAAGGGGTAAAACTTCGCGCGACTGTGACTGAGTTTGGTCCGATGCTTTTAAGCAAAATTCTTGAACTGAATGATACGCAGCAAAGCATCATGTCAATCGTTTTTAAATATTGCGATGACAAAGGTTTGCCTTTAATTGATTTGAACGATTTAAAGAAAGTTCTGCAGTATGTAACAGATAATCCTCAGGGAAAAGCGGAATTATCTGCGAATTACGGCTCCATCGCATCTGCTTCATTGGGAACAATTTTAAGATCAATTGTTGCATTAGAGCAACAGGGAGCCACAGATTTTTTTGGAGAGTTAAGCTTTGATGTTCATGACTTACTGGAAACGAGAGATGGAAAAGGTGTTGTCAATATATTACGGGTTGCTGATATTCAGAATAAACCGCAGCTGTTTTCAACATTTATGCTTTCGCTTTTTGCCGAAATTTATATGACATTCCCTGAAGAAGGCGACAGCGGCAAACCAAAACTGGTTATGTTTATCGATGAAGCGCATTTAATCTTCGATGAATCTTCAAAAGCATTGGTTTCGCAGATTGAAACGATGGTAAAACTGATCCGCTCAAAGGGTGTCGGCATTTATTTTATTACCCAGATTCCTGGCGATGTTCCTGAAAATATACTTTCACAGTTGGGTTTAAAAATCCAGCATGCGTTGCGGGGTTTTACGGCAAAAGATAAAAAAGAAATCTCCAAAGCAGTAGAAAATTATCCGACAACACAATTTTATGATGCTTCAGAATTAATTCAAAACTTGGGAATCGGTGAAGCTTTTATCACGGCTCTAGATGAAAAGGGAATTCCGACGCCGCTTGTTCACACCTATTTAATTTCTCCGGAATCGCGAATGGATGTTTTAAATGATGCTGAAGTTGCTGATCTCACTTCAAGATCTGCGCTGGTGGCAAAGTATGAGCAGAAAGTTGACCGCGAATCTGCCTACGAGATTTTAGTGAAAAGAATGGAACTCGCCGTTGAAAATACGGTGGCGGAACAGAAAACAAAACCTGTTAAAGAAGAACCCGGAATGTTTGAACAGGTCATGAAAAGCAGTGCCGGACGTACTTTTGCAAACACGATTATGCGAGAAGGCGCAAAGGCTCTATTAGGAATGTTGGGCCTCGGTGGAAGACGCAGGAAATAGTTTCCGCATAATTTTATTATTTTAGCAGGTTGGTTCGGGCACGGTTTTGATAATTTTCTGTGCGGGAAAAAGATTTTAAATGTATTCGATTATAGATATAGAAAGCAACGGTGCGGGTTACCGGAAAGAAAGTATTATAGATATTGCGATTTATCGTTTTGACGGTCATAAGATTATTGATCAGTTTATTTCGCTGGTGAATCCGGAAAGTGACATCACACCTTTTGTGCAGAAACTTACCAATATCAACCCAAAAATGGTGAAGACTGCGCCGAAATTTCATGAACTGGCCAAAAGAATCGTTGAGATTACAGCAAATACAACCTTGGTCGGGCATAATATTGATTTTGATTACAGAATGCTCCGCCAGTCATTCAGCCGGCTTGGTTATGATTTTAAAATCAATACGTTAGATACAATTCCTTTAGCAAAAAAACTGATCCCGGAAGAGACTAGCTACTCTTTGCAGAAACTGGTAAAATCATTAGGAATTCCGCTGACCAATGCGCACCGTGCAGACGGCGATGCACGAGCGACTCTAGAATTATTTAAGCTCCTGATTTCTAAAGATACATCGAATGATATTATCCAGCAGCTGCACGAAGAAACCAACGCAAAATCATACATTAATAAAATAAAAGCGCTGACACAGGATTTGCCTGGTGAGCGTGGATTTATCTATTTGCAGGATGCCAACGGTGTAATTATTCATTCTGCGTACGCGCCGGATATTAATAAATGTGCGAAGAAAATTTTCAATTCAAAATCTCAGAAGCTGGAAACTTTGCAGCAACTGACTGAGCAGATACGATTTGAACTGACAGGAAGTGAGCTTATTGCCAAACTGATTCAGAATTCTAAAGGGATCAGAAGAAGAGAAACGCTGCCATTTGGTTTGTATCACAGAAACGGAAGATATATTGCTGAGAAAAACACGATTAATAAAACTGAAAAACCGCTGGTAAAATTCCGGTCGTTTACCCAGGGATCGAAGGCGGTGAAGTTTATTTCAGGTGTTGAAGAATATCAGAATATTGATGTTTTTAAAGCTAAAATAGATTTAAGAAAACGCACCGAACTCTGGCTGGGCGCAGGAAGATGGCTTGGCGAAAAACTTTTCATCATCTTCGAAAACGGGAAAATTGTTTCTTTTGGCTTTTACGAACTCTTTACGCAGATTCAGACATTAAGCAAGCTGAATAAACTGAAAATCGATCTCGCAGTTCCGACTTCAGATTTAGTCAATGATCTGCAGCTCGCACTTTTGCGCGGTGATTTTGAAACGATGCCGCTTCCGAAATAAAATTTCGGCTCAAAAAACTTTAGAAATGATTATCTGAAAATAAATCCTATTTTTGCACCAGAAAATTAAAGCAATGCAAAATTTTAAACAAAATAAAACCGGTAAAAAGGGAGCTGTAAAGTTCTCAAAGGTTTGGAATACGTAAAAGATTTGCCTTGCATAAAAATATTATTGCGGCAGGATCTTTACGAAGACTCTGCCTTTTTTTATGTAAAATTCAAAAATATGAAATCAAAAGAATTGCTGCAAATTGCCACAGAATTTGGCACTCCGGCTTACGTCTACGACGCAGAATCGATTAAAAATCAATACGAAAAGCTCACATCTTCGTTCTCCAAACGCACGAAGTTTTTCTACGCGGCAAAAGCTCTTACGAATATCAATATTTTAAAATACCTGAAAAATCTGGGTGCTTCGCTGGATTGTGTTTCGATAAATGAAGTGAAACTCGGCTTACGAGCAGGTTTTACCAAAGAGAAAATTCTTTTCACACCAAACTGTGTAGATCTTTCTGAAATTGAAGAAGCCATGCAACTTGGCGTACACATCAACATCGACAATATCTCGATTCTGGAACAGTTTGGGAATAAATACGGGCATTCGTACCCGATTTTTGTAAGGATTAATCCGCACATCTACGCCGGTGGAAATCATAAAATATCAACGGGACATATCGATTCAAAATTCGGAATTTCTATTCACCAGATGCGACACATCGAACGCGTGATGAAATCGACAAACCTTAATGTTGAAGGTCTTCATATGCACACGGGAAGCGAAATAAAAGATCCTGATGTTTTTCTGCAGGCGATGGATATTATGCTCGAACTATCTGAGCATTTCCCGAATCTGAAATATCTTGACATGGGAAGCGGTTTCAAAATTCCTTTCCAGGATGATGATATGGAAACCGATGTGAAAGATTTAGGCAAAAAAGTGGAAAAAGCGTTGGCAAATTTCTCTGCCGAAACCGGAAGAAAATTTGAACTGTGGTTTGAGCCCGGGAAGTTTTTGGTCGGAAAAAGCGGTCATCTTCTCGTGAAAGCCAATGTAATTAAACAGACTACAGCAACGGTTTTTGTAGGCGTGAATTCAGGATTTAATCATTTGATCCGCCCGATGTTTTATGAATCGTATCATAAAATTGAAAATATTTCGAATCCTTCCGGCGCAGAAAGAATTTACACCGTCGTCGGAAATATCTGCGAGACAGACACTTTTGCATGGGACAGAAAGCTGAATGAAGTGCGTGAAGGCGATATTTTGGTTTTTCACACGGCCGGTGCCTATGGTTTTGAAATGAGCAGCAATTTTAATTCGAGATTAAAACCTGCAGAAATTCTCTGGCTCGACGGCAAAGCGCATCTCATCAGAAAGCGTGATGAGTTTGAAGATCTTCTCCGCAACCAGATCGAGGTTTTGTAAGACTTAAATTAATAAAACTTCACACCGTTGTGTGAGGTTTTTTCTTTTTTAGAGTGCTGTTAATTTTATATTTGCAGCTGAAAATAATAAAGATGATTAAAAAAACTCTTGGCGCCATTTTACTTTTTGCAGCAGCTTTTTCTCAAGCGCAAATTCTAGATCAGTATCATAGAAATAATGATTTTTATTACGGTGGTGAAGCGCAATTCTTCAAAGATTTTCACAAGATTGCTATAGAGAAAAACATTCAGCCTTGTGAAAATAAAAACGAGATCTACATGGTAAAACTCATTATAGATGAAAAAGGTGAGATCAAATATGTGAGAGACGATGATAATATTAATGCCTCACAAAGCAACAAGTGTGCTTATGACATGGGTTTGAAGGTTTTAAAGTATATGAATAAATTCAAACCACTTATGATAAACGGAGAAAAAGTACAGTCGATGGCGTCTTTTTATCTGATTCCGGATGCGCTTCTGGAAAATTTTAACGAAAATTTTATTCTGATCGAGAAAGTGCCTGCTTACAAAGGTTTGCCAGGTGGTGGAATCATGCAGTTCCGGAAAGATATTGTTTCAAAAATATACATCAACGATTTTAAATGGAATAAAGATTTTCGTCTTGAGGTTATATTTACGGTAAATACAGACGGTATAATTCAAAATGTAAACCTTGAAGAATCAAGCGGAGTTCCAGAATTTGATAGAAGAATCATCTCTGCCGTTCAGAATTTAAAAAAGAAGTGGACGCCGGCAACGATTAATAATATTCCGGTGCGTTATCGTTTTCGCTTGCCTTTAAAATTTGGTGTATAAAAAGATAGCTGCCATTCTGTCATGATATTTTGTATCTTTGCAAATTCAATAGGTAAGATTTTGATGTTTAAATTGTACCGCAATTAGGCTGTCAGACATCAGATCTCGAATCTCTAATTAAAAATACTGTGCAGGAAAAATATATAGACGAAACCAAGCAGGGTGAAGCTTTTGCCATTGCGGAAAAAGACGGAAACTCCAAGAAACTTTTTCTGGAGAGCTACGGCTGCCAGATGAATTTTTCTGATTCTGAAATCGTGGCTTCTATTCTCAACGAACAAGGTTACAATACTACATTAAAGATTGAAGAAGCCGATCTTATTTTGCTTAATACGTGTTCGATACGTGAAAAAGCAGAGCAGACCGTAAGAATGCGTCTGGCTCAGTTTAAAAATCTTAAGAAAGAAAAACCACATATGACGGTTGGCGTTCTTGGCTGTATGGCCGAACGTCTCAAAACTAAATTTCTTGAAGAAGAACAGCTGGTTGATCTTGTTGTAGGCCCGGATGCTTACCGTGATTTACCTAATTTACTAAAGGAAACCGACGACGGCAGAGATGCGATTAACGTAATTCTTTCGAAAGAAGAAACATACGCAGACATCAATCCAGTGCGTTTGGGCGGAAACGGCGTGACTGCTTTTGTGACGATTACGCGTGGTTGCGATAATATGTGCACGTTCTGCGTGGTTCCTTTTACGAGAGGACGAGAGAGAAGCCGCGATCCGCATTCTATTTTGGACGAATGCCGAAATCTTGCAGAAAGCGGATATAAAGAAATTACACTTTTGGGTCAGAATGTCGATTCTTATCTATGGTACGGCGGCGGACCGAAAAAAGATTTTACTAAAGCTTCAGAAATGCAGCAGGCAACAGCAGTAGGTTTTTCTCAATTGCTTGATTTGGTGGCGAAAGCTGTTCCGGAAATGAGAATACGTTTTTCTACTTCTAATCCTCAGGATATGAGTCTCGATGTTTTCCACATGATGGCGAAGCATGATAATATCTGCAATTACGTGCATCTACCAGTGCAGAGCGGCAGCAATAAAATGCTGAAGGCGATGAACCGACAGCACACGCGCGAAGAATATTTAGATTTAATAAAAAAAGCCAAAGAAATCGTTCCAGGAATTGCATTCTCGCAGGATATGATTGTTGGTTTCTGCAATGAAACAGAAGAGGATCATCAGGATACTTTAAGTCTGATGAAAGAGGTAGAATATGACTACGGTTACATGTTTGCCTATTCTGAAAGACCAGGAACGCCAGCCCACAAGAAGATGGAAGACAATATTCCGGCAGATGTGAAGCAGAGACGTTTGGCTGAAGTAATTGCTTTGCAGGGTGAACTTTCGCGAAACCGAATGAGATCATACGTAGGAAAAACGCATGAGGTTTTGATTGAAGGTATTTCTAAAAAGAACAAAAACCAATGGAAGGGCAGAAATTCTCAAAATGCCGTTTGTGTCTTCAATATGCTTGAAGGACAGAAAATGGGTGACATTGTGAACGTTTTTGTATTTGATAACACGCAGGGTACGCTTTTGGGGGAAACTGTTTCTTAAATTTTCAGTTTAATTTCTTTTGTAAACGACAGATTCGCATGACTGCAGTTTCAGATTTTCAGAAATATTGCTACGGAGTTTTGCTTGTATTAATGTACAGCAACACATTGGCGTGCGTTCCTGAGAAAATTTCTGATGAATGCAGAAGCTACAGTTGCTATCGGTCGAAAGAAGAAAACCAAACGAAAAATGCGGAAGTTTTTAAAGAGAAAATAAAAGCAAACCGTTTTTCTTCTGCTGCTTTTAAAAATAATTTCGCCAGAAAATTCTGTTTGGGAAAATCAGACTCGCAGGTTTCAGATTTCCGGTGGCAGTCTCTTTATCAAAATTTTATTGCTAAATATTCACAGAAACTTATTTCAGATGAGTTTGCAGATTTTCATATTTCAGAACAGAAAAACAGGCCAAAGAATAAAGATGATTTAGAAGAAAGATTTGTGTAGCAGCATTTTGCACGTATTACATCAATCTTTTTTAAACTCTAAAACTATCAGAAAATGGCAGATTTACAATCTATAAAAGCGCGCTTTGGGATCATCGGAAATTTCCCGGCGCTCAACCGCGCTTTAGAAAAATCAATACAGGTTGCACCTACAGATATTTCTGTTCTCGTAATCGGAGAAAGTGGTGTGGGGAAAGAATTTATCCCAAAAATTATTCATTCAGAATCGAGGAGAAAACACCAGCCGTATATCGTTGTCAACTGTGGCGCGATCCCGGAAGGAACAATTGATTCTGAACTTTTCGGTCACGAAAAAGGCGCTTTTACCGGCGCAACTACCACCAGAAAAGGATATTTTGAAGTCGCTGACGGCGGAACAATTTTCCTTGATGAAGTTGGCGAACTGCCTTTGCAGACGCAGGTAAGATTACTTCGTGTTTTGGAAAGCGGCGAATTTATGAAGGTTGGTTCTTCACAGGTTCAAAAAACAAACGTCCGCATCGTCGCAGCTACGAATGTGAATATGATGAAGGCGATACATGACAACCGTTTCCGCGAAGATCTTTTTTACAGGCTTAATACCGTGCAGATCGATATGCCGGCTTTGCGCGAAAGAAAAGGCGATGTGCACTTGCTTTTCAGAAAATTTGCTGTCGATTTTGCCGAAAAATACCGCATGCCGGAACTCGTTTTAGACAGTGACGCAGTGAACTATATCGAGAATTATTCGTTCCCAGGAAATGTGCGGCAGCTGAGAAATCTGGTCGAGCAAATGACTGTAGTGGAAACTGAACGCATTGTTACCGTAGCAAAACTTACCGAATATATCCCAATGGATGCGCATTTGCCGATGGTCATAAACCAGCCCGGAACGCCGAAGCAGAGTGATTTTGGTAACGAAAGAGAGATTATGTACAAAATTCTCTTCGACATGCGCAGCGATATTAATGATTTAAAATCTTTAACTTCGGAACTGATAAAAAACCGTGGCACAGGTGATCTCAGCAATCAGGAGAAAAATCTTATCAACAGAATTTATACTCCGGAATCGCAGCAAAATGCAAATGCAGGTTCGCTGCTTTATTTTGAGAATAAAAATCAGGCTGGAATGCAAAATCCTACGATCATGTCGAATCATGATGATCAGTTTGAAGATTTTGAAGACATAGAAATTGAGGAAAATCTTCCGGAATCTCTTTCGCTTCAGAATAATGAAAAAGATTTGATTATTAAAGCTTTAGAAAAACACAAAGGCCGCCGGAACAAAGCTGCCGACGAGCTGGGAATTTCTCAGCGTACACTTTACAGAAAAATAAAACAGTATAACCTCGAAGAACAAAACTAAAACTATGATCCTAAACCTGAAAATCAAGCCGGTAAATTTCAAATTCAGCAACTACATGTCGCAGGCTTTCGAACTGATGAAAAAAGATTTCGGAAACATTTTCGTAGCCTTTCTTTTGGTAATCGTGATGTCTATTATTCCTTTTTGCGGAATATTGGCGGTAGGAAATTTTTATAAATATCTTGATAGATTCAAAAGAGGCGAGCAGGCAAATCCTGGCGATATTTTCAATTTTGATGATTTTATGCCGTATTTTATCTTGCAGTTGATATTGCTGGCGGTTATTGCCGTGCTTTACATTCCGATGTTTTTTATCTTTCCGCTTATTGCCATGGCGCAGTATAGCGATACGATTGGTTTCGGAAGCGTGTTTTTCATGATTATTTATTTCATGTTCTTCTTTTTTGCAGTAATTTTTATCAGCACAAAAGCGTTTTACATGCCTGCATTAATTTCGCTGAAAGGCGTTACAGATTTTCAGACCGCGTGGAAAGCATCGGGAATGATGACAAAAGGAAATCTTTTAAATATTTTTCTTTTTGTACTTGTAACTTCTCTTGTAGCAAATGTAGGGATTATTGCTTGCGGTATCGGGCTTTTTGTAACGCTGCCATTTTATTACACCGCGCAGTTTTTTGCGTATGATGATGCGATGATGCAAATCTCGCACGACGAAATTTCCGATCTCGGAATTAAAGAAAAATTTTAATTTATAATGAAGCTGATCAAATTTTTAATACTCGCTGTTTCGCTGGGAATGCTGAACTCCTGCTACAGTTTTTCTGGCTCCTCGCTGAAAGACGAGAAAACCATTCAGATCAACGAGTTTCCGAATAATGCGCCGTTGGTAAATCCAGCACTTTCGCAGCAGTTTTCAACAGATATTCAGAACCGTTTTCTGCAGCGTACAACCTTAAAAGGAACTAAAGAAAACCCGGATATTCTGGTGGAAGGCGAAATTACCGATTATCAGATTTCTCCGACGACGATCAGCTCCAATACACAGACGACAGCCAATGGCGGAACGATACAGCAATCGCAAAATAAACTTACAATCACGGTGAAAGTACATTATGAAAACAAAGTGCGGCCGGAAGCGAGTTTTGACCGTACCTATTCTGATGAAGCTGCTTTTAACAATACGCTTTCGCAAAGCGACATCGAGGGTTCTCAGGTAAAACTTGTGACAGAGAGAATCATCAATAAAATTTTTAATGATATTGTAGCAAACTGGTAAGATGATGAATGCAAGAGTTTTAGAATTATTAAAAAATCCGAAAAATATACAGTCAGAAGATCTATCACTTCTGAAAGAGGAAATTAATTCTTTCCCTTATCTGCAGAACATCCGCGCTTTGCACCTTATTGGTGTGCATCTTTATGAGCCCGAAAATTATCAGAAAGAACTTTCGACCACGGCGGCTTACACGACGGATAAAAAGATTCTCTATCAGCTAATTAACGGAAAAATTGAGGCTAAAAAACCTGTAGAGGAAATTCAGCAAGAAAAATTTTTAAAACCACAACAACAAGCTGAAAATCAAAATATTCAGCCGGAAATAGTTGTTGCGGAACCGGAACAGATAGAAGAAAAGCCTGAAAAGCATGATTATGAAGCAGCAGCAGTTGGTTTAATTCCTCCGAAACCTGAAATCAAACATGTATTTGTTGAAGGCGAGCGCAACCGGATTTTATTTCCAGGTGAAGAAAACTTTCTTGAAGAAGAACACAACGATATTATTGATCTGGAATCGACGCTGGAAAGTGGCGTAATCGTCACGCAGAAAATGCCGAAAGCGATTGTCGAGGAGAATATTCAGCTGGAAAATTCTGAAAAGAAAAATGATGAAGATGCCAAACATCTGCAAGATTCTGCTCCGAAGGAAACGGCTTCTGAAAAAGAATATTCTGCTGATATTGATAATGGAATTGTAGCTGAGGAACCTGCAAAATCGGAATCTCAGCCTAAATTAAATTCTGCAGATTTAAACCGGAACAGAATTCTTTTCAAAGGCGAAGAAAATTTTCTGAATGAACCGAATCATGAAGTGATCGACCGCGAATCTACTTTGGAAAGCGGCGTGATTGTCACTACCAATACACCGAAAGCGATAGTTGAGGAGAATATTCAGATCGAAAATTCAGAGAAAGATGTAAGCGAAAATGTGAGTTCTTTTGAGGAAAAAGCTGAAGAAATTTCTGTTAATAATGGTTCAGGTATATTTAATGAAATTATTGAAGACGCAGAAGAAAGTAATATTTCAGATAAAAATGAATCTGTAAATTCTGACTTCAAAGAACCGGTTCAGTTAAATGCAGAGACGATTATTGATGAAGAAAAAATAGAATCTACACCGGAAGAAGAGAAAATTTTGGATGAAAGCGAACTGAGTTTTCATGCAACACCGGACTTTTTACCGGAAATTCAGGTTCAGGCAAATGAAGAAACTACGCCGCAATCACAACCGCAAAAATCTTCCACAAACAAACACGAAGAGGAAATGCGCCGTCTGATCGCGCAGGTTGAGGAGCGAATGAAGCTGAAAAAGGCTGAACAAAAAGCTGAAAAGAAGGAAAAAACTGTTGAGAAACCAGCAGAAACTGAAGATCAGGATCACAGCCAGACAAGTTTTTCCGAATCTCACGATTTTGAAGTGCAAAAACCCGAATCAAAAGTTGTCGAAGAAATTAAAGGAAATCCTTCCGAAAAAACTGAAAATATTCAAGCTGAGAAAGAAGTTTTAGAAGAAACACAGAAGCCGGAAGTTTCAGAAGAAACCTCAGATTCCGGATGGAAACCGATGTCTTTTGAAACCTCTTTGCCGGACTCACTTTTAAATCAGAATAAAAAAGTTGGAGAAAAACCGGAAACCGCAATAAGTGAAAATGTGGTAAAAGAAGAAATTGAAGCTGTTGAAAAACCGTTAGAAGAAACAAAAACTGTCGAAATCGTTCCTGAACAAAAAGAAGAGAAAAAGGCGGAAGAAACATCTGAAGAAAATTTACCGGAAGAAAAGATGGATGAAAAAGCTGCAACAGAAAATGTGCAGCCAGGCGTGATGAATGTTTCGTTTTTCGGATCTGATATTTCTAAATTTGATGGAAAACCTAAGGCTGAGAAAACCGAAAAAGAAATTGAAATTCCGTCGCCAAAAGCTGAAGTGAAAACCGATGCGAGCAACGTTCCCGGATTTATAAATACGTGGCAAAGCTGGCTGAAGATCGACCGAAGCGAGGAAATCATCAAAGAAAAAGCAATACAGAAAACGAAAGTAATTGAGTCTTTTATTGAAAATAATCCGAAAATTTCTCAGCTCAAAGATGAGGTAACTTTCACTGTAAAAGAGAAAAATGATGACATTTCTCATCTGATGACCGAGACCTTAGCCAATCTTTATATCGAACAGAAACTGTATACGAAAGCGGTAAAGTCATTCCATATTTTAGCGGAAAAACATCCTGACAAGAAATCATATTTCGAAGATAAAATTCAGGAAATTAAAGATTTACGAAATAAAAATTAATACAAAAAGAAAATCCGCGACATTTACTGTTGCGGATTTTTTTCTTTCTTTTTTTGAGCCTGACAAAGCTGCAGAAACTGCGCTTCAACTTCCCGAAATGACTCAGGCATTTTTTTCGAAGCCCAGAAAAGCATTGCGATATTTTTTTCGCCAAAAGATTGCCTGTACAAATCTTTATTCAATCGGTAACATTCTCGGAGAAGTCTTTTGATACGGTTTCTGTCAACGGCTTTTTTAAAGTTTTTTTTCGAAACCGAAACGCCTAATTCGTTGTTCTTCAATTCTATATCGGCAGGTTCTTTAAGTGTGATAATGCGGATGTTTTCTGCGCTTTTCCACTTTCCTTTTTCAAATAAAACGGAAATATGGTTTTTCATTTTGAGTTTTTCAGCCTTCGGATATTTAAAATTCGTCATCCGATTTTTTTATAATATGTTTGATGACTTCAGATGCAGCATACAGACCAAAAATTGCCGGGATATAGCTGATAGTACCATAAAATGAACGCTTAAAATTGCTTCCGTCTGTCATTTTAAGGCTTTCTTCATCCTGAATTTCACTTGAGAAAACACAGCGGATTCCTTTGTCAATTTTTTCTTTTTTCAGTCTTTTCCTCACCTGTCTCGCAAGATGATCTTCCTGAGTTTTGCTGATATCCCGCACCAAAACTTTTGCCGGATCGAGTTTTCCACCTGCACCCATCGCGCTTACGATTTTTATTTTTCTGCGTTTGGCAGCGATAATCAAAGCTACTTTTGGCGAAACGCTGTCGATGCAGTCAAGAATATAGTCGAATTTTGTTTCGTCTAAAATCTCCGTCATTCGTTCCGGGCTTAAGAATTCATTGAGTGGCGTGAGTTTCAGTTCCGGATTTATATCCAGTAAACGCTCAGAAACCAAATCCACTTTATGTTTCCCGACGGTCGAATGAAGTGCCGGAAGCTGTCGGTTAATATTTGTAATATCTACCGTGTCACCATCTACAATCGTCATCGTGCCAACGCCTGCGCGCGCAAGAAATTCCGCGGCAAAAGAACCGACGCCGCCAAGACCCACAATGAGAACTTTTGCATTCTGCAATGCTCTTATGCCTTCGTTTTTTATGAGAAGTTCGGTACGTTCCAACCAAAATTTATCCATACTGTATCGTGTGTAGATTTTCTGAAATTTGACTTAAAAGTTTTTCCATGGGGATATTTTTCAATTCGGCCGTTTTCACATAAAGATCTGTAATGTCAAAATCTTTACCGTCGGTTTCCAGGAACATTTTCTCCAGCGGTGTGTTTTTTAAAGTCTCCTGCAAAGATAGATTATACAGCGCTGCTTTGCCAAAACTCAGGTAAAAATTGTGCGCCAAAAGATCATCCGCAACCTTGCGGTTTTTGTTGAAACCATGAATGATCATTGGTCGGTCTGCAAACTTTTTCATGGTGATCACTTCGTAGAATTTTTTCACGCAGTGCACAATAATTGGTTTTTTTAAGTCGTTTGATAAGTTGATCTGTCTTTTAAAAATGTCATTCTGAAGATTTAAACTTACCGAAATGTTTTGGTCTAAACCACATTCGCCAATAGCAAAACAGTTTTTATGTGATGCGACTGAATCAAGCCAATCAAAGTGCTGATCAAGATTTTCTTCCGAAATATCTTTAGGATGAATGCCTGCAGAAAAAGTTGTTTCCGGCAGATTTTCTAGCAGCGGAAGATTGTAAATCCCGAAAGAAAGGTCTGGATGATGGTGATGAAAATCGAAGAAAGACATGTTCAAATTTAACATTAATAATTTCTTTTATCAAACTAAACAAGCGTTTACGTTTAGCTGAAAGTTTTAATTTTGTAAAAAATATTCTGAATGAAGAAAAAGTTTAATGAAAAGCAGATTCACATCCTGAATGTCGCCGAAGAACTGATCGCCCAAAAGGGCTACGAAGGAACATCGGTGCGCGATATTTGTACCAAAGCGGAGATTAATGTTGCCATGATTTCGTACTATTTTGGCAGCAAAGAAAATATGATGACACAGCTTTATCAGTATCGAGTTTTGCGGACGCGAGAAAATTTTTCTGAATTTGCAGACACCATCAAAGACGGCAAACCCGAGATGCAGATCAAAGAAATGATTAAATATATTGTGACGCAGCTTTTCAGATACGATTATTTTCACGGTTTTGTTACCCAGGAACTGCGTTACACCGACAGTTTGAAGGAAGAACTTTTTGATTTTTACCAGATGTTTGCCAGAAAACTGGAAGATGTGATTAAAAAAGGTGTTACGTCTGGAGTTTTCACGTATGCGCCGCCGCCGGAAGATATTCTGACGACAATTTTGGGTTCAACGCTTTTTGTGATCAGAAATAAAAATTTCTACAAACTCTACGTTCCACATAAAGATGAAGATTCGTATGGGAAAGCCGCTGAAAAGAAAGTGCGCATTAATATTATGATGAGCGTTTTTGCGGTTTTAGGCTACGCTTCGGAGTAAATTTTCGTTAAATAATCATAAAAAAAAATCTATTCTCAAAAAAGTTATATTTTTGCAAATTGATAAACCGGCGAAACTTCCGGTAACTGTTTAGTTTTTAGTATGAAGAAATATATATTAGGCCTTTTTTCCGTTGCGGTGATCACGGCTTGTACAAGCCAGCAAGATAAAGCGATGAAGAGTGCGGATAAAAACTTTATCCTGAAGGCGGCGAACGAAAATTTTGCCAAAAAGAAGTGGAAAAATGCTTTGGTGCTTTATGAGAGAGTATTAAATCTAGTTGCTGGTACGGATGATCTGCCCAATGTTGGATTTAATACTGCATATGCCAATTACTATGACAAAAATTATAAGTTGGCAGGACACCAATTTAAAAATTTTTCGATAAGTTTTTCAAAGGATCCGAGAGCAGAGGAAGCTGCTTATATGGGTGCACTTTGCTACTATGAAGGATCTATGGACTATAATCTGGATCAAACAAGTACCACTTTAGCGATTAACGAACTTCAAGATTTTATTACCAATTATCCGAATTCTGAGCGTTCAAAAAACATCAATACTTTGATTGACGAGCTTTCTTACAAGCTTGAAATTAAAGCTTTCGAAAACGCGAAGCAGTATTTCAAAATGGCCAATTACAAATCTACAGAAGTAGCTTTTGAAAACGTTTTGGAAGATTTCCCAAGTACAAAACTCCGCCCGAAAATCTACGATTACATCATGCAGGCAAGATATCAGTTGGCTTTAAACTCAGTATATGATCTTAAAGACGAGCGTATTGAGCGTGCCAGTGCTTTTGCAAAACAGGTACAGAAAGAACTTCCTGATAGCGAATATGCGAAAGATGCCGAAAATATTCTGGCAAGACTTGCAAAAGAAAAACAGGATTTTGCAGTTACCAAAAAACAGAATGAAGCGAGACTTGCAGTATTGAGCGCGAAGCAGAAAAGGGAAGCTGAGCGTATCGCAGAGCGAGATAAAACGGTAGAAAAAATAAAAAACCAAGACGACAGCGAGAAGCAGGCTTTGCAGGCTGCGAGAGACAGCGCGACACTTGTGACGCCTCCGCCGGCGGCGACTTTCAAAATCCAAAGATAATTTGTAAATTTGCCATCTTATAATTAAAATAAAATTCTGAAAATGAGCGTAAAAGATACAGCAGCAGAAGTAAACACCATTACTTACGATAAAGATAAAATTGAAAAAAAAGTAGGTTCTATCTATGAAGCTATTGTTATCATGGGCAAAAGAGCAGAGCAGATAAACGCCGAGATCCGCACTGAGCTTCACAATAAGCTGGATGAATTTGCGGTGCACAATTCTACTTTGGAAGAAGTATTTGAGAACAGAGAGCAGATCGAAATCTCTAAACATTACGAAAAAATGGCAAAACCTACATCTATTGCGATCCAGGAATGGTTGGATGATGATATCTACTTCAGAAAAACTGAAGAGAGAAAATAATATCGTTTTCTAAAAAATAAAAAAGGTCGCAGAGAATTTTCTTTGTGACCTTTTCTGTTTTCTGATTTTAATGTTCCTAAAATTAAGTATTTTAGTGACTTCAAAAATAAAGTGTACATGAGTCTTTCCGGGAAAAATATTCTCATTGCCGTTTCCGGTGGCATTGCAGCATACAAAATACATTTCCTCATCCGCGATTTTGTGAAGAAAGGTGCCAGCGTTCAGGTGATCATGTCTCCCGATGCTGAGCATTTTGTAACCAAACTCAGCCTTTCGACCTTATCTAAAAACCCTGTTTACAGCGAATTTTACAGCGACAACGGCACGTGGAACAGTCATGTGGAAATGGCACTTTGGGCAGATGTAATGATTTTTGCTCCCTGTACGTCAAATACTTTGGCTAAAATGGTGCACGGCATCTGCGACAACCTGATGATTGCGACGTATATGTCTGCGAAATGTCCGGTTTTCATCGCGCCGGCTATGGATTTGGATATGTATCAGCATCCTTCAACAAAGCTTAACCTTGAGTTGGCAGAAGATTTCGGTCACATCGTGATTCCTGCCGAAAATGGCGAATTGGCGAGCGGTCTGGTTGGCCAGGGAAGAATGGCCGAGCCAGAAACGATTTCAAATACCATTGCAGATTTTTTTACGGATAATAAAAAATCTTTACATGGAAAAAAAATTTTAATCACAGCTGGGCCAACGTATGAGGCGATCGATCCTGTACGGTTTATCGGAAATCATTCTTCCGGTAAAATGGGTTTTTATTTAGCTGAAAAAGCCGCGAAACGTGGTGCAGAAGTTACTTTGATTTCTGGGCCGAGCAGTCTTAATACCAAGCATGAAAATATTCAGCTTCACCGCGTGACTTCGGCAAAAGAAATGTACAGCAAAGTTTTTGAGTTTTATGAAAATGCAGATATCGCGATTGCCAGCGCAGCCGTTGCAGACTATGCACCGAAAGAAATTGCTTCGGAAAAAATCAAGAAAAATGATGAAACGCTGACTATCGAATTAATAAAAAATCCGGATATTCTGAAAACCATGGGCGAAAAGAAAACGCATCAGTTTTTGGTAGGGTTTGCTCTGGAAACTCAGAATGAAGAAGAAAATGCGCTTGCAAAACTTCACAAGAAGAATCTTGATATGATTGTGCTGAATTCTCTGCGCGATGAAGGCGCCGGTTTTCAGAAAGATACTAACCACATCAGAATTTTTACTGAAAATGACCGTTTTGAATTTGATTTAAAATCAAAAGAAGAAGTCGCAGATGATATTTTAAACCAGATCGAAACGCTTATTTTAAAATAAAAAAGACGTTTTCACGTTCTCAATCTTTTAGATCTAATGAATAAAAAACTTATATTATTTTTGCTGCTTTTCGTTTTTCAGAGCGGTTTTTCACAGGAGATTCTGGCTACTGTACAGGTGAATTCTCAGCAGATACAGGGAAGTAATCAACAGGCATACAAAGCTTTGGAGAAAAGTCTCCGCGATTTTATCAACAATACAAGCTGGACGGGTAAAAAGCTTCAGAATTTTGAAAAGATAAAATCCAACTTCGCCATCGTTCTCAGTGAGCGGAACGGTAATAATTTTAAAGCAACACTCGTCGTACAGGCTGTGCGACCTGTGTACAGTTCTTCATACGAATCGCCGCTTCTGAATATTCAGGATCAGCGTTTTAATTTTGAATATGTCGAAAATGAGAATCTTATTTTTAACGAAAGGCAGTTCAGCGGAAAAAACCTGATCGATGTGATCAGTTTTTACGTCTATCTGATTCTCGGTTACGATGCAGACAGCTTTCAATCGCTTGGCGGAACGCAGTTTTTCTCTAAAGCACAGCAGATTGCCCAGAATTCTCAAAACAGAAATTATACAGGCTGGAATCAGATTAACGAGCCAAGAAGCCGCACAATTTTGATCGCTGAAATTCTCAACCCAAATATGACGACGCTTCGCTCAACGATTTATTCCTATCACCGCGGCGGTCTCGACAGTATGTTTAATCAGGATCAGACACAGGCCAAAAAGATTATTTTTGATGCGCTGATGCAGCTGAAAACGTATGAAAATAGCTTTCAGCAAAATTATTTCTTTAATCTTTTTATCGCCAGTAAGAGCGATGAGATTTTTAATATTTTCAACAGCGGAAACAACGGCGGCATCAACCTTAGTGATCTGAAACAGCTGATGATCGTTTTTGCACCGAAAGACATCGATAACAAGTGGAATAAATGGCGCTAAAAGGCACGATTCCTGAATTGTAAAATTTATATTTGCAATACAAAACCGGTCTTTTTATGCTTTCCAGAATTTACATCAAAAACTTTGCGCTCATCGATGCGCTCGACGTTTCGCTTCACAACGGTCTGCAGGTAATTACCGGCGAAACCGGAGCCGGAAAATCGATTATTCTCGGGGCTTTACGGCTTATTCTGGGTGAGCGCGCCGATCTGAAATCGATTGCCAAAGCTGAAGAAAAAAGCGTTGTGGAAACTGAATTTCAGCTGGATAATCAGTTTAAAAAATTCTTTATAGAAAATGATTTAGACTATGAACATCAGACAATTATCCGACGCGAAATTCTGCCTTCCGGAAAGTCGCGTGCATTTATTAATGATGTACCGGTAACGCTTGACGTGCTTCGTACACTTTCTTCCCAGCTGATCGACATTCATTCGCAGTTTGAAACCTCCAATCTTTTCACACCGGAATATCAGTTTAAAATCATCGACGGTTTGTCTGAAAATAAGGTGTTGATTGAAGAATATCAGCAGAATTTTGCAGAATTTCAAAGTTTTAAAACTTTACTTAAAAAACTTCAGACTCAACTTTCAGAGAGTACAAAAGAAGGCGATTACAAACAGTTTTTGCTGAATGAGCTGGAAGAACTTTCTCTGGATGATATCGATTATGAAGAACTCCAGAATCAGCTTTCGGTGCAGGAAAATGCCGGAATGATTTCTGAAAATCTTGCGCAGATTCTGTCGCGTTTTCATGAGGAAGAAATAGGGATTCTTTCTTTTTTTAATGAAGCAAAAAATAAACTTTCAAAAATCGCAGAGGTCTCGCAGGCTTTTTCTGAACTTGATCAACGTTTAGAAGAAAGTTTCGTGGAAATTAAAGACATCATCGCCGAGCTTGAAGATGAAAGTGAAAATATAGAAATTGATCCTGAGCATCTTCAAAAGCTTTCGCAACTAGACAGCCGACTGAATATGATGTTTCTGAAGCATAATGTTCAGAATCTACAGGGTTTAAAGGAAATTCGTGACCAGATCGCGGGAGAACAGCAGGGAAGCGCCGAACTCGAACAGCAGATCGCACATACAGAATCTCAGATTCAGAAAAAAGAAAAATCACTGCAGACTTTGGCAGAAAAACTTTCTAAAAACCGCAAAAAAAATATTCCCGTTTTCGTAAAAAAAGCAGAAGATTTATTAAAAAAACTAGGGCTTGAAAAAGCAAAAGTTGATATTGATCTTCAGTTGGCGAATGAATATAATCTTTTCGGTAAAGAAAATATCCAGCTTCTGTTTCAGGCAAATTCCGGTTTTCCTTTAAGACCTATTCAGACTGCCATTTCTGGTGGTGAAAGATCGCGTGTAATGCTCGCCGTGAAGAAAATTATTGCTGAAAGCGACATGCTTCCGACTTTGATTTTAGATGAAATTGATACGGGAGTTTCTGGTAAAGTAGCTGAAGAAATAGGAAATTTGATGCGCGAGATGTCTGCTGATATGCAGCTGATCGTAATTTCTCATCTTGCGCAGGTTGCTGCAAAAGGAAACAACAATTATAAAGTTGTAAAGGAGGACGTGAATGGAAAAACCCAGTCTAAAATTATTGTTCTTTCTGATCAGGAAAAATTAAATGAAATCGCGCAATTGCTGTCTGGCAGCAGGATTACAGAGGCTGCGTTGGCACAGGCTAAAGAATTGATTGGGTGATTTTCTTTCTTACAAGGTCATTATCCAAAAATATTCTGAAACTGCTTTGGCGGGCAATTCACGAAAGAATCACTATTTCAAGACAAAAATGTAACAAATTTTTAATTATGTTTACCAATACAAAAAAGTAAACTATGTTTAAAAGGTTTTTGACTCTGGAGTGGAAGAGTTTTTTTCGCGGATCTTCTGTAGGAATTAATCTTGCGATGAAGATTTTAAGAATTGTAGGAATTTGCTTCTTTATTTTCTGGCTCGCCATGATGTCTTTCGTTGCTTATTTTTATGTGCAGGAAGAGATGAAGCTCGATCCACTTACCGTCATTTCACGTTTTCTGATCATAGGATGGGTAGTAGATCTTTACTTTAAATACATGCTTCAGCAGATTCCGACGCAGAATATAAAACCGTTTCTTACTTTAAATATTCCTAAGAAAGTTGTCGTAAATTATACTTTAATTAAAACATTCCTCACGCCTTTAAGTTGGTTTAATTCAATATTTCTGATATCATTTTGTGGGATTTTAGCATTTAACGGTTATGGTTTCCTAAATATTTTTGCTTGGTTTATCGGAGTTTCATCACTTTTTTATCTGAATAATTTTATCAATGTTTTATTTAATGACAAAGAAAATATTGCCGTTGGTGTAGGAATTTTGACTGCTGCATTTGCTGCCTTGAATTATTACGAAATTATCCCTGTTTTATCATATTCAGAAAGTATTTTTTACAGCTTTTACGACGCACCTTATTTTGTGATAATTCCTGTTCTTCTGTTTGCAGCACTTTGGAAGATTACCTATAGCTATATACGGAAAGGCTTTTATCTCGACGAAGGTCTTGAAGCGAAAAAAGAAATCGGGAAAACTGAAAATATTGCTTTCCTCAATAAATACGGCGAGATAGGAACTTTTATCAATAATGATATCAAAATGCTGAAGCGCAATAAAGTGACGAAAGGCGTGCTGATGGGAAGTTTCATGTTTCTGTTTTACGGTCTCATCATGTTTGTAAGCGATGTTTACAAAGGGCCTGCAGGGATGATGTTTATGGGACTTTTCGTTACGGGAGGTTTCCAGTTTACCTTTGGGCAGCGCGTTCCCGCTTTCGACAGTGCATATTATCCTTTAATGATGACCCAAAATGTGCCTTACAGAGAATATCTGAAAGCAAAATGGTGGCTGATGAATATCGTCACGGCCATCTCAATTGTCATCGCCTTATTTTATGCGTATTTTGGTTGGGAGGTTTATTTTGCCTTTTTCGCTGCCGGGTTGTATAATATCGGTGTCAATTCTCAGTTTACATTATTATCCGGTGCTTACAATAAAAATCTGATTGATCTCAATTCAAAAGAGAAAAGAGTCGGGCAAAAAAATACTTTTACTTTCAAAGTTATTCTTTTAATGATACCCAAAATGCTTCTGCCAATGGCGGTGTATTACGTGATGAATTATTTTTTCGGGCTTTCGGCAGCGGTAATTTCTGTAGGATTCATGGGACTTATCGGCTTTCTTTTACGTGAAAAAATCTTCGATCTTATCATTATAAAGTATAAAACAGAGAAATACTCTACGCTGGAAGCTTTCAAAAAAGACTAAATCTATCTTTATTAAAACAAACCTATGATCACAATAAAAAACTTAAAGAAAACCTACGGCAACGCAACCGTTTTAAATATTGAACATCTGGAAATCCCAAGTGGAGAAACCTTTGGTCTTGTAGGGAATAACGGCGCCGGAAAAACCACGCTTTTCAGCCTGATGCTTGATTTGATACAGCCAACAACAGGTTCTGTAAGCATCGACGGCATTATTGTAAACGAATCTGAACAGTGGAAAAATAAAGTGGCAGCTTTTATCGACGAAACTTTTCTGATCGGTTATCTCACGCCGGAAGAATACTTTTATTTCATCGGCGAACTTCGCGGACAAAATAAAGCGTCTGTAGATGAATTTTTAAAGCAGTTTTATGATCTGTTTAATGGTGAAATTATCAACTCCGGGAAGTATGTGCGTGATCTTTCAAAAGGAAATCAGAAAAAAGTAGGAATTGTAGGTGCACTTGTCGGAAATCCTGAAATTATTATTCTGGATGAGCCATTCGCAAACCTTGATCCTTCTACTCAGATTAAACTGAAAAATTTAATTAAAGAACTTTCAAAGCAGAACGGCGTTACATTTTTGATTTCGAGTCACGATCTGGCGCATACCACTGAAGTCTGCAACAGAATTGTCGTAGTCAACAAAGGCGTTCAGGTGCAGGATATCAAAACCAGCCCGGAAACTTTGAAACAGTTGGAAGATTATTTTGCAGAGCAAATCAACATTCCGCAGACATCACCGATTTAAATCATACGAAAAATTTCGTTTAAAATTTTAAGAATGAATTCTATCGTCATCAATGTAGGAAACAGCAATATCCGCTTCGGGCTTTTCAATAATGATAACTGCGACGTTTCATGGGTGATCAATACCAAACCGTACCGCACCGCAGACGAGATTTTTGTACAGATGTCGATGCTGTATCAGACGTATAAAATTAATCCTGAAGAGATCAGTCAGATTATTGTAGGCTCTGTGGTTCCGCAACTTACGAAGGTCATCAGTTCGGCGATCAGGAAAATTCACGGTATACAGCCTGTAATTGTTGACCGAAATACGGCTTCCGGAGTTTTGGCGAAATCGAAACAGATGGGCACTGATATTTATGCAAATCTTGTCGCGGCGCATCATTTATATCCAAACCGAAAAAAAATTATTCTTGATTTTGGAACAGCACTTACCGCAAGTTGCGTCGCAGAAGATGGCGAAACTTTAGGTGTTATTATCGCGCCGGGAATCATCACGTCTCTCAATTCTCTCATCAGTCAGACGGCTCAGCTTCCGGAAATTGAGCTGGTAAAGCCGAAATCTGTTTTAGGTTTAGATACGGTCACCTGCATGCAAAGCGGAATGGTTTATGGCTTTCTCGGAATGGTGGAAGGCTTTATTGACCGCATAAATGATGAAGTGGAAGACGACTGTTTTGTGATCGCAACGGGCGGCGTTTCACATGTTTACAAACCGCTCACCGAGAAAATACACGTTGCCGACCGGCTGCATACATTGAAGGGACTTTATTTTTTGGGAAAGGAAGTTTGATTTAACTTTATGGAAAGATTTTTATCAATATTAAAAATTATCCATGAAAAAAAATTATCTCTTTCTCTGCATATTTGCGTCTGTTGCGGTCTTGTCGCAGACGAAATTAATCTCATTTAAAAGTCACAGCGGAAATTCTGATCATTTCAAATCGAGTGTTTACAACGATGTTTTCAATGTAAACGAATCAAATTTCGGTGTTGCACCAACGGAAATTATTAAAAACGCAAAACTCGATTCTGTGATTATCATAAATGATCACGAAACTATTTTGGTGACAAGCGCCGTGTGTATTGACCGCAGAAAACCTGAAGGCGAAAACGAAAGTGTCTGGCAACCTGGCCGGAAAACCGTTTACAATCATCAGCTGTTCTCAAAGAAGAATGTCGACAGCGTAAAAAATGTATTAAAAAGAGATTATCATTTTAAAAATAATATCGACGATGTTGTTTTTGTTGAATATGATTCTTCCACAAAAAAATATCAGAAAATCAAATCAAAATCTGGTAATAAAGAAGTTTCAAAACCTGAAAAAGATAAGACGCCCAAAGCACTGCTGTTTGGTATTTTGATGATTTCAGGATTATCCGGTTTTGCAACGTGGAAAAGAAACAGGAAAGGCAATGAAAAGTAAATTTTTGCTGTTTGCAGGAATCTTTTTTATTCTCATTATCTTATTTGTCCCGCTCGATTTCTTTGGAAACCTTCAGTTTGTCGTAACGCAATTCCTTTTTGAAGGTTTGACGAAAATGTTCCTCTCTATTTATGATCGGGAAAACGTAAGAATTGATTTTTCATCAGACAGCATTTCTCTCTTTTTATTGATGATGATTTGTATGCTTTTGTCCGCCATTTTTACCTTGATGATCCGGGATAAAAACAAGAAGATTCTGCATTTTCTAAAAGAAATAGTAGCGCTTTATCTCGCGTTTGTTCTTATTAAATATGGTTTCGACAAGATTTTTAAAGCTCAGTTTTATCTTCCGGAACCCAATATTTTGTACACGAGATTTGGGAATTTAGATAAAGATATTCTTTACTGGAGCACGATGGGAACGTCTACAGTGTTCTCCGTATTTTTGGGAATAACTGAAACTCTTACAGGATTTTTGCTGATATGTAAAAGAACGCGCACTGTCGGTTTGCTTTTTTCTGTGGGAATTTTTACCCATGTTTTAGCCGTGAATCTTGGTTTTGATATTTCCGTAAAACTTTTTTCTTTCGTATTGCTGCTGATGACGGTTTTTTTACTTCAGAACGAATGGCAACTGCTGTATGATTTTTTTATTCTGAAAAAGCGTACAAAACTGGAGACAGAAAACCTTTCCCGAACAGAGAAACATCCCTTTTTTGTTGCTTTAAAAACATTATTTACAGGACTCTGTATTTTGGCAGTTTTCCGTCCTTACCTGAACGTTTCCAATTTTAATGATGATACTTTCCGCAGACCTTTTCTTCATGGCGCTTTTAAAAGCTTAGATAAAAACTCAGCTGTAAAATATGTTTTTTTTCACCGCGATTCTTATATCATCTTAATGGATGAAAACGACCGGTTCTCTGATTTTCATTATACAGCTGACAGCTCAGGAAAATCATTAATTCTTGAGGATTATAATGGCGTAAAAAAGAATGTCTATTTCTTTTATCAAAAGAAAGACAGTCTTTTAACTCTGAATTTTGATGGAAATATACTGAAAACAAAACAGCAAAACTGGAAAAAGATGAATGCCTTGAAACCTGCTTTTCATCTTTTCATAGAAGATGTAAAATAATTTACCTTTTAGATTTAAAAAAATCTTTTACAATCTGCGAACAGTCGTTTTCGAGAATTCCTGTAGCGATTTCAGTTTTCGGGTGAAGCGAAAGATTTTTATTGATAAAACCGCGCTGTTCATCTCTCGCGCCAATGACGACTTTTGAAATCTGCGACCACGCCAAAGCGCCGGCACACATCACACAAGGTTCCAGCGTCACATACAAAGTGCAGTTCTGGAGATATTTTCCGCCCAGAAAATTGGCAGCCGACGTAATCGCCTGCATTTCTGCATGTGCGGTGACGTCGTTTAAAGTTTCAGTCAGATTATGAGATCTGGCGATCACGCGGTTATTTGAAACTACGATACAACCAACCGGAACTTCATCTTTTTCCAAGGCTTCGGCAGCTTCCTGAAGCGCCATTTTCATAAAATATTCGTCGGTAAACATAAGAAAAGCTTAGTGCAAAACTAAGCTTTAAAATGATTATTACATGTATTTAAAAACGATATCCGACGCCGCCCATGAATTTTCCTGTGAGATCAGTTGATGCACCGTAGCTTTGCTCGCTGCTCATAAAACGTCTTCCAATTCCGACACTTGCTTCAAGAACCAGACGGTCTTTTATGGCCCATTTTCCTCCAAAACCAAAACCAATACCAACTGTAGTAGTTTTTTTATCTCCAACATATCGGTTTACTGTATTGTTGAATACAGGATCGTAGTAAGTTTCGTAGCGATCGATAGGATTATTTGTAATTGGGATAAAACCTTCCAGGAAAAATCCTGAGGCAAACTTTCTTCCTAGATAATATCTGAAATAAGGACTAAACTGCTGAACATGATCGTAGTTATTGAGCGTAATGAGAGCATTAATTCCAACACCCATGTCTTTGTTTAAAAGTCTTTCGTAACTGATATTGATAGACGGTACCGCAATCAAAAGCACCGGATCAATCATAATGTCATTGCGGCGTTCTTTTTCAGTTTCCTGCGCAGTGATGTTTAAAGCAAGAAACGAAAAACAGATTCCCAAAATAATTTTTTTCATCGGTTAATTTTTGGCAAAGATAAAAATATATTCTACTTGTGGGATTTAAAGTGGGATTTATTTAGAAAATGAAAGCGGAAGCCTGAATCGTGTACGGATGGTTTCACCATTACTCACCGCTGGCAAAAATTTCTGTGATAGAGAATAGACCGCAATCTCCGCCTGACGGTTAAAAATAAAATTGTCTCCACTCGCATTGACATCACTGATGCTTCCGTCGCGTTCTACCGTAAAAACAATCGAGGTTTTCACCTGATCTGTACCGGATTTAACTCCGTCATTATAAAAAATATCCTCAATTTCTTTCCGTAAAACATTAATTCCTCCTGGATATTCCGCCGGTTTTTCAGATTTCGCGATTTTATCACCGTCTGAGACGTTTAAACTGGTCAAACCATTTTTTGTTTTGATTTTATTTAAATCTTCAAGATTTTTTACTTTTAAAAGAGCACCGACGAAAGCCGTGTTTTCAATGCTGTCCATTTTGCTCATAAACAGAAGAAAATCCTGACGAATCATTTTTTTTGAATCGGTGTTTTTTTCAGCATCAAATTTTTTCTTAAATTCTTTCCCGAGCATACTCCGGTGCTGATTGTAATAGTTTTTGATCTGCCTGAATTCTTCCGTCTGCTGCGCAAAACAGAAATTAGAAATGATAATAAGCAGAAAAAGTGCGACTTTTTTCAAAGGAAAATGTTTAAAGTAAATGTACTTAAAATTCTGATACGTAACGTGTTTTCAGTTTTTAAGGTAATGATCCAGCGATTCCTGCAGATGATTGCGGATATTCTGTACCAGAATTTCCGGCTCAAGAACGACAGCTTCTTTCCCAAAAGATAAAATTTCCTGCATAAAATCGTACGTCGGATGAAGAAAATATTCAAAAAAGATGTCATTCACGGTCTCTTTTATTTCTTTTTGCGACTGGTGGAGCGGAAAACTCCGAATATATTCACCCTGATGAATGCTACATTTAAGCACGATTTTCTCAGGAATCTGCTCACTGAGATTCATTACGCCAAAAGCATTTTTAAAATGTTCGCGGAAATTATATTTATATTTTTCCCTGAATTTTTTGTCGCTTACATTCAGATAATTGATGCGGTCGAGTCCGAAAGATTTCAGCGATTTGTCTTTGGTATCCACCGAAATAAGATACCAGCGGTCTTTGGATTCTTTCAATGCCAAAGGGTGTACTTTCCGTGATGTCATCAGTTTGTTTTTGTAGTTATAATGCTCAAAACTGACAATTCTCCGGTTTCTGATGGCAAAAAAAAGATCATAAAAATGCTCTACACCCGTCGGTTTCCGGCTTTCAAAAAAGATGAGATCTGCAAAATCCGGATGTACATTAAGCGCGTTACTCACCTGAAAAGATTCCAGCAGCTTCTGGTTGTATTCATCGACTTCCATCATCGGCCGGCTTTCAATATAATAGCGGTTGTCACCTTTCTTTTTGTTGTGAATCGACAGGTTGAAAAGGTTTGCAATCTCACGCACATCGCGCTGCAACGTACGGATAGAATAGCTGCTGATGCCGGCATCCTGAAACTCAAACGAACTCAGCAGATAATCTTCCAGCTGCGAATAGGTTGCGGGCGCAGTTTCCAGTTTTTTGATGATGAGTGCGTAGCGTGTTAAGTAAAAATCCTTTTTCATGACCGGTCTTTTGTAAAACAAATATAAAAGGTAAATGCGACAAACGGTGTCGTGTTTTATTTTGTATTGTTAAAAAATCTTCATTAAAACAAAATTGTACTTTAATGAAGATTTGAATCAAACAGGATTATAATCAAAACACACTATAAAACTATTATATAAGCTTATTTAATTATATTTTATTCTGAATGAGTTTCTGTACAATTTCGTTTAATGATTCTTTGTGATCATCAATATAGCTCAGTCCGGCCTGTATCAAATTATTAATATTTGCTGCCGATACATTATCCATCGCCGGTGCCGCATTTTTTAATGACGGATTCAGGCGGTAATAATTTTTCTGATTTTTCTCGCAAACTGTGTCATACATTTGCCGAAGCTGATAATCTACCGTTTCTGCATTAGAAGAAAGCAAAATATCAATGATTGGATTGATCCAGCCTATTTTTCCGGCTTTTTGAAGTTTTTTAAATGAGTAAGGTTTTGCTTCGATTCCTGTGCCGAGCGAAACAATAATCATGTCGTTAAAATCGGGATAATTTTGTTTCTGATCATTTTTTAAAACCTCTGCAAACGGAATTTTTCTTGCCTCAGCATACGCGCAAAGTGCCGGATTATTGGCAAACATTCCGCCATCAATTAAACTGAATACCTGTCCGTACATTGATTTTATCTGCACCGGACTAAAATAGGTAGGCGCCGCAGACGTTGCCCTGCAAATATCGCGTACGTAAAAATTGTCGGTATTGCGCTGTGCTTTCCACGAGTTGAAAAGTTTTGCCCGCCGGTTTTCGATGTCGTAGCTGGTAATCAAACAAGGTTTTATAAATTCTTTCAGTTCTAAATTCCCAAAAAAATCGCTGAGGTTTTTTTCTAAATGACACTGCGATATTTTCTCATTAAACAACCCATACGGATTGACCAGTCTTTCCCAAAAAGATACCTGAAAAATACCTTCGCCTTTCTCGGCGTACAGTTCTAGGCCTTTCTGTATAGAATGTTTTGCTTTTCTGTTTTCGTCGGGGCACAAAATAATCGATGCGATAAGCGCGCCCGTGCTGCTGCCGGCAACCAGATCAAAATAATCGCCCAATCTTGCTTTTGGATGATCGTGCTGCTGCAGTTGCTCTTCTATGTAGCGCAATATGATACAAGTGATAATACCTCTTATTCCGCCACCATCTAGTGATAAAATGGTTGTCTTTTTCATTTCTGATTCTGTTATCTGATAATCAAAAGTAGTACGCTGAAACGTCAAAACGTGACGTGTAATAGACTGATAAGATTATTTTTAGCTAAAAACTTCAGAATGAGCGCTCACGGAAGAGTGAAGAAGGTTGTGATGGTTTTTAAATATTTAAAAAAAAGAAGTAAAATTTTTATTTCTGAAAAAATGGAATTATTCCGAAATTTTCCTGTTCAGATCCCGAATATCTTTCCGGATTTCCAGGAACATATCTTTCACATTATACTCCAGGGCATCATGCTCAAAATCTTCCGGGAAAATTCCGGAGGCGTACTGCCAGATTTCAACAATTTCAGATAAAGAAATGTCGTAAGGCTGATAAAAAGAATTGTCTGCCGCTACCATAATCGAGTTTTCATTTTTAGACTTAAATCTTTTATATGAAATACCGTTGTTCAGCGTCACAAAAACATAGCTTTTGCCAGGTTTCAGATCATTAATGGTTTCAATATATTTCCCGATTACGTAAGAACCGTCTTTGAAAGGCGGCATAGAATCGCCCTGCGCTGGAAAAGCGCGGTACTTTCCGTTGGTGAGAAAAGGCAGAGAAATCCGTTGCAGGTTTTCAATATATTCCGGGTCGCTGTAGCCAGACAAATATCCCATTGAAGCTTTCTGCGGAATAATCTCGATGCTGTTGTTCCCGATTTTATCGACGACGACAGGAAGCACAATGCGGTTATCTGCAAGATTCATCATATCATTTAAAGGATATTTCCTAATATCGACCGTAAGTAACAGATCGATGCTGATGTTAAAATATTTTGAGATTCTTATTAAAACATCGTACGGAGGTTCTGAACGGCCATCTTCATAAGAAACATAGCGCGAACGAGTGATCATTAAAGAATCTGCCAATTCCTGTTGAGTGGTTTCTCGCTTACCTCTCAAAACCTTGATGTTATCTGAAAAAATAGACATTGTTATAATTTATAACAACAAATGTACAATTTTTGTTTAAAAATCAAACTAGCTTTGTGACGTGAATCATGCGATTGTACATATGGATCTTGATGCCTTTTTCGTTTCCTGCGAAAGACAGCAAAACCGTGAGCTTAAAGGAATTCCTTTAATTATCGGCGGTGGCGACCGTGGCGTCGTCGCATCCTGCTCGTATGAAGCAAGAAAATTTGGTGTGCGTTCTGCGATGCCGATTCGCATGGCGCTCAGACTTTGTCCGGATGCAAGAATCATTAAAGGAGACTATGAACTGTACTCTAAACTTTCGCATACCGTCACAGAAATCATTCAGGAAAGAGTTCCGGTGATGGAAAAAGCCAGCATCGACGAGTTTTATCTGGATCTTTCCGGGATGGATAAATTTTTTGGCTGTTACCAATGGACGCAGGAAATTGCTGCTGCGGTAAATAAAGAAGCCGGACTTCCCATCAGTTTTGCGCTTTCCACCAATAAAACTGTAGCAAAAATAGGAACGGGAGAAGCAAAACCTGCAGGAAAAATTAGAATTGAAGAATCTGAAATCCGTCCTTTTCTCAATCCGCTTTCAGTAAAAAAAATACCGATGGTGGGCGAAAAAACCTTTCAGCTGCTCTCCAGAATCGGCATTCGTACGATTCACACATTATCTGAAATGCCCGTTTTAGTACTTCAGCAAATGATTGGCGCCAATGGGAAAGAACTTTGGAAAAAAGCCAACGGCATCGATGAAAACCCCGTCGTTCCTTATTCTGAAAGAAAGTCGATTTCCACAGAAAAAACGTTCAGCACCGATACAATGGATCTGTTGGAGCTGAAAAGACTGATTTCTGGGATGGCAGAAAAGTTAGCCTATCAGTTAAGACAGGAAAAATGGCTGACTTCCACAGTTGTTATTAAAATACGCTATGCCAATTTTGATACCGAAACCAAACAGCATAAAGTCGCCTACACTTCTGCCGACCACACCTTGTCGAGAATTGCTTTGGAGCTATTCAATAAAATTTATACCCGAAGAATGCGTCTGAGACTTGTGGGATTGCGATTTACAGATTTGGTACACGGCAGTCATCAGATGAATCTTTTTGAAGATACTGAAGAGCAGATGAATCTCTATCAAACAATGGATTACCTTAAAAACCGCTTCGGAGCAGATGCTGTAGGCAGAGCTTCAGGATTTGATTTCGGAAAATAATTTTAAAATTTTACTTAAATGTTTCTCAACTGTCATACTTTTCACAGTCTTCGTTACGGTACTTTATCGGTTCAAAATCTGGTAGAGCAGGCCGCCGCGCTCGGCATTAAAGAATTGGTTTTAACGGACATCAATACGGTTACTGCGATTTATGATTTTAAAAAAGAATGTGAAAAAGCTGGAATAAAACCGATTGTAGGAATTGAGGTAAGGAAAGAAAATAAATTACGATATATCGCTATCGCCAAAGAATTCAGCGGAATTGGTGAAGTTAATAAAATGCTCACCGCTCACAATTGCGATGGCGTTGAACTTTCTGAAACGGCCCCCGAATTTAAGCAGGTTTTTGTCATTTATCCTTTAAGCAACTTGCCCGAAAATTTAAAAGAAAATGAGTTTATAGGCATTCGCGAAGAAGAATTAAACGTTCTGATTCGCCCGGAATTTAAAAAACTGATTCCAAAAATGGTGGTTTTACATCCGGTAACTTTCAGCACCAAAAAAGAATATAATCTGCACAGGATTTTAAGAGCCATCGATAACAATACTATTCTTTCAAAACTCAGTGAAGATGATGTCTGCCGAAAATCTGAATATTTTAAACAAGAAAAAGAACTCATCAATTCTTTTGCACAACATCAGGAAATCATTAAAAACACAAAAAAAATTCTTAGCGATTGTAATTTTGAATTTACCTATAAAGAACGCGGAAGCACTGAAAATAAGAATAAAAAATATTTCAAAAAATCTCATGAAGAAGATATGCTGCTTCTCACACAACTGGCTTTTGAAGGGTTGGAAAAAAGATATGGCGAAGATGAAATTGCGAAGCAGCGCGTCGAAAAAGAGCTGAAAGTTATTGCTGAACTAAAGTTTTCGGCATACTTTCTCATCACGTGGGATATCGTGCGGTACAGTAACGAGATGGGCTTTATGCACGTGGGAAGAGGAAGTGGCGCCAACTCTATTGTAAGTTATTGTCTGGGAATTACAGACATCTGCCCCATAGAACTGGATCTTTATTTTGAAAGATTTTTAAATCTCAACCGTACTTCGCCACCGGATTTTGACATCGACTGGAGCTGGCAAAACAGAGATACGATCATCCAGTATATTTTGACGAAATACGGAAAAGATCATGTGGCTTTTTGCGGAACCAATGTTGAATTTAAGTACAAATCGATCTTTCGCGAAGTGGGAAAGGCCTTTGGATTGCCTAAAGAAGAACTGGATGATTTGGCAGGAAAACCGATGCATTCGCACGACCGAAACTCAATTGTAAAAAAAGTACAAGAATATGGGAAACTGATGGAGAAATTTCCCAATCAGCGGAGCATGCACGCCTGCGGAATTTTGATTTCTGAAGAACCAATTACCAATTATACTTCTTTGGAAATGCCGCCTAAAGGTTTCCCGATCGTACAGTTTGATATGAATGTAGCAGAAGATATCGGCCTCGAAAAATTTGATATTCTTTCGCAGAGAGGTTTGGGAACCATTAATGACACGGTAGAATTAATAAAAAAAACCAGAGGAATTGATGTTGATATCCGTGATACTTCTATTTCTAAAGATGAAGCGGTTTGCAATGAATATCTGGCGGTAGGAAAAACCATCGGCTGTTTTTACATCGAATCTCCGGCAATGCGTGGGCTTTTGCGAAGATTAAAATGCAGCGACTACCGAACTTTGGTTGCTGCATCGTCGATCATCCGGCCCGGCGTAGCCCAAAGTGGAATGATGCGTGAATATATTTTCCGGCACAACCATCCCGATCAGTTTGAATATTTCCACCCTGTTTTTGAGAAAAATTTAAAAGAAACCTACGGCATCATGGTCTATCAGGAAGATGTAATTAAAATTGCACAGTATTTTGGCGGACTTTCTCACGCAGACGGAGATATTCTGCGGCGTGCTATGAGCGGAAAAGAAAGATCTATTGAAAAACTGAATGAAGTAAAAACCAATTTTTTTAAATCCTGCATGGAAGATCAGGGGCATTCCGAACAAATGACAACAGAAGCTTTCAGGCAGATAAAATCTTTCGCAGGCTATTCTTTCTGCAAGGCGCATTCGGCATCTTATGCGGTAGAAAGTTACCAAAGTTTGTATTTGAAAGTGTATTATCCGCTGGAATTTATGGTTTCTGTGATTAATAATCAAGGCGGATTTTACCGTACAGAAGTTTACATCCACGAAGCAAAAATGTCCGGCGGAATTATTGAGAATCCCTGTGTGAACGCTTCAGAATATCAGACATCGCTTCACGGCAAAAAAATCTATCTAGGTTTTATGGTTTTGCAAAGTTTTGAAATCAAAATCGCGGAAGAAATTATCGCTGAGCGTCACCGGAATGGTTATTTTATTTCTCTTGAAGATTTTATCCGGAGAATTCCTATCGGTTTGGAAGGTGTACAAACACTGATTTTTATCGGTGCTTTTCGTTTTACCGGAAAAGGAAAAAATGAACTTTTGGTGGAAGCCAGACTGCTGTTGGTAAATTTTAAACCTGAAAACCGCGGACTTACTTTAATTGAAGAGCCTGTGCAGGAATATGCGCTGCCAACTCTGAAACGCGAGCGTTTTGAAGATGCCTTTGATGAACTCGAAATTATCGGCTTTCCGGTTTCCTGCAGTCCGTTTGATTTATTGAAAACCAAATACCGCGGTTCAGTTTTTGTGAAAGATCTTCTAAAACATCATAAAAAACAGGTGAAAATGCTGGCTTATCTTATTTCCAGAAAACACGTTCCCACGAAAAAAGGCACAATGTTTTTCGGAACCTGGATCGATGTGAATGGCGATTACTTTGATACGGCACATTTCCCCGACAGTTTAAAACGATACGATTTCCAGGGCGGCGGATGCTATCTTTTGCTCGGAACCGTTGAAATTGACTATCATTTTCCAACAATTACCATTCATAAAATGGCAAAACTCCCGATGATTCCCGATCCGCGTTACGTTTACGATCAGGAAAAACATTACAGTGTGCACCAGAAAATGCGCGAAGACGTGAGCATGACTTCCCGGAAACCTTACCCGCAAGCCCAGGAAATTAATCTGCCAAGGCATAAGATGTATTGAGAGAATTCTCTACACCGTTTCTTTATCTTTAAGCCAAAACTTACGCGATGAAAATAAAATTTGCTGTGACTTTGTGCTTTTTGGGCAGTATGTATTTCACTCAGAAAATCAAAGTGCTGGATGCCGAGACTCAAAAACCGGTTCCGTATGCGAAACTGATTTTGAAAAATCAGAATTATAAAAACACGGAAGAAAATGGTGACGCGGTACTTGAAGATTCTGAGAAAATCTCAGAAATTCAGTCTTTTGGATATGAGAATCTGAGCGTAGAAAATGATCAGACTATTTATTATTTAAAGCCTGTTTACAAAGAAATTGCTGAAGTGCAGGTCAGCCGTCCGAAATTTGATAAAACGATTATTATAGGTGAATTAAAGAAAAAAACTTCCTACGGCGCTATAAAAACATGGATGGTGGGAAAGATAATTGTTCATAAAAGTGAACTGCCTCAAAAGCTTTTTCTAAGTAAAGTCAGATTTCCAAGTTTTAATTACAATAAAAATGATGTTACAATCAATGTAAATATTTTCGAAAATAAGAACGGATTGCCCGGAGAGCTCATTACAAGTAAGGCGGTTATTTGCAAAAAGGGTAGAAGAATTACCGAATGGACACTTGATCGGCCGATTTCTTTTCCGTTAGAAGGTATTATTGTATGTTTTGAATGGATTATTAATGACCAAAATCAATATGATACCGAAATGAGATATTCTGATGGACGTGTAAAAAAGATAAAAGGCATTTATCCGACTTTAGGTGGTAGCGGATCTTCAGAAAATAAAGATATGGTGACTGGAGTATTGATGGACGGTGAATGGAAATTTAAAACGTATTACAACAGCAGAAGTTCACTTTCAGTACAGCTAGAGCTCACCGACTGATTTTTCGCGGACATTAATCTACATCCCCACAAAATCCGTAAATTTGTAGCGTATTTTTTCTGCAGAACATTTCTGCCGGAAAATCAACCTAATTATTAAACCAAATCACACAATATGCTTTCAAAAATAAATCCTACGCACACCCAAAGCTGGCAGGCACTCGACGAGCAGTTTGCATCTCAGGATTTTGATCTCCGAAGTCTTTTTGAGGAAAACCCGAACCGTTTTCAGGAATTTTCTGTGAAGGGTGAAAATTTTATTTTTGATTATTCTAAAAATTTAATTGATGCCGATACCAGAGAACTGCTTCTGAATCTTGCCGAAGAATGTGAGCTGAAAGATGCGATTTCTAAAATGTTTTCGGGGGATAAAATCAACGAAACTGAAGGCAGAGCCGTTTTGCATACTGCCTTAAGAGATTTTTCGGATAAAGAAATTCTGGTTGACGGTGAAAATATCAAGCCTCATATCAAAAGGGTTTTAGATCACATGAAAACTTTTTCTGAAAGCATTATTTCAGGAAATCACAAAGGTTTTAGCGGAAAAGAAATTACCGATGTGGTGAATATCGGCATCGGAGGTTCAGATTTGGGACCTGTGATGGTGGTTTCGGCGCTGAAACATTTTAAAACAAGATTAAACGCGCATTTTGTTTCTAATGTAGACGGAAATCATTTGGCTGAAACCGTAAAAAATCTTAATCCGGAAACGACTTTATTTATCATCGCTTCTAAAACGTTTACTACCCAAGAGACGATGACGAATGCGCATTCGGCAAAAGACTGGTTTTTGAAAGCCGGAAAAGAAGAAGATGTTGCCAAACATTTTGTCGCTTTATCGACTAACGTTCAAGCGGTTAAAGACTTCGGAATTGCAGAGGAAAATATTTTTGAATTCTGGGATTGGGTAGGCGGAAGATATTCTCTGTGGAGCGCCATCGGTTTAAGTATTGTACTTGCCGTTGGTTATGACAATTTTGAACAGCTTTTAAAAGGAGCAAATCATACCGACCAGCATTTTCAAAATACAGATTTTGATAAAAATATCCCTGTTCTGATGGGATTAATAGGAATTTGGTACCGTAATTTTTTTGCGGCATCAACGCACGCAATTCTTCCTTACTCGCAGTATCTGGACCGTTTTCCGGCGTATTTTCAGCAGGGAGATATGGAAAGTAACGGAAAATGTGTCGACCGAAACGGGAATTTTGTGGATTATGAAACCGGGCCCATTATCTGGGGCGAGCCGGGGACAAACGGTCAGCACGCATTTTATCAGCTGATTCATCAGGGAACGGAGCTGATTCCTGCAGATTTTATTGCATTTGCAAAAAGCCCGAATAAAGTTTCTAATCATCAGGATATTTTGCTGGCCAACTTTTTTGCACAGACAGAAGCTTTAGCTTTTGGTAAAACAGAAGAAGAAGCGGCTGAAGAGTTAAAAAAATCAGAAAAGTCTCAGGAAGAGATCAATTTTCTGACAAATTATAAAGTCTTCCAGGGAAATACGCCCACAAATTCATTTTTAATCGATGAATTAACACCGTTTTCATTAGGTCAGTTGATTGCGATGTACGAACATAAAATCTTTGTACAAGGTGTGATCTGGAATATTTTCAGTTTTGATCAGTTTGGGGTTGAATTGGGAAAAGTTTTAGCACAGAAAATTTTACCTGAACTGGAAAAAGATAGTGAAGTAAGCTCCCACGACAGTTCGACAAATGGATTGATTAATTATTATAAAGCGAATAAATAGAGGAAGAGATTTCATTAATTGATTAAAAGTATAGTTATGAGTTCCATCACTGTACATTTTAAAGACAAAGAAGAAGGAACTTTAATTCAAAATTTATTGCAAAAAATGAAAATCAGTTTTGAGAGAGATGACGATGATTCTGAGTTGACTGAGGAAATGAAAAAAGTGATTGATGATGCATTAAAACAAGACAGGTCACAATCTGTAGATGCATTCGAATTATTAAAGAGAATTTCAGAAAAGTATGGCATTTAAAATTCTTGTTTCTCCTGTTGCAACCAATAATATTGATGATGCCATTAAATATTATAGAATGCAATCTCAGTCAGCAGCGAAAAGTTTTAGAAAGAAACTGTTTGATGCTTATAAATCTTTACAGGTAAACCCTTTTTTTGCTATCAAATATAAAAATTTAAGAGCAATTCCTTTAAAAAATTGTCCTATTTAATTCTTTTTGATATTGATGAAAAAGAGCAAATTGTAAACATCCTCTCGTTTTTTGTACGCATCAGAACCAGAAAAATATCCTTAAAATCTAATTATAAAAAGTAAAAGTAAAAATGGCAGAAATTCTTGACGGATTAAAAGTTTCCAGAGAAATAAAAGCAGAAATCAAGGTTGAGGTCGATAAAATAATCGAAAGCAAGCGCAGAGCACCGCATTTGGTGGCAATTCTTGTTGGAAACAACGGCGCGAGCAAGGCTTATGTAAACGCGAAAGTAAAAGACTGCGAAGAAGTGGGCTTTCAGTCGAGCTTAATAAAATTCTCAAGCACCGTTTCTGAATCTGAATTATTAGAAAAAATTGACGAATTAAATAAGTCAAAAGCAGTAGACGGTTTTATCGTTCAGTTGCCGTTGCCGGATCAGATTGATCAGGAGAAAATCATTAATGCCATCGATCCGAGAAAAGATGTGGACGGTTTCCATCCTACCAATTTCGGGAAAATGGCTTTGGAAATGGATACGTTTCTTCCGGCAACTCCATTCGGAATTTTAACTTTACTGGAAAGATATAATATCGAAACCAAAGGTAAAGACTGCGTGATTATCGGAAGAAGTAAAATCGTGGGAAGACCGATGAGCATTCTGATGGGAAGAAAAGATTTCCCGGGGAACTCAACTGTTACTTTAACGCATTCTTACACGAAAGATATTGAAGAATACACGAGAAAAGCAGACATTGTAATTACTGCACTTGGCGATCCACACTTTTTGAAAGGTGAAATGATCAAAGACGGAGCCGTAATCGTGGATGTAGGAATTACAAGAGTCGATGACGATTCACCAAAAGGATATTATCTGGCCGGCGACGTCGATTTTGACAGCTGTGCAGAAAAAGCAAGCTGGATTACGCCAGTTCCGGGTGGTGTAGGACCAATGACCAGAGCGATGCTGATGAAAAACACCATCATTGCTTACAAAACTTCAGTCTACAACGACTAATTTAAAATGGATTTAGTAGAAGATATTTTATTAAAAGAAGGTAAAATGCTCCCGGTGATGGAGCATTTTTACACTCTTCAGGGCGAGGGCGCTCATACAGGAAAGGCTGCCTATTTTATAAGACTTGGTGGCTGTGATGTCGGCTGTCACTGGTGCGATGTGAAAGAGAGTTGGGATCCCAATCTCCATCCGCTGATGAATGCCGAAGCGATTGCAGAAATGGCTGCAAGTCACTGCAAAACTATTGTGCTTACAGGTGGCGAACCTTTGATGTGGAATCTCAACGTGCTTACTTCAAGATTAAAAGAATTGGGCTGCACCATCCACATAGAAACTTCCGGTGCATATCCGATGAGCGGACATATTGACTGGATTACGCTTTCACCTAAGAAAACCGGATTGCCGCAGGAAGAGATTTATGCTAAAGCGCATGAGCTTAAAATGATTGTTTTTAATAACAATGATTTTAAATTCGCTGAAGAGCAGGCAAATAAAGTTTCGGAAAACTGTACACTGTATCTCCAAAGCGAGTGGAGCAAAAGAGACGAAATGTATCCTAAAATTACCGATTTTATTTTGGCAAATCCACGTTGGAGAGTTTCGGTACAGACGCACAAATATCTGAATATTCCGTAATTTTTTCTAAATTAGCTTCTTTTCGCAAAAAAATTCATGCAAAAAATACGTTATTCTCGATACCTGAAATCCATTATCGTCATTATCGACATGATGGTGATTGTATCGGTTTTCCTGCTGTTTTTTGCCAGTAATTTTAAAGATTTTTACAGCAAAACATTCTGGCAGGAAATACTTTTCCCGCTGTTGCTGCTTATTTCCTTTTGGATTCTTCTCAGCGGACGCACGAAAATATACAATATCCCGAGGAATCTTACCTTCACGATGTTCGTAGAAAGGTTGATTATTCATTTTATGCTTTTCGTGATCGGTTTGCTGCTCATCAGAAAAGTGAGCAACAGTCAATTTTTCGGTTCAGAACTTACGCTGCTTACAATGTATCTCACAGCAGGTGTGATTTCGGTGAAATCTGCGGTTTATTTTATTATTAAATATCTGCGGTCGCGCGGAGTGAATAACAGAAACGTCATGTTTTTCTGCGGCAATAATTCTATGGAAGTTTTAAAGAAAATTATCGAAGAGAGAACAGATTTTGGTTACCGGATTTTCGATTTTCCTATGGTCGATTTTGATTTAAATTCTCTTCAGGATTTTTGGAAAAGAAACGGTATTCACACCGTTTTTATGCCCAGTGAGCATCAGTTTAAAGATCAGGAAGAGCAGATTTTCAGGCTGGCCGAGGACTACAAAGTGCACGTTTCTCTCGTTCCCGATATCACCAACAGCGATTTTCTGATGTTTGATCTCAGTTATCTGGAAACGCAACCCATTCTGAATCAGACCAAATATCCTCTCGATTATTACTCAAACTTTCTATTTAAGAGACTTTTCGACCTCTTTTTTTCGGTATTAGTTTTGTTAGTCATCTGTACATGGCTTTTCCCGATTATTGCATTTTTCATTAAACGAAGTTCGCCCGGACCGGTTTTTTTCAGACAAAAAAGATATGGCTATCACGATGACGTTTTCAGCTGTTTGAAATTCCGGACAATGGTGATCAACGAAGAATCGGCAAGCAAAACGACGTCAGAAAATGATGCTAGAATTACGCGTGTCGGACGGTTTCTCCGTAAGACCAGCCTTGATGAATTGCCACAGTTTATCAATGTTTTGAAAGGTGAAATGTCGGTTGTCGGTCCGCGACCGCACATGTTGGCAGTAGACGATTATTTTAAATCGAAAATCGGGCGTTACAGTCTACGAAGCATGGTTAATCCAGGAATTACTGGTTTGGCCCAAGTGAGCGGGCTTCGCGGTGACAGCGGTGATGTAGAAATCGAGATGGGAAAGAGAATTCTGGCAGATACATTTTATGTGAAAAACTGGAGTTTTGTGATGGATCTTGTGATTGTTTTTAAGACTGTTTTGCTGGTCTTGAAGGGCGATAAAAAGGCAAATTAAATAAAGCTTTAACAAAAATTAGTCTAATTTAGCAGGATGGTAAAAAAGTTTTTTACAGCGATAGGAGAATATATTATTCTTCTTGGTAAATCCCTTCAGAAGCCGCAGAAAATGCGTGTTTTCTGGAAGATTCTGATGCGTGAGATCAATGATCTTGGTGTCAATTCTTTTGGTTTGGTTATTTTCACTTCCATATTTGTGGGTGCTGTAGTTGCCATACAAATGTTTAATAATTTTGATGCTTCGTCGTTTCCCATACCTACTTCTTTCGTGGGATATGCAACCAAAGCGGTATTGGTTCTAGAGTTTTCCCCCACCATTATCAGTTTGATTCTTGCAGGGAAAGTAGGTTCTTATATCGCCTCAAGTATCGGTACAATGCGGGTTTCAGAACAGATTGATGCACTGGATATTATGGGTGTAAACTCGCCAAACTTTCTTATTTTTCCCAAAATAATCGCTTGTCTGATCTTTAATCCGCTGCTCATTGCTATCAGTATCGTATTCGGTATCTTGGGTGGATATATCGCCGGAATTGTTACCGGAAACTGGACGGAATCTGATTATATCACCGGAATTCAAATGTATATGCCTAATCTGTTTATTTATTATGCATTTACAAAAACCATAGTTTTTGCATTTATCATTGCTACAGTTCCTTCCTATTTTGGTTATAACGTAAAAGGTGGCTCACTTGAAGTGGGTAGAGCCAGCACACAGGCTGTAGTTTGGACGATGGTTTTCATTATTCTTTCAGAATTATTAGTAACTCAAATAGTTTTAAGCTGATGATTGAGGTAAAAAATTTAAAGAAAAGCTTCGAAAATGTTGAAGTTCTGAAAGGCATTACCACGACTTTTGATGAAGGGAAAACCAATCTGATCATCGGTCAGAGTGGTTCCGGTAAAACGGTTTTTCTGAAAAGTCTTTTGAATGTTTATCAGCCGACATCTGGAGAAATTCTGTTTGACGGCCGCAATATCAATGTGATGAACCGTGAGGAAAAACAACAGCTGAGGTCTGAAATAGGCACGTTATTTCAAGGAAGTGCGCTTTTTGACTCGCTTACTGTGGAAGAAAATATTATGTTTCCATTGGATATGTTTACCAACCTTACTTTCAGAGAAAAAAAACGACGTGTTTTTGAAGTAATCGGCCGTGTACATTTAGATAAAGCCAATAAAAAATATCCTGCAGAGATTTCTGGTGGAATGCAGAAACGTGTAGCTATTGCCCGTGCGATTGTGAATCATCCGAAGTATCTTTTCTGTGATGAGCCAAACTCAGGTCTCGATCCTTACACATCAAATGTAATTGATGATCTGTTGCTGGAAATTACAAAAGAATACAACACAACAACGATTATTAACACCCACGATATGAATTCAGTAATGACGATTGGTGAAAAAATCGTTTATCTGCGACTCGGTCTGAAAGAATGGGAAGGAGACAAAGATATTCTCATCACGGCAGGAAACAAAAACCTGATCGATTTTGTGTATTCTTCAGAGCTTTTCAAAGAACTTCGGGATTATCTTCTCGAAAATAACAAGACTATTGATAATACCATAACTAAACTTGAAGACAATGAAAAAGATTCTTAGTATCGCATTCGCGGCATTTTCAATATTTGCATCTGCGCAGATTTCACTTGCAGGTAAAGCCAATGTGCTGATCCCAACAAGTTCAGCCACCTGGAAAAATCTTAAAACTGCCGCAACAACAGCCGTTGAGCAAAACGGTAAAAATATTACAGGTTTCAATGTAGGTCTTTCGGCGAAGATCGATTTGCCGACTTCGTTATTTGTAATGCCCGAAATTTATTACACCAACTTCAGCAATGAAGTAACGGTTGCAAACGAAGCCAATGCGCAGGCAGTAACTTTGAAAGCTAAAAACAGCCGTGTAGATATTCCGGTGCTTGTGGGTACGACGCTTTTGGGTGACTATCTGAGCGCATATGTCGGGCCTGTAGGAAGTTTTAATCTGACAAAAGACGAGACTTTCGGAAGTTTTGTACAGCAGGTAAACGCAAAAAGTTTCACTGTCGGTTACCAGATTGGTGCGCAGAGTGAGATTTCAAAATTCATTCTTACCGCAAGATATGAAGGCGCCTTTTCTAAGGATCAGCGTAAATTTATTAACAGCGTAGCAGGGTCAAACCAGCAGATTGAGTACGATAACAGGTCGAGCATTTTTATTCTCGGTGTCGGATACAAGTTTTAAAACTTAAAATTTCACATATCAGCTCCTTCAGAGATTTTCTTTGAAGGAGTTTTTGTTTAATTATTGCATTTCACTCTTTTTTAAAATTATTTTAAGACAGCAGGAAACAATTTTAAACTTATTTAAATATTTATTTACATTTGGGGCAAATTAATATTTGAATGAAAAAAGTTTTATTTGTTGTTTTTGGGCTGCTTTCTTCGGCAACTTTCGCTCAGACACAAGATTTGTCAGCACTTGCCAGCGGTCAGTTTGCAGGTATGAATGCTATTTTTGATACGAAAGAGAATCTCTACGGATATGTTTCGATGTATTCTTACGGTAAGACCAGCAAAACCAGTCAGAAATTCGGATACGTTATTTTAGATAAAAATCTAAATCCGGTTGCCAATAATGAGTTTGAAAGTGATATCAGCGTGGGCTCTTATGTGGGTTTTATGAATTTCAGAAATCAGATTATTCTGAAGCCGGTAAATATTAATTACATGTTGGTTTTAAGTAAAACGCTTACCGCTTCGCCTCCGTCTATGGTGATCAATATCAAAGACAATACGGTAAAACCAAAAGTATATTACGACTATAAAAACGGAACATTCAGCGAGATTACCGAACAAAAAAACTGGAAAGAACAGCGAAACGATAGCCGCCAGGAGAAGAAGGATCTCGGCTACGACTATGTTGCGTACGTTAGTGAAATCAAAGAAGGCGGCTACCTGGCGACCGAGCATCATGATTATGGCAGATATGTGAACAACAATAGCATCATTCGTTTTGATGATAATAAAAAGGAACTTTGGCGCTACAAATACAATACAAACGGAACTAAAAAAGTTTTTTCTGATATTTCTGTTCTCGATAGGGACGAGAATTACATGTACAGCATCCTGAGAAAATCTGACGGTAAAGACAGGGCGTTTTCGCTTCTGGTCATCGATATGAAAACCGGGAAAGAAGTTTCAAACAAGCCGTTATCAGGGCTTTCACCGGAAACGCTTTATAATATAGATGTGTTTAATTCCGGGAATGAGAGAATAGATAATGATAAAATTTTCAGTGATAAAATCGTTTACACCGGAAGAAATTTTGTAGACAGCCGTACTGAAGGTTTTGCAAGGCTGATGGTGGATAAGAAAGATTTTTCTACAGATTTGAAGACGATTGCCTTCAGACCAGATTATCAGAAATACATCAAGAATATCGGTAAAGAAGGCGATGTGGAAAGCGGCTATTATCTTCAGACAAAAGACATGTATTTTATGAATGACGGCAGTGTAGGAATTCTTGCCGAAAAGTACAAACCCGAAGGACAGTACAATGCACCAAAAACCACAGATCTTGTGTACACGTACACCGATAAGGATTTCAAAATAAAAGAAATAAAGATTCTGGAAAAAGAAAAAACACGCTGGGCAAATAACGATTACCTGTTTTCGCAGTATCTGAATGACGGAAAAGACGTTGTTTTTTTCTACCGCGATTACCAGAAAGATCAGGTGACGAAAGAAAAAAAATGGAATCTCTTCATCAATACCGTGATCGACGGGAAGTTTGCTCAGGAAATTGTTCCGATCTCAGAAAAAGACAATTTCACAGTTTACCCGTATGTAGGGAAAGAAGGTTACATTTTGCTGCACGAATTCAATACCAAAGAAAAGTATAATAAAGTGCGATTAGAAAGGCTTAATTACTAATTTTAACTACCTGAAAACAAAAAATCCTGAAGCTTTTCAGGATTTTTTGTTTTGATAATAATCTGCAATCGTTTTGATTTCATTTAAACTGAGATTCCACATAAAATTAAGAAACTGCTGGTAGCTTTCGCTTTGATCTTTTGGATCTATACGGTCGAGATAACGGTTGAGAGTATAGTTTTTCCGGCCTTCATAGATCTTTGCAAAACATTTTCCAAGCCAGTTCTCATAATATTTTGTCTCCTCATTTTCCTGCAAAAACTGGAGCGAAGTGTAAATCCCGAGACCATATTCTTCAGCATGAAAAAAGTTTGGTAAAATTTCCATACGCGCGATATGTTCCGCTTTTTTAAAACTTTCTGATGAAGGCGCAGGCGGAGCCGTTGTTTTGAGTTCGGTAAAATATTTCTGAAGTTTTGCCACACGTTCCGGAATTTCAGGATGCGAGGCGACAGAATCTTCGTTGATTTTTGCTTTAAAAGCTTTGTAATCGTACGCTGAAAAATCTTCTTTCTTCATCCATTTGTCTTTAAATTCCTGACTGGGAAGGCTGAAATATTTTTTATATGTTTCCAGTTTTACAGGAACCGGCGAAATCGTATCATATTTTTTTAAATTTTGAAGCGCATTCACGAAATCAGTTTTAGAAAAATCGGTTTTCCGGTACAGTACAAAACCGAGAGAATCAGCGCGCATTTCATTTTTACGTTTTTCAATCCCTTTTCTGTACAGCCGGATTTTTAATACATCAAAAGCTTTTTTATTTCGGTTAAGACGGTCAGATTTTATGTTCTGAACCGTTATTTTATCCATTTTGTCCTGATTGATAAATCCGACGATATCACGCAAAACATGCTCGCCCATTTTGTGGCCAAGTTCGTGAGCGATCACCGATGCCAACTGGTCGTCATTTTCAAGCAGATTAAAAAGTCCGAGATTGATTACAAAAGTTCCATCGGCAAGGCAATAGGCATTCGGCGCATTATCTTTAGCAATTAAAACCTTCAGTTTCTGAGGAATATTTGGGTTGTTTTTCCTGAGTTTAATGATCAGCGCGGCTACATCAGCATCCAGCGCAGAATTAAAAATAAAATCTTTATTCTTTACCTGAGTGACAAAATCGGTTTCAAATTCTTTGTAAATTTTCGCCAGTTCCTGTCCGGTTTTTCCGGGATACCTGTTCTTTAAATCTTTTATGTAGAGCTCATTTTCGGCGGTGTACGTTTTTATAAAAACTTTCCGCTGCGCATAATCTGCAGTATCTAAAGGTTTGTAAAGCTGCGATTTAAGAGAAAGAGAATTCAGAATCAAAAAAAGAAAAAGTATAAATCGGGTCATCGTTTTTTCATCATTTAAGACAAAAGTAAATCATTTAAAAACACGGCGATTATTTATTTTTAAAATTATTCTACATTTGTCTCAGACAGTTTATTATGGCGTATTTACTTTATTTGTTAGCTTTCATATTGGTAGCCGCATCTCTATTTTACATCTTCGGCTATGCGTATCTTTTCAGCGGAATTTCTAAAACTTACCTGCGTGGAAGAATGAGCGCCAACATCGACGACGGCAGACTTTTCAAAAGCAATATCATTAAAAAAGGAACAGCAAAAGCCTGGGAAGAACATCCTGATTTTAATAAAATTACTTTGCCCAACGAAGTTTCTGATGATCTTCAAAACTCAAATACCGCCTCGTTTTTAGTCGTTAAAGATGGAAAACTGATTCATGAAGAATACTTTAACGGTTATAATGCGCTTTCAAAAACCAATTCTTTTTCTATGGCAAAAGCTGTTACGGTGATGCTGCTCGGAAAAGCTGTCGAAGAAGGAAAAATTAAAGATATTGATCAGAAATTTTCTGAGTTTTTCCCTGAGGTTGATACTAAACCTTTTGGTAAGAATTTAACTTTAAAACATCTTGCACAGATGGAATCGGGTCTCGACTGGGATGAAAATTATAAAAATCCGTTTCTGCCAAATGCCAAAGCGTACTACGGTCGAAATCTGATGAAAGCGACATTTTCGCGAAATTTTAAAGAAAATCCCGGCGAAAGATTTGAATATCAAAGCGGTTCAACACAGCTTTTAGGTTTTGCTATAAAGAAAGCTTTGAACCAAACCTTATCAAGTTATCTTTCTGAAAAATTCTGGATTCCGCTTGGGATGGAACAAGATGCCGAATGGAGCGTGGACGAAAGTGGTATGGAAAAAACGTACTGCTGTATTCACTCAAACACACGCGATTTTGCCAAACTCGGACAGCTTTTTATTAACAACGGAAAATATGAAGGCCGCGAAATTTTAAGCGAAAATTTTATTAATGACATGAAAACCGGCACCGGAAAATCAAAGGAAATCTACGGAATGGGTTTTTGGATTAATAATGACAATCCCATCAAACATTATTATTTTCTAGGTTTGCAGGGTCAGTACATCATCATGGTTCCTGAGAAAAATATGGTTATTGTGCGCACAGGAAGCTATAATAATCTTCCGAAAACTGACCGTGGAAGACCAGATCAGGTTCGATTTCTTGTAAATGAAGCCGCTAAAATTTTTGCTTAAAATGAGCACAATTTACGATCCGCGCGTTGACGAATATATTGCAAACGCGCCTGAATTTGCCAAACCGATTCTCGAATATCTCCGCCAAACCGTACATGAAGTGTGTCCACAAACCGAAGAAACCATTAAATGGAAATTTCCTACGTTTATGTACAACAGTAAAATTCTTTGTTCGGTGGTTTCATTTAAAAATTACTGCAGCATGGGATTCTGGCTGCACGGTGAGATGAAAACCATTCAGAGTCTGGAAACTGATGCCGAAAAATCAAATATGTTCAGCCTGGGAAAAATCACAAAACTTGATGATCTTCCGGGAAAAATTAGGCTGCGCGAGATTATTCAGGAAGCGATGGATCTGACGGACGCAGGTTTTAAAATGAAGAAAACCGCACCCAATAAAACAGAAGTTGAGATTCCGGATTATTTTAAAGCGGCTTTAGATCAAAACAAACTGGCAAATGAAGTTTTTATAAAAGCTTCGCCGTCTTTCCGCAAAGAATATATTCATTGGATCGCCGAAGCCAAAACAGAAAGCACCCGCACCAAAAGGATGGAGCAGGCACTTGAATGGATTTCAGTGGGCAAAGGCCGCAACTGGAAATATGAGAAGAAAAAATAAATATATGGAGATGGCCGAAGCCAGATTGCCTTAGTTTGGCGCGGTAGGCTTTCTCTTTTTAGACTGATTTTTCCGGTAAAAGTAAAATGCAAAACCAAAAATAATAATCAGTGGCCAGATGCTGAAAAGGGCGATTACTATTTTCTGAATGAGAAAATAGCCGCTGTGCAAAGCATTTTTCAGACTGTAAAAGAAACTCATTCGGTACTTGTCATTCAGATCCAAAGTATTTGTCACCGGAATTTCCGCAACGCTCACATTTGGTTCAGCGATAAAAACATCTACCGTACTGTACTTCAGTTGATCGGTCATATTCATGCTGTTAAGCTGTTGCAGATTGCTGTCCGACGTATTATCATTATCCAGCTGCACTTTATCTTTTGTTGCTTTCAAAACCTCAATATTCTTACTGTTTTTTTCGGCACGTTTGCGCTCGAGTTCAGAATATTTAATGTTTGCCGTCACGTCTTCAGCGCTGATCGTACGTGTATTCAGGAAAATTTTCTGTCTGTTGATTTCCGTTAAAAAAGCACCGAGCTGATCCGTCGGTACACGAAAATTCATCGTATTCTGTGTCTTGAACTGTTTTACCAAAACTGCGCTGTCATCGTCTTTCGCGTAAGTATTTTCACTGATCATCTGGCTGCTCATCTCACTGTTTGTCACAAAACCGCCCAAGTCCTGCGCTGTTTTTTCCAATACAAGTGTTGCGTCGTATACATTTTTCACCACCATATCGACCGACGCGGTTTTGATAAACTGTTTGTCTTTTATTTTGAGACTTGCCACCGAAGAAATACTGTCTGAGACGGGCGCCATAGAAGAATCGGTGGTGGCGTATTCTTCCATTTCGGTAAGAGCAACTTCACCTTTTCTGCAAGAAGAGAGGCTGATCATCATCGATAAAGCCAGAGCTGAGATTGCATACGTAGTTTTCATATTAAGAATGTTTGATTGTTGTAGACCAAACTTCAAAAAGTTCTCACAGCATCTTTTGAAAACCAAGAGTAAACGTTCTGTAAAAATGTTTTTCGGGTTTAATGTTTTGATTTGTAAACTTTTGTAAATTTTGTCTGATGACGATCCGCCACCTTCGGATTGATTTTTGATGAGATTTTACAAAACTTGCAGTATGTCAAATGCCTTTTCCAAAATCCGGAATGCCGTAGAATTATTTAAATCAATTGATTTTGATCAGCTCAGCGAAATCTCGCAGAAAGTGAATCTTCCAAAACTTATGGAGAATTTTTCCAAGCTCGATGAGAAACAGCTGAGCGGCATGATGAAAATGCTCGATCCGAACAGGAAAAATAAGGAACTTCCGCCGATTGACGGAGATTTCTACGATGTTTATCACGCGCTCACGCCCGAGCAGCGCGAAGTACAGCAGAAGGTTCGCGAGTTTATGGAAAAGGAAGTAAAACCAATTGTCAACAAATACTGGCTGAAAGATGATTTTCCGTTTGAGCTGATCCCGAAATTTCAAAAACTGGATATCTGCGGTGTAACCTATCATGGCTACGGCTGCAAAGGAATGCCGTTTTTAATGGAAGGTGTTATTGCGATGGAAATGGCAAGAATAGATGCTTCCATTGCGACCTTTTTTGGCGTACAGTCGGGGCTGGCAATGGGTTCGATTTACATTTGCGGGTCTGAAGAGCAGAAACAGAAATGGCTTCCGCAGATGCAGAAGTTTGAGAAAATCGGTGCTTTTGGACTTACCGAACCCGAGGTAGGTTCTGGCGCAGCGGGCGGACTGACTGTTACCTGCAAAAAAACAGAAGAAGGCTGGATTCTGAACGGAGAAAAAAAATGGATCGGGAATGCGACATTTGCAGATTTGGTGATTATTTGGGCAAGAGATATTGACGACGGCGAAGTGAAAGGTTTCATTGTAGAAAAAGACAATTCGGGTTATTCTGTCGAAAAAATCAGAGGAAAAATGGCGTTGAGAATTGTGCAGAATGGTTTAATTACGCTGAAAAACTGCATCGTAACCGAAGAAAACCGTCTCCAGAACGCCAATACTTTTAAAGATACGGCCAAAGTTTTGCGCATGACACGCGCCGGCGTTGCGTGGATGGCGACTGGCTGTGCACGGGGAGCCTACGAAAGTGCACTCGATTATACCAGAAAACGCGAACAGTTTGGGAAACCGATTGCCTCTTTCCAAATGATACAGGGACATTTGGTGGAAATGCTTTCCAATCTCACGGCAATGCAGACGATGGTTTTCAGGCTTTCTGAAATGCAGGATGAAGGCACTTTGCTCGACGAACATGCCTCACTCGCGAAAGTTTTCTGTACGATGAGAACGCGCGATGTGGTTTCCAGAGCGCGCGAAGTTTTGGGTGGAAACGGTATTTTGCTGGAGTACGATGTCGCGAGATTTGTGGCAGATGCCGAAGCGATTTATTCGTATGAAGGAACCAAAGAGATCAATTCTTTGATTGTAGGGCGCTCGATTACGGGTTTTAGTGCTTTTGTTTAAAGAAATCCCATATATCAACCGGCCGCGTTTCCAAGAAATGCGGTTTTTTTTTGCTTGATTTTCAAGTTTAATGGAAGAAAATATATCTTCGGAAATATCATTGCGGTTATTTATTGAAGTGATTCGGTTTTTAACCTGAATGATGGCGTTCGGAACCGAAAATTTGGGGTTCCAGACGTCAGCGATGAGGTTTCAGACGTATATTTTGTGGTTGTGAACCGAAACAACAGGGTTCTGAACGTCAACGGCGGGGTTCTAGACGTATAATTTGCGGTTCGGAACCGTAGTGGAGAGGTAAATAATGTCATCAGTGCTTTGGAGGACGTGATTTGATGTATTCCAGACTTGTAATTTTGGTGTGAAGACATCAATTTTGCGGATTTAAACTTAACAATTTCCGTTCAAAATGATTTTGATAGAAGGAAAGACGGTTTAGGTCTAATTTTAAGCAAATGAAATTTACTTAAAAACGCTTTTGAGAACAGTAAATTTGATTTAAATCTATTTAAATAAAATCTAATCTAATCTTTCTCTTTAATTGTAATTCTTTTGGAGATTTTGTAGGTCTTTTTTGGGCGTAAAGGTTTTTCGTCTTCGCCAAAAAGTTTGCCCCAAGGCTTGAGATCTTCCACACGCTCAAAGATGATTTTTAAAATCGCAATGGCAGGAATGCATAAAAACATCCCGGAAATTCCCCAAAGCTGTTCGCCTACCAAAATCCCGAGGAAAGAAAAAAGCGCGTTGATTTTTACTTTCGAACCGACGACAAACGGCAAAATGATATTACCGTCGATGAGGTGAATCACGAAATAACCAATCGCAACATAAATGCAGGTAGAAGCTTCTCCCGTGGCAAACGAAATGAAGCATGAAATTAATAGAGAAATGGCAATTCCGATATAGGGAATTACGTTTAAAAGTCCGGTGAGAACACCTAGTAGAACCGCATATTTTACATCTAAAATAGTCAGTAATATAGTCGTCAGTGTCGAAACTATTACAATCTGAATGCATAGACCAATGATGTATTGTTTGGTCATTAATCTTACTTCAGACACGACTTCCTGTACGCTGGCTTTATGCTTTTCATTAAAAACATTAACGATGAAACTGTGAAGTACACGGCGGTAATTTAAGATGAAAATAAAAAACAACAGGAAAAACACCGTAAAGCCAAGACTAGAAGAGAAGATCCCAAAAGTGAAACCTAAAATAATTCCTGATGAGGAAAGCAGACGGTGCAAACCCTGATCGAGGTAATTGAGCTGCTCATTAATATTGATATGAAAAGTGGTGGATACCCATTTTTGAAGGTTGTGAAAAACCATATTAAACTGCTTCGTAAGCTGAGGAATATCTTTGCTGAAACTTGAAAGCTGCGAACCGAAAAAGTACAGAAGCGACATAAGTACAATTAAAAGGATAGAAACCGAGGTCAGCGTAGAAACTGATCTTGGGAACTTAAGTCGGTATTCCAGGAAATTGGCGATTGGAAGAAATAACATCGCCATTAAGAAAGCCAGAAAAAACGGTGCAATAATCGTTTGCCCAAGGTGCAGAAGATAGCCGAGACCGATAATGCAAACGATAGCGAGCGCCAGTTTCTGAAGAAATGGTATTTTTAAAAGATTCATCTCATGTGTTTGCCGTATCGCTAACAAAAACCTCACCGTTTATGATGAGGTTTTGCGCTTGGTATCAATTTATTTTTCCAGAGCCAGATCGAGCACATCGGTCATCCAGTTTACGTAGTTTACTTTAAGATTTTTCAGGTAATCCTGTTTAATCTCTTCTACATCTTTCCGGTTGGCCTCGCAGAGAATCACTTCTGTAATTCCGGCGCGTGTGGCAGCGAGAAGTTTCTCTTTGATTCCGCCTACTGGAAGCACTTTTCCGCGAAGGGTAATCTCGCCGGTCATGGCCAAATGAGGACGTACTTTTTTATTTTTTAGTGTAGAAACCATCGAGGTGAGCATTGCTATTCCGGCGGAAGGGCCGTCTTTTGGTGTAGCGCCTTCCGGAACGTGAACGTGCATATTTTTCTTCTCGAGATCTTCGGCAAAGATGCCCAATTCCTCATGTTTTGCTTTAATATATTCTAAAGCGATCGTCGCTGATTCTTTCATTACTGTACCGAGATTTCCGGTCATCGTCAGATTTCCTTTTCCGTTGCTCACGATACTTTCGATGAACAGAATATCACCGCCAACACTTGTCCATGCCAAGCCAGTCACCACGCCCGGAACATCTGTAAGTTCAGAAAGACTTTTCGGTCTCGGTACGCCAAGAATTTCGTCCACTTTTGCTACCGTGATTTTAGGATCATATTCTTTCATCATCGCAGTCTGCAGTGCTACCCAGCGCGCAATACCGGCAATTCTTTTTTCCAGCGAACGTACACCGCTTTCCGAAGTATGTGCTTCGATAATGTGCTTCAGTTCTGCATCGCCCAATTTGAAAGATTTTGTCGTAAGACCGTTTTCTTCCTGCTGTTTCTTTATTAAATGCCGTTTGGCGATCTCAATTTTCTCCTCCAAAGTATAGCCGGCAATCTGAATGATTTCCATACGGTCGAGAAGCGGCGTCTGAATCGACGACATCGAGTTTGCCGTTGCCAGAAACATCACTTTAGAAAGATCATAACCCATTTCCAGGAAGTTATCATAAAAAGCATTGTTCTGTTCAGGATCGAGCACTTCCAGCAAAGCCGAGCTCGGATCTCCGCCGTGCGAGCTTTTCCCCACTTTATCAATTTCATCTAAAACAATTACAGGATTTGAAGTTCCTGCCTTTTTTACAGACTGTAAAATTCTTCCGGCCATCGCACCAATGTAGGTTTTTCTGTGACCGCGGATTTCGCTCTCATCGTGCAGTCCGCCAAGAGAAACGCGCACATATTTTCTACCCAATGCGTCGGCAACTGATTTTCCTAAAGAAGTTTTACCAACTCCGGGAGGACCTACGAGCAGAAGAATAGGCGATTTCATATTATTTTTAAGTTTCAGAACCGCCATGTGCTCCAAAATTCTCTTTTTGATATCTTCTAAACCAAAATGTGCTTTATCTAAAACTTTCTGCGCTTTTTCTATATCAAAAATGTCTTTGGTAAACGTTTCCCAAGGCAAATCAGTGAAAAAGTCCAGGTAGTTTCTCTGTACATTATAATCCGGCGAATTCTGATTCTGTCGTTGCAGACGCGCAATTTCTTTCTGAAAATGCTCCTCAACTTCCGGCTTCCAGTTTTTAGATTTAGATTTTAAAATCAATTCTTCCACATCGCCTTCCGGCCCGCCGCCAAGCTCATCCTGTATTGTCCGGATCTGCTGATTCAGGAAATATTCGCGCTGCTGTTTATCAAGATCTTTTGACGTTCTCTGGTGAATCTGATTGCGCAGCTCAAGCTTCCTGAAATCTTCGTGCATCATTTCATAGCACTTTCTGGCGCGCTCGAGCAGGTTTTTTTCCTCTAAAAGTTTTTGCTTTTTTTCAGGATTAAAGCTTGCATTTGTACAGATGTAGTTGAGAACGTCTTCGTTTTTCTTTATCGTTTTTAAAGCGATATTTGCAGCTTTCGGAATATTTGGATCAAGTTCGATCACTTTCACTGCCAGTTCTTTTATATTTTCAAGAATAGCTTCATACTCTTCCTCATTTTTTGGCTGCACATCTTTTAGTCGCGTGATTTCAGCTTTAAAATAGGGCTGTTTTTCTGTGAAATTTTTAATTTTAAAACGGTCAAAACCTTTTGCGATAATGGTGATGTGACCTTCCGGAAGTTTGATCAGTTTTAAAATCTTAATGAGCGTCCCCACACGGTAAAGATCTTTCTCGTTGGGTTGTTCCATTTCCGGGTTTTTCTGGCTTACAACCCCGAAAAGATCGCCGCTTTTCTGCGCATCTTCCAACAGCTGAATAGAATTTTTTCGGCCTGCAGTAATCGGAATCACCACATGTGGAAACATTACCATATGTCTCACCGGAAGGATAGGAAACGAGATTTGCTCCTTATTTTTCTCTGTTTCTTTGAGGTCAGATACGTTTATCTCTTCAGTTACCATTTCAAATCCTTCCTGCAGAAGGTCTTCAAAATTCACATCATCAAATTCATTCATACTATTTCAGATGACAAAATGTCCTTATTTATTACGGTTATGTTTTTATGATTCTCTGTTTGCGCTGCTGCAGCGGGAATCACAGCAGGCGAGGTAAGTTTTCACAAGAGACGTGCCATTTGGATTTCGGTGAAAATTACGGTCAGATTTTCCATTTTTGGGCAGAAATTTATTTTAAAAATTAAAAAAGAGATTCATATTTCGCTAATTTCTTAAAAATGTGTATTTTCGCACACTGATATAAAAAACTCAATTTATAAAATGGCAATTTTAGGACAGATTAGGAACAGACCTTGGCTTTTGATGGGTGTAATTGCACTGGCGCTTCTTGCGTTTTTGGTAAATCCTGAAAGTATTGATAAAGTTTTCGGCGCAAATCCTGATGTTTTAGGAAAAGTGAACGGTGACAAAATCACACGTGAAGAATTCAACGATCAGCTTTTCGTATTGCAGCAGCAGGCAGAGCAGCAAGGTCAGCCAAAAAACGGTCTTGAAGAGCAGGCATGGCAACTTTTGGTGCAGTCTAAACTTGTAAAGCAGCAGTTTGAGAAAATGGGATTTGAGATGACAGAAGATCTCTTCTGGAACCAGATTCAGTACGATCAAATGTTTGCACAGAGCCAGGATATGCGCGATGAGAAAGGAAACTTTAAAACGCTTGAGCTTAAAAAAAATATTGAGGCACTGAAAACAGCTAACCCTGAGCAGTATAATTTCTGGCTTAAAACAAGAAAAAGTATCGAGTACAGAATCATGGCGAGACAGGTTTTTGCTAACGTTTCTACCGGCATCACGACCGGAAAAAAAGAAGCTGAAGAACTGATGAGACAGCGCGATCAGCTGGCTGACATCGATTTTGTAAAAGTAGATTACGCGACTTACCTTCAGAAAAACAAGATCAAAGTTACCACTGAAGATCTTAATGAATATATTAAAAAACATCCGGTGATGTTCAAAACTGAGCCGAGTAGAAATATCGGTTTGGTCTATTTTCCTGCAAAAGCCAGCCCTGCAGATGAGGCGGCTACGCAGAAAGAAATTACCAGTCTTCTTTCCGGAACAGATAATCCTGGCGGGGAAAACTTCCTGAATACGAAAAGTGACTCTTTGTTTGTTACAGCAAATTCTGAAGTCGGTTTCAACAATACCTACGCACCGATCGCACAGATGCCACAGGCAATCAAAGCGCAGTTGCCGACGGCTTCTATCGGACAGGTTTTCGGTCCTTATAAAGAGCAGAATTTATATGTGGTTTCTAAACTTTTAGATAAGAAAAAAGCTTCGGATTCTGTAACCTCAAGTCACATATTGATCGCGTACAAAGGTGCAGAAAGATCAACGGCAAATAGGAGTAAAGATCAGGCGAAGAAAACTGCAGACAGTTTGATAACTGTGATTAAAGCAGATCCTGCGAAATTTAACGAAGGTTTAAAATTATCTGACGAACCAAATGCTCTTGAGCGAAAAGGGAGTGTGGGTTGGACAACTTCTCAAAGTCAATTCGCTCCTGAATATTTAGATTTCTTAAGAAAAAATGATATTGGGAAAATCGGTCTAACGGAAACTTCATTCGGATATCATATTATCAAAGTTGATGATAAAAAGTTAGGTTACAAAATGGCTCATTTGGTGAAAGCAATCAAGCCTTCAGAAACTACAGAAAATTTAGTTGATAAAAATGCAACAAGATTTGCTCAGCAGGTCGAAGGGAAATCTTTCAATGATTTTGTGAATCTTTCTAAAAAATCGAACTATCAGTATTCTAATGCCAAAACAGCGAAGCGTTTCGACGGTCAGCTGCAAGGTTTAGGAACAGATAAAGACAGCGAAGTGATCGCTTGGGCTTTCGATAAAAAGCGTGAGAAAGGTGATGTACAGTTATTTACCGTAGAAGGAACAGGTGACAAAATCGTCGCTTACCTGAACGGGAAACAGGAAAAAGGTCTTGCTGATGCAGAATCTGTGAGAGATCAGATCGAAACGGTTGTAATGAACCAGCTCGCAGCTAAGAAAATCGCTGAGAAAATCGGCACTCCATCAAGCTTAGATCAGATTGCAAAAACTTTCGGAACAGCTAAGCAAAGTGCGCAGGTAAATCTTTTGAGCCCGTCTGTATTGGGTGCAATGGAGCCGAAAGTAGCCGGTGCAGCGTTCGGTGTCGCAAAAGGTAAAATATCTAAAGTTATTGAAGGTGGAACAGGCATTTACGTTTTGGTAAAGAAAAACGAAACGACAAACAAACAGCCCGGAGATGTGAAGCAGTTTACAGAATCGGTGACGCAGCGTAACGGAGGAATGTTTGGACAGGCTTGGCTGAAGAGTTTACAGGATAATGCAGATATCAAAGATTACAGAATAGAAATCTACAGCAAACTGGGAAATCAGCAGCAGTAGCATAATTAAAATATAAATGAAAAGTGGCAAAGTTTTTGCCACTTTTTTTTACGTTTAACCCAAAGCGGTATAGATAATCATTGGTTTAATTGTCCTATATTTGCCCTACTAAGAAATAATAACACGTGAAAATCAGTAAAGAATTAAAAGCCGGTCTCATCGCGCTTCTTGCCATTGTGGGCTTTGTCATACTCTTTCAGTTTATGAAAGGTCGCAGTCTTTTCACTACAGATAATATATTTTACGCTAAGTACGATAATGTAGAAGGTCTTACACAGTCCGCACCCGTTTCTATAAACGGTCTGAAAGTCGGGCAGGTGGATAAGATTATTCCGATTACTGCGAAAGACGGCAAACTGTCATTTGTTGTGAAAATTACTGCAGATGACGGCTTTGAATTTTCTAAAAACTCGCTTCTGGAGATTTTCGAGCCTGGTTTAATGTCAGGTAAAGAAATGCGTATCAACCTTGCTTATGGCGGTGCGATTGCGCAGGATGGCGATACATTAAGAAGCGGATATAAATTAGGGACTTTAAGCAGTCTTTCTTCACAGGTTGGTCCTGTGAAAGATCAGGTTCAGGTTGTCTTACACAGAGTAGACTCTTTAATGACGAATGCTAACATGTTGGTTAATGCACAGAATCGTCAGGAAATTGAAGCTTTACTTCGCAATTTAAATGCAACGGTCGGGGCTTTACAAACAACGGCGGGAAGTGTAAACCGTTTGGTTGGAAACAATGATCCCAAATTACAAAGAGTTCTTGACGATGCAAGTGTTACCATGAAAAGTGGAAAAACTACATTGGATAAGTACGGAAATTTAGCTGAAAGCATCGATACTCAAAAGCTGAATGCTACGGTTGCCAATCTTGATGCTACCGTCAGCAAATTGAATCAGGTCGTGACAGGCATCGATAACGGTCAGGGAAGTATGGGCAAACTTCTGAAAGATGAGCAGCTTTACAACAATTTAAATTCTGCAACATCCAATTTAAATTCTCTTGTAGAAGACATGAAAGCAAATCCGAAACGATACATCAATTTTTCTGTTTTCGGGAAAAATAACAAAGACTAAACTTTTATGCAGTATATAGATAACGCGATTTTTCTGATATTGCTTTTGGCCGGTGTCGGCCTTTTTGCAAAAAGTCTGTCAAAGATTTACAGAAACATCCGCTTAGGAAGAGAGATAGACCGCAGCGACCGGAAAGCCGAAAGATGGGAAACCATGGCAAGAGTCGCAATGGGACAAAGTAGAATGGTGAAGAGACCTGTAGCAGGGATTCTTCACCTTTTTGTGTATGTAGGCTTTATCATCATTAATATCGAACTGATTGAAATCATCATCGACGGTATTTTTGGTACGCACCGTTTTCTTGCCGGTATTGTTGGTAATTCAGTTTATGGCGCTTTTACGGCAACTCTTGAGATTTTAGCTTTATTGGTTATTATTGGAGTTGTGATTTTCTTTATCAGAAGAAATTTTTACGGCGTAAAAAGACTCACAATGAAAGAGCTCTTTGGCTGGCCAAAACAAGATGCCAACTGGATTTTGATCATTGAATTTGTCCTGATGATTTTCTTCTTCACGATGAATGCTTCCGATTCTGCTTTGCAGGCAAAAGGAGTTTTGGCACAACACGGAAGCTTTCCAATCAGCAGTATTGCATTGACGCCTTTTTTTGAAGGTTTTGGTGAGCAATCTTTGATTATGATCGAACGCGCTGCATGGTGGCTGCATTTCGTGGGGATTTTATTCTTTATGAATTACCTTTACTATTCAAAACATTTACATATTATTTTGGCGTTTCCAAGCACTTGGTACGCGAATCTTGAGCGTTACGGAAAGTTTAATAACCTCTCATCGGTTACGGCAGAAATTAAATTAATGATGGATCCAAATGCTGATCCGTATGCTGCTCCTGCAGAAAATGCACAGGCTGAAGCGCCTTCGAAATTTGGAGCAGAAGACATTTTTGATTTAAATCAGGTGCAGTTGTTGAATGCCTATTCATGTACGGAATGTGGAAGATGTACTTCTGTCTGTCCGGCCAATATCACAGGTAAGAAGCTTTCACCAAGAACTATTTTAATGAAAACCCGCGATCGGCTAGAAGAAGTGGGACGTAATATCGATAAAAACGGTAAGTTTGAGGACGACGGCAAAAAACTTTTGAATGATTATATCACGAAAGAAGAACTTTGGGCCTGTACAACATGCAATGCCTGTACTCAGGCATGCCCGATATTGCTCGATCCGCTATCGATCATCTACGACATGCGACAGTTTTTGGTGATGGAGCAGTCTGCAGCGCCGCAGGAATTAAACCTGATGATGACCAATGTCGAAAACAATGCTGCTCCGTGGCAATACAACCAGGCAGACCGATTGAACTGGGCAAAAGACTAATCATTTAATTTAATTAATTTGAAAATCCGATATCAACGTTTTCAAATTTTCATATTTTCAAATTGAATACAATGGATTTCACTATAAAAACGATGGCAGATTATGCTGCTGAAGGCAAATCCCCGGAAGTTCTTTTCTGGGTTGGCTGTTCGGGCAGTTTCGATGACAGAGCCAAAAAAATAACCAAGGCCTTTTGCAAGATTTTAAATAAAATCGGAGTTGAATTCGCGGTTCTCGGACAGGAAGAAAGCTGTACGGGCGATCCTGCTAAACGTGCCGGAAATGAGTTTGTCTTCCAAATGATGGCAATGACGAACATCGAAGTTTTGAATGCTTACGAGGTGAAGAAAATTGTGACGGCTTGTCCACATTGCTTTAATACACTTAAAAACGAATATCCAAGTCTTGGTGGAAATTATGAAGTGATTCATCACACGCAGTTTCTCCGCCAGCTTATGGATGAAGGCCGTCTGAAAATTGAAGGCGGATCTTTCAAAGGAAAGAAAATAACTTTCCATGATCCATGTTATCTCGGTCGTGCAAACGGTGAGTATGAAGCACCAAGAATGCTTCTGGAAAAACTTGATGCCGAATTAATCGAAATGAAGAGATGCCGTACCAACGGACTTTGCTGTGGTGCCGGTGGTGCGCAGATGTTTAAAGAACCGGAGAAAGGAAACAAAGACATCAATATAGAACGTACAGAAGAAGCATTATCTTTAAATCCAAAAATTATTGCAACCGGTTGCCCATTTTGCAATACGATGCTCACAGATGGTGTAAAGCACTTCAACAAAAATGCTGATGTCGAAGTAAAAGACATCGTAGAACTTCTTGCTGAGGCAGAAGATTTATAATAGTTAAAAGGATAAATCGCAGTTTGTATGTGCAAAAAATGGGGTTTATCCTTTATCTTTTTTTTTGGTTTATTCTCTTTTCTTACTTATTCATGCTGGCAAAACCGTGTCTACGATTGGGATATGCCGGGTTATTTAGGCTGTTTTTATTCCTGGGACTATCCAGATAATCCGCAGAAAGTTCATGAGCTTGTTTACTCTACGATAAAAAAAGAGGCGTCGCCAACAGAATATCAGGATATTATTGCTTACAACTACGCGAATCAGGTTTTTACTAAAAATTACAAAGCTTTTGGCGAGCAGTTACCGTATTATTATGTAAAAGTTGGCTACAACGCTGCCGTATATCTTTTCTATAAACTTGGGTTTTCCGGTCCACATGCACTGTTTATTGTCAATTTTCTCTCGTATTTTTTCTCGGGAGTTTTGGTTTTATACATTTTAAAACTACTTTTGCCACGCAAAAATTGGCTTCAGGCTTTAATTGCTTTAGTCATCATGTGGCTCCCGCCTGTTCGTTCAATGGCACAAAATCCTACACCGGACATTTTCGTCCTTGTTTTTACGCTGTTGTTTCTCATCTGTATTTTACAAAGATCATCAGAAATTCTAAAATTTATCTGCCTGCTTTGCTGTATATTAATTCGTCCGGATTATATCTTATTCGCGCTTTCTTATCTGTTTGTGATGTCGGTCCTGCATTTTATAAAGAATTCAAAAAAAATAAATTGGTACTACATTTTTCAGACAGTAATTTTTGTCGGAATTTATTTTTTCATTATTAAATTTTATCATTATCCCGGCTGGAAAGATTTATTTTACGACAGTTTTTTCTATCGCCGCCCCGTAATTTCGGCTGAGTCCGCAGATTTTACCTTTAAAAGATATTGGGATTTTCTCATTTTTAAACTGATTAATTTTAAAAGAATCACACTCGCAGCAACCATTTTGTTGGCCGCAACATTTTATTTGAGCAAAAATCTCGAAACGAGAATTTTAGCTTTGCTGTTTTTCGCAAATATTTATATTAAATATGTCTTCTTCCCAGATGGCGCAAATCTCAGATTTTTCATCGGTTTTGTTATTCTGCTTTTCTTCATTTTTCTTAAAGCTTTAACGGACAAATACGGTTTCGGAAGGCTGCAGAAAATTCCGTAATTTTGTATCTAAATTTACGTCCAATGAAAATTGAAGAATCCAGCATTGTTGAAGCCAACGATTATCGCGTTATTATATATCCCGCTTCACGCCCGCTTACGACGAAAGAAGCGAAAGTAATTACCGAAAAATTATATGATTTTCTTGCCGGCTGGGCAGCACATGGGAAACCGCTTTCTTCCTCTTTTAAAATCGAAAAAAATCAGTTTATTATAATCTGTGTAGATGAAGAACATGAAGTCGCTTCCGGCTGCAGCATTGATTCTTTGGGAAAAGTAATGAGAGAAATCGACGAAGAATTTTCACTCGGACTTTTTGACCGTATGAAAGCAAGTTTTGTAGAAAACGGTGAAGTGAAAACTTTGAAACTTATTGATTTTAAAAATAAAATCCGTAATGGAGAAATAGCCAAAGACATTGAAGTCTTTGATTTTTCTAAAAACACCTATTTAGAATTCATAGGCAATTTTCTGCTTGCTTTTGAAAAAAGCTGGGCTTCTGTGATCAAATAATTGCAGGTTTGAAATCATGCCTAAAGTTTTATTTCTCACAACTGCGCACCATTACGATGACGACCGTATTTTTCATCATCAGGCAAAAGAGCTGGTTTCGCATGGTTTTGAGATTAAAATTTGCAGCTTAACATCAGATTGTAAAAGTTTTATTAACGGCATTCATATTGAATGTTTTGATATTCTTCATAAATCGGTTTCAGAAAAAACAGATATATTTTTAAAAGTCTGCAAAGAGTTTAGACCTGATGCAGTCATTGCTTCCGAACCTGTTGCCGTTTTTGGTGCTCGAAAATATTGTAAAAAAACCGACTGCAGCCTCATTTATGATATTACAGAATGGTATCCCGCAATGTCGATGTTGCGTGATTATTCAGGAATTACAAAACCATTTCATGCGATAAAGTTTCTCGGAATTCAGATTCTAGTTGGTTGGTTTGCGACTCATTTTATCTTTGGTGAAAAAACGAAATTCTTTCCGCTTGCATATTTCTTTCCTTTTAAGAAAAAACTTGTTTTGCCTTATTATCCTGATCAGGAATTCGTTCAGGAAAATATCAAGACCTTCGATCCAAAATCAATTGTTTTATGCTGCACAGGAGCGATTTCTGAAGATAAAGGCACTGGAAATTTTTTTAAAGCTGCCAATCTCTTTCAAGAAAGAAATCCTCATATTCAAGTTAAAATTCTAATAATTGGTGCGGCAAGAAATAAACAAGACGAAGCTTATTTTTATAAGTTATTAGCAGAAACGCTTATAAAAGATATTGAAATTAAGGAGCCAACTTCATTTGAAAAGTTTACAGATTCTTTCGCTGAAGCAGATATTTGTTTTGATCTTCGAAGTTTTAATTTCGAAAATCACCATTCGCTCCCGATCAAACTTTTTTATTACATGAGTGCCGGAAAACCGATTATTTATTCAGCTCTAAAAGGAATCCGTAAACATTCAGATGTTTCAAAATTTGGTTTTCTTGTCAATCCTGAAGACACTTTGCAGATTGTCGAAAAGATCGAAAAGTATCTTCAACATCCTGAATTGTATTCTCAACATGCAGTTTCAGCAAGAAAAAATTTTCTGGAAAAATATAATTGGGACAAGATTCGCCAGACTTTCACTAATTTTATCAGGCAATCACTTCCCAAACCGCATTCATGAAGCAGCTCAAAGTTGTTCAGACTTTTGTATCGCGTTTTCTCATCCTGATTTTCAACTTCGGATTGGTCATTTTTTCGACCAATATGTGGGGAAGCGAGGGCAAGGGCGCAATCTCTATGGTTATTGCAAACGTCGCTTTAGTGAGTTTTTTCAGCAGTATTTTTTCCGGAAGCAGCACATCCTTTTTTGCGAAGAAATTCCCGACCGAGCAGGTTTTGGTTTATTCTTATTTTTGGTCTATTCTCACCGGAATTTCGGTTCCGTTTCTGTTTGGTTTCGCGATTTCTGATAACCATTTCATGCCTTATTTCGTTCTGATCTCGGTATTTTCGTCGCTGCTTTCTACCAATATCAATCTTTTTGTTGGTACTCAAAATATCCGTTTTTTCAATGTGTATACGGTTCTGCAGCAGCTTCTGCACGTTGTCTTTTTGGCAGTTTTAATTTTTCTTATAAATCTGAAAGACGTATCTGTGTATTTCCTCGCACAGATTCTTTGTCTGGCTCTGCTTTTTCTGATCAGCTTTTTTCAGATTGCGGGAAAGTGCAATTTTAGGGCATTTAAATTTTCAAAAATGGTTTTTAGAAGTATGTTCGATTATGGCTGGAAAACACAGTTGAGTGCGTTTCTTCAATTCCTTAATTACCGGCTTTCTTTTTATTTTCTTGAAAAATATGAAGGACTTTCTGCGGTTGGAATCTTTTCGATCGGAATTACTTTTTCAGAAGCCATTTGGACGATCACGCGAAGTATTGCTGTCGTTTTATATTCTGAAGTCGTCAACAGCATCTCAAAAGCAGAATCGGTTCTAAAGACAAAAAATGCCCTGAAAGTTTCATTTTCGCTGATGCTGATTTTTTTATTAGGAATCATTTTAATTCCGTCAAATATTTACACAGTCATCTTCGGGAATGAATTTTCACAGACAAAAAAAATCATGCTCCTTCTCGCTCCGGGAACTTTCGCCATAGCTGTCAGTGATATGATTGGTTATTATTTTTCAGGAATTAAAGAACTGAGAATTTTAAATGTTAAAGCGCTCATTGGTTTATTTATTACCATAGGATTTTCAATTTATGCAATTCCTAGATGGGGAATTTTGGGTGCGTGCCTTGTGACGACCATTTCTTACTGTGCCTCTGCAGCATTACTATTTGGTAAATTTTTCAGATCAACACAGTTTAGAATGCGCGATTATCTGATGTCAAAAGACGATTTTAAATCGCTGCTGAGCATTTTTGCCAGGAAATAAGATTTTTTTCCACAGTCATTTTCTATTTTTACCATTCCATATTAATTTTTCATGTGCGGAATCTGCGGTTATTATTCTTTCCAAAATAAAATTTCTTCCAGAAATATTCTGGAAATGAATCAGGCAATTCGTCATCGCGGTCCGGATGATGAAGGTTTTTGGCTGTCTGATGATTTTGTTGGAAAGTCATTTTCAGGAAAAGATTCCACTGAAAAAATTAAAGAGCAGTTTCCCATTTTACATGAAGAAAATTCTGAGATCGCTTTGGGTTTTCGCAGACTTTCGATCATAGATCTTTCAGAAAATGGCCATCAGCCAATGCTTTCAGATTCCGAAAAAGTTATTCTCACATTCAACGGTGAGATTTATAATTTTAAAATTTTAAGAAAAGAGCTTGAAGATCTCGGACATTATTTCAACGGAAATTCTGACACTGAAGTTGTTTTAAAATCCTATGAAGAATGGGGAAGCGATGTATTTGCCAGATTCGACGGTATGTTTGCGATCTGTATTATCGATTTAAAAGAAAATAAAATCATTCTATCGCGCGACCGGGTCGGTCTGAAACCGCTATTTTACTTTAAAAATAGTCAACATCTCATTTGGGCTTCCGAAATTAAATCTCTGCTTAAAAACGAGCATATTTCGCCAAAAGTCAATTGGGAAGGCGTCTATACGAATTTTCTCTTTCAGACGACGTTGGCTCCTCAGACCTGTTTCCAGAATATTTTCTCGCTGGAACCCGGCTCTGTGATGACTGTTGATCTGAATACTTTTCGATGTGAAAAAATATTTTACTGGCAAATTCCGGCTCAAATTCAGGAAATGAGCTCAGAAGATGCAGCAAAAAAAGTCAATGATTTATTAAATGAAAGCGTTGCGCAGCAGCTTTTTGCCGATGTTCCGGTGACGGGTATGATGAGCGGCGGCATCGACTCTACATTGATTACGGCAAAAGCTAAACCTTTACAACACGATATTTCTGCATTTACCGTTGCCTATCCTTTTTCTGAAATTGAAGTTGAAAACGCCAGACTTGTTGCTTCAAAATATGAGATTGCACACGATGTTTATACAGTTGATGATCAGGAAATTTTAAGTCAGCTAAAAGAAAATATAGAGCATTTTGAGGAGCCTTACAGCAGCTTAGAAGTGCTGATGAATGCTGCAGAATTTGCACAGAACGAAGGTTTTAAAGTCGTTTTAAGCGGCAATGGTGCCGACGAACTTTTTGCCGGTTACAGGCATTCTTTAAAACTGAAAAAATGGCTTTATGTTAAAAACTTTAATTTTCTGCGGAATTTTATTTTTACCAAAGATAATTTTTCTAATAAGGTAAAAAACTATCTGTCGCAGGATGATGTATTCGATTTTTTCCGGCAGAGTCAGGTGGCGATGAAACCTTCGGAAGCAAAAGATATTTTCAGCAGGGAAATTTTCAGCAAAATTAATCCTGATCTGCATTCATACCATGTCAATGAAAAGAAAAGCTACAGAGATTTGTTTCTGTACGACATGAAATATTCGCTGTCGTCACATCATGTTTTCCGGGATGATCTGAGTGCGATGAAGTTTGGTGTAGAGTTTCGCTATCCCTATCTGAGCAATGCGCTGATTGATTTTGTAGCGACTTTACCGGAAGAAATTGTGTTTAACGGCATTCAGAATAAACCGCTGCTCAGAAAAGTGGCGAAAGATTTTCTGCCCGAAGAAGTGATGAATATGCCCAAGAAAGGATTTTCTTTTCCGCTCGCGCATTTTATCAGAACAAAAAAAGAAATGCAGGATTTTGTAATTCAACACCTGACGAGTTTGGCTAAAAGAAATTTCTTAAATAAAAATATTATTGAAAAGTGGTGGGAAAACTGCAGTGAGGATCATGATTACATCAAAATCTGGCAACTTGTCACCTTTGAAATATGGTACCGCAAATATTTTGAAAACACCTGAAAAAGTCTTCGATTATAAGTAAATTTGTGCTATGAAACAGCTGTATATTGCTTTTTTTGGATTGATTTTGATGCTTCAATCCTGCAAGACCGACGAAGATCCGGTGCAGAGAATCGATCAGACGATGAATATTTATATCCGCGACAATGCAGGAAAAGATCTTCTGCATCCGACAAATACAGGTTCTTACGTTTCATTCACTTTAAATGATGCTTTGGGCGAAAAAGATGTAAATCCGGTTCCGTATTCACTACAAGTTGCAAATGATTCTGTATTTTACATTAATTATATTGCCGGTGCACGCCGTGTTTTGATTGCTGAAAATGGCGATTCGCAGACCTACAGATCAATTATTGCCCTGGCCCTGCAGAAAAAACTGACACCGACAACTTCTTCTACTGTTAATGATACGATGGAAATTCAGTACAGATTTACACCGGAAGTGTTTGAAGTTTCAAAAGTTTTCTACAACAAACAGCTGAGATTTACAAAAATGCCTGACCAGCCAAATGTCGTGACCATCATAAAATAATCTTTAAATTTGCACACCGTATTTGCAACCTGCACTGCGGCACCCAAACGATAACCCATATGCTACAAGTACAATTTTTGCGCGATCAGAAAGACCGCGTTCTGGAAGGTTTAGAAAAAAGAAATTTCAAAAATCCTGAGCTTGTTGATCAGGCTATTGAGACCGACGAGAAAAGAAAAAAACTCCAGACAGAGCTCGATTCTCAGCTTTCAGAAATCAACCGCATCTCGAAAGAAATCGGAATGCTGATGAAAGACGGTAAAAAAGAAGAAGCCGAAGCTGCAAAATCCCAGACTTCGCAGTTTAAAGAATCATCAGCACAGCTGAAAACTGAACTTGAATCCGCAGAAAAATCTCTTCTGGATATTCTGTATCAGATTCCGAATATTCCGAACGAGAAGGTGAAGAAAGGTGTTTCTGCTGATGATAACGAAACCATTTATCAGTCTCACGATGTGGAAGGTTTGGGCGAAGGCGCGATTCCGCACTGGGAACTGGCAAAAAAATATAACCTGATCGATTTTGAATTGGGTGTGAAGATCGCCGGTGCAGGTTTTCCGGTTTATTTCGGGAAAGGTGCGAGACTTCAGAGGGCTTTGGTGCAGTATTTTTTAGATAAAAATGTAGATGCAGGATATCTCGAAGTGAATCCTCCGCATGTGGTGAATGAAGCTTCGGGCTACGGAACGGGGCAGTTGCCGGATAAGGAAGGGCAGATGTATTACATCAACGCGGATGATTTATATCTAATTCCGACCGCCGAAGTTCCCGTGACGAATCTTTATCGTGATGTTTTGCTGGATGAAAAAGATTTGCCGATCAAAAACACTGCGTTTTCTCAGTGTTACAGAAGAGAAGCAGGAAGTTATGGTGCGCATGTGCGCGGATTGAACCGACTTCATCAGTTTGAAAAAGTAGAAATTGTACGCCTCGAAAAACCTGAAAATTCATATGCTGTTTTGGAGGAAATGGTGGAGCATATCAAATCAATTTTGGAAGATCTTGAGTTGCCGTACCGTGTTTTAAGATTGTGTGGCGGCGATACCGGTTTTGCATCGGCGATGACGTACGATTTTGAAGTGTGGAGTGCTGCTCAGGAAAAATGGTTGGAAGTAAGTTCGGTTTCCAATTTTGAAACGTTTCAGGCAAACCGATTGAAATGCCGTTATAAAACCGACGGGAAATCTCAGTTGGTGCATACGCTGAACGGTTCAGCGATGGCTTTGCCGAGAATTATGGCTGCTTTGCTGGAGAATAATCAGACTTCGGAAGGCATTAAACTTCCAAAGAAAATTGCTGAATATGCGAAATTTGAAATGATAAGCTAAGACTTTTAGCTTTTAATAATGAAACCACCTTTTCGGGTGGTTTTTTTCTTTTTTTAAAAAAATAGGCAAAGAAAATTCTACGTTTGTTCCGCGCAGTGTTATTCGTAATCTCCGGAGACCTCCGGAAGTCTCCCGCAAGTTGTTTGAAACCTCCGGAGATTGCAGGAACATTCCCGCAAGTTGTTTGAAACCAACTGCAATTGCCGGAAGTCTCCCGCAAGTTGTTTGAAACCTCCGGAGATCTCCGGAAGGTTTGCGCAAGTTGTTTGAGATTAAATGCAACCGCAGGAATACTCCTGCAAGTTGTTTGAGATTAAATGCAATCGCAGGAATGCTCCCACAAATTGTTTGGACTTAAATACAGCCGCAGGAATGCTCCTGCAAACTTTTTGAGATTAACAGCACTTTTCCCTTTTTAAAAACGTTTATTGTTAAAATGATAGGGTAAATTTTGAGTTTATTTAAATATGAACGAATTAGTTTTCGGAATCAACTAAAATAGCATTTATTTCATTTTCGTAGTTTGTAATCCAATTCTTATAAAAAATTAAACTATTGTAGTAGAAAATTGCATGAATAATTATATTACCAGGTGTTAAAGATGGTACACTTGAATGCTCTTTTATCAAGTTAACCAAGGTTTCTTTTATCGAACTATTATGATTTAAATCAATCATAGAAAGCATGTTAAACCAATCATCTGTGAGCGGTAGTGAAAAAAGCATCTGATTAAGTAGATTTCTAATATTTGGAGCAATATTTATTTCTTGATATAATAGGAGAAATTTTATGTTTTCTATAATTTCATGTATAATTTGATTATATAATTGATATATTTTTTTTCCAGTAAAAATCATTAATAGTGACGTGTTGAATAGATTATAAATGTCACTAAATTTAAAATTATAATTAGATAAATCTAAATTGTCTGTGTCTATTGATGAAATCTTTCCTAAATCTGTTGTGGAAGCATATATGCAGTATTTTAGTAAAGAGACTTGTCTTAGAAGCAGATTTTTAATAAACTTTGTATCCTTTACAATCAATCCGTTTTTAATCTGATTTTCAATAGTATTTAGACTATTAAAAAAATCTTCGTCGTCGATGTCAGGCGCGGTTATATGGGTAATTTCAGCAATTCTCCCAAATAATTTGCTCAAGTCAGCCTTACTATTAAGCAGACCTCCTTGAAAAGAATTTATCGGCACAGGTAGTTTGCTGGGGATTATTCCAGAATGACAGAAGGGAATAACTGGAATGTCTTTTACCCATCCAGCTCCAGCTTCGAAATTTAGCCATGGTCTGGTGATTGAAATTGGACTGCAAATTAATATAGTTAGGCTACAATCCTTCATAGATTTTTTTATATTGCCCATCCAGTCATCACCTAGTTTGATGCTTTCTTCATGTGACGATACGAATACATCCACGGTTTTTAGAAATTTCTTTTCAATGAAGTTTTTTAGTGCAATTGAAATGTCTTTTTCTTCTGTTATATGAGATATAAAAATAACTGGTTTGCTAATCATTTTTGTTTTTTTCAAATATACGCAATAAAGATATTATCAATGACAGTCTGCATTATGCGGATGCGTGCTGTGATCGCCGGGAAGATGACAGTCGCTCTGATTGTCTGGTGAAATCTGCATGGCTTCGGCACGTGGTGATACGTAGGGAATTCCCAGTTCGAGGCCACGGAGAATAAATAAACCGCCGAGCAGGATCATCAGCACCGGAATTACTTTTAAAACTTTCTGCCGGAAAGCCTGGTTCATGAGATTTCCGGCTAATACGACGGCAAACATAAAAGGCAAAGTTCCCAGTCCGAAAACCGCCATATACGTTGCGCCCTGCCAGATTCCTCCGGAAGCTAAACTTGCGGTGAGCGCCATGTAGACCATTCCGCAGGGAAGAAATCCGTTGAGAATTCCGGTCGAGAAACGGGAGCGGTAATCTGCTTTCTGAAGGAGTTTTCCTAAATTCATTTTAACGGAGAAAAGAAATTTGGACAGAAAAGGAATTTTTGAGGCAAAATCTTTTCCGCCAAATGAAAACAGCGCCATAATGATCAGCAAAACGCCAACGCCTATGGTAAGAAATCTCTGAAATCCTGCCATCTGAAAACCCTGACCGATCACTCCTAGAACTGCACCCAAAAGTGCGTACGTAATGATTCTGCCAAACTGATAGGTAAGGTTTTGAAGGTAAAAATTAGTCGCCTGTTTTTTGGTTAAACCCATTGATAGCGCAATAGGGCCGCACATACCAATGCAGTGAAAGCCGGAAGCAAAGCCTAAAGCAAGCGCTGAAAACAGCAGTGTTACTTCCATATCACATCATAATCGAGGCGGTACGCAGTTTTATCTTTAGTCCAGCTTAGGCGCAAAGTATAATTTCCGTTTACCAAAACAGCTTTGGGAATGAGGAAAGAATTGGTCGCGTCGAGAACGATATCTTTTTTAATATCTAAATTTTTATCGTCGGTACGGTTGAGCACAAAATGAAATTTTGAGTTTCCGTTATTTACATTTTCCGGGAATTTAATGGTAATTCCGGCAGGATTTTGAGAATACTGCGGCTTTATTTTCAATGTATCTGCGGCCTGCTTGGCATCGATCACGGTTTGATATTCCAGTTCTTCTTCGTAGTAATTATCGGTAACGAGCTCAGAGTTTTGTTTACCGCTCGGAAAAAGAAAAAGCATGGATAAAATAAAAATCATGAATGCTGCAAGGGCGAAAATAACGCCGTGTCCCCAACTTATATTCTTCATTTCTGATTAATTTTAAAATTGTAATTTGAATGGTCCTTCGAAATAGGTTTTGTAAGAATCAATCATTTTCCCGTCTTTATCAAAAATACCAATGGTAATATTCTGCTTGGAAAGATTCATTTCTTTCTCCGGGAAACTGATGCTGATCGTGCCTTTAGCAATTTTGTCTCGGTCTACAATGATGTGACTGCTGTTGCTGTAGTTAATGTTGCCGTGCGCTGGCTCGATGACCTTTATGCTTACGGTTTTCTTTTCGTTGGTTTTATTTAAAAATGTGTAATTGTATGTGTTTGTAATCGTCCCGTCTTTCAGGAAATACGTACTTCCGGCGGGTTTTATAAACTTTGCTTCAATGTCGCCCCGGCTGGTGAGAAGGTACGCCAAAAATCCTACTAATCCTACCAGAATCAGGGCAAAAACTTTCATTCTTGCGGTAAATCTGTGCGGGATTTCTTCTTCAATTTCTTTTTCTGATGCATAGCGGATCAAGCCTTTTGGTAAACCAACTTTTTCCATCACTTCGTCGCATGCATCGATGCATGCTGTACAGTTAATACATTCAAGCTGCTGACCGTCGCGAATGTCGATTCCGGTAGGGCAAACCACAACGCACTGATAACAGTCGATACAGTCGCCTTTTCCTGCGGCTTTCCTGTCTTCACCTTTGCGCCACTTGCTTCTGTTTTCACCTCTTTTAAAATCGTAAAAAACGTTCACGGTTTCTTTATCAATCAAAACACCCTGCAACCTTCCGTATGGGCAGACCAATGTGCAAACCTGCTCACGGAACCATGCAAAAACAAAGTAGAAGGCGGCTGCCAGCAGAATCATGACAATGAAGTTTGTCGGATGCGCAAACGGTCCTTCAGACACAATGCGGATAACTTCGCTGTAACCGACAATGTACATAAACATAAAGTGGGTAATGACCAAAGAAATTACAACGTAGACCGACCATTTCAGGGAGCGTTTCCAGATTTTCTCCGTATTCCATTCCTGGCGGTCGAGTTTCATCTGTCGGTTACGGTCGCCTTCAATGAGATATTCAATTTTGCGGAAAATAAATTCCATAAAAATCGTTTGCGGGCAAATCCAGCCACAGAAAATTCTTCCGAACGCGATGGTGAAAACGATGATGAAAATTAATGAGGCAATGGCTCCAAGCGTAAGAATAAAGAAATCCTGAGGATAAAACGGCTGTCCGAAAATGAAGAATTCGCGGTCGATAACATTTAGCAGTAAAACCGGATTTCCGTTGATTTTTAGAAAAGGTAAGCTGAAATAAATAATGAGAAGAAGGTAACTAACGAGATTCCGGTAATTGGTGTATTTTCCTCTCGGCTTTTTAGGAAAAATCCATCTGCGTTTCCCAGACTGTTCCATTGTACCAATCGAGTCGCGGTACGTTTCTGGATCTAAAACCTGTCCCTGTCCGCCACGAGCTTCCGGAACTTCTGTATTTGACATTTTCTGTATTGTGTTTAAAAAAGAAAAAACATAATTTGTTATTTTTTCGGTAATAACAAATTATGTTTAATCATAAGTTTTAAAAGTTTTTTATTTACTGTTTCTCCCAAGTCACTGCTTTACCGTAAGGTGGCGCGCCGCCTTCAGCAACCGTGATTGGTTTTTGAAGCTGGTTGATTGAGTAAACATAAGCTGCTACATTCTGAATTTCTGTACCGGATAAAACTCCGTTTTTACCCCAAGCCTGCATTGCAGTTCCCGTAACTCCATTTTCTACAACATGAAAAACGTTTTTAAATAAAGTCTTTTCAGGCTGATTGTGCCAGAATCCATCAGTAAGGTTGGGACCAATACCACCACGGCCACCTTCTGAGTGACATGATACGCAGTTGGTCTGGAATACCTCTTTACCGGCAGCGATATTGTCTTCAGAGAACGCAGCAGATTCTATAGTAACCGGCGGCTGTTCGGCCAAATATTTTTCTACTGCAGCACTCTGCTCACGGTATTCTGCTTCATATTCTTTGATAGGACTTGCGAAATCTGTGAAAACATAGGCACTTACATACACGATACAGAAAACAGTACCGAAGTAGAACAAACCAACCCACCATTTAGGAAGCTGGTTGTCGAGCTCCATAATTCCGTCGAAACCATGATCGATAAGGATATCTTTCTCTTCTGTAGCTGTCTGCTTTTTGAACGCGCTGTCATATGTTCTTTTCAGAAAAGGAATTTTCTTTTCCTGAAGATAAACTGCCTTTTCTTCTTCTGAAAGTTTTTTAAACTTATTATTTTCAATAATATCTCCAAGAGCATTATGTATGAAAGCCAAAATAGCAGCGATGGCAACAGTTCCCCAAAAATACGGTGAGGCAAAAAACGAATAGCTTTGTACAAACAGGTAATAGAAAACTGTGAGCAGCCCTACTATTATGAGGATGTTTACAAAAACCGGTGTTCTCTGTTTCATAAGATAGTTTTATATTTTATTATTAAAATCGTCTTCGTCGTCCCCAAGTGGTGCGTGCTCTTCTTCTTTGTAATATTTCTTCGGTCTGCTGAATACATACACAATTAATGCTACGAAGAACAACATAAAGAAAATCATCGCCAGCGTCTGATACAAACCAGCGTTTTCTGAGTTAGATAATATATCTTTAAAGTTCTGCGGAATCATAAGACGTTTTTTTCCTATTAATTATTACTGGCAGTTTTGATCTCTGTAGTTTTGATGTCAGTTCCTAATCTCTGAAGATAAGAAATCAAAGCTACAATCTCTTTACGCTCAAGTTCTCCTTTCGGACGGTTTGAGTAGGCTTTTTTCAAATCCGGAGCTTCGTTGTAAATATCTTTAACAATTTTCACGGCCTGATTGTCTGCCCATTTGTTTGCCGAATCGATCTCTGCTTTTGAGTAAGGAACATCAAACGCCTGCTTCATCAAAACCATTTTATCAATCATTTTGGTTCTGTCAAGATTATTGGCAATCAACCAAGGAAAACGTGGCATAATTGAACCTGCAGAAGTTGATCTTGGGTTATACATGTGTTTGTAATGCCATGAACTTGGGTTTTTCCCACCTTCCCGATGCAAATCCGGACCCGTTCTTTTTGATCCCCAAAGGAAAGGTCTGTCGTAAATAAATTCTCCGGCTTTCGAATACTGCCCGTTTTTACCGTTAAATCTTACAATCTCATCACGGAAAGGCCTGATCATCTGCGAGTGACAAGAATTACAGCCTTCACGGATATATAAATCTCTACCTTCTAATTCTAATGGTGAATAAGGCTTCACCGCAGAAATGGTCGGTACACTTTTCTTCAAAGATAATGTAGGAATAATTTCTACCGAACTACCAATTGAAATCGTGATAAAAGATAGAATTCCCAGTAATACTGGCATTCTCTCTAACCAGAGGTGAGTTCCCTCGCCTTCTTTTCTTTTGTTGCTGATGTTTGCCAAAGCTGGAGCTTCTGCCGGTACATCTTTCTGGAAAGATCCTTTTCTAACAGTAGCCACAACGTTAGCTACCATTAATAAACCTCCTGAAAGATAGAATAAACCACCTACAAATCTCAGTCTGTAATATGGAATAATCGCCGTAACGGTATCTAGCCAGTTTTTCCAAAGAAGTGTTCCGTCTGGGTTAAATTGCTTCCACATCAGACCTTGTGTAAATCCTGCGATGTACATCGGCACTGCGTAGAAGATAATCCCTAATGTTCCTAACCAGAAATGCCAGTTAGCTAATTTTACAGAGTATAGTTTAGTTCTCCACAAGATGGGTACCAAATAATAGATCACACCAAATGCCATAAAACCATTCCAGCCTAAAGCGCCCACGTGAACGTGACCAATAACCCAATCGGTAAAGTGACCGATTTTGTTGATATTTTTTGTTGCCAAGAGTGGTCCTTCGAAAGTCGCCATACCGTAGCAGGTAACCGCCACTACGAAGAATTTCAAAATAGGATTTTCTCTTACTTTATCCCATGCTCCTCTTAAAGTAAGAAGGCCATTCAGCATTCCACCCCAAGATGGTGCAATAAGCATGATGGAGAAACCTGTACCTACAGCCTGTGCCCAAGCCGGAAGTGCCGTATACTGAAGGTGGTGAGGACCAGCCCAGATGTAAACAAAAATTAAAGACCAGAAGTGAATAATTGAAAGTTTATAAGAGAAAACCGGTCTGTCTGCAGCTTTAGGAAGGAAATAATACATCAAACCTAAGACCGGTGTCGTCAATACAAATGCTACTGCATTGTGACCATACCACCACTGTACAATCGCATCTTTTACCCCAGCATATGCGGAATAAGACTTCCAGCCTGCGAAAGATAACGGAACTTCAAGATTGTTGAAGATGTGAAGCATTACCACCGCGATCCATGTTCCGATGTAGAACCAGATAGCAACATATAAATGGCGTACTCTTCTTTTTGATATCGTAAGGAACATATTTGCTCCAAATATAATCCATGAGAAGGCGATCAAAATATCAATCGGCCATTCGTGCTCTGCGTATTCTTTTGAGGTGTTGATACCCATGAAGAATGTAACGTAAGTTACAAGAATCATGATCTGCCAAGTCCAGAAATGTATCCACGATAGAGTATCGCTGTACATTCTTGTTTTTAGCAAACGTTGCAGTGAGTAATATACACCTACGTAAACAATATTCATTACAAATGCGAAAATCACCGTAGAGGTGTGCAGCATTCTTATTCTACCAAATCCGAAAGCACCTTGTGTATTGATCAGACCCTGTATGTTTCCGGACGAGAGACTGGTAATCGTCTTATCATCGGTTCCGAATAAAAACTCCGGAAGTTCAGGATAGAAAAGCATCAATGCTGCTGTAAGCCCGAACAGGAATCCGATAATACCAAAAACTATGGTAGCGTATAGGAATGCCCGAACAATACTGTTGTCATAACTAAACTTTTGTGTCTCCATAAAAACTATTCACTTTTTTCTTTTTTACTTTTTTCTTTTTTACTTTTTTCTTCGTTTAAAGGCTTTTCCTCCTTTATTTCGTCATCAAAAAGAATACGTACAGCGGGCGATTCATCATCCTCAAACTGACCTCTTCTGGCATTTATGATAAAAACAACCAAAAAAACGGCAGCCAGCGAAACACTGCAAAGGATCATTAAATATAATATATCCATTTAGACAACAAATTTAGCCCATTTTCGGGTCTCAAAATTAGTGAAAAATAATGACATTCATCATTAAAACAGCCTCCAGATTAATTTAAATCTAATCTAAATAACGCTTGTTAGGTTTTTCGTGTTAAAATATTTTCTGCCTAAAATCCACGTCGAAAGTGTTGTAAATGCAATCACGGTGATTGAACTTATCGGCATCAGAATAGCCGCAAAAAGCGGATCCATATGACCGGTTACTGCGAAGCTCAAACCAACGATGTTGTACATAAAACTGATCACAAAAGTCATCTTTACAATCTTCATCGAACCTTTGCAGACATTAAGATACCGGTCGAGATAAGAAACCTTTTCACCGTTCATAATTACATCAGAGGAAGGTGTAAATGAGTTGGAATCATCTGAAATTGCAATTCCTACATTGCTCTGTTTCAGTGCTCCAGCATCGTTCAGGCCATCGCCAAGCATCATTACTTTGCTGCCGTTATCCTGAAGGTTTTTAATGAAATTCAGTTTGTCTTCCGGGCTCTGGCTAAAAGCCATTCCGCTGTTATTCGGAATAATCTCGCTAAGCTGTTTTTCCTCCGAAGAATTATCGCCACTCAATATAAAAATTTTGAATTTTGAAAGTTGTGTAAAGAGATTTTTTAAGTTTAAACGGTATTCATTTTTAAAAATAAATTTACCTAAAAAGTTATCGTCTTTACTGATGAAAACTGCTGTTTCAAGATTTTTTCCTTCCTGCAAATTAAATGCTGCAGAACCGATTTTATACATAGCGCCACGCACTTCACCTTCATATCCTTTCCCGGAAATTTCCTGAAAACCGCTCACCGGAAAATACGGATCTTCAGTTTCTAAAAACTCGTACAGCGACTTTGACAGCGGATGATTGGAGTTTTTAAGCAAAGTTTTGATATTCTGCAGATCAAAATCACTCATTTCTGCGCCTTCGTATCTGATGTTGCTCTTTTTTCGCTGCGTAATAGTTCCTGTTTTATCAAAAACCACAGTGTCGATTTTAGAAATTTTTTCGATCGTTAATGCATCTTTTACATAAAATTTATTCCGGCCTAAAATCCTCATAATGTGACCGAAAGTGAACGGCGAAGACAATGCAAGCGCACATGGGCAGGCAATAATCAGGATCGCAGAAATCACCTGAAACATTTTTTCAAGATCAATGAAATACCAGTAAATCCCGGAAATTACAGCGATTCCCAAAATGATAAACGTAAAATATTTACTGACATTGTTGATGAGAGTGTCGAGTCCGGTTTCATGTTTTTTGAAAGCTTCTTTATTCCAGAGCTGCGTCAGATAACTTTGGTCAACGTTTTTGATCACTTCAAGTTCCAGCGAAGAACCGATCTGTTTTCCACCGGCAAAAATCTTGTCGCCAGGCTGCTTGGTGATACTTTCGCTTTCTCCGGTTATGAAACTGTTGTCAATATTTCCGTCACCGGTTATCAAAATTGCATCAACAGGAATGATCTCATGATTTCTCACCAAAATTCTATCGCCCACTTTTATATCTGAAAGCAGAATGTTTTTCTGCTTGCCGCCAAAGTCAACTTTAGTCACCGCAATTGGGTAAAACGACTTATAATCACGGTCATACGATAACGAACTGTATGTGCGCTTCTGGAAAAATTTACCCAAAAGCATGAAGAAAAGCAAGCCGCAAAGCGTATCAAAATATCCCGGACCGTAGTTTGTGGCGATCTCGTAAACGCTTCGTCCGAAGAGAACAAAAATTCCCAAAACAATCGGGACATCGATGTTTACAATTCCGTTTTTTAGACCAAACCAAGCCGATTTATAATAATCTGAGGCGGAATAAAGCACGACAGGCATTGCCAAAATCATCATTAAAATCCTGAAAAGTCCTTTGTAATGCTCCATCCAGACATCACCGCCACCAATGTACTCTGGGAAGGCGAGAAACATTCCGTTTCCGAAAGCAAAACCGGCAATCGCGAGTTTTACCAAAAGCGATTTATCTAGATTATCATCTTTTTTCTCAGCAGTTTCGAGGTTAATAGCGGGTTTGTAACCAAGATTGGTTAAAAATTTCGCCAAGCCGCTAAGCTTTAATTCATTTTGATTAAAAGCAATCTGAATGGTTTTTCTTGTAAAATTTACCTGAGCGTAACGAATATCTTTATTGATTGTATGCAGGCTTTCTAAAAGCCAGATGCAAGAGGAGCAATGAATCACCGGAATTTTAAAAGTAACAAGCGTTGTATTTCCTTCCGAAAAATCTGTGATTTTATTGAAAATTTCCTGCGTATCGAGATAATCAAACTGAGAATTATTTTCGTCGCTTGGGCGGATTCCCGATTTTTTATTTAGATTGTAAAAATTAGTTAAATGATTGATGTTTAGGATTTCATAGACCGATCTGCATCCGTTGCAGCAAAAAATTTTGTCGTCGAATGAAATTCTCTCCTTTTCTAAGTCTTGTCCACAATGGAAACAGTTCTCGCTCACCTTCATATGTTATTGACTTACAAAATTATAACAAAAAATCTTGTTTATGGAGTTTAAATGTTCTATTTTTGTGATAAATGTCATACCATAATGTCGCAGGAACAACAGATTGCTATAGAAGAAAGATTTGCCAGGGTTTTCAACGATAAGTCGTTTAAGGAAAGACTGTCAAGTGCTGATTTTGAGCGGTATATGAATGCTAAAGAGAAGCTGTATTTTCATAAGCATGATGTGATTTTTGATGACGGAGAAATCCCGAAAGGTATTTACGTAATCGAAATGGGTGCGGCCAAATTATCAAAATCCGGCTCATTCGGAAAAGACCAGATTTTGCGTTTTATAAAAGAAGGTGATATGATAGGTTACCGCGCTTTGCTTTGTGGTGAAAATTTTCAGGCGAAAGCAGAAGCGATGACCGATGTAGAATGCACTTTTCTTCCGGCAGATATTTTTATGGATCTTCTGGAAGTTGATCCCCAGCTGTCTTTTGTAATGCTTCAAAAAATCTCTTACGAGCTTGGGGAATCGTCAAACACAATCACTTTTTTGGCTCAGAAAACAGTGCGCGAACGTTTAGCAGAAATTTTAATTCTTCTTGAACAAAAACTTGGCACCGATCCTGAAGGTTTCATTAAAATTTCATTAACCAGAGAAGAGATCGCAAACATTATCGGTACTGCGACTGAAAGTGCTATCCGCCTTATTTCTGAATTTAAACAGGACAGCTTAATAGAAGTAGACGGCCGAAACATAAAAATTCTCAACCACGACAAACTGATGAAACTCGGTCACGTGGTTCTTTAAAAATATTCTGAAAAAGAGTCGGCGCTGCCGGCTTTTTTAACTTTAAACCATAAAAAATATGTCTGTACACTCCGAAATAAAAAGAGTTACTACCGAAACGCTCCGCAAGATGAAATTTGACGGAGAAAAAATCACGATGCTTACAGCGTACGATTTTACCACTGCAAAAATGGTAGATGCTGGCGGTGTAGATGCTGTGCTCATCGGAGATTCTGCAGCCAATGTGATGGCAGGTTTTGAGACGACACTTCCCATCACTTTAGACCAAATGATTTACCATACGCAAAGTGTCGCCCGTGGCATTGAACGTGCCCTTGTGGTGGCCGATTTGCCTTTTGGAACGTATCAGAGCAATCCAGACCGTGCTTTGGAATCTGCTGTCAGAATGATGAAAGAAGGTGGCGCGCATGCGGTAAAGATTGAAGGCGGAAAAGAGATTTCAAAATCGGTAAAAAAAATAATTAACGCAGGAATTCCTGTGATGGGACATCTTGGCCTTACGCCGCAGTCTATTTATCAGTTTGGAACCTATAAAGTGCGCGCAAAGGAAGATTCTGAAGCAGAAAAGCTGATCGCCGATGCAAAACTTTTGGAAGATTTGGGATGTTTTTCTTTGGTTTTGGAGAAAATTCCGGCAGATTTGGCTAAAAAAGTTTCAGAAAGCATAACGATTCCTACGATCGGAATTGGAGCTGGCGCACATTGCGACGGACAGGTTTTGGTGTATCACGATATGGTTGGAATGAACAAAGGTTTTTCTCCAAAATTCCTCAGAAGATATCTTGATTTGTATACTGAAATCACCGGAGCTGTTTCACAGTATGTAAAAGATGTGAAAAGTGCCGATTTCCCTAATCAAAACGAAAGCTACTAATGAGAAATAATGTAAATATGGCGCAGGGAATTATCTCTGTTTTGGCATTGCTTTGCCTGATTGTCGGATGGTTTAATATCTTTTCACCGGAAATAAACGATATTCTTTCGCGTAAACTTTTTTATCTGTTAATAGGTTTAAGTTTTCTGCTGCAGGCACCGTTTCTTGCTAATCAAAAGCTTAAAATCCCGATGTATATTGCCGCAGGAGTTTGTATTGTAGGTTCGTTTCTTCCAGTAGATTCAGAATTATCTTTTGTGAAAACTATAGGTTTGCTGGGGGGCGTAATCATTTCATTTTCCAGCCGAAATATCGGCCGTAATCAATGATGAAAGAGCAAATTGTCTTTGAGGATAATCATCTGATTGTTATTAATAAAAACGTCGGGCAGCTCGTGCAGGGTGACAAAACCGGCGACGAATCTCTTCTTGATTCCATTAAAAATTATATCAAAATACGCGATCAGAAACCGGGAAATGTTTTCCTTGGCTTGGTGCACCGAATCGACCGGCCGACTTCAGGTTTGGTGATTTACGCAAAAACCTCAAAAGCGCTGAGCCGGCTGACGCAGATGATTAAAAACCGCGAGATTAAAAAAACGTACTGGGCGGTTGTGGCAAAAAATGATATCGCACAAAGTCAGCGTTTGGTACATTATTTAAAAAAGAACGAAAAAAATAATAAAGCAAGTGTTTTCACGAAAGTGACTGATGGGGCAAAGGAAGCTATTTTGACCTACACTATTCTAAAAACGCTTGACCGATATCTTCTTTTAGAAATCGATCTTGAAACCGGCAGACATCACCAGATTCGCGCGCAGCTTTCAAAACACGGAGTTCCGATCAAAGGGGATCTAAAATATGGTTCACCACGTTCAAATACTGATGGAGGCATCCATCTTCATGCAAGAAAACTCGAGTTTATTCATCCTGTAACGAAGGAAAATATTGAAATAATTGCGCCGTTGCCGAAAGGTGACGCAATTTGGGCGGCCTGCGAATAAATGTTAAGTAATGTTTCGTAAATATTTAATGCTCTGTCAAACGACGGAGCATTTTTTTTGTGAAAATTTTAATGATTTTGGGTACTATTCATCGCATAATTACCTCAGATTTTACCCGAACGTTATTGTATTTAAATAATCAACAAGATAACTTGATTTAGCTTGATTAATTGATATGTTTTATTGATTAAAATTAAGTATTATTTAAAAATAAATGTATATTGGTATTAATAAAATTTTAATTGTATGAAAAATATTTACAAACTGATTTTCAAACCGTTATGGAGTAAAAATCTGGTCACGAAAATCACCGGTGCCGCTTTATTGGTCGCTGGTTTTGCAGGATTCAATGCTCAGGTGAGTACGTACAGTTTCGCACAGTCGAACGGAACTTACACGCCAATTACGGGAACAGTTTTAGGAACAGCAACCGGAAATGCGAGTGCTACAAACCTAAACAGTGCAGTATATCCGGTAACTTTGCCGTTCACTTTTACGTTTAACGGTGTGATACAAAATACAATCAACGTTTCTACAAACGGGTTTGTTACTTTTGGTTCTACTGCACCGACGACGACTTTAGCTGCACCAATTTCCGGTTCGACAGCTTATGACGGTGCAATATCTGCGTGGGGAAGAGACATCAGCAGTTTTTATGATATCAACGGAACTACCGGAAATATCAGCTGGCAAACCGTAGGCTCTGCACCGAACAGAGAGATGGTAATCCAGTGGAGTAATTTCAGACCGAACAGCAGCACTTCGACAACGGCTGTGTATTCTTTTTCTTTTCAGATAAGATTAAAAGAAACCACAAATGCCATTCAGATGGTTTACAATTCCGGAGCCTATTTAGCCGGAACCACTGCTTTGGATCTTACCGCACAAATTGGTCTTCGCGGAAGCAGTAACACTGATTTTAAAAACAGAACCAACGACGATACGGTTTCTTTTGTGAATTCAACGCAGGGAACGGTAAACAGCAGTTCACAGTCTTTCAACACGACTAACGCAATTCCCGGAATGCCAACGGCTGGTTTAACATATACATTTACACCGGCTACCTGTTTTCCGCCGGCAAGTGTAAATACGAATTCTATTACAACTACAGGCGGAACTGTGAACTGGACGGCTTCTACACCAGCGCCTTCCAACGGCTATGACGTCTATTACACGATGTCAGCGGCAGTTCCTGCAAATTCGGTAACGCCTCAACATGTCGGAGTGAGCGGAACATCACAGGTTATCAGCGGTCTTTCGCCAAGTTCAACCTATTATGTATATGTTCGTGCCAATTGTGGAAACGGAAACCTCAGCGAATGGTCTCTGACTAATACTTTTGTAACACTTTGCACACCGACAAGTACGCTTTCAGAAGATTTTGATTCGTATGCAACGGGAAGTATTGTGCCTTTATGTTGGGACAGAATTATTACATCAAACGGAACGCAGACCATCTCATCAACAGGTCCGGCATCCGGAACAAAAAATATTTACCAGTACAGCTCGACGGCCCAAAATCCGACGGTAGTTGTGTTGCCAGCTTTTACAAACATAAATGCAGGAACGCACTGGCTTAGATTAAAAGCAAGAATCAGCAGTGCGGGAACAGGAACTTTAAACATTGGTTATGTGACCAATCCGGCAGACGCGGGAACTTTTAATACGATACAGTCACTCACGCTTACCAATACGACGTACGATACAACTTCAGAATATACTATTGTGATTCCTACATCGCTTCCTTCCAATGCGCGACTTGCAGTGATGAATCCTGCAGATGCCAAAGGATATTACTGGGATGATGTATACTGGGAGCCAGCGCCGTCTTGTCTGCCGCCAACAAATTTGAACTCTAATGCGGTTTCACCTGCTTCGGGATCAATTTCATGGACGGCTTCTACATCAAACCCTGGAGGCGGCTATGAGTATTATTATTCAACAGCCAATACTGCCCCAACCTCAGCTACAAATCCTTCAGGTACGGTCGGAACTTCCGCTACTACAGCCACAATTACCGGACTTACGGCAAACACAACCTATTACGTCTGGCTGCGGTCGTCTTGTAGTGCATCATCAAAAAGCAACTGGGTTTCTGTGCCAAGTTTTAAAACATTATGTGCTCCGGTGACCTCGCTGGTTGAAAATTTTGATTCGTATACAACAGGCGCATTTTTGCCCGATTGCTGGGACCGAATGATTAATGTGACAGGAACTTTATCTATAAGCAGCACAACGCCTGCTTCAGGAACGAGAAATATATATCAGTACAGCACGGCGACGCAAAATCCGACGATAGCAGTTTTGCCAAGTTTCAGCAACATAAATGCAGGAACCCACTGGCTGAGATTTAAAGCAAGAGTAAATACGCTTCCCGGAAAACTGAATATTGGTTATGTAACAGATATCAGTAATCCTGCATCATTCGTACAGCTTCAGGATATAACGATCACCAATACAACATACGATCTAACATCGGAATACACGGTTGTCATTCCAAACACGGTTCCGGCAAATGCAAGACTGGCAATTATGAACATTGCTGATGCCAAATCATACTATTATGATGATTTCTATTGGGAAACCGTACCTACATGTTTTGTGCCTACAAACGTGACAGCTGGCAACCCAACTGCTACATCGGCAACTATACAGTGGTCTGCTCCTGCAACACCACCAGCACAGGGTTATGATGTGTATTTCAGCACAACAAATACAGCACCTACTTCTACAACAACTCCATCATACACAAATGTAACAGGAACTTCTCAGGTGATTTCTCCTCTTAATGCTTCTACAGCGTATTATGTTTGGGTAAGATCGAGATGCTCGGCAACAGATCAGACCGCTTGGGTTGCTGCGACAGGAAGTCTATTCACTCTTTGTCAGCCACCTGCACTTTTAAGTGTGTTAGGTGCTACAGTGTGTCCTGGAAATAGTGCTACACTTTCGGCTACTGCTGCTCCGGGAGCAACTGTCAAATGGTATAGTGCAGCAAGTGGAGGTAATCTTTTGACGACAGGAAATTCTTACACGACACCAAATTTATTATCAACAACAAACTATTTTGTATCTGCATCAATTGGCAGTACAGCAAGTGTTGGAGTAGCAAATCCGGGAGCACTAACAAACGGAGGTACAACTGGTGCCAGTACAACTTTTTATATGGAAGCTACCGTTGCTAACAATCCGGTTTCTGTGCAGAGTGTTGATGTTTTCCCGAGTGCGGCAGGAAATGCAAGTTTTATCAGAATTTATTTAGGAACTGCAACTACACCTGCATATGAGATTCCATTTACTTCAAATGTTGCCAGCGGAGGCGTTACACCACAGACAATACCTCTTAATATAGTTTTGAGCCCCGGAGTATATAGATTTAAAATTGAAGGAGCAGGCAGTTATTACAGAAATTACAGCTCTCCCGGTGGAGTTGGACAGGCGTTTCCGTATGGACAAGGAGATTTTACTTTAACAGGCGGCAGCAATGCGACAACAGGTTACTACTTATTTTATAATTTTATTGTAGGAAGCAGTTGCGAATCATCCCGTCAACAAGTCACCGCTGCAGTCGATGCAGGATGCCTTTCTACGGAAGAGGCCGATGCTAAAACAAAATTGAATATCTATCCAAACCCCGTTGCAGATATTTTATACATCAAGTCAAAATCAAAAGTGACAGACGTTCAGATTTTCTCCGCTTCCGGGCAGCGTGTGATGAATGTAAATGATAAAAATATTTCATCGGTGAATCTTCAGAGTCTGCCTTCAGGTGTATATTTAATAAATATCACGCTCGATAACGGACAAAAATTAACGAAGAAAATCGTTAAGAAATAATATTAATTTTTTTTACTTTCTTAATAGAATCGGCTCCCAAATTTTGGGAGCCGATTTTGTTTTAAATAACATTACTGCGCGGGTTGCATCACGCCGGCACTTTCCTCTTTTTTGCTGTTCAGAATGCTCTCGTCTTCTTTGGCAAGTTTATTTTTAGTCGGGATTTTATAATTAACCGAAAGACCGAAGTTCCGCGTGTCGTATTTAGATCTGATGAAAAGACTGTTTCCGCCTTCCGGGTTATTTGTGCGGATCTGCGTTTGCTGACCGTTTAGAATATCGTTTCCAAAAACAGAAAGCGTGAGTCGGTTGTCAAGAAACTTCTTCGTCAGTGTCACATTCAGCGAATTGTTGAATGGCTTTTCTGCCGTAAAATAAAAATAACCTGCGCGCTTCGTAAGGTAACTGTAATTTACATTCAGATTGATGTCTTTAGGTAAAATAATCTGCGTCATCAGATTGAAAATCCAAAAACCATTATTCTGAAGATTGTCGATATCATGCTTTTGATAACCTGCGTACACATACATGAAATTAATTTTATCAGGATTAAAATCAAACTTCAGAATTTCGCTTAAAGGTTTACTGAAAATCATAAAAGGGATCGGCAGTCCCACATTGAAATTATGAATTTTCATTTCCGAAATATTCGTCTGCTGATTGTAAATGTTTTTGCCTTCTCTGCGGACGATCTGCGCTACCTGATTTTTAGCATTACTCACGCTGTAACCGATAAATGCATAATCAAATGCGGAAATTTTAAATTCAAAATTATCAAAAATCGTTGGCTGCAAAAAAGGATTTCCGGTCACCTGCGCATTCAAAAGCTGCAATGTATTATTGTTCGGATTTAATGCTGAGATGCTCGGAAGATTGATCTTTTTATTATAATTCGCAACGGCATACAACTGTTTCATTACGCTGTACTGCACGCTTGCGTTAGGAAAGATTTTAAACTTTTTAAAAGGTATAAGATCGGTTTCCTGCAATGCATTTCCATCAGAAAAACGAGTCACACCAGAGATATCATAATTCTCACCACGCGCTCCGGCGATGAAATCAAACTTCTTGTATTTCGCCTGAAATTCCAGATACGCGGCTGTCGTCTGTCGCTGATATTCGAGATTGGTAATGCCACGGCTATCTGTATCAAAATTCTGCTGTTCAAACAAACCTCCGAAACTTACTTTTCCTTCCTCCAGAATTTTTAAAGGCTGAGAATAATCTATTTTAAAATTTCCGATGCGCATATCTGAGCTGTTATCCAAAACAGTTCCGGCGGTAGAAAAATAGGGATCTGCAAACGCAACATCAGTGAAGAATCCTTCTCTAAAATTATTATTCTGCGCAAACTTACTGTCAGATTTGGTAAAACCCAGCTGAAAATCGAGTTTCTTCTGCTTGTCGTTAAATCTTTTCTGATATGTCGCCACCGCTTCCTGTCTTACGGAGCGCGTATTTGCAGCATCCAGCGCAACAAAACGGATTGGTCGTACCGGAAACGCAGCAGGAGTAATTCTCACATCAGCCTCACCGCTGCTCAGTGTATAATTATCATTAATGTTGTTGTAAATATCATAATTAATGAGAATACGGTCGAGTTTCAGGTCAAAAGTAAGTCCTGCTTTTGCAAAATATCCGCGCCCGATTCTGTCGGTATTGGTGAACGAAAGATTGTCCTGATTTCCGGTGAGCATGCTTTCGCGGTAGTTTTGGCCGGCGCTCAGCTGCCACCCGAAAAGTTTATTCCGCGCGTTGAGGTTTATTGAGTTGCTTACACGGTTTCTGAATTTATCATCATTGGTAAAATTGTAATTCCCGGAATAGGTTGCCGAGATATATTTGTTGGCATTTTTATTTGTGATGATATTCATGATTGCACCGCCGGAAGTCGCCGGAAATTCTGCGCCGGGCTGCGTGATCACTTCGATTTTTTCTACCGCGTTTGCCGGCATTCCTTCGAGGAAAGAATTAAGCTCATTGGAGGAAATATTTAAAGGCCGCCCGTTCAGATATACATCAAGCGGTTTTCCCTGGTAGATCATGCCCGCAATATCGGTTGATACAAGACCCGGAAGTTTTTTAATGCCTTCCAAAACGTTTCCGTTGTTGAGATGTGGCTGCTCCGAAAAGTCGAAAATCGTGCGGTCGGCTTTCTGTTCGATTGCTTTTTTCGTCTTGGTAATTACAACGCCTTCTATGTCTTTTTCTTTTACTTTCTGGTCTTTGCTGTCTTGTGTTTCCTGCGCAAATACTGCGGTCGAAGCCAAAAGAGAAAGCGCAAATAAAGTTTTTTTCATGGTTTAATCTATGCACAGTTAGACGAAGAAACTCGCTTTTTGTTACAGTTTCTATTGATTTCTACATAAAAATCTCAGAATATAAAGGTTTTACTTTCTTAAAGATTTAATTAAAAGGAATGATAGTTGTGCTGTTTCTGTGGTAAATAATAAAAACACAATGATAAAAAAAGATGCCATCATCATCGGTTCCGGACAGGCCGGAAATCCACTCGCAGTAAAGCTTGCAGAGTCTGGCTGGAAAACCGTTCTCATCGAAAAATCTGAAGCAATGCTTGGCGGCGTCTGCGTAAATGTAGGCTGTACGCCAAGTAAAACATTAATTGCTTCGGCCAAAGTAATGCACGAAATAAATACAGCCAAACAGCACGGAATTTCTGTAGAAAACATGAAGATTAATTTTTCTGAAACGCAGAAAAGGAAAGATAAGATTGTAAAAAATTCTCATGAAGGCGTAAAAAAGAATTTACAAGAAACCAAAAATTTAGAACTGATCATCGGAACGGCTTCCTTCAGCGGAAAAAAAAAGGTTACTGTAACCCAGGAAAATGGCGAAATCTTGGAATTTACTGCACCGAAAATCTTTATTAATGCCGGTTGCCGGCCGGCAGTCCCGAAAATTGAAGGTTTGGATAAGGTGAAATGGTTCGATTCGACGGGGATTTTAGCACTAAAAGAAATTCCGGAAAAACTGATTATTATCGGCAGCGGTTATATCGGACTGGAGATGGGACAGATGTACAGCCGTTTTGGCAGCAACGTAGAAATTATTGATCAGTCTGCGCAGATTTTAGATAAAGAAGACCGCGATATCGCCGAAAATATGCAGGAAATTCTCGAAGAAGAAGGCATCAGTTTTTATTTGGATGCTGAAATTAAAAAGATAGAATCTTACAAAAAAGGAATCCGCGTTTCGGTTTCTCAAAAAGGGAAAACCCGGCAGATTACCGGTTCGCATCTTTTGGTTGTCACCGGAAGAAAATCCAACGCAGACAGTCTCGCTCTGGAAAAAGCAGGCATTAAAACCGATGAGAAGAATTTTATTAAAGTCAGTCCGAAACTTGAAACCAATGTAAAAGGCATTTATGCACTTGGCGACATCAAAGGCGGAGCGCAGTTTACACATGTTGCCTACAATGATTACGTGATCGTTTCGGATAATATTTTGGGCGAAAATAAGGCGGACATTTCCAACCGCGTTATTCCGTACACCGTTTTTACCGATCCGCAGCTCGGAAGGGCAGGACTTTCTGAAAAGGAAGCGAGAAAGAAAAAACTGAATTACACCGTCGTGAAGATTGCCGGGAAGAGAATCACGCGTGGGAAAGAATCTGCACAGACACAGGGTTTGTGGAAAGCGGTTGTCGATAAAGATTCGGGCAGAATTTTAGGTGCAGCAGTTATCGGTACAGAAGGCGGTGAGATCGCTTCGGTCATTCAGATGGCGATGAAGGGAAAGATACTGGCGAAAGATCTCAAAGATTTTATGTTCTCACATCCAACGTATTCCGAATCTCTGAACACGCTTTTTTCTGAGCTTTAAAATCTGATTTAAATTTATAAAAAGTAAAAGTCATTCGGCTGTCGATTGGGCTTTTTTAAAGTAGTTTAAGCAATTCGACCGCCGATTTGCTCTATCCTAAATTGGTTAGAGCTTTCCGACCGCCGATTTGCTTTATCTTAAACATGGTGAAGCCGATCGACTGCCGATTTGCTCTATCCAGAGCTGGTTTAAGCAATTCGACCGCCGAATTGCTTAAACCTAATATAGATGAAGCCGTCCGTCCGCCGATTTTTTATTTCTGATTTTTGAAAATAGAATTATTTTAAACACTTTTTAAAGATGCATTCTTTACATTCAGTTTAAAGCAAAAAAATTCCACCCGAAAAAAAATTCGGATGGAACTCTACAATATAATCTTTTTAAAGATCCTAGTTTTCCTGCTGCGCGATCAGGTTCAGTGCAGATCCTGCTACAAACCAGCCGATCTGCTGTGCATTGTACGTATGATTTGCCATGATCATATCTTTGCTGCCGTCTGCGTGTACAAACTCCAGTGTCAGCTGTCTGCCCGGTGCAAACTGATCAAGATCAAGGAAGTTTACGGTGTCATCTTCAAGGATTTTATCGTAGTCTGCTTCATTCGCAAACGTTAATCCCAGCATTCCCTGCTTTTTCAGATTCGTTTCATGAATTCTCGCGAAAGATTTCACCAAAACCGCTTTCACACCAAGATGCCTCGGCTCCATTGCAGCGTGCTCTCTTGAAGAACCTTCGCCATAATTCTGATCTCCGACCACGATAGAAGGAACTCCTGCCGCTTTGTACGCTCTTGCCACTGCCGGAACTGCATCGTGCTCACCATTTAATTGGTTTTTCACAGAATTGGTTTCCATATTATAGGCGTTTACGGCACCTATCAGCATGTTGTTTGAGATATTATCCAAGTGGCCTCTGTATTTCAACCAAGGTCCTGCCATAGAAATATGGTCTGTTGTACATTTTCCGAAAGCTTTGATTAAAACTTTTGCTCCGGTAATGTTTTGTCCGTCCCAAGCTTCGAAAGGCTCCAATAACTGAAGTCTGTCAGAAGTAGGACTCACCTTCACCTGTACTCCAGAACCGTCTTCTGATGGCGCCTGGTAGCCATTGTCTTCTACTGCAAAACCTCTTGCAGGAAGCTCAGCACCTTTTGGTTCGCTCAGTTTTACCTGCTCGCCGTTTTCTGCTGTTAATGTATCTGTGATTGGGTTAAAATCAAGTCTACCTGAAATTGCCACTGCAGCCACCATTTCCGGTGAAGCTACGAAAGCGTGCGTATTCGGGTTTCCGTCAGCTCTTTTTGCAAAGTTTCTGTTGAAAGAGTGGATGATTGAGTTTTTCTCACCTTTTTCAGAACCTTCTCTGTCCCACTGTCCGATACACGGTCCGCAGGCGTTGGTAAAGATTCTTGCGTTTTCAAATTTCCTGAAAGAATCGATAAAACCATCTCTTTCTGCGGTAAATTTTACCTGCTCAGAACCGGGATTAATTCCTAAAATTGCTTTCGGTTTTACTCCTTTCGCAACAGCATCTTCTACAATAGAAGCGGCTCTTGAAAGATCTTCATATGAAGAGTTGGTACAAGATCCGATCAATGCCCATTCTACTTCAAGCGGCCAGTCGTTAGCTTCAGCTTTCGCTCTGAATTCTGCAACAGGCGTCGCTAAATCTGGCGTAAAAGGTCCGTTCAAATGTGGGGTAAGCTCAGAAAGGTTGATTTCGATTAACTGATCAAAATACTGCTCTGGGTTTGCATATACTTCAGCATCACCTGTCAGATGTTCTGCAATTTTATCAGCTGCATCCACAACATCCTGTCTGCCTGTCGCAGCAAGATATCTTCTCATAGAATCATCATACCCGAAAGTAGACGTTGTAGCACCAATCTCTGCACCCATATTACAGATTGTTCCTTTTCCGGTAGCAGAAAGAGATTCTGCACCTTCACCGAAATATTCTACGATGCAGCCAGTTCCGCCTTTTACGGTAAGAATGCCTGCTACTTTTAGAATAACATCTTTTGCAGATGTCCAGCCGTTCATCTTACCGGTCAATTTAATACCGATTAATTTTGGCATTTTAAGTTCCCAGGCCATTCCTGCCATTACGTCTACCGCATCTGCACCACCAACTCCGATGGCAACCATACCAAGACCTCCGGCGTTTACCGTATGAGAATCGGTCCCGATCATCATACCTCCAGGGAATGCGTAATTTTCTAGCACAACCTGGTGAATGATTCCTGCGCCTGGTTTCCAGAAACCGATGCCGTATTTCTCACAGACCGAACTTAAAAAGTTGAAAACTTCTGAGTTTTTATTGATACCGTCCTGCAAATCTGCCTCTGCGCCTACTCTCGCCTGAATAAGGTGATCGGCGTGTGCGGTAGACGGTACGGCAACTTTCGCTTTTCCGGCCTGCATAAACTGCAAAAGCGCCATCTGCGCTGTTGCATCCTGCATCGCCACTCTGTCTGGTGCGAAATCTACATACGAGTTACCTCTTTCATATTCCTGCGTCGCGCTGCCTTCCCAAAGGTGAGTATAAAGGATTTTTTCTGAAAGCGTAAGCGCCTTTCCCGTGATTTTTCTTGCCGCAGCAATTCTTTCCGGATAACGCTCGTACACTTTTTTGATCATATCGATATCAAATGTCATATCTCAAAAATGTTTTAAAATTATCAAACAATTAAAAATGTTTTCAAAATTACGAATTATAAATTTTTCTGCCTTGCAATTTATTTAGATTCTTTATAAATATCTTCTATATATTTTATACTTTTGCACCAAACATAAACCATGATGAAATTATTGAAAATCAGCACTATTATTGTGCTGCTCCTGCCGTTTTTCTGCCTTTCCCAAAGCAAAAAAGCTCCTGCGAAATCAAAATCAGGCAAAAAAACATCTTCTGCCGTCTTCAGGCAGAAAGATAATGTTCCGGCACTCATTCCACACAAAAAAGGAAATAAATTGGGCTACGTAAATCAGCAGAAAAAATATGTTGTGCAGCCAATATACGACATTGCGATGTTTTTTTCTGAAGACTGTAATTTGCTTAATTCCAAAAATGAAGCAGCAAGAAAATATGGTACGGCAAACTTTGCGACGGTAGAGCAGAATAAGATTGTTTACAGAATCAACGCAGCTGGAAAAAGAGTGTACACGTACCGAAGCGAAGATCTTGGCCTCTGTCGCGAGCCGTACAAACCTCAGAAATACAATGCGTACATTCTCGACGGTAAATACGGAATTATAGACCGCGAAAAATTTAAAGATCCAAATGACAAATCACAATACACAGTTTATCCGCAGTATCAGTATCTATTCATTTTGGAAGGTAAAGATTACGAACATCCGATGATTATTGCGGCAGACAACGACCGGTTTGGCGTGATTGATATTAATAATAAAGTGATTGTTCCCCTGCAGTATCACGATATCAAAAGAAATTACAGCTGGAAGATTGCCGGACTTTTTGAAGTCACCAAAGACGACAAAACGTATTTCTACATCGATACCGACAACAAAGCGTATTAATTTTCAGTTTAAAATATAAATTTGTCTGCAATCATCTTTTGCAGGCATTTTTTTTGTACTTTCGCCGCTGAAATTAAAGGGGTGCTCTTCGGGGCTGAGATTATACCCAATGAACCTGGAACAGGTAATGCTGTTTAGGGAAATTAAAAATGAGCAGTAAGTGGTTCTCAAAAACCGCTTGTTATCACTCATTATTCATCATAATCGCCCCTTTTATTCCATTAAATTTTAAAAATTTATAAGAATGAAAGGATTATTTTTTTTAGGACTTACCGCCGGTTCGTTCGCATTTGCACAAACTACAGATTCTGTAAAAATCCGTGAGATAGAAGCTGTGAATTTTACGCGTAGACTTCCCGTAGCCAAAGAAATCATCAACGTACAGAAAGATCTAGACAGCCGGAATCTTGGGCAGGATCTTCCGATTCTGCTTAAAAACCAGACATCGGTTATTTCTACTTCTGATGCTGGAAACGGCGTTGGTTACACAGGTTTTAGAATTCGTGGCGTTGCAGGAAGAGGTATTAATGTGATGTTGAACGGGGTTCCGTTTAATGATTCAGAAAGTCAGGGAACATTTTTCGTCAACGTGCCCGATCTTACAAGTTCGGCATCACAAATCGTGATTCAGCGAGGTGTGGGAACTTCCAATAATGGTGTTTCTGCATTCGGAGCGAGTATTAATGTAATTTCCAAAGAGCCGGAAAATAAGTTTTACATTAAAACAGACGACAGCTACGGATCTTTTAACACCTATAAATATTCGGCAGAAGTAGGCAGCGGAAAATTCTGGAAAAACCGGCTTTCGGTGATGGGAAGATATTCCCATATTCATTCTGATGGATATATCGACCGTGCTTTCTCAGATCTGAATTCTTACAATTTCACTGCACTTTTTGAAGAAGGAAAAACAAAAATCCGTCTAATGGCTTTTGGTGGAAAAGAAAAAACCTATCAGGCCTGGAATGGGATCGACCGCGAGACCTGGGAAACCAATCCGAGATTCAACATATCGGGAGCGATCTATGATAATGCAGGAAATATTTCCGGTTTTTATGATAATGAAACCGATAATTACCGACAAAACCATTACCAGCTTCTTTGGGAGCAGGGTCTAAACGAGCACTGGAATCTGGAAACGACTTTTCATTATACCAAAGGAAAAGGTTATTACGAAAATTACCGGCAGGATAACCGACTTTCACGATATAATCTCGCATATATTCAGCAGGGATCGACGCTTATTCAGCGCTCAGATTTTATCAGGAAAAAATGGCTCGACAATGATTTTTACGGAATTGTTTCTACGCTTTATGGAAAGTATCAGAATGTAGATATTAATTTCGGAGCCGTTGCCAATCAGTATAAAGGCGATCATTTCGGAAATGTAACCGGTGTTTTTCTGCCGCAGATTGAGAGTTTTGAATATTACCGAAATCATTCGGTGAAGAATGAAGTGGCGGGTTTTGCTAAGGCTTTGATAAAAGTGAATGATTTTGAATTCTTCGGAGATCTTCAGCTTCGGAACATTGATTACAAAACGGAAATTCTTCAGGCTGGTGATGGTGAAGGAGCGAATTTAAGTAAAAGATGGCTGTTTTTTAATCCTAAAGCCGGTGTTAATTACCGACTTGGAAGCGGAAAAATTTTCCTTTCGTACGCTCATGCGCAGCGCGAACCAAACCGTGACGATCTTTTCGCCAACAATGATGTGAAAGCAGAAAAGCTGCATGATTTTGAAGCGGGAATTGAAAAGCAGTTTGGAAAAGTTGCTTTCACGGCAAACCTTTATTATATGTACTATATCAATCAGTTGGTGTTGAATGGGCAGATCAGTAATATCGGAGAATTTATCAGAACCAATTCCGGAAAAAGCTACCGTAGAGGAATCGAAATCGGTGCGCTTGCAAGACTTTCGCCGAAATGGGAGATCAACGGAAATGTTAGTTTAAGCCAGAACAAAAACCTAGATTTTGTTATTGAAAACGAAAACGGTACGGTCAATCTCGGCGATACCGAAATTTCTTTTTCACCCAATATTATTGCCAATCTCGGATTGAAATATATGCCGGCAAAAAACTTCCAGCTGAGTTTGCTCAATCAGTTTGTCGGAAAACAATATTTAGATAATACAGAAGCTCAGGATCTGCAGCTGAAAGATTATTTCCTTACAGATTTTAATGCACAGTATAATTTTAAAATCGCCCGTCAGGAAGTAGCCCTAAAGCTTTTGGTCAACAATATTTTTGATCAGAAATACGTAAACAACGGCTATGTATACGAAGGGCCGGTTTATTTTTCGCAGGCGGGCATCAATTTTATGTTCGGCATAAGCTGGAAAATTCAGTAAGACAAGACCAAATCTCACTTTATATATTTAATTTTAGTATTAATTTTTTACGCAAGGCTGTCTTCGGGGCAGTCTTTTTTGAATCCTGAAAAATGTCGGTAAAACTCGGCAAAAAGTTATAAATTTGCCGCTAAATGAATATCTCAGTTTATATTTTAGAATATCTGAAATCGCACGGCAGCGCCGTTGTGCCACAGTTCGGAACTTTTTCTCAGGAAAAGTCGAAGGCTGTCATCAATTCCGAAAATGGAAGCATTCTTCCGCCTGCCAGCCGGATTATTTTTACGGCAAATGATCAGGCCGAATCTGCCGAACTTGCAAAATTTTTAGCCGAAAAAAAATCAGTTTCAAAGGAAGCAGCGGAAAATGAAATTCTCGTACAGACCGATTTTTGGAAGAAAAAACTTCAGGCTGAAAAACAGCTGGAAATTCCCGAAATAGGGCGTTTTTATTTAGAAGCTAATGAAATCCGTTTTGAAGGGAAACGCTTGCCTTCGGATCATCCGGATTTTTATGGTTTAGAAGAAATCCGTTTCTCAGATATCAACCCGAAGGAAAAAAAAGAAACGCCGGTTGCTGAGCGCAGCGATTACCGTTTTAATAAATCAATTCTCTGGATTTTCCTGATCATTGTTCCGGTTTTGGCCATGCTGTATTTGGCGTACACGCAACAGGATTTGCTACTCGGAAAAAAATCGTTCGACAGCGTTTCGGTACAGACAAAAACGCGCCGTATAGAAAATAAAAAAACAGTGACAGTAGATTCTGCGGCGATCAAAAAGCAGGATTCTATTCTTAATTTCAAAAAAGATTCTCTTCGTAAAGATTCAGTAAAAAAAGCAAACCCGAAGAGCTTTAAAAAATCACAAAAAAGAAGATGGCGAAAGTAAAAAAAGCATCAGAATCACTCACGGTGATGACCAATATTGTGCTTCCCAATGATACCAACCAGCTGCGAAATTTATTCGGGGGCGAACTTTTGGCGAGAATGGACCGCTGCGCATCGATTTCTGCGACCAGACATTGCGAGAGACGAGTGGTAACGGCGTCTGTAAATCATGTATCGTTTGATCATCCTATTCCGGAAGGCGGAATTGTGGTGATGGAATCTAAAGTTTCGCGCGCATTTTCTACGTCGATGGAAATTTATGTAGATGTTTGGCTGGACGACCCGATTAATCATAAAAAAATACAGACCAACAAAGGGATTTACACTTTTGTGGCGGTAGATGAATTTAACCGGCCAATTCCGATTCCTGATATGGAACCGGAGACGGAAGAAGAAAAAGAGCGTCATGCGGCAGCACTTCGAAGAAAAGAATTGTCATTAATTCTTTCCGGAAGAATGAAGCCTTTGGATTCTGTAGAACTGAAAAAACTGTTTCAGGAACCGCAAAAGGCAGAATAATTTATTTTAACAAAAAATTTACAGATGCTTTCAGAATATTGCTTTAATAAAGTGCATTTCTGAAAGCATTTTTTAATGATCACAAGACATGAAAATCTTACTTTTAGATAAAAATCATCCGCTCATTACCGAGCAGCTTTTGGCTAAAAACTTTGTTCTTGAAGAAGATTTTACGTCTTCTTACGATGAGGTTTGCAGCAAAATTGAAAATTACGATGGCGTAATTATCCGCAGCAGAATTCCTCTGGACGAAAATTTTCTTCAGCGGGGAAAAAATCTGAAATTTATCGCGAGAGTAGGAGCTGGCATGGAAAATATTGATCTTGAAGCCGCCGCAAAACTCAATATAAAACTGATCAATTCGCCGGAGGGAAACCGCGATTCTGTTGCCGAGCATGTTGTAGGAATGCTTCTCGTAATTATGAACCGTTTATTTATTGCATCACAGGAAGTTAAGAATGGAATCTGGCTTCGCGAAGAAAACCGTGGCGACGAACTTTTGGGTAAAACGGTCGGGATAATAGGTTACGGAAATATGGGGAAAGCGACGGCAAAACGACTTTCCGGTTTTGGATGTCAGGTCATTTTCTATGATATTTTACCCGGAATTGAAGACGACTTTGCTAAACAGGTTTCGCTGGAAGAATTGAAAGAGCGCGCTGAAATTCTCAGTCTGCATATTCCGCTGACTGATGAAACGACCTACATAATCGACGGTCAATTTGTTGCGGAAATGAAGCATGACTTCTATCTCGTCAATACTGCGCGCGGAAAAAATGTAAAAACTTCAGCATTAATTGATGCTTTGAAATCCGGAAAAGTAAAGGGTGCCTGCCTTGATGTTCTGGAATATGAAAAGGCGTCATTCGAGAATTTAGACGACGGCTCTGAAAATAAAGATCTGAAGTATCTTTTAGATTCTGAAAAAGTGATTGTCACGCCGCATATTGCCGGCTGGACGCATCAAAGCAAAGAAAAACTGGCGCAGGTAATTGTTGATAAAATTATAAAAGAGTTTGTTAATCTATAATCCTATGATTTTGCCATCTCCATGCCAGTTTTTCTTAGTAGCATATATTATATCAAAATAATTATCATTTAATTGTCTGTTATTGTAGCCGGATAATATTTTTTGAATTTTTTCCAAGATTTTAATTCCATTCGTTTTATTGTAAAGACGTCTCTCCATTACATTATCCTTTTTAATTGTTACCATTACTAAAGGATGTGTGCCTTTTTCTACTATCTCCTCTGAATCACATATTTTCTCAATTTTTATCAAATCTTCTTCTTCGATTTGATAATTTGTTGTAGGGAAGATGTTATTTTCTGGTTTGCTTTTTGTGAGAACAATTCTATTGACAGGTGCGTTTTGTGGACCGATATATCTTATACTTATTTGATAGAATTTAAGATTTTTAATTTCTTTTTTTGAACAGCCTGATAATAGAAACAACGCAATAATTAAATATTTCATAGCAATAGTATTCGGTAATCGTTTTTTCATTTATAAAATTAATCCAAAATTTTAAGACTTAGACTTTTAATTTCACATCGATCTTTCGTGGTTAATTTTCGAAACGCGATTTTTTTGTTTAGAATATTTGTGTTAAAAAATTCTTAATCTCTTACCGCATCGATTAATCTAAAATAGGTTTCATTAAATTGCCAGCCATTTTCAAAATCATGATCAAACCGACTTTTGTTTTCGCTGTACTTCTTCTCTTTTTTTCGTCGTGTAAAAATAAAAATAACAAGGCAGAAACTGATGAACAGCCGACGACGCACCTTCCCAATTTCGGCAATGTAAAGCTTAATCATGTTTTTTCAGCAGCAGACAGGGGCGTGATAAACAAAAATTATCTCGTGCAGTACATTGCCAGATATTATGATAAAGTTTGGGAAAAAGGCGATCTCAGCGGCGGGATTTTGGTGGCAAAAGGCGATCAGATTTTATTTGAAAAGTACCGGGGTTTTGCGCGTGAAGGCGATCAGATGCCGATCAACCAAAATACACCGCTTCACGTAGCATCTGTTTCAAAAACGCTTACCGCGATGGCAACGATGAAACTTATTGAAGCCGGAAAAATTAAACTTGATGACCGTCTTACGCAGTTTTTCCCGGGATTTCCTTATCCTGAAGTGACGGTGAGATCTTTACTTTCTCAGCGCAGCGGTTTACCGAAATATGAATATTTCATTGATAAAATCAAACCTCAGCCGGAGGAACTTAAGAAGAATTTTCTGACCAACACGGATGTTTTAAATCTTTTAATCAAATACAAACCGGAACTTGCGCGTGATACCGAAACCGGTTTTATGTACTGCAATACCAATTTTGCGCTGCTCGCTTTGATCATCGAAAAAATCACAAAAATGCCTTTTCCACAGGCGATGAATGAGATGGTTTTTAAGCCCTTAAAGATGAAAAATACCTACATTTTTCAGGAAAAAGATATTCCGACCGCGGCGCAGTCATTTTATTTTGGCGGAAACAAACTGTATCCTTTAGATAGACTGGATCTGATCTATGGCGACAAAAATGTGTACACAACGCCGCGCGATCTGCTTAATTTCTCTGAAGCCATGTTTTCAAAAGATTTCCTGAAACCGGATTTAATGAAAATGGTTTTCGAGCCTTACAGCAATGAAAAAGCTGGGATGAACAATTATGGTTTCGGTTTCCGGATGAAAATTTATGACAACGGCGAAAAACTTACGTATCACAACGGCTGGTGGCACGGTACAAATTCGGTTTTTGCGCATCTGCTGAAATCTAAAGTGACGATCATTGCGATTGGCAACAAATATTCCGGGCGTGTATATTCTGCGCTGGCTCTTGCAGGGCTTTTCGAAGATTTCCCGCAGCAGAAGGAGAAGCTGCACAGCATCATGAAAGATGATGAAAATCAGCCGCAAACTGCCGTTGAGAGTATTGGCGAATAATGTTTATTTTTGCGTAAATTTCTTCATGAAAAATTTTTTTCTGTTTATCATCTTCGCTTTGCTGATACAGTCCTGTGCAAGAGTTGGCTCACCGATTGGCGGCGGGAAAGACACGATTGCTCCGAGAGTTACCGGTTTTAATATCGATACGTCACGAGTGAATGTGCCGCGCGACATCAAGCAGCTGCGCATCGATTTTGATGAATATATTACGCTGAAAGACATTAACAAAAACCTCAACGTTTCGCCACCGATTGAGAATGTGACGCGTATTTTACCTTCAAATATTGCCAATAAATATCTTCTCATTCAGTGGTCTGATACGCTTCAGGCAAATACTACATATAATTTTAATTTCGGAAACGCGATTCAGGATAACAACGAAAATAATCCGCTGCGATATTATAATTTTGCTTTTTCCACCGGTCCGAAACTCGATGATCTGTACATCAGCGGTGTTGTAACAGACGCTTTGCTCAGCAAAAAAGAATCGAGTGGTGAAAATAAAATGGTGGTGGGTCTTTATCAAATTAAAGATACGATGGATTACCGCAAAAAGCCGTACTACATCTCGAAAGTGGATGATGACGGTTATTACGAATTAAATTATCTCTCTCCGGGTTCCTATAAAATCCTCGCTTTTACTGATGAAAACGGCAACTCGGTCTTTGATCCGGGAAAGGAAAAAATTGCTTTTCAAAAAGATCCGTTGAATGTTGAAAAATCGGTTTCTGGTTTAAATTTAAGTTTATATCCTTCAAAAAAACCTTTTAAAAAGCCAGAACTGAAAGAAGTTCCGGGCGGTGTTTTGATGCTGTTTCAGGGAAATCCTGAAAAAGTGGAAGTGTTCTCGAAAAGTGAAAAACTGAAAGATTTTAAAGTGACGCATAATCCAAAATCGGACTCTGTGAGGATTTGGTTTGATGCCGTGAAAAGTGACATCGGCCAGAATTCAACAGAGAATTTGAAATTCGGTTATCAGGCAGACGCCAAAAAAGATTCTGCATCGCTGTTTTACAAATACAATACGAAAAACAGAATGACACTTGACAATGCCGGATCGAATCTTCTTCCGCCAAAAACGGCGTTTAAATTAACTTCAAATTATTACGTCGATAAAATCAACACACAGGATTGGATTTTGAAAATTGACAGCACAACCAGACAGGATTTTACGGCTGCGATTTCTGAAACAAATCCGTATCAGGTTATTATTAAATCAGATTTTATCTCCGGTAAAAAGTATCAGCTGACAGTTCCGAAAACGACAGTTTCTTCATTTTATGAGCGAAATGCTGATTCAAAAAGATTTGATTTTGAAATAGATAAAATCGAGAATTACGGAAATCTTACTTTAAATCTGACCAATGCGCCGACGGCAAAATATTGGGTTCAGCTGCTTGATAATTCAGACAGAGTGGTTTACCAGCAGTACACTTCCGGGAATGCTGTAAAATTTGATCTGCTGAAACCAGGAGAGTATATTGTGAGAATTTTGGTTGATAATAACGGTAATAAATACTGGGACGAAGCCGATTTTGTGAACAATATTTTTGCGGAAGATTCGTATACTTTTTATAAAATTGCCGTCATCAGACCGCTTTGGGAAGCCAAAGAAGACTGGGATCTGAAAGATACGCGCGTTCTGGATTTAAGTAAAATGACCGCACCGAAAGCTCCTCCTGCGAAAAAAACCGAAGATGAACTTTCGCCGGTGAATAACAACCGCCTGAATAATAATAACGGGTTCAATAACAATAACGGATTAAATAACAACGGTCAAAATCTCCAGCGATAGTTTGAAAACTTTTAAGAAAATAGTGTTTTACACACTGCTCGCCTTCGTGCTGATCCAGTTTATTCCGGTGGACAAAACCAATCTTCCGGTGGATGAAAAGGTGAATTTTGTTATGGTTGAGAAAACACCTTCAAAGATTGTCTCAATGCTTAAAAGCAGCTGCTACGACTGTCATTCAAACGAAACGAGATATCCAAAATACGCTTCTGTGGCGCCGGTTTCGTGGTCCATAAAAAGTCATGTGGAAGAGGGAAGAGATCATATGAATTTTTCGGTCTGGAAAAATTATAACAATGATCTGAAGAAAAGTATGCTTGAAAAAAGTATTCAGACTATCGAAAACCGTTCGATGCCGTTGCCTGGATATATTGTATATCATAATGAAGCCAATCTTTCAACAGCAGAGCGCAAAGTGCTTTCCAAATATTTCGGAGAAGTACTCAAAACGCTGAAATAACTTTTGAATTAACTTAAATTCTGCTGATATTCTCTGAGGAATTTCTTCTGAGAATCAAAAGCAATGTCTTCAGATTTCAAGTCATCAACCATAATCCAAACGGCTTCTGAGATTTCCGCGATTTCGAGATTAACCTCAAATTTTTCTTCAATTTTATATTCGTAAAAAAGATCAAGCGTATTGTAATCGATGCCTTTGTAATGATAAATATTCGGCAGACTTGCGCAGTATTTTAGTTTTGAATGATCAACTTCCACAGCCAATTCTTCACGTAATTCTCTTACACAGGTTTCTTCTGCAGATTCTTTTGGGTCTACAAATCCGCCGGCGAGATCAAGCTTGCCTTTTTGCGGATCCTGGTTTCTGCGCGTCAGAAGAATTTCGTTATCGCAGCGTATGATAACAGCAACGGCACCTGCGACATTATTGTACAGATTAAAACCGCAGCTTGGGCAGCTCCATTGTTTCTCTCCGTCCCACTTTAAAGTTTCCCTTCCACATTCCGGACAGAATTTTAATGTTTTCATTTAATCAATTTGGCATTTCGGGGATGATAATTAAGAATGACATCGCGCAGCTCATCAGTTTTCAAATGTGTGTAAACTTCAGTTGTCGTGATGCTCGAATGGCCCAACATTTCCTGGATGAAACGAAGGTCAGCACCATTTTGAAGCAAATGTGTCGCAAAAGAATGTCTGAAAGTATGCGGAGAAATCTTTTTATTGATGCCCGCTTTATCAGTCAGTTCTTTAATAATTAAAAATACAATCACACGGGACATGCTCGTTCCGCGGCTGTTTAAAAATAAAAAATCTTCAAATTTTTTGTTGCATTTATTTTTTGCACGCGTTTCTTTCATGTAGCATTGAAGAAGATCTGCGGTAAAATTTGCAAGCGGCACAAATCGCGTTTTATCACCTTTACCATGAATGGCAATGAAGTTTTCTTTAAAATTGATATTCGAAATTTTTATATCGATCAGCTCCGAAACACGAAGACCGCAACCATAAAGGACTTCTATAATACAGTGATTTCTTTTGCCGAGATCAGAATGCATATCAATCGCATCAATCATTCTGTTGATATCGCTGAGACTTAACGTATCTGGAAGATAAAGACCAAGTTTCGGACCTTCCAGAAGACTTGAAGGATTGTCTTCGCGCACTTCGTCTTCCACAAGATATTTGAAAAAAGCTTTAATGGAAGAAATCCATCTCGCCTGCGAGCGCTCGCTGAATTTCTGCTTAGAAAGATTGAAAATATATTCCTGTAAATGATCGTAAGAGATTGTATCTGGGCCTACGCCTTCCAAACATTCGGTTGCGTATTCTCTCAGTTTTTTGATGTCGCGGATGTAGGCATCCAACGTATTTTCCGAAAAATTTCTTTCAAAGCGAAGAAATTTTTCGAAGTCTTTTATTTTTTCATCCCAGGTCATTTGTGTTTTTTTTATGTATTAAGTTCGTTTTCTGCTACCTGTATAATCTCGATTTTATGGTTAGTAAGAAATGAAATACCTTCTTCGTCAGAATATCTGTTGATGTACACCAAGCGAGAAATTCCCGACTGCAGAATCAGCTTGCTGCATTCGCGGCAAGGCGATAAAGTAAGGTAAAGCGTTGCGCCACGTGCCGACTGTGTAGAGCTTGCGAGTTTTAAAATGGCGTTGGCCTCAGCATGCAAAACATACCAGTGCGTTCTTCCATCGGCATCTTCGCAGCAGTTTTCAAAGCCTGAGGGCGTTCCGTTGTAACCGTCTGAGATTATCGTTCTGTCTTTTACAATAAGCGCACCTACCTGCTTTCTTTCGCAATAAGACAGTTTTGCCCATTCAAGAGCCATTTTCAGATAAGCTTTATCAAACTTATTTGCCACCTGCATTTTTATAGTTTATTAGATTTATTTTAAAATTTAGGTTTGCGTTTTTCCAAGAAAGCAGAAACACCTTCTTTTTTATCTTCCAGCTCAAAAAGTTCACCGAAAGATTTAATTTCAGCTTCAAAACCTTCGGTGGTATCAGAAAGGTTGGTCGCTGCAATGGCTTTGCTGATCGCTAAAGGCGAGTTGTTTGAAATTGTTTTTGCCAGTTCCAGAGCTTTTACCATAAGATCTTCAGATGAGAAAACTTCATTTACCAGCCCGATTTCTTTTGCTCTTGCTGCGACAATCATTTTAGCTGAAAAAATCATTTCGTTGGCAAATCCTTTCCCTACAAGCTTCGGTAAACGCTGCGTACCTCCATAACCCGGAATTAATCCTAGAGTAACTTCCGGAAGACCGAGTTTTGCGTTTTCTGAAGCGTATCTGATGTGACACGACATCGCCAGTTCCAGTCCGCCTCCGAGTGCGAAACCGTTGACGGCTGCAATCACAGGTTTTTTTAAATTTTCAACTTTGTCAAACAGAGTATTCTGACCGTTACGCGCAAGGTTTTCTGCCTCCGACTGATTAAAATCGCTGAATTCTTTAATATCTGCTCCCGCAACGAAAGATTTTTCTCCGCTTCCGGTGAGAATAATAACGCGAATGTTTTGATCAGCCTCAAGCGTTTCAAAGGCTTCGCTGAGTTCTTTAATCGTCTTAGAATTGAGTGCATTCAGGCTTTCCGGGCGGTTTATCGTGACAGTCGCGACGTGCTCCTGAACGTCAGTCAGTAAATTTTCAAACTTCATAATTCAATTTTCTCAGATTTATTATGCAAAGTAATTAAATTTAAAACAGAAAAAGGGAAAAAAATTTTTCTTTTTTCCCTTCTATATGCCTGTTTTTTTATCTTATTTGGAATGATTCATCATATTTGCGTCAAGATTTACATTTAAACCTGAAGCAACTTTCATCCCCAATTCTATATTCGCCCTGAAGAAATAGCAGAGCTGACGGTTGATGATCTCATCTTTTTTTGGTCCGTCGATGCCACTCATGCTGTCGATAATATTTTTCACTAAATTATCGCGGTCCTGCTGATTCATTGCTTTTGTGTACAGCAAACCTGGCTGGGTGTAATGATCATCATCGTTTTCGTTTCGGTTGAAGTTGGCAACATGCGTGCTGTCAAGTTCATATTCAAAATTTTTGTAAGCCGCATCAGGCTGAATATTATCAAAACTGTTAGGGAAATAATTCGGCTTATCCTGATAAATGCTGGAATCTGCCATTGCTCCGTCGCGCTGATAATTGTTTACCGCAAATGGGCAGCGGTTTACCTCAAGATGATGCGCATTTACACCGACACGATATCTGTGCGCATCCGGATAAGAAAACAATCTTCCCTGAAGCATTTTGTCTGGCGAAAAGCTGATGCCGTTTACTAGATTGCTCGGTGAGAAAATCGACTGCTCTACGTGCGCAAAATAATTTACCGGAATTTCATTCAATTCCATTTCGCCCACTTCCATCATCGGAAAATCGTCGTGCGACCAAACTTTTGTAATGTCGAAAGGATTCCATCTGAATTCATTTGCCTGTTCCTCAGTCATTGTCTGAATATACATTGTCCATTTCGGGAAATCGCCGTTTTCAATGGCTTTACACATATCTTCCTGCGCAAAATCCGGGTTTTCGCCGGCCATTTTCATGGCTTCTTCGTTTGTGAAATTTTTGATTCCCTGTTTCGTAAGGAAATGAAACTTCACCCACGTTCTTTGGTTTTGCTCATTAATTAATGAAAACGTGTGTGACCCAAAACCATGCATGTGACGGTAGCCATAAGGCGTTCCGCGGTCTGACATCAAGATTAGAACCTGATGAAGAGATTCAGGATTTAAACTCCAAAAATCCCACATCATCGTGGCGCTTTTAAGATTCGTTTTCGGAACTCTTTTTTGGGTATGAATAAAATCCGGAAATTTTTTAGCATCTTTTATAAAGAAAACAGGCGTGTTGTTTCCTACAAGATCCCAGTTTCCGTCTTCTGTATAAAATTTTAAAGCAAAACCACGCGGATCTCTAGCTGTATCTGCACTTCCTTTTTCACCACCCACGGTAGAAAAACGCGCAAACATTTTGCATGAATTTCCGACTTGAGAGAAAAGTTTAGCCTTTGTATATTTCGAAATATCGTGTGTCACCGTGAATTTTCCGTAAGCACCAGTTCCTTTCGCGTGAACAATTCTCTCCGGAATACGCTCGCGAACGAAATGTGCCAAATTCTCCTGCAGTACAAAATCCTGCAGCAAAACCGGACCTCTTGCGCCCACCGTCTGCGAATCCTGATGCTCAAAATAAGGCGCGCCATTATTTGTCATTAATTTTTCTGAGTCCATAACCAAATGTTTTTTCGTGATTTTATGTTGTTGTAATCAAACTTTAAGGTATCAAATTTAGTTGAAAATATCATCTCTTGTAACAAAAACATCATATCTTTGTGATAGATAATATTAATTAAATGAACATTCAGCAGCTGGAATATCTTATCGCTGTCGATAAGTACAAACACTTCGGAAAGGCCGCCCAAGCCTGTTTTATTACCCAGCCAACGCTGAGTGCAATGATACAGAAATTTGAAGATGAGCTTGATGTAAAGGTTTTCGACCGTACTACGCATCCGATACGAACTACCGATGTCGGTCTCCAGATTATCGATCAGGCAAAGGTGATTATAAACGCTGTGAATGACCTGAAGAATAAAGCAAATCTGCTGAATAATATTCTTGGCGGAACGATCAATCTCGGAATAATTCCAACCGTTTCGTCGTTTTTACTTCCTTCGGAAATTTTTAAATTTTTGGAAAACAATCCGAAAATCACGATGAATGTAAAGGAAATGACCACCGAAAACATAATAAAAGCTTTAAAAAGCGGCGAGCTGGATGCAGGCATTATTTCTACACCTTACGATCACGCAAGCGAGTTTTATCAGGATTTCTTATTTAATGAAGAGCTGATGATTTACAGCTCGGATACGGATGTTGACACCAAAAATACTTTTATCGTTCCTGATGAATTAAATGTAGAAAAAGTTTGGTTGCTGGAGGAAGGAAACTGCCTGCGCAGTCAGTTTGAAAACATCTGTCATCTTAAAGAAAACCGTTTAAAGCCGAAGAATTTAGATTTCTTGGCGTCAAACATTCAGACGTTGATTTATATGGTCGACACAGTTGGAGGAATCAGTATCCTTCCGGAACTGGCGCTGAATCATCTTTCAGACAAGCAGAAAGAAAAAGTTTTCAGATTCAAAAAGCCTTTCCCATACCGCGAGGTGAGCATTATTTATTACAAACCGACTTTTAAGCAGAAAATAATTGATGAATTGGGTTCTTTCATCCAAAAATCGATGGAGGAGAAGCTTAATTACAATAAAAGTCCGAAAAATTTTGTGAGCATAAAACCTCAATAATTTTATTCAAATCATAAAAGCAGCAAAAAGTTTTAGTATTACATAAATACTTCTTAGATTTGCCGTTCACTTTCTCGAGGAAAAATTTGACCTGATTGCAACCTCTTTAAAAAAATGCTAAAACAGTATATTCTTTTTAGCTTTTCCGGGCAGTTATTCTCATTTTTCTTCCTTTTTTTAATTTAAAATAAACAATAATATGTCTTATTTATTTACCTCTGAATCTGTTTCAGAAGGGCACCCGGATAAAATTGCTGATCAGATCTCTGATGCATTAATCGATCACTTTTTAGCTTACGATAAAGATTCTAAAGTAGCCTGCGAAACGCTGGTTACGACCGGTCAGGTTGTGCTTGCAGGAGAAGTAAAATCTGATGCATACCTCGATGTACAGACTATTGCGCGTGATGTAATTAATGGAATTGGCTATACGAAAGGAGAATATATGTTTAATGGTGATTCTTGCGGAGTAATTTCTGCAATTCATGAGCAGTCGCCGGATATTAACCAAGGTGTAGACCGTACGGTTGCTGATGAATCTTTTGAAGCTAAAGCAAATGCTCAGGGCGCGGGAGATCAGGGAATGATGTTTGGTTATGCAACCAACGAGACCGAAAACTACATGCCTCTGGCGCTAGATCTTGCTCACACAATCTTGAAAGAGCTCTCGGCAATCAGACGAGAAGATTCTGAAATAAAATATCTTCGTCCGGATGCAAAAAGCCAGGTGACGATCGAATATTCTGATGATCATAAGCCGGTAAGAATCGATTCTATCGTAGTTTCTACGCAGCATGATGATTTTGCTTCTGAGGAAGAGATGCTTAATAAAATCCGTGAAGACATTAAAAACATCCTCATTCCAAGGGTGAAAAATCTTCAGTCGGAGGAAATTCAGGCTTTATTTAATGACCAGATCAAATATCACATCAATCCAACAGGGAAATTCGTGATTGGTGGCCCTCATGGAGATACAGGTTTAACGGGAAGAAAAATTATCGTTGATACGTACGGCGGTAAAGGCGCTCACGGTGGTGGCGCATTTTCAGGAAAAGATCCTTCAAAAGTTGACCGGAGTGCTGCTTATGCAACGCGTCACATTGCCAAGAACCTTGTGGCTGCTGGTGTTGCCGATGAAGTTTTGGTACAGGTTTCGTATGCGATTGGAGTAGCAGAACCGTGCGGACTTTATATTAATACTTATGGAACCGCGAAGGTGGACCTTCATGACGGTGAAATTGCTAAGAAAGTAACAGAAATTTTTGACCTTCGACCTTATGCGATTGAGCAGAATCTGAAACTTAGAAATCCTATTTATCAAGTAACAGCATCATACGGTCATATGGGAAGATCGCATTTTGTAGCAGATAAAACGTTTAACAAAGGTCACAAAAACGAAAAAACATTGCAGGGACTTGAGTTTTTTACCTGGGAAAAATTAGATAAAGTAGACGAGATTAAATCAGCATTTGCTATCTAAATCTTACGCTTTAAAACAAAATATAAAACTGCATTTTCCGGTCTACGGCGATGCAGTTTTTTGTTAAATTTACATCACACTTCCAAATTATGAAAAATATTTTCTTTGCGTTTGCAACTCTGGTTTTTTTATCAGTTTCCGGATTGGCAAAATCTCAGGTGACGGTACATAAAATGATTACAGCAGGTTATGTTTATCAGAATCAAAGTTTTGGAGAGATCGGTGGCAAATTGCTTTTTCTAAAATCAGATGATGTTGCGTTTCGTCTTGGTGCGTCTGCTCTGATGGGTTCTGCGAATTCTCAGTTTGCCATCATGCCAAAAGTAAGCGCCGATTTTATGCTGAATTTTGAAAAAAACGTCGACTTTTATCATTCATATTATTTTGTTGCGGGCGTTGAAGGAACCAGCAAATACATCGCACCAAAGGTCGGATTCACACTTTTTGGACTTTTAGATGTTACCGGCGGTTACGCGTTTCCTATTGCTGATGCGCGTTTGAATGGTAAAGAACTGAAAGGACTTAATATCAATTTCACATTAAATGTCCCTACCACATTCATACATGATATGTTTAAATGATTATTTTTAACAATATTTTTGATATTTTTTAGAATTATTTAATACTTATTAAAAAATTATATATATTTACGGCATAATTATATGCCTATCGAATAGACTTTACTCTCAATCACTTTAGCGTTTTTATTAATTCTTCAGAGGAAAAATAACGGCTTTAAAGTACATCAAGTTAATAAAAAGAGTCATGAAGTCAACAGATAGTCAATTAATTTCCCTTTATCAGGCAGGAAACGAAGATGCCCTGTCAACCCTTATTTACCGGCATCAAAAAGATCTCTTCACTTTTATTCTGTATAAAATAAATGATGAAGATCTTGCTAATGATGTTTTCCAGGATACTTTTATCAAAATTATTGTAATGCTGAAAGAAGGGCGTTACAACGAAGAAGGAAAATTTATCCTTTGGGCAAAGCGTATTGCGCAAAATCTCATTATTGATCATTTCCGTACTAAGTCTAAAAACGTAAAAGTTTCTGACACAACATACGACAACGAAGAGTTTTCTATTTTTGATCTGATCAAAGAGCCTTCAGAAAACATCGAAGAACAGATTGTTACACAGCAAATTCAGGAAGATCTTTTAGGAATGCTGAAGTATTTACCCGCGAATCAGCAGGAAGTGATAAAACTCAGGTTTTTCGATGGTTTAAGTTTCAAAGAGATTGCAGATCAGACGAATATGAGTATCAATACAACGCTTGGAAGAGTAAGATATGCACTTATTAACCTCAGAAAGATCATGGAAGAGAAAAATATCATCCTTACAAGATAATAAAACTTTTCACTTCACGTTTTAAGGAGAAACCGTTTTAGCCTATGAAAAACAACGACTCTTTAAAAATGAAAAGTTTGAAACCAAAAAAGGAAACCATTGATTTCTTGCTGCGTTACTCGAAAAATATTGAGGTGGTAGAGATAAAAAAAGTCCGCCACGTTCTTTCAAAAAATTAATCCCTAATTTTGTGCTGTATGAAAATTCAGCACATTTTTTTTGATCTCGACAATACGCTTTGGGATCACCGCAGAAATGCGTATCTCACCATAAAAGATATTTTCGACCGCGAGGAAATTTCTCTAAAATACAGCATCGATTTTGAAGAATTTCATACTGTTTATCACAAAATAAATGAGAATCTCTGGGCACTCATCAGGGATGCTAAAATAGATAAAGAATATCTCAGAAAACATCGCTTTTACGATACTTTCCTACATTTTGGGATTGATGATCTTACGTTGTCAATTTATTTTGAGGAACATTTTCTCGATCAGATTCTCAAGTATAATTATCTGGTTGAAAGCGCAGATGTTATTCTGGAATATCTTAAAAGCAAGCACTACACGATGCATATTATTTCAAACGGTTTTCAGGAAGTTACTGAGCGAAAATGTATACTTTCCGGTATTGCACCCTATTTTAAAACCATTACCAGTGCAGATTCTATAGGTGTGCGGAAGCCTGATGCCAGAATTTTTGAACATGCTCTGAAGCTTTCCGGAGCTAAAAAAGATGAAAGCATTCTTATTGGCGACGATTGGATAGCCGATATCATCGGGTCGCAGCAATTTGGAATTGACTGTATTTTCTTTGATGTTTTAAATGAAAACGCAAAGCAGGAAAATTTAAAAGTAATAAAACATCTGCTGCAGATAAAAGAATATTTATAAAAAAGATATTCGGCGGCACCGAAGGTGCCGCCGAAAATCAATAACGTCAAATAAATAGAGTTTTAAATCCCCAAACTTTCCCGCACCCTTTTAATCGTCTCAGTAGCAATTGCTCTTGTTTTCACAGCGCCTTCCTGAAGTTTTGATTCCAGTTCGTCAAGATTATCCATGTAGTAAGAAAACAATTCTCTTTCTTTTTCAAATCTTGTCAGAATTAAATCTAAAAGCTCTTTTTTTGCATGACCATAACCAAAATTTCCTCCTAAATATTTAGCTTTTAATTCTTCTGTTTGTTCCGGACTTGCAATTAATTCATAAATCGCAAAAGTTTTGTCGGTTGAAGGGTCTTTTGGTTCTTCTAAAGATTTAGAATCACTTTCAATACTCATCACCTGCTTTTTCAGTTCTTTTTCAGGCAGGAAAATATTGATGATGTTTCCCATCGATTTAGACATTTTGCGGCCATCTGTTCCAGGAACATATTTGGTCTCCTCCTGCAGTTCAGCCTGAGGCAAAACCAAGACTTCGCCCATTTGATTATTAAATCGGGAAGCTACATCACGGGCAATTTCCAAGTGCTGAAGCTGGTCTTTTCCTACGGGAACAATTTCTGCATCGTACAGCAAGATATCGGCAGCCATTAAAATAGGATACGTAAACAAACCTGCATTTACGTCTTGTAATCGGTCTGCTTTATCTTTAAACGAATGCGCAAGCGTGAGTCTTTGGTAAGGAAAAAAACACGACAAGTGCCAGGAAAGTTCGCAAGTTTCCGGTATATCGCTTTGTCTGTAGAAAAAAGTTTTTTCTGTGTCAAGTCCGCAAGCAAGCCACGCCGCGGCGATTTCGTAGGTGTTTTGTTTCAGTTCCTTCGCGTTTTTAATCTGTGTGAGCGAATGAAGATTCGCAATAAATAAAAATGATTCGTTACCATCCTGTTTTGAAAGCTCGATGGCGGGGATAATCGCTCCCAGAAGATTCCCAAGATGTGGTGTTCCGGTGGCCTGTATGCCGGTAAGAATTCTTGACATTGATTTAAAATTATTTTAAAAATTTCCGAACTGCGAATTTAGGTAAATTATGCGGAGTTATTGTTTTACAGTTTTGCAGCTAAATGTCTTTTAAGGAATAACGATTCTCTCACCGCCAAACTTCGGTTCTACACCAAACATAAAATCCCAGAAAACTTTCGCGCGCGCCAGTTTCTCCCGGAGATTTGTTTTTAAACCATAAAATTTATTGACATCGACCGCATTATAACCATACGCTTCGATTCCGTTTTTTTGGGCTAAGAAAACAGCTCTTTCATTATGAAATTTTTGTGAAATAACAATCAGTTTTTCCTGTCCGAAAATTTCTTTGGCGCGGATAACAGAGTCGAGCGTTCTGAAACCTGCAAAATCAAGAAAAATCCTGTCCTCAGGAATTCCCTGGTTGATGAGCGCTTGCTGCATATCTTCCGGTTCGTTATAATTTTTCCGGCTGTTATCACCGCTCACAATTATGTACTGTATCTTTCCTGATTTGTAAAGTTCCGCCGCCGCGTCGATGCGGTTGGTAAAATACGTATTAAGATAACCGTTGCTCAGCATTTTGCTCGTTCCTAAGAGAAGTCCGGTTTTGGCTTGCGGAAGATTTTTAATGTCATCAAAAACAAAATTCTCACTCTGCTTTTTCACATAAAAATCGGCAGCTACGATAAAAATAATTCCTGCTGCAATAAGCAACAGGAATATTTTACATATGTTTTTTAGAATTTTCATTGATTTTTAAAACTCTAAGCCGTTTGGAAATGCTTTCTTTCTGAAAATTAAAAGTAAGGCTCCACCTACAGTAATTGCCGAATCGGCGACGTTGAAGATGTACTTGAAAAACTCGATATGTTTGCCTCCAATCAGCGGCCAGCTTGCCGGAACATTCCAGTCAACCAAAGGGAAGTGAAGCATATCAACCACACAGCCTTTCATAAACTGTGAATAACCTTGCCCAAAAGGAACCAATTTCGAAATTCCACCATATCCCATCCATCGTCCGGCTTCTTCGTCATACGTCATTCCGCTGTCGAAAATTAATCCGTAAAACATTCCGTCAATTAAGTTTCCGATGGCACCGGCAAAAATCATGGCCATAGGAATGAGTAAATAATTTGAAACGCCCTGTTTCAGCCACTTTTTAAATAAATAAATCATTCCGCCGATTAAGCAGAGACGGACGATCACCAGAAAATATTTACCGATGATTCCGCCAAAATGAAAACCATACGCCATTCCCGGATTTTCAACAAAGGTTATTTTGAAACCAGGAAAAATATCTTTAAAACCGTTGAGCTCAAAATGCGTTTTGATGTAGATTTTAGAAATCTGGTCGATCAGTAAAATAAGTACAGTAATAAATGCAATTTTCTTCATTACTGACCTTTTGGTTTTTGAGTTCGCGTGATTCTTCCGTTGGTTTTGGCGATCACCTTTTTGATGGTTTTCTGGTTGTGAAAAGTGTTTTTCGTATGAAATTTTTCAAACTCAATATTCATATCTTTCAGCACAGCTTTTAGTGCATTCAGCTCCATCGAGTTTTTGGTATGTACAACTATAGATTCCATTTTTGGTATTTTTCAGTTATTGTTTAGACAATTCGTCAAGTCTTTTGCGGTCTTTCGGTGATAAATCTTCAATGCCGTTTTTACCCATTTTCGAAAGCAAATGATCAATTTCTTTCTCTCTTTCCCGTTTTCTGACGTTAAAAGCCTGATCGATGGTGAGATTATGATCTTGCTTTGAAAAAAACATTGCCCTGATTTTTCCACGGTAAAAAAATCCTGCAAGCAGAATTAAAATGAGAAGAAAAATCAAGATTTCAGACATGGCGAAAATTAAAATAAGGTTTATACAATGCTTTTAGACATTACATAAACCTTAGTACAAAAATAAGATAAAAATTTTATCTCTGCATATTTTTAGCTTCGATACTTAGCGTCGCGTGTGGCACGGCCAAAAGTCGCTCTTTAGGAATTAGTTTTCCTGTAACTCTGCAAACACCATACGTTTTGTTTTCAATTCTGATCAACGCATTTTTGAGATCTCTCACAAACTTTTCCTGTCTTCCGGCAAGAATCGAATTTTGCTCTTTACTTAAAGTTTCTGCACCTTCTTCAAATGCCTTAAATGTTGGCGAAGTATCATCTGTACCGTTATTCTGGTCGTTGATAAAACTTTCTCTGATAAGCTGAAGATCTCTTTCTGCTTTCTCTATTTTTTCTCTGATTACTTTCTTAAATTCCTGTAAATCAGAGTCACTGTATCGTACTCTTTCGTCCTGCATGGTATATTTATTTTTAATAAAATTATGATTTGGAAATTGAAAAAACAACAACTATATGTTAAATTTTTTCAACGTTTACTTTAAATCTGGTTTCATCGATATCTATTTCGTCAAAATCCAGTAGTGATGAAACTGTTTCAAGCGAAGCAGACAATACTTCAGAAGAAATGTACACTTCATTTTGCAAAATCTGCTCTATAAAAGGCGAATTTTCTTCTAAAACAATCTTGATTTTATCGGTAAGATCGAAGTTTTTTTCTTTTCTCAGGTTCTGTACACGGTTGATAAACTCGCGCGCGATACCTTCAGATTTTAATTCTTCTGTGAGAGTCAAATCTAATGCCACGGTGATTTTCCCGTCCGAAGTTACGGTCCATCCCGGGATATCTTTCGTTGAAATTTCTACATCGGCTGTTGTAATTTCATATCCCTGAATTTCCACTTTTCCCTCTTTTTCTAAAAATGAAATTTGCTCTGGTTTAAAATTAGAAATCTCATTGCCAACTGCTTTCATATCTTTTCCCAGTCTGGAACCTAATGTTTTGAAATTTGGTTTGATCTGTTTTACAATTAAATGCGACGCTTCTTCAGCATTGATCAACTGCAATTCTTTAACATTCACTTCCTGTTTAATTAAATCTGCAATCGCCAAAATTTGCTCTTCAGTTTTCTTGTCCAAAACAGGAATTAAAACTTTTTGAAGTGGCTGACGTACTTTCAGATTCTCTTTCTTTCTCAGCGAGAAAACCATACTTGTAATGCTTTGTGCCAAATGCGTCTTCTCAACCAAATCCTGATCAATTAAACTTTCATCCGCAACCGGGAAATCTGTTAGGTGAACTGATTCAAATGTTTCTTTTCCTGTTGCTGCATTCAAATCCTGATACAATTGATCCATAAAGAACGGAGCGATTGGTGCAGATAATTTAGCAACAGTTTCCAGACACGTGTATAAAGTCTGGTAAGCAGAAATTTTGTCATCAGAATAATCGCCTTTCCAGAAACGTCTTCTGCATAATCTTACATACCAGTTGCTTAAGTTGTCATTTACAAAAGTGCTGATTGATCTTGCAACTCTTGTCGGCTCGTAATCTTCGTAAAATGCTTTTACTTCTTTAATTAAAAGATTTAATTCAGATAAAATCCAACGGTCGATTTCCGGACGGTTTTCAATATCTTTTTCGTAATATTTAAATCCGTCAACATTTGCATATAAAGTGAAAAATGAATACGTGTTGTAAAGTGTTCCAAAGAACTTTCTTCTCACTTCGTCAATTCCTTCGATATCAAATTTTAGGTTTTCCCAAGGGTTTGCGTTCGAAACCATGTACCAACGCGTAGCATCCGGTCCGTAAACGGCTAAAGTTTCAAACGGATCAACTGCATTTCCTTTAGATTTTGACATTTTCAGACCGTTTTTATCCAAAACAAGTCCGTTACTCATTACATTTTTATAAGCAACCGAATCAAAAACTGCTGTTCCAATGGCGTGAAGCGTGTAGAACCAGCCACGAGTCTGATCAACTCCTTCCGCAATAAAATCTGCAGGGAATGCTTTATTATTGTCAATTAATTCTTTGTTTTCAAACGGATAATGCAGCTGCGCATAAGGCATAGAACCCGAATCGAACCAAACGTCGATCAGATCGCTCTCACGGTTCATCGCTTTCCCAGATTCTGAAACCAAAACAATTTTGTCAACGATGTTTTTATGCAAATCAACCAAAGAATAGTTTTCTTCAGACATATTGCCAATTTCAAATCCTTTGAACGGATTTTGGGACATTGTCCCATTTTTTATTGATTTTTCGATTTCATTATACAATTCTTCAACAGAACCAATGATTTTCTCCTCTTTCAGATCCTCAGTTCTCCAGATTGGCAATGGGATTCCCCAATATCTTGAACGGGAAAGATTCCAATCGTTGACATTTTCCAGCCAATTTCCGAAACGTCCTTCTCCGGTTGATTTTGGTTTCCAGTTAATATCTTTGTTTAAATCTACCAAACGGTCTTTTACAGCCGTCATTTTTACAAACCATGAATCTAACGGATAATATAAAAGCGGTTCTTCAGTTCTCCAGCTGTGTGGATAACTGTGAACATATTTTTCAACTTTAAAAGCTTTATTTTCTTCTTTTAAACGGATAGCGATTTCTACATCGACAGACTTTTCAGGTGCTGTTCCTGCATCATAATATTCGTTTTTCACATACTTGCCGGCAAAATCTCCCATATGAGAAGTGAACTTCCCCTGTAAATCTACCAACGGAACAGGGTTTCCGAATTCATTTAAAACCAACATTGGCGGAACTTCCGGAGTCGCTTCTTTTGCAACTTTTGCATCATCAGCACCGAAAGTTGGCGCAGTGTGAACGATTCCTGTACCGTCTTCTGTCGTCACGAAGTCTCCTGAAATTACTCTGAACGCATTTTCCGGGTTTTGATATGGTAAAGTGTACGGCAATAACTGCTCATATTTAATTCCAACCAAATCAGCACCTTTGAATTCGCCAAGAATTTGGAAAGGGATAGTTTTGCTTGCTGAAGTATAATTTGTAAAATCTTCGTCTGTTCCTTCAATGAATTTTTTCCCGAATTGTTTTCCAACCAAAGCTTTAGCCAAAACAATATTGACAGGCTCAAAAGTATACTGGTTAAAAGTTTTTACTAAAACATAATCTATTTTTGGACCGACTGTTAAAGCAGTGTTAGATGGTAAAGTCCAAGGAGTGGTCGTCCATGCTAAGAAATGTACATCTCCGAAACCTTGTAAAAACGAAGGCAAAGTTTCAGGAAGCGTCTTGAATTGAGCAACAATCGTTGTGTCGGTCACGTCACGGTAAGCTCCCGGCTGGTTTACTTCATGGGAAGAAAGACCGGTTCCAGCTTTCGGAGAATAGGGCTGAATCGTGTAACCTTTGTACAACAGATCTTTGCTGTACAATTGCTTCAATAACCACCAAACCGTTTCCATATATTTGGATTTGTACGTGATGTACGGATCTTCCAAATCAACCCAATATCCGATTTTCTCGGTAAGGTGATTCCAAACATCTGTATAACGCATTACCGCTTCACGACAAGCTTTGTTGTAATCTTCAATCGAAATTTTTTTGCCAATATCTTCTTTCGTAATTCCGAGTTCTTTTTCAACTCCTAATTCCACAGGAAGTCCATGCGTATCCCAACCCGCCTTACGGAAAACCTGTTTCCCGTTCTGAGTTTGGTAACGACAGAAAATATCTTTCAACGCTCTTGCCATAACGTGGTGAATTCCGGGCATCCCATTTGCAGAAGGCGGACCTTCATAAAACACAAACTCAGGATTTCCTTCACGGGTTTCTACACTTTTTTCAAAGGTTTTATTGGCTTTCCAGAATTCCGCAACATTCTCGGCTACGTCTATCAGGTTGAGGTTTTTATATTCTTTAAACTGGCTCATTGGTATCGGTCGTTATCGTTCATTAATGAAGAGAGCAAATTTAGTGAATTTTGTCGGTTTATAAGATATGTTTTATAGGCGTAAAAGTTTGCATTTTCGGGCTTAAAATTCCCCGCTTTTCATTTTATTTAATCAGGTGTGCGCTATTTTTATTTTAAATAAATTTGCTGAATTAAATCTGAAAATTAGTGGAACTGTATCCGTCCGTTGAAAGAAAAAACCTTCAGGAAATCAAAAATTTTCAGGAAGAAAAACTGCGAGAACTTTTGGTTTATCTCGATAAAAAATCTCCTTTTTACCAAACACTTTTCTCAGAAAACAATATTGATATTGCTGAAATTAAAACGTTGGAAGATCTGCGGAAAATCCCTGTGACTACGAAAGACGATCTCCAGAGAAATAACGACGCATTTTTTTGCATTCCGCAGACCGAAATTGTCGATTACAGCACAACTTCCGGAACTTTGGGCGATCCCGTAACTTTCGGACTTTCAGATCGTGATCTTGAACGGCTTGCCTACAACGAAGCAATTTCTTTTGCCTGCGCCGGAATCAAAAAGGGTGATGTTGTGCAGATGATAACCACGATTGACAAGCGTTTTATGGCTGGTCTGGCATATTTTTTAGGGTTAAGAAAAATGGGCGCGAGTGTGGTGAGAATGGGGCCGGGAATACCAGAACTGCAGTGGGATTCTATTTTCAGATACAAGCCAAAATATCTTATTACAGTGCCTTCTTTTCTGTTAAAAATGATTGATTACGCCGAAAAAAACAATATTGATTATCAGAATTCCGGAGTTTTTGGAGCCGTTTGTATCGGCGAAAGCATTAAAAATCAGGATTTCACAGACAATATTCTTTCGCAGAAAATTAAGGAAAAATGGAAGATCCAGCTTTTTTCCACTTACGCTTCGACAGAAATGAGCACTGCTTTCACCGAATGTGAGCATCAAAAAGGCGGTCACCAACATCCCGAACTCATTATTACAGAAATTCTTGATCACCATGGAAACGCTGTTTTGGAAGGTGAAAGTGGCGAATTGGTGATCACGACTTTGGGTGTTGAAGCTCTGCCACTGCTGAGATTTAAAACGGGCGATCTTGTAAAAGCGCATAGTGAGCCTTGCGAATGCGGACGAAATACGATGCGACTTGGGCCTGTGATCGGTCGCAAGCAGCACATGATAAAATATAAAGGAACAACGCTTTATCCGCCGGCGATGAGCGACATACTTAATGATTTTGCTGGGATAGACTGTTACCAGATTGTCATTCAGTCAAACGAAATTGGCCTTGATGAAATTATTATTAAAATCAGCACCGAAAACAGCAGTTTAGAGTTTGAAAATGAAATCCGTGATCATTTTCGTGCGAAACTGAGAGTGAGTCCAAAAATCGAAATGATCTGTTTTGAAATGCTTTCTAAAGAGGTTTTCCCTCAAAACAGCCGGAAACCGATAAACTTTTTAGATCTCAGAAATCCGTAAAGTTGGCTTCAACTTCCTCATTTTTTTGTTTTGATAAATCGGATTATATTTGGCCTCACGAAAAACCGCTCAGAAATTCGGTTCTGTATTAAAACTTTTCACGCCTTACCTTATGATCATAAAAGACTTTTTAAAGCTTAAAGATTTTCAAAAAATCATCATCGAAAACGGGAAAATCGAGCTCGATTCTTCATTGCTTGCGCGCGTGCAGGAAAGTTTTAATTTCCTGAAAGAATTTTCTGAAAATAAGGTGATTTATGGCGTGAATACTGGTTTTGGACCGATGGCTCAGTTTAAAATAAGTGACGACAGAAAAAATCAGCTGCAGTATAATCTCATCAGAAGCCACTCTTCAGGTTTTGGAAATCCGTTACCGGAAGATGAAGTCCGTGCCAGTATGTTGGCCCGGCTGAATGTTTTATCGCTTGGTTTTTCCGGCGTGCACGATTCAGTTATTTATTTGCTTAAAGAACTGATTAACAGAAATATTACGCCACTTATTTTTGAACATGGTGGAGTAGGTGCGAGTGGTGATTTGGTGCAGCTCGCACATTTGGCTTTGGTTTTAATTGGTGAGGGTGAAGTCTTTGTGAATGGCGAAAGAAGATTGACTAAAGATGTTTTTGCGGAAACCAATTTAAAGCCGATTAATGTAGAAATCCGTGAAGGTTTGGCTTTAATGAACGGAACATCCGTCATGAGCGGAATCGGCGCTGTTAATTCATTTAAAACTAACCAATTAACTGAAATTTCAATCAAGCTTTCTTGTGCGATTAATGAGATTGTTCAGGCTTATGATGATCATCTTTCAGAGTCATTAAATGGAACAAAATTACACCATGGTCAGCAGAAGGTTGCAGAGAGAATGCGTTCGTATCTTTCAGACAGTAAGTTGATAAGAAAAAGAGCCGATCATCTGTATACTCATTTTGAAGATCAGGAAACTGTTTTTAAAGATAAAGTGCAGGAATATTATTCACTCCGTTGCGTTCCGCAGATTCTCGGGCCGGTTTTGGATACTTTAGAATACACCGAAAAAGTTTTAGAAAACGAAATCAATTCGGCAAACGACAATCCCATTATCAACGTGAAAGACCAGCACGTTTACCACGGAGGAAATTTCCATGGCGATTATGTCGCTTTGGAAATGGACAAACTGAAAATTGCGGTTACCAAACTCACCATGCTTGCAGAGCGCCAGCTAAATTATTTGGTCAATTCAAAAATCAATGAAATTCTTCCGCCATTTGTGAATCTGGGGAAACTGGGTTTCAATTTTGGAATACAGGGTGTACAGTTTACCGCAACGTCGACAACGGCCGAAAGTCAGATGCTTTCAAACCCAATGTATATTCACAGCATTCCTAATAATAATGATAATCAGGATATTGTGAGCATGGGAACCAATGCTGCGGTGATTTGCCGAAAGGTGATTGAAAATGCTTTTGAAGTGCTCTCCATTGAAGCCATTACCATTGTACAGGCGATAGAATATCTTGGTTTTCAGGACAGAATTTCTTCAAAAACCAAAGAACTGTACGAAGATATCCGCGAAATTGTTCCGGCATTTGCAGAAGATATGGTGATGTATCCGTACTTGGAAAGTGTAAAACAGTATTTCAAAAAAACTCAGATTTAAGATGAAAAAATGTGCACTGGTAACCGGCGGATCGCGCGGAATCGGCAGAGCAATTTGCCTAAAACTCGCAGAAGAGAAAAATTATCATCTTCTGATCAATTATACTTCCAATCAAACGGCGGCTGAAGAAACTTTAAAGAATGTTGAAGAGCTCGGAGCGACGGGAGAAATTTTAAAATTTGATGTCGGAAATGCAGAAGAGGCAAAAACCGTTCTTAGTTCTTGGGAAGCGAATAACGAAAATGCAATTGTAGAAGTGATTGTTAACAATGCCGGAATCACCCGCGATGGTTTATTTATGTGGATGCCGAGCGAAGACTGGAATTCTGTAATCAACACCAGTCTCAATGGTTTTTACAATGTGACTAATTTTTTCATTCAAAAACTGCTTCGCAATAAATACGGTCGAATCATTAATATGGTTTCGGTTTCCGGGGTGAAAGGAAGTGCCGGACAAACCAATTATTCTGCCGCAAAAGGAGCATTGGTAGGTGTTACAAAAGCTTTAGCATTAGAAGTTGCCAAGAGAAACGTTACTGTAAATGCTGTTGCGCCAGGATTTATCAGGACAGAAATGACCAAAGATTTTGATGAGAAAGAGCTGAAAAATATGATTCCGGTGAACCGGTTTGGAGAAGCGGAGGAAGTTGCTGATTTGGTTGTTTTTTTGGCTTCAAAAAAATCTTCTTACATCACTGGCGAGGTGATTAACATCAACGGCGGTATCTATTCCTAGTTTTAGAAATATTTAAGCATTATAAAATTTAGATAAGAATTTCACAATTATTCAAGCTTTGAGTTGTGGTATTATGATCTAAATTATTAAATTTTTATGAAAATGTTTTGTGTGGATTGGGGGATTGTCTATATTCGCTATTCTAAAAACATTTCCGTGAAACCTAAATTTATTCTTTTTCTATTTACTTTTCTCTCCATAATTTCCTGTAAACCTGACGAAGGTTATGTAGAAACTCAACCTGAAACGGCGGTTAATTTTAATATTAATGAAGTTCCGTACGCGAAACTTTCTACGTATTCTTTTTTTAAAGGAGAACTTAAAAATCTAGATCCTGTAGCAAAAGTGCTTCCTTACGAGCCAAGCAGTTCGCTTTTTACCGATTATGCTTTAAAGAAAAGATTTGTCTGGATGCCTGCGGGCACAAAAGCAGCATACGACGGTGACGATAAATCTCTGAATTTTCCGGTGGGAACGGTTTTAATTAAAAGTTTTTACTACAATACTGTTCAGCCAAATAACGGAACAAAAATTATGGAAACTCGCCTGATGATCAAAAAATCAAGCGGCTGGACTTTCGCAGAATACATTTGGAATGATGCACAGACCGAAGCGACTTTGGTGACCGGAACCGATTTTACAAGCGGAAGTACAAAAGCCGTTTCCTTTAAAAAAGATAATGGAAACGTGATGGACATCGACTACCGAATTCCTTCTGAAGCTGAATGTTTTGCCTGTCACAAACTCAATAATCAGCCTGTGCCGATCGGTGTAAAACCTCAGAATCTCAATAAAACCTACGGTTACTCAGATGGCGTTAAAAATCAGCTGCAAAAAATGGTAAATGAAGGATATCTGGGAAGTTACCCAAGCAATATTGTGTCTACGGTGGATTACCATGATACAACGAAACCATTAGATATCCGTCTGCGATCTTATTTAGATATCAACTGTGCCCACTGTCATCAGGATAATGCACGCTGTGATTACCGCGCGATCCGTTTGAATTTCAGTAAGACAAATATTCTTGCCAATCTGGGGGTTTGTGTAACAGCAGATGAACCTGTGGATGCGACGATTCAGAAGATCATTATGCCCGGAAATCATAATAAGTCGGTCATGAATTACCGCCTGACTTCTGTCGCTGAAAGCAACCGCATGCCGCTTTTGGGTCGCACCGTGGTGCATGACGAAGGTGTTGCGCTGCTGCAACAGTACATCAATTCTCTCACTCAGCCTTGTAACTAAACCTCAAAACAATATGAAAAAAATCTATTACCTGCTGCTGCTCTCATGTGCCGGCAGTTTTTCTGCGCAACAGAACTGTAGCACCGCAGTAAATCTTTCTCTCGGAACTTTTACGGCACCCACGGTTAACGGAACTGCGCCGACAATGCTTTGCGGTCTCACGACAAATGGAACTGCCGGACTTTGGTATAAATATACCGCTCCACAAAGTGGTAATATAAAAGTTTCTACCGTGATTGCCGGACAAAATGTTGACACGCGTGTGATTGTTTATAAAGGAACTTGCAGCTCTCTGATCTGTGTCGGTTCAAATGATGATGCGTCCGGTTATGCTTCTGCGATTACTTTTGCAGTGACTGCCGGCACGACTTATTACATCGCGTTTGATAACCGCTGGACCAGCAATGGCTTTAATTTTACGGTTTCAGAAGTTGTTTTGCCGCCAGACCGGCTGTCTTTTACAACTGTTCCGGTTACAGTCAGCGGAACTTATAATCATTGTATTGCTGATATGAACGGTGATTACCGTGATGATATTGTGTCAGTTATCAGTCCTACAAGCATGATGATCAGTCATCAGCAATCAACTGGAGGTTTTGTCAATACGACTTACACCATTCCTTCTACTATCATCACGCCAAGCTGGAGTATTGCAGCCGGCGATTACGACAACAATGGCTTTAATGATCTTATCTACGGATCGGGCAGCGGAATTGCCTTTGTTAAAGCAAATTCTACCGGAACAGGTTATACCTCTGACCGAAAAACGCAGAGTTTCCTCGTACAGCGAACCAATTTTGTTGATATTAATAACGATGGAAAACTCGATGCCTTTGTCTGCGACGATAATTCCCCGAACCGATTTTACATGAACGACGGCACCAATATGAATCACAATCAGGGTGGAATGGGCGATTTTCCATCAGGAGGAAACTACGGATCGATATGGATGGATTATGATAACGACGGCGATCAGGATCTGTATATCGCAAAATGTAGTGGCGGAGGTTCAGGTCCAGGTGGAAATATCGACGAACTTCACCGAAACAATGGTAACGGAACATTTACCAACGTTTCTGTCGCGGCGAATATGGCAAATCCTACACAAACATGGTCTTCTGCGTGGGGCGATTTTAATAATGACGGTTACGTGGATGCTTTGATCGGAATGAATTCAAATTCTAATGGTCTCAGCAAAGTGATGAAGAACAACGGCAACGGAACATTTACTGATGTGAGTTCCGGTTCCGGTTACGATACGGGTGCGACAACAAGCCGTGAATATGTTGCTTATGATTTCGACAACGACGGATTTTTAGATATTCTCGGTGGCGGAAATACGATTATGTTTGGCGATGGTGCGTTTCATTTTACTCCAAATTTAAATACGTATCCGCTCAATCAGTACAATCGTCCAATTGGAGATTTAAACAACGACGGTTTTCTTGATATTCAGAATGGAAACAGCATTTTAATGAATAACGGGAACACGAATAAATGGCTGAAAGTAACCCTTCAGGGAACAGCCAGCAACAGAAACGGAATTGGTGCGCGCGTTGAAATTTATGGCGCCTGGGGAAAACAGATTCGTGATGTACAGAGCGGTATAGGCTTTCAGAATATGAATACTCTGAATACGCATTTTGGCATCGGACAGGCAACCGCGATTACCAAAGTTGTGGTAAAATGGCCTTCAGGAACGGTAGATGTGATCAATAATCCTTCGCCAAACGCTACCCTTTTCGTGCTGGAAGGATCATTCTTGGATGTTAAAGAACCGGCGACCAACAAAGGAATGTTCAGTGTTTATCCAAATCCGGCGCAGGATGTTTTGCAGTTTACTACCAAAAGCGACTTTAAACCTGCAGAAGCAAAAATCTTCGATCTTAGCGGAAAAGTAGTGCTTTCTAAAAAAACAGATACAAACACTTTGCAGGTTTCGCATCTCAGCAGTGGGGTTTATATTCTGAATCTTAAAGATAAATCCGGTAACAATTATTCTCAGAAATTCATTAAAAAATAAAAGTTAAAATATTTTAAAAGAAGCAGCAGATCTTGAGATTTGCTGCTTTTATTTTTTCTCAGGACTTATTTTATTAAGAAAAAAAAGCGAAATAAAAAAGGAAAGAGCAGACAGTGAAACCGCGAGAATCATACTTCCAATTGCGTATTGCACAAAATTATTTTTAATCAGATCAAAATTTAATTCCTGGCTGAAGAGATCCGTTTTCTGCGAGACAAACGGTGAACCGACATACAGTGAAGCCGCAAATAAAAACGGAATAAACGGCGGCAGACTCACATTTGAAACAACAAAAGCCAAAACTTTATTAAGTTTAAAAACAACAGAAAGTCCGATGACAAGTAACGTATGAAAACCCCAGAAAGGAGAAAATCCTACAAAAATTCCCATCGCGATCGAGAAAGCTTTCGTGCGGTTCGTCCCTTCACTCGCCAAAACATCTTCTTTTATAAATCTTTTAAAACTTTTCTTCCGTAGGTTTTGAATGAAATTTCGCGGAATAACATAAAATACAGTGATCAGAATTAAAATCAAATTCAGGAAAGTAATTCTGATAACATCCTTTACCGGTCTGAAATGCGATATTCTGTCAACCGGATTTTCGTGATGATGAACCGGAATGTTTTTTATTTCTAAATTTTTCCACGCAAGCCGAACGAGAATTTCAATTTCAAATTCAAACTTGGGTGTGAAGAATTTTTTTGGAACAAACTGCAGTGGATAAAGTCTGAATCCGCAGTTCACATCGTTCAGTTTTTGTCCGGTTTCCAGCCAAAACCAAAATTCAGCTAATTTTACACTGAAATTTTTCTTACTGAAATCGCGTTGCCCAACGAAAACTGTTTTGCCATCTGAATCATTTATTCCTTTAAAAAAAAGAGGAAGATCTTCCGGATCGTATTGTCCACTGGCATCAAGCGTAACTGCGAAATCGTACTTTTTGGCGACTGCATGGCGAAAAGCGAGTTTCAGCGCATTTCCTTTTCCGACGTTTTGTGGAAGATGAATAACGTCTATATCCAGATAGTTATCGAGAATTTGTTGAGTAGAATCTTTCGAGCCGTCATTTACAACGATGATATTTTGGGTAATTTTCAGCGTTCTTTCAAGAATTGCGGGAAGCGTTTTGACGTTGTTGTACGCCGGAATAATAATGCAGATTTTATCTGAAGAAAATGGATTCTTTACTTCAGAAACTTCCATTTTTACTTATTTAAAGATTGTTTTTTCTGCTGCAGACATGCTTTTAGACTGCATTGCAAATCTTTTGATGTAGTTTTTCATCGCCGAATTCTGCTTAGGATAATTAGCAATTAAAAAGATTTTATCTTCCTTAATATTTTTTGAGTACCCGACAATTTTCGGCAGATTTTCCTGAACACTCAAACGGATCAAACGAAGTTCAACATTATTTGGATTGCTTTTCACCACATTTTCAAGCTGGGTCGCACCTGTTTTTACAAAGGTTTTACGCTTGTTTTTTTCCGTTGTCACTTTTGCTTCCATAATCTGTGCGGCTGCCTTGTAGCCGATTACTGCAGGATCAGCCGACGTTTTTTTTGAAGCCGTCTGGATGAAAGCACGCGTAGCATCATTCGAAGAATTGGCTTTCGCGTAAGAATTTCGCAGCGATTCAAGATCGGAATTTTGAAAAAAAGCAAAAAAGGAAACCAGAAAGGTGAGAAGCATTTTCATTAGGGGATTTTTTGATACTGTGCAGACATTTTCAGAGCAATAGTCTCGCCAAACAATGTGGTAGATTTTACTTTGATGATATTTTCTTCCGTTTTGATATTTAACTGAATCATAAGATCCGGATTTTCTTCTGGATTAATGACCGACATAAATTTCACATTCGATGCCGACTTCAGAAAAAGTTTTTCGGCGGTACATTTTTCGGTAAGATCTTTTACAATCTGCATCATGCAAACGCCTGGCGTTACAGGATTTCCTGGGAAATGGCCTTTGAAAATGTTGTGGGAAGGATTCAGTTTTATTTCAGCTGTAAAATTTCCGCTGTCATCATTGCTGAGTTTTTCAACGCGGTAAAAATCTTTTAAAATAGATTCCATACTTATATTTTTTCGAGAAGTAAGAGGCTGTGATCTGTTCCGCCAAGGTGATTGTAAAGCAAAATTTTTCTGATCTTATCTTTTTTAATCTCATTGATTTTCATCACTTCAGGTATTTCCTGTTTTTTCAGAATCTGGCACGCCATGAAAAGTGCAAATCCGCTTGCTGTGTTGAATTCTCCGCTCAAATGTTTGTAATAAAGCTGCATCGAATTTTGAAAGATTTCCTGTGCTTTTTTATAAAAGAGATCAGATTTTGCATCACCGCTGAAACCGAGAATCACTGCATCAAGTTGATCAGGTTCAATATTATTTTTGTGTAAAAATTGTGTAATGAAATTTGCAGTTTCTGAAAGCTCAAGATTATTAATTAATGAAACATCAACAAGCTTCGCATAAGAGTTTTCATTTTTATCTTTTCCGACAACAAAAAAACTCGCACCTTCGCCCCAAATCACACCATCAGTCGTCGAATTCAGGAAATCTGCGGGAAGATTTTCAGATTTTTTTATCGTTTTATTCAGATCAAAAAGCTCCATTGTGCGCTGCGTTTCCTCGTCGGTCGAACCTACGAGAATATTTTCGGCATCGCCATCCTGAATCTGCATTTTAGCATCCAGCAAAGAAAATTCCAGAGATGAGGAAGAATTCACATACGTAAAATTATAGCCATGACACTGCAGTATAAGTGCAATCTGTCCGGAAACGGTGTTGTGTGTCGACTGAATGAAATACGTCGGTGTTAAAAATTCTTCGTTGTTGTCGATCACGTTTTTTAAGAATTTTTCTGAATCTTGTGAGCAGCCCATTCCGGTGCCAACGATAATCGCATCCGGATTTTCTATTTTTGCTTCCTGTAAAGCTTTTTTAGAAGCAACCGAACTCATTTTCACTGTTTTCGACATTCTGCGGATCATCGCAGGCGGAATAAATTCTTTATAATTTGGCTCTATAGCTTTCAGAACATTTTCTGAAAGATGAGGCTGCAGATTTCCGAAAAAATTTTCGCCTAAAGTATCCTGAGCCGAGATGCAGACGGCGCTGTTTATATACACGGCGATCATGATTTTGAAAATATTAAAGTAGAACAGTTCCCGCCAAAACCGAAAGAATTGGAAAGCACATGATCGATGTTTTTCTCTTTAAAATCAGTAACCGGCGTCAGATCAAATTCCTGCATTTTTGTTTTAAAATTTAAATTTGGAAAAATACAGCTTTTTTGTATCGCCAAAACAGAAAAGACAGCTTCAATCGCGGCAGCAGCGGCTAAAGTATGACCGGTAAAAGCTTTTGTTGAACTGAAATCCGGTACATTGTTTTCGCCAAAAATCCGGATCATTGCAATGCCTTCAGACAAATCATTATTTGGCGTTGCAGTTCCATGAACGTTGATATAATCGATATCTTCTTTATTTAAACCTGAAACTTTTAATGCTTTTTCCATCGCCAGAAAAGCGCCCTGTCCGTTTTCTGAAGACGCAGTCTGGTGATGCGCATCGTTGGCATTTCCGTAACCGGAAACATAACCCAAAACTTTTTTATTGCCTTTTTTCACCATTTCATCAGATTCCAAAACGAGGAAAGCAGCAGCTTCACCAAGATTTAGACCTTTTCGGTCATCGTCAAAAGGCGTATTGTAAGAATCGGTAAGAATCATCAGTGTATTGAAACCGTTCAGCGTAAATTTTGAAAGCGCATCGGTTCCGCCAACAATCACACGGTCTAAAACACCGTTTCTGATCAATTTTGCGCCCATCATAATCGCGTTTGCAGCGGAAGAACATGCTGTGCTTACCGTAGAAACCATTCCCTGAAGATCCAAAAAGTCAGCAATCGCGAGCGAAGAAGTTCCCGCATCGTGCGAATGAATATACTTTTGCTTATCCGGATGATCTTCGTACGAGTAAAAATATTTTTCGGTGACATCCATTCCGCCAACGCTCGTGGATGAGATTAGTCCGGTTTTAAATTCACTGACATCACTTATTCCGGCACTTTCAAGCGCTTCTCTGGCAGCGACCATTCCTAAAAGTGCAGTTCGTGTAGCCGCATTTTCGTCGGAAAGCCCGAGCATTTTTTGTAAATCGGCATTCGAAAGTTTGATTTCACCGGTTTTGATTTTTCCGGCGTGTCGAGTTTCAAAATTTTCGATATCAGAAATTCCGTGCCGGCTGTTTTGCAGCGACAGAAAATTCTCTTCCACACCGATTCCGATCGAAGAAATAATGCCCATGCCGGTAATGGCAACTTTTTTATTCATTTTTACTCAATACAAATTCCCGGATCTTCCTATTTAGTTCTGTTTTGTTCTATAAATTTCGCCATCGTATCAACCGAAGCGAAGATTTCTTTTCCTTTTTTCGGATCGCTGAGTTTAATTCCGTAGTCCTTATCTAAAAGCACGATCAGCTCAAGTGCATCGATAGAATCCAAACCAAGACCGCCACCGAAAAGTGGATCTTCATCCTTAATTTCCTCTACTGCAACATCTTCAAGGTTAAGAACTTCTATAATTTTGTGTTTTAATTCTTCTTTTAAATTTTCCATTTTATTTTGAAATTTACACTTGCAGAAATTTTGTTTTATGTAAATCAAAACTTCAGAATCGCAAGGATTAAATGTTATTTTTATTTAGTCAGCAAATATACGAAAGCCTGATAACTTTCCTGATAAAGCTCTACCCAGCCATAGAGCACTTTTTCGGCTTTCCCGGAATCCAAAATCTGCTGAGCGTAACGATTGATAAAATCTTCATCAAATGAATCCAACACAAAAAAAGCATTTTCGGTCTGAAGTTGATGCCTGATGCTGATTTCGCCAACACAGATATTGGGGAGTGTATATACAAATACTGCAGGACTCGGATAAAAATTTTCTGACGAATTAATGCTTTGCTGATATTTAAAATCGGTGTCAAGGCTTGAAGATTTATTGGCGAAAACCAAAGCAGTTCTGCTGTGATCACCATTTTTAAGAATCATTTCGGAAGCCAGAAAAGCCAGTTTGCTGAGATGATCCATTTTATGAAACTTCGGATAATCTATATTTAAAAACTTATACGCTTCCTTGGAAAACTCTGCAAAATGTTCCGAATTACTTTCAAAAATCAAGTCGCCGTTCAGTGCAATTTTCGATGCTTCAATCTGGCAAAAATCTGTTTTTTTCATTTTTCCTAATTGATTTTTTCAAGAATTATCGCGGCATTGCATCCGCCAAAACCTGATGCTGTCTTCAGAATTGTATTGATTTTAGCAGCCTGATTTTCTTTAAGAATATTCAAAAATTGTGAAACTCCCGATTTTTCAAAGTTTTTCGAAGCTATTAACAAATTTCGTTTCGCGCTTTCCATCGAAATGATGCTTTCCAGCAAACCTGAAGCACCTAAAGTATGACCGTAAAACGCCTTCAGACTGTGCAGCGGTATGTTTTGAAGGTTCGCCCGGTTAAACGCAATCGCTTCCATTTCATCATTATAAACCGTCGCGGTACCGTGTGCAGAAATAAAATCAATCTGCCCGGAAGAAACATTTGCTTCTTTCATCGCATTCTCTACGCTTGCAAAAAGTCCGTCGCCGGTGCGTGAAGGCCCGGAAATATGATTAGCATCATTGATCGCTGATCCGCCGGATATTTTAAAACTAAAATTTTCGTTTCCGCTAGGATTAGCAGTGATAAAGCAGGAAGCGGCAGCTTCACCAAGATTAATGCCGTCGCGGTTTTCATCATACGGTTTGCAAACTGCTTTTGAAATTGCCTGAAAAGAATTGAATCCTGAAAGCACAAATTCTGAAATCTCGTCGCCGGCCAAAACGAAAGCATCTTCGCAAATTCCGGCTGAGATCATGTTTTTCGCTACAGAAATTGCCATCACACCGGAAACACAGGCATTTGAAATGACAACCGGTTTTATTTTAAAATCAAAAAAATCCGCAATTTTCTGTGCTGAATTTCCCAGATACGCGTTTTCTGGAATTTCATTTTGACCTTTAATCAGACTGATATTTCCTTTCGTGGTCGAAAAAATCAGCGCGGTTTTCTCTGAAATTTTATTCTGTTCGATTAAAGGTTGAAGACTTAAAATAAGTATTTTTTCAAGTCTCGAAAAAACTGAATTTTTAAAATTTTTGTTGAATTTTTCTTCTAAAATTTTATCATCGATTTTGGCTACAAAAAATGATTTCTGCATATTTTCAAAATAAAGCTCCTGTACACCAGATTGTCCTGATACGAGAGCTTTCCAGTTGTTTTCAACATCGAAACCAAGTGGCGTGACGCAGTTGTAATCGGTAATGTAAACGTCCTTCTTCATATTCCCATTTTGTTTTTCCAGCTTTGAAAAAATTCCGGGTTGTACAGGCAGAGATTGTTTTCAGAATCTAAAAAAACCTGCACCGTTTCTCCTTTGCAAACAAGTTTTTTATCTTTATTAAAAAGCTGATAGGTGTAAATCAGCTTTGCCGAATCAGATGGTACCAAAGTGGTGACGATCGTGAAAGTTTCACCATATTTCAACGGAAGAAAATGTTCACAGCTGCTTTTTACTATTGGCGTTGCAAATCCTGCGTTTTTTACATCAAGATAGGTGAGGCCGTGAGCTCGTCCGAAGGCTTCTCTGCCATCTTCGAAATACGTGATGTAATGGCCGTGCCATACGATTCCCAGCGGATCGGTTTCGTTAAAACGTACACGGATTTCTTCTGTGAATTTTATATCTTTTTGCTCAGACTTCATTTTTTTTTCGATCATATAATAAAGAAATTACTACCATCACAATGTAGAAAACCAGCAGGAAAATCAATTTCGGGGCGATTTGCGACAACCCAGCATTTCGAAGAATTATATCATAATACGCGTTCAGTCCCCAGTTCATCGGTGAAAATGCAGCAATTTTCTGCATAAATTCAGGCATCAGAAAAACCGGAACCCAGATTCCGCCGATCGCTGCCAAAACTACAACTGAAGTTGCCCCAAAAGGCGCCGACTGTTCTTGTGTGTCTGCAATGGTACCCAGTAAAATACCAAATCCAATGGCTGCTAAACCTGCAAAAAAAGTAACTACGAGGAGATGAAACATTTTTCCGGTGACGTCAAACTGCGGCAAATCCATGTAAGGAAAAAGATATATTCCCACAGCGACCATCAGTAAAAACTGTATCATACAAATAATGATGTACGTGAATGTTTTGCCTAAAATATGAATGTAATAAGGCGTCGGACTCACACGGATCCGTACACTCGTGCCCTGGCTTTTTTCTTTAACTAAATTGATAGATAAAGGAACTACGATGAAAAAGATCGCGAAAAGCGCCCACGCCGGAACGTTATGCTGTACAGAATTTGGCAAGATTTCTTTCTTTCCTTCCGTGACTGGTTTTATTTCTTTAAATGTGATCAGACTTTTGTTGTCGAGAGCTTCCGTAGTGCCCAGCTGATCCTGAAATGCGGTGTAAATTTTTTTATTTTCAATCCCGAAAATCATTTTATTAATGCCGTCTGTGACAGAATTTTTAAAGGAAGTATTGGTCGCCGGATCGAAGTACAGATGAATTTCCTTTGTCTTGGGAAGTTCTTTTTTTGAGTTTGCAGCGTCAGTTTCCAGACCAAATGAACTCACAATCGACTGTACTTTGGCATCAATATTTTGATTCAGATCGCTCGTCAGATTCTTTGGAATAACAATAGCCAACTGATATTTTCCTGCAAAAACCGCTTTTTCTGCTTCCTTTTCGCTAAAATCGGTGAGCAGCGAAAACGTTTTTGCATTGGTAAGATTTGCTTTAATGCTTTCCGAAACTTCCGAACGGTCGTTGTCAATAAAAATTACCGGAATCCTTGTGCCCTCCAGATTTTTAAATGTAGAATCCTGAATCAGCGTAATGGTGATAATCAACAAAAGAGGCATCAGAAAAATGATGACAATACCGCCGATATCCCTTTTCAGCAAAAGGATTTCTTTAATGAAACTCCGCCACAATTTATACAACATCCCGCAACTCTTTTCCTGTTAATGATATAAAAACCTCCTCCAGATTTTGTGCCTGAGGAACCGAATTGATAAGCTCTTCCGGCGAACCGGTCGCGTGTATTTTTCCGTGATCAATGATTGCGATCTGCGTGCAGAACTCTTCAGCTTCAGACAAATGGTGCGAAGTGTAAATGATCGTTGTGCCTTCTTTATTCAAATTTAAAAGATAATCGATAATCGCTTTTTTAGACTGAACATCCACGCCGACCGTAGGTTCATCAAGAAATAAAACCCTCGGATGATGGAGCGTTCCTGCGATCAGATTGCAGCGTCTTTTCATTCCGCCGGAAAACTGACTTATTTTGGTGTCAGCGAATTTTGCCAGGCCCATCATCTCTAAATCGTGATCGATTTCACGGTGCAGAACGGTGCTTTTCAAACCATAAAGACTCCCAAAATACATCAGGTTTTCTTTGGCGGTAAGCGTCGGATAAAGCGCATATTCCTGTGGAACAGCACCGATGATCTGTCTGATTTTTGTCTGATCTTTTTTGTGCGATAGCCCGTCGATGCTGAAACTTCCTGATGTAGGTTTAATCAATCCCGAAAGCATAGAAAGCAAAGTGGTTTTTCCCGCGCCGTTTGGGCCGAGAATTCCGAAAATTTCTTCTTTTTTTATATCCAGAGAAATATCGTTCACCGAAAAAAAATCGGCTTTTTTATATTTTTTGTAGAGATTTTTGATCTCGATAATCGTATCCAATTAGATTGCTTTTTTCAGTTTTTTATAAAAAGCTTCCTCCAGATCGGCAATGTGAAGCATCGATTTTGAAAGCTCATTGTAAATGTCGCTTTTCGAATTTCGGTTTTTGTACACCCGCGCAATATCTACAGCAAAATCTCTCCAGAGATCACCGATTGCAGTGATTTCTTTCGAAAGCTCATGCAGCTTTTCATTTTTTAAAATAACAGCCGCTTCCTGCAAAAAAGCTCCATAAATAAAACGAAATCCGCCGCCGCCGGTACCAATTTCTTCCTGCATACGAATAAGTTGGCCGAGATAATGATTGGTTTCTTTTGTGCCTTTCTTATGAGCCCACTTGGGAATATTTCTTGCCACCCAGCGAATCGCCTTCACACCAACAATAGGTACAGGCGCAAGCATATTGCTGCACGTATCTTTGATGCCTTTTTTAATTGCTGATTCTAAATCTACATGCTCAGGAATATGCGTGGGAAAGTACATGTGGCCTTTGGGTGCCAGCGCGCCCTTCGCATAACGCACTTTTTCGAGCTCGGCCACAGAAAGCGTTGTTGCAAAATCCATCACAGGGTCGCTGATGAGAAATTTGCCGTCTTCTTTGCCGTATACCACAAGATTGTGGGCGTTAAAATGAAATTTATATTCCTCCGGAAAATACGTAAGATTGAAAACGCCAACCTGCAGACCGGTCGGAATATTCTGCTCCAGATTTTTTTCTAAAGCCTGCTGCGCATCTTTAGGATCTGAAAATTTCTGACGTTTGATCTTTATGCCAAGTCTATTTGCGGCTTTGCTGAAAATCGCCCCAGGCATCGGCCGGTAACTGAATCCCGGAGCAAAATTCACTTTTAAAAAAGGTAAATACACGAAAAAAAGTCCCGAGCCGATCCCGAAAATCATCGGTTCGCTCAGTTTTAAACCTTTGTTTAAAAGCAGATTGCTGGCGACACCATTTTCGCAGTGTGCCGTTTGGTGATGTTCAAAGTTGATTTTCATTATTGTTTCCCACTGAAGTTTTTGAGTTCGTCTACCGAAACCGAAAAAGCATCAGCATATTTTTTCAGCACAGAATCGCTGAGTTTTTTGAAATTATTTGGTTTGCAGTGTCTTTTCACGTTCCATTGCCACATATTCGCGTAAGCAGCAAGCACCGCAAAATCCATTTTATTGAGTTCCATAAAATAAACAATCGGGCTTGCGTTTCCTGCAGCGACGTTTTTTTTTGCAGATTCTATCCTTTCGTTTATCAGCTGCATCGATTCGTCGAGTGCTGCTTTTTTAGCGTCCCAACCGATGCTGTTTACCGTTGTATAATTGTCGTTTTCGTCGGTTACATACAGCATTTCGGTCATGTTTGCAGACTGCAGGTTGCTTTCATCCTGCGGGATTTCGTCTTTTTTCACCGGATTTATTTTATTTAATACAGATTAAAACCTTTATATAATATGACTTTTATCGGTTTTCGAGGGCTAATTTACTAAAATTAAAGCAGATTGTCAGCCGATGCTGTTTGCTGAAGTTTAGATAAAATCCCAGCCAAAAGTTAAAAATATGTAACAAAGTTTTACGTTCTTGCACTAATTATTTAAAATTGATACCTTAAAAAATATGAAGAAAGTTTTCATTTCGCTTTCCTTATTTTTTGCGCTGAATGCCATGGCGCAAAAATTTGAAACGCAAACCGTGACCGATGCGGCTGGATATTCTTACGAAACGGTAAAAAATGATCAGGCCGGCGTGCGTGTTTATACTTTAAAAAACGGTTTGAAAGTATATCTCGCGAAAAACGACGATGCCCCGAGAATTCAGACGTATATTCCTGTGAGAACAGGTTCTAATAATGACCCGAGCGACAATACCGGACTTGCACATTATCTGGAACACATGGTTTTCAAGGGAACTTCGCATCTCGGAACGCAGGATTGGGCGAAAGAAAAGGTTTTGCTTCAGCAGATTTCAGATCTATATGAGCAGCACAAAGCCGAAAAAGATCCGGAGAAAAAGAAAGCGCTGTACAAAAGAATCGATGAGGTTTCTCAGGAAGCTTCAAAATTTGCGATAGCCAACGAATACGACAAGGCAATTTCTTCACTCGGAGCAACAGGGACCAATGCTCACACCTGGCTTGATGAAACGGTTTACAAAAATAATATTCCGGCAAATGAGCTTGAAAAATGGCTTAAAATAGAAAAAGAACGTTTCTCAGAATTGGTTCTGAGACTTTTCCATACAGAACTGGAAGCAGTTTATGAAGAATACAACCGTGCGCAGGATAATGACGGACGTCTGGTAAATTATGCTTTAATGGAAGCTTTATTTCCGAAACATCCAAACGGTCAGCAGACAACAATCGGAACTTCTGAGCATCTGAAAAGTCCTTCAATGGAGGCCATTCACAAATATTTTGACATGTATTACGTGCCAAACAACATGGCAGTGGTTTTGGTTGGCGATTTAGATTTTGACAAAACGATCAAAATGGTCGATCAGTATTTTGGCAGTTTTAAATATAAAGAACTTCCAATGAAAAAAATGGTCACTGAAACACCAATGACTTCTGTGGTAACGAGAACTGTGAAAAGTCCGTCTGCACCAAGAATGACGATGGCCTGGAGATCAGATTCCTACGGAAGCAAGGAAGCGAGACTCGCGACAATGGTTGGCGAAATTCTCAGCAACAGCGGCGATGCCGGTTTAATTGATTTGAATATTACGCAGAAACAGAAAGTTTTGGGCGCAGGCGCGTACGAATCGCCTTATAAAATGTACGGCGCTTTCACGATGTATGTGATGCCGAAGGAAGGGCAGAGTTTTGATGACGCTAAAAAATTAATGCTTTCTCAGATTGATTTGATTAAGAAAGGCGATTTCCCGGACTGGATGCAGAAAGCGATCGTTAATGATATGAAAGTGCAGCGCATGAAAAGTCTGGAAACAGCCGACGGACTTGCCACAACACTTTACGGTGCGTATATTAATGAGAGAACCTGGCAACAGGAACTCGATGATATCAACGAGTATGAGAAGATTTCTAAAGCAGATATTGTAAAGTTTGCAAATGATTTCTTTAAAGATAATTATGTAGTTGTTTACAAGGAAAAAGGAGTGAATGACAAATTGGTGCGCGTGCAAAATCCCGGGATTACACCGATTAAAATCAACCGTGATGCGCAGTCTCCGTTTTTGAAAAGTATTCTTTCGACAAAAGCAGGCGACATCAGACCTCAGTTTATTGATTACAATACGGCGATTGCTACAAGTAAAATAAAAGACAAAAAAGTAAGTTTCGTAAAAAACAAATACAACGAAGTTGCGCAGGTAAGCTATGTTTTTCCTTTTGGTACGGATAATGACAAAGAACTTTCACTGGGCGTGAGTGTCTTGCAATATCTCGGTACCGATAAATATACACCGGAGCAGCTGAAAGAAGAGTTTTTTAAACTGGGAATCAGCAACAGTTTCAGAACATCAAATGATCAGACAATCATCACGCTCACCGGTTTGGAAAGCAATATGAAAAAAGGTGTAGAACTGATGAATCACTGGCTGACGGATGTGAAAGCCGATAAAGCGATCTACGGCCAGACCGTAAAAACAATTTTGGAGTCTCGTGATGTCGCCAAGAAAGACAAAACGAGAATCATGGCAGCACTTACCAATTATGCCAAATACGGCAAAGATTCAAGAATGAGCGATGTGATTTCTAAAGAGCGTCTGCAAAATATTGATGTGAATCAGCTGATGTCGAAAATCAAAACGTTGAATATGTATCCGTACGAAGTTTTCATTTACGGGCAGGATCAGCAAAAAATGGAAAAAGCGGCAAAACCATTTATCGTAAACGCAACAATGCAGCCGGCAAAAGCAAAAGTATACCCAGAGCCGGCGACGCAGGACAAGGTATATTTTACCAATTACGATATGGTACAAATGGAGATGTCTAAAGTAGCAAAAGGCAGCGAAGTGAATCTGAAAAACTTTGGAAAAGTAAATGTTTTCAACGAATATTTCGGGCGCGGCTTATCTTCAATTGTTTTCCAGGAAATCAGAGAAAGTAAGTCTTTGGCATATTCTGCATACGTTTCTTATGCAACGGCGAGCGAAAAAAATCATCCGAATTATATTACCAATTACATCGGAACGCAGGCCAACAAACTTCCGATGGCTGTAAATGCGATGAATGATTTAATGGCAGATTTCCCGCAAATTCCGGCGCAGTTTGAGAATGCAAAAGGTTCGGCTTTAAAACAGATTGCGAGTACCAGAATCAACCGTCAGAATATTTATTTTAATCAGCTCGCTTTAAAAAAACTGGGCATCGATTACGATATCAGAAAAGATATTTACGGTGAAATTCAGATGCTGTCATTGCCTCAGCTCACGGGTTTCTATAATGCTGATATCAAACCGCTGAAGTACAACACGGCGATTATCGGTAAAAAAGAAAACTTAGATATGGCTTCTATCAATAAAATGGGAAGTTTTGAAGAGGTTAGTTTGGAAACGATTTTCGGTTACTAAAAGTTTAGTTTATATAAAAAAAAGTGAGGCAGAAATGTCTCACTTTTTTGTTCTCATTAAACCGGAAAATTTATTTTCTCCTTTTGTATTTCAGCTGAATCAGCATATAGACTTCATCTTTCTGTGTGTCGCGGCACCATGTGCGCTCAGTGACCAAAGCATTGTCATACAGGTTTAGATCTTCCATGTTTTCGTAATATTCGTGCCGCTCGGACGTCTGATATTTAAAAAATGAAATAAGATTCACCTCATCGCCAACTTGCGGTGCCACCGGAAATTCTACCGAATTTTCAAACTCAAACTCTACATCATACGAATAGAACCTTACTTTTACGCTCATATTATTTGTTTATTCAAATATAGCGAAAATCAAACCTTTCGGTTTAAACATAAAAAAAGCCGACAGAAAGCCGGCTTTTCATTTTTATATTGAGTTTAAATTTCCTGCACAAACATGCTGATTTCCGCCTGCAGAAGAAGTTTTTCGCCGAGAAAAGTTTCGCATTTTACCTGACAGATATTTTCGTATCTCGAAATTAATTCCGCTTTTGAAATAATGTTTTCGCCGACATCCGGCAAATCAAAAATCTCTATTTTTTTGATGCTGGCAATAAATCCGATCATTGGTTTTCCTTTTTCTGCTGACATCGAATTTCCCAAAATCGTAGCGCTCGTTTGGGCGCAGTGCTCAGTGAGTCCGCTTTCGCAGAATTTATTTTCAGAAATAAAAATATTATCTTTTCGAATGGAAAATTTTGTCACGATGAAGCTGTCTGTGATTTCAAGAATCTCATCCACCATCAGCATCGGCGCGCGGTGCGGAAGCAAATTCTGAATATATGCGAGGTGGTTTTCCATTTATTTAATGACAGTTTTCATCTCAGATCGGGCGATTGTTTTCCCTTCAAGTCTGGTGATAATTTCAACAGAAGTTACACCAAGCATTTCATTTAAAATAGTGATTTCACTTTCAAGTCTGCTTCCCGCTTTCGGCAGTTCTTCCGCTTCAAAAGATTTTATTGCACCGATATAACCGGTCGGCGTTTCTTTACCTAAAAGATGATGTCTAAATCCGGTATGAAGCGCCACGCTCTGCGCCTGATGCTCGATCAAACCGCTCGCCTGAAAATATCCTTTCTGAACAAATAGATGATCTTCGGGAATGATAAATTCGGAAATCAAATCTGTTTCAGAATAGGAGATAATCCCGCTTACCATTACAAAAGGTGTTTTTTGCGGAATGAGTTTTCCGATAAAATCTGGGTCTGAAACCGGCAGCTGAATTTCCATTAAACTACCGTTAAAAGTGCACATGAATAGGCAAATCTTCCGCTCTCAGGAACGCAGAGTAAAACTTTTTCGCCTTTCTTCAGTTTCCCGGAATTCATTAATTCTTCCAATGCGATAAAGATAGAACCTGCACCTATATTCCCAACTTCTGAGAGGTTGTAAAACCATTTTTCGTAAGGGAAATCAAGTCCGACAGCAGCAAATTCGGTCTTTAAACCTTCTTTAAAATAACCTGAAGAAACATGGGCCAACACGTGATCGATAGATTCCGGGTCGAGATTGTGTTTGTCAAAAGACGCGCGTAAACTTTCGGCACCTTTCACCAGAATAAATTCATCAAGAAGTTTTGTATCTTGTTTTAATGCAAAAATCGACTGCTTCAGCCATTCTTCAGAAGGATAATCTGCCCAGGATTTTAGACTTCCGTCCTCCTGTTTTTCAGTTCCTGCGTACATACAGGCCTCGATCTGATGAGCATACGAATAAAAATCTATAAATTCTATACGAAGCGAAGTGCTGTTTTCGCGCGGTTTGTCCTGCAGCAAAAATGCGCCTGCACCATCGGAAAGCATCCATCTCAAAAATTCTCTTTTGAAGGCGATGATCGGTCTTTCTTCAAGAAGTTTCAGATTTTCTGCTTCGTGATCAAATTTATCGGCAGTCATCCACGAAGAAAAACGCTCAGAACCGACGCAGACTGCATTGTCTTTCACGCCTGCTTTTACCGAAAGAAAACCGTAGTTTAATGCGTTCATTCCGGCGTTGCAAAGCCCCATTGACGTATTGATTTCCACCGAGTTTTTAGTTTTTAAAACGCCGTGCACCATTGATGCATGCGAAGGCTGAATCTGATCGGCAGACGTCGTTCCGCAAGAGATCAGTTGAAGATCGTCTTTCGTAAAATGATCATCAAAAAGTCCTTCGATCGCTTTTGCCGTGATATCTGCATTGGTATGCGTTGCTTTTTGATTTTTATCTAAAGCGTAATATCTTGTTTTTATCTGATTATTTCGTAAAATTAAAGCTTTAGCTTTTGAAGGAGTGTCGTTTACCATACCGAGATAGCTCTCCATTTCATCATTCGTCACCGGCTCATTTGGCAAAAAAGTAGATGCCTTGGTGATGTATACTTCTTTCATCTTCTGTTATTTAATTTTAATACCCTGTAAATATTCTTTCTGTCTCTGTCTTTTAGACCATAAAACCGGCGCCAGAAGGATGTGGAACACCAAAACGATTGGCGAAATAATCCAGATAGCGGCCATGAGATACATTTTAAAAAACTTAATTAAAGTCGGTCTTTTGTGACTGTTTTTCATGATCAGGTTTGACCAGACCGTGAAAATCTTATTTCCTACTTTTTCTACACGCACTAAAAACGGACGGATTTCTACGGCGCCATTTTTCACAAGATCAGGCTGTAGGTTTGCGAAATCATTATTTTCAAAATGACTTTCGATGATTCTTCCGTATTTTCCTGCACCTGAAATTTCTTCCTCTGAAACGCCTGCGGCAGGCAGCATCCCTGATTTTTCTTTCTTACCGGTCGTTAGCCATCTCAAAATCGTCAGTACACTTGTATAATTGTCGTGTCGGTCTACAAGTGCGATATTTCCGATGAGGTTGGCATTTAAGTTTTTAAGATAAACCTTCAGTTTTTCCTGCGAAAGCATCCACATATTTCTCGTTCCGGAAATTGTTACCACCGGCGTATTTGCCATCAATTTTTCCGCAAAACCACTCTTTAAAAAAGAAATAATGGGAATGGAAGGTGTGAGATACCATACCTGATAACCGAAGAGAATGAGATCATATTTCTGATTTAAAACTTCTTCAGAAGGCGGCAAAATATCACTCGGAATCTGCAGATAAGACTCCGGAAATGTGTCAAAGAAAACATCACCCGGCCACGGAAAAGGAAAATCCTTTTTCATATGAATCTGGTAATAGGTCACTTTATATTCGTCGGTCTTTTCCTCAAACGGCTGGGCAATATTTTTCATAATATCTTCCAGCTGGCCCGTCTGCGTGTAGTAAATGACCAAAATATTTTTCTGCATCTGCAATTTTTAAAGCTACAAAAATAAGATATTCTACATAAACATTTTGTAACCGATTATGACTTTGATTGCAAAGAAGGGTTTTAGTTAAAGCTGTGTAAAAATCAACTATTTACGTAAAAATAGTTTATAAAATGACAGTTGATAATTCACTTACCACACCGTAAGTTGCTTATGTCTGAAAGTCAAGTGAAAGCAGTAATAAGATGTCGGGTATTCATCTTTTAGAAACCATTACACATTTTTCTTTGCTCAGTTTTGCGCTATTATTTTCAGGATTAAAAATTTCTTAAAAAAATGAAAAAAACCTATACTTTTGCAGAGTTCTTTAGTTGCCGTGCCGCAATCCGCACGGATCTTTTATGACGAATACATTTGAAGAAAAAATTTACCGCGTTCTTTTTGTAGTAATCTTGCCGTTTCTGCTGTTTTTCATGGCATATTATGGTTTCGAATCTTCTTATGTTAAAATAAAAACAGTAGAAAACGTTCCCGGTTTTATGTTTTCTTCGGTGTATGCGTACCGCGTTTTGCCCAATCTCTTCAGTGTAGAAACAACAGATTTTCTTCGGAATTTTACTGAAAACTATCTGCCGGCTCAAAAAGATTTTATTTTAAAAAGCGGGTCGTATTTTTATCACGCAACATTTCTTGTCAATGTTCTGTTTTTTCTGCTTTCATCTTACTTAATTAAAATTCTGCTTGAATTTTCTTCCTCAAATGTTTCAAATATAAAAATCATGCATCTGCTTGCGGTTTTCTTTCTTGTGATAGCGCAGTACGTTCCGACCAACTGCGATATGATGGCAGTTTTTCTCTACTTGGCAGGCATTTTTTTAAGTTTAAGATATTTGAAACTGAGAAAAATATCAGATTTTGTTCTTTTGCTGGCGGTTATTTTTGTTTCAACTTTAGTCCGCGAAACTGCGTGTCTCAATATCGCTTTCTTCGCCGCGCTTACCATTAATCTTAAAAATTTATCTGATTTAAAATCAAAAAATTTTATCGAAACCGGAGCTTTGGTCATCGCGTTTGTAGTTCCTTACGTTGCATTACGATTATTGATTCCGCAGGATGCGTCATTTGCTGAAGGTGTTTATTTAAAACAGAATTTCAGCAGTCCATATAATTTGGCAGGATTAATTTTCGGGATTTTGTCGGTGTACTTTTTTTACCATTTATCTCAACCCGAAGAAAGAAAAATATTGAAAAATTATCTTTTCTTTGCCGTGCCATATTTGCTGATGATTGCGTTGGTCGGTCTTTTCTGGGAAACCCGGCTTTTTCTCCCGATTATTTTGACGGCTTTACTCACCGTGTCTGGCAGTTTTAGCAAAAAGAACGTTTCTGCATGAGTTTACTACATCCATATTATATCATTGCACTTATTTATCTGCTTATCTTTAGTATGCAGGAAGTTTTTGGGCGCAAAGTAGATAAAAAATATCTGTGGTTTCTGGCAGGTTATCTCATTGTGATTGCGGGTTTGCGGAATCAGGTTGGTCCAGATTACGGCAGTTATATCGGTATTTACAATTATTCCGATACTAAAGATTACGTAAGTATTATTCTCAAAGCTTTGTATCTCGACGGGCCGCAACCCGTGGAACTCGAGTGGCTTTTTGTACTTATTAATAAATTGCTTTTAAACATTTTCAATGCACCGTTTTATATGCTGACGCTCGTCGTCGCGGCGATTACGGTGTTTTTCAAAGTAGAATATGTGAGCGATAACACGTTTTATCCGTTCACATTTATTCTTTTTATGTTCATTCCCGGGTTTTTTATTGGTGAAAGCGGGCAGATCCGTCAGTGTTTAGGATCTTTTATCGTTTATTTTGCGATCCGCTTCATTAAAGAAAGAAATCTGCTGATGTATTTGCTTTTCATCTATATAGGTGCCGGAATTCATAATGTCTGTTACGTTTTTCTGCCGATGTATTGGGTGGCCAGAGTTCCGTTAAATAAAGCCTGGATGCTTATTTTAATCATCGCTTCGGTGTTTGCTTCTCCGTTTGAAGTGTACCGTATTTTTGGCGATTTGATTACCAGCGTGGCTTCAGACAATATGCTTGTAGAAGGTTTCAACGGTTATATTGACGAGACCGCACAGCGTTTAAATGGCGAGATCGGAATTCCGGAAATTATGATGGCGATTCTCACGTTTTTCCTTTTCTTTTTTGATACACCGATGCGCGAAAAATATCCATATTACGAGTATCACAGAAATTATGCAGTCATCGGGATCTGTTTTTATTTTATTTTCAGAAATAATCCTGTTTTCTCCTCGCGGCTTGCTGGTGCGTTTATCGGATTTTCTTACATTATCATTATTAATACGATGTATGTGGTCTCCGAAAACACAAAAAAGATCATTTATACGTTTATAATTTCTCTTTTTGTCTTCAATTTTATCGTCTTTTCAACCTTCCGGAATATTGTTGCGGGCCGCTTCACTGCAGAATTATATCAAAACTATCTATTGCCTTAGATTTTCTGTAATAAAATCCATTAAGTGTTTTCTCTACATTTTTATTTTTAAGTCTTATTTTTCTCACTCTTTTCGCAAACAAATCCTTTTCGGTTGAAAAAAAGTAGTAAAACAGTCGTTTTTATTAAAATCTTGAGTTAAAGATAAAATACCAATGTCATTATTTATTCAACATTATATTTATACTTTATATAAATTATATTTTATATAAATGGTAATTATGTATGAAAGGCGCAAAAGTTGTAGTTTTCGCTTCTTAAAGAATTACATATGAAAATCTCTACTTTGAAAATTTTTGCAGCCGCATTTTACTTTTCTGCCTGCGGTTTGAGTGCTCAGATTGTTCCGGGAAATTCTTCCGGAAAAACCCGGTTTGCCAATGATGGGATTTTAGTTGCCGAAATGGAGTCGAAAGACTGGACGAAAGCGCCAAACAGCTATAGTTTTGATCCGGCAACTTCAGCGGAAGGTTTGCTGATTCCCATCAAAAAAGCATACGCGATGTGGCAAAACAATTCTTTTCTGGCTTCTGCCGGATTTCCGGCCGGAAATGTCACGGCTGATGTTCTATGGGAAGATGTTCACGGACTGATCAAATCGGCACAGGATTATTCGCTGGAAATTACAGGTTCTGGCGAAGACGCCAAAATTAAAGTTCCGATCAATAAAAGCAGGGAAGGAAATGCAGTGATTGCCCTGAAAGTAAACGGCGAAATCTACTGGTCGTGGCATGTTTGGGTGACTGATAATCCTGAAAATGGATCTGCCTACAAAAGTTTTGCTGATCTTAAAAGAATGAGAAAAGACGGTATTCTGGAAAGTATTCCCGATGCAGACTGGAAATGGATGGACCGAAATCTTGGCGCCATAAGCAATTCAATATCTGGACCCGAATGGAACCGAAATGGCGGTCTGCTCTACCAATGGGGAAGAAAAGATCCGATTCCGCCGCTGGTTTTGAAAGGCGATGATTTTTACGAAGTATCCGGCTCGATCGGAAGAGTGCGCCACCGAAACGCCAGAAACTCAAATGTTTTGAATTTCGACAATCTCAGAAAATTTTATCCGGTTTCTACGGCTACGGTTTCAAATAATATCCAGCGTTCGGTAAAAAATCCGCTGAGTCTGATCTATGTAAATAAAGATGATAACTCGGGGCTGGCTTTTTACAACAATAATCCAAATCTTATGGTCAACTGGTTCGGAAAAGTTTCTGATACCAACGACGCGACTTTGTCTGAGCTCAATCTTTGGTCAGATAATTCTGAAGGAAAAGTTTATCCGAATTACAACAGCGATCAGAGCGCGGCGCCGTACAGAAGCAAATCGCCTTTCGATCCTTGTCCGAATGGCTGGCGGATTCCCTCGATGCTTGCGGCGAACCTTGCTTCGTCCACATACAACGATGATGTCAGGATAGATTTTTCGCCTTTTGGAGTGCAGACAAGTTTAGGTAAAAGTGCTTTTGAAGCAAATAATTATCACATCATTAAACCAAACGATAATGCAGTTCCTGCGTTTATGACAGGCTTTAAAGTATATCCGAATCTCGGTTTTGATTTAAGCAATGTTGCCGGAAAAAATATGGGAATTTTTCCTGGAGTTGGTCAGTTGGCAATTAATTCTCAGGGTGGACAGTACACCGATCAGCATCACACAACTTTGTGGACGGCAACAATGGTAAGACATTTTGATGCAACTCCTTCTGTCGGAGCGCGTGCACTTTTTCTGCTTTCCGATAAATATCAGAATGATACACCCGATGCATCAAATTCTACAGTAAAAGGAAGATACTGGTACATGCCGACCGCAACTTCCAAAACTTCAGACGCTGCGGGCTGCCGATGTGTGAAAGATCCTTTGTATTTGGTCGATTCTTACGATTTTCCGACGGAATATCTTTCGCCGACAAATGATTTCTCGGAAGGAATGGATCAGCCAAATACCTATCAGTTGGTTAAAAGCGCATCAGCAAATACCATTGAAATTCCGGTAAGTAAAGCTTTTTCGGTACAAAGTCAGATGCTGGGAAATGCTGCAATTTTAAATCCGGTAAATTTTAACAGTTTAAAAGCAAACGTTTTATGGTCGACCAATACATCATTAATTAATACAGTTTCGGTAATTAATCCGTCGCCTTCAGGCACTTCAGGTTTGGTTAATTCTAAAATTTCTGTAATCATTAATCCCAACCAAAGTGGAAATGCCGTAGTTACTTTACACAACGGCAGCATTACAAATCCGGTATACTGGTCGTGGCACATCTGGGTGACAGATTCTCCCGTGGAAACGTACCAGTACACTACCGAAATGCCAAATACTTCTGCTGCCAATTACGTAAATTATATTCTGAAGGGCGATATTTTAAAAACAGAATTTATGGACCGGAATCTCGGTGCAACTGATGCTTTTCCGAATGTTGCCAATCCATTAACGCCGACTGCGGCAGAACTGGCAAAGATTCGTGCATCTACAGGAATGCAGTATCAGTGGGGAAGAAAAGACCCGATTCCTTCTTTTCAGTTTGCTGATAACAGAGCTTCGTACAATATTTTCCTGGGAAATGTTTCGCAAAACGGTACGGTTGCTTATACCACTCTTGCTGGAGGAACTTACAATAACACCTCGGGAAATTACATCATCCCGTTTTCCGCATATTCTACCGCGGCAAATGTGCAGACAACTGATAAGGTTTCAGATAAAATTGCCAAAATATTATCTTATTCTGTGAAAAATCCTCTGGTGTACATGGTTCCGAGCGCTTTTGCACCATTTAACAGCAGTGCACCGCTGAACACGGGCGGAACAGACTGGCTGATGAATGAGCCAAATCTTGCAGCCGACCGTTGGGGACGTGGCGGAACGAAATCAGTCTTCGATCCTTGCCCGGAAGGCTGGAGAATTCCTGATCTTACGGGTGTTGCCGTGATTGCCAATCGCGATTTTGGAATGTCACCCTGGTTTAAAAAAGATAAAAATGTGGCGACAAGTTACAGCGTCATCAATGATTATCTGGGAATACGCGTGAGAAACAGCACAAGCACGACGATCGGTTACATGTACGGAAATTCTGCATACAGTGTTGGAAATTATCCGAATTCAGGATCGAGAGGTTTTAGAAGTGTGACTGGAAATCAGACTGCGCAGGGAACTTTTACCGTAAATAATTTCCAGTATCCCGGGATCTGGACGGCTGCTCTCAATTCAAATTATCTCGGAAGACCTATAAATATTCTTTTTGATGCCGCTTCGAGTGCCAACCGCATGATTGCTTTTCATGACAACAACGATCCTTATTTCGGAATGAACTGCCGTTGTGTAAAGGTAAAATATGCCAACGGCAAAGAAGAAGGTCCGGTGGTGCGCATACCTGTTACCTCTGGTAATTCGCAGAAAGCGACCAATACCTATTCAAAAGCAGAAGTTGTAGAAAAAACCAGAGATGCAGCGATCACTGTTTTCCCAAATCCTGTCGGAAACACGCTTTATCTTAAAGCTGATGCAGAAAAAATGTATTATTTTCAGCTTTATAATCTTTCCGGTCAGCTGATAAAATCTGGCAAATTTGAGGATATGAAAACCGATGTTTCTTCGCTTATTTCCGGTGTTTATCTTTTGAGAATCAATAATTCTGAAAGTGTGATCAAGATTACCAAGAAGTAATTTTCTTTTCATTCAGCTTCAAACAAAATAGCTGTCGCAACCGTCAAATTCTTATTTTTGCCGATGAAAATAGGAAAATGGTGGGCGACAGCTGTTTTGTTTTTTGTTTTAAACTAAAACTTTACAAATGAGATCAGAGAAAATCAGCTTTTTTCTGAATCTAAAAACGTGGATGTATCTCATCATCGGCGCAACCGCTGCGTTTTCGCTTTTTTTCACGTATCTGCACAATGCGCGGGCCGACGGCTATGTCCTCGGCGACTGGCTGATTAATTATCAGGATGGCGGTTTTAAACGCCGTGGACTATCCGGAAGTTTTTTCTTTCTGCTGCAGGATTTTACCGGAATTAAACTGAATCTTCTGGTTTTTTCCGCACAGTTTGTTATTATAACAGCTTTTTTCTGGAATTATTTTAAACTCATTCAGTACAAAACCGGAACTTGGCTTTACCTCTCGCTGTTGCTTTCTTCTATCGGATTTGTCGGGATTTTCAACTGTGTCGATTACGTCGGGAAAAAAGAATTTATCCTGTTTCTCATTTTCGCATGGTTTACAAGGCAGCTTGATCAGAATACACTTAGTTTAAAAAAGGAATATTTGGTCGCAGCTGTACTTTTTGTAGCGATGTTCCTGCATGAATTGGCGCTGTTTTTCATTCCCTATTTTATTGTTGTATTGTATTTAAAAACGGGAAAGTGGGAATTTAAACGATATTTAAAATTCATCATTGCGGTTTTTGTACCTGCGGTTTTGCTTTTTCTCTTTGGAAAAAATATCAATGAAGGAAATTCGCTGCCGATTTTAGCAGATCGCGGCGTCGTTTTCACGCGTGGAATTTTCTTCTGGAATATCAACGAACGTGAATACATAAAAGAACATTTTGAAGAATACAGGCTCTATTTTTTAAGTTTAATGATTTCTGCGGTGCATCTTTATTTTTATTTAAAATTCCAGAAAAACGGAAAAAAGATAGGCTTGATGCTCGTTGCCACATTTCTGTTTTCGCTGCCTTTATTTTATCTGGCGATCGACTGGGGCCGCTGGATGTACATTCACATGATTTTTATAATTATTCTGATGTCAGTTTTTCTGGAAAAAAGCAGTCAGGCTTTTGCAAGTGAAAAAACAGTTTTTAATGAGAAGTTTTTCATCACGGTTTTCATTATTTTATTCTCGCTCTGCTACCGCGTTGAAATGTCGGGAAGCGGCTTCACATGGGACGGATTTTTCTACCGAACGCTTGTCGCTCCGGCTCATCTCCTTAATAAAATGCGCTGATTCAAAAAGCGGTATCAAAAAAAGCTTTACTTTTGCAAAAATTTCAGAATGTCTAAAAATCTTGTAATCGTAGAATCTCCGGCAAAAGCTAAAACTATTCAGAAGTATTTGGGGAGTGATTTCGAGGTGAAATCAAGCTTCGGTCACATCCGTGATCTTCCAAAAAAAGGAATGGGGATAGATCTTGCCACCTTTAGTCCAGATTACGAAGTTTCTGCCGACAAAAAGAAATTGGTGACCGAGCTGAAAGCTTCTGTGAAAAAAGCAGATGTGGTATGGCTCGCGTCCGATGAAGACCGCGAAGGTGAGGCCATCGCGTGGCATCTTGCCGAAGAGCTTAAACTGAAACCTGAAAACAGAAAGCGTATTGTCTTCCATGAGATTACCAAAAATGCTATTCTTAAAGCCATAGAAAATCCGCGCGATATAGACCAGAATCTTGTAAATGCCCAGCAGGCGAGAAGGGTTTTAGACCGGATTGTAGGTTTTGAAATGTCTCCTGTTTTATGGAAAAAAGTAAAACCCGGATTGTCTGCCGGCCGTGTACAGTCGGTGGCGGTGCGTCTTGTGGTGGAACGGGAAAAAGAAATCCGTGAGTTTAAACCGAAAGCGAGTTTTAAGCTGGAAGGCATTTTTTTAAATAAATCAAAACAGGAAATCGCTGCAAAGCTTAAAAAAGATTTTGCTAAAGAAGACGAGGCAGAATCATTTTTAAATCTGGCAAAAACAGTCGATTTTAAGGTTTTAAATGTAGAAACAAAACCGGGAACAAGATCAGCGTCAGCACCTTTTACCACTTCTACACTTCAGCAGGAAGCCTCTTCCAGACTCGGATATAATGTAACCAATACGATGCGTCTGGCGCAGAGATTATATGAAGAAGGTCACATTACGTATATGAGAACCGACTCGGTGAATCTTTCTCAGGAAGCCATTGAAGGCGCAAAAAACCAGATTGTCTCAGAATACGGTGCAGAATATTCGGCACCGAGAAAATATACCACCAAATCTGCTTCTGCACAGGAAGCGCATGAGGCGATTCGCCCGACCGATTTTTCACTGAAAAGCGTCAGCGATGCACAGCTGAATAAACTGTATCAGTTAATTTACCGACGTACACTCGCTTCTCAGATGGCCAATGCCAAGATCGAAAAAACAGTAATCGAAATCGGAAATACCAAACTTCCGCAGCATTTTGAGGCACAGGGTGAAGTTATTATTTTCGACGGTTTTCTTCGGGCGTACGGCATCGTAAAAACGGATGAAGAAGATGATGAAACCAACGAAAAACTGCTTCCGAAAGTATCAGTCGGAGAAGATTTAGATTATAAAAAAATCATCGCCACAGAGAAATTTACGCGTCCGAGTGCACGGTATACAGAAGCCGGACTGGTAAAAAAACTTGAGGAACTCGGTATCGGAAGACCTTCGACGTATGCGCCGACGATTCAGACGATTCAAAACAGAGAATACGTCGACAAAAGAGAAATCGAGCCACAGACGAGAGAAGTGGTGAAAATTTCCCTTGAAAAAGATCAGCTTAAAAAAGAAATCCTCGAAGATAAATTCGGGGGTGACAAAAACAAATTCGTTCCTACCGACATTGGTGAGGTTGTGAACGACTTTTTAACGGACAACTTCAGCGAAATTCTCGATTTCGGGTTTACCGCAAGGGTAGAAGAAAGCTTTGATGAGATTGCCAACGGTGGACAGAAGTGGAAAACGATGATGACCGATTTCTACTCAAAATTCCACCCGAGAATTGAAGATGTTGAAGAAAATGCAGACCGTGCCAACGGAGAACGTCTGTTGGGTGTCGATCCTAAAACCGGAAAAAACGTCTATGCGAGAATCGGAAGATTTGGGCCGATGATTCAGATCGGGGAGCAGGACGATGAAGAGAAACCGGTTTTCGCTTCGCTGATGTCTCATCAGAACATCGCGACAATTCCTTTTGAAGAAGCTTTGGAACTCTTTAAACTGCCTTTCGAACTGAATGAAGTGGATGGTTTGGGCGTTTCTGTGGGCGTCGGAAGATTTGGTCCGTATGTAAAATGGGGCGAATCGTACGTCAGCATTCCGAAAGGTGAAAATCCGCTGGCGGTAGATCAGAAACGTGCTGAGGAAATCATTGCCGAAAAGAAACTGGCCGATGCACCAATCGCGTCCTACAAAGGCGAACCGATTACAAAAGGATCAGGAAGGTTTGGGCCGTTTATCAAGTACAAAAGCATTTTCATCAACGTGCCGAAGCGCTACGATTTTGAAAATCTTTCGCAAAACGACATCAACGAACTGGTGGAAGCCAAGCTGGAAAAAGAAGCCAACCGCTACATTCAGCAGTGGGAAGACGAGAAAATCTCGATTGAAAACGCCCGTTGGGGACCGATTTTAAAGCACGGAAAAAACATCTACAAGATCCCGAGAAAGAAAGACGAAACCAAATACGAAGCCGACGACCTGAAAGATGTTTCTCTTGATGAGGTGAAAAAGTGGATCACGGCGCAAGACCCGAAAGCTTTTGCTGAGAAGAAAAAACCGGCTGCCAAAAAAACTGCCGCTGCCAAGAAACCAGCTGCAAAAAAGACAACCACCACCGCGAAGAAAGCTCCGGCAAAAAAACCGGCCGCGAAGAAATAGGATAATTCTTATCAATAGAAAAGCACAGATTTTTGGTCTGTGTTTTTTTATGTATTAAAATAAAATACTTGTATTAATAATTTTTATAAATTATAAAGCAAAATCTTAAAAATACTGACTGATTTTAAAACATTATATCCCAATTGAAACACAGTGATATTGCAGATAAAATTGCGATGAAACTATTATATTCAGCGGCTGCAATTATTTATTTACAGAATTAGAATTACAGAGAAGAGAAAAACACTTGCAATGACTCTCGAATGATGCAATGTCTTTAAATGATATATTTTCATTGATTTGTAAGGCTAAAATTATCAAGTTAGTTAGTCATACCACCACTGCGTTTTTTTGTCTACAAAAATATTATTTTTATTGTAATAAACATCAAAAGATTTCCAGGCAAAATCTCCCCAGTTTGATTTTCCATCGCCTGCATATATTGAAATGTTGGTATCATGTGGCTGTACAGAAGATTCTATTTTAGTGCTGTATTTTAATGGTTTTCCCAATATGATCTCAACTTCTGACTTATTCATTCCTTTTTTTATTATTTCGAAATTTTCAGGCTTAAAATCTTCCGAAAACTTAGTGTCAATATAAGGTTTCATTGGAAAATAGCTTTCTAAATAAAGAAATGGAATTGCAAGATATAACATTAAAAAAATACCGGTCAACGGAAAAATAATGGTAATTATTTCTGTTAGTTTTCTCATGCTATTCATTGCTTAGTTATATTTACACATCCAAAAATAATCAAAATGCAAAACGCTTTAATTTTCACAGTCGGTTTTTTCCTTATAGCTTTGGTTTTTTATCTGTTTCCTCCAAAAAAGATAAATAGATTTTACGGCTTTCGCACATCTTTATCGATACAGAGCAATGAGCATTGGCATTTTGCAAATAAACTAGCTTCTGTTTTATTTTTGATATTTGCTGTTTTTAATTTTGTTCTTTACTTTGTTTTCACATATCTCAACCAAGACTTTAACGGGCTTATAAAACTGCTTATCATACTGGAAGCATTTGCAATTTACTTTTATGTAAATCATCGGCTTAAAAAATTTAAAAACGTAAATGAATCTCACTGAATGATTCGAAAGATTTTATATAAGCACTAATTTTTTCTAAAATTTTTTAAAGCTAATTAAAATTTAATCCCTATCTGGTAGATGATAATCCATTTTGCCTCGTCATCCACCCTATCTACCTCGATGTTGAGCCTTTTTGCCTGGATGTTGAGGCAATTTGCCTAGAATTCCACCCTTTTTGCCTGGAAATCCACCCTTTTTGCCTGGAAATCCACCCTAATTGCATCAAAAACCACCCTTTTTGGCTGGTTGTCGAGCCTAAAAGGGTGGTTTTGTTCAAAAACCGTGTGGTATTATTACGGTTTTGGAGTTTTCTTGCTGCTCTTTCGTGTAAACCGCTCGCTGAGGTCTTCATAAATGGGTTTTGCTGTGGCGATGCCTTTGCTTGCTGCCTCTTTTACCGAACCATAATAAAGTAGTGCTGCCGTAATTGCTTCACTTCCTGCCAGTGTCATCGTATCATTGATGTCGGAAGAAAGCTGTGTGGTGAGATTGTAAACGGGACTCAACCCAGAAACTACGGCTTCATCTTTCAGAAATTCCGGTTCATCCATATAATTGGGGACAAATTCCGAGTTGGTATCTATATAACTTTTTACTTTCTGTACAGTTGCTACCGTTTTGTCGCCCATTTTAAAAAGCGTTTCGCGCTCTTCAGCGGTGAGACCCTGAAGATACGGCGCCAGTAGTGTACGGATTTCCTGAAGTTTTTGTGTCACCTCTAAGATAACGGATTGAGGGATTTCTGCGCTGAATTGATTGTTGCTGCTCATGATTTGTGGTATTTTAAATTGTTAATCATCAAATGTAAAAAATATTTTAATACCACAATACGGTAAATTAAATATTTTTTGAGTGTATGAATATTAGCCGATTGATATGTTTCTATTGCAGATTTTAATGACAGTTATCAATTGGTCGACTTAAAATCTAAAGACTGTTTTCGGTCGTATGTTGTTTTAAACCTTTATTATGCTCCGATTTATCCTGATTATCCTACTTTTTATTCTATCGCTTGTTAATTTTTTCCCGGTTCCGAGCCATTATGTATGGTATGCAGGAATTGCCGTTCCGGAGTTTCCATGGATTTTTATGCTGGCTTCACTTGTGTTGTTTATCTGGAGCTGGTATTCTAAAAAATTCAGAATGGCTTCGCTGATTATTGGTGCGGTAACTTTCGTGATTCTCAGTTCACCGATTGTGCGCGCTTATAAAGTCGGAAGTCATCTTTCTGCAGACCTCGAAAAATCATTTGGAGTAAAAGATTCTGATATGAGAGGATTTCACAGGGAAAAGCCCTTCAGTTTTATAGGAATGTTTACAGGCAATGGAGCAGAAAAAATCCCTTTTACCACGTATCATTTTGCAAAGCCTGCCGGCGTAGATCTGACATTAAATTTTACGCCGTCGGCTCTTCCCGGTGTGCGTCCCTGTCTTATCGTCGTGCATGGTGGCTCCTGGAAGCAGGGAGACAACAGCGAGATTGCTGCAGTGAATAACTACTATGCAAATGCCGGATATCAGGTGGCGACGATTAATTACCGTCTGGCCCCCAAATTTCCGAGCCCGGCACAGCAGGAAGATCTGCATTCGGCTTTTAAATGGTTGCGGCAGCATTCTACGAAACTTAAAATTGACACCACCAATTTTGTGCTCATGGGAAGATCTGCCGGTGCATCTATTGTTCTGACGATGGCGTACACCGGAAACGAAAGCGGTGTAAAAGGCGTTGCTGCTTTTTATGGAGCGATCAATATGCCGTGGAGTTACCAAAATCCCGACAATCCGTTGATTATGGATTCCCGAAAAGTGCAGCGTGATTTTCTCGGAGGTACGCCGGAAGAAGTTCCCGAAAAGTACATCGCCGAATCGCCGCTTTTTCACATCACTCCAAAAACGACTCCCACATTGCTTGCCCATGGCTGTCTCGATGCGCACGTCTGGCATATACAGAGCGAAATGATGAAGAAAGAACTCGATAAAAAAGGGGTGAAAAACTATCTGCTCACCATCCCGTGGGGCACGCATGGTTTTGAATACAATCTGAACGGCCCTGGCGGACAGCTTGCGCTGTATGCGGGTGAACGATTCTTCTATTCGGTGACACAGATGAAAAGGTGAGGGACGCAGATGGTCAAACGTTCAGCAAATTATTTCTTTACCCGAAATTTTTATCAATTAATACTCTTTTTAATCTGATCTGCAAGGTCTTCGTAAAGACCATCAAACTTCTCAATAAGCTTTCCTTCCGGTGTGAAAAGAAATAAATTGGGCGTTCCCGAGATTTTATAGGTGGAGTAGGTTTCTCCAAGTCTTCCCTTTTTGTCCCAGATCATGATCCAGTCTGTTTGATGTTTTTTCTGCATTTTCTGCAGTCCTTTCAAATCATTATCAACATAAAAACTCACAATTTCGAGCTGGTCGCCTATGTCAGCTCTCAACTGATCTAAAACTGGAACTGCTGCCAGACAAAATCCGCAGTGCAGTGTAGTAAAATCCAGCAGCACATATTTTCCGTTGAAGAAATCTGAAAACGTATGTTTCTTATTATAGAGATCGTAAGCTGTGAAATCGAAATAGGCGTCGCCGGTTTTCAAATCTTTGTTGTTAAAGAATGCAATGATCGATTTTACTCTGGCGGTTTTCTTCATTTTCGGATTAATCTTTTTGATCAAATCAGAGACGAAAGTTCCTGGTAAAGTTGGCATCATCATTTGAAGCTTATCAAGACCATACTCTGTATTGATGTTTTGCGACAAAAACTTTCTTTCGAGATCAGCAATTTTTTTATCTGTCAAAGCGATTTTGCCTAAAGGCTCTTTCTGGCTCCAGTACTGTTTTTGCAGACTGTCATTCCACTTTCCGAGATCCCGCAGTTTATTTACCTCATTTTCATATTGTGTTCTCTGAAAATATAAATCCTTTACGAGCTGATAATTCTGATAGCGTACATTGTCATACTTCGAGCCTGATGTTTTTACATTCCATTTAAAATCGGCAATATCTGCATCTACAGTTATATTTTCGTTACCGATAAATAATGATGAATATTTAATTTCTTTTCCGCTGAAAATCTGCAGATAAACCGTAGACGGTGCGTTTGTAATCACACCTTTTAGCCTGAAATTTTCATTTTTAAGGAAGCAACTGTCAAGCACCACATTGTTTTGTGTGATTTTCACTAAAGCATTTTCTTTGAAACCCGAGAGTTTTCCGGATACTGTAAAGCTTTTTTGAGAATAGGCAGAGAGAATAGAAAGCAAACAAAAGAATGCAAAGATTTTTTTCATAAGGCGATGTTTGAGAAAGTTAGATAAATTTTCAATTCGAAGTGAAAAGTAAAGAAAAATCATGGTATTTGAAAGAATCTTTTATTCAAACTATGCAGAAACAATTTTCGGCAGTAAAGCAAACTGATGTCTCACTCAGAATATTTTTAATATTTTTGAAACCACTAAGAACCCTGAAGATGAATTTTGAAGATTTTATACTGTCGCCGCGCGATTTCAAAACCGAAACCTGGCAAATCGGTCACCGCATCCGGAAAGAAATTCGTGAAGACAGCATCGTATTGCTTTTCGTATCCGATTACCGCGGCGCTAGCGGCGATGCAGAAATGCATGATTTTACAGCAGTCCGCAGGGAGTTTTATAAACTTTCAAACCTCGATTTCGAGATTCCTGTGGTCGATCTCGGCGATCTGGTTTCGGGTAAATCGCTGGAAGATTCGCATTACGTGTTGCAGGAAGTGCTTGTGGCATGTCATCAGAAGCGCGCGATTCCTGTAATTATTGGTGGGTCGAATGATTTTGCTTTTTCGCTTTTCTCGGCGCTCAGCATCGATCATCAGAATATCAATTATACGCAGATCAGCAATGTGATCTCGCTGAAACAGAGCGAGAGAATGAATGAGGAAAGTTTTCTTACCAAAATACTCGGCTCAAAAAATTTCTCCGTCAAAAATTATCATCATCTCGGGTATCAGAAGCATCTGAACGAGATCGATTCTGTAAAACTCATTAAAGAAGTGGAGTTCGACATCATCCGTCTGGCCGAAATGATGAACTCGACTGAGAAAACCGAGCCTTACTTCCGGAAAGCGGATTTGGTAACCGTAAACTGCGATGCTGTAGAGAGTTTTGGCGAACCGTTTTCGGTAAATCCTCAGGTAAACGGTTTAAATAAAAGGGAAATCTGTGCTTACATGAAAGAGATCGGTCTGAGTGAAAATCTGAAATCGGTTGGTATTTTCAATTACAATATTTATTCTGAAAATCAGCTGAATCACCAGCTGCTCGCGCAGATGATCTGGTATCTTATCGAAGGTGTCAATATTCAGCATTCGCATCCGAAAGAGCGTCAGTATGAGCTTTTTTATGTGTTAATCGAAGACCGGCAGTACGCTTTCAAGCGCGATACTTTCAGCAATCTCTGGTATTTTGGTGACGATGATCATATTGAAAACTGCATTCCCTGTTCGCGCAGCGATTTTGATGAAGCCAAGAAAGGCTGGCTGAGTTCACGCTTTACCAAAGACGTATGAGCAGTTTTCCGGCAAAAATATCGGCGATTGTTCCGGTGTACAATGTAGAAAAATATCTTGCAAAGTGCCTGAATTCTCTTTTAAACCAAACCTGGCAAAACCTTGAAATCATTATTGTAGATGATGGCAGTACTGACCGTTCGGCTGATATCATTGATGAATATGTGATTCGTTTTCCCGATAAAATAAAAGCGCTTCAACAGAAAAACGGCGGACTCAGTGATGCGCGAAATGCAGGAATTGATGCTGCGACGGGCGATTTTATCGGTTTTGTAGACAGCGACGATTTTATTTCGGAAACGATGTTTGAAGAAATGATAGCGCTTGCCGAAAAGCATGATGCCGAAATGGTAATCTGTAATATTCAGAAGGTCGATGAAGCGGGAAATGTTGTACAGAAACTTCCTCAGATCCCGAATATGCCTGAGAAAATCATCCTGAAAAATCATTTTTCTGTCTTTTCAGATCTGAGTTATTTTGCCTGCAATAAGCTTTTCAGGAAAGAGCTTTTTGATAAAAAAAGGTTCAGAAAAGGAATGCATTTCGAGGATATAGAATTGATTCCGCAGCTTTTGCTTGAGTGTAAAACCGTCGCGCAGACACAAAATTATCATTATCAGTACTTCACACGTCCCGATTCCATCTCAAAAACACATTCTGAGAAAGGTCTGGATATGCTTCATGCTATAGAAAATGTAGAATCTGCTTTTTCAAAGTCAGTCTATTCTGAAAGAAAAAAAGAACTCAGAGATTTTCAGATTTTGGAGGGTGTGTACAGTTTTCTGGCGTATCTCGCTTTTGTGAAAGATGAAAAAATTTTTAAAAAAATGGATGCTGAATTGAAGAATTTTGTCTTTGAACGTAATATTAATATAAAAGATATATTATTATACCGTCGTTTTGGTAAAAATTATCTTTTATCTTTGCCCCTGAAAAAAAAGATCTACTATCTCCTTTATTTTGCAGAGCAAAAAAAGCTGATACGGAAGATTTTATAACACAAATGAAGAAAAATTGTCTCGGTAGAAAGTGCTCACTTCACTTTTACGGGTTCTGCGGAATTCAGACATCGGCACAAAACCTTTAATCTACGGGATGAAGAGTTTAGAATTGTTTATCAACCAGTTTGGAATCCATTTTTTTTATGTAAAAATGGCGTGTGGTTTTATCTTCTCTTTTCTCATCACTTTTTACTCGATTCCTACGATCAATAAAATTTCGCGACGAAAAAATCTGATGGATGAGCCGGGAAGCCGCAGTTCTCACCTTCGGAAAATCCCGAATCTTGGCGGAATTGCCATTTTTTATTCCATCGGAATCTGTACTTCTATTTTTGCCTACGAGCTTTTCGAACTGTATAAATTTCTTTTTGCATCACTTATAATCCTGCTGTACATCGGTGTAATGGATGATATTGTGGTGATGCGCGCTTATAAAAAGCTGGTGGCCCAGATTATTGTCTCAGCTTTAATTGTCATCGGGTCCGATATCAGAATCCGAAGTCTGTTCGGTCTTTTTGGGATTAATGAAATTAATTATTTTGTGAGTGTCGTTTTCTCGATTGTCACATTCATTATTTTAATCAATGCTTTCAATCTTATCGACGGAATAGATGGTTTGGCAGGCGGATATTCTCTGATCTGCAGTGCACTTTTTGGCATCAGTTATTACCGTTTAGGCGAATATAATTATCCGTTAGTCGTGCTTTCGGCGGTAATTATCGGCTCGGTGCTTGCGTTTTTGTACTATAATCTATCGCATTACCGTATGATAAAAGTTTTTATGGGCGATACTGGATCAATGCTTTTGGGCTTTTTGCTGGCGTTCACATGCATCTGTTTCATTGATATTTTCATTGATAAAAAACTCCCTGATGTACCGAGGTATCATCTTAAATCTGCGCCGGTGATTGCTGTAGCAATTTTAATTTTACCGATTATTGATACTTTAAACGTCATTCTCGTTCGTCTCTGGAATAAAAAATCACCCTTTGAAGCGGATAAAAATCACATACACCACAAACTTCTGCGCCTGAATCTTACGCACCGCAGATCGACTTTTTATATTATTTCGTATTACCTTTTGATTATCGCAGTCACTTATTTCCTGCGTCATATTAATGTAAACGTACTTCTGCTGGTGATCCTCATCATGGGATTCTTCGGCGCGTACCTTCCGGATTATATTTTCTGGCAGCGTAATAATAAATTAAAAACTAATAATTAAATTTTTATTTTTGCAAACCATATTAATAAAAATGATGAAACTCTCAAAATATATCTTCTTTTTTGCCTTTGTTTTTTTGCTTTCGGCCTGTATCGCGCCAAAAGACGTAAAATATATGCAGCCGAGCGAAAGCCTTGTAATCAATGAAGAAGGTTTGATTCCTTATAATATCCCGGTGTACCGAGTAACGAAAAATGATATTCTTAACCTGAATATTGTGACGACGCCAAAAGGAGATGCCGCACAGTTTTATTCATCAATCAATACTTCAGGCGGATCTGGCGGCGGTGCAGCAGTAAACCCGTTAGCAACCGGGGGAAGTTCTTCAGGCACAGTTGGTGGAAATGCGATTTTCTATTTCAATGGTTTAAAAATCGATACTAAAGGTGATATTAATGTCTTTGGAATTGGTTTTATTAAAGCGGAAGGAAGAACTTTAGAAGATATCAGCCAGGAAATTCAGAATAAAGTAAATGAAAATTTTCAGGAAGGAAAATCTGAAGTCCGTTTAAATACAGACGGAATTCGCTACACCGTTCTTGGCGATGTGGAAACGACGGGAATGACTGGTGAAAAAGTGGCTTACAAAAACACACTCACCCTTACCGAAGCGATCTCGATAAACGGCGGGTTAAACAGAACTATTGACCGGAAAAATATCGTGATTCACAGAAAATATCCCGAAGGAATAAAAGTGGCCAAAATCGATCTTACCCGCGAAGATGTGATGAATTCGCCTTACTTTTATGTACAGAACGGCGACGAAATTTTGCTTACTACCCGCGGAAGAAGCCTTAATGGTTTCGGTAAAGATCCTGTACAGACGATCATCAGCGGAGTTTCTGTGATTACTACAGCTTTGTCGATTTATCTACTTATCAAAAATCTTAACTAATGATTCCCGCAAAAGATACTGCCGACAAAAATGAAGCTCAGAAAGATAAATTCGGGTCTTTCGCTGTGTTTGATATCGAGCATTTTTTAAGAAGAATTCTCAGAAATTGGTATTGGTTTGTTCTGATGCTCACCATCGGTTATGCAGCGGCGTATGTTTACGGTAAATATTATGCGCAGAATATCTACTCTTCCAATCTTTCTCTGAGTGTTTCCAATAATACATCGAGTTATTTTACACCAAACCAGTCGATCAATTTCATTTGGGGACAGGGCGGAAATCAGGATGGAGTCTATTTGAAAAAGGTTTTGCTTTCGCGTACGCACAACGAATTTTTGGTGAAAGAGCTCAATCTTTTTACCAATTATCAGACGAAAGGCTTTGTAAAATCTACTTTTTTAGATAAAAATGATTCGCCGGTATTTTTAGAAATCGATAAAAAACATCTTCAGCAGGTTAATTATCCGATCACGATTGTGCCGAAAGGCAAAGACACCTACGAAATTGTTTTTCCGGAAGAAGGTCACACCACCAGTCTTTACTCTTTCGTCTACGAAGGTTATCAGAATGTGCCGAGTTATGCAAAACCTGCCAATAAAACAATCCGTCTGAATGAATGGTACAATGCACCGAATCTTAGATTCCGGTTGTTGCCAAATCCTGTAAAGCCGGATATTAAACTTGATAATATTATCGTAAGTCTTTACACTGTAAACCAAAGTGTAAACGATATTATATCATCGATCAACATTGATTTTGATAAAGAAATCAATTCGATCATGATTATCAGCAAAAAAGGTTTTAACCTGAATTCTACAGTGAATTTTCTGAATAAGTCTGTTGAAGAATTGCAGAAAAAGAGGTTCAACGATAAAATAACCGGTGACAAAAACACGGCAAAATATCTCCGCGAAAATCTTGCTGAGGTCCGTAAAAAACTCGACTCAAGCGCTAATTTCATCAATTATCTGAAAACCACAGAAAAGCTGTACGATATTAAAGACCGCGACGAGAAATCAATTTCGAAAATAAAAGATCTGGAAGCCAAAAAAGCCGATATCGTAAGCAAAATGAGCTCGCTGAGCAACATCAGAAACTCGGTGGAAACGCAGAATTTCGACAGAATGATTAATCCGTCTGCAGCAGGTTTTGAAGACGGAATGTTTTCTGCGTCTGTTTCAGAATTGAAAGCTTTATATCTGAAAAGAAGAGAACTGGCGTCGATTTATACGCCGAATTCTGAGCCGATGAAGGAAATCAACCGTCTCATCAATGATGCAAAAATGAATTCTACCGGTTCACTGCGAAATGTGTACACAGTTTACAGCAATCAGCTGAACAGAATCGATCAGGAAATTGCAGAATCAAATTCTGATCTTTTGACTTATCCTGAAAAACAGCGCCGATACCTCGATGCAGAAAGAGGTTATAATATGATTGAAGCAACCTACAACAGTTTGCTTGGGCGGCAGAATGAAAGCCAGATGCGAATGGCGACCAATCAGTCGGATATTACGGTGATCGATCCTGCGAAAAATCTAGGACAGGGACCAATCGGGCCGAATGTAAAAGGTACAAAAGCCGCGATCATGGGTGGAATGCTTTTGTTGCCGCTTGCTTTCATTTTAATCGGTGGTTTGCTTGATAATAAAATCAGAAATATCAAAGAGCTGCTTGCCGCGACAAGAATTCCGCTGCTGGGTGTGATCGGGAATAACAGTCACGAAAGTATGCGGACGGTTATTGACCAGCCAAAGTCTTCAGTTTCAGAGGCTTTCCGTGGAATACGCGCCAATATGCGTTTTCTGGCTAATGAGAATGACGGAAGCAAGGTAATTCTAGTGACGTCATCTGTGGGTGGAGAAGGTAAAACCTACGTCTCGATCAATTTATCTTCTGTTTTAGGTTTAAGTGACAAGAAAACTATTTTGCTGGGTATGGACTTAAGAAAGCCAAAGATTTTTGGTGATTTTAAAATTGATAATAAATACGGGATTTCAAATTATCTGACGGGTGAAGTAGCCATTGAGCAGATTATTAATAAAACGAATATCCCAAATCTTGATGTGGCGACTTCAGGACCGATTCCGCCAAATCCTTCAGAATTATTGATGAGCGAGAAGAACATCCGCTTCATTATGGAGCTGAAGAAGATTTACGATTTTATCATTATCGATTCACCGCCAGTTGGTCTTGTTGCCGATTCTTATGATCTGATGAAATATTCTGATGCTAACATATACGTCGTGCGTCATGAGTACACCGAAAAATACATGCTGAAAATGATTACCGAGAAGTATCACAACAACGAAATACAGCATCTTGGTCTAGTGTATAATGATTACAACACGAAGCAGGGCTACGGTTACGGTTATGGCTACGGATATGGTTACGGCTACTTCGATGAAGATAAAAACTACAAAGAGCCTTTAATCATCAGATTTAGAAATAAACTACGAAGTATTTTCAACAGTAAATAATCTTGCAGCCCTCATCTGATGAGGGTTTGCTGATTTTATGAAAGCCTGCCGCTGACGAAAAAAGAATAAAATCTGAAGTTTGCCGTTTACTTTATAACTAATTATGCTTTTTTGTTTATTTTTAACGAAGCATTAAGATTATCAGTAATATAAATTTGTTTTATATTTGCAAAAATTAAAATTTAAAATAACCATAAATCCATATTCTTCTATGAATAAAAAATTATTGTTTAGCTTCATGACTATCCTCGGTACTGTGGTAGGGATGAAAGCACAGAGAAATGAAGTGGGAGTTCGTTTGGGGATGAGCAATCTAATAGGTGATATCGGGAAAACCAACTATATTCTTCAGCAGCCTTTGGATTTAAACCGTGCTTCAGAATTGGGTGTTCCTTTTTATGGTGGGTTATTGTACCGATTTAATTTTAATCCTTATCAGACTGTAAGATTAGACGTTGGTTACAATCAGGTGCAGTTTAGCGATAAATCTGCAAAAGAAGAGTACAGAAGAAACCGTAATTCTTTCGGTAAAAACAATATCTACGAAGCCAGTTTGGTTTTCGAATATAATTTTTTCCCGGTTAATAACGAGCAGAAAAGAGGTATGGTAAGTCCGTACATTTTTACAGGTATCGGCGGTTTGATGTATGATGCTCCGAAAGCAACGATTAAGCACGACTTCAGAAGAAATGCTGACGGTGTGGCGCAGGCTCCGATTAATGAGCAGGATTTCATATCGACACCTGTATATTCTCTGGGAACAAAAACAGCAGTGAACATTCCTTTTGGTTTGGGACTGAAATATAAATTTAATTACGGCTGGGCTATTTTCGCGGAAGCTACATTCAGATACACTTTTACCGATCAGCTGGATTACAGCAAGATCTTGGCTAAAGATGTCATTTCTAGCTACAACGGAGATATCATAAGCCCGACTACCGGAGGTTCGCTTCTGGAAACAGGAAACTATTTTATAGTGGCTAAAGAAAGAGAGCGTGGATTGGTCGGAAGTAGAAGTGTAGGTGATTTAGAATCCCGCGACTGGCTGAATACATTCAGTATAGGATTGACCTATTCTTTCGGAAGACCGCCGTGCTATTGTGAAGATTAAATATGTCGTTGATAAAAGAAAAAATAGATCCTGAGAAATTACCGAAACACGTTGCAATCATTATGGATGGTAACGGAAGATGGGCAAAATCTCGGGGCGAGGAAAGAACATTCGGTCACAAAAATGCACTACATGCTGTACGAAATGCAATTAATGCATGCAATGAAGTAGACATTCCTTATCTTACCCTTTATACTTTTTCGTCTGAAAACTGGAAACGGCCTTCTGATGAAGTAAGTACGCTCATGAGCTTGCTTACAGAAACACTTGTGGAAGAAACCGAAAGTATCTTCAGCAAAGGTCTCAGGCTTCATGTCATCGGTAATTTAGACCGTCTTGCGCCGATCGTAAAAGAGCAGCTCCAGCATGTGATGGATCTTACCAAAGATAATACCAGAGGAAATCTTGTGCTTGCCATAAGCTACGGCTCGCAGGATGAGATTATCAATGCCGTAAAAAACATCAGTAATGATGTAAAAAACGGGAATTTAGAAATTGAAAATATTAACGAGCAGCTTTTTGAAAGCTATTTATATACCAAAAATTTTCCACCGGTTGATCTGCTCATCCGCACGAGTGGCGAGACGAGAATCAGCAATTTTCTTCTTTGGCAGATTGCCTACGCAGAATTGCAGTTTTTAGATATACTCTGGCCAGATTTCACCAAAGATATTTTCTTCCAGTGCATTGTAAACTATCAAAGCAAAGAAAGAAGATACGGCCTTACCGGAGATCAAATCACATCCAGCAAATTTTAGAAAAAGAAAGACTACGATACAATGAAGTTTAGACTATTACCCATTATTATGTTTGCAGCCTCTGCACATTTTTATGGACAAGTAACGCCTCAAGACAGCACAAAGGTAAATACCAGCGTACTGGCAGAGACTCCGCAGGAAACTTATGTTTTGAAAGACATAGTGGTAGATGGCGTTAAAAGATATACACCCGCACAGATTCTGCGTTTTACCGGCCTTATGAAAGGCGAAGTGGTAGATATTCCCGGGCAGAAAATCAGCAACGGAATCAAAAAACTTTGGGATACGCAGTCTTTTTCTGAAGTAGAAGTTTATGTAGAGAGTGTAGAGGGAAAATCGGTCGTTCTGAAATTTTATCTTCAGGATCTGAAAGAACTTGGTGAAGTAAAATTCACCGGAAAAGGCATTGGGAAATCTAAAAACGAAAAACTGGCGAAAGACAATAATCTGAAGCCGGGCACGAAGATTACCCAAAGTTTGGTTTCAAGTTTAAAAACTAAAGTGCCTCAAGATTATATCAAAAAAGGTTTTGCTGATGCGAAGATCAATATTCAGGAAAAGCCAAACCTGAACGATCCTGCGTTGGTAGACTGGACAATCGAGGTAGAAAAAGGTAAAAAAGTAAAAATCAGCCATATTGAGTTTGAAGGAAACGAGAACGTAACCGACAAAAAACTCAGAAAAAATGGTTTCAAAGAAACGAAGCAGAAGAGACTGAGCATCGGCGGAATTCTGAAACCTTCGAAATTTATTCAGGCGAAATATCAGGAAGACAAGCAAAACCTGATTAATTATTATAACTCGCTCGGCTACCGTGATGCTCAAATTGTTTCTGATTCTGTTTGGAGAAACAAAAAGAACAATTACGAAATCAACGTAAAACTTAGCGAAGGTAAAAAATACTACATCGGAGATATTACGTTTACAGGAAATACGGTGTATCCGACCGATTATCTTGAACGCAAACTGGGTTACAAAACCGGAGATATTTATGATGCAGTAGGTTTCAATAAAAAAGTTGGTGAAGACGGCGGTAAAGAAGATGATTCTGATATCAAGTCGATCTACATGAACAACGGATATTTATTCTCCACAGTAGTACCGGTAGAAAAATCGGTAAACGGAGACAGAATTAATCTTGAAATCAGAATTACAGAAGGTGAGCAGGCAACCTGGAATCGCGTAACGTGGGACGGGAATACCACGACTCACGATCACGTAGTATTGCGTGCTTTAAGAACAAGACCAGGCGAACTTTTCGCTAAATCTGATATTAAAAGAACATTTTATGATCTTGCTGGGATGTCGTTTTTCGATCCTCAGCAAATCAAATATGATATTCAGCCAGATGCGCAGGATAATACTGTAGATGTGAAGTGGGGCTTGGTAGAAAAAGGTTCGTCACAGATTCAGCTTCAGGCTGGCTATGGTGGAAACAGTTTCATCGGAACACTTGGCGTGACGTTCAATAACTTCTCGCTTAAGAATTTCCTGAAGTTTAAAGATTTCAGACCGGTGCCACAAGGTGACGGGCAGACTTTATCTGTACAGGCGCAGGCCGGGCAGTTTTTCCAGAATTACGGGATCTCTTTTGTAGAGCCATGGATTTTCGGGAAAAGGCCGACCGCACTTTCTGTGAGTGTAAACAACTCGTTGGTAAGATATAATTCTTCGATCACACAGGTAAGTACAGAGCCTTCAAAATTGAATATCATTTCGGCAACTGTTGGTTTAAACAGACAGCTGAGCTGGCCAGACAGTTATTTCTCGCTTTATACAGGAATTCAGTATCAGAATTATAATTTTAAAAATTATCCTTTTGAATTCGGAAACACACAGGAATATTACGGAAACTCTAATAACCTTTCGTTAAACGTTGGGATCAGCAGAAACTCCGCTGGTATTGACCCGATTTTCCCGACAACTGGTTCAAACATTGAACTTTCAGGAAAATTCACGCCGCCGTATTCTTTATTCAAAACGAGAGATTATTCGACACTTTCTCCGACTGAAAAATACAAGTGGCTTGAGTTCTATAAAATTAAGTTTAAAGCAGATGTTTACAACGAAGTTCTTGGAAAATTAGTTCTGAGATCATCTGCTGAAATGGGCTTCATGGATGGCTACAACAAAGTTTTGGGAGCGCCGCCATTTGAAAGATTTTATGTAGGTGGTGTAGGTTTATTTGGTGGCCGATTTGACGGTAGAGAACTTATTCCGTTGAGAGGTTACGAGAATGCTTCGCAGTCTGGTGGTGAGCCAGATGATATTACGCCACGAGGTGGAGGTACTATTTACAATAGATTTACGTTAGAGTTAAGATATCCGATTTCAATGAGCCAGACAGCAAAGATTTACGCGCTTACTTTTGCAGAAGGCGGTAACGTTTGGAACTCCTGGGGAACTTACAATCCTTTCCAGCTGAAGCGTTCAGTAGGTGTTGGGGTAAGAGTTTACATGGGTGCATTTGGTCTTATTGGATTTGATTTTGCGTACGGATTCGACCGCACAGTAACGGGCACAGAGCCTTCCGGTTGGAAAACGCATTTCTTAATGAACCAATCTTTATAATAAAATTTATGAAAAAATTTAAAATAATTTTCACATTTGTAGTACTTTTGTCTTGTGGTTTCGCAAATGCGCAGAAGATAGGTGTTGTAGATACCGAATATATTTTAAATATGATGCCTCAGTATAAAGAGGCCGAAGCGAGACTCAATTCGCAGATCGATACGTGGCAAAATGAGCTGCAGAGTCTGCAGTCTGAGCTCGACCGAAAAAGATCAGCTTTCGAGAGTGAAAAAGTACTTTTGGTAGGAGATCAGCTCAAACTTCGTGAAAAAGAGGTGATGGATCTTGATAAAAACGTGAAAACTACTTTGAGTTTACGTTTTGGCTCAACCGGTGAGATCAGCAAACTTCGCGAGACCTTGGTGCAACCTTTTCAGGATCAAATCTGGACGGCTATAAAAACAATGTCTGAGAAAAACGGTCTTGGTATCGTAATAGACAAAAGCAACGGCGTAAGTGTGATTTTTCTTCAGAAAAGATTCGATTACACAGACAAAGTTTTGGATGTTTTAATGAAGGGAACAGATTCCGGAAAAAAATCGGAAAAGAAAAAATAATAGAGTTTATAGAAAAGAGAATTAACCTTCATCTTTTTTTATCATCTAAAAACAAATTAATTTAAATTATTTATTACCAGTTATGAAAAAATTAAGTGTATTATTTGCAGCAGTAATGATGGTTGTATCATTCGGTACAGCAAAAGCTCAAAAAATAGCTACTTTAGATGTTGTAGGTGTACTTACAGCAATGCCAGAAAAAAAGAAAGCTGATGCAGAATTAACAGCTTTTGCTGATGCAAAACAAGCTGAAATCAAGAAAAAAGCAGACGCTGCACAAGCAAAATTTCAGCAATATCAAACAGAAGCATCAAAGAAAACTGCTGACGAGAATAAAGCGAGAGAGGCTGAAATGGAAAAATTAGGAACTGAGATCAAGCAAATGCAGGAAAAAGCTCAGAAAGATTTCCAGGCTAAACAGGATGCTGCTTACGAGCCTATCGAAAAGAAGCTTAATGATGCGGTGAACAAAGCTGCTAAAGCAAACGGATACGATTACATCATGGATGCAAATTCTACATCAATCGTGTACAAAGGAGGTCCCGATGCGACAGCTGCAGTGAAAAAAGAATTAGGTCTTTAATTTTATATTAAAAGATTATAAAAACAGCCACTTCATTTCGAAGTGGTTTTTTATTTTTGTGCTATGGAAAAAGAAGTTGCCACCAAGGTAAAAGTGCGTTTCAGCGACTGCGACCCGATCGGTCATTTAAATAATGTGAAATATCTCGATTACATGTTTAATGCCCGCGAAGATCACGTAGAAACATACTATGGTTTTACCTACGAAGAATATAGAGAAAGAACCGGCTGCACGTGGATTGCAATTCAAAACGAAATTGCATATCTGAGAGAAGTACGCTACAACACACAGGTCATCATCAGCAGTAAAACCATCGAAATTCAGGACCGTACCTCGAAAGTCGAAATTCTTATGAAGAGTTTAGACGAGAAAACAATTCATGCGGTTTTGTGGGTTACGGTTATTTATTTTAATGTGAATACGCGCCGCAGCGAGGTTCATCCGCAAGATATTAAAGATGCTTTTGGGCAGTTTTATATCAGTCTCGAACAGAAAGATTTCCAGAGCCGAGTGAAGTATTTACGGTCACAAAATGCAAAAAACTCATGAAGAAAAAAATTATAGTAACTGGCAGCAACGGTCAGCTTGGCAATTGCATCAAAAAAATTGCTCCAAGTTTCGAACTCGATTATGAATTTGTTTTTACAGATTCAAAAACTTTAGATATTACAGATGACAATTTTGTGACTAATTTCTTTGCCGAAGAAAAACCAGACTTTTGCATCAATGCTTCCGCGTACACAGCGGTAGATCTCGCCGAGCAGGAAAAAGAGAAAGCTTTTGCTGTAAACGCAGATGGTGTTGAAAATCTTGCTAAGGCATGTGCAGATCATGAGGCAGTTTTTATTCATGTGTCGACAGATTATGTTTTCGATGGTGATACCAATCTCGATTATTCTGAAGACGATTTTACGAATCCAATAGGAGTTTACGGTGAATCGAAACTCGCAGGTGAGGAGCGTGCGATAGATGCCAATCCGAAAACGGTAATTCTGCGAACTTCCTGGCTATACTCTGAGTTTAATAAAAACTTTGTGAAAACCATGCTGAATCTTTTTTCGCAGAAAGACGAGCTTGGAATCGTGGGCGATCAATATGGACAGCCAACGAATGCAAACGATCTTGGTGAAGCGATTATGGAAATTATTGAATCTCCAGAAAAGGAATTTGGTGTTTTCCATTTTTCCAATTATCCGGAAACGACTTGGTTTCATTTTGCCGAAAAGATTGCTGAGTTTTCAAAATCTTCAGTGAAACTTAATTCGCTGACGACTGAGCAGTATCCGACGCCTGCGAAACGTCCGAAAAGAAGTACGATGTGTCTGGATAAAATCGAAAATTCTTATCAGATTGAGCCAAAGCATTGGGAAAACAGCTTGGAAGATTGTATCGAAATTCTTAAATCATAGCGCTATGAAAAGTTTATTTTCGATAGTGGCGTTTTTTCTTGTTCAGACCTTCTTTGCTCAGAATATTTATTTAAATAAAATTGAGAAAACCAAAGACAGCGCAGACAAATTTTTATATTCAATTTCTTCAACAGATATTTCTAAAGCAGAATATCTTGGCGAGATCGAAGTTCAGGGTTATTCTTCGGATGACGCCGCAGTTTTTTCTGCTATTTATAAAAAAGCGAAAGAAATTGGAGGAAATGCAATTGCCTACAAGCCATTCGAGTCGATAGATAATATAGAAAAACCGCTCGATCCTCAGCATTATAAACTCGGTGTATATTTCTTGTCGAAGGAAAATTTTATAAACGCGGATGAAAATCTTTATTTATTTGCGGGTTCATCGAATGACCAGAAAATAAGAATTAATGAAAAAGATTTTATTTTACAGCCTAGATCTTTTGTAAAAATCAAGATGGATGAAGGGATGACGTATGTTGTTTCTACTAAAAAATTATTGGGATCTACAATTAGAGTTAAAAAAAATGTGGATGGAGAAGGACAATATTACCTGATATCAGGTGGAAAAATAGGCGGAGCGAACAACAATGATGGTACACTTCACATTAAATCTGGTGACATTACAGGCCTTGAAAAATCTTTCGGAGAATTTTTAAAGTTGATTTATAAGCCTTTAACGTTTTAGCTGATATTTTATGTTAAATATATTTGGAATTGGCATTATGAAGTTGTTATCTTTTTTATTTAGGGATTGGATGTTTTGGGTATGGATTTGCTTTCATTGATGAAGGGAAATTTTTTCAGAAAAACATTTGGTAGTTTAGGAATAAAGTTTTACTTTTGCACTCGCAAATACGGAGCGACACTGACAGAGTAAGCGATGTTAAAAAGCGAAGAGAATAGAAGATCATTGAAACATAGATATACAACCAAGTAAGGAAAAAAACTAAGACGTTAATTTCTTTGAGGTAGGGACAGACACAACATACAATGGAGAGTTTGATCCTGGCTCAGGATGAACGCTAGCGGGAGGCCTAACACATGCAAGCCGAGCGGTAGAGATTCTTCGGAATCTTGAGAGCGGCGTACGGGTGCGGAACACGTGTGCAACCTGCCTTTATCAGGGGGATAGCCTTTCGAAAGGAAGATTAATACCCCATAATATATTTGATGGCATCATTAGATATTGAAAGCTTCGGCGGATAGAGATGGGCACGCGCAAGATTAGATAGTTGGTGAGGTAACGGCTCACCAAGTCGATGATCTTTAGGGGGCCTGAGAGGGTGATCCCCCACACTGGTACTGAGACACGGACCAGACTCCTACGGGAGGCAGCAGTGAGGAATATTGGACAATGGGTTAGCGCCTGATCCAGCCATCCCGCGTGAAGGACGACGGCCCTATGGGTTGTAAACTTCTTTTGTACAGGGATAAACCTACTCTCGTGAGGGTAGCTGAAGGTACTGTACGAATAAGCACCGGCTAACTCCGTGCCAGCAGCCGCGGTAATACGGAGGGTGCGAGCGTTATCCGGATTTATTGGGTTTAAAGGGTCCGTAGGCGGACTCGTAAGTCAGTGGTGAAATCTCACAGCTTAACTGTGAAACTGCCGTTGATACTGCGGGTCTTGAGTAAGGTAGAAGTGGCTGGAATAAGTAGTGTAGCGGTGAAATGCATAGATATTACTTAGAACACCAATTGCGAAGGCAGGTCACTATGTCTTAACTGACGCTGATGGACGAAAGCGTGGGGAGCGAACAGGATTAGATACCCTGGTAGTCCACGCCGTAAACGATGCTAACTCGTTTTTGGGGCCTAGCGCTTCAGAGACTAAGCGAAAGTGATAAGTTAGCCACCTGGGGAGTACGTTCGCAAGAATGAAACTCAAAGGAATTGACGGGGGCCCGCACAAGCGGTGGATTATGTGGTTTAATTCGATGATACGCGAGGAACCTTACCAAGGCTTAAATGGGAATTGACAGGTTTAGAGATAGACTTTTCTTCGGACAATTTTCAAGGTGCTGCATGGTTGTCGTCAGCTCGTGCCGTGAGGTGTTAGGTTAAGTCCTGCAACGAGCGCAACCCCTGTCACTAGTTGCTAACATTAAGTTGAGGACTCTAGTGAGACTGCCTACGCAAGTAGAGAGGAAGGTGGGGATGACGTCAAATCATCACGGCCCTTACGCCTTGGGCCACACACGTAATACAATGGCCAGTACAGAGGGCAGCTACCAGGCGACTGGATGCGAATCTCGAAAGCTGGTCTCAGTTCGGATTGGAGTCTGCAACTCGACTCTATGAAGCTGGAATCGCTAGTAATCGCGCATCAGCCATGGCGCGGTGAATACGTTCCCGGGCCTTGTACACACCGCCCGTCAAGCCATGGAAGTCTGGGGTACCTGAAGTCGGTGACCGTAACAGGAGCTGCCTAGGGTAAAACAGGTAACTAGGGCTAAGTCGTAACAAGGTAGCCGTACCGGAAGGTGCGGCTGGAACATCTCATTTTAGAGCGTCTTAAGACGATAAACAAACAAGTGTTTTCGGACACACATTGGACTTATTTTAAAGAATACGTTTTAGTTTTTTTATTTGGTTGCTATATTATATAAAATACACCCACTAGAGATTAGTATAAGGGATAAGAGATTTAGAAAAAGAAGTTAGGAATTAGAAGTTGGAATTAGTCTGACCTCTGGTGTCTAAAATCTAACATCTAAACAAAGTCTCGTAGCTCAGCTGGTTAGAGCGCTACACTGATAATGTAGAGGTCGGCAGTTCGAGCCTGCCCGAGACTACTAATTAAGGCGGATGGCAAATAGCTTTTAGCTGCTGGCATTTAGCCAATAGCAAGAAGCCATAAGCTGGAAGCGACTAGAGGGGAATTAGCTCAGCTGGCTAGAGCGCCTGCCTTGCACGCAGGAGGTCAAGGGTTCGACTCCCTTATTCTCCACAGTTGTACGGTTTACGGAAGTAGGCGGTATGATGTATGATGATAATTTAAGCAGGATGTATACTACATAGTGACGGAGCCGTCATTAGTACGTTTTGCGGATTATTTAATTACAAGAAAAGAGATCATTGACATTAACGGTAAAGACATCACAAAGAGAAAACCGAGCACTTATAAGTGCTTGAGTAACCTAAAAATAGGAAAGAAATCGTTAAGGGCGTATGGCGGATGCCTAGGCTTTCAGAGGCGAAGAAGGACGTGGTAAGCTGCGAAAAGCTCGGGGGATTGGCACACACGAATTGATCCCGAGATGTCCGAATGGGGCAACCCAATACATTGAAGATGTATTACTCTAAATTTATTTAGAGAGCAAACCAGGAGAACTGAAACATCTAAGTACCCTGAGGAAAAGAAATCGAAGAGATTCCGTAAGTAGTGGCGAGCGAACGCGGATTAGCCCAAAAGTCTTTATATATTTAGAAGAATGTTCTGGAAAGAACAGCCATAGACGGTGATAGCCCGGTATTCGAAAGGTATACATAGATGATAAATGAGTAGGGCGGGACACGTGAAATCCTGTCTGAATATGGGGGGACCATCCTCCAAGGCTAAATACTCCTGAAAGACCGATAGTGAACAAGTACTGTGAAGGAAAGGTGAAAAGCACTTCGAATAGAAGGGTGAAATAGAACCTGAAACCGTACGCCTACAAGCGGTCGGAGCCCACAAGTTGGGTGACGGCGTGCCTTTTGCATAATGAGCCTACGAGTTAATGTTACTAGCGAGGTTAAGGACTTCAGGTCCGGAGCCGGAGCGAAAGCGAGTCTGAATAGGGCGCTTAGTTAGTAGTATTAGACGCGAAACCTTGTGATCTACCCATGGGCAGGTTGAAGCTTTGGTAACACAAAGTGGAGGACCGAACCGGTTGACGTTGAAAAGTCTTCGGATGACCTGTGGGTAGGGGTGAAAGGCCAATCAAACTGGGAGATAGCTCGTACTCCCCGAAATGCATTTAGGTGCAGCGTCGTGTATAAGTTTATTAGAGGTAGAGCTACTGATTGGATGCGGGGGAGTCAAATCCTACCAATTCCTGACAAACTCCGAATGCTAATAAATGTTCCACGGCAGTGAGGGCGCGGGTGCTAAGGTCCGTGTCCGAGAGGGAAAGAACCCAGACCAACAGCTAAGGTCCCCAAATATATGTTAAGTTGAAGCAACGCGGTTGGACTGCATTGACAGCTAGGATGTTGGCTTGGAAGCAGCCATTCATTTAAAGAGTGCGTAACAGCTCACTAGTCGAGCGGTCCGGCATGGATAATAATCGGGCATAAACATATTACCGAAGCTATGGATTTACAGTCAAGGGACTGTATCTGGTAGGGGAGCATTCTGTTTGCACAGAAGCAGGGTCGTGAGATCTTGTGGAGCGTACAGAAAAGAAAATGTAGGCATAAGTAACGATAAAGGGGGCGAGAAACCCCCTCACCGAAAGACTAAGGTTTCCTCAGCCATGCTAATCAGCTGAGGGTTAGTCGGGACCTAACGCGAACCCGAAAGGGGTAGTGGATGGACAATGGGTTAATACTCCCATACTTGCTCACACTAAAAAGGGGACGGATTTACGTACTTACTGGAGACTGACGGAATAGTCAAGACCTAGCCTTCGGGCGAAGTTGCTGTAAGGAAATAGATTCCAAGAAAAGCCGAAGTGAAGCAACCCGTACCAAAACCGACACAGGTAGTCGAGGAGAGAATCCTAAGGTGCTCGAGTGAGTCGTGGCTAAGGAACTAGGCAAAATAGTCTCGTAACTTCGGAAGAAGAGACGCCTCTAGCAATAGAGGCCGCAGTGAAGAGGCCCAGGCGACTGTTTATCAAAAACACAGGACTCTGCTAAATCGAAAGATGCTGTATAGGGTCTGACACCTGCCCGGTGCTGGAAGGTTAAGGAAGGGCGTTAGCAGCAATGCGAAGCGTTTGACTGAAGCCCCAGTAAACGGCGGCCGTAACTATAACGGTCCTAAGGTAGCGAAATTCCTTGTCGGGTAAGTTCCGACCTGCACGAATGGTGTAACGATCTGGGCACTGTCTCAGCCACGAGCTCGGTGAAATTGTAGTATCGGTGAAGATGCCGATTACCCGCAATGGGACGAAAAGACCCTGTGAACCTTTACTATAACTTCGTATTGACTTTGAGTAAGTAATGTGTAGGATAGGTGGGAGACTTTGAAGCAGGCACGCCAGTGTTTGTGGAGTCGACGTTGAAATACCACCCTTTACTTACTTGGAGCCTAACTTGAGAAATCAAGGACATTGCGTGGTGGGTAGTTTGACTGGGGTGGTCGCCTCCAAAAGAGTAACGGAGGCTTTCAAAGGTACCCTCAGCACGCTTGGTAACCGTGCGTAGAGTGTAATGGCATAAGGGTGCTTGACTGTGAGACCTACAAGTCGATCAGGTGCGAAAGCAGGACATAGTGATCCGGTGGTTCCGTATGGAAGGGCCATCGCTCATAGGATAAAAGGTACTCCGGGGATAACAGGCTAGTCTCCCCCAAGAGCTCACATCGACGGGGAGGTTCGGCACCTCGATGTCGGCTCGTCACATCCTGGGGCTGGAGAAGGTCCCAAGGGTTGGGCTGTTCGCCCATTAAAGTGGCACGCGAGCTGGGTTCAGAACGTCGTGAGACAGTTCGGTCTCTATCTATTGCGGGCGTTAGATGTTTGAGAGGGCTTGATTCTAGTACGAGAGGACCGAATTGAACAAACCTCTGGTGTATCAGTTGTACCGCCAGGTGCACCGCTGAGTAGCTACGTTTGGAAGAGATAAACACTGAAAGCATATAAGTGTGAAACTCGCCTCAAGATGAGACATCTTTTAAGGGTCGTTGGAGATGACAACGTTGATAGGCTACAGGTGTAAAGACAGTAATGTCATAGCCGAGTAGTACTAATTACCCGTAGATTTATAGCCTATTACATAAGTAATGGGTGATCAGTAATGAGTAATCATATATAATCATCAACATTATTTATATCAAGCCTTGTAAGTGCAAAAAAGGTTTTGTCTTTGTGAACGTTTTTATCGATTAAAACAGATGTCGGATACAAGACATCAGATAACAGACTTAAGATCTGAATCTGATATCTCCCCTCTGATATCTTATATACAACCTTTAGGGTGGTTTTAGCGGTGGGGCTCACCTGTTCCCATTCCGAACACAGAAGTTAAGCCCACCAGCGCCAATGGTACTGCGAAAGCGGGAGAGTAGGTCGCCGCCAGTCTTTTTTTATTCCMATTCCGAACACAGAAGTTAAGCCCACCAGCGCCAATGGTACTGCGAAAGCGGGAGAGTAGGTCGCCGCCAGTCTTTTTTTATTCCAATAACTCCTTCATCAAAAWATGAAGGAGTTTTTTTGTGACATGTAGTTAAGAAACTAGTACATATGAGAAAATAGTTTTGAAACCGTAAGTGACAAGTGAGAAATATAATTTGACAAGACTTACAATTCAAATAGAAAAATAACTTTGTTTGATTTATATATTTTTTGGATTGTAAAAGTACAATGTTGCATTCTTGCTTTTTATTGTTTTATACACTATTTTTACAGTAAATACTGCCCATTGTCTTTCGCACAAGTTATTTTACCGCTCAACATTAAAGGAACATTTACCTATAAAATTCAGGAAGAGTTTAGAGATAAAATTGGATTGGGCATGCGTGTTTTGGTTCCGTTTGGTGGGAAAAAAATATATACTGCGATAGTCTGTGAGATCAGTAATCATGCACCCGAAAATTTTATCGCAAAAGATATCATCGGCGTTTTAGATGATTCGCAGATTCTGCCTGATAAGCAGCTTGCTTTTTGGCAATGGCTTTCCAGCTATTATCTCTGCAATATCGGTGAGATTTACCGTTTTGCCTTTCCGGCTTCTTTAAAACTCGAAAGTGAAACCTATTTAAAACTAAAACCACTGGCTGATATTAATTTTGAGAATCTTGATGTTCACGAAATGTATCTTATTCAGGCTTTAGAAGTTCGTCAATTGATCAATCTTACCGATGTCGAAGCATTTATTCCAAAGAAGGATATAATAAAAACAGTGCGGTCTCTTCTCGATTTGCAATATATCGAAGTGGATGAAAAGATTACTGAAAAATATAAAGCGAAAGAAATATCATACATTAAGATAGAAGATAATTTACTGAACAGTACAAATTTTTCTGAGATTTTATCAAGTTTAGTCCGCGCCGCAAAACAGAAAGAACTGTTTCTTTACATACTTCACAAACAAACCGAAGATCCGGAAAGTTTTATTAAAAAATCTGATCTGCTTGCCGAAAATATTTTTGCGCCGTCTCATCTTAAAGCGTTGGTCGATAAAGGTTTTGTCGCGGAATATAAGTTGGAAACAGACCGTTTAACTTATTATGAAGGCGAAACAGAGAATCTGGATGAACTTTCAGAAAGCCAGAAAAAAGCTTTACAAGAAATTGATGAAGCATTTGAAAATAATAAAAATGCGCTTATTCACGGAGTTACGTCTTCCGGCAAAACGCATGTTTATCTCGATAAGATTGAAGAATGTTTCCAGAAGGATAAAAATACGCTTTTCCTGCTTCCGGAGATTTCGCTTACCAAACAGATTATTCTTAGGCTGGAAAAAAAATATGGCCGACAGCTTGGTTTTTATCATCAGAAACTAACTGATTTTGAAAAAGTTGAAGTTTGGAGGCGCGTTAAAAACAACGAGATAAAAGTTCTTATCGGTACCCGAAACGCATTATTCCTTCCGTTTAAAAATCTTGGATTAATCGTTGTTGATGAAGAGCACGACAGCGCATACAGGCCAAAAGAAGTTTCGCCGTTTTTTAATGGTCGGGATGCGGCTTTAATGCTTGCATATTTCTATAAAGCAAATGTAATATTGGGTTCTGCAACACCTTCTGTCGAAAGTTATTATTTGGCTAAAAAAGGAAAACTTGCTTACATATCATTAAATGAACGCTTTGGAAATGTTAATTTGCCGGAGTTCTCAATCATCAATTTTAAAGAAGCACAGGATTCTAAAAAAGTAACCGGAAATTTTTCACTGACATTAATTGAGGAAATCCGGAAAACATTAGAGGATAAAAATCAGACAATGATCTTGCACAACCGCCGTGGTTATGCGAGTGTCGTAGAGTGTGAGACTTGCGGATATGTGCATTACTGCTCAAACTGCGATGTTGTTTTGACGTTTCATAAAGCGGCAAACGAAATGAAATGCCATTATTGCGGTCAGCGGGCGGCAAAACCCAAAATCTGTCCGAAATGTCATTCTGAGAATCTCAACGAGAGAGGCGTCGGCGTAGAGCAGATTCATGAAGAAACTTCCAAGATTTTTCCGGAAGCTACGGTTGATCGGATGGATGTAGATTCTATGCGGAAGAAATTTGCGTATGAAAAGCTTTACGAAAAAATTGAAAACCGAGAAACTGATATTGTAGTTGGTACGCAGATGATTTCCAAAGGTTTGGATTTTGATCACATCGAACTCGTTGCGATTCCAAAGGCAGATTCTATGCTTTATGTGCAGGATTTTAGGGCTGAAGAACGCGCTTATCAACTGATAACGCAGGTTTCCGGACGTGCAGGAAGAGTCTCGGGGAAAGGAAAAATTCTGATTCAGACTTTTAACCCTGAGCATTCTGTTTTTCAACTCATTAAATTAAATAATCCTGCGAAGATTTATAAATATTTTCTGACGGAGCGTCAGCGGTTTTTTTATCCGCCTTTCACCAAATTAATTTTAATAGAATTAAAACACCGGAAGGATGATAAAGTAAATCGCGCGTCACAGTTTTTAGGATCTGTTCTGCGGAAATATCTGCCGGAAGAATGTATTCTAGGACCGGAAAGATCGCAGATTGCGAAACTGAATAATCTGTATCAGTTTCAGATTTTATTAAAACTTCCGAGAGGCAAAAATTACTCAAAATATAAAGATTTGGTATTGACAAGTCTTAATGAATTCGAAGAAATAACTGCATATCAAAGTATTAAAAAAAATATTTTTGTAGATTTTTAACAAAGTTTAACAGCTTTTTAAATTACTTTATCATCTCTTGTTGCTGCGTGTTTTGCAATATTCTATACATTTGTGCGTTGCTAATATGTTTGGATTTGCAGACTGAAACTTAACTATCAGATTTTGACACAATCCTAACAGTAACAAATCTCACAAAATTGATGGTAAATTTTAGAAAATATATTTCAGGTTTTACGGTTCTTGCTTCAGGATTTTTCCTCTCACAGGTACCCGTTTCTGCAGTTCTTTATTCTCAGAGTTACGAAAATCAGAAAAGTGCACTCAACCTTCCTTCTCCGGTCGCGATCGCAGAAAAGGTGTTTCTTTCTCCAAAAGAGCTTGTAGATGTAAACGTAAACACGATGATGACCGATCCTGTGCTGAAAAACGCATCTTGGGGTTTTGTCATCTACGATCCAAAGACGAATAAAATTATTTCGTCTTACAACGAAAATATGCCGCTGGTGCCGGCCTCGACCACGAAACTACTCACAACGGAAACTGCCTTGCATCTTTTAGGTGAAAATTACCGTTGGATGACCGAGCTCGATTATTCCGGGACGGTTGAAGAAAATGGAGTTTTGAACGGAAATCTTTATTTAATAGGAAGCGGCGATCCATCGCTGGGAACCAATAAAGCCGGCGCATGGTCTTACCGCGAAATTATCACTGATTTTATTGCAGGTTTAAACAGAGAAGGCATTAAGAAGATTAACGGAGATATTTTCATCCAAACAGGTTTATATAAGAGCAATATCTCGAGACTGCCGGAAAATATAGTCTGGCTGGAGCAGGCAAATTATTATCTCCCGGCTGGTTCAACGAAGGATATTAATCCGATGAATGAAAAATTGGTTGTGAAGAAAAACAGCATGACAGCCGCCGCCGACAAAAGATATTTCTATGTTTCGCCATACACAAAGCAGCCCGTTTATGCAGATTCCTACGAAGGTGACGGAAAACTTTTAACTAAACTTCCGGACGCACCCACTTATCTTGCGAATAATTTGAGAGCAACGATGCTGAAAAGCGGAATCTCGATCACGGGAAAAGTTTTACCTAAAATGACAGATGCTGCTCCTGAAAGTAAAAAGATTGTTGCATCATACAAATCTCCGACGCTTGCCGACATAGTACATTACACAAATCAGCACAGTGATAACGGACTTGCTGAAGCTTTGCTGAAAACCGTTGGTTTCCACAAAGGTGGCGATCAGACGCCACAAACCGGAAGAATTGTAGTAAATGATCACTTACGAGATGTCGCTTTTGACGTAGAAGGTTTAAATTACATGGATGGAAGCGGACTTTCAAGAAGCAATACGGTAACACCGATTTCTCAGGTAAAATATCTGACTTCGCTGATGAACAAAAATTATTACAAAACGTATTTCGATTCGCTTCCGGTTGGAGGACAGAGCGGAACGCTGAAAAGAATGTTCAACGGTCAGGGCAATGGACAGGTTTTCGCAAAAACAGGAACTTTAAACAAAGTAAAAGCGCTTGCAGGTTATATCAAAACAAATTCAGGAAGAACATTGGTTTTTTCTTTATTGGTAAATAATTATGCAGGTTCAGTAGATCAGGTAAAAGGCAGAATGGAAAAACTCATTCAGCCGGCGCTCGATCTTTAAATAAAATACAGTAAAGGAAACCTTTTAATCTCAGATTGAAAGGTTTTTTTTATCTTTAATCCTTTACAAAACGATGAAAAAAATATTTATTCTCGGCATGAGTTTGCTGGCATTTTCAAACCTTTTTGCGCAGCAAAACAACGTTGAAATGAAGGGCCTGATGGCAAAAGAGATGAAATCTTTTGCGCAGAAAATGGCAGTTGGCAACATCAATCCGAACACTTCAAACTATGATCTTCAGTATCAGCGGATGGATGTGACGCTTGATCCGGCAGTGTATAATATTTCCGGTTCGGTAACTTCGCATTTCAAACCTCTGCAGGCCATGAATAGTATTTATTTTGATCTTGCGAATGCACTTTCTGTTTTTTCGGTGCAGTTTCATGGGCAAAATCTGGCTTTTCAGCAGCTTACAACTAAAGAAATTAAAATTGATTTTGCTACCGCGCTTCCAGCTAATACGCTCGATTCTTTAACGATCAATTACGCGGGAGCACCGCCCACCACGTACAACTCTTTTTCGACCACATTGCAAAGTGGAATTCCGCTTTTATCAACTTTAAATGAACCTTACGGTGCGCAGGATTGGTTTCCGACGAAGCAAAGTCTGAATGATAAAATCGAAAGATTTGATATTAAAGTCACGACGCCTGCGCAATATAATGTCGCATCCAATGGCAAACTGATGTCTGAAACGATTCTGCCCAGCGGACAGAAGCGTACTTTCTGGCGTACAATGTATCCGACAGCAGCGTATCTGATTGCTTTAGGAATTACCAATTACACAAAACTAACAGACACAATGGGAAGTCCGCCTTTCCCTTTTATTAATTATGTTTATCCTTCAACAACCGGCAACGCAACAAGCATGGCGAATATTGAATGGACGAAAACGGTGATGAATACTTTTGAAACCTATTTTGGACTCTATCCTTTCAGAAATGAAAAGTACGGTCATATGGAGTTTCAGTTTGGTGGAGGAATGGAACATCAGACAATGTCCTCAATGGGCGGCTGGAGCAAACAGTTAGTTGCGCACGAACTTGCACATCAATGGTTTGGTGACAAAGTTACCTGCGGCGCATGGAATGATATTTGGCTGAATGAAGGTTTTGCGACTTTCGGAGAACATGTCGCGAACGAAAAACTCATTATGTCGAATGCTGATTTTTTAACTTATCTTCAGGGCGAAAAAGATTATATTACAAGTGCTACCGGCGGCAGTGTGTATGTTGCAGACAGCAATCTGAATAGTGTTAATGCGATTTTCAACGGTCGTTTGTCGTACTCAAAAGGTGGATATGTTCTGAGAATGATTAAATGGATTTTAGGCGATACAGTTTTTTATCAGGCGCTTAAAGATTATCATACACGGCCCGCGTTGGCTTACAATTACGTGAGAACTTCAGATCTGAATGCATCTTTACTACAGTCAACCGGAAAAGATTTTACCGAATTTTTTAATGACTGGATTTACGGTCAGGGTTATCCGTCATATACTATCAAATGGAAACAGGTGGGGAACTTTATCACTTTTAAAGCTTCTCAAACGCAAAGCAATCCTTCCGTAAATTTTTATGAAATGCCATTGCCAATAAAAGTAATTGGAACCAGTGGTCAGGTAGCTTTTTTAGCCTTAAATAACACTTTCAATAATCAGTATTTTACAGAAGCGGTGACTTTTCCGGTGGCAAGTGTGCAGTTTAATTACGATTATCAGATCATCGAAAAAAACTCTACAGTTGCGCAGGATGCAACTTTAAGTACTGCAGAAACGGTAAAAGAGGTTTTTAGTATTTATCCAAATCCGGCGAGAAATGAATTGTTTGTTTCGGGTTTAAAAAGAGAAACCGATTATCAGATTTACAGTGCAGACGGAAGATTGGTAAAACAGGGAAAAACGGATAAGAAAATTGAAATCTCATTTTTAACGAAAGGCGTTTTCTTTTTGAAAATAGCAAATTCAGATTTCAAATTTGTTAAAGAATAAAAAATATTCATCATATTGATTTTCAGTGTATATTTGTTTTAAACAAATAATTTAAACTTATGAAAATCTCAAAATTATTCTATTTAAGACTGATTGTTATCACTGTATTGATGCTGGATCTAATATCTTGTGAATCTAAAAAATCCAGCAATCCTTTATCGGATACTCAGTGGGTCGGGATGGCAAAAATTCCGGAAGAAACTGAGGTAGTTCTGAAGTTTTCTTCAGATAAACTGGATGTTTTCGTAGGAAGTAAAGTTATTGAGAACATGAGCTACACTGTAAGTAACGGCGAAATTACTTTGGTTAAAAAGTCGGGAGGAACACCTTGTAATAATGGATCTACCGGAAAATATAAGTACGAAACGGTAGGTGATAATCTGATCATGACATTAATTTCCGACGAATGTACTGCCAGAATAAAATCTGTACAGGGCGTGATTTACAAAAAATATGACGGGAAGTAATTAAATAGTCCTAAATCTTAAACCTAAAGCTTTCATTCTGTGAAAGCTATTTTTTATTATTCTTAAAAAAGACTTTAAAAAACGAGGCATAATTTACATCAATAAAGATCATGAAACATCTTTTGTTTAATGTGTTTTTATTAAATTAGCGCAACTAAATTTAATTATAATGATCTCCGGAAAATATCTTGAAAATCTACAGAACGAACTGAACAATATCGAAAACGACGGGCTTTTTAAGAAAGAAAGGATCATCACCTCACAGCAAAGTGCCGAGATCGAGGCCAATGGAAAAAGACTATTAAACTTCTGCGCCAATAATTATCTTGGGCTATCAAATCATCCTGAAGTGATGAAAGCGTCGCAGGATATGATCGAATCTCGCGGCTACGGAATGTCTTCGGTGCGTTTTATCTGTGGAACTCAGGATATTCACAAACAGCTTGAAGAAAAAATTTCTACATTTTTAGGCCTTGAAGATACGATTCTATATGCGGCATGTTTTGATGCCAATGGCGGTGTATTTGAACCTTTATTTACAGACGAAGACGCGATTATTTCGGACGAACTGAATCATGCGTCAATTATCGATGGTGTACGTTTGTGCAAAGCAGCGCGATACCGTTACAAAAATAATAATATGGCGGATCTTGAGGCGCAGCTTATTGCTGCTTCAGAGAAAAATCACCGTTTTAAAATCATTGTTACAGACGGTGTTTTCTCGATGGACGGAATTGTTGCTGACCTGAAAGGCGTTTGCGATTTGGCTGATAAATATGATGCGCTGGTGATGGTAGACGATTCTCATGCGACAGGATTTATCGGAAAAACAGGTCGGGGAACGCACGAAGCCAATGAAGTAATGGGCAGAGTAGATATCATCACATCGACTTTGGGTAAAGCTTTGGGTGGTGCCTTGGGTGGATTCACTTCCGGAAAAAAGGAAATCATCGATATGTTGAGACAGCGTTCGCGGCCTTATTTGTTTTCAAATTCACTGGCACCCGGGATTGTCGGCGCTGCGATGAAGGTGATAGACATGATTTCTGAAGACACTTCACTGCGAGATCGCGTGATGGAAAACGCTGAATATTTCAGAAAAGAAATGAAAGTAAAGGGTTTCGATATTCCTGATGGTGAAGCAGCCATCGTTCCGGTGATGTTGTACGATGCACCTTTAGCTCAGAAAATGGCAGAAAAATTAATGGATGAAGGCATCTACGTAATCGGATTCTTTTATCCTGTGGTTCCAAAAGGAAAAGCAAGAATCAGAGTGCAGCTTTCCGCAGCGCACACGAGAGCACATCTTGATAAAGCCATTGCTGCTTTTGAAAAAGTAGGGAAGGATCTGGGTGTGATTTCTTAATTTAAAAATATAAAGCAGAAACGATACTAAATGAGTTTCTGCTTTTTTGTTTCTAAAAATATATCTTTGCACACAAAATTTTACGATGCTGTACACCATTATCAAAGCGTTGCATATTATTTTTATGGTCAGCTATTTCGCCGGGATTTTCTATCTCGTGCGTATTTTTGTGTACTACAAAGACACCGATGATTTTGCCAACGAAAAGAGAAAAATTCTCCGTGAGCAGTATACTTTTATGGCGCGCAGACTTTGGAATATTATCACCGTCCCTGCTGGAATTATCATGGCCGTTTGCGGAATCATTATGATATTTCTGAATTTCGGTTTGATGAAAACACCTTGGTTTCATCTGAAGCTTACATTCCTCATCGGTCTTGCAGCTTATCATTATTGGTGCTGGAAAAAAGTAAAACTGATGGTCAGCCTTAATGGCGAAGCCATTACAACTTCCAATCTAAAACTTCGCCAGGCCAACGAAATCGCCACATTTATTCTCTTTCTTGTTGTATTCACAGTCATTTTAAAATCAGACGTAATCGAATATTGGTGGCAATTAATCACCGGATTTTTCGTTCTTGTATTTTTAATTATGATGACGGTGAAACTGGTCAACAGGAAAAAATCAAAAAAATAATAATCAAAGGTAGAGTATATTTACCATGAAAACTTACAGTAAAAAATATGTTTGCCATCTTTAGAAAAGAACTCTGGAGCTCGTTCGGAAACTGGAGCGCGTGGGTTGTGATCGGTGCGTTCAGTTTGATCACCACACTATTTTTATTTTTCTTCGAAAACGATTTTAATATTTTCGATATCGGTCAGGCATCGCTGCAAAGTTATTTTACTTTGGTGCCATGGCTTTTAATGTTCATTATACCGGCACTTTCAATGCGCGCTTTTGCAGAAGAGCAACAAACCGGAACACTCAACTGGCTTTTTTCGCAACCTGTAAGCATACCGCAACTGGTGACCGGAAAATTTTTTGCAGTAAGCGCGGTCGGCATTTTATGTCTGATTCCATCATTGGTCTATTTCTACACAGTTTACGTACTTGGCGTACCAGCAGGAAATATCGATATGGGAATGACGCTGGGAAGTTATTTGGGGTTAATCATTTTGATTGCAGCTTTCTCAGCGGTTGGGGTTTTGGCTTCATCGCTTTCACAAAATCAAATCATGGCATATCTGCTGGGTGTCTTTATGTGTTTTATTCTGTATTTCGGGATCGAGCAATTGGCAAGCTACAAACTTTTGGGCAATGCCGATTATCTTTTGCAGAACGTCGGTTTTTACCAGCATTTTCTCGGTTTCACAAGAGGTTTGATAGATTTTAAAGACATTGCATATTTTGTTCTAATCATTGGTCTTTCGCTGGCTTTGTCTAATTATTTTATCACCGGAAAAAAGTAAACCATGAAAAAATTTAATTTAAAATCACCTTTCGGGATATTTGTAAGCATTATTTTACCGTTTTCATTACTGCTTTATTTTTCAGGTGTAAGGCTTGATCTTACAAAAGAAAAAAGGTATACACTTTCTGAAAGCACAGTAAAAGTTTTAGAATCAGTTAAAAAACCTTTGACAGTTGAAGTGTATTTGGAAGGTGATTTTCCTGCAGATTTTAAGCAGATTCAAAACGAAACACGATTCATGCTCGAGAATTTCAGAAAGATAAACAGCAATATTGATTTTAAATTTATTGATCCGTTTAAATCTAAAATGTCGCCTGATACTCTGATGGCGATGGGAATGCGGCCTTCCGTTTTACCTGATGTGAAAGAAGGAAAAACCACGCAGATTGAGATTTATCCGTATGCCGTGATCAAATATAAACAGCGTGGCGTTTCGATTCCGCTCATTGTAGAGCAGGCGAATATTTCTGCCGAGGATCAGCTTCGAAAATCAATAGAAAATTTAGAATACAATCTGGTTTCCAATATCAAATCGGTTTCTTCCGACCACCGGAAAAAGGTAGGCATTTTGGTGAATCAGGACGAATTGCGACCTGAAGAATTCTTCGGTTTTATGAATCTTGCCCGCGAAAATTACGATGCCGGACCGATTATTCCTAAGAATAATACTGAACTCACGCTGGCAGATTTACCGTTATTAAAACAAATGAGCGCCTTGGTTATCGCAAAACCACGCAAAGCGTTCACCGACGGCGAAAAACTGATTCTCGATCAGTACATTATGCACGGCGGAAAAACGCTTTGGATGATCGACGCCGTAAATGCTGAAATGGATACCCTCACGAGATCAAAAAAAGTGATGCCATATCCCGTAGATATAAATATGACAGATTTTTTCTTTAACTATGGTTTAAGAATCAATCCGGCGCTGGTAAAAGATGTACAGAAGTTTGCCTTACTGAAACTCGTTACTGGTGAAGTAAACGGCAATCCTCAGTTTTCAAGTCTGCCGTGGCCATACTTTCCGCTCGGGATTGCAGAAACAGATCATCCGATTACAAAAAACATCAATCCGGTAAAGTTTGAATTTCCGACGTATATCGACACGCTCGGCGGAAAGAAATTTAAAACCAATGTACTTTTTGAATCGAGTAATAAAACACTTCTGAAACAGGTTCCGAATTTTGTCTATCTTGAAGAAATTGCAAGTGTAGACAGTCTCGGACAAATGGAAAAGCCAAGCACACCCAAGATTTTTGCAGTAGCGCTTGAAGGCAGATTTTCTTCAGCTTACGCTTCACGAATTGAAAAAAAGTCGTATCCTGATTTTAAAAATACAAGTCCGGAAAATAAGATGATAGTCATTGCAGACGGTGATGTCGGAAGAAACAAAGTGATCAAAGGCCAGCCGATGCCGCTGGGAATGGACCGTTTAACAGACGAGCAGTTTGGCAACGAACAGTTTCTGCGCAACGCACTCGATTTTCTTTTGGATGACAGCAATCTCATCAGTTTACGAAACAGAAACATAGAAGAGCGACTGCTCGACCGCTACCGTATTTCTGATGAGAAAACAAAGTGGCAGTGGATTAATCTTTTGCTTCCGCTGGCGGTAATTGCAGGTCTTGGATCTTTATTTTTCTGGCTTAGAAAGAGAAAATTCGGATCATAAAACATAAGAGAGAAACGGTAAAGTTTCTCTCTTTTTATTTTTTACTGAGTATAAAAGGCAATGTCACAATGTCAATTACGCGTTCTCCTTTTTCATTTTCCCCGGGAATCCATTTCTTATTTGCAATGATTTCTTCTGCCACTTTTTTTATTTCCGCATTGAAATCTTCAGCGTTACCATAGACCGAAATATTTAAAACAGTTCCGTCGGCAGCAATTTTAAAAATGAGTTTGAATTTCTTTCCCTGAAAATCATATCGGGCAGTCGCAAGTTTCTTTTCAATCTCTTTTAAAAACATTCTATTTCCACCGGGAAACTGTGCCGGAAAAGCAACGGTCGGCGGCGGCGGTACCGAAAAATCCTGTGGCTGCTGCGCCTCGAATTTTTCCGCAACAGTTTTCTGATCTTTCTTCTGACCTGAAAACAGTCCGCAGCAAAGCGTGGAATACACGATGAAAAGTTTAATCATATTCTAAAGTATTTCGGTTACTGTGCCATGTCCCACATGATCTTCACCTTCGTACATCTCAAAATCCTGACCTTCGTATATCTGTTTTAAATAATCATCTGCCCGAAGAAGCGAAATATCAGCCGTCACAATTTCTCCCGGAAAAACCAGCTCCGGCTCCTCAAAATCTGCAACGGCAATAAAATTTTCTTCACTGAAAGGAAATTTCACCGTTGGCCGGTAACCCGATGAAACAGGACTCGTAAGTCCTCCGTTTTCTGTACTGCGGAAGGTGAGCATGGCTGTGAAATGTTTCTGAGCTTTCTTCATGTTTTAAAAATAAAAAAAACTTCCCGAAAAAGTACAAACCTGTTTTCGGAAAGTTTGATCATGTCTATGAAATTTATTTGCAGTCAGTTTCGTTTAAAACCTTTTTGTATTTGGCTTTTGCGGCGTCTTTCAGGATCATGTTGCCCTTTTTATTCGGGTCTTCCGTCAGCTCACCTTCTTTAATGTAAAGCCTGTCGCCGTCTACTTTCATGATGGTGATTTCGCTTTGCCTGTTGCCTTCAATCATATAATTGTAGTCAAACTGAATCTCATTTTTCGAGATCATTTTTCCGGTCAAAGTTCCGGTGGCACCGTCTTTTTCATAAGGTCTCCACAACATTTCTCCGCGGATATCGTCATTGCTCAATACCCGGAATTTCACCATTGTAGAATCTTTATTTTCCACTTTCTCAAAGCAGTAGTCGCCGCTCAGAGCAGCTGCAGCCTCAATGGTTTTTGTCATCGCCACCGTATCTGTGGTTTTGGTCGTTTCCTTCGTTTCTTTTTTGCAGGAAATGGCCGCGAGGGAAAGGCACATAAGTACCAGCGTGATAATAGATTTTTTCATGTTATTTAATTATTAGTTTTAGATGCAGATTTTCTTTCATCATTTGTATGCAAAAGTTAATAAAAAATTAAATCCCCAACGATTTTATTTTAAAGCTACTAATCATTGTTCAAAGACGCATCGACGAGCTCAGAATGAAACCGTTAAATTGAGCGGTTAGTATTAGATTTGTCAGTCTGAGCCTGTCGAAGACTCAATTAATCAAACTATTTATAATCCATATAATCAAACTATTTTAATAATTTTTAAACAGGCTTTTAATGATGAGAAAAAGTGCTGCTGCGCTGCATTGGTTCCCATCTGTTTGGCTTTGAGAAGATTCATCGCTGAAGGAGCTTGCTTCACTTCTGTTTGGGTTAATGTCTCGATATATTCATCTCAACCTGTTCAGTTTTGCCTTAATGTAACGCAGAAAAGGTCTGCCTCACTTCACGTTTGCCTCGTCGCAACCTGAGATAGTTTCCACGCAATGCGTTGAAGCCGTCGCAATCTGAAAAAGCCTTCCTCACTTCAGGTTTGCCCCGTCGCAACCTGAGAAAGTCTCAACCTGTTCTGGTTTGCAGTTTCGCGATGTGAGAAAGTTTTACCGTTAAGTGTTTCGGCGTTTCTCCGTATGAAAAACATTATACGTGAAGGAAATCTTTCTGTAATAATTTAAAAACAGACAGAAAATTACTCTAAAATCCTTTGTACCACACCTTTTTCGTTGATGCTGAGATACCAGGTTTCCGGGATTCTGTTGGTTACCTCAAAAGTTTTCAGGCGGACTTTAGATTTCATGCATTGTTCGATCATCAGCGACGGACGATTAAAATTTCCCTGCCCGGAAACAAAACTGTGCACCGGATTAAAGATATTCAGCATTTCCTGAGACGTATTGTTTTTGCTGCCGTGATGTGGAACTACAAGGAAGAAGAGGTCTTTAAGCGACTTTTTCCAATCGGCGGTGTGTTTCTCAAAAGACTCGATTCCACTGTCGCCGGTGAAGAGAAATTTCTTTGTCCCGAGTTTCAGCATCGTCACAATGCTCACCATATTGGTCGCCGAAACACCGTTTTTGATGCTGCTTTTTTCGAGCAGATCGCAGGGATTCTGTTTTAAAATTTTTTGAGGAAGAACATTATTTATTACTTCAAAAAGTATCGTTCGGTCGATCATTTTGCTTTCCAGATCTTTTTTTACATCTTCCAGAATCGCTTCCTCTTTTAAAGCCGGAAGATTGCTGTTATAAAATTCTGCCGACGGACCGACAGCCGTAAACTCCGGAAATTTTTTAAAAATATCACCGTGTTTCGCTTCAGTAATTTTTATCTCCAAACCGTAGGTTTTTATTTTTTCGACCACGCGCAAAAGATCTCTGTAGCGCTCGATGGCTAAAATATTTTTTAGTGTATCTGCGTTTTCTAACGTTTCCGTTTCGATAATCCGGTCATTTACAAAGCGTAATTTTTCTCTAAGAACTTCAGCAGTTTTCGACATGGAATGATCAATTTTATGAATCCAGATTTCACCGATCGCCGCGTGATAATCATCCAGAAGATTTTCCACGCCGCCGAGGTGATCGTTGTCATAATGCGTGCAGACGAGCAGATCGATTTTATTGTCAAATTTAGGCAGAACTTCCTGTAGCCGCCGTTTCAGTTTGGGATAATATTTTTTAAATCCACCGTCGATAAGAATAAGTGATTTGCGGTTGGTGTCGGTAAGCATGAGAATAATGGCGTCGCCATCTTCCACATTAATGAGGTTGATTTCTGCTTTCATGATTGTGTTTTTAAGCTAAATTGAGTTGGTTAAATTAAAAATATTCTGAAAATTGAGAGAGTTTTACAGAAAAAATATTTTATTTTCTATTTAATTAACATAAGATAAGACAAGCGAAACTTTTTTTTCGGATTTTTGTGTGTCAGATTTACTATCTGATTTAAAAACATCAGTAAAACAACATTAATAAACAATTTAGAAAAATGAAAAAATTCAGTGTAATTGCTTTGGCAGGTCTGGGATTGCTATTGGCATCTTGTAACGACAAAAAAGCGGACGACGCAAAAACTTCTACCGAGCAGACTGTTGCTGAGAAAAAAGGGAGTATGTTTTCTGTAGACGCAGCGACTTCAAAAGTAGAGTGGAGAGCGTTCCACAAAGGTGGTTTTGCACCAAGATGGGGAAATCTTAAAATCACTTCCGGTAACTTAACTGTGGATAACAGCCAGTTGACTTCAGGTGAATTTATTATCGATATGAAATCTCTGACTGTAGATCCTGCTTCAGTGACAGAAAAAGATAAAAAATATTCAGATCTTGAAGGTCATTTGAAGAGTAAAGATTTCTTCGACACAGAGAAAAATCCTACTGCAGATTTTAAAATCACTAAAGTAGAAGATCTTGCAACTGCACCAAGCGATGCTGTACAGGGTGCTAATAAGACCGTGAGCGGAAATCTTACCCTTCTTGGAAAAACGATGAACGTTACATTCCCTGCAAAAGTGAACATGACTGAAACCAACGTAGATATGATGGCGAAATTCACGGTAAACCGTGCAGATTGGGGCATCAAATTCGGAACTGATGAAACAGATCCTGCAGAATGGGCGATCAGTAAAGACATCGAAATTTCTGTTGATATAAAGGCAATGAAAAAATAATCTGATTCACATATATAAAAAGACATCTGCATTTTGCAGATGTCTTTTTTGTTTTATGATGGTTGAAATAATTATTTAAATTTGATCTTTCTTTTTCCTGTAAAAAGTGATTTTATCATCCTGTAAAGAAAAACAGGAAGTTTAATAAACAGAAATTCTACAATGATCTCTGCTGTAATCTGAAAAATAAATTCAAAAATCATTTTAAACGTCTTTTATAAAATCTTCGTACTCATAATAAAAACGCTCGAAGCCATCCATTTTTTCAACGAAAAATTCAAAAATCTGTTGCCAGGAGTTTTTATTGAAAATAGAAACGCCGTTTTTTTCAACCCAGACTTTACTGATGATTTTTCCGTTTTCAAGTTGAAAAAATTCATCTTTCTGAAAGTCGCCGATGTAGTCTTTTAAAATATCTTCCAGCGACCAGATTTTCTCAAAATACGCATTTCGAAAGACTTCATCCTTCATCTCTATTTCCAGAGAAACTTCGGCCTTCTTGTTATCCGCATTAAATTTAAACGAAAAATCTTTGATCTTTGTATCATATAAAAGCCATTTTCTTGGAAACGACTTTCCAAAAGCCGTCCAGAATTCCTTTTTTAGCTGCTGCGCTTCCTGTTTACTGAACATAAAACAAAGGTAAGAATTAATAGAAAAAACGGCATGCGAGAAAAAACATGAGGAAATGGAGAAAGTCTTATGGTATTCAAACAAAATCGCTACTTTTGTTGTGATGTTGTCTAAGAAATCACAGTATGCTTTTAAGGCGCTTTCATACCTTGTTGAAAAGGGAAATGAGAGGCCGGTTTTAATCTCTGAAATTTCAGAATTTAAAAAAATTCCTTTAAAGTTCCTTGAAAATATTCTGCTTCAGCTAAAAAAATCTGAGATTCTCGACAGCAAAAAAGGAAAAGGCGGCGGATATTTTCTCAAAAATAATGCGCAGACCACAAGTCTGGCAACGATTATCAGAATTGTAAACGGCCCCATTGCGCTTCTCCCTTGTGTCAGTTTAAAATTTTACGAAAAATGTGAAGATTGCAACGAGGATCACTGCGGCCTGCACGATGTTTTAATCGAAGTGCGTGATGCTTCCCTGAAAATTCTGGAAGAAAAAACGCTGCTCGATCTCACCGACCAAAAAACTGTTTCGATTTGAAAATTTTCACGCTACTATTTTTATTTTCTGCCATGATTTTTAATGCTCAAAATTTTAAATCGTATCAGTTTTACACTCAAAACGGCAAGGAAATCAATCCTGAAAAACTGGTAAAAAATCTCGCAGAATATGACGTCATTTTCTTTGGCGAACTTCACAATAATTCTATTAATCACTGGCTGCAACTGAGAATTACAGAAGCTTTATACAAAAAAGCAAACGGAAAAATTACTTTGGGCGCGGAGATGTTTGAGCGCGATAATCAAAAACAGATTAATCAATATCTTTCCGGAAAACTGGATGAAAAACAGCTGAAAGATTCAGTGAGACTTTGGAGCAATTTCGCAACCGATTACAAACCGCTTTTAGATTTTGCCAAGAATAATCAGCTGAAATTTATTGCTACCAACGTTCCAAGAAAATATGCACAGCAAACAGCGAAACAAGGTTTGGAATCTTTAAATAATATTTCGCCTGAAGAAAAAGAATTTATCGCGGAGCTTCCGGTAAAAGTGACGCTCGAGACGCCAGGTTATGAGGAAATGAAAAGCATGATGGGCGCTCATGCAGATGTTTCTAAAGCAATGAATTTTGTATCTGCGCAGGCGATAAAAGATGCGACCATGGCAGAATCAATTTTAAAAAATATGGAAGCCGGAAAAATGTTTATTCATTTTAACGGTGATTTTCACAGCAAAGAATTTGGCGGAATTTACTGGTACATTCAACAGAAAGATCCAAATCTGAAGATGGCGGTGATCTCTATTTATGAATCTGAAAATCGGGAATTGGCTTTTCCGGAAAAGAATTTTAAACCGACGACTTTCAATCTCGTGGTTCCGGCGGATATGACGAAGACGTATTGATTATTTAAAAAAAAATCTGTCTCCTTGGAGACAGATTCCACTAAATACTATATATGAAAACTATTTTCTGATAATTTTACTGAGAATATTATTTACAGTATTTTTCATCTCTAAAAGATCTTCTGGCGAAAGATCGAGACGCGATTTTATTTTTTCAGGAATTTCACTAGCCTGCACTTTCAAATCAAAACCTGCACGGTCGAGAAAAATTTCAACCACACGCTCGTCTTCTTTCTTTCTTCTTCTCTGAAGCATTTTTTTGGTTTCCAGACGTTTTAGAAGTGGCGTAAGCGTTCCGCTATCCAAGTATAACTTTTCGCCAATCTGGTTTACGGTAAGCCCGTCTTGCTCCCATAAAACCATCATCACAAGATATTGGGAATAAGTAATGCCGATCTCATCGAGAAAAGGACGGTACAAACCCGTGATTTCTTTGGCAACTAGATAGAGCGGAAAGCAGAGCTGATTGCCCAGTTTTGGAACGTTCTGATCTTCCATTATTCCTGTTTTTTTTGGATGAATGATTTTTTAATTTATCTTCTGATTATAAATTCCTCCATCGGAATTCTTACTTTCTTCATGTGGGAGAGATAATCGTTTTCCAGATCTCTGTAGCCGAGGTATAAAAGACTCACACTTTTCAGTCCCAATTCTCTCAAACCTAAAATTTCGTCCACTACGTCATTACTGAAACCTTCTGCCGGAGTAGAATCTATCTTTAATTCTGCAGCCTGAGCCATCGCCAAACCTAAAGCAATATAAGTCTGTCTTGCGGTATGAGCAAAATGCTGTTCCGGAGTCTGATTATCATACAATTCTTTAATCTTGTCTGTATAACTGCTGAAGCGACCTCGTGGCAAATCCCGTACGTCGGTGTGATGATCGTATACTTTGTCAATTTTCTCGGCGGAATAACTGTCCCACGCTGCAAAAACCAAAACTTGCGAACAGTCTCTCATCACCTCAGGATTCAATGCGCCTTTCACCATTTTCTCTTTTAATTCCTGATTTTCTACTACAATCACACGGAAAGGCTGTAATCCTGATGAAGTCGGAGCCAATCTCGCAGCTTCCAAAATTTTATTTAAATCTTCTTGTGATACTTTTTTTGTTGAATCATACGCTTTTACGGCATGTCTCCAGTTTAAATCTTCTATTAATGACATTGTTTATTATTTTTGAAATTAAAAATTTGATTATTAGAATTGTGTGAACAAAATAACAATGCAAAGATAGAAAACAATTAAATTGTGTACAATTTAATTTTGGAAAATGAGTTTTAGATGAAATCTATCTATTTTAAATAATTTATGTGTTCTTTTTTAAATCTTTTATTTTAGAAATAAAAAGTAAAAAGGAAGAAATTATTAAAAGGGAGGAAATTAAATAAAATATCCAAGGATTCTCTTCTGATTTGATATCGTTAGATAAAAAAATTGCAATTCCAGGAATTAATAAAAATATTGCTAATCCTATTCGTGTTTCAATATGTCCTAAAAGTCCAAAAATTCCTAAGAACACTTCGTAGAGAATTTTTTTTAATAATTTAATATTTTTCATCTTAGAATTATTTAAATTATTCACTCACCAATTCCGCCTCAAAAACATCTGCAAAATGCTTTCTGATCTTCACTTTAATATCTTCAACTTCTTCTGGCGTCAGTTCTCTTTCCAGTTCTCTTTTTAAAGAAGTCACCTGCTTATCTTTAATTCCACAAGGGATAATATATTCGAAATAGCGCATCTCCGTATTGATATTGAGCGCAAAACCATGTAATGTTACCCAACGCGATGCTTTCACACCCATTGCACAGATTTTTCGGGCGTATGGTTTTCCAACATCAAACCAAACTCCGGTTTCGCCGGGTGAGCGTTCACCTTTTAAACCAAATTCGGCCATCGTTCTGATGATCACTTCTTCCAGATTGCGCATATATTTGTGGATGTCGGTAAAAAAGTTTTCAAGATCTAAAATCGGGTAGCCCACAATCTGTCCGAAACCATGATAAGTGATGTCTCCGCCACGGTTTACTTTCACAAAAGTTGCTTCGATTTCTTTCAACTTGTCGATTCCCGCGAGCATATTTTCTTCATGACCACTTTTCCCCAGTGTGTACACGTGCGGATGTTCCACCAAAAGCAAATGATTAGGTGTTATCAGATGATCTTCTGCCGGCAAATCGCGGTTTTTGATCTTGGTATCGATGATGTTTTTCATCAAAGATTCCTGATAATCCCACGAAGACTGGTAGTCTCTGGTTCCCAAATCTTCAAAAGCAACTTTTCTGTTCTGATGTGTATTCATACGCGTATCTAAGGTGCAAATTTAGTCAATTTTAATGTTTTACCGAAGCAATGAATTCTGCGGCAGAAGTTCGCCAGTCATTATTGTGAAGAAGAATTTTTACAAATGCGGTTCCTATAATTCCGCCGTCAGCTTTTTCGGTGACGTTGTCGAAATCCTGTCTAGTCTGAATTCCAAAGCCGATCATTAAAGGATTTTTCAGAGGAAGTGAAGATAGACGTGAAAGATAATCATCGTTTTTCAAAACTGCATTTTGCTGTCCGGTTGTGGAAGACGAACTCACCGCATACAGAAATTCTGAACTCAGAGAATCAAGATAGAGAATCCTTTCGTTGGAAGTTTCGGGCGTTACGAGAAATGTGAAATTCAGATTATATTGTTTTAAAATCTTCTGATAGTTTTTTTCAAATTCAAATGGTGGTAAATCAGGAATAATTAATCCGGAAACGCCGCTGGACTCGCATTCTTTGCAAAAATTTTCGAAACCGAACTGCAAAACAGGATTGATATAACCCATCAGAATCACCGGAATTTTAATCCCGTCTTTTACTGTTTTCAGCTGTGAAAAAAGTTTTTCGATCGTCATTCCGTTTCTTAAAGCTAATTCGTGAGCCTGAGAAATTACAGGTCCGTCTGCAACAGGATCAGAATACGGCATCCCGATTTCCATCATATCCGCTCCCGAATCTTGAATGAGTTTGATGATTTCTGCAGTGTCATCCAGTTTTGGAACGCCTGCAGTAAAGTATATATTGAGTTTTTTAGAAATTTCTGAATCTTTATTTTTTTGGGTGTGGTTTTCTGTATTCATCCTGTTAAAATGTTTTGGTTTGTGATTGAAATTTTTTCTGGAAAGGCAGATTTTGTCTTTCGGCAATTCTGCGATCCGGCTTGAGCGGAACTCCTTTTGCAAAGCAAAAGAGTGGGAGCGGAAGACGGAAATTATCGCGCAAAATCAGATATTTTTCAGATAGGTTTCCATATCCTTATCGCCGCGGCCGCTGAGACAAATCACCACGACATCATCTTTTTTAAACTTTTTCTTGTCTAAAACAGCCAGCGCATGCGCACTTTCCAATGCAGGAATAATACCTTCTATTTTTGTCAGTTCATACGCAAACTGCAAAGCTTCATCGTCATTGATGCTGAAAAATTCGGCTCTTTTTTCTCTGAAAAGATTCGCGTGGAAAGGTCCGATTCCCGGATAATCAAGGCCGGCGGAAATGGAATGTGGTTCAATCACCTGACCGTCTGCCGTCTGCATTACAAGACTTTTGCTGCCGTGCAAAATCCCCAGAGTTCCCAGAAAAGTGGTCGCTGCCGACTTCCCAGACTCTACGCCAAAACCGCCGGCCTCAGCCGCGATAATTTTCACATTTTCTTCATCCACAAAATGATAAAAAGTGCCTGCAGCATTGCTTCCGCCACCGACGCAAGCAATGATGTAATCTGGATTTTCTCTGCCGATCTGCTCAAAAAGCTGTTCTTTGATTTCTTTTGAAATGATGCTTTGAAATCTCGCCACGAGATCAGGAAAAGGGTGCGGACCGACCACACTTCCGATTACATAATGCGTCGTCACGGGATTATTAATCCAGTCTTTTAGTGCTTCGTTTACGGCGTCTTTCAGTGTTTTGGACCCTGAAGTTGCAGGAATAACTGCCGCACCGAGCATTTTCATGCGGCCTACATTTGGTGCCTGTCTCTGGATATCGACTTCGCCCATGTAAACGATGCATTCCAGGCCAAGAAGTGCGCATGCGGTTGCGGTCGCCACACCGTGTTGTCCGGCTCCGGTTTCAGCGATGATTCTTTTTTTGCCAAGCCGTTTGGCCAACAAAACCTGTCCAAGCGCATTGTTGATTTTGTGCGCGCCGGTGTGGTTGAGGTCTTCTCTTTTAAGGTAAATATTGGTGGCGTATTTTTCACTTAAATTTCTTGCAAAATAGAGTGGTGTGGCGCGCCCAACGTAGTTTTTAAGCAAATCTTCGTATTCTTTTCTGAATGATTCAGATTCGATGATTTCGATATAATTTTTCTGCAGTTCTTCTACATTTGGATACAGCATTTCGGGAACGAATGCACCGCCATAATCGCCGTAATATCCGTTTGCATCAGGGTTTTTATAATTTTTCATGTGTTCTTTTTATTTTTTGCAGATCTTTTATTCCGGGTGAAATTTCGTACCGCGAATTAATGTCAACTGCAAAAGGTTTCTGTTTTAAAATATCTAAATTTTTGATGTTTTCTTCTGAAATCCCGCCGCTTAAAAAATACGGAACAGGAATGTTAATTTCGTTTAAAATCTGCCAGTTAAAAGTTTTCCCTGTTCCGCCAAATGCTTCAGAATCTGTGTCAAATAGCAAATAGTGCATGGCTGACTGTGGCTGGCTAATGATTTTTTGAAGTTCTTGTGCGCTTTGATTTGCAATTCTGATAACCTTAATTATTTTAATTTCTGAAGGCAGTTTCTGTCTTAAATCTGAAATAAATTCTGTTGTTTCGTTTCCATGAAGCTGAATGAAATTCAAATTTGCCTTTTCAGCAATTTCTACAATTCTTTTTGCATTTTCATTCACGAAAACTCCGGTTTTTCCTGAGTGATTAGTGGCAGAAATCTCTTCTAAAGTGAGGCGATTCAAAACAAATCTCGGCGATTTTTCGAAAAAAATAAATCCGAGAAAATCAACTTTCATGTTAATAAGTTCGTTGATCTGATCTATATCTGTCAGTCCGCACACTTTTAATTTTGTGGAAATGTATTGGTTTTCTGCGCTCATTCTATCTGATTCATAAAGTTTTCAAACTGATTTCCGGGATTTTCATGTTTCATGAAATATCCGCCCATCAAAAATCCGTCAAAACCTTTTTCTTTTAAAAACTTAAAATCATCCATCGAATAAATTCCGCTTTCAGCAATCGATAAAACATCATTTGGCAATTGATTTTTCAACTGTATTGAATGCTGAAGATCAACTTTAAAATCTTTTAAATTTCTGTTGTTGATTCCGACGACTGTATTTTTTTTTGAAATATGTTTCAGTTCACTTTCATCATGAATTTCCAGTAAAACCGAAAGTGCTAACTCTTCTGCAAGTTCTGTGAATTCTACAATCTCCGAAATAGAAAGACAGGCGGCAATCAGCAAAACAGCGTCTGCGCCCATCGCTTTTGCTTCGTAAAACTGATATTCGTCAATCATAAAATCCTTCCGTAAAATCGGAATATTAATTTGATTGCGAACACTTTCAATATCATTAAAACTTCCGCCAAAATAATCATGGTCGGTGAGAATGGAAACAGCGCCCGCTCCAAATTTTTCATATTTAGAAATAACTTCGAGCGGAGAAACCAGATTATTGATAATGCCTTTGCTTGGAGACTGTCTTTTAAACTCCGCGATAATTCCAGATTTTTTCCTCAAAGAATCTTCCAACGAAAGAGTTTTTCTTTCAAAAAACTCAGAATCTTTGAGTTGCTGTAGCGGAATTTTAGATTTTGAAAAAGCAATTTCCTGCTTTTTGGTTTCTATAATTTTATCGAGAATATTCATTTTTGTGTTTTAGTGTAATCTAATCAAAAGATTTAAGATAGAATTTGTAAAAGCTTCTATGACACAAGCTTTCTAAGGCATTTAAAAGCTTTGCCGCCAAGAAGACTTTCTTTAGCAGCCGCTAAACATTCGCTGTAATTTCCAACTTTTCCGGTGAGCTCAAGTGCAACGGCAGCATTCGCTAAAACAACCGCATTTTGATCTTCCAAACCTTTTCCCTGCAGAATATTTTTAAATATCGAGGCCGTTTCTTCACTCGTTTTTCCCGCTTTAATGTTCTTCGCCAAAACCGGCTGGAAACCAAAATCTACAGCAGATAAAATCTTTTCGCCAACTTTCGTGATGATTTTGCTGTCGCCCGTGAGACTGATTTCATCATAACCGTCCATACCGTGCACAAGAATGAAATCGCGTTTCTCTTTCTGCAGCAGATACTGATAAATTCTTGCAATCTCCAGATTGTATACACCAATCACCGAAAATTCTGGCTGCGCAGGATTCACCAGCGGACCGAGAAGATTGAAAAATGTTCGTAAGCCTAAAGATTTTCTTAATTCTGAAACCGATTTTAAAGCGGGATGAAAATGCGGAGCGTGAAGAAAACAGATATTGGCTTTCTCTAAATCTTCCCTCAGTTCTTCCGAAGTTTCTTTAAAACGGTATCCCAAAGCCTCCATCAAATTTGATGAGCCGGTACGTGTAGAAGCGCCGTAATTTCCGTGTTTCGCTACTTTTTGTCCGGTTCCTGCAACAACGAAACTCGCCAAAGTGGAAATGTTAATCGTGTCTTTTCCGTCGCCGCCAGTTCCGACGATGTCAATTAAATTCTGCGTTTGAAGATCAACAGGAACTGCCATTTCGAGCAAGGCTTCTCGAAAACCTTTCAGTTCGTCTAAGGTAATGTTCCGCATGAGAAAAGTGCTGACAAAAGCAGAAACTTCGGCGGAATTGAATTTATTTTTGGCAATTTCAATCATGACGGATTTCGCTTCGGCTTTTGACAAAGTGTGATGATTGAAAAGGTACTGCAATATTTCTTTCATAATTTTTTCTTGAATTAAAATCAGCCGAGGAGAAAATTTCTGATAATTTTTTCTCCTTCCGGCGTCAGAATACTTTCCGGGTGATACTGTACGCCATGAACGTCGTAGGTTTTGTGTTTCAGACTCATGATCATTCCCTTGCTGTCTTTGCTCGTAATTTCGAGTTCGGCCGGGAAATTTTCGGGGTTAACTGCCCAGCTGTGATAGCGTCCTACTTCCAGAGTGTCTGGCAAATCTTTAAAAAGTTTGTGATCGCTCGTCTGATGCGCTTCTGTCGCGACGCCGTGATAAATTTCAGTAAGATTAATCAGATTTCCGCCGAAAGCTTCTGCAATAGCCTGCTGACCGAGACACACGCCGAAAATAGATTTCGTCGGTGCGTATTTTTTGATAACATCCAATAGAATTCCGGCTTCATTGGGAATTCCCGGGCCCGGTGAAAGGATAATTTTATCGTATTTTTCGATTTCTTCCAGGGAAATTTTATCGTTTCGGTAGACATCCACTTTTGTTTCTAAAATGCGCTCGATGATCTGTACAAGGTTGTAAGTGAAACTGTCGTAGTTGTCGAAGACCAAAACTTTTGGTTTCTGTAAAGAAATATTTTTATCTGTTTTCATAAATATGTTTTAATTGTGGTGATGTTTAAATGTTTGACAAATCTGCGACCCGGCTTGAACGGAACTCCTTTTGCGAAGCAAAAGAGTGGGAGCGGAAGACGGAAACTGTCGCCAAAAACATTAAACCAGTTTCTCCGCTTTTTCTACTGCTTTTTTTAATGCGTTGAGTTTATTATTCACTTCCTGCAGTTCGTTTTCAGGGATAGATTTGGCTACTATCCCAGCGCCTGCCTGATAAAAAAGTGTGTTGTTTTTGCTGAGAAAGGTGCGTATCATGATCGCCTGATTGCAGTCGCCATTGAGTCCAACCATACCGATGCAGCCGCCGTAATATCCGCGCGAATCTTTTTCGTATTCGTTAATGAGTTGCAAAGCGCGGTGTTTTGGAGCTCCGCTTAAAGTTCCCTGCGGAAAAGTCGCAGAAACAACGTCAAAAGGATTGGTTTCCGGTTCCAAATCTGCGGTTACCTCGCTCGTCATGTGAATCACGTGCGAAAACATCTGGATTTCTTTTAGTTTTGAAACCGTGATGTTTTTTCCGACTTTCCCAAGATCATTCCGTGCGAGGTCAACAAGCATCGTATGTTCGGCGTTTTCCTTGGCGTCGTTTTTCAAAGCTTCAGCAGCCAAAAGATCGCTTGTGATATCGCCTGTTCGTCTGAAGGTTCCGGCAATCGGGTGAATGACGGCTTTGTTGTTCTTGATAATCAGCTGGCTTTCGGGGCTTGAGCCAAAAAGTTTGTAATCGCCGTAATCGAAGAAAAACAGATACGGAGATGGATTGATATTTCGAAGCGCCCGATAGACATTAAATTCATCTCCGAAAAATTTCTGCTCAAAACGTCTGCTTAAAACCATCTGAAAAACATCGCCGCGCATGCAGTGCTTCTGTGCCGTTTTTACCAGATTTAAATAATCATCATCTGAAATATTTGTAGTTTCATCGCCGTTTTTTTCGAAAGGATAAACTACGGCATTTCGGTTTTTAATCAAATCTTCCAAGGCGCGAAATTCTGAAGGTAAACCTTCAATTTTATTTTCGATGAGGTGCATTTCATCATTGTAATGATTAATGGCGATCACATATTGATACAGTCGGTAGCGCAAAATCGGGATTTCAACTTCTGTGCTTTGAGGTTTCAGTTTAATTTTTTCAAAAAACTGTACGGCTTCAAAACTTGTGTATCCGAAAAGACTCTGCGCCGTTTCCTCGATGTGATCCAATGTTTTTTCACACACGAAAACTTTGGAAAAACTGTAAAGAAGTTTGGTAAGTTTTTCGTTATCCAAAGATTTTTTCTCCGCAGGTTTGTTGGGAAGCTTGATTTCAAATTCGCTGAGGTTTTTGATTTCGATTCCGGCAACAGCATTTACTGCGATGAACGAAAAATTATTTTCAACATTTTTTGAATCTGAACTCTCCAGCAAAATCGTATCGCGGAATTTATCGCGGATCTGAAGGTACAGATGCATCGGTGTCTGCATGTCGCCCAAGGTTTTTTTTGAGCTTGTTTTTATCTTGATTTTGGTATCAAACATTTTTTCTGTTTTAAAATTTGTGCATAAAAAAAGACTTCAACGCATCGTCAAAGTCTTGTATAGTTTCTATAAAATCCAGGTTGAGAAAATTAACAACAGGACAATAGCTTCAGACCCGACGAAGAGTTTGAATGCCACCACCAAAATTTGTTAACTGAAATAATCATACAGCAAATGTAGAATTTTTTTTGAATCTTAAAATATTTTTTTTAAAAATTTAGATGAAAAAAGTTTTAAAGCCGTCAAAAAAAACATCAGGAGCCCGAAAAATGCTGGATAAATTTTTATATTTTTGTACGATTAACAGAGCTTATTCTTTTAGAAGAATGCGGCTTTTATCAACATTAAAAATTTAAATTTAGACATGAAAAAATTATTGGCAATCGCATTTGTAGGAGGTTTATTGGTGGTAAACTGTGGCAAAAAAACAGAAAACAACCTGAAGGACAGCAATGTAATGCTTGAAGAGCCGGAAGCGCCTGTCGTAGCGGCAGATTCTACAAAAAAAACTGATTCTGTGCCAGCGGCTGCAATCCCAAATCCTTCGCCGTCTACAGATTCTACTGCTGCTGCCAAATGAGAAAAATAATCGCGGCTTTGGCTTTCAGTTTCTTCGTTTTTTCATGTGAAAAGAAAGACAGCGGTTCTTCGACAATTTATAATGATCAAAAAACAGCTGAAAACGCTAAGAAACTTTCAGGTGAAGAACTGATTGCCGGTTCCGACTGTATGTCTTGTCATCAGCTTGATGAGCGCATGATTGGACCATCTTATCATGAAATTGCTGCGCGCTACACCGGAAAAGATGCCGAAATGCTCGCCTCAAAAATTATTGAAGGCGGAAAAGGAAACTGGGGCGATGTGCCGATGCAGGCTCACCCGCAAATCTCAAAAGAGGAAGCAAAATTTATGGTGCAGTATATTCTAAGTCAGAAAAAATAAATGTCTTCCGAAAAAACAGGTCTGCACATAAGAAATCTGCACCGCAATTCTTACGATTTTGCCGAACTGATCTCCTGTGTGCCGGAACTGAAACATTTTGTTTTCAAAAATAAATTTGGAAATGAAACGATTAATTTCAGCATTCCGAAAGCGGTAAATCTGCTGAATAAAGCTTTGCTTGCGCATTTTTACGGCGTCAAAAACTGGTCGATTCCAGACCGAAATCTCTGTCCGCCCGTTCCGGGAAGAGCAGACTACATTCATTATGTCGCAGATCTTATCAACGAAAATGACTTGCAAACACGTAATTTTAAATCCATAAAAGGTTTGGATATCGGAACCGGCGCAAGTTTGATTTATCCTTTAATTGCAGCAAAATCTTATGGCTGGAAGATGACCGGAACTGATATCAGCGAAGATTCCCTGGAAAATGCAGAGAAAATTTTAAGTGAAAATCAAGATATAAAAGATCAGATTACACTGAAAATGCAGCCGGAAAAAGATTTCATTTTTAAAAATATTGTTCTTCCTGACGATCGTTTTGCATTTTCGATGTGCAATCCGCCGTTTTATGATTCTGAGGAAAGTTTGCTCAAAGAAAATATCAGAAAAAATAAAAATCTGTGGAACATAAAAACTGCCGAGAAGCATCTCAACTTTTCCGGCGTTGATGCCGAATTGTGGTGCGAAGGCGGCGAACTGGCTTTTATCTCAAACATGATTCTTGAAAGCAGAGATTACGCAGAAAATATTGAGTGGTTCACGTGTCTGGTTTCCAAAAAAGAGCATCTTTTCAAACTCCAAAATCTGCTTAAAAAAGTGAAAGCCGCTGAAGTGAAAATAATCGATATGGCGCAGGGACAGAAAGTGAGCCGATTTCTGGCGTGGCGATTTATTTAAAAAATCAATAGATGATTTTAATTAAATTTTTAAAAAAGGTCGAAGATTTATAATTTTAATATTTATAAATTTTTGAACATAGTATAAAATTCAATCAATCATGCCTTCAATAAATTTTACGTTTAATTCAGTAGAGTTCGATTTTGATCTCCGTAATGATCAAAGTTTTTGGTATTGCGAAGCAAATTATAAAAATAATAAAGTGATCATTTCAGCTAAAAAAGATATTTTTGAAGATGAAAGAACTATAGAAAAACTTAAATCTTTCTGTAAAATCATATCTTTAAACATCGAAAAGATACAAGAAAAGTCAAAATTGTGGATTGTAAGATTATATAATGAGTTAGGATCGTTTGAAATGGATGAAGGCTATTTTGGAAAAGAAATTTTCATCAAGCTCGTAAGTATTGAAATAGAAACGTTTTTTGATTTTGAAGTAAATCTTCCTTTTTTTTCAAAGAGAGATTTAATAATGGATATCAATCATAAGTATTATGTAATGTTCAAATCAATAAATGAAGATGTTTTTGTAGAGGGAGTGCATAAAGACTAAGTGGTTGAGATAACCATTTTTATTTCTTAAAATCGAAAAAGTAGCGTAAAAAGGAGTTATTAATTTCATTGAAATTTTTAAGTCCTAAAAGATCTTTGTTAGTGTTGGGATGTTTAAATTTCACTTATTTGATTTCCCGAAATTTCTTCCGCAACCTTTCTTCAAAATTCCTTATTTTTGCACGTTATTTTAAATACACAAAATGCAGTTATCAGAACAGGAAATCATCAGAAGAGAAAAGCTGAATAAGCTTGTTGAAATGGGAATCAACGCGTTCCCGGCGGAAGAATATACGGTAACAGATACCGCAGAATCGATCAAACGTGATTTCGCAGAAAGTAAACAGGTGAAGATTGCCGGCAGACTCATGTCGCGCAGAATTCAGGGGAAAGCTTCTTTTGCTGAGCTTCAGGATTCTACAGGGAAAATTCAGGTGTATTTTAACAGAGACGAAATCTGTACAGGCGAAGATAAAACTTTGTACAATGACGTTTACAAACATCTTTTAGACATCGGTGACATCATCGGAATCGAAGGTGAACTGTTTACCACGCAGGTTGGCGAACAGACGGTTTTAGTGAAAAACTTCACGCTGCTTACCAAAACTCTGAAGCCGCTTCCGCAGTCGAAAACTGATGAAAACGGAGTTGTTTATGATGCTTTCAACGATCCCGAGCTGCGTTACAGACAGCGTTATGTAGATCTAATTGTAAATCCACATGTGAAGGAGACTTTCGTAAAAAGAACGAAAATGTACACCGCAATGCGTCAGTTTTTTAATGATGCAGGTTATATTGAGGTGGAAACTCCGGTTTTGCAGGCGATTCCCGGCGGTGCGGCAGCGAGACCTTTTATCACGCATCACAACGCATTAGATATTCCGTTATACATGAGAATTGCCAATGAACTGTATCTGAAAAGACTGATCGTGGGCGGATTTGACGGCGTTTATGAGTTTTCTAAAAACTTCAGAAATGAAGGAATGGACCGTACGCACAACCCGGAATTTACCGTGATGGAAATCTACGTGGCGTACAAAGATTATTACTGGATGATGGATTTCACCGAAAAAATGATCGAGCACTGTGCCATCGCCGTAAACGGAACGACAAAAGCTAAATTTGGTGACCAGGAAATCGATTTTAAAGCACCTTACGCACGTGTCTCGATGACTGAAGCCATTCAGAAATATACAGGATTTGATATTACGGGAAAAACTGAACAGGAATTATTTGACTTTGCTAAATCCATCGGCATTGAAGTAAATGAAACGATGGGTAAAGGCAAACTGATCGATGAAATTTTTGGCGAAAAGTGTGAAGGAAACTTTATTCAGCCAACATTTATCACCGATTATCCAGTTGAGATGTCGCCATTAACCAAGAAACACAGAAGTGAGGAAGGTTTGACTGAACGTTTTGAACTGATGGTTTGTGGTAAAGAAGTTGCCAATGCCTATTCAGAATTAAACGATCCGATTGATCAGCGCGCGCGTTTTGAAGATCAGTTGAGATTAGCCGAAAAAGGTGACGACGAGGCCGGACAGTTTATCGATGAAGATTTCCTAAGAGCGTTGGAATACGGAATGCCGCCAACTTCCGGAATGGGAATAGGGATGGACAGATTAATTATGTTCTTAACAGATAACGCATCCATTCAGGAAGTATTATTTTTCCCGCAAATGAAGCCGGAAAAAACCGTTCCTCAAATCGAATTGGGCGAAGATGAAAAAGTGATTCTTGAAATTTTAAACTCCCGCGAAGAAGAATTTTCTTTAACGGAAATAAAAGAAAGAAGTCAGCTTTCCGGAAAAAAATGGGATAAAGCGTCAAAAAATCTTACGAAACACAACCTTGTAAAAGTGGAAAAAATTGGTGAGAATGTTTCGATGAAACTGGTTTAATTTCTTTAACATAAAAACTGAAATCCTGAAATTTTTTCAGGATTTTTTTGTTTAAATAAAATAATACTTTGATTTTACGTTTTATTGTAAACCTTTGGCGATGAAATATTTTTTTTGCTTTTTGCTTTTTTCATTCTCTGTGAATGCGCAGACCATGTCGTCGATTTATTTTAAACATAATTCTGCAGAATTAAATGCGGTTTCAAAACAGAAACTTGACAGTATTTCTCGGCTTAAAAGCAAATTTAAACTGAAGATCTACGGTAATTGCGATACCTCCGGAAACATAGAGTTGAATCAAAAGTTGAGTGAAAAAAGGGTTTTAGCGGTTTCAAATTATCTTAAAAACAGGCTTTCGGATAATCTGAAAATTGTTGAAGAAAAAGGTTTTGGCGATCAGAAACCGATCAACGATAATTCTGTAGAAGAACTGCGGGCAAAGAACCGACGCGTAGATGTTTTCATCGAAAAAGTGTTTATGCCTCATGAGAAAATCCTACGGAAAACGCCACCAAGTTTTGTGAAAACTTCTATTGAAATGATGAAAGTAAAAGATACTTTTCTTTTGCCAACGGTACATTTTATTGGTGGTAGAAGTGTTTGGCTTCCGGAAGGGAAGACTGAGCTACAGAAGGTTTTAACAGTTTTGAAAAATAATCCGACGATTAAAATCGAACTTCAGGGTCATATTTGCTGCGACTATGAAAATTTCGATGGTGAAGATCTCGATCTGAAAACGTACAATCTTTCTTTCACAAGAGCAGACGCCATCCGGCAATATTTACTGAAAGCAGGAATTGACGGAAATCGCGTGGTGGCAAAAGGTTTCGGGCATCTCAATCCGCTGGTTTATCCGGAAAAAACGGAAGCTGATTTTGCAAAAAACCGCCGCGTCGAAATCGTGATTTTAGAAAAGTGAAAAAATGTTTTTGAAGCGATTACTGATTTGAAATTTAATTTAATAAACGATTTATTTTACCTTTTTATCAATCTCTTTTTTTACATTCGAAAAGGAAAACATCAGATAAAACAGAAAAGGCAGAATGAAAACGGAGCCGAGCATCAAAGCCCAGGCGAGTGTGGTAATGGTTTTTGGCGCGGCAATATGTTCGGTAAGCGAAAGATGACTGCCGTTGGCAAATAATAAAATATTCGGGTTGTGCTGATAGGTTGCTGCGACCAAAATCATCATGATCTGAAAACCTGCCAATATGCGCACGGCGATCATTTTTCGATCTTTTAAAGCTTTTAAAACAAATAATAAAGCGACTGTTGCCAAAGTAATTGCAGTAATGCCAAGCGGTTTTGAGAAAACCCATTTCAGTAATGGAATGCCGGAAAAATACGCCGCTGTAAAAACTAAAATGCCAGAAACCAGAACGAAAACAATCATTTCGTACGATTTTCTAATCATCAGATTGAGTTCGAGTTTGTCGCCTAAAGTTCTTAGTGAAAAAACCGATGCGAGATATGCGCAAAGAGAAACGGCGAAAATACCGACCGAAACGCCAAACCAGTTGAGCCAGCTGAAAATATACAGATCCTGAAAAGTTCTCGCTTCAGGATTTATTGATTTAGAAATTGTGGAAGCTGCGATCAAACCAAGAAAAAACGGCGTCAGCAAACTTGCATAATAGAAAATGAGTGTATAAACAGTTTGCCAGCGGTCTTTCACGGCGTCATAATTTCGAAATGTGAATGCTGTACCGCGAGCAATAATGCCGAAAAGCATGAAAACCAGCGGAATGTGCAGATACGTCGACATTGTCGCATACACTTCCGGAAAGCCTACGAAAAGAATCACAATCGCTATAATCAGCCACATATGATTTGCTTCCCAGATCGGCGCAATTGAATCGTACATGATCTTCTGGGTGTACATTCTGCGTTTTTTCGGTGTGAAAAGCTCGACGATTCCGGCGCCAAAATCGGCTCCGCCTAAGATGAAATACAGGCAGATTGAAAGCCAGAGAAAAGAGATCACTACGTAAATCATGATTTTTTCTTTTTATCGTTAAACTGAAGATCGGTGTGATCGTAAAGTACAGGCACCATTCGGATTTGTCTTCGCAAAAGCAAAATGATAATCATTGAAAGAGAAATAAAAATTGCGGTAAAAAAGTAAAAAGAATACTGAATGCCAGGCATCGGCGTCACCGCATCTGCAGTACGCATGATTCCGTAGATAATCCAGGGCTGGCGGCCAACTTCTGTCACCGTCCAACCGGCTTCGAGAGCGATATATCCAAAAGGCGTGGCAATGAAAAAAAGTTTCAGCAGCCATTTTCTGGTAAGCCATTCTTTTTTAAATAAAAATGAAAAGAGAAAGACGCTTCCAATAAGAATCATCACGACGCCGAAAAAAATCATAATCTGAAATGCGTAATGTACAACGGCAACCGGCGGCCATTCATCTCTCGGAAAATCTTTCAGACCTTTTACTTCTGCATTAAAATCGCTGGCAACAAGAAAACTGAGCAGTTTTGGAATTTTGACAGCATATTTAATTTCTTCTTTTTCTTCGTTCGGAATTCCACCAAGAATAAAAGGTGCGCCTTTTTCTGTTTCAAAATGAGCTTCCATCGCGGCGAGTTTTATCGGCTGTCTTTCTGCAACCGATTTAGCCGCCACATCACCAGTAAGTGGTGCGCCAAAGGCTCCGACTATAGCAAATGAAGCCGCGATTCTGAATGCTTTTGTATGAAAATCAACATTCTTTTTTCTCATTATTAAAAAAGCGTGTACGCCTGCAACAGCAAATCCGGTGGCACAAAACGCGGCAACGGTCATATGCAGAGCCTGCGAAAACCAAGCATCATTAAACATGGCTTTTATCGGATCAATGTTTACGTATTCTCCATTCACATAATCAAAACCGGCTGGAGAATTCATCCAGGCATTTGCTGCGACGACCAAAATTCCCGAGGCGAGACCACTTAAACCGATAAGGAATCCACAAAACCAATGAAACCATTTATTAAATTTATCCCAGCCGTAAAGGAAAAATCCTATCGCGATGGCTTCAATAAAAAAGGCAGTTCCTTCGAGTGAAAAAGGCATTCCGAAAATCGGTCCTGCGTGTTTCATAAATGAAGGCCAGAGCAAACCCAGCTCAAAAGAAAGCATGGTTCCTGAAACGGCACCTGTGGCGAAGAGAATGGCGACGCCTTTGCTCCAGGCTTTTGTGAGACCTTTGTACATTTCGTTTCCTGTCTTCAGATATTTCCAGTGGGCAAAAGCCATGAGAAAGGGCATCACCATTCCAACGCATGCAAAAATGATATGAAAACCAAGAGAAAGTGCCATTTGAGCTCTGGCAGCGAGAAAATCGTCCATAGAATGTTTTATTTCCACCTCTAAGTTAAGTATAAATCCGATCCCTAAATTATGATTTATAACAGCGATTGCCTTTCCTTTTGATATGTTAACTTTGTAAGATTATCATCTGATTTCAGCGTAAAAAATTGCAGTTTTTACATCTGTTTAATGCGATAATTGGCTTTTATAAGTGGAAAAAAAACACGATATTTGTAAGTCTTTGCATTTAGCAAAAATTTTATATTTTATATGAGTCAAAAACAATATACAGCTAGCAGTATTCAGGCCCTGGAAGGCATGGAGCACGTGAGATTGAGACCTTCAATGTACATCGGTGATGTAGGTGTAAGAGGTCTTCATCATTTGGTTTATGAAGTGGTAGACAACTCAATTGATGAGGCACTGGCCGGTCATTGTGATACAATTCTGGTAACGATACATAAAGGTGAAGGAATTTCGGTAAAAGATAATGGTAGGGGTATACCGGTTGATTTTCATGAGAAAGAGCAGAAATCGGCTCTTGAAGTGGTGATGACAAAGATTGGAGCCGGAGGTAAATTTGATAAAGATTCTTACAAAGTTTCCGGTGGTCTTCATGGGGTCGGTGTTTCTTGTGTGAATGCACTTTCTACACTTTTGGTAGCTACGGTAAGCCGTGACGGAAAACTGTATCAGCAAAAATATTCTGAAGGTAAAGCTTTGGCAGATGTTGCTGAAATTGGCACTACAGAAGAAAGAGGAACGGAAGTTTTCTTTCAGCCAGACGGAACTATTTTTCAGGAACTGATTTATAATTATGATACGCTTGCAGCAAGAATGCGTGAACTTTCTTTCCTGAATAAGGGTATTACCATTACTCTTGTTGACGAACGAGAAGAAAATGAAGACGGCACATTTGCGTTTGAGGTTTTCCATTCTGAAGGCGGTTTAAGAGAATTTGTCGAGTTTATCGATGGAAACCGCGAGTCGATCATGGAAAGCGTGATTTTTATGGAAGCCGAAAAAGATGATATCCCAGTGGAAGTTGCGATGCGTTACAACACTTCTTTCAGCGAAAATCTGCATTCTTACGTTAATAATATAAATACACATGAAGGCGGAACGCACTTGGCCGGTTTCAGACGAGCTTTGACAAGAACGCTGAAAAAGTATGCTGATGATCTTGGAATTCCTGCTAAAGAAAAAGTGGAAATTACCGGTGACGATTTCCGTGAAGGATTGACTGCTGTGATTTCTGTAAAAGTGATGGAGCCGCAGTTTGAAGGTCAGACGAAAACAAAACTGGGGAACTCCGAGGTTTCCGGTGCGGTTGACAAGATTGTTGGAGAAATGCTTTCCAACTTTTTGGAAGAAAATCCTTCTGAAGCTAAACTTATTGTGCAGAAAGTTGTTTTGGCAGCAAAAGCCAGACAAGCAGCCAAAAAAGCACGTGAAATGGTGCAGCGTAAATCTCCAATGGGTGGTTCTGGTTTGCCTGGTAAACTTTCAGACTGTTCTTCGAAAGATCCCGCAGAATCTGAACTGTTCCTTGTCGAGGGAGATTCGGCAGGTGGAACTGCGAAACAAGGTAGAGACCGACATTTTCAGGCGATTTTGCCATTGAGAGGTAAGATTCTGAATGTGGAGAAATCGATGCTTCATAAAGTTTACGACAACGAAGAAATTAAAAATATTTACACAGCACTTGGAGTTTCGGTAGGAACTGAAGAAGACAGCAAAGCTTTGAACCTCAGCAAACTTCGTTATCATAAAGTCGTGATCATGACCGATGCTGATATCGATGGTTCGCATATTTCGACGTTGATTCTGACCTTCTTCTTTAGATTTATGAAAGAAATGATTGAGAACGGTTACATTTATATTGCACAGCCGCCTTTGTATCTTTTGAAAAAAGGAAACAAAAAAATCTATGCGTACAACGAAAAAGAGCGTGAAGAAATCACTTTAGAAATGTCTCCGGATGGAAAAGGAGTGGAAGTGCAGCGCTATAAAGGTCTCGGTGAGATGAATCCTGAGCAGCTTTGGGAAACTACACTTAATCCTGAACACAGATTATTAAAACAGGTGAATATAGACAATGCAGTAGAAGCTGATAATGTTTTCTCGATGCTGATGGGCGATGAAGTTCCTCCAAGACGTGAGTTTATCGAGAAAAATGCAAAATATGCGAAGATTGACGTCTAAATAGATTCCTTTTTTTATCGTAACAAAACTCCACATCGGTGGAGTTTTTTTTTGTCCTTTTTTAGTATATCATTTCATAATGATTATTTTTTAACTTTTCTTTAAGAAATTTATTTACATTTGCCAAAAACCAATATACTATGATGAAAATGTTTACCATCGGTGCAATTTCTTTGGCATCAGTGTATTATGCACAGTCTTATCCTGCTTCATTAATTTCTGAGCCTTTAAAAAAGAATGCCAGCGCCGTGATTCGTAATGAGCAAACGACTTTGGAGATTAATAAAATTGATGAGATTGTTTATAAGAATTTTTCTGCGATTACCGTTTTAAATAAAGATGCTGTGACATATGCAGCTCCAAAAATTTTTTATGAAAAAGGAGATGTGATTTCGGATGTAAAAGTTACAATTTACGATGAAAAAGGCGCGAAAATAAAATCTTTTTCAAAAAGTGATTTTTCTGATGTAGCATCAAATTCGCAGGGGACATTTTACAGTGATAACAGAGTGATGTTTTTACCGTACACACCGACTTCTTACCCGTATACGGTAGAATTTTCTTATGAGCAGAAAGATCACAATACCGTTTTTATTCCAGATTATACGCCATTTACAAACTTTAATCTCTCGCTTGAAAAAAGCAGTTTCAATATTGTTAATAAATCAGGAATCAATCTTCGCAGTAAAATTTACGAGTCGCCTTTTCAGTACGCGACTGCAAAAACTTTAGGTTCGGGAAATAATGTTTCGTATCAGTTTGAAAATATTCCCGCGATCAATGATGAAGAACTGGTTCCAAATCCGGCAAAAATTTTACCTAAAATCAGTTTCTCATTAGACCAGTTTTCTCTGGTTGGCAGAAAGGGAGAAATTACTTCGTGGAAGGATTTTGGACTTTGGTATTATAATAATCTGCTGACGCCGGTTTCGACATCAACACCGCAAATTAAAGCTGAAATCACTGCATTAAAACTGACAGGAACGACGGAAGAAAAGGTGAAGAAAATTTACCAGTACATGCAGAGTAAGACAAGATATATTTTCGTTGCACTCGGTATTGGTGGATGGCAGCCGATGATGCCCGATGAGGTTCAGAAAAAAGGATACGGCGACTGTAAAGGTCTTACCAATTACATGAAAACTTTGCTGGACGAAGCAGGAATTCCGTCGCATTATGTGATCATTAACTCAAATTCTTCTGCAGTAAGTTTTGATAAAGATTTTCCTAAAATGGGCGGTAATCACGTTATTCTGGTGGTTCCGACAGAAAAAGGAAATGTCTGGCTTGAAAATACTTCGCAGGAAATGGCTTTTAATCACTTAAGTTACAGCACGACCGACCGAAATGCGCTGGCCGTAAAACCGACTGGGATTGAACTGATTGAAACACCAAGTTATACTGCGCAGCAAAATAAGGAAAAGCAGATTTTAACGTTGCAGTTGCACGAAGATAAAACAGTTTCCGGGAAAGGAAATTTTATGTTTACGGGAAATCAGTATGACAGTAATCTTGGTCTGATGTCTCTGTCGGCGAAAGAAAAAACAGATGCAATTAAGAGTCAATATTCTGTGATGAGTTTTGAAAATTTTGATCTTTTGGAAATGAAAAACGACCGAGACAACACTGCGTTTTTGTATGATATTAATTTTAAAGCAACAAACTTTTCAAAGGCTGTCGGCAAAAGCTTTATTTTCCGTGCCGTGCCGTTTTATTCAAACAGTTTTTATCATCAGGACGAAACGCGCTCACTTCCTTTTGAAAACCGGTTTGCGTATGAAGATGAATATGAGATTAGCTACAAAGTTCCGGCAGGTTATATTATTGAAGATATTCCGGAGAACGGAAATTTTTCTTCTGATTTTGGAAACTATACCCTTTCATTTGAGAAAAAAGACGACCAGCTTCTTGTCAAAAGAATCATTCACATCAAAAAAGGAATGTATTCTAAAGACCGCTATAACGAATATGTGAACTTTCGGAAAAAAATCATGAATGCAGACAACTCAAAAATTTTAATTTCAAAAAAATCATAACCGATGAAAAAACTGATCACCGCATTTACTTTGTGCTTTTTTTCTTTTCTTACTCAGGCGCAGAAGCATGAATTTTTAAAAGTTCCGAAACTCTCTAATGATGATCTCACGAAAGAAAAATCTCAGATCGATGAAAAAGCGCCTGTGGAGCTGCTTTACCGCTCAATATATTACCGTGTAGATACTTCAACAGGAAAGCTGATTAAGAATTTTGTCTATCGTGTAAAAGTGTATGATAAAGATAAAGCTGAAAACTGGCTGAATCTCGAAATTCCGCTTTACGATAATAAAAAAGGAGACAGCGAAAGTCTTAATTCGATGAAAGCTTATGTCTACAACTGGGAAAACGGAAATATTGCAGAAACAAAAGTTGATAAAAGCTCGAAGTATAAATCGAAGGAAAACAAATTCGTCACGATAAACAAATATGCTTTCCCGAATGTGAAAAACGGTTCGGTGATCGAGTATAGATATGAAGTAGATTCGCCTTTTCTGTACGAACTTCCGCTGATTTATATCGAAATGGACACGCCTTCAATGTACACAGAATATGTTTTTGATTCTCCAATCAATATGTCTTACCAGGTTGATTATACCGGAAATCTCGCGCCGAAGTATAGTAAAAATGAAGAGATTCAGTCTTACGGATTGCAGACACGCACGTACCGGTTTGCATATGAAAAAATACCTGCTTTTAAGTCTGAAAAATTCGTAAAAAACAACGACAACTACCGTACAAAAGTTCGTGCAGAACTGCATTCCACTCTTTTCAACAATCAGTTTAAAGCGTACACGGCAAGTTGGGAAGATATTCGAAAAAAACTCTGGGATGACGATGATTTTGGCAGTCAGTATAAAAAAAACAGAGCGGTAAAGGAGGCAATTCCTTCTCATATATCAAAAGAAGGCAGCGAACTTTCGAAAGCAAATCTGATTCTTGATCACGTTAAAAATACATTTACCTGGAATAGAAGTTCAGGTTTTTACACTGAAAACGGGTTGAAAGATCTGATAAAAACCAAAACAGGAAACGCTTCAGATCTCAATCTTATGCTTATCAGCATGATGCGGAATGAAAATATAAAAGCCTATCCAATTTTAATTTCTACAATCTCTAACGGATATGTAAATCCTACATTTCCAAACATCGGAAACTTTAATTATGTAATTGCCTGCGCAGAGATAAACAAACAAATGTATCTTTTTGATGCAACTTCAAAACAGTCAAAAATTGATCTTTTGCCTTCGCGTGTGTGGAACAATAATGGGTTGCTGCTAAAAGATGATAAAGCAGAACTTATTTCTTTAAATAACATCAATAAAAGCCACGGTTATCAGGCGGTTTCAGCAAAATTTAACGCTGACGGCAGTATTTCAGGCTCGTACAGTGACAAAGATCTCGGGATGTTTTCGATGAGTGCCAAAGAAAATTTTGACGAAAACCCTGATAAATACAAAAAGCAGTACAAAGAAAATTTCTCCGTAGATTTTACCGATGTTAATGCTGGTGTGCTTGATACCGGCGATTTTGAGGCGAATATGAAATTTACTTCTAACAATATGGTGGATGAAATTGGAAAAAAGAAAATCTTCAATCCTCTGTTGTTTCTAAATACAAGTTCTAATGAATTTGATCAGAAAGAAGAAAGAAAATATACGATTGATTTCATTTCGCCTTTCACAAAAGTAAAAAAGGTAGAGATAGAAATTCCGGAAGGTTATGATGTTTTGGATATGCCGAAAAGCAAAAAAATCGTTACCGATGATAAAGAGATCAGCTATTCCTACGTTGTTGAAAAGAACGGAAACAAAATCGTTGTTACCTCGCAGGTAAGCGTTGCCAGTGCAGATTATCCGCGTGAGTATTATCCTGCGTTTAAGCAGATCTGGAAGGTTATTTCCGACAGCGAAAGCCAGGTGATCAGTTTAGCTAAAAAATAATTTCATATAAATATTTGCAAAAGCCATTCTCATATCAGGGTGGTTTTTGTAATTTAATCGAAAATTTGTACGATGAAAAATTCAATTTTAATCTTTGGACTGATCGCTTCTGTGATGGCGACAAGCTGCAAAAAAACAACGGCAGAAAATAAAAATGAAACCGTTGAAATATCTGTGGCGAAGAAATTTGCCATCGATTCGGTAAAGGTTAATGATTCCGTTAAAATCAACTATATGCTTTCTGCAAGTTATACTGCCACTTTTTTGGTTTTTCCGGATCTGAAAGATAAAGCGCTGCTCGACAGTATTTACGATAACAAAAAAGGCATCACCGATTTTTCTGTAGGTGGTTTGAAATCTTATCTTGAGAAGGATAAAAATGAATATTTCGACAGCGTAAAAAAAGACTATGGCAGCGAAAATCAGGACTTTAATATGGAATTGTACAGCGGCTGGGAAATGAGTCTTATTTCGCAAAAAAATGATTATCTGCAGATCGAAAACCTGTACAGCTCATATGAAGGTGGCGCCCATGGAAATTATGTTTTTGATGACCGCGTTTTTGATTTGAAAATGAATAAAAAGCTTCAGCTGCAAGATATTACCACGATGCCTACGGCGATGCTGTCAGCATTGCTAAAGAAAAATCTCAATAAATTACCTTCAGGAACAACCGATTCTCAGGGCGCTGTAAACAATTCTGACATGCTTTTGGTTGAGGTCATTCCGCCTAACAGAAGTTTCTACTTTGACGATAAAAACCTGTATTTTCACTACAGTCCGTACGAAATTGCCGCCTACGCTGCCGGCGATATCATCATCCCGATTGCATGGGAAGATCTCAAAGGTACGCTGACGGATGAATTTAGAGAGCGAATGAAAATAAAATAAGATAATGCTTCCGGATATGGAAGCATTTTTTAATTTTGTGGTAATGGAGCGCGTAGCATTTATCATTAATCCTTTTTCGGCGAAAAAAAATTATCATCCCTTTTTGGATGAGTTGAAAAGAAAAATTCCGAATCCTAATTATTACATCAGCGAATCGATTTCCGGGACAGAAGATTTTATAAGAGATCATTTTGCTGATACCGATATCTTTGTGGCAATCGGTGGTGACGGCACGATTTCTACAGTTGCTAAAAATCTGATTTACACAGAGAAAATTTTGGCTATTTTTCCTGCCGGCTCGGGGAATGGTTTTTCCAATGAAACCAATTTTGGCAAAGATCTAACAGCTCTTGTGGCCAAACTTAAAAACCGAAAATCGAGAAAGATCGATACATTTACCGTTAATAAAAAACTTTCAATAAATGTTTCAGGAACGGGTTTTGACGGTAAAGTAGTGAAGGAATTCGAAAAAACCAACCGCGGATTTAAAAATTATATCAAAGTTTCCTTTAAAACCTTTTTTAATTATAAACCGATCACACTGCGTTTTTTTGATGAAAAATACAGCGCTTACAATGGTCGATATCTGATGGTCAACATCGCGAATACGCGCCAGTTCGGCAATAACGCATACATAGCACCGATGGCAAGCAAAAGTGACGGTCTGGTCGATATGGTTTTGGTGAAGAAATTTCCGCTAACTTATTCGCCCCTTTTTGCCTACCGAATGTTTACAAAACAGCTTCGTGACGATGATTATGTGACGTATTTACCGGTTTCAGAAGTTGAATTTGAAGTGAATACCAAAAACTGGCATCTCGACGGTGAGTTCAACCAGATAAAATCACCGATTCATATCAAAGTGCAGCCATCAAGTTTGAATATTCTCATCTAAACTTCAAGTCTTTCCTCAATTTTGTGGGGATTATTAAGGCTATACTGCAGCTGATCTTTATCCAGTTGTTTTTCCCAGTTGGCCACCACAATCGTCGCTACAGAATTCCCGATAACATTAGTTAAAGCTCGGCACTCGCTCATAAATTTATCAATACCTAAAATTAAAGTCATTCCCGCAATCGGAATTTCCGGAACCACTGCGAGTGTTGCCGCTAAAGTTACAAATCCTGCTCCGGTAACACCTGCGGCACCTTTCGAACTCAACATCGCGACTAAAAGTAAAATAAGCTGTTTCTCCAGCGATAGGTCGACATTAAGAGCCTGCGCAATAAATAATGAGGCTAACGTCATGTAAATATTGGTGCCGTCGAGGTTAAAAGAATACCCTGTGGGCACGACAAGCCCGACGATTGTTTTGGAACAGCCCGCTTTCTGAAGTTTTTCCATTAGGCCGGGAAGTGCCGATTCTGAAGAACTCGTTCCCAAAACAAGCAGCAGTTCTTCTTTGAGATAATAAAGAAGTTTAAAAATATTAAAACCGTTGTACCAGGAAACTGCGCCTAAAATTAAAACCACAAAAAGCGCTGCGGTAATGTAGAAAGTCCCGACCAGATAGATAAGGTTGAGAACTGAACCCAAACCGTATTTTCCGATCGTGAAAGCCATCGCACCAAACGCTCCGACAGGCGCAGCTTTCATTAAAATATGAACGATTTTGAAGATTGGAGTCGAAAGATCCTGCAGGAAATCTGTCACTTTCTGGCTTTTTTCTTTCGTTAAGACCAATGCAATTCCCATTAAGATGGCTACCAAAAGTACCTGCAAAATATTGTCTCCAACCAGCGGACTTATTAATGTTTCGGGAATAATGTTCATAATAAAACCCGTAAGCGTAGTTTCATGTGCTTTTTGCTGATATTGAGAAACATCGCCTGACAGACTTGCCGGATCAATATTTAAACCAGATCCCGGATGTAGAAGATTACCTACTATTAAGCCAATAACCAGCGCGAGTGTTGAGAAAAAGAAGAAATACAGCATCGCTTTAATTGCAATGCGGCCTACCTTTTTCAAATCGGTCATATGCGCAATGCCCAAAGTGAGGGTGATGAAAATCACAGGCGCAATAATCATTTTTACCAGTTTTATAAATCCATCACCCAGCGGTTTCATTTTTTCACCTATCTCGGGGTAGAATTTACCTAGTAGAATACCGAGAAGAATAGCAACGATGACCTGGAAATAGAGTTGCTGATATATTTTTTTTGATTTCATCTTTTAGTTTTGATGGTCTAATGTAGGAAATTATTTGATTAGGTTTTTTGTTTCGGCGGAGCCGCAGGCCCCGCCGAAACAAAAAATATATTTTAAAAACTTATTCCACAGCAATAGAATCGTCGCCTCTTCCGTCGGCAACAGCATGTACCGTTCCGCCGTCATCAATCAAAATCATTTCGGTTCGACCCAACTGTCCCCATCGTTCCACTTTATAGCCCAGTTTTTCAAGATCCTGAATTACCGTTTCAGGAAAATTTTTCTCAAAAGCCACCGTTTCCGGCAGCCACTGATGATGAAATTTTGGACTGTTCACCGACATATTTGCATTAAGTTTAAAATCTATGACATTAACAATTGACTGATATACAGATGTTGGAATTGTCGTTCCACCAGGCGTCCCAACGATCATGTAGGGTTTCCCGTTTTTCAAAACAATAGTCGGCGTCATCGATGAAAGCATTCTTTTATTTGGCTGAATAGAATTGGCTTCTCCGCCGACTGCTCCAAACATATTTGGAACACCGGGTTTTACAGAAAAATCATCCATTTCATTATTCAGAAAAAATCCTGCGCCCGATACAATTACTTTACTCCCGTAAAGACCGTTCAGGGTTGTGGTGACGGCGGCGGCATTACCGTCTTTATCCAATACCGAAATATGAGTCGTCTCGGTGGATTCTTTCGTCTGCGGAATAATTTTTCCGACTGCCGAGCTGAGCGTCGCTTTATTAAAACTGAAACTTTTCCATCTGCTTTTCAGATATTCATCAGAAATAAGATATGCAGTTTTATCCTGAATAAAATCAGGGTCACCCATATATTCTGCGCGGTCTGCAAAAGCACGCCGCTCAGCTTCCACCATAATCTGAACAGCTTTTGTCGAATTCTGTTGATATTGCTGCAGGTTTTCAAATGACGACATTTTCAGCATCTGTGCGATCAGAATTCCACCACTTGAAGGCAAAGGCATTGAGATAATTTGGTTTCCTTTATAATCAAATTCTAGAGCTTTTCTTTCAGCGACTTTATAGTTTTTGAGATCTTCGAGACCTATAATTCCGTTGCCGTTCTTCATTTCTTTTACTAAAAAATCAGCAGTTTTTCCTTCGTAAAATCCTTTCTGACCGTTTTTCTGAATCAGTTTTAAAGTTTCTGCCAGTTCTTTCTGAATCAAAATATCTCCGGCTTTCCAGTTTTGATCTTTCACAAAAGCATTTGAAATCTTATTATGTATCAGGAAAAAATCTTTGTTTGCATTCAGTAATTCGGCCTCTTTGTCAGTAATTTCAAAACCTTTCTCGGCAAGGTCAATGGCAGGCTGGATGAGTTTTTCCATAGAAAGTCTGCAGTATTTTAAAGTCGCAAAAAATCCCGCCACACTTCCCGGAATTCCTACCGCCAGTCTTCCGTTTTGAGAAAGATCGGTATTTGCATTGCCTTTTTGATCAAGATACATATCTCTAAAAGCTTTACGTGGAGCAGTTTCGCGGTAATCAATCGTAAATTTTTCTCCGTTATTTTTCACACCAACCAAAAAACCGCCGCCGCCAATATTTCCGGCCTGAGGATAAACGACCGCAAGTGCGTATTGCGTGGCAACGACAGCGTCAAAAGCGTTTCCGCCCATCTTCAGAATTTTGGCGCCTGCTTCACTCGCCAACGGATGTGCAGAAACGACCACACCTTTATTTTTTACTTTCACTTCTTTTACAATGGTGATATCTGTAAACTGTGCGTTGAGTGTAGAAAAAGCTAAGATGGCAAAGAAGAGATATTTTTTCATTTGAATGTGTTTGCTGAATTCAATTAATATTAATTTTTAAGAAAAAAAATTTGTGAAGTAAAAATACCTTCTAATTTACAATTTTGTTTTCTTAAAGAATTCAAAATCTCTATTTTTGCGGTATTCATCATATAAAAAATAATCATGGAATCTGTCACGGAAAAAATATTAATCACAGGAGCTTTAGGACAAATCGGAACTGAATTAACAAACCGTTTGGTGGAAATTCATGGAGCCGAAAATGTTGTCGCTTCCGGGCTCGACCGCTACCAGAAAGGGATGACGTCGGCCGGCTATTACGAAAGAATGGATGTGACGAATACGCAACTGATGAAGCAGATTATCCAGGATTACGAAATTACAACCGTTTATCATCTCGCATCACTGCTTTCGGGAACTTCCGAAAAACAGCCGCTTTTTGCCTGGAAACTCAACCTTGATCCGTTAATAAATCTTTGCGAAATGGCGAAAGACGGACTTTTGAAAAAGATCTTCTGGCCGAGTTCGATAGCCGTTTTCGGGAAAGGAATTCCGAAAAATGACGTTGGGCAGGATGTTGTTTTAAATCCGACCACAGTGTACGGAATTTCAAAAATGGCAGGCGAAAAATGGTGCGAATATTATTTTGATAAATATGGAGTAGACGTGCGCAGCATACGATATCCGGGTTTGATTTCCTGGAAGACGCCTGCGGGTGGTGGAACAACGGACTATGCTGTAGAAATTTTTTATGAAGCAGTAGAAAACGGAAAATACACCAGTTTTATCAGTGAAAATACTGCGATGCCAATGCTGTATATGGATGACGCGATCAATGCAACGCTTCAACTTATGGACGCTCCAAAAGAAAGTCTAACCGTTCGTTCATCGTACAATCTGGGCGGAATGTCTTTCACGCCGAAAGAACTGGCAGAAGAAATTAAAAAAGAAATTCCGGAGTTTGAGATCGATTACAAACCAGATTTCAGACAGGCGATTGCAGATTCCTGGCCTTCGTCAATTGATGATTCTGTGGCGAAAAAAGACTGGGGATTATCGTATAATTTTGGGATTGCAGAAATGTCTGCCGATATGATTAAAAACCTGAAAATCAAACTTAAAGCAAATTAGAATATTAAAATTCGGTATAATAACAGCAGATGATTTTACTTACTTTTAATATACTGAATAACGAAGCACCCTGCAAACGCGGACAGAAAATGAAAGAAGGAGAGCGCCTGAAGATCACAGAATCCAATGTGCGTTCGGTTCTCCGGATTCTTGACATTTACGAAATCCGGAGCAGCTTTTTCGTCGAAATTTCTCTGGCTGAAAATCTGCTGGATTTACTTAAAATCATTTCTGCCCAAGGTCATGAAGTGGCTTTTTACAATAAAAATTCAACGCCTGCTGAGATTGAAAATACTAAGAAATCTGTTGAAGATTATTTAGAAAAACAGATCAAAGGTTTTCGTCAGAAAGACGGTGATATTTCGACCGAACTGATCAAATCGATGGGATTTTCGTACATCTCAAATACCGATCATTCAAACATTATGTTTCCTTTTAAAAGACTAAAAAGAAGCTGTGAAATTACGGAAATTAACGGTTTAAGTATCGTTCCGGAAACAATATCACCGTACAGTCAGATTCCGTATAATGATTTTGCGTTTCAGGTTTTGCCGATGAAATATTATCAGAATATGGTTTTTGAAACGCTGAAAAGTGAAGATTTTGTGCTTGTTTATCTTGAATCCTGGCAGTTTACGGATATGGAAAAAAATGCCTTCAAAGTTCCTTTTTACCGCCGTTATAATTCCGGAAAGAAAATGGAAGACAAGCTTGAGGAATTTTTAATCTGGATCAACGAAAAAGAACTGGCAACGTCGCGAATGAAGGATTATATTTTTTAGTATGAAACCTGCGCTTACAGGAACTGTTGCTGTTTCACTTATACTCATCGGTGTGCTTTTTAATTATCGTTGGTTTTGAAAATAAAAATGTTCCTTTTCTGATTATTTTTCTGTGTTTTGTTGCCCTTTGTTTTCTCATTTCCAAACTTTTATATAGTAAAGCTGGAGGTTATGATGATGTTGAAAAAGAAATAAATCTTGAGCATGCGAACTCAGGTGAGTTTAAATATACTGACGACAGTTTTAGATTTAAAAATAATAAATCTGAGATTGAAATTAAATATTCTGAGATTTTAAAAGTGAGTTTCCGAAATGGTGCTTACGGTTATAAGCAAACTTCGCACGGCTTGGAAATTATATCTTTAAACGGTCTTTTTTATTTTGATCAGGAATCGACAAATGGCTTTATCAAACTGATTGATCAGCTGAACAAACATCTCGATATTTCTGATCGGGCAGAAGGAAAAATCTATTACATCAACGGCAAAACGACAATGACTACTGTTTTTGAGAAATAATTAGCTCAACTCAAACAGCGTAATTTCCGGTAAAACACCCACTCTTCCCGGATACGCCAGAACGCCAAAACCACGGTTTACATACAAAAATTTACCTTCGCTTTCATATAAGTCTGCCCATTTCGGATATTTGTACTGAACCGGCGACCACTTGATATTTTTCAAATCGAGCCCAAACTGCATTCCGTGCGTGTGCCCGGAAAGCGTAAGACTGATGTCGGCTGGATGCTTCTTCACGACGTAATCAAAATGTGTAGGATCGTGACTCATCAGGATTTTTGCCGCATTTTGCGGAACATTTTCAAGTGCTTTGTCAATTTTCCCGAATTGAGGAAAAGGTTTTAAACCCCAGTTTTCAACGCCTAAGATATAAAGTTTTTCACCGTTTTTATTGATCGCTACATTTTCATTCCTAAGCATCGTAAAGCCAGCTTCTTTTTCGTAAGAAACAAGTGTTTCCAGATTTTGCTTCTTCTCCTGAGGAGATTTCCAGTCTACATAATCACCGTAATCATGATTTCCGAGAACAGAAAATTTGCCGTCTTTAGATTTTATTTTAGAAAAAAGCGGAATGAAAGGTTTAAATTCTTCTGCCACATTATTGACCATGTCACCCGTGAACAGGATAAGATCAGCATTTTGTTCGTTTATTAAATCAATCGCATGCTGCAGTTTTGAGGGATCAGAGAAACTTCCGCTGTGCACATCGGAAATCTGAATGATTTTATAACCTTTAAAAGCCTGCGGAAGATTTTTGATCTTCACTTTTACTTTTCGCACCCGGTGCCGGTACCTTCCGAAAGCAATTCCGTCTATGAAAAGTCCGGAAAGTACGCCTCCAAAAGCCAATCCAAGTAAACTCAAAAATTTTCTTCTGCCAGGAAAATGATTGGTTTCAGGTTTGAAAACGCCAAAGAAATACGAAATCAAGCGCACGATATCATCAATGAGAAGAAATAATGCGATGAAAATTTTAGGCAAAATGAACACTAAAAACAGCGAAAACATAATCTGCGCGCGCGTTGTACTTCTGTCCGTACGCTGAAAATTTAATGCCTCATAGGCAAATATTCCGTAGATAATTACAGTAATTAAAATATAACCGCCACGCACCCAAACATTGCCAGAAATTGTTTTGATTGCCTGATAAATGTAAAATTCTAGCAGCAGAAAAATCGCTGCAATAATTAAAATATTTTTTCGCATTGTATTTTTTTAAAAAAAGCACAAAAGAAATTTCTTTGTGCTTTAAACTTTTTATGATGTTGGCAGCCCTCTACGGAAATCTATAAACTATCGCATTAATGTTCATTCCCGCGCCCACAGATGTCATCACGATATTTCCTTTTTCTTTAAACGTCTGACCGTCCATTTTTCCTTTAATTATCAAATCATACATTGTAGGAATCGTGGCTACAGAAGAGTTTCCGAAGCTTTGAATGGTCATTGGAGAGATCGCATGATCGTATTCTCTAATGTCGTAAAGCCTATGCAGACGCTCGATCATCGCGTAATCCATCTTTGCATTTGCCTGATGAATTAAAATTTTGTCGATATCTTCCATGGTAAGATCTGCGCTGTCGATGGTTTCTTTGATTGCGGCAGGAACGTTTTTCAACGCATATTCGTAAATTTTTCTACCGAGCATTCTGATGTAGAGTTTTTTATCTTCCACATTCGGGTTGATGGTTCCGCCGTTTCGAAGGTATTCGAGTTCAGGACCGTTATCGCAAATCGTATTGTGCGAGATAATTCCTACATTTTCCTGTTCGGTTGCCTGTACAACTACTGCACCGGCGCCGTCAGCAAAGATCATTTTATTTCTGTCGTAAGGATCTGTAACGCGGCTTAATGTTTCTGCACCAACGACCAAGATTGTTTTTGCAGCTTTAGCTTTAATGAGATTATTTGCCAAAATCATCGCTTCCACCCAACCTGGACAACCGAAAATCATATCGTAAGTGACACATTTTCTGTTGGTAATTCCTAAAAGATTTTTCACGCGCGCTGCCATATTGGGCATAAAATTAGCGTTTCCTTCAGGGCCAAGTTCACCAAAATTGCTGGCGTAGATGATGTAATCTAATGTTTCAGGATTTATTTTTGCGTCTTCAATGGCCGTTTTAGCAGCTTCAAAACCGATTTTAGAATTGCTCATATCATCGCTGATATATCTTCGGTTTTCGATCTCGGTAATTTCTACAAATTTTGAGATAATTTCTTCAGCAGGTTTATCGATTTTTTCGCCTTCATCAGTAAAAAACTCACTTTTCATAAAGTAATCTCTACCAATAACTCTTTCAGGAATATAAGAGCCAGAACCAATAATGATCGTATTCGGCATTCGCGTAAATGATTTTTTTTGAAGAGGCAAAGTTAATGATTAATATTAATAAGAAAGAATTAAAAATATTATTAAATTTGCAAAAATTGGTTTCACCACACATGAAAAACAATCCGTCGCTGAAAGGTTTACTTATCGCTATCGCACTCGGTATCTTCGCTTTCGGAGTTTATTTTATATACCTCGCAAAGCGGAACGATTATCTCGTAGACAATCCTACGCCGCAGACCTATTATTTTAAAATAAATAATGGCTCAGAAGGCATCATTGCTGCCGGACAGTCGGTAAAAGTGGATGTGAAAAAAGGCAAAAATACGATTCAGGTTTTCGACAGAAACAAAAAAATGCTGTACGATTCTGCCTTTAATGTTGAAAGACAGCGTGGTCTATTGAATATCGCACATCAGGATTATTACATAAACCGCCAGTTTTATGGCTACAACGTAAAGAAAGATTCATTACTTTTGGCATTGGATAAAGTGATGATCGACGGAAAACCTTATTATGGCGGCCCGAAACATTTCAACAAACTTTATACAGAAGATTTTTATTATAACGTGAACGAAGATTATGATAAGATAATCAAAAATATAGACAAGGTAGAATCGCGCACGAAGATTTTCAGAAAGCAGGATTACCTTAATTATTACAAAGAATATTACCAGTTTTGACAAAAGATATCACCAAAGTAACGCCCTACAACTCAGAAACGAGCAAGAAGAGTCAGGTAGAGGATATGTTTGATAATATAGCGCCGAAGTATGATCTTCTGAATCATGCACTGTCGATGAAGATCGATGTGCTGTGGAGAAATAAGCTTGTGCGCATGATGAAAACCGATGTACCGAAGGAAGTTTTAGACGTTGCAACGGGCACGGGAGATTTAGCTATCGCAGTCGAAAAGGGCACCCAGGCCAATGTGGTAGGGCTTGATCTTTCGCAGCAAATGTTAAATGTTGGCATTAATAAAATAAAAAAACTTAATTTAGACCGCAAAATTTCGATGCAAAAAGGAGATGCAGAAAATCTGCCTTTTGAGGACAATAGATTTGATGCTGTTTCCGTTGCATTTGGAGTGAGAAATTTTGAAAATCTGCAAAAAGGTCTTGCGGAACTGAGAAGAGTGGTGAAGGAAAACAAAAGTGTTTACATTCTGGAGTTTTCTAAAGTAGAGGGATTTTTGGGTCCGTTTTATATGTTTTATTTTAAAAATATACTTCCTGCAATCGGTAGGCTGGTTTCTAAAGACAACCGCGCTTATACGTATCTGCCGGATTCTGTAAATGCTTTCCCGTTTGGCGAAAAAATGAAACAGATTCTTTCAGACACAGGATTCCGAAAAGTAGAATACACAAAATTGAGTTTTGGAATTGCCACAATTTATAAAGCAACAAAATAACCTATGAATAAATTTCTATTAAAAGCGCTGGTTTTAGCCTCCGTAAATATTGCTGTTTTCGCAGATGCTCAGTTCAGAACAAGAAACCGTATGGATAAGCTGGAAGGTTTTGATCAGCAGGTTTTCAGCTGGGGTTTTTATCTGAATGGAAACCGACTTGATTACCACACCGTTTTTGATCCGACGTATGGTATGAGTGGCAACAATATTTTGGTTCAGACAAAAGAAAGCTATAGTTTTGGAGCAGGTCTTATCGCGAAATTCAGATTGAATGATAATCTTGATGTGCGTGTAGAACCAGGTTTGCAGTTTGGCCAGAGACAGCTTATTTTCAATACGCAGTCTAACGATTTTTATCAAAACGGAACGCTTACCAATGCACCGTTTACGCCTATTCCGCTTACAGAAAAAGACCGCATAAGAGAGATTAAATCAACATTGGTAGATGTACCGGTTTTGCTGGAACTACATGGCGACCGTTGGTATAACTCCAGACCATACGTTGCAGCGGGTGTAAATTACATTGTCAATCTTCAGTCAAACTCAAGTTCTACAGAAGACAATCAGCAGCAGGTTTTCAGATCGACAACGCATAATTTTGCTTGGTCTGCGGAAGTTGGGGTACAGTTTTACTTTAATAAATTTAAACTTACGCCTGGCGTGAGAGGAACTTTCTTCATGAATAATGAGATTGTTGCTGATAATCCTACAACGCCACCATACTGGTCTGCCGCGATTTCTACCCTTCAGACAAGAGCATTCATGTTCGTTCTGAAATTTGAATAAACCATAAAAAAGAAAGATATAAAAAGGAGATGCTGATGCGTCTCCTTTTTTGTTGACTACTCAAAATACAGGGATTTTTATTTTTATTAATGTTAATAATTTCCTACTTTTGCTCATAGTTAGAATAATTATAAACCTGAAATGCTACAAGAGTTAGAAAACCATTTTTCAGAGCTTGAAAAAAAGATTTTGGCCTTGCAGAAAAAAAATCAGCTGCTTCGGGAAGCTTACGAAGAACTGGATAAGGATCACAGCGAGATGAAGCAGAAATATGCTGAGGAGCGCAAAAAAAATCAGGTTTTAGCAGAAGAACAGAAAAGTATAAAATTGTATTCAGCAATATCAGGAAATCCTGAGCACAACAGACTTATGAAAAACCACATCAACAGATTGGTGAAAGAAGTAGACTTTTGTATTGCACAGCTTCAAAACAGCGGATTGTAATGGAGGTAAGGAGAATAACCATCAACATCGCGGGAAGAATATATCCTCTGAATGTACCTGCAGCAGAAGAAGAAACACTGCGCAAGGTCGGGAAGCAGATAGAAAATATGATTAAAGATTTTGAACAGAATTTTGATGTAAGAGATAAGCAGGATGCGATCGCCATGTGTGCCCTGAAACTTGGAACCAATGCTGAAGTGCTTTCTCTGAGCAACGAAAAAAATATACAATCGGCAAATGAGCGTCTGAAAAAGATCAATCAAATGCTGGATGATGCAGCTGAGTAATACTCGCCGCAAAACCTCTGCCTACAGTAATTCTAACACATTAAAGGTAAACTCAACGCTAAACAATTACCGGACAAATGTCTATGGAATGGCGCGCCGGCCTGCCGGATTACAGACCATAGAAATCAGTTCAAATCGTGTTGATTAGGAGTTTACTCTATATCACTGAATTATTGTAGGCTTTTTTTATTTAATAAACAGGACAATTAAAACTCAATATATATGATAACACCCATTATAGTAGGCGTGATTTGTTTGGTCGCAGGAGCACTTTTCGGAATCTTTTTTTCTAAAAGTTCGCTTAATACCAAAGCAAAATTTATTATAGATGATGCCAAAAAACAAGCTGAAAATCTTATCGAAAAGGCTAATGTGCAGGCAGAATCTATTAAAAAAGAGAAAAACGTACAGGCAAAAGAAAAATTTCTTGAACTGAAATCTCAGCATGACGCCGATATCCAGACTCGCGAAAAGAAAATGCAGGACGCAGAAAAGCGAATCAAAGACAAAGAAAATAAATTAAATGATGATCTGAATAAGACAGGTAAACTTGAAAAAGACCTTGACCGTCAGATCGCAGATTACGCAAGAAAGTCTGAAATTATAGATAAAAAACAGCAGGAACTTGACACTGCGGTTGCGAGAAAAGTAGAAATGCTCGAAAAAGTCGCCAATTACACTGCTGAAGAAGCAAAAGTAGAGTTGGTTGAAAGTATGCGAGCAGAAGCAAAATCTAGAGCGCAGGCACACGTACAGAGCATTATGGAAGAAGCTCAGCTGAATGCTAAAAGTGAAGCGAGAAAAATCGTTATTCAGACCATTCAGAGAATCGGGACAGAGCAGGCGATTGAGAACTCGGTTTCGGTATTCAATATCGAATCTGATGAAGTGAAAGGCAGAATTATCGGTAGAGAAGGACGAAATATCCGTGCTTTGGAAGCCATGACAGGAGTTGAAATTATCGTTGATGATACTCCGGAAGCGATTCTTTTATCTTGTTTTGATCCTGTGAGAAGAGAAATCGCAAGATTATCACTTCACCGTTTGGTAACCGACGGTAGAATTCACCCGGCAAGAATAGAGGAAGTTGTAGAGAAAACCAAAAAAATGATCGAAGAAGAGATCATCGAAGTGGGCAAGAGAACAATAATCGATCTGGGTATTCACGGTCTTCATCCGGAATTGGTGAAAATTATCGGTAGAATGAAATACCGTTCTTCTTACGGACAGAACCTTCTTCAGCACTCGAGAGAAGTGGCAAATATCGCTGCGACAATGGCTGCTGAATTAGGTTTAAATGTAAAATTAGCGAAAAGAGCAGGTCTTTTGCATGATATCGGGAAAGTTCCAGAACAGGAATCTGAACTTCCACATGCACTTTTAGGAATGCAGTGGGCAGAAAAATATGGTGAAAATGCTGAAGTAATCAATGCGATTGGCGCTCACCATGACGAAGTAGAAATGACGTCTTTACTTTCTCCGATCATCCAGGTGGCTGATGCGATCTCCGGCGCAAGACCGGGCGCAAGACGTCAGGTTTTAGAATCTTATATTCAGAGACTGAAGGATCTGGAAGCGGCAGCTTTAAGTTTTGAAGGTGTTTCCAGCGCTTATGCGATTCAGGCCGGTCGTGAATTGAGAGTAATGGTGGAAAGCGGAAAAGTAAATGACGAGATTGCTTCGCAGCTCTCTTACGATATTTCTGAGAAGATTCAGAATGAATTAACTTATCCTGGGCAGGTTCGTGTAACCGTTATCCGTGAAACTCGTGCAGTGAATATCGCAAGATAATTAAGCTTAAAACAATTAAAAAGTCCTTTCAAACCTATTTTGAAAGGATTTTTTATGATTTAATAAAAATTTAAGGCTAAAAATTATGAATTTAATGAAAAAAAATGGTATATTGTCAAAATATCCGTTTGGGATTTATACAATTGTTAAATAGCGACTTTAAATAATGAAAAAAGTTTTTTACCTCAATAGCTGCGAGACCTGCAGAAAGATTATAGCTAAATTTGATTTGCGCGGCTGGGAAATGCGTGAGATTAAAAAAGAGCCGATCACCAAAGAAGAAGTGGAGGCCATGCATAAAATTACAAACTCGTACGAAGATATTTTCAGCAAGAAATCTACTCAGATTAAACTTCGCGAAATTGATCCTAAAACCCTTACAGAAGATGATTACAAAGAGTTACTGCTTGATCATTACACATTCCTGAAGCGACCTGTTTTTCTTACCGACAACGAGATTTTCGTAGGAAACGACAAAAAAAATATCGATAATCTGAGAGCCTTTTTCAACGGCAATTAGTTTTAAAGAAATAAAAAACCACAGAATTTTATAGTTCTGTGGTTTTTTTTGTTTTTGATGATTTTAATGTCTTATACGAAAGGCATTTTAGTCACTACCGCCGGAATATTTTTATTTCTCACCTGAATAAAAATTTCCGTTCCCAGTTTAAAATGCGGCTTATCAACATAAGCAATGCCTAAACCAATCTTTTTCATCGGTGACTGCGTACCTGACGTAACTTTTCCGATAACGTTACCTTCGGCATCTACCACCGGATAATCATGTCTCGGAACGCCTTTTTCTGTCAGTTCAAAACCAACCAGTTTTCTCGTCACACCTTCTTCGTTCTGCTTCGCAAAAGTATCTTTTGAGACAAAATCTTTATCAAATTTGGTGATCCAGCCAAGTCCGGCTTCGATTGGTGAAGTTGTATCGTCGATATCCATTCCATAAAGGCAGAAACCTTTTTCCAGACGCAAAGTATCTCTGGCAGCCAATCCGCAAGGAATCATGCCTTCGCTTTCTCCAGCCTTCAAGATTTCATCCCAAAGTTTTTCGGCATTTTCATTTTTAAAATAAATCTCAAAGCCACCGCTTCCAGTATAGCCAGTATTTGAAATAATCACATCATTAACTCCGGCAACAGTTCCTTCCGTGAAGTGGTAATAAGGAATTTCAGATAAATTAGTTTCAGTAAGTTTCTGAAGAATTTCTGTCGCTTTCGGGCCTTGAACAGCAAGAAGAGACATCTCATCTGAAGCATTGGTCATTTTCGCACCAAACGTATTGAATTTAGAAATATGATTCCAGTCTTTATCGATATTTGAAGCGTTTACTACGACAAAATATTTTTGATCATCCATTTTATAAACAATCAGATCATCAACGATACCGCCGTTTTCGTTCGGCAGACAAGAGTATTGTGCTTTTCCGTTTTCAAGAGCATCCACATTATTGGTTGTCACGTACTGCAAAAGTTCTTTGGCGCCTTCGCCTTCGATGAAGAACTGTCCCATGTGAGAAACGTCGAACAAACCTGCTTTTTCGCGCACGGCAAAATGCTCTTCGGTAACGCCCGAGTACTGCACAGGCATATCAAAACCTGCAAAAGGAACTATTTTCGCTCCCAGAGAAACGTGCTTATCGTACAAAGCTGTTTTTTTCATATATTTTTATTGTTAAATTTTCTGGATTGTCTGAATTTTTATTTGTCTAAATGATCTTTGTATTCGGCAAGAATGATTTTAAACCATTCTGTGAAATTTTCAGGATTTTCTTTCATCTCTGTATCAAGATCAGCTGGAGAAATGTACCGCACCTCTTCAACTTCAGCAGAATCAAGCTGAAAAGCATCATTATAGATACCGGTGAAAACGTGGTCGAGCTCATGTTCCCAAAGTCCTTTTCCCACGTCGGCTTTATAAATGAAAGAAAATTTGTGATTTAAATCTGTTTCGATTCCCAATTCTTCGCGAAGTCTTCTAGCAGCGCCATCGAGGTAATCTTCGTTTTCCCGGGGATGTGAGCAAACAGCATTTGTCCACTGTCCCGGCGAATGATACTTTCCGGAAGCCCTTTTCTGAAGCAGCATTTCACCGTTATTATTAAAAAGGAAAACCGAAAAAGCACGGTGCAGAAGTCCGTTTTGGTGCGCCTGCTGTTTTTCCATGAGACCCAAAACCTGATCGTCAGGATTCACCAATACTACAAATTCTTCCATTCTTACAAATTTAAGTTTTAATCGCCATTGGTTAAAATTTTTTAGAGTGAAATTTTAAAGTAGTTATATCTTATTTTGAAAATAAAAAAAATGTCATCTTTGCGAATTGTTTACCGAAGAAGCATTTGCGATATAATGTAATTACTGATTTTTTGGATTATCTAAGATAAAATTAAATTAATATTATTCGTGTTTTGAGATTACGTAGCTTTGCAGCTTATTATTTTTAAACTATGGAGCTAGATTACCAACAACATATCAGCCCGGTTTTGAAAAACGGCGTAAAGAATTATTTAATTGATATCGACGGAACTATTACCGATGATATTCCGAATGAAGAACCTGAAAGAATGATGACTTGCATGCCTTTTCCCGATGCGCTTGAAACGATAAACAAATGGTACGATGAAGGTCATCAGATTTGTTTTTTTACTTCTCGTACTGAAGATCTGAAGCAGATTACAAAGGATTGGCTTGATAAAAACGGTTTTAAATATCACAGTATTCTGTGCGGAAAACCGCGCGGCGGAAATTATCACTGGATTGATAATCATCTCGTAAGAGCAACAAGATACAAAGGGAAATTCACTGACCTCATTGAGAAGCAGGTGAATATTGAAGTTTTTAAAGATTAAATTTTACGAGAGATTTAAAATCAGGCAAAAGAATTTTTTTTGTTTTGGTTTTAAATCTTTTGTTTTTAAATAAGAAATAAAATGAAAATTTTAGCAAATGACGGTCTCGATCAGTCTGGAATTGATGCACTTACAGCTCAGGATTTTGAAGTGATTACACAAAAAGTGGATCAGAAAGATTTACCTGAATTTATCAACACACATCAGATTAAAATAATTTTGGTACGCAGTGCAACCACAGTTCGCAAAGAACTCATTGATGTTTGTCCCTCAATAGAAATTATTGGTCGTGGTGGTGTCGGGATGGATAATATTGATGTCGAATATGCGCGTGAAAAAGGTATTCATGTCATCAATACACCTTCGGCTTCGTCTGAATCTGTTGCTGAACTTGTATTTGCTCATCTTTTTTCCGGTGCACGTTTTCTTCAGGATTCAAACCGAAAGATGCCTCTAAAAGGTAATACCGAATTTGCTTCTCTGAAAAAAGCGTATACTGCCGGCATCGAGCTTCGCGGAAAAACCATCGGCATCGTTGGTATGGGAAGAATCGGGCAGGAAGTTGCCCGCATCGCCCTCGGATTAGGAATGCGCGTGGTTGCCGCTGATAACAATGTTGGGAAAGCCAGCATTAAAGTAAAGTTTTACAACAACCAGTATATTAATGTTGATATTGAAACCGAGCCTTTAGCGGAAGTTCTGCAGGAATCTGACTTCATTACTTTGCATGTTCCTGCGCAGAAAAATGGTTTTATGATTGGTGAAGATGAATTTGCTTTAATGAAAACCGGCGTGGCAATTGTGAATTGTTCGCGCGGTGGCGTTATCGATGAAAAGGCTTTGTTGCAGGCTTTAGATTCCGGGAAAGTGCGTTTTGCTGGTTTGGATGTTTTTATCAACGAACCAACACCGGATAATCAGATTCTCAATCATCCGAAAATTTCGCTTACACCACATACAGGAGCTGCGACGCTTGAAGCGCAAGACAGAATCGGATTGTCACTTGCCGAGCAAATCATGAATCTGTTGAAAAATAAGTAGATTTAAAATAAATAAAAAACGCCGCAAACAAAGTTTGCGGCGTTTTTTATTATGAAATGTTTTTCGATTTAAGCAAATCACGAATTTCCATCAGAATTTTCTGATCATCCGTGGGGCCTGCTGGTGCGGGTTCCGGTGCTACTTTGGGTTTCGTCAGTCTGTTAATACCTTTTATCATCATGAACAGTACGATGGCGATGCATAGAAAATTAATAACTGCGGCGAGAAAGTTTCCGTATGTCACACCTTTCCATGCAAGATCCTGAATATTTTTGGCTCCTGCAGCTTCAAGAGCAGGATTTAAAAGTAGCGGCGTAATCACATCTTCTACCAATGAAGAAACAATTTTGCCGAATGCAGCACCGATAATAACACCGACTGCCAGATCAATCACATTGCCTTTCACGGCAAATTCTTTAAATTCTTTAATGAAACCCATAGTTTTGTTTGTTTTAAGTGTTTTTAACGTTTTAATTTTTCATAAAATACATTTCATTCGCGGGAACCTCGTATTTTTATGCTAAATATAGATAAAATAACTGCATGAAGATTTATCCGGCCGAAAAAATTCGTGAAGCAGACCGACAGACCATTCAGGAAGAGCAGATTTCTTCTGCAGATTTAATGGAACGCGCCGCGAAGGCTAGTTACGATTGGCTTGTCAAATCAATAAAGAGTTTTCAGAAGATTGCGGTATTTTGTGGTTCAGGTAACAATGGCGGAGACGGTTTTGCTGTAGCAAGAATGCTTTGTGAAAAAGGTTTTCAAGTATTTGTTTTTCATGATCATAGTAAAGAAAAGATCTCTGATGATGCTAAAATAAATCTTGATAAGCTTAGTGGTACTAGCGTTGATCTTCGTGATTTTAGTGAAGCTGACCATTTTGATTTTGCGGAAACCCTAATTGTCGACGCAATTTTAGGAACAGGGTTCACAGGAAAAATCAATAAAAAACTTTCAAAAGTAATATCAGCGCTCAATAAAATTTCAACATCAAAAATATCAATTGATATTCCTTCCGGTATGTCTGCGGATCTTCCTTGCGAAGACACTGAAGAAATTTTTAAAGCAGATTTTACACTAAGTTTTCAATTCTGGAAACGCAGTTTTCTTCATCCCGAATGCGGAAAATTTGCAGGAAACATTCAGATTCTGGATATCGGCATCAGTAAAAAATTTTTACAGGAAAATGATTCAGATTATAGTTTAATAGGTGAAGATTTAATTTTAAAAATCTTTAAACCAAGAAACGAATTTGGGAATAAAGGCACTTTCGGAAAAGTAATGTTGGTGGCAGGAAGTTTTGGTAAAACGGGCGCCGCAGTTTTATGTACTCATTCAGCATTGAAATCGGGCGCCGGTTTGGTTGTAACGCAGTCGTCGAGTAGAAGCAGTGACATTTTGCAGGTCTCCTGTCCGGAAGCCATGTTTATAGGTGCGGGAAACTGGTTTGTAGAAAAGATTTATCTTGATGAAAAAGCAACATTTGGACTTGGTCCAGGTTTAGGAACCGATGAATTAACAGAAAAAGCACTTTTTTTCTTTCTGAAAAATCATATTAAACCTGTTGTTTTGGATGCTGATGCTTTGAATATTCTCGCTTCAGATAAAAAATATCTGCTTTTTATTCCAGAAAAATCGATCATCACCCCTCATCCGAAAGAATTTGAAAGGCTTTTCGGAAAAACTTCGAACTCATTTGAACGTCTCGAACTTGCAAGAAAAATGGCTGAGCTTTTTAATATTACGATCGTTCTCAAAGATCATCATACGCAGATCATTACACCGGAAAAAGAAGTTTTTTATAATGTTACAGGAAATTCCGGGTTGGCGAAAGGTGGAAGCGGTGATATTCTGACGGGAATTATCACTTCATTATTAGCGCAAAATTATACGCCAAATGACGCTGCCCTTCTTGGTGTCTGGCTGCACGGAACGGCTGCCGATTTAGCTGCAGAAAGACTTTCCCACGAAACGATGCTGCCGAGCGACGTGATTGCCGAACTCAGCAGTGTTTTCAAAAAATTAAATGAAAAGGTTACTAAAAAACTTTAAAATGTTTTGTCAACTTCCGGTTCGATGCGGTTGTTTTTAGAATAAATCATAATGGCAACTCCGGCGATCATGAAAGGAATGGAGAGAACCTGACCCGTATTTAACCCCGCAAACGAGATAAATTCGTCACCTTGTGGTTCTTTAAGAAACTCTACGAAGAAACGTACTGCCCAAAGGATGATGAAAAATAAGCCGAAAAGCCAGCCCTGCTGATATTTTTTATCAGTTTTTCTATACAAAACCCAAAGTAGAATAAACAGCGCAATATAACCAGCAGCTTCGAAAAGTTGGGTTGGATAACGCGGAACCGTAATTCCGTATTCGCTGCTCTGCTGCGGAAAGAGAAATGCAAACGGAGAATTTTCATCAACTTGTTTACCGATGATTTCAGAATTGAAAAAGTTTCCGAAACGCACAAATGCACCACCAATTGCCACGACAATTCCCAGACGGTCGTATACCCAGAAAGGATTTTTCTTAATAATTTTAAATGAGTAATATAGCGTCGTAAGAATTAAGGCCAATGTTGCTCCGTGACTTGCAAGACCAGAAAAACCGGTAAATTTAATTCCGTTTTTTGTGCTGATCGGTAAAAACACGCTCCAGAAGTCTTCTTTGAAAAGTTCAGGCTGATAGAAAATAACGTGACCCATTCTCGCGCCCAAAATGGTTCCGATAAGTGTCCAGGTGAAAAGTGGTTCAAGATATTTCATGTTTACACGGTCGATTGTAAACATTTTGTGCATCAGGAAATAACCGATCCCGAAAGCCAAAATAAACATCAGACTGTAATAGTGAATGGTGATGGGGCCAATGTGAATTCCTGTAGAAGGATCCCAGATTTTAAATTTGGTTTCTAACGAAACTTTTTCGTTTTCTGTGATCGTTTTTGGAATTTTTACAGCGTATTTGAAAGCATCAACATTTTCTTTTGTTACCTGATCTTCAATTTTGTTGTAATTTTTATCTAAAAACTGATAGCCTGAAGATTTGAAATTACTTAAAACAATTGAGCTACTAACGTAATGTGCCTCGTCAATATTTACCTTGTTTAAAATCACAATATTATTATCGCCACCCCTTTTTGAAAGTGAAAAACTCTGAAGACTGTCGAAGTCGGTGGTAGAATAAATTTTTACAGGAATTTGGCTTTCATTTACTTTCAAAGTACCGTCTGATAAGCCTTGCGGATAATTTTGCGCTAATACAAACTGCGCAAGCAAAGCAAAAACGACAACGTAAAATCGGATAAAAAATCTATTCATAATTTTGTAAAATTAATTTTCTGAGCGGGGTGGAACCGGATCGTAGCCACTTCCTCCCCAAGGATGGCAGCGAAGAATTCTTTTCGTACCAAGCCAAAAACCTTTAAAAAGACCGTGCGTTTCTAAAGCCTGCAACATATACGCAGAACAGGTCGGCTCGTAGCGGCAGTTTTTCGGAAGCAGCGGCGAGATCATCCGTTGGTAAATTTTAATTAAAACGACCAGCGGAAATTTAATTATTTTGTTGAAAGTAAGCCTCAAAACAGTGCAAAAGTAGTTTAAAAAATTTGAAATTAGTTTAAATTTGTTGTTCTTTCCGGTAATGAAGGCGAAGGAAATAATTACTTTGTCCGATTTCTAAAGTCAAAATTTCTAAAGTCAAAATTTTTATTACCGGGAATCTTAAAATCTGATATTTTGAATCATAATATACCTTTAGCAGAAAAACTTCGGCCGAAATCTCTCGATAATGTTTTGGGACAGGAACATCTTACCGGAAAAACGGGAACGATACGAAAGATGATTGAGAACGACAGTCTTAATTCGTTGATTCTCTGGGGACCGCCGGGAACTGGGAAAACGACCATTGCTGAGATTATTTCTGAAAAATCCGGGCGTAAATTTTTTAAACTTTCTGCCGTTTCTTCAGGGGTAAAAGATGTGCGCGACGTGATTGAAGATGCTAAAAAGCAGAATCTTTTTTCCGGAAAATCGCCGATTTTATTCATAGACGAGATTCACCGTTTTAATAAATCTCAGCAGGATTCTTTATTGCACGCAGTAGAAAAAGGCTGGATTGTTTTAATTGGTGCGACCACAGAAAATCCGAGCTTTGAAGTGGTTTCGGCGCTTTTATCACGCAGTCAGATGTATATTTTAAAACAACTGACTTTTGAAAAATTGGAAGAACTTGCAGATATTGCTTTAAAACAATTTAATGCCGACGAAAAAACTGATTTTTCTTTTGCCGATAAACAAGCTTTAATACAGTATTCAGGTGGTGATGGAAGAAAACTGATCAATTCGGTTGAACTTGTTTTGGGTCAGTTTAAAAATTCCGGAAAAATTGAAATTACCAATGAAGATGTACTTTCGGTTTTGCAGGAAACGATGGCGCTTTATGATAAAAACGGCGAGCAGCATTATGATATTATTTCTGCGTTTATAAAATCGATGCGAGGAAGTGATCCCAACGGAACTGTTTATTGGCTTGCCCGAATGATCGCAGGAGGTGAAGATATTAAATTTATTGCCCGAAGAATGTTGATTTTAGCAAGCGAAGATATCGGATTGGCAAACCCGAATGCACTGGTTATTGCAAACAGCTGTTTTCAGGCAGTGAATGTGATCGGAAATCCAGAATCGAGAATTCTACTAAGTGAAACTGCGGTTTATCTTGCAGTTTCTCCAAAAAGCAATTCCACTTATTCTGCAATCAATGAGGCGTTGGCTTTTGTCAAAAAAACAGGAAATCTTCCGGTTCCGTTACATTTGCGAAATGCGCCGACGAAGCTGATGAAAGATCTAGATTATGGTAAAGAATACAAATATGCTCATTCTTTCGACGGAAATTTTGTTGATCAGGATTTTTTGCCGGAAGAAATTAAAGATCAGAAATTTTATCAGCCGGGAAATAATGCAGTGGAAAAAAAAATTTATGAAGAGCTGAAAAAGAAGTGGAACGATAAGTATTAAAGAAGGCGCGGAAAATTCCAAAGGAATTTTCCGCGCCTCACAATTAACAATTAAAACTATTTTGCTGAAATGAATAGCATTTTTTTGCCGTTTACATCTTTTACTTCAGCAGTTTTTATCATCTCTGCGAAGATATTTGTATCGGAAGGAATTTCATAACCTTCAACCATTACAGGCTGATCTTTCGGCAATTTATATTGTTCGTTCAGTGAACCTGCGGAAAGGAAATCCAGCGTACCGAAATCTTTTTTAAATTTTATTTCAGCCAATCCCCGGTCAGAAATATCACTGAATTTTTTCAGATCTTGTGGTAAGGTTGCTGCTGATTTATAGACATGCATGCTTTGGATAAACTGCTTGTTGGCTTCAAACATATTAACCGTACCGATCGCGTTGTTTGCCACTGCAAATTTTACTGTATTACTTTTCTGCCCAAAAACGGTTGCAGAAGCGAAAATCAAAAGTGTATAGAGGATTTTTTTCATAGTGTAGGATATGATATGTTTAACGTGATAAATATACGCAAAAATTATTTTCACAAATCAATTATTTAATCATAGTTATAAAATATTGAATATTATATATTTTAATTTGAAGATTTCTATCATAATAGCCATTTAAATAATTTCGTGCAGATTGTAACAGATTTATATATATTCAAAGTTTTTTCTAAATGTCATAAAAAAAAACCCCACTTATAAAAGTGAGGCCTCTGATTATTATTTGATAATTTTAGTTGGAAACTTTGTGAATATTGATCGACGCAAAACTGGAAGATAAAAGTCCTGCGTTTAGAAGTCCGGTCTGATTCATTCCAAACGATATTCTGTCGCCTGCCTGAAAAGAATAGAGATTGGTAATGGTGCCTTCAGTAATCGTTAAATTTGCTATGGCTAGATTTATCCCATTAAAATTCTTGGAATCAATTACTGTAATTGTGTTAGCACGATTTCGCAGGATAGCAACATTGGGAGGTGTCGATAATAAAGAAGTTTGAAGACCACTTCCATAACGGAATGTGAAGCTAAGGTTATAGATACCAGTAGATGGTACTACATAACTATGATCCGAATCGGCTAATAATGTAGCTGCACCTATTGTGCGGTCAGTTGCTACAAAATTAATGACTTCATAACCTGACGGAAGAATTGCAATACTTGCCAGACCAAAACCTGAAGTTTTTCTTGCGGAGAATACGGTAGTATTTGTGATACCTTCGGTGCCAATCGTTGCAGGATCCATTTTTACAACTTCAAAACTGCCTTGGTTTACAGCAAGAATCATATGATTGTTCATGGTTGCTGCTAATGGTGTCGTTCTGATTTTTGTATTTCCATTTACATCAAGTGTGGCTGTAGGACTGCTTGTGTTGATGCCGACGTTTCCGGTTTGAGCGAATACTAACGGGAATATTCCTGAAAGTAACAGTGTGTAGATTTTTGATTTCATGATTTTGTATTTAAAATTAATATTGCCTCTTACAGTAACATTGTAAATTTAATACAAAATATGCATATAATCAATAAAATATTTACGAATAATAAGTTAAAATTACATAATTTGTAATAAAATATTAATTAAGATCTGATTTAAAATTAATTAGATACACCTACAAATTATAATTTGGTTAAAAATTTTAATCATTTAAGAGAAATTGATTAAATATTTTAAATTTTCAAGTAAAAAATTTGTATAATGTTATTTATTTACAATCATATTGAGGAATTTTTAGTAAATAGTAAATTTAAGATACCATTTCACTTTAAATATGAAAATGTTAGTATAATATTTTGAATAATTCTTCACACATTAATCCAGTTATTTTTTATTAAATCAAATAAAAATTCCGGACATTTTATGATTTTTTTATTTTCTGCAGATAGAAAAAACAAGGTAGTGGATGCCCTCGTGATTAATACTTTTTTTTCATTATAAATTTCATATTCAAACTCAATCCTCACATTCGGAATTTTTTTTAAAAAAGTATGAATTTCCAGTTTTTCATCGTAAAATGCAGGCTGTAAATATTTTATGGAATATTCTGCCACCGGAAGCCAAATTCCCTGCTTCTCGATCTCATCATAAGACATCCCTATACTTCGGAAAAGCTCAACGCGACCGAGTTCAAAATAGGTGGCGTAATTGCCATAATATACGTATTTCATAGGATCTGTTTCGGCGTAACGTACTCGTAATGTGTGTATTGAGTGAATCATAAAATTTTGTTAAATTTTTATACAAATATATTTTTTAATAATCAATAGCTGCATAATTTTTTTTTTGGGATAAAAAACTTCACCTTTGTCTTCCTCCGAAATATTACTACAAAACCATAATCAACTAGGGCATAAAATGGATGAAAATTTAATGATGATCTGGCAGAAATGCCTTCAGTTTATGCGGGATAATCTCAACGCAGCTGAGGACAATTCTGACCTGAAAAAGCTGGAAAAATCTTTCGACCTGCTTTTTGATAAGGTGCAGCCCATTTCGTTGGTTGACCACAACCTTACGCTTATGGTTCCCAGTGATTTTTATAAAGAATATATCGAAGACAATTACCTGTCGCTGCTTTCTGCTGCCCTGAAGAAAAACATCGGTAAAGGCGTAAAACTTTGGTATTCTGTGATGGAAAATAAACCCGCAGGAGAGGAAAAGCCGATGACGATGAATATGCGTGGCAAAACCGTCCCTACACCGAAAGTGCAGGAAACGATGCCTCAGGGTTTCTCCGGAAATATCGTCAATCCTTTTGTGGTGCCGGGAATCAAGAAAGTAAATATTGATTCTAATCTAAAAGCTGATTTTTCTTTTGACACTTACATTGAGGGCGAAAGCAATAAATTTGCAGCAACTGTGGCGCGTTCTATTGCGAAACGTCCAGGTTCTACGGCTTTTAATCCTTTATTTTTATACGGTGGTTACGGAGTCGGAAAAACGCATTTGGGTCAGGCAGTTGGTCTTGAAGTGAAGAGCCAGTTTCCTGATAAAGTGGTTTTGTATCTTTCTTCCGAAAAATTTATTCAACAGTTTATTTCGGCGGCGAAAGCTCATAAACAGACCGAGTTTGCCAATTTTTATCAAATGGTAGACGTACTGATTATAGATGATATTCAGTTTTTATCCGGAAAATCGGCGACGCAGGACAGTTTTTTCCATATTTTCGATTATCTGCATCAGAATGGGAAACAGATTATCCTTACATCAGATAAAGCGCCTGTGGATATTATGGATATTCAGGACCGTATTGTTTCTCGTTTTAAATGGGGACTTTCGGCGGAAATAAAATCTCCGGATCTTGAAACACGAAGAAAAATCATCGTTGACAAACTAAGCCGTGACGGTATTGTTCTGACGGATGATATGCTGGATTTTCTGGCAGCAGAAGCCAAAACAAATGTTCGCGAACTGATCGGAGTTATTAACTCAGTCATAGCATATTCTACTATTTATAAGTCAGATTTAAGTCTTGAACTTTTAAAGGAAACCATAAACAAGATCACCGCAAATCAGCGCAAAGTCATAAATATTCCTTTCATTCAGGAAGTGGTTTGCGAATATTTTGGTATTAAGCGCGAGCAGCTTTTATCTAAAACTAGAAAAAGAGAAATTGCGCTTCCTAGACAGTTGGCGATGTATTTTGCGAAAGAATTTACCAACGCAACATTTACAAAAATCGGTGAAGAAATGGGCGGAAAAGATCATTCGACTGTAATGTATGCGTGCGATACGATAAAAGATGTTTCAAAAATTGATAAAGAAGTAAAAAAATACGTGAAAGAGCTGACAGAAAAGATAAAAATGTAGCGACATCACTTTTGTTATTATATAAATGGAGAATATTTTATTCTTCATTTTTTGTTTAATTTTGATTTTAAAGCGAAGAAAATTCAATGAAAATATTAATGGTTTGCCTTGGCAATATTTGCAGAAGTCCGCTCGCAGAAGGCATTATGAAAACAAAACTGGGCGGCGATTTTTTCGTAGACTCAGCCGGAACAATTGATTTACATAAAGGAGAACATCCCGATAAACGTGCGGTAGAAACAGCAAAAAATCACGGCGTTGATATTTCGAAACAGTATTCAAGACCGATTACTGCGCAGGATTTGGAAGATTTTGACAGAATTTACTGTATGGATTCTAAAAATCTTGAAGATGTTATATCGCTCGCGAAAAATGATGAGCAGCGAAGCAAAATCGCTTTGCTGATGGAAGCTGCTGATCTGAAACCACGCGAAGTTGCCGACCCTTATTTTGGCGGTGTAGAAGGTTTTGAGACCGTTTTTAAACAAATTGATGCAGCCTGCGAATCGATTGCAGAAAAACTTTCCACTTTAAAATAATGACTAAAATCTGACGTATGCTTTTCCTTTTACCCGCTTATCTATCAGAAAATACTCCGGTCTCGCATTTTGGGCCGGTGATCCAAGAATACATCATGCAGACCAATTTTTTCTTTGTTGAAAACGAGAAAACGGCCCGCAAAGTCATCAAGTTTTTTGCTCCGGAAAAAAAACAGTCAGATCTGCGGCTTTTCCTTTTGGATAAATACACCGAAAGTGCCGACATCAAAGAAGCACAGGAAAGAATGCTTGACGGACAAGATTTTGCGCTCCTCAGTGAAGCTGGACTTCCCTGCATTGCAGATCCCGGGAATCTCATTGTGAAATGGTGCCATGAAAAAAATATCAAAGTGATTCCTGTTTCAGGGCCTTCGTCGATTATTTTAGCTTTAATTTCAAGCGGTTTTAACGGTCAGGAATTTACTTTCAACGGCTATTTACCCATCGATAAATCTGAGAAAAAGAAAAAAATTCTGCAGCTGGAAAGTGAAATGCAGAAGACAGGTTTCACACAGATTTTTATGGAAACTCCTTACCGTAATGTTCCGCTTTTTGAGGATCTTACGAAAGTATTATCTCCAAACACGAAACTTTGTGTAGCTGCCAATATCAACGATCCACAAGGTGAAATGATTAAAACAAAATCTATTAAAAACTGGCAGAAAACGACGCCTGAACTGCACAAAATACCGGCTATTTTTTTAATAGGAAAATAAGTTTAACAAACGTTAACATGACTTTTGCACCATCTTTGTGATTCTGGTCATAACATTAAAATTATATAATCATGACCGAAAAGAAATTAGCAGGATTGTGGATGGATAAAGAGAAAGCCATCGTAGTAAAAAATCATGATGCTCAGAATGCATTTAAATTTTTCCTATGTTCTCCTGTAAAAGCTACCATCCAGCACGGAAACTCAAGTGAAAATGCCGGAAATAATGCTGAGCAGACCAATAAGGCAAAGTATTTCAAAGAAATTGAGCATTTACTGATCAATTCTGAAGAAGTATTGGTAACTGGTCCGGGAACAATTCAGGAAGAGTTTAAAAATCATCTGAATGATACGGCTCAGTTCAAAAATCTTAAAGTAACTTTAGAAACCTCTCAGCAGATGTCTGAAGATCAGGTTTTAGAATTGGTGAAGGAGCATTTTAACGCATAATATTTACATCAGTAAAAAAATCCGGAAATCAATAGATCTCCGGATTTTTTTGTTATATTTTTCTTCGGTTTCTCCACTTTTTCCATCCAAATATTAAAAAAGGAATCAGGAGGAAGAAAGGCCAGAAAGAAATTAATCCAAGAAAAAAGGCTACAAAACTGTTCCAGCCCTGTGTGAATGAGTCGCCAAAACGGCTGCCGAAACCTACAGTTGAAGTTGTAGAAGTTCTTACTTTTTCCTTAAAAAGTATCAGTTCCAGCGTGCTGAAATTTACACGGTCATCGATAAACTTCAGGCGGCCTTCAGATACATCAATCTCATCTTCGAGTTCACGTATGTTTTCCTGAATCTCGAGCATATCTTTCGTCGTCTTTGCATTCAGCAGCATATCTCGATATTTATAAAGATATATTTTCTTATTTTCAAGTTTAATCGAAACATCCGTATATTCTTCAGTAAGGTCATCCGACGAAATATTTTTAGAAAGGACCGAGCCCACGCCGTCTGAAAGCGAGTTGACGAGTGCATCAAAGTTTCTGTGAGGAACGCGTATCGTTAATGCTAAACTTTCACTCATGTCACTGTTGTCAAATTCTTCCTTCTGTATGTACGCGCCGTTATCTTGGATGGCTTCTTTGACTTTAGTCTGAGATTTCCCGATGTCGCCCACCTGAATTCTTACTGCTCCGTTTTTGACTATTTTTTTATTGAAAGATATATTCAGCGAAGATTTTTTATTGACTTCAGATTCATCATTTGTCGCATCAGAAACATCATCGGTGCTTGTAACTGCTGAAGGCGGTGGCGGCGGCATTTCTGCAGCTGCAACGCTTGGTTCATCGATCACTTCCATCAGATCAGCTTTTAGCTGCGGTTGTCCTTCAGGATTATTGCAGCTAAAAATTAACAGGAGAAAAACAGGAATGAAAATTTTCTTCATGAGTCAAGTTTTTAATTTGTTTAAATTTAATCATAAATTAAGAATTAGTTTTTATTTTTAATCCATGAAAAACAGACTGCTCGCTTTTGCATTTCTTCCCGGATTATTTCTCAGTCAGACTAAACCCAAACTCAGTGATGATATGGCATTGAAATTAGCCGAAAAACCGCTGCACTGCATTCTTCAGGAATATCCAAACAAAACGGCGCACATCATTAATAACGCCGGCGAAGCGGCTTTAACGCCAAAAGTTTTACATCCGGCATTTTATGGCTGTTTCGATTGGCATTCTTCAGTACATGGCCACTGGATGCTCGTCCGTCTGCTGAAAACTAAACCTTCATTGTCGGTCGCAAAAGACATCGAAAATATTTTAGATCAATCATTCACAAAAGAAAATCTCCAGTCTGAAGCTGAATATTTTAGTAAATATCAGCTCACGACAACATTTGAGCGCACTTACGGCTGGGCATGGCTGTTAAAACTTGACCAAGAACTGATGACATGGGATCATCCGAAAGCAAGAATCTGGCACCAGAATTTAAAACCGCTTACCGATAAAATTATTGCTTCGTGGAAAACGTATCTCCCAAAACAAACCTACCCAAATCGTACAGGTGTACATCCAAATTCAGCGTTTGCGATGGCATTTGCGATTGATTGGGCTCGGGCCGCCAAAGATCAGGCGTTTGAAAATCAGCTTACTGAAAAAGCAAAATATTTTTTTCTGAAAGACGAGAAAACACCCGCTTATCTCGAGCCGGACGGTTCAGATTTCTTCTCGCCAAGTCTTGAAATTGCCGATCTTATGCGCAGGGTTTTGCCTCAAAAAGATTTTGTGAAATGGTTTGATGCCTTTTATGATCAGCGAAGCCTGGAAAATATCAAGAAAATTCCGGTGGTGAGTGATCTTTCAGATTATCAGACGGTGCATCTCGTTGGGCTTTCATTTTCAAAAGGCTGGTGTATGAAAGGCATCGCGAATGTTTTACCTGCAGGTCATCCTCAGAAAAAAACGTTTAGCAGTACCGCAGATATATTTCTTAATAATGCTTTGCCCTTGTTGTTTCAGGGGAATTATGGAGGCGATCACTGGCTTTCAAGTTTTGCGGTCTATGCTCTGGAAGATTAATATCTGATTCTTATTTTTTTTAAAATAAAACTTAAAAGCCAGACCGGCCCAATGAGAAGGAACTGCAGGTCTTTCAGAAAAGATGGTTTTTTGCCTTCAATTTTGTGCCCGACAAACTGAAAAATCCACGTGATAACAAAAACAATTGTGTAAACCGACCACGGATGATCGTATCTGGTATTTACGCCGTACACGAAACTTTCCATCAAAATCATCAGGAAAAACATAATGAAACCTAGCACGAATGAAAGTCTCATGTAAAATATCGTGACTAAAATTATGGCTGCCACGCTCACAAAACTGATGCATCCGATATAAATAAAGCAGATCGATTTGGAAGGAATCAGAGAAATAAAACCGAGAATCGACCAGAAAATCAGCGGCACACAAAGCCAGTGAATCAGCTTATTGGCAGCGTTTCTGTGACTATCACCGTACTCGGCAAAAAGCGAATCTATTTTTCTCATGACGTTCTTCTTTGGTTGCTCTAAAATAAAAAAAAATAACAGAAAATCTTTACATTAAATTTCGGTTTTTCAACATAAGATTATGCTTATTACTCTAAATGTTAAAGTTTTGGAAATAGCAATGTTATATAGTATAAAAGCCAAAAAGCTCATGAGTAAAGGGCCCAGCACACGTGCGTCAACTTTTCGGGAAGACCTGAAAGTCTCTTTCACCCATGCGAAAGACTTTCGGGTAAACTTGATTTGCCCTTGCACAACTGCAAGATACTTCCGGGAAAGTTTTGCCTACAAGATCTGTTTTTTCTGAAATTCAGCATTAAAAAAATCCTCTGCAAAACGCAAAGGATTCTATGTATAGGATAATCTGCTTATTTAATTTTTAAAATATGATTTTACATCTGCAGAATCAAACGTAAACGCCGCGCTGTTCTCGCTTTTATCAAGTTTTTTATTAATAGAAAGCGCCCAAAGCACCAGCTCTTTGCAGAAGTTTTTATCCTCAGCGCTCATCGCATCGATATTTTCTTCAATCAAAACATTCAGCGGAGTGATGCGGTCGAGTTTTGCGTAAAATTCTTTATCTGTATCGCTGTAATTCAGCTCAAGTGAATTTTTATTAAACCACTGAATCAAATCGGTGTATGGCGTTTTGATGCCTTCTTTTTCAAGTTTCGGAATTCTTGGGAAAAGACTTTCAAACTGCAGCATTACCGCCTGATCAATCAGTATTTTAGCAACGAAATCGGCACCTTCCTGCTCGCCTTCGTACACGAGTTCAATTTTTCCGCTGATGGATGGAATGATCGACATGAAATCTAGAAGCCTGATTTTTGTTTTATCTGAACCGGTTTCGATCAGTCTGAGTTTAGCAGCTGCGAACAGATTCTCCATGGCACTGATCGTCAACCTTGCGCTGACACCGCTTTTCGCATCAACATATTCGCTGTCTCTCGCTGCAAACGCGACCTCTTCCAAAAGATCTTTTGCCAGCTCCGGAATCTGAATTTTTGCACGGTCGTCAGCAGAAATTGTGGCCTCCTGCTCGGTAATCGATCTTGCCAAAGCCACGGTCTGCGGATAATGTGTAAAAATCTGCGAACCAATTCTGTCTTTCAAAGGCGTTACAATGCTTCCACGGTTGGTGTAATCTTCAGGGTTTGCGGTGAATACAAACTGAATATCCAAAGGCATTCTCAGTTGGAAACCACGGATCTGAATGTCACCTTCCTGCAGAATATTAAACAGAGAAACCTGAATTCTAGCCTGAAGATCGGGCAGTTCATTCAGCACAAAAATACAGCGGTTGGCTCTCGGAATCATTCCGTAATGCAAAACGCGCTCGTCGGAGTAGGGAAGTTTCAGAGTTGCCGCTTTTATGGGATCGATATCGCCGATAAGATCGGCAACATTTACATCGGGTGTGGCCAGCTTTTCAAAAAACCGGTCTGAGCAGTGTACCCACGAGATCGGTGTTTCGTCGCCTTTCTCTGCCACAAGATCGCGCGCAAATTTCGAAATCGGCTCAAACGGCGAATCGTTGATTTCCGAACCTTTTACAATCGGCATGTATTCATCCAAAAGGCTTACCATGCTTCTTGCAATACGTGTTTTCGCCTGTCCGCGAAGCCCGAGAAGATTAATATGATGACCGGCAAGAATGGCTTTCTTAAGCTGCGGAATTACGGTGTCTTCATATCCCCATAGGCCTTCGAAAACGGTTTCTTTTGCCTGAATTTTAGCAATCAGATTATCCTGAATTTCCTGGCTGATGGTTTTGTGTGTATATCCTGAAGATTTTAATTCTTTAAATGTTGTATCGTTTTTCATTTTTTTTACTTGGAATGATTTTTTTATTTTTTAACTAAAGTTGTGTTTGAAACATCAATCTCGCAGCCCGACTTGAACGGAGCTCTTTTTGTGAGGAGGTACGACGAGCAAAAAAGCGGGAGTGGAAGGCGGAATAAGCTGCCCAAATTATTATTAAATTAAACTTGTACCCTTAACTTTTGCCGTCGATTTTCTTAAATTCTTTTAATCCTGTTTTTCTCATAATCTTCAAAGATCATTTCACCGAGATTTGAAAGTCCGGTGAGGAAAGCTTTGCCTTTATTTTGTGCCGTGAATGCATTCACAAACTTTCTGAGGTAAGGATCCTGCGCGATCATAAATGTGGTGATGGGAATTTTCAATTTTCGTGCCTGCGCAGCGCGGTTCAGACATTCGGTAACGATTCTTTCATCAAGACCGACGCTGTTCATATAATATTCACCGTTCGGAAGTTTAAGGCAGCTCGGTTTTCCGTCGGTAATCATGAAAATCTGCTTGTTGGTATTTCTTTTCCGACGGAGAATATCCATGGCAAGTTCCAGCCCGGCAACGGTATTGGTGTGATAAGGTCCGACCTGCAGATAAGGTAAATCTTTAATCTTGATAGGCCATGCCTCGTCACCAAAAACAATAATGTCGATCGAATCTTTAGGGTATTTTCTTTTGATCAGTTCCACCAAAGCCATCGCCACTTTTTTGGCCGGTGTGATGCGGTCTTCGCCGTAGAGAATCATCGAGTGGCTGATATCGATCATCAAAACCGTGCTCATCTGTGCTTTGTGGCGCGTTTCTTCCACGATTAAATCATCTTCGGTAAGTCTAAGATCGGCAATTCCGTTGTTGATCTGTGCGTTTTTGAGACTTTCGGTCATATTCACCAGCGAAAGATCATCACCGTACTGATACGAACGGTTGTCGCCGTCTTTATCTTCGCCAACGCCCGACTTATTGGTCCGGTGATTTCCGATGCCGCTTTTCTTCAGCTTTCCGAAAATCTGGTCTAAGGCATACTCACGCAAAGCTGCTTCCAGCTTGGCAGTAAGTATGTTTTTGCCTTCGCCACTTCCTGTGTTTCCTTCTTTATTTTCATCCTCTCTTTTAATATAGCCGCGTTTGCGAAGATCTTCTTCAAAATCTGCAAGTGTATATTCGTCGGTGAAAATATCGTATTCTTTATCGAGCATCTCGAGCCACTCAAAAGCTTCCTCAATATCTCCGGAAGTGTGGGTGAGAAGATCTTTAAACACATCAAAAACACGGTCGAAGTGTGAAACTTCTTCGGGAGTGTATTTGCTGAAGGTAAATCCCTGATTAAAATTAAACTGTTTCTTCTTCATTAGTATTTCTTGTAATAGCATACAATTTAGGGAATTTAAATTTCAGATCAAATCATCAGCGAATAGAAAATATGAATGACTGTTATTTTGGTAAATACAATAATCTACCTCTAAGATTTACAGATAATATTTCTACTTAAATTTGCCATGTCTAAACCTATATTTGCTATTACTAAAAATTCAGAATGAAAGACTTAATGGGACGCGCGATCTGTGATTATTTTCAAAACGGAAATACTGAAGATCTGCAGACAGAAACTTCAATTTCCGAACTCGATGAGCTTCCGGTAGACTATCTTTTCAGAGATTTTGATGAGATGAATAAAATCGAGCAGAAAGCTTTAGAACTTTCTAATGGAAAAGTGTTAGACATTGGGGCTGGAGCGGGTTCGCATTCGCTTTACCTCCAGAATGAAAGAAAATTGGATGTTACGGCACTGGATATTTCTCCATTGGCAATTAAAGTGTGCCAATTAAGAGGAATTGAGAAAACAGCTGCCCAAAATATGCTTGAATTTTCAGCAGAAACTTTCGATACGATCCTTCTTCTAATGAACGGAACCGGAATTTTTCAAAGCCTGAATGTGATTGATATTTATTTACAGAAACTTTATTCTTTACTGAACAGAAAAGGACAAATCCTCATCGACAGCACAGATATTCTTTACATGTTTGATCAGGACGAAGACGGCGGAGTTTTGATTCCTGCAAATGGATATTATGGCGAACTGGATTATATCGTTCATTACAAAGGCGAGTCGGAAGATCCTATCAAATGGCTGTATCTTGATTTTAATACTTTACAAAATGCTGCAGTAAACAATGGTTTTAAAGTTGAAATGATTGTGAAGGACGAAGATTCTTATCTGGCAAGACTGACAAAGAAATAGTTTTTCAGGAAAAAATGCTTTGATTGCGCTCAGTATCTCTTTATATTCAAACAAAAAAGACGCACGATTTGTACGTCTTTTCTTATCTGAAATATTAGAATATTATCCTATCTCAATTCCATTCTCAACGGTTTCCTCAGGCATCACAAATGACAGTTTTCCGTCGGCTTTTGTTGTCAGCAACAGCATTCCCTGAGATTCAATTCCACGGATTTTTCTTGGAGCAAGGTTTAATAAAATCATGACCTGCTTTCCGATTACTTCTTCAGCAGTAAAGCTTTCTGCAATCCCTGAAACAACCGTTCTTACGTCAACACCTGTATCAACAGTCAGTTTTAATAATTTGTCTGCTTTTTCAACTTTTTCAGCCGTTAAAATTGTTGCTGTTCTCAAGTCTATTTTCGTGAAATCATCAAACTGTATTTCGTCTTTCATGGGGTTGGCGTTAGGGTTTGTTTTTTTATTGCTTTGTTTTGTATTTTCTAATTTCTGGATTTGAAAGTCAATCACATCATCTTCAATTTTTGAGAAAAGAAGAGACGATTCGTTGATCTGGTGTCCGGTTTCAATTAAAATATTTTTAGTTTCAACATCATTCCATGTTGATTTTTCAACATTAAACATATTCAGTAACTTCTCAGAACTGAAAGGCATAAATGGTTCACACAACTGTGCCAAGCCAACTGCAATCTGAGCACCTACAAATAATGACTGAGCTGCTTTTTCCGGATTGTCTTTAATGGTTTTCCAAGGTTCTTCAGCCTGAAGATACTGGTTTCCAAAACGTGCCAAATTCATTAATGCAGTTAAAGAATTTCTGAATTCATAGTTTTCGAGAAATCCTGAAATTTCTTTCGCTGATTTATTTATTTCCTGTAATTCAGGTGCATTTACGTCACCTTGAGGAACAATTCCATCATAATATTTATGAATCAAAACGGCAACTCTGTTGATAAAGTTTCCGAAAATCCCAACCAATTCCGAGTTGTTTTTAGTCTGGAAATCTTTCCACGTAAAGTTGTTATCCTTTGTTTCAGGAGCTGATGAAAGCAATGCGTAACGCAAAACATCCTGCTGTCCCGGAAATTCTTCTACATATTCATGTGCCCAAACTGCCCAGTTTCTTGATGTGGAAATTTTATCGTTTTCAAGATTCAAAAATTCAAAAGCCGGAACATTTTTCGGCATAATGAAATCTCCGTGAGCCTTCATCATCGCAGGGAAAATAATACAGTGGAAAACAATATTATCTTTTCCGATAAAATGAACCAAATCAGATTCTTCACTTTGCCAGTAATCTTTCCAGTCTTTTCCGTTTTTCTCAGCCCATTCTTTGGTGAAAGAAATATAGCCAATCGGTGCATCAAACCAAACATATAAAACTTTTCCTTCTGCATTTGGAAGTGGAACAGGAACGCCCCAATTCAGATCTCTGGTCATTGCACGAGGCTTTAAACCGTCGGTTAACCACGATTTTACCTGTCCGTAAACGTTTGGTTTCCAGTCGTCTTTGTGACCTTCAATAATCCATTTGTTTAAGAAATCTTCATATTCATTTAAAGGCAGATACCAGTTTTTGGTATCTTTTAAAATCGGAACATTTCCACTCAGCATTGATTTTGGATTGATCAGTTCTGATGGAGAAAGGGTGGTACCACATTTCTCACACTGATCTCCATAGGCATTTTCATTGCCACAGTTTGGGCAGGTTCCAACGATATATCGGTCTGCTAAGAATTCATTCGCCTGCTCGTCAAAATACTGCTCAGACATTTCTTCTGTGAACTTTCCTTTTTCGTAAAGCACTTTAAAGAAATCCTGACTTGTTTCCCGGTGATTGGCTGATGTAGTTCGTGAATATTCATCAAACGAGATTCCTAAATCTGCGAAAGATTTTTTGATAATTTCATGATATTTATCTACAATATCCTGTGGGGTAACGCCTTCTTTTTTAGCACGTATAGTAATTGGGATTCCGTGCTCATCACTTCCGCAGATAAAAGCAACATCTTTTCCTGATCTTCTCTGGAATCTTGCATAGACATCTGCAGGAATGTAAACACCCGCCAAATGCCCTATATGAACCGGTCCGTTAGCATAAGGCAAAGCCGCTGTAATCATCTTTTTGTTTGACATTTTATAGTAGAATTTAAATCGTAAAGATACGGTAATTTGATGTAAAAATATCACCGTTTCAGTTTGTCAAATTCTTCTATAATCTCAAATTGATGCAATAATAAGTTAAACGAATGTTTAATTATGCAATTCGTTTTATAAAATAATATGCATAGAATATTATATATAAGTGACTGATATTTATATATTTATAGTTTAATATTTTATGTAACTTATCATATTTTTTAAAATTTCATATTAAATCTAATTTTAACAAAATTTTTATACATTGCAGAATTCATTAACATTAGCTTAACATTCATCGTAAACCATAAAACATAAACCGTTTTGAAAAACTTTACAACAGTACTGAAAATTGCACCGGCATTTTTACTTGCCGGCACACTAATGCACGCGCAGAGCAGCGATACGATTCCGAAAGAAAAACAGATTGAGGAAGTCGTTTTAATTGGTTTTGGAGCGAAGAAAAAATCTGATCTTACAGGCTCGATAACGTCGGTATCCGAAAAGGATTTTAATAAAGGTGCCATTGTGTCGGCCGACCAGCTGATCCAGGGAAAAGCGCCTGGTGTAAGGATTACCACAAACGGTGGTTCGCCGGATTCTAATCCGAACATCAGAATACGTGGCGGATCTTCATTAAGTGCCTCAAACAATCCATTGATCGTTATTGACGGAATTCCGCTTGACAGCACCAATCCTGCAGGTATTCAAAACCCCCTTTCTTTGGTGAATCCAAACGATATAGAATCTTTTTCTATTCTTAAAGATGCTTCGGCCACTGCGATTTACGGAGCAAGAGCTTCGAATGGTGTCATTTTAATTAAAACAAAATCTGGTGGTGGAAAACTGAAGATGAGTTTTAACACCAATGTTTCGGTAGGTAAAGTTTCTAAATACATTGACGTGATGGATTCTGAGCAATATGTGTCTTTCGTGAAAACTTATTTTCCGAACGATGTCTGGAAATTGGGAGTTGGCGGAAGCATTGCAAACAGGACACAACCGGGAAAAATTTACAGCACCAACTGGCAGGATGTTGTTTACAGAACTTCGGTATCTACCGATAATAACTTCAGTGCTTCCGGTAATCTGTTTAAGGCTTTACCGACAAGACTTTCATTGGGATATAACAAAACCGAAGGTGTCGTAAAAAATGATGATTTTGAGCGATTCTCAGCGGCGATTCGTATTACACCCACTTTCTTTGATAAACATTTGAAGATTGATATTAATGCAAAAGGGTTTAAAGTTGATAAAAATACAGTAGATGCGGGCGGTGCGATCGGAAGTGCGCTTTCGAGAAACCCAACTTTGCCCGTTTACAACCGTGAAGCATTTGGAGAAAATGGGTCAAATTATTTCGGAGGCTATTATCAGAATTACTACATTGATGCAACAGGAAAATATAATCTCACCAACGACACAAACCCTTTGGCAGCGCTTGAGCAGAGACAGAGACCGGAAAATACAATGCGTTTTTTAGGTAACATCGAGCTTGATTACAAATTTCACTTTCTGCCGGATTTGAGAGCAGTCGTAAATGTAGGCGGAGACTTTTCGAGAACAAAAATTCGTGAAACGTATGATAATAATGCACGAAATTCTGTAATTAACCAAGTGTACAATTCTCTGGATCAGGTAATCTACAATCCGGGGCTTAGCTATGCTGAAAACCAGTTTACGAACAACAGGAATTTAGATGCATATTTAGTGTATAACAGAAAAATCAATGATTTTTTTACTAATTTCTTAATCCAAGGCGGTTACACATATCAGGATTTCAGATATGATGGAAACAAAGAACAGTATTACGGTGATCCTACAGGAAGCGGAATCAGAATCCCTCAGCCCAACAGAGCAAATCCTACTTATGGATATTTTAATAATCTGAATTTGCAGTCGTTTTTTGCAAGAACCAATGTAGATATCAGAAATAAATATTTATTTACAGCATCTTTTAGAGCTGATGCCTCTTCACTGTTCAGTGGTTTTGATAATCGTTGGGGATACTTTCCGTCAGCTGCACTCGCCTGGAAAATTCAGGAAGAAGATTTTCTTAAAGATGTCGCTGCTGTAAAAGAACTTAAACTGAGAATCGGCTGGGGACAAACTGGTCAGCAGGATATTACGCAGGTTTCCGGAGGTTTTTATCCGTCAAGACCATTGTTTTCTCTAGGATCAGAAACAGCGCAGTATTTACCTGGTTTCAACATTTACAATGCTTTGCCATTTAATCAGAATCTGAAATGGGAAACCACAACCAGCTGGAATGTTGGTTTAGATTTTAGTTTCTTTAATAGTAATGTCATTTCCGGAAGCATTGATCTTTATGACAGAACATCAAGAGATCTACTTGTGAAAGCACCATTGCCACCTGGGCAGGGACTTACCAATCAGTTTTCAGACAATGTAGGTTCTCTCAGAAACCGAGGTGTAGAGATGAATTTAAACATCAATCCTATAAAAACAGAGAATATCAGCTGGAATGTTTTCGGTAATTTTTCTTACAATAAGGGAGAGATCTTAGATCTTAAATATACTCAAAGACTTGAGGCTGGCGGTGATCTGCCTGTGGGAACAGGTGTGAAAATTGCCTACAACGTTGTCGGTTTGCAGCCTTACTCGGCATGGATGTTTCAGCAGGTGTATGATGCCGGAGGAAATCCAATTTCTGAATCTTTTGTAGATAGAAATGGTGACGGCACAATTAATAACGATGACCGATACAATGTACAGATGATCCCGAATTTTACCTACGGATTTGGAACTTCCTTTAATTATAAAAACTGGGATTTAACCGCCAATCTTCGCGGTCAGATCGGAGGTAAAGTGTATGACGGGCGTCACGTAGCGCAGGGATTTATTAATCAGGCAAAACCTTCAAATTCTGAGAATCTGAATAATCTTGTTGATTTTTCTAACCCACAATATTCAATCAATCTTGTACAGCCAACAGACAATATGTTTTTCTCAGATTACTTCCTTCACGATGCCACTTTCCTTAGAATGGATAACGTAACTTTGGGTTACAGAGTCGAAAAAGTTTTTGGTAACAAACTCGATCTGAGAGTGTACGGATCAGTAAATAATGCATTTATTATCACTAAATATAAAGGACAGGATCCGGAGAATTTCGGTGGTATCGATAATAATTTTTATCCTAGACCAAGAATTTACACTTTAGGTTTAAACTTTAATTTCTAATTTAATTTAAAATGAAAAAAACAAAAATATATGGTCTTTTGGCAGTTGCTTGCTTATTTGTGTCTTCGTGTACCGATGATCTGAATACTGAGCCGAAATTTGAACTCACTCTTGAGGAACTTCTGATAAGAGATCCAAACGCGGTTGAAGGTTTGCTGTCAAGAATGTATTCCACTTTTGCGCTTTCAAGCGTTTCCGGACCAGGAGATTCTGATATTGCGGGTGCCGATGCCGGTGAATCGCCTTTTATCCGTGGTTTGGTTAATTTGAATGATTTTACCGCAGACGGAATGAAAAACAAGTGGGGAGACAACGGATTAGACCAGCTGACCACAACAAAAGGCTGGAATTCTAATAATAAATTCTTTAAATATGTATATGACAGAATTTATTATACCGTACCTCAAACTACCAACTTAATTCTTATTTTGAAACAGAAAGTTGATGTACCAAACGAAGATCAGTATATCAGCGAATTGAGATTTTTACGTGCATTATCATATTATTACCTGATTGATTTTTTCGGAAAAGGACCTTTGATTAATGATACAAATTACGGAGCACCAGTTCCGGTTGCTGAATCTTCTCGTGCAGAACTTTTTGCATTTGTAGAATCTGAATTAAAAGATATTGAATCTAAAATTGCACCCACGAATACTTACGGTAGAGCAAACAAGGCTGTTGTACAGATGCTGCTGGCAAAACTTTATCTGAATGCTGAGGTTTACACAGGTACTGCAAGATATTCTGATGCTGCAACGTACGCTTCAAAAGTGATCAGCAGCGGTACATATCAGCTGGAAAGTAATTTCACAAAAAACTTCCGAGCAGATAATAACACTTCAAAAGAAATTATTTTTCCGCTGATCGCTGATGCGACAAACTCACAAAGTTTTGGAAACACAACCTATATTGTAAACGGAAATCTTAATTCTGCCACCATGACGCTCAGTACCTATGGAGCAACAGAAGGTTGGGGCGGTCATAGAGCAACAAAAGCCTGGTACGGATTATTTGGCGCGAATGCTGCGTCTCTGGCAACCAGTACAGATATCAGAGCAAAACAGTTTTGGTTAACGGGTCATAATTACGAAATGACCGATTATAAAGAGTGGACAGACGGCTATCCGTCAATTAAATTTACAAATAAAAATTCTGACGGCTCTGGAGCGATAACTTCTTTTTCATCTACAGATTTCCCTTTATTCAGACTCTCAGATACCTATTTGATTTATGCTGAAAGTTCCCTGCGTGGCGCTACAACTGGAAACGTGGCTCAGGCGCTTACTTACGTAAACCAGATCAGAACAAGAGCGGGCGCATCAGCATTACCCACGCTTACGCTTCAGAATATTTTGGATGAAAGAGGCCGCGAGCTAGGTTTGGAAGGTGTGAGAAGACAGGATCTAATTCGTTTCGGAAGATTTACCGGAGGTACTTATTTATGGCCATGGAAAGGTGGAGTGCAGGCAGGAACTTCGATCTCCGATAGTTATAAAGTTTTTCCTATTCCTGCGTCGGCATTACAGGCAAACCCAAATCTGACTCAGAATCCTGGCTATTAATCTTTAATTACAATCAAAATGAGAAATTTTATAAAAATATTATTTTTAGGATTATTTGTTTCAGTTTTGTTTTCATGTGATAACGAAGATGAAAAAATAATTCTAAATAACACAGCTCCGGGAAGTTTAGCGGTAAATAAAACTGCTGTAAATTTAGATGAGTTGATTGCTGATCAGTCTGCTCTCACATTTACTTATGTGAATCCTACATTCAGTCCGAATATCGTTTTTACCAACGAGGTGGAAATTGCAGTGGCAGGAACAAATTTTTCACCAAGCAAAAAAGTTATCGTTTCCAAAGAATCTAATTCATTTTCTTTGACTCACGTGCAGCTAAATACAATTTTGGCAGATCTGATGGTAGCGCCGAACGTGGCGAAAAATGTCGAATTTCGCTTAAAGACAAGTGCTAATTCAGTAACTGCATTTTACTCGCCAAGCGTTGCTGTTTCAGTGAAAGGCTACACCCCAAACCCAGATCTGGTATATCCTAAAATCAATGTTCCCGGCAATTACGCAGGTGCGGCAGGATATCAGGACTGGACTCCTACCAATACCGCCAATCTTTTTTCTCCTGAAAAAGACAGCAAATACAGAGGTTTTATTTATGTTTCTGCTGCTAACAGCGAGTATAAATTTACCATCAATCAGGATTACACAGGTGACAAAGGTGATGACGGAACCTTTACCGGTAAACTCGTTGAAACAGGAGAGGTGAATCTGAAAGCAGCTACAGCCGGAACCTATTATATTAAAGTTGACTGGCTTGCAAATACCTATTCTACAGCAATCATGAATTTTGGTGTAATCGGTGACGCCACGCCAACCGGTTATGCTTCTGATACTGATTTTGTGTATAATCCCACTACAAAAACATATGTGATTAATTCGATTGCTTTGAATAGTACAGGCGTTTTCAAATTCAGAGCAAATGACGACTGGGCAGTGAAAATTCAGCCGGCATCTACAGATCAGACTTTGGTTACAGGAACGGGCGTGAAGGTTTTTATCAGTAATGAAGGTACGGTTACAGGCGACCCAAGCTATAAAGTGGGTGTTGCAGGAAACTACAAAATCGAACTCGATTTGCATAATTCTGCAAACTACAAACTGACGGTTACAAAACTTTAAATTTGATTTATTCATAAAAAAACTGCTGCTAAAGGCGGCAGTTTTTATTTTACCTATTTAATATTATTGAGAATGAAGAAAATGACAATCGGGGCAATGATGCTCTCAATGATGTGCGGATTTGCAAATGCACAATCTTTAAAATCACCGGACGGAAAATTTGAAATGTTTTTTCAGCTGAAAAACGGTGTTCCTTATTACAATCTGAAATTTAACGGTAATACAGTAGTTGAAGATTCTAAACTGGGTTTAAGAATTTTTAAAGAATCAGCGATAAAATTTGCTTCAGAGATTGCCAAACCAGACGATGCAAAATCTGATCTGAACAGCGGTTTTACAAAAACTGCAGAAAAAAGAGATTCAAAAAATGAAACCTGGCAGCCGGTTCTGGGCGAAAAGAAAAACTATATCAATCACTATAATGAATTAGCTTTGACTCTTAATCAGGCGAGTACAGACCGAAGCATTATTGTAAAATTCAGACTTTTTAATGACGGTTTGGGTTTCAGATATGAATTTCCTCAGCAGAAGAATCTAAATTATTTCGTTATCCGAGAGGAAGATTCTGAAATCGATTTCCCGAGTGATATGAAAGCATGGTGGATGGTTGCCGATTACGATTCTCAGGAATATCAGTATCAGGAAACCAAAGTTTCAGAAATTCCAGGAAGATGGTCAAAAGCGGCAGATGCCAACGCGTCGCAGACTTTGATTAAAAATGCCGTACAGTCACCGCTGATGCTTAAAATGGAAGGAAAAAATCCACTGTACATCAACGTTGCAGAAGCAGCAGTTTTAGATTATCCGGCTTCTCACCTTGAAGTTGACGCGCAGAATTTTAAATTCAAAACCCATCTTACAGCAGACCGTCAGGGCGCGAAAGGCTACATGCAGACACCAATGGTTACGCCATGGAGAACAATTATTGTTTCGCCAAAAGCGGAAGAGGTGATGGATTCTAAAATGATTTTTAATCTTAACGAGCCTACAAAATATAACGACACTTCCTACATTCACCCTACAAAATATATGGGTGTTTGGTGGGAAATGATCATCGGGAAGTCTCAGTGGGCATACGGTCAGCCGGAATCTAACGTGAGAATCGGCGAGACCGATTTTGCAAAACTGACGCCCAACGGAAAACATGCGGCAAACAATACAAAGGTAAAAGAGTATATCGATTTTGCTGCAGAAAATGGTTTTCAGGGATTGCTTATTGAAGGCTGGAATATCGGCTGGGAAGACTGGTTCGGGCGTTCCAAAGAATTTGTTTTTGATTTTATTACGCCATATCCTGATTTTGATATTAAAATGCTGAACGAATACGCACATTCAAAAGGCATTAAATTAATCATGCACCACGAAACTTCAGGTTCTGCTACCAATTATGAATGGTGGTCTGACAAAGCTTTTCAGCTCATGAATAAATACGGTTACGATGCAGTGAAAACGGGTTATGTAGGCGATATCATTCCGCGGGGCGAACATCATTATTCGCAGTGGATGATCAATCATTACTACAGAATTGCCGAAAAAGCCAACGAGTATAAAGTAATGGTCAATTCTCACGAGTCTGTGCGCCCTACCGGTGAAAGCCGTACGTATCCAAACTATATTTCTGCAGAAGCAGCGCGCGGGACAGAATATGAAGCTTTTGGCGGAAATAATCCGGATCATCAAACCATTCTTCCTTTCACACGCTGGATGGGCGGCTCGATGGATTACACACCCGGAATCTTTCAAACGAAGCTCGATTATTATTTTCCGGGGGACACAAGATTTGTGAAAACCACGTTGGCAAAGCAGTTGGCGCTGTATGTGACGATGTACATGCCGCTTCAGATGGCTGCCGATTTGCCGGAAAATTATAAAAAGCACATGGATGCTTTTCAGTTTATCAAAGATGTGGCTGCAGATTGGGACGATACCAAAATTCTTTCGGCCGAGCCTGGCGATTACGTCATCACGGCGAGAAAAGCAAAAGGTACAGAAAATTGGTTTGTGGGCGGAATTACCGATGAGAACAAGCGTGATTATACCGTAGATTTCTCTTTCTTAGATAAAGGTAAAAAATACGAAGCGACGATTTACGAAGACGGAAAAGATGCCGATTATATCAACAATCCGCAGAGTTACAACATCTACAAAAAGCAGATTACCAGCAAATCAAAATTGCCTATGAAAATGGTACGAAGCGGTGGTTTTGCCATCTCTTTGAAGCCTGTTAATTAGGAGCTATTTCCCGCTTTCACTACTCGCTTTTTTACGCCAGGGCTTTATCATTTTGGTAAAAAGAGCTCAGACATGCCGTTCAATCGGGGCTGGGAAGGTGTTGTATATTCAGACTTTGTCAAAGCCACTAAACTTTGACAAAGTTTTTTCAATTATAAAATCATTCACAAAATGAAATTGTTACAAAAGATCATCAACAAACAGAATGTCTTTCTTTTTCTGCTGATCGCGATGGTAATTTTGGCCAGGTTTGTTCCTTTTCAGAAAACCTACAACGAAGTTTTTAATCTTTCTGCATTCATCGATTGGGGAATCGCGGGCATTTTTCTTCTGTACGGTCTCAAACTTAACTTAAAAGAAGTCGTAAAAGACATTTCAAACTGGAGGCTACACCTTCTGATACAGTCCGGAACATTTATCATTTTTCCGCTGCTGGCTTTGCTTTTTTATCCGCTTGCAAAAGGAACAGAATATTACGACATCTGGCTTTCGGTATTTTTTCTTGCCAGCCTTCCATCTACGGTTTCTTCTTCGGTGGTTATGGTTTCGATTGCCAGGGGAAATGTAACTTCTGCAATTTTCAATGCATCGGTATCAGGAATTATCGGGATTTTGATGACACCGCTTCTGATGAGCTTTTTTCTGGTTTCCAATTCTGAAAGTTCAGACACCGGTGAGATTTTGCAGCAGTTGCTCGCCAAAGTTTTACTGCCGATAATTTTGGGCGTTTTGCTGAATCCATATCTGAAAAAGTGGGTAACGAAATATTCAAATATCATTGCCGAATTCGACCGACTCATTATTTTGCTGATTGTTTACGAAAGTTTTTCGACGGCATTTGTAGAAAATGTATTTTCTTCAGTTCCTGGAGTCATCTTTGTGATACTCGCCCTCAGCGTCGTTTTTTTGTTTTTTGCGGTGTATTATATTCTGAAATTTATATCTCAGAAAATGAAATTTCCAAAGAAAGACATAATCACCACGACATTTTGCGGATCAAAAAAATCGCTCGTTCACGGAAGTCTTTTCCTGCTCGTCCTCGGAATTCCGGATGATAAAAAAGTTCTTTTTCTGCTTCCTGTGATGATTTATCACAGTTTTCAGCTGTTTTACGTAAGCTGGCTGGCCAACAGAATCGCAAAAACTTCGACCGATTTTGAAGTAGAAACTCTTTAGTTTAGATTTAAAATTATCAAAAAAATATCCACATTATACAACCGTAAAAAATGAAAAAAATAATTTTCGCAGGTGCTTTTCTCACCGCATCTTTTGCGTTTTCTCAGATCAAAGTTTTGGAGAAAGTAGAACCCGCTTTTTGGTGGAAAGGCATGCACAATCCGGAAATTCAGCTGCTTCTGTACGGCAAAGATATTGCGAAAAACGAGATCCGCTTTTCAGACGGAATCGTAGCAAAAGACATTCAGAAAGTTGAAAATCCAAACTACGTTTTCGTGACTTTGAATACCAATGAAATCAATGTTTCAAAATTTAAAATTGATATTCAAAACAGAAAGAAAAATGTTGCCTCATATACCTATGAACTGAAAGAAAGAAATCCAAATTCTGCAAACCGGCCGTCTTTCTCGTCAAAAGATGTGATGTATCTCATCATGCCCGAGCGTTTTGCCAATGGCGATGAGAAAAATGATTCTGTTCCGTATCTCACCGAAAAAGCAAACCGAAGTCTTCCAAACGGCCGACACGGCGGAGATCTTAAGGGTATTATCAATAATCTCGATTATCTTCAAAACGTGGGGGCGACCGCAATTTGGCTCACGCCGGTGAATGAAGATAATGAAAAAACATATTCTTATCACGGTTACGCGCAGACCGATTTGTATAAAATCGACGGAAGATATGGTTCCAATGATGATTACCGCGAACTTTCGCGTGAGCTCAACAAAAGAAATATGAAACTGGTGATGGATTATGTCACCAATCACTGGGGAATTTCGCACTGGCTGATCAAAGATTTGCCGACCAAAGACTGGATTCACTGGTTCGATGACGGCGAAAAAGGTTTTAAAAGATCAAACTATAAGATCACTTCACAATTTGACACAAACGCTGCGGAAGTCGATAAAACCTTGGCTCTGGATGGATGGTTTGATACGTCGATGCCCGATATCAACCAGAAAAATCCGTTGGTTTTAAAATATTTAATTCAAAATGCAATCTGGTGGATTGAATATGCTGAACTGGGCGGCTTTCGAGTCGATACGTATCCTTACAACGACAAAGATGCGATGGCAAAATGGGCGAAAGCAATTACTGATGAATATCCGAATTTTAATATCGTCGGAGAAACGTGGCTGAATAACGCAGCGCACATTTCCGCATGGCAAAAAGATTCTAAAACCGGAGAAGCGGCGCATTACAATTCTCATCTTCCGTCGGTGATGGATTTTCCGCTGTATGGCGAAATCCCAAAGGCGATTAAAGAAAAAGACGGCTGGGACAACGGAATGAATCGGCTTTACAATAGTTTTACCAATGATTTTCTCTATCCGGATATTAATAATCTTTTGGTTTTTTTTGAAAACCACGACACCGAAAGATGGAACGAAATGTTTAATTCAGATCCAAAAGCCTACAAACTGGCGATGACGCTGATCTCAACCGTTCGCGGAATTCCACAAATTTATTACGGAACTGAAATCGGAATGCGTGGCGATAAAAATAAGGGTGGCGATGCAGATATCCGAAGAGATTTTCCTGGCGGCTGGAAATCTGATGCTCAAAATGCGTTCAATATTGCAAAGCAGTCGGCACAGCAAAAAGAATTTTACGGTTTTACTCAGAAATTACTCAACTGGAGAAAAGGAAAAAACGTCATTCATACTGGCAAAACTAAAAATTTCGTGCCTCAGAACAATGTTTTTGTGTATTTTAGATACGACGAAAAAGAAACGGTGATGGTGGTTTTGAATGCGAATGAAAGCGATCAGGAAATTGAATTAAGCAGATTTTCTGAATCACTGAAAAATTTTAAAGAAGGAAAAGAAATAATTTCCGGGAACAATTTTTCGCTTCAGAAAACATTGAACATTCCAGCAAAATCATCAATGATCCTTGAACTGAATTAAAATCAAATTAAACAAATAAACTATGAAAAAATCAGTTTTTAGCTTTGCTTTAATCATTTTCCTGTCATTTTTTTCGGCAGTTTCTGCGCAGACAAAATTTGAAAAAGAAAAAAGTGAGATCAGCAAAATGCTGAATCAGTTTAATATTGCTGCGGCAAAAGCAGATTACAAAACGTATTTTGATTTCTTCGCAGACGAGTCGACCTTCATTGGAACAGATGCTACCGAAGTGTGGGACAAAAAACAGTTTATGGTTTGGGCAAAACCATATTTCGATAAAAAATCAACATGGAATTTTACCTCGATTCAGCGACATATTTACTTCAGCAAAGACGGAAAAATGGCTTGGTTTGATGAATTGCTTGATACGCAGATGAAAATCTGCAGAGGTTCTGGCGTTGTAGAAAACATCAACGGACAGTGGAAAGTGCGTCAGTATGTTCTTTCGATGACTGTTCCTAACGATGTTGTCGACAAAGTGGTTTCTGTAAAAGCTCCGATCGAAGAAGAGTTGATCAACAAATTAAAGAGCGAATAAACTGATGCAGAAAAAAGTAAAACCAAATCTTTCGATGGCTCAAATCATTAATATGAGCATGGGATTTTTGGGAATTCAGATGGCTTTTGGTCTACAGAACGGTAACGCCAGCCGTATTTTGCAGAATCTGGGTGCAGACATTCATCAACTCTCGTGGTTTTGGCTTGTAGCGCCGGTCACAGGATTAATCGTTCAGCCAATTATCGGTCATTTGGGAGATAATACATGGGGATTTTTGGGAAGAAGAAAACCGTACTTTTTAATAGGGGCAATTTTGTGCGCTATTGGTTTGGTTTTGCTTCCGAATGCCGCTTCTGCTAATCAGATGATCGCCGCAAATGTGCTTCTTTTAGCGGTGATTTTTCTCGCGATGATGGATGCTTCAATCAATGTGGCTATGGAACCTTTCCGTGCTTTGGTGGGAGATATGCTTCCAAAACATCAGGGAACTTTAGGGTTTTCTGTACAGACCGTTTTGATCGGAATCGGCGCGGTGATTGGATCTTATCTCCCAGATTGGCTTACTAAATTAGGCATATCAAATGTTGCTGAAAAAGGTTTTGTTGCAGATAATGTGATCTATGCATTTTACTTTGGAGCGGCGATTCTATTGCTAAGTATTATCTATACAATCATTACAACGAAAGAATATTCTCCGAAAGAATTTATAGAATTTGAAGACGAAAATGAAGAACATCATCATACATCGAAGTTCTCAGATATGTTCAGCGATTTTGCTAAAATTCCGACGCTTATGAAAAAGCTGGGAATTGTACAGTTTTTCTCATGGTTTGCGCTCTTTACAATGTGGGTTTTTACGACCAGTGCTTTGGCAACGCATCATTTCGGGCTATCACCGGAAGATACACATTCTTTAGAATTTAATAAAGCAGGTGATCTCACCGGAAAATTATTCGGAATGTATAATCTCTGGGCGATTCCGTTTGCGTTTTTGCTGACACCTATGGCGAACAAAATCGGAAAAAAACAGACGCATGCTTTTGCTCTTCTGTGTGGCGGACTTGGCTTAATTTCTATGTATTTTATTAAAGACACTTCGCTTTTATGGATGTCGATGATTGGGCTTGGTTTTGCCTGGGCAAGTATTTTGGCAATGCCTTATGCGATGCTGATAGACGCGATTCCGCAACGTAAAATGGGCGTTTTTATGGGGATTTTTAATTTCTTTATTGTGATTCCGCAGATCATCAACGGATTATTTGGTGGGCCAATTGTAAGCAGATATTTTGGAAATATGGCAATGGGTTATGTGGTTGTTGGCGGAATATGTATGGTTTTAGCAGCAGTTTTAACGATGATTTTCATTAAAACAGAAGATTCGAATACAAAAGAAATTGAAGAAGATATTCAGCAGGTTCATTTTTAAAATTAATTTAAAACAGAAAACTATTATATAAAAAGCGGGTAGAAGTCCGCTTCTTATCATTTTAAAGAAATGCATCTACTAAACTAAACGAATCGCTTCTTACCTTATATCAATCATTTCTGCGGATTCTGACTGTACATTTGTACTATAAATAATCAATAAAATTTACAAAATGAAAACAGTTTATCACAAAGCAGATTCCAGAGGTCACGCCAATCACGGTTGGCTCAATTCTTATCACACATTCAGTTTTGCAGGTTATCAAAACGCAGAACGGATGAATTTCGGAGTTTTAAGGGTTTTAAACGACGATGCCGTTTCCCAGGGAATGGGTTTTGGAACGCATCCGCACAAAAATATGGAGATCATTTCGATTCCTTTGGAAGGCGATTTGGAACATAAAGATTCAATAGGAACGACTGCGGTAATCAAAAAAGGAGAAATTCAGGTGATGAGTGCCGGAACCGGCGTGATGCACAGTGAATACAATAAAAATAAAGACGAAAGTGTAAAATTTCTGCAGATCTGGATTTTTCCGCGTGAAGAAAATGTAGCGCCAAGATACGATCAGGTCAGTATATCCGAAGGAATGAAAGTGAATGATTTTCACCAGATTTTATCACCGAATCAGGATGACACAGGCGTTTGGATTCATCAGGATGCATGGTTTAATCTCGCTAATTTCACAAAAGGAAACGGCAGAGAATATCAACTGCATAAAGATGGAAACGGTGTCTATATTTTTGTTTTGAAAGGAAGTGCAAAAGTGGGCGAACAGACTTTAAATGAGAGAGATGGTTTTGGTATCTGGGACGCAGAAAGTTTCACTCTGGAAGCTACAGAAGACTCCGAAATATTACTGATGGAAGTTCCTATGGAATTTCCGGCGTATTTAAAATAAGTCAAACCGATTTTTTGCATTTGAGATTTAACTTTAAATTAATATCTTTGCAAAAAGAAAATAGATGAAAATTGAGTCCGCTTTCAAAGAATGTTTTTCAGCAAACGGAAAAACTGTGGGCTCTGAAATTTTCAGATAAAATACCAGCCGATAATTGTTAAAGATTGTCGGCTTTTTTATTTTCTTTCAGTCAAACCAAAAGTTAATTTTAAAAGATAAAAGATGTCAGTCTGTGATCTGAAATCTCGCATCAAAAATCTATTACAATGAGTAACACATACAAATCGGCAGGCGTAGACAAGGAAGAAGGCTACAAAACGGTAGACAAAATAAAGAAAGCAGTTGGCGAAACGCACAATGCTAATGTTTTGAATCATTTGGGAAGTTTCGGTGCATTTTACGAAATCGGCGGTTACAAAAACCCGGTTTTGGTTTCCGGAACCGACGGCGTGGGAACGAAGCTGAAAGTCGCTTTAGACTCGAAAAGATATGATTCTATCGGCGTCGACTGTTTTGCAATGTGTGCCAACGATATTCTTTGCCACGGTGCGAAGCCTTTGTTTTTCCTTGATTATTTAGCTTGCGGAAAACTTGATTCTGAGATTGCTGCAGAGATTGTTTTGGGAATGGTAAAAGCCTGTAAAGACAACAACTGCGCTTTGATCGGGGGTGAAACGGCCGAAATGCCGGGAATGTATCAGCCTGGAGATTATGATGTGGCAGGTTTTTGCGTAGGAATCGTTGAAAAAGATCAGATCATAGACGGTACAAAAATCAAAACCGGAGATAAAATTATTGCATTGCCAAGTTCAGGATTCCACTCAAACGGATTCTCATTGGTAAGAAAAATCTTCCCTAATTTCGAAGAAGAGTTTGAAGGAAAACCTTTGTATGAGACACTTTTGGTTCCTACAAGATTGTATTACAGAGACATTCACAAAGTTATTGAAGAAGTTGAGGTGGCAGGTATTGCGCACATTACGGGTGGCGGTTTGTACGAAAATATTCCAAGAATTATCGGTGACGGACTATGTGCTTCCATTGATGCTTCTAAAATCCAGATTCCGAGCGTAATGCTTGAGCTTGAAAAACGTGGAAATATTGCCCGCGAAGAAATGTTCGGAACCTTCAATATGGGCGTTGGGATGATCGTTGTAGTAGATGCGCAGCACGCCGAAAAGGTTTTACATCTTTTGGATGACGCTTATGAAATCGGTGAAATTACTGCAGGAGACGAAAAAATTGACCTTAAATTTTAAAAAGACATCAGATTTCAGATGCGAGATTCCAGACTTTAATTCTGATATCTGACATCCTGAATCTACCATCTAAGTTCAATGAAAAATTTAGTCATTTTAGTTTCGGGTTCCGGGACAAATTTTCAGAGAATCATCGATACTGTTGCCAGCGGAGAAATTCGCGATGCAAATATTTCTCTGGTGGTTGCCGACAGAGAATGTTTTGGTCTAGAGAGAGCGAAAAATCATCAGATCAAAAACATCATGATTCCACGTGGGAAAGATTTCAGCGAAGAGCTTGCAGAGAACATTCATGACAATACTGATCTCATTATTCTTGCCGGCTTCTTATCTATCCTGAAACCAGAATTCTGCGAAAAATGGCAGGATAAAATCATTAATATTCATCCTGCTTTATTGCCGAAATTTGGCGGAAAAGGAATGTGGGGACATCATGTGCACGAAGCGGTGATTGCCGCCGGCGAAAAAGAAAGCGGCGCAACGGTTCATTATGTGACTTCAGGAATTGACGAAGGCGAAATTATTCTCCAGAAATCTTTTAAAATAACTGAAAATGACACCGCCGAAACAGTTGCGGAGAAAGTACATCAGGTGGAATATGAAATTTTCCCGGAAGCGATCAACAAAGTGCTTCACAAATAAAAAATCTAAGTAAAATAAAGCCGGAAGTGAAAGAACCGGCAACAGTTTGAAACAGCTGTAAAAAGTAAAAATTGAAAGTAAGATGAGTAAAAAGAGAGTGTTGATCAGTGTTTCTGACAAAAGCGGATTGATTGATTTTGCAAAATTTCTGGAAGCAAAAGACTACGAATTAATTTCCACAGGCGGAACGTTTAAGCATTTAAAAGATGCAGGATTAAATCCGATTCAGATTGATGAGGTGACCGACTTCCCGGAAATGCTTGACGGAAGAGTGAAAACCCTTCACCCGAAGGTTCATGGAGGATTACTTGCTGTTCGTGCCAATGAAGAACACATGAAAACGGTTAAGGAACACGGAATTGGTCTGATCGACATGGTGATTGTGAATCTTTACCCTTTCTTTGAGAATGTAAACAAAGATATTCCGCTTCACGAAAAAGTGGAATTTATCGATATTGGCGGACCTTCAATGCTTCGCTCAGCGGCAAAAAATTTCGATTCCGTAACAGTCATCACCGATGTTGAAGATTACGCAAAAGTGCAGTCTGAAATGGAAAATGTTGGTGATACTTCGATAGAAACGCGGAAAAAACTTGCCGGAAAAGTATTCAATCTGACGTCAGCATACGATGCGGCAATTTCGAGAATGCTTTTAGATGAAGAATATCCAACCTATTTAAGTGCTTCTTACAAAAAAGTAGCAGACTTGAGATATGGCGAAAACCCTCATCAAACCGCAGCTTATTACGCTTCGACTTTCGAAAACGGTGCGATGAAAGATTTTGAACAGCTCGGCGGCAAAGAACTTTCTTTCAACAATCTTCGGGATATGGATCTTTGCTGGAAAGTGGTAACAGAATTTAAAGAAGAAATGGCCTGTTGCGCCGTAAAACATTCTACACCTTGCGGTGTAGCCATCGGAACTTCAGCTTTAGAAACGTATCAGAAAACTTTTGAGTGCGATCCGGTTTCTATTTTTGGCGGAATTGTCGCGATGAATTATAAAATTGATGCAGCGACGGCCGAAGAATTGAACAAGACTTTCCTTGAGATTGTAATGGCTCCGGATTTTGACGAGGAAGCACTGGAAATTTTAAGAAAGAAAAAGAATCTAAGAATTATAAAAATCGTCAATCCCGTTTCAGATAAGCAAACCTGGGTGAAAGTAGACGGTGGAATTTTAGTTCAGGATAACGACAGTGTTTTCTCAGACGACATTAAAGTGGTGACTGAAACGCAGCCGACTGAACAGCAGAAAAGGGCTTTATTGTTCTCTCAGAGAGTCGTAAAATATGTAAAATCAAATGCAATTGTGGTTTCAAACGGCATTCAGGCATTTGGTATTGGCGGCGGGCAGGTTAACAGAATCTGGGCAACGCAACAGGCGATCGAGAGAGCTAAAGGAAAATTTGACGGAGATTTAGTTTTGGCTTCTGATGCATTTTTTCCATTCAGAGACGTAGTTGATTTCTGCGCTCAGGAAGGTATTACAGCGATTATTCAGCCTGGCGGAAGCGTAAAAGATCAGGAAAGTATTGATGCAGCCAACGAGCACCATCTTCCGATGATGTTTACGGGCGTGCGTCATTTTTTCCATTAAAATTGTATTAAAAACCGATCCTTGCGATTGCTTCTATGGCAGTCAAAATTATATATTTGTAAAACAGACTAGATAATAAATAAAATATGAGAATATTAATCATTGGTGAAGGTGGTAGAGAATCTGCACTTGCTGCGAAACTTCAGAAAGATGCCAGAATCACAAAGATGTTTTTTGCCAACGGTAATGCATCGACAGAGAAAATCGGGCAGAATGTAAATCTTTCTGAAATCCACGAGCTGAGAGATTTTGCCATCAGAGAAAAAGTAGATCTCACCATTGTAGGCCCGGAAGCACCTTTGGTTGCAGGCCTTAAAGATGAATTTAAAAAACACGACCTTAAAGTGTTTGGTCCTACCAAAAAAGTGGCGAGCCTGGAAGGAAGTAAAGCATTCTCAAAAAAATTCATGCAGAAGTATGACATCAAAACGGCTAAAGCAATGGTTTTTGATTCATACAACGAAGCAAAAGCATACGTTCAGGATCACGAATATCCTTTAGTAATTAAAGCCAGCGGTTTGGCAGGTGGAAAAGGTGTAGTGATTTGTGATACAGTAGAAGAAGCAGAAGCGACGATTCACGATTTTATGATCCGCAGACTGTACGGTGATGCCGGAATCCGTTTGGTGATCGAAGAATATCTTCAAGGCTTTGAGGCGTCGATTATCGCGTTTTCGAACGGAGAAAAACTGTTTCCGTGTATTCCGGTAAAAGATTACAAAAAAGCCGGAAACGGTGATAAAGGTCCGAACACTGGCGGAATGGGTTCTGTGGCACCAAGCCCGGAATTTACTGCTGAGCATTTTGCAGATTTCGAAAAAAACATTCTTGAGCCAACTGTTACAGGTTTGAAGGCGGAAGGTTTTGGCTTTAAAGGAATCATTTTCTTTGGTTTGATGATCACTAAAAACGGAACCTATCTTTTAGAATACAACATGCGTTTCGGAGATCCTGAAACTCAGGTTTTGATGGCTTTAATGGAAAATAATCTTCTCGACGTCATCAATGACTGCATGAGCAATAAAGAGATTAATCTTAAATTCAGAGATGAAAAAGCAGTGTGTCTGGTAATGTGCTCTGGCGGCTACCCGAGAAATATTGAGCTTGGCTTTGAAATCACAGGCGAAGAAAGAGTAAAAGACAGCCAGCTTTTGTATGCCGGTGCCACTAAAAAAGGAGATAAAATTGTCTCAAACGGCGGTCGTGTATTGAATATTGTGGCCACAGGCGCAACCTTCGACGATGCGCGCAAGAAAGTATACGAAGATGCATCGCACGTGCATTTCGATTACAGCTTTTATAGAGAAGACATCGGCAAATTTTAAAATATAGCCCTGCTTTTACGGGGCTTTTTTTATTTGTAGCCTGGAACCTGCTATCCGCTCATACTCCTCGCTCGCCGGCTCCGCTTCGCTCCGCCGCCTCACTGCGGGGTAACCGCTGCTATCAGGGCTAAGGGAAACTAGGTAAAATACCACGATAAAAGTAAAAAGGATTAAGCTTAGATAAAAGGAATTAAACATTTCAAACTTCAAAAAAACAAAATGACCAACGGTATCATTATATTAGATTTCGGATCGCAGTACAACCAACTTATAGGACGCAGAATCCGTGAGATGGGTGTATATTCCGAGATTTTGCCATTCAATACACCTTTAGAAATCATTCTGGAAAAACAGCCAAAAGGAATCATTCTTTCAGGGGGACCAAGTTCTGTAAATGCAGAAAATGCGCATCTGGTTGAAAAAGAATTGTACCAAAAGGGAATTCCCGTCTTGGGAATCTGCTACGGAATGCAGCTTACAGCACATCTTTTAGGAGGTAAAGTACACAAAGGAGTAAAAGGAGAGTACGGAAAAGCACATCTGGAAATTGTAAAAGAATCTTCGTTATTAAAAGGTGTAACCAACGATTCTATTGTTTGGATGAGTCACTTTGACGAGGTGGGAATGTTGCCTCCGGGTTTTGAGTTAAATGCAAAATCAGGTGTAATTGCTTCAATTGCCAACGAAGAAAAGAAAATATACTGCGTACAGTTTCACCCGGAAGTTTCTCATACTGAAGAAGGCGGAAAAATGTTGGAGAATTTTGTTTTTGCCATCTGCGATTCAGAAAAAAACTGGAAACTGACTAATTATATAGACAAAACCGTTCAGGAAATTAAGGAAAAAGTAGGTGATCAGAAAGTGATTCTTGGTCTTTCCGGAGGCGTAGATTCTTCTGTTGCTGCAGTTTTAATTCACAAAGCTATCGGCGATCAGCTTCACTGTATCTTCGTAGATACCGGACTTCTAAGAAAAGATGAAGATGTAAAAGTGATGACCAACTACGGTGAAAGTTTTCATATGAACATCAAGCTTGTTGACGCGAAAGAAAGGTTTCTTTCAAAACTCGCTGGCGTAGATGATCCTGAAACCAAAAGAAAAATCATTGGAAACGAATTTATTCATGTTTTCGACGAAGAATCGCATAAAATTGAAGGCGCTAAATTCCTGGCACAGGGAACCATTTATCCGGATGTGATCGAAAGTCAATCGGTAAACGGCCCTTCAGCGGTAATAAAATCGCACCACAACGTGGGCGGACTTCCGGAAGAAATGGAATTTGAACTGCTTGAGCCTTTGAGAGAATTATTCAAAGACGAAGTAAGAAAAGTAGGTGAAGAGCTTGGTATTCCGCATCATCTGGTACACAGACATCCTTTTCCGGGTCCAGGTTTGGGAATCAGAATTTTGGGTGCAGTGGATGCTGAAAAAGTCAAAATTCTTCAGGAAGCTGATGATATTTTCATTGAAGAATTATATAAAAATGACCTTTATGACAAAGTTTCTCAGGCTTTTGTCGTTTTGCTTCCGGTAAAATCTGTAGGAGTGATGGGTGACGAAAGAACTTACGAATACACCGCAGTTGTTCGTTCTGCCAACACGATTGATTTCATGACCGCAACGTGGAGCCGGCTTCCTTACGAGTTTTTAGATACGGTTTCCAGCAGAATCATCAACGAAGTAAGAGGAATCAACAGGGTCGCGTACGACATTTCAAGCAAACCACCGGCAACCATCGAGTGGGAATAATTTAAGATAAAAAAAGAATCCGTCTCACAATCAAATGAAGGGACGGATTTTTTATTTTAAAGTAACTGTTAAAAGAGGTTCAGATTATAGTTTCACGCTTATAAATGTCGTTTGATCGAAGAGTGAAATCAGTTACTTTTTTAACAATTTTCTTTCGAATTTCTTTCTGTCTTTTTCCAGTCTTTCGTTTTCTTTCTGTTTATTTTCAGCGGCTAACTTTTTATTTTCTTCAGCTTCCTCTTTTTCATGCTTTTCTTTTATACCTCGTACTTTTGTAATTTTTGACTCAAGTCTGGCGATTTCATCTGAATTTTTCCCCAAATTGTTTTCTGCTTCAAGACTTAATTTTTTCTTTTCAAGTCTTGCGATACTTTTATCAAGCATCGAATACAGTAAAGCATTTGGGCCTCCAGAAGATGGACCATTTTTCTCACTGTTTCTCCTTGCAAGTTCACGCTGAAATTTAATATTTTGTTCTGCAATCTGTTGATTATGGAAGTAAGTACTATTAAACTGTGAAAACGCAAAATGAAAAAAGAAGAGTAAAAAGATTGAAAAAAAATTTTTCATGAGAACTTATTTACGATGTGAATAAATTGTGAAACCCAAGTAGCTCATTAAATCAATACAATATATACCTAAGATAAAATTAACTTAAGTATTTATCTATTTAAAACTGATAAGCAATCGCATTGATATTCATTCCCGCGCCGACTGATGCGAAGAGCACAATATCGCCCTTTTCAAAAGCGTGATCACCCATTTCGTTATTCATGATCATATCGTACAAGGTAGGAATAGTCGCGACACTGCTGTTTCCTAATTTATGAATAGACATCGGCATAATGTCTTTCGGCGGAGTAAGATCGTATAAACTGTAGAAACGCTCTACGATTGCTTCATCCATCTTTTCATTTGCCTGATGAATGAGAATTTTGCTAAGCTTTTCGATAGGAACATTAGCTTTTTCAAGACAGATTTTCATCGCCAAAGGCACTTTCGTTAAAGCAAATTCATAGATTTTGCGGCCTTTCATTTTTATATAGCGTGTATCTGACGCAGCATTTGTATCATAAGATGTTCCGAAAAACAAAAATTCAGCTTCTTCGGTTGCATAAGTTGCCGTCTCGTGAGCCAAAATTCCGCCTTCGTCATCTGTTGCTTCCACAATAGTCGCTCCTGCGCCATCAGCATAAATCATCGAATCTCTGTCCGACTGATCGGTAACTCTCGAAAGAGTTTCTGCACCGACAACTAAACACTTCTTGGCAATTCCGGCTTTAATAAAAGCGTTAGCATGAATCATTCCTTCCAGCCAACCCGGACAGCCAAAGAGTAAATCATAACCTACACAACTGGGATTTTTTATCTGAAGTCTGCTCTTCACACGTGTCGCAATCGACGGCACCGTGTCAGACTGAATATTTCCTTTTTTTACATCGCCATAATTGTGCGCAACGATGATATAATCTAAAGTTTCAGGATCAATTCCCGAACTTTTTACTGCTTTTTCTGCAGCAGCAAACGCCAGATCTGAAGTCACGTGGTTTTCATCAGCGTATCGTCTTTCGTCGATGCCGGTGATTTCTTTAAATTTTCTGATGATTGTTTCTGGAGCCTTGATCTCAGATCCGTCTTCATTCAGGAAAATATGATTACTGAAATATTCATTGGTAATCACATTTGTAGGGATGCAGCTGCCAGATCCCACTATTTTTACGTTCATCAGTGTCTGATTCTAATTATTTTAAATTTAAAATCCGGAAAAAGGTTGTTTCCAGTGCTTTAATGTGCTGAGTTTTCAGACAGCAAAAGTATTAATTTACAGCATTCCTACCAAAACTTACCACCTCAAAATCATTATTCGAGCAATAGGGTATGCAGCTTTCATCATTAAAATCATCCGGATTCTGCAAAAAATCCTCTATAAATTTATTACTTTCATCTGTATTTGATGGAACAATCGTTATGTGAAACATTTTTTTTACCGACTCATCGGCTTTACTTTCTGCTTCCTGTTTGTGCAAAACAGCTTCGGCATGTGTCATAATATATTGATTTTTAATGTGTTTAAGCAACTCTTTTATCGTCAATCGACTTTACCCATTCTTCTTTGGAACAGCGTTGGCAACTTTGTTTTCCAGCCGAAAGTTTCTCTGTATGCGCACAGTAGGTGCAGGAATATATTCCGTCACTACTGATTGTTTTTAATTTATCCTTATACAGTTTTGGCTGTACCGGCATTCCGAAACCGACTTTTTCATCTTCATAATAATAGAAACTCATTTTTCCTGTAGTTTCCAAAATCGCAGTTTTTACCTGACCGACGTGATCGATACTTTCTTGGCGCATTTCTGATAGAAACTCATCTTTCGCAAAAGTGTGTTCTTTATTATCCAGCAAAACAAAAAGTCCGTTTTCTATCACATAAAGCGGTTCGCCTTCAATAAAATCTTCAAATTTTTCGCTTCTGCTAGCAATAAAGGTAATGATTCTGTAGAAAATAATGATGGCTATAAACACAATAACTGAAGGTAGAATGGCAAAATCTTTATTAAACATTGGATCGCCTGCTGCAGAACCCAATGCAATGATAATGGCAACTTCAAAAAGAGATAGTTGCCGCACGCCTTTTTTCCCGGAAAGACGTAAAATTAAGAGAATCATGCTGAACATGATGAGCGTTCGTATAACGATTTCGAACGCGAAAGAAAAATCCAGATCACAGATAAACATTTTATTCCAATCCATTTTTTGTTTTTTGCAGATTAAATTTCAATAAATTAAACTAAATCGAGAGGTTGTGACCTTAGTCATATACACTTGATATTCAGATTTAATAATTTTGATGAAATCGAATTGAAATAATACCCAGTATTTTATCGATGTTTTTAACTCAAGTTTTTATTACCCCTTGCGCGAGGGGTAATTTTTTTATTTTATGCGGTCATAGATAAATTTTGTCACCAACGCGCCAAAAACGTAATATCCCACGGTCATCAGCTTCTTCTTATTTGTAGATGCCACAGGTTCATCATCAAGTCCCATATATTTTGGTAATGCGACCGCGCCGATCCCTGCTAAAAGCCCTGAAGCCATATTATTCTGGGTTGCTGTTGTAGCGTAATAAATACCGTTGCTCATAATATCACCTGCAAGTGTTGCAGTATAAATTTTATCTGATGAAATGCTGAACGGCGTCTGATCGGTCACTTTCAACAGAGCTTCTTCACCCAATTCATTGATGTGAGGAACATCATCAAAATTCTTACGGATTACTTCGTGCAGTATGTTTAAGGCGATGGCGCCACCAAATCCTGCGATCATTTTTTTGTACATCTTCTTTTGTTTTAAAGGTTTATAATTATGTTAAATAAAAAGTTTCAAATTTCAGACCACTTGAAGTTTCGTCGTTGCAAATAACACCAATCATATTAATAAAATAATTTGTACCACAAAACTTTCTCTTGGCAGTAATCTTGTTGATTTAATTTAAAATCATAAGAAATGAACAGACTAGGAAAATTAGCACTGGCGCTCGCAGCCGGCGCTGCAGCAGCAACAATTTACAGACGAAGAAAAAAACTTAGTGAAGAACTAGAAAAATTCACCACACCAGACGGTGAAAAATACGGAAAAGACCAGACCTACAGATCATCAGACGGTGAACTGTACAGAAACGGTCACAGACTGCACACCGATCGAGGTCATGTAGCACCGCATGATCATCAGCCAGGAAATAATCATCACGACGATGCAAGATTACATTCTAACCAGAATTTGAATCAAAATCAGAATGTGCAGTATCACCCGAGAGGACATCGTCACAGATAATATTTTTTTGATTTTTTGTGTATTAAATCAATCCAAAAAATCTGCTATGACTCAGGTCATACCATGCAAGAAGCGGTTTGCGTAGTTTTGTTTACACACTAAATATTATATTATGAAAACCATTCTTGCATCTGCCCTTATTTTGGGCCTTTCTCTTGTTAGCTGTAAAAAGGAAGCAAACAACGATTCTACTTCTACGACAGACACGACGATGACAGACACGACGTCTATGACTCAACCGATGGCTGCTCCAATGGATTCTACAGGATCTATGAATTCTGGATCTTCGACTATGTCAGATTCTACAGGTGCTGCAGGCACACAAATGAGAGGAGATTCTGCCAGAACTACGACAAGATAGTTCATTATTCTAAATCAACAGAAGTTTTCGTCTGTACTCTCGGTACTTAGAAACACTTCTGTTGTTTTTCTCCAAATTTTTTTTAAATCTTTTTAATAGCTACAAATACAGCTAAGGTTATTTCCTGTGCTTTATTGTAAAGTTTTAATAGAGATGAATATCTAATCAGGCTTAAATTAAAGTCTGAGCACCAGCTGTGTTCAAACAAGATGACGTTGAATTGAAAATAAACGACTTGCGTATGAAAATGACCATTAATATACAGCATCTCGTACCCAAAAACAAAATGGGATCTTCGAACGATGCAGTGGCAACAAAAACGTATCCAGACGATCAGACAGCTATTAAAGCATTTAATGCGATTGAGAAAATGCTGTTTGACGTTAATTCCTGGACGGTAACGATTCCTTTCGGAAGCGTACGTTTTTATCTTGCCGATCCTCGCGGAAAGCCTACGTACGACGAAGCTGAGATGGGTGACTTTGTTAAAATTAAAATGCCAATGCTCGCCAATAGCTTTGGGAATGGTTTCGACTGGGTTTATGTGACGAAAATTTCAAAATTCAGTGAAGGAGATATTGCCTACACGATGATAGAAATGAAACCACATTCATGCATCGAAAATGCAGCAGGACAAATTGCTCACTTCTATACAAATGATTCGACCAATACATTTATCGTGGCGAGATCCGGAAGCGAAATTCAGGTAAGTGTACACGGTAGAAATGAAATTCCAAATGTGAAAAAACTGAGAATCAGGCACAGGTTGAGGAATTTTTTTATCGGCGGTGGCGGCATTTTCGGCGGCAGCAAACTGCAGTGGCAAAACTTTGTCGACACGCTCATCAAAATCAAATAACACCATAAATTACTAAATATGAAAAACGAAAATTTAAATTCTAATAAGAAATTAGATCAGCTGGAGGAGCACAGAACAGATAACAGCGGCGAATTTCTGACGACCAATCAGGGTTTGAAAGTCAATAATAATCAGGATTCTCTGAAGGCTGACGAACGCGGACCGTCGCTTCTGGAAGATTTTATTCTTCGCGAAAAAATTACCCATTTTGATCACGAGCGTATTCCAGAAAGAATCGTTCATGCAAGAGGTTCGGGCGCTCATGGCGTATTTAAGCTTACAAAAAGTCTTGAAAAATATACCAAAGCAAAATTTTTAACCGAAGTAGGAAAAGAAATTCCTGTTTTTGCAAGATTTTCTACGGTACAGGGAAGCCGCGGAAGTACTGATCTGGCGCGTGATGTGCGTGGTTTTGCCGTAAAATTTTATACCGATGAAGGCAATTACGACCTTGTCGCGAATAATATTCCCGTGTTTTTTATTCAGGATGCAATAAAATTCCCGGATCTCGTTCACGCGGTAAAACCCGAACAGGATAACGAGATTCCGCAGGCAGCCTCAGCTCATGATACTTTTTGGGATTTTATTTCGCTGATGCCAGAAAGTATGCACATGATTATGTGGATAATGAGTGACCGCGCGATCCCAAGAAGTTACCGTATGATGGAAGGTTTTGGCGTGCATTCGTTTAAATTTATAAACAGTGAAGGCGATGTACATTTTGTGAAATTTCATTTTAAACCAAAATTGGGCGTGCATTCGGTTGCCTGGAACGAAGCGCAGAAAATATCGGGTGTTGATCCTGATTTTCATCGTAGAGATCTGTGGGAAGCTATTGAAAACGGAGCGTATCCGGAATGGGAACTGGGCGTACAGCTGATTCCTGAAGAAAATGAGCACGATTTTGATTTTGATCTTCTCGATCCTACTAAGCTGGTTCCTGAAGAATTGGTTCCCGTAGAAATTGTAGGAACACTTATATTAAACAGAAATCCGGATAACTTTTTTGCGGAAACCGAGCAGATTGCTTTTCATCCGGGACACATCGTTCCGGGAATCGATTTCAGCAACGATCCTCTGCTTCAGGGAAGATTATTTTCGTACACCGACACGCAGCTCTCTAGACTTGGCTCACCGAATTTCCACGAAATTCCGATCAACCGTCCGGTGCAGGAAATCCACAACAACAACCGCGACGGTCATATGCGTCAACAGATTGTAAAGGGTAAAGTTGCGTACGAACCGAACTCGATGGGCGGCGGCTGTCCGTATCAGGCGATGATAAAAGATGGTGGTTTCCATACAAATAATGAGCGCATTCACGGTAATAAAATCCGGGCGAGAAGCCAGAGTTTCGTGGATCATTATTCTCAGGCGAAAATGTTTTACAACAGTCAGTCGATTCCTGAAAAACTGCATCTGCAGAACGCTCTTATTTTCGAGTTATCTAAAGTGAAAATACATGCAATCCGTGAGAGAATGGTGGCTCAGCTGAATTTCATTAATAAAGAATTAGCTGCAAACGTTGCTGCGAAAGTCGGTGTTGAAGTAACAGTTTTAGATATGCCCAACCAAAGTATTCCTGCCGATGCAGATCCTAAAACTTTGCAGAGCGCTGAGCGTGAGCCAAAAACGACTTCTTCAGAAGCTTTAAGTATGAAAAATACTGCGAAAGATTCTATTGAAAGCAGAATCATTGGATTTATGATGGCCGATGGAGTCGATGCAGATGGTGTTAATACACTGAAAAACCAGCTTGAAAATCTGGGCGCGGTTGTTCAGATTATCGGTCCAAGCATGTCGGCTGTAAAAGCTTCAGACGGAACGAAATTTATCCCAAAACATTCAATAAGCAGCACAGCAAGCGTATGTTTTGATGCTTTATATATTTGTCCGGGAGCCGAATCAGCTGCCGAGCTGATGAGATCTGAAAATAAAAACTGGGTTATCGGTTTTGTAGAAGAAGCATACAGACATTGCAAAGCGGTTTATTTCGGAGCCGATACAAATGCGATTTTCAGCAAAACAGATATTGCAGGTAAAACTTTTGAAGATCCTGCGATGATTGCCAATGTAGACAGCACCGTAGGAAACGGCAAATTTATCACCGCGATTGCCAATCACAGAGTTTGGGATCTTGAGATCGACCGATACGAAAATAATTAACATCACATCACAAAATATTAAAATTATGAAAGCAGCAGTTTTTCACGCACCAGGTAAGATTACTTACGATACGGTGGATGATCCTATTATTCAGGAGGAAAATGATATTATCTTAAAAGTAACTTCAACGGCAATTTGCGGTAGCGATCTTCATATGTATTCCGGTGGAATTCCTCAGGCGAGACCGATGGTGATGGGCCACGAGTTTATGGGAATTGTGGAAGATGTCGGCAAAAACATCGGTCATCTGAAAGTCGGCGACCGTGTGATTGTTCCTTTTCCGATTGCGTGTGGCGGATGTTATTTCTGTCAGCACGATCTTCCATCAGGCTGTACCAATTCAAATGTTGAAAATTACGGTCCTGAAGGTGGAATTTTAACGGAAAAAGGTGGCGGAATGTTTGGTTACACCGATCTTTACGGCGGTTACAATGGCGGACAGGCAGAGTATGTGCGCGTTCCGTATGCTAATTTTGGTCCGAGAAAGGTGTCAGAATCGCTTTCTGATGAGCAGCTTTTGTTTCTGACAGATATATTTCCGACCGGTTACACGGGCGTTATGTGGGCAGATCTGAAAGGTGGAGAAACTGTGGCAATTTTCGGTGCCGGACCTGTAGGTTCTATGGCGGCGAAAAGCGCAATTCTTCACAATGCTAAAAAGGTAATCGTGATCGATACACAGCAGTACCGTTTAGATCAGATTAAAAATCTTACTGGCTGCGAAACGATTCTCTGGGAAGATGGCGAGCAAACAGTCAATGAAATTCGCGATATGACGGAAGGTCGCGGTGCCGATGTTTGTATTGAAGCTGTAGGATTCGAGCCGGATCGTGATTTGATCGACCGTGCAAAAGCTGTTATCAATTTTGAAAAAGGTTCGATCAAAGTTTTGGATGCCTGTATGAGCGCGGTTCGCCGTGGTGGTTTTGTCTCAATTCTCGGTGTTTATCCGATGAATTATGATAATTTCCGCGTGGGACAGTTGTTTGATAAAGGAATTACGATCAAAGCCGGTCAGTCGCCGGTTCACGCGATTGTCGATAAACTTTTGAATTACGTAGAGACAGGTCAGGTAAAACTCGATGATATTATCACACACAGAATGGCACTGTCAGATGTTGCAAAAGGTTACGAGATTTTCCATAAGAGGGAAGATGGCTGTGTAAAAGTCGTTTTAGACCCCTGGAAATAAAATTTTCATCTTTTCATACATAGTTTTTTGAGAAGAGACCTCGTTTTGAGGTCTCTTTTTTTATTAAATCTAATCTTTCTCCATATTTTTTTTGGGGTAAAGAATGAGTCTGATTGAAGGATTATTGGTTATAAAAAGCCTGAACCAGTCGAGCATCAGCACAATTTTACTTCTGAAATTCACCAGAGGAATTACGTGAATGAAAAGCCACGTAAGCCACGCGATAAAGCCTTTGTACGAAAACTTCGGCAAATCGACGACCGCACGGAATTTCGAAATAATCGCCATACTTCCTTTATTGTTATATTCAAAAGGAGTCAGTTTTTTATTTTCGTTGATTTTAATCAGATTTTCAGCAAGATTTCTTCCCTGCTGAATGGCAACCTGCGCCAATTGCGGATGACCTTGCGGAAAATTTTTATCAGACATCTGAAGACAGATATCACCCACAGCAAAAATATTTTCGTAACCGTTTACTTTATTAAAACCGTCTACCAAAATTCTTTTTCCGCGGCCAAAAGTTTCCTGTCGCAATCCCGGCGTTTCCCGTCCAATCACTCCGGAAGTCCAGATTAATGTTTCCGTTTCAATTTTATTTCCGTCAGACAAAATCACTTTTCCGTCGACATAATCTTTCACCGAAACATTAAGAATAATCTTTACGCCCAGTTTTTTCAATGTATCGTAGGCAGATTCCTGTGCCATTTTGCTCATTGGCGCGAGTAAAGACGGTAAAGCATCGATGAGATACAGATTTGAATTGTCGAGTTTGATTTCCGGATATTCTTTCTGCGCGATATATCTTCCCATTTCTGCGATCATTCCTGCGAGTTCAACGCCAGTCGGTCCGCCACCCGCAATGACAATGTTCTGAAGTCGCTGAGCATTAGTCACATCGGTATTTCTCGCGGCTTCTTCCAGTTTTAAAAGCACATGATTTCTTATAAAAAGTGCTTCCTCGATACTCTTCATCGGTAAAGCGCATTTCCTCACATTATCCATCGAGAAAAAATTGGTTTCTGTTCCGTGCGCGATCACCAGATAATCATATGAAATATTCCCGGTATCGGTTTCAATAATATTTTGCTCCGGAAAAACCTGTTTGAAGTTTCCCATATGAAAATGCACATTCTTAAATTTAGAAATCATTTTCCTAAATGGGTAACTGATGTTGGAAGCCTGTATAAACGATGTTGCCACCTGATACAGCAGCGGCGGAAAAAAATGATAATTATTTTTGTCGACGAGTGTGATGTGAAATCTTTCGTCGTTTTGCAGTTCTTTGATCATTTTGATGCCCGCAAAACCACCACCGACGATTACAATTCTTTTTTGCATAAAGCGGTATTTTAGAGATTGTTTTAAATTTTTCAAACTGAAAAACAGAAAATGACCGGAATTTCGGTTTCCGGCCACTTTTTCAGATTAATCTTTGTATTCACTTATTTTGCTGAATGTCTCGTAAGACTGTCGCAGTTTATACAGCTGATCGTCAATTGTTTTTCTGCATTCTTCATCAAGATCACCCGAGTAAAGTGCAGCTTCATAAGCTTCAACGGCAGTTTTCTCTCCAAAAGAAACATTTTCTAAAGTCGCTTTCTCACGGTTTTTTCCAGGGATGGCATTTCTGATGTCAATCCACGCGCGGTGAATCGCGCCTGCGGTACTTGCAGAATCATCTGGAGTTCCGTTTCTTTCAGTAATAAGATTGATGAGTTCGTTTTTAAAGATTTTAGCTTCCGTGATCATGTGGTCGTATTGCGGTTTCAGTTCAGAATACATTTCCCAAACTTTTCCTTCCACGCGCGCAAAACCTTCTATCCGGTCATTGGTAATGTGTAGAAGATCATTCAGCACACTTACAGGGTTTTCGTTATTCATAATATATTTTTTATGGTGTGACTTAAATTGATCAATTATAATGCCTTTGTAAAAGGTTTTTCAAAGAAATCAAATAAGAAATTTTAATGATTTTTAATTTTGATATTCATAACTATTCATCTCATTTTTTCAGCTGATTTATCGCTTTAATTTAATGAAAAACGGGCTAAAGATTTTATGATTTAAGTTTATTTGTAATCATTCTAAGCCGTGATAAATTCATTTTTTGTAAAATCTTCATTAGCTTTGAGAGAACAACCAAAATCATTAAAAATATGTCTGAAAAACTCCACTTTTCGCGACGGAATTTTCTGAAAAGCAGCGCCATTGTAGCAGTCTTTTCTGCAATTCCGTCATCAGTGAAGGCTTTTTACCATGATGTAAAACATTTTATTATTCCCAAGAAAAAAGTTTTACCCTTGAAAATTTCCATTAACAGAAAGAAATACGATCTCAATGCCGACAGCCGTTCTACTTTGCTCGATGTGCTGCGTGAAGATCTGCAGCTTACCGGAACCAAAAAAGGCTGCGACCACGGCCAGTGCGGTGCTTGTACAGTTCATGTAGACGGCGAACGTGTTTTGAGTTGTCTTACACTTGCAGCCACACTTCCAGGAAAAGAAGTGACGACGATTGAAGGTTTGTCTGAAGGTAAAAATCTGCATCCGATGCAGGAAGCGTTTATCGAATGCGACGGTTTCCAGTGCGGTTATTGTACACCGGGCCAGATTATGTCGGCTGTTGCCTGCGTGAAAGAAGGTCATACCAAATCAGTCGAAGAAATTAAAGAATTCATGAGTGGCAATCTTTGCCGTTGCGGCGCCTACAACGGCATCGTAGAATCTATTCAAAAAGTTGCAGCACGATGAAACCATTTACATTTGAAAAACCGAAAAATCTTGCCCAGACGCAGGATTTAAAAATAAAAACGAAGAGTTTTCTTGCTGGCGGAACCAATCTCGTGGACTTGCAGAAAAAAAACATTGTTAATCCTGATGGTCTGATCGACGTTTCAGAAGCTTTGTCAAATAATATTAAAACCACGAAAAACCGATTGGTTATTGGTGCCATGGTGAAAAATACCGAGCTTACTTTAAATAATGATTTGCTTAAACATTCCCCTCTGATCTCAAAAGCGGTATTGGCAGGCGCTTCACCGCAGATCAGAAATATGGCAAGCACCGCGGGAAATCTTCTGCAGAGAACGCGTTGTCCGTATTTTTATGATACTTCGGCACCTTGTAATAAAAGAAATCCGAATTCTGGATGTAGCGCTTTGAAAGGTGATACGCACAATATGGCCGTTGCGGGATATTCTCAGCAGTGCGTGGCAACACATCCTTCAGATCTGTGTGTGGCACTCGCTACACTGGATGCTGAGGTGACTGTTGCCGACGGAAAAAAGGAATCTATTATTGCTTTTAAAGATTTTCACAGGTTGCCTGGCGAAACACCTTGGCTTGATAATAATCTGCCGGAAAATGCAGTCATTACTCAGATCGAAATTCCTGAAAACGGTTTTAATAAAAATTTTGCATATTTAAAAATCAGAGAGAGAAGCTCTTATGCTTTTGCTCTGATTTCTGTAGCCGCAGCTTTACAGATTGAAAACGGCAAAATCAAAGAAGCGCGACTTGCATCTGGCGGCGTGGCGCATAAACCTTGGCGCTGGCTTGAGGCTGAAAAATTTCTTCAGGGGAAATCTGCGACACCAGAAGTTTTTGCACAGGCAGCAACTTTAGCGACTTCAGGTCTGAAACCGCTTCCGGATAATGCGTATAAAGTTCCATTGCTGAAAGGCGCGATAGAATCAGCTTTAAAGCAGGCTTTACAACCGGAAAGCGCTATAATTTAACATCAAAAAAATACACATATGAAATTTTTTGACGAAGAAAATTCTTCTGCTCCAATGCCCGAAGGCAGAGTGGAAGCGATTGCCAAAGTGACCGGGAAGGGAAAATATTCTGCAGAATATTCTGTAGAAAACCTTTGCCATGGTGTTTTGGTGACAAGTGAAATTCCAGCCGGAAAAATCACCGGTTTTGATTTTACGGATGCAAAAGCCGCCGACGGCGTCATCGATATTATTACCCATGAAAACCGACCTGAAGTTCCGGGATTATCTACTGAAGCAAAAATCAAAGAATCAAAATTTGGATTGCCGGTTTTTCATACCGATAAGGTTTATTTCAAAGGTCAGCCGGTTGCGCTGGTCGTTGCAGGAACTTTGGAAGAGGCCGTTTATGCAGCTTCGCTGGTTAAAGTTAAATATGAAAAAAACACTGCTGATCTCGATTTTGAAACTTTAAGAAAGAAGACAGCATTAAAACCTGAAGGTAAAGAACGCGGAAGTTCTTCGTCTTGGGAAAATCTGCCTTTTACAGTTGATCAGGAATATAAAATCGCTCCGGAGGTTCACAATCCGATGGAGATGCACGCCACGATCGCGCATTGGCCTTCAGAAAATAAACTGAAGCTTTTTGATAAAAATCAGGGCGTGAATATGGTTCAGAAAACGCTTTCTGGTTTATATAATATTCCGAAAGAAAACATTGAAGTCATTAGCGAATATGTTGGTGGTGGATTTGGAAGCGGTTTACGGGTTTGGCCACATACTTTGGCGGCCGCGATAGCTGCTAAAAAACTAAACCGACCGGTAAAACTTGTTTTGACGAGACCGCAGATGTTTTTCTCAACGGGTTACCGCCCGGAATCCTGGCAGCGTGTGAAACTGTCTGCAAGCGCCGACGGAAAAATCATGGGAATTTTGCATCAGGCAATGAACAGCGGTGCAAAATATGATCCTTTCAGCGACGGAATCACGCGTGTGACGCGACTTATTTACGAGTTTCCAAATCTTAAAACTGAAAATGCTGTTGTTCCTTTGCATTTGAGTGCACCTACGTATATGCGCGGTCCGGGCGATTGTTCAGGCGATTTTGCAATCGAATCTGCTTTAGATGAGCTCAGTTATCAGCTGAAGATGGATCCTCTGGAACTTCGTTATAAAAATCTTTCGCTGGTCAATCATCCGGATTCTAAACTGCCTTGGTCAACGAATTATTTAAAGGAAGCTGCACAACGTGGCGCTGAAATGATCAAATGGAACAACCGAAAACAAACTCCCGGAAGTATATCTGAAGGTGAGTGGAAAATCGGCTACGGAATGTCGCTTGGTATGTGGAATGCCGGCCGAAGTAAAGCCAGCGCAGGAATTATCATGAGTAAAGACGGAAGTGTGATTTTACAGACTGCCATGACAGATATTGGAACGGGAACAGGTACAGGAATGCGGAATATTCTGCATGAAGCCACGGGAATTCCGAAAGATAAAATTAAAATTGAACTTGGAAATTCTAATCTACCGCAGGCAGGAAGTCAGGGTGGAAGTACCGGAATGTCTTCTGTGAGCGGCGCCGTCGTTGCTGTTGCAGATGCTTTAAGAGAGAAACTTTTGGCTTACGCAGCGACAGCAAATCCGGAATTTAAAAATGTTTCTAAAGAGAATATTATTCTAAATGATAAAGGAATTTCTGTGAAAAATCAGAATGCTTCGATAAGCTACAAAGATATTTTTGAGAAAAATAATCTGACAACATTTGAGGTTGAAGCAAGTTCCGCTCCGGGCGATGAACGTAGCAAATACGCGTTTTGTTCTTCTGCGGCACATTTCTGCAGAGTGAAAGTTCATTCGAAAACCGGAAAGGTAAAAATTGATAAAATGGTAGTTGTTGTAGATGGCGGAACGATTATCAGTGAAAAACCTGCTGCTAATCAGATTTCTGGTGCGGCAATTGGCGGAATCGGAATGGCTTTAATGGAGAAAAAAATGATCGATGAGAATCTCGGAGTAATAGGAAACGATTTGGCGAGTTATCATTTCGCTGTAAATGCAGATGCGCCGATTGTTGAAGTTGCGTTTATCAATAAACCGGATCCAAACATCAATCCGAGCGGTGCGAAAGGTTTAGGCGAAGTCGGAATCATTGGTACCGCAGCGGCGATTGCCAATGCAATTTACAATGCCACCGGAAAACGTTTTCGGGATCTGCCAATCACACCAGATAAAATAATTATGTAAAATAAAAATCCCCGCCGAAAAGCGAGGATTTTTTTATTTTGTGGATTTTAAAGCCCAGTAAATAAGAACCGGCTGCATGAATAATCTCGCAAAACGGCGTTTGTCTGTGGTAAGATTAAAAGCATCTACACGGTTGGTGTATTGCGCAATGTTTCCCGGGAAAATAGCGGTAAAAAATCCTGCAAGGATTTTTCCCATCAATGGCCGGTGTTTTTTTGGAGCTAATAAAGTTGCCGATCCCAAAGCAATTTCTGCTATTCCTGAATATACTACAGTATCATCTTTATCGAGCGGAACAAAATCCGGAACTTGTGCTTTAAATTCTTTTCTGGCAAATGTAAGATGCGATATCCCTGCGGTAATAAGCATCGCGCCCAATGCGACACGTGCGATTGTTTTTGTTTCCATAATCAATTTTTCTGTGACTCTGCAAGGACAAATGCTGTACCATTTCACTGTGTTTTATTTTCAATTATAAATGAATTATGTTAAGTTTGGTCTGATATTCGCTTATGTTTGTGATAGATCTATAAAGATTTCATTGAGACTTAAACAATTTGCTATCAGTAAATTAAAAGTGGAATTTTAACCTACAACAACACCAAAAATCACCAGATATGGAACGAATCAGAATAAAACCAACAGCAGCAGGAATAGAAGGAGGAAATGGGGCGCAGTCTACAATGATATCTGAACTCAAATCATTTTTGCAGAAAGCCGACAATAAAAGTTTCGATCAGATAAAAATGCGTCAGGATGCCGTGAACGGAAAAATTGTTGTTGACTGTGTCACAGGAATTAAATACCCGGAATTTGACGAATTTATTGCAAAAGTGAAGAGCAGTAAGTTTGGAAACTTATTACTTTTTTAAAAAAAATTCGTTCAGAATTTTTATTATGTTAAATAACTGTTAAACTTATAATTCTCGTTTTTTCGGGCATACAGATTGCAAGTTTGTAGGTACACTAATCAAAAATAAGTATTATGGAAAACAGTAAGACAGTATCAGTATTAAATGATCTACTGAACATTACCAATGACAGAATTGAAGGGTTCAACAAAGTTGAAGACAAAGTATGGGAAAATCATTCTAATCTGAAATCTGATTACGATCAAATGGTAACTGAATCTCAGAAAATGAAGTCAGAATTGATTGATTTGATTACATCAAAAGGTGGAAGCCCAGATGATACGACGAGCACTGCAGGTGCTTTACACAGAACTTGGATCGATGTGAAAAATTCTTTCTCTGGTAACAAAGAAGAGTCGACTTTAGAAAACGTAGTTTTCGGTGAAAATGCAGCAATCGACGCTTACGAAAATGCTTTGGAAAGCGGAGATTTATGCCCGGAAAGTACATTAGTAGTACAGAACCAGTTGCATCATTTAAAATCTGCAGCTTCAAAATTCGAGCACTTAGAAAATATCAAGTAACATTATTTTTATTCTTGATTTCAAAACATGTTTTGCATATGCAAAACATGTTTTTTTGTGATGAAAATGGGTCATTTATAAACGGAAATCTTTAAATTTAAACAAAATTACAAGTAAATGCAGATAGATACACGTACGCTCAGCGTAGCAGATTATGATGAATTGGCAGACACAATGCGCCGCGCTTACCCACAAATGTCGGAATACATCTGGTCGCGAAAAAGCATCGATAAACTGACGAGGATTTTCCCGAAAGGACAGATTTGCATTACCGTAGACGGAAAATTAGCGGCTGTTGCTTTATCAATTATTGTCGATTATGATGATTTTGGCGATGAACATACCTACAGCGATATCACCGGAAATTATACTTTTAATACGCATTTATCGACAGGAAATGTTTTGTATGGAATTGAAATTTTCGTAGACCCGGAATATCGCGAACTGCGATTGGGACGCAGATTATATGATGCCAGAAAAGAGCTTTGCGAACTGTTAAATTTAAAATCGATTATTCTTGGAGGAAGAATTCCGAGTTATCATAAATACAGTCATGAACTTTCTGCGAGAGATTATATCAGAAAAGTGCGTGATAAAGAAATTTACGATCCTGTGCTTTCTTTCCAGCTTTCTAATAATTTTTTACCGATTAAAATTTTAAAAAAATATCTTCCAGAAGACGAATCTTCGCGGGAGAATGCAGTGCTGTTGCAGTGGAATAATATATACTACAGCAAAAAACCAAATACCATGCAGGACAGTATTATCAGACTTGGTTTGGTACAGTGGCAGATGCGCCATTTTAAAGATTTGAATGCTTTCTATGAGCAGGTTGAGTTTTTTGTAAATGTTATGGGCGATTACAAATCAGATTTTGTACTGTTTCCGGAACTGTTCAATACACCGCTTTTGGCACCATTCAACAAGCTTTCTGAGCGTGACAGCATGATCGAACTTGCAAAACTTACTGAAGAAATAAAACTTAAAATATCTGAGCTTGCAATTTCGTATAATGTAAATATTATATCAGGAAGTATGCCTTATTTTGAGAACAATGATCTTTACAACATCAGCTATTTACTGCACCGCGACGGTAGAATCGATGAATACCGCAAAGTTCATATTACACCGAATGAACGAAAATATTATGGAATGAAAGGTGGCAACGAAATCCGTGTTTTTGATACCGATTGTGGAAAAATTGGTCTGGTTATCTGCTACGATGTTGAGTTTCCTGAATTACCAAGAATTTTGAAAGACCAGGGAATGAAAATTCTTTTTGTTCCATATCTCACAGACACTCAAAACGCTTACATCAGAGTTCGTCACTGTGCTGCTGCACGAGCGATTGAAAATGAATGTTATGTAGCCATTGCAGGTTGCGTCGGCAATCTTCCTGGAGTAAACAATATGGATATTCAGTTTGGTCAGGCAGCCGTTTTTACGCCTTCAGATTTTGCTTTTCCTTCTAATGCTGTGAAAGGAGAAGCCACGCCAAATACCGAAATGACGCTGATTGTAGACGTAGATCTGAATTTACTTAAAGATTTGCATTTTCATGGTTCGGTACAAATACTGAATGACCGCCGTAAAGATTTATATGAAACGTACCTCAAATAAATTTCAGTAAAAAATATGTTTGATAGGCAGCAGCGCAAACTGAAACGTTCAGGAAAAATGATTTCCGTACTCAGCAAATATGGTTTCAAAGACCTTATTTCGCGTATGAAAGATGGTTCCAAAAATTCAGAAAACATTCCTGATGAGGTTTCGTCGAAAGAAAATGTTTACGAAAGAATACGTCTTGTGCTGGAAGAGTTGGGACCAACTTTTGTGAAAATGGGACAGGCTTTTAGCAACCGTGAAGATCTTCTGCCTCCCGAAATGATTGTGGAAATGCAGAAACTTCAGGATCGGGTAGAGGAAATCGAGATGGACGTGGAGCAGATTCTCGAGAACGAATTTAATATTTCCGTTGCTGATCACTTTACTAAAATCGATAGAAAACCTTTGGCAGCTGCTTCTATTGCGCAAGTTTACCGTGCAACGTTGATCGACGGAACCGATGTTATCTTAAAGATAAAAAAGCCAAACGTACAGTCGCTGATTGAAGACGATTTGCTTTTGGTAAAAGATTTGGTCAAACTGGTTTCGACGTATTCCGAAATAGGTTCCAAGCTCAATCTGAAACAGGCGATTGCGACTTTTGAGAAATCTTTGCTGGAAGAAATTTCTTTCATCAACGAGAAAAATAATATTCTGCAGTTTGAGAGGAATTTTAAAGATCATAAAGAAACCTATGTACCGAAGGTTTTCGATGAATTTTCCAACAACAATGTTTTGTGCATGGAGTTTATCGACGGCATTAAAGTAACGGATGTTGAAGAACTGCGGCGCAATAATATAGATCCGGTAAAGATTTCTGAGCTTGGATTAAAACTCTTTGTTTCGCAGATTCTTGATTACGGTTTTTTCCACGCAGATCCGCATGCCGGAAATATGATGGTAACGCGGGACGGAAAAATGGTTTTTATTGATTTTGGCGCTGTCGGAAAAATTCAGCCGAACGATAAAGAAATTCTCGAAAATATGATCGTAGCTTTTGTGGCAAAAAATCCACAGAAGATTGTTAAATATCTAAAAAAAATGGCGGTCAGCTATGAAATTCCGGATGAAAAGCGTTTTGAAAATGATGTTGATGAAGTTTTAAATTTTGTACACAGCAGTTCGCTCAAAGACATTGATCCGAATGTCATCATGAATAAAATGAAAGATGTGGTGAAAGATAATCGACTGTATATGCCGGATTATTTTTATCTTTTATTTAAAGGAATCGGTCTGATAGAGGGCGTTGGAAGAACTATCAATCCGGATTTGGATGTAGTGAAAAGTCTGTATCCGTACAGTAAAAAAATGTTCCGAAAAAAGATGGATCCGAAAAAAATGCTCAAAAAAAGCATGGAAAAAATGGTAAATCTGACTGATAACATTGATGATATTCCGCGCGAATTAAGATCTGTACTTCAGAAGCTGGATGAAAACCAATTCTCAATCACGGCGGAAGTTAAAAATCTAGATAAGACCAATAAATTCTTCCGCGTGATGATGACTGACATTATCATCACGATGATTTTGGCGGCAAATATAATCGCGACAGCAATTGTTTATGTATCTGATAAAGGCTTGAAAATCGGTGAAACATCTGTTTTGGCGATTTTCGGATTTATATTTTCAATATTTTTAACTGTTGTTTTATTGCTTCGTATTTTGCGGAAATAATAATTTTAATCAACAAAATCACACTAAGATTAAATATCTATCTTTGCAAAATGGAAAAGCGCACTTTTGCAGATTTTGATCTTCCCGAAAAAATTCTTGATGTTTTAGCAGATTTAAACTTATTTGAACCGACTCCGATTCAGGAGAAAAGCATCGGCCCGATACTTTCCGGCCGCGATGTGATGGGAATTGCACAGACCGGAACCGGTAAAACGCTTGCTTATCTCTTGCCCGTTTTAAAGACCTGGAAATACAATAAAAATGGAAATCCTACGGTTGTTATTTTGGTTCCAACTCGCGAACTGGTGGTGCAGGTTGCCGAAATTGTAGAAAAACTGACCGAAAATATTTCCGCCAGAGTGATTGGAATTTACGGTGGTAAAAATATCAACACGCAGAAATTACTTTTCAAAGACGGGTGCGATATCCTTGTAGGAACACCGGGAAGAATCATGGATTTGGCGATTGACAATGCAATTTCTTTAAAAGAAGTTCAGAAACTGGTGATCGATGAATTTGATGAAATGCTGAATCTCGGTTTCAGACCGCAGCTTACCCATATTTTTGAAATGATGCGCGAAAAGCGTCAAAATATTCTTTTTTCAGCTACGATGACTGATGCCGTCGACGATATGCTGGATGAATATTTTGCCGGACCAATCGAAATTTCATTGGCTAAATCTGGCACACCCCTCGAAAAAATTCAGCAGACCGCTTACAAAGTAGAAAATTTTAATACAAAAATTAATCTTCTCGAATATCTTTTAAGGAACAACGAAGATTTATCTAAAGTTCTGATTTTCTGTAACAACAAGCGTCATGCAGATTTACTGTTCACGCAAATTGCCGAGCTCTTCCCTGATAAGTTTGATGTGATTCACTCAAATAAATCTCAGAATTACCGTTTGAGAGCAATGAAGAGTTTTGAAAACGAAGAACTCCGTGGGATTATTACAACTGATGTAATGGCGCGTGGACTTGATATTTCCGACATTACGCACGTTGTCAATTTTGAAACGCCAGAAGTTCCTGAGCAGTACATTCACAGAATCGGGCGAACGGGTAGAGCAGACAAAGATGGTAAAGCGATCACTTTTGTCGCCAAAAAAGAAGAAACTTTAGCGCTGGATATCGAACTTCTGATGGACAAAGAACTTCACTACCTTGATTTCCCGTCTGAAGTTAAAATTAATCCGAAGAAAATTTCGTCAGAAGAAGATGAAATCGTGATGAAAAATCCTGCGCAGGTAAAACTGTATGAGGGCGGCGGAGCTTTTCACGAGAAAAAGGATAAGAACAAAAAAGAAAACTGGGGCGGACCTTCGAAAAGAAAAACGCCTAAGAAATTCGGAGCCAACCGCGCACAGCAGAAGGCAATCTCGAAATCTAAACGTAAAAAATAAAAAAGAAAATCCCGAAACGTTAAATCTCGGGATTTTTTATTGACCTCTTTTAAGGTTTTATCTTGTAAAACTGATGTAAGGAATGTCGATTACCAGATCGCCGTTTTGGTCGATATTATCGGTAAGGCTCACCAGGCGCAGTTCGCTGCTGCTTAGGATCACTACTTTATATTTTCTGTCCTTATCCCCTTTCAGCGTGATCACCATTTCTTTTTTGTCAGCATCGTAAGTATATTTACCATCCGTTTTTACGCTGTTGCAGTTGTTTCCAAAACCCGAAACTGCGGTATAAGACGCAAGATAATCGGTTCTGAATTCGTAATTACTTTTTGCAAAACAACCTGTCGGGATGTCTGTAGAAATCACGATATTCTCATTCACACCAGAGATAATTTCAGTTTTAGCTATCTTCCAAGTACCCTGCAGCATGTCGATTTCCAAACCCTGAGTATCCTCATCTTCGCACGAAGTGAGCGCTAATGCTGAAAAGGTAAATAAAAGTAATAATTTTTTCATTTTTTAAACTTATTTAAGAATATGCTAAAATATAAATAAAATCGGAATAACGCCGACCAAAGAGCTGCTTTTTTGTACGATAATCTTTAAAAATGTGTACAGTCTGCAAATTAATCCTCTGATTTTATTAGTCTAAAGTGATCGTATACTCGTTTCCCGATTGTGAAACCGGAAGATTGTTCTCAAACACAACACTGTCTATTTTATAACCTTCACAGTCGGTTGTAATTGGTGAAGCTTTGATTTTAAAATCAAAAAAGTCAATATTTGAATATAATCTGTAGTTTCTTTCTCCGTTAAAATCGCCCACTTTCGTCAGTTCGAGGCGGTTATCGGTAGTTTTTGTTGCAGTAATATTAGTTGTTGTCGTACTGTTAACCTCCATCTGAATAGTGTAAAAAGTCAATGTACCGTTTTCCAGAAGATTATTGCCCGAGGCATCTACCAGTTTAAAGAAGACAGATTCCGGTGCGGAATAGCAATCTTCTTTACATGACACAAATGCGGTAATCATTATTAATAAAACTAAAACTCTTCTAAACATTATCGTTTTTTATGCTGATAAAAGTAAGCTAATTTATTTTAAATCTCTAACTAAAGAAAAAATATCTGTATTTATGTGGTGTTTTTTCAGCATACATTTTGCCTGAGAAGAGAATCCTATTATAATAATTAAGATATTTGTTAGAGAGGAATTCAGTGAAGCAATACAATTTAAAACTAAAAATCATGATGCATCAAAACCGCACAGAGCAGTTCAGACAGATTGTTGAGAACAAATTTCAGATCTATAACGCGCTGTTTATGAGCCTGCCGTATGATAAAATGAGTAATATCGGAATGCTGTTGCCATTCCTCTACGAAGAAAGTAAAAACGGTTACAATGCCGGAAAAACGCCGGAAGAAATCATTGAAGAGTTTTTTAAAAATCATACTGAACTGGAAAATGAAGAGCAGAAAACCGAACTTCTTTTTAAAATCATTCAATACATCGAGCGTCAGGTGGTTCTGTTTGACAGTATTGAGGACGCCGCTTTTCCGTCGATGCATTCTGCAGGCGACAAAGGTACGGTGAGTAATATGTACGATCATGCGGTGCAGGATCGTAAGTTAGAGGAAATTCGTGAAAAGCTGAAAGATTTTGCGGTGAAAATTGTCTTTACGGCGCATCCAACACAGTTTTATCCGAACTCTGTGCAGCGCATTCTGCATGATTTGAGAAAAGCGATTAATACAGATTCGATTACGGAAATCGATATGCTTTTGCAGCAACTGGGGCAAACGCCTTTTGTAAATAAAGAACGGCCGACACCTTTGGACGAAGCGTTGAGCATTATTTATTATCTCCGATATGTTTACTATGATTCGATCGGTGAGCTGTTTACAAAAATAAAAAACATATTTTCTGACCGTCATTTCCATCTGCGTGAAGATATTATTCAGTTAGGATTCTGGCCTGGTGGCGACCGCGACGGAAATCCTTATGTAACGGCAGAAATTACCAGAAAAGTTTCCGAAGAGCTTCGTATTGCGATTTTGAAATCATATTATGAACATTTGAAATCGGTTCGCCGAAGAATCAGTTTCCGTGGAGTGGCAGAAGCTCTAATGACTTTGAGCAACGATCTTTACGCCGCAATTTTCAGGAATAAAAATCTTACTTCAGATGAAATTTTAGGTAATTTATATGAAGCAAAAGAGATGTTGGTGAAAAATAACAATTCGCTTTTCATCAGCTTACTGGATGATTTTATTGACCGTGTGAAAATCTTCGGAACTCACTTTGCGACGCTCGATGTGCGACAAGACAGCAGGATTCATCAGCAGGTAATTGATGAAGTTTTTAAGTTTAAATTTAATGATGAGAATGCATCAAACGGCGATAAATATTCTAAATTAATCTCGCTGAATGAAAAGGTTGATCCAACTCATTTTGAAAATATTATAAAAGGTACGCTTGAGAATGTTATTCAGATCAAAGATATTCAGGCGGCGAACGGTCATCGTGGCATGCACCGTTATATTATTTCAAACTCAGATGCTGTGAAAGATGTGATGAATGTATATGCTTTCTTTAAGATCTGCGGTTACAGCGATGAGGAAATCAACATCGATATCGTTCCGCTTTTTGAAACGATGGAAGGTTTAGCAAGTGCCGGAGAGGTAATGCGCGATCTGTACAGTCATCCCGTATATCAAAAACATTTGGCAAAACGCGGAAATCAGCAGACTATTATGCTCGGTTTCTCCGACGGAACCAAAGACGGCGGTTATCTGAAAGCCAATTGGGAGATCTATAAAGCCAAAGAAACGCTTACGTCTCTATCGGAGGAGCACGATGTAAAAGTAATTTTCTTCGACGGACGCGGCGGTCCGCCTGCGCGCGGTGGCGGTAAAACCCACGATTTTTACGCTTCACAAGGCAATACGATTGCTAATAATCAGATCGAACTGACGATTCAGGGACAAACGATCACCAGTATTTTTGGGAATAAAGAACAGGCGCAGTATAATTTTGAACAGCTGCTCACCGCCGGTATTGAGAATGATGTGTTTAAAGATTCAAAGAAAAATCTCACAGAAAAAGAGCGCGAGCTCATTAAAGAGCTGGCGGAAATTAGCTATAAAAAGTATTCAGATTTGAAGGCGCATCCGATGTTTGTACCGTATCTTCAGGAGATGAGCACGCTCGAATATTACGGAAAAACCAATATCGGCAGCCGTCCTTCAAAACGTGGAGGCGACAGCGAACTTAAGTTTGAAGACCTTCGCGCAATTCCGTTTGTAGGATCGTGGTCGCAGCTGAAGCAGAATGTATCGGGATTTTTTGGTTTTGGTTTTGCCATGAATCAATTGAAAGAGGAAGGGAGATTTAACGAAATAAAAGAACTGTATCAGGGTTCGGATTTTTTCAAAACGCTTGTTTTAAACTCGATGATGAGCATGAACAAATCGTATTTTCCGCTTACGTATTACATCAGAAAGCATCCGAAATTTGGCGAATTCTGGAATATTCTCTTTGCAGAGTACAATCTTTCAAAAGATATTATGCTTGAGTTGACCGGCTTCAAGCTGCTGCAGGAAGAAGATCCGCTGTCTAGAAAATCAGTAAAGATCCGTGAGAAAATCGTTTTGCCGCTGCTCAGCATTCAGCAGTATGCGCTCATTAAAATTCAGAAACAGGAAGGAAATACCGATGCTTACAAAAAGCTTGTGACAAGATCTCTTTTCGGGAATATCAATGCTAGCAGAAATTCAGCTTAGAAAAAAGTTTTGCTTAGATTTTAATAAATTAAGAAATATCAGATCAGAAGTTTAAGATTATCATTAGTTTTTGCTTGAAGTTTTATTCTATTAAAATTAAGCAACTTTTCGTCCATGCTATTTTACTGTTTGATGATTTTATGGAAAGAAACATCTTTTCCGGATGTTACTTTCAGATAATACGTTCCTGGAAGAAAATCTCTTATATCAATCGTTTTATTGCTTTTTATCTCGCGGATCAATCTTCCCGCTGCATCTGAAATCTCTACAACGTCAATGTTTTTAGCCGAAATGACAGTGAAGAAATCTTTAACCGGATTGGGTGCGATTTTGAAATCTTTGCTGAAAATGTTTTCAGACGTACTTAAAAACGAAGTGTATGCGCCCCCGAAATTCAAAATTCCGTAGCCGATCTGCGGATTTGTGCTGGGGAAAAGGGAAGCAGTCTGCCGGAGTTTTGCTTTCAAAGTCTCGCGGCTCAGTGATGGAAAAGCTTGCAGCAGACATGCCACGCCACCTGCGGCAATCGGTGTTGCAATTGATGTTCCCGAAACATTTACCGTTGTATTATTATCAACAGTAATAGCCATAGTGCCTCGCGCTGCCGCATCGGATTTAGTGACACCTGCCGAATTAGGCCCGTACGACGAAAAAGGCGAAACCAGCCCTGAACTGTCAACCGAACCAATACTAAAGATTTGTTCATTGTCTGCCGGCGTCGTAATGTAATGCCACGTCTGCTCACCGGAATTTCCGGCGGCGACCAAAACGAAGATGCCACGTGCTGCTGCAAGCTGACTTCCGCGCGCGATAAATGAATTCGTGCCGTTCATCTGTGCGTAGGTGTAACTGTATTTCGCTTCGTCGAAAATATTGTAGCCTAAAGATGATGTGATGATATCAACACCCTGACGGTCGGCTTCCTCGGCAGCTTCTATCCAATATATTTCTTCTTCGGGCACCTCAACAGCAGCATTTTCACTTCGGTACAGATAAAAATCAGCATCCGGAGCCGATCCTGCAAAAGTATTCTGAATAAATCCGCCGATGGCGCCCAGTACCACCGTGCCGTGGCTGTTGAGCGAAGGGTCGTAGATGTTTGGCGTTTTTGTGACAAAATCGTATCCGGCTTTGATTTGGTTTTGATTCCGGATGCGCGAAAAAACGGAGCCGCTGTCGACCGTCGGAAATCCGGTGTCTATCACCGCGATCGAAACTCCGGTTCCTGTAAATCCTGCGAGATGAAGCGGCCGAAGGTTGATCTGATCGATTTGGTCGGAAGCATTTCCGTAATTGAAAGTTGTCTGTATGTTTTGATTTTTATTGAAACTTTCCCATTTATTGTATTGGCCAGATTTTAAAACAAGCGAAGAGATTTTTGCAAAACTCTCTACCGACTGTACATAAGGTTGCGTTTTAATGATATTTAGCTGGGCCTGATTTACTCTCAAAGCAACACCGTTTAACCATTTTGAGCGGTCTGTTGTGCTGAAACCCAAATTCTGTAAAGCCTGAAGATAAGACATTTCGATCGGCACATCCTGATCATTCAGCGCGATGCCTAAAGTACTTCTTCTGTTGAGTGATTTCTGTGTTAGTTCGGTCAGCGGATTGGCATAAAATGCAGATTTATTGGGCTTTCCGGTAAAATAAACAAAGACAAGTTCAGTCTGCGCATATATCGCTGCAGGAATCGTGAAGATCAAAAGAAGAAAAATCTTTTTCATACCGTATTTTTAGCTAAAGATAGAACAAAAAAGCACGATTTTATTCCCGCAACATTTTTAATTTTCCTATTTTTACGGAATAAATTACCGATTGCTGAACCCTGACAATCTTACGAAAACTAAAATTTTGTGTGGGATTCATGAAAGGTTAAAGCATTATATAAAAGATATTTAGATATGAAAAAGATACAGATGGTCGACTTGCAAAGCCAGTATTACAAGATAAAAAATGATGTAGACAATGCAGTTTTGAATGTGATGGATTCTGCAGCTTTTATCAACGGGCCGGAAGTGAAATCTTTTCAGTCTGAGCTGGAAGCTTACCTTGATGTAAAACACGTCATCCCTTGCGGAAACGGAACCGATGCTTTGCAGATAGCTCTGATGGCGCTCGATCTGCAGGAAGGCGATGAGATCATCACTACAGATTTTACTTTTGCTGCCACGGTAGAGGTCATTCATCTGCTTAAACTGAAATCGGTACTGGTCGATGCTGATTATGATACCTTTACCATTTCGGTAGATGCGATAAAAAAGGCGATTACTTCACGTACGAAAGCAATTATTCCGGTGCATCTTTTTGGTCAGACCAGCGATATGGAAGCGATTTTGAAAATCGCAGAAGAACATAATCTATATGTGATCGAAGATAATGCACAGGCCATTGGAGCCGAGTATACCTTTGAGAGTGGTGAAGTAAAAAAATCCGGAACGATGAGTACGGTGGGCACAACCTCTTTTTTTCCGTCTAAGAATCTGGGTTGCTATGGCGATGGTGGAGCCGTTTTTACCAATAATGATGATCTTGCCTATAAGATTCGCGGGATTGTGAATCACGGGATGTACGAAAGATATTATCATGATGAAGTGGGTGTAAACTCCCGTCTGGACAGTGTACAGGCGGCAATTTTACGAAAGAAACTCCCGCATCTTGATACGTACAATGAAGCACGAAGAAAAGCTGCTGATTATTACGATGAAGCTTTTGCCGGAAACGCAAATATTCTTACACCAAAGCGCGCAGAGAATTCTTCGCACGTTTTTCATCAGTATACTTTGAGAATCTTAAACGGAAAACGTAACGAATTACAGAAATTTTTGACGGAAAAAGATATTCCGGCGATGATTTATTATCCGGTGGCTTTGAGGAAGCAGAAAGCCTATTTTCAGGAAAGCAACGATGCAGATTTTGTAAATACAGACAAGCTTTTGGATCAGGTAATTTCTCTACCGATGCATACGGAGCTTGATGAGGAGCAGCTGAAGTTTATTACGGATGCTGTGCTGGAGTTTATGAGATAAAATGAAGAAAAGAGTTTTTAAGCACAGAAGTATACATATATTTGTAATTTTAATAGGCATATTTATGCTTGTTGCATTTGGGGCTGCATTATATGAAAATATAGCAGATTTTAATAATCACCCTGATTCTGTTACTGAATCAATAGTTTTGTTTTTTCTTGGATCAATATTTTTAGTTAATCTCATAAGTTTGATATTAGTAATAATCAAATCTTCAAAAAGTATTTTTTTACTAAATGTTTTTTACATATATTTCCTTCTTGTTCTTATATTCGGATTTGCAGGAAATTATATTAACGATGAAAATTATATAGATTCATCTTATATGATCGTGAATATACTATTCATTATTGTGCTAGCTTCTTTAATTTTTCTTATTAATAAATTTAAATTTGAAAAATTACGATATGAAAACATTGAAGCAATAGGAACACAAAATGATTAAAAATAATAATTAAAACAATGGCAATACTCGTCACAGGCGGACTCGGATATATTGGCTCACATACCGTTGTGGAGCTTATCAATAATAATTTTGAAGTGATTATCGTTGATGATTTATCAAATTCAGAAAAATTTATTTTACACAACATCGAAGAAATTACGGGCAAGAGACCTGTATTTTATCCTTTTGATCTAAAAAGAAAAGAACTTCTTAATCAGGTTTTTGATGCCCATCATATTGAAGGTTGTATCAATTTTGCAGCGTTTAAAGCGGTTGGTGAAAGCCAGGAAAAACCGGTTGATTATTATGAAAATAATTTGTTTTCGTTAATCAATATTCTTCAAGAGTTTAAAACAAGAAATATCTCTAATTTTATTTTCAGTTCATCATGTACCGTTTATGGTCAGGCAGATGAAATGCCAATCGACGAAAACACGCAGCTTAAGATGCCTGAAAGCGTATACGGAAAGACGAAGCAGATGGGAGAGGAGATCCTGAAAGATTTTGCTAATGCATATCAGAGGAAAATTTGCCTATTAAGATATTTTAATCCGATTGGTGCTCATCCTTCGGCACTTTTGGGGGAACTGCCGATTGGAATTCCGAATAATTTGGTTCCCTATGTGATGCAGACTGCGGCGGGGATTCGTGAAAAGCTGAGTATTTGGGGCGATAATTATCCTACTGAAGATGGCACAGCAGTGAGAGATTACATTTATGTGGTTGATTTGGCGAAAGCACATGTCGCTGCACTGAAAAATCTTTTAGCTAAAAGCTCCGGCGAGACGGTTATTGATACATATAATCTTGGCACTGGTAAAGGTTCATCGGTTTTGGAAGTAGTAAAAGCGTTTGAACAGGCGAATAATATTCCGGTTCCGTATCAGATCTGTGACCGCAGAGAAGGCGATATTACCATTGCTTACGCCAATGCTGATAAAGCAGCGGAAGAACTTAACTGGAAATCTGAGACCACGCTCGAAGAGGCTTTGAAAACCGTTTGGGAATGGCAGAAATATTTAGAATCAAGAACGAATTAATTAATACCATATTAAACAATTATATTTTATGAAGACAGAAAGAATAGGAATTACATTTTCCTCGTTTGATCTGCTGCACGCGGGTCATATAAAGATGCTGGAAGAAGCAAAAACAGTGTGCGATTATCTGATCGTAGGATTGCAGATCGATCCTTCACACGACCGACCGACGAAAAACAAGCCGACGCAAACCATCGTAGAGCGTTATGTACAGCTGAAAGCGGTAAATGCTGTTGATGAGATTATACCGTATTATACTGAGGAAGATCTTGAGGATATTTTGAGATCTTTTGTGATTGATGTGCGCATTATCGGAGATGATTATGCTGATAAAGATTTTACAGGAAAAAAATACTGCGAAGAAAAAGGCATTGAGATTTTTTATAATAAAAGAGATCATCGGTTTTCCTCCAGCGATTTGAGAAAAAGAATTTACGAAGCTGAAATTGCAAAACTTGAAAAATAACAAAAAACCCCGAAATTAATTTTCGGGGTTTTTATTTATAATGTTCGGGAGATTACATTGGTCCTTGCTGATCGTCGCCTGCAGCATTGGCATTCACATCTTTTTTACGTTTCGGGGTATCCACTTTATCACCCTGTTTGAAACGGTATGTTAGTGAAATCGCAAACTGTCTCGGTTGCCACTGCATATAAGATTCTCTTGTAAAATCTGGCGTATTAGTCACACTTCGCATTGCCCGGGTATTGAAAATATCCTGAATATTGAATGAAATCGTTCCGTTACCATCCCAGATTGTTTTTGAAGCACCAAAATTAAGTGCATACATATCTTTTCTGTCCTGGCTTTGTGATTTCTGCGCACCTCTGTAGAATCCTTGCAGCTGAAAACTGAATGTTTTATCAATTTTAAATGTGGAAGTCAGTCTGGCGATAGAAGAGAATCCTTTACCTTCGAAAGACTGCGCTCGCTGCATCACGGCAGGATCGTAATAAGTTCCGGTTGTTCTGTAACCGAAAAGGTTTACATTTCCTAAGAATTTCAGCCATTTCGTAGCATCCCAGTTAAAGTTTAAATCCATACCGAAACGGTCGTCAGTACCAAGGTTGATCGGTTTTGTGTAAAACGCATCCTCCTGAGAATACACCAGAAGTTTCACATCATCATTCGTGTGACGGTAATAAAGTGTTGGGTTAATCGTGTATTTCGGTTTCGAAATATTGTATCCAAACTCAAATGAATCTACATAGGAAGGATTAAGATCAATATTTCCTGCGAAGATGTTCTGGTTATCAGAATAACTCGGGTTCGGAATCAAAAAGTAAGATCTCGGACGGTCAATTCTTCTTGAATAATTCAGCAAAAACTGATTATCTTTTGCCACTTCATAGCTCAGAAATACCGTCGGAAAGATGTTGTTGTAATCTTTCGTATTATCAATTTTCGACGTCGCAGAATTTCTGTTAGCGTACTTTATGGAAACATTTGAATATTCATTTCTTAAACCAACCTGATATGCCAGTTTTCCGATTTTACTTTTGTACTGCACATATCCGGCATTAAAAATCTCGCGATAATTTGCATGATAAGTAAAGTCGCGTAAGAAATAAAACTGTGTATCTAGCGTGTTTTTCTGCAGAACATCATTATCATAAATGTTGTTGTTGATGTCGATTCTGTAACCGGCCTCGAGTCTCGAATTTTCACCAATCGGCAATTCGTAATCTGCTTTACCGATCAAAGTTTTATTCTTAGTATCCTGGTCGATTATGTTATTTAATACTAAAAGATTGTTGGTTCTTTCTTCAACATTGGTTTCGTTAAAAGATTTGTTACTCTGTAAACTTAATGATAGCGCAATATTCTGTCCCTTGTCATCAAATTTATGATCCAAACCTAAATCTCCCTGAAAAGCCAGATTGTTTCCTGTTCCGTTATTAAAACGTTGAGTTAACGTGCGGCTTCCGTCAAAATATCTTTCGTCGTAATTAATCGTGCCTTCATTTTCACTTTCAAAAGAACGTACTGTTCCGGAAATATTTACCGAAGTTTTATCTGAAACGTCATACACCAAACCGGTCGATGCATTGTAATTGCTGTTGTTGCTGTTGCTGATTGATTCCTGATCAACTTTTTGACGGTTTCCTGTGTTCGCAGAAAAATATGTTGCGTTATTTCTGTTTGTATTTTTAGATTCACGGTAACCGCCGCCGCCATTTAAAAACCAGGTAAGATTTCCTTTTCTCCAGCTTAAATTTGTGTTGAGATTGGTTTGAGGCAAATATCCTAAAGTTCCGATCACACTTCCGTTAAAACCTGTTTTCTTGGATTTCTTTAAAATAATATTTAAAATACCCGCAGTTCCGCTCGCTTCAAATTTTGAAGATGGATTGGTAATCACCTCAATTCTTTCAATCTGATCAGCAGGAATACTCTGTAAAGCATTCGCACCGTCATCGATTCCCAAAAGAGCTGAAGGTTTCCCGTTAATTAAAAAACGTACGTTTGAGCTTCCCCGCATAGAAACTGTACCGTCTGTATCCACAGAAACGGAAGGAACATTCGCTAAAACATCCTGCAGACTTCCTCCTTTACTCACAATATCCTGCGAAGGATCGTAGGTTCTTTTATCAAGCTCAACTTTGTACGGCTTCGTACTTGCCGTAATCACAACACCCTGAATATCCTGAGTTTTAATATTGGTCTGAGTACTTTCTGGTTCAATAGAAAGTGCTCCGATACTTCCAGGAGCCGAAATCTGCTTGTTGACGACACTTTTTTTGAAGTCAATGGCTTCAATGGTGATATCATAATTTCCAGGAGTAAGGTCTAGCGTGTATTTTCCGTTTTCATCGGTAAGTGCTGCATCGCTCAGAAGTTTGCTCTGCTTGTTACTGAATGATACCGAAGCGTAAGGAACCGGCTGATTACTTTTATCCACCACAGTTCCGCTTACCGGAAGTTTTTCCTGAGCAAAGGCAAATGCTGCCGCTGATAAAACAAAGGTTAATCCCAATGCTTTTTTCGTGAAAATACTGATTATTTCTGTCTGATTCATAAATTTATTCTTTTGGCAAAATCACAAAAAATCTGGTCTTATTCAGTAATGTTGAATCTCCAGAATTTTTGGTAATTCCCCTTATAGTTTTTATCTCAAATGCATAAGTCGACGCAAAAGGTAAAATGTTAATTACGAGTTTGTTAAAATATAGTTAAAAAACAGTTTATTTAATATTTCTCGAATTCAACCAATCTTGATATTCTTTTGCATTTATGGCATGTTCTTCTGCATTATCTGTAAATTTGTGGTAGCCTGGCCTTTTAGGATCTGCGCACATGAAGATATAGTTGATTTTTTCTGCATTCAAAACAGCATCTACAGATTTTTTATCCACGATACAGATCGGTCCCGGCGGTATACCTTTATTTGCATAGGTATTGTAGGGAGACGGTGTCGAGAGATATTTATAAAAAACCCTTTTGATATTTGATGTGAAATTAGTCTGCTTATTCATCGCATAGATCACAGTGGGATCGCTCTGCAGTTTCATGTTTTTACGATAACGGTTCAGATATAAACCTGCAATGGTTTTCATCTCATCCGGTTTTCCGCCGCTTTCTTTATAAACAATAGAAGCTAAGGCATAAATTTGAGAACGGCTTAAACCGCTTTGCTGTTCTTTTTGTTTCCTTTCAGCATTCCAGAAATCATCGTATTGTGTTTCGAATTTTTTAAAAAATTCCTGTGGCGTGACCGTCCAGAAAAAGTTATATGTATCGATAAAAAAATATCTTTTTAAATCTTCTGCATCGGAAAAACCTTTTTCACGCGCAATTTCATTTAATTCTTTTACAAAAGTCATCGAATCGGTTTCGGTTTTCTTCGTCACCTTTCCGACCATCTGATAAACGTCGCCAAAGTCACCAATTCTAAATGTATTTTCAGCCTGATTTCCCGCTTTGATCATATTCACCAAACTCGAATTTCCGGCACCTTTTTTAAAATGGTAACGTCCTGGCTTGAAATTTTTAGCTAAATCTTTACTTGCCGCAACACTCTCAAAACTCTCTTTATCTTTTATATATGCCGAGACAGAATCTAAAATCTGTTTGTATTCTGCATTTCTGGGAATAAGCACATAGCCGTCTTTCTGTACATTATTGCCATAATATTTAGCGTAAAATGTATATCCAAAAAACGCAGCGATGACAAGAACAACGATGACAACTGCGAGTACAGTTTTTTTCATAGATTTTAAATTAAAAATTCGTCAGATTTACACTTCCCTGAAAAACCTGTTTTGCCGGACCTTCCAGCCAGACATTTTTAAAGCCATCATCAGACTTTTCAGCGTAAACTTTAAGATCGCCTCCCAAAGTCTTCACGCGAACTGATGTTTGATTGCCATTTTGCATCAAGGTTAAGGCAGATGCTGTCACTCCAGTACCGCAGCTGTATGTTTCATCTTCAACGCCACGCTCGTACGTGCGGACAAAAATCTCGTCATCTGACATAATTTCGACAAAGTTGACATTGATGCCTTCTTCAGCAAATCGGTTAGAATTTCTAATCGTTTTTCCTTCTGCAAACACCGGAAACTCGGCGATGTCTTGTACATATTTTACATAATGTGGCGAGCCTGTATCTAAAATATGATCTTCGTATTCATTTGAAATCTGATTTACATTGATCATTTTCAGTTTCACAATTCCATTATTTATTTCAGCTTCATGCGACCCGTCAACGGCTGAAAATGTACATTTCTGATCAAAAATTTTCAGGAAAGAAGCAAACGCAACCAAGCAGCGCCCACCGTTTCCGCACATGGTGCTTTCTCCGCCATCGGCATTATAATACACCATTTTGAAATTTTCATCTTCGTCATTTTCAAGCAAAATCAATCCGTCGCCTCCAATTCCGAAACGTCGGTCGCAGAGTCTTGCGACTAACCTTCTGTCTTTGGGAAACTGAAGATCGCGGTTGTCGATCATCACAAAATCGTTTCCTGTGCCCTGATATTTATAGAATTCCATAGCCTAAAATTTTTCTTTTTAGAAGCTGCAAAAATACTGTATTTAAAGTAAAAAAGGACAGCCAAAGCTGTCCGAAAATGTTAGTTATAAAATTTATTATCTGAATCCACCTTGCGAACGGTTTGGTGTGTTTTGAGGTGCAGTACGTGGCACAGCCGGAGCCGTATTTCTATTTTCATTATTGTTTCTGAAACCGCCGCTTTCACCTGATCGTCGAACTGGCGCTGCGGGTTGGTTTGTTCTTACACGAACTGTTCCGCCATCACGAAATCCTGTACTGTTTCGGGTTCTTGTCGGTTGTGGAGTATTTACCGTAGTTCCGGGTGAATTTCGGAAACCATTATTGGCACGAACCGGACTTTGATTATTTTGCTGCTGCAGATACACTCGGTTTCTGTTATTTCCTAAGTAATACGGAACGCCATTGTCATAGTAATACCGCATATCGTTTCGGTAATAATATCCGTCGTCACCGTAATATCCGCCGTTCCCGTAATAATTTTGAGGAGCGTAATACACCCCGTTATCAAAATATGGATCTCCATACGTGCTCGCGTAGTTTGGATTTCCGATGGCACAAGAATTTAAACTTGCTGCCAGTAAAATCACACCTGTTAATTTAATTATATTTTTCATGAGGTTCTTTGGTATTTGTTTGTAAACTGTTTCGCCACGTCATATAACCTATGACGGCCAATGTGGTAAATACCAAATATTGCACCGAAGTGATTCCCAAACCTTTATAAATATACATAGGGATGGAAATAAAATCCCCGATAATCCAGAAAAGCCAGTTTTCGATGCGGCGTTTTGCCATCAGCCACATTCCGACCAGAAATATGGCAGTTGTAATGACATCCAGCCAGTTGGCAAAATCCAGATGGGAAAAACCTGCCTTCATATCTTTTCCTGAAAAATAATTGTCGATCGCCGGTTTATAATAATAAATAATTAAAATGAAAATGGCACTGACAATAAAAAGAAGTAGGGCAGTAACCCATTCTTTTTTTGTAGTCCATGAAACTTCGACATGCACATTATCTTTTGAGTTTTTTCTCCACAAAACCCAGCCGTAAACGCTCATCACCGTATAGTATATATTGATTAGAAAATCACCGTAAAGTCCGGCCACGAAAAGGAGATATATATAAATCATCGTGGAAGCGATTCCTGAGGGATAAACCCAGATATTTTTTTTGATAGAAAAGTAAACGCTTAAAATACCTAGAATAGTTCCCGCAGCCTCCAGAATAATCTGTTCGGCAGAAACTGCTTCGTAAGGCTTTATAAATAAATTGTACCAATTCATGGGCGCAAAAATAAGAATTGAAAAGGGGAAGATTTATGATTTTTGAAAACTTAATATTGAATTTAAATCGACTAAGCTTAAATTTTATATCAAAATAGTATTAATAAATGTTAAGATCTTCAAAATTTTTATATTTTCGTACATCTTTAAATTAAACAGAAAAAAATATGTCTAAAATTTGGGCTAAAAAGCCAATGAGCGCTTATGAGGCTGACATTCAAAAGAGTGAGCTGAAACGTGTTTTGGGAAAATGGAGCCTTACCGCCATCGGGATTGGTGCCATTATCGGAGGAGGAATTTTCGTACTTACCGGTACCGGAGCGTATTACAACGCTGGGCCGGCGCTTGCACTTTCATTTGTCATTGCAGGTATTGCCTGCGTTTTTGCCGCTTTGTGTTACGCAGAATTTGCATCAATTTTACCGGTAGAAGGTTCGGCGTATGCTTATGCTTACGGAACTGTTGGTGAAATTTTCGCATGGATTATCGGCTGGGGATTAATTCTTGAGTACGCAATGGGATCGATGACAGTGGCCGTTTCCTGGTCAGGTTATTTCGGAAAACTGCTGAAAATGTTTAACATTCATCTTCCGTACTGGATGACGACTGATCCCGGAACTGCGCATAAAGCCTTTGGTGAAGCCACCTCGCAGCTTTTAAATAGAAATCTGCCTTTAGAAAAGATTCAGACATTTCAGGAAACGATTGCCAATTACAATGCTGCTCCTCAAATTTTTGATTTTAAACTATTCATGAATCTGCCGGCGCTTGTAATTGTACTTTTTGTGATTTCAATTCTTGTAAGAGGAACGAAAGGCGCTGCAAAAGCCAATAACTTTATTGTTGTTTTAAAAGTTTCTGCAGTAATTTTTGTCATTATTGCCGGTTTGTTCTTTATTAATGTTGAAAACTGGACACCGTTTATTCCTGCACCTACTGTAATTACAGAAAACGGAGTTTCGCACAATGCGTATGGTGTTGCCGGAATTGTTGCTGGTGCTTCAGCAATTTTCTTCGCATATGTTGGTTTTGATGCCGTTTCTACACAGGCTGGTGAAGCGATCAATCCTAAAAAAGACGTACCGTTTGCGATCATTACATCATTGATTATCTGTACGATTTTGTACATTTTGGTTTCTTTGGTTTTAACGGGAATGATGCATTATACCGACTTTAATCCGCTTGGGAAATATCCAGATGCGATAAAAGCGCCGGTTGCTTACGCTTTTGATATTGCCGGTCAGGCTTGGGCAGGTTACATCATCACGATTGCTGCAACTATCGGTTTGATTTCCGTTTTGATGGTAATGATTATGGGACAGTCGAGAATTTTCCTCGGGATGTCGAAAGACGGGTTGATTCCTAAAACTTTTTCAAAAGTAAATCCTCTAACAGGAGTTCCTACAAAAAACCTGATGATTTTAGGTGGTGTAATTGCAGTAATCGCTTCTCTCACGCCAATTAATGATTTGGCGCACATGACGAGTTTCGGTACTTTATTCGCCTTTACAATGGTTTGTGTTGCGGTTTGGGTTTTGAGAGTTAAAGAACCAAATCTGGTAAGAAGTTTCAGAGTTCCAGCACTTCCATTAATTGCGTGTCTTGGGATTGCAATTAATATTTATCTGATCATCAACCTGAGCAAAGAGGCGCAAATGTACTCTGTAGCTTGGCTTCTGATCGGTTTTGTAATCTATTTTCTATATAGTAGAAGACATTCAAAACTTCAGAATGGCGGTTACGGGGAAACGTTCAAAGCAGAACAGCAGCCTTTGGAAAAACCGGATATCAATAAATAAATTCTTTTATTTGAATATAAAACCACAGAAATTCTGTGGTTTTTTTATTTTTGTCTCCTATGAAAAAATTCGGATTCTTTTTGATATTTCTCAGCACCTTCTCATTGGCTCAGAAATTTACGTTAAAAACTTTGCTGGAGGATAAAATCAGCATTCGCGCTCTTGAACTGTATGACGGAAAAGTCTGGTACAGTGGAACCGAATCGAAATTTGGTTACGTAGAGTTAAAAAACCCGCAAGATAAAAAGCAGATTATTTTGTCTGAAAAAAAACTGCAGTTCCGTACGCTGGCTCAGGATAAAAGATCGTTTTATGCGATTAATATCGAAAGTCCAGCTTACTTTTTCAAGATTGATAAAAAGACCTTGAAGTATGAAATTGTTTTTGAAGACAATGCAAAAGCGGCGTTTTATGACACGTTTCATTTTGTGAATGAAAATCTTGCTTTTGCGTTCAGCGATACTGATGATCAGCATTTAAAACTGGCAAAATTTGAAAAAGGTGCGTGGAGTTTTTTTCAAAATTCTGTTAGATTAAATAACGGTGAAGCCGCTTTTGCTGCAAGCAACACCAATATTGCTTCGACAAAAAATTATCTGTGGATCGCCACAGGTGGAAAATCTTCGAGAATTTTAAGATTAAATTTTAAAACTCAAAAATTTGAAGTTTTTAATACGCCTTTCATACAGGGAGAATCTTCTCAAGGAATTTATTCAATAGACTTCTTAAACGATCAGTTCGGAATTGCAGTTGGTGGCGATTACACAAAACAGGATGCCAACATCAACAATATTGCAACGACAAATGACGGTGGAAAAACCTGGGAAATTCAGGCTTCGGGAAAAAATGCGGGTTATACAACCTGTGTAAAAATCAAACCTGGTTCAAAGGGAAAAGAAATCATTGCGGTCGGCGACAAACATATTAGCTATTCTGAAGATTTCGGAAATACCTGGAAGAAAATTTCAGATGAAAAAGGATTATTTGTATGCGAATGGATCGATACTAAAAGCATAGTTTTTGCAGGAAAAGACCGTATCATTAAGCTTAGTTTCGAATAAAAGACGACTTTCAGCTAATATATTTCATAAGGTAAAAGTCGCTTCGAATGCCTAAATTTGCATAAGATAATCTTCGCAGAATTATCTGCTTTAAAATTTCAAAATGAATTCATTAATCGATAAATATAATATTCCGGGGCCACGTTACACGTCTTACCCAACGGTTCCTTATTGGGATGAAAGTACGTTTTCGCCTCAGGAATGGAAAAATACGGTCATAAGATCTTTCAACGAAAGCAATGCGGCAGAAGGTATCTCAATTTACATTCACCTGCCTTTTTGCGAAGCGCTCTGTACATTTTGCGCGTGTCACAAGAGAATTACAAAACAGCACAGCGTGGAAATTCCTTATCTGGAAAGTGTATTAAAAGAATGGCAGCTTTATCTCAATCTTTTCTCCGAAAAACCTATCCTGAAAGAACTGCATTTGGGCGGCGGAACACCCACTTTTTTCTCTCCACAAAATCTTAAGACGCTTCTTTCAGGTATCTTTGAAACGGTAACAATCGCCGATCATCCTGAATTTTCTTTTGAAGGTCATCCTAATAATACGACGCGCGAACATCTTCAGACTTTGTATGATTTGGGTTTCCGCAGAGCAAGTTTTGGTGTGCAGGATTATGATCTGAAAGTACAGAAAGCCATCAACAGAATTCAGCCTTTTGAAAATGTGCAGCGTGTGACCGAATGGGCGCGCGAGATCGGATATAAAGGTGTAAGCCACGATTTGGTTTTCGGACTGCCACATCAGACCTGGGAAGCAATGGAACATACGATCCGCAAAACGCTAGAACTGAAACCTGACCGTCTGGCTTTTTATTCATATGCGCACGTTCCGTGGGTGAAAGGCGTTGGGCAAAGAGGTTTTGATGAAAATGATCTGCCGAGCGGTGAAGAAAAACGCCGACTCTATGAAGACGGAAAACAGCTTTTGGAAAAACTCGGGTATATTGAAGTTGGAATGGATCATTTTTCTCTGGAGCACGACGATCTGTACCAGTCTTTAAAACAGAAAAAACTTCACAGAAATTTTATGGGCTACACTTCAAGCAATACGCAGCTGATGGTGGGTCTTGGGATGTCGGCTATTTCAGATTCCTGGTATGCATTTGCGCAGAATGTGAAAACGGTGGAAGAGTACCAGAAGATGGTTCAGAACGGTGAAATTCCTGTGGTGAAAGGTCATATTTTAAATGAAGAAGATCTTAAAGTTCGCCGTCATATTTTAAATCTGATGTGTCAGCTGCAAACAACCTTTACAGATGAAAATAGCTTTTCGGGAATTGAAAATGCAATGGAAATGCTGAAAGAAATGGAAAATGACGGTTTGGTACAACTCAGCGGAAATTCAATAAAAATTACTGAAGAAGGCAGAGCTTTTACCCGGAATGTGGCGATGGTTTTTGATCTGCGTATGATGCGGAACAAACCTGAAACCAGGATTTTCTCGATGACGATTTAATATGAAAAAAGTGACTTCAATTTGAAGTCACTTTTTATTTTGGCCTGAATTAATTATTTAATGATAATTTTTTCGCTGTACGTTTTCAGATCGTTCATTTTGATGTGAATATAATAAGTACCTGCAGGAATTCCGCGTATATCCAAACTGTTATCGAAATTAAGTTTAGTGTCGTTTAAAACAACTCTTCCTTCCAATGTCAGAATTTGTGCAGAAAATGCGTAATCATCAAAACCTTCAATAAATAAAGTCTCGTGCGCCGGATTTGGATATATTCTGATGGGCTTTCTGAAAGTTTCTTCTGTAGCCAGAGATCCTGAAGCGATTTTATAAATTTTACCGTTGTTTACCGCTGCAACGTATAAATTTTTACTTGAATCTTCTCCAAAAGTCGAGAATAAGTTTCCGGTAAATGGCGTCGTCCAGGTGACAATATTGCTTTGGTTTAACATTCCGATTTGTGCCGAGCAGTAATCAGCGAAAAAATACATTCCTTGAAGTGCCGGATAAGTTGTTCCGCGGTAAACATAGCCGCCTGTGATTGAACATTTGCTTCCTGTATGATCATAAACTGCCACCGGCGTTGTGTAATTTGCACCGACTGTACAACCTGAAGAATTGTACGCCGTGTTTCCTTCAAAACATCTCCAGCCATAATTTGCTCCAGCCTGGGTAATGGGAACACGGTTGATTTCCTCAAACTGATTTTGTCCGACATCGGCAATTAAAACATTTCCTGTGGTAAGATCGAAAGAATATTTCCATGCATTTCTTAGTCCGTACGCCCAAACTTCATCTGCGCCATCAACATTGATAAAGGGATTTCCGGGAGGAATCGCATACGGAATATTAGCAGCTGTGTTGATATCTAAGCGCAGCAATTTTCCCAACAGTGAATTTTTATTTTGCGAATTGTTATTGGGATCGCCACCGCTTCCACCATCGCCGGTAACCACCCATAGATAGCCGCTCGGATCAAATTTGATGCTTCCGCCATTATGATTGTCGAAAGGTTTCGGGATATTGATGATAATTTTTTCTGAATTGGCATCAGCAACATTTGCATTTGTTGAGCTGACAGAATATCTGGCTACAACCAGATTTCCTGCTGTGTTGTTGTAAAAAACAAAGAAATATCCGTTTGTCGCATACTGCGGATGAAAAGCCAGACCTAAAAGTCCGCGCTCGCCACCGAAATTTACCTTAGAACTGATATTTAAAAAATCTGCGGCATTTACGGCGCCGGTGGGCTGTACAATCTTAATAATTCCGTTTTGCTGAACGACAAAAATACGGGAATCATTGGCGTGGGTAATCTCCACAGGGTTTGATAATCCGGTTGCAAACTCAATTAGAGAAATGGTTTGAGACTGCGAAAAAGAAAATAAAACAAGGGAGAAAAAGAGTAGGAGTTTTTTCATAATGATCTGATTTCAAGGGTGTGAAAAGACTTATGAAAAATCTGTACCAAGCAGTGAATTTTTATCAGCGAAAATCAGAAAATTAATCTTAAGTAAAACTACATCTTTCAGATCGCAACAATGCTGAAAATAAAGCTTTTCTGTGCCATAAAATCATAAAATGTGAATAAAATCATTATATTTGCCGACTTAATTTAACGTAGTCATAACAAAATGCAAGGAAAAGGACTTATTACAATCGTCGCTATTGTACTAGGGTTAATTTGCTTAAACGAGCTATTGCCAACATGGTACGCCAGCAAGATTGAATCGCAGATCGAAGCTGCAAAAGGAAACGAAAAGGAAATCAAACGTCTGAAAGAAGAGACTTTGAATCTTGGTTTTACAGAGCTAAATTACGCTAAAGCCAAAGATAAAGAGATGAAACTCGGTCTCGACCTTAAAGGTGGGATCAACGTTCTTCTGGAAATCAATCAGCGTGATCTGATCAACGATCTTACCAATTATTCTACCAATCCGGTGCTTATCGAAGCGCTTAACAGAACGGATGAGGTACAGAAAAATTCCACAAAATCGTATATCGATAATTTCTTTACAGAATTTGATGCGGTAAACAGTGCAAAAGGAACTAAACTTAAACTTGCAGATACGGAGGTTTTCGGAAACAATAATCTTTCTGAAATCACATACAATACACCTGACGAGCAGGTGAAAAGCATCGTTAAAAAAAGAATTGATCTTTCTGTAGGAACTGCTTTTGAAGTAATCCGTACCAGAATTGACAAAATGGGCGCCGTGCAGCCAAACGTACAGAGAGTGCCTGGAACGGCGAGAATTTCTGTGGAAATGCCGGGCATGAAAGACATCGACAAAGTTAAGAAAATGCTTCAGACTTCTGCGAAACTTCAGTTTTGGGAAGTACAACAGGCTCAGGATGTTTTTCCTTATTTTGAGCAGCTTCAGCAGTCGATGAATGCGAAAAGAGATTCTGCAAAAACAGGTTCAAGTGTTCGTATTATCGAAGCACTTCAGCTGAATAAACTAAACGCAAACGGTGTCGGAAATGTAAAACTTACCGATACTGCAGCAATCAATAAACTGTTAAATTCTAAAGAAGCGATCGCTGCAAGGCCTTCAAATCTAAGATACACGCAGTTTATGTGGGGTTACAAACCAGAATCTACCACTCCGGATGCGCTGGTTCTGTACGCTATTAAAAGTAACATCAACCAAAAAGCGCCAGTAGACGGAGCAGTTGAAACTGCCAATATTTCTTACGATGATCTTGGAAGAGTAGTCGTAGATATGCAGATGGATTCTAAAGGGGCAAGAGACTGGAAAACCCTTACAGAGAAAAATGTAGGGAAACCCGTTGCTGTAACTTTGGATAACAGAGTGTACACCGCGCCTAATGTTGTAGGTGCCATTCCAAACGGAAGAACGCAGATCTCCGGTAACTTCTCTCAGGAAGAAGCTAAGGAATTGGTAGATGTTTTGGGTGCAGGTAAACTTCCTGCAGGTGCAAAAGTGGTGCAGGCAACTCAGGTTGGTCCGTCACTCGGTCAGGAATCGATCAATGCGGGTATGATTTCATTTGCAATTGCGTTTTTAATTATCATCGTTTACATCGTTTTCTATTACGGTGGAGCTGGTGTTTACGCAGTAATTGCGATGATCATCAACCTGTTCTATATTTTCGGAATCATGGCGTCGGGTAACTTTACACTTACACTTCCGGGTATCGCGGGTATCGTTCTTACAATGGCGATGGCGGTCGATACGAACGTAATCATTTATGAAAGAACCAAAGAAGAACTTTTCGCAGGAAAAAGCATTCTTGAAGCGTATAAAGACGGTTTCAAACACGCTTTAAGCGCGATTATCGACGGTCACTTAACGACTTTATTAACGGCGGTTGTTTTATTTTTCTTCGGAACCGGACCTATCAAAGGTTTTGCATTAACCCTGATGATCGGTATCGTAATGACATTATTTACCTCGATTTTGCTTTCGAGAGTAATGATTTTCAACAGACTGAATAAAGGAAAAGGTCTTTCTGTATGGACGGCTCCAACTAAAAATCTCTTCAGAAATGTATGGATCGATTTTATCGGAAAGAGAAAATATTCTTACATCGTATCTGCGATTCTTACGGTAATCTGTCTTTTCTCAATCTTCACAAACGGTTTCAAATACGGTATCGATTTTACCGGTGGTAGAAATTATATTGTAAGATTTGATAAAAATGTTGATGCTGAAAACATCGAAGAACGTCTTGCAAAAGCTTTTGCTACAACAGACGGCAAAAACTCTTCAGTAGAAGCAAAAACCTTCGGAAACGACAGACAGCTGAAAATTTCTACGGATTATCTGATCGATGACGAATCTTTAAAAGCCGATCAGACGATCGAGCAGAAACTGTTTGACGGTTTGAAAGCTGATCTTCCTTCAAAAACAACTTTGGCTGATTTTAAATCTGCAGACAAAGGTGAAGTAGGAATTGTTTCTTCAGATAAAGTAGGTCCAACGGTAGCTGATGATATTAAACTGCACGGTATTTTGGCGGTTTGCGCTGCTCTTGCCGGAATTTTTATCTACATCTTGGTGCGATTCAGAAAATGGCAGTTCTCTTTGGGCGCCGTTGCAGCACTCTTCCATGATGCGATTATTATTTTGGGAGCGTATTCTCTGCTTCACAACATCATGCCGTTCAACATGGAAATCAATCAGGATTTTGTGGCAGCGATTCTTACTGTTTTGGGATATTCAATCAACGATACGGTAATTATTTTCGACAGAATCCGCGAGTACTTAAGAGAGAAAAAAGCGCTTACTTTATCAGGTTTATTTGATGATTCAATATCAAGTACTTTGGGTAGAACTTTCAACACATCTTTCACGACGATTTTGGTAATTCTTGCGATCTTCATCTTCGGCGGAGATAACCTGAGAGGCTTTATGTTTGCCATGTTAATAGGTATTGCATTCGGTACGTATTCATCAATCTTCATCGCGTCGGCTATTGCTTACGATTTTCTTAAAACAGGAAAAGAAGAAGATGTACACGGCAAATCATCAACCGACAAACAGGTTTTGGCTACAAAATAATTAAGTTTTCAATACATATTAAAACCTCTCCTCGTGAGAGGTTTTTTATTTTAATCTAATTGGGATTCAGTTAAATTAAATATTTTTGCATGACCAAACCAACACACAAAAAATGAAATCCAATCAGAAAAATGCAGCGATGACTTTTATATTCATCACACTGCTGATAGATATTACCGGCTGGGGAATCATCATTCCTGTGGTTCCCGATCTGATTCGCGAGCTCATTCATGCAGATCTCAGTGAAGCTGCAAAATACAATGGCTGGCTTGGTTTTGCGTATGCAGTAACTCAGTTTGTTTTTTCGCCGATTGTCGGAAATCTCAGTGATAAATACGGGCGTCGACCGATTATTTTGATTTCACTTCTTGGTTTCGCCCTCGATTATATCTTGCTTGCACTATCTCCGACAATCATCTGGCTTTTTGCAGGAAGAATTATTGCCGGAATGACGGGTGCAAGCATTACTACTGCAAGCGCATACATCGCGGATATTTCTACAGATGAAGATCGCGCGAAAAATTTTGGTTTAATCGGTGCTGCTTTCGGTGTCGGATTTATCATTGGGCCGGTTCTAGGCGGATTGCTCGGGCATTACGGTTCGCGCGTTCCGTTTTATGCGGCGGCGGTTTTATGCGGAATTAATCTTCTCTACGGTTATTTTATTCTCCCTGAAAGTTTAGATAAAGACAAGCGACGCGAGTTTAGCTGGAAGAATGCAAATCCGGTTGGTTCTTTTAAATTTTTAGCAAAACATCCTGAAATTTCAGGTTTGATTGTTTCTTTAATTCTGATTTACATCGCCGGTCACGCGGTACAGAGCAACTGGAGTTTCTTCACGATGTATGTTTTCGACTGGGACAAAAGAATGGTGGGCATCTCACTTGGCATCGTCGGTTTACTCGTAGGCTTGGTTCAGGGCGTGCTCATCAGATACACCACAAAAAAGTTTGGCGACCGGAAAAGTATTTATTACGGCTTGTCGCTTTACGCCATCGGACTTTTATTATTTTCATTCGCGACGCAGGGTTGGATGATGTTTGTCTTTTTAGTTCCGTATTGTCTGGGAGGAATCTGCGGACCGGCTTTGCAGTCGATCATCTCTAAAAACGTCCCGGAAAATGAACAGGGACAGCTTCAGGGCGCTCTGACGAGTTTAATCAGCGCGACAACGATTGTAGGACCTTTGATGATGAATGATCTGTTCTATTATTTTACACAGAAACACGGTCCGGTAGAATTTCCGGGTGCGCCGTTTTTACTGGGATTTATTTTGATGTCGCTGAGTATTTACTTTACGTACCGTGCTTTCCAGAAAAACAAAACTTAAAATTGGTTTAAAATTTGCCTTTCAACATTATTTTTATATAATCTTTTGTAATTTAGCATCATGGAATTAAGCATCGGAGAAATGGCACTCATTGCCATTGCAATTGTAGTTTTGTTTGGCCCAGACAAACTTCCGCAGATCGCGCGTGATTTAGGTTCCGGGGTACGCAAAATGCGTGGTGCGGTAGAAGATATCAAAACTGAGATTTTGAAGGAGACAGACAATCCTGTTTCAGATATCAAACGCGAGATAGAAAAGGTAAAAGATGCGGCTAAAGATTACAATCCCATGAATGATTTTAATAAAGATCTGATCGCTGATCCAAGCCATACGATTGCTTCAAATACAGAACCTGCCGTTGTTGTAAAACCTTCTGAAGACGAACACTACGAAGGGCCTGTAAGCAGATAGCGTATGGAAGAAATTATTCAGGAAGACAAAAATGTTTTTTTATACCTGAACAATCTGGGAGATTCTCCTTTCGATCCTTTTTGGCAAATGGTTTCCGGCACATTCGTCTGGATTCCGCTCTACATCATTTTCCTTTACTTACTCTATAAAAATTACAAACTGAGATCATTAATTTTTATTTTGATCTTTATTGCATTAGGCGTTACTGTTTCAGACCAGGTTTCAGGGATTTTCAAATTCAGTGTTGCAAGACTTCGTCCCTGTCATGATCCTTCTGTAATGAGTATGATGCGAATCGTAAAGTGCGGCGGACAATTCGGTTTTTATTCGGCACACGCTTCCAACACGTTCTTTTTAGCTACTTATCTCAGTTTTTTATTAAAAAATAAACTCAAGTGGTTTCCTTATGCTATATTTGTGTGGGCGGCCATTGTAGCATACAGCCGTATATATTTAGGAGTACATTTCCCGATAGATATTTTGGTAGGCGCGTTTGTAGGTGTTTTATTGGGAGCAGCATTTTATTTGCTTGCAAAAAAAGTCATCAACAAACAAAACCTCAATACATGAAAAAAAATCTATTCTTCGGTGCTTTTGCACTGTTATCTCTCTCACGATTTTCTGCTCAGGACAAAAAAACTGCTGAAGCCTGCATGCAGAAAGCAGATTACGTTTGCGCGGAAGAGCAGTACACAAAACTGGCTCAGAATGAAACGATTCAGAAATTTAAATCTGAATATTTTAATAATCTCGGGATGGCGCAGCGCCGTTTGGGGAAAATTCCTGCCGCATTTAAATCATACGAATCAGCTTTAATTGCCAATCCGGCTTCTCCCGCGGCATATTCAAATCTCGGAACTTTGCACAACCAAAAAGGCAGCAAAACTAAAGCGTTGGAGTATTTAGATAAAGGTTTAAAAATCGATCCTGAAAATGCCGAAATGTATCTGACGCGTGCTAAAGTCTATGAAAGTCTTGGCAAAAAAGATTTGGCTGAAAAAGATTTAAAGCAGATTCTCACTTTCGATCCTAATAATATTTTTGCTAAAACCGGTTTGGCTAATTTTAAAAAGCGAAACGGCGATCTCGAAGGCTCGTTAAAAGATTACAATCAGCTTCTCGCTGAAAAACCGGAATCGCTTTTATACAACGGTCGTGCAGAAGTTTATCTAAAATTAAAAAAGCCCAAAGAAGCGCTTGCAGATATCGAAAAATCATTAAAAATAGATCCTAAATTTTCACAGACATACGTGATCAAATCTCAGATTCAGACAGATTCCGGGAATACGAGAGAAGCGTGTGCAAGTTTGGAAAAAGCTGTTGCGCTCGGTCATGAAAAAGCGATGCTTAGAGATGCGCTGGCAAAATGCACGCAAAAATAACCGTTGCATTCTTAATTTAAAAATTTTATGCTGAATATCGTTCTTGTCGAGCCGGAAATCCCCAATAATACTGGTAATATCGGCCGTTTATGTGTCGGAACTGAAAGCCGTCTGCATCTAATACACCCACTTGGTTTTTTGATTGATGATAAAAATCTGAAACGTTCAGGTTTAGATTACTGGGTGCATCTCGACGTGACGGAATATCAGAATGTTGAAGAATGGATGGACGTCATTCCAGATCGGTCGCGGGTGTTTCTGATGAGTTCGCACGCCGAAAAATCGTATCTGGAAATTGATTTTAAGGATGGCGACTGGCTTGTTTTCGGAAAAGAAAGTGTTGGTTTAGGTAAAGATGTTTTACAGCTTTTCGAAAATCATTTGAAGATTCCGATGTCGAATCTGATAAGAAGTTTTAATATAGCCAATTCTGTGGCTTTCATAGTAGGTGAAGCGAAGCGACAGATTGCATTGAAAAAGTAGATTAATCATTGTGATATGGTTTACCCTGCAGAATCTGATCGGCGCGGTACAGCTGTTCGACGATAAATAACCGTATCATCTGGTGTGTAAAAGTCATTTTGGAAAGCGACATTTTCTCACTGCTTCTCGCATAGATTTCATCTGAAAAACCATAAGCGCCACCGATTAATATATTAATTTTTTTTACCGACAGATTCATCCAGCTATCAATTTTCTGCGAAAACTCGCGACTGGTGTACTGCTTGCCCTTCTCGTCAAGTAAAAGAACAAGATCATTTTTATCGATGTGATTAAGAAAAAGTTTAGCTTCTTCTTTTTTTAAAAGATCAGGCGAAAGATTTTTTGCATTCTTGACATCAGCGATTTCCACGATCTCAAAATTCCAGTGTTTTGGAAGTCTCGGTAGAAAATAATTAATCAGCGAAATGATTTCGCGGTCGTCGGTTTTCCCGATACAGAGCAGGCTGATACGCATAATATAATAAACTTTGCCAAAGATAATCAACTGAAATTTATGAGCAAAATCTGAGATTTTACCAGAAAACGTTAAAATAAGGCACCACATTTTGAATTGACGATCAGAAAAATTAAATTTGTGATTGAGGTTTCCGCCAAATAAAATTTTTATCTAAGATATGGGTTTAAAGACTCCGGCTTTTCTGAAAAAAATCAAACAGTATCTCGATGATCTGCACATTCCCGTATTGGGGATTTCCTTCTGGCAGATGTTTCAGATCTATATTTCTGGTGTTTTTCAAGACAGAATCGGAAAAAAAGCCGCCAGTATTTCCTGGAATTTCACCCTCAGTTTATTTCCGTTTTTACTCTTCCTTCTGTCAGTAATTCCGTATATGCCTCATTACGACAAACTTCAATTTTACATTTTCGAAGTTCTGCTGCATAATATTTTCCCTTCAAATATGGAAGGTGATGTGCGGGAATACATTGAGAAAAGCATTATCCCGAATATGAAAGGAATCAGCAAAATTACGATTCTTATCGCTTTAATCTTTGCCACCAACGGAACATTTGCGCTTCTTAGCGGTTTTAACGAAAATACCAAAGAACGCCGCACCGATGTAAAAGAATTTATCCTTTCTTTTTTTATAACGATCGGCTTCGTCAGCATTATCTTTCTGGGACTTTTTGGAGTGTATTATTCTGAGGTTGTTTTAAAGCTTTTTACGCCGGTAGAATCACTTTCATGGATTACCAGTAACCTCTCTGCCATTATTGGATTTGTCTCTTTTCCGGTCTTTTATTTTCTTTTGCTTACGATGTTTTATTGGCTTGGAACGGTAAAAATTGTTCGTTTCCGACAGGCAATTCCCGGCGCGATTCTTACGACTTTACTTTTTACACTTACAACTGCGCTTTTTGCGATTTATGTGAAAGATATTGCGCGATACAACGTTTTGTACGGCTCAATAGGAAGTATGATTTTATTGATGATCTGGATTAATGTAAATGTTTATCTTCTGCTTTTCGGAAATGAATTAAATATTGCCATCCGAAAAGTCAGGCTTGAAAAACTCCTCAGCGATGAAGTGAAAAGAAAAGCGTTAAAGAAAAAATTCCTTCATGAGAAATCAGACGATAACACTCTTACAAAAGAAGAAAATCCCGAAAATTTTAAATAAATATCCTACATCAAATTTGTTGTAGTTCTTTTTTTACCATAAAAAACTCCTATTTTGAATCTGAAGAAAGTTTTAAGACAGCATAATTTCTTCTATTTAACTTATTAAATCCAGTTTCTTTATGCTGATTTTTTTAAATAATCCACTTAAAGACATTTCCGCAGATATAAATTATTTGCTAAGTCCTGACTACTTTTGAAACGCCTTCGATATTTTTCAGCTGTTTAAAAGTTTCTTCAAGCTGACCTTTATTTTTCACTTCGAGATTGATATTTCCCGTAAAAATCCCGTCATTAGACTCGATCGACATACTTTTCATATCCATTCCCATTGCACCGCTGATGACCGTAGTAATATCGTTGATCATTCCCATTCGGTCAAGTCCTTCGATTTCAATTTTGATTCTGTTTTTAAAACTTTCCTCATTGACCCATTTAGCAGGAATTACTCGGTAATCGTACTGTGCACGGAGGTTGATGGCGTTCGGACAATTATCACTGTGCACTTTTATCCCTTCCGAAATCGTGATAAAGCCGAAAATTTTGTCACCGGGAATTACGGTGCAGCATTTCGCGTAGGTATAATTAAGCCTTTCCTCATCTTTTCCGAAGACGATCATATCGAGATTTATCTCTTTCGGCTCGGTGTAATGCGTATTTTTTGCAGGTGATTTTCTGAAACGCGAAAGCAGATTATTAAAGACGTTTTTACTTTCAATATATTTTCTGAGACTGCTCGCATCAAGTTCTGCCGTCTGAAATTTCATAAACAGTTCCTGCGAAGTTTTCAGGTTGAAAAATTTCTGCAGTTTATTAATTTCTTCATCGTTGAAATTAATTTTTACGTGTCTTAATTTTCTCTTGAGAATCTCTTTTCCTTCTTCTACAACCGTATTTTTCTCGGAATTTAAATAACCTTTAATCTTCGATTTTGCCTTTGAAGTCACAACAAAATCCAGCCAATCGGTTTTTGGTTTCTGATTTTGAGAAGATAAAATATCCACCTGATCGCCGTTTTGCAGAACGTAAGATATCGGCACCAGTTTACCGTTGATTTTTGCCCCAAGACATTTCATGCCCAAGTCTGAATGTACAGAAAAAGCGAAATCAAGCGCGGTTGCATTGGTAGGTAAAATTTTAATTTCACCTTTGGGCGTAAAAACAAAAACTTCTTTCGAATAGAGATTGAGTTTGATGTTGTCTAAAAGTTCAGAAGTCGTCAGATTCTGTTGCTGCTCAAGCACTTCCCGAATTTCTGTAACCCATTTTTCAAAATTTCTGTCGTCGTTGGTTTGCTTGTAACCTTCTTTGTATTTGTAATGTGCGGCAACGCCTTTTTCCGCAATTTCGTCCATTCTCTCCGAACGGATCTGCACTTCAATCCACTTTTTACCAGGCCCTAAAACTGTTAAATGCAGACTTTCATAGCCTGTTGATCTCGGCTGAGTAATCCAGTCCCGCATACGCGAAGGGTTGGTATGATAAACGTCGGTTACGATGGAATAAATTTTCCAGGCGAGGAATTTTTCATTTTTGGCATCGCTGCGGTAAATAATTCTGATAGCGTAATTATCAAAAACTTCTTCAAAAGAAACGCCCTGCTTGAGCATTTTCCGGTAAATGGATGAGATCGCTTTTGCACGGCCTTTAATGGTCGTCTTTAAACCTTCTTCCTTTAAACGGTCTGAAACTTCATTTTTAAATTCTTCAATATATCTTTCGCGGCTTTCTTTTGCCAACTCGAGTTTTTCGGTAATTTCATTAAAAACATCGGGATTATTATATTTTAAAGACAAGTCTTCAAGTTCCGATTTGATATTATAAAGTCCCAAACGGTGGGCGAGAGGCGCGTAAATATATACTGTTTCTGAAGCAATCTTTTTCTGCTTATCCGGCAGCATACTTTGCAGCGTGCGCATATTGTGAAGACGGTCGGCAATTTTAATCAGAATCACACGGAAATCTTCAGAAAGTGTGAGCAAAAGTTTACGGTAATTTTCAGACTGTACAGAGATATTCTGATGGTTCATGATCGAAATCTTCGTCAGTCCGTTTACAATGACCGCGATTCTTTCGCCAAAAATCTTTTTTAAATCTTCGTAGGTATAATCTGAATCCTCAATTACATCGTGCAGCAAAGCACAGGCAATCGATGTCGCACCGAGACCGATTTCTTTCGCGACGATTTTCGCCACCGCAATCGGATGATAAATATAAGGCTCACCAGATTTTCTGCGCTGATCTTTATGTGCATCCAGCGCGATATCAAAAGCCTTCCGGATGAGTTTGTTGTTTTCCTCATCCAGCGTGCGGTAGGTATTTGAAATCAAATCTTTGTACCTCGCTAAGATTTCTTTATTTTCCTGTTCCAGATCGTAACTCATAGTTTGCTCAAGCCTTTGTTTAAACGAAAATACGAAATATCACTGCAAACTTGCTGTGAATTCGTAGAAAAATCCGCAGAGAATGCCCTGCGGATATTATTTTTTAATGAATTGCTTTTTTTTAAAATTTCACCTCAGAATCCATCCCGTCGTTTGGCGTCTTAATTTTTACATCCGGACTGTTATGAATTTCTGCTTTGCTCCGTGTATTGATAAACTTTTTCACGGTATCGTAAGACGCTTCGCGGATATTCATATTTTCTATGTAGTATGATTTTACGACAGAGTTTTCGGAAAAAATTCTTCCGATTTCTTCAGCTTCAGTCACGCTTTGCACCTGTACAGTGGCCATATACTGGCTGCTGTGATCGTCATTCAGATAAACGATGTAATCGCTATCTTGTTTTCCGGCGCTTTCAAGTTCCATTTCCAGTCTTTTGTAGTCGCTGTTGCGTTCGAAAATTCCTGCTAAAATATCAGCCATATCATTTTGTTTTTGGTGTATTAAAGTTAAAAAATAATTTTATAAAATGACTTACAATTATCTTTTAAAATCAGATTTCTTTACTGAAATCATTCTATTCTTCCGTTTTTGATTTCATCCACAACTTCAGGATCAAGAAGTGTAGAGGTATCTCCAAAATTGCCGAAGTCACCTTCCGCAATTTTTCTTAAAATCCGGCGCATGATTTTTCCGGATCTTGTTTTTGGCAAAGCCGATACGAACTGAATTTTATCAAGCTTTGCGATCGGCCCAATTTGCTCTGAAATGAGTTGATTAATTTCTTTCGCAAGATTGTCGCGCTGTCTGCCTTCACCGGATTCTTTTAAAATTACAAAACCGTACAATGCGCTTCCTTTTATGTTGTGTGGAAAACCTACAATAGCAGATTCTGCCACCGCAGGATGTACGTTGATACTGTCTTCAATTGGTGCCGTTCCAAGATTGTGACCGCTTACAATCACCACGTCATCTACGCGACCGGTAATTCTGTAATAGCCAACCTCATCGCGGAGCGCGCCGTCGCCTGTAAAATATTTCCCAGGAAAAGCTGTAAAATACGTTTCTTTATATCGCTGATGATCACCCCAAATTGTTCTTGCAATTCCAGGCCACGGAAAACGGATGCAGAGATTTCCGGTGACCTGATTTCCGGTGATTTCGTTTCGTTTGTCATCCATCAAAACCGGTTGAATTCCGGGAAGCGGAAGTGTTGCATACGTCGGCTTAGTCGGTGTCACAAAAGGAATTGGCGAGATCATAATGCCACCGGTTTCTGTCTGCCACCAAGTATCTACAATCGGACATTTTTTTCTTCCGACATGATCATTAAACCAATGCCAGGCTTCGTCATTGATCGGTTCACCTACAGATCCAATCACACGCAGCGAACTCAAATCGTGTTTGTCAACCCATTCTGCGCTTTCTTTTGCTAAAGAACGAATGGCAGTCGGCGCCGTGTAAAACTGAGTGATTTTATGTTTTTCAATGACTTCCCAAAAACGGTCAGGTTCCGGGTAAGTGGGCACGCCTTCAAAAATTACGGTCGTTGCGCCATTCAGAAGCGGACCGTACAGAATATAAGAATGTCCTGTAATCCAGCCAATATCAGCAGTGCACCAGTAGATATCATTTTCCTGATAATTAAAGACATTTTTAAAGGTGTACGCCGTGTAAACCATGTACCCTGCGCATGTATGAAGCATTCCTTTTGGCTTTCCTGTTGATCCTGAAGTGTACAAAATAAAAAGCGGATCTTCAGCATCCATAATCACTGTGACAAAATCTGCTGATGCTTTCTCAAACAAATCTTCCATCCAGAAATCACGGCCTTCTTTCATTTGAACTTCGTTGTGCGTTCTTTTTACCACCAAAGTTTTTTCGACAGTCGGGCAGTCTTTCAACGCCTCATCGATAATTGATTTTAAATCTAAAACTTTGTTTCCACGATAACTTCCATCAGATGTAATCATGATTTTTGTGCCGCAGTCATTCACACGTGAAGTTACCGCAGATGAAGAAAATCCGGCAAAAATTACCGAATGCACAGCTCCAAGTTTGGCGCAGGCCAGCATCACAACCGCCAGTTCGGGAATCATTGGCAGATAAATGCAGACGCGGTCACCTTTTTCCACACCCAAATCACGAAGAACGTTAGCAGTTTTATTTACTCTTGTGTAAAGCTCGCTGTACGAAATATGTTGCGCGGATTCATTAGGATTATTCGGTTCCCAAATGATTGCCGTTTTGTCGCCTTTGGAAGCCAGATGCCGGTCGAGACAGTTTTTGGTGATGTTAAGTTTGGCATTTTTAAACCACGTGATTTTCGCTTCGTTCATATCATATTTTACGACTTTGCTCCATCGCTGATACCAGACAAAATTTTTATCTGCGATACCGTCCCAAAATTTTTTTGGATTTTTTATCGATTTTTTATATTCTTCAAAATAATGGGGTAGGTCTTCGATGACGTAGTTTCTCATGTTTTATCGGTGTATTTATATTTTTAAAACAGTTTTATAACATGAATTTACGCAAAATTGTTGACTGAGAGAATTCAATTGCTGTCAGATTTCTAAATTTTACTATCATTTGAAATAAAAACAAAAAAGTGCTTGCCAGACTTTACAGAATATAATATCTTTGCGCCCAATGAATAAAACAGGATTCATATCATTAGATTTTCCGGGCATTGCAGACGCCCTTTACGATATTTATTTATTTTAAGCGAAGATATTTTCTTCGCTTTTTTTATGTTCAAAAATTAAGATTTTATGTTTACGATTACCGAACTAAGTACAGAGAAAATCAATAAGATACTGACGGAAGCTTTAGCTTTTGCAAACGGAAAAACCGCTAAAATTGAGGGCGAAGTTTTCTGCTCAAATCTGTTTTTTGAAGACAGCACGAGAACTAAAACGAGCTTCGATGTTGCCGAAAGAAAACTGGGTTTGCAGGTGGTTCCGTTTGATGCATCCAACAGTTCTGTCAACAAAGGTGAGAGTTTATATGATACCGTAAAGACGATTGAAAGCATAGGGGTAAATCTTGTCGTGATCAGAGATAAGAAAGACCGTTATTTTGATGAATTAAAAAATATTAGCATTCCTGTAATCAACGGTGGCGACGGAACGGGAAATCATCCTTCACAGTGCATGCTCGATTTGCTGACTATTTATCAGGAATTCGGAACTTTTGAAGGATTGAAAATCGGAATCGTTGGTGATGTTAAACACAGCCGTGTTGCCAACTCCAATGCTGAAGCTTTGAGAAGATTAGGCGCTAAAGTTTACTTCTCAGGACCTGAACAGTGGTTTGACGAAGGAGCTTTAATTAACGGTACGTATCTTTCTGTAGATGAGATGATTCACGATGTAGATGTTTTGATGTTATTGAGAATCCAGCACGAAAGACACGATTCAAAAATGAGTTTCTCAGCTTCGGAATATCATAAAAAATATGGTCTGACGAAGGCCAGAGAAAAAACGATGAAAAAGGAAGCCATCATCATGCATCCCGCACCGATCAACAGAGGCGTAGAAATCGATACCGATCTGGTGGAATGTGAACGCTCACGAATTTTCAAACAAATGCAGAATGGTGTTTTCGCAAGAATGGCGATTCTGAAAAATGCTTTGGAGGAGAAAGGTTTCTCTTTTAAGTAAAAAGGTAAAAGTAAAAAGAGCCAGGTGTGAATGCTTTTGAGATTTCTTAAGATTCAATTTAAATTGCTAAGAAATTCAACAAAAGGAAATGATGCCGAAGAAAGCTCTGAAAGGGCGACCTGTCAATAGCCATGGGTGAAGCCCATGGAGTTAAAGAAAAAATTGATGTCCGTGAGCCCTGAAAGGGCGGAATCAAACAATATCAGATAATTAAAGAAGATTAAAAAATAGAAATAAAGATAAAAGTTAAAATGAAGAAAAAATTAATACTGGAGTCCGGTGAAGTATTTCATGGAGAAGGTTTCGGAGCAGATTTGGAGACAGCAGGAGAGGTGGTTTTCAATACCGGAATGACAGGATATCAGGAATTGATTTCTGACCCGTCATACTGCGGTCAGATTGTGTGCATGACGTATCCGCTGATCGGAAATTACGGGATCAACCGTGATGACTACGAAAGCATCGAGCCTGCAATTAAAGGTCTTATTGTAAAGGAGATTTGCGATTTGCCTTCCAATTTCAGAACTCAGATTACTTTACAGGAACTGTTTAAAAAGAAAAATCTTTCAGGAATTTCAGGAATTGACACCAGAAGACTGACAAGAATTCTTCGTAACTCAGGTGTGGTGAAAGGAAAAATCGTCAATGCAGATGCAGACGAAAACACTACGGTTGAAGAATTAAAATCAACTACTTTCCCAACAAATCAAGTAGAGCAGGTTTCAACAAAAACTTCTTATGCCAATCCGGGTAGAGGACTTAAAGTAGTACTTGTGGATTTTGGATCTAAATTAGGAATAATCAGAGAATTGTCTCAAAGAAACTGCGACATCATTGTTGTTTCTCATGATACTACAGCAGAAGAAATTTTGCTGATGGATCCGGATGGAATTATGTTATCCAACGGTCCCGGAGATCCTGAAGACAACCAAAAAGCTTTAGAAATGATCCGCGGATTGCTTGGTAAAGTTCCAATTTTCGGGATTTGCCTTGGACATCAGTTGATTGGCCTTGCTTGCGGTGCAAAAACTTTTAAATTAAAATTCGGTCACAGAGGAGGAAATCACCCTGTTTTGGATTTAGAAAAAAATAAGGTAGCGATTACTTCTCAAAATCATGGTTACGCAGTTGATCAGGAGAGCCTTAAAGAAACAGATTTAATAGAGACTCATATCGCATTGAATGACAGAACAAATGAAGGTCTTAGACATAAGATCCATCCATGCTTCTCAGTTCAGTATCACCCTGAAGCGAGCCCGGGTCCTGAAGATGCGAATTATCTGTTTGATGATTTCATCACGTTGATGGAGGATTTTAAAAAGTAATTTAGATTTCAGATATTAGACATCAGATAACAGACTTTACATGCATAATTTTGAGAAATTAATTTTTTGGCAGAAATCAATAGAACTTGCAAAAGAAGTTTATATAATTTGTGCTGAATTACCAAAAGATGAAAAATTTGGTTTGATTTCTCAGATTAAAAGATCTGCAGTTTCAATTCCGTCAAATATTGCGGAAGGAGCAGGAAGAAACAATGATAGAGAATTTTACCATTTTCTTGGAATAGCAAATGCTTCTTCTTTTGAGTTACAAACTCAATTAATCTTAACTAAAGAGCTCAATTTATTAAATGCTGAAAAAGTCAACAGTTTAATATCAAATCTAAATGAAATTCAACGAATGATTTATTCATTTAAATCTAACCTAAAAAAGTAAACACAATATTGGAAGTCTAAAATCTGAAATCTGACATCTAGTATCTAAAAACAAAAAAATGGCAAAACGTACAGATATAAAAACAATTTTAGTAATCGGTTCCGGCCCAATTATCATTGGTCAGGCGGCGGAATTTGATTACGCAGGAACGCAGGCTTGTCTTTCGTTGAGAGAAGAAGGTTACAAGGTGATTTTGATCAATTCAAACCCTGCAACGATTATGACGGATGTTGAAATCGCTGACAAGGTTTACATCGAGCCGATTTCACTACAGTTTGTAAGTCACATCATCAGAAAAGAGCGTCCAGACGCACTTTTACCGACACTTGGTGGACAAACAGGCCTGAACATGGCGGTCGAACTTGAAAATTCAGGAATTCTTGAAGAGTGCAAAGTTGAGGTTCTGGGAACTAAGCTATCTGCCATCAACAGAGCAGAAGACAGAGATTTGTTCCGTGAACTGATGAGAGAATTAAACGAACCTGTTCCTGAATCAGATATTGTGACAACAGTTGAAGGAGCAATAAATTTCGCTAATGAAATTGGTTATCCTGTAATCGTTCGTCCTGCCTTCACAATGGGAGGAACAGGTGGCGGAATCGCCTCTACAGAAGCTGAATTGAAGGAAATTGCCGAATTAGGATTAAAATACAGTCCGGTAACGCAGTGTTTGATTGAAAGATCAATCGCAGGTTTCAAAGAAATTGAATACGAAGTAATGCGTGATGCAAACGACAACGCAATTGTAGTTTGTAACATGGAAAATATAGATCCGGTTGGAGTTCACACAGGTGACTCAATCGTTGTAGCGCCTTCTCAGACACTTTCTGACAGAGAGTATCAGATGTTGAGAAATGCTTCACTTAAAATCATCAGAGCATTAGGAATTGAAGGAGGATGTAACGTACAGTTGGCTTTAGACCCGCATTCATTCGAATATTATATCATCGAGGTGAACCCAAGAGTTTCCCGTTCATCAGCTTTGGCATCAAAAGCAACAGGTTATCCGATTGCAAAGATTGCTGCAAAAATTGCGGTTGGACTGACTTTAGATGAAATCATGAATCCGGTTACAGGTAAAACTTATGCTTGTTTCGAGCCGGCTTTGGATTATGTGGTAACTAAATTTCCAAGATTCCCTTTCGACAAATTTGAAACGGCAGACAGAAGATTGTCAACTCAAATGAAAGCAACGGGAGAAGTAATGGCAATTGGAAGAAACTTCGAAGAGTCTTTACAGAAAGCAGTTCGTTCTTTGGAAACAGGCTTGAGACATTTAGGTTTAAAAACAAAACAGGCTGCAGCTTTAACAGACGAGGATATTGAAAGAAGAATCAGAGTTTGTGATGACGAAAGACTGTTTATCATTTGTGATGCTTTAAGAAGAGGTTACGATTGGGAACAGATCGTAGAATGGAGTAAAATTGATAAATTCTTCATCTGGAAATTAAAGAAATTAGTTGATTTCGAAAAGACAATTGCTGCTAACAGATTCGATAAAGAAATTCTAATTCAGTCTAAAAAATTAGGTTTCTCAGATCAGAATATCGCTCATTTGTGGGAATCTACACAGAGAGAAGTTTATAATTTCAGAAAAGAAAACGGAATTGTGCCGGTTTATAAAATGGTAGATACTTGTGCCGCTGAATTTGAATCTGAAACACCCTATTTCTACGGAACTTACGAGGAGGAAAATGAATCTGTAGTTACTGATAAAGAAAAAATCATCGTTCTTGGTTCTGGTCCGATTAGAATCGGTCAGGGAGTGGAGTTTGATTACGCAACGGTTCATTCGGTGTGGGCAATCAAAGAAATGGGTTACGAAGCGATCATCATCAACAATAACCCTGAAACGGTTTCCACAGACTTTTCGATTTCAGATAAATTATACTTCGAACCTTTGACGGAAGAAGATGTAATGAGCATCATTGACCTCGAAAAACCAAAAGGTGTTGTAGTACAGTTTGGTGGACAAACTGCCATTAATTTAGCAGATAAATTAGCTGCTTATGGAGTTCAGATTTTAGGAACTTCACTGGAAGATTTGGATAGAGCTGAAAACCGAGATAAATTTGAAAAAGCCCTTCAGGAACTGGGAATTCCACAGCCTTTAGGTAAAACTTCAACTTCAAAAGAAGAAGCGATTGTGATTGCCAATGAGATCGGTTACCCGGTTTTGGTTCGTCCGAGCTACGTTCTAGGAGGAAGAGCAATGGAAATTGTGTACAATGAAGCAGAATTGGCGCACTACATGGAATTTGCTGTAGACGCAAGTCCGGATCAGCCGGTTTTGGTAGACCGTTATATTACAGGAAGAGAAGTGGAAGTCGATGCAATTTGCGATGGCGAAACGGTGATTATTCCTGGAATTATGGAACACATCGAAAGGGCGGGAGTTCACTCCGGTGACTCGATCGCAGTATATCCGCCACAGAATGTTTCTCAGGCAGAAATTGATACTTTAGTAGACTACACTGAAAGATTGGCGAAAGGACTGAATGTGATAGGTTTAATGAACATTCAATACGTTCTTTTTGAAGGAAACGTATATGTAATTGAAGTAAATCCAAGATCGTCAAGAACAGTTCCTTTCCTATCTAAAATTACGGATGTTCCGATGGCAAATCTAGCGACGAAAGCGATTTTAGGTCAGAAACTGAAAGATTTAGGCTACAAAAACGGATTGGTTCCAAACAAAGAAGGTGTTTTCGTAAAAGTTCCAGTGTTCTCATTCTCAAAATTAACGAAAGTTGATATCTCTCTAGGCCCAGAAATGAAGTCTACCGGAGAAGTGATGGGGAAAGACACAACTTTGGAAAAGGCGTTGTACAAAGGATTGGTTGCAGCAGGAAGAAAAGTTCCTATGCACGGTTCGATTTTGTTTACTGTAGCTGATAAACACAAGCAGGAAGCTGCAGATTTGGCATCAAGATTCCATGAAGTTGGTTTCAGAATCTGGGCAACAGAAGGAACTGCAAAATTCTTCGAAGAAAAAGGAATTCCGTGCAAAATCGGTTATAAAATCGGAGAAGAAAGTGTGAACTTAATCGACCTGATCCAAAAAGGAAAAGTTCAGTATGTTGTTAACACCATGACGAAAGGAAAGCAGTCTGAAAGAGACGGTTTCCAGATCAGAAGAATGAGTGTTGAAAATGGTGTTCCTTGTTTAACATCAATGGATACGGTGGAAGCAATACTGAAAGTGATCGAGAGTATGACTTTCAAAATGGAGACGATGTAGTTTTCAATACAGTAAATAAAAATCCGCTTCAAAAACTGAAGCGGATTTTTTTATTTTATCTGATAATATTCCGACTCAAAATATTTGCTCGGTTTGATATAAACTGTATTCCGGCCTTTATCGAAAATCCAGTTGAAACGGCGCAGCAAATCTGCTCCAAGATAATTTACCGTTTGTGTCTTCAATTCTCCAACAAAAAATCCAGCTGAAACATTTTTTAAAACAAAATCTCCGACTTTCAGAAAAGGCAGAATTCCCTGTTTGGTTGTGACGCTTCTTCCTGCCGAGTTTTTCATGGTTTTTTCACCAGTAATCTTCAGTTTCTTATCTAAATTTTTCCCGTCAGAAAATTCATTGCAATAGATTAATCCTCCCGAATATCCAGATTGAAGAAGAAAATACACTTCATCCTGTTGATCTTCAATAATGTTATCAGCTACAATATACAAAGCTCCGTTTTGTGCAAATAAGGGCATCGATTGATATCCTTTCAGATCAGGCATTTTATCATAAATTACAAACTGACTGTTGTCGTAATCAATCTTAAAAGTTTTTCCTTTAAAAATTCCGATTCCTATTTTTCCATCTGCTTCATGGCCTGTAATTTCGTTGTCGAAAAACCTGATGTTTTCATATTTTTCAGTTCCGATTTTGACCGTGTTGCCAATACTGATTTCATCTTTAAATGTAATGTGATCAGCTTTTCTGGTTCTCTCGGGAGAAATTGAAGCATCTTCCATCGCGATCTGAAACATCAGATCCAAAGAATCTCTGTCATTTACCAAAGATTTGATGATGAGGTTGTTGTGTTTTGTAATTCTGAAAGGAATGGTTTGCTGAGCGTGACTTAAAGTTATTCCTGTAAATAAAGCCAAAAGCGCCAGATTTTTAAAATTTTTCATCTTGAAATTTAGGCAAATATAGAGATTAAGTTTATTCTTTATGATTTGATTTAACGTGACAGAAAAATATCTATCTTCGAAAAAAACTAAAATACCAGCAAATGACACTACATCAGCGAAGAGTTGCCGAGGTTACCCATTTTTTAGAAAACAAAGACATTGATTTGGGATTCAGAAAATTGCTCGACTGCGCAATGGATACTCAGGATATGTCTGTTTATAAAGAAGCGATAGCACTGACAGACTGGAAGGAATCCCAAAAACATCCGATGGAGGAGTTTATTCTGAAATGCGAAAATTTACTTGCGAAAATTGCAACATTTGATGTTAAAGAACATCCTTCAGATCAAGCTGTTTTATCAGCTTCACAGATTGTAAAATCTTACGGAAACAGACGTTTTTCGCTCGGCCCGGTTTCAATAGAAATCAAAAAAGGAGAGGTTTACGGTCTGGTCGGCGAAAACGGAAACGGTAAAACGACATTACTGCGGATTTTAGCTAAAGAAATATCCTACGACAGCGGAAATTTATCTTATTCTTTTAATGAAATCCCAAAAAATGACTATGATCTGAAAGCGACACTCGTGTACATTCCGCAGCGAACGGAAAAATGGTACGGAAGCCTGAAAGACAATCTGAAATTTGTGCTTTCAAATTACGGAATACCGCCTGAGGAAAACGAAACCAGAGTTCTCATGATGATCGCGCGCTTTGGTCTTTGGAACTACAAACATTTGAAATGGAACGAACTGTCATCAGGGTACAAAATGCGTTTTGAACTTGCCAGAATTCTCCTAAGAAAGCCCGAAATTCTTTTGCTGGACGAGCCTTTGGCTAATCTTGATGTTTTGGCCCAACAGGTTATTCTCGAAGATTTAAAATCAATCGCCACGTCTGTCAATAATCCAATTGCCTTGATTTTGAGTTCGCAGCAGCTCTACGAGGTGGAGAAAGTGTCTGATAAGGTGATTTTTCTGAAAAACGGCCAATACAAAGATAATTCTGACAGAGAAAGGGAAGGCGAAAATCAGCTGATTATTGAAATCGATACTCCAGAGAGCAGGAAAAAACTTCTGGAGATTCTGAAAGATTTCAGCCTTGAAAAATTAAACTACAATGGTGGAATTTATGTGATGTTTTTTGGTGCCGATGTTAAATTTCATCAGGTGATTTCTGCATTAGGAAACGCCGAAGCAGAGATCCTGTATATTAGAAATATCTCGTCTTCCACAAGAAGATTTTTCGTCAGCTAATTATCATCAAATCCTTTTTCAAAATGCAAAAACTTAATAAATTTAATCAATACCTGCTTGAGAAATATCCGACCGTCTGGAATACAAAACTCGCTTGGATGCTTCTTGCAGCTTTCATATTTCATCTTCTCTTTTTTGTCGTAGGATATCTTTCTCATGTAAATCCTGAAACACTGCAGGCGCAGTACGTGAAAGACGATTACTTCCGCCACGGATTAATCTTCGTACACATCATTATTTCTGTGCTGATGATCGTCGTCTGGCTGATCATGATGTTTAAGAACAATGCTTTTAAAAACTTTTATCCTCAGTCGCGCATCAAAATTTTCGGTCAGTTTGTGCAGTATTTCATAATAATTTTTGCTTCGACCACATTCTATTTTTCTTATATGACGGGTTTCAAAATGTTTATCAACAACAGATACCCGGATTCTGAAATGGTGAAAAATATAGAAACCGTCGACCGCGCATCAGCATTTTTAAGCCAGAATGCCTCGCTGTACGATCTGCGCAACCGGCTTTATCCTGAAGTTTTCTTTAATCTTTACTGCGAAACCAACATCAGGAAAATCGACCGCACAAAAAAATATTTCGTTTCCTACGACCGTGTGTACCAGTTTTACAGGCTGTATACAAAGATCTCTTATCTTCATGGCGACGAGTTTACCGAGCCGCAGGCGGAAAAAAAAGAAAAGAAGGAAATCGTTTACTCACTGCTGAGCAAAGACGGGAAAAGCAAAACCAATTACTATAAGAAAGAGGTGGTTGATGTTTCGCCATATATCAATTTTACAGGCTTCTCATATTATAATTATTCCGAAATTTTTTATGACGCCGGCGCAGAAAATGAAACTTTAGAGTATTATCCAACCGATCCAAACCGAGATGCGCTGAATATTCCTTCAAAGAGAAAGCAGTTTGAAATAAACAGAAAGACAGCAGATCTTTTAAATAAAAATGACATCAAAGAGATTGAAAAGCTCTTGAGTCAGTTTTTGAGCATTTCAAAAAAATTCGGAATAAAAAACAATCTGAATGCTCAAAAATGGGCGCAGATAGTGTACGCTCCCAAAGAATATCCGGTGCGGTATTTCATTAAATCTTACAAAAATAAACCGGGAACGCCGTATGAAGAATTTGGTGAAACAACTGATACCGCAGTATATGCTGAGCCGGCGATAGATTCTACAGCTGTAAATTTTGAAGGAAATCAGATTCTCGACAGCTCGGGTGAAATTGTGACCGACAGTGTTCTGATTAAAGACTTCAATCCCGATATCAGCAAACAGATCTCTCCCGAAGAATACGTGAAACAAAACCTTACAGAGTATTATTATTACAATGACGATCTGAAGAATTTTCTTGCCAGTGTAGATGAGATAAAATCTTTCGATTACTTTACAGAAAATATTCATCTGTATCTTTGGATTTCATTTTTTCTTTCGGTATTTATTCTCAGTTTCAGAATTACGGGACTTAAGTCGGTTCTTTTCAGTGCGGTCTCAGCTGGTGTTCTCACCTTATCCGTCATTTTGATCGCGGTTCTTTACCAAGTTTCAGCGCATGGAAAAGTAGATTTTTTCGCTGGTTATCTTACCTTAATTATATCGCTATTAATCCTGATTGTTCCGATATTTTTCATCAGAAAATTTTCAAAAAAGATTACTTCAATTTTTGTAAATCTTTCCCTTACAGGGTTTGTGCTGTTTGTATTTTTGATTTTAGGGATTATCAGCATTCATCAGAGACAGGCCTGTTACGGTAAAAGAGAAGCAGCAGGCATCGGCGAAAAAGTTATCTGCCACGATGTCTTTGACGATTTCGGATTATCGCTCAGTTATCTTATTCTGATTTTAGGATTTATATTCGTCTTTCTGTATTCCGCTGTTTTAATGAAATGGAAAGCAAGACCGGAATAATTTTAAACCAAAGCCTCATATTTTTATGAGGTTTTTTTTTGGCGCCTTTTTCCGCCCTCCACTCCCGCTTTTTTGTGCCCTGGCTTTTTCCATCGCTTACAAAAAGAGCTCCGTTCAGGTCGGGGCGTTTGCGATTCGCAACCAACAGGTGTGTGTAATTTAACAGATTTTATAAACCCAAAAACCAAATTCTAAGCTTCATTTCGTATTTTTGAGCAAAATTTTAAAAGTGAAAAAGTTATTATTTGCCTTATGCATTTCTGCATCATCACTCGGTTTTGCTCAGGAATATATCGTACCGGCAGCAAGCCCGAGACAGAAAGTTGAGCAGCAGTTTTCGATGTCGAAAGTAACTGTAGATTACGGCAGACCTGGCGTGAAGGGCAGAAAAATTTTTGGCGAACTGGTTCCATACAATCAGGTTTGGAGAGCCGGTGCCAATTCATCCACAAAAATTACGTTTGGTCAGGCCATGAATTTTGGTGGGAAAATCGTGCAACCGGGAACGTATGGTCTATTCATTGTGCCGACAGAAAAAGAATGGAAAGTTATTTTAAATAAAGATTTCCAACAGTGGGGCGCATACACGTACGACGCAAAACAGGATGTGGTCGATGTGACCGTTCCGGTGAAAAAACTGGCTGACAAACAGGAATGGTTTGAAATCACATTAGATCCAACCGACGAAAACTCAGGAAATCTGGTGATCAAATGGGACATGGCAGAAGCTGAGGTTCCTTTAAAACCTGCAAAGCCTGATGCGGTAACAAAGATTGCCGAAAAGCTTAAAGAAATAAAGAAAATAGAGGCTGATGCTGCAAAAGCGAAAAGCTAAATAAAAATTCCCCTGAAAAATCTCAGGGGAAGTTTTTATTTTATTTTAAAAGCTCTTTCAGAAACATCATTGTGTGGTCCCAGGCGCGCTTAGCCATCACAGGATTATAATCTTTCGATTTTGGATCTGTAAAAGTGTGTTTAGAATTGGCATACGTGATAATCTGCCAGTCGGCTCTGCCATCCTTTAATTCTTTCACCAAACCATCATAGTCTGTCTGCGTCACGCTTTCATCTTCTGCAGGATTTTCTACCAAAACTTTTGTAGAAATCGCGCCATTGGGTCTCGACTGATCTTTCCCAATTCCTCCATGAATGGAAACAACTCCTAAAACCGGCATTTTTGCACGCATCGTTTCCAATGCTCCAGTGCCGCCAAAACAGTAGCCGATTACTGCAATTTTATCGGCATTGGCACCGCTTTTTTTAAGTTGATCTAACGCCAAAGAAATTCGTTTCTGATACGCCTGATAATTTTGCTTATAAAATCCGGCTGTTTTAGCTGCCGATGTATTGTCTGTCGGATAATTTCCTTCTCCGTAAATATCAGCGATAAAAGCTATGTAGCCTTCTTTTTCAAGATTTGCCGCCGCCATTTTTGCTTCATCATCGATACCTTTCCAGGCGGGAAGAATGAGCACGCCGGGAAGTTTCTTTCCGGAATTCGACGTTACCATTCCATTGAGTTTCTGCGTGCCGTCCTGATAAGAAACTATTTTTAAATTTTGGCTGATGGCGCTGCCCGAGATGAGAAACGCGGCTGCAAGTAATAAATTTTTCATAAATTCTGTTATATTTTTAGACCAGAATTTTAGCGAAAATTACGCCAACAATTTACGGCTGATAAAAGTGGTACTCGCCATTGTCGAAATACGCATTAATATGATGTAAACCGTTCGTCAGTATAATCTCAGAAGCACCAACAATCGAATTGTAGCGCGCGGTTTGCTCAAACGTTTTCTCGGTGAGTTTGATGTGTGGCGCTTTGCATTCAATGAGGATTTTTGGGAGCGTTTTTTCTGTAATCAAAAGGTCGATTCTCTTGGTCAGACCATTCAAAAGAATTTTTTTTTCTAGGATTAGAGCGGAAGCAGAAAAAGATTTTACATGAAGGTAATAATGAATCCAGTGCTGGCGAACCCACTCTTCCGGCGTGAGCAAAAGATAGGTTTTGCGCACATGGTCATAGATAAAAAACTTATCTTTGTCTTTCTTGAATTTAAAATCAAAAGTTTCCTGAAAATTCAGCCTTGGAAGTTCCATTTAAGCAATGAAAGAATTAGATTTAATCCTCAAAAATATTAAAAATAAAGAAGTTTCTCCGATTTATTTTTTCCACGGAGACGAACCTTACTTCATCGATGTTGCTGTAAAAGCTTTTGAAAATAAGCTTTTGGAAGAGGACGAAAAAGCTTTCAACCAAACTGTGACCTACGGAAAAGATGCTTCTTACGGCGAAATTTTGTCGCTGGCAAGACAGTTTCCAATGATGGGCGACCGCCAGTTGATTATTATCAAAGAAGCTCAGGATCTAAAACTGGGCGACGAGGAAAGTAAAGCGTTTGAAGCGTATATTCAGAATCCTGTTCCTTCCACGGTGCTTGTTTTTGCTCATAAACATAAAAAACTCGACAGCCGGAAAAAAGTAACGAAAGTTCTGGAAAAAAGCAATGCTCTGATTCTTAGCGAGACTTTTAAGGATCATCTTTTACCGAAATGGATTTCCGACGAATGCGCCCGACTTCAGATAAAGACTGCGCCAAATATTTCTCATCTGCTCGCAGAATATCTCGGAAACGATCTATCAAGAATCGCTAACGAACTTGGAAAACTTAAAATTATTCTGAAAGAAGGTCAGATTCTTGACGGCGCTGTAGTCGAGAATCACATCGGCATCAGCAAAGAATATAATGTTTTCGAACTTCAAAAAGCTTTAGGTGTAAAAAATGCCGATGCAGCTTTCAAAATAGCGTATTTTATGGGCAAAAATCCGAAGAATAATCCTTTTGTAATGCTTCTTTCAAGCCTTTATAATTATTTCTCTAATGTCATAATATACAGCACAATGCTAGGTCAGCCGCCGCAGATGATCGCTTCACAAATGGGTGTAAATCCTTATTTTCTGAAAGATTATGCCGATGCCGCGAGAATGTATCCGCTGAAAAACTCAACGCGCGTGATTTCTATTTTGCGTGAATTTGACATGAAAGGAAAAGGTCTTGGCGCAGTGAATATGAGTGATGCAGAACTCATCAAAGAACTTGTTTATAAGATCATCAACGTAGATAAAATCAAGATGAAAGTTTAATTTATTTTAGGGATAAATATTTTTGAAGTTTTTTGACTTGATAATTTTCCCTTTATCGGTGATCAGCAGATATTGAAATTCCGGAAAATTGTTGATCAATTTTATTCCTTTCTTCTTACCTAAAACCATAACTGAAGTGCTGAAACCGTTGGCAGAAGTCGCATCTTTTCCGATGACAGTCACACTCGTCAAACCCGTAGAAGGCATGCCGGTTTTTGGGTTGATAATATGTGAATACCGAATACCATTGATTTCTGCAAACTTCTCATAACTTCCAGAAGTCGTCACAGAATATTCTTTAAACTGCAGAACTTCGGCAATATTTTCTTTAAAAGGATTGTTGATGCCGATTGTCCAAAGACTTCCGTCAGCCTGATTTCCCCAAGTCGAAAGATCTCCGGACGCGTTGATAATGCCGCCTTTCACACCGTTTTTTTTCAGAAGCTCCCGCGCAGCATCCGCTGCATAGCCTTTTCCTATGGAGCCAAACCCGATTTTCATTCCCGGTTTTTTTAGGAAGACAGTTGAATTTTTTCGGTCAATGATGATATTTTGATAACCGACTTTTTCTATTGATTTACGGATTAAACTGTCGGCAGGAATTTCATTCATGGAATCGTCAAACTTCCAGATTTTATCCAAAGCTGCGATACTGATATCAAAAGCTCCATCTGTAATTTCAGAGAAATAAAGTGCTTTTTCGGTTAAATTTAAAACTTCTGCAGAGACTTTTACAGATTTAATTCCGGCGTTTTTATTGACTTTCGAAATCTCGGTTTCCGGTTTCCATTCTGAAATCAAATCTTCAATTCTGGAAATTTCTTTGATGGCAAGATCAATACTTTTGTCAGCTTTACCTTCATGAGAATCAACCACTGTAATATCAAAACGGCTTCCCATTAATGTCACTGCACGGCTTTTCTGAACCTGCGAAAAACTTAACACAGCGATGCAGGTAAAGAGAATAGTTATTATTTTAAAACTAAAAATACGCATCAGAAATAGTTAATAGCAATCCGTGAGAATCTGTCCGGCAGTTTTGAAATTTTCGTAATCGAGTCCGTTGATGGTGCAGATTCCGCGGAGTGTATTTTCGATGTCGTGCTGCATTTTCAGCGAGCCGCAAATCATCACTGTTCCACCTTCGGTAAATATTTTCACGAATTTTTCCTGATCACGCTGCACCAAATCCATAACATAATGATGATCTTTTTCTCTCGAAAATGCGACCGAATAAGAAGCGAGTCTTCCATTACGCTGATTATTTTCAGCAAAAGAATCGTAAAATTTCGTCATTTCCGTTTCTTTTCTGAATCCGCAATACAGATGAATATTGTTCTTCCCTGCGTTTTCATCAATCATTCCTAAAAACGGTGCAATTCCGGTTCCGTTGGCGATCATCGCAACATCGTTCTTTTTTGCTGGAAGATGAAAAGATGAATTTTTAATCAGTTTCGCGTTGAGACTTTCACCTTCTTTCATTTGATTTAAAAATCCGGAGCCAAATCCATTTTCATGAACTTTTACAATCAGCTGGATATTTCCACCGACTTTTCCGATCGAATAAAAACGTTCTTTTGCAGTATCATCAGGATAAACCGCCAGCAAATCTCCTGAAGAAAATTTCGTTCTGAAATCAGCTTTTAAAACAATTTTTATCGTTTGGTTTTCTCCTTCAGTGGCAGTTTTAGAAACGACTTTAAATTTTTTGAGTTTTAGCTGTGCCTCATTATAAACGGAAGGCGCAGTCGCCAAAGGAATCAACGTTTCGGCTGACCAGTTTTTAACCCAATCAGCAAACTGAGATGTCGAACGGTCGTTTACAGTGGCCATTTGTAATATTCTTTCGAAAGATTTTTCGGCTAAAATCTGATCAGCTTTTACCGCAAATGCACAAAATTCATCATAAGATTTCGAGCCAAAACCAACGACTGAATATTTTATATTTTGAGTGAAATCAATATTTTTTAGTTTGTTTTCAAACTGGTTTGCATTGCTTGGTGCGTCGCCCAGGCCGTAAGTTGAAGTAAAAACGACGAGATATTTTGCCTTGGGAAATGACGTCAGTTTGTTCATTTCTGTCAGGAAAGATTTTTTTCCCTCTGAAAGCAACTGCTGATGAATTTTTGAAGCAAAACCTAAAGTAGAACCGTTTTCTGAACCGAAAAGCAAAATAATTTCTGCATTTTCCGCGGAGAATTTATTCCGGATTTTATTTTTTGAACGTTTAAATGTGATTAGAAATCCTGAGATCATAAACGTAATGATGCTCAAACATGACAGACCGAGAATGATTGCCAGAAGAATATTGCCGCGGCCTGTATGCAGATTCAGGCTTACATCTTTCAAGTTTAATTGCCGGGATGATATTTCTTCAGAAACTTTTTCGCCGGTAATCTGATTAATGACCAGATCACGGTCACTGAGTTTTACCATGTAAAATTCTTCCGCATCGTCTTCAATAAAAGGAAATTCGATTTTCCTGACGTCGGAAAGTTGAGTGTTTTTGAATAAATCTGAATTTTTTAAATCAATTTTTTGCGCCTGTGGATTTTCTTTAAAAACAGTTTTATGGTTTTTTCCTCTCGGAATAATCTCAAATCTCTCCAGAAAAAGAAAAGTAGCCGTCAAAGAAATAAGCAAAATCGGAATTAAAAAAAGTCTACCAGAAACGACATGAAAATATTGAGCGAAATGGTCTTTTTTAATTTTGTCGAAAAAATGCCTAAAGCTTTTCTGTCTTTTAATAATAAGAAAAATGCCGGAAAGCGTTATCAGAACGAGGATTGCAGAGATAATACCAACGGCGAAACGCCCTGTTTCTTTAAAAAATAAGGAGCGGTGCAGCGACAAAACCCAGTTGTACAGCTTCGATTTTTCTTCAGGTTTTCCAAGTTCTTTTCCTGTCGCAGGATCTACATAAATTTTGACATTATCTCCATTTTCGTTCATTCCTTCAAGCAAAACAAATCCGTTATGATCGATGTTGATCTCGGTAATTTCGGAATATTTCTGCTTTAGAGTAAAAACAGCGTCAGCTAACGAAAGACTTGCAAATTTCTCAGATTTGTATGGCTGATATTTTTCCTGCACGGCGTCGTATGCAAGAAAAATCCCCGTTGCGGAAGCCACAAAAAGAAAGAGAAACGAAAAAATCGCGAGCGCGAGATGCGCGAGACGCCAGAAAGATAATGTCATGCCGCGAAAATTCTACAGCTTGTTGATTTTCACGTAACGAATGTAGCCTTTGCCTTCCACTTTTGTGATAACACCAGCCTTTGTGAAAGGAATTTCTAGATCTGTGACGTTGTATTTTTGATCTTCAACGGCGCTTTCAAAACGGATTTTGTAGCCTTTATCTAAATATTTATCGTCGATCGAAAATGTCGAAATATTTCGGTCGCCGCCGGCAATCGATGCACCGGTGACAGCACTGAGATTAGGTGTTTTTTTTGCTGGCGATTTGTTCCATTCTTTCAGGGTTTCCTGCCATTTTTTGTCTGGTCCCATCATGTACAGCGTCTTTTCGTAACCGCCTTTTGGGTTGATGAGCGAGATCACTATATATGCCTTTTCGCCGTCGTAATTGGTCATTTGAAGCATACATTTATATTTTGAAACCTGCGCGCTGAAGATTGCTGAAAAAATAAGGAAAGCGGTCAGCGAAAATATTCTGGTGTAAAAATTCATTGTTTTATTTTAAAAAATCGAGTGATACATTGTTTTTCTTTAGCTCTTCATTTTCCGTTGCCAGATCGTACGCAGTTTCGTCAAACTCAGTTTTAGCTGTTTTACTGGCACCTTTTGCCACGAGATATTTCAGCATTTTATCGTTTTTAGATATTAAAGCAGCTTTTTGCAGAGCAGTTAATTTTTCACCATTCAAAGCATTGATATCTGCATTTTTAAAATCAAGTTTCTCGAAAATCAGAAGATCATTTTTTGCGGCAGCCAAGTGATAAAGCGTGTTACCGTCTTTTTGCGGTTTAGAAATATCAAAACCGGCGTTCTTTAAAAGCATTAACTTTTCCGAAAACTGATCTTTCTGGTTTGGTTGTGGCGGTCGGTAAGAATTTAAAAGATAATAGGCGAGGTTATTTCCTTTTTTATCTGAAATATTTACATCGGCTTTATTATTTAAAAGAAAAGCAACAATCTCCTCAGAACCGTTTTCTACAGCCATCGTAAGTGCTGACTGACCGTTTGCATTTACGCTGTTGATATTTTTTGATTGTGAGAGAAGTGTTTTTACATTTTCTAAGTCTTTTCCACTTGAAGCAAGCATTAAAGCGGTATTTCCATCTTTGTCTAAAGCTTCAGCTTTCACGCCTTTACCGATAAAATAGGTAATGTTTTCTGACTGATTGTTTTTTCGGGCGATCAGATGTAAAACTGTTGTGCCGCTTTCATTCGTCACTTTCGGATTTAATTTTAAATCTTCAATCAGATATTTGTAAACCGGCAATCCGTTCGTAACTGACCGCGTTCCCTGCGCAGCGAAAAGAAGTGCTTTGTCAGTTGGTTTTACTTTTTCAGAAATCAAAGATTTTAAAACGTCCATTTTACCGAAAGCTGCAGCGTAATCAAACGCTGTGCTGCCGTAGTCGTCGGTATCTGATAATTTTAAACCTTTTGTTAAAAGAAATTTTCTGAGATTCCCGGAGTCGTCATTTCCTGCAGAAAGCATTAAAATGTTGGCTCCGTTTTTATATTTTTCTGTTGGCTGAACGCCTCGGTTAAAAAATAACTGATAAATTTTTGGATCAACAACTCCGGCGTTCGACGCAAAAACAAGTGGAGTAGTGCCCTTGGTATCTTTAAAGTTTACATCCGAACCTTTCTTTATTAAATATTCGACTAAATCTGTATTTCCGCTCATCGCCGCCCAATGGAGATAAATTCTGCCATCGTGCGTTATTTTATCAACGGAATTTCCCGGTTGCTCCACAAGAAATTTGATAACTTCAGTATTGGCTTTATTATTTATCGCTAAAGTAACAGGGTCGAACGCTCCACCATTTTTTTCTGAAACACTGTTACCACGCTCGATTTCGGTTTTTACCAATTCTAAGGTGGGTTTTGTTTTCCAGAAATCCTGGCTTAAAAATGTATTTTTTTGTGCGCTGAAAAATGCGGAAAGCAAAATTAAAGAAGAATATAGAAGCTTTTTCATTCTTATTTTTATTTATTCTAAATATTGATCGCAAATTTAGGATATAAGATTGAATGAAAAAAATATTGTGGAAGTTTTCTGTATGGATACAATAAAAAAAGCGGCAAACAAATCCTGTTCACCGCTTTAAAGCTTTTCTTTCTAATTTCTAGCCTTCGTCTCTTGTATTCTTTACGAGACCAATTCCTGAAACGAAGAAGATAAGTGCGATAACGCCGACTACGCCAAGCGTCATATACGTTGCGCTTTTGTTTACTAAAGAGTAGCCAGCATAGATTAATCCTACGATGCCACAGATGGTAAGCACTGTCCCGAAAATTCTTTTTACGTTCATAGTTTATATATTTAGTGAAAGACGGATTACAAAATCTATGCCTTGGGATTTTGGAACAAACAGCGACGATTTTCTCGTTCAGAAAAGTGAAATATTTATAAATTGATTTTTCATTATTATGGGTTAATAAAATTTTAATCTAAAGATATTTCTCAAAAATAAGGTTGTGTTTAATTTATTTGCAGGTCTTAAGTCTTTGATCATCATGATATATACCTTCGATAATTATTATAGTGATTAATATTTCACTTTTTCAAGGTACAACATGATGGTTGTCAGGATTGTCGTATATGGTAGTTTTTGGTACGGTAATTGGATAAGTCAGGTCATCACAAACAAAAGCTTACTGTGAGCCACTTTTCAGAAGTTGAGTTTAAAGTTTGTTTAATTGTGAAAATTGTATTAAGAAATATTAACAATAAAATTATTTATATGAAACTAAGTTTAGCTATCTTATCGCTAGCATTATCGGTACCCGCGGTAATGAGTGCCCAAGACTCTATGAGAGTATCAACAGGAGAATATCCAAACACGTATTCTTCAGGATCTGCAAATGTGTCTCCTTTCACACAAGAATCAAAAAGATTTAATGACTGGTCAATTTCATTTGGAGCTGGTACACCACTGATTCAATCTGCAGATTTGACATCTATCAAAAACGGAAACGGTAAAAACCTTTTTGGCTACTCAGGATATGTGAGTATTGATAAGGCAATTACTCATGCTTTCGGTTTGAGAGTACAGTATGACAGAGGTGAAACAAGACAGGGCTGGTTCAATACTAAAGATGCAGTTCCTACAAATGTTCCGGCTTTCCAACAAGTTGCAGGTAGAACTCAATACAATGCAATCTCATTATTAGGAGATATTAACTTTTCTAATTTATTAAGAAGAGTTGACAACAAATCACCATTCAGATGGGCATTACATGGTTATGCAGGTATTGGTACATTAGCTTACAAAGCATATCAGAAAGATATCAACGGACAGAGACTGGCAACTGAAATCAAGCCTTTCAAAGGAAATTCGTTATTTGGACAGGCTGGTGCAGGTCTTAAATATAAATTGAGCAATAGAGTAGACATCGAAGGTAGAGTAATGTACGTTGTTACAACGGATGATGAATTCGACGGTGGTGGAGCTCAATACAGTGAAATCAACAGAAGAGAAGATCAGGTTTCTGACAATTTTGTGAATGCTACTTTAGGTCTGTCAATCAACCTTGGTAAGCATGATAATCACTTAATGTGGCATGACCCATTGCAGGAAATCTATTACAAAATTACAGAGCTTGAAAACAAAAATCAGGATATCGAAGTTTGTAAAGCTGGTGATAATGATAATGATGGTGTTTGCGACGATTGGGACAGACAGTTAGATACTCCAGCTGGTGCTAGAGTAGATGGAGCAGGTGTTGCATTAGATGTTGATATGGATGGAGTAATCGATCTTTATGACAAATGTGTGACTGTACCAGGACCGGTAGAAAACGGTGGATGTCCAATGACTAACACTACAATGCCAACTAACACTGTTACAGAAACTGAAACAAAATTGGACGGTATTGAGTTTGACTTTAATTCTGACAGAATTTTACCAAACAACACACCAATCTTGAACAGCGCTATCAATTATATTAATTCTTCAGACGGTACTTATACTGTGATTGGAGCTACTGATACTGTAGGTTCTGATGAATATAACCAAAAGTTATCTGAAAGAAGAGCAGGAAGCGTAAAAAGTTATTTATTACAAAACGGTGTAGCTTCTGGTAAAATCAATGCAATCGGTAGAGGTAAAAAAGACCTTAAATACCCAGAGTGTGATCCAGCTTCTAAATGTCCGGAATGGAAAAACAGAGCAAACAGAAGAGTTTATTTCGAAGCGAAATAATTAAAACCTTTTGATCATAAAATAAGTCATCCAGTTTTGGATGACTTATTTTTTTTATAAAAGTTGTAAACTTTAAAGAAAAAATTGCTGAATCTGAGAAATGTCGCTATTCTTATGTTCCGAATGCAAATGAGAATGAAAATCATTCAGCTTTAATAATATTTCCAAAAGTGTTTTCTTTTCATTTTCATTCAGCTTTCCACACAAGATTTTTGAAGTCATATCAACCTGATGTACCGAACTGTGAAAAAGTTCTTGACCTTTATCGGTCAAAGTTAATTTCTTAATTCTGCGGTCTTCTTCATCACTGTGTTCTTCAATCAAACCGTGATCGAGCAGCCTTTTCAGGATCTGCATTCCGGTCTGTTTCTCATGACCGTTTTTTTCTGTCAGCTGAATTTTTGTTAATAACGGCTCATCTTTCAAACGGTAGAGATATGTAAATTCTTCATTCGCAATCTCCGGGAAATCGCTCAGACTTTTTCTGATCAACTGTTTTGAATATCTTCCCAATAGTAAAACCTGTTTACAAATTTCATTATCCAAAAAAGAAACCTGATGATTCTCGTTGTTCATCAGTTTTGTAGGGCTTTCGCTCACGTACTTCTTATTGTTCATCCAACCCCGGAAATCTTCAACGCTGGAATTTGGCTTACAAAACTCCGAGTTTTCAAATTCCTGTATTTCGTTAAGAAGATTGATGTAAAATTCAGTTTTCATAGTTTTTAGTTTAACATTAAATTTTTACAGCGCCCATTCCACCATCGATTCCGATGATTTGTCCGGTCATCCATGCAGATTTTTCAGAAATTAAAAATGAAATCAATTCTGCAATTTCCTCAGGTTTCCCAATGCGTTGTAAAGGATGTCTTTTGTCAGAAGATTCACGTTTTTCAGGCGTTGAGAGTAATTGCGAAGCAAGTGAAGTGTCAGTCAGAGAAGGCGCAAGCGCGTTCACACGAATTTTCTGCATCGCAAATTCTGCCGCCAAACTTTTTACCAAACCTTCCACCGCACTTTTGCTTGCCGCAACCGAACTGTGAAAAGGCATTCCGATTTTTGCTGCAACGGTGCTGAAAAGTACAATCGAAGCACTTTCAGATTTCTTTAAGTTCGGTAAAAGCTTCTGAATGGTTTTGATCGCTCCCAAAACATTGATATTAAAGTCATTTTTAAAATCTTCCTCAGACAATCTGTTGAAAGGTTTTAAATTAATGCTTCCCGGCGCATAAATAAGTCCGTCCACAACATCCGGAAACGCTATTTCATTTAAATTTCCATTTAAAATATCCAATTCATGAAAATCAATTTCAAGATTTTCAATTTCTGCCGTCTTTGATCTGGATATTCCGGTAACGTTAAAATCCTTCGATAAAATTTTTGCTGATTCAAGGCCAATGCCTTTTCCACAGCCGATGATTACTACATTTTTCATAAATCAAAATTTGTGTTGGTGTGCAAATCTAGTTTAAATCAAATTAAACTATCTTTTTGAAATCTTATTATTTGTGATAGTTCTCTGCTGGTCGCTTTTGAAACGTGTGACCTCCTCACTGCGCTTTTTCAGATGCTTCTGGCTAACTTTCGAGTGAACGCGTTCTCGCCACAATCTGAAGCTGCTGGGTTTCAGCTCACGACGCATCACTTCTACCACTTCATCTTCACTGATACCAAACTGATATTCAATTGCTTCAAATGGTGTACGGTCTTCCCACGCCATTTCTATAATACGGTCTAGTTCTTTTAAATCAAAGTCTTTCATTGTGTATTTTATTTTAATTTAGCCATAGATTACGAAAACTGCGGTCGCTGTCGTACATCGACGCCTGTTTTAAAGGATTAAAATGCCGATCCCGCGGATCATTTCCTACGCCGGCAAGATACATCCAGTTGCAGTAATTGCTGTGAACATCATAATCGATGAGCTGTTCCTCAAAATATGCCGCACCTTTCAGCCAGTTTTGAGATAAAGTTTTGCAGAAATAAGAAGCAACGTTTTGCCTTCCGCGATTGCTCATAAAACCGGTTTTTGCAATCTCAATCATATTGGCATTGATAAAATCAGAATCAGTACTTCCTTCAATCCAGCGGTCTATTTTCGGCTGACTATCCTGATGCGTATTTTCTTTATCTAAAATTCCGTCATAATTGAAAATCCGGTCGCCGTATTCCATTGCTACATATTTGAAAAATTCTCTCCAGAAAAGTTCGAAAATCAACCAGTAGGTCGATTCATTATTGCCAAATTCTTCTTCATATTTTTTTACCTTATAATAAATTTCCACAGGCGAAAGACTGCCGTTGGCGAGCCATGCAGAAAATTTGCTGCTGTAGTCGCTTCCTGTCATCCCATTTCTAGTCTCTTTATATCGGCTTAAATTCTTCGTTTCAAAAAAATAATTTTCCAATCTTTCTTTACCTGATGTTTCGCCGCCTCTAAAAAGAAAAGCTGACCTTTCATCAGTTTCAAAATCTAAAAAACCTAATGTTTGGAGCGTAATATCATCTGACATTAAATGTTCGATTTTTAAATTTTTTGCAGTAATGTTTTCGCTGTCAAAAACTTTCCGCACCTCAAGATTTTTCTCAATTTTATGTCGAAATCCTGTAAATATTTTTGGAATCGTGGTTACCGCTTTTTTTACAAATTCCGGTTTTAAAAGCAATTGTGTATAAGATTTTTCCCACTGCGTTTCAGGTAAAATTCGTTTTATGCTATTCTGTAATTGGGTTTCTTCCTTCGTAAATTCTTCCTGACAAAATATTTTCTGAATATCAACTTTATCCTTCAGTGAGGAAAAAACATCTTTGGTTTTCCCAAATTTCACCAGAAGATCAATATCTATTTTTGCTAAATTTCTCTTTAACTCATGCACTGTTTCTAAGAGAAATTTCGCACGGAATTTTCCTATTTTTCGAAATCCAAACTGTGTCTGCGCAAAAAAATCTTCATCAAAAATATAGACAGCAAGAAATTCTGTTTCTTCCTGAGATATTTTTGATAAAGATTCATTATCACTGATTCTTAGATCTCTGGTAAACCAGAGGATGTTGATTTTTTGTGTCTCCGACATTTTTCGCTGCAGTATTTTACTTCGTCCCAGTTTTTTGCCCACTTTTTCCGCCAATTGAAGGGAAGTCCACAAACTTCACATATTTTGGAAGGCAAATCTGCGGGCATTACGCTGAGAAATTTTTATAATTATTAATTTTAATATCTTTTGCTCTCAAATCATGCATCATATTATACAGTCCGAAAAAAGTTCGGTTGAGATAAATAAAGTGCTTCGAGCCTCTGTTTACATTCATCTCCCGTATATCACTCATTTTGGCGTAACGTTGTCCGATTTCTGCAATTTCACTGAAGAAATTTTCATCCGAAAAATCAAACACCTCGCTGTTGAAGGGTCTTGTAAACAATTCCAGAAGTTCGTAAAAAATCTGCGAAAAAAATGCAGTTTCTTTTGCTGTATCTTTAGAAGTTAAAATTTCGAGCTCATAAAGTTTTTTAGAGAAAAATTCTGGATCGCTGAGATTTTCCTTATTTGCCAATTCAAAATACGGTCTGTAAAATTCCTCCGGAATCTCCTTAATGCATCCAAAATCAATTACCAAAAGCTCTTTACTCGGAGAAATCAAAAAATTTCCGGGATGCGGATCGGCATGAACCTTTTTTAAGTTGTGCATCTGATACATATAAAAATCCCAAAGCGTTTGTCCTATTTTATTTAAATCTTCCTGAGAATTCTGTTTTTTTGTAAATTCAGAAAAATGTTCACCATTCATCCAGTCCATCGTAATAATCCTATCTGATGAATATTCAGGATAATAATCTGGAAATTTTAAGTTCGGCAAATGCTTACATCGTCCGGCAATTTCCTGACTTCTTTTCAGTTCAAGTGTATAATCCGTTTCCTCAAAAAGTTTATTTTCAACCTCCTGAAAATAAGATTCTGAACCTTCTTTCTGAATATTAAACATTCGTAAAGCAATCGGTTTTACCAGTTTCAAATCGCTGGAAATACTTTCTCGCACGCCTGGATACTGAATTTTTACCGCTAATTCTTTTCCGTCTTTCTTCGCTTTGTGGACTTGGCCGATGCTCGCCGCATTTACCGAGTTTGCAGAAAATTCATCATAAATCTCTTCCGGATTTTTCCCGAAAGATTTCCTGAAAGTTTTTTTCACCAAAGCTCCGGAAAGTGGAGGCACAGAAAACTGCGACAGGGAAAATTTTTCTACATATGCCTGCGGCAAAATATTTTTCTCCATGCTCAGCATCTGCGCTACCTTCAAAGCCGAACCTTTCAGCTCTTTCAAAGAATCGTAAATATCTGTTGCATTGTCTTCGTTCAGTATTTTTCTGGCTTCTGCGTCGTCTTTTGTCACGCGGTTGCCGTAATATTTTACATAATTTAGACCGACTTTTGCCCCCGCTTTCAGGAGATTACCTGCGCGCTCGATTTTTCCGGTTGGTATTTTATCTAATGATTTCATCTTCTAAATTTTTCTTTCCAAAGAAATTTGCCTAGATCAACCACTTTTCTCAGTGGCTCATTATCGATCAGTTCAAAACCTGTATCGATTGTTTTTTCAATAAACAGATCCGTTTTTTCGAACGACTGTGAAGTATCATTTCTCCAGAATTCTATGCAGGATAAAAAATGTAACCATAAACCTTCAATTCGGGATTTCTCCTGAAATTCGCGCACATTGCCTTTCATATTTTTCATCATTTCCCATTCATTGAAATTTAAGGTCTGTATGAAATTCTTATGAGCGTCGCGTAAACTTCGAAGATTTTTTGTAGAACGCAATTTATATTTACCCAAAATCATCAGAATGAGTGAACGGTTCATCGTTAGATTTTCAAAGAATATGAAATAAACATTAAGGAGTTCTTCTTTAGCTGAAATCTGACCAGGATGCTCGATCTGAGCAGCAAGCTCTATAGATTTGTAAAAAAGATTTGAAAGCATCTTTTCTTCGATCTGCTCGAAACTTGCGAAATAATCGTAAAACTCCTGCTCTTCAAAACCGTTATTTTTAGCAAAACGATAAACGTTTTTTGGCCTTTCACTATGATTCAGCAAAAATTCTCCATATAGCTCGAATATTTTTTCTTCTGTCACTTTAAAATCATTTTCCATAATATTAGAAATTAACAGTTTAAACTAGTAAATAACTATTCAATAATTACACCAATTGGTATAAAAACATACTATTAAATTCATGATAAAAATCTCTAACTTTTTAATGGAGAATTAATTGGAGTTATCAAACTTGTAGGCATGATTTTTGGTAATGAAAATCAATGCATTTTAAACATTATTGGTTTAAAGATTTATAAAAACAATATCATTGAACACAATTCCTTACGGCATAGAAGATAATGACGACCGTTTGAAAACGCTAAGTATTTATCTTCAGGCACTTAACTCATCAAATTCCGGGGTGATTATCACAGATAATCTGCAGCCGGATAATCCTATTATATATTGTAACATTGCTTTTGAAAAGATAAGCGGATATAAGCACGACGAAATTATCGGGCATAACTGTCGCTTTCTGCAGGAGCAGGACCGCTCACAGTCTGAAAGATTTATTCTGAAAGAAGCCATTTCTGAAGGTAAAGAGTGTGCAGTGGAAATCCGCAACTACCGTAAAAATGGAGAGCTTTTTTGGAACGAATTGTATATATCTCCCGTTTTTAATGATCAAAAGGAAATTACTCATTTTATAGGAGTTCAGAATGATGTTTCCAAAAGAAAAAAAGCTGAAGCAGAGCTTAAGGAAGAGAAAGCCGCTGCTGAGAAGAAAATTGAAGAACGTACGAAAGATTTAAAAGAAAATGAAGCTTTTCTTTTAAGTATTATAGAAACTGTTCGTGAAAGTCTCCTGGTATTGGATTCAGAATTTAATGTGCTTAGCGCTAACAGACATTTTTTAAATACTTTTAAAGTTTCTACTGAAGATACTGTGGGACAGCTGCTTTTTGAACTTGGAAATCACCAGTGGGATATTGTGGCTTTGAAAGATTTACTTGTAAAGATATTGCCGACAAATAATCCGGTTATTGATTTTGAAGTTGAGCACGATTTCCCTCACATTGGCAAGAAGATTATGCTTCTGAATGCATACAGAGTTGAATTTGAAGGTCAGTATAAAGATAAAATTCTTCTTGCAATTGAAGATATTACAGACAAAATTGAGGTTGACCGTAGGAAAGATGATTTTCTTTCTATTGCCAGCCATGAGTTGAAAACTCCGCTTACAACGATTAAAGGATTGGTGCAGCTTCTTCAACGAATGCCGCCGGAAAATGCGTCTGAAAAATATTTAACTACACTTGAGAAAGTTGGTACCTACGTAGACCGGCTTAATAATCTGATTACAGAACTTCTTGATACTTCAAAAATTCAGTCTGGGAATATTGAGCTCCACAACGAACCTTTCAGAATTGAAAAAACAGTAAAAGATACGGTTGAAAATCTTTCTGTTGCCACTCCAGGCTATGATATAAAAATTTCTGGAAATGCAGGCGCAACGATTATGGGCGACGAACTGCAAATTTCGCAGGTTATCAATAATCTGATTTCCAACGCGATAAAATATTCTCCGGGATCAAGTAAGGTTGATGTTTACATCAGCAAGGTTGGAGATTTTATTAAAATATCCGTGAAAGATTACGGCATGGGAATCAGTCCGCACGATAAAGAAAAAATATTTGAGCGCTTTTACAGAGCGCGCGATATTCAGAAAAAATTTCCAGGCCTTGGCATTGGTCTATATATTTCGCATGAAATTATTATCAATCACAAGGGAACGCTTTGGGTTGAGAGCGACCTTGGTGAAGGTTCTACATTCAGTTTCACATTACCAATAATGAAAGATGATGGCAGAGGAAAGTAAGAAAATTATGGTATGTGATGATAATCAGGGGATTTTAGACATTTTGGAAATGCTTCTGGAATCTGAGGGTTTCGACGTGATTACAGAAATAAACAGCACAAATCTGATTAAAGAGTTAAAAACACAAACTCCGGATTTGCTTCTTCTGGATCTCTGGATGCCGGTTTTATCAGGTGATCAGATTTTGAAAATTATCAGAACGACATCGGAATACGAAAAACTTCCGGTAATCGTTTTCTCGGCGAGCGTGGATGGAAATACCATTGCTGAAAATGCGGGTGCAAATGCTTTTGTTCCTAAACCATTTGATATGGATGATTTGGTAGGGAAAATTCGTGGGCTTTTAAATTAACAACAAAATTCAAATATCATTTAGCTGCAACTTTCTGGTGCAGCTTTTTTTTATTTAAAACAAATACTTTTTGCAATAATAACTTGGTGAAAACTAATGTTTATCTTTGTTATATATCATCAGAAAATCATGCTTACGGATAAATTTGGAAGGAAAATTAATTACCTGCGCCTTGCGGTGATCGACCGCTGCAATCTGCGCTGCAATTACTGCATGCCGGCTGAGGGATTGGTATGGACGAAGCAGCCTGATCTGATGCTTGATGATGAAATCATACGGCTTTCAGAAATATTTACTGATCTTGGTGTGGATAAAATCAGAATTACAGGCGGTGAACCTTTCGTGCGGAAGAATATGATCAATCTCCTCGAAAGGCTTTCAGCAAATGAAAAACTAAAGCAGTTAAACATCACAACAAACGGACTTTTAACTCAGAACCACATTCCTGCAATGAAAAAAATGGGAGTGAAAACGGTTAATTTAAGTCTTGATACTCTGGATGCTGAACGTTTTTATAAAATCACCAGACGAAACAGTTTTGATCTTGTAATGAAAACCCTTTATGATCTCATCGAAAACAATTTCAGAGTTAAAATAAATGCTGTGGTCATGGGAGATCAGAACATTTCTGACATCATTCCCCTTGCTGAACTTACTAAGATTCTTCCGGTCGAAATGCGTTTTATTGAAGAAATGCCTTTCAATGGAAACGTGGATAAAACGGTAAATTTAAAATGGAATCACAGCGAAATTTTAAAATATATTAAAAGTCACTTTCCAGATATAAATCAGTTATCGCTTGCTGCAAATTCTACTTCTGTTAATTATAAAATTCCCGGATATTTGGGTGAGATCGGAATTATTGCAGCATATACACGTTCATTTTGTGGCGACTGCAACCGCTTAAGAGTTACGCCAACCGGAATTTTGAAAACATGTCTTTACGAAGGCGGTGGAGTAGATCTGAAACAGGCTTTACGCGATGGAATGAGCGATGAAGAAGTAAAGAAAATCATCATTCAAGCTGTTTCGGGAAAATCTGAAAACGGCTGGGAAGCAGAAAAATTAACTTTAACAAAGCCAGAATTGCATCAATCTATGGCGACAATTGGTGGATAAATGATTACGGTAGAAGAAGCAGATCGGTACATTTTTGATAATCTTCAGGATTTCGGAACTGAAGAAACATGTATTCAAAATGCGTTGGGAAGAGTTTTGGCTGAAGATATTTTAGCAGACCGTGATCTGCCACCGTTTGACCGGGCTCTGGTAGATGGCGTGGCGATCGATTTCAAGAATTACTCTCAAAACAAAATATTCTATGTAAAAGATATTCAGGCGGCCGGACAAAATCCTTTTCACGTTTCTGATGATATTGAATGTGTGGAAATTATGACTGGCGCGGCAGTTTCGGAAACGTTAAATACAGTTATTCGCTACGAAGATATTTCGATTTCTGACGGAAAAGTTACCGTCAACGTTGACATCAAAGAAGGTCAGAATATTCATAAAAAAGGTCGAGATAAAAAGTTTGGAGATGTTTTGGTTTTAAAAAATCAGCGGATTACGGCATCAATTATTGGAATAGCTGCGTCAGTTGGAAAGATTGTGCTGAAGGTGAAAAAGCTTCCGAAAGTTATCATCATTTCAACAGGCGACGAAATTGTTCTGACTGAAAATACTCCTAATAATTTTCAAATACGTTCATCAAATAGCATTACAATTCAGTCGGTTTTAAAAAAATATAATATCGATTCTGATATTGCTCATTTGAATGACGATTTAGATTTATTAAAAGAAAATTTGGCGAAGTTTCTTCATGATTATGACGTGATTTTGCTTTCAGGAGGCGTTTCAATGGGGAAATTCGATTTTCTTCCACAAGCTTTCGAAGATTTAAAAATCAAAAAGATATTTCATAAAATTAAGCAGAAACCAGGCAAACCTTTTTGGTTTGGAAGCAGAGGAGAAGGAAAAAAAGTTTTTGCCTTTCCTGGAAATCCCGTTTCGGTTTTTCTTTGTCTGCACCGGTATTTTCTCCCTTGGCTTGAAAATTCTTTGGGATTAAAAAAACAAAATCACAACTACGCAATTTTGGAAAACGACATACACTTTTCGCCGAATCTGCAGTATTTTGCTCAAGTTGTTTTAAAAGAAAATAGTGATGGGACGGTCTCCGCAAAAACGGTTGATACGAACGGTTCAGGAGATTTTTCTCATCTTGCAGAGACTGACGCTTTTATGGAGTTTCCTTCAGATAAAAACGAATTTAAAAAAGGCGAGGTTTTCAAAATCTGGCGCTACAATCAATTTTAAATGAAAGATTTTTCCCATCTAGATGATCAGCAGAAACCTTCAGTGGTAAATGTGAGTTCAAAAAAAATTACACACAGGAAAGCAACTGCCAAAGCAGTTGTGCAGCTTCCAGAGCATATTTTCAGCAAATTGCAGGACGCAAATTTCAATACGGCGAAAGGTTCGGTTTTTCAGACGGCGATTATTGCTGGCATTATGGCGGCAAAAAAAACTGGTGATTTAATTCCGCTTTGTCATCCGATTGGGATGGAAAACTGTTCTATAAATATTGATTTTAATGATTTTAATGAAATTGAAATTTTCTGTACTGCAGAAGTTGAAGCAAAAACCGGAATCGAAATGGAAGCTTTGATTGGCGCGAGCCTTGCTGCCCTGACAATTTATGACATGTGTAAAGCAATGAGCCATGATATTGTGATAAAGGAAATCAAACTCATGGAAAAAACCGGCGGAAAAAATGATTTTAAAAGATCTTAAAATGCCTAAACTCAATGGACTGGTGCTTGCCGGCGGAAAAAGCGTAAGAATGGGAACGGCGAAAGAGCGGATCAACTGGCACGGCAAAGAACAGCAGTTTTTCGCGGCAGATTTGTTGAGAAATTTTTGTGATGAAGTTTTTATTTCATGCCGACATGATCAGAATGAAGTTCAGAATCCCGATTATCAATTTCTTTCAGATACTTTTTTAAATCTTGGTCCTTTAGGTGGAATTCTCACTGCGCTGCGTTCCGACCGTGAAAAAGCCTGGTTAGTAGTAGCGTGCGATTTACCGGTATTAGATCAGAATACTTTACAGCATCTTTCAGATTCCAGAGATTCAGAAAAAATAGCTACCACTTTTAAAAGTCCGTTTGATGGTTTGCCGGAACCGTTAATCACGATTTGGGAACCGAAAAGTTATCCTCTTTTGCTTGAATTTTTAGGCCGAGAGATTACCTGTCCCAGAAAAGTTCTGATCAACAGCAATACATTAATTCTTGAGCCTCAAAACCCTGAGAGTCTGATGAACGTCAATACACCGGACGAAGCGAAAATTGCCGAAAATATTTTATTAAATCAGAAAAAATGAATCCCGATTTCGAACGGTACAATTGCCAGATTGCGCTGCCTTCATTTGGCGAAAATTCTCAGCAGCTTTTACAGAATGCCAAAGTGATGATTGTCGGCATGGGTGGTTTGGGCTGTCCGGCCGCGCAATATCTGGTTTCTTCTGGCGTCGGCACGATCGCTTTGGTTGATGATGATGTCGTCTCTGTGAGCAATCTTCACCGTCAGATTTTATATTCTCCGGAGGATGTCGGAAAGTCTAAAGTTGACATTGCGGCAAAAAGATTAACCGCTCAAAATCCGGATATTAAAATTGTTTCTATCAACAAAAGAATTGATTCGCAAAATGTACTTGAACTTATTGAAGAATACGATCTGATTATTGAAGGAACCGACAATTTTGAGACAAAATATCTGCTGAATGATGCCTGTGTTTTAGCAAAAAAACCTTTGGTATACGGAGCAATTTTCCAGTTTGAAGGTCAGGTGAGCGTTTGGAATGTTGAGCAAATTGATGGAAATTTTTCTCCCAATTACCGCGATGTTTATCCAGATATCGCGTCGCATCATATTCCGAATTGTCGTGAAGGCGGCGTTCTCCCAGCACTTGCCGGAATGGTTGGCTGCATGCAGGCTGGGGAAGCGATAAAATATCTGACAAAATCTGCAGATCTTTTTGCCGGAAAACTTTGGATGATCGATATGCGGTCGGGGAAAACGCAGGTGATCAAGTTGCCGAAGTACACTTCAACACATATTGTCTCGCTTCAGGAGTCGGTGAAGCAGATTTCATTTAAAGATTTTAATGAAAACAGCGATGATTTTGAGTTGATTGATGTAAGAAGTTCCGAAGAACATTCGAACGAAAATATTGGCGGAAAAAACATTAAGCCAGAAAATCTAAAAGACTTTATCTCTTCAAATCAAGTTAAAAAATCCCTCGTTTTATACTGTCAGTCAGGAAAGCGGAGTTCTGCAGCAGCAGTATTAATCCAAAAAGAGTTTCCTCAATTAGATATCTATTCTTTGCGTGGCGGAATTCAGGATTCAAAATAAATTTATTTCCTTTTAATTCTTTTTAAGCAAAGCCGGATTGTGCTTTACGATCTTGATCTTTACAAATTTTGAAGCAGGCATATTACTTTCGCGCACCACATTATTTACTGAAACCAAAACGTTTGCTTCCGGAAAATACGTTACCGCATTTTTCTCCGGAATTCTATAAGGTACGATAATAAACAGAGGCGCAATGCGGGTTTTGTCATCATCAAAATTAAAAAGATCCACCGTATCACCGCCTTTTAAGCCGAGCTTTTCGATGTCTTTTTTGTTCATAAAAACAACGCGTCTTTCATTTTTGATGCCGCGGTATCGGTCATCCATTCCGTAAATTGTAGTGTTAAACTGATCGTGTGAACGGGTTGTTGCCATCAAAAATTCATCTTCAGCCAATTTGTTTTCAGGAATTTCAGTAACAGTGAATGGCGCTTTATCATGGAGTTGTGGAGAAAATTTCTGTTCGTCACGCGCTTTATTTGGCAGATAAAAACCACCTTTCTGTCTGGCACGCACATTATAATTTTCAAAACCGGGAATACATTTTTCTATGTCATCGCGCACTACATCGTAGCTGTCATGATAGCGCATCCAGTCGACAACTGTCCGGTCACCTAAAGTAGCCATCGCGAGACGACAAAGAATCTGGGTTTCGTTTAACAAATTATCGGAAACAGCATCAAGCATTCCGCGGGAATCCTGAACCACACCCATAGAATTTTCTGTAGTTACAATTTGCAGCTCACCGTTGACAATATCTTTATCACTTCGCGCATAAGTCGGTAAAATAATTGATTCTTTTCCGTGCACAAGATGTCCGCGGTTAAGTTTTGTGGAAACCGAAACAATTAAATTCAGCTTTCGCAAAGCTTCAGAAGTGTAATCGGTATCAGGCGTCGCTGAGATGAAATTTCCGCCAAGACAAAACAGAACTTTCACTTTTTCATCGTGAATTCCCTTTATTGTATTGACCACATCAAGACCATGATTTCGCGGCATTTTAAAATTAAAATGCTGTTCCAAAGTATCAAGCTGCTCTTCAGTTGGCTTGTGATTAATCATCATCGTGCGGTTTCCCTGCACGTTGCTGTGGCCACGAACAGGACAGACTCCAGCACCCGGTTTCCCAATGCTGCCTTTCAGAAGAAGAATATTTAGAATCTCGTGAATCATATCCACACCGTTTGGCTGCTGCGTCAAACCCATTCCCCAACTGAAAATAATCTTTTTGCAGGGTGCGATCATTTCTGCAGTTTCTTCCAATTTTTCTACTGAAATCCCGCAAAGTTCGGAGAGCTGACTGAGGTCGTAGTGATCGAATTGCTTTAAATAATCTTCAAAACCTACCGTTTTTTCTGCAATGAAATTTTGATCGAAAACACTTCCCGGGATTTCTTTTTCCATTTTAATAAGAATCAATTCCAAAGCTTTAAGCAAAGCCATGTCACCGTTAATTCTCACGGGAAGGTATAGGTCGGCAAGACTTTTTCCGCCACGAAGAATTTCTTTTATGTTTTGCGGATCAGTGAAACCCATCAGGCCGGTTTCAGGCAGAGGATTTACAGCAATAATTTTTGCACCGTTATCTTTACCGCATGAAAGTGCGCTCATCATTCGCGGAGAATTCGTTCCCGGATTTTGTCCGATGATAATAATCAATTCGGCTTCATAAAAATCTTCAAGTTTTACGGTTCCTTTACCAATTCCGATAGCGGGCGTCAGGGCAGTACCGGAAGTTTCATGGCACATATTGGAGCAGTCGGGCATATTATTCGTTCCAAATTCTTTTGCAAAAAGCTGATATACAAAAGACGCTTCATTACTTGTACGTCCGGAAGTATAAAATGCTGCTGCATCGGGCATTTCCAGCGCATTAAGATGTTCACCAATTTTTTTAAATGCATTATCCCACGAGATTGATTGATAATGCGTCGCACCTTCTGGCAGATACATCGGATCGGTAATTCTTCCCATTTTCCCGATATGATAATCGTCTAAAAGCGACAGATCATAAACAGAATTATCTCTGAAAAAATCCGGTGTAATTTTCTTCGATGTAGCTTCTTCAGCAAGTGCTTTTGCACCGTTTTCGCAGTATTCTCCGAGCGCAGAACGCTCGTCATCAGGATCTGGCCACGCACAACTAGGGCAGTCGAAGCCGTTATGCTGATTCATTTTAAAAAGCGCACGCGTGCCACGAATTATTGCATGATCAACAATAACATCACTGAACGCCGCTAATACAGCCGGAACACCTGCCGCAATTTTTTCGACTTTTGTGAGTTTTAAATGAGATAAATGAACTGGATTTTGCGAATCAGGAAACTTTTGAGAGTCGTTCACTTTATTTAAATCAAAATTTTTCATAACCGAATTGTGTGTTTTTTAGCAGATACTGTTAGGATTGGGATAATTGTCGCTTTGGTCTTCCGCAGAATTATCGAGGCAGACAAAATCTTTTTCCACCAGAATTTTTACTTTGCCGCTTTCACCTTCAAAACCGACCTGATCGCTGCTGCAAAATTCTTGAATAGTTTTTAGTGGAATTTCAAGCGTGATTTTTCCGTCTGAAAATGTCGCAGAGATATTTTCTGTATCTGTTGTTTTTAAAATATAATAAAAGGTATGGTCAATAAACTCCGTTTTGCTGGAAATATTTCCCTGTTCTTTCATCGTGAAAACTTCCGACTGTGAAAGCCGCATTCTCAAAGTATTGTCTTTAATTCTGATTTTCATTTGTGTCTAAAAATGTAAATTGACCGGAAATATGATACGCGTTAAAAGTATCGCGCCTCAAAAAACCAATCAGCGTTATATCAAATTCTGCAGCGAGTTCTACTGCGAGGCTTGAAGGTGCGCCAATTGCCGCCACGACTGTAATTCCTGCCATTGCTGCTTTCTGAATCAGTTCAAAACTTGCGCGTCCGCTTAGAAGTAAAATATGCTCCTGCAGAGGCACAACGTTATTCATCAGGCTTTGACCGATCAGTTTATCGAGCGCGTTATGTCTGCCGACGTCTTCGCGAACCGCCAAAAGATTTCCTTGAAAATCAAAAAGTCCGCATGCATGAATTCCGCCGGTTTTGCTGAAATTTTGCTGAAAAGTCCTCAGTTTTTCCGGCAGATCGAAAAAAACATCTCTTTTAATTGAAGTGTTTTGTCTGGGATTATTTTTAAAATGACTTTGTGTTTTTATTGAATCAATAGAAGATTTTCCGCAAACGCCGCAGCTCGATGTCGTGTAAAAATTCCGGTCTGTAGTCATAAAATTGGGCTGAAAATTAACATTTAAAGAAACAGAAATCACATTTTCAGCATTTTTTGAACAGCCTTCGATTGGTCGGACTATATTTTTTATCTGACCTGCAGAATGGATGATGCCTTCTGTAAATAAAAATCCTGCAGCGAGCTCAGCATCATTTCCTGGTGTACGCATCGTCACCGAAATATTTTTGTGCAATTTCTGATCATTTTCAATGTAAGAAACCCTTATTTCCAAAGGTTCTTCTACCGACAAATCGTCGTCTTTTAGGAAAGATTCTACTCTGGTAAATTTTGAAATCTGCAGATGTTTAATCGCGGCATTTTCACCAATCTCAGCATTCATTCGTTTGTGTTTTTTAATCTAAGGATGCGCCGAAACCCATTCTTCACCGTCTTCGAAAATCTCTTTTTTCCAGATGGTAACCGTTTTTTTTAAAGTATCAATGGCGTATTTACAGGCATCAAAAACAGAATCGCGATGACCGTCGCTTACTAAAATTATCACCGCAATATCACCTGGAAGTAAAGTTCCGGTTCTGTGATGAATGACCACGTTTTTTACCGAAAATTTACTTTGAACTTCTTCAGCGATCTTCATCATTTCTTTTACCGCCATTCCTTTATAAGCCTCAAATTCAAGGCGGAGCACTTTCTTTTCTTTGGTCTGATTTCTTACGGTTCCGATAAACGTTGCAATACCGCCGCAACTTTCGTCATGCGCCAGTTTTAAACATGTACCGATGTCTAGAATCTCATCTTTAATCTGAATATCTGTCATTTTATCCTCCGCTTACCGGCGGTATTATTGCAATTTCACTGTCGCATGTTAAAATCTGATTTTCTTCTGCATATTCTTCATTAACCGCAACAAAATACGAACGGATTTTTCTCAGTGTATCATATTTTTCCTCTAAAATTTGCTTCAAATCTTTTACTGTTGTCTGATCATCAACTTCCAGAAAAATCTTATCAGCTCCGAAAATATCTGTGGCGATTCCAAATGCCAATAATTTTAATTTCATCTAAATTTACCAATATTTTATTAAAACATTCACTCCTGCAATTAAAACAAGGAGTGCTGTCATTCTTTTGATAATGAGTGCATTCCAGTTTAGTGACAGTCGAGCACCAAGTTGTCCGCCTACTAAAACAGCCACACATAAACTTCCTATTCTGTAAAAATCAATGGTGTGCGAAAGATTCGACAGCTGTCCGAAGATTCCTGAAATTGAGTTTACCAAAATAAAAAAACTGGCTGTTGCAGCGATTTTTTTAGCGGTGTCCCAATGCATTAGATTTAAAACCGGAGAAAGAAAAATTCCGCCGCCAATTCCGACCAAGCCGGAAATAAATCCAATGATTCCGCCTAAAAAACCATTGGTTAAAATGTTATTTCTAACATTGCTGACTTCAGGTTTTTTGTCGCTCGTTTTCAGCCATAATAACAGTGCTGCAATTATCAAAGTACAGCCCAAAATTAAAAAAAAAGTTTCCTGACTGATTTTTATTTTTGCTCCGAGAAAAGCCAACGGAACACTTACCAAAGTTATTGGCAAAATTTTCTTCCAGTCGGTTTGCTTATTTTTAACGTAAATTATCACGCCGCCACTCACCACAATGATGTTACAAAGCAGCGCAGTAAGACGGATTTCTGCATAAGGAAGACTGAAAAGTGCCAGCACTGCGAGATAACTCGAACCTCCGCCAAAACCGACAGAGGCGTAAGTAAAAGCGATGACGAAAAAACAAATCAGCAGTAAAAATAAATCCATACCTGAAAAAATACCATACAATAGTACTGAATAATGTTGAAGTTTTATCATTGAATTACTTTTTATTTCTGGATAAATTTAGAGTCAAGATCACAAAATTTTTGTTTTGTGGAATGATTTTCGGTCATTTGAGAATCTTAAATTTTACTTTTCAAAAACAATTATGAAAGAAATTTCAGATATAATAAAAGCTTACGAAACGGCTAAAAAAAATCTTAAAAAAGCAGCTTTGGCAACCGTTGTAAAAGTTGAAGGTTCATCGTACCGGAGACCTGGTGCGAGAATGTTGGTGACAGATGACGGGGAACTCATCGGCGCGGTGAGCGGCGGATGTCTGGAAGGTGATGCTCTGAAAAAAGCGCTGCTGGCGATTCATCAGCAAACCAATAAACTGGTGACCTACGATACAAGTGTAGAAGATGAATCAGATTTTGGCGTGCAGCTCGGCTGCAATGGTATTGTGCATATTTTATTTGAATTTATACATTTTGATAATGCGGAAAATCCTGTTGAGTTGCTCAAAAAAACGGCAGAGAAGCGGGAGGATGCGGTTGTACTTTGTCTCTTTTCGGTAAACAGAATGCAGAAGCAACCCGGAACTCTAGTGTTTTACCGAAATAATTTGTCTAAACTCTCTGAAACATTCTCTGAATTTAAAGAAGAACTTCAATCGGTTTTAATTAATAAAAGAACGCTGGTAAAAGATATAATCTTTAAAAATGAAGAATTTTCAGCGCTTTACGACTTTATTCCGGCGGCCGTTTCGCTGGTGATTGCCGGCGCGGGTAATGATGTGAAGCCTTTGGTAGAAATGGCCTCAATTTTAGGCTGGGAAGTACATGTGGCGGACGGCCGACATTTGCATACGACTAAGGAACGCTTTCCTAAAGCTGACAGTGTGCAGATCATTTTTTCGGAGAATTTCGCAGAAAATTTTCAGATTGATGAGCAGACATTTTTTGTTTTAATGACACATAATTACCGTTACGATCTTGAAGTTTTGAAGCAGCTTTTGGATAAAAATGCGAGATATATTGGAGTTTTAGGACCGAAAACAAAGCTTGAACGGATGTTTGATGATCTGGAAAATTTGGGATGTATTGTAACTGATGATCTCAAGAAAAAAATCTATGGTCCGGTAGGATTAGACATTGGTGCCGAAACTTCAGAAGAAATTGCGTTATCTGTTGTTGCTGAAATTAAAGCCGTTCTCGAAGGTAAAAACGGACGGTCACTGAAGTTTAAAACAGAAAAGATTCACGAAGATCGAAATTAAGTTTTATGAAAAATTCAGAAACAGCAATTGTTATTTTGGCTGCAGGAAGTTCTTCGCGTTTGGGATCGCCGAAACAGCTTTTACATTTTAAAGGAAAAACTTTGCTGCAAAATGTGATTGATGAAGCATTAAAAGTAACTGAAAATGTTATTGTGGTCGTTGGAGATGAAAATCTGGAGATTTTAAAAGAAATTCGAAATGCTGAGTTCATTCAAAATAAAAAGTGGGAAACGGGAATGGGAAGTTCAGTTACCGAAGGATTAAAATTTATCCTTAAAACTTTTCCACATATAAATCAGTGCATATTTTCAGTCTGCGATCAGCCTTTTCTGACTTTTGATATTTTTATAAAACTTATCGAATTAAAAGAAAGTTCCCATAAGAAAATTGTTGCCTGTCAATACTCAGAAACAACCGGAGTTCCTGTTCTTTTTGATAAAAAATATTTTCCTGAACTTCTTAGCTTATATGGAAATGAAGGCGCAAAAACACTTCTAAAAAGATTTTCTGATGATGTGGCAACCGTGGATTTTCAAAAAGGCTCAGTTGATATTGATACCGCAGATGACTACGAAAAATTAGAAAAATATCAGATATAATTTCGGAAAAACATACCTCAATAGTTATGAAGAACCTTTTACGGTTCTTTTTTTGTTATTTCAAAATATCCAAATCAGAATTTATGACCGAAAATAATCATCAGACGGTACAGTTTACAGTAAACGGAACCGCCCAGACATTACATCTCAAGCCTTGGGTTTCTCTGCTCGACGCGCTTCGCCATAGTTTAAAACTTACCGGAACAAAAAAAGGCTGCGATCACGGGCAATGTGGTGCCTGTACAGTTTTGGTTGACGGGAAAAGGGTTTTGAGCTGCCTTACGCTTGCTGTAATGAAGGACGGTGCAGAAATTACAACCATAGAAGGCGTCGGCTCGGCCGAAAATCTGCATCCTCTGCAGAGGGCATTTATTAAGCATGATGCTTTTCAGTGCGGATACTGTACGCCGGGACAAATCTGCAGCGCAATTGGAATGATTGACGAAGGAAAAGCTGAAAGCAGGGAAGATGTGCGGGATTTGATGAGTGGAAATCTTTGCCGATGCGGTGCCAACCGGGGAATTATTAATGCCATCATGGAAGTTAAAAATGCAGGATTATGAATGATTTTTCTTACTTAAAAGCTGTTGATTTGCAGGAAGCTTCCACAAAATTGTCTGAAGACAGAAGCAATAAAATCATTGCAGGCGGCACCAATATCGTAGATCTGATGAAATATTTCATCACCGAATCTGAAACTTTGATCGACATTAATGCGATTCAGGATTTAAAACAGATTAAAACATTAAAAAGTGGAAATCTGATGCTGGGCGCGTTAATGACCAATGCCGAAACCGCTTATCATCCCGAAATAGAAAAGAAATATCCTTTGCTTTCGCAGGCTATATTAGCCGGTGCTTCGGCGCAGATCAGAAATATGGCGACAAATGGCGGCAATCTTTTGCAGAAGACCAGATGTTATTATTATTACGATCCACACGTTCCGTGTAACAAGCGAATTCCAGGATCTGGCTGTCCTGCAAAAACCGGTTATAATAGAATGCATGCGATTCTTGGACATAGCGAAAACTGCATTGCGGTTTTTCCGTCTGATATGTGCGTTGCGCTTGCTGCTTTGAATGCAACAGTTCATATCGAAAGTTTGCAGGGCCAGCGCTCACTGCTTTTTACCGATTTTCACAAACTTCCCGGCGATACGCCACAAATTGATCACGATTTGCAGCAAGGTGAAATTATCACCGGAATCGAGTTGCCGAATGAAGATTTTTCAGAAAATTACTCCTATTTAAAAATTCGTGAGCGATCGTCATACGCATTTGCTCTGATCTCTGTGGCGACAGCATTTAAACTTGAAAATAGTATAATTTCTGACGCCAGAATTGCACTTGGAGGCGTTGCTCACAAACCCTGGCGAAACCTTGAAGCAGAAGATTATTTAAAGGGAAAGGCATGTACCGAAGAGCATTTCAGCAAAGCAGCGGATATTATTCTAGCGGATGCGAAAGCTTTTGAGTACAATGAATTTAAAATAAAACTGGCCAAAAAAGCAATCGTCAGAAACTGCAAAATGGCACTCGATATTTCTTCGCATCGTACGGGTGCAAAACCTTCATTATAATTTATTTAAAGAAAATTTTATGGCCGATAAAGGAATGATAGGACAGGCGCACGATCGTCTGGAAGGTGCTTTGAAGGTAACCGGAAGCGCAAAATATGCAGGTGAATACGACGCCGACGATCTGCTTTTCGGATATGTTGTTAACAGTACAATGACAAGAGGAAAAATAAAATCAATAAATGTTGACGAAATCAAAGCTCTGCCGGGAATTGTCGAAATAATCACGCATGAGAACCGGCCGTCAACCGCTTGGTTTGATTTTAAATATGCCGACATGGATGCGCCACCGGGTACGGTTTTCAAGCCACTGAAAGATAAAGAAATACGGTATGATGGTCAGCCGATCGCGGTGATTGTAGCGGATTCTTTTGAGATGGCGAGATTTGCAGCAAAAAAAATAAAAGTAGAGTATGAGAAAGAAGCGTTTGAAACTGATCTTCATTCTCAGATTGATCAATCGCGGGAACCGAAGAAAGGTTTAGCATCTCTTTTAAAACCGCCACCGCCAAAACCGAAAGGTGATTTTGAAAAAGCGTATCAAAATTCTTTCGTGAAAAACGACAGCACTTTCAGCCATGGAACTGAGCATCACAACCCGATGGAAATGTTTGCCACGACCGTCCTTTATTTAGGAAAAGACAAGCTTAAAATTTACGATAAAACACAGGGCACAATCAATTCACAGATGTATGTAGCCAATGTTTTTGGTCTAAAAATGAAAAATGTAGAAGTTGTTGCACCTTTTGTTGGTGGCGCTTTTGGCAGCGGATTGCGGCCTCAGCATCAGCTTTTCATGGCGGTAATGGCATCTTTGCATTTAAAAAGAAACGTACGCGTGACGCTCGACCGTTCGCAGATGTACATGATAGGCCATAGGCCACCAACGGTTCAGCATACAAAATTTGGTGCTGATAAAGACGGAAAAGTAAATGCCATTTTTCATGAGGCAACCGGAGAAACTTCACAGTTTGAGGACTATGTGGAAATCGTGGTAAACTGGGCCAATATGCTTTATCCTGCTGATAATACTTTGCTTAAACATAAAATTGTTCCGCTTGATGTTTACAGTCCGCTCGATATGCGCGCGCCTGGTGGAAGTACGGGAATGCATGCGGTTGAGGTTTCTATGGATGAACTGGCATATCAGCTGAAAATGGATCCGGTGGAATTCCGTCTGAAAAATTACTCTGAAATTGATAAAAGCAGCGACAAAGAATTTTCAAGCAAAGAACTAAAAGAATGTTATCTGCGCGGTGCGAAACAGTTTGGGTGGGAAAAAAGAGATCCCGAGCCTAGAAGCATGAAGCGCGGAAATAAACTCGTCGGATACGGAATGGCCACCGGAATGTGGGACGCCAACAGAATTTTGGGACGTGCCGAAGCGATATTAAATAAAACTGGAACGGTCGATCTTAAAAGTGCAGTTACAGACATTGGCGTGGGAACATATACGGTGATGACCCAAATTGCAGCTGCCGAATTAGGTTTAAAAATCGAAGAAGTTCAGTTTAATTACGGAAGCAGTGCGATGCCTTTTGCGCCGATTCAGGGCGGATCTTTTACGACAGCGACAATTGGCTCTGCTGTAAAAGTCGCGTGCGACGAACTCAAGAAAAAGATCTTTAAAGCAGCAAAAAAATTACCTGAGTCTTCGTTTTCAAATGTGAAATTTGACGAAGTGACTTTTGAAAACGGTTTTGTTTTGCTGAAAAATAACAAGGACATTAAATTCAGTTTAAAGAAAATTGCGGAAGCCAGCGAAAAACCAATTAAAACTAAAAATTCATCGATGCCGAATCCGCTCACCTACGGAAAAAAGGCACGAGCCGTTCACAGTGCTGTTTTTGTCGAAGTTGAGGTCGATGAAGAATTAGGGGTAATTGAAATAAAACGCGCTTTAACTGCCGTTGCTGCCGGCCAAATCATTAACCCTAAAACTGCAGAAAGTCAGGTTTTAGGCGGGATGATCTGGGGAATCAGCAAAGCGTTACACGAGGAGACGATTCTTGATCATCAGTTTGGAAAGTACATGAACAAAAATCTGGCAGAATATCATATTCCGGTACATGCAGATATACATGATCTGCAAGTGCTTTTCGTGCACGAAGAAGATAAATTTGTGAACGATTTAGGTATAAAAGGCGTGGGCGAAATAGGTGGAGTAGGAATGCCGCCAGCGATTACCAATGCGGTTTTTCATGCGACCGGAAAGAGAATTTATAATCTTCCGATTCATTTTGATGAACTGATTTAAATTACATTATACCGCGGAAATGATCTCTCTAATTCTTTCTGCGGTATAATCAATTTCCTCTTTTGTGGTGAATTTGCTCAGGCTGAATCTAATGGAAGAAAGTGCGTGCTTATCGCTTAAACCCATTTCCTTCAAAACATGTGACGGTCGCGAAGTTATTGCTGAACAGGCAGATCCGCTGGAAACAGAAATGTTTTTTAAGGCCAAAATCATTTTCTCAGACAAGATTTGAGGAAAGCAGATATTGGTTGTATTAAATATCCTGTTTTCTAGCGAACCGTTCACAAAACATCCCTCAGTCTTCAAAAGCTGAAACTCAAGATCATCACGGAGATTTTTTATTTTTAAAGTACTTTCTTCAATGTTTTTCTGGTTTATTTCCAAAGCCTTTGCCATTCCTATAATTCCGGGAATATTAAGTGTGCCGCTGCGCAGATTATTCTGCTGACCGCCGCCTGTGATTTGTGAGCGAAGATATTTTTTAATTTTTGAAGAAATATAAAGACCGCCAACACCTTTCGGACCATGAAATTTGTGCGCTGAAAAAGGCATCAGATCAATCCCCAAATCTTTTACATTCACCGGTATTTTTCCAACCGCCTGAGTCGCATCGCACAGTAAGAAACTTTCATACTCATGAACCCAACCGGCGATTTTTTTAATATCGTTTAAAACTCCTGTTTCATTGTTTGAAAGCATGATACTTACAATTGCTGAACCTTTGGAAAGTGCAGTTTTAAGTTCATCAAAATTGATAATTCCATCACTTCCAACGTGGATTATAATTGATTTTTTGCCTTTAATTTGTAAACTGTCGACCGTATCTAATATAGCTTTATGCTCTGTGGATGCAGTGATGAGGTTTTGTATTGGATCAGCTTTAAAACCTTTTAAGGCCAAATTGATAGCTTCGGTTGCACCGGAAGTAAAAATAATTTCATTTTCTTTCGCGCCGATTGCCCGTGATACGGTATAAGTTGCGTTTTCCAGATGTTCACTTATGGTCAGTCCGGCGAGATGGCTGCTTCCAGAATTTTCGTACAGTTCGGTGAAAAAAGGAAGCATCGCAGAAACGACTTTGGAATCTACTTTTGTCGTAGCGTTATTGTCTAAATATATTTTTTGTTCCAAAGAAATTATTTAAAATGTGAAAGCAAAAATCAGACTTAATTTTGGAGTAATAAGAATTAAATATTAATGTCAAGATCAAAAATCATTGACTTCTGTGATTAATTGAGTACAAAAAATCTCAGTCTTAACTTCCTCTGTACGTTGAGTAACCGTATGGAGAAAGTGTAATAGGCACGTGATAATGACTTTTATCTTTTATCTCAAAAACGACTTCTATGAACGGATAAAAGCTGTCTGTGTTATTCATTTTAAAATAATCACTCGTCAGATAAATAAGTTTATAAATTCCGTTATTGATATCTGCAGACGGTAAAAAATTGGGAATTCTACCATTGGTATCTGTCTTTTTTTCGTCAACAAAAGACCATATTTTAGTCTGCTCGTTTAGCTTTTCCAGTCTGATGCTAACTCCCGGAGCGGGAAGCCCCTTCGAAATATCAAGAATATGCGTTGATAGCTGGAAGTTATTGCTTTGCGCAAATGTCCCAACTGAAAAAACGGTTAAGAGAATGGTGATGATAATTGATTTCATTTTTTTTATTTTAAATATTATGATTTTTAATCTATGTATCAGTAAGATCAGGATCTATTTTCAATTTGAACTTATTTATTTCCTAAATAAATTTCATCTTCTGAATTCTTACCGCATTCAAAATCGCCAGCAAAGCTACACCAACATCCGCGAAAACAGCTTCCCACATCGTTGCCAAACCACCTGCACCAAGTGCCAAAACTATTCCCTTGACTACAAAAGCGAGAATAATATTCTGCCACACAATCTGTTTGGTTTTCTTGCCGATATTGATTGCTACAGGGATTTTTGAAGGTTTATCATCCTGAATTACAACATCAGCGGTTTCAATCGTAGCGTCACTTCCCAATCCGCCCATTGCAATTCCTACATCACTTAAAGCTACAACCGGAGCGTCATTCACACCATCACCAACAAATGCAACATTTTCATTTCGGGCTTTTATTTCCTTTACTTTATTCACTTTATCTTCCGGAAGTAAATCTCCAAAAGCATTATCAATTCCCAACTGATCAGCCACATATTTTACAACGGTACTTTTATCGCCGCTTAACATTGTCACTTTTACTTTAAGCTTATGCAATTTTTCAACCGTGAACTTTGAATCTTCTTTAATTTTGTCTGCTATCGTAATGTAACCCGCAAATTTTCCGTCGTAAGCAATCGCAATTACGGTATAAATAATATCAGCTGGATTAATACCATACTGAATTTTATACTGGTCCATCAATTTAAAATTCCCGACCAGCAGCTCTTTCCCTTCTACATCAGCTTTCAAACCATGACCTGCAATTTCTTCAACATTTGTAATTTCCAGTGATGAATCAATTTCGCCAACGTATGTGTGAATCGCCGTCGCAACGGGATGGTTGCTGTTACTTTCCAAAGCATTCACCATTTCGAGTAATGCATTTTGGTCAAAATCTGAATTGATATTCACTTCCTGAACTTCGAAAACGCCTTCGGTCATCGTTCCGGTTTTATCCATCACAACATTTTGGATGTTGGCAATTTTATCTAAAAAGTTGCTTCCTTTAAATAAGATTCCATGTCTTGAAGCAGCTCCAATTCCTCCAAAATAACCCAATGGAATCGAGATCACCAAAGCACACGGACATGAAATTACCAGGAAAATCAAAGATCTGTACAGCCAATCTCTGAATATATAATCAACCACGAAAAAGCAAGGTAACAGGCAAATTAAAATCGCTAAAACCACAATAATAGGCGTGTAGATTCTCGCAAATTTCCTGATGAAAAGTTCGGTTGGTGCTTTTTGAGAATTTGCATTTTGAACCAGTTCAAGAATTTTGCTCAACTTACTGTCTTCATAAGCTGTAGTGATTTTTACCTGCGCAACGGTTTGAAGATTAATCATTCCTGCCAAAACGTTTGCACCCTTTTTTTTAGTATCAGGTTTACTTTCTCCGGTTAAAGCTGCGGTGTTGAAAGATGCAGATTCACTTAGTAATTCTCCATCCAAAGCCAGTTTTTCGCCAGGTTTTAACTGAATAATATCGCCAATTTTTGCCTGATACGCTTTAATGGTTTTAGGCGAATTATTTTCTAAAACCGTTACCTCATCAGGTCTTTGATCCAGCAAAGTTTTAATATTACTTTTTGCTCTCGTCACTGCCAAAGTCTGAAAAACTTCTCCCACAGAATAAAAAAGCATTACCGCAACACCTTCCGGATATTCTCCAATCGAAAATGCACCTACCGTTGCGATGACCATCAGAAAAAATTCAGAAAAAACATCACCTTTTATAATATTTTCCGAAGCTTCTTTCAAAACGGGTAATCCAACCGGAAGGTAAGCCGCTGCGTACCAAAAAATTCTTGCCCAACCTTGAAACCAATTCTGCGGAAAAAAATGATCGAAAGCGATTCCGAGAAGTAATAAAACAAATGAAATAATGGCTGGTAAAAACAGCTGAAAAGGTGTCTGATCAGAATGTTCATGACTGTGTCCATCTTCATCATTATGATCATGTTGATGGTCATCATGATTTCGGTCAGTTGCTTTGTCTTTTATATCTCTACTGTCTTCAGCGGAACAACATTCTTTTGACATGTTTTAAAGTTAATTTGAAAATTATTTAGACAGAAATGCAATACTGATGCTACGTTTATATGCATAGATTTTCAGGCATAATTTATTTTCTTAATTTTACAGAATCAGGATCAGTAATTATGGTCATCAATGAAGATACTTTATTTAAATACGGCGCCGAAATAAAAAATTTCGCCAAAAACAATGTGATTTTCGATGAGGGTGGAAGCGTAAAAAACTACTATCAAATTCAAAAAGGCATTGTGAAAATCTGTAATATATTTGATGACGGAAAAGAATTTGTGCACGGATTTCCGTTTGCCGGTCACTGTTTTGGTGAGTCTTATTTGTATACTGAAAAACCATACGGCATTACCGCGTCCACAATTTCACCATCCGGCATCATTGTTCTGCCAGACGCAGGTTTTTTGCAGATGGTAGAAGAAAATCCGGAAATTTTACTGGCAGTCAATCGCTATACTGCAGAAAGGCTACATTTCAGATATTTAATATCTTCTTTTTTGGCTATAACAGATCCGATGATTAGAATTCAAAAGTTACTGGATTATCTGAAGCAATATTTTGATCAGAAAGAACCTTACTCTTTTCAGGTTCCTTTTACGAGAAATAATCTGGCGGGACTCACCGGTTTACGCATAGAAACCATCATCAGAGTAATCAAAAAAATGCAGGCAATGCAGCTTTTAAAGATTGAGAATGGAAAAATTTATTACTGATTAATAATAATTACTTTTCAACCTCATGTTTAAGATTCCATAATTCTTTTAATCTCTTATTTCATTTTAAACTTTAAACAAAAAAATGCTGTARACAATATAGTTTACAGCATTTTAGCTTATTTTGATCTGGATTCGAACCCCCGGACCTGTTACAGTCAATAGTTTTCAAGACTATCGCAATCGACCACTCTGCCATCTCTCCTGAATGCGGCTGATGTGCCGTTTTCAGTGGTGCAAATATAAAACGTTTTTAGAAATACTGCAATAGCTTTTTCAGTTTTTCTTTATTTTAAAACAATGAGGCTTTTTTCAGAACAGATTCGTAGCCGTTTTTCAAGACATTCACAATTTTTTCACTCACTGTATCACAAAAATCCAGCCCGGAATAATCAGGATTTAAACCGCCAATAAACGGAACCGACATGATAAAAAGATTTTCTTTCGCTACACCAAAACTGTCGATCGCCTGAAAATGATCATTGATGCCCAAACCTTTCACTTTCATGTAAAAATTATTGTTTCCGCCCTCTTTTACCATCGGATCACCTTTTTCAAACATTAATTTTCCTTCTTCAAAATTTTTAAAACTCAGATAACCTGGGCTTACAACGCCATTTGATTTCAAACCGTCAAAAGGAACATCATTAAATTCCAAAGGCTGCTGGCCAATTGCATCTATGTACAAACGGTAATGCTTTTCGTGCGCATTACCATCTTCGTCAGTGTAATGATAAATGCATCCGGATTTCTGATGAGGTTCAACATGACTATTTTCGTCGACACAGATGAGGCTGATAATTTTTGCATCGTGCAGCGCAACCAATTCGCGGTAACTCGACTGCGGAAGTGAAGCGATAATAATCGTGATGAGCGGCATCAGAGTTTTTCGGAGACGAATCATATCTTCTGCCGAAAAATGTTTAGCCGGATAATTTACCGCATAGCTGAAAGCCGATAAAGTTTCTTTCCAGCTGATCGACTGATGTTTCTTTATTGATTTTTCAGCTTCTCGAAATTCCTCTGAAAAAAGATCAAAACTGTCTTTGCTCTTTCGGATTTCCATCATTTTTTCAACAAATTCTTCGATGCTGAGATCTTTAATCTGTTCGTAAAATTTTGGATCTTTTATTTTTAATGGAGATTTAAATTTTTCCTTAAAGACATAATCCAAATCAACAAAACCGCCGTTTTTCTTTTTGTAATCAAAAATTTCATCCAAACTCATCGTCCAGTCAGTTGAGAAAGAATCGTCTTCGGAATGAAACCGCAATGCAGGAAGATACCCGCCTTTTGAAAACATATCGATTTTAAAATCGGGTGAGTTTTCATTTAAAACATATTTCAGACTGCCGTCTGCATTTTCCTTGTAAATACCGTTTAAACGCGAAATCGTCTTCACCGCATCAACGGCTGTTAGAGAAGTTCCGCGAACTGCCGCAGGATAATTGTTTTCTGAAGTAAATTTTGAAGGCGGATATGGCGAATCATACCAGTTTTCGGTCGAGTTTTCATGTGTTTTACCCCAAAAATGTCCGGTGCAGATCACTACCAAATCTGTATGAATTTTTTCTGAATCTGTAATAACCGTAAATGAATCGCCGTGAGAAGGTTTTATATCTGTTACTTCAGTTTCAAGTAAAATATCAACTATAATTCCTGATTTTCTCGCGTATTTTATATAAGAATCAAACTGATTTTCAAGATAATCTCCGAGAAAAAGTCTTGGTAAAACCTCATATTCATTGATGTTTCCGTTTTTATAATATTCCGGGAAATTATCTGCAGGATGTTTTGAAATATAGCTTTTCACATCTTCAAAAAGTTCGGGAAGTTCATTTGCCGAAACATTAGCGATATGTTCTTTTTTCGAACCGTATTTTCCGTAAGGCATCCCAACACCGAGACGGTCGTAGCGTTCAATGATGGTAATTTTTTCAGGTTTCAAATTTTGAGAAACGATATGTTTCATCATAAAAAGTGCAGCAGGACCGCCGCCAACGAGCGTTATACTGTTGGAATTTATTTTATCCATGTTTTTAAATCAAGTTGTATGCTGTGATTCAAAACATATACCTTAATTTGCTTACTTAAAATAAAATAAATTTTATCGCTATGACTTTAATCATAGCTTTAAATAATCACGAAGCACTTTCGTCAGCAAGTTTGTCTAGCATCCCTTTAAATAAATATCCATGGAAAGGCAAAACTGCATACCAGTAGAGTCGCCCTAAAAGTCCCACAGGCCGGAAAGTCGCTTCCTGTATCACTTTGCCGTTTTCTATTCTGAAATCGAGCCACGCTTCGCCCGGCATTTTCATTTCGGCAAAAAGTAAAAGTCTTTTTTCGTCACGGTTGGCATAAAGCACTCGCCAAAAGTCTAAACTGTCACCCGGTTTTAAATTTTTCGAATTTTTCCGACCGCGTTTTAAGCCAACGCCGCCAAAAAGTTTGTCTATAAAACCCCGAATGCTCCAGAGGAAATTGGCATAGTACCAGCCATTCTTTCCACCGATACCAAATATTTTATCAAGTGTATATTTTTCGTTTTTTAAAGTTTTTTCGCGTCGGTCTTTGAAAACACCTCTGCTCGGAACTTCCAGAAAATTCCAGACAGTATCGGCGTAGCGGTAACTTCCAAACGAATCGTACCAGGTTGAAAGAACATCGTTTTGCTCGATTTTATCAAAGCTCAACTGTAAACTTTTCCGGTAATCTAAAAGCTCAATTCCGAGTTTTTCTGCTAAATCATTCTTCTCTGCAATCACATTAATAGTCATGCTTTCGACCAGATTTTTAGCTAAAGTATAGGAAGTAGATGTGATAAAATAAAGCCAGTACGAACTGATTTTCGGACTTAAAACAGGAACCGAAATGATCGTGCGCTTCAGTTTTCTTTCTTCCGCAAAAATTAAAAGCATTTGTTTATAAGAAAGTACATCCGGGCCGGCAATATCATAATGTCTGTCATAAGTGAAAGGTTTTAGCATTGTCCCCATTAAAAACTGAATAACATTACGAATCGCAATTGGCTGACATTTGGTCTTGAGCCATTTTGGAGCAACCATTACCGGAAGTTTTTCAACCAGATCGCGGATTATTTCAAAAGATGCAGATCCTGAGCCGATGATTATTCCGGCGCGTAATACGGTAAGTGCATATTTTGAAGACCGCAGTTCATTTTCAACATCTTTTCTCGACTGCAAATGTTTTGAAAGATTTTCCTCATTCACAATTCCTGTGAGATAAATAAGCTGTTTGCAATGGGTTTCTTCTAGTTTTTTAGAAAAATTTTGAGCCGAAAGTTTTTCGGCTTTGCTGAAATCTTCATCGGCAGACATCGAATGAATCAGATAAAATGCGACATCAATATCTTTATCAAGTTCGCTCATCGTTTTTCCATTTCGGTAATCGTTTTCAATCACCGAAATTTTATGCTGAAAATTGCTGTAAAGCGAAGTGTCGAATCTTTTACTGTCGCGCACCGAGCAAACCACGTCGTGGCCATCGGTCAGCAATTGTATGAGAAGTCTTTTGCCGATGTAACCTGTGGCGCCGGTGAGTAAAATTTTCATTTAAAATGTGTTTTTTAGCTAAAAAGTTATAGGAGAATTATATTAAAATATTTACAAAACTGATACCATGAATTTTTAAAGTTTTTATTCATTGCAGGAGCATACGAAGATTGTTTTGAAGAAAGTTGAATTTCGTGGTATGATCGCGATCATAGCCCAATAATTCTAAAGACTGTAGATTTACGATACACCAAAATCTATTATATGAAAACCGTTTGCCTTATCGTGGCTTTTGGGGCAATTTTCGCTGTGAGCTGCGACGATAAACATCCAAGGAAAGATTCTGAGCCTGTGAAACAGGAAAAAATCCCGTATCCTCATCCTGTAGATACTTTGGTGGCTGCGCCGGTAAAAGATTCGGCGAGTAAAAAATAAAATTTCATTAAAGATTAAATCATAACCAACCACACCAAAAAATATAGATATGAACAGAGACGGAGCCAGAAAAAGTATTTGGCAGAAAGATGTTAAAACTTTTGGAGAAGCGTTTGAAATTGGGCAGAAATTCGACACCGTTATTGTGGGTGCAGGAATTACCGGCGTTTCAACAGCATTACAGTTGCAGGAAAAAGGACAGAAATGTCTTTTGATTGAAGCGTCTAATGTGGCTTTCGGAACAACTGGCGGAACTACCGCACACCTGAATAATTTCTTTGACACAACTTATGCTCAGGCAGCCAGGGATTTTGGTGACGACAATGCGAAACTGCTTTTTCAAAGTGCACTTTCTGCGCTTAGTACAATTAAAAACAATATTTCTAAATACAGTATCGACTGTGATTTCAAAAATAAGAACGCCTACATTTTTGCTTTAGATAAAAAGCAGGTAAAGCAGCTTGATGAAATCGTGGAAGGTAGCGGGAAAGTGGGTCACGAAGTCTTTGAAACCGAGCAGATTCCTTTTCCGATTCCTTTTGAAAAAGCGGTGCAGGTGCCGGGTCAGGCGCAGTTTCATCCGGTAAAATATGTTATCGCGTTGTGCGAGGCTTTTAAAAATGCCGGAGGACAAATTGCTGAAAACTGCCGTTATGATTCACATGATAAAGAGCAGGATCTTTTAGAAATAAAAACTTCTAGAGGAATTGTATACACTAAAAATCTTGTTTTTGCGACGCATATTCCTCCGGGAAATAATATTTTCAACTTTACCAATGCACCTTACAGAAGCTACGCGATCGCTGTAAAACTTAATGGAGAATATCCTACCGAGCTTGGTTATGATCTTTACGATCCGTACCGATATTACCGAACGCATGATATAGAAGGCGAAATGCTGATGATTGCCGGTGGTGAAGATCACAAAACAGGTCATATTGAAAATACGGAAGAATGTTTTAAAAATCTTGAAAACTACGTCCGTGAGCATTTTGATGTGGAAGAAATTGTCTATTCATGGTCGAGCCAGTATTACGAGCCGACTGACGGTTTGCCATACATTGGAAAATCGCCGGGCGAGGACAATATCTATGTAGCCACAGGTTTTCGTGGAAACGGAATGATCTTCGGAACGCTCAGCAGCCAGCTTATTTCAGATCTAATTATAAGAAACGAAAGTGAATATGAAAGTCTTTTTAAACCTACACGTGTAAAACCGATTGCTGGATTTTCAAGTTTTGTGAAGGAAAATGCCGACGTCGCTTACACGATGATTGCTGATAAAATATTTATTGAGAAGCTGAATTCTCTGACAGATATTGAAGATGATGGCGGGAAAATCGTGAAATATGAAGACGACAATTATGCGATTTACAAGGAAAAAAGCGGCAAACTTCATATTGTAAAAAGTACGTGTCCGCACGCGAAATGTGAAGTTCGGTTTAATAATGCCGAAAAATCATGGGACTGCCCGTGTCACGGTTCCCGTTTCGGAATTAAAGGAAATCTGCTGAACGCGCCTGCGACTGATGATTTGCCGAGGATTGATTTAGGACTTTAATGCAATTTAAAAATGAAAAAATTATGGAAATCCAGAAGAATATTTTAGAAGATATCGCGAACTGTTTTCATAAAAATGAAGAAAGTATTGCCGTTGCAGAAAGCGTCACGTCGGGTTTTCTGCAGTTTTCGTTTTCGCAGATGGATAAAGCTTCGGATTTCTTCCGGGGCGGAATTACAGCCTATTCGCTTGGTGAAAAGGTCCGTCTGCTTGAGGTCAATCAACTTGAAGCTAAAAGCTGCAACTGCGTTTCAGAAAAAATTTCGCAGCAAATGGCTGTCGGTGTATCTAAACTTTTCCGTACCGACTGGGGAATCGGCGTTACAGGCTATGCAGTGCCTGTTCCCGAAAGTGATGATAAACTTTTTGCGTATTTCAGTTTTGCTTATTATGGCGAAATTATTTTTACTAAAAAACTGGAACTCGATCTTGATACGGTAGGAAAGGAGGCACAGCTGTATTATTCAGAATTTATTTTAGGCTGTCTGAAATGTGAACTGAATAAACTTATTGCCAATAAGTGCACTCATTCTGCCAGATAGCATTGTATGGTAGATTATCAAATTAAATTGTGGACTATTTAATTATTTGAGCTATATTTACATCCTGTTGAAGAAAAATTTATTATGCATTTGCAAATGTGTAGCATGTTGAAAGATAATGTGTTATTTGATGCATAATTTAAATAACTCAAATTTTGCGGAGGCTTATCATCAGATTTGATAACTAAAAGTGGAGTCATTTTCTTTTATGGTAGAATTACAAAAAACTGACGTTTAGACATGGTAATTAACGAAGACCTGCTCATAGCAGCTGGAGCAGAGGTTGTAGATTTTAAGAAAAAAGAATTTATTTTTTCTGAGAATACTACACCCAAGTTTTATTACCAGATAAAAGAAGGAAAGGGAAAAACCAATAATTATCAGGAAGATGGGAAAGAATTTATTCAGGGATTTCTTTCCAAAGGCGATCCTTGTGGCGAATCTTATCTTTTTAATAACCACGAATATCCCGTAAATGCCGTCGCTACCCAGCACAGCAAAATCATCAGACTTGATAAAGTAAAATTTTTAGAGCTTGTACATGAAAATCCTGATTTACTGATGAAAATCTACGCACATACGGCTGAGCGTTTTTACTATAAATCGATTCTGATCAATAACCTCTCGATTGCCAATCCCATTGAACGTCTCAAAACACTGATCATTCTGATTAAAAAATATCATAATAAAGTAAAACCGTACAGTTTTCAGGTTCCTTTTACACGGCAGCAACTGGCTGCACTTACCGGTTTGCGGATTGAGACGGTCATACGCTCAATAAAAGCCATGGAAAAGCAGAAAATGCTTGTCATAGAAAACGGAAAGATTTTGGTTTAAATAATTAAAAACCGCTTCATTACTGAGGCGGTTTTTTTTAGGTCTAAAATTAATTAAAATGAAATTGCAAACGGTCCTTCAAAGTACGTTTTATACGTATCAATGAGATTTCCTTTCAGATCATAAACTCCAAACGTAATATTTTGCTTGGAAAGTTTCATTTCACTTTCGGGGAAGCTGATGCTGATCGAACCTTTCACAATCTGATCTCTGTCGACCACGATTTTATCTGTATTACTGAAACTGATCTCTCCGTGCGTCGGTTCAATAATTTTAATCGTTACAATTTTCTTATCGTTGGTTTTATTTAAAAACGTGTAATTGTAAACGTTGATGATATTATTGTCGCGGAGGAAATATGTGCTTCCTGCGGGCTTGATAAATTTCGCTTCCATTTCCGGTCGGCTGTATAGCAGATATCCTAGAACTAGCTGCAGCGCAATCAATACTGCCAGAAAACCTTTCATTCTGCCCGAGAATCTCGTAGGAGTACGTGATTCAATTTCTTTCTCTGAGGCATATCGAATCAAACCTTTTGGTAAACCCACTTTATCCATCACCTCATCACACGCGTCTATACAGGCGGTGCAGTTTACACATTCCAGTTGCTGTCCGTCTCTGATGTCAATTCCTGTCGGACAGACAACAACGCATTGATAACAATCGATACAGTCACCTTTTCCTGCTGCCTGGCGATCTTCGCCCTTTCTCCATTTAGACCGGTTCTCACCTCTTTTAAAATCGTAAAAAACATTAATTGTTTCTTTATCAATCAAAACGCCCTGCAGTCTTCCGTACGGACAAACAAGCGTACAAACCTGCTCTCTGAACCACGCAAATACAAAATAAAAAGCCATCGTAAACAAAATCATTACAATGAAATTGGTGGGATGTGCAAACGGACCTTCAGAAACGATTTTTAAAACTTCTTCATATCCAACCACATACATAAACATGAAGTGCGTAAAAATTAGAGAAATAATCATAAAAATCGTCCATTTCAGACCTTTTTTAGAGATTTTCTCCATGTCCCATTCCTGACGGTCGAGTTTCATCTGTCTGTTTCGGTCGCCTTCAATCAAATATTCGATTTTGCGGAAAACGTTTTCCAGGAAGATAGTCTGAGGACAGATCCATCCACAAAAAATTCTACCAAAAGCGATTGTAAAAATGATGATGCATATTAAAGATACAATGGCACCAACTGTCAGGATGAAAAAATCCTGCGGATAAAACGGCTGCCCAAGAATGAAAATCTGACGGTCGATCAGATTAAACATCAGAAAAGGATTTCCGTTGATTTTTATAAAAGGTACAAAAAGATAGAAAGCAAGCAGAATCCAGGCGACAAGATTTCTGTAGTTGGTATATTTTCCACGCGGCTTCTTTGGGAAAACCCATTTTCGCTTCCCGGAAGTTTCCATGGTGCCGATGGAATCTCTATACGATTCGGGATCGACGACCTGGCCTTCACCACCACGAATTTCTTTATTTATATTATCAGCCATAAGCTATTTTAAGTCACTAAAAATGGTTATACAAATATTGGTTTTAAAATTGCTGCTAAAGATAATTACTGAAAAAGAATGATGCAGCAATGTATTGTAGTGATGTACAATTATAAGACCATCAGTACCATTTTTTTTATGATCTGTACCATATGAAATCAAAAAAAGTTTCTTTTTATGATATAGAACTGTAGATTTTATTTTCAGGTTTTCTATTTTTACTGAACCATATTAAATTTTAAAAAAACACTATTTATGCTAAATACCGAACTGCTGTTGGCATACGGCGCTTCTCAGGTAGAATTCCCAGTTGGACACTCGATCTTCAGTGCGGGAGAAAAGCCCGGCTATTATTACCAGATTTTAGAGGGCCGCGTGAAACTCAACCACGAAACTGAAGACGGAAAGGAATTTATTCAAAACATTTTATCCAGCGGACAGAGCGTTTGTGAGCTGTTACTTTTTATTGAAGAACCTTATCCTGTAAACGCAGTTGTTTTAAATAACTGTCGGGTTTTGCGTTTGCCAAAAGTTCGTTTCTTTGATATTTTAAAAGATCATCCGGAACTTTCGATGATGATTAATAAATTTCTTTCTGAAAGATTATATCATAAATTTCTGATGCTGCAAAACAACGCTTCGCTCGATCCTGTTGTAAGATTACGCGGAGTTTTGACTTATCTCAAGAGTTTTACACCAGAACAGACGCAGTATGTCTATCAGATTCCTTTAACCAGAAAACAGCTGGCGGCAATTACCGGACTTCGGGTAGAAACCGTAATTCGTGCCATCAAAAAAATGGAAACCCGCAATATGCTGAAAATAGAGGATCACAAGATTTTTGTTTAAAACATTTTCAAATTTAAAATAAACCTTCCAAAACGTGTTCAGGAAGGTTTTTTATTTTAAATAAATTCCCAACCGATGTTATAATCCTAAAATTGCAGCTTCATATATGCTTTAAGTCATACCCATAAGGGATAAGTGTTGAGTAAATTGTCATCGATAAACCACTTTACAAAATATGCAGCATTTATTATGTTTCAGTCATCTGTCGTGGAACTTTGTTTTCCAGCGGCCTCAGCATCTGTTGACGAGATTTGCAAAAATCTATCAGGTGTTATACTTTGAAGAGCCAAAAATTGGCGAATCTCATCATTATACAGTCGATTTTCAGGATGGTGTTTATATCGTGCAGCTTTTTGTAACGCGTCACGATGAGGAGACCAACGCCGAAATCGCCAAACTCATCAAATCGGTCATCAAAGAATACGAAATTCAATCGTACATCTCTTGGTACTACACGCCGATGGCTTTAGATTTCACGTATGAACTTTCTCCGGAACTTGTAATATACGATTCTATGGATGAGCTTTCTGCGTTTAAGTTTGCTCCGCCAAGACTTCTGGCTTTGGAGGATGAACTTTTCCAGATGGCAGATATTGTTTTTACCGGTGGGCAAACGCTTTATCAGGCGAAAAAACACCGTCATCACAATATTCATGCTTTCCCGAGCAGTATAGATAAAGATCATTTTGGTGCTGCAAGACTATTTCAGGACAGTCCGAAAGATCAGGAACATATTCCTTATCCAAGATTAGGTTTTTTCGGTGTTGTGGATGAGCGGTTTGATGTACAACTTCTACGCGATGTTGCCGGGGAACGCCCAAATTGGAACTTTATAATTATTGGTCCGGTTGTTAAGATTAGTCACGAAGATTTACCACAAGCTCCCAATATTCATTATTTGGGTTCAAAACAGTATTCAGAATTGCCCGCGTACATAAGCCAGTGGGATATTTCCCTCATTATGTTTGCACTGAATGAATCAACAAAATTCATCAGCCCTACAAAAACTCCCGAATATCTCGCTGCAGGAAAACCTGTAATCTCAACGCCTATTACAGATGTTGTAGAGCCTTACGGAAGCAAAGGTTTGGTGCATATCGTAGACGACTGCACTTCTTTTGTGCTTGCCGCCGAAGAAATTTTAAAGGAAAACAACCGGGAAGAATGGCTTTCCAATGTCGATAATTTTCTGAAAGACAATTCCTGGGACCATACTTTTTCTAAAATGAATAATTTAATAAGTGAGCTTTATGCAAAATAAAATGATGTACGATTTTTTAATCGTAGGCTGTGGTTTCGCGGGTGCGGTTCTCGCCGAAAGACTTGCAGACAGCGGAAAAAAAGTGTTGATTGTTGACAAACGCGATCATATTGCCGGCAACGCGTATGATTTTTACAACGAAGACGGTATTCTGATTCACAAATATGGGCCGCATATTTTTCATACGAATTCAGCAGATGTGTTTAATTATTTAAGCAAATTTACAGCGTGGCGACCTTATGAGCACCGTGTTTTGGGAAGTGTAGACGGCCAGCTGGTGCCGATTCCTATTAATTTAACAACAATAAATACCCTGTACGGAACCAATCTTTGTTCAAATGAAGTGGAAGATTATTTAGCCTCAAAAGCTGAAAATAGAAAACCCGTACTTACGTCTGAAGACGTGGTTGTAAATGCGGTAGGAAAGGAGCTTTATGAAAAATTTTTCCGTGGCTACACAAAAAAACAGTGGGATCTTGATCCTTCGGAGCTTGATGCTTCGGTTACGGCGCGTGTACCGACGCGTACCAATAGCGACGACCGTTACTTTACAGATTCTTATCAGGCAATGCCGAAAAACGGATATACTGAAATGTTCAGAAAAATGCTGTCGCATAAAAATATCAGTATAATGCTGCAAAGTGATTACCGCGAAGTGGCTTCCATGATTTCTTATGATAAGATGATTTATACAGGACCTATTGATTCGTATTTTGATTTCTGCTTTGGTAAACTTCCCTACCGATCGATCGATTTTAAATTTGAAACCCTGAATGAAGATCAGTATCAAAAAACAGGAACCGTAAACTTCCCGACCTCAAATCTCTACACGCGAATCACTGAGTTTAAATATCTTACCGGGCAAAAGCATGATAAGACTTCGATAGTTTACGAATATCCGACGGCAGAAGGCGATCCTTATTATCCAATTCCGAGAAAGCAGAATCACGAAATATATGCCCAGTACAAAAGGCTTGCAGACGAAACGCCTGATGTTTATTTTACAGGCCGTTTGGCAACTTACAAATATTATAATATGGATCAGGTTGTCGCGCAGTCTCTTGCTTTGTTTAAAAAAATTATAAACGCTGAAGTTGCAGTATAATCAGGATTTTTTATCGTATCAGTACAATCCCTTCCGCTCATTTCTGATGGGCGGTTTTGAATGTGCCGATCAACAGAATGCTTTCGGAAACAGAGTAGATCTCTACGAAATGACTGGTCACGACCATTTTTTAGAGGAAGATTATCACCGCGCCAATGATCTTGGGATTTTTTCGGTTCGCGAAGGAATCCGCTGGAGTTTTGTCGAAAAAAAACCTTACGAATATGACTGGAGCGAGGTTGAAAGGATGATTTTTGCCGCAAAAAAGCACAGCATTCAGATCATTTGGGATATCTGTCATTTTGGTTATCCGGATGATCTTACACCTTTCCATCCGATGTTTGCCCGACGTTTTACACATCTGTGCGTGGCTTTTGTGAAAAAGTACCGTGAAATTTCACCTGATGACGAACTCATTATTACACCAATCAACGAGGTAAGTTTTATTTCATGGCTTGGTGGTGATGCGCGTGGAACTTCGCCGTACTGCATTCATCAAGGTTGGGAAGTAAAATACAGTCTGATGCGCGCTTACATTGAAGGTGTCGTTGCCATCAAAGAAATTGATGCAAACATCAAAATTCTTGCGACAGAACCGCTTATTAATATCGTAGCGGAGAATCCTCTAGATTCGATTGCAGTTTTAAATGCTAAAAAGAATCACGAAGATCAGTTTCAGGTTTTGGATATTTTATGCGGAAAAATATGTCCGGAACTTGGCGGAAAACCGGAACTGTTAGATTTCATTGGGGTTAATTTTTATTATAATAATCAGTGGATCAACGAAACGCATGAGTTTCTGCCCTGGGCCGACGAGCCGCCGCATACGTCTTACCGAAATTTAGAAAGTCTGGCCGGCGAAGTTTTTGTCCGCTACGGCAAACCGCTTTTAATTTCCGAAACCAGTCATCCTGGCGAAGACAGTGCAAAATGGCTTAACATGATTAATTTTGAATGTCAGAAGATTTTAAAACAGGGAATTCCGCTTTTGGGTTGCTGTATTTACCCGCTGATTGACCGCCCAGACTGGGACATTACCGATCACTGGCATCACAGCGGAATCTGGGATATTGTTAATTCTGAAACGCTCGAACGCGTCGTTTGTGAAGATTCTTTTGCTGCCTGTAAAGCGATAGGAGAGATAGATTCAGTATTTTCCGGTCAGCAAGATTTCAGTTTTCATGATTCTGGTCATGGCAATGTCTGAAATATTTCTTTACATTTAAACTGAAAAAACACACAAATGGATAGTTCTGTAGATTTTAAAGATAAAAATATTGTTTTTTTTGACGGCGACTGTGGTGTCTGCAACTTTTGGGTGCAGTGGATTTTGGAGCGTGATAAAAACGATAAATTCATGTTTGCATCGCTTCAGTCAAAGTTTGGGCAAAAGTTTCTGGCTGAAAGAAATTTAGAAAGAAAACAGTTTAAAACGCTTTATCTCTGGAAACCGGGCAAAACTTATCTGGTAAAATCACAAGCTGTTTTAGAAATCGCGTCTTTACTTGGCGGGGTTTACTCGTTAGCGAAAATAGCGAAGATTTTCCCGACCGGTTTTATGAATTTTTTTTACAATTGGGTTTCGGATAACCGCACAAAACTCGCCACACAAACATGCTTCCTTCCCGATGCGCATCAGAAAAAGAAATTTATCGAAGTCTGATTTAAAACAATTACAATGGAAAAAAAATGGGTAAAAGAGCAAAGACTGCCGAATGCCACCGCCGTTTTGGTGCTTGGCGTAGCATCGATCGCATTATGCTGCTGCTACGGAATTCCGGGGATTCTGACGGGAATTATCGCTTTGGTACTGTATCGTAAAGATGAAAAGAAGTTTTTAAATGACGACAGAAATTCTGCTGATATCCGCAATCTGAAAACCGGCCGTAAGTTAAGCATCATCGGGATGTGTATGAGTTCAATCTACTTCATGTACGTTGTTTACGCATATTTTACCCTTGGCGCAGAAGCGTTTACCAACCCAAAATTAATGGTTGAGCATTTCAGAAATCTGTTTTAGGAATAATCTTTCAACAGTTTTCTGTAGCCTGTGAGAATGGCAGATTTTGATATAAAACCAACAAATTTATTATCATCTCTGATGACCGGAAGATTCCAAGTGTCGGTATCATCAAAAACCTGTAAAATCTGATACAGACTGTCATTTTCACGAATGAGCGCCGGCGGAATTTTCATGATTTCCTTAATGCTTTCCGGTTTTTCTTCTTTAAATAAATACGGACGAAGGTCATCAATCGTAAGAAAACCTTTCAAAGTATTTTCTTCATTTACAATCGCAAAATTATTTTTTCTGCTGTCTTTTATTAAATCAAATACTTTCTCAATTCCCGCATCAATCTGAATCGTCCTTGATTTAGGATCGATAAAATCTCTGATATTTAAAGTTGAAAGAAGATTCTGATCATGTCTGTTGGTGAAGATTTTTCCTTCTTCTGCCAAAGTTTTTAATTCCGGAGAAATTGATGAAAACCACTTTGCAATGATGTAGGAAATCACCGAAACAATCATCAGCGGAATAAATAAATCGTAACCAAAACTCGATTCTGCAATCAGGAAAATCGCAGTGAGTGGTGCATAGAGAACGCCGCTGAGCGCACCTGCCATTCCCACCAGAACCAAATTTGTAACTGGGACATCGTGAAAGCCGAGCTGCTGACAGATAAATGAAAACAAAAATCCGAGGGTTCCACCGGCGAAAAGTGAGGGCGCGAAATTACCGCCGTTTCCGCCACTGAAAATCGTAAATGACGTAGCAAAAGCTTTAAGCAGACAAAGAAAAATTAGGAAAATAATAATCGTCCATTCGCGGATTTCAAAATATCTGAAAAAACTGTTTTCAATGATGGAATTGATATTTCCTGCAGTGTAGGCCTTTACTGTGTCATAACCTTCACCAAAAAATGGTGGAAACAAAACACACAGAACCGACAGAACGACACCACCAAACATGGCTGTTTTTATCTTTGAAAAATTCCGGCTATTGATGAAATGCTCGACTTTCTGCGATATAAAAAGAAAATAGCGCGCGTACAGTCCGGTGATAATTCCGAGAATAAAATAATACGGTGTATTTAAATAATTAAAAGAATCGCGTGTATAAAATCTGAATAAAACATCTTCCTGAAGTAAAATCCGCGAGAGTAAACTTCCGCAAACTGCTGCAACAACCAAAGGAATAAAGTCAGTAAAAACCACACCTGTCAATAAGATTTCAAACGCAAACATAATTCCTGCAATCGGTGCGTTGAAAGCTGATGCAATACCTGCGGTAGCGCCCGCAGCGAGTAAAAGTGTTCGTTCTTTATAAGTCAGCTGGTAGGTTTGAGCGTAATTTGAACCAATCGCGGCGCCTGTCACGGCAATCGGACTTTCAAGACCTGCAGAACCACCGAGCCCTACGGTTACTGCACTCTGAATGATCTGTGAATACATTTTCACCGAAGCAACAATGCTAGAATTCTTGGCAATTTCATATAAGATTGCACCGATTCCTTTACGGTCCTGACCTTTAAAAATTGCTAGAACAATCATCGTCGTTAGAACAATTCCGGCGAAAGGGAAGATGATGTAAAAGAGAATCTGATATTCGAAATACAGCTTCTGCGTTATAAAATAGTGGATATTGTGTACAATCGTTTTCAGTAAAACTCCAGCCAGACCGGCAGTGAGGCCGACCAAAATACCGGAAAGTATAAGAAACTGATTCCGTCCCAGTTTTTCTTTTAGCCAAAAAAGAACGATCTCATAACTCCGTGCTTTTTCCAACCCAAATTTTTGAAACTCGTTTTTGAATTTTAAAAAACTCAGATATTTTTTACGGTAATGAAACTTCACGGAGGTATAGAAATGATGGTGATTTGCAAATATAGCGCAGAAGCACTAAAATAAAAAAACCTTCGACGTAAATTGAAGTTTTTTGTGCGAAGCGTTATGATTTTTTTGTAACTCTACTTTAACATTTTCCTAAAAGTTAGACCGCATATTCTGCAGGTCCGCCCTGAAATCCGCCTGTTGTGTGCGAATAGCCACAAATTTTACCAACACCAATAGCCATTGCATTTATGGCAGTTCCTAAAAAGTTACTGTTTAAAGAAGGCGCATTTCCGCAGGAAATGTCAAATTGGCCATTTGGTAAAATTTTATCATGTCAAATTAACTGATATAGCGAAAGCGAATTTCCACTCGAGATTCATAATGCTTGGCATTTTTATTGACTCAAAAATGAATTAATAATTTAAGTTGAAAGCATACGCTTCAAAAATTAAACACCAGAAACATCACAAAAATATTTACCAATGAATTCTACTGAAACTACTGAAAAACCGAAATTATCCCGAAAAGAATTTCTCAATTTGACAGGCAAATCTTTAGCGGTTGCAGCCGGATCAATCGCCTTAGCTCCGGTAATATCAACCAATGTTTACGGACAGGATCGAAAAAAGGCAACGTCGCCACCAGCGAAAATCCCTTCCGATGTTGAAAAACCAATCGTGCTTGAAGAATGGAAATCTGATGCAGACCAAAAAGGGGCACCGACACCGACACCGCTTCCTCCAGACAGAAGGCTAGGCTATGCAGTTGTAGGTTTAGGACATTTGTCTCTTGAAGAAATTCTGCCAGCACTCAACGACTGTAAAAAATCAAAACTTGCTGCTTTAGTAAGTGGAAGTCCTGATAAGATGAAAAAGGTCGCTGCACAATATGGTGTAGGTGCCGAAAATTGCTACTCGTATCAGAATTTTGATCAGATAAAAAATAATAAGCAAGTTGATATTGTCTACATTGTTTTGCCAAACGGTCTTCATAAAGAATATGTAATAAGAAGCGCACAGGCAGGAAAACATATTTTGTGTGAAAAGCCTATGGCCAATTCATCTGCAGAATGCCGCGAAATGATTGCTGCCTGCAATAAAGCCAATGTTAAAATGATGATCGCCTATAGGATTCATTTTCAGCCGCACAACCGTAAGTTGAGAGAAATGTTGCAGAAGAAAGAATTTGGTTTGGCAAAATACGTTGAAGCTCACAATTCGCAAAGTACAGCCAATGTGAATCACTGGCGTCATAACAAAGCTTTAGCAGGAGGCGGCGCACTGCCAGATATTGGGCTCTACTGTTTAAATACAACACGTTTTGTTTTAGACCAAGAGCCTGTTGAAGTTTTTGCTTATCAATACAGTACACCGGGAAATCCGTTATTTAAAGAAGTAGAAGAGTTGGTGAGCTGGCAGATGCGTTTCCCAACCGGAATTATTGCGGGCTGCGCGACTGATTATGATGTACACGAAAGCAGAAGGTACCGAGTGAACTGCGAAACAGGGTGGATTGATATTGATCAGGCGTATGCTTATAGCGGACAGCGTTTAAAAACATCAAGAGCAGATGGAAATATAAAACGCACCGAAGAAATATCGATTGGTGAAAACAATCAGTTTGGAGCAGAAATGGATCATTTTTCAGACTGTGTGATGAACAATAAAAAACCATTTACGCCAGGCGAAGAGGGACTTCAGGATCATATCATCATGGAAGCAATATATCAGTCTGCCAAAGAAGGCAAGCCAATCAAGATTAACGGTCTGGCTCAAAAAAATAACTGGAGAGGACCAGAACCGGAATTGTAAATGACAAATCAACCTTTATTTAAAAGCAAAAAAATGCTGTAGACGATAGTTGATTCGAACCCCCGGACCTGTTACAGTCAATAGTTTTCAAGACTATCGCAATCGACCACTCTGCCATCTCTCCTGAATGCGGCTGATGTGCCGTTTTCGGTGGTGCAAAGATAGAATTGTTTTTGAATTTTACAAAAAATAATAACCGTTTTTCTGAAGGATTTAGTCAACAAACTTATTATCAGAAGGTTTAAATTTAAATCATTTTATAATTTCGTAGAGCTTTACGCCACAGAAAACAGCAACCAATCCTAAAACAACGCTTGCCACAATATTTAAAGCAAATAATCCATACTGCTGATCCTGCCATAATCCGAAATTTTCTAATGAAAAAGCCGAAAAAGTGGTAAAGCCGCCGCAAAATCCAGTAATTAATAAAAATTTTAAATATGAATCTGACTTTACCAAGGCAGGAAGCAAAAAACCGATGATCAGGCATCCGAGAAAATTGACGCTCAGGGTTCCAACCGGAAAAGCGCCAAATTTAAAAATCTTCTGCGAAAAGCTGCTGAGAAGAAATCTAGTGATGCTGCCAATTCCGCCACCAAGAAAAATGAGAATAAGATTTTTCATAAAAAAGTCGCAGCGTGTAAAGATGCGACTAATGTTTTAGTTTAGTTCAGATAGATATTTTTCTGCGTCCATCGCTGCCATACAGCCACTGCCTGCCGCAGTGATTGCCTGTCTGTAAATATGATCCTGCACATCGCCGGCTGCAAAAACTCCCGGAAGATTGGTTCTGCAGGTGCCTTTTTCAGTTACGATGTAACCGTTTTCGTCAAGCGTAATTTGTCCGGCAAAAATATCAGTGTTCGGTTTGTGACCGATTGCAATGAAAATTCCCTCGACTTCAACCGTAGATGTTTCCTGAGTTTGATTGTTAATAATAACCGCCCTTTCCACAAGATTGTTTTCGCCTTCGATGCCAATTAATTCGTGATGAAATTTTACTTCGATATTAGGCGTATGCTCTACACGGTGAATCATGGCTTTCGATGCACGGAATTCTCCTTTACGAACAAGCATTGTCACCTTTCTGCACAATTTGGAGAGATAAGTTGCCTCTTCAGCAGCTGTGTCACCTGCTCCTACAACGACAACATCTTTACCTTTGTAGAAAAATCCGTCGCAGGTTGCACATGCAGAAACTCCACCGCCGCTGTATTTTCTTTCGTCATCAAGACCAAGATATTTAGCCGTTGCTCCTGTAGAAATAATTACTGATTTTGCCAAAATTTCTTTTGCACCTACGAAAAGCCGGTGAATTCCGCCCTCTTCTTTAGCGAATTCGGCTTTGGTGATCATTTCATAATGAACTTTTGTATCAAATCTTTCAGCCTGTTTCTGAAGATCCATCATCATTTCCGGACCTGTAATTCCGGAAGGATAACCCGGAAAATTGTCAACTTCGGTTGTGGTAGTAAGCTGTCCGCCCGGCTCTAATCCTGTATATAACTGTGGTTTAAGATCTGCTCTTGCAGCATAAATGGCTGCTGTAAAGCCTGACGGGCCAGAGCCAACAATCACACAGTCAAAAATATTTTGTTCCATAGCTGATGATATTATTTTTAAGGGTACAAATTTCGCAAAAATCATCGGGTGAGCAATGGTTTTTGTGATCAGACTTTACGATATGGATTATAAGCCTCAGCAATCGATATTTATCAACAAAAAAATCTCCCCTCATAGAAGGAAGATTTAAGCTTTTCTTTTTACGGTTTATTTAATCTAAAGGACGTCTGCCTGAAATTAAATTGTATAAAACTACGATGATCGCGATCACCAATAAAACATGAACTAAATATCCTGTGCTCATTCCCGGAACGATTCCAAGCATTCCTAAAAGCCATACAACAATGCAGATTACTGCAACTAACCATAGTAGATTTCTCATGACGTTTATATTTTAAAGTTATGCAATCATATTAGCACAATCCGTGCCTTTTTTATTATTGTTTTGTGATATTGTTAATTTATAAGGATTTAAAATAAATTTTGATTAAATATTTTATAATTTTAATGCCACAAAATTTAAAAAAGATTTCAAGCTAACCTGTTTTTTGTACCTGATTTGTGAATTATTCTGTTAAATCATTACCTAAAAAATAGCTTTTTAAATTTTTTGTCAGTATTTTTGAATGCTTTAGCGTGAAAGCGTTTTTTTTAAATTTTAGCCTTATGATCTTAATCGTTGACGATAATCAAAATAATATTTTTTCATTAAAAAAACTTTTAGAATCTAAAAATTTTAGGGTAGACGCCGCAAATTCTGGCGAGGAAGCATTGGGGAAGGCTTTAAAAAACACCTACGCGCTTATCATTCTTGATGTACAAATGCCGGGAATGGACGGTTTTGAGGTTGCTGAATTATTTTCAGGCTACAGCAAAACAAGAGAAATTCCGATTATTTTTCTTTCGGCTGTTAATACAGATAAGCGTTTTATTACGAAAGGTTACGCATCCGGCGGAATCGATTATGTCACCAAACCCATTGATCCCGAAATTCTTCTGCTGAAGGTAAAAACTTTTTATAAACTTCAGGAGCAGAGTCTGGCGATGAAGAAAACGCAGCATCATCTGGAGCTGGAAGTGAAAGGCAGAAAAGAATCTCAAGCCACGATGAAGAATGAAAACGATCATTTTCATCTGATGTTGGAAGCGCTGCCGCAAATCGCTTTTACCTTAAATGGCGAAGGCCAGATTGATTTTGTAAATAACCGATGGTACGAGTACGCCGATTCTTTTGAACATTTTCCCGAGACTCATATTGATGATAAAAATATCGCGGAAGAGATTTTTCACTGTAGAAAAAACAAGCGGCCGCTCGAACTTGAAATCCGCATGAGAAAACTTAATACAGACGAATACCGCTATCATCTTTTAAGAATGTCTCCGGTTTTTGAAGGTGAAAATATCAAAAACTGGGTAGGAACTTTTACAGATATTGAAGATCAGAAAAAAGTTGAGAAGGAAAAAGATGAGTTTTTAAGTATTGCGAGTCATGAATTAAAAACACCGCTTACGAGCATCAAAGCTTACATTCAGCTTCTTGAAAGAAAATTAAAGCTTGAACCAACTGCTGCGGAAGCCAGTTACTTAACCAAAGTTCAGACGCAGATTGACAAACTGAATACTTTAATTACCGATCTTTTGGATGTTTCAAAAATTGAAAACGGCAAGCTGAAGATTACCAAAAAGCCGGAAAATTTTGAAGAAGTTTTAAAAAATTCGATAGAGACGATTTTGCATACGCATCATGATGATACGATTCGCATTGACCGCCACGGTCCGTTGGCAGATGTTATTTTGCCTTTCGACGCAATACGTATCGAACAGGTTTTGCTGAATTTTCTGAGCAATGCGATTAAATATTCACCAAAAAATCATCACATTATTGTTACCACTTTTCTGGACGAGCACGAAGTGAAAGTAAGTGTCACGGATTTCGGAATTGGTATTCCGGATTACAAGCAGGATGCAGTTTTCAAGAAATTTTACCGTGTGGAAGAGTCTTCGCTGCAGTTTCAGGGAATGGGAATCGGGCTATATATCTGCTCGGAAATCATTAAACAGCACCGCGGAACGATCGGTCTTTCCAGCAAAGTGGGCGAGGGCTCAACGTTTTATTTTACTTTACCTTTAAATTAATTTATGCCAAAAAGAATTATAAGAAACCTTCAGTTCAGTGTCGGTTTTTCACTTTTTATATTAATTGCCAGTTCGGTTGCGTCTTACGTGAGTATTCAGAAACAGATGGATAACCGAGAAAGTGTCTCGAAAACACGCCGTATTATTTCAGCTGTAAAAGATATTTCGATTACGCTTCTTGATGCCGAAACAGGAAACCGCGGCTATCAGCTTACCGGAAAGGAAGATTTCCTTGAGCCTTACAATATGGCGCTTGCAGAACTTCCAAAGTCTATTGAACGAGCAAAATCTTTAGATATTACCGACAGAATTCAGCTTCAGCGTCTACAGAATCTTGAGAAAAACATTAATGAAGAAATCAGCAAGCTGAATTTTTTCATTCAAAATAAGCGGGCCGGAATTCAGATGACACAGGCGCAGATGGTCGAAAGTAAACTGACGATGGATACTTGCCGGAAACTTGTAAAAGATTTTGTGACCTACGAAGAAAATATTCTTGACCGGAAAAGTAAAAATCTCAATACAACGTCGAATACAACGGTACTTTTCATCGTTTTTTCAGCTTTGGCTGCGACGGTTGTGACGGTCATGTTTTATTTTAGAATGAAAAATGATCTTTTGCGAAGAGACCGTTTAGAAAGAAAATTACGCACGAAAGATGAAGAAATTGCCAATCGTGTGAGCGTGATTCAGGAAATTGCAAATCGCGTAGCAAACGGCGATTACAGCCAGCGCGTCATAGATGGGAAAGGTGATGATCTTGGAGACATAGCAGAATCTTTGAACCACATGACCGAGTCTCTCAAGATTTCTTTTGATAAAATCAATAAAAGTGATTGGCTGCAGAAAGGTCTGGCTTTTCTGAATGAATCTTTGGTTGGAAATAAATCTGTAAAAGATGTAACGAACGATTCACTTCAACATTTAATCGACTATGGGAGATGCGTAAACGGCGCTGTTTATCTTTTGGAAGATGGAAAGCTGCATCTTAATAATGCCTCCGGCCTGGAAGATTCTATGAAGAAAATATTCTCGCCAGGCCAAGGAATGATTGGGCAGGCTTTTCTTGAGAAAAAAATTAAAGTTTTTAAAGATCTTAGCGGAAATGAATTCTCGGTAACATTTGCAGCAAATAAAATTAAGGTAAACGGGATTGTTCTTATTCCTATCATGAACGGAAGGCAGATAATGGGAATTCTGGAGCTTTCTTCTATCGAAAATTTTAATGAAAACTCAATCGAATATTTTAAGGAAAGTTCAAGAATCATCGGAGTGGCACTTGCTGCGTCCAAAGGGCGAGAAAAAGAGCAGCGGCTTTTAGAGGAAACGCAGGCGCAGTCGGAAGAACTTCAGGTGCAGCATTCTGAGCTGGAAAATCTAAATACAGAACTCGAGGCGCAGGCACAAAAACTTCAGGCGTCTGAGGAAGAGCTGAAGGTGCAGCAGGAAGAACTGATGCAGATAAATGCAGAATTGGAGGAACGTTCTAAACTTCTGGAGGAAAAAAATTATCTGGTTGCTGAGCGAAATATTGAAATTCAGAAAAAAGCTGAGGAGTTGGCGCTGAGTACGCAGTATAAATCTGAGTTTTTAGCGAATATGAGCCATGAATTGCGCACGCCACTGAATTCTATTTTGTTGCTTTCAAGGTTGATGTCTGAAAATACAGAGGAAAATTTAACAGAAGATCAGATCGAATCGGCAAAAGTAATTCAGAGTTCGGGAACAAGTTTGCTGACATTAATTGATGAGATTTTGGATTTAGCAAAAATCGAATCCGGGAAAATGACACTGGAAAATGAAAATGTAGCAATCACCGATGTTGTCACCGATGTTGAGCGTCTTTTCAGACCGATGATGAACGAAAAAGGCCTTGAATTTAACATCAATATTGATAAAAATGTTGAACCAAATATTATCACCGACAGACTTCGTATCGATCAGGTTTTCCGAAATCTTTTATCAAATGCATTGAAATTTACAAAAACCGGAAGTATCAGTTTTAATGTTAAAAATGATTCGAAAAATAATAAAAATATTATCTTTTCTGTGAAAGATACGGGCATCGGAATTCCTGATGACAAGCAGAAAATTATTTTTGAAGCTTTCCAGCAGGCCGACGGTTCTACACAAAGAAAATTTGGAGGAACAGGTCTCGGATTGTCCATTTCAAGAGAAATCGCGAAACTATTGGGTGGTGAGATGCTTTTAGAATCGAAAATTAATGAAGGAAGCGAATTCAGCATTGTCATTCCAAAAAAACCAAACCCGGAAAATCAATCAGAAGTTCAGAAAACGGATGCTTTATCGGTAATTCAGCATGATGTGGAAGAAATTAAAACGATCATTAATTACGAGGAAGAGAAAACGGTTCCGCCTGTAAATGATCTTAAAATTCCTGAAAGTATTCCGGACGATCGTGATTCTTTGGTGAAAGGTGACCGAATTATTCTCATTGTGGAAGATGACGTGAATTTTGCCAAAGCTTTGATCAAATATGCGAACCGACAGGATTATAAAGCGATTGTTGTCGTTCGGGGCGATTACGCGCTTTCGGCGGCACTGCAATACAGACCGCTGGCGATTTTGCTTGATGTGCAGCTTCCGGTACAAGACGGCTGGCAGGTGATGGATGAGCTGAAAAAGAATTCGGAAACGAAAAATATTCCGGTGCACATGATGTCTTCACTGCATGTGAAGAAGGAAAGTCTCATGAAAGGTGCGATTGACTTTATCAACAAACCTGTGGCTTTGGAGCAGATGGGCGGCATTTTTAAAAAAATTGAAGAAGCGCTGAAAAGATCTCCACAGAAAGTTTTGATCGTGGAAGAAAATGCAAAACATGCGAGCGCGCTTTCATACTTTTTGAGCAATTTTAATATCAGTCTTTCGATTCAGGATGATGTAGAAAGCAGTGTGAAAGCACTTCGTGAAGAAAAAACAGACTGTGTGATTTTAGATATGAGTCCGTTCCGTGGAAATGAATTCCAGATTATTGAGTCGATCAAAAGCCATGAGGGTTTGGAAAATCTCCCGATTATCATCTTTACGGCGCAGTCACTTTCTACAGAAGAAGAACTGAGAATAAAAAAATATGCAGATTCTATTGTTGTAAAAACGGCGCATTCTTATCAGAGAATTTTGGATGAGGTTGGTTTGTTTCTGCATTTAGTTGAAGAAAAAAATACCGGAAATGAAAGCAGCCGAAGTAAAAATCTAGGTTCGCTAACTGAAGTTTTAAGCGGAAAAAAAATTCTGATTACAGATGATGATGTCCGAAATATTTTTTCACTGACGAAGGCTTTAGAAAAATATAAAGTGGAAGTTGTACTGGCAATTGACGGAAAACAGGCACTTACACAGATAAAAGATCACCCTGATATTGATGTGGTTTTAATGGATATGATGATGCCGGAGATGGATGGTTACGATACAATTCGTGAGATCAGGAAAATGCCGGCGCACAGTAAACTGCCGATTATCGCGGTCACGGCAAAATCTATGGTGGGTGACCGGGAGAAATGCATCACAGCCGGTGCCTCAGATTATATATCAAAACCCGTCGATATAGATCAGCTGCTATCGCTGTTGCGCGTGTGGCTGTATGAAAATTAAAAGCGATATATGAAAAATAAAATTCTGATTGTGGATGATGATCCGCGCAATATATTTGCTTTAAAATTAAGTCTGAAAGCTCGGGACTTTGAAATTGAAAGCGCAGATTCAGCTATGAAAGCAATAGATTATTTAAGATTAAATCACGATATTGATTTGGTGCTTATGGATATGATGATGCCGGATATAGATGGTTATGAGGCTGTTAAGATTATTAGAAATGATAGAAATATTCATCAGCTACCAATTATTTCTGTGACTGCGCAGGCGATGCCTGAAGATTTTCAGAAATGTATCGACGCCGGAGCCGATGATTATATAAAAAAACCTGTTGATATGGATCTGCTTATGACTTCCATACAAAAACTGATTTGATATGCTTGAACCCGACATCGTAAAAGACCAGGAAATCAGCGACTTGATACAGGATGTACATCAGGTCTACGGCTACGATTTTTCGATGTACAGCCGGGCAAGTTTTAAAAGAAGAATCAACAGAATCTGTCTGATTGACAAACTGACGAGCTTTGCCGAGCTTCGGTATAAAGTTCTGCATGATGCAGATTATTTGAAGCGTTTTGTTGAGGAAATTACGGTAAATGTGACGGAAATGTTTCGTGATCCACAGTTTTTCAAGGCGTTACGCGAGAAAATAATTCCGCAGTTGGGAACCTATCCTTTGATCAGAATATGGATTGCCGGATGTTCGACAGGTGAAGAAGCATATTCGATTGCGATTTTACTGAAAGAGGCTGGACTTTATCAAAAATCATTAATCTACGCAACCGATATCAATCCTTCCGTTTTAGAAACCGCGCGAGCCGGGGTTTTTCCTTTAAACCAGATGAAAATATATTCTGAAAATTATATATTATCTGGCGGCAAAGAAGATTTTTCAGGATATTACACGGCGAATTATGACAGTGTGAGATTTGATGATTCTTTAAAATCGAAACTGATTCTTTCAACGCATAATCTGGTTTCCGACGGTTCATTCAACAGTTTTCAGCTTATTATCTGCAGAAATGTTCTTATTTATTTTGATAAGAAACTTCAGGAACGCGTTTTTAATCTATTTGATGAAAGCATGGATAATTTAGGATTTCTTGCTTTAGGATCGAAAGAAACACTGCGGTTCGCAGCCATTCAGAATCATTATCAGCAGATAAGTGAGCAAAAAATCTGGAAGAAAGTAGAGCCTTAAACGATAATCAATTGATGGGGAAAAGTACAGAAATTGTTGTGATCGGAGGTTCCGCGGGAAGCCTTCAGGTAATTCTTGATTTATTAAAAAAATTAAATGAAAATCTGTCGTTTCCGATCATTATTGTGGTTCACAGAAAAGCAAATTCGTCAAATGTACTTCCAATTTTGCTCCAACAATATACCGAAAAAACTGTTTTGGAAGCTGAAGATAAAACCGAATTGCAGCCAAATCACGTATATGTAGTTCCTGCGGATTATCACTTGCTTTTTGAGGATAAAAATATAGTCTCTTTGGACAGTTCTGAGAAGATAAATTATTCGCGGCCGTCTATTGATGTGACTTTTAGAATGGTGGCAGAAATTTTTAGAGATAAAGCAGTTGCAGTTTTGTTGAGTGGCGCGAATGCCGATGGAGTGGAGGGTTTGCAGTATATTTTGCGTAATGGTGGAAAAGTCTGGATTCAGGATCCTGAAACTGCAGAAGTTGATTACATGCCGCAGCAGGCCTTAAAAGCTTTGAAAAAGTATATGGTAATTACACCGCAAAATCTTGCTGAAAATATCATTCAGCTGGAAAAAATGTAATAAATTTATTGTTTAAAATATTCACTCGATGAGTAAGAAAAAAATACTGATTTTTGATGATGACACGATTATTTTAGAGGTCATTTCAATTATTTTTAAAGATGGTGGCTATGATGTGGAGATTTCAGAAACTTCGCATGATATTATTCAGCGGGTTTCAGATTTTAAGCCGGATCTTATTTTAATGGATAACTGGATTCCGAATATTGGTGGAGTAGAAGCTACAAATCTTTTGAAAAATCATGAAGATTTTAAGCATATTCCTGTAATCTACGTTACAGCAAATAACGATATTGCCTATCTTGCCAACAGTGCAAGGGCGGACGATTATATTGCAAAACCGTTTAATTTAGAGGATTTGGAAGAAAAAGTAGCCAAATATTTATTCTAAAATGTAAGTGGCCATGCTCTATATACTGACAAGTGATTTCAGCTGGCAACAGTTTTTTTTTGGTAGCGAAGACATTTCTTTTCTGATCGAAATAGTCCTGCGCACGCTCATTATGTTTGTTACCATTATCTTCGGACTGCGTGTTTTGGGGAAAAGAGGTGTAAAGCAACTTTCTATTTTTGAACTTGTAGTTATCGTTGGGTTGGGTTCTGCGGCCGGTGATCCGATGTTTTACAAAGAGGTTGGTATCGTTTCTTCCATAATGGTTTTCTGCGTGATCATCGCATCGTACAGTTTGCTTACCTTTCTGTTGGCAAAATTTAAAAAGTTTGAAATTATCCTTGAAGGAAAACCTACCTGCCTTATCAGCAACGGAGAATTTGCGATTACAAATTTTAAAAAAGAAAATCTGGGAAATGATGAGTTCTTTTCAGAACTTCGATTAAAAGGAATTTCGCACCTTGGGCAGATCGAAACAGCTATTGAAGAAACTTCAGGTGATATCAGTGTTTTTTATTTTAAAGACGAAGACGTAAAATTCGGTTTGCCTATTATGATTGATTCTTTAAAAAATCATACAAGAATATTTGAAAAAGATACGCATTACTCGTGTAGCTTTTGTGGTTTTACAGAAAAAAAAGATCATGGCGACAACTTCATCTGTAATAAATGCAGTAATTCTTCGTGGATTCTATCTAAAAATAATTTACGGGTAACATAAAACAAAAAATCCCTGCAAGCAGGGAAAAAGTAAAAATATATATAGTTTGATTTGGTCTTGCTACTTATATGAAAGCTTCATTTTTAAGGGAATTCTTGGGTCCAAACAAGGCATCTTTTCCAAAAAGACAAGATAGAATATTCTGAAACTCATGAATATATCTACATTTAATCGAATTACCATAGATTTTCAGTCCCTCAACAATCTTTTTTGAGTTTAAATCTATATCATACTTAATGTACGATTCAGGACGTTCATATCTGATTCTGTGATCTGATGTATAAGTCTTAGAGAAACCTAGTTTTTGGAGCCAGTCTTCGTTAATGCTGATCGGCATAATAGATTCTGCCGGCACTGATAAACTATGTTTGCTATTCTCAATCTTTACAAAATATCTTTCACTCTCGTTCTGGAAGATTTCTGTAATGGTAAAAGTTTCATTATTAAACTCTACTAAATTTCTGATTTTAAGATCTGTTACCTGCATAATATTCTGTGATGTCTTGTTTTAAATAATTTGCAAATAGTATGCCTTTGAAATGTCGTGGTATGATCCTAATCATTATGCATCAACTTATTCTTTATAAAGTATTGTAAATCAGTAAATAAAATTAAGGATTATTTTTGCGGTTATTTTTTCAAGGCTTCACGGTAAGTTGATAAAGCACGTTCTCTTGCTAACTTATGTTCAACAATAGGTGAAATTTCTTTTGATTCTTTATCCAGCCATTTGTCGACGTACACATTGTTTTTGTCAAATTTTTTACTCTGTTCAGCTGGGTTGAAAATCCTGAAATACGGAGCAGCATCACAACCGCAACCTGCTGCCCACTGCCAATTTCCGTTGTTAGACGAAAGTTCGTAATCAAGAAGTTTTTCAGCAAAATAAGCTTCACCCCAACGCCAGTCAATGAGCAGATGTTTTGTAAGAAAGCTTGCGGTAACCATTCGAATGCGGTTGTGCATAAAACCGGTTTCATTCAGCTGCCGCATTCCCGCATCCACAATCGGATAACCGGTTTTTCCCTCACACCACAGTTTAAATTCCTTCTCATTATTCCGCCAGTCGATCTTTTCGTAATCTTCTTTAAAACAGGTTGTAACAACTTTTGGAAAATGATATAAAATTTGCATAAAAAACTCTCTCCAGATCAGTTCATTCAACCAGACTTCATTATTTTTTTCCGCAAAGGCAACGCATTCGCGAATCGAAATCGTCCCAAAACGCAATGCAACGCCTATTCTGGTCGTCTTATCTGCTCCAGGAAAGTTTCTTGTTATATCGTAATCTTCAATCTGAGATTTTTTTAAGACAGGTTTTTCGTATGTAAAGCCCGTTTCTTTAAAGCCTAAATCCTTAAGACTTATAATATTTTTAGCAGAAAATTTATATAAATTTTTAAAATCAAGTGGACAGGGCTTTACATCTTCATTGGTAAACTTTTCTTTCCACTTTCTGGAGTAAGGTGTATAAACCGAATAGGGAGTGCCGTCTTTCTTTAAAATATCATCTTTTTCAAAAATAATCTGATCCTTAAAACTCTGAAAATCAACATCGTTTTGCTTCAAAAATTTAGCAACCTCTTCATCACGATTCTTTGCGTAAGGCTCGTAATCGGTATTTGTGTAAACGGTTTCAATATCAAAATCTTTAATGATTTTTTTAAAAATTTCCAAAGGCTTTCCGTGAAAGGTCTGAATTCCGCTGCCGTGTTTTTTAAATTCAGCATTCATTTTTTCTAAAGCCTGATGGAAATAATCAAGACGCTTATCTTCTTTATTTTCAAGCTTATCCAATATTTCTTTATCAAAAATAAAAATCGGAAGTACATTGTGTTCCGATTTTAAAGCTTCGCTGAAACCTCTGTTGTCTTCTGTACGCAGATCTCTGCGGAGCCAGAAAATATTAATTTTGCTCATCTAGTTTCTTGAATTTTTTAAAGAAAAACAGATTCCATAGGATCAATTCTAATCCATATACTGCGTCTTCCACAGGAATTGTCCACATTCTTATTCCAATAAAATTGCTGAGATTATAATTTACGATAGGCGATTCTAGTCCGGTTCCTGTAAGAATTCCGTTAACGCCTAAAAATCCGGGAGAAAGAATCAAGTAAATCACTGTAGCTTTCCCGATCCATCTTACTTTTAAAATAAAATGCATTACGAACAGTGTTGCTACAGTCGTAAGCATGGTCACAAAAGTATAAATTCGGTCATGATAAATCAACCCGACGATTAAGAAAAATATCATCATTACAATGACTAAGATTCTCTCCGGCGTTGGTTTCCAGTTAAGATCAAAAAATTTATCGATACAGAAATAGGTAAAGACACAGGAAAACGGAATGCAAATGAAAAATAAAATTTCCTCAATAGGCAAACCGAAAAAGCGCAGGCCTAAAAGATATTTATCATTAAACCACCAAACCCCGATTTCTGTAAACCACGCATCCCAGGCAATAAAAAAAACGGCAACCAGTGCGGAAGCCATAAAAAATGCTTTAAAATGTTTGTTAAACTTTATTTTCGGGTGAAATGAAAAGAGAAAGCAAACGATGACCGTAAAAAAATTGATCAGCAGGTAAGTGTATTGCCACATCATTTGAGTGCTTTATTCTTATTAAAATACATTTTAAAATATTTTACCGGCACCCAGAGAAAGCCAAAGCATTCGCCTTCTTCTTTTCCTGTGTGCTTATGATGCTGCTTGTGTGCACGGCGAATCGCCAGTAAGTACGGATTTTTAGTGTCTCTTAATAGTTTAAATCTCTGGTGGATAAAAATATCATGAACAAAAAAATAAGCCATTCCGTAAAGCGTAATTCCTATGGAGATGTAGAAAAGTGGGCTGAAATTATTTACAGTTCCAAAATACATCAGAACGATAGCGGGAACTGCAAAAATGGCAAAGAAATAATCATTGCACTCAATAGGTCCATCGGTGCTGTGATCGTGATGATCTCTATGAAGACTCCACATGAAGCCGTGCATTACATATTTATGAATCACCCAGGTAAGGCCTTCCATGGCAAAAAATGTGGCGACAACAATCAAAAAATTCATTAGTTTTATTTTCTTTTGTTAAACATTTCTTCTAAAACCTGAAAACGGTAGGCAAAAATGTGGTTTAATTTATTTTTAACAAAAAGCGAGTGCGCAATCTCTCCTAAAAATCCTAGAGGAAGCTCGTAGTCTACTGTATCTTTTATCAAAACGCCTTTCTCATTAGGAATAAATTCATGAAAATGATTCCACAATTTGTAAGGACCTTTCTTTTGAAAATCGATAAAACTTCGCAAACGGTCGACATGGGTAATTTCTGTCGTCCATTCGGTCTTTATGCCCAATAACGGAGAAACATAATAATCGATGATCATTCCTTTATAGATTTCTTCGTCCTTCATTTTTGTACGAACGATAAAATTCATGTCTTTAGGCGTAATTTTCGAAAGGTTTTCCGGAGCCGAGAAAAATTTCCAGGCAGTTTCTATGTCGCAGTCGATTTGTTGCTCGCGCTTTAATTGATGTTTCATTATAAGATTTAAAGTAAATTTTATCTATAAATATGAGATTTTATACTGAAAATAACTGCTCATCATCAAAGAGAATTTACGGCCATTGGAAATCCTAATTCTTCTGTTGATGATATTACAGGCAGATGTCTTTTTTATTTTTTTGAACAGCGAAATGTAATATTTATATGCTAAGAAAACACCAAATCTCGAACTGTTGGGCAGTCTTTTAATTCCTTCTAAAGCTTCCATAAATTCCTGTTGAATATCTTTCTCAATCTGACATTTTACAGATGAGCTGAAATCTGCAATATCAACATCCGGGAAATATGAACGTCCCAAAATTTGATAATCATCTTTCATATCTCTAAGAAAATTAACTTTCTGAAAGGCGGAGCCAAGTTTCATTGCAAAAGGTTTAAGCTCTTCATATTGTTTTTTATCACCGTTTACGAAAATCTGAAGACACATTAAACCAACGACCTCCGCAGAACCCAAAATATATTCTTTGTACAGTTCAGAATTGTAATCGATGTCATGAAGATCCATTTCCATACTTTTCAGAAACTGATTAATCAATTGAATATCAATATCATAATGATTAATAGTTTCCTGAAATGACTGTAAGATAGGATTTAGAGAAATCTTTTCTTCCAAAGCCTGATAAGTCTGTTCCTTAAATCTAGACAAAAGCGTTTTTCTGTCGTATCCGTGAAAACTGTCAACGATTTCGTCGGCCAATCTCACGTAACCATAAATGGCATAAATTGAATTTCTTATTTTCGGTGAAAGCGCTAAGATTCCCAATGAAAAACTAGTGCTGTATTGCTGAGTCGTGTGTTTACTGATCTTATAAGAAAGGTCATCAAATAGTTTTTTCATAGTTTTTAATTATTTTTTGTGGCTTCTAAAGCAGCAATCTTTCCTGATATAATAGAAGGCGGCACTCCCGGGCCAGGAACGGTAAGCTGACCTGTATAAAACAAATTCTTTACCTTTTTGTTTCTCATTGCTGGTTTTAAAACGGCGGTTTGAGAAAGTGTATTTGCCAAACCATATGCATTGCCTTCGTATGCGTTGTAATCTTCCTTAAAATCTTTGATACAATAGCTTTTCTTATAATCCAGCTTCTCAGTTAAATTATTCGTTCCGGTATGTTTTTCCAGTCGTGCAATCATTTCCAGAAAATATTTCTCACGAATTTCCTCACTGTCTTCCAATCCGGTCGCAACGGGCATCAGCAGGAAAACATTTTCGCAACCTTCCGGCGCAACAGAATTATCTGTTTTTGAAGGACAGCAAACATAAAAAAGAGGTTTTGTCGGCCATTTTTTATCACTGTAAATCTCATCTGTATGCAGATCTAGATCATTTTCAAAAAATAAAGTATGATGTTTTAATCCGTCAATTTTTTTGTTAAAACCAAGATAGTATATTAAACAAGACGGAGCAAAAATTCTTTTCTTCCAGTAATTTTCATCATAATTTTTAAATTCTGCATCGAGAAGCTTTTCTTCGGTGTGATGATAATCAGATGATGCAATAATATTATCGAACTCTATTTTTTCGCCGTTAACGGTTAAACTTCCCGCATTTTTTCCGCTAACATTTATTTTCTCAACGGGCGAATTGGTGTGGAATTGAACACCTTGCTGCCTTGCAACTTCACTCATACCTTCAATAATTTTTGAAAACCCACCGATGGGATACCAGGTACCGAGTTTGTAACCGCCGTAATTCATCAAACTGTATAATGCCGGAATATCCTTTGGCGCTGCTCCGAGAAAAATCACCGGAAATTCCATGAGCATAATAAGCTTTGGGTTTTTGAAATATTTTCGTACAAATTTGTGAAAATTGGATAATAGATCAAGCTTTAAAGCACTTACCGCAATCTTTGGTGAAACAAATTCAAACCAGGAATGGCATGGTTTGTTCACAAAATCTTTCATTCCCACTTCGTATTTGTACTGCGCATCTTTCATAAATGCATCAAGTTTTTCTCCGGCGCCCTTTTCTGTTTTTTCAAACAGAGCCTTCATTTCACTGTATTCATGGGGAATAGCCATCACGCCATCCGAAAACACCATTTCAAACTGAGGATTCAATGGAACCAATTTATAAAAATCTGAAGCTTTCTTACCAAAATCATTAAAAAATGATTCGATAATATCTGGCATCCAGTACCAACTCGGTCCCATATCGAAAACGTAGCCATTGTCAGTCTTGAACTGTCTGGCCCGTCCCCCGATGGTTTCGTTTTTTTCAAAGATATGTACTTCGTTACCTTTTTGTGCGGCATAAGCTGCAGCGGAAATTCCTGAAAATCCTGAGCCTATCACCGCTGTTCTCTTTGGCATATTAGTCTTGATAATTTAATTGATAATACAGTTACGATTTCTAATCGCTGTTCAGATTTTACTCATCATTTTACAATAATCAAATATAATGTATTGCAACCTGACTGTACTCATATTCATCTCTGCAAATAGTATGCAACTTTTAGTCTAATTATATACAAATTGAAAAGATTAGGTATTTTATTTTACTTTCAACTGAAAAAATCTAAGTTATACCATAAAAGGTGATGATAAGACGAAAGTTGATTGGTGACTTATGTTACAATAATTCATTCCCATATATTAGACATATTAATAATCTTTATACCTTGTCTTATTTCCAATGATTTGCATATCAAAAGATTATACTGTGTAGTTTTTAATAACAGTTATTGATAAAATGTTATGCAATGGTGTATTATTTCTCGAGAAATAAATATTATATTTGTCCCAACCAAACCATAAAAATGACTAAACAAGATTTTACAAAGGCGACTTTCAGGGATTTTGAAAATATTGAGGGCATGAATATCGCTGAACGTTCCGAAATTTTTTATGAATTTTTAAATTTCATGAAGGATAACGGGCACATGAATTACAGACTTCCGAATAATACAGGAAGCAATTCTGTAGTCAATGTGAATATTCATGGGAAAAACCGCGATTACGTAAGTTTTGTATCCAGTGATTACTTAGGATTTACACAGCATCCTAAGGTAAAACAGGCTGCGATTGACGGAATAGAAAAGTACGGAACTGGAACTGCTGCAACGCCACTTATCGGTGGTTTTTTTAATTATCATGGCGAACTTGAAGCTAAAATTTCTTCATTTTTCGGTCGTGATGCTGATGAAGCGGTAACATTTACAACAGGTTATACAGCTAACAGTGCATCGCTTCAGGTTTTGATGCAGAAAGAAGATATTGCGATTCTGGATATGGCTGTACACGCCAGCGTTCACGAAGGTTGTGCATTCACAAATAAAAAAACTTTCTTACACAACAATCTTGAAAATCTGGAGCAGATTTTAAAAGTGTCAGAAAACCAATACCGTACGAAACTCGTAATTATCGACGGAGTGTATTCGCAGGATGGCGATGTAGCGCACGTTGAAGAAATTTACAGGCTGGTAAAAAAATATAACGCTTTCCTGATGGTCGATGATGTACATGGTGTAGGAATTTTAGGAAAAACAGGTCGTGGAACTTTGGAAGATACTAATCTGCTTGATAAAGTCGATATCATTACAGGAACGTTCAGCAAAACTTTCGGAAATCTAGGAGGATATGTGATTACTAATAAGAAACTTGCTGCGTTCATCAAATTTCAGTCGAGGCAGCAGATTTTCTCTGCAACAGCGCCACCGTCGTCAGCAGGAATTATCAAAGCAATCAGTTTGATTGATGAAGAACCTGAATGGCGTGAGAAACTTTGGGAAAACATTCACTATTTCACAAAAAACCTGGTAGAGTTGGGTTATGATATAGGAAATACCTGTTCGGCAGTAATTCCGGTTAAAATTGGTGATCCGCATGTTACCGGTGATGTTGGAAGGATGCTGATTGATAGAGGGATTTACACCAATCCAATTTTATATCCAGCTGTTGCGAGGAAAAATGCCAGAATCAGGATGAGCATGACGGCGAGACATAATAAGGAACATTTAGATCAGACGCTCAACGCGTTTGAAGATATTAGCAATCATTTGAATATTAAAAAAAAACTATAATATGCCAAGAAAAATTGTACAGGGTCCCATCCGCGACAAAGAGCGCACCAAGCAAAAACTGATGGCGGCCGTCGGAAAAATCATTAAAACCAAAGGTTATTCTGGCTTGATGGTGAGTAAGATCGCTGCCGTTGCAGGATTTGATAAAAAACTGATTTACGAGTATTTCGGAAGTACAGAAAAATTGATCGACGAGTACATCAAAACTCAGGATTACTGGAGCCAGATGAGCAAAGAAATCGATGTGGATATCTCTGATGGTGGAAAAGAACTTTCAAAAATAGCTTTGGTTGACCAGTTTGAGAGTCTTAAAAAGAATAAAGAACTTCAGAAGATTATCGTTTGGCAGCTTTCTGAAAGTAAGCCTATTCTTAAGAAAATTATCGATCAGCGTGAAGAAGTAGGTGAGGCCTTATTTACTCATATTACCGATTTGCATTTTGGCGATAAGGCGACCAACTACAGAGCGATCATTGCACTGCTGATTTCCGGAATCTATCATTTAAATCTTTTTGCGTCACACAACGGAACTAAGTTTTGCGGAATTGATGTAAAGAGCGACGAGGGAAGAGCGGAAATCGAGCAGGCGATAAAAGACGTCATTGATATGGCGTACAGCAAATAATTTTTTAAAAGAAATATAGCAAACTGAAATTTTGATCTAACCATCAAAATTTCATATTTTTGCGGTATGGAAAATTTCGTTGTGTCTGCAAGAAAATACCGGCCGCAGCAATTTGATACGGTCGTGGGACAGTCGCATATTACTGATACGCTCGATCATGCAATTGTTGAAAATCAGCTGGCACAGGCATTACTTTTTTGTGGTCCACGAGGCGTTGGTAAAACGACTTGCGCCCGAATTTTAGCAAGGAAAATCAACGAAAAAGACGGTTCTGTTTCTGAGGACGGTTTTGCTTATAATATTTATGAGCTTGATGCAGCATCCAATAATTCTGTTGATGACATTCGTGAACTGATTGATCAGGTACGCTTTGCGCCGCAGGTTGGGAAGTATAAAGTCTACATTATTGACGAGGTTCATATGCTGTCTTCTGCCGCTTTCAATGCTTTTTTGAAAACATTGGAAGAACCGCCTGCTCATGCTATTTTTATTTTAGCAACGACAGAAAAGCACAAGATTATTCCTACGATTTTATCCCGATGCCAGATTTATGATTTTAAACGAATCACAATTTTAGACATTCAGGAGCACTTGAAAACCATTGCTGCTAAAGAAAATATCACATATGAAGACGATGCGCTTTTCCTGATTGCACAAAAAGCAGATGGCGCATTAAGAGATGCACTTTCTATTTTTGACCGACTTTCTACTTTCACTCAAAAAAACATTACGCTTGCAAAAGCAGCTGAAGTTTTAAATATTCTTGATTACGATCAGTATTTAAAAATTGTTGATTTTGCATGTGAAAATAATATTCCGCAGGTTCTTTCCGCTTTTAATGATATTGTAAAAAAGGGTTTTGATCCGCATATTTTTATTGCAGGACTTGGAAATCATTTCCGTGATCTCATGATGGCGCAAAATCCTGCAACAATCGAACTTATAGAAGTTGGTGAACAGACTAAACTAAAATTTTTAGAACAGGCAAAATCGTGGCAGGCTCAACATTTAATAGACGCCGTAGAGATATGTAATTATGCCGACATCAACTATAAAAATTCTAAAAATCCGCGTCTCACGGTAGAAATTGCGTTAATGCAGCTTTCCTCTCTTACTTCGGGAAACGATTTTTCTAAAAAAAAAAATTCCTGATTTTAGCGCCGTTTCTTAGTATTAATATTGATAAAGCGGAAAAAAAGCCAGAGAAATCAGAAGCGTTATCAGTTCCTGAGCCACAAAAAGCTATTCCGGAAAAGAAAATTGAAGAACTGGGAATTGCTGAGATTAAAAAAGTCAGCAAACCGCTCGCACAGGCAAAAATTTCGTCAGGATTCAGCATAAATTCTTTTTTAAATAAAGAAGAAAAGCAGGAAGTTCATGAGCCGATCGCCGAAAAATCCGATCATCTTCCCGAACATCATTTTACCGAAACCGATCTGCATACAGAATGGGTTATTTTTCTGAAACAGCTGAAGCAGAAAGATATTTTCGTTTTTAATGCCATTAAAACTTTTACTTTAAAAAAACTTGACGAGAAAACAGTAGAAATTGCTTATCCCTCAGACTCTGCAAAGAGTGAATTTGATAAGCTAAGTCCGGAATTTTTTAATCATTTCAAACATAAAGTCAGCAATCAGGTTTTAAAATTTATTTACAGGAAAGATCATGAAAACCTGAAGATCGAGGTGATGACAAAAAAGAAAATGTTTGAAAAACTGGCGGAGAAAAATCCTTTACTGAAAGATCTTGATGATTTAATGAAGTTTGATCTTTCGTAAAATAAATTATAAAATTAAGCAAAATATAACAGGGTCAAATGTGAAGGATTTTGGCGCAATCAATATAAGGATGAATTTAGAAAATTTAGAAAACAAGTGGATAAAAGATTTTTCTGCACCAATGATTATCGCTGGCCCATGCAGTGCAGAAAGTGAATCTCAAATGTTGCAGACTGCAAAAAGAATCAAAGAATCTGGTGCAGAAATACCAATTTTCCGTGCAGGAATCTGGAAGCCGCGAACCAAGCCAAATGGTTTTGAAGGTGTAGGTGAAATCGGCCTCAACTGGCTGAAAAAAGTGAAAGATGAATATGGTTTTAAAACTGCTACTGAAGTTGCGAATGCGCATCACGTAGAAGCTGCGCTGAATACCGACGTTGATATTTTATGGATAGGTGCCCGTTCTACGGTAAATCCTTTCACCGTTCAGGAAATCGCCAATGCACTTCAGGGCACAGAAAAAATAGTTCTTGTAAAAAATCCTGTCAATCCTGATTTGGCACTTTGGATCGGTGCTTTGGAAAGACTTTTAGGACAGAATATTCAAAATCTTGGTGCGATTCACAGAGGTTTTTCTACGTATCAAAAAACAAAATACCGGAATAATCCAAACTGGCAGATTGCGCTTGATTTTAAAAGTCAGTTTCCAAATATTCCACTTCTAATTGATCCTTCACACATATGCGGAAACCGGTATGGTTTGGCATCTATTACACAGGAAGCGCTAAATTTAGGATATGAAGGTGCGATTATAGAATCTCATGAAAATCCTGATGTCGCTTGGAGTGATGCCGCGCAGCAGATTACGCCGGAAGTTCTGGCAGAATTGATCAGTGATTTAAAGATCAGAAATAATGTTTTTGAAGGTTTTGATGAAGTTGTAAGCCGTCATCGAACGTTGATTTCTGACCTTGATTTTCAGATCATTGATCTTTTGAGTCAGAGAATGAAAATTTCTGAGAAGATCGGAGTTCTGAAGAAAGAAAACGATGTCTCAGTTTTTCAACCTGAACGCTGGAAGGAAATAAAAGAATATACGACCACAAAAGCATCAGAAATTGGGATGTCGCAGGAGTTTATTGAGAAAATTTTTAAAAGTATTCATGAAGAATCTATTGAGGTGCAGAATAAAATAATGATTCGGATTTAATTTAATCAATTCGAAAACGAATACTGTATTTTTGCAGACAATGAAAGGTAAAATAATCAAATCTACCGGAAGCTGGTATCAGGTTTTAGAAACTGAAACGAAAAGAATATTCGAGGCGCGTATTCGCGGAAAATTTAAACTGATAAAAACGCGGCTTACAAATCCTTTGGCTGTTGGCGACTTTGTGGAATTTCAGCTGGAACAGGATGATATTGCATGGATTACCAAGATTGAACCTCGCGAAAATTATCTGATCAGGAAGTCTGTGAATCTTTCGAAGGAAGCACATATCATTGCTTCAAATATTGATTTGGCGTGTTTTATTTTTACTTTAAAACATCCTGAAACTTCGCTTGGATTTCTAGACCGTTTTCTCGCTTGCTGTGAAGCTTATAATATTAAAACATTGATTCTGTTTAATAAAATGGATGTTTTGAATGAAGATGAAATTGAAATGGTGAAAGATATTGAGTTTCTCTACGAGCAAATCGGCTACGAAAGTCTTGAAATTTCTTCTTACAATCAAATGAACTTTGAAGAATTGCGAACGCTTCTTCATGATAAAACTTCAGTATTTTTTGGGCATTCAGGTTGTGGGAAATCTACGTTGGTAAATGCGCTTCAGCCTGGCTTAAATTTGAAAACTTCTGAAATCAGTGATACACATCTAAAAGGAAAACATACGACAACTTTTGCGCAGATGCACTTCTGGGATTTTGGAGGAAATGTCATTGATACACCTGGCGTACGCGAGTTTGCCATGATCGATGTGGAGAAAGAAGAGGTACAGCATTATTTCCCCGAGATTTTCAGGAAAAGGAAAGACTGCAAATTCCATAACTGTATGCATATTAATGAACCTAAATGCGCGGTTTTGGAAGCTGTGGAAAATGGCGAAATACAGTATTCTCGGTATGCAAACTATCTGAAGCTTATGGAAGAAGCAGAAGAAGATATGAAGATGTAAAAATAAATTAATTGAAACTTAAATTTTAGGTTCCATTTTTTTTGGTTTAAAAACAAAAAACCCAGCCGAAGCTGGGTAAAAACTAATAACCATGAAAACTCAAATTAAACATGAGAATCACAATCTAATAAACAATTAGTGTGCCATGAAATTTTAAATTTAAAATATTTTATTCTTTTTTTATGTTAAAATAAATTCATCGGCGGTATCTTAATTTTTTTGTAGTTTTGCGCCATTAAAATATTATATAAAAATGTCGAATATTACGTTTACCATGATCAAACCTGATGCAGTTGCAGACGGACACATTGGTGCTATTTTAGGTAAAATTGCTGAAGGCGGTTTTAAAATCAAAGCTTTGAAACTGACTCAGCTTACCGTTGCTGATGCTAAAAAATTCTACGAAGTTCATTCAGAAAGACCTTTCTACGGAGAATTGGTAGATTTTATGAGTTCTGGACCAATCGTAGCTGCGGTTTTGCAAAAAGACAATGCTGTAGAAGATTTCAGAAAACTAATTGGCGCAACAAATCCTGCTGAAGCGGCAGAAGGAACGATCAGAAAAATGTTTGCCAGAAGCATCGGAGAAAATGCAGTACACGGATCTGATTCTGACGAAAATGCTCAGATCGAGGCTGACTTCCATTTTGCAGGAAGAGAGATTTTCTAGTCTCTTTCAAAATATATTAAAAAAAGCTGTCGGTATTACTGTCAGCTTTTTTTATTGTGTTGAATGAATAGCCCTGATAGGAGCGGCATCCTTTTTTTCGGCGGCGGAGCGAAGCGGAGCCGCGGTAAAAAAGATATAGCGGATAGCAGGAATCAGCTTCTAAATCTTCATCAATTCGATAGTCTTTTGAGGATCCTGTGCTGAGAAAACAGCATTTCCTGCAACCAGAACATCGGCTCCGGCGTCAAAAAGTTTTGCAGCATTGTCGAGATTCACGCCGCCGTCAATTTCTATAAGCGCGGTTGAATTGTTATTTAGAATTAAATCTTTTGTCTCGGCGATTTTTTTGTAAGTGTTTTCAATGAATTTTTGACCTCCAAAACCAGGATTTACACTCATCAGCAAGACAAGATCGACGTCTGCGATAATATCTTCAAGCATCAAAACCGGCGTCGAAGGATTGAGAACCACACCTGCTTTCGCGCCTTTACTCTGAATGAAATCAATGGTGCGGTGAAGATGTATGCATGCTTCATAATGCACTGAAATGAGATCGGCACCATGCTCTATGAATTCTTCAACATATTTATCGGGTTCCACGATCATCAAGTGAACATCAATAAACTTTTTCGAATGTTGCTGTACGGTTTTCATCACAGGAAATCCGTAAGAAATATTTGGCACAAACCGGCCGTCCATAATATCGATATGCAGCCAGTCGGCCTGAGAATGATTGATCATCTCGATGTCTCTCTGCAGGTTACCAAAATCTGCTGCAAGCAGAGAAGGTGCGATGAGTTTTGTTTTCATGTAAATTTTTCTTTTTTTCAATCAGCCAATTGAAAAACTGTTGTTGTGTGTTATATAATAATTTGTTAGATATCCAATTATTAATACTGCTTCAATTATAGATAGCCATATTCGATTTGTTATCACCGTTAACAATATTCTGTCAACGCCGATTATAAAACCCAATATAAATATTCCAATAATTTCTAAAGCTATTCCAAAACTTGCTCCTCCTCCAAGATCAACAAAAAGAGTTTGATAAATTACTAGAAGTATTAAAAGTAGAATACAAGCCGTACTAAATACCGACGCAAATGTCGGCCGCTTGAGTAAATCATCTACAATTTTCATCTTAATGATACTTCAGCTTCATATCCGGTTTTATTTCCAGTAAAGTTTCATAAATGAGCTGAATGACATTTGCCACATCTTCTTTCGCAACCATTTCCACCGTCGTATGCATGTAACGGAGCGGAAGCGAGATCAAAGCACTCGGCACGCCGCCGTTGCTGTGCGCAAAAGCATCCGTATCGGTTCCGGTCGCGCGGCTCGCCGCCGCTCTCTGAAAAGGAATTTCTTTCTTTTTTGCGGTGTCAATAATCAACTGTCGGATGGTATGATGCACGCTTGGCGCAAAAAATACAACCGGTCCGTCACCACATTTTTGGTCGCCTTCTTTTTTCTTTTCGATCATCGGCGTCGTGGTATCATGTGTGACGTCGGTTACGATGGCAATGTTTGGTTTGATCGTATCGGCAATCATATCGGCGCCATATAAACCGACTTCTTCCTGCACAGAATTCGTAATGTAAAGACCGAAAGGCAGTTTGTTTTTATTTTCCTTTAAAAGACGTGCAACTTCAGCAATCATAAATCCGCCTATTCTGTTGTCGAGCGCGCGGCAGACAAAATAGCGGTTATTCATTTCAAAAAATTCATCGGGATAGGTAATCATACAACCGACGAAAATGCCAAGTTCTTCAACTTCTTCTTTCGTTGTTGCGCCACAGTCAATAAAAATATTTTCAAGTTTTGGTGTCGGCTCGTTTTGATTGGCGCTTCTTGTATGAATTGCCGGCCAGCCAAAAACGCCCTTCACAATACCTTTTTCCCCATGAATGTGTACCACTTTCGACGGTGCAATAGTTTGGTCTGAACCGCCATTTCGGATAACATAAATCAAACCGTCATCTGTAATATAATTTACGTACCAGGAAATTTCATCGGCATGAGCCTCAATTACCACTTTGAATTCGGCTTCAGGATTGATGATTCCGTAGCAGGTTCCGTAGTGATCCACTTCAATTTTGTCGACGTAAGGTTTGATGTAATTCATCCATACTTTCTGGCCGTTATGCTCATAACCGGTCGGTGAAGAAGTGTTAAGATATTCTTCTAAAAATTTTATTGATTTATCTTGGAAATTCATTTTAAAGGAATGATTTTTGTAATTTGATTCAGTTATAAAAACCGTAAAAATAATGAAATTTCATAAATTGATCGTGATTTCGCTGCTCTTTTTCGGGACTTTGGTTTTTTCCCAAAACGAAACTTTAAGCGTAAAACCGCTCAGCCAATATCCTGAAGAATCTCTGCAGATTGACGAATACGGCAACAAATACTTTTACGATCAGGCTCAGAAAGCCAAAATATACGATATCAACGGTGAAACCGTGGTGGTGATGGATGAATTGGTTCTGAAAAACAAACCGAGATTCAACAATCAACTTGATCAGAAATTTTATTTTTTCCTTAATAAAAAACTGTACCGTGTATATCCTTTGTTTCTGACTGCGCTTCAGCAGTACCGCGATATTCAGAAAGAAATGAATAAAATGGAAGGCGGCGCGAAAAGAAAATATATGAAAGACCGTCAGAATATGTTGGCCGATCAGTACGAAAAGCAGTTGAAAGATTTAACGACGACGGAAGGTCAGGTTTTCGCCAAATTGATGAACCGGGCAACAGGAAAAAATGTTTACGAAATTATCAAAGAACTTCGTGGCGGCTGGAGCGCTTTTTGGTGGAATGTAAAAGGAAAAGTCGCAAGCATCGATCTGAAAGACCGCTACAATCCGGCAGGAAACCGCACCGACGAGTTTCTTGAATCACTTTTGCAGTCCAACTGGAATCTCGGTTATTTACAGCCTTATCCTGGAGCAAATGATTTTAAAGTTTATAAATAAAAAAAATTCCTTTAAGTTTTGCTTAAAGGAATTTTTCCTTCAACTTTTTAAAAACCACGCGGTCTACAGGAAGTTTAAACGGATTGTATGGAGAATCAATATCAATCCACTCAGTTTTTTCAATACAAGGATCAAGAATAATAAAATCTTCTTCGTTGATGATTTTTACCAGGTAATATATTGTTAAAAGCTGCTCGTTTTCACGAAAGCGCGAAACAATAAAATTATCCTGCGTATATAAATGGTCTACAATTTCAATGGAAACATTGAGCTCTTCATTAAATTCTCTGTGAAGACACTCCGTCAAACTTTCGCCAAATTCCAATCCGCCACCGGGAAATTTTAACAACTGCTCACCAGCGTACTCCTCATATAAAGCCAGAACTTTTTTGTCTTTTATGGCACAGGCGTAGACACGCACATTTATTTTATCAATCATTTTTTAAATTTAAAATTTCACGGCATTAATCATTTCACGTTTTCCCGGTGGTCCCTGTTTTTTCTCTACCCGGAAATTGAGTTCCTCTAAAATCCTTCTCACGCTGCCTTTGGACGAATAGGTTGTTAACAATCCACCGGTACTCATCTTATCTGAGACCAATTCAAAAAGAGGTTTTTCCCAGAGATCCGGCTGCACGCGGGCGCCAAAGCAGTCGAAATATACCAAATTTATCTGAGGTAATTTTATGCTTTCAAGATCAAAAAAGTCGCACTGAAATTTTGTAAGCGTAAAACCCTTAATAATTTCTGTCGGTTTTTCCCATTCTGCTGCGTGAATTTTCTGATACATTTCTGCAACGTTATCATTAATAAAAAGAGTGTCGTAAGCCAATTGTGAAATCTCATCGGCAGAAACCGGATATTTTTCCAGGGTAAAATAATTAACCGTATGATTTTTATCAGTTTTTAAATATTCATTAATACTTACCAAAACATTTAAACCTGTACCAAAACCGAGTTCTAAAATGTTGATTTCGGAATCATATATAAGATTTAGTCCATTTTTGATAAACACATGTTCAGCTTCCTGCAGTGCGCCGTGATGCGAATGATAGTTTTCATTTAAATCCTTTATATACAGTGTCTTACTGCCGTCGTTGGTTATTCTGATCTCTCTTTCCAAAGTAATTTTTTTCAAATTTAATGTAAAACTTTTATATTTGGAAAATTATGTTAAATTTGTAGAACATCATAAAAATTTTTAAAAATGATAATTCAAAAGACAGAAAACTCCAGACTTGCATCATTTGATCCTCAGAATTTTTCTTTTGGGAATACCTTCATCGATCACATGATCATTTGCGAGTATGAAAACGGAAAATGGGGTGATGTAAGATTGCTTCCTTACGGTCCGCTACCTTTTACTCCTGCAATGATGGGCGTTAACTACGGTCAGGCTTGCTTTGAAGGGATGAAAGCGTATAAGGATAAAGACGGTAAAGTTTTCCTTTTCAGGCCTGAAAAGAATTTTGAACGTATCAATAAATCGGCGAAGCGTCTTGCGATGCCGGAAGTGACCGAAGAAATGTTTATGGAAGGTTTAAAAGCTTTGGTAAACATCGACCGTGATTGGGTTCCTCAGGGTGAAGGGAATTCTTTATATATCAGACCTTTGATTTTTGCTACCGAAGAAGCTTTGAAAGCCAGAGTAGCCAATAAATATATGTTTGCGATCGTTGCGACACCTGCAAAAAGCTATTATGCAGAGCCTGTTGCCGTGAAAATTTCTGATCATTATTCCAGAGCGGCGAGTGGTGGAGTTGGTTCCGCGAAAGCGGCCGGTAACTATGCAGCGTCTTTCTATCCGACGCAATTGGCGATGGAAGAAGGTTATGATCAGATTATCTGGACTGATGACGCGACACACGAATATTTCGAAGAAAGTGGAACAATGAACGTTTTCGTAAGAATTGACGATACGATTTATACACCACCAACTTCAGAAAAAATTCTTGATGGTGTAACGAGAGACAGCTTCCTGAACCTTGCTGCGAGAAAAGGCATCACAGCAAAAGTAGAACCTGTTCCTGTAAAAAAGGTAATCGAAGCGCATAAAAACGGAACCTTAAAAGAAGTCTGGGGCGTGGGAACTGCGGTTGTGACAACCGTTTTTAAAGCATTAGGATACAATGGTGAAAAACTCGAATTGCCATTATTGCCGGATAACGAAAGTTTTGCAGCACAGCTTAAGAAAGATCTGGTAGATCTGCAAACCAATATTTCTGAAGATCCTTTCGGATGGAGAGTTTTGGTGGAAAAAGAAGTTTTTGAAAAAGCATAATACAGCTTCATTAAATATAGAAGTCGGGATTTTTCCCGGCTTTTTTTATTTTAAAATATCCTTATAAATGCTTATTTTCGCAAAGTCGTTATGAAAAAAATAGTCCTTTTATCCGCTTTTTCTCTCCTGGCCTGTAACCGAAATTCTACGGTGCATCCGCCTGTTGGTGGTGTACTGAGTAAAAATGATCTGGAAGTTTCTAAACAGAGATCAAAAGGTTTAAATACATTAGAAAGAGAACAGATTCAGGATTGGATTAATCATCAGAAAACACCTTTTTATGCGATGCCGCTGAATTACTGGACGGATAATAAGGAAATGCAGCAGCGAAGCAGAATGCAAAATGATACGCCTGTTTCTTATGAATACGAGCTTTACGACTTTGATCAGACTAAAATTTACGACCAACCACAGGGCAAAATGAATGTGAGCCTCGGTCATTTTGATGAACTGAAATCTGTAGAAGATGCGCTTCATTATTTAAAATCGGGTGAAGAGGCAACACTTTTGGTTCCTTCCTCGCTTGCCTACGGCACATTCGGTGACGAAAAGAAAATTGACAACGATATTCCCTTAATTATAAAAGTAAAAGTTTTATAAAATGAAACTGTTAAAAAGAAATATAATCCTTGCTGCGGCCAGCGTCTCGCTCCTCAGCTGTACACCAATTTATAAAAAGATGAACGTAGACAAAGAAACGTACGAAGGACTGCAAGACGGTATTTATGCCAATATGCAGACCACAAAAGGTAACCTGATTGTAAAGCTTGAAGACAAAAAATCTCCGGTAACGGTAGCTAATTTTGTCGGTCTTGCTGAGGGTAAAATTGATAATAAAGCTAAGGTGAAAGGAGTTCCTTTCTACGACGGCACTATTTTTCACCGTGTGATAAAAGATTTTATGATTCAGGGTGGAGATCCTCAGGGAACGGGTATGGGAGATCCCGGTTATAAGTTTGAAGACGAAAAAAATGATCTTAAACATACCGGAAAAGGCATTCTTTCTATGGCAAACTCGGGTCCGAATACAAACGGTTCTCAGTTTTTTATCACTGAAGTGGCAACACCTTGGTTAGACGGCAAGCATACGATTTTCGGGAAGGTAGTGAAAGGTGATGATGTGATTGATGCGATTGCAAACACCGAAAAAGGTGCTCAGGATAAACCTAAAACAGATATCGTTCTTCAGAAAGTTTCTGTTTTCTCTAAAGGTGATGAGTACAAAAACTACGATGCTGCAAAAACTTTTAACGAAGGAAAAACAAAAATCGCTGCCAACAACAAAGCAATGGCTGAAAAAGCAGAAGCAGAAGCTGCAAAAGCTTTGGATGGATTAAAAGCAGGTATGACTAAAACCGACAGCGGTCTGTATTATAAAATCACTAAAACAACTGATGGAAAAGCTCCAAAAGTGGGTGATAACGTTTCAGTTCATTATGCAGGTAAATTAACCAACGGAACAGAATTCGATTCTTCTTTCAAGAGAAATGAGCCGATCGAAATTCCTATCGGGATGGGCAGAGTAATCAAAGGTTGGGACGAAGGTATTTTGCTTTTGAAAGAAGGTGAAACGGCTACTTTCCTTATTCCGTCTTCATTGGGTTATGGTGCAAATGGCGCTGGCGGCGTAATTCCACCAAACGCGTGGTTGATTTTTGATGTTGAGTTGGTTAAAGTAAATTAACTCAAAACTAAATAAAATAAAAAGCCGTCTCCTTTGAGACGGCTTTTTTTATGTTTAAATAAAATTATTAAACGGTTTTTCTTTCGCCAATCTGCTGTCTCCACATCGCGTAGTACAAACCTTTCAACTCCAAAAGATAGTTGTGTGAACCGGTCTCTATTACTTTTCCGCGCTCAAGAACGTAGATGCGGTCGGCGTGCATAATGGTGCTTAATCTGTGTGCTATCAAAACGGTAATCTGTTCTTTATTCAGAGAAATTTCACGTATTGTCGATGTGATTTCTTCTTCCGTAATGCTGTCGAGCGCAGAAGTGGCTTCATCGAAAATTAACAGGTTTGGTTTTCTCAGCAATGCTCTGGCGATGGCAATACGCTGCTTTTCGCCGCCACTTAGTTTCAGTCCGCCTTCTCCGATTACGGTATTAATCCCATTTTCAGCGCGTTCAATTAATCCGGTACTGCTAGATTTTTTTAAAGCGATATTCAGATCATATTCTGTAGCATTGGGATTAACGAAAAGTAGATTTTCTTTAATGGTTCCTGCAAAAAGCTGTGTATCTTGTGTTACAAAACCGATCTGGTTCCTCAGTTCGTCAAAATCAAACTCGCTGCCGTCGGTATTATTATAATAAATTGCACCTTCTTTCGGGCAGTACAGTCCAACCAGAAGTTTGACCAAAGTACTTTTTCCCGAGCCACTCGGCCCGACAAATGCTATAGTCTCGCCATTTTTTACCTCAAAAGAAATATCATTCAGCGCTTTGTACGTTGCAGTCTGATGCTGAAACGACACTTTCTCGAAAGCCAGTTTCTCAATCGCGCCAATCTGTTTCGGCATAGAAGGTTTCTGCTCGACTGGTTTTTCCATTACTTTATCAAAATTGTTGAGAGATGCCTCAGCTTCCCGGTAAGAGATGATGATGTTTCCAATTTCCTGCATCGGCCCGAAGATGAAAAATCCGTAGAACATCAGCGAAAGGTACTGACCGGGCGTCACGATATTCCTGAAAATCAGATACAGCAAAGTCAGCGTAATCATCTGCTGCAGAAAATTCACCATAGTTCCCTGAATAAAACTAAGCGAGCGGATGCTTTTCACCTTTTTAAGTTCAAGACCAAGAATTTTGTACGTGTTATTATTCAGCCGTTTTACTTCCTGTGTGGTTAAACCGAGACTTTTTACAATCTCAATGTTTCGGAGACTTTCAGTGGTGCTTCCGGCCAAACCAGTGGTTTCTTTTACAATCGTTTTCTGAATGTTTTTAATTCTCTTGCTCAGAAAATTGGTGATAAAAGCAATCAGGAAAATCCCGACTACATAAACCGGCATAATCGACCAGTGTAGGCGAATCGCGTATACCGAAACGAAGATGATACTCACGAGAATTCCGAAGAAAATATTAATGAAATTGGTAATAAACTTCACCGAATCTTCGCGTACTTTCGTAAGCACTGAAAGCGTTTCTCCGCTACGCTGATCCTCAAATTCCTGATAGGGAAGTGCCATAGAATGCTGCAGCCCGTCGGTGAAAATATTGGCTCCGAATTTCTGCGTAATCACACTTACGGTATAATCCTGAAAGGCTTTTGCGATTCTGCTTACCATTGCCGTACCGATGAGAAGACCGAGAAAATAGAAAACACCGTGGTAAAGATCGGTGCCGTAGAGATACTGATCAAGATTTCGGGGCATTGTTTTTTCTTTGTCGAAAAAATTGGGGTGCGTTACCAATCTGTCAAGAATATTTCCGGTAATCGCCGGACCGAATAATGAGAAAACCTGATTGATCGTCGCCAGGGCCAGCGATAAAATGAGAAGCCATTTGTGAGGTTTTAGATATCTGTAAAGTGTTTTCATGCGTAAATTTAGAAAGGACAAAAGTACGCTTATAAAAATTGAGCCGCATTGATCTCGGATATGATTTGTCGATGATGATATGAAAGTTTTGAACATAGAAAAACCGGCTGCTGAAGCCGGTTCTGCTGAATTTTAACGTCAATTTTAAAACTGTATCTTATTCCTGCGGTTTTTCATCATCCGAATCTTTTTTTCTTCTCGAAAGCACGGTGTTGGCAAAATAATTTCTGCCGTTATTAATCACCGCGAGAACTTCCTGATAAAAAGGCAACGCTTTCACATTCGCCATCACGCTAATATATTCGTACATATTTCGGTAATCAGACGTTAGTTTTTTGCGGAGCTGTTTAACATCATATACTACCTTTTGCGAGGTATTGTACGACCGCTGTGCAAAAAGATCGTTGAAAGCCGTGTTGGAATCTGACACATGATTTACAAATTTCACTATGCCCAGCGTCGCTACATGCGCCGAATAATCTGCCGAAAGCAGACGCTCCACAAGCTGGTTCACAGAATTGGTCTGGCTTTCATAAGACTCTTCATCGGCATCTTTATATTCCGCCATCAGCAGATTGAGAACATTATAGGCATTTGTTTCGGCGGCGGTTTTGGCATTCCGGTACGGTTTTAAAGCATCGCGCAAAGCCTGCAGATCGGCATCGCGTATTTGGTCGAGCGCTTCAATCTGTTGAGATTCTTCGCTTGCGCGCACCTGATCGAGCGACGAATTATATATCGGAAGCTGATCTTGAAGTACGTCATAAAGCTTTTTAAAATCAGGATCGGTAGACGCGGAAAGTGCAGAATTCTCAAAATCTTCGAAGAACCGCACGATGAGCTGTCCAAATTCTGAGTTGTGAACTTTGTGAAGGTTGAGCGGGGAAATTTTTGCTTTCATACTAATATGTTTTAAAGTTTTTTTCTGTGTTTTCCGGTCTGCATTCTTCCGCATTTGTATTAAATTTTTGTTTTTAACCGATTCACACATCCAAACTGGTTCAGCTTGAGGCTGATTAACCGGTATACTAAGGCAAACCTGTTTCGGTTGGTACCAATGTAGCGTTACATTAGCTTAAAATTTTACCGTTTTACATCAGTGTCATGATTCATTGCCTTCAACCTGTTGAGTGGAGAACAAATGTTGCGTATAATCTGTGATGCGCTATATATTATGGTATTAAAATTAATAAATTTTTCAATTGAATTTATTATAACGGTGATATTTCGATGATTTCGAATATATAATTCTGTTGGGAAATAAGAAACGGTCAGACAACACATTATTTATAGTCACTGCAGCGTCGAAATAAAACGAAATGGAAGATTGAGTTCGCAGAAACAAGTCTAAAAGCGAGCTGCAGAAGATTCTTCCGTAGAAGATTATATAAAATTATAATGGAAAAGCGACTTTGTGAGTCGCTGTTATTTTTTTAATCTGTATTTAATCTTGTTAAATTACCACGCCTGATCGATCATAAAAACCATCTGCGTCAGTACGGCCGCACCCAGAAGGAGTTCGCGGCGGTTCACTTTATCATAAGTATCTTCCACCGAATGATGATAATCAAAATAACGCTGCGGATCGACAACCAGCTCGATCAGCGGAATATCAAGCTTTTTAAGCGGTGCAATATCCTGAATCGCATCAGTCTGATCAAAATCGTAGACGCCGTACGGTAGAAAATATTCCTTCCACGGAAAGATCAGGCGCCGGCGCTGTGGCGACATATCCAGAGAAAATCCACGCGGAGAATAACCTCCGGCATCCGACCCGATTGCGGCGATGTGCTTTTCATCTTTCTTTTTTACATATGCTGCGTAAGTATCGCGACCGCCGCCGCCATTTTCACTGTTCGCGTATAAAACCACGCGAATCGTGTGACTGTTCTGAATGTTTAATGTTTTGATCGTACGCAAAACTTCAATGCACTGAACGACACCAGAACCATCATCGTGTGCGCCTTCTGCAAAATCCCAGCTATCCAGCTGAGCACCTATCACAATGACTTTGCCGTCTTTTTTTCCTGGAATTTCAGCGATAATATTTTGATTAACAGTTTCGCCCCGTGTCTCTGCAGACATATTGAGTTTTGCTTTTACAGTCTGATTTTTCAAAAGTTTTTCAAGCTCGTCGGCAGATTTTACACCGATCGTAACTGCAGGTATTTTAACTTTATCTTCCGGTTCGTAATAAATCTGTTTCGCATGTGGCGTGTCATCAAAAGCTGTTGTGATGGAGCGAATAATGAGTCCTCGCGCTCCTTTTGCACCAATTACAGAAGCGGAAAGCAGTTTAGATTTAGCAGCAATTAAATAAGAATCGGTCGCATTGATGATTTTCTGATCGATCGGATAATTAACAAAAATAATTTTGTCTTTGGTTTGCGCAGAAGTGAGATTGACCAGTTCTTTGGTATCGTTTACGAGCAGAATATCGCAGATAAGATCTTTGCCTTTTGTGCCTTCAGAATTTCCAAAAGACAGCATTTTTATAGATTTCCAGTCGCCATTTGCAGTTTTAATCTGCAGACTTTCGCGACCGCGTACCCATATCGGAACACGAACATCTTGGGTCCAGATTTTTTCAGCGCCGGCTTCTTTCAGTTTTCGTTCGGCCCAGACAGTTGCTTTTTCATATCCCGGCGTTGCGCTGAAACGTGGCCCAATACCTTTTGTGAGTTCACCCAAATCATTATAGGCAAGCCCGTACATCATGATCTGGTCTGATATTTTTTTGAATTCTTCGTGATAATTGAATTTCGGAATTATGCGGGGTTTTTTCGCCGGAAGTTTTTTCTGAGAAAACAAAAATCCACTCATAAAGAGTGGAAGTATGATGCATAAGACTTTTTTCATGGGTGCAGACCTTTCTTTATCAGCGATAAAAATAAAGAAAATCTCGCAATTACTGCTTCATATCGTACATTAATAAAGCGCTGATCAGTTTTGGTTCAATAAAAGTACACTTTGGCGGCATACCTAGTTTAAGATCTGAAATTTTAATCATGTCATTAAAACTCACCGGATAAATCCCGAAACCAACCACACCTTCGCCAGCGTCAATCTTTTCTTTAATTTCATTGATGCCTTTCAAGTCAGAAGTTCCTTTCACATAATCGATCTGGTCTGAGCTGTCTGAGTTTTCAATCTGCAGAATATCTTTAATAATATATTTATCAAGCAAATGGTGATCAAGATTATCCAGCGACATTTCTTTTGAACGGAGATCGTGTTTCACGTGCAGCGAGTAAAATTTACCATCCATATACATTGAAATATGAAATTTCTGTGACGGAAAATATGGTGTCTCGTGCTTTTCGTGAATGAGGAAATATTTCTCCAAAGCCTTCAGAAAATCAGAAGGAGAGTATCCGTTCAACGTTTTCACAATACGGTTGTAATCATGAATTTTTATTGACTGATTGGAAACAATAAAGCTGTATACAAAATTGTAAGCTTCTGTTCCGTTATGTTTTTTGTTTTTTTCCTGCTGACGCTGCGCGTGCAAAGCTGTAGAACCGATTCTGTGATGACCGTCGGCGATGTAGAAGGATTCAATCTGCGCAATAACTTCTTTAAACTGCTGGAGTTTTAAGCGGTTATCAATACGCCAGATCTTATGTCTGATTCCCTTGCTGTCTACATGATTAAAAATCGGAACGTTCTTCTGTTCATGATTCATCAGAAGTTCTACCTTAGAATTTGAGGGATACGTCAGCAAAACCGGTTCTGCCTGCAAATGAACTTTATCTAAATAATGTGCAAGTTTTTCCTTTTTCTGTGGGATTGTACTTTCGTGTCTTTTTATTTTGCCGTTTTTAAAGTCTTCAATACTCGCCAGACCAAGCAAACCGCGGAAAACCTGTTTGTTTGGGTAAGACTGTTCGTAAAGATAGTAAGACGAGTTGTCCTGCACCAGTGTGTTTTCATCCATCAGCTCCTCAAAAGTTGATCGTATTTTTCGCAGATTGCGGTCTACATCTTTAGATTTGCTTACGACGTAAGGCTTAATCATGTTGATATAGGTTTTTTCGACCTGCGCTCTTTCAGCGATTTCGGCCTGCGAAAAATTCTCTAAAGGATGAGTGGGGAAGGTAGATTCATGATCTTTATGAGGTCTGACTCCCCGAAAAGGTTTAAAAACTGGCATATATACTTTAAAGTTTCTTTTTAATCTCAATAATTTGTTCGGCAAGTTCCGTTCCGATTTTTTCCTGTGCGTCGATGGTATTTCCACCCAAATGCGGCGTTAATGAAAGATTCGGATTCATCAAAAGCGTAAGTTCGGGTTTCGGCTCATTTTCAAAAACATCAAGAGCCGCGCCAGCCACTTTTCCGTTTTCGATCTCATCTAAAAGTGTCACTTCATTGATGACACCGCCACGCGCCGTGTTTACTATAAAGATACCGTCTTTCATCATCCTGAACTGTGGAGAATCGATGATATAACCGTCACTCTTCGGCGTATTAATACTCAAAAATTCAACGTCTCTCAGAAATTCTTTCATATCGTTAGTCGAAGTAATTTCAAAAAAAACTTCCTGACCGTCAAAAAATGATAAGCTTAATTTTTCTTTTTTAATATTTCGGGTGAAAACTTTCACTTTCATTCCAAGCGAAATTCCCATTTTCACGACTTCTTTTCCGATTCCGCCAAAACCGATCACACCAAGTGTTTTACCTGAAAGTTCATATGCTTTGCTGAACGACTTTTTCATCGCTTCAAAATGCGTATCACCTTCCAGAGGCATCAGACGGTTGGATTCATGCAGAAATCTGGCTAATGCAAAAAAATGCGCGAAAACCAGTTCAGCAACAGATTTTGATGACGCTGAAGGCGTATTTATCACATACAGACCTTTATCAATAGCATATTCCACATCGATATTATCCATCCCAATTCCGCCTCGGCCGATAATTTTGAGACTTGGACAGGCATCTATCAAATTCTCTCTCACTTTAGTGGCACTGCGTACAAGCAAAACATCAACCTGATTTTCATTAATAAAATTAATCAAATGATCTTGCGCCACTCTGTGCTCCAGAAGTTCGATTCCGGCCTCGCGGAGGACATTTTCACCAGCTTTGGAAATTCCGTCGTTTGCTAAAACTTTCATATTTTATTTAAAACATTATCCTTTCATCACTAATTTCAGGCAGTTGGCTGAATATTTAATTTAAAAGTAATGAATTTGATTTAATTTTTTCAGTCTTCTAATATATGTTAATTTATCGACTTCATCACATCTACCAAAACCTGCACGCTTTCTATCGGCATCGCGTTGTATAGACTCGCGCGGTAACCGCCAAGACTTCTGTGACCATTCAGTCCGCTGATTCCGGCTGCTTTCCATGCTGCATCAAATTCTTCTTTTTTGCTTTCGTCATTAAGTTTAAAAGAAACATTCATGAGCGAACGGTCTTCTTTCACGCAGAAACTGTCAAAATTGGGATTGCGGTCTATTTCATTATAAAGAAGTTCTGCTTTAGCAATATTTCTTGCTTCCGCAGCGGCAATTCCGCCATTTTTTTCCAAATACTGAAGTGTAAGAAGTGTTGCATAAACCGGGAAAACCGGAGGCGTATTATACATTGATTCTTTTTCGATATGCTGAGAATAATCGAGCATTGAGAACATATTTTCTCTTCCTGTTTTGCCTAGAATTTCTTTTTTAATCACTACCAGAGTCACTCCGGCAGGTCCCATATTTTTCTGTGCACCAGCATATATCAGATCAAATTTAGAAAAATCAAGCTGACGTGAGAATATATCAGAACTCATATCGCAAACCATCAAAGTATCCACTTCAGGAAATTCTTTCATCTGCGTTCCGAAAATCGTATTGTTTGATGTGCAGTGGAAATAATCATATTCAGATCCAACCGTAAAATCTTTCGGAATGTAACTGTAATTTTTATCTTTTGAAGATCCGACAACATCTACGTTACCAACTTTTTTGGCTTCTTTTATAGCGCCAGCAGCCCATGTACCGGTATCTGTGTAAGCTGCTTTTCCGTTCACTTTTAGTAAATTATACGGAACCATTGCAAACTGCAGACTCGCGCCACCGCCCAAGTACAGAACTTCATAGTCATCACCAAGATTCATCAGTCTTTTTACGATTGCACGCGCTTCATCCATTACCGCAACAAAATCTTTGCTTCGGTGGGAAATCTCCAGAAGAGAAAGCCCGATGCCGTTAAAATCCAATATTGCTGCCGCGGATTTTTCGTACACTTCGTTCGGTAAAATGCAAGGTCCAGCGCTGAAATTATGTTTTTTGATCATAGTAAATTTTTTATAAGGCTGATTTGTATAGTTTTAGAAATAAATAATTGGTGTATAATTTACAGTTAAAATAAAAATCCGCCTCAAAAAATTGAGACGGAATATTTTTTATTCGCCATGCAGAAAAGCTTTTTTATCAAGAAGAGCCTCTTCAGACTCCACATGATCTTCATCAGGAATACAGCAGTCTACAGGGCAAACCGCAGCACACTGTGGTTCTTCGTGAAAGCCTTTGCATTCGGTACATTTATCGGTCACAATGAAATAAACATCATCATTCACAGGTTCCTGAGGCGAATCTGCATCTACAGTAAGCCCGGAACTGAGCGTTACCATACCTTTCAGTTCAGTTCCCTCAGAAGCTTTCCAGTCTACTGCGCCTTCATAGATCGCATTATTGGGACATTCCGGCTCGCAGGCTCCACAATTAATGCACTCATCAGTTATTTTAATAGCCATTGCTAATTTTGTTTAAATTTGCACAAAAATACGAAATATATCTTATTTCAACAGTACTTATGAGCATGGAAAAGCAAGTTTTCGGACTTACACAAGTAGGTGAATTTTTACGTAATTTTCTGGCAAAAGATTCGGAGTCGTACAGCGAAGATGATGCCGATTTAGTTGAAGTTTTAAAAAAATCAGAAATTGAAAATCCGTGGTTTACGCAGGAAAGTCAGCGGAAAGCATTACATAACTGGGCAGAACTTTTTACAGAAGAAAAACTTAATAACTGGCTTAAAAATTACCGCACATCGAAAATTCAGAAAAAAGTCGGACTTATTCTCGCAGGGAATATTCCGTTGGTAGGTTTGCATGATGTGATTTCTGTGATTTTAAGCAATCATATTCCGTTGATCAAGCTTTCGTCGAAAGACCGCTTAATGCTTCCTTTTCTTTTAAACAAATGGCGAAAATTATCTGAAGCAGAAATTCCTTTTGAATTTATCGAAAGACTGGATAATTTTGATGCGGTTATCGCGACCGGAAGCAATAATACCGCGCGTTACTTGGAATTTTATTTTAAAGATTATCTGCATATCATCCGCAAGAACCGAACTTCTGCAGCTGTTTTATCCGGAAACGAAACACAGGAAGATCTCGAACTTTTAGCTGACGATATTTTCACTTATTTCGGTTTGGGATGTAGAAACGTTACCCGACTTTTTATTCCTGAAAATATGGATCTTGTCAGAATTTTCGAAAGCTTTACAAAATATCAGGACATTGTAAATCATCATAAATACGCGAATAATTACGATTACAACCGTGCTGTTTATCTTTTAAATCAAGACCTATTTTGGGACAATAATTTTGTGATGCTGAAGGAAGACCAACAGCTTTTCAGTCCGCTTTCGGTTATTAATTTCAGCAGATATTCTTCTTTAGACGAAGTGAAATCTTTCTTGCAGGAAAACGAAAAAGACATTCAGTGTGTGGTGGCAAATCCAGATTTGGGAATAGATTCTATTCCTTTGGGAAGTGCGCAAAACCCGTCGCTCGACACATACGCAGATAATGTTGATACGATGAGATTTTTAGAAGTCATATAGAAGTTTTCAGTACATTTACGTTATAATATCCACAAAATGAGACCTATTATTTTATTGTTTTTAATTCTTTTCACACAGTTTTCTTTTGCTCAAAAGAAGAAGACTTCTGTAAAGAAATCGGAAAAAATAGAGAAGACAACCGAGGAAAAGCTTCAGCTAAGTGCCGAGCAGATTAAATTATATAATCCAAACTTTGAGAAATTCATCGAAGCATTAAAAATTTCTGACCGACCTTCAATGGAATCTTTGTTAGGCAGTAAGGCAAAGCAAATGGTTACCGAGCAAGTTTTTACTAAACTTTCAAAAGACATCAATCTGAGCCGAAAACTAACCATTTATAAAACCGGTTACAAATCCACAATCGGAGGTAAAAACTATCCAATGATTCAGTATAAATATAGTGATGACAAAGCCAAAGAGCCTAAAGAAATCATCACCGCAGTTTTTGAAGAAGACGGAAAAATTTTAGGTATAAAACCGTACAGACAAAGTTCAATTTAAAAAATTAATATAATTATGTTTACAAACAATCTCGTGATGCAATCTACGGATGTAGAAAAAGCAGAATTTTACAGGAAAACCTACACGCATGTTGCTTTAGCTATTTTGGCATTTATGGCTCTGGAAACCATTTTGCTCAAAACAGTTCCCGCCGAACTTATTTTTATGATGATCGGGCAGCGCTACAGCTGGCTTTTGGTACTGGGAGTTTTTTGGCTAGCCTCTTTTCTTGCCGAAAAATGGTCGCTATCTCAAAGCAAATCGGTGCAGTACGGCGGTTTGGCTTTTTATGTTGTTTTGCAGGCTGTGATTTTTTTGCCAATGATGTATCTGGCGATGGCGTATACAGATGGTGGACAGGTGATTTTTCAGGCAGCAACGCTTACTGTAGCAATGTTTGCAGGAATATCAGCAGTGGCTTTTACTTCAAAAAAAGATTTTTCATTCCTTCAAAACATCATTACAATCGGTGGTTTTATCGCGATTGGTTTGATTGCAGCTGGAATGATTTTCGGTTTCGATCTCGGACTTTGGTTTTCGGTAGGAATGGTTATTTTGGCTTCAGCAACGATTCTTTATCAAACCAGCAAACTTAAAGAGCAGTATTCAACTTCTCAATACGTAGGCGCGGCATTGCAGCTTTTTGCTTCTATTATGCTGCTTTTCTGGTATATTTTAAGAATTTTAATGAGCCGAAGAGGATAGAGAATCTATCATGTGTAAATAAAAAAACCTGGCAGTTTCCTGTCAGGTTTTCTTTTTTATTCAAATCAAAATTTTATCGGTCGATTGATCCCAAAACTTTCTGCGCAAAAGAGTTTAAAGCATCTTTTTCTGTCATTCCGTTTTGAACATTTGAGTGAACTTCGAGAGCGCCACAAATATTGGTAATCAGTTCGCCGGCAACATTCAGATCTTCATCGCTCGTTCCGCGAAACTCAGAAAAGCTTTCTAAAACCTCAAGTGTTTTTTCTAAATTTTCCGGAGTCTGGTTTTGATAAAACTGTCTTATTATCGGTAGTTTCATTTTATTTCATTAAATAAATTATACAAACTTTCTGCCTGATTCGACTGTACCTGATTTACCAATTCTCCATTTCTAAAGACAGCAAACGTCGGCAAATTATCAACTTTCGCAAGCTTTCTGCTTTCCGGCAGTTTCTCTGCATCTACGTAAAGAAAAGGAATTGCGTCATTTTCAGCAGCCAGTTTTTTAAATTTTGGTTTCATGATGCGGCAGTTTCCACACCACGTTGCGCCGTACTGTACGACCACTTTATCGTTTTCGCTGACAATATTCTGCAGCGTATCTTCTGTTAACTCAGTATACATAATTGTGATTTTAAAAATATGTCGAACATGTTGCCCGAAAATAAAAAATGAGATAATTCTTAAATAATCTTTTAAATCATTTTCAAATTATCTCATTCAAAATAAGATATTCTCTTAGTTTTTAGCTAAATATTCAGCGGTAGAGGTGCGGTCTGCTTTCATAGCATCTTTTCCTTCTTCCCAGTTTGCTGGGCAAACTTCACCGTGTTTCTGTACGTGCGTGTACGCATCAATAAGTCTGATATATTCTTTCACGTTTCTTCCCAAAGGCATATCGTTCACTGACTCATGGAAGATTTTTCCGGTTTCGTCGATAAGATAAGTAGCTCTGTAAGTAACGTTTGAGCCTGTATAAGTCTCGTTTCCTTCTTCATCGTAATCAAAATCCTGATCTACGATTCCCAAAAGATTGGCAAGCTGTCTGTGCGTATCGGCAAGCAAAGGATAGGTAACTCCTTCAATTCCGCCATTGTCTTTAGACACATTTAACCATGCAAAATGCACTTCGTTTGTATCGCAAGAAGCACCGATAATTTTTGTATTTCTCTTTTCAAACTCAGCAGCAGCCTCCTGAAAAGCGTGTAATTCTGTAGGGCAAACAAAAGTAAAGTCTTTAGGATACCAGAAAAGCAAAACTTTCTGTTGATTTTTCGTAGTTTCTTCAAAAATGTTGATTCTAAGATCATCACCCATTTCAGACATTGCATCAATCGTTACGTTTGGGAATTTTTTTCCTACTAATGACATAAATTTTGTTTTTGTTTAATTAATATTTCTTGCACAAAGGTAAAAATATTAATCTATCGCAAAGGTCATTTACAATTCATAAAATCTATTGAAGTTTTAGGCAATTTCTTAATCAAATTTTACTTCAATAAGAAGATTTTTAATTCTTGTCATCGCATCAATCAAATCTTTTTCTGAAGCCGCGTAGGAAAATCTGATGCATTCATTACTTCCGAAAGAGACACCTCCGACGCAACCTACAAATGCGTGTTCAAGTATAAACATAGCAAAATCATCGCTGTCGTTTATATGAACTCCATTTAAAGTTTTACCAATGTAGAAAGAAACGTCTGGGAAGAAATAAAATGCAGATTTTGGAAGTAAAACTTTAAACCCGGGAATTTTCTGCATCATTTCGTAGACTATATTCCGGCGCTTTTCAAACGCATCAATCATGTAGCGGTATTCCGAAGGATCAGTTTTTAAAGCGGTAATCGACGCACGCTGAGCCACGGTATTTGCTCCGCTTGTCATTTGTCCCTGAATTTTTTCACACGCTTTTGCCAGCCATTCGGGGCAGGCAGAATATCCGATTCGCCAACCAGTCATCGCAAACGCTTTAGACATTCCGTTTATCACGGCAGTCTGTTCATAAATCTCAGGGAACTGTGCTATAGAAGTTGTTTTTGTTTCGTAGTTGATGTATTCATAAATTTCATCTGAAATCACGGTAATCTGCGGATATTTCGCAATCACTTTTGCCAAAGATTTCAGTTCGTCAAACGTATAATATCCACCGGAAGGATTGCATGGTGAACTGAACAATATTGCTTTAGTTTTTTCGGTAATCGCAGTTTCAAGCTGTTCGGCAGTGATTTTATAATCAGTAACATACGAGGTTGGCAGCATAACAGCAGTGCCGTCCATCATTTTTACCATTTCTTCGTAGCTCACCCAGAAAGGCGCAGGAAGAAGAACTTCGTCACCATCATTTATAATCGACGCCAGAACATTTAAGATCGCCTGTTTTGCGCCATTAGAAACGCAGATTTGGGAAGGTTTGTAGGTTAACGAATTATCTCTTTTCAGTTTTTCGCAGATCGCTTCACGAAGTTCCAAAAATCCCGGAACGGGCGAGTAGTGACTGTAGTTCTCGTTGATGGCGTCAAAAGCAGCCTGTTTTATATGATCCGGCACATCAAAATCGGGCTCACCCAAGGTAAGACTTATTACATCTATTCCGCTGGCTTTCATTTCCCTCGCCTTATTCGACATCACGAAAGTTTGAGAATATCCCAGTCTGTTTACTCGGTCTGATAATTTGTTCATGCAGTATTTGTATTAAAACAAATATATAATAAAACTTTAATCTCTACCGGTAAAACCGAAAAAATGCACATAACTTATCATATTTCACGTTGCAAATCTGCATTGTACATCTCTCTGAAATAAATCTTATTTTTGTGTCTTCAAAATCATATATGTCGGCACAACTTATTTTAAAATACTTTCCGGATCTTACCGAGCAGCAGATTTCCCAATTTGAAAAACTTGAAGCGCTCTACAACGAGTGGAATGAAAAAATCAACGTCATCTCGCGCAAGGATATGGAATCGCTTTACGAAAAACACATTCTTCATTCGCTCGGCATTGCCAAAGTGATGCAGTTTGCACCGGGAACCAAAATTCTGGATGTCGGCACTGGCGGAGGTTTCCCCGGAATTCCGCTCGCAATTTTATTCCCTGAAGCGCATTTTACTTTGATCGATTCTATTGGAAAGAAAATTACCGTCGTGAACACAGTTTCTGAAGGTTTAGATTTAAAAAATGTAAAAGCCATTCACGGACGAGCCGAAAAAGTGAAAGAAAAATTTCATTTTGTGGTTAGCCGTGCAGTTACGCAAATGCCGGAATTCCTTCGCTGGCTGAAAGGAAAATTTGAAAAAGAACAGCTAAACTCCAGGCACAATGGCGTTCTTTACCTTAAAGGCGGCGATCTCGCAGAAGAACTCGCCGGACTTCGCTGTGAAATTTTCAATCTGAAAAATTATTTTGACGAAGAATTTTATGACACCAAAAAAGTTGTTTATGTCTCGAAAGGTAATTTTAATTCTTAACGAACTTTAAGACATTTGCTTCCAAATTTTTATCGTAAATTTTCGTTTAATTAATGACGGTAAAAAAACGTCACAGAAATTTTATGAGAGGATTATTCATTTTATTTTTCTTCGCTGCTAATTTATTGTCGGCACAAAAAATCGTGTGGAGCGCCGATAAAAAACTGGTCTGGAACAATTTTAAAAGCAACAAAAATAGTTTGGGAGGAGCCGATGTTGTTGCGTACACGCATTGCGGCTGGGAATATTCCAGCATCACGTCCAGCGATCCAAAAAAGCCTGTGAAGATAGAAATTACTACTATTTTCAACGAAGATAAGTCTTGGAAAGATGTAAAAAGAATCAACGATTATGTGTTGGTTCATGAGCAAAAACATTTTGACATTGCCGAACTTCACGCAAGAAAACTTCGTAAAGAATTAGCTGAGAAGATAACCTACACGTCAGATTACAAAAAATATTTCAAGTCGATATACGCGAGAATTTCCAACGATTACAGGAAGTTTCAGCAACGGTACGACAAAGAAACCGATCACGGACAAAATAAAGAAAAGCAGGCAGAATATAATATTATGATCGCTGACGCACTTGCCGAACTTAATAATTACCAGAAAATTTGAAATTTTTAAATAAAATCGTAGATGAACTGCTCGCTGAAAACAGCGATCTTTCGGCCTTCAACATTGTTCTTCCCGGCAAACGGCCGATTGTTTTTATCCGCAAAATTCTTGCTGAGAAAAAATATTCAGGCTTTCTTCCAAATTTTTTCACAATTGAGGAACTCATTAACGAAATTTCTGAACAGCAGCAGATCTGTGGCGTTGCGCTCTGGCTTTTTTCGTTTAATGTATATAAAAGATCCGGAGTTTTGCCGAATGATGATTTTGCGGAATTCCTGAAATGGTTCCCAACGCTGCAGAAAGACTGGGACGATATGCTGAAATTTTCTGAAAATGACGGCGATGTTCTCCGCTACATGTATGACGAAGAACGCATTAAAGAGTGGGCTCAGGATCTTGGTGATGATGAAAATACACCGCGAAAAAAGTTTCTCAATTTCTGGCGGAATATGAATGTGTATCTGCCGATTTTGAAAAAAGAACTTTTGGCAAAAAATTGGGCAACGCCGGGAATGATTCATGAATGTGCGAAAATTAAAACTGAAAAATTTGCCAAAGAAACGGATAAGAAATTCGTGTTTTGTGGCTTTAATGCTTTTACGCCGACAGAAGAAAAACTCGTGAGAAACCTTTTGCAATGGGATAAAGCAAAATGTTTTTTTCAGGCAGATAAATATTATTTTGATGATGAAAGGCAGGAAGCCGGACGGTTTTTGCGCGATCACAGCCTTTGGAAAGAATTTAATGATTCGCGTGCGTTTTGCTGGATCGAAGACGATTTTCGGCAGCTAAAAAATATAAAAGTGTATGAAGTTTCCGGGAATGTAACGCAGACGAAACTTTTGCCAGATATTTTTGAGAAAATTCAGGACCGGAAACTGAGCAATACCGCCGTTGTTCTGCTTGATGAAAATCTTCTTCCGGCAAGTCTGGATGTGATGCACAATTTTGAAAAACTAAACATCACAATGGGGTTTCCTCTCAAAAATCTCTCTTTTTCGAATGCGGTAAAACAGCTTTTTTATCTTCAGAGACAATTAGAGAAAAACAATTCCTCCTATTACTACCGCGACATTTATCCGATTTTTGATGAACTGCCACGCGCGGAAAACGATGAAGATATCATCAATATTTTTAAATCTAAAATTGAAGAGCGAAATATTGTTTACATTTCACCGTCTCTGATCAGAGAGCTTCTAAGCAAACTGTCGTATTTTAAGCTCCTGCTGAAATCCGAATCCGGATTGGCTTTTCTGGATCTGTTAAATGAATATTGTCAGCAGATAAAATGGCTTCCGCTGGATGATATTCAGTACGAAAACGTTTCGCATTTTGAAAAAACGTTCCGCATCATAAAAAACCAGATGTCGCCGTATGGTTTTGATGTGAAAATGGAAACGCTCGAAATACTCATCAACCAACACATCAATTCTGAAAATATAGATTTTGAAGGTGAGCCTCTGGAAGGCCTTCAAGTGATGGGACTTCTGGAAACCAGACTTCTAAACTTTGAAAATGTGATTCTGCTTTCTGTAAACGAAGGAAAATTACCGCTGGGAAATTCGCACAATACCTACATTCCGTTTGATATTCGGAAACATTTTGATCTGCACACTTTTCTGGAAAATGATGGTATTTATGCATATCATATTTACCGTTTGATTCAGGATTCGCAGAACGTTCATCTGCTTTACAATGCCTTGAGCTCTGGTGTAAATACAGGAGAAAAAAGTAGGTTTATCACACAGATTGAGATGGAAAGCGATCACGAAATTGAGCATATTATTGTCGAAAATACTTCAGAACCTATTTTCAGTGAACCTGTAATTTTCAAAAAAACACCCATTGTTCTGGAACAGTTAGAGCTTTGGAAAAATAAAGTTTCAGCTTCACATCTTACGAGTTATCTGTATAATCCGGTTGATTTTTATCTGTCAAAAATTTTAAAAACGGCTGAAGCAGACGAAATTGAGGAAGAATTATCTGTTAGAAATTACGGAAATCTTGTGCATTACACACTTCAAGAAATCTATGAAGAGCTTAAAGGTAAAATCTTAAAACAAAACGATTTACAGAATTCACTTAATAAACTGGATGAATATATTTCAAAAGGAATTGTGAAGCTGAAACATCATCCGGAATTTTACACCAAGGGAATGAATTTTATTCATAAAGCTATTGCGGAAAAAGTTGTTTTGTCCATTTTAAATCATGATTTAAATCTAATCAAAGAAGGTCATGCACTTGAAATTATCGATATCGAGCGGAAATTTGAAAACGTTGAATTTAAGTTAAATGAAAATGATCAGATTAATTTCTACGGTTATATTGACCGGATTGACCGGATTGACGGAAAGATCAGAATTATTGATTATAAAACCGCAAAAGTGAAGAATATTTCAGTAAAAATTGATAAAGATAATGCTGAAGATTATTTTAGAAACAGTGATCGAAAGCAAGCTTTGCAGCTTTGCATTTATCAGTATGTTGTAGAAAATTTACCAGAATTTTGGGGTTTGCCGGTTGAAACCGGAATCTGGAGTTTCGCTGATGCAAAAAATGGAGTAGTGCCTCTGGAATTTGCGCAGGGAAATCTGGATGATGCAATGATTGGCGTAAAAAGTTTAATTGAAGAAATTTTAAATCCGGAAATCGATTTTACAGAAAATGTAAAGAGTTTTCAGTTTTAAATAAAAATCCGGCTGCAAAATGAGCCGGATTTTTTTATGATTTAAAAAGCATTGAAGCCTGTAATATCCATTCCTGTAATCAAAAGGTGAACGTCGTGTGTGCCTTCGTAGGTGATTACCGATTCGAGATTAGCAGCGTGGCGCATCATCGGAAATTCTCCCATAATTCCCATTCCTCCCAAAACCTGACGTGATTCTCTGGCAATATCAATCGCCATTTTTACATTATTTCTTTTCGCCATTGAGATCTGGGCGGGCGAAGCTTTGTGATCATTTTTAAGATGACCGAGCTGCAGACAAAGAAGTTGTGCCTTGGTAATCTCAGTTAAAAATTCAGCCAGTTTTTTCTGCTGAAGCTGAAATGCCCCAACAGGTTTTCCGAACTGTTTTCTTTCTTTAGAGTACTGAACAGCAGTGCAGTAACAGTCAATTGCCGCACCGATTACGCCCCACGAAATACCATAACGGGCAGAATTTAAACAAGACAATGGACCTTTAAGTCCAGTAACATTTGGTAATAGATTTTCTTTAGGAACTTTTACATTATTGAAAACCAATTCTCCGGTTTTGGAAGCTCTCAAACTCCATTTGTTATGCGTTTCAGGTGTTGTGAAGCCTTCCATTCCGCGTTCTACAATTAATCCCTGTACTTTCCCTTCTTCATTTTTTGCCCAGATTACGGCAATATCGCATAGCGGTGCATTCGTAATCCACATTTTAGCGCCATTAAGCAAGTAGTGATCGCCCATGTCTTTAAACTGAGATTCCATAGAACCAGGATCTGAACCATGATTCGGCTCTGTAAGACCAAATGAACCGATCATTTCGCCAGAAGCCAGTTTTGGTAAATATTTCTTTTTCTGCTCTTCAGAACCGAATTCATTGATTGGAAACATTACCAATGACGACTGTACAGATGCCGCTGAACGAACCGCCGAATCTCCACGCTCTAGTTCCTGCATGATAATTCCGTAGGAGATCTGATCTAAACCGGAACCGCCATATTCTTCCGGAATGTACGGTCCGAGAGCGCCAATTGCTCCCAATTCTTTCATCAGGTTTGGCAAATCGCGGTGTTCCTGTGCTGCCTGATCGATCTGAGGCATCACAAAACTTTCTACCCAGTCTCTGATCGACTGGCGGATGAGCTTGTGTTCTTCAGTAAGTAACGCATCAATTCCAAAATAATCCGGGATGCTGGTAAGCGGATAATATGACATGTAAAATATTTTCCTAAAAATAAGACTTTTCATTCTTTTTGGCGAAAAATCTTGCGGAAAAATTTAATCTTTCTTGAAACGGTAGAGGTAAGGCGCCTTGTTGGCAGAGCCGCTGTAGAATTTCTCTAGACGCTCGAGTGAATTGCTGTTTAAGATTTTTCTCTGAAAATTATTTCTTCTGAATTCTTCGCCTAAAATGGTTTCGTAAACCTGCTGAAGTTCTTTCATCGTAAATTTCTCTGGAAGTAAATTGCTGGCAGCGATCTGCGTGTCGATATTTTTCTGGAGATAGAGATAACCTTCTTCTACAATTCTAGCGTGATCAAAAATCATTTGAGGAAGATTTTTCACTTCAAACCATTCACAAATTTCGGTATTGGAATTTGGAAATGAATCGGCTTTGGAAAAATCGATAAGACTGCAATATCCAACGGTAATAAACCGGTCTAAAATCCAGAGGTTCTCATCAAATTCGATATTTCTGTTTTTTAAAACCGACTGATGCACAAAATCGTCGGTGCGGTTTACTCTTCCGAAAGTATGAAACTGTTCAAGGAATACTCCGGTCAGATGCGTTCTTTCAAATAAAACTCGGTCTGCAGCGACGCGCAAATCTTCATTTTGATAAATATATCCGCCAGGAAGCGCCCAGCGGTCGAAGTCGGGATGACGCAACAGAAGAACTTTCAGGATATTATTATGAAAACCAAAAATCGTACAGTCAACTGATAGATGTGGGATGTAATTTTTTTCGTCAACGAGATGCTGCAGCTTTTTCCGGCTTTCTGTTTCTTCCATTTTCATAGCAACAAAAATAAAATTATTTTTAACAATGATCTTCGATGTGGTGTGAATAATAAGTAAAATTTAAATGCATTTCTACTGATTTGCAAATTCTTGGGTTGAAGCTCTATTTTATTGCGCTTAAAACAGTTTCGGCGGCACCGAAGGTGCCGCCGAAACATAAAATATTATTTAAGCTAGTAAATTATTCAATATCATATTTCTGAATAACTTTCTGCGATACTCCTGTATTGCTGAATCCACCGTCGTGGAAAAGATTTTGCATCGTCACTTTCTTCGTTAGATCAGAGAACATAGTGACACAGTAATCTGCACATTCCAAAGCTGTAGCGTTACCAAGCGGAGACATATCTTCTGCATAACCTAAAAATCCGCCAAAACCTTTCACACCGCTTCCAGCAGTAGTAACCGTTGGAGATTGAGAAACAGTATTTACACGCACTTTTCTTTCGCCCCAGTAATATCCGAAAGTTCTTGCGATACTTTCGAGATACGCCTTGTTATCCGACATATCATTATAATCAGGAAATGTTCTTTGAGCAGCGATATAAGTCAGCGCCAAAATGCTTCCCCATTCGTTCATACAGTCTTTTTCCCAAGCCGTACGCATTACTTTGTGGAAAGAAACTGCAGAAATATCCCAGCCTTTTTCCAACCAGTCATAGTTCATTTCTGTGTAATGTTTGCCTTTTCTTACATTGACAGACATCCCGATTGAATGAAGTATAAAGTCGATTTTACCAAATTTTTCGATCGCAGCATCAAAAAGTTTATTCAGATCTTCTGTAGAAGTTGCATCTGCACCGATTACTTCTGAACCTGTTTTTTCGGCCAAACCATTCAGTTCGCCCATTCTCAAAGCGATTGGAGCGTTAGACAAAATAAACTCAGCACCTTCTTCGTGGCATCTTTCTGCAACTTTCCAGGCGATAGACTGCTCATTCAAAGCACCGAAAATAATCCCTTTTTTACCTTTTAGTAAACCGTATGACATATCTTTTTAATGTTAATTGATGCACAAATGTAGCAATAAAAATAGTTTTTATACGCAAAAAAACGAAGCTTTATACAAAGCTCCGCTTTTTTGAATAATATTTAAAAAGAATGAATTTTAGTTTGTTTTCTTTCTCCATTCAGCTTTTACATCTTCAGATGCATCTTTGGTTTTTTCCCATGCATCACTTGCTCCATCCTTAATGTCTTCCCAAGTGTCTGAAATGTTTTCTTTCACTCGCTCAAACCAACCTTCCTGAGTAGCTTCAGGATCGTTCTCTCTTTTTTCGCTGATGTAATCTTTCGCACGGTCAGCTAAATCTTCAGCTTTCCACTTTACATCACTTGCAGTATTTTTTACAGAATTTTCTGCGTTATTAACTGCTTTTTCTGCGTTGTTGTAATCTTGATTGTCCATAATATTTTGATGTTTTTAAGTTTCTGTTTTATTATAAACAAGAAGTGTTCCTAAAATATTTCCGGTATGAAATATTTAACTTTTTAAGCTAATTTTAAGAAATAACACGATCCAAAACCCATTCGATCAGTTTTTTTTCTGATATATGATGATCTTTGCTGAATTCTCCTCGACGTCTATTGGCAACTACATTACAGACCGTGATTGCATGATGACCAAGAAGTTTTGCGAAGGCATAGATGGCAGAAGTTTCCATTTCGAAATTACTGATACCAAGATTATTTAATGTTTCCAGAAAATTTTCATCGGTCGCATTTAAGCGTAACTGTCTTCCTTGTGGCGCGTAAAACCCAGGAAAAGTCGCCGTATTTCCGTGATATTTCGCATCCTTATATAATGAAGCAAGTTCTGTTGAAGACTCAGAAAAATAGAGCATCGGTTTTATTTTATCATAAGGAAATTTCTCATAAAACGCTTCCGAAAATTCATTTTTAAAATCATAATCGGCATAAAAGTTCATCAGACCGTCAAGACCCACAACATTTTCTGTCACCAGCATCTGATCGACTTCGATGTCAGGATTTACACTTCCGCACGTTCCCATGCGGAATAATTTTAAGGCTTTTTTCTCACTTCTGATTTCCTTCTTTTCTAAATCGATATTTACGAGCGCATCAAGCTCATTCATCACGATGTCGATGTTCTCTGTTCCGATCCCTGTTGACATTACAGAAATTCTTTCTCCGCGCAAAGTTCCGGTGTGTGTGTAAAATTCGCGTTTGTTTTTTCGGATTTCTACAGTATCAAAATACTCCGAAACTTTAGGAACACGATCCGGATCGCCAACCAGAATTATTTTTTCGGCAATATCTCCTGCATGAAGATTTAGATGATAAATGCTTCCGTCTTCATTTAGTATAAGCTCAGAAGCGGCAAGTTTTTGCTGCATAATTGTATTTAAATTTTATCCTCCGACTCTTTTTGTCTTATAGCCAAGATCTTTTAAAATTGCCATTATTTTGTCGCGGTTGTCACCCTGTATGATGATGGTTCCGTCTTTTTCAGACCCTCCGATGCCAAGTGTTGATTTTATTTTTTTTGAAATATCTTTCAGTCCCTCTTCGGTGCCTTCCCAGCCTTCGATGATGGTAACCGGTTTTCCTGCGCGGCCCTTTTTCTCAAATTTGCAGACCAAAGGTTCTTTTTGTTTAAAAGCTTCTTCAGGCATTTCAAAATCCTGCTCATCATGCTCCGGGAAAAGATTTTTCAGCTGATCGCGTAAATCCATATCATTTATTTAAGGTTAAAAGTAATGCCTTTTTTTCAAATCACAAACCGACTTGTTTTAAATAATTTTAATTACAAAAAATATTCTTTAACGAAATTTTAAGTTTCAAAATCATAAAAAATTACGCTGAAATCGGTATTTTTGGGCAACAAAACGATTATTATGTCTAAAAAAGCTATACTCGCCATCTTAGACGGCTGGGGTTTGGGGAAAAATGCGGCAGTTTCTGCACTCGATCAGGCAAACACGCCTTTTATAGACAGCTGTCTGAAGAATTTCCCACATACAACACTCGAAGCAAGCGGTCTCGCAGTTGGTTTACCGGCCGGTCAGATGGGAAATTCTGAAGTCGGGCACATGAATCTCGGAGCCGGAAGAGTGGTTTATCAAAATTTGGTAAAGCTCAACATGGCGGTAGAAAATGGGAGTCTTGGTAAAGAGCAGGTAATTCAGGAAGCATTTGCATATGCTTTAAAAGAGAATAAAAATGTGCATTTCATCGGTCTGGTTTCTGACGGAGGCGTGCATTCGCATATCAATCATTTGAAAGGATTGCTTTCGGCAGCAAAAGATTTTGGTTTTAATGAAAATGTTTACGTTCACGCTTTCACAGACGGTCGTGACTGCGATCCGCACTCTGGGATTGATTTTATAAAAGAGCTTGAAGATCATATGAAAATTTCAACCGGAAAATTAGCGACAATTACCGGAAGATATTACGCGATGGACCGTGACAGACGCTGGGAACGTGTAAAACTTGCATACGATGCGATGGTTGCCGGAACTGGCGAAGGAAGTTATGATGCAGTCGAATCTATTCAAAAATCTTACGACGAAGGCATTACGGATGAATTTATCAGGCCGATTATTATGATGCAGAAAACGCAGATTGGCAACGAGGTTCCTGAAGCAAATATTGTGGATGATGATGTGGTGATTTGCTTTAATTTCCGCACAGACCGTGGCCGTGAAATTACGGAAGTGCTTTCGCAGCACGATATGCTGGAGTTTGGAATGAAAAAACTGAGACTTCATTACGTGACGCTTACCAATTACGATAAAACTTTTGAAAATGTTCAGGTCGTTTTTGATGAAGAAGTGTTGAAGGAAACGATGGGCGAAATTTTAGAGCAAAACGGAAAATCGCAGATCAGAATCGCAGAGACAGAAAAATATCCTCACGTGACGTTCTTTTTCTCCGGTGGCCGGGAAGAACCTTTCAATGGCGAACGAAGATTGCTTTGTCCGAGCCCGAAAGATGTGCCGACTTACGATCTGAAACCACAGATGTCTGCTTTTGATATTACCAATTCCATTCTTCCGGAAATCGAGAACGAAACGGCTGATTTTATCTGTTTGAATTTTGCCAATACAGATATGGTAGGTCATACAGGCGTTTTCGAAGCGGCAGTTCAGGCAGCCGAAGTGGTGGATCAGTGCATTCAGAAAGTAGCGACTGCCGCGTATGAGCATGGTTATGCCGTTTTCATTCTTGCAGATCACGGAAATTCTGATGTAATGGTCAATCCGGACGGTTCACCAAACACACAGCACTCGACAAATCTGGTTCCGTTAATTGTTATGGATAAAGAACAATCCTGGAAATTGAAACCCGGAAAACTCGGAGATATTGCACCAACTATTTTGCATGTGATGGGAATTCATATTCCGGCGGTGATGACCGGCGATATTTTGGTAAGCTAATTCTGATTTAATTTAAATGTTTAAATAATAATTCTGACAGAAGTCATCTGTATTATGGCATGCATAATGCAGTATTTCTAATATAATTATTAATATCTTTGCAAGGATAAACGTATTTTAAAATGTATAACACGCTGGTAAGAAAAGAAGTAATGGGAATTTTGGAGAAGGAAGTAGGGTCTTTTCTGGGAAAATTTTTGACGCCCATCGAAAAAATTTGGCAGCCTTCAGATTACCTTCCGGATCCTTCTAGCGATCAATTCAAATATGATCTTGAAGAGATTCAGACTTTTGCAAGAGAAATGCCTTATGATTTGTTTGTAACCTTAATTGGTGACTGTATTACGGAAGAGGCGCTTCCGTCTTATGAATCCTGGCTTTTGAGCGTAGATGGTATCGATCAGGAAAAACAAACCGTTGGCTGGGCAGATTGGATCAGATCGTGGACCGGCGAAGAAAACAGACACGGCGATCTATTAAATAAATATCTTTATCTCTGCGGTCGTGTTAATATGCGTCAGGTGGAGATTACAACACAATATCTGATCAGTGACGGTTTTGATATCGGAACGAGTATGGATCCGTACAGAAACTTTATTTATACGAGTTTTCAGGAAACTGCAACCAATATTTCTCATAGAAGAGTAGGAACATTAGCAAAACAGTCTGGAAACGGAAAACTTGCTAAGATGTGCGGTGTCATCGCAGCTGACGAAGCAAGACACGCAAAAGCTTACAAACATTTTGTAGCTAAAATTCTGGAACTCGATCCTTCAGAAATGATTCTTGCTTTTGAAGATATGATGCGTAAGAAAATCGTAATGCCGGCGCACATGATGAGACAGTCAGGGCAAAAAGCCGGCGAATTGTGGGGTCATTTTTCGGATGCTGCACAGCGTTGCATGGTTTACACCGGTCAGGATTATATAAATATTATGAAGGAATTGCTTGATGAATGGAAGATCGAGCACATCACAGGTCTTACCGAAAAAGCTGAAAAAGCTCAGGAATATTTAATGAAATTACCATCAAGACTTCAGAAAATTACAGACCGGGTTTCTACTCCAGATCTGCAGTTTGAATTCAGCTGGGTAAAAAAATAAATTATCTTTTAACAGTTAATTATAACGTAAGAGTGTCGGTATCCATCGGCACTTTTTTATTTATTTGCTATCTTTGCCAATCTAAATCACAAAAGATGATGAATAATAAAAAAATTGCGGTCGATTTTGACGGAACCATTGTAGATGATGCGTACCCAGGAATCGGTAAAGCAAAGATTTTTGCATTTGAAACTCTGAAAAAGCTTCAGTCGCAGGGTTTTCGTCTGATTCTATGGACTTACCGACATGGTCAGACTTTGGATGAAGCCGTAGAATTTTGCCGTAAAAACGGGATCGAATTTTACGCGATCAATTCAAGTTTTGAAGGTGAAGTTTTTGATCAGAACGTGCAGTCGCGTAAGCTTGATGCCGACTGGTTTATTGATGACCGTAATTTAGGCGGATTTCCTGGTTGGGGTGAGATTTATAATATCATCAATGAAAGAATCGAATTCCGTGTGGAAGGAAATGAAGTTTTGCCTTATTCAAAACTTAAAAAAGAAAAGAAAAAAGGACTATTCTGGTAAAATATAATTTGAAATTGATGTATAAAATAAAGTTGTTTACAAAATCAGCTGTAATTTTAAATTCAATAGTTCAAATCTCAAATTTATTAAATGATTCAGTTAAAAAATATAGACGAGCTTCGTCTGATGCGCGAAAGTGCACAGTTGGTTTCCAGAACTTTAGGAATGATCGCGAAAGAAATCAAACCTGGAATCACAACTTTATATCTCGATAAACTTGCGCATGATTATATTAAAGATCACGGCGCAGAGCCTGCGTTTTTAGGATATGGCGGATTTCCGCATTCGCTTTGTATTTCACCAAATGAACAGGTCGTTCACGGTTTTCCAAATAAAGATGAAATAAAAGAAGGTGATGTGCTTTCTGTAGATTGCGGAGCGGTTTTGAATGGTTTTGTTGGCGATCATGCCTACACTTTCGAAATCGGAGAAGTAAAACCTGAGACGAAAAAACTTCTTAAAGTTGCCAAAGAATCTTTGTACAAAGGAATCGAGCAGTGTGTTCGCGGAAAGAGAATCGGAGATATTTCGCATGCAATTCAGTCGCACTGTGAAAAAGAAGGTTATGGCGTGGTTAGAGATTTAGTCGGTCACGGTGTCGGCAGAAAAATGCATGAAGATCCGCAAGTACCAAATTATGGCAAAAAAGGAAGTGGAAAAGTGATCAAAGACGGTCTTACCATCGCGATTGAGCCGATGATAAATATGGGATCGGAGAAGGTTCGTTTTCATAATGACGGATGGACCGTGACAACTCTGGATAATCAGCCTTCGGCACATTTCGAGCATGATGTGGCAGTTATCAACGGAAAACCGGTTCTGCTGTCGACTTTCAAATATGTTTACGAAGCGCTTGGCATTACGAGCGACGAAGAAGCGCCATTTCAAATGGATTTTTAATGAAAAAAATTACCGGATTTCTGCTGAATAAAATTCCAAGACCTTTGCTTATCAAAGCAAGTGTTTTGGCTCGTCCGTTAATTTATCAGTTTTTTAAAGGTGATCAATTCTTTGATCCTATTGACGGCAAATCGTACAGAAAATTTTTACCGTACGGCTACGGAAAACAACGTGAGAACGCTTTGTCTCCCGGAACTTTGAGCCTTGAAAGGCACCGTCAAATGTGGCTTTATCTTCAGAACGAAACCGAATTTTTCATTAAAAATACCAAAGTCCTTCATATTGCTCCCGAGCAGGAATTTCTCCGGAAATTTAAAAAAATGCAGAATCTTGATTATATTTCTGCTGATCTGTATTCTCCTATTGTTGATGTGAAAGCCGATATTCTCGATTTGCCTTTTGCTTCACAAAGTTTTGATGTGATATTTTGCAATCACGTTTTAGAACATATAGAAGACGATTCAAAAGCGATGAGTGAGCTGTACCGTGTTTTGAAACCTGGCGGATGGGGAATTTTGCAGGTTCCGATGAAGAATTCTTTGATGAAAACGTACGAAGATTTCACCATAAAAAATCCGGCAGAAAGACAGAAACATTTTGGGCAGTATGATCATGTTCGTTGGTACGGAATTGACTATTTTGACCGACTTCGCGATGCAGGTTTTGAAGTTGAAATTAATTATTATTCGCAGACATTTTCCGACGAAGAAATTAAAAAATACGGTCTGAACCGCAATGAGATTCTTCCCATTGTGTACAAAAAATAAACGTCTTCTTTTCGGAAGACGTTTTTCTTTGATTAAATAAATTTATCAATTTTTTGAAAATTTTGTTGCTGTGTAGTTTTCAATATTTAAAATGTATTGTCCCGTTGGCAAACTGCTGACATCTATTTTAAAATTCTTGTCAGAACTTACCGTCTGTAAAACAATTTTCCCTGAAATATCAAAAATCTTTACCGGAACATTTTTCTCAGCAATATTTATATTAAGCACATCGTTTACAGGATTGGGATAAATTTCGAATGATTTTTTATTCAAGTCCAAATCACTTGTTCCAAGATTTGCTGTATTATTATAATATATTTTATTGCCAGAAGGATCGGTAATCGCAAGCGTTTTCAAAGTTCCTGTCGTAGTAAGCACATAACTGTAAACCGATGCATAGGCACCGTTTATATAAAAATCACAGTTTTTCTGATCATAGTTTCTTACGGCAGTAGCATTTCCACCATTGTAAAATAAAAGGGTACAGCTTTGCGCGGTTTTAATCATGTTTGTCGTTCCCGGCATGATTCCGAATGCGAATGAAGCCTGATTGTAATATCTTGAAGTAAAAACATAACTGGAACCCGCAGACGTAAATGTTGACGCAGGAACGCTCATATCCATAACCGGCGTATTGGTTGTAACGCCGGCACTTGTTACCATTTTAGAAATGTACCAGTTGTTTGAAAGTAAATCGCTGATCTGCGCATTTAAGAGACCACCGATAAAAAGAAGAAGTAAAGCTTTTTTCATTAAAACTAAATTTAGCCGCGAAGATATTTAAAATTATTTAATGCGAAACTGCTTTCAAACCAATCACGGAGCCTATGAGCGTGCAGATAAAAAAGATGCGCCAGAAAGTTGCCGGATCTTTAAAGAAGAAGATTCCGACAAGTGCGGTTCCGACTGCCCCAATACCTGTCCAGACCGCGTAAGCTGTACCAATCGGTAGAGTCTGAGTGGCTTTGATTAATAAAAGCATACTTACAGTAAGGCAAACTAAAAATCCTGCAAACCAAATGTACATTGCGGTTCCGGTTGTTTCTTTTACTTTCCCGAGGCAGCTTGCGAAAGCCACTTCAAAAAATCCTGCAATAATCAGAATAATCCAGTTCATAAAAAATCAATTAAGGTTTAAGCGTAAATATAAGATTATTAAAACCGCTGAAAGATGCTCGGGCGAGTTTTTTGGCAAATTCGGGAGTGTACGGTTTTGTTTCCTTAACTTTGCTGCTCAATATTTATTAGATAAGTTTTAAAACATTTATATGCACAAAGCAGGATTTGTAAACATCGTAGGAAAGCCCAATGCGGGGAAATCTACGCTGCTCAATCAGTTGATGGGCGAGAAGCTGGCCATCGTTACCCAAAAAGCACAGACGACAAGACACAGAATATTCGGGATTTATAATGAAGAAGATCTTCAGATTGTATTTTCTGATACGCCCGGCGTGCTGGATCCGAAATATGGTTTGCAGGAAAAAATGATGGATTTTGTGAAAGATTCTCTGCAGGATGCCGATGTTTTTCTTTTTATTGTGGATGTGACCGATAAAGCTGCACCTTCAGAATTTCTGATCGACAAGCTGAATAAAATCCCGGTGCCTGTTTTGTTGCTTCTTAATAAGATCGATCAAACTAATCAGGAAGGACTGGAAAAGATTGCGACAGATTGGCACGAGCGCATTCCGAAGGCGGAGATTCTGCCGATCTCTGCATTAAATGCTTTCAACATTGATGTTATTTTACCGAAATTAAAATCAATGCTGCCCGAAAGTCCTGCTTATTACGACAAAGATATGTACACCGACAAGCCGGAACGTTTCTTTGTAAATGAAGCCATCCGTGAGAAAATTTTGCTTAATTATGAGAAAGAAATTCCGTATTCTGTAGAAGTAGTGACGGAAATGTTTAAAGAAAAAGAAGGCATCATTTTCATCGATTCTATTATTTATGTAGAGCGCGACACGCAGAAAGGCATCATCATCGGGCATAAAGGTGAAGCGATAAAAAAGGTCGGAACTGAAGCAAGAATAGATCTGGAGAAGTTTTTCTCGAAGAAAATTCACCTCAATCTTTTCGTGAAAGTGAAGAAAGACTGGCGTAAAAATGACCGGGATCTGAAGAATTTTGGCTACAGATAAACATACTTTTTATGATTTTAATCAAGATTTCACAAATAAGTGCTATCTTAGTTAAAACTTAATGAAATGAATAACTTGAATGGATCAAACCGCAACCTGAAGGTAGATATTGTGGTGTTTGTGGTGAGACTGTTTGTGGGATTTGCAATGCTCACGCACGGTTTTCCTAAACTTCAGCAACTCATTTCCGGAAAAACTGCCGACTTTTACGATTTTCTCGGAATGGGAACGACAGTTTCCCTTGCTTTAACAGTCTTAGCCGAGTTTGTCTGTTCGATCTTTATTATCTTAGGTTTATTCACAAGAATTGCATCAGGCATTTTATTATTCACGATGGGTATTGCCGCTTTTGTCGTTCATGGCGCAGATCCGTTTAGTGACCGCGAGATGAGTCTGCTGTACGCTGCGATATATATGGTGCTGATCACGGTTGGTGCCGGAAAGATTTCCGTTGATTATATGATAGAAAAAAGAAGACGCGCAAGCGACTGGTAATTATATTTTAAGGTTAAACATTCGAAGAGCAGCATACAGTTGCTCTTTTTCTTTGCTGCAAAATCTTCCGAAAGACTTTTCTTTTGCCAGAAAGTTTTTCTTATTTTCGTGAAAATCAATTCAACATTTCATGAAGATAAAACTCACCATCTGCCTGCTTGCTTTCCTTAATTTTTATGAAGCGCAGGAGAATATCACCTATCAAAAACCATCGGCGGAGATTCTGAAGCTTGCCGATTACGAAAGGCCACCAAGCGTTCTTACCAATTCGAAGAAAGACTGGGTCGTTTTCGTCTACAGACCGACCTACAAAACCCTCGACGATCTCAATCAGCAGGAGATGAAACTCGGCGGACTGCGCATTAATCCTGTTACCAACATCTCTAGTTCTGCTACGTATTCTAACAATCTGAAAGTACGCAGAATGAGTGACAAGACCGAAACGCAGGTAAAGAATCTTCCGCAAAATCCTAAGATTACCAATACATCGTTCTCACCAGATGAGAAAAAGCTGGCCTTCACCAATACAACCGACAGAGGCGTAGAACTCTGGATCGTCGATCTTGAAACCGCAACCGCGAAGAAAATCACCAAAGACAACCTCAACGCCAACCTCGGTAATCCTTACATCTGGATGAAAGATTCTCAGCGTTTCCTTGTAAAAACACTTCCGGAGAACCGAATGAAGCTGAGCGATTCTTCCAAAGATCTTCCGACCGGCCCGATTGTCTCTACAGCAGACGGCAAAGTGTCGCAGAACAGAACCTATCAGGATCTGCTGAAAAACCCGCAAGACGAGAAGAATTTTGAAATCCTCACCGCATCCGAACTGCAGTATGTTGATATGAACGGCAGCATGAAGAAGCTGAAAGATCAGGATATGTACGCCGGAATTTCCTATTCACCAGACGGAAATTACCTCATGCTGACGACGATTAAGAAGCCATTTTCCTATATCGTTCCCCTCAGCAGATTCCCGATGACGACGACGGTGTACGATGCAGAAGGCAAAATGGTAAAGACAGTAAACGATGTTCCTTTAAATGAAATCATGCCCAAAGGCTTTTCATCGGTACGAACCGGCAAGAGAGATATGAGCTGGCGTGCAGATGAGCCGGCAACTTTGGTGTATACAGAAGCATTAGACGGCGGCGACCAGTCGAAAAGTGCAGACTACCGTGACGAGATATTCACGTGGCAGGCGCCTTTCAACGCTTCACCGAAGTCTTTCTTTAAAACGAAACAACGGTATGAAGGCACGAGCTGGACGAATAATCATTACGCAATCGTTTCTGAAGGTTGGTACGACACGCGAAATACAAAATCGTATTTAGTTGATCTCAATGATGGCAGCTCGAGAGTGATTCAGGACAGGAATTACCAGGATGTCTACAGTGATCCGGGGACTTTTAACACCGTGAAAAACGATTACGGCCGCTATGTTTTAGATATGAAAAAGGATAAAGCCTACCTCATCGGCGACGGCTTTACCAAAGACGGTCAGCATCCTTTCATCGATGAGATGGATGTGAAAACTTTAAAAAAGAAAAGACTGTACACCTCAAACCTGAAGACCGGCAAAGAAGATATCATCGATATTATTGATCCGGCGAAGGGAGACATCCTCACCATACAGCAGTCTGCAAGTGCGTATCCCAATTATTTCAGAAAGAATATTAAATCAAATAAAGCAGATGCGATAACCGCCTTCCCAAATCCTTTTGAAAGCATTAAAGATGTATATAAGGAAGTGATTACCTACAAACGTAACGACGGCGTGACGCTTACGGGAACTTTATACCTACCAGCCAACTACGACCGCAAAGCGAAGAAAGAAAAACTGCCGCTCCTGATCTGGGCGTACCCGACTGAATACAAAGACAGGAACACCGCAGGGCAGAATACGCAGAACCCGAACGATTTTACCTTCCCGAATTATGGCTCTTTTGTGTACTGGACGGCCAAAGGATATGCTGTGCTCGATGATGCCGCGTTCCCGATTATCGGTGAAGGAAAGACCGAGCCCAACGATACTTTCATCCCGCAGCTTGTGGCAAACGGCCGCGCTGCGATCGACGCTTTAGACAAACTTGGCTACATAGACCGCACAAAAGTGGCAGTGGGCGGGCACTCTTACGGCGCGTTTATGACCGCAAATCTATTGACACATTCCAAAGATTATGCATGCGGTATTGCCAGAAGTGGTGCGTACAACCGTACTTTGACGCCGTTTGGTTTCCAGAGTGAGCAGAGAAATTACTGGGATGTACCTGAGATTTACAACACGATGTCGCCGTTTATGAATGCCGACAAGATGAAGACGCCGCTGCTTCTCATCCACGGTGATGCCGACAACAACCCGGGAACCTTTACGCTGCAGACCGAGAGATATTTTCAGGCTTTAAAGAATCTCGGCGCACCGGTGAAGATGGTGCTGCTGCCGAAAGAAGCGCACGGCTACGTCGCCAAAGAAAACATTCTGCACCTTCTTTGGGAACAGGATCAGTTTCTGGAGAAATGTTTAAAGAAATAAAAGCAAAACCTTACTCGATGAGAGTAAGGTTTTTTTTGTATTGATTTTAAGGCTATAAAAGCTTCACAATATGGCTTTTAAATAAAGCCTTAGACGACTTTGGCAACTCGTAGTAACGACTTAGTAAAAAGCCCGCCTGCTTTTTCAAAAAGCAGGCGGGCTTTTAGGTAAAAGCAGGCGGGCTTTTGGGTGAAAGCACGCCTGCTTTTTTATTAATCCCTACTTGCTTTCTCAAACTTCAATGTAGCAAGCATATCTTTCAGATCCAAACCCGGTCTGAAGCCGATCTTCGCGGTTTTGATCATTGAAGCATTAAAATCATATTCCTGCTCTGAGCCTTCGCTGCTGAGGGTTAAACTGAATGATCCAAAATCACCGAACCTTACAATTTTTCCCTCGGCAAGATGTCTGGAAAGTATCTTCGTTAAATCATTAAGAACCGCCAAAACATCGGTGTCGCTTACGGTAGTTGATGCACCTGCTATTTCTTTGCTGAGACTTCTTAAGGTCACTTCACCCGAAGATTTTGCATTGGCGTAATACTTCTTTGGTGCTGTAGGTTTAGAAGGATTACCTTTCTGTGTTAATGTGTACTGTACTGGCATATCGTTGTGTTTTAAGAATTATTTAAATCAAATATACCATTTAAAGCAATATCATAAAAAATTTTCTACTCAGAAGATTTTAATCTTCGGGCAGACATATTGAGAAAACGTTTGACGAGCATTACGGCAGAGATGGTAAGTCCCAGGCCGAGCGCAATCCACATACCGAGCGCGCCCATTTCCATGGTGACGCAAAGAATATATCCTAAAGGAATGGTAATAAGCCAGTACGCAATGAAGGTGTAGATAGAAGGAATTTTCACATCCTGAAGTCCGCGAAGCATTCCCAAAGCCGTCACCTGAATGCCGTCTGAAAGCTGGAATAATGCAGCGATGATCATGAGTTTTGATGCTAAAAGGATGACTTCGGTTTCTTCGGGTTTGGTAAAGAAGGTTGGCAAAACGTTTCGGCCGATCACGAAAAACAAACCGCAGAGACACATAAAGAGAAAGGCGATTTTAAGATTATTAATACCGATTTTGCGGAGTTCTACGAAGTTCTGTTCGCCAAGCTTCCGTCCGATCATCACTGTTGATGCGACACTGAAACCGATACATAGGTTGAAGGTGAATGAAGCCATACTGAGGGCGATCTGATGCGAGGCGATATCGTGGGCAGAAACCAGTCCGCAAATGAATGCAGCCGCAGCAAAAGCCGTCACTTCGAAGAACATCTGTAAAGCGGTCGGAAAGCCGAGACGGATCATTTTCTCAAACATATTCTTTGAAAAGATCTGTGCTTTTAAGGTGAAATCTTTGATGTACTGTTTGGTTTTCGGCTCTTTCATCAATACAAAATACAGGAAGATCACCATAAAGATTCTGGCGATAAGGCTGGCGAGTGCCGAACCTTTCACGCCCATCTCAGGGAAAATCCACATTCCTTTAATAAAGACATAGTTTAGCGCAATATTGATGACGTTGGCAATGATCGTCGCTTTGGTTACACCGATCGTGTACGACAGACCTTCTGATACTTCCCGCAGTGTCTGAAACGCCATAAAAGGGATGATACTGACCGCCATGATGGTGAGGAAATCTACTGTATTGGGAACAATTGTCGCAGGCTGCCCTGAATGATAGAGCAGCGGCATTCCTGTTAAAAGAAGTGTCATTAAGATAAATCCTACCGACATATTGATTACAAACCCGTGGCTGAATACTGAGTTGATCGTTTTGTGATCGTGCTGAGAATGCGCCTCAGACACCAATGGCGGAATGGCAAAGGAGAAACCCAACGCCAGAACGAACATCGAGAAAAAGACCGCATTGCCCAAAGATACCGACGCAAGTGCATCTGCACCGAGAAGTCTTCCCACAATGATATTGTCGAAAAGGTTAACAGAAACCTGGCCTACCTGCGTAAGCATTACGGGAAGTGCGAGGGTGAGTGCTTCTTTGGTGTAGTTTTTATTAAGGAATGTCATGGTTTAATACAAAAAAAATCTGCAGCATAATTACTGCAAATTTTTTTATGTTTCGGTATTTGGGTTGTCTTTTTATTTTCTTACGAAGCTTGCCACGTCTTCTTTCGAAACTGTGGATCCGCCGAGAATGATGAGTCGCTCTACAACGTTTCTCAACTCACGGATGTTACCCGTCCAGGATAATTCCATCAGCGCATCAATTGCCGAGTCGTCAAACTTCTTGAGTGCAGTACCGTGTTCGTCAGAGATAATACCGGCAAAATGCTCTACCAATAACTTGATGTCATCCTTACGCTCATCCAAAGGTGGAACGTAAATTTCGATCACTGAAAGTCTGTGATACAAATCTTCTCTGAATTTCCCTTCTTCAATCTCCTTCTGCATGTTTTTGTTGGTTGCCGCAAGTACGCGTACGTCAACTTTTATCTCTTTGTCGCTTCCTACCGGAGAAACTTTACTTTCCTGAAGTGCTCTCAACACCTTTGCCTGAGCGATTAAACTCATATCACCGATCTCATCGAGGAAAATGGTTCCACCATTTGCCTGTTCAAATTTCCCCTGTTTGTCTTTTATAGCTCCTGTGAAAGATCCTTTCACGTGACCGAACAGTTCAGACTCAATAAGCTCAGAAGGAATTGCGGCGCAGTTAACTTCCACCATTGGTCCGCGGGATCTGTCGCTGAGGTTGTGAATGGCGTGCGCAACAAGTTCTTTACCGGCACCGTTCGGACCTGTAATCAAAACTCTCGCATCAGAAACAGCTACCTTTTCGATCATCTCCTGAATTTTCTTCAGCGGAGCCGACTGGCCAATCATCTGATACTTTTTATTGACTTTTTTCTTCAGTGTCTTGTTTTCAGTCTGAAGATTTTTATTCTCTATTTTAAGTGTTTCTTTCGCCAGCGCATTCTTAACACTGGTGATTAAACGGTTGATATCAATAGGTTTAGAGATGAAATCATACGCACCGTCTCTTAGGCAGGCAACAGCAGAATCGATATCTGCGTGCCCGGAAATCATGATGAAAGTAGATTCTGGTTTTAGTGTAAGACTTTGTTTAAGAAGCTCTGTGCCGGAAAGTTTCGGCATTTTAATATCTGAAATTACAAGTGAGAAATCTTCTTTTTCGATTTGTTTGTAACCTTCCAGACCGTCTTCTGCAACAAGAAATTCATATTCTGTAAGTTCTTCAGAAAGGATACTTTGAAGCACTCCTGAAATGGCTTTTTCGTCTTCTACTATAAGGATTTTTTGCATAGGTGCAAATTTAATTATTTTTTGCTTGATGAGCATCAATAATCGTTCCCAATTAGCCTTTTAGCGGTAATCTCTTGCCCCGAAAATCGCTGAACCAACGCGTACAGAATTTGAGCCTGATTTTATTGCCAGAAGAAAATCATCGCTCATTCCCATCGACAGTTTTTCCAGTGGGAAATAGTTGTTTATCTTATCATAAAGACTTTTTAAAATATTAAATTCGCCTGCAATCTGTTCCTGATTTTCTGTGAATGTTGCCATTCCCATCAAGCCTTTGATATTTACATTTGCAAATTCTCCGGCCATTTTTTTTCTGATTAAATCTTCAGCTTCCGATATTTCTAGACCAAATTTAGAATCTTCCTGCGCGATTTTCACCTGAAGCAAAACATTAATCTTTCGGTCGTTTTTCTCCGCCTGCTTATTGATTTCATCTAAAATTTTTTCAGAATCTACACTTTGAATCGTATTCACAAAAGGTGCAATGTATTTTACTTTATTACTCTGCAGATGCCCAATCAGATGCCAATGAATGTCTTTTGGTAACTTTTCATATTTTTCGGTCAGTTCCTGCACTTTATTTTCACCAAAAACACGTTGTCCGATCTCATAAAGTTCCGCAATCATTTCAGCCGGATGCGTTTTTGATACTGCAACAAGTTCGATGTGATCAGGAATTTTCAACTTTATATTTTGATAATTTTCTGTCAAACTCATAATTTGTTTTTAATAATTTGTATTAATTCCGGAGCGTTTTTTATGGCTGACGTTCCCCACGTATTGTTGAAAAATATGAATGATTTCCTGTTGGATTTTATTAAATTTTCAGCAAGATTAACAAGAAATTCTTCTGTATATTCAGATTTATATAAAAAAGGATTTCCGTGAAGTCTGTAGTATAGTATTTTCGGATGATTTGCAATCAATGTGTCAGGAATTTTACCTGGAAAACTCGTTCCCGAAAAAACTAATTTTAATTTTGCTAAAAATTTAAAAGCTTCTTCATCAAACCATGTTTCATGCCGAAATTCTATCACGTTCAAAAAGTCATTAGCTATATTTTTCCCGATCAGCTCCCGCGTTTCTTCAGTATTTTTGAACGATGGCGGAAACTGATAAAGAAATCCGGCAAGTTTTTCACCTAAATTTTCACTGATGTAACTGCAAAATCCATCAACAGAATTTTTACTGTCGACCAAACGGTTAATATGCGTGATGGCTTTCGGAATTTTAATAAAAAACTTAAAATCGTCAGGCGTTTCACTTTTCCAGCGCTCTAAAGTTTTTACTGTGGGTTTTCTATAAAAGGTTGAGTTTATTTCAACTGCATTCAGCTGCTGAGAGTAAAGGGTCAGAAAATCTAGATTTTTTGCGTCAGCGGGATAAAAAGAGCCTTTCCAAGCCGGATTGTAAAACCCTGAACATCCAATATAGAAATCTTTAAAATTCATATTTTGCATTCTAAATTTTAGCTGAATTTAACCTCAGAGAATTTAAAATAACAGAAACGGAGCTCAGACTCATTGCTGCCGCTGCAATCATTGGCGAAAGTAAAATTCCGAAGAAAGGGTAGAGCAAACCTGCTGCAACAGGGATGCCGAGCACGTTGTAAAAGAAGGCAAAAAATAAATTTTCCCGAATGTTTCGTACGAGTTTCTCGCTTAAAGTGCGGGCGCGTAGAACGCCAGAAATATCTCCTTTCAGCAAAGTAATTTCAGCGCTTTCAATCGCCACATCGGTTCCGGTTCCCATCGCAATTCCGATGTCGGACTGTGCCAGAGCAGGCGCATCGTTGATTCCGTCGCCGGTCATCGCCACGGTTTTTCCTTGGTGCTGCTGTTTTTTTACTTCCGTTAATTTATCTTCAGGAAGACAGTTGGCTTTAAAGTTTATAATGCCAAGTTCGTCTGCCACAGCTTTCGCCGTATTTTCATTGTCGCCGGTCATCATTATAATTTCGATGCCATCATTTCTCAAATCAAGAATGGCTTTTTTCGAACTCTGTTTAATTTTATCTGTAAAACTCAGAAAACCTAAAACCTGATTTTCTTGGGCCAAATAAGAAACAGTATGCGCTTTTTCCTGAGTCTGTTTTGCTTTTATTTTCAGTTCTTCAGGAATAATAATGTTTTGCGAAATCATTAGATTTTCATTGCCGAGAAAAACTTTTTTTCCATTAATTATTCCTTTCAGGCCTTTTCCGGTAAGATTTTCAAAATTTTCCACTTTTTCAGATGAAATATTTTCTTCTTTCGCTTTCTTAATAACAGCACCGGAAAGCGGATGTTCAGAATTTTTATTTAAAGAAAAAGCCAGTCTCAAAAGATCATTTTTATCTGAATTTCCAAAAGTTTCGATAATTTCCAGCGATGGTTTTCCTTCCGTTAAAGTTCCGGTTTTGTCGGTGATCAGAACATTTACCTTTTTCATCAGCTCCAAGGCTTCAGCATTTTTTATCAGAATTCCGTTTTTAGCACCTTTCCCAATTCCGACCATGAGCGACATCGGCGTCGCCAACCCAAGCGCACACGGACAAGCCACAATAAGTACGGCAACGGCATTGATAAAGGCGAAAAGTGTTTTCTGGTTTTCCGGTCCGAATATTTGCCAGATGACAAACGTGATTATAGAAGAAGCGATGACTGCTGGCACAAATATCTTCGCAACTTTATCGGTGAGTTTCTGAATAGGAGCGCGGCTTCGGCTCGCATCATTCACCATTTTTATAATTTTTGCAAGCAAAGTTTCCTGTCCGATTTTCTCGGCTTTCATTACAAAAACCTGATTTCCGTTAATTGTTCCTGAACTCACTTTATCATGTACGTTTTTCTCCGCAGGAATCGGTTCTCCGGTAATCATACTTTCGTCAACCAAAGAACTTCCTTCAGTAATGACGCCATCCACAGGAATTTTTTCGCCAGGTTTAACCTTTAAAAAATCGCCAACCTTAACTTCAGAAAGAGAAATTCTTTTTTCTTCACCATTTTTAATAAGATTCGCCTCTGCCGGTGATAAATTCATCAGATCTTTAATTGCGTTTCCGGTTTTTTTGTGCGCTAAAGCTTCAAGCAGCTGACCGAGAATCACAAGTGTAATAATCACGCAGACGGCCTCAAAATATAATGGAATTTCATGACCGTGACCACGGAATTCATGAGGTAAAATATTCGGAAAAACTAAAGCAAAAGCACTGAACAGAAATGCTGCCGCAACGCCTAAAGCGATTAAACTGAACATATTAAGATTCCAGGTTTTAAAAGAAACCCAGCCACGCTTCATCAGAAACCATCCGGCGTAAAAAATTACAGGCAACGTTAAAATAAGTTCAAAAATACCCTGAAGCTGGTGTGAAAATGGAAATGTAAAAAGCATTCCGCCCATCGAGAGGATAAAAACAGGAACCGTGAAAATGAGTGCGGTAATCAGTTTTTTCTTTAATATGTCTAAAGTGTCGTCGCTTTCGTTACCATTTTTGTCGGGATATTTTACCAAATCCATCCCGCAAACGGGACAGCCCACATTGCTGTCGTAGGTTTTGTCGCCTTCACAAAACATCGGGCAGTAATATTTTCCCGCCATATCAGCCGTTACTTCTGGGATTTTGTGCTGATCATGAGAATTTTGAGATACTGAATTTTTAATTAAATCATCTGTGATTTCTTCCAGATGCATGTGGCAAACCGGGCAGTCGGTTTTTTCACTGTAGGTTTTATCGCCTTCACAGAACATCGGGCAATAGTAACCGCCGATGTGATTTTTAAAATTGTCGGGAAGATTTGTTTTAGAAAATGTCGTTTTGTAATTGGGATCTTTCGCTAGCTTTTCTTCAATTGGGACAAGATACATATTGCATACCGGGCAGCGTTTTCCCTGCTGAAAATACACTTTATCGCCCTCACATTCCATCGGACAATAGTAAACAGACGAAGGAGAAATGCGATCCTGAGGCTTTACAAAACCAGATTCTTCGGCATTTAAATCTTCAAGCTGATAATTTCCAATTTCCTTTAAACCCAGATTGATAGCAGAAATATCGATCTCATTTTCAGAATTAATTTCTACGGTATTTTTTTCGAGATCAACAGTTGCTGAAATCCCTTTCAGACTGTTGAGTTTCTCTGATATTTTCTTCTGACAGCCTTCGCAGGTCATGCCGGTAACTTTATATTTTGCGTGCATTTGTTTATTTTAAAAAAGATAAACTTTCGCCGAATTTTTTTAAATCTGAATCAAACCGAATCCCCCAAACGGTCTTTGATAAATTCAACCTTCGTTTTTCCGTGCGGTAAAGGGTTTCCATCGTCATCAAGATTTACCATAACCAGTTTATCAACCGTGATGATTGTCTGGTGCGTCATTTTATTCCTTACATCGCATTTCAGCGTGAGAGAAGTCGAGCCAAATGCAGAAACTTCAATCCCGATCTCAATAATATCGCCCTGTTTTGCAGAACTGACGAAGTTAATTTCGGAAATAAATTTGGTTACTACTTTCTTATTTCCAAGTTGAATTACAGCGTAGAGTGCGGCTTCTTCATCAATCCACTGCAGAAGGCGGCCGCCAAAAAGCGACTGGTTGGGATTTAAATCTTCAGGTTTTACCCATTTTCTGGTGTGATAATTCATTCGTCGGCATTTTTCTACACAAATTTAAGCTTTATATATGATACTTCAGACCATCAGAATTCCTGCCTTAATGTATTAAAAATGCCTTTTGCGTGCAATACTGTTAAGAAAACGTTCCTGCGAATGTTCACTGTTTTAAATTTTTGATAAGTAGGTGAAATAATAATAAAAAAGTTTTGGCGTATTCAATTTAATTGTATCTTGCACAGGTTTATATGAGGAATCAATGTCATGTTCATTATTATGTTGCTTTTCTACCTATACACAAGATATTTATTAATTTAATTTTTTTTTAAAATGAACATTTTTGTTTCAAACATCAATTACGCAACTAAAGAGTATGAGTTGCACGATCTATTCGCTGAATTTGGCGATGTAACTTCTGCAAAAATCATCACAGACAGAGAAACGGGCCGTTCTAGAGGTTTCGGTTTCGTAGAAATGGGTGACGAAGAAGGTCAGCAGGCGATTGAAGCGCTACATGAAAAAGAACTTAACGGAAAAATCCTTAACGTATCTGAGGCTAAGCCAAGAGAAGAGAAGCCAAGAAGAAGCTTTGACAATAACAGAAGCGGTGGTGGAAGTTTTGGAGGAGGTAACCGTTCTGGTGGAAACAGCGGAGGCGGATACGGAAGCAACAACCGTGGTGGAAACACTGGCGGCGGCGGAGGTCGTTGGTAAGAATATAAAAGGCAGTACAAACTGTTTTTGTTCGAAGACCGGTAATTTAATTGCCGGTCTTTTTCTTTTTGGACTTTTTGTCTTTCTTCTTTTTCGTTTTTTTTGGGTTTAAAATCTCATCTGCAATACTCAGTTTTTCTTTTTTCTGAGGTTTTTCTTTTTCGATGTTTCCAGCGATAAAACTGTTGCTGACCAAAAATTCCTGAAAATCTTCTTTTTTACCTTCAAAAAACTTATCAATAATCTCCTGAAAAAGGAAACTTTTGTAATGCTCCACCGGAATCGCAACGCTGTATTTAAAAATTCTGCCTTCTTTTTTTATGGAAAGAAATTCTTTTTCGACCAGAATTTTAAGATAAGTGCTTACCGTATTTTGATGTGGTTTCGGCTCAGGATGCTTTTCCATAACTTCTTTCAGATAAAAATGTTCCATCTGCCAGAATAGTTTCATAAGATTTTCTTCGGCAGTAGTGAGATGATTTATTTTCATGTTGTTTTTATAATTTAATCATTTAAAATAATCCTTAAGCTGGTGAAAAATAAAGATAGATAAAAGAAACGAATATCGAAATACCTGCACCCAGCAATACTTCCGGCAATGTATGCCTTTTCAGTTTAATTCTCGTAAAACCTACCAATGCTGCAATAAGAAACCAAATGACACCAATTTTCCAGTTCATGCCATAAAATAACGCGGCAACAAAAACATTGTACGCTGTGTGCATCGAACTTTTAATATAGAGATTGCTGAAATGGAGTACCAGCAGAAGAATCAAAATAAAAAGCATCACAAGATCAATAAGATTTGTTTGCCAATAAAAATAAATAAGATAAACGACCATGCAGCTTTCAGCAAAATAATACAGACTTTTTCTCTGCAGACGGTTTGAAACATCCATATTAGTATAGCGGCCGGTGCGCACGCGATATATAATCCAACCCATCACCGGAATAATCGTCAAAATAAGAATTGGGAGAAAGTGTACTGAAGCTTCTTTTAAACTGTACTTTTCGACACTCATGTAAATAAAATAGATGAAAAGAGAAATCATCGGGTTGAAGAAATTCGAGATGAAACGGTATAAAAAATCGAAGCGCGATGAGATTTGTGTGGTCATAGGATTTGCGATGTGTAAAGATACCATTATCGGGAAAAAACAATTGTGGGATATACAATTAAACTGACTTTTTTTTTATAATTTTGCTGATATTTCATCACAAAAAAGCAAGAAGCTATCACATGAAAGAATTTTCTAAAGAGGTATACCTGAAGTGGTATGAAGATATGACCATGTGGAGACGATTTGAAGACAAATGCAGATCGCTCTATCTTAAACAAAAAATCAGAGGTTTTTTACATTTATATAACGGGCAGGAAGCAATTCCGGCAGGTTTTACACACGCGATGGATCTTAGCAAAGACAGCATGATCACGGCGTACAGATGTCATATTCATCCAATGGCGATGGGCGTTGACCCGAAGAGAATCATGGCTGAACTTTGCGGTAAAGCTACCGGTACATCTGGCGGAATGGGTGGTTCTATGCACATTTTCAGCAAAGAACACCGTTTTTATGGTGGTCACGGTATCGTGGGCGGACAGATTCCATTAGGCGCAGGTATTGCTTTTGCCGATAAATATTTCGACAGAAAAGCGGTAAATATTTGTTTCTTTGGTGATGGCGCTGCGAGACAGGGATCTCTTCACGAAACTTTCAATATGGCAATGAACTGGAAACTTCCGGTGGTTTTTGTTGTTGAAAACAATCAGTACGCGATGGGAACTTCCGTAAAAAGAACTGCGAATCACGAAGATATTTATAAATTAGGTTTAGGCTATGAAATGCCGTGTCTTGCTGTAGATGCAATGGATCCTGAAAAGGTTGCTGAGGCTGCATACGAAGCGATCGAAAGAGCAAGAAGAGGAGACGGCCCAACGTTTATCGAAGCTAGAACTTACCGTTTCAGAGGTCACTCAATGTCTGATGCTGAACCTTACAGAAGCAAAGACGAAGTAGCGATCAATAAGAAAGATGATCCGATCGAACTTATCAAAGCGAGAATTCTGGAAAATAATTGGGCAACTGAAGAAGAACTGGAAGCAACGGATAATAAATCACGAGAATTTGTGGAAGAGTGCATCGAGTTTATGGAAAATTCACCATATCCCGAAACAGAAAAAATCTATGAGTATGTGTATGCTCAGGAAGATTACCCGTTCTTAGATAAACTAGAAAACTAAAAAAAGTATTATTTGAAATATGAAGTCTGAAGTTTGACATTCTGTGAATCTCAAGTATTAAATTTCGAATTTCAAATTAAATCAATAAATTATGGCAGAAGTAATCACCATGCCCCGCCTTTCCGATACAATGACGGAAGGTAAAGTGGCTAAATGGCATAAAAAAGTTGGAGATCAGGTAAAAGAAGGAGATATTCTTGCCGAGATCGAAACAGATAAAGCAGTACAGGATTTTGAATCTGAAATTAACGGAACTCTGTTATACATTGGTGTAGAAGAAGGTTCGGGTGCAGAAGTAGATTCTGTTTTAGCCATTATTGGCGAAGAAGGTGAGGATATTTCATCGCTGAAAGGTGGCGAAGGTGCCGACAATTCAGAAGAGAAAAAAGAAGATAAAAGTTCAAGCGAACAGAAGTCTGAAGAGAAAAAATCTGAAGATGAGCTGAAAACTGAAAACGAATCGACAGATGTAGAAAGTTCTTCAGACGAAAAGCCTGAAGGTGTGGAAGTGATTACAATGCCACGTCTTTCTGATACAATGACGGAAGGTAAAGTGGCGAAATGGCACAAAAATGTTGGCGATCAGGTAAAAGAGGGCGATCTTTTGGCGGAAATCGAAACCGATAAAGCAGTGCAGGATTTTGAATCTGAATTCAACGGTGTTTTGTTGAAGCAAGGCGTTGAAGAAGGAGGTTCTGCACCTGTCGATACTGTTCTGGCAATGATCGGACCGGAAGGAACAGATGTTTCTAAAGTTGGAAAGGGAGAATCTGTGAAGAAAGAAGAAAAAGCTGAATCTAAAAAACCTGAAGAAAAACCAGCAGAAAAAAAAGAATCACCAAAGGAAGATACAAATAAAGAAGATTCTCAGAAATCTGTAGCAAACTCATCATCAGACCGTGTAGCCATTTCACCTTTAGCTAAAAAAATGGCTGAAGACAAAGGTGTTGACATTCATGAACTTCAGGGTTCTGGAGAAAACGGGCGCATCGTGAAAAAAGATATCGAAAATTATCAGCCTTCACAAAAAGCGCAGCCGGCAGCAGAAACAAAAACTGCATTGCAACCGCCAGCAATGTTCGTTCAGGGTGAAGATACAGAAACGCAAAATTCTCAGGTAAGAAATATCATCGCGAAACGTCTTTCAGAAAGCAAATTCTCAGCGCCACATTATTATCTGATGGTTGAGATCAACATGGATAAAGCAATTGAAGCGAGAAAAGAAATCAATTCACTGCCAGATACCAGAATCTCTTTCAATGATATGATCATAAAGGCAACGGCGATTGCTCTACGAAAACATTCACAGGTAAACTCGAGCTGGGCTGGCGATAAAATTATTCACCGAGGAAATATAAACATTGGTGTAGCAGTTGCAATTCCTGACGGATTAGTCGTACCTGTTCTGAAAAATACTGATCAGATGTCTTACACGCAGATTTCTGCTGCAGTGAAAGATATGGCCGGAAGAGCAAAATCTAAAGGTTTGAAAGCAAACGAAATGGAAGGTTCAACCTTTTCGATTTCCAATTTAGGAATGTTTGGCATCGAAACTTTTACCAGCATCATCAATCAGCCAAACGCTGCGATTCTATCTGTAGGTGCGATTGTCGAAAAACCAATTGTAAAAGACGGACAGATCGTAGTAGGAAATACCATGAAACTTTCGTTAGCATGCGACCACAGAGTGGTAGACGGCGCCACAGGTGCACAGTTTTTGCAGACTCTGAAAACATATTTAGAGAGTCCGCTCACCTTATTGCTGTAAAAAATTTTAACAGATACAGAAACCTCTCAGATATTTATTTGAGAGGTTTTTTTTATGCAGCTTTATCCCGCTTTCCGCTGTATCTTTTTTGTATTGGGGCGGCGGCTTTGCCGCCGCCCCAATACAAAAAAAGGATGCCGCTGCAATCGGGGCTGGCGATTGGTCTTTCAAATAAAATCTCACAAAAATTCAAACCATGACAGAAAAAGAAAAATGCCACGCCGGAATGTTGTATGACGCCATCGATCCCGAACTGATGAACGACCGAATGATTTGCAAAGATCTGTGTCAGAATTACAATCAGCTGACTTATTCTCAAAACCAAGAAAAGCAGGAATTAATTAAAAAAATTATCGGAGACTGCGGTGAAGATTTCGTTATTGAACCCAATTTCTGGTGTGATTACGGCTACAATATTTTTTTCGGAAATCAATTTTATGCCAATCATAATCTCGTTATTTTAGACTGCGCCGAAGTTCGTTTCGGAGATCACGTCTTCATCGGCCCGAACTGCAATTTCTACACCGCAGGTCATCCGCTTGATGCAGAAACAAGAAACTTGGGATTAGAATTCGCTAAACCGATCCTTGTAGGAAACAACGTCTGGTTTGGCGGAAATGTCACTGTTCTCCCCGGAATTACGATTGGGAACAATGCAGTAATCGGTGCGGGAAGCGTTGTAACAAAAGATATTCCGGCATTTGCTGCCGCAGTGGGAAATCCGTGTCAAGTGATAAAGATGCTTGAATAATTTATCTTACATTTAGGAAAAAACAAATGGGATTTAAACTTTTCTTTTTTATTTATTGAGCATTACATTCTCAGCGCAAAATCAGCAGTTTACTTACGAATATCAATTTGCGAACGATTCTACAGCTAAAAACCAACTAGAATCAAAAATAATGATTCTTAACGTTTTTAAAGAAGGCTCGCAGTTTTACAGCAGGGCATCTTTTGTATCCGATTCTATAAGGCAGAAGGAAATAAAAAAAATGCGTGAAACAGGTTCTATAACATTAGGTCCAACTGGTCCTCAGGGTAAAATTAAATTTAAAGTAGAAAAAAAACACCCAGAATTTAAGATGGGTTATTTATCAGAGGCTGGTTTAGACAACTATTGGGTTGAAGATGACCGAAAAATGAACTGGAAAATTCTTCCTGAAAAGGAAAAAATCGGTGAGTTTACAGCGCAGAAGGCGACCACAGATTTTGCCGGGAGAAAATGGATCGCATGGTTTACCACAGAGATTCCAATTCAGGATGGACCGTATAAATTTCATGGCTTGCCTGGATTTATTATTAAAATCGAAGATTCGTCGAGATCACACTCTTTCATTCTGAAAGGCGCAAATTTAGATTCAAAAGCAGAATTTAAAAGTTTTAAAAGCGATGAAAATTCTAAAAAGCCAATCGTTATAGAAACGGAAAAGTTTAAAAATATTTTTCTGGAAAACAGAGCCGATCCAAATAAAAAATTCAGAGATCTGGCTGTCAGTGGTGGATCGCTTGAAATAACAGATTCTTCGGGAAAAGTGATGAGTATGAAAGAGATTATGCAGATGAATGAGAAAAGGCAAAGAGAAGCCAACCGGAAAAATAATAATATCCTGGAAATCGATTTACTCAGATAAAAATTACGGCGCGGAAACGAAGTTTCCGCGCCGTAATTATCTTATTAGAAAAATGTATTAAGCCATTTTCTGAGAATCGCTTACAAACTGCGCAAGACCGCTGTCTGTAAGTGGATGTTTCAGCAAACTCAAGATCGGAGGAAGTGGTGAAGTAATCACATCAGCACCGATTTTAGCACAGTCTATGATGTGCATCGAGTGGCGGATTGACGCGGCAAGGATCTGAGTTTCGTACATGTAATTATCAAAAATCAAACGGATTTCTTCAATTAAATAAAGACCGTCGGTAGAAATATCATCTAATCTTCCTAAGAACGGAGAAACATAAGTCGCTCCGGCTTTTGCTGCCAAAAGTGCCTGTCCGGCAGAAAAAATCAACGTACAGTTGGTTTTGATTCCTTTGTCAGAAAAATATTTCAAAGCTTTGATCCCATCTTTGATCATCGGGATTTTAACCACGATATTTGGATGAATCGCAGCAAGTTCATCACCTTCTTTGATCATTTCTTCGTATGTCGTAGACAAAACTTCCGCAGAAATATCGCCGTCCACGATTTCGCAAATTGCTTTGTAATGATCTTTTACAGCTTCGCTTCCACGAATTCCTTCTTTGGCCATTAATGAAGGGTTTGTTGTAACGCCGTCAAGAATTCCAAGGTCTTTTGCTTCTTTAATCTGCTCAAGATTGGCAGTGTCGATAAAAAATTTCATTATTTACAAGATTTATTATGCAAAGATAATCATTAGCCACAAATGATGATCGACTTGGGTGGTGCGAATATTGAGTTTTAATTATCTTTGTTGAGAACAGTTTTGCAGTTTTTATTTAAAGAAATACTATGAATATTATTCTGGCTTCGACTTCCACTTTATACGGCGGAAATTATTTGGAATATTTAAAAGAAGAAATCAAAGAACTTTACAAAGGTTTGGATGAAATTATTTTTGTGCCGTTTGCCAGACCTGGCGGAATTTCTCACGACGATTACACACAGAAAGCAAAATCATTTTTTAAAACTGTAAACATCAGCGTTAGAGGATTACACGAATTTGAAAATAAAAAAGAAGCTATACAGAACGCGCAGGGCTTTTTTACAGGTGGCGGAAACACTTTTCTGCTTGTAAAAACTTTACATGAAGAGCAACTGATGACCGCTCTGAAAAGTCAGGTTGAAAACGGAAAACCATATCTCGGATGCAGTGCAGGAAGCAATCTTGGCGGTTTGAATATGAAAACAACAAACGATATGCCGATCGTATACCCGCCAAGTTTCGACTGTATGGGATTAGTTCCGTTTAATATCAATCCGCATTATCTGGATCCAAATCCGGATTTGAAACACAATGGAGAAACGCGCGAAACCCGCATCAGAGAATTTCTTACACAGAGTGACATCAAAGTTGTGGGTCTTCGTGAAGGAAACTGGATTCGCAGAATTGGTGATATAATCACTGTTAAAGGCAGCGAAATGACGAGAATATTCGAAAAAGGTAAAGAACCTTACGAGATGAAACCAGGAATGCCGCTTTAAATTTATTTAAATGAAAAGTAGTCTAACTATTTTGGCAATTGCGGTTTCAGGTGCTGCTTTTTCACAAAATATTTCCCAAAAACTCGATGCAGCCGTTCAAAAGCTGATGAATTCTCCGGCAGCAGTTTCTTCGTCACTATCATTTTATGTGACGGATGAAAACGGCGATAAAATTTATGATTTCAACGCCAATAAAGGTCTTTCGACGGCAAGTACGCAGAAGATTTTTACCGCTGCAGCTGCTTTGGAAACTCTGGGCAAAAATTATACATATAAAACCTACGCGGGATTTTCCGGAACTGTTTCATCAGGAAATCTTGTCGGAGATTTTATCGTGACTTCAAATGGCGATCCGACTTTGGGAAGCTGGCGGTATGAAGCTTTTTCGCCTGATAATTTTAAAAATAAACTTGTTGATGCCATAAAAAAATCAGGAATAAAAAAAATATCCGGAAATCTGATCATCGACGACTCGTATTTTGATCACCAAACCATTCCCGGCGGTTGGCCGTGGGACGATCTCGGGAATTATTACGGTGCTGGAGTTTGGGGAATCAACTGGCGCGAAAATCAGTTTGATATCAATATTAAAGGAACTGAATTTAAAAGTTTTTCATACAAACTGGAAAATGTAAAATGGCTCAATGATCTTGAAGCAGAAGGAAATTCTGACCAAAGTTTGATTTTTACAGCGCCAAATTCTGATGTTGCGTTAATCAATGGAAAACTCCCTTCAGGAAAAGTAACGACGGTTTCTGGCGCTGTTCCCAATCCTCCAATGCAGTTGGGCGCAGAAATTAAAAGCTGGCTGCAGGAATCAGGAATTGAGTTTGCAGGAAAGGTAATCAGCAATTCTCAACTCGAACTGAATGGCGAAACGGCCATTAAATTAGCAGAAACCAATCGGATTTTCACTTATGAATCACCGGCTTTAGGTAAAATCATTTTTTATTTTCTCCGAAAAAGCATCAATTTTTACGGTGAAACTTTACTTAAAACGATGGCAAAAGAAAAAACCGGAAACCCAAGTTTCAAAAGCGGTGTAGCTTTTATGAAAGATTTCTGGAAATCAAAAGGCATCAATCCTGCGATGATTAATTTTGCGGACGGGAGCGGCCTTTCACCACAAAATTATGTTTCCGCGAAAGCAGAAGTGCAGTCACTTTTATACTCGCAAAAGCAGATTTGGTTTAAAGATTTTTTTGAAGGTTTTCCCACGCAGGACAATGGCATGAAAATGAAAAGCGGAACTATGCGCGATACAAAATCCTACGCCGGATTTCACACTTCCAAAGACGGTAAAAAATATGTATTTTCTATTATATTAAATAATTACACAGATAATGGTGGAGCAGAACTCCAGAAAATTCTGAATCAATTAAAATAAAATCTGTTGAAAAAAAGATCCATTCTTTCCCGGTTGAATAACTGGTTTATTTTTATGCTCATGACGGTTGTTGTGATTGCGCTCGTGGCTTCGTCGGCGATTTTACTGAACTATCTGAGAAAAGAAGAAGTAAAAAGGATCGATATTTTCGTGAGCGCGATTAAATTTCAGCAGGAAGTAACCACGCCTAGTCTGGAAGTTCAGTCGCTGGTTCTGCAGATTTACAGTTCAAATACGACTATTCCGGTCATTATTTTAGATAAAAATGATCAGCTGATCGAGGTTAAAAATTTACCTCAGGAAGTGCAGGATCATCCTGAAGAAATAGTACAGCTGGCAAAAAAAATGGCAAAAAAATATCCGCCTATTGAGCTTGAATTTTCAAATGGAAACAATCAGTTTGTTTATTACGACAACTCCAAAGTACTGAATAATCTTCAGTATTCACCATTCTTGCTGGGACTTTTTGTGCTGGCCTACTTTCTTTTTTCTTTTTGGTTTTTGCGTACCGTAAAAAAGACCGACGAGGGCTACCTTTGGGCCGGACTGGCAAAGGAAACCGCGCATCAGATCGGGACGCCTTTGTCTTCAATGATGGGCTGGATGGAAATTATGAAACTTGAAAATCCGGAATCCGACGGCGTTATTGAGATTGAGAAAGACATTGAAAGACTTCGTACGATATCTGAGCGTTTCTCGAAAATTGGCTCGGTGCCCGAACTTAATGATATGGATTTTAACCAAACCATTCAGGAAAATTACGATTACCTGAAAACCCGCATCTCAAAACAGGTGGATTTCAGTCTGACGATGCCGAATTATATTATTTCGGTTCCTCACAACAGAATTCTGATCAGCTGGGTTATAGAAAATCTCGTTAAAAATGCGGTAGATGCGATGAAGGGAAAGGGAACTCTGCAAATGTCAGTTTTTGAACGCAACAAAAATATTTTGGTTGAAGTAAAAGATAACGGTAGCGGAATGACAAAATTTCAAGCCCAGAATGCTTTTAAACCCGGTTATTCCACCAAGAAAAGAGGTTGGGGGTTAGGACTTTCGCTGGCAAAAAGAGTAGTGCAGGAATATCATAACGGTGATATTAGAATTTCCCAAACTGACATCGGTAAGGGAACAACCTTCCGGATTTTTATACGCAAAGTCTGAATTAATAATTAATAGAAGATGCCACAAATTTTACTTTTCATTTAAAATTTATTTAATACAAATTCTTACTTTTGAAACATGATAACAGCAGTAAACGTACGGAAATCTTACGGAAATCTTGAAGTATTGAAAGGCGTAAATCTTCACATAAAAACCGGTGAAGTCGTGTCGATTGTTGGGGAATCCGGTGCGGGAAAATCTACTTTGCTGCAGATTTTAGGAACGCTCGATTCGCCTTCAAATCCTGTACAGAATGGTACCGAAATTACACTCAACGGTGAATCTTTTATCAATATGAGCGACCGTCAGATTTCGATGTTCAGAAATCAGAATATTGGTTTTGTGTTTCAGTTTCATCAGCTTTTACCAGAATTTACGGCATTGGAAAATGTTTTACTTCCCACAAAAATCGCAGGTGCGAACGAAAAAGAAGCGACTGAAAAGGCCATATCAATATTTGAAGATTTGAAAATTGCAGAGCGTCTCCAGCACAAACCCAATCAGCTTTCCGGCGGTGAAGCGCAGCGTGTGGCGGTCGCGCGGGCGTTAATCAATTCACCGAAAATTATTTATGCCGACGAACCGACAGGAAATCTTGATTCGAAAAATGCCGACGATCTTCACCGACTTTTTTTTGACCTGAGAGATAAATACAATCAGACATTTGTTATCGTTACGCACAACCCAAATCTCGCAGAGATTACCGACCGAAAACTGGTAATGAAAGATGGGTTAATTATCGAGTAAAATTTTATGAAAAAATTTCTGCTGATTTTTCTGTGTTTTCTTTTTACTGGTTGTGATGTAAAATCGCAGTCTGCAAAAAATGTTTTGCCGGAAAATAGGGTGCAGGAAATGAGAGAATTTTTACAAAATAGCGTTTATAATCAAGATGTTGCTGTTTTTATCAACTTTAAAATACATTCAGGAAAATTCAGATATTTCGTTTACGATTTAAAGAATAACAGAATTTTGCAGCAGGCAACCGTTTCGCACGGTTCCGGCTCAGTGATCAAAAATTCCGAAAATCTGCGTTTTTCAAATACTGAAAATTCGTATCAGTCATCGCTCGGCTTCTACAAAATAAGTGAAAGCTACGAGGGCAATTTTGGAAAATCTTACCGCCTTGATGGTTTAAGCGCAACAAATAGCAAAGCAAGAGAACGCGCGATCGTTTTGCATCCGTATAAAAGTGTAAATGATTTCGAAACCTCAACACATTCGGCTTTAAGTCTTGGTTGTCCCATGCTTTCTCCTAAAGCTTTTTTGGCGACTGCAAAGATTTTAGATGATTCTAAAAATAACATTCTGCTGTATGCGTTTTACTGATTTTTAAACTGAAAATTGAATCTCATGTCGATAAAATTTCTTGCCGAAGACGACCGCCCGCGCGAAAAATTTATGCTGAAAGGAAAAAATTCACTCTCAGATTCTGAATTGCTTGCGATCATTATGGGAAGTGGCAGCCGTGATGAAACAGCCGTGGAACTGGCAAGAAAAATTCTGGCATCGGTAGAAAACAGCTGGCATCAGCTCAGTTTGCTCGGCGTAAAAGAGCTCACCAAATTTAAAGGTGTAGGCGAAGTGAAAGCCATTTGCATCGCGACAGCATTGGAAATCGGAAGACGCCGCGCTGCGCAGGAAGTTCCGGACCGGATACAGATTTCTTCCAGCAAAGATGCTTTTGATGCTTTGAAACTTCATTTGCAGGATCTTCGTACGGAAGAATTCTGGGCACTTTTCCTTAACCAAAGCAATAAAGTAATTCATACGGCACAACTGACCCAAGGCGGCATCAATCAGTCAATTGTTGACATTCGAATTTTGTTTAAAACTGCGCTTGAGCACTTTGCGACAGGAATTATTGTTTCGCACAATCATCCGTCCGGAAATCTAAAGCCGAGCAGCGAAGACATAAATATTACCAGAAAAATTAAAGACGCCGGAAATCTGATGAATATTCAGCTGCTTGATCATCTTATTTTAACCCAAAATTCTTATCTGAGTTTCGCAGACGAAGGTTTATTATGATTAAAAAAATAAAGTACTGCGATATTGATTTTGAAAAATACAACCGATGTCTGGAAAATTCTGCGCAGCGGAAATATTCTGCTACAAAATTGTTTTTAGACATCACATCGGGGAAAAACTGGGATTTGTTGATTTACAGAGATTATGAAGCGGTAATGCCCGTTCCTTTTGTGAAAAAATCTTTCGTAAAAATCGTACATAATCCTATGCTTTGTCAGCAGCTCGGAATTTTTTCGGTAGTTGATAATGCAGAAATCAATGAACTTTTCCTTAACTTTTTTAAAGGAAATTATGTTATTAGGCTTTATAATTTTAATGATAGAAATTATTTTAAAAGTGATTTGAAGATTAAGAGGAATTATCTGATTTTTAAGGAAGATTATCAAAAAGTTTACGCAAAATATTCACCAAAGAGAAAAAGAAAATTACGTCTTGATCCTGAAGCTGCAGAAAATTCTGAAATCAGAAATGTCAGCTTTAAAGAAGCCGAATTTTTTATTGACAAACATTTTATAGGTGCGCACAAAACTGATGTTCATGGTGTTTTTATGAAACTTTTCAAAGAATTGGCGGATAATAAACTACTGCATTTTTCAGCTTTTTTACTGAAGCAAAAAATCATCAATATTATTGCGCTCTACGAAGATCAAACAACAGTTGCGCTTCTCGGGACTTTCAATGATAAAAATTTTGTAAAAACTTCCGGTGCCTCTTTACTGATTGACCATGCCATTAAAACTAATATTGAAAGTAAGATTTTTGATTTTGAAGGAAGCGAATTGCCGAACGTGGAAGAGTTTTTTCGGGGATTCCGTCCGGAGATGCGACCTTATCCGGTTTTATATTATTCCAAAAAAGAGATCATCAGCAGACTTTTTCATCTGAAAAAAAATCTGTGAAAGTGCACTTAAGCCGATTTTTATCTAAATTTATACAATTATTTTCCTCTGAAATGCTACAAATACTCCGCAATTACAAGCTTTCTTACACGCTTTACAATTTTTTTCAGCACAAAAAACTGAAACATAATATTCCGCTGTTCAGAAAATTCGGTTTGAAGAAAAGTTATTTTTCAAGTATTTCGAGCAAGGATTTTCAGCATTTGCCGGAAAACAAACGGCTTTTTAATTTTGAAAAACTGCAGCAAACCGATTTCTTTAGAAATCTTTCAGAAGACAATCAGAAAAGTGCGGAAAGCTTTGATGATAAAGGATTTCTGGTCTTAAGAGATTATCTGAAACCTGAAACAGCCGATCAAATAAATACAGAAATCGACCATTTACTTTCTGCCGGAACCATAAAATTCCGGTATGGCGGTAAGTTGATGTTTGTAATTCATCATTCTGAACTGGTGCAAAAAATTGGCGACGATCCTAATCTTCTCGAGTTTTTATCGGTTTTAATGGATGGTCAGGCGAAACTATTTCAAAGCATTAATTTCATTAACGGAAGTCAGCAAAAAACGCATTCTGACAGCATTCACATGACGACGTATCCGCTTGGCGGACTGCTTGGCGTCTGGATCGCTTTGGAAGACGTGGATGAAGAAAACGGTGCATTACACTACATTCCGGGAAGTCACAAACTGCCGTATTTCCTCAATTCAGATTATGATAATGAAGGTTCAGCAGCAAAAATTGGTGATAAAAGTTATAAAGCCTACGAAGAATTTTTAGAAAAGAAAGTTCAGGAACTGGGTCTGAAAAAAGAAATTTTCAGAGCTAAAAAAGGTGATCTTCTGATCTGGCATGCGAATATTCTTCATGGCGGTGAGCCACATTTGGACAAATTGCGGACCCGAAAAAGTCTTGTTTACCATTATTTTGACGCCAACAGCATCTGTTATCACGAGGTTTCGCAAAGACCTGCACTGTTTGAGTTGTAGTTTGATAAAATTTTGGTAATTTTGCGCTCCGTAATGTTCACAGGTTTTACTCCATATTTGCCGTACGCGGCCGCGCTGATTATCGCCATACCTTTTCTGGTTTTGCTGCGACAGTTTGTATATTCATACATCAAGCTCAAAAATAAAGAGCTCAAACTTCTTGCCAGCCAGAGCAGCGGTGAAAACCGTACACATTCTTATGAAAGGATGACGCTTTTTCTGGAGCGTATAAAGCCATCCAATCTTGTGCAGAAGTTTGATAAGAATCTTGCGCCACACGAATTTCTGTTTCTTACCGAAAAAACGGTCAGTGAAGAGTTTGAGTACAATTCTTCCCAGCAGCTTTATGTTTCAAGAAACTCCTGGCAGAATATTGTAGAGTCTAAAAATGCTGTTGTTGCGCTTTTAAACAAAACATACGAAGATCTTTCACAGAATTCTGATCTTGATGATTTTAAAACGGTCTTCATTATGAATTATGTAAACGGTGAAGATTATATCGCTGCAACTATTGAAGATCTGCGTCGCGAAACACTTCTTTTATCTTAAAATTAAAACAAACCTAAATAAATGATTCCAAATTTTAAAGCACATCCTTGGCACGGAATCTCTGCCGGAGACAATGCGCCAGAGGTCGTTAATGTGTTCGTAGAAATCGTTCCTTCTGATACCATCAAATACGAAATTGATAAAGAAACCGGTTATCTGAAAGTTGACCGTCCGCAAAAATTTTCTAATATTATTCCTGCTCTGTACGGTTTTGTTCCGAGAACTTACTGTAACGAAGAAGTGATGCGCTTGGCGGTAGAAAGTGGTGCAGAAGACGTAACGATGGGCGATCACGATCCTTTGGATATCTGTGTTCTGAGCTCGCACAATATTCATTCTGGTGGAATTTTAATGGAAGCTATTCCAATCGGCGGCTTCAAAATGATCGACGACGGTGAGGCTGATGACAAAATTGTTGCGGTAATGGTGAGCGATCACGCTTTTGGACATTTCAGAGATATTTTCGAGCTACCGGAGGCGGAAGTGAGAAGACTCATGCATTATTTCCTGACGTATAAAAACCTTCCGGATGAGCCTGCAAAATGCCGAATTCACGAAGTGTACGGCGCTGAGCATGCAAGAGAAGTAATTTTAGCATCAAAAAAAGATTACGAAACAAAGTACGGAGGATAAGATCATACTTCCGTTTAAAATATAAAGCAGGTGAATTTTTCATCTGCTTTTTTTTGTATCTGATGGCATACACATTGCGGCAGTCAATATTTTTTCAGATTACTGAAATTAATATGTATATTTAGTTAACAAATTATTAAAAATATTAAACTATGAATCTATTTCTCTTAGTGCCGATCTTCGGCGTGTTGGCTTTGCTGTACACATTTCTGCAAAGCAATTGGGTAACCAAGCAAAATGCCGGTGACGACAAAATGAAAATCATCGCCGGTCACATCTCAGACGGTGCGATGGCTTTTCTGAAGGCAGAATACAAAATAATGATGTATTTCGTTGTGATTGTCGCTATTTTACTGGCAGTAATGGGTTCCACAAATGCCAATTCGCACTGGACGATCAGTATCGCATTTATTATTGGTGCTGTTTTTTCTGCACTTGCCGGATTTATTGGGATGAAGATCGCAACCAAAGCAAATGTAAGAACAGCTCAGGCTGCAAAAACATCATTAAGCAAGGCTTTAAAAGTTTCTTTTGCCGGCGGATCGGTAATGGGAATGGGCGTTGCAGGACTTGCCGTGCTTGGTCTTGGTTCTCTATTTATTATCATAAAACAGATTTTTGCGCCCGATGCTGCTGTTAATTCAGAGGAAATGGAGCGTACGATTGAAATCCTTACAGGATTTTCTCTCGGTGCGGAATCCATTGCACTGTTTGCAAGAGTTGGCGGGGGAATTTATACGAAAGCCGCTGATGTAGGCGCCGATCTGGTAGGAAAAGTCGAAGCCGGTATTCCGGAAGATGATCCGAGAAACCCTGCAACCATTGCTGATAATGTGGGAGATAACGTGGGAGACGTTGCAGGAATGGGAGCTGACCTTTTCGGATCTTATGTAGCAACTGTTTTGGCAACAATGGTTTTAGGACGGGAAACCATGTCTGAGGATTCTTTTGGTGGTTTTGCTCCGATTTTGTTGCCGATGCTCATCGCAGGAACCGGAATAATCTTCTCAATGATCGGAACTTTATTCGTGAAAATCAATGACAGCGAAGATGCTTCTACTTCCAATGTTCAGAATGCTTTAAACCTTGGAAACTGGGGAAGCATCGTAATTACTGCAATCGCTTCATACTTTTTGGTTACCTATCTCTTACCTGAAAAAATGGTTTTAAGAGGCTATGAATTTACGAAAATGGGTGTCTACGGCGCCATCATCGTGGGTCTCGTTGTCGGAACTTTGATGAGTGTAATTACAGAATATTATACTGCCATGGGCAAAAGACCGGTTTCAAGTATTGTGCGGCAGTCTTCTACCGGTCACGCAACAAATATTATCGGCGGACTTTCTGTCGGGATGGAATCTACTTTTCTTCCGATTATCGTTCTTGCAGGCGGAATTTACGGTTCATATCTGTGCGCCGGATTGTATGGTGTCGCGATTGCTGCTGCAGGGATGATGGCAACCACAGCAATGCAGCTCGCGATTGATGCCTTTGGTCCGATAGCAGATAACGCCGGAGGAATTGCCGAAATGAGTGAACTGCCAAAAGAAGTGCGCGAGAAAACAGATATTCTTGATGCTGTCGGAAACACCACTGCCGCTACAGGAAAAGGTTTTGCGATCGCTTCAGCAGCACTTACAGCGCTGGCACTTTTCGCCGCTTTCGTAGGAATTGCAGGGATCGACGGAATAGATATTTATCGTGCCGATGTTCTTGCCGGACTATTCGTGGGCGGAATGATTCCGTTTATATTTTCGTCGCTGGCAATCACCGCAGTGGGGCAGGCTGCCATGGCGATGGTAGAAGAAGTGAGAAGACAGTTCAGAGAGATTCCGGGGATTTTGGAAGGCAAAGCCCAGCCGGAATATCAGAAATGTGTAGCAATCTCTACCGATGCTTCCATTAAAAAGATGATGCTGCCGGGAGCGATTGCCATTGTTTCACCGCTGTTGATAGGATTTATTTTCGGGCCTGAAGTATTGGGAGGCTTTCTCGCCGGAGCTACAGTTTGCGGAGTTTTAATGGGAATGTTCCAGAACAATGCAGGTGGTGCCTGGGATAATGCAAAAAAATCATTTGAAAAAGGGGCAAAAATTAACGGAGAAATTTATTATAAAGGTTCTGAGCCGCACAAAGCATCTATTACCGGAGATACAGTGGGCGATCCGTTTAAAGATACTTCAGGTCCTTCAATGAATATTTTAATAAAATTAATGTCGATTGTCTCACTTGTTATCGCACCAACGCTGGCTGTGATGCACAAAGATAAAATTGACGCCAACCGCCAGGCAAAAATTGCGAGCCTTACCGGCGGACAGATGCTGAACGGAACCGTGGCGCCGGAAAATGCAGCGGCCATGCCTGTGATCACAGGCGAAATTAATGAAGAGGGAGATTTTGTTTATAATACAGGAACACCGCAGGAGGTGAGTTTGGAAGGCGGAAGAAAAATAATGATCGGCAACCAAAGTCAGTTGAATTCTCTGGTGAGCGCATTAAAGAATAAAAACCAACAGCTTCTTGATCCAAAAGCCTGGTACACGCTCGAAAATTTATATTTCCAGACAGGTTCTGCAGATATAAAGCCTGGATCTGATGCCGCACTGACGAATCTTGCGGAAATTATGAATGCGTATCCAACGGTGAAAGTGAAGCTTGGCGGCTACACAGACAGCACAGGAAACGAAGAAACCAATATGAGTCTTTCGAATCTCCGTGCACAGACTGCCAAACTGAAACTCCTGGAACTTGGTATTTCCGGTGACCGCATCGAAGCGGAAGGTTACGGGTCACAGTATCCGATTTGTGATGACGCAGAAAGTGAAGCCTGCAACGCACAAAACCGCAGAATAGACGTTCGCGTTTTGAGTCTCTAAATCATTTAGTTTGATAAAAGCCACTGTAGAATTTCTGCAGTGGCTTTTTTTGTTTTTAAAAGTAAAAGTTGATCATGTTTTCGGGAAAGCTTCATGCAGCCGTGCAACAGACTTTCTCACGAAAGAGAAACCTTCTTACACGCGTGCGACAGACTTTCTCGTTAAGGAGAAACCTTACTGCAGCCTGCAGGAGACTTTCTCGTGAAAGAGAAACCTTGCCGCACTACTGCGTGGAACTTTCCCGCTCTGGCTACAGATTTTTCCGAAGATGATTCAGCGCGTCGTAGATAAGTTCGTCTCTCTTGGCAAAACTGAAACGGATGTAATCTGAATTTTGTTTTGAATGAATAAACGCTGAAAGCGGCAAACACGAAACTTTCATCTCAACCGTCAGCCATTTGGCAAACTCTACATCGGTTTTATCTTTAGAAATCTCACGGAAGTTTACTGTCTGAAAAAATGCGCCTTCACAGATGTGATCTGTTTGCAAAGGCGTTTCTTTCATTACATCTAAAAAAAGATTCCTTTTGTTTTCCATCAAAATGCGGTTTTCATTTTCATCAAAAACTGCAAGATATTTCGCGACCGCGTGTTGGCACGGACCGTTTGAGCTGAAAGAAATATATTGCTGATAAAACCTGAAATTCTCCAGGAGTTCGGGTGAAGAAATCAAATAACTGACTTTCCAGCCAGTCGCATGAAACATTTTGCCGAAAGAAAAAATAGAAAACGTTCGTTTTTTGAGTTCAGGATGAAGAAATGGGCTGTAATGCCGGTTTTCGCCGTAGCAGTAGATGTCATAGATTTCTTCTGAAATCAAATAAATATCGTGGTCTTTTATTGCATGATATAAGTTCTCCCAGTCTTCTTTACGCCATATCTTTCCCGTAGGATTGTGGGGAGAATTCACGATAACAGCTCTTGTTTTCTCGTTTACAGAACGTTTAAGTTTATCAAAATCAATAGAAAAGTCATCTTCCAGATCATAAAAAACAGGCACACCACCGTTCAACGAAACTGAAGGTGCATACGTATAATACGCAGGCTGAATGATGATCACTTCATCGCCAGGATTCAAAATCGATTTTAATGAAGTATAGAGCGCAAAAGTGGAGCATGGTACTACAGAAACTTCGTTTTCCTTTAAATGAATCGGGTTTTCACGTTTTGCATTAAAGGAAATAATCTGGCCGATAAGAAAAGGATTTCCCGCCAGCGATTCGTAGCCATGAGAAACATGATCAACAGATTCCCGCAGAAATTCCTTCAGTCTCGGATCCACAGGAAAGTCGGGCAAACCAAGGGAGAGATCATAACTTCCGTGCTGTTTTGCCAGTTCAGACATCTCGGTAAAGAAAGTATAATCCTGAAACAGGCCGTTGTTCTTCATAAGTGTTTTGGTAAATATATAGAAAAAATGATTTCGCTTTTACAGACCGCATAATTTTGCTATTTTTAAGAATAAATAATAGACAATGAAAAAAATCATCATTCCGGCGCTGTCCGTAATGCTTTTGGCAAGTTGTGGAAGCAGCAAGATGGCTTCCGGAAATACAGGTTCTACCGCGCAGACTCCTCCCGGAAAAGTGTCCGGCACCAAAGCATTTGTTGAAGCGTACAATTCGATCAGCTTAGATGATCTCAAGAAAAACCTCACGGTAATCGCTGCAGATGATATGCAGGGAAGAGACACGGGCAGCGAAGGCCAGAAAAAAGCCGGTGTTTACATGACCAATTATTATAAAAATCTGGGAATTTCGTATCCTAAAGCTTTAGGATCGTATTATCAAAAAGTTCCTGCAGATTATATGGCGAAGCGCGGCGGGAGAAATCTTCCGGATTCTGAAAATATTTTAGCCTTCATCGAAGGTTCTGAAAAACCGGATGAAGTGATCGTGATTTCGGCGCATTATGATCATGTTGGCGTGCAAAAAGGCGTGGTATACAACGGTGCAGACGACGATGGAAGCGGAACTGTTGCGGTAATGGAATTAGCGAAAGCTTTTAACAATGCTAAGAAAGCCGGCAACGGACCGAAGCGTTCGGTTCTTTTTCTTCATGTAACCGGCGAGGAGCATGGTTTGTTTGGTTCTGAATATTATTCTGACAATCCGGTTTTTCCGCTGGCCAATACTGTGGTAGATTTAAATATCGATATGATCGGGCGCGATGATCCTGAAAACCGCGGCAAACAGTATGTTTATGTAATCGGATCTGAAATGCTGAGTTCAGAATTAAAAGTGATCAACGAGACCGCCAACAAGCGCACCGTAAATCTTGAGCTTAATTATAAATACGACGATCCTAAAGATCCTCAGCGACTTTATTACCGTTCGGATCATTATAATTTTGCGAAAAACAACATTCCGGTGGCGTTTTTCTTCGACGGAATTCACGAAGATTATCACAAGCCAACCGATGATGTTGATAAAATTGACTTTCCGCTTTTGCAGAAACGCGCACAACTAGTTTTTGCAACGGCCTGGGAAATTGCCAACCGCGATACAAGAATTGTTGTTGACAGAAAATAAAAACAGTGAATAATCAAAAAACCTACGAGATCATTCTTGTAGGTTTTTACTTTATCTAAACTTATGAAAACGAAAATTAAATCAATCCGGCCGTTTATCGGTTCAAAAAACTTTGATGAAAGCAGAGAATTTTACAGAGATGTAGGTTTTGAAGAATTTGTGATTGCACCAAATCTTTCTGTGTTTAAAAAGGATGAAACTGCATTTTATTTACAGGATTATTATGCAAAAGACTGGGTCGATAATACCATGATTTTTGTCGAAGTGGAAGATACAGATGCTTTTTATGCGGAACTTTTATCTCTTAATCTTCCGTTAAAATATAAAAACGTAAAATTAGTTCCTGTAAAAACTATGGATTGGGGCAAGGAATGCTTTCTTCATGATCCGTCCGGAATTCTCTGGCATTTTGGAGAATTTTTCTAATAAAGAGATTGTAAAGTTATTTTAAATCTCGCTGTAAATATTTACAAACAACGTTTCTTAAGAAGTTAAAGCGAAAGAATCCGCTCTTTAGAAGCGGATCCAGTAGATAAATACATCTCATTTTTTAGTTAGACAACAACAAAAAAGCACAGCCGACGATGCTGTGCTTAAATTTTATCTCAAATTTAATTGCTGATTCTGAATAGAAAAACGCAATTTTTGGTTTCATTTTATCTTTTACTTCAGTAAAGTTAGCAAAAAAAATATCTCATATTTACGTTGCGAAATAAAATTAATGATTAGTTCATTTTAATTCAAACAGCAAAGTCTTTTACAGTTTCTCAGCAATATATTTCGCAGTATGCGATTTTTTATTTTTTGCCAGATCTTCCGGAGTTCCCGCGAAAACAATTTCACCGCCATATTTTCCTGCTTCCGGGCCAATATCAATAATGTAATCGGCAGATTTCATAATATCTGGCTGATGCTCGATCACGATCACTGAATGACCAAGCTCAATTAAAGCCTGCAGCGATTTTAATAATTTTTGAATATCATGAAAATGAAGACCTGTCGATGGTTCATCAAAAACAAAAAGGGTTTTGTCCGTTGTTACACCTTTTACGAGAAATGATGCCAGTTTTACACGCTGTGCCTCACCACCAGAAAGGGTGGAGGAGCTTTGGCCAAGCTGCAGATAGCCCAAACCAACTTCCTGTAAAGGCGTCAGTTTTGTTGCGATTTTATCTTCTTTATTCTCTCTGAAAAACTGTAAAGCTTCGTCAACAGTCATTTTCAGAATATCAGAAATATTTTTTTCGTCGAATTTTACATCGAGGATTTCATTTTTAAAACGTGTGCCTTTGCAAACCTCACATTCAAGCTCTATATCAGCCATAAACTGCATCGAAACATTGATTACACCTTCACCTTTGCATTCGTCGCAACGGCCGCCATCTACGTTGAAGGAGAAATGTTTCGGCTTATAACCCATCAGTTTTGCGCTTTTCTGTTTAGAAAAAAGATCGCGGATATCGTCGTAGGCTTTCAGATACGTTACAGGATTCGACCGTGAGGATTTTCCGATCGGGTTCTGGTCGATCAGTTCAATGTTTTTAATGAGTTTTTTCGGAAATTCTACGCTGTCGTAATCGCCTTTTTTGCCACCCATTCCGAGCTGAATCTGAATATCATTCGTCAGAATTTCTTTCATTAAAGTAGATTTACCACTTCCAGAAACTCCGGAAATAACGACCAAACTTTCCAGAGGAATATCAACATCAATATTCTTGAGGTTATTCTGCCGTGCACCTTTTATCTGAATTTTCTCTTTGCTTTTTCGTCTTTTCTCCGGTACCTTGATCTCCAGTCTTCCGGTAAGATATTTTGAAGTGAGCGTATCGGCATTTTTCAGCTGTTTAAAATCGCCGGCGAAAACCAGTTCACCACCTAAATAACCTGCTTCCGGACCAATATCGATGATATAATCTGCCGCTCTCATCACATCTTCGTCATGCTCTACAACAATCACGGTATTGCCAAGATCACGGAGATTTTTTAACACCAAAATAAGATTTTCTGTATCTCTGGAATGCAGACCAATCGAAGGTTCGTCCAGAATATAAATGGAGCCGACAAGTGAACTTCCCAAACTCGTAGCCAAATTAATGCGCTGACTTTCTCCGCCGGAAAGTGTATTGGAAGTACGGTTAAGCGTAAGATATCCCAAACCGACTTTCAGCAAAAATTCAATTCGGGTAGTGATCTCATAAAGCAATCTCTTGGCAATTTCTTTATCGTGATCTGAAAGCGTTAAATCTGAAACCAGCGGATGAAGTTCGTCCAAAGGAAGATCAATCATCGACTGAATATTGTGTCCGTCGATTTTTACCCAGGATGTTTCTTCGCGCAAACGCAAACCTTCACAAACCGGACAAAGCGTTTTCCCGCGATATCTGGATAGCATCACACGATACTGTATTTTGTATAAATTTTCCTCCAGCATGCTGAAGAAATTATTTACAGAAGGAAAAGATTTGCTGCCGTCGCCTTTCCAGAGATAGTTTTTCTGTTCTTTGGTTAACTGATGATAAGGCTTATGAATCGGGAAATCTTTAGCTTTTTTGATGAAATTTTTTTTCCATTCACTCATCGATTCGCCACGCCATGAAGCGATCGCGTCTTCAAAAACCGAAAGCGTTTTATTTGGAATTACTAGATCTTCGTCAATGCCAATTACTTTTCCGTAGCCTTCACAGCTCGGGCACGCTCCAAAAGGATTATTAAAACTGAAAAAATGTACATTCGGCTCGATAAATTCCATGCCGTCTAGTTCAAATTTATTCGAAAATTCTCTTGTGTCGCCGCTTTCTGTATTTTTTAATGTGCAGTAACCACGACCTTCGTAAAATGCCATCTGAATGGAGTCTGCCAAACGCTGAAGGAAACTTTCGTCTTCTTCGTAAGAAAAACGGTCGATCACAAGATTGATGACCATTCCTTTTTCCGGAGTGAAACCGAAGCTTTCCAGATCTTCTATTCCTGCGACATTTCCGTTAACTTCGAGTCTTGTAAAACCGGCAAGTTTTAAAACATTCAAATTTTCGGTAAAATTTTCTGCTTCATAATCATAGGGTGCAGTCAGCAAAAAAGGCACGTCTTTTTTGGAAGATTTGATATAATCAATCACATCAGAAACCGAATCTTTCTTCACTTCGTCACCAGAAACCGGAGAATACGTTCTTCCGATTCTTGCAAAAAGAAGCTTCATGTAGTCGTAAATTTCCGTTGAAGTTCCAACCGTAGAACGCGGATTTGATGAAATTACTTTCTGCTGAATAGCGATTGAAGGCGCCAGACCTTTGATGTCATCCACTTTTGGCTTCTCGAGTTTGCCGAGAAACTGTCGCGCGTACGAGCTGAGACTTTCCACATATCTGCGCTGTCCCTCCGCATAAATTGTATCAAAAGCCAGCGACGATTTTCCGCTACCGGAAACACCTGTGATGACGATTAATTTATTTTTCGGGATGAGTACATCAATGTTTTTCAGGTTGTTAAGGTGTGCGTTTTTTACGAAAACCTCCTTTTTTATATCTATTTCTTTCGGTATTGCCATGGTAAAATTAAGACTAACAAAAATACGGTTTTAAGCTGAGAAGACGCGTACTGATATTTTAAAAATTATCGAAAAGAAGCAAGGTGATTTTTTACATTTTGACTGTATACATTACAGAAAAAATAAAATATAATACACTGTTTTTTGAATTTTGTATTGTGCGGTTTAAAAATAATCAGTAAAATTGTACCACAAATACGTAATAATTATGATCGCTCTATTCAGACATTTTATTGCATATTTGATGAGAAAAAGGTAAGAAGAAAAAGCATTGCGAGCTTCGTAATGCTTTTTTATTATGACATTTATCACATAGGTTTTTACAATCAAGACTTTTACTTTTGGTACCACAAAAACCAATCCCATACTATGAGATTTCAAATTATCGCTGCTTTTGCGCTTACGGCTTCCGTACAGATTTTTGCTCAGAAAATTTCTGATATTGATTCTGTTCAGATTCAGTCTAAATTTTTCTCTACGACTTACAAAAACGCAAGCCAAAATATTTCAATTATCACAAAAGAAGACATTAAAAATTCTCCTGCAGCGAGCATCGATGAAATTCTGCAGCAGATTCCCGGGATGGATATCCGCAGGAGAGGCGCAAACGGCGTTCAGAGTGATGTTGGTTTTCGCGGAAGTTCATTTGAACAGGTCTTGCTTCTCATCAACGGAATCAGAATGAATGATTCGCAAACCGGACATAATTCTTTAAATATCCCTGTTGATCTAGATGATGTTGAACGTATTGAAATAGTAAAAGGTCCCGCTGCAAGACGTTTCGGGCAAAATGCGTACGCAGGCGTTATCAACATTATTACCAAAACGCAGATCGGTAAAAAAGTGAAAATAAGTGCCAATGGCGGCGATTACAAGACTTTTGGTTTTGGTTTAAATGCAAATATCGGAAACGAAAAATTCTCGAATACATTTCAGGCAAATTCCAACACTTCCGAAGGCTACCGATACAATACCGATTTTGAAATTCGTAATATTTTTTATCAGAATCAGTTAAAAATCAATAATGGCAGTCTGAGAATGCAGGCAGGTTTTTCAGAAAAAAAATTCGGAGCGAACGGTTTTTATTCCTCACCAGCAGCTGCCGATCAGTATGAAGAACTTCAGGCTTCGATTGTAAGTGTCGCCCATCAGCAAAGTTTTGGTAAATTTAAAATTAATTCAAATGCTTACTGGCGAAGAGGGCAGGATCTATATCTTTTTAACCGAAGTAAGCCCGAAATCTACCGCAATATGCACATCGGAAATAACGTTGGTGGCGAAATTAATTCATCTTATGATTCAAAACTGGGGACGACCGGCCTTGGTGTCGAACTTAGGAAAGAATTTCTGGCGAGTAATAATCTGGGACAGCGCGAACGTTTTGTGACGCAGGTTTTCCTCGAACATCATTTTTCTTTTTTTGATGATAAGGTAGATGTAACACCTGGCGCTTCTTGGGCAAATTATTCTACCAACGGAAACTTCTTTTATCCTGGAATTGATATCGGTTACAAATTTTTAAATAACAACAAAATATACGGAAACGTTTCGAAAGTACATCGAGTTCCGACGTTTACCGAGTTGTATTACACCAGCAAAACAGAACAGGGAAATCCAAATTTAATCCCTGAAAGTGCCGTTTATGCAGAAGCAGGCTATCAGTTTCAAAATAAAATTTTCCTCGGAAAAGCCGGTGTTTTCTATAGAAGTTCAACCAATGCGATTGATTTCGTGAAAAATTCTTTGCAGGATCCGATTTGGTTTGCACAGAATGTCGGCGATACAGAAATCAAAGGTTTTGAAGCGGAGATTGCTCATCAGGCTTCGTCGTGGCTTCGTTACACACTCGGCTATACATATCTCGATAACAAATTTAAAGATCTAAAAAATTTGAATTCGCGCTATGTTTTGGATAATCTGAAACATCAGTTTGTGGCAAAATTAACTACAACTTTCCTGACGAATTTCAGCAACGAAATTGTTTACCGTTACAATGAGAGAATCAATTTGGGAAGCTATCATTTGCTTGATGAAAAAATAAGTTTCAATAAAAAAGATTTTTCTTTATATGCCTTAATAAATAATGTAACGAATACCGATTATACCGAAAACTTTGGTGTGCCGATGCCGAAAAGGTGGTTTCACGTCGGTTTTTCGTACAATATTAATATTAAGTAAACTTAACATTACCCAAATATTAAATCTGTTAATTTTGCAAAAATTTTTAAATGAAACTTTTTGCGGGTTTTGCGTTTGTATGGATGTCGGTTTTCTTTTCGGCACAGGAGCACATCTCTAATTTTAATGCGCTTACGGTCACGTACAAGTTTCATCCCAATTTTTTCCTTTATGCGGAAGGTCAGATGCGTGGAATTGAAGATTATTCCTATCCGGATTATTATGAGATTAAAGGTGGTTTAGGATATATACTCACCAAAAATCACAAACCGTTTATTGGTTTGGGTCGGTATGCAACGTACAAAAACAGACTTATTGATAAAGAAGAATTCCGTGTCTGGCTGCAGGATGTGATCGATTTTAAAAAAGGAACCGTCAAATTTGAAAACCGTTTCCGCGCTGAGAAATCGTTTTTCCACGAACCTCAGAAAAACAAGGATTCAGAAAGGTGGAGATACCGTTACCGCTTAAATATCTCGGTGCCGCTAAATGCCAAAAAAATTGAAAAAGGAACACTTTTCGCCAATGTTTACGACGAAATATTTCTTGTTTCACCTCAGAAACCAACCTTTGCGAGAAACCGTGTTTATGGCGGATTTGGTTATCAGGTCGATGACAATTTTGGTTTGGCGACAGGTTATCTCTGGCAACGCGAGTTTGAAGCAAAAGGAAACCGAAACGTGCATTTTGTTTATTTATCGTTGAATATAAACATCGACGGAACGACAGAAAACCAAAGGTTTTTTCACTTTCCCGGCGCCGATTAATACTTTTCAGAAAGATAGCGGTATGCTTTCAGATATTTGTTGAAGCGCACGATGTCTTTTGAAGTTAAATCCCGGTTTACACGACGCAGATCCATGTTGTCACGAAGATCATTAAGTTTTACAGCCACGGCAAGTGGAGACCTTTCTGTACGTCTTATGAAATCATCATAATTTTCTTCTGAGTCGAATTTGGTCAGACATTTTACCGCAAAAAGAATATTTTCAGGAAAACCTTCATTTCTCAAATATTCAAAACTGAAATTTTCAGGATTATCTTCTACCACATCGTGTAGAATGCCAACTATTTTCTCATCAAAAGTTTTACCATATTCCATCACGCGCATTACGTGCGCAATATACGGCGCGTGGTATTTGTCTTTCTGGCCTCGGTGGGCTTTATTGGCGATTTTTATGGCGGAGTGCAGCAGTTCTTCTTTGGTCATGGTCTATTAAAGTAGACTGCAAAAATAAATAATGAAGCGGAATTACATTGGGTATTCTGTCAAAATTTACAGAAGTTTAATGTTTATTTGGATGATTCTTTTTTCTCTGAATTCTTTTTGAAAGTATTCGGCATATCATACATTTTAATTCTACGTTCCAAAATGTATAGCTTAGAATACAAAGAGGTGTCGCTCGGTTTTACATTGGGCATCTTGTACATTTTCAGCGTCAGATCTTCCTCTTTTTCTAATAACGGTTTATTATACAGCAGGGAAAGATTTTTAGATTTTGTTTTAGAAGAATCAGGTAAAGGCTTTGAAATCTGCGCTGAAGAAATTGCCGAAATAAACGTAAAAGAAATAATCAAAATCTTCATAATTTTTTTTTAAATGTAAAAATTATATTTCACCTGATGAAGTAGTATGGTAAATTTATCTTAAATTTAAATAGAAAATGACGTACAGAGCAGTAAGTTGCCTTCGAAATTATTCGAAAACGATCGCGTACTGTGACCGTACGGTTTGACCTTCTATTTTTGCTGGCGACCACACTTCTTTAATGGGCAAAATTGCTCTTTTAATCTTTTCACTTTTGTTTTCGTCTTTCCCGAAAATCTTAAGATCGGTGCATGTTCCGTCTCTTTCAATTACAAATTTCATTGTAAAAGGATAGACATTAGGAATTTCTTTAATTTTTTCTTGAATGATTTTTTTGAAATTCTGCAAGCCTCGGGAATATTCTGCCGCTTGTTCCACGTGCTGAAAAATCTGTGATGTATTTACTTTTCTTACCCCGAAAAAGGAGTTTGCCAGATTCTTATCCGTAACAGAAGTTTGTTGCGCATAAAAAATGGGGACACTCACATGATACCGTACCTGCCAGTGTGAATATTTCGCACTTTTCCATTCAGATTTCATTTTCCTGAAAGCACTTTCTACAGCCAGATTAAAGGCTTTATCTCTGCCTTTCGCTTCTATAGAACTTACCGTTCCATCTTTTTCGATAATAAAATTCAGATCTGTTTCAAATTTCTTTTCTGCTTTATTAAATTTTTTAACATCCAGATTATTGATTAAAGATGTGCGAAAATTATTGATATCGCCTTTAAATTCCGGGACCTGGTCTGCCTGCTCATAAGGTTCTGCGTTTCCATACATTTTTTCATCTACTGTCGGATCTTTCATCCCAAAACTGGTTGTATTGTTTTGGCTGTACATAAAATTCAAAGTGAGCAGCGCACAAAAAAAATAGATCTTCATCATTTTTAAAATTTGACTTCAAAATTATTATTTTTCAAAATTAAATAAAACTGAATTATATATCTTCAGAAAATACTTATTAATACAAAACGCCCCGATTTCCCGGAGCGTTTTTAAATATTTTGTTTTTAAAAAAGTCTCTTAATAATGACCTTTTGAAATATAATGTGCAGCAATTTTTTCCGTTAAAGCGACAACATTCGGATGATTGGTATACTTTGTAAATCTTCTCAAACCGGAAAGCATCATGCGTTGCTCATCACCTTCAGCGAAAGAAATAATGCCTTCTTTAGCGGCAGCAATCGTCTTTTCAACAGCTTTGTAAAGGAAGAGCTGAGCCATCGCCGATTCTGCAGAATCCGGTGCAAAACTTTTCTCGGCTCTGAGAATAGCAGATTCAGCCATATAAATCTGATTTAAAATTTCCGAAGCATTTAACAGTAAATGCTGTTGTTTCTCAATATCCATCATGTATTTTTGAAGCGCAGCACCGGCAACCATCAGAAATACTTTTTTCAGATTGGCAATAATGGTTTTTTCCTCACTCATGAATTCAGAATAATCCGGAACTTCAAAAGATGGAATTCCCATCAGTTCTTTGCTGATTGCCATCGCAGGAGAAAGCAGGTCGAGCTCACCTTTCATGGCTCTTTTAATTAACATTCCTACAGAAAGCAGACGGTTGATCTCGTTGGTTCCTTCATAGATTCTGCCGATTCTGGCATCTCTCCACGCAGCTTCCATAGGCATTTCTTCCGAAAATCCCATTCCACCATACACCTGAAGACCTTCATCTGCAGTGTGTTGCGTAAGATCGGAAACAAAAACTTTCAGAATAGAAGCTTCTACCGCAAATTCTTCAACACCTTTCAGTTCGGCTTCCTGATGAGTCATTCCGCCAGCGGTAAGTTCTGCAATTTTATCTTCCACATTTTTTGCAGCACGGTAAGATCCTGCTTCCGAAACGAAAACTCCCGTTGCCATTTCTGCAATTTTCTTTCTGATCGCCCCGAAAGTTGAGATTGAAACACCAAACTGCTTTCTCTCGTTTGAATACTGAATAGAATGATTCAAGATTCTTCTCTGTCCGTCAAGATTTGCTGCGGCCAGTTTAATTCTTCCCACGTTCAAAGCGTTCAAAGCGATTTTAAAACCGTTATTTCTCTCTCCTAAAAGATTTTCTGCGGGAACTTTCATATCATTAAAGAAAACCTGACGGGTAGAAGAGGAGCGTATGCCCAGTTTATGCTCTTCTTCACCGAAACTTAGACCTTCAGTTTTGCTCTTTTCAACGATAAATCCGGTAATATTTTTATCGTCTTCAATTTTTGCAAAAACGATAAATATTTCAGCAAAACCGGCGTTCGAAATCCACATTTTCTGTCCGTTGATCACATAATGTGATCCGTCTGCAGAAAGTTTGGCTCTGGTTTTCCCAGAGTTGGCATCCGATCCGGCATCAGGTTCTGTAAGGCAATATGCGCCAAATTTGGTTCCTGTCGCTAAATCCGGAAGATATTTCTGCTTCTGTTCTTCGGTTCCGTAAAGTAAAATCGGAAGTGTTCCAATTCCTGTGTGTGCGCCGTAAGCGGTTGCTAAAGAACCGTTTGCACCCGAACAGTAATCGCAGGCGAGCATGGTATTGACAAAGCCCATTCCGAGTCCGCCATATTCTTCAGGAACGGCAACACCCAAAAGTCCCATTTCACCAAGCTGACGCATTTTCTCTTCTGTCAGTGCGTAGTTTTTCTTTTCAAACTGTGGATTTTGTGGAATCACATCGCGGTCGATAAATTCTTTCGCCGAATCTCTCAGCATTTTTTGCTCCTCAGAAAGCTCTTCTAACGTGAAAACTTCATTTGCAACGACTTCTTTAATGAGGAATTCGCCGCCCTTTAATATATTGTTCATAACTGTTAATTTTAAATTTATAAAAGTTCAAAAATTGACGCCGCGCCTTGTCCTGTTCCCACGCACATAGAAACCATTCCGTATTTGTTTCCACGCTTTCTCATTTCGTGGAGAAGCTGAACGGTTAATTTTGTTCCTGTACAACCCAGTGGGTGTCCGAGCGCGATGGCACCACCGTTCACATTCAGAATATCTGGATTGAGGTTCAGTTCTTTTTTTATAGCAACAGATTGTGATGCAAATGCTTCGTTTAACTCGATTAATTCAATATCTTTTAATTCTAAACCTGCTTGCTTTAGTGCTTTTGGAATCGCATAAATTGGTCCCATTCCCATTATTCTTGGCTCAAGTCCGGCTGCAGCGTATGCAACCAATCTTGCTTCCGGCTCCAATCCTAATTCTTTTACCATTTCTTCCGACATCACGATTACGAAAGCTGCACCGTCACTCATTTGTGAAGAATTTCCGGCTGTTACACTTCCTCCGTTTGCGAAAACGGGTTTTAATTTTGCTAAACCTTCCAGAGAAGTGTCTAATCTCGGGCCTTCATCTACAGAAAAATCAAATTTTTTCGTCTGCATTTTCTGATTTTCATCCAGAAAATTATATTCTACAGGAAGAGGAACAATTTGGCTTGCAAATTTCCCTTCTGCATTCGCTTTTAAAGCTTTTTGATGAGATTCAAAAGCAAACTGATCCTGCTCTTCACGGGAAATGTTGAACTGTTTTGCCACTTCTTCTGCAGTATATCCCATTCCCCAATAATAATCGGGATTTGACTTTGCTATTTCAGTTTCAGGAACGGGTTTGTAACCACCCATCGGAATGTAAGACATTGATTCTGTACCACCTGCGATAATACAATCCGCCATTCCAGTCTGAATTTTTGCCGAAGCAATAGCAATCGCTTCACTTCCTGATGCGCAATATCTGTTCACGGTAACTCCGGGAACTTTGTCGGTTTGTAATCCCATCAAAGAAATTAAACGTGCGACATTTAAGCCTTGTTCTGCTTCCGGCATTGCGTTTCCGACGATTAAATCATCGATTCTGTCTTTATCTAATTGCGGAACGGCTGCCATCAATTTCTCGATAACTGTTGCTGCCATTACGTCGGGACGGGTGAATCTTAAACTACCTTTTGGAGCTTTTCCAACGGCGGTTCTGAACCCCTTGATTATATATGCTTGTTTCATTGTAGATTACAGATTTTTAGACAAGAGATTTGAGACTCTTGCCATTTAATTATTTATTAATATTTTCTTTAAAAACATAAACCATTTTTTGAACTCCATTTAACTTACTCAATAAAGATTCATTTACTTCAGGTGAAATAAAATTTAATCTTTCAGAAATAATTAATTGTGTTTGAAGTTCATAAGAAGAACCGTATGCAATATTTAAAAAATGTGAAAATTGGGGATTTGTATCTCTTCCTGCGCCTTCTGCGATGTTGGAAGGAATTGAAACCGCTGACCTTTTGATTTGTGAAGAAAGTCCATATCGCTCATCGTTTGGCATATTTGCTAACGCTTCATAAACATCTACACACAAATCAATTGAATATTCCAGATTTTTAATTTTCTAATGTTATGCATTATCAGTAGATTTAAATTAGGTTTATATTCTATTTTTAATTCTAAAATTGAAAACTCTTATAGTCTCGAGTCTCTCAGTCTCAAGTCTAATTTCTAAGAGGTTTCCCTTTCTGCAACATGTATTGAATTCTCTCCAAAGTTTTTCTTTCACCACAAAGCTGTAAAAAAGTTTCTCTTTCAAGATTCAGTAAATACTGTTCGGTAACAACTGTTGGTTCAGAAAGATTTCCACCTACTAAAACGTTGGCTAATTTATCTGCGATTTTCTTGTCGTGTTCGGAGATGAAATTACCGGTTAACATCTGATCAGTCCCAACGTAGAACATTCCTAAAGCATCTTTTCCAAGAACTTTTACCGTTTGCTCGATCGGTTGCGTGTAGCCGTGTTCTGCTAGACTTTTCGCCATCATTTTTGCAGTCATAATCTGCGTTCTTTTATCAACAACTACGATGTCTTTTCCTTTTTCAAGAATTCCCATATCGTAAGCTTCGTACGCTGAAGTGGCTACTTTTCCCATTGCAATATTCATGAAAGCTTCACGAAGACGGTTGTTTTTCACATCGTCACTGTGAAATTCTCTTGAAGTTCTCAATGCAAATTCTTTCGTTCCACCACCGCCGGGAATTACGCCAACTCCGGTTTCTACCAATCCGATGTAAGTTTCTGCGGCTGCAACAACGCGGTCTGAGTGCATCGTCATTTCGCATCCACCGCCTAAAGTCATTCCGTGAGGAGCGACTACGACAGGAATTGAAGAATAACGAACTCTCATCATTGATTTCTGGAAATACGCAATTGCCATATTCAAATCATCCCAATCCTGCTCGATGGCCATCATTAAAATCATGGCTAAATTGGCTCCGACAGAGAAATTCGTTCCCTGGTTTCCGATCACCAATCCGTCGTATTCTTTTTCAGCTAAATCGATGGCCCGGTTTAAGCCGTCCAGAACTTCACCACCTAAAGAATTCATTTTAGAACGGATTTCAAAATTGATAATTCCGTCGCCCAAATCTTCAATCGAAGAACCTGAGTTGCTCCAAAGCGTCTTGTTTTTTCTGATATTATCTAAAATGATAAATGATTCCTGACCCGGAATATTATTGTAGTTTCCTGAGTTTTTATCGAAGAAAATACTTTGTCCGTCTTCGTTTACTTTGTAAAATGATTCAACGTTTTTCACCCAATCAGAAACTTCATAACCAGCTTCTGTAGCCAATTCAATTCCTTTTTGAACGCCAACCGAATCCCAAATTTCGAAAGGACCGTTTTCCCAACCGAAACCTGCTCGCATCGCATCGTCAATTTTGTACACTTCATCTGAAATCTCTGGAACTTTGTGAGAAACATAAGCGAAAAGAGAACCTAAGGATTTTCTGTAAAGCTCTCCAGCTTTGTCTTTACCGCCAATCAAAACTTTAAATCTATCAATTGGCTTGTCGATATTTTTAGTTAATTCTAAAGTTGGGAATGAAGATTTTCCCTGAAGCTCGTATTCTAAAGTATCCAGATTTAAACCGTGAATTTCAGATTTACCGTCTTTACCTTTCACTTTTTTGTAGAAACCCTGTTCGGTTTTTGAACCCAACCATTTGTTATCCACCATTTTCTGGATGTAGTCTGGAAGAGCAAAAACGTCATTAAAATCATTTGCCTCAGCACCGCTATTACGAACGCCGTTCGCTACCATCACCAAAGTATCCAAGCCAACAACATCGGCAGTTCTGAACGTTGCAGATTTTGGCCGGCCAATAATTGGACCTGTTAATTTGTCGACATCAGAAACATTTAAACCTAATTTCTGAACATTATGAAGTAAATCCATCATCGAGAAAACTCCGATTCTGTTGGCGATAAACGCCGGAGTATCTTTTGCTAAAACCGTGGTTTTTCCTAAGAATTTCGCTCCGTAATTCATGTAGAATTCGGCAATTTCCGGATCCGTTTCTTTGGTTGGGATCACTTCTAAAAGTGGTAAATATCTTACCGGATTAAAAAAGTGTGTTCCTGCAAAATATTTTTTGAAATCGTTACTTCGTCCTTCTACCAACATATTGATTGGAATTCCGGAAGTATTGGATGAAACTAAAGTTCCCGGTTTTCTGAACTGTTCAATTTTTTCGTAAACCGATTTTTTGATGTCGAGTTTTTCAACCACAACTTCAATAATCCAGTCGGTATCTTTAATCTTCTTTAAATCATCATCAAAATTTCCGACTTTAATTCTTTCCGCAAATTTTGGGGAATAGAGTAGAGCGGGACTAGATTTCTTCAGTTTTTCAAAGTTTTCAGAAGCAATTCGGTTACGAACGGCTTTGTCGTCTTTGGTCAAACCTTTTTTCTGTTCGGATTCATTCAGCTCAAAAGGAACAATATCGAGCAGTAGAACCTGCACGCCGATGTTGGCAAAGTGTGCTGCAATACCGCTTCCCATAATTCCAGAACCTAAAACCGTTACGTGTTTGATTCTTCTTTTCATCTATAAACTATTTATTTGGTGATATAAAGCCTACGGCTTTAATAAAATTTGTTGAATGATTTTTATTTTCGGTTGTTGATGTCGTTGGCGATTTTCATTATTTCATTCATCACATCTTTAAAAACTTCTAGTTTTTCAGGCGCGATTTTCTCCATCACTTTCTTATTAAAATTCACCACAACTTCTTTAGACATATTTCTAGAATTCAACCCTTTTTCCGTGAGTTTAATAATTACCTCACGTTTATCAGTGGTAGTTTTTTCTTTATAAATATATCCGTTGTCTTCCAGAAGTTTGATGATTCTTGTGAGCGAAGTGGGTTCAATCGCCATTTTCGGACCGAGATTTGTGCTTCGCGTGCCTTCTTTTGGATCTATTTTTAAAAGTGTAAGTGCCTGTACAGCAGTAGAATCATGTTCCTGCGCCATCTCGGTGTACATTTTTGAGACAGAAAGCCACGTTTGCTTTAAAATAAGATCTACGTTTTCGGTTTTGTTTTTTTCATTATCCATTATAAAAGTTTTACAATTGATTTACTCAAATGTAGCAAATATTATGCATGCATAGTATTTAATAATAGTTAATGTACGTTAAAGCACTGAAAATCAATAAGTTTAAATGTATGATTTGCATAATACTATGCATGCATAGTATATGAATCTGATCAAGATTAGTAAAATTTAATGAAGATTGTTCAGGAAAAGAAGTATTTCACCAAAGTTTAAACATTGATGATGATTGTTTTTATAAGAAATCTGCCAGATGTTTTCTTTGAAAGTGAAAATAATATCAGACAGATCTGTATCATAATTCTTCTGCAGCAGTGAGAAAAGCATTTCTTTCTCAACTTTTGGTGCAAATATGTGTGGCGGAATAAAATTTTTATTGACTTTGAATAACGAAACATCAGTAAGTTCGTGATGTTGCAGCAAAATATCTTCAACTAAACCGCTATGCAGTTTTTCACCTTTTATATACCAAATCTGATCTGTAAATTCTTTTGCCAAACGCCAGTCGTGACTGGAAAACAGAATTATTTTATTTTGTTTTTTCGCCAACTCCCGAAGTGTCTTTAGAATGATGATTTTATTCTTTTCATCGAGATGAGTGGTCGGTTCATCAAGAATGATAATTGCTGAGTTTTGTGCGATTGCACGGCCAATAAATGCTTTCTGAAGATTTCCGTCTGAAAGATTTTTCAGTAAAGTATTTCTGTACTGATTAAGTTTTAAAGAAGAAATAATTTCATCAATTTCCTTCTGATCGGTGTTTTTCAGTTTAAAATAATAAGGATAATAAATAAATTTTCCCAGCGAAATAAGATCGTAAACCGTCTGGTTTTGGGGAACGGGAGATTTAGAAAAAACAATAGCAATTTTCTCTGCAACTTCTTTTACAGAAAGCTTTTTTATGTTTTGCTTGTCAATAGAGATTTCTCCGTTTAATAATGGAATCTGATGAAGAATTGATTTGATTAAAGTTGTTTTTCCGACGCCGTTGTTTCCGATCAAAAGGCAGACATCACCATTTTTAAGATGTGTATTTACACCCGAAATCAGCGAGCTATCATAGCCAATATCTGCATTTTTTATATCAAAAATCATGACCTGCTCTGTTTTAAAAGCATCATCAGAATCACCGGAATTCCGAAAACGGAACTGATCACATTAATTGGAATGTGCGATTTTTCGGCAAATATGGAAAATACCAGCATGATTGCAATCCCAAGAAGCATATTAAGAAGCCACTGATGCCAGAGTTTCGACGGATTATAAATCATCCGACAAAAATGCGGAACGATGATTCCGACAAATAAAATGGGACCTATAAATGCCGTCACCGAAGCGGAAAGGAGAGAAGATGTGGCGATAATTAATATTTTCAAGCGGTTAAGATTTACGCCAAAACTTTGTGCATAAGCCGAGCCAAGCGAATTTCCAATGAGCGGTTTTATGGTTTTAAAACAGAAAAATAATCCTATGATTACCAAAATTCCGAGAATGTAAATTTGATTTTTTGTCGCCGTATTATTTGCGCCAAATGACCACAGAATATAGTTTTTCAGACTTTGATCTTCTGCATATAGCTGCAACATCGAAACTACTGCACCAGCAAGTGCTGATACGAGAAATCCGAAAATGATAAGATATGATTTATCTGAAAATTTACGGGAAACGGCAAGGAGAAGCGTCATAAGCAGTAAACTTCCTCCAATGGCGGAAATGCTCATAAAGCTGTTCTGAAAAATCTCGGGAATAAATAGATTTTGCGAAAAGAAAATGTAAAAAGCTACCGAAAGACTTGCGATGGAAGTTATTCCTAAAATATCCGGTCCTGCCAGCGGATTCTGAAAATATTCCTGCATGAGAAAACCGGAAGTAGGAATGGAAACTCCCGCCAAAATCATCACCAAAACTCTGTTGATACGAATTTCAGCAATCTGCGATTGCGAAGTTTCAGAAACAAAATCGCTGAAATGTAAATATAAAAATCCTGTGTTCAGATTCAGTAAAGCAAACAGAATAATGGCCATTACTAAAACTGAAAACAGGATTTTAAACTTCTGCGACATTAACGTAATCTCAGAATTATTTGAAAGACTTTATTTTAGAATCAAGAATTTCAGGTGTCATCATTCCCAGATATTCGTCGGTTTTATCGCCCTTTCTCATATATGTAAATGGAATTGCACTGCCATTCCACTCTTTAAAATTTTTGCTGAAAAAAGCTTCGTCAAGAGATCCTCCATCCAAAAGATAGGTATTTCCCTGAATGCCCTGCTTTTCGACAAACTTCGGAACGTCTTTTTCCCAAGCCGATTTTGTATCAAGACTTACGAAAGAAATTTTCACCGGCTGACCCTTCACTTCAGCAATTTTATCTTTAAAATGAGGGATTTCTCTCACGCACGGTCCGCACCAGGTTGCAAAAAAATTGGTTACGTAAAGCGTGTCATTTTTTGTATTTAAGAATTTTGCGGCGTCATCCGGCGATAAGACTTTCAAGCCATCCGCAACAATTGGAGCAGAAGAAGTTGCTGGTTTTTGGACGATTACAGAGTCTTTAGTTTCCGTTTTTTCAGTCACAGCGGTTTTTTCTTTGGTACAGCCAACAACTGCGGTAAGCACAATCGCGGAGAAAATTATCTTTATCATAATTATTTTAATTAAATTTGAGTTGAACTTATGGAGCAACAAATCTACAAAGGTAAACCGACCCGGTTTTACCGTTTAAAAATAGCTAAAAAGCAAGACCTGACCAAAAATTCTTTTTCGCTGGATCTTGAAATTCCCGAAGATTTAAAAGATATTTTCAGCTTTGAAGCGGGTCAGTTTGTGAGTTTGATTTTTCAGGCTTTTGGCGAAACGGTGATTCGTGATTACTCAATGACATCGGCGCCTTTTGAACAGAAAATTTCTTTGGCAGTTAAAATTTCCTCAGAAAATTCTGCTACTTCAGAACTGTATAGAAATTTTCATACAGGCGATGAAATCCTTGTAAGTGCTCCTTCAGGGCGTTTTACTTTAGTTTCAAAGCCAAGCGAATTTCGTACCATCATTGGTTTTGCAGCGGGAATAGGAATTACACCGATTCTAAGTCATTTTAAAACTATTCTTCACACCGAACCACGTACGAGACTTTTTCTTTTTTACGGAAACCGCACAAGCAGCGAAGTTATTTTCCGTGAAGAACTGCACGATTTAGTTGAAAAATATAACGAAAGACTGCAGGTTTTTTATTTTTATTCTCAGGAAAAACTTTCGCACCAGCTTTTCAACGGTCGGCTCGATGATAAGAAATTAAATTTAATTATCAATCAGCTGCTGCATCTCGATGATACAGATGAAGAATCTACAATTTGGGACGCGGTAGATGAAGTTTTGATTTGTGGAAAAGGAGACATGATAAAGTCTCTTGCAAATGCCTGTTATCATCACGGAATCAGAAAAAAGAATATTCATTTTGAACTTTTTGAAGAGTTTAATGAAGATATTTATCCGGTAGAAAAAGAATTTCCGCTGATAAATAATATTGAAGTTGAATTTCAGACTTTGGGAAAAACGTATACAGCGACGCTTAAAAATAACAATGAAAAAATTCTTCAGCAGCTCATTTCACAGAAACTCCCGGTGCCATATTCGTGTAAATCCGGAATTTGCGGAACCTGTGAATGTCAGCTTGAAAATGGTGACGTCGAGCTTTTGGAAAATGAATATCTGACCGAAAAAGAAGAAGCAAGCGGGAAAATTTTGCCATGTATGTCTATTGCTAAAAGCAAAAAAATCAAACTAAACTTTGATCTGAATTGAGATTTTTCAGAAACATATTTAAAATTGTTTTTACATCAGCAGAATTGGTTTTGCTGCTCATCTGCCTTTCAAACATATGGGTTTTCGGCCTGACAGACGGAAGAACGTTTACCCGAATTTCTAAAATTCCACCACGTGAAGTGGCTTTGGTTTTGGGAACTTCACCGAGAATGCGTTCCGGAGCTTCGAATCCGTATTTTACCAAAAGAATGGATGCCACGGCTTTGCTTTATCATCACGGAAAAATAAAGAAAATCATCGTGAGTGGCGAAAAAAGCAAAGGCTACGATGAACCTGCGGCGATGAAAAATTTTCTAATTTATCAGGAAGGGGTGCCTGAGGATATCATTATTGAAGATCCGAAAGGATTCAACACTTTTCAGAGCATTTTACGGTGCAAAGAAGTGTACAAAAAGTCTGATGTGATTATCGTTTCACAGGGTTTCCACAATCTCCGTGCACTTTTTTTTGCCAGAAACAATAATATGAATGCCCTGGGGTTTGACGCGCAGGATGTGAATAAACCCGAAAGCTACTACCGAAACCAGTCGCGCGAGATTCTTGCCCGCGTGATCGCGGTTGTATATTTTGTTCTTGGAATCTCTCCAGATTAAAACGGATATCCAAATGCGAGATTAAACGTCGGTTTGAGTGGATTAAAATCTTTGAATCTCCATTTTTCACCGTCGGGTTTGTTTGGATCATAAATTTTATACGCAAAATCAAGTCGAAGCGTGATGTAAGCGACATTTACACGGAGACCGACGCCACTTCCGACACCAACCTGACGAAGGAATTTATTGAATTTAAATTCATCATTAAAACCATTGTCTTTCAGACTCCAGATATTTCCAATGTCGGTAAAAATCGCACTTTCAAAACGTTCTGAAAACGGAATTCTGTACTCGATATTGGTCGTCAGTTTCACATTTCCCATTACGTATGTACGGATTCTTTCGTCGATTTGTGAGTCTGCAGGACCGAGACCTCCAAATGCAACCCAGGCACGAATGTCGTTGGCACCGCCGTTAAAATAAGATCTTGCAAAAGGCATATTGGTCGAGTTTCCATAAGGAATTCCAAGACCAATAAACTGTCTTACAGCAAGGGTTTGGTTCGAATTAAACTTGAAATATTTTCTTACATCAACATCAAATTTCACAAACTGAGCATACGGAATTCCAAAAATGGTACGTTCACCAGCGTCGAAAACACCAGGATTTCTGTTGTCTCTTTTTTGATTGAAAGCACTCAGAATATTTCCTGCAAATTCTACTTTTCCGTTGAAATAGAATGGGTTGACGTATTCTTTTTTACCGATTTCATTATAAATAAAATTATAAATAAGTGAAGAAATAATGACATCCTGCGTCTGTCTGTCTTTATTGATAAGAGACTGATTAAAACTGTTCAGATTATTTCGCTGATCTGCGGAAAGAGAATTTCTGTAGCCTTCATCACTGATGATCTGCGCAGAAAGCTGATCTGAAGTGATCGTTCCGTTCTGCAATTGTTGCTGCGCGGTCGGATTGTATTGATAATAACTTGAAAAAACATCATCGCGGATATCACGGTCGCGTACGAAGAAATCGTAAAAACTTTCTTTATTTCTAGTAAGACTCAGCTGCGTATTAAAAACCGTGAGTCGGTGCGAAACCTTATCATCAACGTTTGCAAAATAGTTCAGACCCGTATTGAAAATGGTTCTTCCTAGACCAATATTATTCTGCACCGAAGCTCCTAAAACAATAGAAGATGTCGGCGTGTATCTTTTTGGAATCAGTTTGTAGTAATTAAACGGCAGAAGTAATCTTGGAAATGAAAGTGAAGCCTGTGCAGAGATTTCATAAGCTAAAAGTCTACCCTGATCATTTCTTGGATTACGGATTGAACCAAATGTACCCGAAACACTGGTGGAAAGGTTCTCTGCGCCACCAAAGACATTTCTGGTCACAAGATCAGCGGACGGCGATATACCAAAATTCAGAATTTGAGAATAATTGAGATCGGCTCCTAGCTTTAAATCATACTTATCTAAAGGTTTTAAAACATACAAAACGTCGATGATGCTGTCATTAGGCGAGCCAACGCCGCCGCGACGCAGCGAATCTCTTGCTTTTAAAACGCTGAAATTATTCATCGCGATAAAATTCCGTTTTGTAAGATCGAGTTTTTTCTGATCGTAAACAGTGCCGTTATCGACGATTACTGCACGCCACAGCGCATTGGTTTTGTAAGTATCATCTACTTTATGAAAACGGATTCTACGCAAACTGTCTTTTTTTGTATTTTTTGGAAAATCTCCGTTTTCGTTTACAATCGCAACATCAATATTTCCAAACGTAGCTTTTTTGTAAGTTGAATTCATCGAATCCTTCTGAATCTCCATCACCAGCGGAACCTGTTTCGTGTTTTTTAAAGTGTCAGCCACAAAGCTCACTTCATCATTCGAACTGTTGAACCGGTAAAAACCAGCCGCACGCATTTGATTATTAACTCTTGTAACTTCTTTTTCTAAAAGTGTCTGATCAAGAATCTGCCCGGATTTAATAAAACTCTCATGCTTCTTTTCTGCATACGTCCCGCGAACGCCTGCGTCAGGAATGTTGTAATAATAATCTTTTATAAAAGTAGGACTGTTGTGTTTTACAATATATGTAACCTGCGCTTTTTTTGCAGCAGAATCGAGGTCTTTTTTATATTTCACATCAGCGTCCCAAAAACCTCTGTAGGTAAGTCTTTTCTTAACAGATTCGGCGCTTTTTATCGTTCTGCTTTCATCCCAGATTACTGGCGGCGTTCCGAAATTATGATACAGTCTGTCTATGAAAAGTCTTTTGCCAACACTTTCGGGCATATTGTATTTAACGAAGAGTGAATCACGCAGTTTCTGGTTACGCATTTCTCTCGGAAAGGTCATATATTCATTAAAAACAGTATCGTATTTTGGGTTTGCTGCATTGTAGAAAAACAAGCCTAAAGGCAGAAAAAGAAGATCTTTTTTGTTGGGTTTTTGCTGAACATAATCTTTAAGCTCTGCATCGAAAGATTCTTTCTTATCGCTAAATTCAAAACTGTTTTTAGTAAGCAGATATTCGCCTTCGGGCACCTTTTTCGTGGTGCTGCAGGCGTAGAGTATGACAGCAATTGTTGCAAGTGCGAGAATTTTATAATATTTTTGGGAAGAATTCTTAAAATGCTTACAGCTCATACAATAAAAGTTTTACAGTCTTTAGATAAAAAGAAGTTCAGGCAAAAATACAATTTGTTTTTGGTAGAAGGCAACAAAATCATTTCTGAGCTTGCCAATTCTCCGTATAAAGTGAAAGAAATTTTTTCACTCAACCCAGAAGATATTACTGTAAAAGATGTTCAGGTTCATCAGATTTCGGAAGCTGAATTGAAGAAAATAAGTATGCTCCAAAACCCGAAAGATTCTGTGGCGGTTTGTTTTTTAAAAAATGAAAGCGATTTTTCTGAAAATAATCTGCAGTTGGTTTTAGACGGAATTCAGGATCCGGGAAATCTCGGAACAATCATCCGTCTTGCTGATTGGTTCGGCATTGAACAGATTGTTTGCAGCAATGATACGGTCGATTTTTACAATCCGAAAGTGATCATGGCGACAATGGGCTCATTTACCAGAGTGAATATCGTTTATAAGGATTTGCAGGAGTTTTTCTCAAAAACAGAAAATCTGAATATCGGAACCGATATGGATGGGGAAAGTATTTACGAATTTAAAAGAAGAGATAAAATGAATATCATTCTCGGTAATGAAGGTAATGGAATCCGCGATTTTACCGAAAGTGTTTTAAATCATAAAATCACGATCCCAAGATTTGGGAAATCTCAGTCGACAGAGAGTCTGAATGTTGCAGTGGCTGCAGGAATAGTTTTGGGACAGCTTTTTTCAAAATAAAAAATCAGAAACTTCTGACGTTTTTAGCCAGAAGATCCTGATAGAATTTATATAAGCTGCTCCATACTCGAAAGGCTTTTTGACCTTTGGTAATTTTCCAGCCGTTTTCTAAGAAATTTCAGCGCGCTCGGAACTAAGTAAATTATTACCGCACCCAAGACTTTTTTCTTCCAGTTTGAACTTTTAAAGTTCTTCTTGGCATAGCTGGCAACAATTCCTGTCACTGCTAATTTTACGATGCCGTCGATCGCATTTCCGTTAAAAGCAGAATTTGCAATTCCCATCGCAGCGTCTTTATTCAAAAACATCCCTTTCAGCTGCGAGGTAAACTGTTTTGCAATTACATCTTTTCTGATCACGGTTTTCTCTTCTCCATCGGGTTCTTTCACGTCCTTCAGATACTGATCGGTAAGTCCGTTTGTAAATGCGCTTAGACTTTCTTTAGTATTTTTAAACGTCAAAAGACCTTCTAAATCACTGATCTCGGTGCGCAACAGGTTTTTCTTTCTCCGCAATTCTTCAAGGCTGTCATATTTTCTTCCCATAATCTAGTGGTTTATAAATTTCACAACTTTATCAGCAATCATATTTATAATACTTTTTTTCATGATGATTAAAATGATCATGATTAAAAGATAAAAACCAGCAACAATAAAGAAGCCGTAAGCCGTCGCTCCAAGAAGTTTTCCTATAAAATAAGCGACACCAATATTGAAAAGTATAATAAAAAATGTAAATGCAACAAGCATCAGCACAAGATAAGTGATAATTCCTGCTGATAACGAAGCTTTTTCCGTGGCGAGAATCTTTACCAAATCCAGCCTTTTGGAAGCATATTCTTTTAAAGTTTCTATCATGTCGAGATTTTAAAAGTTACAAAAAAAGGAACTTTAATGGCTCAAAGTTCCTTTTCAATTTATATTAAATTTGATTATGGTTTTAGATCGTTAAGACCTTTTTCCACATCTTCTGCGATGTCGCTGGTTTTAGACACGATTTGATCTTTGTATTTATCGTATCCGTCTTTTACTGTGTTAGCTACATTTCCTGCAGTATCTCTGAAGGTAGACGAAATATTGTCATACTGACCTTTTACTTTTTCTGAAACTTCAGAATACTTGTCTTTAGCCTGATCTTTCAGATCGTTTGCTTTGTCTTTAATTTTTTTTCTGGTCTCTTTACCTTCTTCCGGAGCGTAAAGCATACCAAGTATAACACCTGCTGCTGCACCGGCTAGCAAACCTGCCAAAACACCTGCTGTATTGTTTTCTTTTCTAGACATTTCTCGTTTTTTTAATAGTTAATGTTTAAAATAATTTGTTTTTAAGGTTACAATTAACATACCAAAAAGCACATAAATGCCGAATTTGTCTCACTTTTTAATGAATGAAAGAATCTTTTCTATCGTCTCATTTTTATTAAGAGATGTGTTATCGATCTCAATCGCGTTGTCGGCTTTCTTTAAAGGGGCAATTTCACGTTCGCTGTCGATTTTGTCGCGTGTTATCAGATTTTCCTTCACGGTTTCAAGATCTGTTGTCATGCCAAGGCAGATCATTTCCATATAGCGGCGTCTGCTCCGTTCGTCAATACTTGCCGTCAGGAAAAATTTATAATCTGCATTTGGTAAAACCACGGTCCCAATGTCGCGCCCGTCCATGATGATTCCGCCTTTTAAGGCTAAACTTTGCTGGGTTTCTAGAAGAAAATCCCGCACTTCTTTCTGTTTGGCGATAAAGCTTACATGGTCAGCAACTTCTTTCGTTCGGATTTCTTTGGATACATTGATGTGATTCAGATATAAAACCAGCTCGCCTTCGTCGTTTCTAAACTCCAGATTAATCAATTTAAATGAAGCAAATAATTCTTCCAGATTGATCTTCTGATCATCATCTATACAGTTTTGAATCGCAAACCATGTAATGCCGCGGTAGAGTGCTCCGGTATCAAGATGTACGATGCCCAGACGCTTGGCAATGATTTTTGAGATGGAACTTTTTCCTGTGGAAGAAAATCCGTCGATGGCAATGACAGGTTTATTCATGCTGCAAATGTCACGAATTTTTGTTTAAAATAAAAGCTCAAATAAATTATTCGCCCCGTCGGCTGGTAAGATCTACCGAAACTCCGATCTGGTTTACGTTTGCCGAATTGTGATAGCGAACGTGTGCATAATCGAGTTTAAATCTTGAAAGTTTAATTCCGAAACCGGCAGAAAGTCCGGAAAAGTTTCGCTGGTCGATCACCGCAAGTTCACTTCCTCGTCTCACATTATATCCGAAACGCACATTAAAGCTGCGCTCAGGAAAAAGTTCGGCTCCGATCGAGAAATGATCAGCAATTTTTCTTCCGATATTTACTTCCTGACCGTTTACATTTAGATCTGAAGAAATATTTGGCTGTTGAAGGTCGTGTGCCGTAACTGTTACTGCCAAAGGGAAGTTTTTCAGAATTCGGGTGTAACCCAAATCAATTCTAAAGGGAAGATTTTCCCGCGTTCCGTTAAAGGATTTAAACTGATATCCGAAATTTCTGAAAACTACAGAAAGTGCTTCTTTGTTTTTCTTGTGATGGTAGGTGACTCCGGCTGTTCCGCTGATCGCTGACGAAGAATAGGTGTCGATTTTTGAAGTAATGAAATTAATTCCCCCACCAATCGTCCAGTTTTCTTCAAACTGATAGGCATAACCTGCACCCACAGAAACATCGGAGGCAGTAAACTCTCCCATTTCGAAACCACTGTCATCAGTTCTTGGGATATTTCCGTAATTCATGTAACGACCGTTGATGGTTACCATGTGGCCGTTATCCAAATCTTTGGCGTAAGCAACTGTACCGTATTTAGAGTCTGCAAGATACATTGCGGCATTCAGAGAAAGCTGACCGTCAGAATCTTTATTAAGAAGGGAAGGATTGGCAATTGCAAAAGCCACATCACTGTCTCTGATGCTCATCGCATCGCCACCCAGCGCCGCCTGTCTGGCAGAAACCGGAATATTGAGAAAAGGATAAACACTGGTGCCGGTTTGGGCAAAAGAAAAAAATCCTGAAAGAAACAGCGAAATAATTAAAGCTTTCTTCAAAATGGTTATTAATTAATGCAAAAATAATTCTTTTTCGTACGTATCAAAATTTTTACAGGATTATTTTAGAGGTAAAATATTTTCTTTTTTCAACCTCTATAATGTTTATATTTGCACAACCATTTTTCTGAGGAAATCTGGGCTTTTTTAAACAATCTACTACCGGAAATGAAATATAAAAGAATCCTACTAAAACTGAGCGGTGAGGCGCTGATGGGCAACAGACAATACGGAATTGATACAGACCGTCTTACAGAATACGCACTCGAGATCAAAAACGTAATTGATATGGGCTGCGAAGTTGCTATTGTTATAGGAGGAGGAAACATATTTCGCGGCGTAGCTGGCGCTGCAAAAGGTATGGACCGCGTACAGGGCGACTATATGGGAATGCTCGCAACCGTCATCAACGGGATGGCTTTGCAGGGCGCTTTGGAAGATGTTGGTGTTTTGACGAGACTTCAGTCTGCAATTGAGATGGATAAAGTGGCTGAACCTTTTATTAAAAGAAAAGCTGTACGCCATCTTGAAAAAGGCAGAGTGGTAATCTTTGGGGCCGGAACAGGAAATCCTTATTTTACAACGGATACGGCAGCGACTTTGAGAGCAATTGAAATTGATGCTGATGTCATTCTTAAAGGAACTCGTGTAGACGGAATTTACGACAGCGATCCTGAGAAAAATGCAGACGCAGTGAAATACAACTCACTTTCTTTCGACGAAGTGTATGCTAAAAACCTGAAAGTGATGGATATGACCGCGTTTACTTTGAGCCACGAAAACAGACTTCCTATCATCGTTTTTGATATGAATAAAGACGGAAATCTCGTGAAAATTGTGGAGGGAGAAGATGTTGGAACTTTAGTTAATATATAATATTTAAAAATTGTAAGACGGCTTTATTTAGACCAAATCTTACAGAAAGGATGTGCAACCTATCAAATTTTCAATATATAATGGAAGAATTAGATCTTATTATAGAATCTGTACAGCATGATATGCAGGCCGCAATTAAACATTTGGAACACGCTTTCCAGAAAATCAGAGCGGGCCGTGCGTCTACAACGATGGTTCAGGACGTGATGGTAGAATATTACGGTGCGCCTACGCCAATTAATCAGGTAGCGAATGTTTCGGTTCCAGATGCGATGACCATCGCGATTCAGCCTTGGGACAGAACAGCGATCGGAGCTATAGAAAAAGCCATCATCAATTCAAATCTTGGTTTTGCACCCTCTAATAATGGTGAAAACATCATTCTGAATGTTCCGCCATTAACGGAAGAACGCAGAAGAGATTTGGCAAAACAGGCAAAATCTGAAACTGAGCAAACCAAAATCGTTGTGCGAAATGCAAGACAGGAAGGTATTAAAGAATTAAAGAAACTCGAAGGTGTTTCTGAAGATGCTATAAAAGGTGCAGAAGCTGAAATTCAGGAGCTTACCGATAAATACGTGAAAAACTGCGACGAGCATTTGAAAACGAAGGAGGCAGAAATCATGAAAGTTTAATCTATCAGAAAAATATAAAAAAAGTGATCAAACAAATTGTCTGATCACTTTTTTTGTTTCAAAAACATCCGATCGTCTGTTTTTTATTTTGACTTTTAAGCTTCTCAAAGTTTTTCAGATATTCTGAAACGTCGCATTTTGAAAGTTTTTTATTTGGGACATTTTCACTTTTTGGGTTGTCTTTTTTAGCTGAAAAAATAGTGTATTTTTTTTCGAAACATTCAAACGTAGAATTGTTATTCAGATAAAATCTTTTCTCAGTAATATCGTCTTTGGTTTCCGGCTTTTCTGAAGTACCACCGTCAAAACTCCAACCAGTTTCTGTCACGAAAATAAAAAACGGTTTGCCTTCTGCAACGTAATATTCTTCCACAGAAGTAAAATGACTGTCGCCACTGTCAAATTTTAAAAGTTTTAAAACGCCTTTCTCTGAATAATAAATGGCGGTCCCTGAACGTTCCTCACATTCAAATTTTACTGCAGCAGAATCGAGTTTTTTCAGTTTCAGTTCATTTTGAATAACCGCATATTCTGCCCGAATTCCTTCAACCGTTTTCAGATCATTTTTCTTTTCCGGAGTTGTGCAGTCAGCGTTTGTTTCAAAATCACTTTTCTGTGTTACTTTTTTCTCATTTGACTGCTTACAGGAAAAAAGTAATAGCATTAAAACAGCGGTGAAAATATTTTTCATAATTAAGTTTAAAATTTCTTCAGCAATAATTATACAAAAAAAGCCGCTCAACAGCGACTTTACATTTATAAATTTATTTGCAGCTCTCGTTGTAGTCCACGATCACCTCATCTACAATCCCGGGCATATCAGACATCACATTGTCGACCTGCTTTTTTATGAAAGATCCCAGACCACTTCTTTGTTTCGTGTCGGTTTTCAGCGTGACATAAGAGCCTTTGGTGATTTTTGTTTTTACAACCGGGCAGTCTGCCGTGATGATTTTCGTTTCATTTATGTTCAGTTCTTTCAGCTTACTGCCTTTTTTGGTGTAGATGTAAGAAGGGTTTTTTCGCATTCTGTCGGTCTCTGCATCGGCTTCATCAATCTGACTTTGTCCGGCTGCAAATGTCGTCGGATAACCGTAAAGTTTATATACTTTAATTTTTCCGTCGGTCACCACTTCCGCAAACTGGTTGCTTTTTGTAAGATTATTAAAAGCTTTGATGTTTCCGCTTAAACCGCCGGTCGCCGTGTTGAAACCTTCTTTCGCGTTGGTATATTTTACAACCTGAAAACGTCTTGCGCGGTTGCTCTCATCATACGCTACATATTCTGTAAGATCGTCGCTGTCGTACGTTTTGAATTTCTGTTTTTTCTTCGATTTGTCGATATCTGTAGAAGCAACAAATTTCACTTTTTTCTGATTTTGCCACGGATCTCTGTCGCTGCCGACCAAACGGACAATTCCTTCCGTTTTCTTCCCGGATTTATCTACGATATAGCCAAATTTTTCTTCAGTTCTCAGCGCATAATCATTGGTGTCATCCTGTGCGTAAACAGTGTTCACTGCAAGACAGAAAATCCCGGCGAGTAGAAGTTTTTTCATAAAATATTTTGTTTAAAGTTTTAAATTATAGAAAGCCAAATTAATGATTTATCTGAAACTATTTTAAACTAATATTTTCACAATTTACTGATACCGTTTGTGCTCTTTGTCTTTTACAAAAAGTTTGGTAACAGGCTTCAGGAAAGCTTTGTATTTTTCAGAATCAAAAAGCTGAGAATCGGTGAGCGCCTTGTACGTCATCAAAACGCCAAACGGAAATAAGATAATATTCGGAAACCAAGCAGCCAGATACGGATTCATATTTCCTGCCCACGCAACGTTTTCAAATCCGACATTTATGATGTAAAATACGATGAAAATAACGATCGCGACAATTACCGGAACGCCCATTCCGCCTTTTCTGATGATCGATCCGAGACTCGCACCAATCATAAAGAATATAATACATGTAAACGAATAGGTGAGAATTCTCTGCTGATAAATGATAATTTTGCTGAAATATTTTACACTCGGGTCGAGTTCGTTTTTCTTAGTGTCAAGACTCGTTTTCAGATTCTCGATTTTGTTATACGCGTTGTAGAGAATCTCGAGTTTTTTGTCAGTTTTTACCGTATCAAATTTAAACTGATTCTTTGCAACCGTTTTTTTCTTGCCTTTGTCGAGATATACGATGCTGGTGCTCGTTTGGTTAATGAGATCTGCGCTAAGGGTTTCAACGGTTTTCGTATTATTTTTCTGCGTTTCGCTGATCGTCGTATTTAACTCACCATACGTCTGAAAACGGTAATCGTCTGTGATCTGTTCTTTTTCAATAGCTTTATCAATAATTTCGCTGACATCAAAATGCGAAACAAGAGAATCAAATTTCACAGCCTGATCAGGTTGCTTTACGCGCACATTATCGCTTCTTCCGGCAATCGCATCTTCGAAAACATAGCCGTTGTATAAAACCAAACGCAGATAATTTGGATTTGCTGCCTGTACAAATTTTCCTTTTTCAGCAACAATTGACTGTTGGTTCTCAAATGTGCTTGCTTTTTTGTGAATAAAGACACCTTCGATATTTTCGTCATTTTCTCCTGTGATTTTATCAAATTTCACCATATAACCAGGAATCTGATCAATGAACTGTCCTGGTGTAAAATTGAGCGCAGGCTTTGTCTGCGCAATATTGAAAAGCATATTTTTCGCTTTCTTCTGAAAATCGGGGATAATATTATTTGAAAAGAAAAAAAGCAAAATTGACAGTAAAGCCGTGATTCCCAAAAGCGGCATCATTACCCGCGTGAGTGAAATTCCGGCAGCTTTCATAGCGGCAAGCTCGTACCGCTCGCCAAATTCGCCAAAAGACATGATGCTCGCAAGCAAGATCGTCAGCGGCAAAACCATGCTTATAACATTTACACCAAGATAAAACAGAAGTTTTAAAATCTGAAATGTGGTAAGACCTTTACCTAAAAACTGCCCGAGCTGAATCCAGACAATATTCACAATAAAGATAAAAAACAGCACGCTGAATATAAATAGAAAAGGCCCAAAAAAGGTCTTTATGATGTAGCGGTCTAAGATTTTAAACATGAGGCAAATTTATAAAAAAACGAATGATGATGTTCAAGAAATTATTTTGTATTGATTACTGTTTAAAAATTTGAATTTCAGCATAATTAGCCCCAGTTTTTAAAAAATTTTTAATCTTACCAATATTATTGTTGCAAATTATTCATTTAATGATATATTTGCTAATCTTAAAATATAATACCGTTTCCTTTAATGAAAAAAATAGTTTGCACACTTTTCACTGCTGTTTCGCTAATGACATTCGCACAGCAGGAAAGCACTCTGCAGGAACTTAAGAGAAATTTCGGCGCTGAAATTTCTCTTAACCAAAACACTTCAGTACCCAATTTTATCAGATTTACTTCGAAACCGCTTCATCTTAATGCTGCAGACAGCAAAGCAAAGGCGGAAAAGTTTATAGCAGATAACTACAAAATCTTTAAACTTTCCTCACCTCAGGATTTGATCTTTCTACAGGAATTTACCGACAATTACGGATTGAAAAATGTGGTTTTTGCTCAGAAACACAAAGACATTGCGGTGTACGACGGTGTTTTGAAATTTCATTTTAACAGCAATGGCGATTTAAACTCAGTTAACGGAAACATTATTCCTGATATTGCAGATTCCGGGATTGCCGAGATTTCTAAAAGCAAGGCAGCAGATCTAGCCAAACAAATCGTAAAGGAACAGAATTTAGCTTTCAACAAAACGCTTCCGTTAGAAAACAATGAGCCGACGCTTTTCATTTTTCCTAAAGGATTGGCTCAGGATAAAGAAATTGAAACTTTTCTTGCATACGAAGTTGAAGTAACGAATAAAAACGACGTCAGAGAATTTGTCTTTATTGATGCACACACCGGAAAACTTGTTGAGCAGTTTACCGGAATTCATAATATTATCGACAGAAAGCTTTACGAAACAAATACAAACGCAACCAATCTGAAATGGTCTGAAGGAAACGCATTCCCCGGAATATTAACGATATGGCAGCAAAATGAAGTGGTAACTTCTGAGCATGTTTATAATTTCTTTAAAAATGCTTTCAATTACATATCGTATGACAATGCTGATCATGCGATGATTACCATTAATAACAACCCAAATATCAACTGCCCGAACGCAAACTGGAATGGTACAACTGCCAACTATTGCAACGGAACTGCAGCGGATGATGTTGTCGCTCATGAATGGGGACACGCCTATACATCGTACACGAGCAAACTTTTGTATCAGTACCAGTCGGGAGCGTTGAACGAATCGTATTCAGATGTTTGGGGTGAAACGATTGACCTTTTAAACAATTATCAGGATACAGGAGAAAATCTTGCTGTGCGTACAACTACAGCCTGTACCGGAACTCAAAGATGGAAAATAGGCGAGGACGCAACAGCTTTTGGTGCGCCAATCCGTGATATGTGGAACCCTAACTGTAACGGAGATCCTGCAAACATGCTGGATGCAAATTATCATTGCGCTTCTACAGACAGCGGTGGTGTGCATATCAACTCAGGAGTTGGTAACAGATTATATTCTCTTTTGGTAGACGGCGGAACGTACGGCGGATATACAATAACACCTATTGGTTTTGTAAAAGCAGCACACCTTTGGTGGAGAGCGCAAAACGTGTATCTCACAGCAACAAGCGGCTACGAAACTTTTGCAAATGCTCTTGAAGCGTCTTTTGCAGATTTAGTGGGAACAAACCTTCAGGGATTATCAACGACAACGACGCCAGCGGGACTTTCAGGACAAAGTTTTTCAGCAGGTGAACTTCAGAATCTTCAGAACGCCCTGCTTGCTGTGAAATTAAGATCTTCCCCTAATAATCAGTGTGGTTTTACACCACTTTTGGCTGCGACTCCTGCACTTTGTAATGTAGCAACAGCCGCACCTTTGTTACAGGAAAACTGGGAAAACGGTTTAGGAAACTGGACGGTTTCAAATGTTGGCGCAACGGCAACATGGACGGCAAGAAACTGGGTAATCGATACAACTTTACCAAAAGGCAGAACTGGAAAAGCGATTTTCGGAACTGATCCTTCTTTAGGAAACTGTTCTTCAAACTTCCAGAATGGTATTATAAGACTTGAGAGCCCATTGATTACTTTCCCGGCTTATTCTGCTGGCGGTTATGAGATGGCATTCAATCATTTGGTAGCGACAGAAGAAGATTATGATGGTGGAAATATTAAATACAGCTTAAACGGTGGCGCTTGGACGATCGTTCCAAGTACAGCTTTCACTGCAAATCCTTATAATCTTACACTGGCTATTACAGGGAATGATAACCCAATTAAAGGTCAGGAAGCATTTTCCGGCGCTGATGAGGGCGGACTCGAAGGTTCTTGGGGACAAAGTATCATTAATCTTACTGCGCTCGGAGTAACGCCAAGTTCAAATATCAAATTCAGATTTGAAATGGGAACCGATGGTTGTGGCGGATTAGATGGCTGGTACATCGACGAAATCTATGTGTACAACTGCAGCAACGTTCTCGGTACTCAGGAAACGGAAAAAATGACAGGACTTTCAGTTTATCCAAATCCAACCTCAGGAATTGTAACCATCAGCAACGGTAAAAATATCGATCTTAAAAATGCTGAAGTCTATAATGTTACCGGCCAGCTGGTTTCCAGCATTACTTTAGGCCGTTCAGGAAGCAATAAAATCGATCTTACACAGCTCGTGAAAGGCAATTACATACTGAAAGTGAACTCAAAAGATAAAACGCAGAGTTTCAAAATTATCAAAAAATAAAAAGCACGCCTGCTTTCACCCAAAAGCCCGCCACCTTTTTCAAAAAGCAGGCGGGCTTTTTCATGAATCGACGAAAGCTATTTATTAAAACTTAAAATCGCTTCAATAAAAAAAGAAATCCGACTCACAGATGAGCCGGATTTCTTTTTAACTTTAAAAGTAATAAAACATTACAATTCTGTTACCAGATAGTTTTTGAATTTACTTTTATCGAAAACAAACATCCCAGGATCGAGCTGCTGATTTTCTTTATATTCTTTGATATCGATAATCGAAAGATCTTTATTAGTTCCATGCTGCTCCAGTTTCAGCATTTGCTTTTTAGTAGAATCAACGAAAATGTATACGTATTTTATTCCGTTTGATTTCACCGGAGTCAATTTGATGAAATCTGCATTCACACCATCAATAGTCTTTTTTCCGGCATATGAAACGTTGTAATCTTTGCGGTACGAAGTCAGATAATTAATTGGTGAAAACATCTGGCTTCCTGAGTTTGGCTTGGCAACCGTTACTTCAGATTCTTCAGCATTAATGTTGTATATTTTATTTCCGTCGAAAATCTGTTCCGTCCCCATGATTTTCAGTTTGTACTTATCGCCTGCAGCGTAGTAAATTCCGGGTTCTGTTTTACTGATATTTCCGTTGGCACCGCTTGCGAAAGCAAATTTAAAATAGGTATTGTTTTTTGATTTATAGTTTGCGGTAATGTCATCCAGAATCTTTTTTGCTTTGGCATCGATTTTCTGTGCATCAGCAAAATTAACTGCTCCGAGAACTATTGCCGACAAAGCGATTTTTGTGAATGTATTTTTCATGTTTAAAATTCTTCTTTTTAGACTTAAAAATCTATAGATGGTTAAAATCCTTTTAATAATCTTCGCGAAAGCAAATTTCAAAAACCATTCCAAGAAAAGCCAAATTTGTCTTAAATAAAGGGTTTCTGCTTGTTTTAAATCTACAAATCTTCCAGAAACTGCTCCAGAGAATGCAGATCGCTTATTAAAACTTCACGGGCTTTTGCGCCATTAAATCCGCCAACAATTCCGCTCGCTTCCAGCTGATCCATGATTCTTCCGGCACGGTTGTAACCCAGTTTAAGCTGTCGCTGCAACATTGAAGTTGAGCCTTGCTGGGTAGAAACCACAATTCTCGCTGCATCTTCAAACAGTGCATCTTTTTCGTTGGCATTGAAACTTCCAACGGTACTTATTCCCTCGTCAGAAACATATTCCGGAAGCATAAAAGCAGAAGCGTAACCTTTCTGCTCGCCTATAAATTCTGCCAGTCTTTCGACTTCTGGTGTATCAACAAACGCGCACTGAAGGCGAAGAATTTCATTTCCGTTAAAATAAAGCATATCACCTTTCCCGATCAGCTGATCAGCGCCTGTAGAATCTAAAATCGTTCGCGAATCTACACTTGAAATCACCCTGAATGCTGCTCTTGCAGGGAAATTCGCTTTGATCATCCCTGTAATTACATTTACGGAAGGTCTTTGCGTCGCCACAATTAAATGAATTCCTACCGCACGTGCCAACTGTGCTAATCTTGCGATCGGAAGTTCAACTTCTTTACCGGCGGTCATGATGAGATCGGCAAATTCGTCAACCACAAGCACGATGTAAGGTAAAAAACGGTGACCGTTATCTGGATTCAGTTTTCGCTCGCTGAATTTTTTGTTGTATTCCTTTAAATTTTTACAGAAAGCATTTTTAAGCAAATCATAACGCTGATCCATCTCGATGCAAAGCGAATTCAGCGTGTTGATAACTTTATTGGTATCGGTAATAATCGCCTCTTCAGAATCCGGAAGTTTAGCCAGATAATGTCTTTCGATTTTTGAATAAAGAGAAAGTTCCACCTTTTTCGGGTCGACCATCACAAATTTAAGTTCGCTCGGATGTTTTTTGTAGAGTAGGGAAGTGAGAATCGCGTTAATGCCGACGGATTTTCCCTGTCCGGTCGCACCGGCCATTAGCAAATGCGGCATTTTTGAAAGGTCGGCCATGAAAACTTCGTTGGAAATCGTTTTCCCGAAAACCACCGGCAAATCCATATCTGTATTCTGGAATTTCTGCGAAGCAATCACCGATCTCATCGAAACCATTGTTGGATTTTTTCGTGGAACTTCAATTCCTATGGTACCTTTTCCCGGCATTGGTGCTATAATTCTGATGCCAAGTGCTGAAAGATTTAAGGCGATATCATCCTGAAGTTTTTTAATGGAAGAAACCCGTATTCCTGCTTCCGGAACGATTTCATATAAAGTTACTGTCGGCCCGATCGTGGCTTTAATCTCAGAAATTCCTACATTAAAATTTTTGAGAAGTCCGACAATTTTATTTTTATTTTCCTCTAATTCTTCTTTGTTAATCGATATTTCTTCGTTCCCATAATCTTTCAAAAGATCAATGGTCGGCATCTGAAATTTCGCCAGATCAAGTTTATGATCGTACAAACCGTGTTTTTCAACAAGTTCTTTACTTTGTCTGTCAGAATCGTCTAAAATTTCTTCAGCAGCAATTTCCACTTTAAAACTGATATCTTCAACTGCAGCAGGTGACTCAAAAGCCATTGCAGGCGCAACCGCAGGCATCACAGGTTTTAGCGGCAGAGAAAGTGGCTGAGAAACATCTTCCACCGTGATTTTATTTTCGTTGAAAGAAGTCTGGTTCGGCGTCACGATTTTTCCTGCCGCGGGATCTTCTTTAATTTCTGCAGTTTTGTTTGGCTTTAAAGGAAAGTAGGTTTTCCTTTCTTCATATAAAATTTCGTCTGATAAAATTTCTTCTTCAAGCTCTTCATCGGCTTCAAATTTCCCATCCGAACTTGGCATCATCGCGCGAACCCGCCCAACCGTATTTTCATTGATTTCGTTAAATCTTGCTTTAACAGAACTTGGTCTCAAATTAAATTCAAGAATAAAATACAAAGCAATGCTTACCACCAAAACCACCCAAAGGCCGACGTCGCCGATGATAGAGTTTAAAGAATCCATAATTTGATAACCGTAAACGCCGCTTAAGACGCCGCCCGTTCCCTGACCTTTCGTTACTGCACCAAATAAAACCGGAAGCCAGCAAATGAAAAATAATGAGTGACCGAAAGTTTTCCAGGGCTTGAAAATTCGCTTTTTAAGAATCATCGTTCCGAAAACCACGAAGAGAAACGCGACGATAAAAGACGCCACGCCAATGCTTTCAAAAATAAAAATATTCCCGAGCCAGTCGCCCAGTTTTCCGAAGACGTTTGAAGATTTTATCTGCTTGTCGAGCATTGTTCCGGCCTGGCTTTGATCGGCTTTCCAGTTCATGAGAAAAGAGATAAACGACAGCGCGAGAACGCCCGACAGCACAATAAAAAGTAGCCCGAAAAATATGCGGGGTTTTGAAAGTATTTTACTTTTTTCCGGCTGCTCGGCTTTAGCCTTGGTAGTTTTCTTTTCCATAATAACGATGTGCGCAAATTTAGTTTTTTTTTATTCTTGTGCTCTTATATTTTGCGAAAATAGGAAGTTAAGAATACCTCGTTTTTGAGCAAAAAAATTGATTTTCAATGAGATTATGATCAAAGAAAAATTTTAATTAAGAATGATTCAAAATATTAAACTCCTATTGCAAGATGACAAAAAACATCTTTTTTTATCGGGCATTCGTTTTTTGATCCTTATTTTTGCAAGCATAGTAAAAATATATGAAAAGGATTCAGGATATTCTCATTTCTACGCGTACGATGGCCGTGTTGCTGCTCTCTTATGCGTTTTCGATGGCGTATGCCACATTTTTGGAGAACGACTACGGAACGCCGACTGCAAAAGCACTGATCTACGAGGCCTGGTGGTTTGAGATGATCATGGTTTTATTGATCATTAATTTCATCGGAAACATCGGCAGATACAGACTTTGGAAAAAAGAAAAATGGCCGGTTTTGGTTTTTCACCTTTCATTTATTTTGATTTTTCTTGGCGGAGCGATTACGCGTTACATCAGTTTTGAAGGCACGATGCACATCCGCGAAGGTGAGAGCTCGAGAGAGATTGTTACGGATAAACATTTCTTTAAAATTCAGATTGAAGAAAACGGTGATGTTTTGAATTATCAGGACGTGCCGTATATTATGTCGCCGCTTCACAAAAATTTTTCGGCTAAATATGATTTTCACGATAAACCGATTACAGTAAAAACTTTAGACTACGTTCAGCGCAAAAAAGACAGTCTGGTGGCTGATGCAAACGGCGCTGAATATCTTCATTTAGTTTCCACGGGCGATACAGGAAGACAGAATATTTTCATTAAATCCGGGGAAACAAAATCAATCAACGGAACTTTGGTAACTTTCAACAGAGCAATAGACGGCGCGGTAGAATTTAAAAATGAAAACGGAAAAATTTTCATTAAAACTCCAGTTGATGCCAATTATATGACTATGGCAACGCAGGCGACAGGAACGACTGCAAAAGATATTTTCCAACCTTTGGTTTTGCGTAGTTTATACAGCATTAATGAGCTTAAACTGGTTGTTCCGGAAGGTTTGCGGAAAGGAAAACTTACTGCTTTTGAAGGCGACCGGCAGAAAGATAAAAATGTTCCGGATGCGATGACGATTGAAATCGACGGACCAAAAACGAAACAGGTGGTCGAACTTTCTGTGGAAAAAGGAAATCCGAATGCGTACAAGCAGGTAACGATGGATGGTTTAAACATCATGGTCGGCTTCGGTCCAAAGATTTACAATACGCCATTTGCATTAAAACTCGATGATTTCGTGATGGAAACTTATCCTGGAAGTTCATCGCCGAGTGCGTACGAAAGTCATGTGAAAGTGATCGACGGCGGCAAGCAGATTCCGCATAAAATTTATATGAATAATGTCTTAAACTACGACGGATACAGGTTTTATCAGGCAAGTTTCGACCCAGACAGAATGGGAACAGTTCTTTCTGTAAATCACGATTTCTGGGGAACTTCGATCTCGTACATCGGTTATACATTTTTGTTTTTAGGAATGTTTATCATTTTCTTCTGGAAGGGCACGCACTTCTGGAAACTCAATAAAATGCTGAAAGAAATCAATCTGAAAAGATCGATGATGGTTTTGGTGTTTTTATTCAGTTTAAATCTTGGCGCACAGAAAATCGAAATGCACGGTAACACCGACGGCAGCGCAGAACATGTGCACAAAGAAGGTGATGATCACAGCCACGAACCGATGCCTGCAACTGCACAGCCACAAGGCAGACCGCAGCAAAACAGTCTTGCAGCACCGCTTTCGAAGATGAGAATTATTTCTCCCGATGAAATTATTGCGCAGAATAAAATCAGTAAAGAACATGCCGATAAGTTTGGATATCTCTTGGTGCAGAACTATGAAGGCCGAATTGTTCCGATCAACACGCAGGCACTGGAAGTTCTTAGAAAATTATACAAGAGAGATAAATTTAAAGGTAGCGACGGCAAATATCTTACGGCTGAGCAGTGGTTTTTGTCTATTAATACCGATACACCGAGCTGGACAATGGTTCCGCTTATCAAAGTGGGTGCAGAAGGCGGAAAAAAACTTGCTCAAAAAGCAGGCGCTAATGAAGAAGGTTATACAACTTTGATGAGTCTTTTCCCGGCAGATGCGAACGGAAATCTGACCTATATTTTAGATGAAGAATACAATACTGCTTTCCGGAAAAAACCGGCGGAGCAGACAGAGTATGATAAGCAGGTCATTAAACTGAACGAGAGAGTTCAGATTTTCAATGAATTTTTCAGCGGACAGTTTATGAGAATTGTTCCTGTGAAAAATGACCCAAATCACACCTGGAATTCTTGGCTTGATCAAAAAATGGAACCGGATATGGAATCTCAGAAAGTGATGGGACCATATTTCGCAGAAGTGATACAGGCGCAGCAAAGCGGAAACTGGTCGAAAGCAGATGCCGAACTGAAAAAGCTTTCAGATTACCAGCAGAAATGGGGAAAAGCCGTTGTACCTTCTGAGAATAAAGTTGATCTGGAAGTTTTTATGAACAAAGCTGATCTTAATTTTAAACTTCTCATTTTCTACACACTTGTTGGAGGTTTACTTTTGATTTTAGGTTTTGTTGAATTATTTAAACCGAACAGAATTTTAAATAAAGTTATAAAAGCCATCATTTACATCGGCGCGGTTGGATACATTTTCCACTTTTTAGGTCTGGTTGGGAGATGGTATATTTCCGGTCATGCACCCTGGAGCAACGGTTACGAAGCGACGATATTTATTTCGTGGGTGGGAATTTCTGCAGGTCTGATGTTCTACTTTGGATTTGGAAATACGAGCAAGTTACAATTAGCTAATCAAGCTTTAGCAGCAACACTAAGATTTTCTGGAAATAAAAATCATTCCAACGCATTAATTCCTGCAGCAGGATTTATGGTGGCTGTGGTTATCATGGGATTTGCGCACGGTGCATCTTCTTTAGATCCGCAGATTACGCCGCTCGTTCCGGTTTTGAAATCGTACTGGTTGATCGTTCACGTAGCGATTATCACATCGAGTTACGGTTTCTTCGCGCTGTCAATGATCATCGCAGTGATTTCGCTTGTATTTTACATTATTACTGATAAAACCAGTTTTAAAATTCACAACGATTCTACATTAAAAGAGTTGGCAATAATCTCAGAAATGTCAACCACAATCGGACTTTACGCACTTACCGTAGGAACTTTCCTCGGCGGAATCTGGGCGAATGAATCCTGGGGAAGATACTGGAGCTGGGATCCGAAAGAAACATGGGCATTTATCTCGGTGATGGTTTACGCGTTTGTTTTGCACATGAGACTCGTTCCCGGTTTGCGCAACAGATGGGCATTTCACGTGGCTTCAATGTTCGCTTTTTGCTCGATGGTAATGACATATTTCGGGGTAAATTACTACCTTAGCGGACTTCACTCTTACGCGGCGGGAGATCCGGTTCCGGTTCCGGCTTGGGTATATATCGGTTTGTCTGTGATGCTTTTGCTTGCAATTGTTTCTTATTTAAAATTCAGAACATTAAAAAAGATTTAATTCAAATTCACATAAAAGAAAATCCGCATCAATAAAATGATGCGGATTTTTTTTGTCTTAAATCTAAGTTGAATCTAAATTAAATTTTAATTGAAAAGATTGCTGAAATAATTGCTGATCACGTTCCAGAAATTTTTACCCAAAAAATAAATAAGGGTAGTGGTAATGATACCTTTGACAGTAAAAAATATAATTCCGCCGATCCCAAATTTCTTCAGAAGCTGTTTCCATCTCGATTTTTTCACCTCAGAATTTTCTTCCGGTTGCGGCGTCTTCTCCATCATTATTTTACTTTCGGATGCAACACAAATATAAGAATGTTTAGATTCATTCCAGATAAAAATAATATTAAATCGCTAAAATTTCATCAGTCTAATAAATATTTTTACCTTTAGAGAAATCGAAAAGTATCAATATATGTCAAAACAAATGAAGGATTTCGGTATCGAGAAATCCTTAGAAAATCTTGGAATAAAAGCCGAAAACAAAGGAACTTCTACTGGCGGAAAATTTTTTGCCTCGGGAGATACAATCGAAAGTTACTCGCCGTCTGACGGTCGTCTTATCGGGAAAGTACAGACGTCTGCAGCGCAGGATTATGATCAGGTAATCGAAACTGCTCAGAAAGCATTCTTGGAATTCAGAAGCATACCGGCGCCGAAAAGAGGCGAAATTGTGAGACAGCTTGGGATGAAACTTAGAGTATATAAAGATGATCTCGGTAAACTTGTTTCGTACGAAATGGGAAAATCTTTGCAGGAAGGTCTTGGCGAAGTACAGGAAATGATTGACATCTGCGATTTTGCTGTGGGACTTTCGCGTCAGCTTCATGGGTTTACCATGCATTCTGAGCGGCCAGGACACAGAATGTACGAGCAGTATCATCCACTGGGAATTGTCGGAGTTATCACCGCTTTCAATTTCCCTGTTGCTGTTTGGGCATGGAATTCTGCACTTGCCTTCATTTGTGGGAATGTTACGATTTGGAAACCTTCAGAGAAAACGCCTTTCTGCGCCATCGCATGTCAGAATATTATGATGGAAGTATTGCGCGAAAACGATCTTCCGGAAGGTATTTCCAGTATCTTGGTTGCAGATCATGTCATCGGACAGAAACTTGTAGAAGATAAAAGGGTTTCTTTAATTTCATTTACAGGTTCTACACGCGTGGGACGCATGGTTTCCTCTAAAGTTGCGGAGCGTTTCGGTAAATCTATCTTAGAATTGGGTGGTAACAATGCCATTATTATATCGAAAGATGCTGATCTTGATATGTCGATCATCGGTGCTGTTTTTGGCGCGGTAGGCACGGCCGGTCAACGCTGTACTTCGACTCGCCGACTGATTATTCATGAAGATGTGTATGACGAAGTGAAAAACCGTTTGGTAAAAGCGTACGGACAGCTGAAAATCGGAAATCCTCTTGACGAAAATAATCACGTCGGTCCGCTTATCGATGTTGATGCTGTTAATCAGTATAAAAAATCAATTGAAGAATGTAAAAAAGAAGGCGGAAAATTTGTCGTAGAAGGCGGCGTTTTGGAAGGCGATAATTACGAATCAGGCTGCTATGTAAAACCATGCATTGCCGAGGTTGAAAATTCATTTAAAATCGTACAGCACGAAACTTTTGCACCCATTCTTTATTTGATTAAATACAAAACTTTAGAAGAAGCAATCGAAATTCAGAATGATGTCCCGCAAGGTTTATCGTCTGCAATTATGACACAGAATCTGCGTGAAGCTGAGCTTTTCCTTTCTCACAGCGGCTCAGATTGCGGTATCGCAAATGTAAATATCGGAACATCCGGTGCGGAAATCGGCGGTGCTTTTGGTGGTGAAAAAGAAACTGGCGGCGGAAGAGAATCTGGTTCTGATGTCTGGAAATATTACATGAGAAGACAGACCAACACGATCAATTACACGGCAAGTCTGCCTTTGGCTCAGGGAATTAAATTCGATCTTTAAAAAACTTGGTGTTCTTATAATTTAGGAAAATAATTTTATTCCTGAATTTTTAAGATGCTCCATCACAAAATAAAAAAAATGGAAAATACGTTAGATTCAAAGATAAATAAAGTAAAGGATACGATCGGGAAACACGTTCTGGCAGACGGTTTTGATTTCGTGATGGATATCGAAAACTCACATGGCTCGTGGATTCACGATTCGGTTTCCGGGAAAAATTTCCTGGATATGTTTTCGATGTTTGGTTCAGCTTCGATCGGATACAATCATCCGCATCTGGTGGAAAACTCTGACTGGCTCGGAAAAATGGCGGTGAATAAACCGACGCTTGCTGATGTTTATTCTAAAGAATATGCTGAGTTTATGGAAACTTTTGAGCGTGTTGTCATGCCGAAAGAATTGCAGTACGCATTTTTCATCGAAGGCGGCGCGCTGGCAGTTGAAAACGCCATGAAAGCCTGTTTCGATTGGAAAACGAGAAAAAATTTCGAGAAAGGCGTAAATCTGGAAGCAGGAATCTGTATTCACTTTAAACAGGCTTTTCACGGGAGAAGTGGTTACACATTAAGCTTAACCAATACAACAGATCCTAGAAAGTATCAGTATTTCCCGCTTTTTGACTGGCCGAGAATTATTAATCCTAAACTTACATTCCCGATCACTGCAGAAAATCTTCGTGAAACGGAAAATAACGAAAGTTTGGCACTTTTAAATATTACAGAAGCCATTATTGCCAACCCAAATAAAGTTGCCTGCATCATCATAGAGCCAATTCAGGCGGAAGGTGGCGACAACCATTTCCGGGACGAATTTTTTGTGCAGCTGCGAAAAATCTGTGATGAACATGAAGTACTTTTGATTTTTGACGAAGTGCAAACAGGAATCGGAATTACCGGAAAAATGTGGGCATACGAACATTTGCCAATTGTTCCGGACATTATTTCTTTCGGAAAGAAAACGCAGGTTTGCGGAGTTTTGGCCAACCGTGAAAAATTCGATGAGATCGAAGACAACGTTTTCAAAGAAAGTTCCAGAATCAATTCAACTTTTGGCGGAAATTTCACCGATATGATGCGTTTTAAACTCATCATGGAAGTGATTGAAAAAGAAAATCTGCTTGCAAATGCCGAGAAAGTTGGAAAATATCTTTTGAAGGGTCTGCAGGAATTAGAAGCCAAATATCCTGAGAAACTTTCTAATGCACGAGGCAAAGGTTTGATGTGTGCTATTGATGTCCCGTCTGGTGAGCAGCGTGAGCATTTGAGAAATGCTGTTTACAGTGACGGTTTGATATTGCTGGTTTGCGGTGAAAAATCGATCCGTTTCCGTCCGCATCTTACGGTGACTGAAGAAGAAATTCAGATGGCCTTAGACCGAATAGAAGCGAATATTAACAAGATTTAAAATAAATCGGTTTGCATTTCTGTAAAAAGTTTTGTACATTTAATTACTCAAAATGAAACATTATGGAAAGACAAACGCGTGTGTCAGTATTTGAAAGTGATAATCAGTCGGAGATTCAACTTATAAAATCCAAACTTGATGAAGGAGAAGTAGTAAGTGAGGTAGAAAATAACTATCTTACATTTACGACAACGCCGACGGCAACTTCACTGAAATTAATGGTAGATCTTCAGGACGAGAAAAAAGCTTTTGATATTATCGATTCTTATCTGCAGCAGGCAAATAAAGATTAGCACATACAAATTTTATTTTACTATTTATCAACCGAAAATTAATGAACTTAATTTTCGGTTTTTTTGTTAAAAACTTTTTTGGCTGACGATTTGCTTGGAAATTTTTAAAATTACTGAGAGAAAGGCAGCGATTATTTTTATGAAAACAAACGAATTACAGTTTCGGCTGGCAAGAAATGAAGATCATGCTGCGATCTGGAAAATTATTCAGCAGGCCATCGACAGGAGAAAACAGGAAGGCAGCGAACAGTGGCAATCGGGTTATCCGAATGAAGGTACGATAACTGAAGATATCACTTCAAATCACGGATTCGTACTGACTTCAGATGGCGAAATTGCAGCTTACACCGCTTTAATTTTTAATGATGAACCGGCTTACGCTGACATCGATGGAAAATGGCTTACAGACGGAGATTTTTTTGTCATTCACAGAGTGGCAGTTTCAGAAAAGTTTGCCGGGAAAGGTTTGGTGAAAATTCTTTTTGATCAGATCGAAAATTATGTGAAATCTCAAAATGTGCCCAGCATTAAGGTTGATACAAATTTTGACAATCCTGCAATGATCAGCATTATCGTGAAAAAAGGCTATCGTTATTGCGGTGAAGTGATGCTTGCTGGCGGAATGAGAAAGGCATACGAGAAAGTTTTAAAATAATTTAAGAATGTTTGTTTGTTTTGTTCCGAACTAATTTTATACTTTTGCTGAAAATTATTTTATGCAGGGAAACTTAGAGGTTGATGAAAAACTGTTCTGCGAAACGGCGAAGTTTTACGGAGAGCTTTTTGCATTGCCGCCACTTGCATCAAAAATTTACTCGTATCTGATTTTCGATTTTGAGCGGAAAGGTATTGCCTTCGACGAATTTGTGCAGGTTTTCTGTGCTAGTAAAAGTTCGGTTTCTACAAATTTGGCTTTACTTCAAAAAGCGCAGTTGGTTATTGATATCAACCGTATTGATGAGCGCAAAAGATATTTTTACGCTAATGAAAACTATAAGAAAATCAGGTTTGATAAAATCATGCAGCGGATGCACACCGAGCTGAAAATTATGGATGATCTTAAAGATTTCAGAAACAGAATTCAGAAAAAAGATGATGAACATGACGGAAAGACCGATGTCTATCAATCGCTTTTGAAAAAAAGCATAATCAATATTCAGGAATTAATTAACAAACTATAAAATGACAAAAAAGCTTATTCTCTTTACTGCAGCGGCACTTACGATAGCTTCCTGCAAAAAAAAGGAAGAACCGAAGCAGGAAGGTCCCAAGCCTTATCCGGTGGTGACTGTCGAAACACAAAATGTGGTCGGATACAATACATTTCCGGCAAGCATTCAAGGTCGGGTAAATAACGATGTTCGGGCAAAAATACAGGGATATATTACGCAGGTTTTGGTGGATGAAGGACAATATGTGACGAAAGGTCAGCCATTGTTCCGTCTGGAAACCAATATTCTAAATCAAACTGCTGCAGCAGCAAAAGCATCTGTAAGTGCGGCGCAAAGCAATATTGTTGCGGCTCAGGCAGCAGTAAAAGCAGCTCAGGTTGAAGTAAATAAACTTCGTCCTCTTGTCGAAAAAAATATCATCAGCAATATTCAGTTACAGACAGCTCAGGCAAATCTTGCCAAGGCTCAGGCGCAGCTTCAGCAGGCTGTTGCAGCACGTGAGCAGGCTTCAGCAGATTATAAAGGTGTAGAAGCAAATATTGATTATTCGGTTATCCGCGCGCCAATTTCCGGTGTGATTGGTAAATTACCATTAAAAGTAGGAAGTTTGGTTGGACCAAGCGATCAGAGTGCGTTGACGACCATTTCAGATACTTCTGAGATTTTCGCATATTTTTCAATGAATGAAAAAGAATATTTTGATTTCCTTGAAAAAGCACCAGGATCATCTATGTCAGAAAAAATAAAAAATCTTCCTATGGTTGAACTTCAGCTTGCGAATGGAAGTATTTATCCTGAGAAAGGTAAAATCGAAACGGTAACCGGATCGATTGATGCAACAACAGGAACAATTCAGTTTAGAGTTGAATTTAAAAATCCACAAAAAATATTAAGCAACGGTAACAGCGGAACAATCAGATATCCAAAGAGATTTGATAATGTTTTGGTCGTTCCGGAAAGTGCTACTTACGAGCAGCAGGGAATTGTTTACGTGTATAAAGTTGATAAAGATACTGCGAGAAATGTCGTGGTAAATGTGATTGACCGTATTGATAATCTTGCACTCATTGAAAAAGGTGTGAAAAAAGGGGACAGAATCGTGGCGGCAGGAATTTCCGGTCTGAAATCGGGCGCTGCAGTAAAACCGCAGCCTGTGAAGATGGACAGTCTTGTGCAATCTATTAAACCGAAATTCTAATGATTAAAAATTTTATTAACCGACCGGTTCTTTCGACGGTGATTTCCATAATGATCGTCATCCTCGGCGTTTTGGGTCTCATCGCGCTTCCGGTTACACAATATCCCGACATTGCGCCGCCTACGGTCAGCGTAACGGCAAACTACACCGGAGCAAACGCAGAAACCGTGATGAAAAGTGTCGTAGTTCCTCTGGAAGAGCAGATCAATGGTGTGGAAGGGATGGATTATATCACTTCTACTACAGGGAACGACGGTTCGGCAAATATTCAGGTGTTTTTTAAGCAGGGAATTGATCCGGATATCGCATCTGTAAACGTTCAGAACCGTGTGACTAGAGCGACGCCACTTTTGCCGAGTGAGGTAACCAGATCTGGAGTTGTAACGCAGAAACAGCAGACGAGTGCACTGATGTACATGTCTTTTTACTCTGAAAATAAAGATTTAGACGATGTTTATCTTCAGAATTATCTGAATATTAACGTAATTCCGAATCTTAAAAGGATAAACGGTGTCGGTGATGCGAACGTCTTTGGCGGAAAAAATTATTCGATGCGTGTTTGGCTCGATCCTGCGAAGATGGCAGCGTACGATCTTACACCAGATGATGTTACTGCAGCGATCAACGAGCAGAGTAGAGAAGCGGCCGCCGGATCGATCGGGCAAAATAGTGGAAGTTCTTTTGAATACATTATTAAATATGTCGGAAAATTTAATGAGAAAGAACAGTATGACAATATTATCATCAAATCGCTTCCCGGAGGACAGAATTTGATGCTGAAAGATGTTGCAAAAGTTGAATTGGCAGGTTTATCTTACAGCGGAGTCGGTGAAAACGGAAATTATCCTGCGATCAGTATGGGGATTTTCCAGACGCCGGGTTCCAATGCTCAGGAGATTATCAAAAACATTAAATCGTATCTGAAAACTTCAGAAAAAGATTTTCCGGAAGGTGTTAAATATACTTTCAACTTTGATACGAATGAGTTTTTGGATGCTTCTATCGAAAAAGTTGTGCATACTTTGATTGAAGCATTTATTCTTGTTTTTATCGTAGTATATATCTTCCTGCAGGATTTCAGATCGACGTTAATTCCGGCGATTGCAGTTCCCGTTTCTATTGTAGGAGCATTTTTCTTCCTGAATCTTCTCGGTTATTCATTAAACCTACTGACGCTTTTTGCATTGGTATTGGCGATTGGTATTGTCGTCGATGATGCGATTGTCGTCGTCGAGGCCGTTCACGCCAAGATGGAAAACGGTATTTCTGATGCTAAAAAAGCGACTGTGGAAGCAATGGACGAAATTACCGGTGCGATCATCTCGATCACTCTGGTAATGGCCGCAGTTTTCATTCCGGTGACATTTATTACAGGTCCGACAGGAGTTTTCTATCAGCAATTTGGTATTACGCTGATTATCGCGATTATTATTTCTGCGGTAAACGCTTTGACTTTAAGTCCGGTTTTGTGTTCCCTGTTTTTAAAGCCACATGATGCACATCACGAAGATTATAAAAACAAAAATTTCATTCAGAAATTCTTTTACAAATTTAATATCGCTTTCCAGACTACAACGCAACGCTATGGTCGTGGATTTACATTTTTACTGAAACATAAATGGGTGACGCTGGTAATTTTTGCCGTGACAGGTTTGATTCTTTTCTGGGCCAGTACGACTATGAAGAAAGGATTTGTACCGACAGAAGACCGCGGAATTATCTTTACCGATGTTCAGCTTCCACCGGGAGCGTCGATGGAAAGAACTTATAATGCTTTAAAAACTCTTCAGGCAAATGCGATGAAAATTCCGGGCGTTTTGAACGTGACGATCAGTACCGGACGGGGATTTCTTTCCGGAAACGGAAGCAGTAACGGTTTGGCTTTTATTAAATTAAAACCATTTGACGAACGTAAAAATGATAATTTAACCTCAGAAGATATCACGAAACAGCTTTTTGGAATTTCATCTAAAATTCCGGATGCTAAAATTGTCTTCTTCCAGCCACCAAGTGTACCAGGTTTTGGTAGCAGTGCCGGTTTTGAGATGGTTCTTCTGGATAAATCAGGTGGAGATTATTCTGCTTTAGATAATACAGCAAGCGGATTTATCGCAAAACTGACCGAAAGACCCGAAGTTGAATTCGCGCAGACTTCTTTTAATACGAAGTTTCCGCAATATCAGATGGTGATTAATGTACCGCTGGCAAAACAGCTTGGCGTTTCCATTTCATCGATTTTAAGTACGATGCAGGGTTATATCGGTGGAGTTTATGCAGCCGATTTCACCAAATACGGAAAACAGTTCCGGGTAATGGTGCAGGCGCTTCCGGAAAACCGCATGAATATTAACAATCTTAATGAGCTGTACGTAAAAACTTCGACCGGAGCTATGACACCGATTTCGCAGCTGGTAACGTTGACGAAAGCCTACGGACCGCAATCTGTAAGCCGTTATAACTTGTTTACCTCAGTAAAAATTACGGGTGGAAACTCTGCCGGTTACAGTTCCGGTGATGCAATTACGGCGGTACAGGAAGTAGCTAAACAGTCTTTAAGTCAGAATTACGATATTGAATTTACAGGTTTGACGAGGGAAGAATTAAATGCAGGATCTCAGACTTTAATGATTTTTGCTTTGAGTCTCGTATTCGTCTATTTTATCCTTTCTGCACAGTATGAAAGTTATATTTTGCCGCTGGTAATTGTTGTTTCATTGCCTTTGGGAGTGATGGGAGCATATTTCGGACAGAAAATAATGGGACTTGAAAATAATATTTATTTCCAGATCGCTTTGATTATGTTGGTCGGATTATTGGCTAAAAATGCGATTTTGATTGTTGAATTTGCCGTACAGCGCAGACATCACGGTGAAAGTATTCCTGCAGCGGCAATTAATGCGGCTAAAGCACGACTCCGACCGATTCTGATGACTTCACTCGCATTTATCTTCGGACTTTTGCCTTTGGTTTTAGCAAGCGGAATTGGTGCCGTCGGTAACCGATCTATCGCAACAGGGGCAGCTATCGGTTTGTTGATCGGAACTATTTTAGGAGTTTTTGTAATTCCTGTTTTGTTTGTAATATTCCAGAGTCTTCAGGAAAAAGTGAAACCTATTAAACAAAAAGAAGTCAATTTAGCAGAATAAAATCTTCAAAAGACTTTAGAGAAAATGAAAAAATTATCATTTAATATAAAAAGCGTTGCTTTTATGATCCTCACATTGGCAGTGATTACTTCCTGCTCGGTAAGGAAAGACTATGAGCGACCAAAAAATGTCGTAGAGGAAAATCTTTACCGAACCGACAGGCTGCCGAAAGACAGTACCGGTTTTGGCAATCTTTCCTGGAAAACTATTTTTACCGATCCGGTTTTGCAGAAACATATTGATAAAGCTTTAAATAACAATATTGATATCAGAATTGCGCTACAGAATATTGCTTCTGCAGAGGCGTATCTACGTCAAAGCAAAGCAGCGTATCAGCCGACACTTTCTGTCGGTCCGGGATATACTTTTCAGACGCAGTCGATTAATACGCAGTTTGGGCAGATCATTGGTGCAAGAAGGTATGTAAACCAGTTTGATATTACGGCGAGTGCTGCGTGGGAAGCTGATATCTGGGGAAAACTGAGATCTCAGGAAAGAGCGCAGCTGGCGACTTACCTCGGGACTGTTGCCGCACACCGCGCTGTGAAAAGCAGTTTGGTTTCTTCCATTGCATCATCATATTTTCAGATTCTGACGCTTGATGATCAGAAAAGAATTATTGAAGAGACAATTAAAGTTCGCGAGAACAATTTAGAAATTACAAAAGCGTTAAAACAGGCCGGAACTTTGACCGAAGTAGCTGTACAGCAAAGTGCAGCTTTGGTTTACAACGCGCAGTCGATGCTGATTGACATTGAAACACAGATTCAGCAGCTGGAAAACACGATTAGTTTGCTGATGGGAGAATCTTCGCAAAGTATTGAACGTTCAACGCTTCAAAATCAGGTAATTCCCAAAACAATATCGACTGGATTGCCGGCAAATCTTCTGGCTAACCGTCCGGATGTGATGGAAGCAGAATACCGTTTGATCAATGCTTTTGAACTTACAAATGCGGCTAAAGCACAGTTTTATCCGACTTTGAGGCTTACTGGAAGCGGAGGTCTGCAGTCAGTTGACATTGATCATTTGTTTAGCGTAAATTCATTATTTGCATCTGTAGTCGGCGGTTTGGTTCAGCCGATATTAAACCGCAGACAAATCCGTACAAACTACGAAGTCAGCCAGGCTAACAAAGAAATTGCCTATCTTGAATTCCGGCGAACTGTTTTGACAGCAGGTAAGGAGGTTTCTGATGCATTGCGCGTTTTCTCGGTACAGGATCAGTTTATTGATTTAAAAACAAAAGAATTAAATGCCTATTCAAAATCTGTAGAATTTTCTCAGGAATTGGTAAATTACGGTTTAGCAAATTATCTGGAAGTTTTAAACGCTAATGTAAACGCTTTAAATGCCGAACTTAATATTTCAAATGCAGAATATACCAAGCTGAAAGCTGCCGTAGATTTATACGAAGCTCTAGGCGGAGGCTGGAGATAAGCACCAATAAATATTTAAAAGAACGCATTCCTCAGGTTTGCGTTCTTTTTTTATCATATTTAAAAATAAAATTGCTGATTGTTAGCGATTTTAGATAAATATTAAATATTACTTTACAAAATATTTGCAAATTTGGTTTTATTACTTACTTTTGTACCGCTTCGAGTCAAAAAGGAGTTAAAAGGGGAATTAGCTCATCTGGCTAGAGCGTTAGACTGGCAGTCTAAAGGTGACGGGTTCGATCCCCGTATTCTCCACGAAGATTAATAACCATGTTTTTTTAAGTTATGAAAAGAATTGTACTGCTTTTAATGACCACTTTCTTTTTGATCGGATGTAATACTGATGATGATACCATCTACGATTATATCGGAACATGGTCTGGAACCTATCAGGGAAGTGCCGAAAAGGGAAATTTCAATTTTGTGGTTGCCAATGACGGCAAAGTGACAGGAACGATGCACTCTGATACCAACAACGAGAATTATTATTTCACAGGAAGACTTGAAAGAAGCGGACAGCTGAATACAGAACTTGGCTATCCGCAAAAAGGAACTTTCAGCGGACAGCTTGCTGATAAAAAAGGAACCGGCGACTGGAAAAATCAATTGCCAAACCCGGCGAGAAGCGGCACTTGGACTGCTGAAAAAAATAAATAATATCAACCTGCTTCGGCAGGTTTTTTTGTTTTTATGCGCGAGATCAAAATGAAGTCTGTTATATTTGCATCGTCTAAATTTCTAAATACGATGATCTACTGCAAATCATTTTCTGTAAAAAATTTACTGAAAACTTTTACTTTAGCAGCTGTTATTTCAGTCACCACAATTTCATGTGGAAGCAGCAAAAGTGTTTCATCATCAAAGAAAAATTTGCCGGCAAAAGGCATTGCTAAAGACAATCTCCGTTCTTTAGATTCAGATTTTTCAGGTTCGATTTCAAATAATATCACTGAGCTTTTAAAAGATGCTGACAAATATTTGGGAGCACCCTACAAATTTGGTGGTGATACTTCTGCAGGTTTCGACTGCTCTGGTTTTGCGTTAAAAGTTTTCAATGAAAATGATATTAAACTGCCACGGAGATCTTCCGATCAGGCGAATACCGGTGATGATATTCGTGTGAAAGAAATAAAACCCGGGGATCTTTTATTTTTTGCGACTTCCGGCGGAACAAAAGTTTCTCACGTAGGCATCGTACATTCCGTGGAAAGATCCGGCGAAATAAAATTTGTTCACGCATCAACCAGCAAAGGCGTTATTATTTCTTCTCTTCACGAAAATTACTGGAACAAAGCCTTTCTTCACGCAAAACGTGTTTTATAAATGATAATATTTACGCTGTTTTAAGATGATCTGAATTAAATCTTACTTCTTAAAATTTGTATATTTGACAACAAAATTTTAGCGAAAAAAAAACTCATGACATTACAGGAAACGATAGAAAATATTTGGGAAAATAGAGAATTGCTTCAGAACGAAGACAGCAAAAAAACAATCAGAGAAGCGATCTCAATGATTGATAAAGGTGAACTGCGATGCGCAGAGCCTACAGAAAACGGCTGGCAGGTGAACGAATGGGTGAAGAAAGCCGTGGTTATGTATTTCCCTATTCAGAAAATGGAAACGATTGAAGTTGGACCGTTTGAGTTTCATGATAAAATGCCATTGAAAAGAAATTATGCTGAAAAAGGTGTGCGGGTTGTGCCACATGCAGTTGCAAGAGAAGGTGCTTATATTGCTCCAGGTGTGATTTTGATGCCATCTTACGTAAATATTGGTGCTTACGTAGACTCAGGAACGATGGTTGATACTTGGGCTACTGTTGGGAGCTGTGCGCAGATTGGTAAAAATGTCCATTTAAGTGGTGGTGTCGGTATTGGTGGCGTGTTAGAACCGCTTCAGGCAGCTCCGGTGATTATCGAGGATGACTGTTTTATAGGTTCTCGTTGCATTGTTGTAGAAGGCGTACACGTTGAAAAAGAAGCCGTTTTGGGCGCAAATGTTGTGCTTACCGCATCCACTAAAATTATTGATGTTACAGGTGATTCGCCAGTTGAAATTAAAGGCAGAGTTCCTGCAAGATCGGTTGTGATTCCTGGAAGTTACACGAAGCAGTATCCGGCAGGTGAATATCAGGTTCCTTGCGCGCTGATTATCGGACAAAGAAAAGAATCTACCGACAAAAAAACGTCTCTTAACGATGCTTTAAGAGAAAATAATGTAGCGGTCTAAATACTTTATGGCGATTCCAAAACAGATTTTTCAGACCTTCAAAGATGATAATCTTCCGTGGCTTACCAAATTTCATATTGGCAGAATGCGGAAGAAAAATCCTGAGTATGCATATCATTTTTATACCGATGCGCGAATTCAGGAGTTTTTGGCTGAAGAATTTCCTGCGGAATATTTAAAATCATATAACAGACTGACGATCGGCGCAGCGAAAGCAGATTTTTTCCGTTATGCAATTTTATATAAAAAAGGTGGCGTTTATCTGGATATCGACAGTGGAATTATCAAGCCATTGCGCAGTTTTATCTTTGAAGATGATCATGCATTGGTTACTGACGAAATTCCTCCAACATATTATGTTCAGTGGGGATTGGTGTATGAAGCTGGACATCCTTTTCTCGGAAAAACCTTGGAAAATGTGATGGCTAATATAGCTGAAAATCCGCATCCGCATAATGTACACAAGACAACCGGTCCGACCGTTTACACAGATTCTATTAAACAATGTTTAGCTGAAAATCCTGAAATTCCGCACCGTTTCATGAAGCCACATTATGATGGCTGCATGCAATTCAAGTATAAAATGGGCAAATTTTTTCTGTATTCTGATAAATCTGAACACTGGAAACGCAAGCAGTTGACGCAAAACATTATAAAACCCAATGATGAAAATCGCATTTGATGCCAAACGGTTTTTTCACAATACTTCCGGATTGGGAAATTACTCGCGCGATCTTGTCAGGATCTTATGTGAATATTATCCTGATAACGAATATTTACTTTTAAATAAAAATTATTCGGAGCGTGGCGGTGAAATTCTAGCGCGTTCAAATGTACATTATCATCCGACATCAAAAGGAAATTTTGCCCGCCAGCTTAAATTGGGTATCGATGCGCAGAATCTTGATGCCGATATTTTCCATGGACTTTCCGGTGAATTGCCATTGAAATGGAACAGCAAACCGATCAGGAAAGTGGTCACAATTCACGATCTGATTTTCATGCGTTATCCTGCATATTATTCTTTTTTTGACCGCAAGATTCACCTATGGAAATTTAAAAAAGCGGCGCATTTAGCAGATAAAATTATTGCGATTTCTGAGCAGACAAAGCAGGATATTATTCAATATCTAAAGGTTTCTGATGATAAAATAGAAGTTATATATCAAGGCTGTCAGCACGCTTTTAAGGAAAATCAATCCGAAAATTTCATTCAGAAAACAAAAGAAAAATTTGCTTTACCGGAAAGATTTATTTTAAATGTCGGAACGATTGAAGCCCGAAAAAATCTTTTAAATATTGTAAAGGCGATCCATAACACAGAAATTCCGCTTGTAGTGGTTGGCAGAAAAACAAAATATTATAAAAAAGTTCACGATTTCATCAAGAAAAATAAAATGGAACCGCAGGTTTTTTTTCTTGAAAATGTTTCGGTGGATGAACTTGCGGTTATCTATAAGCTTGCCGATATTTTTGTTTATCCAAGCTTTTTTGAAGGTTTTGGAATTCCGGTTATTGAAGCTTTATTTTCTAAAACGGTAGTTATTACGAGCAATACAAGCTGTCTTCCGGAAGCTGGCGGAGAAAATTCTGTGTATATAAATCCGGAATCTGTAGAAGATTTACATTCAAAAATAAAATATTTGTGGGCAAGCTTATCTGAACGTGAACGCCGTGCAGAAAAGGGTTTCGAATTTGTTCAAAAATTCACAGACGAGCGTATTGCTAATGAACTGATAAACTTTTATAAAAAAATAATTTCATAAATATTTGGAAGTTTAAAAAGAAGTATTACATTTGTACCACAATATTTCAACAATGACAACTAATTTTTTCACAGTACATCATCTTCATCATCGCTGCTAAGACGGAATGATTGATCGATGACTATGTTAAAAATCAAAATATTATCAACCGTCTGAGTATACAGACGGTTTTTTTTGTTTCTAAATTCTACCCACAAAATTTAATCAAAGACGACTGTAGGTTTGCTCAGACACTAACAAAAGTGAAATGAATAAACTGAAAATAGCCATACAGAAAAGTGGCAGGCTTTACGAAGAATCTCTTCAGCTACTGAAAGACTGCGGAATTAATATCAGCGACGGAAAAGATCAGCTTAAAGTGGCTGCACAAAATTTTCCTTTAGAAGTTCTGTTTCTTCGAAACTCGGATATTCCTCAATATCTGGAAGATGGTGTCGCTGACATCGCGATCGTCGGAGAAAATCTTCTACTTGAAACAGAAAAAAATGTAGAGACTGTTTATCAGTTGGGCTTTTCAAAATGCAGGGTTTCTCTCGCGGTTCCCAAGGAGATCGAAGACAACGGTTTGCAGTATTTTAACGGAAAAAAGATTGCCACTTCATATCCCAATACACTTCAGAAGTTTTTAAAGGAAAATAATATTCGGGCAGAAATTCATACCATTTCCGGTTCGGTAGAGATTGCTCCGAACATCGGTTTGGCCGACGGAATCTGCGATATCGTGAGTTCGGGAAGTACTCTGTTCAAAAACGGATTGCGTGAAACGGTTACGCTTCTCACATCGGAAGCTGTTTTAGCTAAAACTTCGAAATTGAACGATGAAAAAGAAGAACTTCTCGAACGTTTACTGTTCAGAATCAAAGCAGTTTTGAGGGCGAAAAATTCAAAATATATTCTGATGAATGTTCCGAACGAAAAGATTGATCTGATCTCAAAAATTCTTCCTGTTTTGAAAAGTCCGACTGTCATTCCTCTGGCAGAAAAAGGGTGGAGCAGCATTCATTCGGTGATCGATCAGGACCGTTTCTGGGAAGTTATTGACGAATTAAAACAAAATGGCGCTCAGGATATTCTGATTATTCCGATTGATAAAATGGTGATTTAAAAAAGCTTTGAAAATGAAAATATATAAAAATCCATCAAAGGAAATCTATCAGTACTTAATACAAAGGCCAACTTTACAGAGAGAAAATCTTGATCAAATTATAGAAGAAATTTTCTCTGAAGTAAAGAAAAACGGTGATCAGGCTCTTATAGAGTACAACAGAAAATATGACGGCGCTGAGATTTCTCAACTCAAGGTTTCAAAAGAAGAAATAGACCTAGCTGAAAAAACAGTTCCTGAAGAATTGAAGATTGCAATTCAGCAGGCAAAAAATAATATCGAAATCTTTCATGCTGCTCAGATTCCGGCAATTAAAAAAATCGAAACGACAAAAGGGGTCGTTTGCTGGAGAGAAAACCGGGCGATAGAAAAGGTTGGAATTTACATTCCCGGAGGTACCGCACCACTTTTTTCGACGGTTTTAATGTTGGCAGTTCCGGCAAAACTAGCCGGCTGCGGTGAAATTGTTCTTTGCACACCGCCCGATAAAAACGGAAAAATAAATGATGCGATTTTGTACGCAGCGAAACTGTGCGGAGTAACCGAAATTTTCAAATGCGGCGGTGCGCAGGCGATTGCAGCGATGACTTTTGGCACTGAAAGTATTCCGAATGTGTATAAAATTTTTGGTCCTGGAAATCAATATGTGGTTGCCGCTAAAGATTTCGCCCAAAAGTTTAATGTAGCGATTGATATGCCAGCCGGACCGAGCGAAGTTCTCGTCATCGCCGATGAACAAGCGGTTCCCAGCTATTGCGCTGCAGATCTTCTTTCGCAGGCCGAACACGGAAGCGACAGTCAGGTGATTTTTATTGCAACAGATGAAAACGTTCTGAATGAGACATTTTCTGAAATCAAAAGTCAGGTTGAAATGCTTCCGAGAAAAGAAACTGTGGTTTTAGCGTTGCAAAACAGTCGATTTATATTGGTAGAAACGGTAAATGAAGCTATTGATTTCAGCAATAGTTATGCACCGGAACATTTGATTTTGGCGGTAAAAGATGCTGAAAATTTTATTTCAAAAATAAAAAATGCCGGTTCAGTTTTTCTTGGGAATTTCAGCTGTGAAAGTGCGGGTGATTATGCCAGTGGAACAAACCATACGCTTCCCACGAACGGATTTGCTAAAAATTACAGCGGCGCTTCTCTTGACAGTTTTGTGAAGAAAATTACGTTTCAGAATCTTTCTGCTGAAGGTTTAAAAAATTTAGGAAAAGCAATCGAAATCATGGCTAATGCAGAGGGTTTACAGGCCCACAAGAATGCCGTCAGCATTAGATTAAAAGATTTACAATGAGAAGTTTTGATATAGAAAAACTGGTACGGAAGAATATCCTGAATCTAAAACCCTATGTGAGTTTTCGTGATGAAAGCAAATTGCAGAATGCTGTTTATCTGGATGCGAATGAAAGTCCGTTTGGCAAATTAAACCGTTATCCGGATTCTACCCAAAAAGATTTAAAGCAGAAACTATCACTGTTTAAAAATATTTCTGTTGATCAGATTGCTTTGGGAAACGGCAGTGATGAACTGATTGATTTAATTATAAAAATTTTCTGTGAACCGAAAGTGGACACGATCATGGTGATGAATCCTTCGTTTTCGATGTACAGTTTTTATGCTGAAATCAATGAGACTCACGTGATAAAACTTGATCTTGATGAAAATTTTCAGATTAAAAAAGAGTTGTTTTTAAAAATTTCACAGGAGAATGGTACAAAGATCTTTTTCATTTGTTCACCAAATAATCCGACTGGAAATACAATAGAAAATATTGAATTTTATCTCGAAAATTTTAACGGAATTGTGGTTGTGGATGAAGCATATATAGAATTTTCAAATCAGCCTTCTGCTATTAATTTACTGAGAAAATATTCAAATTTAATTGTAATGCAGACATTTTCGAAAGCGTGGGGAATGGCTGGCGCGCGGGTTGGAACAGCGTATGCAAGCAGTGAAATCATTCAGCTGATTAATAAGATTAAGCCGCCTTACAACGTGAATACGATGAGTCAGGAGGAAGTCTCTGAAGCGCTAGATAATGTCCAAAATTTTCAATCAAATGTCAGGGAAATTTTAGCTGAAAAAGAATGGTTAGAAAGAGAATTAAAAAATATGAAAGCCATAAGTAAGATTTATCCGTCGGAAGCAAATTTCTTTTTGACTGAATTTAATGATGCTGAAAATGTGTATCAGAATTTAATTAATAGTCAAATTCTTACCAGCAAAAGAAGTCCGCAAATTAAAAACTGCATCAGAATTACAGTGGGAACGCGGGCAGAAAATGAAAAATTGCTGGCCGTTTTAAAAAACATTTAAAATGAAAAAAGTATTATTTATAGACCGGGACGGCACGCTGATCCTGGAACCGGCGACAGATTATCAGGTTGACTCGCTAGAAAAACTTGAGTTTTATCCGGGAGTTTTTCAGAACTTATCGAAGATCGCGAAGGAAATGGATTTTGAACTGGTAATGGTGACCAATCAGGATGGGTTGGGAACGGATAGTTTTCCGTATAAAGATTTTATCGCGCCGCATGAAAAAATGCTGCAGGCTTTTAAAAATGAAGGAATTGTTTTCAGTGATATTCTCATCGATAAAAGTTTTGAAAATGAAAATCTTGAAACACGTAAACCACGAACGGGTATGCTAGGAAAGTATATTTACGGCGATTACGATTTGCAGAATTCGTTTGTGATTGGCGACCGTAAAACCGATGTTTTGCTAGCAAAAAATTTAGGTTCGAAAAGTATTTTTTTAAATAAAGAAAAAACTGCTGACGCGGATTTTATTACCGAAAGCTGGAGCGAAATTTATTCATTTTTAAAAAATATTCCACGAAAAGGAAATGTATTAAGGAAAACAAATGAAACAGAAATAGAGATCGAACTGAATCTTGACGGAAGTGGAATTTCGGAAATTTCAACTGGACTGCATTTTTTTGATCACATGCTCGAGCAGATTTCAAAACATGGAAATTTTGATCTGAATATTAAGGTTAATGGAGATTTGCAGGTCGATGAGCACCACACGATTGAAGATACGGGAATCGTTTTGGGTGAAGCATTTATCAAAGCTTTAGGCTCAAAAAAAGGAATTGAACGCTATGGATTTCTGTTACCAATGGACGACTGTCTTTCTCAGGTAGCGATAGATTTTGGCGGAAGATCATGGCTTGTTTGGGAAGCTGATTTTAAAAGAGAAAAAATAGGTGATATGCCAACGGAGATGTTTTATCACTTTTTCAAATCATTTTCTGACGCTGCAAAATGCAATCTCAATATAAAATCTGAAGGCTCAAATGAGCATCACAAAATAGAATCAATCTTTAAAGCCTTCGCAAAAGCTTTGAAAATGGCAGTTGCGCAAACCGACCAAAATTTTAATTTACCATCTACAAAAGGAATTCTCTGATGATTGCAATCGTAAAATACAATGGCGGAAATGTACAGTCGGTACAGAATGCATTAAAAAAAGTAAATGTTGAATCTGTGGTAACGGACGAATTTGATGTGATAAAAAATGCCGAAAAAGTGATTTTTCCGGGAGTTGGTGAAGCTTCTTCGACCATGAAAAATCTGAAAGAAAAGAAACTTGATCTGCTGATTCCCAGCCTGAAACAGCCGGTTTTGGGAATCTGTCTTGGGATGCAGCTGATGTGCACACATTCTGAGGAAGGTGATACAGCCGGACTCGGTATTTTTGACGTGGAGGTGAGGAAATTTCCGAATGAAGATATTGTTCCGCACATGGGTTGGAATTCTGTTTCAGATACGAAATCTATTATGAAAGAAGAATCATTTAAAGATGGTGATCTTTATTTTGTGCACAGTTATTATTGTGAAATTTCAGAATATACAACAGCAACCTGCGATTATATTTTGCCGTTCAGTGCGGCTTTGCAGAAAGATAATTTCTACGGAATGCAGTTTCACCCTGAAAAATCGGGCAATGCCGGACTTCTGTTATTAGAAAATTTTTTAAAAATTTAAATATGAAAATTATTCCAGCCATAGATATTATAGACGGAAAATGTGTGCGACTTTCAAAAGGAGATTACGGTACGAAAAAGATTTATCATGAAAATCCGGTGGAAGTTGCGAAAGAATTTGAAAATTACGGAATTAAATATCTGCATCTGGTGGATCTCGACGGCGCAAAATCGAAACAGATTGTTAACCATAAAATTCTTGAAAATATTGCAAAAGAAACGTCACTAAAAATTGATTTCGGTGGCGGACTTAAAACTGAAAATGATGTGAAAAAGGCTTTTGAATATGGAGCTGCGCAAATCACCATTGGAAGTCTTGCTGTGCAAAATCCTGTAATCTGCTATGAATTGATTAAAACTTTTGGTTCAGAAAAAATTATTCTCGGAGCCGACTGTGAAAACAGAAAAATAAAAACCGCTGGCTGGCTTGCTGAAAGTGATTGGGATGTTGTCGATTTTATCAGCTTTTATCAGAAAAAAAATATTAAAAATGTCATCTGCACCGATATTTCAAAAGACGGAATGCTTGCCGGAGCTGCAAGTGATCTTTACCGGGAAATTTTAGATCAAACGGACGTTACTCTTATTGCAAGTGGCGGAATTTCCAGTATGGATGATGTTTATGAGATGAAATCGATTGGATGTGCCGGAACCATTATTGGGAAAGCGATTTACGAGGGAAATATAAGTTTAGATCAGCTTAAAAATTTTATTGAAAATGCTTAAAAAAAGAATAATACCGTGTCTTGATATAAAGGACGGCAGAACGGTAAAGGGCGTAAATTTTGAAGGCTTGAGGAATGCCGGGGATCCCGTTGAACTGGCAAAAAAGTATGAAACTGAAGGCGCAGACGAGCTGGTTTTTCTTGATATTACAGCAACTTTAGACGACCGGAAAATATTTACTCATCTTGTTTCAAAAATCGCAAGGGAAATCAGTATTCCGTTCACTGTTGGCGGGGGAATTTCATCCGTTGATGACGTGCGGAGACTTTTGGAAGTTGGTGCTGATAAGGTAAGCATAAATTCTTCCGTCGTAAAAGATCCTGAGCTTATTTCTCTGCTGGCAAAAGAGTTTGGAAGTCAGTGCGTTGTTGTCGCGGTTGATACTAAATTAATTGACAATGAAGATTTTGTTTTTGTAAAAGGCGGAAGAGAAAACACCAATATTAAAACACTGGACTGGGTGAAAAAAGCAGAAAATCTTGGTGCCGGAGAAATTTTGTTAACTTCGATGGATGGCGACGGAACGAAGAAGGGATTTGATATTCGCATTACAAAACTTGTATCAGATTTAGTTAATATTCCTGTTATTGCCTCTGGTGGTGCAGGAATTATCATGGATTTTGAGGAAGTTTTTACTGCAACCAAAGCGACCGGCGCTTTGGCAGCGAGCATTTTTCACTTTGGTGAAGTGAAGATTTCAGAATTAAAGAAAGAATTATTAACAAAAAATATTGCAGTACGATGCTGATTGATTTTAATAAAAACAAAGACGGTCTGGTTCCTGTGATTGTTCAGGACGACCGAAGTCTGCAGGTTCTAATGCTTGGATACATGAATGAAGAAGCATTTCTGAAAACGCAGGATGAGAAAATTATTACGTTCTACAGCCGTTCAAAAAACCGCTTGTGGACAAAAGGTGAGGAATCCGGGAATTTTTTAACGGTGAAAAATATCGCTGTTGATTGCGACCAAGACACGATTCTAATAAAAGCCGTTCCAAAAAAAAATGTCTGCCACACCGGAAGTTTCAGCTGTTTTGGCGGGAAAGAAAACAAAGGATATCTGTACGAACTTGAAGATAAAATCCACAAAAGAATCGACGGAAAAATTTCAGATTCTTACACGTATTCGCTCTATCAAAAGGGCATTAACAAAGTTGCCCAAAAAGTAGGAGAGGAAGCTGTAGAACTCGTGATTGAAGCAAAAGATAATAATCAGAATCTGTTTAAAAATGAAGCGGCAGATTTGCTTTACCATTTTTTAATTTTATTGAAAGCTAAAAATTTTACTTTGGAGGAAATTGAAGAAATTCTTCACGAAAGAGCATAAAAAAACCTGCGCAATGCAGGTTTCTATTTTTTAAATTACTTGCCAGCTCCGGCAAAGTGCTGTAGTGCGCCGAGCGATGCTTTACCAATGTTGAATATGTATTGTATATCAGTATTAGCAAATGTATCGTCTTTCGTATGTGGCAATTCACTGCGTAGATATTCGAAAAATCCGGTGATGACATCGCCTTTCTTTTCGAAAGAAATATAGTCGCTATGCTCCGCAGGATCGACTGCAGCTTTCAAAGGCGAATAAAATGCAACATATTTCATCAGATCTTTCGTTGCCTGCGTAGAAGCAGCATTGTTTTTAGAAGTTCCTCCCTGATCTTCATCGCAGAAAACCGTATCGTTGAACATTCCTTTTTTACCACCAACCTGATCGAGATTGAATACCATTTTAATATCGATCTTTCGTTCTTTTCCATTGAAAACAACATCATTTACATAATGTCGGCTTCCCCATAAACCCTGTTCTTCTCCGGAAAAATGTATAAATTTAATGGAGTAATCCGTCGGAATATCTTTCATAATGCGCGCAGCTTCCAGAATAATCGTTGTACCACTTCCATTGTCATTTACTCCCGGACCATTAATACTGTCGAAATGTCCGCAGATAATCACATATTTGTCCGGATAGATAGTGCCTTTTTTGGTAATAATCAGATTTTTAGAATTAGTTCTGCCAACAGAAAATGGATCTTCCATCATTTGATCGTCGCTGTAGCCATAAGCTAAATATTTATCTTTAAGCCATTTCAGAGCGTTCTCATTTTCTGGTGAACCCGTAGTTTTGACACCCAGTTTTTCAAATTCGCGTAGATTTTTGGTGATGTTATCTTTTGAAATCTGATCAACACGACCCTGATATTTCTGCACGAAGACCTGAGAAGAAATTGAGTTTGCTAAAAAGATGAAAAAAATGGTGATTATAAGTTTCTTCAAAGTTAATTTTATTTTTTTACAACAAATTTTCTGCTCACCGTCTGATTTCTAAGATTAATATTGGCAATGTAAACGCCTTCAGTTAAACTGGAAATATCGATGCTTTTTTGGTTTTCAACACCGAAAATAGTTCTCCCACTTGCATCAGAAACAGAAACTGAAAAATCTTTAGCATCTTTCGGAAGTTTTAAGTTTAAAACATCTTTTGCAGGATTTGGATAAATTTCAATCTGATATAATTCAGAAGATGAAGTTTCAGAAGTTGAAAGATTTTGTGTGGATGCTACCGCAAAGTGCTGCAATGCACCAACAGCCGCTTTACCGACATTAAAAACATAAACCGGATCAACATTAACAAAAGTATCATTGGGTGAATGCTCGTTATAACTTCTTGTAGTTTCGTAAAAACCGGTAATAATGTCGCCTTTGTTTTCAAACGGAACATAATCTGACGAAAATGCATTGGAAAGCGTCGTCTGAAGCGGAGAGTAGAGACTTGTGCAAACCGCAAGCTGATTGGTAAATGTCTGCGAAAGCGCATTGTTTGTGGCAACCTGTCCGCCCTGGTCACTTTCACATTTGATGTTGTTATTTACATTTCCGAGCTGCCCGCCGACCTGATCGATATTGATGACCAACCGGATATCAAACTGCCTGATATTATTCTGGAAAACTACATTATTCACATAATGGGTGCTCCCCAAAAGTCCCTGCTCTTCACCTGAAAAATGAATAAATTTGATAGAATATTCAGTCGGGATATTTTTTAAAATTCTTGCTGCTTCCAGCAAAATCGAAGTTCCGCTTCCGTTATCACTCACGCCCGGCCCGTTGATCGTGTCGTAATGACCACAGATGATGACGTAAGTATTTGGATAAACAGTTCCCGTTTTGGTAATAATAAGATTTTTCGAAGTGGAACTTGCAAAAGTAAAAGTATCTTCTGTGATCTGACTGTTTGTATAGCCAAGCGCTATATATTTATTTTTAAGCCAGTTCAGGGCATCTGTATTGGCTGCACTGCCGGTGGTTTTTACGCCTAAATTTCCAAATTCCTGCAACAGTCCTGTGATATTACTTTGGGTAACCAGATTGGCTCTGTTCTGATAAGCCTGAATAAAACTTTGCGCCGAAACGCTGCAAAGACTTCCGGAAAAGAGTAGAAGTGTAAGTATTTTTTTCACTTTTAGATAAAGATTTTAGATGATATCTTAGGGTATCAAAGTTATACAATAAAAAAATCCCGAGCAATAAAGCGCGGGATTTTATATTGATAACAAAATTTTACATTATTTTACTTGATCTACAACTGCTTTGAAAGCTTCAGGATAATTCATTGCAAGATCTGCAAGAACTTTTCTGTTCAGCTCAATGTTGTTCTTTTTTAGAGCTCCCATAAACTGAGAGTAAGACATTCCGTGCTCTCTTGCACCAGCGTTGATACGCATGATCCAAAGAGATCTGAAGTTTCTCTTTTTCTCTTTTCTACCACGGTAAGCATATTGCATTGCTTTTTGTACCGCGTTTTTAGCAACAGTCCAAACGTTCTTTCTTCTTCCGAAGAAACCTTTGGCTTGTTTCATAAGTTTTTTTCTACGTGCTCTGGAAGCTACGGAGTTTACTGATCTTGGCATAATTTAAATTGTTTTTTTGAGATGTGCGGCAACCTGTTTCATTGCACTTAGCTGCTCCATATCAGGGTTAAATTGTTGAATTTTTTGTGAATTCCTATAAACCGAAAAAGATTTATAAAAACTAACGGAGTGCTAATTGACGTTTAACACCTTTTTCGTCCACTTTCGCAACGTAAGAAGTCGTCGTAAGATTTCTCTTCTGCTTCGTTTCTTTTTTCGTCAAGATGTGGCTTTTATAAGCATTCTTTCTTTTGATCTTTCCTGTTCCGGTAAGAGCAAAACGCTTCTTAGCACCAGATTTCGTTTTTAATTTTGGCATTGTCTTGCTTTTTATGTTTTGTTATCAATATCATTAATTCTCAGCTAAAAGTTTTCGACTCATAACTTTTTTGGGCGTATCCCTTGCTCGCTCATTCCGCTTCACTTCATTCCTCACTCAGGTCGGGCTCTTCATTACAAGTCCTCGCGCCGCGCTGTTTCCATCGCTGCTGCGGGCTTTTTATTACGATCCCTCACGCAATAATTGCGGTTGCAAAATTACTGAAAATTATCATACAAAAAGAGACTTTCATAAGAAAATCTCTTTTGTCTATGTCAACATCCGAAAAATAAACTTTCAGATGGTTTCTCTGAACTTATTTAACCGATTTTTTTGGGCTCATCATCATAATCATCCGCTTTCCTTCAAGTTTAGGAAGCTGATCTACTTTTCCAACATGCTCCAGTTCCTGAGCAAGTTTAAGAAGTAAAATTTCTCCCTGATCTTTAAAGATGATCGAACGACCTTTAAAAAACACGTAGGTTTTCAGTTTAGACCCTTCTTCCAAAAACTTCTCAGCATGCTTTTTCTTAAACTCATAATCGTGTTCGTCAGTCTGAGGCCCAAAACGGATCTCTTTCACAACCACTTTTATCTGCTTAGCTTTAAGCTCCTTTGTTTTTTTCTTTTGCTCGTACAAGAATTTTTTATAATCTAAAATTCTTGCGATAAAAGGTTCAGCTTTATCTGAAATTACCACCAAATCCAATTCCTGCTCTTTTGCAATCTGTCTTGCTTTATCGATCGGAAAGATTCCCGGTTCTACGTTATCGCCCACCAAACGAAGTTCTCTTACACGAATCTTCTCATTGATCATGTGTGCATCCTCTTGTACAGGACGTCTTTGTGGGCCTCTGTTGTTAAATCTTTGTGCTATCGCTTTATATTTTATTGGTTAATATCACTTACTGAAGATTAAAAATCAAACTATGATTCAATCCTGATCTTAATTTTACTCTTTAAATCTTTTCTATTGCAGACTCTTTCTTAAAATAAGAAATAAAATCCTCAAGACTCATGGCGCCTAAATCGCCTTCTCCACGTCTGCGTACAGAAATTGTGCCATCATTTTCCTCATTTTCTCCTACCACAATCATGAAAGGAATTTTCTTCAACTCAGCATCACGGATTTTTTTGCCTGTTTTTTCGTTCCTGTCGTCTATCAATCCGCTAATATCGTGATTTTCTAAAACTTGTGAAACTTTTTTAGCATAATCCACATATTTTTCACTGATCGGCAAAATCGTAAACTGATCCGGTGCCAGCCAAAGTGGGAAATCACCTGCAGTATTTTCGAGCAAAATAGCGATGAAGCGTTCCATTGAACCAAAAGGTGCTCTGTGAATCATCACCGGCCTGTGTTTTTCATTATCGCTTCCGATGTATGTTAAGTCGAATCTTTCCGGCAAATTATAATCCACCTGAATAGTTCCTAACTGCCATTTTCTGCCTAATGCATCTTTTACCATGAAATCGAGTTTCGGACCATAGAAAGCCGCTTCACCGTATTCTGTAATGGTGTTCAAACCTTTTTCTTTGGCTGCAGTTACAATTGCATTTTCAGCTTTTTCCCAGTTTTCATCTGTGCCGATGTATTTTTCTTTATTATCAGGATCTCTCAGAGAAATCTGCGCTGTAAAATCTCCAAAACCTAATGATCCGAAAACATACAATACAAGATCGATCGTCTTTTTAAATTCATCCATCAGCTGATCCGGCGTACAGAATAAATGCGCATCATCCTGAGTAAATCCGCGAACCCGTGTCAAACCGTGAAGTTCGCCGCTTTGTTCGTAGCGGTAAACCGTACCAAATTCAGCATATCTTTTAGGCAAATCACGGTAACTCCATTGCGAAGTTTTATAAATTTCACAGTGATGCGGGCAGTTCATCGGTTTCAGCATAAATTCTTCCCCTTCATTCGGGGTTTTTATCGGCTGAAAACTGTCTGCACCATATTTGTCCCAGTGACCAGACGTCACATATAATTCTTTAGCACCAATGTGCGGTGTCATTACAAATTCATAACCTCCTTTCTTTTGAGCATCAGACAGGAAATTTTCAAGTTTTTTTCTTAAAGCGGTACCCTTTGGAAGCCAAAGTGGCAATCCGGCACCCACTTTTTCTGAGAAAGCAAAAATGCCTAATTCTTTACCTAATTTTCTGTGATCTCTTCTTTTTGCTTCTTCAAGCAATTCAAGATATTCTGTCAGTTCTTTTTGCTTCGGAAAAGAAATTCCATAAACTCTTGTCAGTTGAGGGTTTTTCTCGTTTCCTCTCCAGTAAGCGCCTGCTGCATTGAGAACTTTAAAAGCTTTTACGATTGAAGTATTAGGAATATGGCCGCCGCGACAAAGATCTGTAAAGTTATCGTGCGTCACAAAAGTGATTTCGCCATCGTTTAAATTTGAAATCAATTCTACCTTATACGGATTGTCAGCATAAGTTTTTAAAGCTTCATCCTTAGAAACGGAATACAGCGAAAAAATCGAACCTTTTTTAGCATTCTCCAAAACCTTTTTCTCGATTTTTTCGAAGTCTTTTTCAGATAACGATTCAGTACCAAAATCTACATCATAATAAAAACCACTCTCAATTGCAGGACCGATAGTCAGCTTAGCATCCGGATAAAACTCTAAAATCGCCTGCGCCAAAAGATGAGCAGAAGAGTGCCAGAAGGCTTTTTTACCAAGATCATCATTCCAGGTCAATAGCTGTACGGTGGCATCTGCTGTAATCGGCGTGGTTGTTTCAACCTGTGTGCCGTTTAAGACTGCGGAAATGGTATTTCTGGCCAATCCCTCGCTTATAGATTTTGCCACATCCAAAGGAGTAGTAGCTCCTTCAAATTCTCTGACGCTGTTGTCTGGAAGTGTAATTTTTATCATTGTTGAGTACCAAAATTTAAGATGCAAAAATACGCATTTTATCTGGTTTTCGAAAATACGGTTTGTTTAATGTTAAAAAGGGTTTTAAAGCAATTAAATAAATTATGTAAGCACAAAAAAAACCAAGTAAAAATTACTTGGTGTTATCTGTTTTTCCGGATTTGTTTTCGGATGATTTCTGTACATCTTTTTTATCGATATCTGGTGGATTTTGTTTTTCAGAAGATGCCGGCACGTCCCGGAAATCTTCATTCTGCTTTTTCGTTTCTGCGTTGTTAGCAGATTCATTCTGATTTTTATCTTCGCTCATAATCTATAATTTTAAAATTCCCAAAGTTCCCGTGTTATCTACAATCTCGTACTTCAAAGCTTTTGCCAAAACAAATATTGAGTTTAGATTCGTCATCAGTTGCTGCTTTCCTTCTGTTTTCAGTTTATCCTGATTCACTGATTTTATTCCTGCATTTTTTGCCCGCTGAGTAGCATTTTTTATATCTTTTTCAGAGATTCTATTGATAAAAGAATCATCCATGGCCTGAATTTCTACGCTTGGTGTAACTTTTATTACTGGATTGGGAAGTTCGCGAATGATGAGTTTTTTGTTGATAGTATCAACATCTATTTTCATCTTATTTAAATCGTACGAAACCTGTGCATTGGTTTTTGTAAAAGTTATAATGTTCGTACTAGAAACCTCACTTCCAAAAACTTTATAAGCGATTTTGGTTTTCTGCATTGCTGAAAGATCCTGTTCCAAAACCACCATTTTATTCAGTTTAGAAATCTGGTTGGTGAGAATGTAATAATCTGTGCTTTCTGTTTTCTCATTTATTTTAAAATCGAAACACGATCTGAAACTGAAAAATACAGTTATCATCAGAATAATTCCGAACAAAAAACCTAATAATCCTTTTGCGTTTTTCAAGTCTATTTTTTAAATATTTCTTTAATTACCGAGCTGTCATCTTTCTTTAAAATGTCTACAAGATCTCGCTCAATGTAGCCGGTAGTCGGCATTTCTATGATTCTACCAATTTCCTTGCCATATTTTTCAACGATCATCGTAGGTACTTTATGCACGTTATAACGCACTTCATCGCCCGTCGGAGATTCTTTTTTTCGGTTTACTGCGATGATTGTCAGATTATCCATCGGATAATTAATGGCTTCCAAAATCTTCATAAAACGCGGAAAATCACGGTGACTGTCTTCGCACCACGTTCCCATGAAAACTGTCAGTTTGTACGTGAAGAGTTTTGCTTTTTTAAGCTGTTCGATTGCTTTCATATCCAAAGCATAATCGTCGTGTTCTTTTACGTACCAGTTTGCGTAAGGCTCTTTCAAAAACTGATCGGCGAGCTGATGGCCGAGAAGCATTTTTCCGTCTTCGGTGCTTTCAACTTCTCTGTTGACAACAGTTTTCTGTGCCATAAAGTTTGCAACTGACAATATGATCAGCGATGCTGTAGCAGCTTTTTTAAATATATTTTTCATTCTAATTTTCTAAAATAGTTTTCAAATCGGCAGGCGAGTAGTACTTATTTTTCAAAACTTTGTGGTCTGCTTTTCTGTATACATTATATTTTTCACCAGATTTTTCGTAGAAAGATTCCACGCCTTTTTCATCATAAAATTTCACAGTTTCTGCCGCCTGTTCTTCATTATCACAGGCTTTAGACATATTTGAACGCTGTACCTCATTAAAAAGTGTCACAAATTTTTCGCCTAAACCAAATTCTAAAACAGCGCCGCTCAAAACATATTGCAAGTCACAAAGCGCATCTGCGATTTCGGTTAAATTTTTATCTTCAATCGCCTGCTTCAGTTCGTTCAGTTCTTCCTGCAAAAGCTCCACTCGCAAACTGCATCTTTCAGGAGAAGGAATTTGTGGCGTATCTAAAATTGGTGCTTTAAATGTTGTGTGAAATTCTGCGACCTGATTGAGGCTGTCTATTTTTTCCATGAAATCTTAAATTTAAGCAAATATAACGATTGATGACAGAAAAGAAAAACAATAGCGTTTTTGAATTTCGAATGCAATATTTTTAAAACGAAAAAAAACGCACCGAAATGCGTTTTTAATATTTTTTAAGAGGAAAATTATTTAGTAATATCTCTTCCGATTACCAGTCTCTGGATTTCTGAAGTTCCTTCACCAATGGTACACAATTTCGAATCTCTGTAATATTTTTCAGCAGGGAAATCTTTCGTGTAACCATAACCACCGAAAATCTGAACTGCATTGTTTGCAATTCTTACACAAGCTTCAGAAGCGTACAATTTTGCCATTGCACCTTCTTTTGTCATTTTCTGCTTCGCGTTTTTCAGTGTAGAAGCTCTCTGAATCAATAACTCTGCAGCGTCAATTTCAGTTGCCATATCTGCCAACATAAAGTTGATCGCCTGGAAATCTGCAATCGATTTTCCGAACTGTTTTCTTTCTTTCGCATATTTCAAAGCTGCTTTGTAGGCACCTTTTGCAATTCCTAAACTCAATGCAGCAATAGAAATTCTACCGCCGTCAAGAATTTTCATGGCCTGCTTGAAACCTTCTCCTACTTCGCCCAAACGGTTTGCATCTGAAACACGAACGTTATCAAAAATTAATTCGGCAGTTTCTGAAGCTCTCATTCCAAGCTTATTTTCTTTTTTGCCTGACGTAAAACCAGCCATTCCTTTTTCTAAAACAAAAGCTGTAGAATTATTTTTAGCACCGATTTCTCCAGTTCTAGTCATTACGACTGCAATGTCACCAGAAATTGCATGCGTGATGAAGTTTTTTGCTCCGTTAATAATCCACTCATCGCCGTCTTTCACCGCAGTTGTAGACATTCCGCCTGAATCTGAACCTGTATTATGCTCAGTCAAACCCCACGCACCGATTACCTGACCTGAAGCCAGTTGTGGAAGCCATCTCTGTCTTTGCTCTTCATTTGCAAATTCATAAATATGATTGGTACATAGTGAATTGTGTGCTGCTAAAGAAAGCCCGATTGAAGGATCTACCTGTGAAATCTCGTCTAGAATCGTCACATATTCATGATAACCAAGACCAGAGCCGCCATACTGCTCAGGAACGACAATGCCCATAAAACCCATCTCACCAAGCTGATGAAAAAGCTCTTTCGGGAAGGTCTGGCTCTCATCCCAATCCATAATGTTTGGTCTGATATTTTTTTCAGCAAACTCGCGCGCCGTCTCTGCAATCATCTTAATATTATCAACCGTTTCAGTGTTCATAAGGAATATTATAGTTAAGCTGTAAAGATAATCAATTTACAGAAAAACGGAAATAAAATATAAAAAACCGATAATCATTTTGCAGTTGTACGTTTATGAAACTGAGCAGAGCATTCATTTAACCATTTTTTAATATAAAATGAAATGCAGATACGCCGTTATTCTTAGCTTTGTATTACACAAATTCAGTATGAAAAAATATCTACTCTCTGCCGTTTTCGCTTCTGCAATTGCAAATGCTCAGATTCCTACAGGATATTATGACGGAACTTCAGGGCTTTCAGGCTATGCTTTAAAAGAAAAAGTACATCAGATTATTGCTGCGAAAAATATCAACTGGAATTATGGCGATCTTCCGAATTTTTATAATCAAACCGATTTGGATAAATATTATGATCACGGCGTTTCAAACACGACATTTCTGCTTGATATTTATTCTGAAATTCCAACAGGGCCTGATGCGTACGAATATACTTCTGCAAATTTGATTGCTGGCGCAGGAGCAGAAGGTTTGGGCTACAACCGCGAGCACATGATGCCGCAAAGTACTTTCAGCACAAGTTCCGCGATCAGTGATTATCCCATGTATTCAGATCTACACTTTATCATTCCCGCGGATGCGAGAATCAATACGCTTCGCAACAATTATCCTTACGGAGTCGCTGGTTCTACAATTTATTACACTTTTACCAACGGTTCAAAAATTGGAAATGCGGCGATCCCGAATTATCCGTACCTCGGCAGAGTGTATGAACCGATTGATGAATTTAAAGGTGATGTTGCGCGTACGCTGCTTTATTTTGCCGTTCGTTATCAGGGAAAACTTTCTTCCTTTAATACAGCATATACAACTTCAAGTACCATAACTCCGGCGACCGATCAGTGTCCGCTTGACGGAACCGAAGAGCGCGCGGTGGATTTAAATTATATCGCTATGCTGAAACAATGGAACACGCTCGATCCGGTTTCGCAGAGAGAGATAGACCGAAATAATGCAGTCTACAATCTTCAGAAAAACAGAAATCCTTTCGTTGATCATCCGGAATGGATTAATATAATCTGGTCTGAAACCCCTGATAATATCGCTCCCGATGCACCAACTTCTTTAGTTTCAACACAGCAAGGCGCTTATTTTGTGAATTTGCAGTGGAGTGCAAGTATAAGCAGCGATGTCTTAGGATACCGAATTTATGTAAACGGTTCTACAACGCCGAGTGCGGTTACAAAAAATAATTCTGTGACGATCGATCATCTTTTGCCTGGAACAAATTATACCTTTGCCGTAAAAGCTTTCGATAAAGCTTATCTGGAATCGGTTTCTAATCAGGAAATCACAGTTGCGACTACCGCATCTGGGAATTTTGCAAAAGATCTGATGATCACAAAATATATTGAAGGAACTGGTTTCAACAAAGCCATAGAAATCACCAATAAAACCGGTCACGCGGTTAATCTTAATAATTACAGACTGAATATTCAGTTTCAAAACACAACTTCCGGAAGTTTTTACAACGGCAATACGTACGAACTCGAAGGCAGCATCGAAAACAACGAATCTTTTGTGATTTTAAATCCGAATTCTGCATTGGCATGTTACACAAATTCTACTTCTAAATTTGTCACGGCTTCTGACCCGATGATTTTTTCCGGAACACAATACGTAGAGCTTGCATATAATAAAACCATTGCGGTCGATGTGATCGGAAGTAAATTCGTTAGCAATACCAATGCAGATGTCAGTCTTTATCGCAAAAATACAGTTACCCAACCATCATCAACTTTTTCGCTGACAGAATGGGATTCTTATCCGGTAAATTTCTGCCAGAATGCAGGTTCGCTGGCAGTAGAAAATATCGGTAATTCTGACAGTTCATTAAAAATTTATCCAAATCCGGTTCATGACGTTTTAAATATTCAGGCAGAAAATAATTTGGGCAAAATTGAAATTCTAGATTTTTCAGGAAGAGTATTAAAAAGTTTTAATGAAAAAAAGGTTAAAAATTTACAGATTAATGTTTCTGATCTTTCTCCTGGAGACTATATTTTAAAAGTTGACGGATCAAGTTTTAAATTTATTAAAATATAAAAAAGGAAGAATTTTATCATTTAAAATTGATCTTACAATTCGTTTCTGCATATTTTATTTGTAAGTTATTATCCTTATATTTGCAGAATGATAGCGGTCATCACGGGTGATATTATTAATTCTGAATCTGCAGACACCAAAGTCTGGATTACTAAGCTAAAAAATCTGCTCAGCACGTGGGGAACTTCGCCACAAACCTGGGAAATTTACCGCGGAGACGAGTTTCAGATCAAGTGCAATATCAACGAAGTTTTTTCGCATGCCCTCGCTATTAAATCGCTCCTCAAAACACAGGAAAACCTCGACGTACGCCTTGCCATCGGTATTGGTGACGAAAATTATTCTTCAGAAAAAATCACAGAATCCAACGGGACAGCTTACATCAACTCAGGAAGACTGCTTGATGATCTGAAAGCAAACGGCTGCACAATCGCAGTAAAAACGCTTAACGAAAGTACGGACCGAGATCTGAATATTGTCCTGAAATGGGCTTCCAAAGAATTTGACCGCTGGTCTGTAGCCACTTCAGAAATTGTTTTTGAGATGCTCACCAATGAAGAAAAAACGCAGGAAAATCTGGCAAAAAAATTCAATATTTCTCAGTCGTCGGTGAGTCAGCGCCTGAAGCGCGCCAGCTACGATCTGATTGTAGAAACCGACCAGTATTTCAGAAAAAAAATCTCACAGCTATAATTACAGGATGATATTTTTACCTCTCATACTTGCGCATCTGATCGGAGATTTTGTTCTTCAGCCGCAGTCATGGGTCGCAGATAAAGAGACTAAAAAGCTGAAAAGTAAGTATCTGTATTTCCATATCATCATTCATCTTGTCTTAAATTTAATTTTTCTCTGGAATTTTGATTTCTGGTGGATTGCTTGTGTGGTTGCATTTTCGCATTTTATTATTGATGCGTGCAAACTTAGTTTTCAAACTTCTTCGACTAAGAAAAACTGGTTTTTTATTGATCAATTGTTGCATTTTGTAGTGATCATCGGGTTAAGTTTTTTAATTGAAAAACCAGATTTTACTTCTTATTTTACTACAGGAAATTTTAAAATGCTGGCTGCAGTTGTTTTTCTTACAACGCCCGCTTCTATCTTTATCAAAATATTGTTATCATCCTGGAGCCCGATTCCACAGGATGAGAACTCGGTTCAAACAGAATCGCTTACTGATGCCGGAAAATATATTGGTATCCTTGAGCGTTTAATGGTTTTCACGTTTATCGCAGTCAATCACTGGGAAGGAGTGGGATTTATGGTCGCAGCGAAATCGGTTTTCAGATTCAGCGATTTGGCGCAGGCAAAACAGAGAAAGCTTACAGAATATGTTCTGATAGGAACTTTGCTTAGTTTTGGATTCGCTGTTTTTGCTGGAATTTTAATTAAATAAAATCTAATAAATAAATCTTCAGACAGTAAAAATGTCTTTAAAAAAAGTAAAAATTATGAGTCAGAAAAAAGAAATGTTGTACGAAGGGAAAGCAAAACAAGTTTTTGCAACCGATCATCCTGAAGAAGTTGTGGTACGTTTTAAGGACGATGCAACGGCTTTCAATGCGCAGAAAAGAGGTTCTGTAGATTTGAAAGGAGAGATGAATAACGCCATCACAACCCTTATTTTCGAATATTTGAACGAAAAAGGAGTAAAGACACATTTCATTAATAAAATTGACGAAAGAGAGCAGCTAGTAAAAAAAGTAGACATTATTCCTCTGGAAATGGTCGTGAGAAATTACTCTGCAGGAAGCATGGCTCAGCGTCTTGGCGTAGAAGAAGGCATCAAATCTCCGGTTACGATTTTTGATATCTGCTACAAAAAGGATGAGTTGGGAGATCCGTTGATTAATGATCACCACGCAGTATTCCTGGGAGCAGCGACGTATGAAGAGCTTCAGGAAATGTATGCTTTGACGGATGAAATCAATAAAATCCTGATCGATCTTTTTGATCAGATGAATATAATCTTGGTTGATTTTAAAATCGAACTGGGAAAAACAGCAGATGGAGAAATTATTTTAGCTGATGAAATTTCACCTGATACGTGTAGACTTTGGGACAAAGACACGATGAAAAAACTGGACAAAGACCGTTTCAGAAGGGATCTTGGCGAGGTGACAGAAGCCTACGTGGAGATTTACAACCGTCTGAAAAAGGTTTTAAATAAATAATTTAAGAACTCAGATCTGGAAGCTGAAATTGTGCTTCTAATCAAAATGAATAAAATGAAAAGTTTAGACATTCAGAAAAACGAATATTTAAAGCAGTTTGAAACCGAAATCTACGGCCGCAATCTTTTCCGTACGAAGGAAGAAGAGCGTCTGGATGCGCCAAATGAAGAGTGTGGGATTTTCGGGATGTATTCGGATAACGATCTTGATACGTTTTCGCTGTCGCAGTTCGGCCTGTTTGCGCTTCAGCACAGAGGTCAGGAAGCGTGCGGAATTTCAGTGCTCAAGAATGGTAAAATTACCAATATGAAGGATGAAGGATTGGTTTTGGATGTCTACAAAGAAATCAACGATCCGGAAACTTTCATGGGTAATTCGGCGATCGGACACACAAGATACACGACTGCAGGAGATAAAAAGAAGTATAATTTTCAGCCGTTTTTCGCAAAAAATGAATACGATCAAATCATTCTTTCCATCGCCCACAACGGAAATCTGACCAACGCCAAAGAACTTAAGAGAGAGCTTGAGGCGGAAGGTGTGGTTTTCCGAGCAACGTCAGACTCTGAGGTGATTTTAAGACTGATTCAGAAAAATCTTGATCTTGGTTTAAGAGGCGCGATCAAAGCGACGATGGAGAAAATCGAAGGTGCATATTCTGTTGTGGGGATGACGAGAAATAAGTTTTTCGCCTTCCGTGATTTTAACGGAATCCGTCCGCTTGTTTTAGGAGCAATTGACGAAAGGTCGTACGTTGTAGCTTCCGAATCTGTAGCTTTAGATGCAGTCGGTGCGCAATATGTACGCGATGTTTTGCCGGGAGAAATCATTTACACCAGTGAAAATGAGCCTGGAAAACTGCAATCTTACATGGCAAATGAACAAAAAGGAAAACAGAGAATCTGTTCTTTTGAATATATTTATTTTGCGCGTCCAGATTCGACTTTAGAAAATATAAATGTTTACGAAATTCGTGAGAAATCTGGTGAAAAAATCTGGGAACAGGCGCCTGTAGATGCAGATATTGTAATTGGTGTTCCGGATTCCGGAGTTCCTGCAGCAATAGGTTTTTCTAAAGCTTCCGGCATTCCTTTCCGTCCGGTTTTAATTAAAAACAGATATATTGGAAGAAGTTTTATCGTTCCTACACAAGAAATGCGTGAGCGCGTTGTCAATTTAAAACTTAACCCGATTATCTCTGAAATTAAAGGAAAAAGAGTCGTGATTATAGATGATTCTATCGTACGTGGAACGACTTCGAAACGTCTGGTGAAAATTTTAAAGGAAGCCGGCGTGAAAGAAATTCATTTCCGTAGTGTATCACCACCGATTATTGCTCCGTGTTATCTGGGAATTGATACGCCTTCAAAAGACGATTTGATTTCTGCCAACATGACGACCGAGCAGTTAAGAGATTATCTAGGTGTAGATTCTCTGGAATTTTTAAGCACTGATAATTTAAAAGAAATTTTAGGCTCTTCCAACCACTGCTTTGGATGTTTTACAGAAGAATATCCTGTAGCAAAAGGAGAAGAAGTCGATTTATTTAATTGATTTTAAATTCTATCAAAATAAAAAAGGTCAGATTCATACGAATCTGACCTTTTTACTGAAATTAAAATGTGTATCTTAGAATTTGTAAGCCAAACCTACCTGGAATACATTGTTTCTGATTGCATCACGGTTTGCCGGTCTGTCTTTAGCTAAATCTGTAACACCAGCTACATATCTTGCAGTTACACCGATGTTATCTGTGAAATAATAACCTGCACCAATACCGATACCGAAGTTAAAAGTATTTAATGAATCTTTGTAGTTATCAGATTCAGTAATTGTGTTGTTGTTTGTTTCGTTTTTAGTTTTGTTTTTAGCGCTTACTAAGAATCCGAATTCAGGACCTGCTTCTAAATAAAAGTTAGGTATAAAGTTGTACTGGAACATTACCGGTACAGCGATATAATCTAGATTTCTTGCGAAAGAATATCTGTTACCCAAAATTACCTGGTCATACTTATCTCCATACTGAGTATATAAAACCTCTGGCTGGATGCTGAAAGATTCTGCTACAGGAATTGTTGCGAATACACCAGCGTTAAAACCGATTTTTGATCCTTGATCTTCCAATCCAGCATCGTTAGTGATTGATGAAACATTCATCCCAGCTTTGATACCAAATCTTACATCAGACATTCCCATTGAAGAGTTTGAAGTCGTTGTCGGAGTTGTCTGTGCAAATGCAATTGCTGAAGACATTACTGCGATTCCTAAAATTAACTTTTTCATAATTCTAAATTTTTAATATTTACTATTCTTGTTTTTAAGTCTATATCCCACGATTTTCATCGGGACGATTTTCCTACGTTCAAATTATTTGCCAAAACCATTTCTGAATCGCTTTTTGGGAGAATATCATGTTTTCAAATTTTACTTAAACGTTCAAATTCTTAAAAATCAACTTATTAATAAATTTAAATTTGTTATGCGGTAAATAATAGAAATTTTTTATTTTTCTAAAAACCGCTGTTTTTGACATATGTTTTTAATGAATCGATGACAGTTTGTGTAGATATTGACTGATCAAACAGGCAAGATCCGATCTCTGAGATAATCGAAAACCGTATTTCACCATCCTCATTTTTCTTGTCATTCCGCATTAATGCCAACAATTCTTCGTCAGAAAAACCGGTCAAATCGAGCATCGGAAAATGCTTCGCGATATTTAAAATGATGTTTTCGCAGGTTTCTTCATCAATTAAATTTTCAGATAGAGAAATGTACGTTTCGCAAATCATTCCAGCAGCGACGGCTTCACCGTGCAGAATTGGGGTTTCTTTAGCTAGAAATAAACTTTCAATCGCGTGACCGACAGTATGCCCGAAATTCAGTGTTTTTCTTAAGTTTTCTTCGTGAAAATCTTTTTCTACGATTTTATGCTTGATCTTTACAGAGTTTTGAATGTGATCTGCAATGCTTTCGGCATCAATTGATTGTAATGAAATAAGATCTTCCCAGTGATTTTTATCGGCGATTAAGCCATGTTTTAGCATTTCGGCAAAACCGCTTTTTAATTCGCGTAAAGGCAAAGTTTCCAAAAATTTTGGATAGATAAAAGTTTGTTCGGCTGCGGTAAAAGTTCCGACCATGTTTTTGTGATGAGCAAGATCAATCCCTGTTTTGCCACCGACAGAAGCATCGCACATTGCCAAAAGAGTAGTGGGAACATTGATGAAGCGAATTCCACGCTTGAAAGTCGATGCAACAAATCCGCCTAAATCTGAAATCACACCGCCACCGAGATTCATCATTAAAGCTTTTCGGTCGGCCTGCATTTCGGTGAGGATTTCCCAAAGCTGAACGGCGGTTTCAATATTTTTCATTTCTTCCCCGGCTTCAATTTCAATTATCTCAAACTGAAAATCACCGGAAATATTTCCCAGCAAAGTCGGGAGGCAATATTCATGGGTGTTTTCGTCGACAAGAATGTATATTTTGCTGAAAACAGTATTGCTTAAATAGTCATTAAGCTGACTGAAATCCTGATCCAAAAAACTAATCATATATATAAGGTATAATGTTGCGGGCTTCAGAGAATGACAAAGTTATGATTCTAAATGTTTATCTTCTGGGTAAATCACTATCTTTGCAAAAATATTTAGCATGAGCAGTAGAGATCGAAACAATTCAGAAAGGCCAAAAAGAACCGGAGCTTCGTCGAGAAACTCAGGAAGTTCTCGTACGCCAAGATCGGGAAACTCATCAGATTCTAAACCTTTTAAAAAGCCATTCTCAAAAGACAGCAGCTCGCGACCTTTCAAAAAATCAGAATTCAGGCCTTACGGAAATGATTCTGGTGAACAAAAAGAAGGTGCAAATGAGGGCGAGAAAAAATCTTACGTAACCAACCCAAGCGAGGAAAGAAAATCTCAGGGCCGCGGAACTGGCGGCAACAAACGTGGTGGAAACAACGCCGGGAAATCTTTCGATGTACGAAATAAATATGAGCGCGGAAGCTTGAAATACGGAAGAAAACCCGGCGCTGAAGGTGACCGAGATGATGACCGTGCACGTTCTTTCGTTCAAAAAAGGAGGTTAAAGAAAGTCGAAAAAGACATTCATAAAGACACAATCCGTCTTAATAAATATATTGCGAACTCAGGGATTTGCAGCAGGCGAGAAGCTGACGATTTGATTACGCAGGGACTCGTTGAAGTAAACGGAAAGGTGGTAAACGAAATGGGTTACCAGGTTCAGAAAAGTGATAAAGTTGTTTTCGACGGACAAAACATCACTCCGGAAAAACCTGTGTATATTCTTTTAAATAAGCCGAAAGGTTATATTTCAACCACAAAAGATGATAAAGCAAGAAAAACTGTAATGGATTTGGTTGCGAATGCGTCGCCTTACCGCGTTTTTCCTGTTGGAAGATTAGACCGATCAACAACTGGTGTAATTTTGCTTACAAATGACGGTCACATGACAAAAAAACTGACGCATCCTTCATTTGATGCCAAGAAGATTTATCATGTTACTTTAGATAAAAAACTGACAAACGAAGACATGAAACTGATCGTTGAGGGCATTCGTCTGGAAGAAGGTGTTGCCACGGTTGATCAGATTTCTTTCATCGAGGGAAAACCGAAAAATGAAATCGGAATTGAAATTCACATTGGCTGGAACCGTGTTATCAGACGTATTTTCCAAAGATTGGGTTATGAAGTGGAAGCTTTAGACCGTGTAATGTTTGCCGGGATGACCAAGAAAAACATCAAGCGTGGACACTGGAGAATTCTCACAGAACTTGAAGTGAATAACTTAAAAATGCTTTAAAATAAAAGAGACGCACATAAAGCGTCTCTTTTATTTATGCTAAAACGGTTACCCCTTTTTCAATCATGTCGTAAATCGCATTTTTCCCGTTCTCGGGTTTCGCATTTACCGCACGCGTTCCGTTGAAATGCAGGCAGGTAATATATCCGTTTGAAACGGCATCCTGACAGGTAAATTTTACACAGTAATCGGTAGCAAGACCAACAATCTCTAGTAACTGAATCTCGTGAAACTTTAAAAAATCATCGAGTCCGGTTTTCATAAAATGATTATTATCCTGAAATGCGCTGTAACTGTCGACCACTTCATTTTTACCTTTTTGGATAATGTGCGTCACTTTTGAGCGGTCAAGATCTGGATGGAATTCTGCACCCTTAGTTCCCTGAATACAATGATCCGGCCACATAAACTGCGGAATTTCATTCAAAATAATCGTTTCACCGACCTGTCTGCCATTATTGCTTGCAAAACTTTTATGGTGTGCCGGATGCCAATCTTGTGTCAGAACGATCTGATCGTACTGATTTTCTTTTGTCAGAAGATTGATATAGGGAATGATTTCGTTGGCTCCAGGCACAGCCAATGCGCCGCCTTCGCAAAAATCATTTTGAACATCGACTATTATTAATGCTTTTTTCATAAGTTATTCGTTCTAATTTTCGATAAATTTACCAAAACCAAAAGTCAAAAATTCATCCAAACAAAAAATATCTGACATATAGACACATGAAAGAATTTGAATATATAACCGGAGTATTTGATCTCAGGAAAAAGAAACTGATTATCACAGACGGTGAAATTCTGATGAAAGTAGGTAAAAACAATATTCAGACTATTAAAAAAGATGATCTGGAAAGTGTAAGATATGGAGTCGAATTTATAAAAGGTCTTGAATTATATATCGGCAGGGAATATCTTTTTTACTTTAAACCGAAACAGGGTAAACAAATTAAAGTTAATTTCAAATCTTTCTACCGCTATAAATTGAAGGAGAAACATCAGCTTTATAATGATATTATCAACACCCTTTGGGATGTTCATTTATACAATCTTACCGATGCTATTATAAATAAAGTTCTTAGTGGAGAAGTTGTTACGATTTCAGGGGTTTCTATCTCTATGTCCGGAATTTCTATCGGAAAGGAAATTATCAATTATAAAGATCTTCAGATAAAATACTTTTACGATTATCTTGCAGTTTCTTCAGTGTCAAAACCAGATATTTGCAGGCTTATGTACTTTTCAAAAGATGAAAATGCAGTTGTTGCTGGTGATATCCTGAGTTACTTAATTAAAAAATCAAATGAAGAAAAGTCTGCACAATGATGGTGACGTTAAAGAAATTTTAGACAGAATTAATTTTTTATCTATAAACCATAAATCAAAATGGGGAAGAATGAACGTCGCGCAGATGCTGGAACACTGCAGTTTGATTCTGAAAATTGCGACGGGCGAAATCTGTATAAAAAGTTCCAATTTTGTGATTTGCACGCTCGGTGCTGCTGCAAAATACGAAATGCAGATTTTCAACAGCGGAATTCCACACAATATGCCTACTTTTAAAAAACTTATCGTTAATTTTGATTGTGATTTTGAAAGTTCAAAACAACATTTAATACAGTCGATTAAGGATTATTTAGAAATTTTCAAATCGCAGAAACTTCCGCACAGTCATCCGCTTTTCGGAAAAATGACGGTAGAGAGTTGGGGATTTTTTGAATATAAACATCTTGATCATCACCTAAAACAGTTTAATATATGAGCATTTTTGATAAAATATTTGGCGGAAAAGAAGAGGAGATTCAGACAAAATCTTTCTGGAATAAAATAAATACAGAAGAAGATCTGCAGCAGGCAATCGCCGAATCCAAGAATCAGAAAGTGGCAATTTTCAAACATTCTACAAGCTGTTTTATCAGTAAAACAGTTTTAAGGAATTTTGAAAAAGAAATTGAAAACGCTGATAAAGTGGATGCGAAACTTTATTTTCTTGATCTTCTCGCTCACCGTTCAATTTCAAATAAAATCGCAGAGATTCTTGGCGTACGTCATGAAAGTCCACAGCTTATTGTGCTGGACAACGGCGATGTGAAAGATCATGCTTCGCATCAGGCAATCAGTTTAAATCTTATTTAAAAAATGAGTTTTCTGAATTTTTATCTTTCGAAAATCCTGGAAATTCCGGAAGACCGTCTCAATCTCTGCGGCGTGCAGTACGAAACGCGCGATATTTCAAAACATGATTTTCTTTTGCAGGCCGGGGAAGTCTGCAAATATACTTTCTATGTGCAGAAAGGTTTACTGAGAATGTATTCGATCGATAAAAACGGAAAAGAGCACATCATTCAGTTTGCGCCTGAAAACTGGCTGATTTCTGACCGAAGCAGTCTTCATTTTCACGAAAAATCGGTGTATTATATTGAAGCTGTGGAAGACTCTGAAATTCTTTTTTTACCTGAAGATTTTTTCAATAAACTGCTGAATGAATTTCCAAACAGCATTGAAAAAAATAATCTTATTTTGCAGAAACATGTAAAAAGCCTGCAGGACAGAATCAATTCTTTACTCGGAGAAACCGCGGAAGAGCGCTATTTAAAGTTTATAAAAATGTATCCTGATCTCATGATGCGAGTTCCACAGTGGATGATTGCATCATATTTGGGCATAACTCCGGAAAGTCTAAGCAGAGTGCGTAAAGAACTTGCGAAGAAAAAGTTTATTGCAGATTAAATAAAAAACACTGAATTCAGAAATTCAGTGTTGCAATGATTTTGTTTAAATATTCCTGTTCTTTTATAACTTTAATGTAAGAGTTTTTTGCATTTTCAAAATGCATTTCTGTACTTCGCAAATTTTCATTAAAGATATTTGCTGTTGAAGAATAGGGAATATTCGAAATGTATTCAGTAATAAAAGAATCAATTATCTTTCTTCTGATTTCGCAAACGGTACTTATTTTCAAACGTTGCAGAGAATTCAGAATAAAAGATTTCTCCTCTTTAAAACTGATAATCTGATCTTCCGATACTGAGCTTTGATTGATTACAAAACTTTCCTGAAACGTTACATTGTTGTCATCTTCATTCATCTCGCTTTCAGTTTTACAGTTAGATCAGATTATCATTCTTTTTTACACTTGCGCCAATCCTTCTACACCGTCAGAATTATCTGTTTTCTTTCCGGTAACGGCTGCCGCAACAAAGCTTAAAAGCGTAACTAATTTACCGGCTTTTGTATCCCAGTAATACGTTTCTCTCGGCTCTACACGAATAATAGACACTTTAGGATCGTCTTTTCCGTCGAACCAGGCGTTCGCCATCGGAGACCACTTTTCTTCAATGGTTGAGCGGTCTTTGTAGATCGTCGCTTCACCATAGATTGAAAGATATTGGGACTTTCCATTGTTCATGAAAAAAAGCTGAACTCTTTTATCTTCTTTTATTTCAAAATTCTTATTACTTGCTTCACTGCTTATGAACCAAAGATTTCCCTGCTCATCGGTTTCCTGAAGACTCATAGGTCTTGCATTGATTGGAAGACTGTCCAATTCTGTACAGAACATACAGATTCTGGCATCTTCAGACAGTTCTTTAATTTTTTTCACAGCGTCCTGTTGTGATAAATTTTCTGTTGACATAATAATATATTGTTTGGATTTATTTTTTTGATCGAAGACTTTAGTTTAAATCTTAAAAATTTAACTTCAAAAATCTCACCAAAAAATCAACAATTCAAAACAATATGATAAATATTTTTTGTTTTAACCTGATAATCTGGGATATGGCATGAATAGTGATCGTTACAAAATTATAAGCAACAGTCATGTTGCGTAAACTTTACACCACAAGTCACATGGAATTTCAAAAAAAACTTTTAGACTTTATAAGTCAAACGATGATCACCTCAAAGGAAACAATTTCTGTAGCCGAAAGTGTAACATCAGGTTTGCTGCAGCTTGCTTTCTCTCAAATGCCGAATGCTTCTTCATTTTACAGTGGCGGACTGACTGCCTTTACGCTTGAGCAGAAAGTAAATCTTTTAAAAGTAAATGAAAATGCGGCAAAGAAATCAAACTGTGTAAGCGAAGATATTTCCGGTGAAATGGCTTTGAACGTCGCAAAAATTTTTAAAACCGATTGGTCAGTTGCCGTTACGGGTTATTGCTCTCCAGTAAAAGAGTCGATTGACAAAATTTTTTCTTACTTTTCTTTTTCCTACAAAGGTGAAGTGATTTTATCTAAAAAACTCGAACTGCATCCGCGTACGGAATCACTCGATGCGCAAATGTATTTCAGCGAATTCATTTTAGGATGTTTAAAAAGTGAAATGAGAAGAGCAATAATTTTAAGATAACTCTACTATTGTTTAAAAATTAATGACTGGCTTTTGCCGGTCATTTTTTTTGCAAATAATTTTAAACGTGAAGGTTACGATTCTTTTATGTTCATAAAAAGGGGGACTAAAAGGAAAAAATATAATAAAAATTAAAACCTGTGACTACGATCATAAATTTCACTGATTTAAAAATACTATTTTTGAGATGTTAAGCAATATAACTATAGATGTTGTGGTGGAAAATTGATTTAGTAGAAATAAAATATAATATATTTGTTACGAATTTTTAATTTTTAGTCTTATAATTTTAGTGAATATTGTGCAATTCTGATTTTATATTAAACCTTACAAAATAAAACTAAAATGAAGTACAATACTGCTGAATACAGCCAAAACCTCACCGGAGACGAGGAAGAAGTGATGAGGCTTGCCCGCGAAAATTCTCCGCGTTTGCTAAGCAAATTCAAATCGACTTATCCTGAGTTTTTCAAGAAACTGGATACCATCTATCCTGGTCTTCAAAATTCTGAGTTAACTTTCTGTATCTATTTACGTTTGGGAATGTCTACAAAAGAGATCGCAACATGCACTTTTGTTACTCCTAAAGCGATTCAGAACAGAAAAAACAGAATCAGAAAGAAACTGAATATTCCTTCCCGTGGCGACATTTATCAGTGGTTCAGAGAAGTGAATCAAATCTCATGAATCTCTGACGGAGTAAACACGTAATAGCGGCCTTTCTTTGGAATACTTCGCGTGTCTAAACCAGTGAATTCACTGAAAGCGGGCAGAAGCAGCTGCTTTTCTGTGTGCACAAAACAAGGAAGCTTAATCCGCGAAACCGCAGTGCGAAGCATATAACCTGGATGAATATGTCCCGTTATCTGAAAAATTTCCTTTGATTTATCAAAATCATGTACAAACAGGATTTTATTAATTTCTAGCTTATCACACCGTATATCCAGACACAATTTGTCTTCAAGTTTTTTGGATATACGGTCGTGATTACCTTCTACAAGACAAAACTGAATATCGGAAAATTCTTTTTTCCAGGAACAGAATTCGTCTACTTCAGAATTGGATCCTGCATGAAGCAGATCGCCGACAATAACAAATTTTTCCGGTTTAAATATCTGAATAAGATTTGCCAATCTGTCAAGATCCGCAGACATCATATGACTTGCGATTGCAATACCGTTTTTCCTGAAATGCGCCGCTTTTCCGATGTGTAAATCTGAAAAAATCAGCGTTTTTTCGCTTTTCCAAAATGCCGCCCGCTGATTGGTCAGTTCAAATTCTTCTCCTCCCGCATGAATGATTTTACTCGCTATCTGCACTTATTAATTCTCATTTTTACATTAAACTTCATCGACAATATTTCTCCCGGATTGTTGCAGAAGTCTTTTGATTCTTGCGTCCAAACCTTCACTGGAGAGCGTTTGCCGTAAACTGTCAATTTTTATCGGGAAACTAAGTGGTGTAAAATGCTTGGCTTCCTTCAAAATAATTTTAGATTTTTCAATTCTTTTAAAAGCCTGTACCAGACGCTGCTCCTGAAGCTGCATATTAAAAACTTCAGTATAAGCCTGTCTCACAAGAAAATGGTTGGGATCGTGATCCTCCAAAACCTTAAAAATCAATCCTGCCGAGCTCTGAAGCGATTTATTGGTTCGCTGTCTACCCGGCATATTCTGAATCACCATTCCGGAAATTACTGCAATATCGCGAAACTTTCTGCTTGCCATTTCTGCTGAATTAATGCTGGAAATAACATCACTCATCAGATTTTCACGCGAAAGAATTTTTTCTAAATTATCTGCAGACAAAGGTATGGCTTTGTCGCTGAATAATTCAAAACCATAATCATTCATCGCCATTGAAAATGAGATTGGCGCCAGTTTAGAAATCCGATAAGCGATAAGCGCTGCCATTACCTCGTGAACCAATCTACCTTCAAACGGATACATGAATACGTGAAAACCTTCGCGGTTTTTTATCATTTCAACCAAAAATTCATCAGCGCTTGGAATGTGCGACCGCGCTTCCTGATTAACCAGAAGCGGATGCAAAAAAGTCAATTCTTTTTCAGTAGATTTTGGATTGAGCGCACCGGAGAGTTTTTCGCGCAAGAACTGACCGAGATTTGAACTCAGAGGCAACCTTCCGCCGAGATAACTTGGTGCATATGCTTTCCCTTTAGACATGCGTACAAAAACCGTCATATCTTTCACCATCGCAACTTCCAAAACGCGGCCGGCAAGAATAAATTTATCGTCTTTTTTTAGTTTTGAAATAAAATATTCTTCCACCATTCCGATATATCCGCCGGAAATAAATTTCACTTTTAGCATCGCATCACTTACTATAGCACCCATATTCATCCGGTGAAGCATGGCGATTTTTCTGGAAGTTACTTTATGCAAACCATCTTCCATCACAACGACTTTGTGATATTCTTCGTAGCTTTTCAGCGCGCTGCCGCCAATGGTGAGAAATTCGATAATGCTTTTCCATTCTTGCGCAGTCATTTCCTGGAAAGAATATACTTTTTTTACGCGTTCGTAAACTTCATTCGGAAAAAAGCCGTCGCCGACTGCTAAAGTCATAACAAACTGTACAAGAACGTCGAAACATAAAACCTGGGGTTCACGTGGTTCGTTGACTTTTTGTTTTACGGCTTCTTTTAAAGCGGCAACTTCGATTAACTCTAATGAATGTGTGGGAACGCAGTAGATTTTGGAAGTTTCAAAAGGAGAGTGGCCACTTCTTCCGGCACGCTGCAGAAAACGTGCGACTCCTTTCGCAGAACCGATTTGAATCACTGTATCAACAGGTTTAAAATCGATTCCGAGATCAAGCGATGAAGTAGAAACGACCGCTTTCAGTTTACCTGAACTTAAATTTTCTTCAATCCAGATTCTTAAATGTGCATCGATCGAACTGTGGTGAATTGCAATTTGTCCGGCAAAATCAGGATAAGCATTCAGTAAAAGTTGATACCACATTTCGCTTTGGCTACGTGTGTTTGTAAAAACGATTGTCGATTTTGATTCTAAAATAATCGGAACGACTTTATCGGCTAATTTCTGTCCGAGATGTCCAGCCCACGGAAGAATTTCCACTTCATCGGGAAAAACGGAGAGAATCTCAATTTTTTTCTGCTCTTTCGCCGTTATTTTTGTTTTCTTTTCATCATAAGGAATTAAAACATCCATCGCTTCCTCCAGATTTCCAATGGTGGCAGAAATTCCCCAGATGCGCATTTTCGGAATATAAAATTTCAACTGAGAAATGCACAGTTCGACAATAACACCACGTTTAGAACCGAGAAGTTCGTGCCATTCATCTACTGCGATGCATTTTAAACCTGTAAAAAACCGCTGATTGTTTTTCTGCGCCAATAAAAGCTGAAGACTTTCTGGGGTTACGACCAAAATTTCAGGCATATTTTTCACCTGCTTTAATCTTTCTTTCGGATCAGTATCACCATTTCTTACGCCAACTGCCCAATCGAGACCAATCTCATCAATCGCTTCCTGCATTGCTTTTGCAATGTCTTTTGCCAGGGATCGGAGAGGTGTGATCCAGATCATTTTCAGACCTTTTTTATACTGCTCGGGATGTGTAAGAAAATCAGAAATAAGAGCTAAAAAAACTGAAAAAGTTTTCCCAAAACCAGTTGGCGCCACGACCATACCGCTATATCCGTTTCCAAACTTCTGCCAAGTATCGACCTGAAATTTAAACGGAGTATTTCCTTTTTCCTTCATCCAGTTTTGAATGATTTTATAGCCTTCGGTATGTTCGTAGTTGCTCAAATTTAGTTTTTATTGGAAATTCAGATGAGATTTAAAATTTACTGTATCAGCTTTTTAATTTCTTCAATATCATCAATATCATTCACTGTCTTGTCTTTACGCCATCTCAAAATCCTGGGAAAACGCAATGCCACACCGCTTTTATGACGGTTGCTGAAACCGATTCCTTCAAATGCAATTTCAAAAACCAGTTCAGGTTTTACCGTTCTTACCGGACCAAATTTTTCAAGCGCATTTTTGTTGACAAACTTGCTGACTTCCATGATTTCTTTATCGGTAAGACCTGAATACGCTTTGGCAATTGTAACCAGTTTATCGCCACTTTTCACGGCAAAACTATAATCTGTATAATACGCACTTCGTCTGCCACTGCCTTTTTGAGCATAAATGAGAACGGCATCGATCGTCAGCGGATTGATTTTCCATTTCCACCAATCGCCTTTTTTTCTTCCCGAATGATAATGTGAGTTTTTACTTTTCAGCATCAAACCTTCACTGTTGATTTCGCGTGAATTTTCTCTTATTAAATCAAGATTTTTCCATTCATCAAACTCGATGATTTGGGAGAGATGTATTTTTTCTGATGGATTATTGAGCAAAAGTTCTTCAAGCATCGCACGTCGCGCAGACATAGGTTTTTCACGGAGATCGTTTCCTTCAAGCTCCAGAAGATCATAAGCAAAAAGCTCGATCGGAATTTCGCCGAGCATTTTCTTCGTTAAAGTTTTACGGTTTAGACGCTTCTGGAGTTCATTAAAGTTTAAAACATTACCTTCATGAACCGCCAGAATTTCACCGTCAATCACAAAATTTCCAGTCATTTTCTGTACATCTTCCAGTATTTCCGGGAACTGTTCTGTAATAAGTTCTTCACCGCGGGACCAGATAAAAACCTCGTCGTTTCTCCGGATTACCTGACCACGAATGCCGTCCCATTTGTACTCAATCTGCCAAGAATCAGGCTCTCCAAGTTCTTCAAGATCTTTTTCCAGCGGATAGGCGAGGCAAAAAGGGTAGGGTCGCGAATTGTCTGTATTAACTTTTTCAGCAGAAATAAGTTCCTGGAAAGTCACTTCAGAAGGCAGCCACTTTCCCATCATGCTGTGCATCAGCGAACTCGCCTCATGCCCGGAAAATTTAACCAAAGCATTAATCAGCGTTTTTGAAGAAACACCGATTCTGAAACTTCCGCCAAGTAATTTATTGAAAATTAACCGTTCGGTATAATCCAAACCATCCCAAGAATCCAAAACAAAATCTTTTTTTTCTTGGTCAGATTTTATTTTAAGATTGATGATTTCATTCATCCATTCTGAAAGCGATTTTTCGATCTTGTGGGTTGGTGCAGGAAGAATCAGCGATAAAGTTTCGCCTAAATCTCCCACCGCGGAATAACTTTCCTGAAAAAGCCAAAACGGGATATCCACAATTTCTAGTGCCCATTCTTTAATATAATTTGAATTGATGTTGCGTTTCGGTCTCTTGCCCGTAAATAAAGCAATAAACCAGACTTTATCTTCATCCGGTGCGCGTTCAAGATAATCGATAATGGCATCAATCCTCGCATTTGTCTTGTTGGTGCTTTCTACGGCGTTGATCAGCTCGGCAAAATGTCTCATTCTTCAGTAGTTTTCGCGGTTTCTTTTTCAGTTTCCTCTTCATCACCAAACTGCGTTTCGACAACGTCTGCTTTAATCCCGATTTCATTTAAATATTTTGAAAAAACTTCGGTCTGACCGTGCGTTACATGAACGAGTTCAGCTTCTGTCGCTTTTATGGCCTTTAAAAGCCCATTCCAGTCAGCGTGGTCGCTCATCGGAAAACCTGCATCCGCACTTCGCCAACGCCGCGCACCGCGCACCTGCATCCAACCAGAGCAAATCGCAGTTGCTGCATTTGGAATTTTTTTTATAACATTTGAATCTAAAAGCGCCGGCGGAACGATGACAATTTCGCCCTGCGTATGTTTGATGCTTTCCCGAAAATCCGGCATTTCGTAATCGGGAAGTTTAATGCCTACTTCTTCAAAAGCTTTATTAAGTTTTCCGATCGAGTAGTGAACATGAATTTTAGAAATGCCTTCGACTGCTTTCATCACACGCTGCGCCTTCCCTAAAGAATAGCCAATAAATACTGAGGTTTTTCCGTTTTCAATATTTTTCAGAACCCAGTTCTGCATTCTTTTATTGAGATCTTCGACCTCGAGCCAGTTGTAAATAGGCAGTCCGAACGTACTTTCGGTAACAAACTCATTACATTTTACCACTTCAAAAGGCGTACTTAATCCATCATACTGCACTTTATAATCTCCGGAAATTACACTTACATAACCTCTATATTCCAATCTGATCTGCGCAGAACCAATAATATGACCCGCAGGATGCATCGATAATTTTACGCCGTTGATGTCTAAAACTTCACCATATTGTAGAGTCTGACACTCAATATCGGGCGAAATTCTTTGGTGCAGTATCGGTTTTGTGAAATGATGACAGAGGTATTTTTTCATTCCCCACCGCGCGTGATCGGCATGACCATGCGTAATGACGGCGAGATCGACAGGCCGCCACGGATCAATGTAAAATTTTCCCTGCGGACAGTAAATTCCCTTATTAGTAAATGTAATTAGTTTCAATAGCTGTGGTTTGGACGTTTTAGCATTCAAAAATCCAACCAAATAAACTTTGAAAACGAGTGAGATTAAATATCAGAAATTTTAACCAAAGGCTTTACCTGATTTATAAAAATGAGCAGTGCAAAAAGGTACAGACAGTGCAGAATCTGCGAACTTACCGTATCCCAGTTTTCAATGCTGCAGCTGCCGACAATCAGAATTGACATCAAGGTGATCGCAGCAAAAATTACTTCCTGACTTCTGTAGCCAATCAGCAGAAGAATTCCGATAATCGCTTCGAAAAAGGGTAGTGCGTAACTGAAAGGCAAAGTAATAATCTCTGGAATCATCGATTTTTCCATAGTTTTCATCATCCAACCGCTGAATTCCTGCAGTTTCGGAAGCCTTACCAATCCGTGAAATGCGAGAGAAACAGCAATAGGTAGCCGCGCAAAAAAGAATAAAGTTTTAAGATTTTTCATTCGTTTTTTTTAAATAATTAATAATTCCGATTACATCTTCTTTACCAAAACCTGCTTCGTGTGCGCTTTGATAGGTTTTTTGTAAAACTTTAGAAAGAGGAAAATCTGCACCGGCATCAACTGCAAGTTTTACATCTTTAAGCATTAAATCCAATGCAAAAGCAGGATTAAATTTTTGCTGAATTAAAAGGGGAGTTTTTACTTTGGTAGCACCATTTCCGGTCGCGCTTTCGTTGATAATTTCGAGCATATCAAGACGGTCAAGACCGAGTTTATCAGAAAATAAAATGGTTTCGGCCAAGCCCTGATAGATTGTTGAAAGAAAGTAATTAATCGCCAGTTTTGCAGAAATTCCTTTACCGTTTTCGCCTGTATGAACGATTTGTTTCCCTAATTTTTCGAGGTATGGCGTTGCGCGATGCAATTCTTCACCGCTTCCGCCAACCATTATGATTAGTGTAGCGTCTGCTGCTGGTTTTGTGCTTCCGGCAACAGGCGCGTCGAGAAATCCTGCTTCTTTTACAATAACCGCTGAAGCAATATATTTTGAAGTCTCCAGCGAAATCGTACTCATGTCGATAAACAGTTTTTCTGAAATATCTTCCTTTAAAATCTGCGCGTATACTTCGCGAACTGCCTGATCGTCAGTAAGCATCGTAAAAATAATATCTGAAGATTTCACCAATTCCGGAATGTTTTTGGCGACAACAGATTCCTTACTGAAATCATCTGTCTTTTCTATAGACCGATTATAAACTGTCAGTGGAAATCCTGCTTTTTCTAAATTTTTAGCCATCGGATAACCCATATTTCCAAGTCCGATAAATCCTAATTTCTCCATTTTATATTTATAATTTATTTCAGCAAAACAAAAAACCTACCACTTAAGCACGAAAATATTCCCGCCGAAATTTTCATAAAAAAAAACGGCTTAATGCCGTTTAATGATTGAAGTAATTTTTTTTAATTTTCAGAATCTTTCGATTTTGACTTTCCGGAGGTGAAATACATGTAGGATAAGCCTAAGACCAAACCGGCAGCCATTGCCATTTTTGTACGCTTTTGCGGAACAGGCAAAATCGTTTCACCATAAATACGGCGCGGTTCAGATGACGGTTCGAAAACATTGCCGGGATCTGCAGGAGCATTTTTTAATTTCATTAAAACGCGCATTCCTGCGGATGCTGTATTGATAACGGTTTTAGGGAATATTTTATACATTCCTGTAAGAAGTTTAGACGTAAAATCCGGGAAGAATTCTTTTTTTGGATTTTTAGCAAGCTGAAGAATTTTTTCTGCAGTATCTCGCGGATCTGCAGCAAAAGGCGGAATTTTAAAATCCAAACCGGAATACTTTGCTGAATGTGTATTTCCTGTAGACCGCTGAATCTGTGGATATAAATTTGAAATATGAATATTTTTAAACTCAGAAATCTCACCCTGAAGACATTCCATCATACCACGAATTCCGAATTTTGAAGCAGAGTAGACCGCGCTGTAAGGCGCCGGCATAAATCCGCCAATAGAAATATTGTTAATTAAAATTCCTTCATTCTGTCTTTTAAAAAGTGGCAAAACGCTGTACGCACCGTGCATATAACCGAAAAGATTTGTTTTTACAACCTGCTCGTGCAGTTCTAAAGGGATTTCGTCAAATTTTCCGCTCGCCATAACGCCAGCATTATTAATGAAAATGTCTATTCGGCCAAATTCTTCAACGGCTTTCTCAATCAAATTATCCATTTCAGTTCCGACAGATACATCGGTAGGAACCGCTAAAGCTTTTACACCCAATTCTTCACAAATTCTTACGGTATCGTTCAAAGCTTCTTCACCGCGTGCAGCGATGACAATATTACATCCTTCGAGAGCAAAAGCTTCTACGGTTGCACGACCAACGCCACTGGAACCTCCGGTAATCACTACCGTTTTTCCTCTTAACGTATGATCTTCATTATTTTTCTGTGAGTTCATATCAAAAAGTTTATTGATTTAGTATCATAAAAGACATCTATAATTGCACCAAATCAAGTTTTTGATATAAATTTATTAATAATTTTGAAGTAGATGAATAGACTGTGATTTTTGGATTGATAAGAGTTTAAAAGGGTTTAATAAAACGTAACAAATATCCGATTTAACATAATATAAATTATAGGATATTTTTATAAAACTCTTTCAGAAGGATCTGATCACTTTGTAAAAGTAAAAATGCTCTAAAACTAAAAGTCTTAAAGCATTTTTATTATTTGGCGATCCGGACGGGACTCGAACCCGCGACCTCCGCCGTGACAGGGCGGCATTCTAACCAGCTGAACTACCGGATCTAAAACCGAAATAAACATTTTACCGTTCATTTCTCCTGCAAATATATAGTATTCATCGGCTATAACAAACTTTTCGTGATGATTTTGTTTTCAAAAATCGCAAGCCTATGGTTTTCAAAGCAATTATTTTTCACGGAGATTACATTAAATTTCTACATGTTAGATTTTATTTGAGAGCATAAAATTCATTTCTAATTTGTTTTACTCGCTGATTAATGACTAATTTTAGCCAGAATTATCCATAACAAATATTTAAAATGAAAAAATTATTCATTCCTTTTATCTTGGTTTTAGGCTTAATAAGCTGCAATAAACAGGAAAAAAAAGTACTAGTTCCGGAAAATAAAGACACAACTTCTGTCAAAGATATGTCGCCACAGGATCTGGAAATCAAATCGATGTGTTACGTCGGAAACACCGGTAAAGACAGTGTTTTTGTTAGTCTTGATGATAATCTCGGAACGGTTACCGGTAAAATATTTTATAAAAATAACGAAAAAGACAGCTCAAAAGGTGACGTCGTTGGTTTTAAATCTGGTGATACTTTGAAACTCACGTATGAATTTAAGTCGGAAGGCACGACCAGCAAACGCGATATCTTCTTTCTCCAAAAAGATGATAAACTCATTGAAGGAATTGGAAATGTGAAAGAAGAAAACGGCCAGACGATGTATGCAGACGAGAAAAAAATTGTCTACAAAGACGGCGGCACGCTAGAAAAAGCAGACTGTCTAATCGTGATGCGCGCTTTAAAATAAGTCAGCTTTTCTCCATAAAATATTGCTGAAAAGTTTCAATAAAATCGTTTACAGCTGCGTCGGGTGTATTCCAAGAAGTAATGATTCGGATGGCAGATTTTTCTTCGCTGATTTTTTTCCAGACGTAAAATTCAAATTTTTCGGCTAATTTCTCAATCAGATCATTTTTCAGAACCGGGAAAATCTGGTTTGTAAATGTATCAGATAAAAACTCGGTCTGGTTTTCCAGCATCGAGTTTTTTATTTTCATCGCCTGAAGATTGGCATGTTTTGCCAGTTCAAAATAAAGATCATCCTGCATTAAACCAAGAAACTGTATTCCCAGCAGCCTACCCTTCGCCAGTAACGCTCCTTTCTGTTTGATATTAAAAGCAAAATCCTGCTTTAAATTTTCATTTAAAATGATGATTGCTTCGCCCAGTAACGCTCCATTTTTTGTGCCGCCGAGATAAAAAACATCGACTAACTGCGCCAAATCTGAAAACTCAAGATCATTTTTTTCTGAAGTCAATGCCTGACCAAGCCGCGCACCGTCCAAAAATAAATACAGCCAATTTTTTCGGCAAAAATTAGAAATTTCTGTCAGTTCCTGTTTGGTGTAAACCGTTCCGACTTCCGTAGAATTTGAAAGATAAACGAGTTTAGGCATCACCTGATGCGGAATATTTTGATGAGCATCGAGCACATTTTGAATATCCGAAACCCAAAGTTTTCCGTCACCAGAATCGACACTTATAATTTTATGCCCAGTTGCTTCAATTGCGCCGGTTTCATTATTTAAAATATGTCCGGAAGACGCCGAAATTGCACACTGATAAGGCTTTAAAAGTGAAGAAATAACGATGAGATTTGCCTGTGTTCCGCCAGAAACAAAATAAATGTCTGCCAATTGATCATTCAGTTTTTTGCGAATTAAATGCTTCGCTTCAACAGAATATTGATCTTCACCGTAACCAGCTTGCTGAATATCATTCGTTTCTGTAAGCAGTTTTAAAATATTGGGATGGCAGCCTTCTGCGTAATCATTTTTAAAGGAAAATTTCATCTGGTAAAAATAAAAAACAAAAGATTCTGCAGAAAATTTTATTTTAAATTTTGTTAGATTTGTAATTAAAAGAATCTAACTTTTGAAAAATACGCTTACAGAAGAAAATTATCTGAAGGCACTTTTCCATCTGGTGGACCCAAACGGAAACGTGACGATCAATGAGCTCAGCAAGTTTCTTGATGTGAAAATGCCGAGTGTGAATAATATGATGAAGAAGTTTTCAGAGAAAAACTGGGTTATTTACGAATCGTACAAACCTTTGAAAATTACTGAAAATGGTCACCGTGAAGCAGCCTTGATCGTAAGAAAGCACCGTTTAACCGAAATGTTTCTGGTGAAAAAAATGAATTTCGGTTGGGAAAATGTCCACGAAATCGCGGAACAGCTTGAGCATGTACATTCAAAACTGTTTTTTGACAAAATGGATGAAATTTTAGATTATCCGAAATTTGATCCTCACGGTGAACCTATTCCTGATAAAGACGGAAATATTATTGCTCAGGATTTAAGAAAACTCAGCACCTGCAAAACCGGTGAAACTGTCATTTTCAAAGCCGTTACGCTTTCGGATGATGCGCTTCTCAATTATCTCACAGAGCGCAATCTCCTACTCGATACTGAGCTGAAAATCGTAAAAATTGAAGAATTTGACCGTTCGCTTCAAATAGAAATTAACGGTAAGAAAGAAATTTTAAGCAAAAAAGCAGCAGAAAAAATTCTGGTAAAAAGCTGATAAAAGTTTAAGTTTAATTTACATAAGATTGTCTTCTGAAGTTTATCTTTGCACACAGAAAAATAAAAAAATGAACAATATTCAGTCGAAAATTCTCTTTGCTTTTTGCTTCATCGCGTCGGTCTATTCGTATGCATGGGGACTTACAGGGCACAGAATTATTGCAGAAATTGCAGAGAACCATCTTTCCGGAAAAGCCCGCAGAGAAATCAAGAAACTTCTCGGACATGAAAAAATGGCATATTGGGCCAACTGGCCGGATTTCATAAAGTCTGATACGACGGGCGTTTACAAAGAAACTTCAGCGTGGCATTATGTAAATATTGATCCGTCTAAAGATTTTCCTTCTTTCGAAAAAAATCTTAATGCGCAGGCCGGGAGCAATCTTTACAGCCAGATAAAAACGCTTTCTGCACAGATCAAAAATCCGGCAACGGCAGAAAAAGACAAAAAAATTGCTTTGATTTTCCTGATTCACATGATGGGAGATTTGTCGCAGCCAATGCATACAGGAAGATCTGAAGATTTGGGAGGAAACAAAATTCAGTTGACGTATTTTGGTGAGAAAACGAACCTTCATTCTCTTTGGGACGGTAAACTGGTTGATTCTCAGAAATACAGCTATACAGAATATGCAAATCTTCTGGACATTAAAACAAAAAATGAAGTTTCTCAAATTCAGTCAGGAACTTTGGAAAACTGGCTTTTTGATTCTCATCAGATTGCCAATAAAATCTACGCTCAGACGCCTGCAGACTCTAAACTTTCTTACGATTATCAGTATAAATTTAATGCAATCATGGAAAGGCAGCTACTCTACGGCGGTCTCCGTCTGGCAAAACTGCTGAACGATATATTGTAAATTTCATTATGAAAATCATATAAAAACAGGACTTCGGTTCTGTTTTTTTTGTCCTTTAAAAATAAATTAATAAGACTGTAACCTTTTCGCCGTTGTGAACGTATATTAATATGTAACTCTTTTTGAGACAAAATAAGAATGAGACAATTAAAAATAACAAAGCAGGTTACCAACAGGGAAACTGCATCTTTAGACAAGTATTTGCAGGAAATTGGTAAAGTTGAACTGATTACGGCAGATGAAGAGGTAGATTTAGCTCAGAAAATCCGTGCGGGTGACCGTGCCGCTTTAGAAAAACTGATTAAAGCTAACCTTCGTTTTGTGGTTTCGGTTTCGAAACAGTATCAGAATCAAGGTCTTTCTCTTCCCGATTTGATCAACGAAGGAAATCTTGGTTTGATGAAAGCTGCAAAAAGATATGACGAAACGAGAGGTTTCAAATTTATTTCTTATGCGGTTTGGTGGATTCGTCAGTCGATTTTACAGGCTTTGGCAGAACAGTCGAGAATTGTAAGATTGCCATTGAACAAAATTGGTTCAATCAACAAAATCAACAAAGCGTACGCACACCTTGAGCAAGAAAATGAAAGACCACCTTCTCCGGAAGAATTGGCTGAAGTTTTGGATATGAGTGAAGAAGACATCAAAGAATCAATGAAAAACTCCGGAAGACACCTGTCGATGGATGCTCCATTGGTAGAAGGTGAAGATTCTAACTTATATGACGTTTTGCGTTCTGGGGAATCGCCAAGCCCGGATAAAGATCTGATGTTGGAATCTCTTCAGATTGAAATTGAAAGAGCATTGAACACTTTGACGCCAAGAGAGGCTGATTTGGTAAGACTGTATTTCGGACTGAACGGAAAACATCCCATGACTTTGGAAGAAATTGGTGAAACTTTTGATCTTACTAGAGAAAGAGTTCGTCAGATCAAAGAAAAAGCAATTAAAAGACTGAAACACAATACCAGAAGTAAGATTTTGAAGTCTTATTTGGGTAAATAATTTCAGATTAATTTGAATAAGAGAGCTTGATTTTTTCAGGCTCTTTTTTTTGTATTTTTATTTTTAAAACTTAAAGTTTAGCATAAATGAAAATTACAGTCGTTATCATCTCATTTTTATTTGTTTCGAGCTGTCGTCAGAAAGATAAAGTGACGGCTACGAAAATAGTAGAAACCGCTTCTAAAGGCACATCATCTGACTTTCCAATTAAAAGATTAAGAAATACCCAAGACATTGTCAACGGAATGTATTCTGAAATTTCCGAGAAAAATAAGCAATTAAAAGATCTTGATGAGAAAATTGTGCAGATTCACGATGACAGTAAAATTATGAATGATCTCTATAATGAAATGATTAATAACTCTAAAGATTATTATCTGGAGGCATATAGAAAAATTTCGAACTTACATGATCCTGTTGCAAAAAAAGAAGTCTTAAAAATAATGGGTGCAAGCTCTGAGAAGTTTGAAAATAAAATTTCAAAACTTAAGAAGCTCAAAGATCAAATGAGATTCAACAATCATAAGATTTATGCATATTATAACCTTCTTAAAGTAAGAAAAACGCTTCCCGAAATCGAAAAATATCAAAATGCGCATCCTTTGAAAACTGACAGTCTTGAAAAATTCATTATAAAACAGAATAAACTTTTGAATGAACTTAAAACCTTGAAGTAAGACAAAAAAAAGAAACCCAAATCGGGTTTCTTTTTTATTTAATTTTAAATTCTAATCTCACATTAAAAAACCGTCCTGTAAGCCGCACCGGAACCGGATACATCAGATTGGTATTAGCATCGGTTATCCACTGATTTGCGACGGTGTTATTGATGTTAAAGGCATTAAAAACCTGCACGCCCAAAATAATTTCTTCAAAATTACTCCAGAATCCGTAGGTCTGTTTTTTCTCTTTCGAATCGATAAAAACTTTCGAAAGTCCGATATCTACTCTTTTATACGATGGCAAGGTTTTCTGATACTGATAAGGGTCTGTGAAAATCGGCGCACCATTTGGCAATCCCATTGCATAGGTCAGCGTAAGATTGACGCGCATTGAAGGGAATTTAGGCATATAATCTTGGTAAAACATCGAGAATCTTAAACGCTGATCTGTAGGTCTTGGAATATCACCCCGACCGTCAATGTTCTCAAAAACCCGAGCGTAACTGGCACTTAACCATGAATCAATACCGGGAACAAATTCGCCAAAAAGTCTCGCATCTATGCCATACGCATATCCCGTTGCATTATTTTTCCCGGAATATCTGATTCTCACATTATCCATGTAATACGGAATGAGGTTATCCAGCTTTTTATAATACAGTTCAGTTGTCAGTTTAAAGGGACGGTTATCAAAAGTAAATTCATAATCATTCGCCAGAATCGCCTGTATCGACCGCTGAGATTTGATATTTGGATTGAAATTTCCCTGAAGATCTTTAATTTCTTTATAAAAAGGTGCCTGATAATAAATTCCACCTGAAAGCTTGAAAAGCATGTCGGTATTCCAATTTGGTTTTATCGCAAACTGCGCACGTGGAGAAAAAATGGTTTCATTATTAAAACTCCAATGCGCGACTCTCGCTCCGGCGTTGACAAAAACTTTGCTTTCACCCCAGAAAAATTTCTGCGAATACTGTGCGTAAGCAGACATTCTGGTCGGTTGAATATGATTATTTCCCTGAATGCTGTAAAATAGATCGAGATCGGAAACATCCGGAAAACGCGGATCATCCGGTGGTCGCGGTACGCTGTAACCTGATGAATCGACTAATTTATATTCATTCGTCAGATCGCGCAGATTTTCTTTTTCATATTTAAATCCAACCTCGATATCCGTATTTACATTCGGCGAAAAACGAGTTCTAAACTGTGTTCCATACGTTCTTACAAAAAGATCATTTCGTGCATGCTCGATCTGTCCGCCCACATCGTAGGACGTAATTGGTTCACCTGTAATCGGATTAAAAGTCTGTAAAATATAGCTTGAAGCGACTGTATAATATTCTCTTTCACGGTTCTGATAAGAGAAACTGTCGAGTGTGAAACGCCATTTATCTGAAGGTTTGTAGTTCATCGAAAAAGTTCCCATCATGTTTTTGTACATGTCGTTTTCTTTTCCGTTGTAAAAAACATTCAGGTTTATCGGTCTTTGAACGGTTCCAAAATCTACACTTCGCTCTTTCGGAATCATTTCATAGTCATTTTTCGAATAATATCCGATAAATGAAAACGTGAATTTATCGCTCAGATGGTAATTTAGATAGGTCTGAAAATCGTAATATACCGGATTAAAATCCGTGTCTTCATTCAGTGTATTTAAAACAAGATTCGTATTCCTGAATCTACCTGAAAATAAAGCGGTCAGTTTTTTGTTTTTCGTTGCCAAACCTGCAGAAAGCCTTCCACCAATTAAACTTGCTTCTCCGGAAACTTCAGATTTTTCAGGTTCGCGGTAGTAAATATTTAAAGCCGAAGACATTTTATCGCCATATCTTGGCTCAAAACCTCCGGCAGAAAAATTGACCGTAGAAACCATATCGGGATTGATGATACTTAAACCTTCCTGCTGAGAATTTCTGATCAGAAAAGGACGGTAAATCTCAATATCATTGATGTAAATAAGATTTTCGTCGTAGTTTCCGCCACGCACCATATATTGCGAAGAAAGCTCTGTATTTGAGTTTACAGACGGCAAAGTTTTTAAAATTCCTTCGATTCCTCCGGAAATACTCGCTACATTCTGCGCATCCTTGGCAGAAATTTTTACGGTCGTGAGATCATTGGTCTGTCCCACTGCTTTTTTCTGGAAGACCACTTCTTCAATATCAGAGGTTCTTGCTGTATCTCTTTTTTTTTGCTGAGAAAACAGGAACGTGGGAACCGCAAGAATAAGCGGGAGAACTATTTTTTTCAAAAGAACTGTTTTAGAATTCTAAATTTAAGTATTTTTTAACAATTACAATATAGATTCACGAACTCTCGTGAGTTTTTGTAACAAATCTTCTAAAAGATCGAGTCTCAGCATGTTTGCACCATCAGAAAGTGCTATTTCCGGTGTTGGATGTGTCTCAATAAAAATTCCGTCTGCGCCAACTGCGATTCCCGCTTTTGCAACAGTTTCGATCAGTTCGGGTCTTCCACCGGTAACGCCTGAACTTTGATTTGGCTGTTGAAGAGAATGTGTCACGTCTAAAATCACAGGCGCATAATCGCGCATGGTCGGAATTCCGCGGTAATCTACAATAAGATCGGTGTATCCAAATGAATTTCCACGCTCGATAATAGCTACTTTTTCATTGTTTGAATCGGTGATTTTCTGAACTGCAAATTTCATCGATTCAGGAGACATAAATTGCCCTTTCTTCAGCGTTACACATTTTCCTGTTGCCGCTGCGGCCACCAAAAGGTCGGTCTGACGAACCAAAAATGCAGGAATCTGCAGAACATCCACATACTGTGCAGCCAGCGCTGCGTGGTCGTTTTCATGAATATCTGTCGTCGTCGGAATATTGAACTTCTCTCCCACTTTTCTTAAAATTTCAAGCGATTTCTCTTCGCCAATCGTTGTGAAAGAATCTACTCGGCTTCGGTTAGCTTTTTTAAAACTTCCTTTAAAAATATACGGAATATTAAATTTGTCCGTCAGCGAAATCACTTTTTCCGCAATACGCATTGCCATATCTTCGCCTTCGATAATGCACGGACCGGCGATTAAAAAAAAGTTTTTAGAATCTTTGTGCTTTATATTTTCTAAATGCTGAATCATTTTTTATCAGATTTTTTATTATTAAAATGGATTGAAATTTTATTTAAAATTTTTTCAAATGTATTGATATTTCTGCTGGTAAACTGATCTCTCAGATTTTTCCTGCCTAAAATTTTCCCGAATTCTGAGTTTAATGTATTGCCTTTTGCAATCTGCCAGTAAAAATTATTGGCAACAATTTGCGCTTTTTCAGAATCATCATGCGATGTCTTTTCAAACTCGTTTAGGAGAATTTTCTCGATTCCGTCATTGCCCACAAACGCATACTGATGAAGTTCTGCGTTTTTGTCAAAAGAATTATTTTTGAGAATTGCATTGATCTCTTCGTCAGATTTAATGAATAGAAAAGCTTCATAATCAAAATAGTCTGACAAGGCTTTTTCAAGAATTTTTTTTAAAATTTCTGGATTATCGTCTGAAGAAAAAATAATATTCCCGGAAGCCAAAACCGATGAAACGTCAGACATTCCGGCGTCAGAAAAAACGGTGCAGACTTCGGCCATTTTCATGGATGTTCCTTTCACGTTGACGCCGCGAAGAAATGCGCAATATCTCATTTTTTGATGTATAAATTATAATCGGTTCCTGAAGGTTTCAGCCGGTAAATTTTCTCCAGAATTTTATTTTCGCTTTTCAGATGATCTTTAATTCTAAATTCTTTTAAAAGACGATAATTTTTCCTGTAGAATTCGCCATTTACTCCATCAAAAAGATTTTCGTAGGACAAAAGATATTTTGGCTGACGGTTTTTTACTGTATTAATCCAGTAATTCTTTTTGTCTTTTTTAATTTCCTGCTGAATTTTCTGATCAACCAAACCTACTTCATCAATTGTTTTTAAACCAGAAAAATAAGGAACATAACCCGCAGGTTCGAGCAGAATCCATTGGTTTTTATCTTTTTCAAAATGATTTAAAAACAAACCAATCGAGCGTCTGTAATTCCATTCGCCGTTTCCTGTCGCGATAGAATGAACCGTCTGAAAAGCTAGCATCGGAACGATATAAAACATAATCAGCGAAGCAAGCCACCAGTTTCTCCGCGTCTTTTGTTCAATGACAAAAACTAAAACAGGAACGAAAAGTAAAATCTGCGGGACCCAGTAATACCAGTCGAAAAGACTTTTTTGCGACATGAAAATTATCTGCTTCGTCCACGCGAAAACAAAGAGAATACAAAGGAAATAATTTCTGCTCTTTTTCTGACGAATGAGATAAATAAAACAGAGAATTTCGAAGAACGCGATGACAAAAAACAGTGGATTAAAATCACCGGGAAGTTTGACCATCGACCAAAAATTACTGAAATTCAGCCTGAAATAATCCCAGTTCTGACTTGCCGTAAAATTGCTGTCGTAACGAAGTTTTTTAGCCACAATCGTATTGTTGACAATTTCACCGAAATAAAACCAGTTGAAAGCAATTGTAGCTGCCAAACCTAAAATTCCTCCGAAAATATAATTCCAGCGGATTTTTTTTGTCCAGAAAACATCGATCAGAAAAACGATTCCAAGAAAAATAACGGTATCGATTCTGGTAAATAAAATGAGAATTGGCAGAATAATAAGCGCCCATTTTTTCTCTTTTTGAAAGCCAAAATAAAGCAAAGCCATTTCCAGAAAGAAAAGAATACCGTATTCCATTCCCAGAACAGAAATTTTTATGGAAGGTGGCAAAATTCCAAAAAGAAAAATGAAAATTGCCTGGTGCCAGAAATCTTTTAAAATAAGTTTTGCCAAAAGCCAGCTTCCTAATGAAAATAGAATGGTATTGAAAACGAGAATCGGAATGATAAAATACGCTTTCCCAAAAATTAAATTAAAAATGAAAGAAACAAAAACATAAAGATGCGTGGTGGAAGCCGAAATTTTTGTCTCGCCATTGAAGCCGATCACACCGTAATCTAAAAGATTCTGCGCCACACGCCACGTGATAAAAGCGTCTTCCTGAATGTGATGCGTGAGCAAAAAAAGCAGCTTCACACAAATGCCCAGCACGACGGCCAGCAGGGGAAGATTCCGGTTTTGAAAAATGGTCATTGTTGTTTTTTGTTCAACAAATATAATAGGAAAATTCAGGATTATCAACATAAAAAAAACGGAGCCGAAACTCCGTTTTTTTATTGATTTAAAATAAATTCCTACTGTGTCACGCGCATGATGGCACGTGTAATCTGATCTTCTTTTTCTTTTGAATAGGTTGAATCATAAGGCTCCATTATATCAAAAAGATACTGATAGAAAGGCGTGATTTTCTGTACATTTTCAGACTCAGAAATTGCTTTTTCTTTTCCAATCTGCTGAAGTTCTTTGATGAAATCATTAAACTTCCTGTCGATCGGCTCAATGGATTTTACCAGATAAGCGTATCCTTTCTGCTCCTGCCCGATTTTATTGTACGCATCGGTAACCGAGGTCACCACAAGCGAATATTCCATCGGTTTTGAACGCATCTGGCGACCGACAAAACGCTGATCTTCTTTGCTGAGACCTGTGTAATAATCGTATTCTTTGAAAATTTCTTTCTTTAATTTTTCGGCCAGCTGCAGACCTTTCTGTTCCTCGCCTGCGATGATGTATGCAGAAACCATCGAGCTTAAAGAACGCGGATCGTTGTATTTTTCAACAGGAATTTCTTTCGCGGCAAGATTCAGAATCTCAATCGCCTTCGCTTTCTGCCCAGATAAAGCTAATGCTGAAGCAGCTCTGCTCGCCGCTGATCGGTAAGAAATAATATTTGAAGTCGCCGTTTCGTCGTAATGATTTTTTAAATCTTTGAAATTCCCCCAACGGTAATTTTTCACTACGTTATATAAAGATTCAGCGTCTACTCTGCCCAGATCTCCGTCGCTGTTTTTCGGCGTGTAAATCGGCACCAAACGGTAACTGAAACCGTCGAACTGCAGATAATCATCAAGATAGAAAATATTTTCGCTGTCGTAGATTCCACCTGAAGAGAAGTTTATAGATCTTTTCCAGTCGAAATTGGCAAAAATATCAAACAGCATCAGGTTGTTTTTGTAGAGTGTGCTTGCTTTGTAAGAAACTTTTAAATTATCAACTGCATTCGGTAAATCGGAAGCTTTAATAATACCGGCTTTTACTGCGTTTTCTTTATTTACCGGAATCATAAAGTTACGTGTCGGAAGGAAATTATATTTCTCATAACGCGCTTCACCAAAGATCATTTTTTTAATCTCATCTTTCGCAGGAGATTCCATTTTTAAGAAATTCAATGCATCTTTAACCGTCATCGAATCCTGTTTTATATACTTCTCAAGATTTTTATAATCATTGGGATTCATTCCTGCATCGCGAAGATTAGAAATCACACTTTCCATCTCGCCCGGCTGCATCAGATAAATCTGATCATTGACACCGTCGCGGTAATCTTCATGTGTAAGCTGGCTCGGAACCGCCGCTGCATTGTAGGTTCTGCGTTTTACCTGATCGATATTCCAAGGAGTAGAAAGCAGCGTGAAGTTTACAACTCTTACATCATCACGGAAGCGCTCGGTTTCCTGCAATCCCCAAACCGGATAGGTGTCATTATCGCCGTACACAAATAAAATATCATCTTTAGGAAGCGATTTTAAAACTGAATAAGAATAATCGTACGCCGCATACTTTTCACTTCTGTCGTGCACATTATAATTCTGGAAGCCCATCATAAAAGGTACGCCAAGAAGTAAAATTCCGACACCGATGTTGGCTGCTGAAGATTTAACTTTAGTCTGTAAAAACCAGAGAATGGCTCCGGCTCCAAGTCCGATCCAAATGGCGAATGCGTAGAAAGACCCAACCAGTGCGTAATCTCTTTCGCGTGGCTCAAACGGTTTCATTCCGGTGTAAAATACGATGCCAACGCTGGTCAGAATAAATAAAGACAAAACGCTGTAGAATCTTCCGAAATCTTTATTCAGCTGAAACAGGAATCCGATTAAACCTAAAATAAACGGTAAAAAGAAAAATGCTACTGTGCTTTCGTTTTTAAATTTTGCGGGAAGCGTATTCTGATCAGGCAGACGTAGATTGTCGATAAAAGAAATCCCGGAGATCCAGTTTCCTTTGGTATCTTCATACGAACCTTCAAGGTCATTCTGTCTTCCTGCGAAATTCCACATCAGATATCTCAAGAAATAATATCCGTTTTGAAATTCAATAAAATACGAAAGATTCTGTCCCAGAGAAGGTCGCTGAACTTTAATAATATCATATTTCTTTACATTTAAATAATCTTCAGCCTTAATGCTTCCATCCTCGTATTTTGCGCGAAGTTCTTCAAAAATCTGTTTTGCTTCCGGGCTGTTTGCAGCATCTTCATTATAATAGTTAAACTGAAAATCCGGTGCGCCATACATGGAAATATAATTGGCCATCACGTCTTTGTCCTCACTGAACATTCTTGGCATAAAACTCACGTGAGATTTGTTAAAAACGTAATTGAAGCGGTCGCTGGTTTTTATATAACGCTTAGTTTTCTCGTCTTTTTCGTAAACTGCGTCTGTTATTTCGGTTTGATATCCACCATCTTCATTTTTCTCAATTCCGTTGGCATCAAGAAAAGCCGTGTAGTTTTGTCCGTAAATCGTTGGCCAGTCACCGTATTGAACTCTGTTATAATAATCGCGCATACCAATTGCAGTATCCGGATTATTCAAATTCATCGGTGGATTTGCGTTGGCTCTGATTGGAATCACCATCCAGCAAGAAAATCCAATAATCATATAAACTACAGACAAAGCTGCGGTCTGAAAAATATTTCTTTTTGAATTTCTGGCGTATTTTATGGCGAAATAGCAAAGAGCAACCATAATAATAAATCCTGCAATCGTACCTGAGTGGAAAGGTAGAGACAATCCATTAACAAAGAAAATTTCCAGCTTCCCAAACATCGTCATTATCACAGGAAAAATGATTTTGAATACAAATGCTAATATTAAAAGTGTAATTAAATTAGCGATCAAAAAACTCTTCCATGTGAAAGAATATTTTCTTGCGTAATAAACTAAACAAACCGCTGGAAGTGCCAACATACACATCATATGAACGCCTACCGAAAGCCCAATAATAAAGAAAATCAAGATAATCCATCGCTCATTGTCAGGTTGCAGATATTCGTTTTCCCACTTGGTAACGAGCCACAGAATAAGTGCGATGAAGAGCGACGCCATTGAATAAACTTCCCCTTCCACCGCCGAAAACCAGAAAGAATCTGAAAAAGTAAAACACAAAGCACCTATTGCTCCGGCAAAAAGAATGGTAATTTCCTGTGCGGTATTTATTTCATCAAAATCTTTATTGAAAAGTCTTCGAAGGAAATGCGTGATCGTCCAGAATAAAAAAAGAATAGTAAAGGCACTGAAAGTAGCCGACATTCCGTTGATCACGATCGAATACAAATGATCATTTCCAAATGCAAACATGGCCGCGACTGCTCCTACAATCTGAAAAAGTGCTGCACCTGGCGCATGTGTCACTTCAAGTTTTACAGCAGATGAGATGTATTCTCCGCAATCCCAAAAGCTGAGATTGGGCTCTATTGTCGAGAGATAAGTAATGAGTGCAATGGCAAAAATAACCCATCCGAGCGAGGTGTTCCACTGCCTGAAAGTCCAATTTTTCATAGATTTTAAATCAATATGCGCGAAATTAAGGTTTTTACTTCATTTTAAATTCATTTTAACAAAATTTAAAGGCTTGGCGTGCTTTTTGAAAGCCTTTCGCCGCTCGAAAATACAGAGTTATACAGTGATATTCTCGCCTACTCTTGATAAATTATTAAAGTTTTAAAAATTATTTATTTTTTTGTATTTTCGCTGTCAGATTTTTATTGAAAAATAATAAATAATGGGTAATGTTTACGATAATATTCTTGGCTTAATAGGAAGCACGCCGATGGTAAAAATCAATACCGTCACGAAAGATATTCCTGCAACTGTTTATGCCAAGTTAGAATCATATAATCCTGGACATTCGACGAAAGATAGAATTGCATCTCACATTATAGATAATGCTGAGAAGAGAGGCTTGTTGAAAGAAGGTTCTGTGGTCGTAGAAACCACTTCCGGAAATACAGGCTTTTCGCTGGCCATGGTTTGTATAATTAAAGGTTATAAATGTATTCTCGCGGTAAGCGATAAAACAAAACCTGAAAAGATCGCCTATTTAAAGGCGCTTGGCGCTACGGTATATGTTTGTCCGGCAAATGTTCCGGCAGCAGATCCACGTTCTTATTATGAGGTGGCAAAAAGAATCGCTGCAGAGACGCCAAATTCACTGTACATCAATCAGTACTATAATGAGCTGAACATTGATGCACATTACAAGACAACCGGCCCGGAAATCTGGGAACAGACAGAAGGTAAAATTACGCATCTCTTTGCCTGTACAGGAACTGGTGGTACACTTTCTGGTTCTGCTAAATATTTAAAAGAAAAAAATCCAGACATTAAAATTATCGGTGTTGATGCTGACGGTTCCATTCTGAAGAGTTTTCATGAAACAGGTGAGATTCATAAAGAAGATGTACATCCTTACCAGATAGAAGGCATGGGAAAAAACTTAATTCCCTCTGCACTGCTTTTTGATAAAGTGGATGAATTTGTTCGCGTCAATGATGAAATGTCGGCATACCGCACCCGGGAAATTGCTTTGAAAGAAGCTATCATGGGTGGTTATACAACCGGCGCAGTAACGCAGGGATTAATACAGTACGCGCAGTCGCATGAGTTTATGGTAAACGATCTTGTGGTGATGATTTATCCTGATCACGGTTCAAGATATATCACAAAAGTTTACAGTGACAAGTGGATGGAGGAACAGGGTTTCATCAACAACTGTTTTCACAATTACGACGAAGTTTTTAAAACTGAGTTTATAAAGTAAAAGATAATAAACAACTATTATAAAAGCCTTTTCTTCGTGAAAGGTTTTTTTCTTATCATTAATTAATTACATAATTTTCCTACACATGTTAGATATATTTGATCGAATCAGACAAAATCCCGGCCCACTCGGTCAGTTTGCCGATTACGCAGAAGGATATTTTGTTTTTCCGAAGCTGGAAGGACCAATCGGGCCAAGAATGAAATTTCAGGGTAAAGAAGTTATTTTCTGGAGTGCTAATGACTACTTGGGGCTTTGCAACCATCCGGAAGTTTTGGAAGCTGATGCAAAAGCTGCCGCAGAATTCGGAATGTTTTATCCGATGGGCGCAAGAGCAATGTCAGGAGAAACTGCACAGCACCAGCAACTGGAAAAAGAGCTTGCAGAATTCACTCATAAGGAAGCTGCTTATCTACTGAATTTCGGTTATCAGGGAATGGTTTCTGCGATCGATGCATTGGTGACAAGACATGACGTTATTGTTTACGATGCCGATTCTCACGCGTGTATCGTGGATGGAGTTCGTCTTCACATGGGGAAAAGTTTTACTTTTAAACATAACGATATTGAGAGTTTAGAAAAAAACTTAGCAAGAGCTACTAAAGTTGCTGAAGAGCATGGCGGCGGAATTCTTGTCATTACCGAAGGTGTTTTCGGAATGCGCGGTATGCAGGGCAAGCTGAAAGAGATTTGTGATTTAAAATCTAAATTCAATTTCAGACTTTTAGTAGACGACGCACACGGCTTCGGAACTTTGGGTAAAACTGGAGCCGGAGCGGGTGAAGAGCAGGGTTGCCAGGATCAGATTGATGTTTATTTTTCTACGTTTGCCAAATCTATGGCTGGTTTTGGAGCTTTTCTTTCTGGAGACGAAACAATCATCCGTTATTTAAAATATAATCTGCGTTCACAGATATTTGCTAAATCGTTGACAATGCCAATGGTAATAGGTGGTTTGAAGCGTCTTGAGTTATTAAGAACGCGTCCGGAGATTAAAGATAAACTTTGGGAAAACGTGTATAAACTTCAAAACGGACTGAAAGATCTCGGTTTCAACCTTGGAAATACAAACACTTGCGTTACGCCGGTTTTCATTGAAGGTACTACGATTGAAGCAACACTATTAGCAAAAGATTTAAGAGAAAACTATGGTGTTTTTACATCAGTTGTCGTTTATCCAGTAATACCGAAAGGGATGATTTTACTAAGATTAATTCCGACTGCATCGCACACAGATTCAGAGATTAACGAAACTTTAGCAGCATTTGAGGGCATTAAATCTAAACTGAAGTCTGGTGAATACCGTGAAATGGAAAAATCAATGAATATTGAGTATAAGCAGATGTAAATTATGAATTTGCAATAAAATAATAAAAACCGTTACAGTTATTGTAACGGTTTTCTTTTTTAATACCCAAAAATTGAATTATTTATAAATGCAAAATTTTAACTATTTTTAACTATTTGAAAGCATGAGAGCATGATTGGGCGTTATATTCTGTTAAAAATTAGGTGGGTAGAAATGCCCCCTATATATTTGCCCCATCAATTCAGAAAAAACAATTATGAAACACAGCTTTAGGTACTTAAGAATTGTTATTTTGAGTGTAATGTTTAGTTTTACCTCGATTTTATCAAATGCGCAGACGCATTCTTATTTAGAACAGAATAAAAAAATTGCCAATGAGCTTTCCAGCAAATACGGCATCCCAAGCTCAGTGATCCTTGCGATTGCATTCGTAGAGAGCGGCGGTGGAACGAGCAAAAGTTCCAAAACCTACAACAACCACTTTGGTATCGTAGGAAAAAACAATCCAACTTCCAAATACAAAAGTTTTGCCAGCGTGAAAGAAAGCTATGAAGGTTTCTGCAAACTGGTTGTAAACAAAGGATATTATGCAGGGCTTAAAGGCAGCAGCGATGTATCAAAATGGGTTAAATCAATTGCTTCCGCAGGATATTCTACACAGCCAAGAGAATGGATGAGAAGAATTAATCTGATTATGTCTAAATACAAAATGAAGAACGACTGATTTTTCACAGTTGTAAAGTACAGATAAGCACCTTTTCCGGGTGCTTATTTTTTTTAAAATTCATCCTTGTGGGGATTAGCAAAACTGATTAAATTTGCAGCACGTATTCCCTCAAAATTTATGAACCATAATAGAAATTGGCGGGTAGTGACTCTACTCTCCGTCTGCTTCGCCGTCTACATACTGTTTTCGGTACTCGCCTATGCTTTTCATTTTGACTGGAAGCCGTTTAAAAATATCAATCTGATCTCGGAAATTATCAAGCCTGAGCTTATAAATAAAAAGGAAGAAAATTCTAATTTCGCTGATTCCGAAACGAAACAGAATATCAAGAAAAACTTTGAGCTTTATAAAAAAGCCGATTTAATAACCAATTTTTCTGCCGAAACAAACGAAGCATCACTCGTACATCTTGTCGAAAAGCTTGATTCTTTAATTAAAAATAAAAAAGGTAAGATCAGAATTGCTTACTTCGGTGACAGTATGATCGAAGGTGATCTGCTTACTAAAAAACTGCGTCAGTTACTTCAGCAGAAATACGGCGGCAATGGTGTCGGATTTCTTCCAATGCAAAGCAAAGTGGCGCCGATCAGAGAAACGTCTGAGATTAAGGCTTCTGGTTGGTCTGTGACAAATTTCATGGATAAAGGTGCAACTAATATGTACATTTCCGGTTTCAGCTTTAAAGGTGCAGGAAATACCAGTTTTACAGACAAAACACTTCCGCACAATACTTTTACCAGTAAATATTTAATTTTTGGCAGAAATTCTGGCGGTGCGACTGTACGATATGACAGCCAGAATATTGCTCTGGAGAATTCCGGAAACGTAAACCGACAGCTGCTTTCAAAAGATTCACTTCGTACAGTCAGTTTGAAAAGCAATTCGCCCACTACTCCATTCTACGGCATCAGCATCGAATCTGATCACGGAATTATTCTAGACAATTATTCTTTCCGCGGAATTACCGGTGTTGAGTTTAAAAAAATTGATGAAAACTTTTTACAGGAAATTCAGCAGAAAGATCAGTATGACCTCGTGATTATGCAGTACGGCGTGAATCTTCTTTTCCGGCCAGATGATACGGAATATTCTTATTACGTAAAATTGATGACGCCTGTTTTGGAGAAATTTAAAAAAGCTTTTCCGAACAGCGATTTAATGATGGTAAGTACTGCCGACCGTGCTTTCCGATACAATGGAGAATTTCAGTCCGCAAAAGGCGTGAAAAATCTGGTGGAAACACAGGCAAAAATGGCTTTTGATAATGGTTTTTCTTTCTTTAATCTTTTTGAAACCATGGGTGGCGAAAACTCGATCGTAAAATGGGCTTCCATGGAGCCGCCGCTTGCCAATAAAGATTATGTTCACCCAAACGGCAGAGGCACCGACATTCTCGCAAAACATATTTTTGATGCGATAATCGCTGATTATAAAAAATTCACCTCAAAAAAAACAGTTGCACAATGATTCAGATAGAAAATCTGCTTGCCTCCATCGACTGGAACGCTTTTTTGCAGCAGTTTGTGTATGACAGCAAAAATCCGCTGCTTTTTAACAACGGTTTTTTCGTGTATTTTTTCACGCTGTTCATCATTCTGTTTTACATTCTGCGGAATCACATCACGGCACGAAGATATGTTTTTACATTTTTTTCGCTGTATTTTTTTTATAAAGCGAGCGGGTGGTTTGTAGGTCTGGTTATTTTTTCTGCAGTAATAAACTATATTCTTTCTAACTGGATTTTTAAAAGTTCGGATAAAAGCAAACGTTTATTTCTTCTGATTTTAAGCATCATCTTTAATCTGGGATTGCTTTTTTACTTCAAATACACCAATTTTTTCCTCTCCCTTTACAATGATTTTGCAGCAGCAAAAGTGCATCCTTTAAATATCATTCTGCCAATCGGCATCTCATTTTTCACTTTTGAAAATCTGAGTTACACCATTGATGTATACCGCGGAGATTTCAAACCCGCAAAAAAGTTCACAGATTATCTTCTTTTCCTTTCATTTTTCCCCAAACTTATGATGGGACCGATTGTGCGTGCGCACGATTTTGTTCCGCAAATCAACAAGCCGTACTTCCTGTCTGAAAGAGATTTTGCAATGGGTTTTTATCTCATTATTTCAGGTTTAATTAAGAAACTCATCATCTCAGATTATATTACGCTCAATCTTGTCAATTATATTTTTGATAATCCTTCGCTGCATGTCGGACTCGAAAATCTTTTTGCCGTTTACGGTTACGCAATGGTCATTTACTGCGATTTCAGTGGTTACAGCGACATCGCAATTGGTATTGCGCTGTGGCTTGGTGTGAAAATTCCGGCAAACTTTCACTCACCGTATCAGAGTAAAAATATTACAGAATTCTGGCGAAGATGGCACATTTCCCTTTCTTCCTGGCTCAAAGATTATCTGTACATTCCTCTTGGCGGAAACAGAAAATTTTCGGTAGCCTCAATAATTTTTGTTTTGGCTTTTCTCGGCGGAGCGTATTTTATGTCGGTTAAATTGTTCAACTTAAGTACATTATATGCAGCGCTCGTTTCAGGATCATTACTTTTAATATTCCTTTTACCGGCTTTAATAACGAAAAATTCAAAAGGAATTGCTGCGAATTTCAATCTTTTAACGACGATGCTTCTCGGAGGATTCTGGCATGGCGCCAGCTGGAACTTTATTATTTGGGGAGCGATTCACGGCGTCGGTTTAGGATTGCACAAAATCTGGATGCTGACAACTGGAAAAACACTTTCAGGCATTAATAATACTTTTGTTTATCGGGTTTTCATGGGAATCATTACGTTCCACTTTGTTTGTTTTGGGTGGATATTTTTCCGTGCGGAGAATTTTGATGCTGCGATTTCTATGCTTCGTCAGATTTTCTTCAATTTTGATGTCAATGCTTTTCAGCCTTTCTATGAAAATTACCGCGAAGTAATCTGGATGATTGCTTTGGCAATGGCCATTCATCTCATCCCGGAATCTCTTGCTGAAAAAACCATCTTAAGATTGAAAAGAGTTCCGCTGCTTGCCTACATGATCGTATTTTTTGGATTTCTGATTGCTTACGGCTACTTCAAATCTGCCGAACAGGTTTTACCTATTTATCTACAGTTTTAATTATTGTTTGACGAAACATTTTCAAACGCTTTCCAGATCTGCTCCGCCTGAAACTCATAACCCGGTTTCAAATAATGAACGCCGTCGCCACTCGCCTCCTTTCGGGACTGCGCGCGTTTAAAATATCCTTTGCCGCCAGTCGCACTGTACAGATCGAAAAAGGCGGCATTATTCTGCTCTGCACTTTCCTTGATCCAGGAAATGAATTCTACAACACGCGCATTTTTAGGTAAATTGTCTGGAGGAGCGATCAGCAAAACCGGAAGCGCCGGATTTCCCGCTCTGAATTTTACAATCAGGGCTGAAATATTGTTTTGGAGCTCTTCCTTAGTTGTTTTTCCAAAAGCTTCATTGGTTCCCAAAGCAATTACCAAAAGATCTGTCGGAATCGTTTTAAGCTGTTCGGTCTGCAAAGGAAACTTGAGAAAATCCGCATACGTCGCGCCATTCACACCTACAGAATTTAAAACAACTCCTTTCTGAGTATTTTTTAAAAACTGAAAACCGTAAAAAAGATTTCCGCCGGAAGCATTGCTTTTAATTAAAAAAACCTGCTGCGGCGTTGGAAAAGATATTTCAGTTTTAAAATCCGTAAACTTTGCATCAAAAAGTTTCTGAATATTTTTTTCAAATTCCGGGTTGTAGGTAAAGCTGTTTCGCTCGACCAAAAACGAACTTCCGGCTTTTGGCTGCAAAATCCGGTCGCCGTTTAACTGTCGTAGTTTTGTAGTTGTGCTGTAATTTTTTGCGACAATTTCATGAAATGTTTCACCTTCAGTTGCCTGATAATTAATTCTTTCAGACTTTTTCTGTACAAAATTTTTCAGAGAATTTGTTTCAGCATACACTTCTAAAGGCTGTCCGTTCATTTTTTGGTCATTAAAAATAATCACCTTATCAAAACTGTCTTCAGGATTTTTAAGCTGAATTTCAAGAAAAGAATCTGCGTTATTACCAATCACAAAACCACTTGCGCCCAGCTGCAAAAATCTGTTCTGTTCATGAACCAATCTGTAGGTTTCCCAGGTTTGATTGGTCGCAGAAATAACATCTTCGGCACCGTTTGTATTTGCAATCTGCGAAGGAAAAACCAATCCGCGTCCCGCATTTCCATACTTATCCTGAAGTTTTTTTCTCAGATATGCCGTGAGATAATCTGCCTGAATATGCGAATCGCCAAGAAACAAAATCTGCGTCACCTTTTTCTGATTTAAACTTTCGTTAAATGGTTTTAAAGAAGCAGAATTCTCAATATTTTGCGCGGAAATCTGGCTGTTAAGTAGTAGAAAAAGCAATGCGGCAGTCAATTTGGAAATTTTCATACCGTGAAATTATTAAAATTTTGCGAGAGAATACAAAGCTGCAAAACGATTGGCGATAATTTATATAATCTTAACTTTGCAAAAATTTTTCTTGAAAGATCTTCTGCTCATCACTCCACCTTTTACGCAACTCAATACGCCCTATCCGGCCACAGCATACATCAAAGGTTTTTTGAATACCAAAAGTATCTCAAGTTACCAGATGGATTTGGGCATCGAGGTGATCTTGAAACTGTTTTCATCAGAAGGTTTACACAAAGTTTTTGAGGTTCAGACAGATTTTTCTAAAATTTCAGAAAATTCACAGCGGATTTTTGCGCTGAGAAATGAATACGTAAAAACGATAGATCAAGTTATTTCTTTTCTCCAGGGAAAAAATCCGACGTTGGCACGACAGATCTGCTCAATGAATTTTTTACCAGAAGGTTCGAGATTTAATCAGCTTGATGATCTTGATTTTGCGTTCGGAAATATGGGAATGCAGGATAAAGCTAAACACTTAGCAACATTATACTTAGAAGATTTATCTGATTATATTGTTGAAATTGTTGATGGCGACTTTGGATTCAGCAGATATGCTGAAAGATTGGGGAAAAGTGCCAATTCTTTTGACGAACTATATTCAAAACTCAATTCTTCACAGACTTTTATAGACGGTTTTACTTTGGAAATTCTGGAGACAAAACTTCACGAAATACAACCAAAACTGATCTGTTTTTCCGTTCCTTTTCCCGGAAATTTGTACTCTGCTTTTCGCTGTGCAAAACTCATAAAAGAGAAGTTTCCAACCATAAAAACCGCTATGGGTGGCGGTTTTCCCAATACTGAATTAAGAGAAATTAGAGACCTGCGGGTCTTTGAATTTTTTGATTTTATTACGCTCGATGACGGCGAAGTTCCGCTGGAAGAACTTTCTTTTAATATTTTAAATTCTCTAAAAGAACGAAAATACAAGCGTACATTTCTTCTGGAAAATGAGCATGTCGTTTATAAAAATGATTCCACAAAACCAGATTACAAACAGTCACAAATCGGCACGCCGGATTATTCTGATTTGAAACTCGGTGAATATATTTCGGTGATTGAAATCGCCAATCCGATGCACAGTTTGTGGAGCGACGGCCGTTGGAATAAACTGACGATGGCGCACGGCTGCTATTGGGGGAAATGCACATTCTGCGACATTTCGCTGGATTACATCAGGATTTACGAACCTGTTTCAGCAAGAATTTTAGTAGACCGAATGCAAGAACTCATTGCGACAACGGGCGAAACCGGATTTCATTTCGTGGATGAAGCTGCTCCGCCCGCCTTGATGCGTGAAGTTGCTTTGGAAATTTTAAGGCGAAATCTCGTTGTAACCTGGTGGACGAATATTCGTTTTGAAAAGAGTTTTACACGCGATCTTTCTTTTTTACTGAAACTTTCAGGCTGCGTCGCAGTTTCTGGCGGATTGGAAGTTGCGAGTGACCGTTTGCTGAAACTTATTGACAAAGGCGTTTCTGTTGATCAGGTGGCAAAAGTAACACGTAATTTTACCGAAGCGGGAATTATGGTTCATGCATATTTAATGTACGGTTATCCTACGCAGACCATTCAGGAAACGGTAGATTCGCTTGAAATGGTTCGACAGCTTTTTGAAATGGGAATTTTGCAAAGTGGCTTCTGGCATCAGTTTGCGATGACAGCGCATTCTCCGGTTGGAAAAAATCCGGAAGAATTTGGCGTGATTCCTATGCAAAATGAAATTCTTTTTGCCAATAATGATATTGATTTTACCGATAAAACAGGAATTGATCACAGCAAATTCAGTTTTGGTTTAAAAAAATCGCTCTTCAATTACATGCACGGTATTAATTTTGAATTGCCGCTGCAGGATTGGTTTGATTTTAAAATCCCGAAAACCACCGTTCATCCGGATTATATTCACGACTGCCTTTTGGATGAGGAAGAATTTATTTTTAAAGGAAATCTTAAAATCATTTTCTTAACACAAAACTTCATTGTTGAGAATTACCTGAAAACAAAAAAACAGAATTCCTGGCCATACACGCGACTTACCTTTCATCTGAAAACAAACATTGTAAAAATTGAGCTGGAAAAGGAAAAAGCAGAATGGTTACAAAAAATAATCTCAGAGAATACATTTGAAAATCCGAAACGCGTCACACTTCAGCAAATTAAAAATGATTTTGAGAATAGTTTCGATGATTTCGAATTGTTCTGGTTTTCAAAACCTATTCAGCAGCTAAAGGAAAACGGCGTGATTCTCAGTTTATAGCTATTTTTCGATGCCGTCGCGCATCACTTCACCCACGATTACTTTATCCTGAATTTTAATAAAAGTTGGATCCATAATCGCCATACGTTCGGCAATTGCTTTATAAGTCGGAAATTTTAAAAGCGCTGCCTGACCCGACATTTGTCTGTAGAGTGTAAACGTTTTTCCGCCGGCAGATTTGATCTGTTTGGTTGTCGTGATGTATTTTCCGATGAATTTACTTTTGACATCGTAAATTTCGATATCCATAAAAGACTTGTCTGAAACCGTATCTTCGGAGCCAAAACTTACCGGCAGATTGGTAAAATATCCGACGGGAACGCCGTTGCTTAAAATTTCGCCTACACTGTTGACCGTGATATTCAAACGGTCAATTTTACTTCTCGTCGTATAGGCTTCTTTAGTTTTGCTGTCAAGTTTACGTTTGGGTTCTTTTTGAAATAAATCATCCAGATTCTTGATGTTGATGCCTCGCTCATCGATAATTTTCAAACTTTTAATACAGGTGTACACGGCAGATTTTTCTTCACCCGAAAATGCGGAAGGCGAAATGTAATCCAGTTCTAGAATTTTATCGCGGTTGTAGACCCGGTTTATTTTGATGTAACTATCGCGGACAGAATCGACGATGCTTTTATCGATAAATTCAACGGAGAAAATGGGCGTTTCTTTGAGATCTAAAAATGTGTACTGCTTCGCGTGATGCGAAACTTTTGCCACGTGTACGCCATCGATACTTACGATGCCGCGTTTCGTTTTAATATCCTGCGCGATGAAAAATAAGGTGAAAAATGTAAATAAAATGATTAAGATTTTCTGCATGAATCAGTTTTTTACAGGCATAAAAAAAGTGTAACCAAAGTTACACTTTTCTGAAAAATATATTTAGCTTGATATTTTAATTATTCGCAAAGGATAATTCCTTTCTCATGATTAAATTCTACCACACCGCTTTTGATTGGGTAAGAAAAAACGGAATCTTTTTCGTTTTCTTTGCTGAAATTCTTTGCGAAAGGCTCTGAAACTGAGTTGGTGTACAACTTCACTTTTCCGCCAACAAGAGAAGAAACGATGCCCGCGTGATTTTTCATGATGTGAAATTCACCATTTTTACCAGGCAACAAAACCGAATTTACTTCGCCTTCAAAAACTACATGTTCTGGTGTTAAAATTTTTATATTCATTTTAATTTAGATTTGAAGATTTCAGATAACTAAGAAATCTAATGTCTCGTATCTAAGATCTTAGTTCTAATTAAGCGTTATCTGCCAACATTTTCTGTCCGGCTTCGATTGCTTCTTCGATGGTTCCTTTTAGGTTGAAAGCTGCTTCCGGCAGGTGATCAAGTTCACCATCCATAATCATGTTGAAACCTTTAATTGTATCTTTAATATCAACCAAAGATCCAGGAATACCTGTGAACTGCTCAGCAACGTGGAAAGGCTGAGATAAGAATCTCTGAACTTTTCTCGCTCTGTACACTATAGATTTATCTTCTTCTGAAAGTTCTTCCATACCTAAAATCGCAATAATATCCTGAAGCGCTTTATATCTCTGAAGAATTTCTTTCACTCTCTGTGCACAGTCGTAATGTTCGTTTCCTAAAATTTCAGGATTCAAAATTCTTGATGTTGAAGATAGTGGATCTACTGCCGGGTAAATACCCAATGAAGCAATTTTTCTGTCCAATACAGTTGTCGCATCTAAGTGAGCAAATGTAGTTGCCGGAGCCGGGTCAGTTAAGTCATCCGCAGGTACGTAAACTGCCTGTACTGAAGTAATTGAACCATTTTTAGTTGAAGTAATTCTTTCCTGCATGGCCCCCATTTCAGATGCCAAAGTTGGTTGGTAACCTACTGCAGATGGCATACGGCCAAGAAGGGCAGATACCTCAGAACCAGCCTGTGTAAAACGGAAAATGTTATCAACAAAGAAAAGTACGTCTCTACCTTGTCCTGTTTCACCACCGTCTCTGTAGTATTCAGCTAATGTTAGCCCGGAAAGCGCTACTCTTGCTCTTGCTCCTGGCGGCTCGTTCATCTGTCCGAAAACGAAAGCTGCTTTAGATTCTTTCATCACCTCGAGGTCAACTTTAGAAAGATCCCAACCTCCGTTTTCCATAGAGTGCATAAATTCGTCACCGTATTTAATAATACCAGACTCAAGCATTTCTCTCAAAAGGTCATTTCCTTCTCTCGTTCTTTCACCTACACCGGCAAAAACAGAAAGACCACCATGTCCTTTTGCAATATTGTTAATCAACTCCTGAATCAAAACTGTTTTACCAACACCTGCACCACCAAACAATCCGATTTTACCTCCTTTTGCGTAAGGCTCAACTAAATCGATTACTTTAATACCTGTGAATAAAACTTCTGCAGAAGTTGAAAGTTGATCAAATTTCGGAGCTGGTCTGTGAATTGGTAGACCACCTTCCTTAGAAATATTTTGAAGCCCATCGATAGCATCACCAACCACGTTGAAAAGTCTTCCGTTTACAGCATCACCAATTGGCATCATGATCGGATTACCGTATCCCACCACTTCTTGTCCTCTCTGAAGACCATCTGTAGCATCCATTGCGATACATCTTACTGTATCTTCACCAATATGTTGTTCTACCTCTAAGACTACTTTTTCACCGTTCCCTTTGATAATCTCTAACGCATCATAAATACTGGGAATTGCTTCCACATTATTAAAAACGACGTCGATTACAGGACCAATAATTTGAGAAATTTTTCCTTTAATTTGGTTTGCCATTGCTAAATTTTTTCTTGGTGCAAATATAATGATTATAAGCAAACACACAATCCAGTAAAAAAAGATTTTTATCATACTTTTCACCCAGGTTTTCAATCATAATTTTGGATAAGATTTAATTATTTTAATCTTTTAGCAACTGAAATTTTAGGAGAAAAATATTGCGACATTATTTTTATATTTGCACTCAAATTTTTTCAGTTGAAGATCTTCTCAGATTTGCAGAAATATCAGTCAGAAAAACCCTTGGCACTTTCCCTCGGGATGTTCGACGGTGTGCATCTCGGTCACAAAAGCATCATCGACGAACTGATCACAATTGCAGACGAAAAAAATCTTTCTGCCGCCATTCTGACCTTCTGGCCGCATCCACGCTTTGTTTTTAATCCTGACGAAGATTTAAAGCTTCTCAACACACTGTACGAAAAGCAGGAATTGATCGACAAATACGCCATCGATTTTCTTTTTCTACAGGAGTTTGATGAAGATTTCAGAAATCTTACCGGAGAAGAATTTGTCCGTGAGATTCTCGTTAAAAAATTAAACGTCAAATATCTGATTGTCGGTTACGACCATGTTTTCGGTAAAAACAAGAGTGGAAATTTCGAACTTCTTCAGAAGCTTTCTTCAGAACTTGGTTTTGAAGTTGAACAGATGGAAGCCATTAACATTCACGAAAATAATATCAGCTCTACAAAAATCAGGAAAGCACTTTTGGAAGGCAACATTCAATTGGCTAACGAAATGCTCGGTTATGCTTACTCAGTACGCGGAAAAGTGGTTCACGGCAAAAAAATCGGTCGTACGATCGGATATCCGACGGCTAATATAGAGACCGAATCTCTGAAACTTCTTCCAAAAAAAGGTGCGTACATCGTCGAAGTTTTTGTTAAAAATAAATTTCACAAAGGAATGCTAAGCATTGGGACAAATCCAACGGTGAACGGCGAAAAACTTTCTGTAGAAGTATATATTTTAAATTTTAAGGAAGATATTTATGATGAAAATATTACGGTAAAATTCCGCGATTTTCTTCATGAAGAAATTAAATTTGAAGGCCTTGAAAAGCTCATTGAAAAACTTGACGAGGATAAAATGCTGACTGAGAATTTTAAATTTTAATTAAAATTTTTATACAAAAATAATCTGTAACAAATCATCGATTTTAGCAAACAAAATTCCGCTGCTAATAAAAGACAGCAAAATTTTAAATCTTTTATTTTTCTTCAACAAGACTTTCCTTCCTCTTAAATCGTTGTAATGTTCGGTAAGAATTGTTTTTAATCCCAAAACGAGAATTAAAACAATGATGATGATCAGTATTATTTTAATCTTTTCAGTTTTTTATAATCGTCCATGTTCCTGAGGCATTTCCCTGTTTCCAGACTCCGGTTTTTGTCTGCAGATTTCCGTTTAGAATAAATCCTGAACTTGCTGACTGCACAGAATTCAGAACGCCGCTTTCGCCTACTCTTCCATACAAAGTATCAAAACTGTTTCCTACAGGGCGACTCACTTCCACACTTCCAGACTTGTACACGGTCAGCTGAAAAGTGCTCACTTCGCTGTTATTGGTGTATGTGCCAGACCATTTGCCCTGAAAAGGCGAAGTGTAGTTTTCAGACTCATTTCTGTAACGGTTCTGCTCTATAATTCTTTCACATGAAACTGCCATTGCAAAAAGAAAACATAGTAAAAACCGGCAAATTATTCTCGAGAACATACGATTAAATTTTCACAAAGAAAAAGAATTATAAAAAGTGACGAAACATAAACCTTAAAAATTTTGATAAATATTTTATATTAAACTATTTACCCTCAATCTCTTCCCTCACCTTTTTCGTCAGCGATCTGAAAACCAACTCATAAGAATGATCAATCATTTTTAAAATTAAATCTTTTTTTAAACCTTCGAGCAAAACAGAATTCCAGTGGGTTTTATTCATGTGAAAAGCACCTTCGATCTGGGAATGTTTCTCGCGAAGTTCCAGACTCCATTCGGGATCGGTTTTCACGGCGATGCTCAGTGGCTGTTTATCCAGAGACATCAGCAAAAACATCTTTAAACCGACTTTCATCACCAGCGTTTCCTGGTCAAAAGGAAAAGTTTCGGTTACGCCTTTCTTTGCAAGACAATATTCTAAAATTTCGTTGGCATCCATTTCGCAGCAATTTTATAAGTCTAAACTTTTACCTAAGTTTTAAATGACCTTATCAAAAATATAAATTTCAATTTAAATAAAATGAAAGCTTTAATTATCGGAGCGACCGGCGCCACAGGAAAAGATCTCGTAAGTCAGCTTTTAGAAGACGCAGAATTTACCGAAGTTCATGTCTTTGTGCGAAAACCTGTACAAAATTCACATCATAAACTGAACGTACATTTGATCGATTTCGAAAAAACTGAAACCTGGAAAAATCTGGTAAAGGGCGATGTTGCTTTTTCCTGTCTCGGAACGACGCTGAAAGATGCCGGAAGCAAAGAAGCGCAATACAGGGTCGATCACGATTATCAGCTGGATTTTGCGAAGGCTGCGAAAGAAAACGGCGTTGAAGATTATATTTTGGTTTCTTCTTACGGCGCAGATCCTAATTCGAAGATCTTTTATTCGCGGATGAAAGGCGAACTCGAAACTAACGTAAAAAATCTCCATTTTGAAAAAATCACCATCTTAAAACCCGGAATGCTCGAGCGTAGAAATTCTAAAAGAACAGGTGAAGTTTTAGGAAGCCGCATTTTGAAATTTGCCAATAAAATAGGTTTGTTTGAGAGTCAGAAACCTTTGCCCACCTGTATTTTAGCAAAAGCAATGATTAACGCTGCAAAGATAAAAAGCAACGGATATTCGAGCATAAAACTCGGAAATATTTTCGCTTTTGCTGAAAAAACAGATCATTGAAATCAAACATTTATAAATAAAAACTCCGCTAAGATTACTCTAAGCGGAGTTTTTATGTGACATAAAATTATTTCAAATGTTTTGTAATAGAATCTGATGTCGGCTTTGTTGTACTTACATAAGAATCGATAAGTTTTCCATTTTCGTCAATTAAAAACTTTGTGAAATTCCAAAGAATCGTCGTGTTTTTCACACCGTTTTCACTTTTTTCTGTTAGATACTTAAAAATCGGTGCAGTATCGTCACCTTTCACAGAAACTTTAGACGCTAAAGGAAAAGTTACACCATAATTTTTCTGACAAAAAGCGCCGATTTCAGCGTTCGATCCCGGCTCCTGTCCGCCAAAATTATTAGCAGGAAATCCTACTACCACAAGTTTGTCTTTATATTCTTTCGAAAGTTTTTCAAGATCTGCATATTGTGGCGTAAACCCACACTCTGACGCTGTGTTTACAATTAAGATTTTTTTTCCTTTGTAATCTGCAAAATTAATTTCTTTACCTTCTTCCAACGCAGGAACTTTGAAGTCGTAGATTGATTTCGTCATGGCTTTTTTACTTTTTTCGGTTGTCGATCCTGTTTTTTTCTGTGCACAGCTGTTGAAAAACGCTGCGAAAGAAAGCATAACGATGAACATTTTTTTCATAATGAATATTTTTAAAATTTAAATGTGTTGTCGGGAAACACTTTATTTACCTCAATTTTATTGATCAAAATAACGTAATCTCCGTCCTTTTTCGGGCTCGCTGCCTCGATGCGGAAAGGCATTTGCAAATTCCCTACCTTTTTGTAATCGCTGTACAGCAAAGTTTCATCTTTTTTTATTTCTTTGATCAGCATATACGTTTTCGTATCAAAAAAATAATAGTTTTTGTTAACGTTCTTAGTCAGCTCAACCTTGTGGCAGTACAGATTCCCGATTTTTTCTTTGCCTAAATATTTTGCTTCAAAACCTTTGTTTTCCCAATCAATAAAATCGTTATCAAAACTTTCAGAAATATATTCCGGGTAAACCTGAAGTTTGTTGGTGGCATAATTCATCGCGTAACCTTTTTTGCCGTCGTAGCCTTCAATAGCTGTTTCTTTATTGGCAATGGTAAGAACGGTTTTGGTAAGATTGGGGCGCTGTTGAAATATTTTTACAGGATATTCATCATTCACTCCCAAAATCACTTTCCCCTGAAGCATCACCGAATTCAGAAGTTTCCAGTTGGTCAAACCACCCGAAAGTTCGATATTTGTATCAATAATTTCTTTAGCCGTCTGCGAAAAAAGAAGATGCGAAAAACACATCGCAAAAATCATCAGTAGTCTCTTCATTAAATCTTATTTTTCTGGTCTAATATTATTTATTCGCCAATCAACTGTCTTGCTTTATCCAAATCTTCCGGCGTATCAATTCCTACTCCTACAAAATAGGTTTCAATCATCTTAATTTTCATGCCGTATTCAAGATAGCGGATGCACTCAATTTTTTCTGAAATCTCAAGCGGTTTCATTTCCAGCTGAGAAAATTTCAGCAAAGCATCTTTCCTGAAAGCATACACACCTATGTGTTTATAATAATCAATATTTGCCGAATTTTCCCGATGATAAGGAATGACCGAGCGGCTGAAATACAACGCAAAATCCTGATTATCCGTAATCACTTTTACGTTATTCGGGTTTTTTATTTCCTCCTTTTCATTCAGCTTAATTTTCAGTGAAGCGAGAGAAATTTCTTTTTTAGAATCTTCTTTAAAAGCCAAGATCAACTGCTGTAGCGGTTCAAGTTTTAAAAACGGTTCGTCGCCCTGCACATTGATCACGATGTCGCAGGCAATGTTTTTTACCGCTTCTGCAATTCTGTCGCTTCCCGTTTCGTGCTGGCCGGTCATTACTGCTTTACCGCCGTTTTCAGCAATTTCATTAAAGATAATTTCAGAATCGGTCGCCACAAAAACTTCATCGAAAAGATGTGTTTCCACGACATTTTGATACGTTGTGGTAATCACCGTTTTGTCGCCCAGCATCTGCATCAGTTTTCCGGGAAAACGGCTGGCTTCATATCTTGCAGGAATTACGGCTATGATTTTCACTATACTTATTATTTTAGTTTGCTCAACGCCTGTTCAAGTTTAGGCATCATATTTTTAATCTCATCGACCGGCAATCCGCCGACTGATGCTCGGAACCAAGGCTCAGATTTGTCTTCGCCGAAAGCCGAAAATGGTACAAGCGCCACGCCCGCTTCATTAATCAGGTAAAAAACGAGATCTGATGAAGTTATAATTTTTTCGCCGTCAGGTTTTGTTTTTCCAATGTAATCGAGTTTTATGGTCAAATACATCGCACCCATCGGCTCTATGCTGTCCACCGACAAACCGTTGTTCTTCAAATCCTGAATTCCCTGATGAAGAACTTTCAAGCTTTCTTCCAATTTATGTTTAAAATCATTCACAAAAGAATTTACATTTTCAGGATCTGCATAAAATTTAGCGGTTGCTTCCTGCTCTGGTTTTGGTGCCCAGGCTCCGACGTGCGTGAGAAGCGCTTTCATTTTATCCATGATATGTGTGGGACCAAATCCCCAACCGACACGAACTCCCGTTGCCGCAAGACATTTTGAAATTCCGTCGATATAAACGGTGAATTCTTTCATTTCAGGATAAAGCGAAACCGGATCTACATGCACATTTCCAAACGTAAGATTAGAATAAATCTGGTCATACATCAGATACAAAGGCTTTTTATCTTCGCTTCGGCCTTTGTTTTCTTCCAAAATAATTTCGCAGATTTCCCGAAGCTGAGTTTCTGTAAACATCGTTCCCGTCGGATTTAAAGGTGAACAAAGTGATAGCATTACAGCGTCTTTCAAATGAGGTTTGATCTGCTCTGCCGTCGGAAGAAAATTATTTTCCGGAGTAGTTTTAATTTCAACCGCATCTGCTGAAGTCAGGTAACAATAATGGTTGTTATTCCAAGAAGGAATCGGGTAAATTACTTTATCGCCGGCATCTACAATTGTTTTATAAACAGCATAAATAAGGGGTCGCGAACCGGCAGTCACCAAAATGTCATTCGCAGAATAATCCAAATTCCAGCGGGATTTTAAATCTTCAGAAACGGCATTCCGCAGAGTAGCCAGACCATTTGCCGGCGGATAATTGGTTAAATTATTTTGATATGCCAACTCAATTTCCTCTTTCAGTTTTTCAGGAATCGGATACAGATTTGAATCTAAATCTCCAATAGTTAAATTGGCAATCTGAGCACCTTTCGCCTTCAGATCATTCACTTCATTTCCTATTTTTACAATTTCCGAACCGATAAGATTGGCTGCTAATTTTGAAACTTTCACTTTTTTACTTTAAATAGATTTATCAATACTTTTCAGTTTCCAGAAAATTCAATTTTCAGAATTTTTTCTTCATTTTTAATGTTATCCCAGCTCAAGATCTCTGCGCACGGCTTCAATTTTCTGCTCCAGTTTTGCCAGCGTCGGCTCAAAATCTTCTTTTGAACTCAACTGAGTTTTGACTGAGACGTAAAATTTAATCTTCGGCTCTGTACCTGAAGGTCTTACGCAAACTTTCGTTCCATCTGCGGTATAGTAAATCAATACGTTAGATTTAGGAATATCATCCATCACCGCTTTTCTGTTTTCGGCAACGATGAAGTTGGTCTGTTCTTTAAAATCTTTCACTTCAGCTACAGACGATCCTGCGATCTCTTTTGGCGGATTTTCACGGAAGCGCTTCATCATATTTTCGATTTCTACGGCACCTTCGCGGCCTTTCCTCACGATATTAATCAAACCTTCGTAGTACATTCCGGTTTCCTGATAAATTTCGATCAGATATTCGTACATCGTTTTGCCGTTTGCTTTGCACCATGCAGCGATTTCACAAGCCAAAACGATGCTTCCGCAAGAATCTTTATCGCGTACAAAATCTCCGGTCATGAAACCGAAACTTTCTTCGCCACCGCAGACAAATTTTTCTTCACCTTCAAAATCACGGATCATTTTTCCGATCCATTTAAAGCCGGTAAGCCCCACTTTGCAGTCAACATCGAATTTCTGAGCAATATCAAAGAAAATATCAGACGTCACAATTGTAGAACCGATGAATTCTTTTCCGGTTATTTTTCCCTGTTTTTTCCACTGCTCAAGAATATAATACGTGAGAATCGTATTGCATTGGTTTCCGTTTAAAAGCTGAATTTCTCCGGCAAGATTTCTTACCGCAATTCCCAATCTGTCACCGTCAGGATCTGTTCCGATGACGATATCTGCGTTGGTAATTTTAGCTAAATCCATTGCCATTTCTAGCGCTGCAGGCTCTTCCGGATTGGGCGATGCCACGGTAGGGAAATTTCCGCTCGGGATCATCTGCTCTTTTACCAAATCGATTTTTTTGAATCCTGCTTTTTCCAAAGCTTTGGGAACCGTCGCATACGTGGTACCGTGAATTGATGTAAAAACAATATTTAAATTACCTTTTCCGACATCCAGATAAGTAGAATTTGCGATACATGCATCGATATAAACATCATCCTGCTCGTCGCCAATCCATTCAATTAAATCATCATTTCCACTGAATTTAATTTCATCAAATTTCACAGAATACACTTCTCTGATAATCGCTTCATCATGTGGCGGAACGATCTGTGCACCGTCGTTCCAGTAGACTTTATAACCGTTGTACTCCGGTGGATTGTGAGAAGCAGTCAAAACGATTCCACCATGACACTTTTTGTCGCGCACCGTGAAAGAAAGTTCAGGTGTTGGGCGGTGATTTTTAAAAAGTAAAACTTTGATGCCGTTTGCCGTAAAAACATCAGCAACAATTTTCCCGAATTCTTTTGAATTATTTCTCACGTCGTATGCAATCGCCACGCTGATCTGCTCATCCGGAAACTGCGAAATCATATAATTTGCAAGACCTTGCGTCGCCTGGCCAAGTGTATATTTATTAAGACGGTTTGTACCAACGCCCATTACGCCGCGCATTCCGCCGGTACCAAATTCTAAAGGACGGTAAAAAGAATCTTCAAGATCCGGCGAATTGCTTTCTATTAAAAGTTGCACGGCATCTCTAGTTTCTTTGTCAAAAGATTCTTGAAGCCACAGTTTGGCCTTTTCTAAAGTGGACAGTTCCAGCATATGAATATTGTGTTTGTTTATTTGAAATTATTGAAGTTTTTTATTCTCAACGCGCGTCGTTTTTTCAGCTTTGAAAGCCCGAATCGGATCGTTGTAATAAATCAGTTTTGCCGTGTTTTTCACCGATCCTTTGAGGGAATCTTTTACATTTACTTCTGCGTAATTTCCGTTTACCGATTCTATTTTCAGGTCTTGAATTTTCCAGTATGGCGCGATGAGACTTGCAGTGTCTGAGATTTTAATGAAAGCATCTTTCGTTTCGCCCAGAAAATTCGCACGGCTGCTGTTTCGCATTTCCACTTCTGCTCTACGCGTGTTCAGCGAACCCATGAAAGTCGCAGTATTCTGAAGATTCAGTTTAAAATTATCTGTTGTAATCTCGCTCGAAATATTCATCTCTACAGAATCTGAAAGCGAAATTTTCTCAAGATTGTATTTGGAATAAATCGTAACATTGTAGAAATCGACACCTTTAGTTTTTCTTTTTTCGGAGATGGAAAGTGTTTTGTCATCGACTTCAATATCCAGATTATCAGCGATATTCGGATACGTTTCCACTTCTACAAAATTCTTATCGCCACGAGCGTAGAACACACGGAATTTCCCCTGAAGATCAAGATTAACAAACTGATCGACAGGAATTTCTTTCTTTTCTAAATTTCCTTCAGGCAGAACTTTTCCGCATGAAATGAACAATGCAAAAGCGGAAAAAACGAAGAGAATATTTTTTTTAAAATTCATTTAAACAATTCATTTAACGTAAAATAAATAAATGGCGAGATAATTAAAAAGTCTACTGTCAGTAACGCAAATGACAGTTTAAATTTTCTGTTGCCAATTACTTTTTTTTCATAATAAAAATTAAAAATCATTAGTAAAAATAGAAACAGAAACCAAACAATTTCATGCAGAAAAGCTTTGATGAACGATTCCCATCTTCTGAAAGCCCTTTCAATAACTACTGCAAATAATAAAGGGAAGAGTATATTTCCTAAAACCAAAATTGAAGAAAATAGCCACTTCTTTCCCATTAATTTATATTATCTCGTCGATATTATAATTTTTGTGTTCTCTGTTCGTTCGGATGATCATTTCACCTAAAAATCCGGCGACAAAAAGCAAAGTTCCCATCAGCATCATCGTCAGTGCAATAAAAAACCACGGATTATTGGTAATTAAATGACCATAAATTCCACGAGCGACATCAATTAATTTTGAAATTCCGAGCCAGAAAGCTGAGAGAAAACCAACGATAAACATCAGCGTTCCTACCGCACCGAAAAAGTGCATCGGTCTGCCGCCAAAACGGCTAACAAACCAAAGCGTCACCAAATCTAAAAATCCGCGGATAAACCTTTCTGTTCCGAATTTTGAAACACCGTAAGGTCGCGCCATGTGCGGAACTTCTTTCTCTGTAATTCGCCGGAAACCCGCATTGGCAGCCAAAACCGGAATATAGCGGTGCATATCGCCATACACATCAATCGATTTTACCACCTGTTTTTTGTAGGCTTTCAAACCGCAGTTAAAATCGTGAAGATGAACTCCCGAGACTTTTCTCGCCGCGGCGTTGAAGAGTTTTGACGGAATATTTTTGGTCATTACATTATCAAAACGCTTCTTTTTCCAGCCAGAAACGATGTCGTAATTTTCCTCTGTTATCATTTTATAAAGCTCCGGTATTTCTTCCGGAAAATCCTGAAGATCGGCGTCCATTGTGATAATTACATCGCCATTCGTCCGCTCAAAGGCGGCATGCAAAGCCTGCGATTTGCCGTAATTTCTGGAAAATTTAATGCCTTTAATCTGCGGATGCTGCACTTTCAGATTTTCTATAATGCTCCACGAGAGATCGGTACTTCCGTCGTCTATAAACCAGACTTCGTACGAAAGTGAATTGGCGGTGCAGACATCATCAATCCGCGTATATAGCTCCTCCAGAGATTCTTCTTCGTTGAGCAACGGGATTACTATCGATAAATTCATGTCAAAGTTTAATAAAATTATTGATGCACACTTCTTGTGCGGAAGAATGCACCGAAAAATAAAGACAAAACTAAGTAAAATATAAGAATTGCGGCAAAATATCCTGAAAAATGACTGGCCGTCAGCATATCTTTATCTTTAATTTTATCGGGGGCGAAACTTTGTTTTCTTTCCTGATATTTTTTCTCAAGATCGGCAATATCTTCAGGCTCTTTCAGCATTCTCTTCGCTTTAGAATATTCGCTGTCGAGCTCGGTGCGCTGTCTGTTGACGTACTGATAGTTAAGTAGCTTTTTAGCATCCTTATCTACAAAGTTTAAAAACAGAAAAATACTGACAATAGAAAAAATTCCGCCGATAAACATCGGGACAAATGCTTTCTGAAATGCTTCTTTAAATTTTACGGTTTGGTTTTTATTCCAGAACATTTTCACAGACCAAAATGCTGCGCCTGCGTAAAGAATCGGTAAGATGAACGCGTTGGCTTTAAGAGAAGTTTCAAAATATTCTACACCGGAGAAAAAAAAGTATACGGTAAAGAAAATCAGCATGGTAGCGGCGAAAAGCAGCATTCCTAATGTAAAAGGGCTTTTTGTCATGATTGAGTTGGTAAAAAAATTCTTTAGAAAAAAGAGCGCTCGCAGTCAGATTATTAGCTTCATGAAAGGCTCAAAATACTATTTTTTTTATAATTAAATTTTCAATTTTAGTTTTAATTCCTATATTTGCAACGGCAAGTCCTACACAACCAGCTCCTAAAAACCCTCCAGGGTGGGAACGCAGCAAAGGTAATTGGTCGTAGCGGTGTGATGTAGGTAGCTTGCCATTTTTTATTTTTTAAAATGTAAGAGATTAAGCAGATTTTTATAAATTACTTAATCTCTTATTTTTTTGTTTAAATTTCAAAAGATTCGCCTGCTTTAGGTAAAACCAATTCAATATTTTTTACTGCAAAATGATTTTTCGCTTCTTCATGATCGATTGCGATCGCAGGGAAAGTATCAAAATGACAACCAATCACCTTCTTCGTTTTTAATAATTCTGAAGCTGCAAAAGCTGCCTTTCTCGCGCACATTGTGTAATGCCCGCCAATCGGAAGAATACTTACATCTAAATCTCCATACAGTGCCGGAAAAATCTGCATATCTGCCATCACGCCTGTATCTCCCGCCAGATAAACGTTTTTTCCTTCAGGAAGTCTGAAAACATAACCGACTGGCACGCCGCCGTAAGATCCATCAGGGAACGAACTTGTATGATGCGCAGGAACCATAGAAATTTTGAGATCATCGACTTTTGCCGAACCACCAAGATTGACATCGTCTTTATTTTTTGCTTTTTTAAAATACGCACAGATTTCTGGTTGCCCGATTAATGTGGCCTCAGGATGATTTTCCAAAACATCATCTACATCTGCAATATGATCTTCGTGTGCGTGCGTGAGCAGAATATAATCGATTTTCTGCGACTTAATATCAAATTTAGACTCTGCAGCCTGCATTTTGTAAAACGGGTCGCAAAGAATTGTTTTGTCTTTGTAAGTGAACAGAAAACAGTTCTGTCCAAGAAATTGTACTTTCATAATATTTATTTTTTTGGTTTTAATAATTAATACTTCTGTCAACTTTTACCGACATTCCACCGTTGTAATAATAAATTAGGTATAATATGTAAAAGATATTCAGGATTTGAAATATGACGGTAATACGATATGGTTTACTTTTCTGTTTTAAAACTGAGATTGAAAAAATCAAATCAGCGATTAAAATTATTCCTAAAATTATTGGCACGATGCTGATTTCAGATAAATACAAATCTTCAAAAATCAGTTCTTTTGCTAAAATAACAAAGTAACCAACTGCAAATGCAACAGAGATCCAGGGAATAATTTTGGAAAACTTAAAGTATTTCATTCAAAATAATCAGCTGAAAAAATTTAGGCCAACGACAGTCAAAACTGCAATCATTAAAGTTAAAATTCCGACCTGTCGCAGGAACGGATCGAGCTCGCGCGGCTCTTTTACCGACATTATTTTTCTTCGGAGTTTTGCCATCGGAATCAGCAGAATCATGACAATAAAAACATAATATTTCTGCATCGAGACGAAGTTATTTACGCCAAGAAAAATTAAAATTAAAATTAAAGGAAACTGCAAAAGCGTAATCTGGTAAAGCATTGCTTTTCGGAAACCAAGTCTCAGCGCCAGACTTCTCTTCCCGGAAAGCCGGTCAGATTCTATATCGCGCATATTGTTTAGGTTAAGAACAGCAACACTCATCATTCCAATCGCGGATGCAGGAAGCAAAATATCCCAGTCGAAGCTTTTGGTAAAAAGAAAATAACTACCGCAAACCGACACCAAACCGAAGAAAGCAAATACGAAAATGTCGCCTAAACCCATATATCCGTACGGTTTTTTCCCGATTGTGTAGCCAATCGCGGCCAGAATACTCGCAACTCCCAAGCCAACAAAAATGAAAAATTCTTTGGTGTAATCTGGGATAAAAGCGAGATATAAAAGTGCAAATGTGGCCGCCAAAGATAAAAAGGCAAACAGGATCACCGCATTTTTCATTTGTTTTTCGGTAATTCTTCCGGAAGCCACAGCGCGTTTTTCAGCTTCGTCCAAGCGTTTAAGATCGGTACCTTTCACACCATCACCATAATCATTTGCATAATTTGAAAGAATCTGATATAATAATGTGACCAGCAAAGCAAGGACAAAAATCTTCCAGTCCCAGAATTTTCCGTCTTCCGAAAGTCGCCATTTGGCAAGAAAAGATCCCATGATGATTCCGCTCAGAGAAAGCGGTAAAGTGCGCAGCCTCGCGGCTTTTATCCAGTCTGACATATCAGTTTAAATATCTTTTGAAGTTTCAATTTTGAAAAGGGCAAAATTCATCAGTTTTTTCACTTTAAAAAAATCGAGCGCAGACAAACCATAGTTTCCTGCAGAGGTGTAAAAGGTGATTTTGCCGAGATTTGTTTTCCGTTGCCAAAAATACTGAGAAATTTTCACAGTCTGCAATTTCTCAATCTCAAAAGTATGCGTATCGACATCCCAAAGTCCAGATTTTTTTTCGATGAAACGCTCTCCTACTTTCATTGTCAGTTTTTTAAACATTCCGAAAAGTATCGCTTCAGCAAAAATTAATATCAGAATAAATGCTAAAATATTTTCTTTAATAAATTCAGAAAAAAGATAAATCGCAAAAACGGATGGAAAAACAACGAAAATTACGGTATTTAATAAAAGCCAACGGATGTTCGGTTTTAAAATTTCGGTAAAAACAGGTTTTTCTTTCCAGAGCGAAACGAGAATTTGATTTTTCATTTCGTCTGAAATACCGGGAATTTTCGCTGATTTTTTCTCATGTTCATTGCTGCCGATCTGCAACAGTTTTAGAGAAGAGATTTTTAATTTTTTCTGCAGCCAATTTTGCGTTTCGGCTACAACCTGAACTTTTCTTTTGTTGACAATAAAATTCTTGGTACTGAAAAGTCCGTGCTCAAGAGAAAAGCTCCGTTTGTTTTCAACAATTTTAAAACCAAAATACTGAATGATGTTCCGAACCGAATTTACCGTAATTCCAATGATAAATAAAATAATAACAGCAACGGCAACTGCGACCAAAGAGTATTTCAGAATGTCTTCGCGGAAATCTCCGTAATCAAAACGGTCGGCATAATCGCTTTCACGTAAAAAGTTTTCAAGCTTTGAAATGACGTAAATAATGACACTCAGAAAAGCAAAAAAGCTTTGAATATAATTGGCTGTAAAACCGTATCTCAGAAGATTAAAAAACGGGATTTTTTCATTTAACAAATCAAATCTCTCCGCTGGAATATTCTCTTCTGAAATGCCAACTATTTTACTTTCTGTTAAATACAATTTTAAATCGAGCGCATTTTGCCTGCTCAAAGCAGGAATGACAACTTCTTTTTCACTACTTCCGGGGCTGTCGATTTCGAGTTTAAAAATGTTGAAAATACGGTGGGTAAAAGGCTGTGAAATTATGACTTCCTGTACTTTATCGGTTTTAATCCGGGTGACCGATTTATTAAAAATTCCTTTTTTAATGATAAATTCATCCGTTTCATCATCAATCTGATACGTAAAATTATAATATCTTAAAAATGCGGAAACCAACAACAAAACAAAACCTAAAATCACCGCAGTTGCGACAAAAAGCAGATTGAATTTATCTTTCTTAAGCCAGAGAAAAACCAGAAAAAACCACGAGTTTTTGATAACGTCTGCAGCGTTGTAAAGAAAAAGCAGCACAATTCCGATTTTCGACTGCCGCTGCGGACTGAAAAACGAATTATTCTTGTTCAACAGCTGCGTTTTTAGTTTGGGAAACTTTTTGTCCGATAAATTGATTGATGAGCTCTGCTTCGATTTCCGGCAAGCCTTTAATGGTAATATCGCCGCCGTGGCTTCCGGCTGTAAAAACTGAAACCGATTTTAATTTTAGAATTTTCGAAAGCCAGCCCTGCTCTACTTTGATGTGCTGAATCCGGTTGAAAGGAATGATGATGATGCTTCGCTTGATCAAACCTTGCTGGTACATCAAATCGTGTCCGCGCACGGCATATTTCCGGAATTTAAAACCGAGAATTATGTTTATTAAAGAAAATACAAAGATTACCGATAGTGTTGCAATGACTGACCATTTCAATTCATCGGGCAAAACATCTCTTGTCAGGAAAATTCCAGACAAAACGGCACCAAGAAAAATCACAAACAATATGGAAAGATTAAAAAGCAGAATTTTCAAATAGTCTTTGGAAACCGGCTGCAGCTCTACTGATTCGAAATCGGGAGTTTCAAAATCGAAAATCTGGCTGTTGTGAAAGTTTTTTTCTATCATTTAAGAAATCCATTGATCTTTACCGAAATCGGGCTTCCTTTTTTCAAGAAAAGCATTTCTGCCTTCTTTTGCTTCTTCAGTCATGTAGGCGAGTCGTGTTGCTTCGCCTGCAAAAATCTGCTGTCCAACCATTCCGTCATCGGTAAGATTCATCGCAAATTTCAGCATTCTGATCGACGTTGGAGATTTTGCCAGAATTTCCTGTGCCCATTCGTAGGCTGTATCTTCGAGCTCAGCGTGAGGAATTACGGCATTTACCATTCCCATTTCGAGCGCTTCCTGCGCAGAATAATTTCGGCCCAAAAAGAAAATTTCCCTTGCTTTTTTCTGTCCGACCATTTTAGCTAAATAAGCCGAACCGTAACCGCCGTCGAAACTTGTTACATCAGCATCAGTCTGTTTAAAAATTGCGTGTTCTTTGCTGGCCAGCGTCAGATCACAAACCACATGAAGCGAGTGACCGCCGCCCACGGCCCAACCCGGAACTACGGCAATAACGGCTTTCGGCATGAACCGGATGAGACGCTGCACTTCTAGAATATTCAAACGGTGTCTGCCGTCATCGCCTACGTAACCCTGATGGCCACGAACTTTCTGATCGCCGCCGCTGCAAAATGCCCAGCCACCATCTTTCTCACTCGGACCTTCACCGGAAAGCAAAACAACGCCAATTGATGAATCTTCATATGCATCGTAAAAGGCATCGTAGAGCTCAGACGTTGTTTTCGGTCTGAATGCGTTGCGCACTTCTGGTCTGTTGAAGGCGATTCTTGCAACGCCGTTGCACTTTTTGTAGGTGATATCTTCGTATTCTTTTGCCGTTTTCCAGTCGATCATTTTATGAGTAATTTTTCTCAAATATACGGATTTGCCTTAAAAATTTAAGAGCGAATGGAAGCTAATTTTCCTAAAATGTTTTGTCTTAAATTTAATTTTTAACCGTAAAAAAACCGGAACATTTCTGCTCCGGTTGGTCTGAATTTAACCTGAATTATTTTGGCTGTTTTGCTGCAAGTTCAGTTTCCTTTCCCTGCATTTCTTTCATTTTCGCCTGATTTTTTGTGATGCTGTAAATTTCCTTTAAAGTCGTTACCGCATTAATATCAGTCGGCATTTCCTGATACCACTTTTCAGCATAAGGCAAAGCTTTGTTGAAACGTTCTTTTCTCGCTTCAATCATTGTTGTCGCTTTATCAGGATCAGTTTTTCTCAACGCATTGATATCTTTCACCGTTTTTTCTTCGTCGCCTAGAACGGTATAAACAATATTCTGATATGCATTAGAATTCTTAGGATTTAGCTGGATTGCTTTCTGGAAAGATGTTATTGCCTGATCTGCCATCGCAGGATCTTTTGACTGCATCACACCAAGATTGTACCAGCTCTCAGCATTATTGGGGTTTTTAGTCACCTCTTCCTTCAGACTTGCCATGAACTTTTCATTATTGCCCGCCTGATAATATGCAGTACCCAAATAACTTTTCAATTTAGCATTGTTTGGATATTTTGCCAAACCTTTTTCTATCAAGGCTACGGCTTCGTCGTTTTTCTTTGCATTCAGATATAAAGTCGCAAGTGTCTCATACAAATCCGGCTCAATACTTGGTGTCTGCTCAGATTTAAAATCGGTGTAATCTTTCGACTTGCCTTTCATCAAATCCCATGTAGCCTTATCCAAAGGTGTAACTTCTCCTGTTTTTACATTTTTTGCAGTGTAATTGGTTTGAACTCCTGTATAACCAGAATTAATCAATTCGCTGTAAATTTTTACTGCTTCATCTACGTTATTCGACAGAGCATAATTTAAACCTGCGTAATAAAGATAGATTTTATCATCCTGCCCGCTGGTTTTTAATAAATTATAAACCTCCATAAATTTTGGAGCCGCTGAAGTGTAATTTTTTGCGTTGTAAGCATCCATAGCATCCTTATTTGCTGCCTGAAGCTTTGCATTTACATCATCTTTCTGTGCGAAAATGAATGTAGATGCCATCAATGATATACCTAAAATAAGCTTTTTCATAAATGTAATTTTAAAATTTAATTATCGTTTTCTTCTTGTTCTTCATTATCTGATGAATTTTCGGCTGAACTATCATTCTGTTCGCTTTCATCTGTACTTTCCTGAGGAATTACTGCTATCTCCGTATCGCCTAAAATTTCTTCCTCATCAACCACATCTTTATCCATCTCCACTTTAGCTATTGCTGCGATCTCATCACTTTTCTTCAGATTGATCATTTTTACACCCTGCGTATTTCTTCCCATCACGCGCATCTCATTCATATTCATACGAATGGCCACGCCGGATTTGTTGATGATCATCAGACCATCTTCATCTGTGACATTCTGAATCGCAATCAAATGTCCTGTTTTTTCGGTTATATTTAAAGTAATAACACCTTTACCGCCACGGTTTGTTTCACGGTAATCAAGAACAGCTGTTCGTTTTCCGTATCCCTTTTCTGAAACTACCAAAACCGTATCATTCTCAAGATCATTTACAACGATCATTCCAATCGCTTCATCATCATCTTCCATGCTGATTCCACGAACACCGATCGAACCTCTGCCCACTTCTCTTACTTTTTCTTCCGGAAAACGGATACATTTTCCGTTCTTGGTAGCGATCATGATTTGTGAAGTTCCGTTGGTAAGATAAGCACCTAAAAGCTGGTCATTATCACGAATTTCGATGGCATTTACACCATTTACACGAGGTCTTGAATAAGCTTCAAGAGATGTTTTTTTGATGGTTCCGTTTTTGGTCACCATCACGACGCTCATCTGATTAACGTAATCAACATCTTTTAAATTATTCGTTCTGATATACGCTTTAATCTTATCATCCGGCTCGATATTGATCAGATTCTGTACGGCTCTTCCCTTTGCCGTTTTAGATCCTTCAGGAATTTCAAATACCCGCAGCCAATAACATTTTCCTTTCTCGGTAAAGAAAAGCATATACTGGTGATTGGTTGCAGAAACAATATATTCCAGGAAGTCTGAATCTCTCGTAGTCGCAGCTTTATTTCCAACGCCACCTCTGCTTTGAATTTTATATTCTGAGAGCAACGTTCTTTTCACATAACCTGCGTGAGAAATCGTAAGTACAACCGCCTCGTTCGGGATGATGTCTTCAATAGACATTTCACCTCCAGAATAATCAATTTCTGTACGTCTTTCGTCGCCGTATTTTTCTTTTATCTCTGCTAATTCTTCTTTAATAATCAGGAATCTTCTCGGCTCATTGGCCAAAATATCTTCGAGATTATTAATTTCTTTCATAATGGCATCGTACTCCTCGCGGATTTTATCGAGCTCCATTCCGGTAAGTCTCGCCAAACGGAGATCTAAGATCGCCTGAGCCTGAATATCTGAAAGTTCAAATTCCTGAATCAAACCTTCTTTTGCAGCCTGCGGATTGGCGCTGTGACGGATAATAGAAATCGCTTTGTCGAGAGAATCCTGAGTGCCGATCACTTTCATGAAACCTTCTAAAATATGCGCTCTCTCACGGGCTTTTTTCAGCTCGTATTCTGTACGACGCACGATCACTACATGTCTGTGCTCTACAAAGTGATGTATAATATCTTTCAGATTCAGCTGCTCTGGTCTTCCGTGTACCAATGCAATATTATTGACACTGAAAGAAGTCTGGAGTGAAGTATATTTATATAAAAGATTAAGGACAACATTAGGAATTGCATCATTTTTCAGCTCGTAAACGATTCGCATTCCGTTTCTGTCAGACTCATCGCGGATCTCGTAGATTCCCGGAATTTTTTCGTCCTTTACTAGTTCAGCAGTTCTGGCAATCATCTCCGCCTTGTTAACCTGATACGGAATCTCCGTTACGATGATCGCATTTCTGTTGTGTACTTCTTCGAAATTAACTTTTGCACGCAAAACCACGCGGCCACGGCCTGTATGAAAAGCATCGCGTACACCGTCGTATCCGTAAATAATTCCACCTGTAGGAAAATCGGGGGCAATGATGTGTTGCATCAATTCATCGATGGTAATTTCGCGGTTATCAATATACGCAGTGATGGCATCAATGGCTTCAGAAAGATTGTGGGGAGCCATATTTGTTGCCATACCGACGGCAATACCAGAAGTACCGTTTACCAATAGATTCGGAACTTTAGTTGGCATCACCGTTGGCTCCGTTAAACTGTCGTCGAAGTTATTCTGAAAATCAACCGTTTCCTTATCTAGATCAGCGAGAATTTCGTCTGATATTTTCTTTAATCTGGCTTCGGTATAACGCATGGCTGCAGGCGGATCACCGTCCATAGAACCGAAATTCCCCTGCCCGTCTACCTGTGGATAACGTAAACTCCAGGTTTGGGCCATTCTTACCATCGCATCGTACACAGAAGAATCTCCGTGAGGGTGATATTTACCCAAAACATCTCCAACGATTCTTGCCGATTTCAGATACTTTCTGTTAGAAAAAACGCCCAGACCGTACATACCGTAAAGTACGCGCCTGTGTACGGGTTTCAGGCCATCTCGCACGTCTGGTAAAGCTCTGGAAACAATTACCGACATCGAGTAATCGATGTAAGACGATTTCATTTCATCAACGATGTTGATGGGAATCAGTCTTTCTCCTTCTTTTTGCATATAAATTTTTATTGTAATGATTTTCAGCTTTTTAAATAAATCGCCGAAAACATTCTATTTTCAATAATTAATAACGGGCTAATTTACGAAATTTTTGCCGAATTTTGTGCAAATAGAGAATCCTAAAAATTCATAAAATAATAATAAAAATGAGCGCACTAAGCATAACATTTCACTTTACAGAAGCCAAAATACACGAGTGGAATAATAATCTGCTTCATTCTCTTGAAAGCCTTATTAAAGACAGCCTACATATTAAAAATTTTATGATTTCTGAAGTACACACCGAGTATCTGAATGAAGGGAAAAACTACAATGTTCTGCTTTTCTTTGCCGATCTTTCTGACAGAGAAAACTTCATGAGTGGGAAACTCGCGTCGCTGGATCAGGAAATTGAGCAGCAGTTTGGAAATGAAATTATGCTTTTTGTAACGCCACTCAACAAAATCAGCTCAAGTTTCAAATAGAAAAAACTCAGAAAAATCTGAGTTTTTTGTTTATTATCTTGGTGGCCTTGGTGGCGCAGGTCTTCCGGCAGCTCCCGGCGGCATAGGTCTTTTTGGTGGTCTTGGCGGTACACACGACGCCAAAAATGCGGAAACTAAGACAAGCGCAATGCCTTTTTTAATCAATTTCATACAAGTTTTTTTAAATTTTAATAATTCAAGAGCAACAATCCTAATGCCATTGAGTTCCTGGAAAAAATTATAATCTAAAAATTTAAATAATATTAGGACTTCGTCTTTCGAGCATTACCAAATCTTTCCATTCGCCGTGCAGTTTACCAACCTTTTCTCTTATACCAACCTGCCGAAATCCGTTTTTTAAATGAAATTTTACAGATGATTCATTTTCCGGAAAAATATTGGACTGCAACGTCCAGAAACCATGATTTTCGCTGTCAGCAATCAATTTTTTCATCAGCATATTTCCGAGGCCTTTATTTAAAAACTGTTTATCAAGATAGATGCTTACTTCGGCAACGCCGCTGAAACATTCTCTTTTGCTGACAGGTTTTAATGCGCACCAGCCAATTACATTATTGTTTCCATCTTCCAAAACCCAGCGGCAGTCATTTATAAAAGATGTTTCCCAGACTTCTTTTGGCGGTAGAATGGTATCGAAAGTCGCGATTCCGCTGTCTATTCCCTGCTGAAAAATTTCCAGAACACGAGTTTCGTCTTCTGGCCGCATTTCCCGGATTTCGTAATTCATTTTTAATGATATTTTCTTTTATTTTTTCTTTTAATTCTCGAATATTGGGTCTGTCCGCTGTCATGATCCTGAGAAACCACGCTGATATTTCCATCTACTTCCAAAATGGCTAATTTTACATCTTTGCAGGTTTCCAAACCGTGCTCACGTACTGATTCATCGAGTTCATCGGTACTAATTTTCACACGGTTCAGTGCAGCATGATCAACAACACCGTCTTTCACAAGAATCACCGGATCTTCTTCCATAAATTTGCCAAACCGCTTGTATCGAAACATAAACCTTTTGAGTGTAAAATTGGCCACGAAAAGTACGAGCGCTGCTACAATTCCGCCCTCGAGAGAAGTATTTTGTCCAACCATTGCATTCTGCACTGCATTTGAAATCAGCAGCAACAAAACAACATCGCCTGCATTGAGCTGTGAAAGCTGATTTTTGCCGAAAAGCCGTATCGCAACAATCATAAATAGATAAACGCAGACCGACCGCAAAACAACATCTAAAATAGCATTCACAAGCTCGAAATTAATGATCAAAAGTAATTAAATAATGGCAACAAAAAAACTGCTTTTGCAAGCAGTTTCTGTATAAATATGGCTAAAAGCATTTACCTGTCGGTAATCGCAACAGTTACAGGCATCACGTACGATGAAGCCAGCAAATTGCTGCTGAGTTTTTCTTTGTCTAATCTATACTGTAAATGAGAAAGTACGTTTTCAATTTCTTTGCTCACCACCTTGCAGTCGCCTTTTGAGCGCACATTCACGATTTTACCTTTTTCTGATATATCGAATTTTACTTCAGAATTAATAATTCCAGGTGTATAATCTGAATTGGTAAAATCAAAATTATCAATTAAAAGATTTCTGATCTCTGTGAAAGCATCCTTTTTATTTAACTGAACTTCGGGAATCACATTGCTCTGTGAAGTCTGTGCATTTACATTTCCGAAAAAGGCCGCTGCGGCAAAAAGAAATAAAGAAGCGGATAAGATTTGTATTCTGTGTTTCATAACATTTGATTTTTAAGTATTTACGCTGTGTAAATGTTTCTAAATCAAATATACGAATTTACTTCATACAAAGTTCATATTCAGTTAACATTTGGTTAACATTAAAATATATCTTATTGATTTATAATATATTAAATTTCATTAACAGTAGTTCTAAAAGTATATATTTATCTAAAAGGAGAACTTTTATAAATCTTTTCCCGAAAATTTTTGCAAAAAAAAGAATCTGCTTTTACAGATTCTATACTTTCGTTTACATCTCTTTTTTCAGATACTTTCCTGTCAGAGATTTTTTAGATTTAATAATTTCCTCAGGTGTTCCTTTGGCGATGATTTCTCCACCATGTTTTCCGCCTTCCGGACCGACGTCGATGATGTGGTCAGCAAGTTTTATGACATCCATATTGTGCTCAATAATAATGAATGAATTACCCAGTTCAACCAGTTTATTTATTGCATCCATTAAGACTTTTACGTCTTCAAAGTGCAGTCCAGTTGTAGGTTCATCGAGAATATAGAGTGTATTTCCGGTTTGCCTTTTTGCCAGTTCGGTAGCGAGTTTTATACGCTGCGCTTCACCGCCAGAAAGCGTAGTCGACTGCTGTCCCATCGTGATATAACCCAATCCAACATCCTGTAAAGTTTTCACACGTGAAAAAATCTTCGGAATCGGCTGGAAGAAATCCACAGCTTCATCAATCGTCATTTCCAAAACATCAGAAATCGATTTTCCTTTATAGCGAACTTCCAGCGTTTCTCTGTTGAATCGTTTTCCGTTGCATGTTTCGCAGTGAACATAAACGTCTGGTAAAAAATTCATTTCTATCACTTTTAAACCGCCACCTTGGCATGTTTCGCATCGTCCTCCCTTTACATTAAAAGAAAATCTTCCAGGTTTGTAACCGCGAATTTTACTTTCTGGTAATTCTGAAAACAGATTTCTGATGTCGGTAAACATTCCCGTATAAGTCGCGGGATTTGAACGCGGCGTTCTTCCGATCGGCGTTTGATCAACATCCACGATTTTATCAATATGCTCCAGACCTTCAATTTTTTTGAAAGGCAAAGGTTCCTGCACCGCGCGGTAAAAATGTTTATTGAGAATCGGATATAATGTTCCGTTGATGAGTGAAGATTTCCCGCTTCCTGAAATTCCGGTCACCACGACGAGTTTTCCCAGCGGAATATCCAGCGTGACATTTTTAAGATTATTTCCTGTCGCGCCTTTCAGGATAATATTTTTTCCGTTTCCTTTTCTACGCTCGGCCGGAATTTCAATTTTTCTTTTTCCGTTAATATAATCTGCGGTAATGGTGTCAGCTTTCAGAAGATCTTTCGGTTTTCCCTGCCACAGAATCTCTCCGCCAAATTTTCCCGCGCGCGGACCGATGTCCAAAACCTCGTCGGCCTCCATGATCATATCTTTGTCATGCTCTACCACCAGCACAGAATTTCCGATGTCGCGAAGATTCTTTAATGATTTTATCAGTCTTTCGTTGTCTCTTTGGTGCAAACCGATACTTGGTTCATCAAGAATATAAAGAACATTCACCAACTGAGAACCAATCTGAGTGGCGAGACGAATTCGCTGCGATTCTCCACCCGAAAGTGTTTTTGAACTTCTGCTTAAACTTAAATATTCTAAACCGACATCCAATAAAAACTGAAGTCTGGTTTCGATTTCCTTTAAAATTTCGTGTGCAATAATTGCTTTTTTCTCTGAAAATGTACCGCGAACTTCAACAAGCCATTCTTTAAAATCTGAAAGGCTCAGGCCGTTTACTTCAGCAATGTTTTTTCCGTCGATTTTAAAACTCAAACTTCCAGGCTGAAGACGTGCACCTTTACAATCGGGACAGGTTTCTTCCGTCGTAAAATGTCTTTCCAGAAGAACACTTTCATAAGAATCTTTGTCTTCAATAATTTCTTCCATGAAAGGAATTAAACCGTCGAAACTTATTTTTATTTTCTTTGAAATTCCGGCGTATTTCAGGTCTTTATTAAATTCTTTATTGCAGCCGTTGTACATATAATCGAGCGCTTCTGCCGGCACATCTTTCATCGGTGTTGCCAGGCCAAGCCCGAAAATCTCCAAAATATTTTTGATCTGTGTAAGAATCCATTTATTTGATTTCAGATCTTCCAAAGGCAGCAAACCACCTTGGTTAATCGACAGTTTCGGGTTTTCAACAAAATAATCGGTGTTGATTTTTTTAATGGTTCCTAAACCTTTACAGCTGGGGCAACTTCCCTTTGGTGAGTTGAATGAAAACGTATTTGGTTCCGGAAGCGCCAACGAGTGTCCGGTTTCGGCATCCATCAAATTTTTGGAGAAATATTCAATTTCAGTTCCGCCGAGTTGCTGAATTCCGATTGTACCCTCGCCCATTTCCATGGCGGTTTTCAAAGATTTTTCCATGCGGTTTTCTGAGGCAGATTCTCCGATGATCCAGCGGTCGATAACGATGTCGATATCGTGGGTTTTGTATCGGTCGAGTTTCAGATCGTATTCGATATCCGTCAGCTCGCCGTCTATTCTCGCCTGTCCGTAACCTTTTTTCGCCATCTGCACAAAAAGCTCATGATAATGACCTTTTCTTGATCTGATAACCGGCGCAGTAAGCATTATTTTTTCGCCGCCGTAATTTTTTTTGATCGCTTCTAAAATCTGCTCTTCTGTGTAGCTGACCAGTTTTCGTCCGGTCGTAAGTGAATACGCATCACTCACGCGCGCAAAAAGAAGCCGCAGATAATCGTATAATTCGGTAACTGTTCCTACAGTTGAACGCGGATTTTTGTTTGTAGTTTTCTGCTCAATGGCAATTACTGGTGACAGACCCTCAATTTTATCAACATCGGGACGCTCAAGTCCGCCAAGAAACTGACGCGCATACGCAGAAAAAGTTTCGATATAGCGGCGCTGGCCTTCAGCAAAAATAGTATCGAATGCGAGGGATGATTTTCCGCTTCCGGAAAGTCCGGTGATGACAACGAGCTCGTTGCGCGGAATTTTGACATTAATATCTTTCAGGTTGTGCTCGCGGGCACCGTAAACTTCTATATATTCTGTGGATTTACTCATATTTTAAAGCAATTCTATGACGAAATTGCATTCTGTAAAAATACGGAATTTTCTTAAATTTTACCTGATCTGATAGCCCCGATTGCAACGGCATCCTTTTTCTTGCATTGAGAAAGCTAAGGAAGAAAAAGATACAGTGGAAAGCGGGAATTGCTCCTAAAAAAATTATGCAGATTTTTTTCTGTTGATAAAATAATACACGGGAAGTCCCAGCAATACGATAATGAAGCCCGGCCATGTGTACTGTTGTTTGTAGATGAGCAGCAAAATACAGAATGCGGCACCGATGACCAAATAAATAATTGGCGTAACAGGATAAAGCCAGGTTTTGTATGGTCTTTCGAGTTTTGGCTGTTTGATGCGCAGATAAATGACGCCGAAAACAGTAATCATGTAAAACAATACGATGACGAATGAAATCATATCAAGCAGATTGCCGTACTGCCCGCTCAGGCAAAGCAGTGAGGCCCAGATTCCCTGCATCCAAAGTGCGTTGGAAGGAACACTGTTTTTGTTATTTTCACTTGCAGATTTGAAGAACAAACCGTCTTTTGCCATCGTCTGGAAAACGCGCGCACCGGCGAGGATGAGACCATTATTGCAGCCAAATGTGGAAACCATGACGAGAACGGCGATAATTACAGTTCCGGCATTCCCGAAAATATTCTGTGAAGCGGCGACTGCTACCCGATCGTTTGCAGCAAAAGCGATAGCATCTCTGTCAATAGCATTAAGGTAGACAAAATTGACTGCGATGTATATAATCATCACAGCAGAAGTGCCAAGAATCATTGATTTTACAACGTTTTTTTTTGGATTTTCAATTTCACCGGATACGAAGGTTACACTTTCCCAGGCGACTGAACTGAAAACTGACCCGACCATTGCCGCAGCGATTCCGCCCAAGAGTGTCATGCCGCCGATAGGTTCCCAACCTGTTTTTAAAAGATTTCCTGCAGAATCTTTATCTAAATTATTAAAAGCTTCCTGACCGAAACTAAAATTTTCTGCCAGATGAGAAACATCAACTAAAATAAAACCTGCCGCGATCAATCCAAGCAACGCAAGAATTTTTGAACCCGTAAAAAGGTTCTGTAATAACTTCCCGCTTTCTACGCCACGCGTATTTATATAAGTCAGCAAAAGAATGATAATAATCGCGAGCATCTGAATCCACGTGATCTGAAATTCTCCGCTTTGAAAAATAGGTTCGGCATTATTTAACGAAGGAACCAAATACGCTGTAAATTTTCCAAAAGCCATGGCAACTGCGGCAATTGTCCCGGTTTGAATGACGGTGAACAATCCCCAACCGTAGAGAAAACCCATTTTTTTACCGAAAATTTCAGTGAGATAGGTGTATTGTCCGCCTGCTTTTGGGAAGAGCGCTGAAAGTTCGCCATAACTGATCGCGGCAGAAACAGTCATAATTCCTGTGATGATCCAAACAACAATCATCCAATAACCGGAGCCAAGATTCCGCATCATGTCTGCGCTCACGATAAAAATTCCGCTGCCGATCATTGAGCCCATTACGAGCATGGTCGCATCCCAAAGTTTTAGTTTTTTCTGCATATTCAGTTATTGCTTTCAAATATAGAAAATAATGCAGAGTAATCGTATTTAAAGATGATTCTTGCGAAGTTTTTATGATCATTTTGCCATTCCGAATAAATGTTTAATTTTGATAAAAATTATTTCAAATGAATTTTAAAGCATTCTTTTTCACTGCCGCTCTGGCAACTGCAAGTTTAATTTCTGCGCAGGAAGGTAAAAAAATGGGTCCTCCGGAAGGAAATGCGCTGGTTGGCGACACATACGGAGCTGTTGTAACAACGCCGGAATCAAAGGCAATCTCTGTAGAGAAGCTTTCAAAAAAATTAAAGAAAGACAATAAAAAAGTGGAGAACGTGGCCATCACCGGAAAAGTGACCGATGTTTGCGACAAAAAAGGTTGCTGGCTAACAATAGAAACCGAAGATCAGTCTAAATTTTTCGTGAAAATGAAAGATTATGGGTTTTTTGTTCCGACTGCTCTGAAAGGTAAAAATGTAGTTTTGGAAGGAACTGCCGAGCGAAAAGTGATTTCTGTAGATGAACAGAAACATTACGCAGAAGATGCTAAGAAATCTGCTCAGGAAATTGCAGCGATCACCAAACCACAGGAAGAAATACGATTTTTTGCCGATGGTATAAAAGTGGTAAAATAGTTTTAATTGTTATAACGGAAAGCGAAACGAGAGTTTCGCTTTTTTTTATTCTATTTTAAATGAGACTGGTTGGTCGAGCTTCGGATATTTGGTTTCACAAATAAATTTTTTTCCTATACAGTCTATTTCCTCCCATCCTTTTTTATTTTTCACATTGCCGACTTCGACAACGAAAGGGATAAATGAAATTTCCTCGTCGCCCGGTTTTATTTCTTCTTTAAACTGAACCGCGATATCCAACACGCAGTGATGATTTGTGTTGAGTTTTACATTCCTATATATAATGTCATAGTGTGTTTCTCTATTTTCCGGAATTTCAAAATACTTTTCCCACCCTTCTGTGCTGGTATTTAAATCTGCAATTGCTTTTAATGCATAGTAGAATGCAATTGTATAAAACTTGCGAGTTTCTCTTCTTAAATAATCGTTTTCAAAATGTCCACCTTCAAACAGTATCGTCGGCAAACCTTCCCTGATAAAATTGTCGCCCGTAGCATTAGGATAAAATTCATCGGTGTATCGTGCGATACGATTTGGCAGAATATCTTTCATGTTATCAAAAACAGAAGAAATCACCGCCATACTTTGTTTGCGGTTATCTGTAACCGATCTTTCAACACTTTCAGACGGTGCAAGGAAAGATAGAGTAGCGGGGTGGGTGCCGTCTGTCGTGAAAATAGTCCGCTGCTCATGAAGATTTAGTGCATAATGATAATTGTTTTCCTTTACCATTTTTTTTAGAAATTTCAACTCTGCGCCAGCTTCTGCATGGAAATCCCTGTTTAAATCTAAATACTGAGCATTCAAACGTGTCCATTTTTCAGAACCGTCAGGATTTAGCATAAAAATAAAATCAAGGGTAATTTTTTGACTTAGATCTTTTGATAATTCTGGATAGCGTTTCGACGTATGGAGAAAATCGAGCATTGCGTGTGTCGCGTTCGATTCATTACCATGCATTTGTGACCAAGCTATAATCTTAGTGTTTCCCATTCCCAATTTAAATCGATAAATAGGTTGTCCCAAAAAAGATTTCCCTATTTCTAAAAGTTGGTCAGCAAATTCCGCTTCTAAATATTCAAAAAGCTCCACCGGCCAAATATATCGGTTTTCAAATACAGGATTATGTGTATACAAATGTTCCATCATCTATTTCATCAAATTATAGTTTACAAAAATACTCCAAAACACTTACAATTTAACTGTTTACAAAAGTAAATCTATCAAACAACTTACAATGACGTTTTGTCTGTTGAAAAAATTGTGGATTGCATATAATTTAATTAAATATATCTAAATAACTATAATTGAGCAATATATATAATTTATATAAAGTAGTTAATTAAATTTAGTTTAAGTAAATATTTTAAAGAATTGTCTATCTATGAGCATTTACTATAAACAAATTTTGAAAGAGAAATATAGATCACTGTGTTATTTTTTTGAGAAAATGACGTCAATTTATCTTTATTAGAAATATAACGCCATTATATTCGTATAAAGGTGATGTATAGAATAGATTACAAATGTAATAGAACTAATAATTTTTAAAATTAATTACTATATGTTTATAATAATATGTTTAGCAATATGTTACTAGTACAGATACATTTGTAATTGACATTATTCTAGTATTTTTACAATTGTGTATTGTTATAATGTGGAGATTAATTACATTTGTTCATTATGAATATCAACGAGAGAATTACAAAAGTAATCCAGTATTCGACATTCACATCTTCGGAATTTGCTGATGAGATTGATGTACAGCGCTCGTCTGTTTCACATATTACATCAGGGCGAAATAAACCGTCGTTAGAATTTATTACAAAAATAAAATCTCGGTTTCCCGAGATTGAATGGGATTGGTTAATTACAGGAATTGGTGAAATGCTGATAACTAAGAAGTTGTCTGCTGATGAAATTACTGAAGAAGTTCAAAAGCCTACATCACTACCCGATCTCTTTAGTATTATCAATGAAGAAATTGAGCACGAAATTCCTACAATCGCTGAGAGTGTTTCTGAAAATCGTCCTGAGGAAAAAAAAGAAATCAAGAAAGAAAATATGGGAATCTCAGAAGCTACACAAATTGAAAATATTGTCGGGGCAAAATCCAATATCAAAAGAATTGTTATCTTTTATAACGACGGAAAATTTGAAAGTTTTGAACCATAAAAAATGTTTCACAGATTATTCATAGTTTTCTCGGACTGATATTTGATTTTATTAAATTATCAAATGGATCTGTCGTGAGAATTATACTATCATACACTCCTAATAAAAAAATCCCAAAAGTTTAAAACTTTTGGGATTTACCATTAAATGATTTAAAACTATTTTTTAAGCAGTTTAGTCATTTTTGTGACTTCACTATTCTTAATGAGCAGATAATAATTACCTGAAGGAAGATCGCTCACATTGTATCTATCAGCAGGCTTCATACTTCGGACTAACTTTCCGGAAACATCCATAATCTCAACCGTGCTAATCTTTAAATTTTCGACATTACTGATCTGGAAGTAATCTTGTACCGGATTCGGATAAACCTGTACTCTATTATCATACTGTTGCACTTCACCAGTTGATAAGTTGGATGTATACGTAATTATAAAAGGCATATCCATATTAACGGGCGAAGCGCCCGACGTTCCCAGGTCAACCAAAGGTATCCATGTTCCTGCTACCGCATCATTTTGTTTAGCATTAAATGCGGCTAATCCTCTGCTTCCCGGTATGGTAACTGCAGGTAAAAAGCCCGCATTTGCCTGGACAACATTTTGAAGTTGATATTTAATCCAATATGTTCCTGAAGTCAATGTTACCGGTGTCGAAGCCGTAGTTTTCCAAATTCTTCTGGTTGTACCTGGAACATTGGCAGTAGTAGGCACCTGACTGTTAAAAATTCTGTACATTAAAGCATCAACGCTGGCACTGAATCTGTTCGTTGTGTCATTTCCAAAAACGCTTGTCGCACCGGAAACTGATGGATCTGAACTAAAAATATTTACGCGAACCGTAGTAAAAGGTGAAGTTGTTCCTGTATATCCGGTTTGATAGGAAAAAAAATCAATTGAGGTAATCTGCCAGGTTTGACCTGCCGGTACGACAAAATTATCAGCTAAAAAAAAATTAGCTGTTGCTGAACTGCTCATGCCACCATATCCTGCATTCGTATTAGATTCAGCCGTATTTCCAGTATCATTTTGAAGTTCAGACCAGGTGTAACCTGAAGGCGCGACAGTACCGACTTTTGCCGTCGTCCCGGTACTTAATCCACCGTTATTGTACGTTTGGGCGGCTGCTACTAAAGATAAGGTAACAGCTGCAGTAAGTAAAAGTTTTTTCATAATATTGATGTATTGATTAGATAATAAATATACGCAATTTTATTATATCAAATACCAAAACCGAAAAAACCTTGTTGATCGAATAATTTTTAAGTAAAAAGATCTGACTATGATTTAGTCAGATCTCTTTTTTTAGATTTATTTATTTTTCCGACGGTCCAGTTCTTTCTGAATCAATCTTAATTCCCGCCCGGTTTGTCCTGCGACCGAAGTATTTTCACGAGCTCTCCTGGTAAGGTACGGAACAACATCTTTTACGGGTCCATAAGGAAGATATTTCGTGGCATTGTAGCCTTTGTCGCTCAGATAAAATGTTATATTATCACTCATACCATACAACTGGCCAAAAAATACGTGTTCAGAATTGTTCTCTAAAGATCTCTGCTTCATTTTATCCATCACGAGTTCAGAAGAAATCTCATTGTGTGTTCCGAAATATCCACTGACAATATTAAGATGATTCATAATGAAATCAATACCTGCATTGTAATTATTATCAGTCGCATCTTTTGTTGGCTGAATAGGATCTGCATAACCTTTCGCAGAAGCGCGCGCACGCTCTTTTTCCATATACGCTCCACGCACGATTTTATAACCGATAAAATATCCCTTTTCTTTTGCACGGGCAGCATGAGCTTCCATATATTCCAATCTTCCTGTTCTGTACATTTGAATGGTATTCCAAACGATAGGTTTTTCACGGTTGTATTTTTCCATCATCGTTTCGCAAAGATGATCTGCTGCATCCTGCATCCAGGTTTCTTCGGCGTCAATCATTACTTTTTTGTCATGATCAAAACACATTTTGCAAACGTCTTCAAATCTTTGCACTACCCTTTTCCATTCTTCTTTTTGGCTTGTCGTCAACTCGCTGCCCTTTCCTACCGCTTCATACAAATCGATTCGTCCAAAAGCTGTAGGTTTAAAAACAATAAAAGGAAGCGCCGGATTTCCAACAGAAAACTGCACAATATCCTGAATTTCGTGGCAAACTGCATCAAACGTAGCTTCATCTTCTTTGCCTTCAATTGAATAATCAAAAATACTTCCTACGCCTCTTTTGTAAAGCTGTGTGACAACTTTTAGGCTTTCTTCACGTGTTTCGCCACCCACAAACTGTTCAAAAAGTGTTTTTTTGACTATGGTATTGACAAACGGAAAATTGTTATGAACAGAAAAATTAAGAACAGACGTTCCAATATTTGTAAGGGCGGGCTGTTCAATCATTTTAAACATCCAAAACGCTTTCTTCAGCTGCGCATCGGTTTTGTCGGCAAATGCGACTTTTGTATCATTAAAAATGGACATTTTCAGTAATAAATTTAAAGTGTAAAGTTACAATTTAGAACGCTTTTCGGGAGTATTTATTTTCTATAAATTTCCTTCAATTCCGCTGAGAAGCATAGAGATAATTCCGACAAAAATCCAGAGTCTTAAAATATTTAAAACCGCAAATTTCGAGTTTCTAGTATATTTGAAAATAAAATAAATACTCAGCAATAGCATCGCGATTCCTATAACAAAATAGTAAAACATCACGCCGGAAATTTCAGTTTTTAAAATAATTCTTACCGAGATTAAAATTGTTAAAACTATAATCGTTATTAAAATCGACTGAGATTTTGCTGCATTTAAAGTATTTGGAATTGTATTGTAGCCAAAGGTTTTGTCTATTTTTCGGGTGAGCGTGTCTTTTGTGATATCAATTGCCAGCAGATTTAAGAAAAGAAAAACAGCAAGCAAAAAAATTTTTTCGGAAAAAGTCTGATAATAAACCAGCATGCCAAAAAACGGATAAAGCGTAAGACTGACAAACGTGAGATTATTAATGATGAAAATACGGCTCAGTTTATGGCTGTAAAACCACATGATAAACTGATAAATCAGAAAGAATATTATTACGCGATAGGAAATTAAACTCGCAATTCCCAAGCTTAAAATAGTTAGTGCAAGATATGCGTAGAGATAATATTTTTGTTTAATGAACCGCTGAAACCGGGTGCGGAAGGGTTTTACAAGATGATCTTTTTCAAAATCATAGAAATGATTGATGATGCCACCCGCAAAAATAGTGAGAATGGTGCATAAAATAATACCGTGAACTTTAAAATCGAAAACGAAATTTCTTAAGTTTTCCTCTTTGTTAAAAAGAAAAAAAGTAGATACGTATAATGCAAAAACAAGAAGAATGGCAACGAAAAAGCGCGCTCCCAATAAAAAACCTATCAGCTGAAAAATCCTGTAAAAGAAAGATTTCGGCGCAGTTTTGTTCTCACCAAAAGTTTCTTTGTCAGGAAATTCGATCATAAAATTTAGAAACGGTAAATGACTTCTTTGTGAAAACCTTTGAGCATTTCCTCTGCTTTGTCGTAATCTTTTGTAAAGCCCAGAATGTAGCCTCCGCCTCCGCTTCCGCAAAGTTTCAGATAATAAGCATTAGAATCGAGACCTTTTTTCCAGACATTAAAAATACTTTCCGGAATCATCGGACGGAAATGTTCGAATGCCCAGTTTGAAAGTTTTTTCAGATTTTTGAAAAACGGATTCATATCCTTTTTTAAGAAGGCTTCAATACAAGCATTATTGTAACGGATAAATTCTTCTTTTAAAGTTTTTCTAAAACCCTCAGTCTTCATTTTTTCGAAAAAAATCTGCACCATCGGTCCTGTTTCTCCCGTCATTCCGGAATCTATCAAAAAGATCGCCCCTTTTCCGGCAACACTTATAGGAATTGAAACTTTATCTACGCTTTCACGGTTTTCAATCAAAATTGGTAGATTCATGTAGCAGATCAAAGGATCAATACCTGAACTTTTTCCGTGAAAATAACTTTCCATGCTCCCAAAAACTGATCTGAGATTTTTTAATTCATCTTTAGAAATGGTTTCAGGATTTCTTTTTGATACCGAATATTTTTCAAATATTGCTGCAACCAATGCGCCGGAACTTCCTACGCCATAACCTTGCGGTATATTACTGTCGAAAAATAAACCTTCAGAAATATCCATCTTAAAAGCGTTAACATCAATTTTGAAACCTTCAGGAAGTTGTAAATTTTTAAGATAATCGGAATAATTAATCAGATGCTGATTGGATTTTTTCTCAAAATCAGAAACAAGATCAGAGAATTTTAAGGTTCCTTTATAGAAACTGTACGGCAACGTCAAACCCTGAGAATCCTCAATGATTCCATATTCGCCAAACAGCAAAATTTTAGCATAAAATAAAGGATTCGTCATTTGTGATGTATTGTGTTCTGCAAAGATAAACTATTCGCATCAACATTAGCAAATGCTGCGCCTAAGCATGATTTAAATCAAATTTTTGTGCGTAAAAAACGAATTAAAATCGCTCCTATTGTGAAAAAACCAGACATTGCGATAAATGCGTACTGCATATTACCGAATTTCTGAATGAAAATACTGAATATCACCATACCGCAAATGATCGCGAGTTTCTCTAAAACATCATAAAAACTGAAGAACGTCGTATTCTCCATCGAGTTTTCAGGTAAAAGTTTTGAGTAGGTTGATCTTGACATTGCCTGCAGACCGCCCATTACCAAACCAATCATCGCCGCCAAACCATAGAACAATTCTTGAATATATGGATTTTCTTTATTAAGCAGAAACGCACACAAACAGCATCCTATCCAGATTACAACAGCAATCGTAATAACATTTCTGTTACCAATTTTTTTTGATAATCTCGAAAAAATAAATGCACCGACGACCGCAATCAGCTGAATAATTAAAATTGTAACTATTAATTTATATTTTTCATCACTTTTAGGGAAAACGACTGTGCTACCAAAAGGTGTTGCCATCAGGAAAATCGTCTGCATGCCTACACTGTAAAAGAAAAAACTTGACAGGAAAAATTTAAGACTGCGGTCAGCAAAAAGTTTCTTACCCACGCTGAAAAGTTCTCTGAAACTTTCCTTTAAAATATCTGTATAAAAACTGATGTTATCTTTTAAAACTTCAAAAAAACCACCTTGCTCTTCGTGAGGTTTAAAGATATTTTTATAATTTAAAAGGACAAGATCTTTCGGTAATTTATCTTTCACATCGCCGAATTGAGGTAAATGTTTAAATGTATATTGCGAGAAACCAAACCACCAGGCACCTGTGAGAAGGAAACTGATTCTTATGTAAATATTCTGCTGATATGCGCCTTTTGCCACAACCTGCACCAAAATCAGACAGATAATTAACAGAACAACTGATCCTAAATAACCGTAGATAAATCCTTTTGCAGAGAGCGCATCCTGTTTATCAGGAGTCGCAATATCAGGCAAAAACGAATTGTAAAAAACCAAACTTCCCCAGAAACCGACACTCGCCGTAATGCTGAAAAGAAGCCCGAGGAAAACATTGTTCATTCCTGTAAACATCGCCAATCCCATACATGAAGTTGCGCCAAGATAGCAGAAAAACTGCAGAAATGATTTTTTGTTTCCTATGGTATCAGCCAGAGATGATAAAAACGGAGAAAGCAAAACGACAAGAAAAAATGAAATCGCATACGATGCACTAAGAATAGCATCCGGCTCGTAGGTTTCGCCAAAAATTCTGATTAAATGCCGTACCGGAATTTCCTGCACTTCCCCCGCAGAAGCCACGTACTCCTTTTTATTAAAAGCAGTTGTGAGAATCGTATAATAAATCGGGAAAATCGCTGAAGTGATAACCAGAGAATATACAGAATTTGCCCAGTCGTAAACGGCCCAGGCTTTCATGATTTTCGGATTATTTTTTATGATCGCTGGCTGTGGTGTTTCGGTTTGAGACATTCTTAAAGCTATTAGTTGCACAAAAATAGAAAAACCATTAAGATTAAACTAAAAAAAGTATAATTCTTAATGGTTTTGAAATGTATTGATAGAAAGCTTCTTTACTGATTTAAAAATTCTTTAAACTTTTTGAATTTAAAAATTTTATAAATGATAAACAGGATTGCCAAAATCTGCAGAAAACTTCCAAGAGTAAAAACTATATTGGCGTTCACTGTTCCAAAGGTGATGTGAGTGATTTTCAGCCAAGCACCAAAAATATCAATCACGAAACCTGCAAGAAAAAGAATCAATCCGTATTTTGCTTTCATATTTTAATTACTGCATGTTTTCAATTACAATCGCCGAAGCACCGCCACCGCCATTGCAGATCGCTGCAGCACCGTATTTGGCATTATTTTGTTTTAAAACATTAATCAAAGTCACGATAATTCTCGATCCTGAACTTCCCAGCGGATGACCAAGCGCCACTGCTCCACCATTCACATTCACTTTTGAAGAATCTAAACCTAAAATTTTATTATTTGCCAGACCTACGACAGAAAAAGCTTCGTTAAATTCGAAGAAATCGATATCAGAAGTCTGCAAACCTGCTTTTTTCAAAGCTATTGGAAGTGCTTTTGACGGCGCTGTTGTAAAGTTTTCAGGCTCCTGAGCAGCATCTGCATAAGAAATAATTTTCGCTAAAGGTTTTAAACCCAATTCTTCCATTTTTTCTTTTGAAACCAAAATCAAAGCAGAAGCACCGTCATTTAACGTTGAAGCATTCGCCGCAGTTACAGTTCCTTGCTCTTTTTTAAATACTGTCGGAAGCGTAGGAATTTTATCAAATTTCACCGCTTTATATTCTTCATCTTCACCAAAAACTACAGGCTCGCCCTTTCTCTGAGGAATATTTACCGGAACTACTTCGTCAGCAAATTTACCGTCGCTCCAAGCTTTTGCAGATCTTTCGTATGACTGAATTGCGAATGCATCCTGATCTTCTCGGGAAAAATCGTAAGCTACAGCACACTTTTCTGCGCAAACTCCCATATGAACTTTATTGTAAACGTCTGTCAAACCGTCGAGAATCATTCCGTCCTGCATTTTTACGTCACCCAATTTAGCCGCATTTCTTGCATTGTAATAATGCGGAACCATCGACATGTTTTCCATTCCGCCTGCGACAATGATGTCTGCATCACCAGCCTTGATTGCCTGTGCAGCCATGCTCACCGCCTTCATTCCGGAAGCGCAGACTTTATTTATCGTTGTCGCTGGAGTCTCGTTTGAAAGTCCGGCAGCGATAGCCACCTGTCTTGCAGGCGCCTGACCTTCGCCAGCCTGCAAAACATTTCCCATGTAGATTTCCTCAACCTTATTTGGGTCTAAATTTATTTTTTCTAATGCTCCTTTGACTGCTGCTGCTCCAAGCTGTGTTGCGGGAACCGTTGCCAGACTTCCCATAAAACTGCCGATTGGCGTACGTACTGCGGAGACAATGAATACTTCTTTCATATCAATTAACTATTATTTTTATCTTAAATTCTAAATTTTATTCTGTTTTCTGAAGCACAAAATCTTCAGATTTATTATAGAGATCAGTTTTTACCCGAATGAGGTCGTGATCGGTTTCTATAATACTGTATCTAACAACATCGCCGATCCTCAACATATTTTTGCTGTCCGATTTAGATGTGACAGTCGCTGTAAAATGACAGTCATCCTCAAATTTCAGCTTGTATTTTATATACGTTTTGCTGTTATTTAAATATTCTTTCAGCAAATCTTTAGAGATCAGCATATTCCAAACTCTACCCGGAATATCCTGCTTTACAAATTTACCTTCTTTTATTTTATAGCACTTCGGTGGATTGTCAGGTAAGAGAAAACCTTCCTGCGCATTAATACCAACGTAGAAAATCAAACAATAAAATGTAAAAAGTTTTCTAATCATTTCTTAAAACTGGCTATTAATAAAATAATGGTGCCTGCAAATTCGACAATCCATCCCCACTGGAATTTCACCGTTCCCGCCATAGCTTTCGTCCAGGATTTAGAAGGAAGAAAACTGAAATAACTGCTCGTCTGGTATTTCACGGCAGCCATGGTAAACAGGAAAAAAAAGATGAGTACAAATCCAAGAGATTTTACAAGCGCAGAATGATCTCCAAAAATACCATAAACAGCCACCAGACAAAGCATCCAGCAGAAAACTGCGAGATAATTATTGAGTTTCCAGTAATTCCAGTTACCGATTACAGGCACATGTACCAGCGGCAGAAAACTTCCGAGAAGCACAATGGCTATACCTAAAAGCTGAAGATCTTTCATAATTCTTAAAGTACCAAATTACAAAAAAAAACACACTTAGTATCAGTATGTTTCATTCGAAATAATAATCATTGAAATATCAATAATTATTAATACCGTGTTGTATTCACTGTAAATTATTAAATTAAATCGCAATTGTTTTAAAAAATAAAAATAAATAATCGAAAATTATAATATCAATTACAAACCAAATTAATAACGTACAAAATAGAATTTTGAAAAACTGAATCACAAGTATTGTTATACATAACCAGATATGCTGTAGATTATTGATAATTTTTAAAAAAAAATTGCATGCTTTGGTGCGATGCAATTTTAAATGAGTTTAAAATATTTTAATGAGTGACTGTTACGATTTTCTTTGGATCATGTTTGTGTTTGAAAAAGATAGCGAAAAGAACCGTAATCACCAAAGCATATAAAGCAAAATACAGCCAGATCTCGTGCCACATTTTGTTTCCGGAAGCATCGGTAAAATATTGTGAAATCATCCATCCGCTTACCGAACTTCCTAAGATGGCTCCAAAACCGTTTGTCATCATCATGAAAACGCCTTGAGCGGATGAACGTATCTTATTGTCTGTAGTTGTTTCCACAAAAAGTGATCCTGAAATATTGAAGAAATCGAAAGCCATTCCGTAAATAATATTTGAGAAGATAATCAAAATCAACCCTAAACCTTCAGGAGCTCCAAAAGAGAAAAATCCGAACCGGAGAACCCAGGCAAACATGCTGATGAGCATTACATTTTTGATTCCGTAACGGCGTAAAAAGAAGGGAATGGCAAGAATAAATAAGGTTTCAGAAATCTGGGAAATGGAAATAATCATCGTAGAATACTGCACCACCGCAGAATCTTTATACTGCGCAAAGTTTCCAAAATCTTTTAAAAAAGCGTCTCCGTACATATTGGTCAACTGAAGTGCCGCTCCCAAGAACATAGAAAAAACGAAAAATAAAGCCATTTTCTTTTCCGCGAAGAGTTTGAAAGCATCCAAACCAAGCTTCTGAACCAAAGTTGCATCTTTGCTGATCAATCTTGGCGGCGGACATTTAGGCAAAAAGAAAGAATAAATACCGAGGAAAATAGCTACAGCTCCAGCCAGATAAAACTGGTTAGCATTAACCGAATTTCCAAAAATACCGGCGATTTGCCGGCCTACTTTTTCACCAAATTCTGAAAAAGTCTGTTCATCACTGAAAATATTGGTACACCACATGGCGACGATAAAACCAATCGTTCCCCAAACTCTGATCGGCGGAAAAACTTTCACAACATCATATTTGCTGTCATTCAAAAGTTTATACGAAATCGAGTTTGAAAGTGATAAAGTCGGCATGTAAAAACACATTCCAACCAGTAAAATCCAGAAAAAATCGGTCGGGTCGTTGGTTTTAGCCAATAAAAAAAGGCTGATTCCGTATAGAATATGAAGGCTTCCGTAGAGTTTTTCGGCATTGATCCACTTATCAGCAATGATTCCCATCAGAGCTGGCATAAAGATCGAAGCCAATCCTAATGTGGAAAATACAGCACCAAACTCGGCACCACTCCACTGTTTATAGGCAAAACCGTACGTTCCTAATGTTGTAAGCCAAGCTCCCCAAACAAAAAACTGGAGAAAACTGAGCAGTGTAAGGCGAAGTTTTAAATTCATCAAATATCAGTGGTAATTAATCAATATTTTTTTTACGCTTTTTCAGCTCTTCCTGAATTTCCAGCGCGGTATCAAAATCTTCTTCCTTTACTGCATTCTCAAGAAATTTCTGCAATTCTTCGGTAGAAACGTGATGCAGATTTTCGGAACCAGATTCTGTTTCCGAGAAAACATCGTCCTCTTCTTTTGAATTGTCGTCGATTTCGAGCAAAATTCCTGCTTCATTCAAAACCTGTTGTGTCGTATAAATTGGTGCATCGAAACGAACTGCCATCGCCACAGCATCTGAAGTACGCGCATCAAGAATAATTTCTTCCTGCGAAATTTTATTTTTTAAATTGATGTTAGAAAAGAAAACACCGTCTACGATCTGATAAATTACCACCGAAATCAATTCGAAATTGGCGGAGGTAATAAATTTACTGAAAAGATCGTGCGTGAGCGGTCTTGGCGGATGAATATCCTTTTCGAGACCTAAAGAGATCGATTGCGCTTCAAAATTTCCTATCACTACCGGTAGTTTTATATGCGTTTCTTCATGTTCCAAAAGTAATGCATAAGCTCCAGATTGGGTCTGGCTGTACGATATTCCGCGTATGATAAGCTGTCTGTAATCCATAGCTACAAATATAATTGAATTTTTTTTTCAGGTTTCAATTTTTTAAACAAAATAAAAGCCCGGATGCCGAGCTTTTATTATTTATCGTTAGTTTTCAAAAGTGAAAAGCTAATTTTCTCTAAAATTAATTTAATTATCTTAAAAATTTACTGACAGAGAAAACTTACTATTTACTATATTATCCTTTTAAGGCTTTGATTTTTTCGGTTAAAGCAGGAATAATCTGAAAAGCATCACCTACAACACCATAATCTGCCGATTTGAAAAAAGGAGATTCCGGATCGCTGTTTACAACCACAATTGTTTTAGATGAATTCACACCTGCCAAATGCTGAATTGCTCCTGAAATCCCGACAGCGATGTACAAATTTGGTGAAATTGCTTTTCCTGTCTGTCCAACGTGCTCTGTGTGAGGTCTCCAGCCGATATCCGAAACCGGTTTTGAACAAGCTGTTGCTGCACCCAAAACCCCGGCAAGATCTTCAATCATTCCCCAGTTTTCAGGACCTTTCATCCCACGACCTGCAGAAACTACTATTTCAGCTTCTTTTAAATCTAATTTTCCTGAACTCTGTTCGTGCGAAATCACTTTCGTGTCTTCATTAGAGATTGTCAGCTCTTTTACTTCTTCAGTACCTGAAGCGGCATTTTCCTTCACACCAAAAGCATTCTGAGAAACTGTGATGATCACACCTTCGCCTTCAGCTTTAGCATGCATAAAACCTTTTCCTGAAAAAGCTCTTCTTTTAACCTGCAAAGGAGACTGGCTTTCTGGAGCCTCCAAAACATTAGTGATCAAAGAAAAATTCTTCATCACTGCCAACATTGGTGCTACAGAAGAAGCGTCAGTTGTGTGAGGAAAAACGATAATTTTACCATCAATAACTTCGCTCAAAGCCTGTGCATAAGCTTTAGCGGAGAAATTCTTTAAACCACCATCTTTGATGTTGATCACTTTCGACGCACCATATTTGTAAAGAGCATCAGAAGCATCTGTAGGATTTATGGAAATTGCCGTTACGGTGTCACCGTTTTGATCTGCAACTGCTTTCGCATAAGAAACTGCTTCGAAAGCTGCTTTCTTGTACACTCCATTTATATTTTCTGCGTATACGAATACTGCCATGATTTAAAAATTTAAAATTTAATATTTGCGATTTAAAATTAGATTACTTTCGCTTCTTCATGAAGCAATCTTACAAGCTCATCTAAATTATCCGGAGAAACCATTTTTACAGCCGCTCTAGGTGGAACACTGTCATAAGAAACGCCCTCAACTTTTACTTCAGAAGAAGTGGGTTCAGAAACCTGCAATGGCTTTGTACGGGCAGACATGATACCACGCATATTTGGAATAATCAAATCTTTTTCGTCTACTAAACCTTTTTGTCCGGCAATTACCGCAGGAATTTTCACGGAGATTGTCTCTTTTCCACCTTCAATCTCGCGTATCGCTGTTGCTTCGCTTCCGTTAATATCCAAACCAACCGCTGCGTTTACGAAAGGAAGATCAAGAAGCTGCGCTACCATTCCGGGAACAGAACCGCCATTGTAATCGATAGATTCTTTTCCACAAAGAATCAAATCATATCCACCGTTTTTAGCAACTTCTGCAATTTCTTTGGCCGTAGAAAAACTGTCTTTTGGATCAAGATTTACTCTGATGGCATCGTTCGCACCGATTGCCAAAGCTTTTCTCACTACCGGTTCTGTAATTGCATCACCCACATTCAGAACCGTAACAGTTGCGCCTTGTGAAGTCTGAAGCTGAATTGCCTTAGTTAAGGCAAATTCATCCAGCGGATTAATTACCCACTGAATTCCGTTTTTGTCGAAAGCAGATTTGTCTGCTGTAAAATTAATTTTCGAAGTAGTATCCGGAACACTACTGATACAAACTAATATTTTCATTTTTTAAGTATATTTTAGACAATCATCCGGTCCCTGCAACCGGTAAATGTTATTTTAATGTGATGTAAATATAAAAAAAATATATATTATGCATGCATAATATATATTTAATTATTATTCAGAACATTATATCTGAAATTACTTAGGTTGCGATGCCCGAAACTCTATTTTACTTGGCAAAACACGCGGATTGGTTTTTAAAAGATCGAGTATCAGATTTCCCATATCTTCCGGCTGAATTTTCCAGCTGTCTTTGTCATTCGGAACATGATCGTTAAAATTTGTTGCCACAGATCCAGGCATGATAACAGTAGATTTAATGTTGTATTTTCTTAAATCGATCATAGCAGCCTGTGTAAAACCTACAACTCCGAATTTCGACGCGTTGTAGCCGGCTCCGTTCTCAAAGAAATTCGCTCCCGCAAGACTTGCAACGGTAATATAATAACCTTCTGATTTTTTTAATTCTTCAACTGATGCCTTAAGAGTATAGAAAACGCCAGTCAGATTGGTTTCAATCATTGAGTTCCACTCTTCAACCGACATTTGATCAATCGGTTTGAAGTGTCCTAAACCGGCATTTGCAATAATATAATCTAATCTTCCGAATTTGTCTACAATCTGCTTAACCGCGTTTTCCTCGTCTTCAAATTTTCGGACGTCAGAAACGATTCCCAAAACATTTTCACTGATTTTTTTCAAATCATTTTCTGCATTTCTAACATCTTCTTCTTTGCGACCAGAAAATGCGACAGAAATTCCATTTTCAAGTAAAATTTTAGCAGTGCCAAAACCAATTCCTTTGGTTCCGCCTGTAATGTAGGCAACTTTATTTTCAAACATAATAGAATATTTTTTTTGGCTAAAAAGCAAAAAACGCTCCGAAAGAGAGCGTTTTTAAATTAAATATATGCTGAAATTAATCCTTAATAATCTTTTGCGTATAAAGCTTACCATCGTTAGCTTTAATCTTAAGAATATATGTTCCTTTAGTGAAATCTGATACATTCACTTCATTTACATTTTTTGAATTGCTGACACTGGTTACTATTCTTCCAGCCATATCAAAAATTTCGATGCTTTCTGATTTCAAATTGCTTCCTAACTTAAATTTTAGAACATCCTTCACAGGATTTGGATAAATCTGCACATCTCGTGAATTGATAACCTCAGTTACACCAAGTGTTGCATTTTGCCCAGTTATAGTCATTACCCATTTAGCAGAAGGAAACCCAGCTAAAGCACCTGTTCCCGTTGCAATTGGAGTCAGAATCTGGCATGTCTCTGAAGATAAGTAAGATAGACCTGTCTGAGTTCCTGGTTGAGTACCCATATAAAATCTTTCGAATGGAGATGCTGTCGTACCAGCTTTACCTGTATTTCCATCATGAAAGACTTCAACAACAAAATTGGATCCAGCTGGAATAACTTGATTAACAGAAGTACCTGTATTAACCATTGCAGCATTATTAGCTGAAGAGACATTTACAGTTGTCAAAGGATTTGTTCCTGAAACTGAGATCAACGCAGTCGGTGTTGTACTTGCTGTCGTATAAACCCAAACTTCTACAGGAAAAGTACCACCAATATCCGTACTTGACCCCGATATAGTTCTGGCTGCTAATTGTACACCGAAAGCTATGTTGGTTATTTTGTAATTATAAGTAATTCCGTAATCTGACAATTTAAATAATCTCATATATGAGTTATCTCCTGTATAATAATCAGTACTAGTAGAAGAACTTGCACATGCAACTGAACCAGTAGCAACAACAGTATTAGGTACTGAATTTTGAGTTATTACTTGTGAATTTATCACACTTAATGAACTTAAGACTGCTAAAGACAATAGAATTTTTTTCATAATATTTAATTTAAATAATTTTAGTAAAAATAATAAATTAATATTTAACAATCTAGCTATGAGGTATTTCAAAAGTGTTTTTTAACACTAATCTAATGATTATTTCTAGCATAGTTTTCAAAAAACTGTGGAATACTTTCAATTCCTTTATAGAAATTAAATAAACCATAATGCTCGTTTGGTGAATGAATCGCATCAGAATCAAGACCAAATCCCATTAAAACTGATTTTGCTCCCAAAACCTGTTCAAACATCGCAGTGATCGGAATACTGCCTCCACCTCGATAAGGTAAAACTTCTTTTCCAAAAGCACTTTCCATCGCATTCTTGGCGGCAGAAAATTCTTTTGTATCCGTTGGAAGAACGTAAGGCATTCCGCCGTGATGTGGCGTAATCTTCACTTTTACATTATCCGGAGCAATTTTTTCAAAATATGTAGTGAATTTTTCTGTAATTTGTTCCGGAGTCTGATATGGAACCAAACGCATCGAGATCTTAGCAAAAGCTTTAGATGGAATCACAGTTTTCGCACCTTCGCCTGTGTAACCACCCCAAATTCCGTTGCAGTCAAGCGTTGGTCTGATCGAAGTTCTTTCCAAAGTCGTAAAACCTTTTTCACCTTCGACATCATTTAAACCAATTGATTTTTTAAACTCTTCAGGATTATCTTTCAGCTTATTCATCTCTGCACGTTCTTCTGTAGAAACAGCTTCGACATTATCATAAAAACCGTCAATTGTGATTCTTCCGTCATCATCGATCAGTTTCGCGATCATTCGGCTCAAAACATGAATCGGATTTGGAACCGCTCCACCGTATAAACCGGAATGTAAATCTCTGTTCGGACCTTCTACTTCAACTTCCACATAGCTTAAACCACGTAAACCTGTAGTAACCGTCGGCTGCTCATTGCTGTAAATATGTGTATCAGAAATCAAAATGCAGTCACATTTCAGTTTTTCAGTATTTTCTTTCACCCAATCTCCAAGGCTTACCGATCCAACTTCCTCTTCGCCTTCAAAAATAAATTTAATATTACAAGGCAAAGAATTCGTCTGCATCATCGCTTCAAAAGCTTTAATCTGCATAAAAAACTGGCCTTTATCATCTGCCGAACCTCTTGCGAAGATTGCGCCTTCTGGGTGAATCTCAGTCTTTTCGATATATGGCTCAAAAGGTGGCTTCTTCCAAAGCTCTAAAGGGTCTGGCGGCTGCACATCATAATGTCCGTATACCAAAACCGTCGGAAGATCTTTGCCAATTATCTTTTCACCATAAACGATCGGATAGCCTTTTGTCTGGCAAACTTCTACCTGATCTGCGCCTGCTTTCTGAAGAAAATCAGCAACTTTATCAGCGCAAGTAAGCACCTCATTTTTGTACGCAGGATCTGCTGAGATCGACGCTATTTTTAAAAGTTCAAAAAGTTCATCTACAAAACGCTGTTTGTTTTCCGAGATGTATTGTAATGTGTCTTGCATGTTCTTTATTTATTTTTAGCTTGAAAAAGTAAGACAAATTACTCCAAATATTTAAAAGCAGCAAAAAGTCTCAACAAAAAATCCCGCTCGAGGCAGGATTTAAAATATCTTTTTATTAATTAATGAGCCGGCGTCGTTGGCTTCTTCTGATCAGAAGCAGGTTTTACAGCTGCTGTGTCAGTTCTTGGCGCAACTGCTTTTGCAGAATCTGCAGTTTGAACTTCCATTTTGTGCGTCGCAGCATTCAGATCTTCTGCGTGGCCGCTGGTCTGCTCATCGTCAGAATACCTTTCCACACCCTCCTCAAGCTTGATCACACCATGGTTTCCACCCGCCTGAATCTTTTTGCAGCTTACCGCAACAGCAGCGATGGCTAAACATATAATTAATTTTTTCATTCCTAAATTTTTGATTGTCCAAAAGTAAGAAATCCTGCATTTTTCAGCAACATTTTACATAGATTTTAGTATGATTTTTCCCTTTTTAGACTGTGTGAAAATTAAATACGCTTCTCCTCCATCCAAAATGCCGTATTTTTTCCTGATTTCTTCCGGTTTCAAAGGATAATTTTTTGAGATGACATTGTATTTTTCTTTTTTTAAAATCTCTTTTGCCGAAACCGTTTTCATATGCAAAATCCTTCCCGGGAAATGATCAATGCGATTCTTTGAAGTGTAAATATGCGTATTTGGATGCAGTTTCTTCAGCTTAAATTTTTCAGAGATCAGATTAAAAATTCCTGCTTTTAATATTGAATTATTGGGAAGATAAATATATTCATCCGGTTCACCATATTCTGCTTCTGCGTTTTTTTCTTCACCCGATGTAAAAGAAAAATCATCTTCTTCACTTTCGAGATTAATGCAGTTGCAGATAATTTTACCGCTTTTGATCTTATTTAAATAAATCACGACTTCTTTTACATCGTTTTTTACCGCAATAATTTCAATTTTAAAAATATTCTTTATTTCAGAAACAAGATATGTTAGGTCGATAAGAGGCGAAAGTTTAATAATTACCTGTTCAGAAATATCTAAAAGCTTTTTTTGTATTTCAAGAATATTCGGTGACAGATCTTCCAGTAGAAAAACTTTGTTTTTGCTTTCATCTCGCCGCGCCGGATCGAGATAAATGACATCAAAAGTTTCTTTATTTTCTTCCAAAAAATTTTCAAGCCTTTTATTGACGAACGTTGCTTTTCTTTCTAAAACATTCCAGTTGTGCCCTACAGTTTCTATAAGATCGCTGTTTTTCTCAACTAAAACAGCTTTTTCAAAGTTCTGGGATAAGTAAAAAGCGTCAATTCCGAAGCCACAAGTCAGATCCAAAAACTTTTCTCCAGAAAGATTCTGAGCTTTGTAAGCTGCCGTTTTTTCTGAAGAAGACTGTTCGAGATTCAGCTGTGGCGGAAAAACAATGCCTTCTTTCAGCAAAAACGGAAACTTTCTCTGGGCGACCTGTTTTCCTTTAATTTGCTGCGCAATTTCCTGTATAGAAACATTTGGAAACGGCGATTTTTTTAATAATAAAGAATGCAAATCTGCATGAAGATTTGCATTGATAAAATTTTTTACTACAGGATTTAAAATATATTGATTCACTTATTCAAACATTTCTGCCCAATGCACCGCTTTGATTATTTTCTCATCATAAAGCTCTGAAATATTTTTTTTCACATCCAGTTTAGGATATAGATTGACGCCAATAAGTTTGATCTTTCCCTCTTCAACCCACCTCTGTTCCTCAGTTGCGTGATTATAAATCATCTTTTGAATGTTTCCATTCTCAATATTTTTCAGATAACCTCCATTTTCTTCAATCTTTAGAAATTCCTGCCAAGATTTTTGTGCGATCTGTTCGGTAATGTCCTCCACAAAATAACTTCCATTGGCCGCATCTTCAAAAACGTTAATGATGCTTTCATAGGCGAGAACGATCTGCTGTTTAAAAGAGATTTCAGCTGTATTCGCAGAAGTTATGCCAATCGAATAATCATTACTAAAAACAGCATCTGCACCACCAATCATGGCTGCCGCAAGCTCAAGTGTTGACCGGATAAGATTATTTTCGCTGTCGTTTACAGACTTATTTCTGAATGAAGTTTCAGCAAAAATATATGGAACAAGATCTAAATGATATTCTTTTGACAGCTGATTAAACAAAATTTTCAGAGCGCGGATTTTCGCGATTTCAAAGAAATAATTTGCTCCTATTGCCACACGAAAAATAAGTTTATCTAAAATCTCCCCGCCGTAAATTTCACACAATTCCTTGGTTTTTGCCAGAGCAAAAGCCATCTGCTGGATGATAGACGCGCCGGCGTTTTGATGTAAAGAAATATTTACACAGATCGATTTCTCAAAGTTTTTTGCCTGTAATTCTTTTACCAACTGATCCTCAATCTGAGATTCATCCGCAGAAAAAACATCGATGAGAGAAAAATAACGGTTGGTATCTTCAAGTGAAATATGTTCTGCCAACTTCAGATCATCGACAAAAATTGATTTTTCACTGAGATTTTCAACATTTTCTGTCAGCAAAAAAGCATAAACATCGTCCTCAAGACTTTCGTGATAATGAGAAACCAAATGTGTACTTTCCTCAGATCTTGGCAAAACGGGAAGTTTTTTCTTTAAAGAATCGTAGAAAGGTTTTACCTTAATTCCTTCCAGATTTGGCTTGCTTAAAACTGAATAAATATCATCAGTTTTCAGCTGTTTTTTAACTAAATTTTCCCACGTTTCAATTGCCATACATCAGTTTATTTTTGAAAATCTGTTTTACTTTTTTGCGATATTACTGCTGTCTACAACCAAGATAAAAATTTCTTCATTCGGTTTCTTCATAAAATAATTTTCGCGCGCATATTTTTCTTTCTCCGATTTATTATTCATCAGCTTTTTATAGAAAGCATCATTTTTCTCGTACTCGGCTTTGTAATACCCGAGCTGTTCTTCGTATTTATTGATTTCTCCGTTCAGTTCATGAATGACAAGAAACGATGTTTTGTCGAAAAAAATCATCCACACCAAAAACAAAAAGATCGTCACGGTATATTTATTCAGCACATATTTCTGCAGAAACTTTACGGTTTCAGATTTGGGCTGAATGTTTTTGATTAAATTTTTTTCTTCCATCTTTTAATGCTTTTTTAAAGAATTCCGGATCACCGTGGTAAGGAAATCAATGGCAACAGAATTCTGTCTCATATTTGGAATAATCAGGTCTGCTTCATTTTTTGAAGGCTCAATAAACTCCTGATGCATTGGTTTCAACGTGGTCTGATATCTGTGAAGAACTTCATCCAAATCACGGCCTCTTTCCTGTGTATCTCGACGGATTCTTCTGATCAGTCTTTCGTCTGAATCTGCATGAACAAAGACTTTCAGGTCAAACTCTTTCAACAGTTCTTTATTGGTCAGCACAAGAATCCCTTCTACGACAAGCACATTTTTCGGCTCCACAATCACGTGATCTCCAGTTCGCGAATGCGTCACAAAACTATAAACAGGCTGATCAATCGATTCATTATTTTTCAGCGCTTTGACGTGCTTCAGCATCAGTTCAAAATCGATCGATTTCGGATGATCGTAGTTTAAAGCTTCACGTTCTGTAAGCGTAAGATTGTGATTGTCATGATAATAATTGTCCTGCGAAAGAATGTTCATTCCTTCAATATCAAGCTGCTGAATAATTTTATCAACAACCGTAGTTTTGCCTGAGCCTGTGCCACCGGCAATTCCTATTACGAGCATCTGAAAAGTTTTCTGCAAATATAAAGGTTTTTGACGCAACATTTAAGCAGAAAATTATGCTGACTTTTCATAAAAAATCCGGCGCCGGCCGGATTATATTTAAACGATTTCGCTGGTTAGACTTCGCGCAATCAATTTTTCGTGCATAGGTTTCAGAAGATCCATCGAACCGGTTTTCACCGTACATTTTCCCTTGTAATGTACCAGCATCGTACATTGCTCGGCCTGCAGAAGATCATGATTACAGATCTCAATGAGCGCATTGATCACTTCGTCAAACGTATGAATATCGTCGTTGTGAAGAATGAGTTTATAGACATCATCCACTTCATCCAAAACAAGAACATCTTCTTCATACTTTCTTTTCGGATCTTCGTAATCTCTGATGGAATTTTGAATAAAAGTCGCCATTAATCGTCAGTGAATTTATCTAAAAGATCGTCGACAATGCTTGGACCTTTGTACGTAAGCTCGACAAGTTCAACGCTTTTATTATTCATTTTTAAAATCTTAAAATGATAATTTTCAAGGTCAAATTCCTGGTTTTCCTCCGGAATATCTTCTAAAGCATGTAAAATAAATCCAGCAAGTGTGTTGTATTCACTTTCCTCAGAAAGTGTAAGCTTTTTAGGTAGAGAATCATTGATTTCATCCAAAGGCTGCGTAGCCTTCACCCAAAAAATATTATCTGCGATTTTATCTACAAGCTTCTCTTCATCATCTTCTTCATCCTGAATTTCTCCTACAAGTTCTTCTAAAATATCTTCTAGAGTAATAATTCCTTCAGTCCCGCCAAATTCGTCGATTACGATCGCTAAATGTTGCTTTTTCTGCTGGAAAATTTTCAGTAAATCTGAAATTTTCTTGCTTCCGACCACGAAGAAAGATTCACGCATCAATTCACGAAGATCTTCATGACTCAAAACGCCTTTTCTCTTCACAAACTCACGGATGATTTCCTTGGTATAAAAAACACCGATAATATTGTCGATTGAATTTTCGTAAACCGGAATACGCGAATAGCCGCTTTCCATGATTTTATTGATGATTTCATTTAAATCTTCAGCAAAATCGATCGATGTAATATTCTGTCTCGGAACCATAATCTGTTTTGCAGAATGGTCTGTAAAATCGAAAGCATTTTTAATGATCTCGTAATTCTCTTCTTCAATTTCTCCGCTGTCGGCAGATTGTTTCACCAAAAGCTGCAGTTCTTCAGTTGAATGAATTTCCTGCTCTGAAGCCGGGTGAATTTTTATTAATCTTAAAAAACCGTTAGACATTAAATTCATCAACCAGATAAATGGTTTGAAAACGGTGTAAAATACGCGTAAAGGCACTGCTGTAGCCATTGTAGTAGCTTCAGATTTCCTGATGGCAATTGATTTTGGAATCAATTCACCAAAAACGATGTGCATCACGGTAATTATCAAGAAACTGATGACTACAGAAATGGTAGTGACAGTTGCTTCACTAAAATCGATGCTTAAAGATTTAAACAGATTATCAATTACATGATGCATCGCACTTTCACCAACCCAACCTAAAGCAAGTGAGGCTAATGTAATCCCCAACTGTGTAGCTGAAAGATATTCGTCTAAGTGTTTGATAATGTGCTCTGCCTGCTTTGCCATGGCGTGGCCATCGGCAGCTTTTAGCTGAATTTGAGAATAACGAACTTTAACAATTGAAAATTCTGCGGCTACGAAAAAGCCATTTAATAATACAAGTACCAAGGCTAAAAGTAACCTGACTATGTCCGAGTCCATTTAATATAATATAATTTGTCGTACAAAGATAGCTAAAATAAAAAGAACAAAAAAAGCATCGTGGTAAACGATGCTTCAATATTTATGTTTGATTTTTTACGAACCTTTCAATGCCTCAGCACCGGAAACGATCTCCAAAATCTCATTGGTAATCGCTGCCTGTCGGGCTTTGTTGTAGAAAATAACCAAATCATTTTTAAGTGCCTGAGCGTTATCTGTTGCTTTATGCATCGCCGTCATTCTCGCGCCATGCTCTGATGCTACAGAATCTAAAACCGCCTTGAAAACCTGAGTTTTAATTGATTTTGGAATTAAATTATCCAGAATCTCTGCTCTGTTTGGTTCAAAAATATAATCGGTTTCTACAGGTTTTTCTTTAGTCTCAGTTTGAGCCATAGATATCGGCAAGACTTTTTCTGCCATTACTTCCTGCGTGGCAGCGTTGATAAATTTGTTATAAATAACATACACTTCGTCAAAATCGCCTTCACGGAAACCAGTCATTACCGTTTCTGCAACATTGGCAACTGCTTCAAAGCTGAGTTTATCAAAAATTCCGCTCTCGTTAGAAAACACTTTGCGTGATCTTCTTACAGCGTCATAGGCTTTTTTACCAATTGTAAGGACTTCGATCTGATACTGAGCGTTTTTTTGAAACTGCAGATTCAGTTCTTTTGCAACGTTTGAGTTGAAAGCACCGGCCAAACCTCTGTTTGAAGTTACGGCGATGAAAAGTATTTTTTTCACCTCTCTCTTCTGCGCGTAGATCGAAACCTGATCCGGATCTGAGCTGGAGTTTACATTTTCAATAATCTCCTGAAGCTTTTCAGAGTATGGTCTCAGCATTACGATGGCATCCTGTGCTTTTTTAAGTTTTGCAGCAGAAACCATTTTCATCGCACGCGTGATCTGCATCGTAGATGATATTGAAGTGATTCTTCCTCGTATTTCTTTTAAGTTTGCCATATGCTTTAGTTGTTGGTTGTCGGTTGTTGGTTGCTAGTTTTAGAAAATTCTGTCAACTATCAACCAACAATCATCAACTAATTTTTAGTTATATTTAGAAGCCAAATCATTCGCAGCCTGCTTCAATACGCCAGTGATAGAGTCATCGATTTTACCGCTTTTCAAAGCAGCCATGGTTTCAGGATGTTTTGATCTTAGGAATGAAATATATTCTACCTGAAATTCTTTAACCTTATTTAAAGGAACATTTCTCATTAAGTTTTCAGTACCAGCATATATCATCGCTACCTGACTGTCTACAGGAAGTGGAGAATTTACCGGCTGCTTAAGCAATTCTACGTTTCTTTCACCTTTAGAGATAACAGCAACGGTAGAAGCATCGAGATCAGAACCGAATTTAGCAAACGCTTCCAGTTCTTTATACTGAGCCTGGTCTAATTTAAGTGTACCGGAAACTTTTTTCATCGATTTGATCTGAGCATTACCTCCAACACGCGACACAGAAATACCTACGTTGATTGCCGGACGTACACCAGAATTAAATAAATCAGATTCAAGGAAGATCTGTCCGTCAGTAATTGAAATTACGTTCGTTGGAATATACGCAGAAACGTCACCTGCCTGCGTTTCGATAATCGGAAGTGCAGTTAAAGATCCTCCACCTTTTACAATTGGTCTAAGTGATTCTGGTAAATCATTCATCTGAGAAGCGATTGTATCGTCAGCAATTACTTTTGCCGCTCTTTCCAATAATCTTGAGTGCAGATAAAAAACGTCTCCAGGATAAGCTTCACGGCCCGGTGGTCTTCTCAAAAGCAGAGAAAGCTCACGGTAAGCAACAGCCTGTTTAGATAAATCATCATAAATGATCAGAGCCGGTCTACCAGTGTCTCTGAAGAACTCACCAATAGAAGCACCTGCCATTGCAGAATACACCTGCATTGGAACCGGATCTGAAGCGTTCGCAGCAACAATTACGGTGTAAGCTAGCGCCCCTTTATCTGATAAAGTTTTTACAATCTGAGCAACTGTAGAAGCTTTCTGCCCGATCGCTACATATATACAATATACTGGCTGACCAGCATCATAAAATTCTCTCTGGTTGATGATTGTATCAATAGCAACAGTCGTTTTACCGGTCTGTCTGTCACCAATGATCAACTCTCTCTGGCCTCTTCCTACAGGAATCATTGAATCAATTGCAACGATACCCGTTTGTAAAGGTTCAGTTACCGGCTGTCTGTAGATTACGCCTGGAGCTTTTCTTTCCAATGGCATTTCGTACAATTCACCTTCAATCGGTCCTTTACCATCGATAGGATTTCCAAGAGTATCAACTACTCTACCCAACATACCTTCTCCTACTTTAATAGACGAAATTCTATTGGTTCTTCTTACAGTATCTCCTTCTCTTACCAGTTTACTTTCCCCCAAAAGAGCCACACCTACGTTGTCTTCTTCCAAGTTGAGTACGATACCTTCAACATCGCTGGCAAATTTTACCAACTCACCGTACTGTACATTTTCTAACCCGTAAACACGGGCAATACCATCACCGATGGTTAAAACCGTACCTACTTCTTCCACGTTTGACTGCGTGTCGAAATTGGCCAACTGTTGTTTTAAGATCGCAGATACTTCTGCCGGATTTATTTCTGCCATTATATGGATGTTTTTTTCTTAATTAAATAATTTTTATCTTCCGAAACCTACACCGACATTAATTCCTCTCCTCGGGGTAGCCGGAGCCGTCTGATTTTGATTTACTATAACTGTAGTATTTACAGGTTTTGGCTCAATATGATAACGGGATTTAAATTCTGAAATCTTTTCAAAGTTAACTTCACAATTTTTTGGATTCAAAACTTCTTCGGTAATCAAATCTTTTATAATTCCTGCCCTGAAATTCATCGATGTAGAATTTAATCTGATCACATCTTCACTTCCAACAAACTGCAGTTTGAAATGCGCATCTGAACTGTCATCAGTAAGAGCATCCAAATAAAACATTTTTTTATCTTCCAAATTATAAAAAGTATTGCTCGAGCTAAGATTTTTGGAAGTAAACTTCATGCATTTAGTATCATCAACCATTACATAATCACCTTTAAGCTTTATTTTCTGACATGTAGCAGAAAAAGAGATCAAAACGATTAAAAGCAAATATATTTTATTCATCTAATTTGTCTTAAATCAGTTTAAATGAAAATCTTTCTTAATGTTATTCAGCTTCGATTTTACTGATGCATCGATCTGCTGATCACCTACTCTCAAGATATATCCGCCCAAAAGATCCGGGTTGATGTTTCTTTTCAAATCAAATTTTGAATTGTGATTAACAAGATTGGTAGACTTTAAAATCTGATCAATATTGCTGTCTGAAATCTCTGTCGCAGTTGTAAGCGTGATTCTCTGAATACCGTTGATATCTTCAACTTTCTTGATGAATTCCTGTGCAATGTTCTTCAAATGAGCTTCACGACCTTGCTTGATCACGAGTCTGATCAGATTTTGAGAAACCGGTGATAGACTTTTAAAAATCATCACGGCAACTTCTTCTTTCTTCTTGGCATCGATATACGGCGTCGCGAAGAATTTATTCAAATCCTGAGACTCAGACATCAGCTTTGCCACATCTTTCATTTCAGAAAACACAGCATTGGTTTGCCCGGATTCGTTTGTGAAATCCAGTAAACCCTGTGCGTATCTTTTAGCTACTTTGGAGGTAAGCATTCTTAGTTAAGATTTGATTTGTTTAAATAATTTTGAACCAGTTCGTTCTGAGCCTCAGAGTTATCAAGATTTTTCTGAAGGATAGATTCTGCGATATTTACAGAAAGCGCTCCGATCTGCGTTCTGATATCAGACATTGCCGCATTTTTTTCAGTTTGAATCGTCTGTTTAGCAGATTCAATCATTTTGTCGCCTTCCGCTTTTGCAGCATCTTTCGCTTCACCTACGATTCTGTCTTTAATCTCTCTTGCTTCTTTCAAGATTGCATCTCTTTCAATTTTGGCTTCGCGGATGATTCTTTCGTTATCAGATTTAAGGTCTTCCATTTCTTTTTTAGCCAGTTTTGCCTGATTCAAAGCGTCGACAATAGAAGCTTCTCTGTCATTCACTGCGTTTACAATTGGTTTCCAGGCAAATTTAGCAAGGATAAACAACAGGATCACAAAAGTAAGTGTCATCCAAAACAAAAGGCCAATTCCAGGTTCTATAATTCCCATATCTGTAATTCTTTTTTTTAAATGTAATATTATGGATAAGTTTTAAAAAAATCCTCAGCAGCAGCCAACCGCTTCACTGCTGAGAATAGTTCTCTTCTGAGGATAGATTACTTGATGAAAGCACCAAAGATAATCGCGATAAGACCAGCACCTTCAATAAGACCAGCAGCAATAAGCATTGCTCCCTGAATCTTACCAGCTTGCTCAGGTTGTCTAGCGATCGCATCCATAGCGTGACCACCGATTTTACCAATACCCATACCTACGCCAAGTACTGCCAAACCGATTCCTACGTAAATTAATCCTGCTCCAGTTGTGATGTCCATAATAATTAAATATTTAGTTAAAATAATTTTTTTGTTTGATTAGATAACAACCGTATCATGTCCTACGCTGTCGTCATCGTTGTGTGCATGATCGTGATCGTGATCAGCAACCGCAATTCCGATAAATAATGCAGAAAGTACGGTGAAAATATACGCCTGTAAAGCCGCTACCAAAAGCTCCAGTACTGAAACAAATAAAGCCAGTGGTACAGATGCAAAACCTAAAAAAGGTGATTTGAAAATAAAAATCAATGAGATAATTGCCAGGATCATAATGTGACCTGCTGTAACGTTTGCAAAAAGTCGCATCATCAACGCAAAAGGCTTGGTGAAGATTCCAATAATCTCAATCGGAACCATAATCGGATACAGCAAGATCGGAACCGGCGGCATGAAAATATGTTTCCAGTAATCTTTGTTTGCACTGAAAATGGTAATCAATAAAGTAATGATCGCTAAAACTGCTGTGATCGCGATGTTTCCTGTTAGGTTTGCTCCAAAAGGAAAGAATGGAACCAACCCGAAAAGGTTATTAATCCAGATAAAGAAAAATGCTGTTAATAAATACGGCATATATCTTTTATATTTTACTGATCCGATATTTGGGATCGCCACTTCGTCTCTGATGAAGACAATAACCGGCTCCATAAATTTCCCAACACCTTTTGGCAGCTGAGATTTTTTATAATTCCTTGCCATTCCCAGGAAAATCACCAACATAAAAACCACAGAGATTAACATTGAAGCGGCATTTTTTGTAATTGATAGATCAAAGAAAACCTGATCTGCTTTTTGTTTTCCTGCGATCATCGCGAAAAGCGTTGCTTTTTCTACACCTTTTGTAGAAACCAACTGTCCGTCGTGCAATGTGTAGCCGTCGTGCTCGTGACCGTGAGCGATATCTTTAGAAAGGAAAGTATGCCAGCCTGTATTATCTTTAATAATAATCGGCAACGGGATAGACGTGTGATGCTCTTCTCCATTTTCATCTTTGGTAGTCCACAAATGCCATTCGTTAGAATCGCCGATGTGCTCCATAATCATTTTGGTAGCGTTGAATTTTTTACCATCCTCCAACTTTTCTACCGCTTCTGCAGTTTTCACGCCTTCAGATTCGTGCTGAGCAAATGCCATAGCACTCGTAAACACAAATAAAAACGCGAAAAATAACGAAGAAAATTTTCTGTTCATATCTCTTTTTTAACCGTGTGCAAATATATTGATTTTATTAAATCCCACCAATATTAAAAATTGATATTTATCATCAAATAAATCATGATTTATTAATTCTTCGGATGACCGGAAAATAGATGGCCAAAGAAGAAATTATAAACAGTAAAACCAGCAGGAAAAAGTGAAGTTTTGTTTTTTCTAAAATTAATATGGATGCTACAATCCATACCAAATCTTTAAAAATATTCACGACGAGAAACTTCATCGCTGCCTCGGATTTGCCAAGCAAAAACCTTTTAAATATATAAAACGTCACCACATTGAGAATGGCTACACCTGCGATAATACTGAAAAACGCTGCTGCATTCATTATGCAAAAGTATATTAATATGCAGACAAAACAAAACTACCGCTATCTCGCGTTTCCTTATTACTAAAAAATCCTTATTTTTGCACATTATAATTTACAAATACTATGTTCAACAGTTTACAGGATAAATTAGACAAAGCACTTCACAATCTTTCCGGCAGAGGAAAGATCACCGAAATCAACGTGGCGGAAACCGTAAAAGAGATCCGCAGAGCATTGGTAGATGCCGATGTGAATTATAAAGTTGCAAAAGATCTTACAAAAAGAGTTCAGGACAAAGCTTTAGGTGAAAATGTTCTTACTTCACTTACTCCGGGACAATTGATGACTAAGATTGTTCACGACGAGTTGGTGGATTTGATGGGCGGTTCTCAGGAAGGCATTAATCTTTCAGGTAAACCTTCTGTGATTCTGATTGCCGGACTTCAGGGATCCGGTAAAACAACATTCTCCGGGAAACTTGCGAATTATCTTAAAACAAAAAAAACAAAAAAACCTTTATTAGTAGCCTGTGACGTTTACCGTCCGGCGGCTATTGATCAGCTTAAAGTTCTTGGCGGACAAATCGGTGTTCCAGTTTTTACAGAAGACGGTTCATTAGACCCTGTCAGCATTGCGCAGAAAGCTATTGAATTTGCAAAAGCTAATGGGCATGATGTGGTTATTGTGGATACAGCAGGTCGTTTGGCAATCGACGAACAGATGATGAACGAGATTAAAAACGTTCATGCGACCATCAAACCAAATGAAACTTTGTTCGTTGTAGATTCAATGACAGGTCAGGATGCTGTGAATACGGCGAAAGTATTTAATGATACTTTGAATTTTGACGGAGTTGTTTTAACTAAATTAGACGGTGATACCCGTGGTGGAGCTGCTTTAACTATTCGTTCGGTAGTTGAAAAGCCTATCAAATTTATCTCAACTGGAGAAAAAATGGAAGCTTTAGATCTTTTCTACCCGGAAAGGATGGCCGACAGAATTCTTGGAATGGGTGACGTTGTTTCCTTAGTAGAAAGAGCTCAGGAGCAATTTGATGAAGAGGAAGCAAAAAAACTTCACAAAAAAATTGCTAAAAACGAATTTGGTTTTGATGATTTCTTAAAGCAGATCAACCAGATCAAAAAAATGGGTAACATGAAAGACCTTATGGGTATGATCCCTGGCGTTGGAAAAGCCATTAAAGATGTTGAGATCAGTGATGATGCCTTTAAACATATTGAAGCGATTATTCATTCGATGACACCAGAAGAAAGGAGAACACCATCCATTATCAATACGCAGAGAAAAAACAGAATTGCGAAAGGTGCCGGAAGAAAAATTGAAGATGTAAATGCTCTGATGAAACAGTTTGACCAAATGGGAAAAATGATGAAAATGATGCAGGGACCTCAAGGAAAACAGATGATGCAGATGATGAGCAAAATGCCAAATATGCCGGGAATGGGCGGAATGTTTGGTAAATAATTTAGAAACCGATAAAATAAAATCCGACTCAAAATTTTGAGTCGGATTTTTTATATAAAATAATTTTAGCAAAAACTATTTATCTGATTTCTGGCTTTTTCCTTTGATGAAATAAGAAATACCTGCATTTACACCGAAAGTATTTACATTGGTTTTCACTTCAGTTCCGAAATATGTTTCTTTGTTAGCAAACTGATCGTAAGAAACGCCAAGATTAATTCCTAAAGAAGTTGTAGCCATGTATGTTACACCTCCTTTCACTTTCCATGCAAGACCGTCTGTTGTAAAAGATTGAGAAATATTGTTAAAAGTTTCTTTTGTAGTGATTGAAGCATAACCAATACCAGCACCCAAATAAGGAACAAGTTTACTGCTGTTAGCAAAATAATAAGTTGCAGTTGGCATTACAGAGAAATTTGAAAGAGTTGACTTATCACCTTCTTCTTTCGTCGTGATGCTTGTAAATCCTAAATCAATACCTACAGCTAATTTATCAATCACAAAATAACCTACAGAAGGCGTCACAGAAAAAGTACTGATCTTCGCACCTTCAAATGATTGACCCTCAGCTTTATATTTTGTCTGTACACTGTTAAAACCCAAACCGGTATTTCCACTGATTACCCAGTCACCTTTTGTCATTTGTGCATTTGAAAGTCCGAAAAGCGCAATTGCACCTGCTGCTAATAATTTTTTCATGAATAATAATTTTTTTTACTTTATCAGCGGCAAAAATAACACAGTGAAATCATTGCTGGAAATTTCTGTTGGTGATTAATATCAGCGGTAAACATTAGGATTTTATATATATACATCGCACTTCGCAGGAATGAAAAACTCCTATAATTATATCTTTAAAATTCGGATTAATCACAATTATTAGAGGTGAAAAGTCTATTTTTTTAAAATTTTTAAATAGATTAAGTCTTTATTTGATTAAAAGAAAAAAGTGACTCTTTCGAATCACTCTTAAATTTAAAAATGTAATATAAAGCTTTTTAATCTGGATTATTATTTACCTAAGAAAAAATTCACACCCAGATTCACAGCGCCAAAATTATTTCTGATTCTTTCTCTTCCAAAATCTCGTCTGCTTCCAATGTTCTGGATTCCCAAGAAAATCTCTGCTTTAGAAGCCTGATAGCCCACTTTTGGATAAGCATATAGACCGCTGTCCAATCCGTTACTTGTTGAGATCGCGCCACCCAAATCTAAACCTACAAACAATGGCACTGTAGCAAATTTGTATTTAGCAGAAGCCGCCACAGGAATAAATCCAAAATCATTAAAACGGTCTTTACCGATAAAATGTGAGTAACCTGTAGCCACACCAACATCAAGACCTTTTATGATATTCCACATGTAAGCTCCATCAATGCCTAATGTGAAAGATGAATAATCGCTGGCATCACCCAGCGGTGCACCGATATGTCCGCCAATTTTCAATCCCTGTTGTGCATTGGAAAAAACTCCAAATAATGTAAATGCACATGCAAAAAGTAAATTTCTCATAGTTTATTTTTTTTAAAAATTAGAATTGCCTTTAAGTAACAAATAAAATGCCATCAGAATTTCGCGTATAAAAAAAAGCAGGAAAAATTCCTGCTTTAATGTTTTTGAAAGTTCCAATTTCTAGTTTCCACCAAACTTAAATCCGATACCAACCTGTACAAAACTGTTCTTTACAGTTTCGTTGCTTGTTTTGCTAAGATTAGAAACCCCAAGATTGTATCTCGCGTCGAAGAAAAGTCCGTTTTCCAGAGTATACTCTGCTCCGATAAAAGGCGCAAGATTTAAAGAATTAATCTCATCTTTAATGTCTACTTTACCAGCCTGAGAACCGCTTACGTTTTGTCCGCTTCCGTCGGAAACACTTCCGGATACATCAAATTCACCTTCTGCAGTTGCAATGATTCCAACATTTAAACCCAATGCCAAAGCGAAGTTTTCAGTTGCAAAATATTTAGCACCTACGGGAATCTGTACTGTACCGAATGTATATTCAGTTTTTGCACTTGCAGTAACAACCGCACCGTTTATAACAGTAGTGAAAGTTTCATCCTGCTTACCACCAAGTTGAGAATAAAGTACTTCAGCCATGATCCCTACTTTATCGCTGAATTTATATTCAACAAAACCTCCTGCATAGAAAGATGATTTAGGATCTAAGTTCATTTTCATTCCATCAGTCTCTGCTTTAAGCATCGATAATGAATAACCTGCTTTAGGACCAAATCTAAATTCCTGAGCGTTTAAAGCTGAAAAACCAGACAATGCCAAGGCTCCAACCAATAATAATTTTTTCATAGTAAAAGTTTTTTTAACAAATTTTAAGACTCCAAAAATATCACTTTTTCTGGATTAACCAAATTATTTCTAAAAAAAACTTAAAATCTTTATGAATTTGTTTCCCGGGTGCGTTTATCTTCTTCGTTATAAGCGAGAATAATTTTTTTCACAACCGGATGTCTCACTACATCTTCTTCCGTTAGATACACAAAACCAATTTCGTTCACACCTTTCAAAATACGCATCGCTTCTTTCAAACCTGAATGCTGTTTTGGCGGAAGATCAATCTGTGTAGGATCGCCTGTGATAATGAATTTTGCATTCATTCCCATTCGGGTTAAAAACATTTTCATTTGCGCATGTGTTGTGTTTTGAGCTTCATCAAGAATTACAAAAGCGTCATCTAACGTTCGGCCACGCATAAAAGCCAAAGGCGCCACTTCAATCACTTTTTTCTCGATAAAACCTTCCAGCTTCTCATGCGGAATCATATCGCGCAGCGCATCATACAAAGGCTGCAGATAAGGATCGAGTTTTTCTTTAAGGTCTCCGGGTAAGAAACCAAGGCTCTCTCCTGCTTCTACTGCAGGTCTGGTCAGTACAATTCTCTTCACTTCTTTATCACGCAAAGCACGTGCAGCAAGAGCAACACTGGTGTACGTCTTTCCCGTTCCGGCTGGGCCAATGGCAAAAACCATATCTTTTTTCTCGCTTTCTTTCACCAGTTTTTTCAGATTGGTGGTTTTGGCTTTTATTATTTTTCCGTTAACGCCTTTTACGATGATATCCTGATCGAAAACAAGCTGCTTCTCGTTTTCGTCTTTTAAATTCAGAATATTTTCTACGTCTTTAAGACTGATAGCGTTATTTTTAGAAATAAAACTGGTAATATCTTCGAGTTTTGCTTTAAAAATATCGAGAGCTTCCTGATTTCCCATGGCAAAAATATAATGATCTCTACCTGTGATTTTTAATGTTGGAAAGCTGGATTTTATGAGATTGAAAAACTGATTATTTACGCCGTAAAAGCTTTTGGCATCGATGTGCCCAAGATCATATGTCAATTCGAACATGCAAAATAGTTTATTATTTAGATTTTAAATGTAGATGTTTTTTTTCAAATACATGTCAAATTCTTCACCAAAACTGTGAAGTCTCTTATTTTTATTTTAAATAAATTTGCAGCGATTCTCAACACAAATGCCAGTAATAACGCTCACCTCAGATTTTGGAAACCTAGACTACCGTGTCGCGGCGATGAAGGGTAAAGTAATTTCTCTCAACCCAGATCTGAACAGTGTAGATATCACCCACGATGTACAGGCATTTAATCTCATACAGGCATCATACATTGTGCGGAATGCTTACAGATATTTCCCGAAAGGCACGATTCACATTATTTCTGTCGATAGTTTTTTTCATAAATCAAGAAAAAATATATTGTATAAAGCTGACGGATCGTACTTTATCGCGGCTGATAACGGCATTTTAAGTCTGATTTTTTTTGATATTAAACCGGAAGCCATTTATGAAATCACGCTCAACAACCGTTTTGATGATGTTGTAGCATTTACTTCAACTGATGTTTTTGTGCCGGTTGCAGTACATTTGGCGAATGGCGGATTGCCGGAGGTAATCGGCAGAAAAATAGACACCGTAAAAGAACTTCTTTTTCCCAAGTCAGTTTTTAATGAAAATGAAAAAATGATTATAGGAGAAGTAATGTATATCGACAATTACGGCAATATTATTTCGAATATCAGCAGGGATTTTATAGAAAATTGTGGTAAAGGTTTCGAGAAGTTCACCATCAAATTCCGGAATTTAAGTCTATCTAAAATTTATTCAAGTCATACCGAAGTGGTAGAAAATTGGAGCCGCGAAACCGAATACCACGGCCAGTCTGCAGCCATTTTTAATGACAGCAATCTTCTCGAACTCACGATCTATAAAGGAAGTAAGACCAACGGTGCCAATACCCTTTTTGGGATGAATGTGGGCGAAAATATCTATGTTGAATTTCACTGATTATCTATTCCGTAAAAAAACCGTTTTTTTTTATATATTTGTCAAAATCTAATTTTCGACAATGGCAGAATATAAATTATTGCTTCCTTCGATGGGTGAAGGCGTGATGGAAGCTACAGTGATCACTTGGTTGTACAATGAAGGTGACAGCGTGAATGAAGACGACTCGGTAGTGGAAATCGCCACCGATAAAGTAGATTCTGATGTACCGACGCCGGTTTCAGGGAAAATTGTAAAAATCTTAAAGCAAAAAGACGAAGTTGCGAAAGTAGGTGAAGCGATTGCTATTCTGGAAGTTGCAGGCGAAGGAGAATCTGCTCCTGCCGAAGAAACCAAAACCGAAACTTCAGCGCCGGATGCGGAAACAGTTCAGACTCTTGAGCAACCTTTAAAAACGGAAAATACTCAACAGGAATTCTCTGGAGATCTTTATCTTTCGCCGCTTGTGAAATCTATTGCCCAGCAGGAAAACATCTCAGAATCTGAGTTGAAAACCATCAAAGGCAGCGGTATGGAAGGCCGAATTACGAAAGAAGATATTCTGGCTCATGTTTCAAACAGAGGATCTCATCCACAAGCTCAGGCGCAGCCACAAAAAGAAAGCCAGCCTGCTGCACCATCAACTTCTGCTTCAGTTTCTGCTCCGGCAACAACGGTTACTGCAGGAAAAGGCGAAGAAATAATCCCAATGGACCGAATGAGAAAAATCATTGCGGAAAATATGGTGAAAGCCAAGCAGACTGCTCCACACGTAACTTCTTTCATTGAAACTGATGTGACGAACGTAGTAAAATGGAGAAACAAGCACAAAGATATTTTCGAAAAGAGAGAAGGTGAAAAACTTACTTTCATGCCGATCTTCGTGAAAGCTGTTGTAAAAGCAATTCAGGATTATCCGATGATTAATGTTTCGCTTAGCGGAGATAACATTATCAAAAAGAAAAATATCAACATTGGTATGGCAACAGCTTTACCTGATGGAAATCTGATCGTACCGGTGATCAAAAATGCAGATCAGTTATCACTTTCAGGTTTGGCAAAAGCGATCAACGATTTGGCTTTCCGTGCAAGAAATAAAAAACTCAGACCTGAAGATACACAGGGCGCAACATACACGATTTCTAATGTTGGAAGTTTTGGAAACCTGATGGGAACACCAATTATTCCACAGCCTCAGGTTGCTATTCTGGCAATTGGAGCGATTGTGAAAAAACCTGCTGTTTTAGAAACGAAAGACGGCGATGTGATCGCGATCAGAAACCTGATGTTCATGTCTCACTCTTACGATCACAGAGTTGTAGACGGTTCTTTGGGCGGAATGATGCTTAAACATATCCACGATTATTTGCAAAATTGGGATTTGAATACTGAGATTTAAGATCAATAAGTTTTAATATCTAAAACCTCCGACATTTTTCGGAGGTTTTTATTTGATTTAAATTTAAGACAATATGTGTATATATATTGTATATTAGAATAATAATCAATACTTTTGCACCTCGAAATAATTAATAAATTCATTTACATTATGAACAATTACGAAACTGTTTTCATTTTAACTCCCGTTCTATCTGAATCTCAGGTGGAGGAAGCAGTGAACAAGTATGTAGATCTTTTGAAAGAAAAGAACTGTGAAATTGTCACTAGAGAAAATTGGGGATTAAAAAAACTAGCTTATCCGATTCAGTTGAAAAAGAACGGATTCTACACTTTAATCGAATGGCAAGGTGAAGGTACTGTGGTAGCTGATCTTGAATTGGCTTTCAAGCGTGACGAGAGAGTAATCCGTTACCTTACAACAAAACTAGACAAGCATGCGATCGATTACGCTGTGACTAGAAGAGCTAAACTAAAAGCTTCAAGAGCTTAATTCTAACCCAAATTTTAAAAAAGACAAGACATGGCAATAGATGATATGGCTAAACAAGCCTCAGCCGGCGGAGAATCTGAAGTAAAATTTCTTACTCCACTTGATATTAATACAAAAACTGATAAAAAATACTGTAGATTCAAAAAATACGGAATCAAGCATGTAGATTATAAGGATGCAGACTTCTTGCTACAGTTCGTGAACGAGCAGGGTAAAATTTTACCAAGAAGATATACTGGTACATCTTTGAAATATCAGAGAAAAGTTTCTGCGGCGATCAAAAGAGCAAGACACCTTGCAATGATGCCTTACGTAGCAGATTTATTGAAATAAAAAAATTGCAATTAGCCATTAGCTTTTGGCTTTTGGCTTTTTGTTGCTGAATACTTATTTAATTCTAACTTGATTTTAGATTTCAGATTTCAGACACAAGGCTTTTCAGTCTAATCTTATTTCTACCTTCTAAATATCTAAAAAAGGACAACAACAATGGAAATTATTCTAAAAAAAGACGTAGAAAATTTAGGTCTTGAATTTGACACAGTAAACGTAAAACCAGGCTATGCAAGAAACTTCTTGTTGCCACAGGGTTATGCGCTTCTTGCGACACCAAAAAACAAAGCATCTCTTGAAGCTACTTTAGAGTCAAGAAAAGAAGAAGAAGCTAAATTGGTAGCTGACGCTAACGGTAAAGTTGATCAGTTGAAGAAAACAAAAATCACTATTCCTGCAAAAGTAGGTTCTGGTGACAGACTTTTCGGATCTATCAACAATGCAGATCTTTCTGAAGCTTTATCTAAAGCAGGTGTACAGATCGACAAGAAATACATCAAAATTCCTGGTAATACAATCAAGAGAACTGGTACTGCATCAGCAATTATCAGACTTCACAGAAACGTAGAGCACAACTTCGATTTTGATATCGTAGACGAAGCTCCGCCAGCACCACCGGCGCCAAAAGCAGCTCCGAAAGCTAAAGTAGAAGATACTGAAACTGCTTCTGAAGAGCAGGCTTAATTTTTCCAGCTAAATAAAAAACCACTTCAATCTGAAGTGGTTTTTTGTTTTCTCGTGTTATTTTTTAAGACTTGCCGGTTCCCCATTTAGTCAGAAACTCACTCACGCGGTCTTTGCTATAGCCTTTACCTTCCTCTAAAATCTCGCTCGACTGAACGTGAAGAATCTCCCCTTTGCTGTCTAAAATAATGAAAACCGGATAACCAAATTTTTCACCGGGATTTCCGTATTTCGCGAAAACTTTTTCGTTCTTGTTTTCCGGAGAATAATTCAGGTGATAATATTCGTAATTTTTATCAACGATCGCTTTCAGTTTAGGATCATTCATCACGAAGTTATTAAAACGCAGACACCAGATACACCAGTTTCCACCCGCCTGAATCATAATGTTCTTATTCTCTTTCTTAGCCTTTGCCATCAGCATTTCCAGGTCTTTTTCAGCATTTGCTTTAGGATTATAAGGTTTGGCAAACTTTGCTTTCTCTTCAGCAGCGGCTTTTTTCTGTTCGTCAGTCGCTTTACTGTCTACTGCTACAGCAGTTGACTTTTGTGAATCTGTCTTGGCTACGGTATTCTCAGTTTTTTGAGCGCATGCTAATGTGCTCAAAACCGCAAATCCTATGATCGCCAGTTGTTGTGAAATCTTTTTCATTAGATAAATGTATAAAAAAATCTTTTATTCTTCATCAAAAATTAATACCTAATTTATTTATCACTAAATTTGTGCTTCATGAATTTTCTGATTAAAATACTTTATCTTATTTCGAGATTGCCGCTCAGCATACTCTATATTTTTTCAGATGTTCTATTTTTTCTGAATCATTATATTATAGGATACCGGAAGAAAATCATTACCCAGAATCTCCGCAATTCTTTCCCCGAAAAGTCCAATGCTGAAATCGATGCCATCCGGAAAAAGTTTTATCTAAATTTTTCTGATTATCTGGCAGAAACAGTAAAATCTTTCACGCTCTCTGAAAATGAAACGAAGTTCCGTTTTCAGCATATCAACCAAAAAGTCTTTCACGATGCAAAGTCTGAAGGCAAAAACATCATTCTTCTCGCGGGTCACGTTTTCAACTGGGAATGGATGAATGCGCTGGCGACAATTGTTCCGCAAAATCATACGCATCCCGTTTACCGTAAAGTGAACAGCAGCTTCTGGGAAAATCAGATGAAGAAAATCCGCAGTAAATTCGGTAATGAAGCGCTGGAAGCAAACGAAGTTATTTTAAATATTTTCAGAAATAAAAACAACGGTGATTCGATTTATCTATTTGTTGCAGATCAGACGCCGCACGTCGCGCATGTGAATTATGGTTTGGAATTTTTAAATCAGAAAACTCCGGCTTTTATCGGTTATGATAAACTGGCAACGCGGATGGATATGATTTTTATTTACTGTGAAATGAAAAAGGTGAAACGCGGATTTTATCAGATAAATTATCACAGAATCGTACCTGAAGGAGAAAAATTTATTGAAAATGAAGTCGTGAAAAAATTCCACAGATTACTGGAAAACACCATCAATAAACGTCCTGACAATTATCTTTGGTCGCATAGAAAATGGAAATATCAGGATTCCATAAAAAACTTTGATGCGCAGAAACTCTGATATGCAGGAAAAACTCGCGATCGCAATTCTCAACTGGAACGGTAAAAACTGGCTCGAAAAGTTTCTGCCAAATGTTCTGATGAAATCACAAGATCATTCTGTTTTTGTGATCGATAACGCATCGACTGATGGTTCTGTAGCTTTTTTAAATGAGAAGTTTCCCTCTGTAAAAGTTATTCTGAACGATAAAAACTATGGCTTTGCAGAAGGTTATAACGTCGGTTTAAAGACTATTCACGCAGAAATTTACTGTCTACTGAATTCTGATGTGGAAGTCACTGAAAACTGGACTGTACCGGTAATTGCACTACTCGACTCCGATAAAAATATTGCAGCGGTACAGCCTAAAATTCTATCTTACGAAAACAGAGATTATTTTGAATTTGCAGGAGCTGCCGGTGGTTTAATCGACAATCTTGGCTATCCTTTTTGCCGAGGCAGAATTTTCGATGATGTAGAAAAAGATGCAGGACAGTACAACGATGAAATTGAGATTTTCTGGGCTTCCGGGTGTTGTTTTTTTATCAAGTCAAATGATTTTTGGAATCAGAAAGGTTTTGATGAAAGATTTTTTGCGCATCAGGAAGAAATTGATCTTTGCTGGAGGTTGATCAACGTAGGAAAAAAGATTTTTTACACAGGAAAATCGACCGTCTATCACGTTGGTGGTGGTACTTTAAATAAACAAAATCCGAAAAAGACATTTCTCAACATCAGAAATAATCTCTCGATGATGGTTAAGAATCTACCATTCCCGATGATGATTTTCATTATATTTTTAAGAATGATTCTCGACGGTGCGGCAGCAGTTTTTTTCGGTTTCAAATACGGATTTCCACACTTTTTAGCGGTGATCAGTGCACATTTTTCTTTTTATTCGCAAATTCCGGAATCGGTAAGAAGAAGACAGAAGCATCAGATCAGTGATTATTATGCTGATAGATGGCTGGTTTTTAAACAGTTTTTAAATAAAAAATAATCTGAGATTTGTATGGATTTTTGTGCAATCGACTTTGAAACGGCTACACACGAACGTAATTCTGCATGTGAATTGGGAATCTGTGTCGTAGAAAATTCGCAAGTCATAAAAACAAAAACCTGGTTGATTAAACCACCAAGTTTCCCCTATTTCAATCCACGAAACATTGATGTTCACGGTATTTTGCCTCAGGACGTGAAAGATGCGCCCACATTTGACGACATATGGTACGAAGCTGAAGAAATGATGTACGGCTCGCTAATGATGGCGCATAACGCTAGTTTTGATGCGGGAGTTTTGAGAAGCTGTCTTGATTATTACGGACTTTTCACACCCAAACTAAATTATCTGTGCAGTATTCAGCTGGCCAAAAAATCCTGGAATTATCTGCCAAGATACGGCTTAAAGCATCTCGCAGAATATCATCAGATCAAATTTAATCATCACCTTGCTGGCGACGATGCAGAAGTTTGTGCAAAGATCTCTTTATTAGCTTTTGAAAGATTATTAATCACAGAGAATGATGAAATTTCTTTAAATTTTGCCTCTAAACTTAAAAAACTATAAAAATCAGTTACTTAGAACTTGAGATAAAAGATTAAATTTTGGAATATCTATTTCAAACGAATTTTTATCTTCTTCGTTTTCAACCAGATATTTACCGCTCATACTTCCTACGCCAGATCGCAACATCACATTAGAAAAATAAGCAAAGTTTTCGCCAGGTAAAATTTCCGGTGTAAGACCGATTATACCATCGCCCACCACTTCTGTAAATCCGAATCCAACATCAAAAATCAGCCACTTTCTCTTTAAAATTTTAATAGGAAAAATGCTGTTGTTTTCGATCAGAATATTATACTTGAATACATGACGGTTTTCAGCAGGAAAGCTGTTTTTTACGTCGTACTCAGGTTCTACGGAAACTTTGATATTTTCAGTGATTTTCGAAAACATGTCGTTGATTTTTAGATTTAATACAAAAATCTCGCCTTTTGAAAGGCGAGATTATATAATATGAAATATTTGTCAGAATCTTAAAGCTCCAATCCTCTTTTTTCATCACCGCCCATCAGGAATTCAACGGGATTGTCGATTCCTTCTTTTACAGCAACCAGAAACCCTACAGACTCTTTTCCGTCTATAATTCTATGGTCGTAAGACATCGCTACATACATCATAGGTCTGATAACAACCTGTCCGTCAACGGCAACCGGCCTCTGGATGATATTGTGCATTCCTAAAATTGCAGACTGTGGGGGATTGATAATCGGCGTAGAGAGCATCGATCCGAAAGTTCCGCCGTTGGTAATGGTGAAAGTTCCGCCAGTCATTTCGTCTACCGTAATTTTTCCGTCTCTTACTTTTGTAGCCAAATCTTTAATATTGGCTTCAATACTTCTGAAAGACATATTTTCAGCATTTCTTAAAACCGGAACCATCAATCCTTTTGGTCCTGAAACCGCAACTGAAATATCGCAGAAATCATAATTAACTTTGAAATCTCCGTCGATAGAAGCGTTCACATCAGGATACATCTGCAATGCTCTGGTCACCGCTTTTGTAAAGAACGACATGAAACCTAGTCCAACCCCGTGTTTCTGTGCAAATTCGTCTTTATACTGTTTTCTCAATCTGAAAATTTCAGACATATCAACTTCATTGAAAGTTGTAAGCATCGCCGTTTCGTTTTTAACAGAAACCAAACGCTGTGCAATTTTTCTTCTTAAAACAGAAAGTTTTGTAGTCGTTGTAGATCTTGAACCTGTTGCAGATAAAGAGCTTCCGCCCATTGCAGGCTTAGCTGCTAATTCAGCATCAGATTTAGAGATTCTGCCGTCTCTGCCAGAACCTAAAATCTGTGAAGCTTCGATCCCTTTTTCATCAAGAATTTTCTTGGCTGCTGGAGAAGGAGCGCCAGTCGCGTAAGATGTTGCAGCTGGTTTTGGAGCTTCCTCTTTTTTAGGCTCCTCTTTTTTCGGGTCTTCTGCTTTCGGAGTTTCCTCTTTTTTCTCTGCAGGTGCAGCAGCTTCGCCACCCGAAGGTTTTGCAGCATCTCTGTCAATTAAACAAACAACCTGGCCCACCTGCACCACGTCGCCTTCTTCAGCTTTTAAAGTGATCACACCGCTTTCTTCAGCTGGCAGTTCGAGCGTCGCTTTGTCTGAATCTACTTCAGCAATTGGCTGATCTTTTTCTACGTAATCACCATCTTTTACAAGCCAAGTTGCAATTTCAACTTCTGTAATTGATTCGCCCGGCGAAGGAACTTTCATTTCTAAAATTGACATATGAGTATTTTTTATTTTTTATTGGAAATTAATTTTATTAGGCTGTAACAGGTCTTTTTGACGGAGCATCATCTCTGTCAAAAACTCTGTTGATTACTAAGTTTTGGTTTTTCTCAAACATTTTGTGACTTCCCGGAGCCGGAGCACCACTCGCCACTGGAGAAATTACCTGAATTCCTGTCTCTCTGAAGTTTCTTAAAATATAAGACCATGCACCCATATTTTCCGGCTCTTCCTGAGCCCAGATAATCGATTTTACATTGCCGTATTTAGAGAAAATATTTTCTATCGCATCCTTCTGCAAAGGATAAAGCTGCTCGAAACGCACCAGAGCCACGTTATCGCAGTTCAGTTCTTCTTTCTTGGCCAAAAGCTCGAAATATAATTTACCTGAACACATCACCAACTTCTCAATTTTTGAAGCTTCAGCATTCGGATCATCTAAAATCGGCTGGAAAGTTCCTGTTGAAAAATCTTCCAAAGGAGAAATGACTTTAGGACTTCTTAAAAGAGATTTCGGACTCATCACGATCAATGGTTTTCTGAAATTCCACTTAAGCTGTCTTCTCAGTAAATGGAAATAGTTGGCAGGTGACGTAATGTTTGCCACAACCATATTTTCATTGGCACAAAGCGTTAAAAATCGCTCCAATCTTGCCGACGAGTGCTCTGCTCCCTGACCTTCAGAACCATGTGGTAAAAGCATTACCAAACCATCCTGAATTTTCCATTTCTCTTCTGCAGCTGCCAGGTATTGGTCAACAATAATCTGTGCGCCGTTTACGAAATCACCAAACTGCGCCTCCCAAATTGTCAGAGTATTCGGTGAAGCCATTGCGTAGCCATAATCGAAACCTAAAACACCATACTCAGAAAGATGCGAATTATACACATCAAATCTACTTTCTGAAACATGTCTTAAAGGAATATATTCTTCTTCTGTATCTTCGGTTTTTACAACTGCATGTCTGTGCGAAAAAGTTCCACGCTCAACATCTTCACCAGAAATTCTTACGTTGTAACCTTCATTTAAAAGTGTCGCATACGCAAGCCATTCGCCCAAAGCCCAGTCGAGAGCATTTGCATTAATCGCTTTCACACGGTTTTCAAACAACCTTGTTATTTTATTAAGGAACTTTTTATCAGATGGCAAAGTAGACATTTCCACCGCCAGCTTTTTCAGTTTTTCAAGGTCAAATTTTGTATCAACAGAATCCTGAACGGCACCTCTTTTTGCCAACGGATAATCGGTCCAGTCATCAGACATAAACAGATCCATCGCATTTTTTTCAATCTCTTTTGAAGCATCAAAATCTTTATCAAGAAGCGATTTAAATTCCGTTTCCATTTTCTTCAAAACATCATCAGAAATTACGCCCTCTGTGATCAATTTATCTTTGTAAATCTCTCTCGGATTTGGATGTTTTGAAATGGCTTTATATAAATTAGGCTGCGTAAATCTCGGTTCATCACCTTCGTTGTGACCGTATTTTCTGTAACCTAAAAGGTCGATATAAACATCTTTTCCAAATTTCGCACGGTAATCTGCCGCGAAATGAATCGCATGAACAACCGCTTCAACATCATCTGCATTCACATGCATAACCGGACTTTCAGTCACTTTAGCAATGTCTGTACAGTAGGTTGATGATCTTGCATCAGCATAATTTGTGGTGAAAGAAACTTGATTGTTTACAACTATATGTACCGTTCCACCAGTTTTATATCCTTCAAGATTCATCATCTGGGCGACTTCATAGGCAATTCCCTGACCTGCAATCGCGCCGTCTCCATGAATAATAATCGGTAAAACTTTCGAGAACTCACCTTTGTATTTGTCATCCACTTTCGCACGGCAAATCCCGACAACCAAAGCGGCAACTGTTTCCAAGTGTGATGGATTTGGCGTTAAATTGATCGAAACTTCTTCACCTGAGGCAGTCTGCACTTTTTTAGAAGAACCTAAATGATATTTTACGTCACCCGAAAATACGTCTTCTTCAAATTCTTTCCCTTCAAACTCTGAGAAAATCTGCTTGTAAGATTTCCCGAAAATATTTGATAAAACATTCAGTCGGCCACGGTGAGCCATTCCCAAAACCACTTCGTCAACGCCAAGCTGAGAAGATTTTGAGATCAATTGATCCAACGCAGGAATTAAAGTTTCACCACCTTCCAATGAGAATCTTTTCTGACCAACAAATTTCGTGTGAAGATAATTTTCGAAAGCAACAGCTTGATTTAATTTAAGTAAAATCTCTGTCTTTTCTTCCGTTTTAAGAATCGCATGGTTTTCATTAACCTGAATCCACTGTTTGATAAATTCTCTCTCCTTGATATTTGTGATATACATATACTCAACCCCAATAGAATCGCAGTAAATGTTTTCTAAATGGGTGATTAAATCTTTCAGCGTAGCCGGACCCTTCATCCCTGTTTCTGCTGCGCTGTTGAAAGTCGTATTCAGATCTTCTTTTGAAAGACCGAAATTTTCGATATCTAGCGACGGCTCATAATGTCTTCTCTGACGAACCGGATTTGTTTTTGTGAATAAGTGACCGCGTGTTCTGTACGCCTCGATCAGATTTACCACTTTAAATTCTTTTTTGATGTGCTCCGGAACTTCACCTCCGGCCACTGCCTGCGAGATTTGCTGTACCGCCGGCGCAGTGTTTCCAGACGCTTTTACCATCTGAATATCCTCATCGTCGCCATAATTCTCTAAGGCAAAATCAAAACCCTGGAAAAATGCTTTCCAAGAAGGCTCCAGTGAATCCGGATATTTTAAATATTGTTGGTATAAATCCTCAATTAACTGAGAATGGGCTGCGTTTAGGAATGAAAATCTGTCCATTATTACAGTTTATCTTTTATTTAATATTATTATTCGAATGAATCCTCAAATTTAATAAAAAAAAACCGAGTAGCCTGCCCGCATAATCGTTAAAAAGTATTAAGACCGCATGACGAATCTCATGTTTAGCGATAAACTGATAATGAGAGTTTTAGATTTACGAGATCAGCTTCAGTTGGTGCCTCCAAAAAGGTCTCATAGATGTCGCCGTAACGCATTTCTTCTTTTCGCGCTTTTTCCATGAGACGCTGTACCGCTTTTAATCGCCCGGAATAGTTGCCTCTGTAATACATCACGTAATTTTCTGTCGGACTTACCGACCGGAAGCTGAAATTATTATCCGAAATTCCTATTTTTTTTGATAACGGAATTCCCAGAAAGTAAGAAACTTCTCTGTCTTTAAAATTATCAGGATCAGTAATCAAAACCGGATATCCGATTTCGTCATTTTTCTTACCAAGATCCATTGTCGTAAAATTGTAAACCTTATTGTAATTGATGAGAACGTTTCTGTAAAGCGCATCTTTTTTGTTTGAAGTGCTGACATTGATTCCTAAAATCATCTGCGCATCTTCCTTCTCGACCATTAAGCTGTCGTATTTTATGGACGCTAAAAGATTGTCTTTCTGTACTTTATTACCTAAAACATTGCTCAGGTTACCCATGCTTTTATCGATATTTTCCGCAAAACGGTCTTCTGTCCAGAAGTTTTTTGCCCGCGCCCATACCGATAATTTAGGTGTATGAATAAACCATTGTATCTTGGTTTTCGTGGTTGAAACGGGAATAAATTTAACATCAACAAGCGTTGGATTTTCGTTTTCGTGTTCGAAAAGCTGATATCGTAATGTTTTATTTTCATTCGCGTACCTTATGTACATTTCGCCGCTTTCATCCTTCAAAGGATCAGCGTAACTGATCGCGCTGCCTTTTCCTTCATAAGGCGTGTAAAAATCGATTAGAACCGTTTTCGAACTGCTGAAAAAGTTATTCCACCGCGTGAAATTCTGAAAATTACTGAACTGGTTATATACTTTATCAACGGGGTAAGCGATTTCTTTTTCTACCGTAAATTCTTTGCTTTCTTCAACCAAATAGTACATCGCTGCAGCGTAAGCACCGAGCAGAATCAACACAATGAAAGCAGTAATTTTAAAAAATCGCATGCGGCAAAATTAAGCTAAATAAAAAAAGTGACCAATATAACTGGTCACTGTATATTAGGTTTAAAAATCTTATCCGATGTGTGTTCCGGCCATTATTACTGAGCCTTTTTTCACAACAACAATTCCATCCTGTACAGAATGCGTTCCATAATCACCATCCGGAATATGTCTTCCTCCAATGATACGCACATTATCACCAATGCTGCAGTTTTTATCCAAAATTGCACGTTCGATGTAACAGTATTTCCCGATTCCCATGTTTGGAATTCCCTTGCTGTCGTTATCTACAATCTCGGTGGTTTTCTGATAAAAATCAGACCCCATTACGTAAGAACTTACCACTGTACTTCCTTTATCGATTCTTGTTCTGTTTCCGATTACTGAATTTTCAACCTTATCAGCCAAAATAATACAGCCGTCACCAAAAACCGCTTTGCTAACATAAGAACCGTTTATTTTCGACGGTGGAAGCATTCGTGCTCTTGTGTAAATGGGTGACGAAGAAAACAGATTAAACTGTGGGAAATCCTGGCAAAGATCAAGATTGGCTTCGTAAAAAGATTCAATCGTTCCGATATCTGTCCAGTAACCTTCATACTGATAGCTTAAAGTGGTGTATTTACCAATAGAACTTGGAATAATATCTTTACCGAAATCATCGCCGGCGCCATCTTCAAACATCTTTTTCAGAATGCTTTTTGTGAAGATATAAATCCCCATAGATGCCAGATATTCTTTTCCTTTGTATTTATTGTCATCAGAAACTTCAGACTGTAATCCATTTAAAGAATCATAATCAGGTTTTTCTACGAAAGAAGTAATATTTCCTTCGTCATCGGATTTTAGAATACCAAAACCGGTTGCGTCTTTGGCATTTACAGGAATTGTCGCAATCGTTACATCACCTCCCCGGTCGATATGAAACTGCAGCATTTCCTGAAAATCCATCTGATACAATTGATCTCCTGAAAGAATTAAAATATATTCATAATCATACTTTTCAAGATGCTTCATCGACTGTCGTACGGCATCAGCAGTTCCCTGAAACCAGCTGTCGCTGTCTACATTCTGCTCTGCCGCAAGAATATCTACAAAGCCTTTGCTGAACGTATCAAAGTGAAAAGAGTTTTTTATATGTGAATTTAATGAGGCAGAATTAAACTGCGTGAGGACAAGAATTTTATTAAGTCCGGAATTCAGACAGTTTGAGATCGGAATATCTACCAATCTGTATTTTCCCGCGATCGGTACCGCAGGTTTTGATCTTGAATACGTTAAAGGAAAGAGTCTTGTACCCCGGCCTCCGCCTAAAACGATTGAGATAACATTTCGATTCATCTTTATATTTTATGATTTTTGAGTTTGTAATTCATTGCGAACTGCTTAGTTTTTATATAAATCAATGTAGATTTGCGCAGATTTTTCCCAGGCAAAATCAAAATTCATATTTGCCAAAACCAGATTTTTCATAAGAGTTTTGTTTCCATAGATCGCTGTCGCCCTTTCCATCGAATGTATCACGTCATCCGTTCCGGCATTTGTGAAATTTAACCCTGCTCCTCCAGTCGAAATATCCTGAACGGTATCGCGCAGTCCGCCGATATATCTCACGACAGGAATTGTACCGTAGCGCATCGCATACATCTGGTTTAAACCACAAGGTTCAACCCGTGATGGCATCAACAAAAAATCTGCCGAAGCATAGATTTTATGGGAAAGATGTTCTTTATAACCCAAATCAAGCGCAAAATTAATATAAACATTATCGAGTTCACGCAGACGGTTTTCGAGCTGTGGATTTCCTGAGCCTAAAATGATGATATTTAAAGAGCCTGAACTTTCTGTAATACTCCTCCAAACCACGTCTGGTAGAAGATCTGCGCCTTTCTCGGTGGCAAATCTTCCTATGAATGCAAAAAGCGGCAAATCTGGGTTTAGATTATACTCTTTACAAAGACTTTCCTTATTCTTCTTCTTAGTTTTTACTGCATTTTTTTTATTGAAATTAAAATCAAGCATCGGATCGGTTTCCGGATTCCAGACTTCAGTGTCTATGCCGTTGATGATGCCGAAAGATTTTGAAAATTCCTGACGGACGAGATTTTCCAAACCATGAAAGCTTGTAAATAATTCATCCAGATAACCACCGGAAACTGCCGTGAAAGCATGACAGCATTTAATCATCGACGCCAGCGGATTGATAAGACCGCTCCAGTCGAGAAGTCCCCATTTATAACCATCAAAATCCGGCATATAACGTACCATTTCCCAACTCATCATTCCCTGATATTCGCCATTGTGAATCGTACCGATGGTTTTTACGCCTTTTAAAAATGAAAATTCCGCACAGTTTTCGACCATAAACGGAACCAATCCGGTGTGATAATCGTGACAGTGAAGCACGTCTGGACGAATCTGCATTGCGCTTAACCAGTGTAAAATTCCATGCTGAAAACCTAAGAACTGATAACTTTCGTCCTGATAACCGTAAGGATTATCGCGATCTAAAAGCCCTGGAATTCTCACCAGGAAAAGTTCAAAACCAAGTTCTTTAGATTTTTCTTTTAAAACCTGAACCTGCAGCATATTTTGACCCTGATGAATAAATCCGTCAAAAACCACATCAAAATCGTGCTCGTGCACAAATGGTTTGTTGTACCAAGGCATCACGACTTTTGCGTAGATTCCCTCGATCTTATTCTGATATTTCGGCAGCGCGCCCACAACATCGGCAAGTCCGCCCACTTTGGCGACAGGGTAACATTCTGTGCTGAGGTGATAAATTGTCATTTATATAATTTCTTTAATTTAAATATTCTGTTTTTGGCTGATTTTTTCTTTGAAGCCGAATAAGTTTTCATCTTCAGAACAATTCCGGAAAGTGGCGGCAGATTAACCGATATCGATTTTGAATATCCCATCCAGCTTTCACTATCTTCTTTGAAAATCGTCGGAACGACTCCGCCTCCGGCAAATTTTTTGTCATCAGAATTAAAAATCACCTTCCATTTCGAAGATCTTTTCACCCCAATTTTATAATCGATAGCTTCCGGTTTCATATTTAATATGATCATTAAAACATCGCCTGCCACTATTCCTTTCCTTAAATAAACGAAAACTGATTTTTCAGCATCATCAGCTTCCACCCACTGAAATCCGTAAGGATTAAACTGATTTTCGTACAGCGCTGTTTCTGTTTTATATAAACGGTTTAAGGATTTTACCAGATTCTGCAAACCGCTGTGAACATTGTGTTCCAGAAGATTCCAGTCAATACTTTTCCTGAAATTCCATTCAGAAGTCTGCCCGATTTCGTCGCCCATGAAGAGAAGTTTAGCACCGGGATGCGTAAACATATAGACAAACAACGTGCGCAGATTGGCAAATTTCTGCCACTCGTCGCCCACCATTTTATAAATGAGACTCGCTTTTCCGTGCACCACTTCATCGTGAGAAAGCGGCATCATGTAGTTTTCATTATTAACATACATCGACGCAAACGTGATTTTGTGATGTACGTTTTTTCGGTCAGAGTAATCAGTTTTAAAATATTTGAGCGTATCGTGCATCCAGCCCATCATCCATTTCATCCCAAAACCGATTCCGCCGTCGTGAACGGGTTTTGTCAGCATCGGAAAATCCGAACTTTCTTCGGCAATTGTCATGATGCTGTCGCCGAATTCTCCGTAAACGGCCGTATTCATTTCCTGAAGGAAAGATTTTGCTTCAAGATTTACGTTTCCGCCAAAGATATTGGGTTCCCATTCGCCTTCGTTTCTCGCATAATCGAGATGAAGCATCGATGTCACCGCATCTACGCGAAGGCCGTCTGCGTGATATCTTTCGAGCCAAAACATCGCGTTAGAAATCAAAAAAGAGTGCACTTCATTTTTTCCGTAATCGAAAATGTATGATTTCCACTCCGGATGAAAACCACGCTTTGGATCGGGATGTTCGTAAAGACTTGTTCCGTCAAAAAGATGCAGTCCGTTGGCGTCACCCGGAAAATGCGAAGGAACCCAATCGAGAATCACACCGATATTATTTCTGTGCAGTTCGTCAATCAGAAACATCAGATCCTGCGGCGAACCGAAACGAGAAGTTGCAGCAAAGAATCCGGTAATCTGATAACCCCAACTCGGCTCATAAGGATATTCCATCACCGGCATAAACTCGACGTGTGTAAAGCCCATTTCGAGAATATAGGGAACCAGTTTTTTGGCAATTTCTGTATAATTTAAAAACTTTTCAGGATTATTTTCGTCCCGAATCCAAGAAGCTAGATGAATCTCATACACTGAAAGCGGTGCAGAAAGACTGTTTTTCTGTTGGCGGTTCTGCATCCACGATTTGTCTTTCCATTCATACCAGGTTGTCGAAATCTGCGATGCCGCCTGAAGATTCTGTTCCCAGCTTACGGCAAAAGGATCGCTTTTTTCTAAAACTTTTCCGTCCGCTGTTTCGATCTCATATTTGTATAGATTTCCCCACTGAAGATTCGGGATAAAGCCTTCCCAGATTCCAGAGCCGTCCCACCTTGGGAACAATTCGTACTGCGAGGATTTCCAGTCATTAAAATCTCCGATGACCGAAACTTTTTTCGCGTGAGGCGCCCAGACTGAAAAAGAAAAACCCTTCTCACTGCCATTTTCAGCAGCATGCGATCCCATCTTATCATACAATTTAAAATGTTTGCCTTCCCTAAACAGGTAAACATCATGCTCTGTAAGCAGCGAAAACGGCTGAACCAAATTTTTCATAAGTGCAGACCAGTGGTCAGAATTTTTTTGTGTTTTAAAAATAAGTTGTCGCAGATATAAATGTGAAAATCCCGCAACGGTTATAAATGTATGAATATTAACTTGTAAAACGCATGGTTTTTGTTAATTTTGCGTAATACTTAACAAAAAATTTTTACCAATTTTAATGCCTATACGGCAAGCAAACAATATGAAATTTACCGTAAAAACTGCTGAAGATGATGCACGACCTGTCTACATTACGGGAAATTTTAATGCCTGGAATCCAAAAAACGCTGATTTTCAGCTGGAAAAAACCGACGGAGAAACTTTTCAAATAGAAATCGCCGACGAAGTTCTCCCAGATCTTATCGAATACAAATTCACGAAAGGCGGCTGGGAAAATGTGGAACTAGACATCGCAGGAAATATCACCCCGAACAGAAAAATGCAGAAAAATGCAGAACCAATTTTTGATTTCGTTGAAAGATGGCGTCTGAACTGGGGACCTTTCAAAGAAGAATTTTTTCCGATTACCGAGATTATTGCGGAAGAATTTTATATTCCACAACTTGACAGGCACCGAAAAATATGGGCACTTCTACCCTATGATTATCATACATCAGACAAGAAATATCCTGTGCTGTATCTGCACGATGCGCAAAATCTTTTTCAGGACGGAAGTGATTTTGGCAACTGGGAAATTGACCGGAAACTGGCACTTCTTGCAGAATACGGTCGTGGCGACATTATTGTAATTGCAGTGGAACATGGCAGCGAAGACCGAATCCGGGAGTACATTTTTGACAATGATCACGTAGCAAACGGTTCTGAAGGTAAAAAATACATCCGATTTCTAACCGACACTCTCAAACCTTACGTTGATCTTCATTTCAGAACAAAAAAAGACCGAGAAAATACAGGAATTGGCGGAAGTTCGCTTGGTGCTTTAATCAGCATTTACAGCGGTTTTCTTTATCCCGAAGTTTATTCAAAACTATTGATTTTCTCACCATCACTTTGGGTCGAACCGGATAATAATTTTCCAATGATGAGTTTCCGAAATCCATTTAAAACTAAAATATATCTCTACGGAGGCGAAAAGGAAGGCGCAAAAATGGTTAAAAGAATCGGCGTTTTTGAAAATTATCTGAAAGAATGGGAACGCATGAACAGGTTTTCGTTTGAAGTTCGCACGCACATTAACCCAGACGGTACACACAATGAGCATTACTGGTCGCAGGAATTTCCGCGCGCGATCGAATGGCTTTTTTACAACAACACCGAAAATCCTGTGGAAGTAAAACCAACACAAACCATCAATCAATAAATATATATGAATCAACCTGAAACGCAATACAGCCAGTTTCCTCAGACTTTCCATGTTTTTTCTGAGGAAAGCTGGAACAGTAATAAACAGAAATTCGGTGAACCAATAAGCGGTTTCTTTTCCGGAAAGAAAAGTGAATTTTTTGTCGATATAAAAGAAGGAAGCGTTAATTTTCTCATTGGAATCGGAAAAAAAAATATTCCTGATCATGAACTGCAGCGCATCGCGATGAAGTTTTCGCATCACTACCGAAAAAATATTCTTGCAGATAAAACTGTTTTTAATGCCGAAGATTTAAGCGAAAATCAGTTTGGCAGTTTCTATAAAGGATTATTTCTTGGAACATATGAATATCCTTTTAAAAAAGATCATCCGGTCTTAAAAAGCGAATTTTCACTTTATTATAAAGCCGAGAACATTTCGGAAACAGCAACTCATCAGGAAGCTTCTGCATTGCTCGATGCACAGTCGCTCTGCCAGGAATGGCTCAACAAACCTGCAAATTTTAAAAACCCGGATATTCTTTCAAACTTTCTGAAAGATTTTTCAGCGGAAAATAATTTAAAACATACAGTTTTCAACAGACAGAAATGCGAAGAGCTTGGTTTGAGCGCTTATCTCGCCGTGAATCAGGGTAGTCATTATGAAGCGGCATTTACGATTCTGGAATATAATTCTGAAAATAAAAACGCAAAAACCATTGGACTTATCGGGAAATGCGTGACATTTGATACCGGCGGGATTTCCATTAAAGGTTCGGAAAATATGCATTATATGAAGTCTGACATGGGCGGTGCAACAGCGGTTTTGGGTGCACTTGCATATGCTTCAAAAATGAAATTTCCGGTAAATATTGTTGCGATTTTACCTATTACAGACAATGCAGTTTCAGAAAAATCGTATCTGCCGAGCGATGTAGTAAAAGCATACAACGGCAAAACGATTGAAGTTTTAAATACGGATGCCGAAGGCAGAATGACGATGGCAGATGCACTTGCATATCTGTCAAAAAATCATGAAACTGAAGTTTTAATCGACCTTGCAACGCTTACAGGAAGCGCTGTGCGGATGTTTGGCGACACGTGTGCTGCCATGTTTTCAAATAACAGTTCTTTGCGCGATTCTATTATTTTTTCCGGTGACAAGACCGGGCAACGTGTATGGAATTTACCGCTATGGGACATCTGGAAAGAAGACTTTACTTCTAATGTTGCAGACTTCAAAAACATCTCTTCAAAACCGATTGGCGACTGCATCGTGGCTGCGAAATTTTTAGAGCAGTTTATCGGTGATCATCCAAACTGGGCGCACCTTGATATTGCTGGTGTAGCCTTCGGAAATGTTGATTATTCAAAAGAAAAAGCGGCGACCGGATATGGCGTTCAGCTTTTGATTGATTTAATGCAAAATTATCTGTAAAAATTAGTTTTTTCCGAAATTTCTCTGTATCATTGATAGTCAATTTCATTTAATGAACCATGTGGATGCAATTTGATGTGAATTTATTAATCTTAATGTTTATCATTTAAGACTAATCCACCAAAAACTAAAAATCATTGTATGGAGGGGAAAACGCTAGTCTGCCTGTCATGTTACTTCAAAGGCTATGATTTTATGGATGAAAGTAAAAAACTGGGCAACAGAATTATTCTCATCACATCTGAAAATCTAAAAGATAAAAACTGGCCTTGGCACGCTATCGATGAAGTATATTACATGCCTGAAGTAAAATCTTCGGTCTGGAATCTCGATCATCTTACGCAGGGATTTTCTCACCTGATGAGGTCACAGAAAATTGACGCAGTCATTGCGCTCGACGATTATGATGTTGAAAAAGCAGCGATGATTCGTGAGGTTTTCCGTATTCCCGGCATGGGACAGACAACACACAGATATTTTCGTGATAAACTGGCGATGCGTCAGAAAGCATTGGATGAAGGAATTCTCGTTCCAGAATTTACTGCGATATTTAATGATGAAGCTGTTAACGATTTTGCTGAACGCATTTTTCCTCCCTGGGTTTTAAAACCGCGTTCTGAAGCCTCTGCTTCAGGAATTAAAAAGTTAACTAACAAAGAACATCTTTGGGAAGCCATTCATAAACTTGGTGAGGAAAGACATCTATTTCTTCTTGAAAGCTTCAAACCAGGAGATGTATATCATGTAGACAGTCTCACTTTTAGAGAAAAAATCGTCTTCACCTCTGCATCAAGATATCTGGCTCCGCCAATGCAGGTTTCGCATGAAGGTGGCGTTTTCAGAACAAAAACTTTAAGCCGGAATTCTGATGAATACAAAGCTTTAGACAAGGCCAATAAGCAGGTGATCGAAAGATTTAAACTTGTAAACGGCGCAACACACACCGAATTTATCCGAAGTAAAGATGACGGAAAATTTTATTTCCTTGAAACTTCTTCGCGTGTTGGCGGTGCTCATATTCCTGACCTTATTGAGGCCAGCAGCAACATTAATATCTGGCGCGAATGGGCTAAAATCGAAGATGCCATTCTAAGAAATACTGCATATAAAATTCCAAAATCGACGGCCTATTTTGCTGGGTTGATCATTGCGTTAATTAAACATAAATCGCCAGAAAACAGTCTGTTTGAATGTGAGGAAGCCGTCAAATTTCTTCCGATAGATTATCATGCAGGAATTGTCTATAAATCCAAAGATGAAAAAATAGTCGAAAAACGGCTGAATGAAGCAGCAGAAATTATTCAGAATGAACTGTTAAGCATCATTCCGCCAACAGAAAAACCAACATCCTAAATCACTTTTAAAAACGAAAATATGCCGCAGATTCAGCATACAGATTACTATTCGCACATCTTACAGACGAGTTTGAAAGTGGAAATCACCGGCCATTACGGTCATCCGATCATCATGTTTCCGACCTCGCAGGGATCGTATACTCAAAATCACGATTTTCACCTGAACAGCAGCATCGACTGGTTTGTAAATAGCGGAAAAGTGAAACTTTATAATATCGAAACGATAGATGGCTGGAGTTTTTACGATAATAGTATTTCGCCTCAACAGCGCATCAGAAATTACGAGAAATATGTACAGTTTCTCATTCGCGAGTTTATTCCGTACATTCAGAAAATACATCAGACTGAGCGCGTGGCCGTAGCAGGAGCGAGTTTTGGAGGTTATCATGCAGCTAATTTTGCTTTTAGATTTCCTGGTGTGGTTTCGCATCTTTTTGCGCTTTCCGGTGCGTTCAGCATCCGTAATTTTATGGATGGCTACAGTGACGATCTGGTTTATTTTAATTGTCCGCGCGAATTTGTGAAAAACGATGCTCCCTGGAAATACAATCATATGCACATCGTTCTGAGCACTTCAGATGAAGATATCTGCCGGGACAAAAATCTTGAAATGGCTCAGATTCTTACTTCCAGAGGAATCAATTTCTGGTACGACGAGCAGAAATGGATTAATCATGACTGGCCTCTCTGGCGTATGGTTTTCCCGAAATTTATAGGTGAATTTTTCTCTTAAAACTATATTAAACAACTGATAAAAATAAATTATGGCAAAGAAAGTAGGTATTTTATTTGGTATGGAAGACACGTTTCCGTGGGCTTTTATCGATAAAGTAAATGAATTGGGAAAAGGTGAGATCATAGCTGAACCGGTGACAATCGACAAGCTTGAGCAAGGTGCAGATTATGGCTATGCTGTGATTATTGATAGAATTTCGCAGGATGTTCCTTTCTACAGAGCATATCTTAAGAATGCTGCGCTGAACGGAACGTATGTGATTAATAATCCTTTCTGGTGGAGCGCTGACGAAAAGTTTTTTAATAATGCTCTAATGAGCAAACTCGGGATTCCTTTGCCAAAAACGGTTTTGCTTCCTTCACACGAGCGTCCGACAGACACCAGTGAAAAATCATTCAGAAACCTCAAATTTCCGCACGACTGGGATTATATTTTTGAATATGTAGGATTTCCTGCTTATATGAAACCTCACGATGGCGGAGGCTGGAAGAGTGTTTACCGCGTTGATTCTCCGGAAGATCTCTGGAATAAATTAGGCGAAACGGGTCAACTTGTAATGATGGTTCAGGAAGAAATTATTTTTGAAGATTATTACAGAGTGTACTGTTTAGGTCAGAAATATGTACACATCATGCCTTACGAGCCAAGAAACGAACCGCATTTACGCTACGCTACAACACATAAAACATCGGGCAATGAGCAGAAAAAACTTCTGAAAACCATTACCGATTATACTTTAAAGATGAATAAAGCTTTAGGTTACGATTTCAATACGGTAGAATTTGCAGTGCGTGACGGTATTCCTTATGCGATTGATTTCTGTAATCCAGCTCCTGATGCCGACAAAAATGCTGTTGGAGAAGAAAATTTCGCATGGATTGTAGAGCATTCAGCAAAACTGGCCATCGAAAAAGCGAAAGAATACGTTCCGGGAAAACAGAATATCTCTTGGGGAACTTTCGTAAAAGATTCTTTAAAAAAGGTTTAACCTATTAAGAAACACAAAATGCACACCTTTACCATCGGGATTGAAGAAGAATATCAGATCATAGACGTCGAAAGCCGCGATCTTATTTCCCATGTTTCCAAAATTATTGAAGGCGGAAAAGCGATTCTCAGCGAAAATCTCAAATACGAGATGCACGAATCGATGATCGAGATGGAAACCGGAATCTGCCAGAATATTCAGGAAGCCAAAGCGGAACTTACCCAGCTTCGGAAACATCTCATCAATACAGCGCACGAGCAGGGCTTACGTGTTTGTGGCGGAGGAACGCATCCGTTTTCGAATTGGGAGCACAATACGATTACCGACGGCGAGCGTTATAATAAAATCGTGGACGATATGGGCGATGTCGCCCGTGGAAACCTCATTTTCGGACTGCATGTACATATCGGAATCCCAAACCGTGAGGAAGGTGTACGCATTCAGAACGTGATGCGGTATTTTCTTCCACACGTTTACGCTTTATCAGTGAATTCTCCTTTTTGGATCGGCCGTAAAACAGGTTTTAAATCTTACAGACAGGAGATTTTTGTTAAATTTCCGCGTACGGGAATTCCCAGTTTTTTCAATTCTCTTGCCGAGTTTGACAGCTACGTGGATCTTCTGGTAAAAACCGGAACCATCGATAATGCAAAAAAAATCTGGTGGGATTTACGCGTACATCCGTTCTACCCTACCATCGAATTCAGGATTTGCGATATGCCGTTAAGGTTAGACGAAACCGTTTGTTTGGCTGCTATTATGCAGTGTCTCGTGGCCAAAATTTATAAACTTCATCAGCAGAATTTAAGTTTCAGAAGTTATCGTCGACTGCTTTTAAATGAAAATAAATGGCGTGCTTCGCGGGACGGAATTCACTCACATCTTATCGATTTTGGTAAAGAAGAATCTGTACCTTATGCTGATTTATTGAAGGAACTTTTAGAGTTTATCGATGATGTTGTGGATGATCTTGGCTGCCGAAATGAGGTAGAATATGCCTGGAAAATTATTGATCACGGAACCGGCGCCGACCGTCAGTTAAAGGTGTATGAAGAGACCGGCGATTTGACGAAAGTGGTCGATTACATGATCAAAGAAACAGAATACGGAATCACACACATGGACAGTGATTTTTAATATGCATAAATTTGCGGCAAACAAAGTCAGATGAAATCTATTAAAATTGCCCTGCTAGACATGAATGATAACCGTGTCAATCAGGGTTTTAAAAATATCAAAGAAATTGCAGAAACATTTTGCAGTGGCTGTGACGTGCCTGTTTCAGTAGAAAGTTTTGATGTCCGGTTTAAAAATGAAATGCCTGAAGTTGAGGATTACGATATTTTCATTTCATCCGGCGGGCCGGGAGATCCACATCCCGTTGGTGAAGTTTGGGAAAAAAGGTTCGCTGATTTTTTAGATAAAATTTACAGTCTCAACGAAAACAGTGTAGCAAAAAAACATGTTTTTTTGATCTGCCATTCATTTCAGATGGCGGCAATTCACTGGAAATTGGGTGATGTTACCTTGAGAAAATCATATTCCTTCGGCATCATGCCTGTACACAAAACTGAGGAAGGTGAAAATGATTTTATTTTTAAAAATCTACCCGAGCCGTTTTTCGCCGTTGATTCGCGTGCATATCAATTTATTCATCCAGATTTTGACCGTTTTGAAAAATTAAACATGCAAGTTCTTGCCATCGAAAAACTTCGTCCGTATGTAGATCTCGAACGAGCCGTGATGGCGGTAAAATTTTCCGAAGAAATTTACGGCACACAGTTTCATCCGGAAGCAAATCCTGAAGGAATGCTTGAAAACCTGAAAGACGAAAAAAATAAACTTGCCATGATTGAGAGTTTTGGGATGGAAAAATATCTGGAAACTGTTACACGAATTCATGATGATGATAAAATAAGACTGACGCAGGCGCATATTTTACCGAAATTTCTCCAGCGCGCGAAAGATCAGATTTTGGAAATGCAGGCAGTTTAGCAAAAATTAAAAATTACAGATGATAAAAAAATACCGCGACGAATTTAATGTGCAGTTTTCTCAGGAAAAATATGCGCTGATGAAAAGCAAACTGAAAGAAAAATCAGGAAGTGAGCCTGGATTCCGGTTGTCTGAAAGTCCGATTTTTTTATCTCAAGAATTTAAGAAAAAACTTACTGACGCGAGCGACAGTATTATCGATCAGATAAAAAATATTCCGGATGAGCTTCTTTTAAAGTCAATTCCAGAAAATTGTTTTGTCCCGAATGACAGCAAACATGCTCATTTTTTCACGATCGATTTTGGAATCTGTAAATCTGTAAACGGAGAGATTGAACCACGACTTATTGAGTTACAGGCATTTCCCTCGCTATATGCTTTTCAAAATGTATACGAAGAAACTTTCTGCGACGTTTATCCTTTTTTAACTGAAATTAAAAATGATATTTCGCCTCAAGAATATCAAAATCATCTTTCTGAATTAATTATCGGCGATGAAAATCCTGAAAATGTTATACTTCTGGAGATTTACCCCGAAAAACAGAAGACCGCAATTGACTTTGCATTAACGGAAAAACTTTTAGGAATCAAAACCGTCTGCCTTACCAAAGTAATAAAAGAAGGAAAAAAATTATTTTACGAAAATGACGGCCGGAAAATCGATATCAGAAGAATTTACAACCGCGTGATTTTTGATGAACTTGATAAAATTCCAAATCTGAAAACCGAATTTGATTTTAAAGATGAGGTTGATGTGAAATGGATTACGCATCCGAATTGGTTTTTTAAGATTTCGAAATATCTTTTACCTCTGCTAAAGCACAGTTTTGTGCCAAAAAGTTATTTTCTGAATGAATTTCCGGAAGATGAAAATCTGGAAAATTTTGTTTTGAAGCCGCTGTTTTCTTTTGCGGGAAGCGGCGTTGATCTTCACCCCACATTAGAGAAAACTAAAGCAATACAGGATCCTGAAAATTTTATTCTTCAGAAAAAAGTACGGTACGAACCAGTTTTTAAAGACATCAACGGTGAATTCTCGATGGCAGAAATTCGGCTTTTATATATCTGGAAAGAAAATGATGAGCGCCCAATTCTTCTGCAAAATCTCGCCAGAATGACTAAAGCGGCGATGGTAAATGTTGATTTTAATAAAAAAGACGCGATTTGGATTGGCAGTTCGCACGCATTTTTTACACCATAAAAAAAACTCCGGCAGTTCCGGAGTTTTTTGTTTTACTTTCTTTATCAGTTAATTCATTTTATCGTCTTCCATCAATTCTCTAGTCTGATATTCCTGAACCAAATCGATTGCATTTGATATCACATCACTCAGTGCTGTAATAAAAGTACCTTCTTCGGCCATTCCCATCGCATGTTTAAGTGCTTCAATTTCCTTAGGAATGATTTCATAACTCACATCTCTTCCGGAAGCCTGCATTCCTTCTATAATCAAGCTATTAATTTCTTCTTCAGTTCTACCACGAAGGTGTTTTTCATTTCGGATAATAATGTGGTCAAACATTCTTCCTGCGATTTTTCCGCAGAGTTTAATATCTTCATCGCGGCGGTCACCAACTCCGGAAATAATACCTATTTTCTTCGTCGATTCAACATTTTTCAGGTAATCTTCAATCGCTTCATAACCTGCAGGATTATGAGCAAAATCAATTAAAACTTTAAAGTTTTTAAAATTAAAAATATTTAATCTTCCCGGCGTCAGCTGTGCACTTGGGATAAATGTTCGGAGTGAATTTGAAATATCTTCTATGCCAAAACCATACAGGTAACATGCGAGACTTGCGGCCAGCACGTTATCAATCATAAATCTTGCTTTTCCTTCCATCGTGATTGGGAAATCTTTCGCTTTTCCGATTCTGATTTTCCAGTCGCCTTTTTTAATTGTCACAAATCCTTCCTCATATACGCAGGTAATCTTTCCTTCGCGAGCAAATTTTTTGATATACGGATTGTTTTCATCCAAACTGAAAATCGCGACATTGCTTGGCAAATCATTGATGATGCGCATCGAATATTCGTCTTCGGCATTCAAAATGCTCCAACCGTTTTTCTTTACGCTGTCAAGAACTACACGTTTAACTTTTGTAAGGTCTTTCAGATTGTGAATATCATTCATTCCCAAATGATCTTCTTTAATATTCGTCAAAACGCCAATGTCACATTGTGAAAAACCCAGACCGGAACGGAGAATTCCTCCACGGGCTGTTTCTAAAACAGCAAATTCTACGGTTGGATCTTTAAGAATAAATTCAGCAGAAACCGGTCCTGTCGTATCACCACGCGTAAGCATTGTGTTTTGAATATAAATTCCGTCTGAAGTTGTAAAACCTACACGGTAGCCGTTATTTTTTACGATATGAGAAATCAATCTTGTCGTTGTCGTCTTACCGTTGGTTCCAGTAACCGCGATAATCGGAATGGTGAACGGTTTTCCTTGTGGATACAACATATCAACAACCGGTGCGGCAACGTTTCTCGGTAAACCTTCGCTTGGCGCCAAATGCATTCTAAAACCGGGTGCAGCATTCACTTCGATAATTGCGCCACCGCTTTCCTTTAAAGGCTGTGTTAGATTTTCAGCCATAATATCAATTCCACAAACATCAAGACCGATGATTTTTGAGATTCGCTCAGCCATTGTCACGTTTTCCGGATGAACCATGTCTGTGACGTCGATTGATGTACCGCCAGTGGAAAGATTCGCGGTCGATTTAAGATAAACTACTTCACCTTTTTGCGGAACAGATTCCAGTGTATAATGCAACTTTTCAAGAAGTTCCGTTGTGTCTTTATCAACACCAATTTCCGTTAAAACATTTTCGTGCCCATAACCTCTTCTTGGGTCAGAATTTTCTTTTTCAATTAAAGCCCGAATGGTCATTTCGCCATCACCTACCACATGTGCGGGAACCCGTCTGGCAGCCGCTACCATTTTATTATTGATCACCAAGATTCTGAAATCGTACCCTGTGATATATTTTTCAACGATAACTTTAGGCGAATAAATTTGTGCATATGTAAGACCGGTTTTCGCAGATTCCCAATCGTTAATATTAATAGAAGAACCTTTACCGTGATTTCCATCCAAAGGTTTGATTACAATAGGATAACCGATTTTCTGAATTACATTTTCGAGACCAAGTTCGTCAATAATAAGTTCACCTTTAGGCACAGGAATCGCGCTGTCGTGCAGCATTCTCTTCGTCAATTCTTTATTACAGGCAATATCAACTGCAATGCTGCTGGTATTTCCCGTTATTGTTGCCTGAAATCGCTGCTGATTCACACCATATCCAAGCTGTACAAGTGAGTTACTACCCAATCGGATCCATGGAATTCTTCTCGACAAAGCTTCTTTTACGATACTTCCAGTTGAAGGACCAAGCCGGACTTTTTCGCGGATTTCCTTTAAAGTCTGAATACACGCATCAATATCGTAATCGTGGCCATCGATAAGAGCCTGCGCTATTTCAACCGCCTGTTCGGCAGCATAAATTCCGGCATTCTCTTCAACATAATGGAAAACGACATTGTAAACTCCTGGAGATTTTGTTTCTCTTGTACGTCCAAAACCCGCTTCCATTCCTGCGAGAGACTGTATTTCTAAAGCGATGTGCTCGATCACATGTCCCATCCAGGTTCCGGTTTCTATGCGGTGAAAAAATCCACCTTCTACACCTTCGCTGCAACGGTGTGTGATGAGTGAGGGAAGCAGTTTTTCGATTCTCTCACGGAAACCTTCAATTTTATTGGTCGGAAAATTCTCCATTTCTTCAAGATCCAAACGCATCTGTATCAAATTTTTTCGTCTGATACTCCAGATATTGGGACCTCTCAACGCCTGAATCTTTTCAATTTTCATAGTTTATTCTGAGTATTTAGTAGTGGTAAAATTCCTTGTTTAATCAAAGATAATGCAAAAACAGAGAAAAATATGCGGCACTATTAAAGATTTGCTAAAAAAATAAGATAATATTTTTAGCACAAGAGAGTTAATATAATTTTAAAAAAGCCGATCTTCTTTTCTGTACATTAATAATTCTTTAAATTTGCAAGCTATGAGACCTGTTGGAAAATTAATCATCATCGGTGGCGCTGTGAATAAAGGCAGCTTCGCTGAAACAGAGTACGATCAAAATATCGAAAAAAATCTTAATTTTTTTGAAAGAGGTATTTTGCGTAAAATCATCACAGAATCTAAGCACAAAGAAGATTCTATCATCGAAGTCATCACTACGGCTTCACAGATTCCGCAAATTGTGGGTACAGAATATAAGAAAGCTTTTGAATTTTTGGGTGCTAAAAATGTCAATGTTCTTGATATTCACAACCGCGATGAAGCCAATTCTGATGCCATTGTGGCACGTGCAAATGCGGCCGATGTCGTTATGTTTACTGGTGGAGATCAGCTCAGACTTACCTCTATTCTTGGCGGAACGCGTTTTCACGACACGATTCTTTTAAAATACCAAGAGCAGGATTTTATTTATTCCGGGACTTCTGCTGGTGCCGCAGCTGCGTCTGAAAACATGATTTATCAGGGAAGCAGTTCTGAAGCTTTGCTGAAAGGTGAAATCAAAACTACGCAAGGTCTTGGACTCATCGATAATGTAATTATCGATACGCACTTTGTACAGCGCGGAAGAATTGGTAGACTTTTTCAGGCAGTTGTAAGCAATCCCCGAACTTTAGGAATTGGCTTGGGTGAAGATACAGGACTATTCATTCACAACGAAATTATGACCGCGGTAGGTTCCGGTCTTGTAATTATTGTCGACGGAAGATTTATAAAAGACACCAATCTTACCAATATTAATCTTGGTGAACCGATTTCTATTGATAATCTGACGGTTCATGTGATGTCAATGAATGATCATTACGATCTTCAGAGCCGAAAACTGACCATCGAAAACTCACAGTTTAACCCAATTCCACAAGAATAATTTTTTACACCAAATCAAACTATGAAAATTATCATTCACGGCGGTTTTTTCTCAGAAAGTGACCAAAATAAAGAAACTAAAGTTGCGAAACAGGAAGCTTTAAAAGAAATTATCGAAAAATCTTTTTCATTTTTAAATGAGAATTCAGCTTTTGACACTGTTGCTTACGCCGTTTCTTTACTGGAAGACAATCCTTTATTTAATGCAGGAATCGGTTCACAAATTCAAAGCGATGGTGTTATCCGAATGAGCGCAGCGATTATGGATGGCGAAAGTCTGAAAATGAGTGGCGTAATTAATATTGAAAATGTTAAAAATCCAATTATGGTTGCTAAAAACCTGATTGGGGAAGACGACCGGGTTTTAGGCGGAATCGGTGCTAAAAGATATGCTGACGAAAATGGTTTCGAAGATTTTTCAACTGAAATTCCGCAGCGAAGAGCTGAGTACGAGGAAAAATTGAAAACCGGCGGAAAAGGAACAGTAGGTTGCGTGGCTTTAGATTCTTCCGGAAGACTTGCTGTCGCTACTTCTACAGGCGGAAAAGGTTTTGAAATCCCCGGAAGAATTTCCGATTCTGCGACTGTCGCCGGAAATTTTGCGAATGAATTTTGTGCGGTAAGCTGCACCGGCGTTGGGGAAGATATTGTAACAAACGCTACGTCTGCAAAAATTGTGACGCGCGTCACAGACGGACTTTCCATTGAATCTGCATTTGAAAAAACTTTTAGCGAAATTAAAAAAAACGACGGTTTTGTAGGCGCAATCGGAATTGATAACCGAGGAAATATTTTCCATCAGGATTCCTATCCGACAATGGTTTACGCTTTACATGATGGCGACAAAACGGAACTATTCAAATAAAAATTTAACAATTTTTATCATATCTTCTAATTTTTCTGGCACGTATTTTACATAGTTAGAGTTATAATAATTTAATTCAACTTTTAAAAATCAGAAATCATGGGAAATAAGACAAATGGTATTTTAGCCTTATTAGGAATCGGAGCTTTAGCGTATTACAGATACAAAAAATCGACTCCGGAAGAAAAACAGGCAGTGAAAGATAAGATCAATACTGCAAAAGATAACCTGAATAAATGGAGCGGAGATTTGAAAAATAAGGCAAATGATTTTTCTTCTCAGGCACAAAACAAATTTGAAGAAGCGAAGTCTAAAGTGGAAGAATCTGCTTCAGGTATCTAAGCTAATCAGAATAAAAAAAAAGTCATCGGTTACGATGACTTTTTTGCTTTCAGGGGATACACCATTGGCATCTTGTCACCAAATTTTTTAATACGCCACTTCCCTTTTTCAAATTCTTCAATTTCATTAAAGCAGGAATACGGCGAATAATTAAATTCCTGAAAATTTTGCAGAATTAGATTTTTATCTAAAAGACTTTGCAAAACCTCGGAAAGTGGATGATTCCATGTGACATAAGTTTCATAAATTTCTGCTTTCCGATCAGCATAGGTTCCGTTTTCTGTTTCAGAAATTTCTTCATCATTGAAATATGAATATTTTATATCTTTAAAATCATCATCATACATCTAGACAAAAGGATGAAATTCTGCCATCACAAAAATTCCCTTCGGTTTCAGAAAATGACTTACAACTTCTGCCCAACGATCTAGGTCCGGAAGCCAGCCAATTGTACCGTAACTGGTAAAAACAATATCAAATTTTTCGTCTAAAACATTTGGCAGTTCGTAAATATCTGAACAGATAAATTTCGCTTCTACTCCGCATTTTTGAGCAAGGTCATTGGCTGCATCAATAGCTTTATCTGAAAGATCAACGCCTGTCGCATCAGCTCACATTCGTGAAAACGAAATTGTGTCCTGCCCAAAATGACACTGCAGATGCAAAACTTTTTTTCCCTTTACATCACCTAAAAGGTCAAGTTCAATCGAGTTCAGCGAATTTTTGCCTTTAATAAAATCTTCCACCGCATAAAATTCTGACTGCAAATGCGGTTCTACTTTTGAATTCCAGGCTTTTTTGTTTATTTCAATATAGTTTTTCATCGCAGTATTTTTTAGATTTTACACTGATTGTAGATTTAAAAACTCTTGCACAGAAACTGTTTTTTGTTCTCCAGCTTTAAGATTTTTCAATGTTACTGTTCCGTTTTTCAATTCTTCTTCACCCAGAAAAACTAGGTTTTGAATTCCTTTTTTCTCTGCATAGGTAAACTGCTTATTGATTTTTGCATTTTCAGGAAAAAGCTCAGCGGAAATTCCGTTCTGTCTTAATTTGGCAATTATTTTTAAAGCTTCAATCGTTTCATTTCCTCCAAAATTGGCAAACAGATAATCAACTTTTGAAGTGGCATCTTCAGGGAAAAGATTTAGCTCTTCCATTACTAAGTAAATTCTGTCAAGACCAAAAGAAATTCCGATTCCTGGAATATTTTTCACACCGAAAACTTCTGTGAGGTTATCATATCGTCCGCCGCCGCCAATTGATCCCATCTGCGCATCGTTTGCTTTAACTTCGAAAATCGCACCCGTGTAATAATCGAGTCCGCGTGCTAACGTGATATCAAAAACTAAATTTTTCGCATCAATTCCCAGATTTTGACAATTTGTAATGACAAATTCCAATTCTTCAACTCCTTTCGAACCGATTTCGTTTCCGGTGAATTTTTCCTTTAACTGATGAAGATTTTCCAGAGCGTCTGCGGACTGATTAAAAAGAAAATCAAGTTTATCAATCGATTCCTGCGCGATTTCTTTTTCTAAAAGTTCGTTTACAACGCCGTCTTTTCCAATTTTATCTAACTTGTCTAAAGCGACTGTAAAATCGATGAGTTTGTCGGTAATTCGTGCATATTCTGCAAGTCCGGAAAGTATTTTTCTGTTGTTTAAATGAATTGTAACTGCAACTTTTAATTCTGCAAAAGATTTTAAATACAGCTGAACAAGTTCAACTTCCTGCCATAGACTCTGGCTTCCCACAACATCAGCATCACACTGATAAAATTCTCTGAATCGGCCTTTCTGCGGTCGGTCTGCTCTCCAAACCGGCTGAATCTGATAACGTTTATAAGGAAAAGTAAGTTTGCCATGATTCATCGCGACAAATCTTGCAAAAGGAACTGTGAGATCGTAGCGAAGCGCTTTGTCGGTTAAATTTTCTGAGCTGAATGGTTTTTCTAAAGCCTTCTGAAAATCCTGAGTCATCGAAACTTTTTTTTCGTCTTTTGCTTCGTTGATACTTGAATTTAAAATTTTAAAGATCAAGCGGTCACCTTCTTCTCCGTATTTTCCGGTCAATGTTGAAAGATTTTCAAAACTTGGCGTTTCCAGAGGCTGAAACCCGAAAAGTTCAAAATTTTTCTGAAGAATATTGATAATGTATTTTCTGCGCGAAACTTCGTGTGAAGTAAAATCTCTGGTTCCTTTGGCTAAACTGGGCTTCATTGCTGTTTCTATTATTTTTAATCGCAGCAAAAATAATATTTAAATACGACCTAAACTAAAAAACCGAAGAATACAATTCTCCGGCCTCCTCATCATCACCTGTGTTTTCATTTTTTATACTGAATCCAAAATCAAAAGAATTTCTTCACCGTAGTTTTCTATTTTGTGTTTTCCAAAACCTTTTATATCGCACAATTCTTCTTTTTTCAGCGGTTTAAATTTCGCCACAGAGAAAAGTTCTTTGTTGGTTGCTATAAAATACGTCGGTAGATTCTGTTCCCGTGCTTTCTCTGAACGCCAGATTTTCAGTGCGTCTAAAATTTTAATTTCATTCTCTGTCAGAACTTCATCATCAGCAGAATATTTTGGAGTCTTAGAATCTTTTACTGTATTTTTAGAAACAGAATTTTTGATTTCGTTGTAATACATGAAAACTGACCATACTTTTTCGTCCGCTAAAAAAGCAGTCTCAACGTTGATAATGTCATGCTTATTTAGAAAATCATCAATACTTTTTTGATCTTCTTTCACCAAATCATCATCGATCCGCACTTTGAAAATTTTGATTTTCATTTTTGTGTTTTTAGATTAGATTAAATCATCAGAATTCTATTTGCTTCCTAATAAAAGCAGTTCATCCACACGAATCTCTGTGATATTTCTTTTTACTCCATCTTTATCATCGTACGATCTGTACGTAAGTTTTCCTTCAATCGCAATCTCTTTCCCTTTTGGCACATACTTCTGAAAAATCTCTGCTGTTTTTCCAAAGGCAATCAAATTGTGCCATTGCGTTTCTTCCACTTTTTCGCCTTTTGCATTTGTATAGTGATCATTTGTGGCCAGAGATACAGTACATTTTTGTGTTCCGCTTTCAAAGGTGATCATTTCTACTTCTTTTCCTGTAAACCCGATCAGGGTTACTTTGTTTCTTAGTGACATAATTTTAAATTTTAATTGTTTTACTTCTTAATCAAAGACGCTCACATTTCTCTTTGATTTCTGTAGCAAAGTTGCTGTCTGCGAATCATCAAAATCGGTAGTAAAACAATTAAATACATTTGTAGTCGTTTGCAAACGAATATTTTGTATATTTATTTATCATTAATTATTTGTGAAAAGAAATTTTAAGAGAACGTTACGCGTTTCAAAATACATCATTTACCGCGAAACTCTTGTAGACTACAGAGAGCATTTTTTCTCATTTCTCGGTGCATTTTTTGGCATCGGAATTATTGCATTTATTCAATCGCATTATCTTTTTGAAAACGAAAACATTTTTTTGATCGGTTCTTTCGGAGCTTCCAGCGTTTTAATTTATGGCGCGATCCAGAGTCCGCTCGCGCAACCGAGAAATCTAATTGGAGGACACGTAATTTCTGCTTTTGCAGGAGTTTTGGTAGCAACCCTTTTACCTGATATTATCTGGCTAAAAGCTCCGTTGGCAGTTTCATTAAGCATCGTTTTAATGCAAATCACAAAAACTTTACATCCGCCAGGCGGCGCAACTGCACTTATAGCGGTTACATCCTCCGGAAAAATCGCAGATTTGGGTTTTTGGTACATTCTCTCGCCAGTACTTTCGGGCTGTCTCATTTTATTGACTGTTGCTTTGATTTTTAATAATTTAACCAAAAACAGACAGTATCCGGCAAAATTTTTCTGGCGAAATAAAATTAGAGCAAGAAAGATTCACAAAATAAAAAGCTAAACCATGGAATGTCTGGAATGTGGCGACAAAATCATCGGAAGATCTGATAAAAAATTCTGTAACGACGCCTGCAGAAATGCTTTCAACAACAAGCAAAACAAAGATTCCAGTAATCTGATGCGCAACGTAAACAACAAACTGCGCCGCAATTATCGCATTCTTTCTGAGGTAAATACCGAAGGAAAAACGAAAATCTCAATAGCAAAACTTAGTGGCTTAGGTTTTGATTTTAATTTTCTCACGCAGATCAAAGTGTACAAAAACGGATCTGAATACCGGTTTATTTACGATCAAGGCTATAAAGTTTTAGATGCCGATTACGTTCTGCTGGTAAAAAACACAAATTCTTAAAATGAAAGAAACTATTCTCATCACTGGCGCGAACGGAAGCGTCGCCAAAAATCTATCAAAACTTCTTCAAAATGATTACGAAATACGTTTTCTGACAAGAACCAAAAAAAATGCAAACGAATTTGAGTGGAATATTGAAAAGAAAACCATCGATGTCGCTGCTTTAAAAAATGTATCTCACATCATCCACCTCGCCGGAGCCAATGTTGCCGAAAAAAAATGGACTGATGAGCGAAAAAAAGAAATCTTTACCAGCCGCATCGATTCCGCAAAGCTGATTCTTGATACTTTAAAGCAAAATAATTTTAAAATAAAATCGTTTATATCTGCATCGGCGTCAGGTATTTACGGCTCCTTCACATCTGAAAAGATTTTCGATGAAAGCGGACCTTATGGAAATGATTTTCTGGCAGAAGTCGTAAAAGCCTGGGAAGCTGCAGCAGATGATTTCAAAAAAGGAAATATCGCAGAGCGCGTCGTGAAAGTTCGCACGCCAATTGTGCTTGCAGAAGATGAAGGCGCTCTAAAAAAGATGTCAGTTCCTGTTAAGATGGGCTTTGGATCGCCGATCGGAAGCGGAAAACAGTACATGCCTTGGGTTCACATCAACGATCTCAGCAGAATGTATAAATTTGCCGTTGAAAGCGAGATTGACGGAGCATACAACGTGGCTTCACCGGAACACGTGAACAGCAAACAGTTTACAAAAGCGATTGCAAAGGTTTTGGATAAGCCTATGTTTATGCCGAATGTGCCAGCTTTTATGCTGAAATTAATTTTCGGCGAACTCTCCGTGGTTTTGCTGGAAGGCTCAAGAATTTCCTCCGAAAAACTGCAGAAAGAAGGTTTTAAGCTTGAGTTTCCAAACTTGGATTCTGCATTGCGCGATCTACTTTTAAAAAAGAATTAAAAATGAAAAAAACAATATACACTCTGGTTTTTCTGACGATTTTCTGCGTTTCTTTAAACGCTCAAAAGACAGAACCCATCTCAAAAAAAGATCAGCAGATTGCAACAGCCATTGCGAAAAATTATAAAAAGAAAAACTACAAAAAATTTGACGGCAAAATCGTTTTGCGTGATAATGTCCTGCAGTTTAACGATAAAAATATTTTTTTCGAAAACGGAGATCAGCTGACTTTGGACATTCTGCATCAGGGTTTGGTTTATCCGCAGTTGCTGACCGATTTTCAGATGGAAAAATTCATTGAAGAAACGACCGACCGTACGCAGAAAAGATTTTTGAAACTTCAGAAAGATCCACGTGCGGGTTTTGATGTGAATAATATTACAGCGAAGATTTCAGAACTGAAACTTCCAAATTCTAAAGATTCTATACGTCGGTATAAACTGGTAACGCGTAACAAAAGTTTTTCAAATTCTGTGACGTATTATTTTGAACTGGCGAACAGCAAAGCGACAAAAAATACAGTTTTATCAGATTTTCTAAAAGATGCAAAACTGACTTTTGTGATGCAGGAAAAAGTTTAAGGTTGAAAATCGCCGAACTTTTTAATGAAATCTGTGAGTTTAAGCAAATTGAGAAAAGCGAAAATTATCCGGATAAAAACATCAGAGATTTACTTAAACTTATTCAAGAAGAATTTAAAAATCATTTTTCTGGAGTTGAAGGTCAAGATTTGAAAGTCAGAATTCCAGGATATTTCGGACATCTTCCCAACGTTTTATATGTCTGTATTTTACCGGAAAGGCAAATGGTTTCGAACGGAATTTACGCAGCAATCTGCTTTGATGTGAAAGGTCGCGGCGCTTTGGTCGGCTGTGTCGGTTCGAAAAAAATTTCACAAAATATTAAAACTGTGATCAGAAAAACTAAAAATGCTTCTTTGAAAATAGATGTTGATGGTGCAAGCGAAGCCACGAAGTACAACAATAATTTTGTAAATCCTGCCGAATTTTTCTATCCTTTATCAGGTGAAAATAATCTTATTCAGCATTTAGAAGAATCTTTACAAATTGCTTTCTCCCTTCTAGATGAAAACTGAAAATCATAAAATTTCTTAATAATAAATTAATAATGAATATGTTATGGTTTTTCAGGATTTTAAACGTACTTTTGCGCCCGTAAAATATTAGTTATATGAAAAGAATTGGTGAACACAGAAAACTGCTGGGTGTAGATAAAACGGCAACGTTGAAGGATCTTAAAACCATCTACAGAAACGCCATGAAAGAAACACATCCTGATAAATTTATCGATGATGAGGAAGGGAAAAAAGAAGCGGAGATCAAGAGTAAATCAATTATTGAGGCGTATCATTTTTTGGTAAGCATCAACGGAGAAACTCAGGAAAAATATAAAGAAGAATACACAGAGACCATCACCAAATCGAATATTGCTGATTTTTATCTTGAAAAATCAATTTTAAAAGTACAGCATTTGAACGGAAATATGTACGAGTATATAGGCGTTCCGAGAAACACATATATCAAAATGGTAAACTCGGATTCTCCAAGCCGTTTTGCAAGAAGACATATCTACGGAAATTTCATCTACAGAAAATCCGGTGAGGTAATGGCAGATTAATTTTTGCTGAAACCTAAATAAAAAAAGCGCATTCTTTTCAGGATGCGCTTTTCTTTTATTTGATTTAAATTTAATTATGCTTCGGCGTGTAACCGTCTTCGCTTAATTCTTTATGTTTATAATCAGCGTGCATTTCTGCTTCGTAATCTATTTTTTCGCCTTTGTTCACTCGTCTGATTAATGAATCAAAAAGAGAATAAACAACAGGAACGATAATCAAAGTCAGGAATAATGACGAAGTCAAACCACCGATAATCACCCATGCAAGTCCGTTATTCATTTCTGCTCCGGCACCTTTTGCCAATGCAATCGGCAACATCCCAAAGATCATTGCAATCGTCGTCATCAAAATCGGACGGAGACGAGCGTGATTAGCCTGAATAAGAGCATCATGCGTAGTCGCACCGGCAGCTTTTCTCATATTTGCAAAATCGACAATCATAATCGCATTTTTCGCGACAAGACCAATAAGCATGATCATCCCCAGCATAGTGAAGATATTTAATGAATTTCCGGTGATCGCAAGAATGACCATAACACCGATCAATGCCAAAGGAATTGAAAATAAAACTACGAACGGATACACAAAACTGTCGTAAAGCGAAACCATCACGAGATATACGAGAACTATCGCTGCCAAAAGTGCAATTCCTAACGTTCCTGTTCCTTCACTTTGATTTTCGATATCACCGCCCCAAAGATAATTTACACCTGCAGGTTTCGTTTTTTCGTTGTCTAAAAACTGATCAGACCATTCTTTTGCCACGTCACCGGAAGGCCGACCGACAACTTTAGATAAAACCTTCACGGCAGCTGTTTTGTCTCTTCTCTGAAGCAAACTCGGGCCAGAACTCATATCTACATTTGCAAACTGGCTGAGACGGATCTGCTGCCCCTGCGCGTTTGTAAAAATCAGATTCCTTACGTCGTCGATTGATTTTCGGTCGTTGTCAGCAAATCTGATGTTAATATCATATTCGTATTCTCCCGCACGGAATTTACCGTCTGTATTTCCGTTAAAAGCAGTCTGCATCGTTTGGCCAAACTGTGAAAGATTTAAACCTAAAGCCGCCATTTTATCACGGTCAACATTCACACGCACTTCAGGATTTCCGGTGTCGGTCGAAAGCTCTGCATCCACAGATCCTGGAACTTTTTTAAGTAAAGCTAAAATTCTGTTCGCTTCTTTTGTAGCAGTTTCGTTATCCGGAGCCGTTACGGTCATTTCAATTGGCGCGTTATCGGCACCCATCAAACCAATCGGAGCGGTTTTAAATTCAACTCCCGTAAATTTCTTCTGAAGATCACGTTTAAACTTCGCGGCAATAATATCGGTACTTTCTGATCTTTCAGATTTGTCAACGAGTTTCACCTGAACTTCTGCCAGATAAACGGTCGCCTGAGAAGCTCCAAAACCTGATGACTGCTGACCAACGGTGGAAATCATATCAACCACATCTTTATCTGAACGCAGAAATTTTTCGACATTTAAAGTCACCTGATTCGTTTTTTCAATCGTTGCATCTTTGGGAAGTTCGATCTGAACTAAAAACTGCCCACGGTCCATTTTCGGGAAAAATTCTCCACCGATGAATCCGAATATTACTAATAAGAATGAAGATATAAGAACTAAAAACGTTACCAAAACCGTTGAAATTTTTCTCCATCTTGTTTTCAGACACCACTCTAAGATTCCGGTAATGTATTTTGTGAATTTATCCAGTTGCTTTTCAAACCAGAGAATAAATTTTTCGAATGGATTTTTCCCGGTTAAATGAACCAGTTTTCCAAATCTCGAAGAAAGCCAAGGAATAATCGTAAATGATGCAAGCAAGGAAAGCAAGGTTGCCATAACTACCGTCACACAAAACTGCGAAAGAATGTCTGAAACCAAACCTGAACTCATTGCAATGGGTAGGAAAACCACCACGATTACCAAGGTGATTGCCGTTACAGTAAAGCCAATCTCAGAAGCACCGTCGTAAGCCGCACGAATTCTGCTTTTTCCCATCTCCATGTGTCGGTACACGTTTTCGAGTACCACAATCGCGTCATCCACGAGAATCCCGACAACGAGCGAAAGCCCGAGTAAACTCATTAGGTTTAACGTATAACCCATCAGATACATTCCGATGAAAGTCGCCACTAATGAAACCGGAATGGAAACCATTACGATAAACGCATTTCGAATGTTGTGAAGAAATAAAAGCATCACAATTGCAACGAGAATCACCGCTAAAACAAGGTCAAAAATTACGTGATCAGCAGCTTCCAAAGTAAAATCTGTACTATCGTCTACGGTTTTAATTTCGATTCCCTGTACTTTGAAGTTTTCTTTTACCTGGGCCATGGTTTTCTGAACACTCTCAGAAACGGCAACCGCATTTGCATCAGACTGTTTTTTAACCTGAATTAAAATCGTCGGAATCTGATTAAATCTTGCCAGTTTTTCAACATCCTGTTGTGTATCCAAAACTGTTGCGATATCAGAAAGCCTTACCTGCGCACCATTTTTTGAGGAAATAACCAAATTATTCATTTCCTGCACCGAACCGTATTTCCCGGAAAGTCTGATGGTTGCTTTCGACGTTCTCGATTTTAAACTTCCCGTAGGAAAATCAAGGTTTGAAGAAAGAATCGCCTGCTGCACATCGCCAATCGACAAACCGTAACCTTGAAGTTTGGTTTCGTCGATATTTACCTGAATTTCTCTTTCCTGTCCGCCCACAAGATCAACCTGCGCTACTCCATTTACACGTGAAAAAATCGGCTCAATTTTCTTGTCTAAAAGATCATAAAGCTGCTTGCTGTTCAGTTTATTACTCGAAACACTCATCGTCATGATCGGAAGATCGTCTAATGAGAATTTATTAAGCGAAGGTGCTTCTGCATCATCAGGAAGTTCAGAAAGAACCGCATTTACTTTTCTCTGAGCATCATTTAACGCATAATTTACATCTGCCCCTGTATTCAGCTGGACCATAATCACTGAAAGACTTTCGTATGAGGATGATTCTACTTTTTTTACGTTTTCTAAGGCACCAACGGCATCTTCGATTTTTCTGGTCACTGAAGTTTCAACTTCACTCGGCGAAGCTCCCGGATAAATCGTGGAAATCGTTACTACATTCGTTTCAAATTTCGGAATGAGCTCGTAGCCCATCATCGAGTAACTTAAAATACCGCCCAGCGTAAGAATCGTAAAGAGTACGATGACCAGCGACGGTCTTTTTATTGATATTTCTGCTAACTTCATTTTTCTACTTTACGATATTGATTTTCGAACCATTATCAAGGTTGATCTGTCCGCTGGTAATCACCTGTTCGCCACCATTCAGACCACTTACGATCTGAACTTTGTCGCCATATACTTTTCCGGTTTTTACATTAATAAGTTTGGCAGTTCCGTTTTGAACAATAAATAACTGTGCAGAGCTTACGCCATTCACAAAAGCTTCTGCAGGAATTGTAAGCATATTCTGATTTTCGGCACCGTTATTTGTTTTAAATGTTGCAGTCGCGTACATTCCGGCTTTCAAATTTCCTTTGTTTACAACTTCAATTTCAACCGGGAAATTTAATGAAGCATCACTTTTCGGAGCGATAAATGTTATTCTACCCGAGATTGTATCGCCTTCCAAAGCATTTACAGTAATCGAAACATCCTGGCCAAGCTGAAGTCTTCCGATCTGGCTTTCATCTACCAAAACAGATAGTTTCAGCGTGTTAATATTTACAATTTCAAATAATGGCGTTCCCGGAGCGACAACAGTTCCCGGCTCTACCATTCTCTTATTAACCGTTCCGCTGATTCCTGCTCTGATGCTCGTATCATTTACACGAACTCCTTGAGCTCTGACAGCAGCCTGCGCGTTTTTCAGCTGAAGTCTTGAATTGTCAAGCTGCTGTTTTGTAACGCCACCGGTTTTAAAGGCATTTTCGTAACGCTGATTATCGATCACCGCATTTTGCAATGAGTTTCTGGCCTGCGTCACGTCAACTTCAATCGCATCTCTTTTGATAGTTGCTAAAGTCTGTCCCGCAGAAACACGCGAACCTTCTTTCACCAAAACATTGATCACGCGGCCGGCAATATCCGCCGACTGATTCATTTCCTGTTTGGGTATAAAAGTTCCGTTTGCGGTGTAATCTGTATTCACATTGGTACGCGAAGCCGTCACTACGTTTACGTTTATTTTGTCAACCTGCTGTGCTACTTCTTTCACTTCGGTTTCCTGTTTTTTCTTATTATCTATAATTTTGTACGCGGCCAAACCGACCAGCAAAGCAGCTACGATGATGTATATGATTGTTTTTTTCATTAGTCCTGATATTATTTTCTACAGTTTTTATTTTAAAATTGATGTTACTGATTTTGTAATGAGGGCAGTTCACCACGCGCTTTAAGGAGTTTTACTTCTGCCTGTTTATAGTCGAGAAGTGCAGTTGTATAATTCTGCTTGGCATTGGTAAGCGCATTTTCTGAGTCTAAAACTTCAGTAAGCGTCGCCAAACCATATTGATAGTTTGCCTGTGTATTTTTCTGCACTTTCTCGGCGAGCGTCACATTACTTTCCATGCTTTCGATGTTGATCAAAGCATTTTCCATGTTTGTAATGGCATTTTTGTATTCTAAACTCAAGCTCAGCTGCGTATTCTGAATATCCTGATCAAGATCCAGAATATCAATCTCTGCCTGCTGAATCTTAGATTTTGTAGATCCGCCAGTAAAAATCGGAATATTTACATTTAAGCCAATTGCCGAATAATCACTCCACAGAACGCCGTTGTTTAATCCGTTGGTAAGCGGAAATTTTGTTCCCTGCCCAGCCCAGCCGTAGTTTGCCTGCAATCCTACTGTCGGATACAAGTATGCCTCAGTCGCCTTCTTATTATACACGAGAAGTTCTCTGTTTTTTTCCAAAACTTTAACTTCGGTTCTTGCATTAAGGTTAACATTTCCGGCAATAAGTTCAGGTTTCGGCTGTATATTACGGTCTTCGAGCACTATTGGCGTTTCGATCGGAATTCCCATATAAAATTTAAGCGAATTTTTGGAAAGCTCAACCGCATTCACAATCTGCTGGCGGTTTGCGCTGATATTAGTCAGCTGCACATTGGTTCGGTCGAGATCGATGCCTTTTGCCAAACCGTTGTCAACCAGACTTTTTATCACGTCGCGCACTTTTTCGGTGTTTCCGTAGCTTACAGTCAGGGTTTTTAAATTTTCTTCCTGCACGTATACCTGATAATAGGCCGTCGCAACGTTTTCTATAATCTGCTCGTTGGTAAGCTGGGCATTGAGAACATAAAATTCACGGGTAGATTTTGCCGCCTTCAAACCGGTAAAAACACGCTGATCGAAGATCGCCTGATTTACGGTGACTACGGCCTGCGAAATCCACGGTTGTCCCAGCTGCGCACGGATTCTCTGTCCGCCAAACTCAAGAAGAGATTCCTGTATAACCGGATTGTACGTTAAACCCGCTGAAGCATTGATCTGCGGCAGCGCGTTGGCTCTCGCTTCTGCGATTTTGTACTCCGCTTTTTTGATCTGAAGAGCGGCTTTCTTGGCTTCCGCTTTATTTTCCAAAGCCAGTTTTATGGCTTCGTGAAGGGAGATCTGCTGCTGCGAAAAGGCAGAAGTCGATCCGAAAATCATGAATGCTGCGGCCAAACCTATTTTTAGCTTTTTTGCCGTCATGCGTTTTGTGTTCATATAAAAGTTTGATTATTTGTAAAATTTTGCGGGAAACCGTCTTGCAGACTGACGCCCGACTACTGAAAATACTTTAATTCTCAAATTATTTTTTGAAAAGCATATTGAGGATGATATCTTTTCTGTCAGAGATCAGCCGGTCAAATTCTTTATCATCGATCATCATATTTTCCATCAGAAGCGGACGTACCGCACTCGGGAAAATCAGCAGCGAAATCATATTGAAAATAAACTGCACAGGTTCCATTTTTTCAATATTCCCACTGTCCATTTCAGTCTGAATATCTTTAAGAATCTGTTCTTTCTGACTACGCTCGATCTCACTTTTATGGCAAATACCTTTATTGATTTGCGAAACGATATACGTTTCGAGATAAGGATATTGTAAACTGGTTGAAAGACTTCCTTCAATAAAAAGGCTGATTTTTTCTTTAAAAGGCAGATCAGAATTCATGATTATTTCAGATTTCTCTTTCTCAACGCGGTCGGCTTCATCGAAAATAATCTGTACAAGATTATCGCGAGATCTAAAATAATAATTGATCAAAGTTCTGTTAAGTCCCGCTGCATCGGCTATTTCTTGCGTAGTCGCATCAAATTTCCCCTGCACGAAGAACAGATTTTTTGCAGTTTCTTTGATAAGTTCCTGCGTCTGATCTTTTTTTTCCTGTTTTGACATTTTTGTTAAACAATTTTGTGCAAATATAAAGCGTATTTTATTTTTGACAAAATTGTTAAACAAAATAATTAAAAGATTTCATATGACATGCATCAGTTTCACATGAAAAAGAATTATTTAGCAGATAACTGGATGATTTTAATATATTTGCGCAAACTAAATACTGATGAAAAATTCTATATTCTTTTTGTTTCTTTTTTTCTCAACATTGTTATATTCACAGCAAAAACTTTCAGGACAGAATAATTTTCTTTTTTATGAAAACATAGGGCAAATAGTTGATCAGCAAGGAAAGGAAAACAAGAATGTAAAATATCTTTTTCATTCACCCGGTCTAAATGTTCAGCTTCGCAATCAGGGATTTTCATACGATGTCTATGAAATCAAGAAAGCTAAAAATCCTAATTTTAAAAAAGACACTGCAAATCAAATTCCTCAACCTCCAACATTTTCCGCAGACGAATTTCTTTATGAAAATCTTTTTCACAGGATAGACATTGAGCTAATAGGCTCTAATAAGAATTCAAAGATAATTGCTGAAGGAAAATCCAAAGATTTCGAAAATTATTATAATATTTCAGAAAAGCCTAAAGGAATAACAAATGTTCACCGATACCAAACAATTACTTATAAAAACATTTACAATAACATTGATCTGGTGTTTTTTAAACCACAAGACAGTCTGAAACCAATTGAATATAATTTCATTGTTAATCCTGGCGGAAAAATTTCAGATATAAAAATGAAATTTTCTGGCGCAGAAGTCAAAATAAAGGATAAGAAACTTTTAATGTCTGTGCGGTTTGGTGAGATGGAAGAAAGTATTCCGCACAGCTGGATTCAAGATAAGAGTTTCAAAAAAGATTTACAGGTGGAATTTAAAGATCTCGGAGACAATATTTTTGGTTTCAAATCACCTGTAAATACAGCAGATAAAAAAATAATTATAGATCCTGTCCCTACGAGGATTTGGGGAAGCTACGTTGGTGGGGCTGCCAATGATTATGGCAGGTTAAAAGCAGATATACAAAGCACGGTGTATACATATGGTTCTACATCTAGTGCTACAAATTTTGCTACGGCGGGAACTTATCAACAGAATGTTGCAGGTCAGACAGATGCATTTTTAATGAAAGTAACCAAATTTGGTCAAAAATTGTGGGGCACATATTATGGATTTAACTACACTGATTATTTCTCAGATGTTACTTTTGACGAAAATTTTAATATTTATGCTGGTGGGATTGTAGAAAGATCTTCATTCGGAAATAATTCAAATATAATTGTAGTAAGATTTGATAATAACGGTTTATTGCAATTTCAAAAGGAGTTTTTATCTTCCAGAAAGGAAGAGTTTCAAACAATCTCGTATAACGATGGTCATGTCTATTTAGGTGGAAATACTTCAAGCGAGGACTTTCCTACAGTTAATGCTATGCAGCCAACAAAGGCCACTGCATTAGGATTGACAGATGGTGTTTTAGCTTCTGTAAATGCATTGAATGGTAACGTAGATTGGGCTACTTATATCGGTTTTGCTGACGGCTCATCTGGTATTTATGAAATTTTTGATTCGTCAACAAATCTTCAGATTATTGGAGCAACTCGATCTGTTAACTTTCCTATGATTAATGCATTTCAACCGATTAAACTGGGATTAAACGACGGAATTTATCTTGTCATGCCGAAAACGGGCAATGGTTTTTTGCGCACAAGTTATTTCGGAAACGAAGGTCAGGAAAGAATCTTCAAAGCAAGAATTAATAATAACACTTTAATTTTAGGCGGTGAATATTCTACTTCAGCAGCATCTGTTAAGCCCGGAATCTGGAGGATAAATCTTTCCAACAATTCAATCTCAAAAACATATTTTAATTTTGATATGGATATTCAGCCTTTTGCGTATCCAGATACTTTTGGAAATGTTTTTTTCTGCGGATTACACAGTAATAGTAACGGTCAGGCAATAGTATCGACACCTGGAGCTTACCAGGAAACACCTACGGCTTATACAACTTCATTTTTAATTAAGATAAATCAAAACGATGTTAAAGAATGGGGGACATATTATCAAGGTAATGGCGCAACACAACTTGCTGAAGTCACAAAAGATGCCGAAAATTATATTTATATGACCGGACAATCAAGTGGTAACACTACAGGTATCGCTACTCCCGGGACTTTTCAGCAGACCATGGGCGGACAAAATGATATGTTTATCGCCAAGTTTCAGGATTGTACTTCATCAGGCACAGTTTCCTCAAATTCACCTGTCTGTATAAACTCAAATATACAACTCAATGCATCTGGTGGTTTAAATTACAGCTGGACTGGCCCGAATGGATTCACATCAAATCTACAAAATCCAATCATCTCTAATGTCTCATCAGCAAACGCAGGTCAGTATACTTGTTCTATTACAGGATCTGGCGCTTGCGATGGAAGTTTTACTTTAAATGTGATTGTAGGTGACAATATTGCTCCTGTTGCAAATATTACACAGCTGCCCGATGTTACAGGATACTGTTCTGCAACAGTCACCACCATTCCTACCGCGACCGATAATTGTGCTGGCCTGATAATGGCGACGACAGTTGATCCTCTATCCTACTTCATCCCCGGATCTTACACCATCCACTGGGTGTATAATGATGGAAATGGTAATACTTTGCAGCAAAATCAGACCGTTTTAATTTCTGCTGCGTCACTTCCAACGACAAACAGTTCAACGCAGACTTTTTGCAAAACCGATTTACCAACAGTTGCAAATCTTCAAATCGCCGGACAAAATATTAAAGTATATAATGCAGCAGGGATACTTCTGCCGCCTGCAACATTTTTGATCACCGGAAATTACTACGCAACACAAACAATAAACGGATGTGAGAGCACGCAGATTATTATTCAGGTTGTTGTAAATGAAACACCGCTGCCGACTGCGAACGCGACTCAGGATTTTTGTCAGTCAGCTAATCCAACTTTGGCTAATTTGGTAATAAACGGTACTGGAATTATTTTTTACAATGCGGCAGGAATTGTTTTACCACTTAATACACCTCTTGTAAATAATCAGACTTATTTTGCAAGTCAGACAGTGAATGGCTGCAAATCTGAAAAACTTCCGGTCTTGGTGACGCTTTCGCAAAATAATGTGCCTGCAGGAAATTACCGCGCCACATTCTGTAATACTACAGTCGGTAGTACAATGGTTGTGAATCTGAATTCTTATCAAAGCAATATCATCAATAATCCTTCAAATTACATATTCACCTTCACTGATCAAAATGGAAACGTGATTACTAATTCTTCCGCATTTACCATCAATACAGGGAGTAATATTATCAATGTAAAAGTAGCGACTGCTGACGGCTGTTTTAAAAATGTTATTCTGGAACTTGTCTTAAATCCAAAGCCGATTATAAACTTACCTGAAGATTTTTCTATCTGTAAAGGGAAAAATATTACTTTAGATGCCGGCACGGGTTTTACATCATATTTGTGGAGCAATGGTGCGGCTACACAGAGTATTTCGGTATCCATGGCTGGCACGTACACAGTTAAGGTTACGAATAGTTTTGGTTGCGAAAATACAGACAGTGTCACAATATCATACTTAGTTTTGGGCGAAATCGCATCCATAAATATCAATTCTTCAGCAGCAACAGTTCTGATGTCGGTTCCCGGAGATTACGAGTATTCTTTGGATAATAATACATGGCAAACATCAAATATTTTTCCGAATCTTTCCATGGGTCAGTACACCGTTTACGTGAGAACAAAACAGGGTTGTATCATCGGTGAAAGTGGATTTTCAATATTTAATATTCCAAATATGATATCGCCAAACAACGACGGCATCAATGACAAATGGCGCATTGCAGGTCTGGAAAACTATCCGGGAACTATTATTTATATAGTAGACAGAAAAGGCTTTACTGTTTTTAAGCAAACGACGACAAAAGCCGTTTTCCATTGGGATGGCGCATACAATAAGACACCGTTGGCAACAGGAAATTACTGGTATTCAATTAAAATTCCCGATGGCAGAATTTATACAGGTTGGTTACTGATCAAAAACAGAGAATAACAAAAAAGAGCAGAAATTATTTCTGCTCTTCTTAATTTATATTAAACCAACCGAATCTTATCTGCCATAATCTCTACAATTTTATCTTTATAAAGACCGCCGAGCGCTTTCTTGAAATTTTTCTTGCTCATCTGTAGAGCTTCCCTTATTTCTTCCGGTGAAGATTTGTCTGAAAGATGCAGCAGACCAAAGTTTTCTTCCAGCTTGGTTATAATTTTCTGTCTAAATTCGTCGATGTTCTCGAAACCTTCCGGCTGAAGCGAAACATCAATTTTCCCGTCCTCGCGAATCGCCTTGATGTACCCTTCTTCCTCAGACAGCGGATATACTTTTTTATAAACATCCGACGCGTAAATCAGGCCAATGTATTTCTTATTAATAACCACATTCCACCCCAGTTCGCTCTCGTTCATCATAATCAAATCCACCTTATCTCCTTTCTGGAAAGGCAAATCTTCATACTGCGGATTTCTCTTGAACTTTGTTGTTCCTGTAATTAACTCCAAATCATCATCAATGTATAAATATACCAGATAACGCTTTCCTTCGATGATTTTTGTCTTCTGCTGTTTATATGGAATAAAGAGATCTTTAATAATTCCCCAATCCATAAAAGCGCCGCTCGGAAGACTTTGAACGCAGGTCATTACCGCAAATTCTCCCACTTCAGCCAGCGGAATTTCTGTAGTTGCCTTCAGTTTATGATCATCCTGATATACGAAAACTTCCATTTCATCACCGATTTCCTTTTCATCGCGCACGAAAACTTTAGGCAAAAAAGCTTTTTCGCCGTTATCGGATTCAAGAATCCATCCTGAATTATTTTTTTCTGAAATCTTTAAAGTCTGCGTTTTTCCGGGTTGCATTTATGATATTTTAAGCGGCAAAGATAACAAATTTAAATCTTGACGTTTAGGATGTTTTAAAATTAAAAAAGAGAGACAAACTGCCTCTCTTTCTATTTAAATATTGAAATATCTTATACTAAATCAATCTTACATATGAATTGGTCTCTTTCCGGTTGCGTCCAAAGCTGCTTCTTTTATAGCTTCAGCATACGTAGGATGTGCGTGCGAACTTCTCGCAATATCTTCAGCACTCGCCCGGAATTCCATAGCAATCACGCCTTCTGCAATAAGATCTGCCGCTCTCGCTCCAATAATGTGAACGCCTAAAACTTCATCTGTTTTTTCGTCGGCTAAAATTTTCACCAAACCATCGATATCACCGCTGGCACGGCTCCTACCCAACGCTCTCATTGGAAAAGAACCTATTTTATACGTTGCGCCTTCTTCCTTCAGCTGCTCCTCAGTTTTGCCAACTCCGGCTACTTCAGGCCAAGTGTAGACAACACCAGGAATAAGATTATAATTCACGTGAGGTTTTTGTCCGGCCAAAACTTCAGCCACAAAAACGCCTTCTTCTTCCGCTTTGTGAGCGAGCATTGCGCCTTTTACAACATCACCAATTGCATAAATATTCGAAACATTAGTCTGCAAATGATCGTTGGTTTTCACTCTTCCTCTTTCATCAAGTTCAACACCTGCTTTTTCAAGTCCGAGACCGTCAGTGAATGGTTTTCTGCCAACTGAAACTAGACAATAATCGCCTTCAACAGTTACTTCTTCGCCTTTTTTGTCTTTCGCTGTAATTTTTACTGAATCGCCGTTTCTTTCTACTGCCGAAACAGCAGTTGAAAGCATGAATTTCATTCCCTGCTTTTTCAAAACTTTCAGCAGTTCTTTGCTTAAAGCACCATCCATCCCAGGAATAATTTTATCCATAAACTCAACGACAGTTACCTGAGCGCCCAATCTTAGATAAACAGAACCAAGCTCCAAACCAATTACTCCACCGCCAATTACGACCATGTGTTTCGGAATTTCCTTTAAATTCAAGGCTTCTGTGGAAGTAATAATTCTTTCTTTATCTAAATTAATAAAAGGCAGAGAAGCTGGCTTTGAACCGGTTGAGATGATGATATATTTTGATTCGATCGTTTCAGAAGTACCGTCATTTTTAGCAATATTCACCTGAGTTGCAGATTCGAAACTTCCCAATCCTTCAAAAACCGTGATTTTATTTTTGTTCATCAGATAGCTGATGCCGTCTGTATTTTGTTTGATCACCTCGTTTTTACGCTCGATCATACGGCCAAGATCTGCCTGCGGCTCGTTAATGATAATTCCGTGAGATGCGAAGTTATGTTTGGCGTTTTCAAAATGTTCAGAACTATCTAAAAGTGCCTTTGACGGAATACAACCTACATTCAGACAAGTTCCGCCCAAAGTAGAATATTTTTCAATAATAGCTGTTTTAAAACCCAACTGTGCCGCACGGATTGCCGCTACATAGCCACCAGGGCCGGAACCGATAACGGTAACATCGAATTGATTCATTATATTTGTAATTTTTTATTGAATACTAATGCTTACAAATTTACTGATTAATTGCCACTCATGAAAGTGAGTTTTATCAAGTTTCATAACAAGTTCACATTCCAAAATGTTTTAATTTTTTAGAGTTTAATTTTCTAAAAAGTCAAGTTTTCCTTCAGAGAAAACTGCTTCATTATCGAAATAATTTCCCCCGCAAATGTACCATGTAAGGCTTTCTAAATATTCAACTGCATCTTCCGGCTTCAAATCGGCGACTTCTTTTTTGGCAATAATTCCTTTAAACCACCGGTTCTGTTCAAAATTATTTTCAGACAGAAATTCATATTTTAACCAAATCCGCTGGCAGAGTTTGCATTGAATAATCGATACTTCGGCATTTCTTCCGTCGGTGGTATCTTTTCCAACAACTGAAGTTCGGTATTCAGATGGAAACAAATCGTGCTGTTCACAGGCGCAGCCAAGTTTCGGGAGTTTTTTCATAAATTTTTTCTCTATTTTTTATTTGCGAGATCCAGCAAAACTCTTTCGTATTTATCTAAAATAATTTCTTTTGAAAAACGGTCTTTTATACTGTTTTGAATGTTTTCCTCATCAAATTTATGCTGTAATAGATGAACAATCATTTTCGAAAAACCTTCAGAATCTTCAATATTGGAAATCTCACCGTTAATTCCGATCTGAATAATTTCTCTGATGCCGCCCGGGCAGTCATTTGCCAGCGAAAATGTTCCGCAGGCACCGGCTTCCAGCAAAACATTAGGGAAACCTTCGTAGCGCGAAGACAACACAAAAAGATCTGCAAACTTCAAAAACCGGTACGGATTTTCCTGTCGGCCATGAAAAATCACATTGTCCAGATCAAGCATCGATTTCATCTGTTTCAGCATTTCAGCATCTTTTCCGTCACCCAAAATATGAAGCAGAATATTTTTATCTTTTAAATGACTGAAAACTTTTAAAAGCTGGTCAAAACCTTTACGGGACGAGAGATTTCCGATCGCTACGACATTTTTATAGTGTGAAGGAAAAGATTCGGGTTTAGAAATATTCTTAAGTTTTGCATTAATAAACTGAAAATCTACCGGATTGTTGATCTTAAAAATTTTCTCTTTTTTGATGTTGAATTTATCCGTTAGATCATTTTTCATGTCGTCGCTCTGCGCGATAATCTGATCATAATTATTGTAAAATTTATAGAAAAACCGGATTTCTTTGCGCTTCACGTGCTCAGAAACCACGTTTGTTTCTCTCGCGATAAATTTAATATTCGGAAAAACTTTGATGAATAAAGAGAGATATGCATTTACTTCTCCAAACCCTGAAAATACGATATCCGGTTTTCTTTGGTAGATAACTTTTAAAATCGGCTGCAACGAATTTCTGATTCTTTTGGTATTGATATCGATAATTTCGACATCTTTTTTCAGATATTCCAGATATCCGCCCTGTTTCCTGAGCAAAAGAATTTTCGGCTCGAAAATCGCTCGCGAAAGATGATTCGCAATAGTCGTCACTATTCTTTCTGCTCCGCCAGTTTCCAGATCCGGAAGGATAAATAGGATCGAAATTTTCTTTTTCATATTTTAAAAAAAATGCTAAAATATTACTTTTAGCACTTTGTATTTTAGATTAAAAAAAGGTTGAAACCTTTAATTTGCCACATCGCTGATAAATTTTATCCGCAGCATCCTCACTTCCTCATCAGAAAGTTCATCGCCAAATTCATCGAGTAAAACTTTCATACTGTCGCTCTCAGATTCGTTCATAAATTCCATAAACTCGTCTACCGTATCTTCATCAAAATTATCTTCGATGTAATAATTAATATTAAGTTTAGTTCCCTGATAAACAATACGTTCCATTTCTTTCAACAGATCCGTCATGGAAAGATTTTTTGCGCGTGCTATGTCTTCAAGATCAATTTTTTTATCAGTGCTCTGAATGATAAAAACTTTATGACTCGATTTATTGGCAACCTGCTTCAAAACCATATCCTGAGTACGCTCGATGTTATTTTCCTCTACATATTTTGCGATAAAATCTGCAAATTCTTTTCCGTATTTCTTGGCTTTTCCTTCACCAACACCATATATCTTAGCAATTTCATCGACACTTACCGGATACTGTACTGTCATATCTTCAAGACTCGGATCCATAAAAACCGTATATGGTGGAATTCGATGTTTTTTAGCCACTTTTTTCCGAAGTTCTTTCAGCAAAGCGTATAGATTTTGATCTAATCCTCCGCTGCTCTGCATTTGCACCTGATCGCTTTCTGCTTTGGTCTGCGAAAGATCAAACTGGCGGTCTTCAGCGATGAGAAACGGTTCTTTCAAATCTCCTTTTAGAGCAGCTTTTCCTTTTTCAGAAATTTTTAAAACGCCGTATGTTTCAATATCTTTTAAGAGAAAATTCTGCACAGTAGCCTGTCTCAAAACGGTTTTCCAATAGTTTTCAGATTCATTTTTACCCAAACCAAAATGCGAACTCTGATCAAGTTTGTATGATTTAGTTACCGCATTTTCTTTTCCGACGATTACGGAAATCAAATCTTTCGATTTAAATTTTTCGTTATTTTCATCGATAAGTTTCAAAGCTTTCATTAAATCGTCAGTAGCTTCTTTCAGTGTCGGAGGATTGGTAGAATTGTCGCACATAGATGCGCCATCACCTTTTACAGGATCAAAAACTTCCCCAAAATAATAAAGAATGTACTGTCGTCGGCTCATCGTTGTTTCTGCGTAACCGACCACTTCATTCAGCAACTGCAAACCAATTTCACGCTCAGAAACAGGTTTCTGCGCCAGAAATTTTTCGAGTTTTTCAATATCTTTTGGATCGTAAAATGCCAGACAATGTCCTTCGCCACCATCCCGCCCTGCGCGACCGGTTTCCTGATAATAACTTTCAAGTGATTTCGGAAAATCGTAGTGAATCACAAAACGTACATCAGGTTTATCGATTCCCATCCCAAAAGCGATTGTAGCAACAATCACATCGGCATCTTCCATCAGAAATTTATCCTGATTCATCACGCGCACTTTTTGGTCTAAACCTGCGTGATACGGCAAAGCATTAATTCCGTTTACCTGGAGCAACTGTGCAAACTCCTCCACTTTTCTACGGCTGAGACAGTATACAATTCCAGATTTACCTTTATGTTTATTGATAAATTTTACAATTTCTTTATCAACATTTACTTTAGGGCGAACCTCATAATATAAATTCGGCCGATTAAAACTCTCTTTAAAAACAATCGCATTCGTCATGCCCAGCGTCTTCTGAATATCATCCTGAACCTTCGGTGTGGCCGTTGCGGTAAGCGCAATTACAGGAACATCCGCGATTCTGTCGATGATAAATTTAAGATTTCGGTATTCTGGCCGGAAATCGTGTCCCCATTCTGAAATACAGTGCGCCTCGTCTATTGCAAAAAATGAAATTTTAACTTCTTTAAAAAAATCAAGATAATCTTCTTTAATAAGAGATTCGGGAGCTACATACAGAAGCTTCGTTTTTCCGCTGCGTATATCGTCAAAGACCTGTTTGGTCTGAGTTTTGTTAAGAGAAGAATTTAAAACATGCGCGACGCCGCTCTCAGACGAAAGCCCGTTTACGGCATCTACCTGATTTTTCATCAAGGCTATCAGAGGAGAAACCACAATAGCGGTACCTTCTGAGATCAGTGCCGGAAGCTGATAGCAAAGCGATTTGCCACCGCCTGTTGGCATCAGTACAAAGATATCTTTGCCTTCCTGCAGATTTTCGATGATCTGCTCCTGTTGACCTTTGAAGGTCGAAAAACCGAAGTGTTTTTTTAATTCACCCGATAAATTGGCTTTTTTTGCACCCATCTAATTTTGTATTGCTAAATTTGCATCTATACCAAAGTTATAACATTTTTGTTTAAAAAGAAAGTCTGACGATTTTTAATTCACAAAACTTTCCTAATCAAAGATGCCGTAAAATTATCTTCAAAACAATATCTTAAGCTAAAAAAGAGTGAATTATATGAGCGGTGAAAACATTATCTCTGTCGCAAAACAAACATTATCAATAGAAATTTCAGAACTAAAAAGATTGCAGGACAGGATCGGCATCGATTTCGAAAAGGCGGTGCAGATCATTCACAATGGTGAAGGAAAACTCATTGTCGTAGGAATTGGAAAATCTGCGCACGTAGCAAATAAGATTGTTGCCACTCTCAATTCTACCGGTACGCCTTCGCAGTTTCTTCATGCGTCAGAAGCGATTCATGGTGATCTTGGTGTGATTCAGAAAAAAGATATTGTACTTTGCATTTCAAACTCGGGAAGTTCACCGGAAATTGTAAACATTGTTCCCTATCTGAAAGAATACAGTTCTGCTCTCATCGCGATGACAGGAAATTTTACCAGCAAACTTGCCGAAGCTGCAGATGTGATTTTAAATGCAGAAATTGAGGTGGAAGCCTGCCCGAATAATCTCGCACCGACCAGCTCGACGACTGTACAGATGGCGCTTGGTGATGCCTTGGCAGTCTGTTTAATGAGTCTGAAAGATTTTAAAGACCGCGATTTTGTGCGTTTTCATCCGGGTGGAAGTCTAGGTAAAAATTTAACCGCGAAAGTTGAACAGTTCTTATCATCCAAAAAACCACATGTTTCGCCTGAAGCTTCGGTAAAAGAAGTAATCATTTCGATAAGCAGCTCAAGCCACGGAATAACAATCGTAACAGAAGGTACTGAAATTATCGGTGTGATTACCGACGGTGATCTTCGGAGAATGCTTTTAAATACGACAGATTTCAGCGAAATTTGTGCGCGCGATATCATGTCATTAAATCCAAAAACAATCGAGAAAACTGCGCTGGCAAAAGAAGCCATGAAAATTCTGAAATATTATAATATCGGTCAACTGATTGTGACTGAAAATGCAGAATATTTCGGCATTATCGATCTTCATAAGTTGCTTGATGAAGGAATCAACTAAATATTTATATCTAAAGAACATCATAATAAGCGGTTACGGAATGCCGAAATCCGTGCTTTTTTCATACATTTGAAAACATTAAATAAAAACCGGTGAGTGAAGGTAAAGACATGTCCTTTTTTGGGCATATTGGCGAACTGAGAGGACATCTGATCCGATCGATAATCGCTATTGTAATCGCATCTTTTGCGGTGGGATATAACATTAACTGGATTATGGATCATGTTTTTTTTGGTCCGACACGTAATGATTTTCCGACTTTTAAAATTGTCAACCATTTTTCGAGAATGCTTTTAGGCTCAGACAGTATCGAGCTTCCAAAAGAATTTCCGGTGCGTGTGCAGCGTCTGTATCAGCAGTTTAACGTGATGATTGCGGTTTCAATTTTTGGTGGTTTGGTGATTGCATTTCCTTTCATCGTCTGGGAACTTTGGAGATTCATCGGACCGGCATTACATCCAAATGAAAGAAAAAATTCGATTTTTATTATTAATTCGGTTTGGATATTATTTGTAATGGGCGTAATGTGCGGCTATTTCCTGATCTTACCTTTTGCCGTCAACTTTGGAGTCATCTTTAAAATTTCAGATATTATTATTCCGCTCTACGATTTGAGTGATTATACAGCACTTTTCCTCCAGGTTGTCATCGGTATGGGAGTAGTTTTTCTCTTTCCGATTCTTATTTATTTCCTCACGATTGTCGGTATTCTGAATCCAAAATTCATGAAAAAATACAGACGTCACGCAGTTGTTTTGATTATGGTCGTTGCGGCAATCATTACGCCTGCAGATGTTTTAAGTATGATTATGGCGGCACTTCCACTTTTGATTTTGTATGAAGTGAGTATCATTATGTGTCATTATACTTTCAAAAAACTACAGAAAAGAGAAGCCGGACTTCAGGTTTAAAACTTTATTTTTAAATTATACCGTTTCGGCGCCGAAAATCTTCGATTTTCGCGCCGAAACTTTTTATCACATTTAAATTCAGATCGCGGTTTTTATCTTATTTTTGAGAAAATTAATCGCGGCCATGAAAAAACTTACGTACGCCATCATTCTCTGTTCCGGACTCGCTTTCGGGCAATTTTTTGAGAAAAATAAAACTTTCACCAAACAAGATTCACTGAAAGGTTCCGATACCCAATTCAGGAATTTCTGGGATGTAAAACGCTACGATCTTTCTGTAGAACCCGATTTTAAATCAAAAAGCATCAGCGGACACAATCTGATTACGTTTACTTTGACGAAAGATGTTATCGATCCTGTTTTTCAGATCGATCTCCAGCAACCGATGAAAGCGGACAAGGTAGAATGCAGTTTCCCGTTAAAAGGTGATTTTAAGAGAGACGGAGATTTCATATTTATTTCTGCCAAAAAAAGTTTTAAAAAAGGAGAAAAACATACGATTGACGTTACATACAGCGGAAATCCGGTGATTGCAAAACGTGCTCCCTGGGACGGCGGCTGGGTTTTCACCAAAGATGAGAAGGGAAATCCCTGGATGAGCGTGGCGGACGAAGGCATTGGCGCTTCGGTCTGGCTTCCCACAAAAGATATCTGGAGCGATGAGCCGGATGAAGGCATTACGATGAAAATCAGTACGCCACAGGATTTGGTTGGTGTCGGAAACGGTCGGCTCACCGAAAAAAAAACAGAAAACGGAAAAAATACTTTTACGTGGGAAATTAAAAATCCGATCAACGCCTACTCTATCATTCCGAATATTGGCAAATATGTCAATTTTAAAGATTCTTACATGGGCGAAAAAGGAAAACTGGACCTTGATTATTGGGTAATCGATTACAATTTGGATAAAGCAAAAAAACAGTTTCAACAGGTACAGCCTATGATGAAAGCCTTTGAATACTGGTTTGGACCGTATCCATTTTATGAAGATTCTTATAAACTGGTGGAATCGCCTTATCTGGGAATGGAGCATCAGAGCAATGTCGCGTACGGAAACGGATATGAAAATGGATATATGGGACAGGATTATTCCGGAACGGGCGTTGGTCTGAACTGGGATTATATTATCATTCACGAAAGTGGACACGAGTGGTTTGCAAATAATATTACGGCGAAAGACCAAGCTGATATGTGGGTTCACGAAGGTTTTACGATGTATTCTGAAGTGCTTTTTACGGAACATTTTATGGATAAAAAATCGGCGGATATTTATGCGCAGGGAATTCAGAACGGCATTCAGAATGACATTCCGATTATCGGGAAATATGGCGTGAGAAATGAAGGCAGCGGCGATATGTACCCAAAAGGGGCGAGTTTGCTGCACACGATACGCCAGGTGATTAATAATGATGAAAAATTCAGACAGATTTTACGGGGTCTAAATAAAGATTTTTATCATCAGACGGTGACGACACAGCAGGTTGAAAAGTACATCTCTGAGAAAGCCGGAATTGATTTCTCAACCGTTTTCGATCAATATTTGAGAACTGTAAAAGTTCCTGTTTTGGAATATTCTCAAAAAGGAAACGAACTTAAATTCAAATACAGCAACACGGTTCAGAATCTGAAACTTCCGGTACGAATCGGCGATCAGACAATTAATCCAACAGCAGAATGGCAGACGCTAAAACTGAAAAGCAGCGTTCCGGTTGAGTTTAACAGGAATTATTATATCATGTTTAAGAAAGTTTAACATCAAATCAGAAATTTAAGCTGTAACAAAACCTAAAAACCATCAACTACTTAACTAAAATAAACCTAATGAAAAAAATACTTTTCAGCATTGGTATTCTTTCGGCTGTGTATGTTCAGGCGCAGTCGATGAAGACGACGATCGATCTTACCTCCGTGAAAGATGATAAAATTCCGGTGAAAATTGCAGTTCCAAAAATGAAAAATGGCGATGCAAAATTTCATTTTCCGAAAACTGTTCCGGGAACATACTCAGTAGACGACTACGGAAGATTTATTGAAGGCATCAGATTTTTAGATGCAAAAGGGAAAGAACTTGCTTTCACAAAGGTGAACGACAATACCTACAGCCTGAAAAATGTGCAGAATCTTGCTGAAGTTTCGTATTTCGTAAATGACAGTTTTGATGACGAAATGAATGCTGAAAAGCACAAAGCAGTATTTTCGCCCTCTGGAACCGATATTGAAGAAGGGAAAGTGTATCTCATCAATACACATGGTTTTGTCGGCTATTTCGACAGTATGCAGGATGTTCCGTATCAGTTAATTATCAAAAAACCAAAAGATTTTTACGGCACGACCGCTTTGGTAGATCAGGATAAATCTGAAGATACCGACACATTTACGCTCGCCAATTACGCGAAACTCACCGATTCTCCGCTGATGTACTCCAAACCGGATTTTATTACGTTCAATGCAGGCGGAATGGATCTCGTTTTAGGCGTTTATTCACCGACAGGAAAATATAAAGCGGCTGATTTTAAAGAAAATTTAGAGAAAATGGTGATTGCTCAGAAGAAATTTTTGGGTGATATGAATACCAATAAAAAATACGCGATCATGCTTTATCTTGCAGGTACCGACGGGCCGCAGATCAAAGGTTTCGGAGCGCTCGAGCATCACGAATCGACAAGTGTGGTTTTGCCTGAAATGATGCCGAAAGAAGCCATCGATGAGACTTTAACTGACGTTGTTTCACATGAGTTTTTCCATACGGTAAATCCGCTGAAAACGCATTCTGAAGAGATTCATTATTTTGATTATGCCGATCCGAAAATGTCTCAACACCTTTGGATGTATGAAGGCGGAACAGAATATTTTGCCAATCTTTTCCAGATTCAGGAAGGTTTGATTACCAAAGAGCAGTTTTTACAGAGAATTTCAGATAAAATTAAAAACTCGAAAAACTACGACGACACGATGCCATTTACCGTGATGAGCAAAAATATTCTGCTTGATCAGTACAAAGATCAGTACCGCAATGTGTACGAAAAAGGAACGCTGCTCACAATGTGTCTGGATATCGAACTCCGCAAACTTTCAAACGGCGAAATGGGCTACCGCGATATGATTCGCAAACTGTCTCAGCGTTTCGGCGAAAACAAACCTTTTAAAGATGATAAACTCATCGACGAACTGGTTACGGTTACAGGTTATCCTCAGATTAAAGATTTTTACAGTAAATATATCGCCGGAAGCGAGCCGACGCCATACGAAAAGTATCTGAATATGGTTGGTGTGGAAATAAAAAAACAGGAAACGCCACCGATTTTGTGGTTTATTAAAGATCCCAACCAAACCGGATTTAACGAAAAAAACAGCACTTTTATCTTTGATGAAAGCACGCCGCTTTCTACTTTTGCTAAAAAGATCGGGATGAAGATCACCGATGAAGTGTATGCTATCAACGGTAAAACAATTGACATTCAAAAAGTTCAGGAATTGATTACGTATGTACAGTCGATCAAACCAGGCCAGAATGTAACGGTTACTGTTCTACGGAAAAATGGCGACAAAACCGACAAAATTGATCTTAAAGGTCAGGCTGTGATGGATAAGATGACGCTGGAAACTTTAGATTTTAAAGCAAATCCAACTGCGGCAGAGCAGAAACTGCAAAACCAATGGCTGACAGGAAATAAATAGAAGATAGAGAAAGGAGCGGGAAAATTTTCCCGCTCCTTCTTTTTCAGCACTTGTGTTTTCGTTTTTTATTTCCCGTATAGTTCCGGCTCAATCGGATTGTTGTTTTTCTTTAAATTTTCTTTCGTTCTTTTTTCAATTTCTCTGAAAACCTGATTAGGATCTGATATTTCTTTGCCGTCTGCACTGGTGGTTTTAAAAACCACTTTGTTGTTTTCGTTATTTTTCATCATCATCTCGCGCATATTTTTTGTAGGATCATTTACGTAAGATTTCCACGCTTTGATAAACTGATTTTTATTGATCATCACCTCTTTTCCGCCCATCCCGTAAATCTGAACTCCTCCAGGCGTTTCCACATCTTTTTCTACACGCATCGGCATCTTTTTATTACCAACCAAAGTCATGTTGTGCGATCCTGTTTTATCTTCAATTTTAACAATCAAACCCGGAAGTCCGTAAAATTTGTATGGTCCGTCCTGAAACGGAAGTTCAGTGGTAAACCAAGCCGTCCATTCCCTTCCTCCGAAATTTGTCGTAGCTTTTTGGGCGCTATAAGACCCTATTTTCTGCTTTTCGGCAAGAATTTTCCATTCCGGTTTTTTATCTTCTTCAATTTTGTACATGTCCGAAGAAATTCTTGTAAAAAGATAAGTCTTAAAATCTGGATAATCTTTTGTCACTTTATAAGCAACCTGTCCAGGTTTTTCCCGGCGGCTTAATGTAAGATTTGTAGATCCCGTTTTGATCTGTTTTTCGAGATCCGCCTGAGAAGTCGAGTCTGATAAAAATTTATCCTGACTGTAATATTTTGAGCCTTTTTCATCAATATCCAAAAGCATCATTTCTGTTTTCACATCAGCCCTGTTGGTGGAATCGGGTATGAATTTATACTCGTAAAAAAATCGGTTCTGTGCAAAAGTGCTGAAGCAAATCAGTACAGCACACAATGTGAAAATTTTCTTCATTTTTAGTTTTTGACAAGTTCAATCTGATTATTATTTTTTTTAATTCTTTCCTTAATTCTCGCTTCCTGCTCTTTGGTGTGCTTTGCATTACCATCAGCCATAATCATTGTTACAGCGCCCATCTGCATCTGTTTTAAGCCTTTTGTAGGATCGTTTTCGTAATCTTTCAGGAGTTTTGAATACTGCTTGGCATTAATATCAATCTCTTTTCTGTCCCAAATATTTCCCGGAATCTGATCTAAATTTTTCACAGCATTCAGTACAAAAACATGCGATTTCGAATTGTCTTCCAGCGAAACAATCAATCCCGGCAAACCGTGAAATTTGTACGGTCCATCCTGAATCGGAATTTCTGCAGCAAACCAAGCCGTCCAGTGTCTCCCTGCAAAATCAGTTTCTGCTTTCTGAACATTCCAGTCGCCTGTTTTCTTTTTTTCGCTTGAAATTTTCCAGTTTAACTTCCGCAAATCTTTTATTTTATACTGATCTGCAAAAATCTTTGTATGGAGAAAAACATCATACTGCGGATACGTTTTCGATATTTGATCTTTCACCAAACCTTTGTACATATCTGGCGTGATGTTGATCATTCCGGTCGCCGCAATCTGCTTTTCAAGATTTATTTTCATGGCAGAATCTGACTGATAAATGGTGTAGCTGTAAAACTTCGATCCTCCAGGAGAAGTATCAAGATTCATGATTTCTTTTTTAATATCAGCAACATTCGCAGAATCTGGCACGAACTGATACTCATATACAAATCGCTGGTTTTGCCCGAAGACACACGCAAAATTTATTAGGAAAATAAAAATAAAAGTTTTCATGGTTTGTTTTTAATCTTTGGTAGTTATTGCGATCTCGTCAGCCTTTTTTGCAGTTAGACTTTTCTTCCTCACATCGACACGTGAAATCTCAGATGGTGATAGAGCTTCTGCTTCCGCTTTTGTTACTTCTTTACCGTTAATAAGATATCTCAATAAGGATCCGGAACGTGAATTTTTATCTGTAGTAATACTCATTTTTCGCGCATAAGAAATTTTCTCGTCTCCCACCCTTTCGATGATCATTTTTTTGATCTTGTGATTCCCATTTTTCAGATCTTTATACTCGGTCTGAAACTTTAGAAAATCTTCTTTCGAAACTCTTTTACCGTTGATAAAAAGCTCGTCCGCATCAACAGACATCACTGAAATCTCAGATTTTACCGGGGCTGGCTTTTGCTTGATTATTTGTCCGTTGCGATCGAAAACTATGGTTTCAAAACCGTCAGATTGAAATATTGCCATATTGCGTGCACCAGACCCGGATATTTTTTGGGTGTTTTTCAAAATTTCATCCGCGTCTTTTTTCAGCATCTCAAATTCTTTCTTGCTTAAAGGTTCTTTCTCATAATTCCTGTTTTTGCTGAAAATCTCATCAAAACTCTGTGCATTTCTTCGCTCGCGGATGGTTGTAAGCATTTTTTCTTTTTCAGACTGTTGCTTTTCTCTCGCAGACTCTCTTTTTGCCAAGGCAGTCCGGTAGAAGAGTTCGTATTCATTTACCGTTGAATCTGTTTTTGCGTTAAAATCTTCAGTCAGGGTTTTTGCGGAATCACCTTTCGTCATATTTGGCTTAATTACCGTATCCTGAAGAGTTTTTACATTCTCAAAATTATTTTTAAAAATTTCTGCTGCTGCGAAATCTGCCTGCTTGTTTACTATTTTGATTTCGCGGTTTTTAGCATTCACTAAGTAGGCAAATACCATCAAAAATAAAATGGGCAGTACACATATTCTTCTTAAATAACCGAATTTGGTCTGAGGTTTTTGGATCATTTTGAGTCTTTTTTTTAAGTTTGAACTTAAGAATGGATTGGTTCCCGGAAGAATATCTGCCGAGAAATTTCCTGCAAGAAGCATTTGCGCAAAAGCTTTCGTGTCGCTTTGTTTTACGGCTTTTTTATCAGCAAGATATTCATGAATAAGAAAAAGCTCTTTCTTCATAAAATAGAATACCGGATTAAACCAAAACATACCGCTCAGCAGTTCCATGAAAATTTTATCATAAGAATGTTTTTGCTCAATATGCACCATTTCGTGCTTCAGAATCTGCTTTCCGAGATCTGAATTGATTTCCAGAGAATGCTTCCAGAATAGATTTTTAAAATAAGAAAAAGGTGCGTCATCAAGATTGGTCTGATAAAAATTAATGCCTTGCAAAGTTTCTTTCTTAAATTTTCTTCGGATGCTTAAAATTTTAAAAATCCCTACAAAAAGCCGGACTACCAGAAAGACAGAAACCAGTGCCAGAGCTGAAAAACCAAGTGTAGAATAAATGTGATCATCGTTTATAGTGTTTGTAGTTTTAATATTTTGAATTTTTGTCAATAAAAAATACAGATCAGCATCTACTTCGACTGTAAAATCTTCCACCTTTAAAAGCGGCAAAAAAAGCGAAATTACCGCGGCAGAAAGAAGATAAAAACGGTTGTAATGGTGAAACGTCTTGTCTTTTAAAGACAACTGATAGTAAAGAAACAGTACACCAGAACTCACAAAAACTTTAAAAAAGTAAATAAAAATCGCTTCCATATCAGTTTTCTTTTTTTATTTCTTTGAGAAGCATTTCCAGATCTTCGACAGACATTTCGTTTTTCTCCACGAGAAAAGAAACCGCACTTTTATAAGAACCTTTAAAATAGTTTTTCACCAGGTTTTTCATTGTCTTACCAGAATATTGATCTTTTGTCACCAAAGGAAAATATTCATGCTGGCGGCCAAACACCCAATAATCTACAAAGTTTTTCTCCTTCAAAACTTTCAGAATCGTTGATACAGTATTCGTATGAGGTTTTGGCTCCGGAAAAAGGTCTAGAATATCTTTCAGAAATCCCTTTTCAAGTTTCCACAGAAGCTGCATGATCTGTTCTTCTGCTTTAGTAAGATGTTCGATTTTCATTTTAATTATTATAACTAATTAGTTAGTGATACAAATCTAAATATAATTTTTATTTGTTCACTATTTTTTTAGTGATAAAAATCAATTATTACATAAACAGCTCATTATCAGAGAATAATTTTTTAAATATAAATACACATCTAATTAATTCTTCAGTAAGTGATGAATAAATGATAGTATTTAAATAAAATTTTCCTGAATTTGCCAAAATTTTTAAGATATTGTTAAATAAAACACTGCATAAATTGCAGAAAATCAGAAAATATATTTATTTTAGTGCTTTAAAAATTTCTCATGAAAAGATATCACTTACTGATTGTATTATTCTTATTTGTATTTAATGTAGCTTCGGCACAGTCTTCATCAGTTTTCGGTTCTCTTACCGAGGCAAAATCTAAAATTGAGGGCACTGTTCCTGTAGTTTTGGAGCATCTGAAAAAAGTTAGCGAAAAACAGGGCGACGATACCGTTTATAATAACGGAAAGGAAGCTTTGAAAAAGCAGTACGATGCTGTAGCACAGGAATTTGATCTGTACAAAGGAAATATGGCAAACTGCATTGTAGACAAGCCCAAAAAAGCCAACAAATGCATGAATTATCACACGCAGTATTTTAGAAATACGCTGACGATTTATGACAATTACATTACGTATGTCACAAAGAAAAACGGTTTTCTTGGTGTAACAGACGAGGCAGTAAAAAAAGATTTTAAACCTACAGAAATCGCGACTACCATCGACAAAGACTTTATGGCAGCGACTGGAGCAGTGAAAAAGATGAAAGGCAACAACAAACTTTCTTACTTTGAACAGCTAAAATCAGACGAATTAAGTCTGGCAAAATTTGATACTCTGGAAAAAGAATAATTCAAAGAAAAAAAATGAAACCGCTCTGTTGAGCGGTTTTTTTTTGCGATATATTATACATAAAAAAAGGAGAACCGCATATCTGCAATTCTCCTGTTGGTAGCGGGAACCGGACTCGAACCGATGACCTTCGGGTTATGAGCCCGACGAGCTACCTACTGCTCCATCCCGCGGTGTATTTTTGAGTGCTTACCGACAGCACTGATCTTAGTAGCGGGAACCGGACTCGAACCGATGACCTTCGGGTTATGAGCCCGACGAGCTACCTACTGCTCCATCCCGCGGTATATTTTTTGAAACGTTACCGACAAACGTTTTACTTAGTAGCGGGAACCGGACTCGAACCGATGACCTTCGGGTTATGAGCCCGACGAGCTACCTACTGCTCCATCCCGCGATATTGGACTGCAAATATACGATTAATTTCCGAATGACCAAATCGAAAATGTAAATCAATGCTTTTCGTAGTATATTTTTAAATTTAATTATCTTTGTGCTATGGCTAAAATACTGAAAATCTACCCTGAAAACCCTCAGGAAAAGGCAATTGATGAAGTGGTTAAAACGCTGAATAACGGAGGAATAATCATTTATCCGTCTGATACAGTATATGCTTTGGGCTGTAATATTTTTGATATTAAAGCCATGGAAAAACTGGCTCAGATAAAAAAAACAAAACTGGAAAAAGCACAGTTTTCGATTATCTGCAACGATCTCAGTCATCTTTCAGATTTTACGAGACCTGTAGATACGTCTGTTTTCCGTTTTTTGAAAGCACATCTTCCCGGGCCGTTTACCTTTATTCTTGAAGCCAATAAGAGTTTACCCTTAGCTTATAAAAATCACAAAACCATTGGAATTCGTGTTCCAAATTATTCGATTCCGCAGCTTATTGTAGAAAAATTAGGTCACCCGATCGCTTCAACTTCTATTAAAGATGATGATGAGATTATAGAATATTCTACAGATCCTGAACTTATCGCCGAAAAATATGATCATCTGGTCGATCTCGTAATTGATTCAGGTTATGGAGACAATGTTGCGTCGACGATTGTCGACCTGACATCTGGCGAGCCAGAAATTATCCGTCAGGGGAAAGGTGAAATTTTAGCCTAAACATTTTTAAACCAGACACAAATGAAAATTATCTCGTCGCCGGCAAAGCTGATGAACATTGAGAACAGCACAGATTTGCTGCGCTTAACAACTCCGAAATTTATCAGAGAAGCATCATTTATTCATCAGCATTTAAAAGAAAAAACACCAAAATATCTCTCGGATTTAATGGAAATTTCGAAAAAGCTGGCCGATGAAAACTGGGAAAGAAACCAGAAGTGGAAATCGAAACCATCTGCAAAAGAATCGGCTCCCGCTATGTTTGCTTTTACCGGTGAAGTCTATCGCGGTTTAGATGCAAAAACTCTCGATAAAAATGCAGTTGATTATCTTCAGAAAAACTTCAGAATGCTTTCCGGTTTGTACGGAATATTGAAACCATCAGATAAAATCATGCTTTATCGGCTGGAAATGGGCAGACCTTTTCATTTTGACCAATACAAAAATATCTACGAGTACTGGACGGAAAAAGTTACTGATGCTCTGAAATCTGAACTGAAGAAAACAGAATTTATTTTAAATCTTGCGAGCGCAGAATACGGAAAAGTTATTGACAGAAAAAATCTTGAGCAGAAAATGATTGATGTTGAATTTCTGGAAATTCGCGAGGGTAAGCCAAAAAATATCGTTGTTTACACTAAACATGCGCGCGGAATGATGGCAAGATTTTGTGCTGAAACCAATGCGAAAACACTGAATGACGTCAAAACATTTAACAGAGAAGGTTACAGAATTGATGAAGCAGCTTCGACCGGTGATAAACTAATTTTCACGCGGTAATGGTTTTTAGTGAAGTTAAAAAAAGCTTTACAGAAAGGCTTTCAGGAAACTATTCTCAGGAAGAAATTAATATTTTATTTGAAATTTTCGCTGAAAATATTTTAGAAATCAACAGAATTCAGCAGCGAAGTTTCTCGGATCAGGAAATCTCGACTGAGAATCTTAAAAAATTTATAGAAGTGATCATTCAGCTTGAATCGGGTAAACCTTATCAGCAGATTTTGGGTGAAACTGAGTTTTACGGAATGAAATTTTTTGTAAACGAACACGTTTTGATTCCCAGACCTGAAACGGAAGAATTGCTTGAAATTGCCATTGAGAAAATTTCAAAATCACACGCTCAAAACACCACATTAAAGATTTTAGACATCGGAACCGGAAGCGGAATCATTCCATTGGTTTTGAAAAAACATTTTCCTAAAGCTGATATAATATCGATTGATTTCTCTGAAAAAGCTTTAATGGTTGCCCAAAGAAACGCAGACTTTCATCAGTTGAAAATCAATTGTATTCATGCTGATTATCTTAAAATTGATTTTAAAGAAAATTTTGATATAATCATTTCAAATCCGCCGTACATCGGAATTAACGAAGAAATTGAGATTGCTGATTCAGTGAAAGAGTTTGAGCCGAAAATGGCGCTTTTCTCACCTACGTCAGATGCCCTTATTTTTTACCGGAAAATTGCCGAGGACTGCGAAAAATATTTGATTAAAAACGGACTTTTATTTTTAGAAATTAACCAAAAACTCGGCAAAGAGACTTTAGATTTATTTAAAAACTTTTCGGAAAGTGAACTTAGGAAAGATCTCAGCGGCAATGACCGTTTTATAATTGGAATCAAATAAATCTTATCCAATTCTTTTGCGGATAAATATTTCGTACGATAAATAAAGTAGCGGTAAAGACATGATCGAGATGTAAAAAATATTCTGAAAAGCCATTTCAGGCTGATTCGCTATTGCATAAACCAGTCCGAAAAACGCACCACCTAAATGCGCAGCGTGGCCGAGATTATCCCACTGTTTAGGGTTGAGCATCATGTAAACTGAATATCCAAAATATAATGTTCCGAAAATAAATCCTGGAATGGGAATGGGAATAAAAAACAGATACAAGCCTAGATTTGGAAGCAACGCAATCGCTGCAAACAAAACTCCGGAAACTCCACCACTCGCTCCTATTGCTGAATACCAAGGTTGTTTCTGATAGATAAAAAGAGAAAAAATATTTCCTAAAAGTATTGACCCGATATAAATTATCAAAAAGCCTGCAACACCAAAACCCTGTAAAATGACCGGCCCAAAGAAATAAAGCGTCATCATATTAAACAGCAAATGCATAAAATCTGCATGCAGAAAACCCGCAGATAGCAGTCGGATGTATTCTTTTCGGTTTCTGATGGCTCCTACATTGAATTTATACTGCTCAAAAAGCGGCTGATTATTAAACGCAATAAAACTGATAACCGAGGTGATCGCGATGATGATAATGATGATATTCATTCTTAAATTTTATTCATTTTTCGGGTCAACACTTCCAAAAAGACTGCCAATAGTGCCGCCGTCATCTTCCGTGGAGATGTTTTCTTCTGGCTCAGATATTATTTCCGGCTCTTCTATTGGTTCAGGAACGGTAACGTTTATGGTTTTAACTTTAAATTTTGTAAACTGATTTCCGATGGCTTTGATACCCTTAACGGATATAAATTCATCTATAATAACCATTTCCGGTTCGCGGTCTTTGCCTTTATCTTTTGCGAAAATAATCTCTGCAGTCGCCCCGTCTGAGACGATGATGCGCTCAATAAAAGATTTCGGATGCTCGCTCGGCATAAAAGTCTGCACGTTGGTCGTATTTTCAAGAAGGAATCTTTTGATAAAATACATGTCTTTTTCGCCGTCGTAATAAATGCAGGTGATCGGCTGAGCAGGCCGCCATTTTTCGAGAACGACAAACTGATCATCAAATCTGTTGCTGAGATCAAATGTCAGAAGTTTTGCCTCACCCTGAGAATTAATGGTCAGAATTTTATCATCACCTTTAAAATTTCCCAGAAGCGTACCGCGTGCGTCGGCATTCAGACGTCTCACCGTTTCATCAAACCATATTTTTCGCGGCGCCAAAGTAGATACACCTTCCTCTTTCATGTCCACTTTTTTCACGGCAAATTTAGTCACCAGATTACCCTTGGAATCTCTTCCTTTAATGCCGATTTCGGAAAAATCAATTTCCATTTTATTTTTTCTGATGCGCGGATTTGGCTTTAAAAGCACTGTTACCACTTCCGCTTCACCATTAGGATTTGCCGAAAAATAAAGCATTTCAGAACCCTTTGCGTCCGAAGCCAGCGGATAATCTGTATTTCGCGTAACGCCGGTCACCGAGAATCGTTTCATATAAAACGGACCTTCACGACCTTCGCGGTAGATCATATTGTACACCGTTCGTTTATCGTTTTTCTTCCAGATGGCGACGTGCAGAATGTCTTTACCGATAAAAGTTTTCGCTTCGACTTTTACCACTTTCATGTTTCCGTCTTTCCGGAAGGTGATGATGTCGTCGATATCCGAACAGTCAAATAAAAACTGATCTTTTTTTAATGAAGTTCCGATGAAACCTTCCTCGAAATTGGCATAAAATTTCTCATTCGCCACAGCAACTTTTGTCGCATCAATCGTATCAAAAATGCGCAGTTCTGTTTTTCGTTCTCTACCTTTTCCGTATTTTTTCTGAATATTTAAATAATAATTGATCGCATAGGTTACCAGATTTTCAAGATGATGTTTAGTCTGCTCAATTCTGCCTTCAAGTGCAGCAATATTTTCTTTAAATTTATCTAAATCGAAACGCGAAATTCTTTTAATTCTTATCTCTGTAAGCCGCAAAATATCTTCTTCAGTCACCGCTCGCAAAAGGTGCGTCGTGTGTGGTTTTAAACCAACAGCAATGGTTTTTAGCACTTCATCCCAACTATTTACCTCTTCAATATCATGGTAAATTCTGTTTTCAATAAAAATTCTTTCCAAGGAAGAGAAATGCCAGTTTTCCTGAAGTTCATGGAGCTCAATTTCCAATTCTTTCTGTAAAAGAGAAACCGTATGATCGGTGTTCATTCTTAAAATCTCAGAAACGGTAAGGAACATCGGTTTATCGCCGACAATTACACATGCATTAGGGGAAATTGTCACCTGACAGTCTGTAAAAGCGTATAAAGCATCAATCGTTTTATCCGGCGAAACTTCGTTGTGCAGGTAAATTAAAATCTCAACTTTGTCTGAAGTGTTATCTTCAATTTTCTTGATTTTAATTTTGCCTTTTTCGTTGGCCTTAATAATGGAATCGATCAGATCGCCGGTATTTTTAGAAAACGGAAGCTCTGAAATTATCAGTGTATGCTTATCAACCTGCGAAATTTTCGCACGTGCACGGACTTTTCCGCCACGGTGGCCGTCGTTATATTCAGAAACATCCAGAAATCCTGCCGTAAGAAAATCCGGGAAAAGCTCGAATTTTTTACCTTTTAAATAAGAAACAGATGCCGTGATTAACTCATTAAAATTATGCGGAAGAATCTTAGTGGATAGTCCGACACCAATCCCCTCGACGCCCTGCGCCAAAAGCAAAGGAAACTTTACCGGAAGATCGACAGGTTCATTATTTCTGCCGTCGTATGATTTTGCCCAAACCGTAGTTTTAGGATTAAAAACAACTTCAAGCGCAAAAGCCGTCAGTCTCGCTTCGATATATCTCGCCGCGGCAGCAGAATCGCCGGTATAAATATTTCCCCAGTTTCCCTGCGTGTCGATAAGCAGTTCGCGCTGCCCAATTCCCACCATTGCATCGGTGATCGAAGCATCGCCGTGCGGATGATATTTCATTGTATTTCCAACAATATTGGCAACTTTGTTGTAACGTCCATCTTCCAGTTCGCGCATAGAATGCATGATTCTACGCTGTACAGGTTTGAATCCGTCAAACACCGACGGAATTGCCCGGTCTAAAATTACATACGACGCATAGTCTAAAAACCAGTCTTTATAAAGCCCTGAAACTTTTTTCAGACTTTCTTCTTCGTGAGAAAATTCTTCTGTCATGCTTTATCTTCGCTCGTTTTTTGTCGGTTTGCCTGTATTATTTTGTTTAATGATCTTTTCAGATCGCTGATGTCTTTTTGCCCTAGGTACGAGATCTCATACCGCAGAACCAGAGATTTTGACGTTTTACTTGAAATTCTCACAAAAAGTCTCTTGTAAAATAAAAACCTGAAAACATCGTAATTGATGATCTTGTATTTTGGAAACTCATCGCTGAGCGGTCTTATGAATGGAACAATACTTCTGTTTTTAAAATGTACTGCTTCTCCATCGCTGTCGTATTCAAAGATTTGCCTGCCAAGAATATAAAAAAAACAGAGTAAAACCGCAGGAGCGATAAGTACAGCATAAATCTCGTTTCCGAAAATATCAAATTTGTAATGTTCTAAAATAAAAGCCAGAACACCTGCTGAAAAAATCATCCAAAGCAACGTGTGCACAAAATTGTAGATCGGAATTTTCTTTTTATTATTAAATCTCATCAGAATGTGTATAAAACTACTCGCTTTCCGCGGGTTCAAACGTTTCTTTGCTCGCGATATCGGTTTCTTCCACTACCAGATTTTCCAGAATAAAGAGCTGCCGGTCTGGTGTGTTTTTTCCCATGTAAAACTCCAGAAGCTGCTCAATCGTCTGCTCTTTTCCCAAAACTACAGGTTCCAGGCGAATATCTTTCCCGATAAAATTTTTAAACTCATCCGGCGAAATTTCACCCAAACCTTTAAAACGAGTAATTTCAGGATTTTTCCCTAGTTCATTCAACGCTTTCACACGCTCGGGCTCGCTGTAGCAATATCTTGTTTCTTTTTTATTCCTAACTCTGAAAAGCGGCGTCTGTAGAATAAAAAGGTGTCCATTTTTAATTACATCCGGGAAAAACTGCAGGAAAAAAGTAATCATCAAAAGTCGGATATGCATACCGTCTACATCAGCGTCAGTCGCAATAATTACCTGATTGTACCGAAGATCTTCCATACTTTCTTCGATATTAAGTGCAGCCTGAAGAAGGTTAAATTCTTCATTTTCATAAACCACTTTTTTAGTTAAACCGTAGCAGTTCAAAGGTTTTCCTTTCAAAGAAAAAACGGCCTGCGTTTCTACATCACGCGATTTTGTAATCGAACCAGATGCAGAATCACCTTCTGTAATAAAAATCTGCGTTTCCGCTTTTCGTTCTGCTTTCTGATCGTTGTAATGTTGCCGGCAGTCGCGAAGTTTTTTGTTGTGAAGCGATACTTTTTTCGCACGCTCGCGAGCCAGTTTCTGAATTCCGGAAAGTTCTTTTCTTTCACGTTCAGAAATCATTATTTTCCGCTGAATAGCTTCGGCAATATCTTGGTTTTGATGTAAAAAATTATCGAGTTTATTTTTAAGAAAATCAATGATAAAGGTTCTTACGGTTGGACCATTCGGGCCAATGTCATTAGAGCCCAGTTTGGTTTTCGTCTGAGATTCAAAAACCGGTTCTTCCACATTGATGGAAATTGCCGCCACAATCGCTTTTCGGATATCTGAAGCGTCAAAATTTTTACCGTAAAACTCGCGGATGGTTTTCACAAAAGCTTCACGAAATGCATTGAGATGCGTTCCGCCCTGCGTCGTGTTTTGTCCGTTTACGAAAGAAAAATAGGTTTCAGTCTGCGATTTGTCGGTATGCGTGATTGCAACTTCAATATCATTATCTCTCAGATGAATGATCGGATATAATGTTTCACTTTCCAGTTCTTCTTCCAGAAGATCCCGAAGGCCGTTTTCAGAATAAAAAGTTTCGCCATTAAAAATTATCTTCAAACCCGGATTCAGATATGCGTAATTGCGCAGCATTCTCGCGATGTATTCTTTCCGGTATTTAAAATTCAGGAAAATACTCTCATCGGGGACAAAAGAAATTTCGGTTCCGTTGCGGTCTGAAGTTTCTTTTTCTTCGTGATCTTCAGTAATCATTCCACGCGAAAACTCAGCGATTTTCATTTTTCCATCCCGGAAAGAACGGACTCTAAAATAATCAGAAAGCGCATTTACCGCTTTAGTTCCGACACCGTTTAATCCAACCGATTTTTTAAAGGCTTTGCTGTCATATTTCCCGCCGGTATTCATTTTAGAAACAGCATCAACTACTTTTCCAAGCGGAATTCCGCGACCGTAATCACGAATCATTACTTTGCCCTCATCTACTTTAATCTCGATTCTTTTGCCCGATTTCATCCGGAATTCATCAATCGAATTATCCAGAATTTCTTTCAGCAAAATATAAATACCGTCATCCGCGGAAGAGCCATCACCCAGTTTTCCGATGTACATACCGGGACGAAGGCGTATATGCTCCTGCCAGTCGAGGGTTCGGATATTATCTTCGGAATAAATAGGTAGATTTTCTTGTGACATAGATGTAAACAGCAAACACACAAAAGTACGAAAATGATACCTTATTTCCGAATTTTTTTGAATGATAATCTGTAGAAACGATTCGTTTTTAGTGTATATTTTTAGATTTATCAGATAAGATTTTCAGTTTAATAAATTATTTTAAATTTCACATAGTTGAGATCAAAAAAGCATTATTTTTACTTTCTTAAACTTTTACTTCAAATCTTTTTACACTAAACACGATTTAAAAATTATGGAAACTACGGTTATAGAACCCGGAAACGTATTGATTATTTGGCAAATTGTTTCAGTTGTTGTTATTTTATTGCTCGCCATTGTTGCATTTAAGATTTATAAATATGTAAAAAGTAATAAATGATTTTGTGGTTTAAAAGATTTTTACTGAAGCTTTTTTTCATTAAAAAACTACATTTATTTTAAAAATGAAATTTGGGAAAACATATGAAATATATTATCTTCGGGTAATATATTTCTCACATGATACAGCTTCCGATTTCAAAATTATCCAGCGTCGGCACCACGATTTTCAGCCAGATGACGCAGCTTGCCAACGAAAACGAAGCTATCAATCTTTCGCAGGGCTTCCCGGATTATATGCCGGACCAAAAACTCACTTCTCTCGTCAGCGAATTTATTCAGAAAGGATTTAATCAGTACGCGCCACTCGGTGGAATGATGTCTTTGAAAGAACAGATCGCCAGAAAAATCGAGAACGCTCACAAAACAACGTATGATCCCGACACCGAAATTACCATCACCGCAGGCGGAACGCAGGCGATTTTCACAGTCATAGCAAGCTTTGTGAAAAAAGATGATGAAGTGATTATTTTCGAGCCCGCTTATGACTGTTATGAACCGACGGTTGAACTTTTTGGAGGCATCGTAAAAAGATTTGTGATGAAGTCTCCAGATTTCGCGATTGACTGGCAAAACGTGAAAAATCTGGTCTCAGAAAAGACAAAAATGATCATCATCAACAATCCGAATAATCCTTCCGGAAAAGTGTTGAATGAAAATGATCTGAAAGAATTAAATGCAATCGTAAAAGATTCTTCGATCCTGATCTTAAGCGATGAGGTGTACGAAAACATTATTTTCGACGGAAAGCAGCATCTCAGCGTGTGTCGATTTCCGGAATTGAAAGAACGCAGCTTAATGATTGCCTCTTTCGGGAAACTTTTTCACGTTACCGGCTGGAAAATAGGTTATTGTGCCGCACCAAAAAATCTCACTGACGAATTCAGAAAAGTGCATCAGTACAATGTTTTTTCCGTTAATACGCCGATGCAGCTGGCACTTGGAGAATATATGAAAGACGATTCTCATTATCTCCAACTGAGTCAGTTTTTCCAGGAAAAAAGAGATTTTCTTCAGGAAGGTTTAAAAAATACTCGCTTTGAAATTCTTCTCTGCGAAGGAACCTATTTTCAGGCTTTAAAATATGACAAGATTTCAGAAAAAAACGATCTGGAATTTGCTAAAGAACTTACTCAGAATCATAAAGTAGCAACAATCCCTTTTTCTTCATTTTATAAAAATTCCGAAGGTGAGAATGTAATACGGCTTTGTTTTGCCAAGAAACAGGAGACTTTAGAAAAGACGATCGAGAATTTGAGGAAATTATGATTTTTTTTAATGTAGAAAAGATTTAACAAAATCAAATATCATATCCGCCAATAGTCGTTAAAATCCATTTTCCGTTTTTATATTCTGCCGCGTAATCTTTGGTACTGCTGTTATCCCATTGTGAAATGTAAAAAACATTTTTATCCTCTTTACTTTTTCGCATTTTACTGATGCCATAGATTGTAAGATCGTGAGATCTTAAAAATGGCGTGTGCACTTTCCCATCCGTTCTTGTAAACAGAACTCTATATTGTGGTCTAATTTTATGAAAGTAATCGCAATCAGATTCAAAAACTAAAAACGAGTAATTCGTGTTCTTCAAATTATCACCGCCAAAATCAGGTAACAGCATTTCGTAAAGCTGGGTCGATCCGAAACAATTTACCATCTTCCGTTGCTGAGAAACCTTTATAACCTGGCAGACCTTCTACATCCTCAATTTTCACAAAACTTCCTTCCAGTTCAAGAAATCCTTTATTTATAATTGGCTTTGTCTGAGTTGTATTTATATAGTATCGGCTCAAACTTAATCCAAGAAAATAAGCCGCCGTTTTATCGGAATCAATTTTCAAAAGCCAGTATCCCAAAAAATTTCTTCCCAGGCAATATTTAAATTTGCCAAATATCTGTACATTAGAAAAAATAAACTGAATATCAAATTTATTTTTAAAATCTGCATATTTTCCTTCTTCCTGACTATTACTTGAAGGATTATACACATTATCAATGCTATCATTTTTAAATGAACGATACTTTTTTAAACTGATTACTTGAAGATATTCAGGATTTTTGTCAAAAAACTGCTCGTCATAAAATGACTTCTTATTTGCAATAGCTATATTTTCATCGCTCTCTATAAAGCATTTTTTGTCTGATGATTTGGAACAGAATAAGAATAACAGCAAGCATAATTGCAGCAGCGACACATTCATGATTTTTTTTATAAATATAAAAAACGCTTCATATAAAAAGAAAGCGTTTTAAGTTTTATTTGAAAGTCTGCCGTTAAACGTTAAATCTGAAATGCATCACATCGCCATCCTGCACGATGTATTCTTTGCCTTCTACAGAAAGTTTTCCGGCTTCTTTTACTTTGGCTTCAGTTCCGTAAGTCACGTAATCATTGTATTTAATCACTTCAGCACGGATAAATCCTTTCTCAAAATCGGTATGAATAACACTTGCCGCTTGCGGAGCCGTCCAGCCCTGACCAATTGTCCACGCGCGAACTTCTTTTACACCAGCTGTGAAATAGGTCTGCAATTTAAGCAGATCATACGCTTTTCTGATCAATCGGTTTACGCCAGGTTCAGTTAATCCCAATTCGTCAAGGAAAATTTCACGCTCTTCAAAAGTTTCAAGTTCGTTGATGTCAGCTTCGATCTGCGCTGCTAAAACCACCACTTCTGCATTTTCTTTTTTTGCCATTTCTTCAATCTTGGCAATCCATTCATTTCCGTTTTTGATCGAATTTTCGTCTACATTACAAACGTATAAAACAGGTTTGTTCGTCAGAAGCTGAACATCGGAAATCACAGATTTCGCGAAATCGTCCATCGGAAATTCTCTTGCATTTTTTCCGTCTTCCAAAAATTTCTCCAGATTCTGAAGTGTTTCGAAAGTCAGAATATCTTCTTTTTTACCGGATTTGATGAATTTCCTGGCTTTTTCTTTAGCCTTTTCAACAGTCTCAAGATCTTTCAGCTGAAGTTCGATATCAATAATTTCCTTATCGCGCATCGGATCTACCGAACCTTCTACGTGAATGATATTTCCGTTTTCAAAACATCTTAAAACATGAATAATCGCTTCACACTCACGAATGTTGGCAAGGAACTGATTTCCTAAACCTTCACCTTTACTCGCGCCTTTTACCAAACCTGCAATGTCTACAATCTCAACCACCGCCGGCAATACACGTTCAGGTTTCACCAGTTTTTCCAGCTCAAAAAGTCGCTGATCCGGAACAGAAACTGTTCCCAGATTGGGTTCTATCGTACAGAAAGGATAATTGGCAGACTGCGCTTTGGCATTACTCAGGCAGTTAAAAAGTGTTGATTTGCCTACGTTTGGTAAGCCTACGATTCCACATTTCATATCTTTATAGCTTTTGCAAGCGGCTTTTGGCTCTTTGCTTTGTTTAAAAAAATTAAGGTGTGCAAAGATACTGATTTTAAGAAAAGGTTCATAATTAAAAAATCTGCCCATAAGAGCAGATTTTAGATGTTTTAACATGAAAGTTTTTAAGGATTTGCGCCTGTTGCATCCTGTGCCGCTTCGGCATCATCAGGGGTAACTTCGAGCGTTTTGTCAAGCGTAAATAATGACTCATCGCTGGCACGGTCACCTCCGGCAATTTTCAGTTTGTCTATCAGATTCATGGCAAAAGTTTCCTCTTCAATCTGCTCTTTTACAAACCACTGAAGGAAATTCCACGATGCCCAGTCTTTTTCTTCAAAGGCAATATTCACAAGATTGTAGATTGATTCTGTATTGTCAACTTCATGTTTGAAAACAAGATCAAAGCAATGTGATAAACTTGAAGGTTCTTCGCCTGGCGATGGCAAAGCAGTGATTCGCGGTTTTCCGCCGCGGTCTAGTACAAATTTCATGAATTTTACGGCATGATCGCGCTCTTCCTGAGCGTGTCTGAAAAGGAAGTTTGAAATTCCTCCATAGCCTTTATCTGCTGCCCAGATTCCGTAAGAAAAATAAGTTCTAGACTGAAGATCTTCAGTATTCATCTGGTCGCTGAGCGCCTGTTCCATTTTTGGCGAAAGTCTGTTGGTATCCATCGTATTTTAAAAGTGTTTGGTTTAATGTCTGTCATAATGCAACAAAAATGATTCCGTGAAGCTGTGAATATTTTTAAATAAAAATTAAAGCATTAAATATCAGCGTTTTGCCTGAATAATTTGGAGTTAATCTAAAAAGACATTGCTGCTCATTTCACTTTTTTTGCTAAATAATCACTTTCATTTCCCAAACGGTCGACCGATTTAATGGCAACAGCAGAAAGCCTTTTACCTTCTTTTATTTTGCTGAAATTTCTCGTTAGATTTTCCTGTGTAAGAATTTCAGTTTCCCAAACGCCGTCATACTGTGCAAAAACAACCCACTGAAAAACATCGGCAAGATTTTTCGAACTCCAGCTTACCTTTACAAAATCTGGCTGCTCATCAATAAAAAGTGAAGGTTTTGCAGGTTTTGCTACTTTTATCCAACTTGACTTTGGAATCAGCGCTTTTTCTTTATAAGGTCCATTTAAAAGCGTCGGCAGCATTGCAGAGTTTTTTGTTAATCCGGCAACACTCCAATGGATTTCTCCAGCGTCTTTACCTAAAATCTGTCGCGTTAATTCTATCTGATTTTTAATTTCGTTTGGTCTGTCAGAAACGCGGACTTCCACTGTATTCAAACCCGGCCAAAGGTGTCTGTTTTGTGTATTTTCAGATTTCCACCAGTTTAAAAGAGCTTCAAAACTTTGACCTTTTGATGCAATCGGCCAGTAAAGTTGCGGAGAAAAATAATCCACCCAACCGTTATTCAGCCACAATTTTGCATCGGCGTATAATTCGTCATATTGTGACGAGCCAACGATTCCTGCAGGATAATTTGGTTTCCAGATTCCAAACGGACTGATCCCAAAACGTACAATATTTTTTGCTGCATGAATTTCTTTATAAATTCTTTCGACAAATTTGTTCACATTATCGCGTCGCCAGTCTGCGCGGGAAAGTGTACCGCCAGAACTTAAATAGGCATTCCAGCTTTCATTGTCAGGGAAATCTGCGCCGCGGTTGTACGTCGCATAAGGATAAAAATAATCATCAAAATGAATCGCATCGAGATCGTATCTCGTCACCAGATCTTTCACGACATTGCTTACATGGCCCTGCGTTTTCGGGCTAGCCGGATCGAGCCAATACATTCCGTTTTTCAGCCTGATCGTAATATCAGAAAACTTTTTCACCATAGACTGATTGCTCACAGTGCCGCCGTTTGAGTGATGTGCACGGAAAGGATTTAACCAAACGTGAAGTTCCATACCGCGTTTGTGCGTTTCTTCAATCCAGAACTGAAGAGGATCGTAGTTTGGAAAAGGTGCACGACCGGTTTCTCCTGTGAGAAAATAGGACCACGGCTCGAGATTGCTCGTGTATAAAGCATCAGCGGAAGGTCTTGCCTGAAAAATAACGGCATTAAAGTTATTTTGCTCGAGTAAATTCAGCATCTGCACCGCTTCAGCTTTTTGCTGCTCAACCGGTAGATTATTCCGCGAAGGCCAGTTGATATTCGCAACAGTTGCCACCCAGGCTGCACGAAACTCACGCGGAATTTCAGGCAGATTTGCTTTAATTGTATCGGTTTCCGGCGCTGCTGTATTTAGAATTTTTGCCTGAACAGCCACTTTTTCCGGGATTTTGGATTTTTCCGGTGCTGCGGCAACCTTCTGAGCGGTACATGAAGTAAGAAAAACTGCCGCCGCAAAAAGCGCTGTGAAATTTATCGGTCGTAAAATCATGTCGCTAAAATACGGGATAATTCATAAATTGTCAATCGAAAACTACTCAAAATCTTCGGTCAATATTGATTTTATTTAAATCTGGTTTTTAAAACAAAAGCTTCCGTACCATCCGAAAGTTTAATATGAACCCAATTGGTGAAGACCGATTTTACCTGAACTTCAGTTTCTTCCTTTAAACTTAAAATGGTTTCAGATTTAGAATCCGGACTTATTTTAATTTCGCTTCCAGATTTTAGTTTTGTCTTTTTAAAATCATTTGAAGCACTTAAATGAGACGGAATTTCACGTTTTCGTATAAAAGGATAAGGATCGACCGCGCCACCGGAAGTGTAAATTCCGAAGTGTAAATGTGTCGCGCCGCCAGCTGCATTTCCTGTATTTCCGACGGTTCCGAGCGTATCTCCTTTTTTGATTTTCTTGCCGTCGGTCGTCATAATACTGTCGAGATGTGCGTAATAAAAGGAGTTTCCGAGAAGTCCGTCGCGCAGCCAAACCTGTTTGCCACCCAAACCCTGATTTCCGGTTCGGCTCACAAAACCGTCAGTCACTGCGACGAGCGGCGTTCCGCGTTTGGCGAAAATATCTACACCCTCATGACTTCTGCCACCTCCGTCACGGCTTGCGCCCCAAAAACTCTGTACATCACGGTTTCCCTTTCCAGCAACAGGAAATCCCAAGGAAGGCTGCGTGTACATTTTGATGCTGAAATTTTTATTTAAAGCAATTTCCGGCTGAATTACAACACGATGGAAACCTTCCTGTTCGATTATTTTTTGTGCTTTTCCTCCTTCTGTTAACTGGCTTTTGAGATTTTCTGTATTTGCTGTTTCAGGGAAAATATCAACAAAGATTTTGTTTTCCGGACTTAGGTTGTCAGTTTCTATGATCAGTAAATCACCGCGTTTTAATTCTATCAAATATCCGACTGCATTCAGTTTTAAAGAATCATTAACAAAGTTAAAAGCAGTTCCGTCTTTTATTTTAAGATTTGATTGTAAAGCCGAGCTGTAATTAATTTTCCACTGTTTTAAAACTTCATCGGAATCTGAAAAATCCTTTTCATAACGCTCACGTGCAGAAGTTTCAAATAACTTTTCAGGCAGCTTAAATCCGTCACAGTTACACAAAATCAAAATGGCAAAAACTGAAAAAACAAAAGGGAAAATCTTTCTTATCATATTGATTTTTAAGCAAAAACTTCGCCGCAAAACTTTTAAGCATAAAAAAAACCTTCCTGAAAAATCAGGAAGGTTTGCGTTTATAAAATGAATCAGATTAAGCTTTTGCGCCTCTTTCAATTCTTCTTCTTTCTTCTTCAGAAAGTACTTTCTTTCTCATACGGATGAAGTTTGGAGTTACCTCGATAGCCTCATCAGCCTGAATATATTCCATACATTCTTCAAGTGAGAATAAGATTTTCGGAGCAACTCCACCATCTTTATCTTTACCTGCAGCACGGATGTTGTTCAGCTGTTTTGCTTCAACAATATTGATGACCAAATCTCCCGGCTTATTCTGCTCACCGATTACCATACCAGCGTAGATTTCCTCGCCCGGATCAACATAAAACTTACCTCTGTCCTGAAGTTTAGCGATAGAATATTCAGTTGCAGGACCCTGGCTTTTACTTACTAAAACACCATTACTTCTTCCAGGAATCGCTCCTTTGAAAGGCTTGTATTCTGTGAAACGGTGAGCCATAATAGCTTCACCGGCAGTAGCAGTCAACATCTGAGAACGCAATCCGATCAAACCTCTTGAAGGAATTTCGAATTCCATATGCTGCATTTCACCTTTTGTTTCCATAATGTGAAGATCACCCTTTCTCTGAGTTGCCAAATCGATAACTCTTGAAGCAAATTCTTCAGGAACATCAACAACCAAAGATTCGTAAGGCTCACATTTTTCTCCGTCGATTTCTCTCAGGATAACCTGTGGCTGGCCAATCGTCATTTCGTAACCTTCTCTTCTCATGGTTTCAATTAAAACTGACAAGTGAAGAATACCTCTACCAAATACAAGGAAAGTGTTTGCATCACCGGTCTGTTCAACTCTCAATGCAAGATTTTTCTCTAATTCTTTGTATAACCTTTCTTTAAGGTGATTTGAAGTAACAAATTTACCGTCTTTACCAAAGAAAGGTGAATTGTTGATTGAGAACGTCATGTTCAGCGTAGGCTCATCAATTGAAGTTCTTGGTAATGGCTCAGGATTTTCAAGATCTACGAAAGAATCTCCAATCTGAAAAGCGTCGAATCCTACAACAGCACAGATATCTCCGGCTTTCACTTCGGTTACTTTTTTCTTTCCAAGACCTTCAAAAACATAAAGTTCTTTTACTTTTCCTTTTACAATTTTTCCGTCGGCCTGCGCCAAACCGATCCACTGAGATTCTTTGATTTCACCTCTGATTACTTTTCCGATTGCAATTCTCCCTAAGAAAGAAGAGAAATCCAAAGAAACGATCTGCATCTGCAAAGGTCCTTCAGATACTTTAGGAGCAGGAACGTATTCCAAAATCCCGTCCAGTAATGGGAATATATTTTCAGTTTGTTCTAATGACGTGTTGAACCAGCCCTGCTTAGATGAACCGTAGAATGTAGGGAAATCCAACTGCTCCTCGGTCGCATCAAGCGCAAAGAATAAATCAAACACTTTATCATGAACTTCTTCCGGACGACAGTTTGGTTTATCTACTTTATTAATAACCACAACCGGTCTCAAACCAAGTTCTAAAGCCTTCTGAAGAACGAATCTTGTCTGAGGCATCGGCCCTTCGAATGCATCCACCAATAGGACTACACCGTCGGCCATTTTCAAAACACGCTCTACTTCACCACCAAAATCGGCGTGACCAGGCGTATCGATTACATTGATTTTTACGTCTTTATAAGTAACAGAAATATTTTTTGACAAAATGGTAATTCCTCTTTCTCTCTCAAGATCGTTGTTATCCATGATGAGCTCGCCACTTTCCTGATTTTCTCTGAAAATGTTAGTCGCATGAATAATTTTATCAACCAAAGTCGTTTTACCGTGGTCAACGTGCGCGATAATCGCAATATTTCTAATGTTTTGCATGAATGAATTTTACGGGTGCGAAATTAATGATTTTTAATGAATTAACCTGAAAAAGTTTTATTATTTAACAATTTCATAATGAGCACTTTTACTAAAATCTCCTTTAATACAAAGTAAGGCTTTATTATATTCTTAAAATTTCTCGGCCTAAGAAGAAAAAAATCCCAAACTCTTAAGAATTTGGGGTTTTTCTATTTTAATAACAAAATCTTACGCGTGCTGCTCATCGTGCTTGCCTTCGTTGATTTCTTCTACCATTTTTTTATTAAAAGCCGGTAAATCTTTTGGCGTACGGCTCGTTACCAAACCATGGTCCGTTACCACTTCACTATCTTCCCAGTTGGCACCAGCGTTTTTCAAATCCTGACTTATAGAATTTACTGAAGTTAAATTTCTACCTTCCACAACGCCTGCATTAATTAAAATCTGAGGTCCGTGGCAAATCGCTGCAACAGGTTTATGCTGCTCGAAAAATTCTTTCACGAAACTTAAAGCAGATTCATTCGTTCTCAGCAAATCCGGGTTAATCACCCCGCCAGGCAAAACCAATGCATCATAATCTGACGCAGAAGCTTCATCTAAAGTTTTATCTACCTGATATTCCTGTCCCCAGTTTTTTTCTGCCCATGCTTTGATGCTTCCAGATTCCGGGCTAACAATATGTGCCGTCCAACCCTGCTGCTCCAAATGTTCTTTTGGTGATTTCAATTCGCTTTCTTCAAATCCGTTCGTTGCAAGAATTGCAATTTTCTTAGACATAATATTATATTTTTTGGTGTTTGATGATATACCGTAAGAAAATATAATGCCGACAGAGTCTTAATAAAAACACAATATCTGTTAAATTGTGGTAACTTTTAAAAAAGTGTCTAAGTCATTAAAGGAATTGTAAAACAGAAAACAGCACCATCCTCTGAATCTTCGAGCCAGATTTTTCCGTTTTGTGACTCGATCAATTCTTTGCTGATGCTGAGGCCAAGTCCGGTTCCTTCTGCCAAAGTATCGGGAACCCGAAAATACCTTTCAAATATCTTTTCCCGGTATTTTTTTCCAATACCACTGCCATTATCTTCTATTCTAAAGACCGCTTCATCCCTTTCGTTTTTAAAAACAGAAACAGATACCTCGCTATTTTCCCGGCTGAACTTAACCGCGTTATTGATCAGATTGTTTAAAACCCAAACCGTTTTATCCTCATCAGCCAAAATTTCAGGCAGACCTTCGTCAATAGAGATTTTAATCTCAATATTTTTCGCCTGCGCTTTTGTTAAATTTGCCGTCACAGCGCTGTCAACAATAGTTTCAATTTTTGCCGGATGAATCTGCAGCTGCACCAGACCACTTTCAAGCTGTGTGATATTAAGCAGTTCGCCTGTGATTTTTAAAAGCCTGTCAATATCTTCCCGAATTCCCGCAACCAGACGCGACTGCTCGATATTAAGTTGTCCCACTTTCTTATTTTCGAGAAGCTGAAGTCCCATTTTCACTGATGAAATCGGCGTTTTGAACTCATGCGAAACCGTTCCCAAAAAACGTGTTTTAGCCAAATCGAGTTCTTTGAAGGGAGTGATATTTCTGAGCATAATCACCTGCCCAATGAGATTGCTTTCCTTTTCGCCAGTGGGAACTACATTGATATCAACAATTTCCTGCTCAAAATAATTTTCTTTTCCCGCAACAAAGATTTTCAGAACGTCCTGCTTGTTTTTTAAATCCTGCGGTGCAATAATTTCAGTTATAATTTTCCGCACAAGATCATTCGTCACCGCAACATCCTGAATCAGCTTTCCTACAAAATTCTCCCTTTTCAAACCGGTAATTCGCAGGGCTTCATCATTTACAAAAAGTACTTTTCGGTTTTCGTCAATGCCAATCACAGCGTCGTGCATATTGTCGATGAGCGTCTCGATGCGTTTTTTTCCTTTTAATATTTTATCCAAACGGCTTTCAGAGTATTCCTGTAGTTTTTCAGCCATCGTATTAAAAGATCTCGCGAGTTCCCCGAATTCGCTGTTTCCTTCAAACTGCACACGTTCCTGATAATTCTGATTGGCAATCTGCCGGATGCTCATCGTAAGTTTTCGGATCGGATCTGCGATATTCGAAGGAAGATTGAGCATTACGATAAACGCGATCAGAAAACAGACCGTTCCAGCAATCGAAATAAAAGCAATCGCATTCTGCGCCGTCAGATTGGCAACGCCACTTTTCGTACGGATCGCGGCCATATTCAGCTGCATGATTTCAGCGATTTCTTTACGGATTGTTGACTGAATATTTACATTTTCAGGATTTTCAAGCAGAAGTTTAAACTGTTCCGAAACACGTTCAGTCGCTTCTCTTTCGCCGTCTTCCGTAATATTGTCTTTCTGGAGTTTCAGGTTTTTCCGGAAAAGTTCGCTGGCGCGCGGCGACGTCTGCAGATCTTCCACCGCGAGCAGCATATTCCGTGAATACTGCAGCGTGTTGTAGTTGGCCACCAGTATATTCTGCGTGTCTTTTTTCAGCTGAAAAATAAACCATCCGCCGAGTGCAGAAAGAATTATAATCATCAGAAACAGCAAACCAACGCCGGCATTGAGTTTCGTTTTTATTTTCATCAGGACAAAATTACTAAATCTATGTTTTGAGTGGAAAGCCTTTTCAGAAGCGTATTAAAAGTATCTGTGGCAAGAATAATCCGCCAGATATCGAGGTGCGGTTTACCGATGCATACGGTGGTGATTTTTTTTTCTTCGCACTGCCTTACAATCGTCATCGCGATTTTACTGTCGGATATTTTGATGATCTCTGCGCCCAATTCTGTTGCCAGCCGGAAATTATTGATCAAATGTCTCTGTTTGTTTAAGGCAATACGGTCAGACGATTCACGCGGAACCTGCACATAGAGTAAAAACCACTGGCTGTTATAATAATTCGCCAGTCTCGCTGTTTTCCGGATGACATTTTTTGCTGTTGTTTCATTGGAACTGATACATGCCAAAAACCGTTCTTTCTTTAAGACTTTCCCCGAAACCACTTCCGTTTCCACTTTTCTGGTCACCTGTGAGGCCACTTCTTTCAGCGCCAGTTCGCGAAGCTGCAGAATATTTTCGGTTTTAAAAAAGTTATTCAGCGCCGACTGCACTTTAGAATGATCGTAGATTTTTCCGTCTTTCAGCCTGGTGATGAGTTCGTCAGCCGTGAGGTCAATATTCACCACTTCATCAGCCGCCGCCAAAACTGTATCCGGAATTCGCTCGCTGACATCAATTCCCGTCACCGATTTTACTTCGTGATGCAGACTTTCCAGATGCTGAATGTTCACCGCGCTGATGACGTGAATTCCTGCATCCAAAATATCCATCACATCCTGCCAGCGCTTCCTGTTTTTGCTTCCTTCAATGTTGGTATGAGCGAGTTCATCAACAATCACGATTTCCGGACGTAACATAAGAATCGCGGAAACATCGAGTTCTTCGAGTTCTTTTCCTTTATAAAAAAGCTTGCGTCGCGGAATTACCGGCAAACCTTCGAGAAGACGCTGCGTTTCTTTCCGCTGATGCGTTTCGGCATAACCTACTTTTACATCAATTCCGTTCTGCAGAAGAACGTGTGCTTCCTGAAGCATCCGGTATGTTTTTCCGACACCCGCACTCATCCCAATGTAGATTTTCAGTTTGCCGCGTTTCGAAGTATTGATGAGCTGGAGAAATTCTTCCGCCGATTTTCGCGATTCATCCATTTTTATCTGATTTAAAATGAAAAAGCAAGTGCCAAAGCCGCAGTCGTACTGTTGGTTTTCAATACATTCTCACGGTTTGAAAAGACGGCATCATGACTGTTTAGATTCCTCAATTCAGCACGGAAAACCAGATTTGGCATCATCAGATAATCTGCGTTAAAAGAATATCCAAAAGTTTTAAAACCATTCTCTGTTCCCGTTGCGATGATCACTTCTTTTTTATCCTGATAATATTCACCACGGCCCGTCAAACTGAATTTTTCATTTACATTAAATTTCGCAATAAGAACCGGTGTGTACCAGATATTATACTGATCGCTTCCCTTCTGCTTCTGTTCTGCGCCAATATCAAAACCTGCTGTTACACCAAATTTCGGAGAAAACTGATACACCGCATACAGATCATGAAAATAACGCATCTGTCGTATGCTGTCGGGTTTGTCGTTCCCGATGAAAGACGAACTGTTCAGCGTAAGTTTTTCATTCGGTTTAAAGGTCAGCTGATGCCCGAATGCTGGCGTCGAGTTTCCGTCTGGCCGCTGAATACGCTGCCATCCGTTTAACACCAAACCGCTCAAAAACCATTTTCCGGAAGGCGACGTATAACTGATTTTTGCGCCTGTCTCAAAGTAGGGAGAATTGTCCGCAGCTATGCTTCGCGTAAGCGTCCAGTTGTCTTTTCCTACGGCACTTTCCCAGCCGATATGCGAAGGTAGAATTCCGGCATCGATCCAGAGGTTGTGTTTTTTAGAAATTTTAAAACCAATGTTTGCTTCGTACAGATTTTTCAAAACGCCCGGCTCAGCAGCATAATTGGCATTCATATAGGTTCCGGCGGCGAGGGAAAGATTTGCGCGCACTGATTTTTCACTGTAATTCGCTTTGATGAAAGCCAGATTTACGTTCACTTCTTTGCTTCTGTTGTGGCTATAGACAAATCCAGGGCGCGTATTGTTCAGCGGATTATTAAAATCTCCGAGATAATATAATTCTGCGTAACCGCTTACTGTGAGTGCTTTTTTTAAAGAATCAGTTTGCGCTTTCGCTAAAAATGCGGATGCAGAAAGCAGTATAAAAAATAGTTTTTTCATAAAAATTGATAAAAGAAGCCGCTGTTTTATCTTACATTTTAAAAGCAAAAACAGCGACAATTTTAGTTTAAAGTGTATCTAAATCAATATTGAGTTTAAGGACGTTTATTTTTTCAGGACCGAATATTCCGAACAGCGGTTTTTCTGTATTTTTTTCTACAAGAGCGAGAATTTTTTCTTCCTTAATTTTTCGGACTGCAGCGATGCGTTTTACCTGAATTTTTGCGGCCTGAATCGAAATATTAGGATCGAGACCGCTTCCGCTTGCGGTAATCAAATCTGCAGGAATATCTTCGCGTTTCAACCCGGGATTTTTCAGCAGTAAAGTGTCAATCCGGGCATTTACTGTTTTCAGATATTCAGGATTGATAGGGCCTTTATTGCTTCCACCGGAGCCTGCCGCGTTGTAATCAACTGCTGATGGTCTCAACTGGAAATATCTGTCTTCTTTAAATGACTGACCGATGTTTTCATAATAGGTTTTGTCTCCGTTTTTTACCATCAAACCTTTGCCTCTATTTGGTGAAAACTGTGCAAAACCAAAAATCAGAACCGGATACGCAACTGCGAGAATGATTAGTAAAACAAAGCTTAAGCGTAAAGCCTGAAAGATATTATTTTTCATAGGATTTTTTTAATTTAAAAGAAAAGTGAAACCAGGATATCAATGATTTTAATTCCGATAAACGGAACGATAATGCCGCCCAAACCGAAGATTAAAAGATTTCTTCGAAGTAAAGCCGACGCGCCAATCGGTTTGTATGCGACACCTTTCAGCGCCAGCGGAATGAGCATCGGAATGACAATCGCGTTAAAAATGACAGCGGATAAAATCGCACTTTCCGGACTGTGAAGTTTCATGATATTTAAGCCCTGCAAAGCCGGAATTGCTGTTATAAATAATGCCGGAATAATCGCAAAATACTTCGCCACGTCATTGGCAATACTGAACGTTGTAAGTGTTCCGCGTGTCATCAGAAGCTGCTTTCCAATCTCCACCACCTCAATTAATTTAGTCGGGTCGTTATCGAGATCCACCATATTTCCGGCTTCCTTTGCAGCCTGTGTTCCGCTGTTCATTGCGACTCCTACGTCAGCCTGAGCCAATGCAGGCGCATCATTTGTACCGTCGCCCATCATCGCCACGAGTCTTCCGTCCTGCTGCTCGCGTTTGATGTAATTCATCTTATCTTCGGGTTTTGCTTCGGCGATAAAATCATCAACACCGGCTTTTTCCGCAATAAATTTTGCTGTCAGCGGATTATCGCCTGTTACCATCACCGTTTTGATTCCCATTTTTCTGAGCCGCTCAAAACGTTCGCTGATTCCCGGTTTAATAATATCCTGAAGTTCGACAACACCCAAAACTTTTTCGTTTTCTGAAACCACGAGCGGCGTTCCGCCGTTTTGTGAAATCTTCCTAACTATTTCTTCCGTCTCCGCCGGAAAAGGATTATTTGCAGACGTTACGATATTCCGGATGGCATCAGTTGCGCCTTTTCTGATTCTTAAACCTTCCACGTTGATCCCCGAGCTTCTGGTTTCTGCCGTGAACTTGATGAATTCAGCATCATTCAGATTAAAATTATTTAAATCTGCCTGCGCCAACTCAACAATCGATTTTCCTTCAGGCGTTTCATCTGCCGCCGAACTCAACACTGCGGCGCGAATCAGATGATCATTTTCAATTCCCGGAGCAGCATAAAACTGAGTGGCTTTCCGGTTTCCGATGGTGATGGTTCCTGTTTTATCCAAAAGAAGAACATCGATATCACCGGCGGTTTCCACGGCTTTTCCACTTTTGGTAATCACATTGGCCCGAAGCGCGCGATCCATTCCTGCAATTCCGATCGCTGAAAGCAATCCGCCGATCGTCGTAGGAATCAGGCAGACAAACAGCGCGATAAACGACGCAATCGTGATGTGCACATTTGAATACTGTGCGAAAGGCTGCAGCGTAACGCAGACGATGATAAAAACCAAAGTGAAACCTGCCAGAAGAATTGTCAAAGCAATTTCATTCGGTGTTTTCTGCCGTGAAGCGCCTTCCACCAAAGCAATCATTTGATCGAGGAAGCTTTCGCCCGGTTTTGTGGTGACTTTTACCACAATTCTGTCAGACAAAACTTTGGTTCCACCTGTTACTGAGCTTTTATCGCCGCCGGACTCACGGATTACCGGTGCTGATTCTCCCGTGATGGCACTTTCGTCAATCGTTGCCAAACCTTCGACGATTTCTCCGTCTGAAGCGATGATGTCGCCGGCTTCGCAGATAAACATATCTCCAAGTTTCAGATTGGATGAAGAAATTACTGAACCGTCGTATAATTTTGCAGGCGTTTCTTCGCGGGTTTTTCTCAAACTGTCGGCCTGTGCTTTTCCGCGGGCTTCAGCGATGGCTTCAGCAAAATTTCCAAAAAGAACGGTGAGTAACAAAATAAAGCAAACTACCGCATTGTAAGCAAAACTTCCCTGAGAAGTTTGTCCGGTAAGCGTAAATATACTTACCAAAAACATTACGGCAGTGCCTACCCAAACCAGAAACATGACCGGATTTTTGATCATCAGTTTTGGGTTTAATTTTATAAAAGACTGTTTCAGCGCGTCGGTTACGAGGTCTTTCTGAAACAAAGAAGTGTTGGATTTCATAATTTAAAATCAATTAATGAGATAAAGAAAAATATTCGGCGATAGGCCCGAGCGCGAGTGCAGGAAAGAATGAGAGGGCAGCAATGATGGCAATCACCGCGAAAATCATCATTCCGAAAGTGGAAGTCTCGGCCTTTAAAGTTCCGTCGCCTTCCGGGACAAACTTTTTCTTCGCCAATAAACCTGCAATGGCCACCGGACCGATGATCGGGATAAATCTTCCTAACAAAAGCACAATTCCTGTCGAGATATTCCAGAAAGGATTGTTGTCGCCCAAACCTTCAAAACCGCTTCCGTTATTGGCCGCAGAAGAAGTGTACTCGTACAGAACTTCACTGAAACCGTGGAAACCGGGATTATTTAAAGTTGAGGTTCCGACTTCGGGAAATGCCGCTGCGATTGCTGTGCCCATAAGAATTAAAAAGGGATGAAAAAGCGCGACGATCATTGCGATTTTCATTTCACGTGCTTCGATTTTCTTTCCTAAAAATTCCGGTGTACGGCCTACCATTAATCCGCTGATGAAAACGGCAAGAATGATGTAGATGAAAATATTGAGAATACCCGCGCCATCGCCGCCATAGAAAGCATTTACCATCATGCCCAGCATCTGCAGCATTCCGGAAAGCGGCATCGTGCTGTCGTGCATCGCATTTACCGAACCTGTGGAAATGACGGTCGTTACAATACTCCAGAAGCCTGAAGCGGCAGCGCCGAAACGTATTTCTTTACCTTCCATCGCGCCGAGTGCAGAACTGATTCCCATTTTTGAAATTTCAGGATTTCCCTGCATTTCCATTAAAACTGCAGGAACAGCGAGCAGTAAAAATCCAACCGTCATCACACCAAAAATGACGTAGCCTAGTTTTTTTCTTCTGATAAAATGTCCGAAGGCAAAAACCATCGCCATAGGAATAATCAGCTGTGCAATCATCTCGATCATGTTGGTAAAGTAATTCGGGTTTTCTAAAGGATGGGCAGAATTGGCTCCGAAAAACCCACCGCCATTGGTTCCCAAATGTTTTATCGGGACAAAAGCGGCCACCGGACCGGTAGAAACGTCGGCCTTCTGACCTTCAAGTGTTACCGTATGAGATTTACCCTCAAACGTCATTGGCGTTCCCTGAAATAGCATGAAAACTCCCATGATTACTGACAGCGGTAACAGAATTCTGGTGATTGACTTAACCAAATAATTGTAAAAATTCCCCAAAAGCTCAGTGCTTTTTTCGCGGAACGCTTTAAAAACAACCACTGATGCAGCCATTCCCGTCGCTGCCGATACGAACTGTAAAAACATCAGCCAGATCTGTCCCAAATAGCTGATTCCTGTTTCGCCGGAATAGTGCTGAAGATTACAGTTTACCAGAAACGAAATCGTTGTGTTAAAAGCCAAATCCGGGCTCATATTCGGATTTCCATCCGGGTTGAGCGGCAGATTTGCCATATTCATTAAAATTATCATGCTGAGCAGAAACCAAACGAGATTAATTTTAAGCAGCGATTTCAGATGCTGTTTCCAGTTCATTTCCTGAAGCGGATTAATGCCGGAAATTTTATAGAGGATTTTTTCAAAAGGATTAAAAACAGGATCGAGAAAGGTTTTTTCGCCGGCATACACTTTAGAAATATAAATTCCTAAAGGGATCGCGAGCAGCAGCGAGATGAGAAACATGGCAATGATGCCCAAAATTTCAGTATTCATAATATTTTATTCAGATTAAAATGCAAATGACCGCAACCAGAAAATCAGCCATATAAAAGCGATCACAAAGCCGATCCAAAAGATCATTTCAGCAAATTCTTTTATTTTATTTGCAGATTTTGGAGTCATTGTTTTGATTTAAAATTTTTCAGGTTTTATCAGTACGTAGCCGATGTAGCCAAACATGGCGATGGCAAGAATTAATAGAAAGAGCATATTTTTAAGTTTAAATTTTTTCGAAATAATCGGTGAGCCAGTAAAAAGCCGCAAAAAATGCAAGTGCGACGGCGATGAGAAGAATGGTAATCATGATTTTAAATTTTAAAACTGGAGAATATAAGCGGTGACAAAAACGGTGATGGCAGCAGCGATTTTTACGTAAATTATTTCGCGGTCATGCTGTTTCCGTATGGTTTTCCAAGCAGACCAGCTGCCGGTTTTTCTGATTTTATTTTTCATTGTTTAAAATTTTTTTAAAGTCCGGATTTGTACACCTGTTTCAGATAGATCAACTGCAAAGGCTGAGAAAGTTTAGAGAAAATAATTTTGCGGACACCCGATTCGCAGGCAAAAGTGAGCGTGTCGAGTGAATACACAAATGTGTTTTCGATGGCATTTTTTAAAGCCAGATCGCCGAGCAGATACAGCCGGTTGACTTCTGAAAGTGATTTGAAAATCTGCGGACGGTTGCCGCTTCTGATGTTTTCACGAATTCTGTTTGTAAGAAGTCGGATTACTGAACTTGCAGATGATGAGGTTTTAATTTCGCGGAAATCTTTTCTACATTCCGGCAACTGGTGAATGATGTCTTTTACGGCTTCACGGTGATTCATATCTATTTATTTTCCGCGACTATGCCAAGATATATTCCTAAAAAAAATATTTAAACTTAACTCATTAGATTATACTGTTTTAAGACAGATCCTGAATATTCAGCACAACAAAAAACCCTATCAAAATGATAGGGCCATTATCAAAACAGAAGTGGTTACTGTATTCTGTATTCTTCGAGTTTACGGTAAAGGGTGGCAATTCCTATTTCCAGCAGGCGTGCGGCTTCTGCTTTATTGCCTTTGGTGTGATTGATTATTTTCTGAATCTGCATCTTTTCAGCACTTGCCAGCGAGAATGCCGACAGCATTTTTCCCTGCGCAGCGGTTTCAGAGAATGCTTCCGCCAAAATTTCGGCCGGAAGACTTTCCGGGAGAATCTCTGAGGTTTCACTTAAAATCACACTGCGTTCGACAATATTCCTGAGTTCGCGGATGTTCCCTTTCCACTGGTGATTACTGAGAATTTTAAGATATTCCGGAGAAAACGAAAGCTGGTGATTTCCGCTTTTTGCAGAAAACTTCTTTAGAAAAAAATCTGCAAGTAACGGCACATCTTCTTTCCGCTCACGCAGAGAAGGCAGCTGAATCGTAAAAATATTGATCCGGTAAAAAAGATCTTCGCGAAAGTTTCCCTGCGCAATTTCCTTTGAAAGATCGCGGTTTGTTGCGGCGATAATCCTGACGTCGGTTTTTGTCGTTTTGCTGTCGCCCACTTTTATAAACTCGCCGCTTTCGAGTACACGCAGCAATTTAGCCTGAAGATCCAGCGGCATTTCGCCAATTTCATCCAGAAAAACTGTTCCGCGGTTCGCTTCTTCAAAAATCCCCTTGCTGTCTTTCATCGCGCCGGTAAAAGCGCCGGCCCTATGCCCGAAAAGTTCATTCTCCAGCAAATCTTTCCCAAATGCTGAGCAGTTGACGGCAATGAAATTTTCTTTATTTCTCGCTCCGGAATGGTGTATTGCCTGTGCAAAAACCTCTTTCCCGGTTCCTGTTTCGCCGGTCAGCAAAACGGTAGCGTCGGTCTGTGCGACTTTTTTAGCAGCAGAAATAGCTATCTGCAGCGCCGTCGATTTCCCGATGATGCTGTCGAAAGACTGTTTCCGGTTGAGTTGTTTTTCTAGCTGAAGCACGCGGCGGTTAAGCGTCACTTTTTCGGCGGCTTTGTAGAGCAGCGGAAGAATTTTCATGTTGTCGTCACCTTTAGTGAGGTAATCGAAAGCGCCGTTTTTGATGGCCGTCACGGCATCGGCAATCGTACCGAAAGCGGTGAGCAGAATAATTTCGATGTGCGGAAAACGGTCTTTTATGGTTTTAGAAAAATCGACGCCGTTGCCGTCGGGAAGTTTCACGTCACAGATGACAATGTCTGTTTCGGTGGTTTCAAGCTTTTTCAATCCGGCTTTGAGGTTGGCGGCTTCAGAGACTTCAAAACCTTCCAGCGCGATAATTCTGGAGAGCAGCGTGCGTATTTTTTCTTCGTCGTCGATAATCAGGATGCGGTTCACCTTTGTGTTTTAAAGCCTCAAAGGTACAGAAGAATCGATTTTGTTTTACGGGAAATCAGAAAATATTTTGTGGATTAATCTAAACTAAATATGAACAGTAAGCAAACTTTTTGAAACACGCCCAGCTATGTATTATAGTTTTTATTAAAAGAAAATCTAATCTCCCATTAATTTTTTCTTGAATTCTTCATAAGCAAGCGAGGGCATGCCGATGGCTTTTCGGTTGGCGTCGATTCTTTTTCTGTCGTCGGTCGCCGCTACCGGAATGATCACGTGATAATCGATTGGCTGTTTGGTAATTTCATTGCGTCTGTCGATCATCATCGCGTAGTTGTAGGGATCACAGGTTCCGTTTCTGATAAACTCCGGCAGTTTCTTTTTAAAATATTCAAAATCGCCGTTGTACGCCATGTGGTTGAAAATCTGTGAAAGGAAAACTTCAGAGTTTGGCTGACCTTCCAGCGTGTAACCGCCGATCATTTGATTATTTGGAAAACCTTTTGTCTCAATGATTTCTTTGAGCCGCTCACTGTGCTGCCAGTCGACCTTCTGAATGCTGTCGTAGTTCATCGTGCGTCGCACTTCCTGATCTCTCAGCGTCATTTTTCCAAGTTCGTTGCGCAGGCCGATATCGATTTTGGCGACATTTTTTGCCACTGTTTTTTCAACCTGAGTTTTGTCTATCTTAAATTCATCAAGAAATTTTACAATGAACTGATCGCGCATCACGCCATTTACATGATACGCATGATCAAGATAATTTTCAATATCTTTCTTTTCAACCTTTGAAACTTTGCTTTTAGTCACCAGATAATTTCGCGGCACGTTCACCATCCACGCGTTTACCGGCCTATATTTCTTCAGCAGAGCGTCTAAAATCCGGAAGGATTCTGCGTAGTTTTTGGTCAGCATCAGGCTGTCGGCCTTATACACCGCAGCGTAATACGGAATATAACTGACTTCATCCTGACGGTTTCTATTCTCAGATTTAACGACCTGTGCAGACCGCACCGATTCTGCATTACGGCTTCCGCAACTTACGATGAATACAGCAAACAACGCGAAAAGAGACAGCTTAAAAAAATTCATATGTGTTTTACATTATATCCGCTAAATATAGTTTAAATTAAATAAAAATCCGTTCGGAATTATCTGCCTGTGGTGAAATTACTGACTTTTAAAAACAAAAACCCTGACTGTTCAGGGTTTTTCTTATTAAATTTTACCGGAAACCGATATTTAAAGAAATGATATCCGACTGCATGCCGACCGATTTGGTATAATGACCGTAGCGCAGCTCCAGCACATTCAGCCTCGAAACGCCAAAGAAGCCGTTTTTCGGGGTGATGCGGATTCCGGCGCCGTAAAAATGGCTGGAAAATTTTGAGAGATCATAATTGCTGGTGTAAAAATCGTCAAAAGCGGTGTGCTCCTGATACGGTGCGAAATATCTCGCCGCCGACTGCTGATAAAAGCGGTAAAAAGGCGTCACCGAAACAAACGGAGAAACCTTTACCGGCGTTTCCAGACTTGCGGTACTCGAGCGGATTCCCCAACTGTCGCCGTAATACCGGTAATATCCCCGAAGAATAAAACGGTCACCGAGGAAATAATTCGCACGAATTCCTACCGGAATTTTTATCCGCGTATCGGGAAGCGCTTCCTGATGTACCGAGCCATCGGTAAAATACACGCGGTGAAAAGGCAGACTGAGATATCCGTTCTGCTGAATTCCATCTGCCAAAAGTTCGATCTGAAAATTGCGGCTGATGATCTGCGAATATGCCATAGAAAGCGCAAAGGTATTCCTCGCCGCCATTCCTGCAGTATCGTCGCCACCCGGGCGAAGCTCGACCGGTGCAATGAGTTTCACCTGATCGGCAAACGCCTGAAACTTAGCGGTAAACTCTCCCATCCTGTTCTTCGTCTTCTGCGAAAAACCGATCTGCGCGCCCAGAGACTGATAATCATATTCGGTGGAATACAATACACCCGCCGTCACGGTCGACCCTTTTTCTTCATTTTCGCGGCTCCATGTCAGCGAAGGATAAATCCTGTTATCTGAACTTGACGCAGAAGAATTGGCTTTAAGATCAATCTGATCGCTGGATGCCGAAGTGTAATGATCGAGACCGACACTTAAATCCAGTCTGTTTTTTCTGGCTTTTTGATCGTATTTCAAAACAGTCACCTCGATGGTATTCGAGATATCGTCGAGTTTTTCCGTTCCGATTCCGCCGGTCACTGCCGAATTGTTGCCGTCCTGTCTGTAATAACTTGAGACGAGATTTATCTCTTCAATTTTTAATTTTCTTGACGGCGTGGCTACAGAGTCCTGTTGAGCCTTTCCCTGAAGCGACGCAAAAAGCGCGATAATGCTGACAATAATCTTTTTCATTTAATTCGTTTAAAGATTAGTTGCATCCGCATCCACCGCCTACTTTTCCGGCGTTGGCTCCTGAAGAACCTTCGCGGTAGGACTGAAAACTGAGTTCGGTTTTTTCCACTTTACGGTTTCCCAAAGCCATTTCAGAATCGTTGAGTCTGTTCTGATCATAGGCTTTCACCGTCGTGCAGGAATTCAGCACAGCGGAAATTACTACCGCTGAAACAGCCGTTATTTTAATAATATTTTTCATCTAATTTTTTGATTTTTAAATCTGCAACAGCAGAGATTTTGTTTAAAAAAATTATCTCAGACGGATGTTGTCCGAAACAAAGAGCTGGTCATCATCGTCGATGATGATGCATTCGAGATCTTTTATCTGATTGATCAGACCAAGTGCTTCCCGCCTGTCCATAATGCTTATTGGCGTCGCCATCGCATCCGCAATTTCTGCATTCGGACAGAAAACCGTAGCGCTTTTCACGCCATGCGCGGGCATTCCGGTTTTCGGGTGAATGGTGTGCGAATATTTTTTACCGCCGATCTCTACGAACTTTTCGTAGTTGCCGGAAGTCGCAACCGCCATATTGCTGATGTTTAAATATGAAAACGGAAGTCCTGCAGAATTGGGATCGGCAATCCCGACCGTCCATGGTTTTCCGTCGGCCTGTGTTCCCCAGATGCTGAGGTCGCCAGCGGCATTTACGATTCCTGAGGTCACGCCGCGGCTCTCTAAAAGCCGTTTCGCCATTTCTGCCGCGTAGCCTTTCCCGATGCCGCCAAAACCGATGCGCATTCCTTTATCGAGAAGAAAGACCGAATGATCTTTTGGGTTTAAAATGATTTTACGGTAATCAACAAGCTTTAATCCTTCCCTCATCTTTTCAATATCGGGAAGTTTGGTCATCGTGCGGTCGAAATTCCAGAAGCTGCGATCGATTCCGCCGTAAGTAATGTCGAAAAAACCATTGGTAACGCGGCTGATCATGAGACTTCTTTCGATCAACCCATACACTTCCTCCGCTACTTTTACCGGCTGAATTCCTGCATTTCTGTTGATGTTCTGCGTGTCGCTTTCTTCGTTAAATGTTGTGAGCAATGATTCAATCCGCCTGATTTCGTTAAAAGCCTCTTCAAGGTTCTGTTCTGCCAACTCTTCATTTTGACCAACAACGGTGATCTGAAAAGCGTTGCCCATCAGTTTTCCGTTTTTTCTGAATTCGTGAAGCATGATTTACTGTTTTTGAGCATCTTTAAACGCTAAAATCGCACTGGTAAACTCCGCCGCAGATTCTGCGGGAAGTCCCTGCCAGGTTTTGAGAATTCTGCCCTCGCCATTCATCAGTATCGTGTACGGAAATAAGCCTTTCGGATTGTAACGGTCGGCAAGCATTTCGTTTTCTTTCCTGATGTCTGCTGCAGGCTGATTCTTCTTACTGCGTGGGAAATCCGCATTTAAGTATAGCAGTTTATCATCCGTTTCCAGTTTTTTGAATTCGGGAGATTCGATGATATTTTTGTGAAGCTTAATGCAGGGAACGCACCAGTCGGAACCTGAAAAATTCAAAAGAATCAGTTCGTTATTTGCTTTTGCCAGTGTCCGGGCTTTTTCTAAGCGGTTCTGTGCCGAAGTATAAACGGCAAATACAGCCAGCATGAAGGCTGATAAGATTATTTTCATTGGGAAATTAAGATTTAGTTAAAAGGAAATCAGACTCAAAAACCTTTTGAGCCAAAGCATTCAGACTGAGAAACCTCTGGGCGGTTCCCACGCTGAATCGGTGAATCCTTTTAAACTTACATCTTCATCAGAAAAAGGAATTTTCTGGGCATGATGATAAACAATGACCCTCTGGAACGTGAGACTGCATTTATTCTGAACAATAAATACCAGCGAAAGTGTTTTCGCGTGCATCACGAAAGGCAGTTTTTGATCGGTGCCTGCGTCTTTATCATTTGCAGGATGAGCGTAATGCGCGTTGATAAAAGCCATTAATGGCATTTCGGGACTGAGCTGTTTGTGTTCTATGTAATGCTGCACCAGAAGCGGCATCTTCGCAAGCTGATACAGCTCCGTGGTGGAGAGCAGATAGAGTGCGATTAAGAGAAAAGAAAGCAGCTTTTTCACCATTCAAAAGTAAAAAATGTTTTATAAACAACGGATTTTCAAACGATAATATTCTGTTAAAAACTGTCATGACTTATTAATTTTAAAAATAACTGTCTGACTGCCTTAAAAACTGATAGAATTCCTATACATTTTCAATAATTTTTTCCGTGCGAAAACACGGCGTCATGCCACCTGCGATCTGTGGCTGCACATTTGCTTTGCTGAAGATACATAAAATATGATTTCAGACATATCCGTACCCTCTTATTTTTAAACCATGAAAAACCCATCTGCAGCGTTACCGAAATCTACTTTCGACCGCAAGATTACGATTCCCAGTCTTATTTTTATTATCGGCGTCTGCCTCTTTTCGGTGTTTTTTCCGAAAGAAGTCAACCGGGTTTTAGATGTTATCAAGAATTTTATTTTCGTGAATCTCAACTGGGTCTACGTCTGGTGCGTGACGATTTTTGTGATCTTTCTGGTGTTTCTGATGTTCAGTAAATTCGGAAAAATAAAACTCGGAAGCAACGACAGCAAACCCGAACATTCGTTTTTTTCGTGGATCTCTATGCTTTTCGCCGCCGGAATGGGAATCGGGCTGATGTATTTCAGCGTTGCCGAACCGATGTCGCACTATTCTACCGATGTTTTCGCAGATGATCATTTCATCAACCGCGCGAAAAATGCGCAGCTCTACACTTTTTTCCACTGGGGCATTCATGCGTGGGCCATCTACGGACTGGTGGGTTTGACACTCGCCTATTTCGCGTACCGTTACCGTCTGCCGCTTTCTCTCCGCAGCGGACTCTATCCTTTATTAAAAGAAAAAACCAAGGGCCGCTGGGGTGATCTCATCGATATTTTTGCGCTCTGCAGTACATTTTTCGGTATTACCACGACGCTTGGCTTCGGTGTTGTGCAGATTAATTCCGGACTGGAACATCTGAATATTCTTCCAGCGGCTTTTTTTATCAGGTGTTAATCGTTCTGGTTCTGGTGAGCATTGCTGTTATTTCTGCGACTTCGGGTGTCGAAAAAGGTGTAAAACTCCTCAGTAATATTAATATCACTGCCGTAATTGTAATTTTGATTTTCATTCTTATCCTGGGTCCGACCGTTTACCTGATCGGAAGTTTTACCAACGGGCTCGGCAATTATATCAATAACTTTTTCGATCTGACTTTTAACACCCATGTTTACGAATCGAAAACGCTGCCGTGGTTTTATAACTGGACGATTCTGTACTGGGCATGGTGGATTTCGTGGTCTCCTTTTGTCGGACTGTTTATTGCGCGAATTTCCAAAGGTAGAAGCATCCGCGAATTTATCGGCGCCGTGCTGATTATTCCGACTTTATTTAATTTTATCTGGATGTCGGTTTTAGGAAATTCAGCCATCTGGATGGATGTTAATGTCGCACACGGTGCATTGAGCAACCTGGTTTCAGATCCGGGCGGACTGATGTTTAAGTTTCTGGAATATTTACCACTGGCAAAAGCATTAAGCTACATGGTCATCGCCATTATTATTATCTTTTTTGTCACCTCAGCCGATTCCGGAATTTTAGTTATGAACAGCATATCGTCTCAAAACGCTGCCAGCAGTCCGAAGTGGCAAATGATCTTCTGGGGTTTTCTGCTTGCTGTTTTATCGCTGATGCTTCTGAATGCGGGCGGACTCGAAGCGCTGCAAACGATGACGCTGATTACCGCGCTTCCGTTTGCTCTCGTCATGCTGATGTTTACGGTTTCGCTGACCAAAGCGCTGCTGATCGATTATAAATATTATGAAAAAGGAATCTCGGTTTCTACGATTCCGTGGTCTGGTGAATTCTGGAAATCAAGACTGAAACAGATGGTTTCTTATCACACGAAAGAAGAAATTGCCACACTGATCAGCACCAAAGTAAAAACTGCTTTTGAAGAACTGCAGATGGAATTTTCATCCAACGGTATTGTAAGTGAAGTACAAGAAGATTCTGAAGCGCAGACCATTGAATTTGTTATTAAACATGAAGAAATCAACCGTTTTATGTATGGCGTGAAGATGCATTCGCAGCAGGTTTCCGACACTATGATTTCTGAAAACAATCTTCCGGAAATGCATACAAGACTGCGCTATTATCCGAAAACCTATTTTGGAGATTCACGTGAAGGTTATGACATTCAGTATTTTACCCAAAACGAACTTATCAGCGATGTGCTGAAGCATTATGAAAGGTTTTTAAGCATTGTTGCTGAAGAATCCAATGAGATGTTTATCAGCAGCGAAAACAACGATGCCGGAAGTCAGAATTAAAATATTTAACAGCGTTTTATTCAACCTCTTTTCTGTCTTCCTCTCTTTTCTGCCACGGGAATTTTCCTTCCAGTTCGACCTGAAGCGAAAGACTCAGAAATGTGCGGATGATCACAATTAAACCCAGAATAGAAACCGATCTCATGGTGGGTTCTGTAACTACGGTGGCCATAATATCGGCGCGATGAGTATTTCCAAACCCAGAAGAATTGATTTTCCGACCGCCTGACGAAGTTCGATATATGTCATGCTCCGGCTGCCTTTAAGTTTACCTAAAAACTTAGCGATCGCGAGAACGGAACCGAGAAAAATAGTCAGTACGCCAATCGCTTCGGTGATTTTTGCAATATAATCGATATAGATTTTGATGAATTCCATTGTTTGATTTTACTGTCAGATACAATAATGATGCGAATGGAGGCTGTTTATCCTGATTTATTTCTGATCTATACGGTACAGTTCACATTCGATGCAGAGATTGGTTTCGCTGAGGATCTTTTTCATGCCCTGTTCTTTATTTCTGATCACGGTTTCTTTTGACATGGGCTGACCGGTATCGCTGTTGTAAATAATGGTTTCACCATACCCGGAAGAAGAATGGGTTATTTTGATGTTTCTCGCTGGATCTTTAACATACTCATTCCACAAGCGGTTGTATTTCTTCGGATCAACGTAAACACGCTGATAGTCTTTATCTTTCAGCGATATATTTTCTGCCAGTTTCCGGCTGCCGACAAACATAAATACATGATACTTATGATCATCTTCTGCCTGCAGCACCAAACCCGGAAGTCCGGAAAATTTGTACGGACCGTCGTGAATCTGGATTTCCTCGGTAAACCATACCGTCCAGTTTCTTCCTTTGTAAAAAGTCACGGCTTTCTGTGCTTTAAACCCTTCCAGGATTTTTGTTTCAGGAACTATTTTCCATTCAGGCAAAAGCGTTTCCTTCACTGCAAGATTCACCGCATTTACATTTCCATGAAATTCCGTCTGCATGGCAGGATACGTTTTGTCAATTCTCCAGTTTACTTTAGGCTTTCTGATCGTGCGCAGATCAATATGCATACTCTGGCCGCGTTTTCCTTTTTCAAATTCTGCTGCAAACATTGAATCCCGCGCATTGAGTGCGGCACTGTAAAAGTAGGAACCGTCTGCGTTCACATCCAGATTCATCAGCTCTTTCACGGTTTTATCCTGCTGCAGCGTATCCGGTTTAAAGGTGTATTCATAGGTGAAGCGCTGACTTTGTGCTGATGTGATGAATGGAACAAAAAGAATACAATTCATTAAAAAGATTAACAGCTTTTGTCTGAACATTTGACTTTAAATTTTTGAGAAGATACTATCGAACAGGAACCGACCTGTCTAATTACTGACTGAAGGTTTACTTTCTGCAAAAGCAATCCTGTTATTTTCCGGATCATAGATTACCATTGTTTTTACAAAATCACCCTCATTTATCCCTTCCGTTTCAATTCCCTTAGCGTTTAGGTCTCTTTTAAGTATTTGTAAATCTGATACAAAGAAATTAACCGATGAAAATCCTGCTCTATCTTTATCCTCAAACAACTGCATCCCACCGCCATCCGGAAAATGCCATTCGTACAGTGAAGGCATCGGATGTGTATCATGTATTCTACCAAAAACCTCTGAATACCATTTTTTTGACGATTCAATGTCTGACGTCATCACCGCTGAAAATGTTTTTTCAATGTTCATATCTTAAGTTTTAATCGGTTCAAAGTTCTTCAAGATCAGTCTTCGGTTGCTGCCTTTTATATACTACTATAAACAGTAAACTTTTCAATTTTCAATTCTTTATGAGTCCGGATTCAGCATTTGAAACAAACCTTCGCGCTCAGCCTGAAGTTTTTCGGCCATGCCAATGCCCAGTTCGTACTCATCGTTTTCCAGCCTGTGAATGCAGTCGTTTGTGAAATCTTCGAGTTTCATGGCCATGCTGCGATTCTGCTCATAACCATCCGATTTACCAAGATCTGTGGCGACGGCCGGCGGAATAATTTCAAACACTTTTACGGACGTCTCTCTTAACTGATGACGCAATGAATACGTAAATGAATGCAGCGCCGCTTTGGTCGCACAGTAGACAGGAACCGTTGCCAACGGCGTGTAAGCAAGTCCGGATGTTACATTGACGACTGCGGCATTTTCCTGCTGCTGAAGATGTTCTGTAAACAGAGACGCGAAATGAACAGGCGTCAGCAGATTCACGGTGATCTCTTCCGCGATCTTTTCAAACGGAACCTCAGCAGTAAAATCGGAAACCTTCATCAGACCTGCATTATTGATCAGGATGTTCAGCTTAGGATATCTGTTAATGGCCCATCCGGCGAGCGCAACTCTTCCGTCTTCCTGCTGCAGATCGCAACAGAAGGTGTCCATTCGAGGATAATGAGCAGCAATTTCATCCAGGCGCTCCTGTTTTCTGCCGCTGATGATTACGGTATTTTTCATTTCATAAAGTCTTGCTGCGAGGGCGAGACCTATTCCTGAAGTTGCACCGGTAATGAGAACAGTCTGTTCGGTAAGTTTCATTTAATTTTTTGGTTGGTGTGGGTTACTTAACGGTCCAAATTTTTTTTCTGCGGGATGATTACATATAAAAAACATTGTAAGCATGCCCATCGGGATCAGCAAAGGTGAAGCCGTAAAATCCGTTTCCAAATCCCAGCGGTTCAGAAATTATATCAGCACCTGCGGCCTTTGCTTCTTCTGCCCATTCATCGACTTCACCGCGGCTTTCCGCAGAGATGGTAAACAAGACTTCGATTCCGCTTTTCCCGTCTGACATTTTCAGGCTGGTATTGGCTTCAAACTTTTCTTTCTGAAAGAAATTGATGACAAATTCATCATCGCCAAACGAGAAACTCACCAGATCTGCGGGTTCGGGCATTCCGGTGTTCTGTTTAAAATTAAGGGCGGTATAAAAAGCGGCAGTGCGCTTGAGATCTGCTACGGTCAGGTTGGCCCATATTTTTTTCGGTTTCATCAGCGTCGGTAAATTATTTTAAAGATACAATTTTCATCTTTTCATTTTACACTACCCTACTCATTTATTTCGGCATGGCTCAACACCCAAGTTTTAAACCGGATCACCTTTCATTCTGCTACAGTCGGTATATTTTCACTTCCAAAACTGCACATTTATGCCTTTTTGCGGTGCGATGACAATTTCAATACGATAAATCCTGCGATACCCGCCATCAGAGAGGTCAGCAAAACCGAAAGTTTAGCCTCTTCCACATGCAGCGGACTGTTAAAAGACAGAATGGAAATAAAGATCGACATGGTAAAGCCGATTCCTGCCAGCAACCCAAGGCCCAGCATGTGAAGAAAGGTACTGTTTTCGGGAAGCTGACCGATTTTCAATTTTGAACAGAGAAATGACGCGGCGAGAATCCCTACGGGTTTCCCGAACAGGAGACCGAGTGAAATCCCTAATCCCAGCGGTGATGTGAGGCCTTCCACCATTTCCTGTTTAAGCACTATATTGGTATTGGCAAAGGCAAAGAGGGGAACGATGAGAAGATTTACCGGCTTCAGCAGCACATGTTCTAACTTTTCGAGCGGCGATTCCACATCGGTGTCATTGGTGGGCAGCGTCATGGCTACCATAACGCCGGCGATGGTCGCGTGAATGCCCGAGTGGTGCACAAAATACCAGATAAAAATACCCGGAATCAGGTACAGGAACGGATTTTTTATATTAAATCTGTTCATCAGAATCAGGATCAGCATCCCAATTACCGCTGCTCCCAAGTACATCCATTCGATGCCTTCAGAATAAAATATCGCGATCACCAGTATGGCAATGAGGTCATCTACAATGGCCAAAGCGGCCAGAAATATCTTTAAACTAGCCGGAATCCGTTTGTCGAGAAGAGAAATTACTGCCAGTGCAAAAGCAATGTCTGTGGCCATGGGAATTCCCCATCCCGCTGACGTGTCTGTTCCCCCATTGAAGAAAAAGTAGATGAGCGCGGGAACTGCGGCACCTCCAAACGCTGCGATCACGGGTAATACTGCTTTTTTAGGCGTTGACAGTTCGCCCTCCACGATTTCCCTTTTGATCTCCAGCCCGACGAGCAGAAAGAAAACGGCCATCAGTCCGTCGTTGATCCACATGCCTACTGAATATTTCACATGCACCGTATTGCTTTCAAAACCCCATTCAGAATCCAGTATCTTTTTCACCGAATCACTGAAGCCTGTATTGGCGAGAATCAGTGACAGGATTACCGCCATGAAAAGCAGCAACCCACCGAGATTACCGGAGCTGCTGAATTTTTTAAATACACTGAGATTAATTCCCTTTATTCCTGCCATCGATTTACCAATTAATCCTGTAAAGATAGAGAATCCGCCAATTTTCCCAAGGTATCGGGAGCCTTTTGTCTCTGTGTAGGAATACGGTATCCGTGTTTACCTGAATGATATTGTGTCTCTAAGAATACACACCACTACATTACCCGCTGCTGGCTGTGTTTCAAAAATCATCAATTTTGCGGATTTCATAAATTTTTGAAAATATTTTTAATAAATTTCAAACAGCAGGCACTGCATTCAGCCATACACTATCCATGCTTTATCTATGCTTTATCTACGCTTTATCCATACACCATCCTGCCATTAGGAAAAAGACAATCTCCTGCATTTAATTTTATCAAATTTACAATCACCTTTAAAACCTGTTCAGATTCGTTTCGGAGCCCGTTTTTTTCAAATTATTCAGAGGAAATAGGTCAGGTGCGGTATGCCGTTTTCCGGCTTTTCTGCTCTCACCACTGACATCTCACCCTGTTCATGATAACAGAAAAATTACAAAATCCATAATCTCAGCAGCAGTACTTTTCAGTGATCATTACCGTACTGTACTTTTATGTCAGAATATAAAAACGTTTTTTGCCAGACACATCTTGTGTAGAGTCAGTTATCTCTCAAATCAAACATTCAAAAATGATCAAGTCATGCAGTAAGATAATTTCAGCGTACTTTACGGTACAGCTATCCTTTATCTTCTGCACGAAAAACCAGATGCATTCCCACAGGTTTCTGAGAGACCTGCTTTATCTTTTCAGTGACTGCATGACGGCTTCAAAGTTTAACAGGTTATTATCATGTACTCAAAACTAATATTGGTTCACACCCAGCGCATGACCGGACATCATATCCCACGAAAAAAATTTTAAACCATTATTCTGTTTATTCTTATCCTTACGGAGGGATTTTTGCAGCAGCGTACGGCGCAGTTCTATCAGTTATCTTTTTTTTATTAACTTCGTATTTATCGGCTAACTATATAACCTTATTATGAAGTATATTCTAAGTTTTATCCTATCCCTGTTTTACGGTATTCTCTGTTATTCGCAGACAAAAGAGGATTTAAACCGTATTTCTTCAGGACAGTGGGCTTTTGATGTGAATCCGAATCTTTTTGTTCTACATTATCAAATGGATTTTTTCTTATCTAAGGACGAACATAAAAAAGTTTCAATTCCAGAGCTCTTAAAAAGAGAAAACACAGATTTAAAAGAAAATTCCTATAAAAAATTTAAGTACGATGGTGAAGATTATCTTGTGACAAGAAAAGACATCAAAAGTGACCCAAGGATTTTTAAAATCCTTAAAGAAAACGAAACTTTTTTTATCTTATGTGCTGAAAAAAGATCGCTGTGTGACTGTAAAGCGGAAACCTTTACCTATTTTAAACCTACAAATCAATTGCAGAGGATTCAAAAGCCATTTTCCCTGTCTCTAAAAAACAATTTACTCGATCGGTTAAAAGAACTGAGCGCAGACACGTCAACTACCGAAAATTCATCGTTCTGTCAGATCTTAGAAACCATTCAATGAATTTATTAAATACATAAAATATTATTCGGTGCAGAAATGACACCTTAAGATTTACCAGAGCGGCACCAAACGATGCACCAAGAATAAAGATACCTCCTCAGAAAGCACCAGGGAATAATACGTAAAAGACTTTTCAGGAGCAGAAGCTGCGGTTTTGAATTAATTGAAGTGCAACATTAATTACGCTAATTTAAAAGGTTTGAAAAAAGTAAATGGCGAACACAGTTTGATCATGTTGATTTACAACATCAAAGGTGCGGTGAATATTCTGGGAGTTGCGTAATTATCAGCCAAAGTCAAGACCTGGAAGTCACCTTACAAAAGGAAAGTCTTGTTTTTGCTGATCACAGCTTCTTTTAAGCCGAAATGGGCTCTTGATTTTCAGACAGAAAAATTGGCTGTCTAAAAAACCAGGATCGTTCAAAGAGTTTAAAAGTCTTTAGAAGAGCTCCCATGATGAGTTTTTAAAAGGAATTTTGGTTTTTTCACAGTCTGACGTTTCGAGGCTTTGCGATGGTGCGAATTAATATAAAAAACCTTTCTATTATTAACTAATTTTCAAAATATCTAAAATCTTTAAATTTGCGAAAATCCCGCACTATTATAAAACCGCTATTATGCGACGTTTTTTTTTACGCCATTCCTGCAATGTTTAAAACTTCAATTTTACCTGAAGTTAAATTAAGTTGAATAAAGATATTGCAATTGCCTCCGTCACTCCTTGATGTTAAGTAGTATTCGTAATTTTCCATCATGTCAGTATCTTTGCAAAAACAATGTATGTAAATAATATTTTCTCCGCTTTTACTTTTGAAGGATTCAACTTGTTTAAAATATTCTTTAAAATCTCTCGCCTTCTTATTTTCTTTGAAGGTTTGTTTGAGAATATTGTCTATTTTTATTAATTCGTCAGTTGTTAAATTTTGGTTTTTAAAATCTTTTTCATCCGGTGAATTTTTAAAATTATTGTAGAAAGTAAATACTGAATAATCTTTAAAGTTCTTAAAATCAATAAAGTTTTTAACTGTTAATGATGTTTTTTTTATTTTCATTCTATCTGGATATTCACCGTCAATAAATTCGACAAATCCATTTTTTAGAACTGCAAATTCACTTCTATTGTATTTTAATCTAAATGGAAAAAATTTCAAGGTGTCATTTATAATTTGTGTTTTCCCCTTCCAATTTTCTATTTTATTATGATCTTCATCGACAATATTTTCAGTAAAAATATATGTGCTATCCTCGAAAATTGTAAAAGTTCGAGTGATTTTATTAAAGTTAGTAAATTTCTGAAATGCTGAAAATATTATTTTTTTTCAGGTTTTATTTGAGAATTGTCAGATTTTCTACAACCTGATAAAATCAAGATAAAAACTATAAATTTTATTGATATAACCACTCTCATAAAATGACACATAACGACAGTCTGTGAAAAAACCTCTGTTCATCTAATCAAAAGTAGCAAAAACATTTCAGTTGCGGGAGATGAAAGCCGTATCTTTAGTGATGCAGCATATCACAAGAATTGCCCGCAACCAGATGATTTTTACGAGTTTAGAACAGAATAGTACGAAAGATAATCCGGTTCGTTTCATCGATGCTTTTGTAAAGAATGTTCAATTGGGAGCGTTGGGTTTCGAGCTTTAGACCCTGAAAAAAGAAGTCAGACCGTGTTACAGCACAGAGATATTCCTCAAGATCCATCTGTACGGTTACCTTAACGGACTTCTCAGTTCCGGAAAGCTGGAAAAAGAATGTGTCCGCAAAATCGCTGATCACAGCTTATTTTAAGCCGAAATGGACTTTTAATTTTCAAATAGAAAAATTAGCTGCATAAAAAATCGGTGTCACTCAACGAGCTTAACCATCTTGAGAAGAGCTCACATGATGAGTTTTTAAAAGGGAATTTCTGGTTTTTTCACAGTCTGATGTTTTGGGGCTTTGCGACTGTTGCGGCAATTGAAGCGCAAATGTTCAGTTTTGTACAAAAGTTCAATCGAAGAGCTGAGCTTGAATTTAACACTAAACCCGCCATTTTGCAAAACTGCTGTTAGCTGTTGTTTTTCTATTTCGTCTCTATGTCAAATATTTTTTGTCCGTTTTCTCCTAAATAATGTTTCAATAAATTTTCGAAAACGCTTCCGCCTGTGTCTGAATTTGTGAAAATCAAAAGTCCTTGTTTTGTTTTTGGTAAAATAAATACAATTGTTTGGACACCATTGTCTGAACCGCCGTGAGACAAAGCTATTTCACCATTTCCTAAATCATAAATTTCAAAACCTAAACCAAAATGCTTTCCTTTTGTACTTGCTACTTGGTTTTTGGTCATTTCTTCAAACACAATTTTTGATAAGCCATCGCCGTTCGTTACACTCACCAAAAATTTGCTGTAATCTTCAACAGTTGTCAATAAATCGTCTGCGGCATTGGGTATTTTATTCTTTACAATTTCGTACGCTTTTTCATCTCTATCATAACCAATTGCCAATCTTGTGGTGTCCACATTTTTGTCCCAAATATATTTTGTATCAGTCATTTTTAATGGTTGAAAAATAAGTTCATTAGCCAATTGTTGTAATGATTTTTTAAATTTCTTTTCCAATGCTTTCCTCAAATACTCCATTCCCTCGCCCGAATATTGATAATTCGTTCCTGGTTCAAACTGAAAATTGAGTTTTTTATTTTCATTCATATATCGCCAGTTCGGGAAACCTGTTTGATGGCTCAAAATAATCCTTGTTGTCAGTCTCCTATTTCGTGGGTCGTTGCCAATATCTGGGTCAGTCCAATAGTTGTAAACAGGTTCGTCTAAACTCCATTTTCCCAAACTTACCAACTTTAACGCAACCATTGCGGTAACAGGTTTAGTTAAAGAAGCAACATTGAAAATAGTGTTGTACGGTGCAGAAATTCCTTTTGAAATTTCGCCAAAAACTTTTACCTGTTGCAGTTTACCATTTTCAATAACGCCAATGCCCAAAGTTGGTACTTTGTTCTCTTTCAACCATTTTTCAATTTTAGTTTCGTTGTCAAAAATTGATTTTTCAGTTTTTTTATTTTCGTCAGCTTGATGATCAAAACTAAATGAGGAAGTTAGTTTCCATTCGCTATTTTCTAATTGCCAAACGTTGGTGAACTTTGCGATTCCGCCTTGACTTTCTCTTTTTTCTGAAAATTTATGTTCGCCATTCTGAACCGCACCATAAAGAACGCCATTTTTATACAGTGGAAATATTTCGGTGCTTTCTTTTACCAAAAATCGCTGAACTTGGCGATTAGATTGGTTGTTGCAAATTCCATTTTTTAAGTCAGTCAGAAATTTTGTTTTGTCAGAAATACCATCTTTGTCATGATAAAATTTAAGGTTGTCGCTCAACAAGTTTTCAAACTGTTTGATGTCGCAAGTATTAAAACCAACATCAAAAAGCAAACTGTCTTTTGAGAGAATGGTTTTATAGAGGTCTGAATTTTTGTCAACCTGTGCAAATGCAGAAAAAGTTGTCAAGAGAATAGAAAGGATTGTAAAAAGTTTCTTCATTTATTTTTGTCGTTCAGTTTTGCAGTGTCGTTTGTTAAAATAACAGCTAACGTTTCGGGGCTTTGCGATGGTGGGGCAATCGAAGCACAAATCTTCAATTTTATACAAAAGCTTAATCGAAGAAATACAGTTAGACTTCGCAGTTTCGCCCCACTATTACAAGACCCTTGTTAGCAACAGGTATTTTTATCGTTATATCTATTTAATGAAATCCAATACACTCCCATTTGTCCTCTTGTTTTCATTTCTTCCATATCAATTGAGTTCGGCATTTCAGTTTTTTCTGTTGTTAGTTTTGTGTAAAATGATTTGTAATTTCGGAATTGTTCGAAAGCAAATTCAAAATTTGAGTAATAACTCAACATCCAGTCGAGTTCATAATCTGTAACATTCATATTTATCCGTATGTCAAGTGTCTCAATTATTGCTTTTTCAGCGTCTGGGTCTAAGTCTGCAATTCCGGTATAACAAGAAGATTCTGTTCGAGCATACCAAATTAAAAATAAACCTCTTTTTAATGCTTCTAAATCACTTTTGTTTAGTTTTGCATAGTCTGAATGTATTTTTTTATATTGTTCTGAATATCCCAAAATCTTAATCTGCTCGGTTTTTTCTTCCATAGTTCCACTTAGGGAAATTACAGAAGAATAGAGTTCTAATTCTTTGTGTCCTAATTCTTCTACTGTCATTTGTCATTTATACCTGCTGCTAACGTTTCGGGGCTTTGCGATGGTGAGGCAATCGAAGCACAAATCTTCAATTTTTGCACTAAGTTGAACCGAAGAATTACCCTTAAGCTTTGCAGTTTCGCCCCACTATTGCATGACACTTCCTATGTTGTGCGTTTTTTTTTGTTAAATTTATTCATTTATTGATTTCCAAGTTCCTTTTTTAAAATACATATTATTGAATTTGTCAGAATGAAACACTAAATAGAAACTCCAAGCACTTCTATAAATTGTTGGATTAGTTTTCAGTATATGAATTGTTGGTTGTTCCATTTTTATGACAAGTCTTTCTGAGCCATATGGTGACAATGTTGAAATTGTTCCACTATATGTTTTCACTATTTTTTTTTTGTCAGTAACGTAAAAATAGATTTTATCGTCATTTTTTATTTCAAATCTAAAATTTTCATATTGCCAATTCGCTTGTTTGCCAGGAAAAAAATCTCGGTAAATAATATAACTTCCATAATAATCCTTTTTTTTTAATTCCTTTTTCGCAGTCAAAGTTTGTGCTGTCAGAGAGAATATAATAAGTCCAACTATGCCAAGCCAAATAAATCCAAGTGTCTTCCCAAATATTTTGTTTTTTGAAAATATCCATACAGACAAAAGAATCACAGACAAAGGTAAAACGACAAAAATCACAAATAAATTAAATCCAAATCCCATTTTATCTCACTTTTTTAAAATCATTTTCTTTCATTTTGGTTGTCGTTATAAGCTGACGGACAATGATTTTCAGCTTGGCGAAGTGGCGGAAATCAAAGCAAAAAAGTTTAATTTTGCAAAAAAGTTCAATCGAAGAACTGCCGTTGAACTTGCAGTTTCGCCCTACCATTGCAAAACCACTGTTATCTGTAGGTATTTTACTCATTTATTTCCTCAAAAGTGAGCCTACTTTGTTTTTTATCTACTTCTATCTTCCTATAAGTCGGAGCATACCCTTGTCCATTAGGTTGATAATATTCTCTTACATACAGTCTGTCACTTTCATAATTTTTTGTCAATTTATTCCCCTCATAACGGTCATCTGCCGAACGAAATAAGTCTTCTTTTTTATCTCTAAATCCTTTAAAATCTGGAGAATTTTTTATTTGATTTATAATTATCTGCCTGTCTTTTTCAGAAATGTCTAAGGTAAATGTGTGGTAATAGTCACCTATTGCTGACATTGATTCATTTTCAAGAATTTCAAATTTGTCTGCTAAGTTAATGTCTTGTTCAATTAATAATTCTCTTGCGTCTTTTTTTGAAAAAAGTTGATCTTCGAAAATTGTAATTATGGTCAGCCAAACAAAAAAAAGTCCAACAAGTATAGCTAGATATTTTCCAACTTTTGGATAACCCAGTTTCTTTGGAACGAGATAAATTAAATAGGTCAAACCAGTCAATAAGGTTATAACTACAAGTCCAATTATTATAAATATTCCCATTCTTACCTATCTATTTGGTTTTCGTCATATTGTCTGTTTTGTCGTCTATAAAATTACACATACCATTTTTGGGATTTACGATGGTCGGGCTATCAAAGCAGAAATCTTGAATTTTATGCAGTTTAGTCGAAAAACTGCCGTTGAATTTTGCACTTCAGCCCACCTGACACAAAAACCTCAATAGCTGTCCGCTGTTATTCCCCGTCAGTTTTGTTTGTTTTACTGTCTTAATAATTTTTTTGTCAATTCAAGGTCGATTGAGTTGTTATCTTTAACTGTTGTAAAATATTCTGTCTGCCAACTTTGCGTTTTCCCCGCCTGTTCGTTAGTTGTCACATCCCAAACAGGATAAATTCTAATTCCACGTTTTCCGGTTTTCCCGTTTCGTGTTATTATTCCTTTTTCAGCCAACACAGATTTTGGAAAAATAAATTGTCCGAACTTTTCCTCATTTCTTGCCGTGATAATTAAAAAATCAAAATCGTCTGAGATGTCAAATGGTTCCGTTATTCCGTCCCTGTTTCGTTTCCAAAACGTTACAAATTGTCCCGTTTTTGCCGGTGTAATTTTAGAAACTCGCTGTTGAACTGTCTTTCCGTTAAGTTTAAAAGAACAAGCTCCGTATTCTTTACTTTCGGTGCTCTGCTTCAAGTCTGTCAATTTAAAACCACATTTATCATACACCAATTCTTTCATGGCTTTCAAGTCGGTATGAATTGAACTTAGAAGTATCAACGTGTTTTCAGTTGTCATTTTTTTCGTGTCAATATTTTGTTAGTTCATTTTTTTGCCGGTCGTTTTACAATGACAGCTAACGTTAAAGCATCGGTGTTGTGGCGCAATTAGAAGGATGTACTTTCATTTCAGCACCACTTCTCATTTGAAAACCGAACGTTAAATTCAGCACTGGAAACCGGCATTTTGCCAAACTGCTGTCAACAGCAGGCAAATTTAGTCGTAACTCCATCCTTTATCAATTCGGATTATTTTTCCAATTGAATCAAAATGTACACTTGAACGATACCAAGCAAAATCTTCAATGTCATAATTTCTATTGCTTTTTCGTCTTAAGAAACCGTCATTTGTATATGTAAGTTCAATTTCTCCGGTCAAAGTATCTCGATGAATAAACAGGGGTTTTCCAACTGTTTTTAAAACTTCTTCTTCTGTAAATTCTTTGTTTATAAGCTCGAATTTTTCTGGAGTGTAATTTTCTCCAAATTCTGTGTCAATGTAAGGTTCAAAAATATTGTAACCTTCTATTAACGAAATTCTTCCCAATATAAATAAAATACAAACAGTCGGGATCAATAAAATTAGAGCAGATATTTTGTAAACTGTTTTCATTTTAAGATAATTGGTTGTAAGGCAGTATATAAGTATCCCAAAATAACAATAAATGAGCTTACACCGAATGACAATTCAAGGCTATTCAAAAAAGCAGTTTTTGTAGCTTTGTTTGTCCAAGCTGCATAAGTCAACGAAATAACAAAGCCTCCAAACGCAATTAAAATAATTGAGACTAATACTATTTTTCCTCCTGATGAAGCTGACATCACCGTCAACATTACCGCTATGATAAATGCTATTACACTAAAAGTTATTTTTATAGTTTTTCTCATTTAGGGTGTATTTTAGATTGCTTGCTGTTATAGTTTCTCGGCTTGGCGTCGGTAAGCCAACCGAAGCACAAAAGTTCAGTTTCGCACAAATGCTCAATAGAATTACTAATGTTGAGTTTTGCACGTGAGCCCCAACTATTGCAAAACCCTTATTGGTGGCTGGCTTTTTTGGGTTATCTTAAATAGAAGTCAATTCCTTTCAATGGATTTTGGTTAAAGTATTTCTTTTCTTCATGTACTTCAAAAGCAAACCTAAACATTTCATTTGCTCTTTCAAGCTCTCCTTCTTTAGGTTGCGTAAAATAGCGTGTTGCTTTATTTCGCCATTGCTGTAAATATCCCAAACTCAGCTGCCTTATATTTTCGTTTTCGTCAATAGTTCCAATTATAATATCTGCGATAGCCGTCCATTTGCCAATTTTACTAAATAATTTGAGCATTGATTTCCTTAATTCGTATTGGCCGTCCGTATATATTTCTCTTGCTTTTTGTAAAACTTCTGTTGTCGCAGTGTCGGCAAAATAATCAATAATTATATTTCGTATTCCGATGTACTCACTGTCTAAATTCTGCAAAGCAAAACTGTAAGCTTTGTTATTGTCTAACTGTTTAAGCGCTAAAAAAGCTGCTTTTCTAATTTTTATTTTTGGGTCATTCAAAAAAGGAACAACAGTTTCAACGAAATCCTTCCCGTTTGTTTCGGCAAGTCCACTTAAAGAACCAATTATTTTTTTTCTGTTTAGTAAATTATCATTATAAATTGTTGCAAAGTCAGAAATATTATTTTTCAATTCGTAGCGAGCAAAGTCACGGACAGAAGCCGAATTGTCTGAAAGAAATGGGAAAACTAAGTCTGAAAAATTTTCTTTGTCTTTCAAACTGTAAAGTGTTCGCATTCTAATTCGTGCAGATTTGTCCTTTAAAAGATTGTCAATTTCAGCCTGCGTTAATTTGTCGAAATGAGATAAGGCAAAATTGCGAACCAAAAAATGCCTGTCGCTTAAAAATATTTTTAAATCTTCACGTTTAATATCCTCTGAATCTGCAATTTGCTTTGCAATCAGAATTCGTGTTCTGTCGGTAAATGTTTTAAAGTTTTCAAATACATATTTTTTATTCTCTACAACCACAAAATTCATTATGTCTGAGTGAACTGAACTCAGATCTGTTCTCTGAACTTTCTGTAACCATTCAAAAATTGTAAGATTGTCAACGAGCGCATTGATGAATTTTGGTTTTTTGAAATTCTCAATACTTTTCAAAGCAGCTTGTCTAACGGCCTGAACCCAGTCAGCCAATCTGTAAACAATAAATGGAATGGCTTTTTCGCTGTTGCTTTCAGCAAGTTTTTTAATGGCTTTTTCTCTTATATATCCATTACTATTAAGTGTTGCAATCGAGTAAAGTATTGTACAATTTTCGTCTGAGAAGGTTTCACTATAAAAGTCAATGTCTGATTTTGAAATGTCGCAATGTTTTAATGTGTCGTAATAACCTTTTTTAGTTTCAATTTTTTTAAATAACTGAATAATTACACTGCACGTCGTATGCTGAATTTCTTTGCTTTCGTCTGTGAGAAATGGAATTAGGTTTTGAATTGAACTCGGATAACCCAATTCTAAAATTTTTGCCAATGCAAAAAGTCTTTCCTCAAGGTTGTCCTTTCTGAAAGGCCAACCTTGTTTCTTCTGTCCTAAAATCTGTAAGTAATTCCAAAGTTCCATTTCGTTTGTTTCTTTCTTGTGGTGACATCGGTTAAGCTTGCGACCATCGTTTTGAGTATTACCGCAGGTGAGGATATTCCGCACAAATGTTCAACCGAAGAAATGCCGTTGAGCTTTGCAGTTTCACGCCACTGTTGCAAAACCCGTGTCACCTAATGTTTTTTCTTTCTTATTCGTCAAGTTTAGTAATTAAGTCATAAAAATCCTTGGAAAAGTCTTGAAACTCATTTGCATTTTCGTGGTCCCACAATACAACTGGATAGTTTTTGTCATCTTTGTTTCTGTTAGTGTCAAAACATAGTAAACCCCAATCGCTCCAATTTATAAATGGGATATAACCTTTGTCAATTAGAAATTCGGTAGGATAACCATCAAAAATCATTTCTGTAAGGCTTGCTCTCCAAGTGTTTAAAGGATGTTCGCAAAATGAAGCTTCTGAAATCTGAAGTTCGTAAAAGTGCTTATGTTTCAAGAAAGTTTTATAGTCACTTGGAAATTTGTGCCCAATTCTGTTTTCCATTTCCTCAATTTCAGCATCTGTCACTTTACTGTCGATAGGAAACCAATTACGCCACTCCTCATTCTTGTCTTGATTTGGGTCAGCCATATCAGGTTCGACGTCAATTGGCGTACTATTAAGTTCATTGTCAACCCATTTTTTCAAGTGGAAGTCAACTATGTTTTTAATTGTCTGTTCTTTCATTGGTGTATCGTTGATTAGAATATCAGCTAACGTTTCGGGGTTTTGCGATGGTGGGGCAATCGAAGCACAAATCTTCAATTTTTGCACTAAGTTGAACCGAAGAATTACCCTTAAGCTTTGCAGTTTCGCCCCACTGTTGCAAAAATCTTGTCAGCTACCGTACTTTTCTGTTCCAAAATGAATTCATATTAATATTTTTCATTTCAATTGCTGAATGAATTGGAAAGATGTCACGTGCTATTCCTTTAGATAAATTTTCTGCCCAGATGATCATATCATTACCATACATAGATAAAATTGCCCCTTCATTGTCTAATATTAAAAATCTATGCCCTAAATAAGGAATAATTGAAGGTGCATTTTGAGTATTGATAATTTCATCAGTCACCTTATTGTCTTCAAAAATCCATTTGATTTGTGATTTTATTCTCTCAATATCTTCAGGATATCGATAAAATGTCGTTCCGAATTCGATTGCTCCTTCTCCACCATTATTATTTATTCCAGGTTTATCAAGTCCATTCATGGTCCGATAGTAGTTTTTTAATGGCTCAGAAAAAGCTATTCCTAAATTTTTCTGAAAATCTTCCAATTGAGGTTCAGATAAACCTTTTTTCCATTTACTACCTTCTTGAATTTGAAATCCCCAAAAGACGTCCAAATTAACCTGTTCCCAATATTCTTCACTTTCCCTTTTTATAAACTGAAAACTTAATACTGAACAGTCTAATTCTTTATATCCTTTCTCTGTCATATGCGTTCTTCCAGTATTATAGCTTACTTATATATATTTCGGAAAAAATCAGACCGATACACCTATTTTTAGACGGCTTGATCTGACAAATATCATCCTTCGTATGATATCAAATGTATTAAAAAAATAATTACAAGTCATCAAACAGAATACTTATTTGCTAACTGGATTTAATGCTTACGTACGTCTAAATCTCCGTTGTCATGCTGCTGCGGTGTCCAAACAATTCCTTTATGTAGCGAAGATCTGTCCCGCTTTCCACCAGATGTGCAGCGTAACTATGTCTAAGCCGATATAAAGAAACGGGTTTTGTCATACTCCACTTTTTTACGGCTTGTTTCAAAACACTTTGCAAACTTTTTTCAGAATTCACCGTGATCTTTTCGTGGCCTATAAAAAGTAAGTTCGCAGTATATAGCCTATATGATATCTGCTCATTTTTAAATACAGGCTGTACATGAAAACATAACCTTTCAGGCAGATGATTGAAAGAATTTTATAACTTAACCCATTCCCGGTTACATCATAAAAAAAAGCTGTCTCCGAAGAGACAGCCTTTAGATATTCAAATCAAGGATTTCTATTTTTTAACCGCTTTAATGGTTTTTGTAAATCCGTCTTTGTATTTCAGGGTAATCATGTACAAACCTGTATTCAGTTCACCCAAATGAAGCTGTGCCTCAGGCTTGGCAATGGTTTTTACCAGTCTTCCGTTCATGTCATATACCGCTACCGCTGTCAGATCTTTAACATCTGAAATATTCAGTACATCAGAGAAAGGATTTGGATACACCGATACTTCTTTTTTAGCCGCTGAAGTCTCCGTCGTTGCTAAATTTGCATTATATGCAGACACTTTTATTGGTCCGTCACTTCCTACATTACTATATCTTGCAACGCTTACGTATAATGTCTCACCAGGTGTTCTGCCTGTAACGGCTACTCTTGAGAAAATATTTGATCCTGAAGTAATGTCATCATTACAGCTTACCTGTGTCAGTATTCCGCAAGATCCGCTGAATACCGTCAAAACTGAGTCTGTAAACGGCGAACCTGTAGCTGCACCCGTCTCAACAGTAACGCTTCCTGAAGCAGGAACCACTACTTTAAACCAGATGTTATTGACAGAACTTGAGGCTGCACATGTCGAAGAAGTAGTATCCGTTGTTGCTCCAGAGTTACTTGCTGTGATTTCATTCTGTGCAAAACTGCTTCCTACCGTCAAAGTCACTGCTCCTGAACACACGTCATTTACCGGTGCCGGTGTAATGGTTGTAAATGATACCGGACCTGTCCATGTACTTTTTGATCCGTTCGAACAAGAAGAACGTACCCAGAAATAGTAGGTTGTACCATTCAGCAAATTGGTAAGATTGGTTCCGTTTGGTGTGTCGCTACTTGTAGGGTTGGTGGTTGCTGTCGGAGCGGTATTCGCTGTTGACAAATAATGCTCATAAGATACCGGAGTCGGTGTCTGCAGTGCCCAGGATACGGTTGCTGAATTTGCGGTAACGTTTGATGAAGCCAAACCTGTAGGTTCCACACAAGCAGGAATCGCTTCCACTGTCACATCATCAATGTAAATCGTACGAGATGTACCTCCTAATCCATGTCTGAAAGCCAGATTAAGATTGGTCCCCGCAGGAATATTTACGGTATATAAAGAATGCGTCGTCGTGAGAGAGATCGGGCTTCCAATCGCAGTAAATGTACTGGCATCAGCGGCGTTCGAAACCGTTCCGACTTCCAGCGTATAATTGGCTGCACTGCCTTTTGCATAGAATTTCACTCTGTTCAGACCACTTGAAAGCGCCGTTGTTGTCGGTCCTACCAACATTCCGTTGCCAGTCGTTGCTGAGCTGTTCGCAAGGATGTATGAATTTGGAGCACTGTTCGCATTGGATGCAGAAACATATCCTGAACCCGGGAAACCTGAAGTTTCCAGATAATTCCAGCAGCTTGGTGCATTGGTTGCGGTCGTTGAGCCTGTAGCTGTCGTATCAAAATTTTCCGAATACGGAACTGTAAATGCAGAACAAAGCGTTCTGAAAGATGTTCCGTAAGACCATGTCCCTTTTGTGGTTCCACAAGATCCACGTGTCCACAGATAATAAACTGTGTTTGAGTTCAGATTCGTTAACGTTACCGTTGTGGCAGAGATGCCTGAAACCGTTGCCGGAGCCGAATCAAAAGGTACTACCGGTGAAGTTGTATAATACACATCATACGACGTAGGCGCTGTAGAAGGCGCCGTCCAGTTGACCACTGCAGAGGTTGTACCCAGAGATGCCGCAGGAGCCGTAACCGAAGTTCCGGCCATACATGGGCTGTATTTATCTACAGAAATACCGAAAATATTTGCAAAACCTTCCACTGCAGGCTTGGCAAAGCTGATGCTGGTGATGGTCTTGCTCTGGTTGGCGGCAGTAATGGTAATCAGACTCTGATAAATTTTTGGGTTGGTTGCAGTACCTTCAGTTGCGTTGGTCGCTCTTCCCACTCTTCCTACTCCCTGAACCACAAATTCATTATTACTATACCAGTCACTTAGTGTCACCGATGCAGTCTGTGTTGTACCGTCTGAAAAATTCACCGTCGCGTTGAGTGATGAACTTCCGCTTCCGCTGGTTCCGATCACATAGACTTTGGTTGCCGCAGTTGGAGTCGCAAACGTCAGCGTTCCGGTTGATCCTGCTGCCACCATTCTTAAACTGTTATTGGCTGAGTACGACTGCAGCTGTACCGGTAACCACGGCGTGGACGTCACTGCTGAGTTATAATATCCGTTCACTGCAAGACCATACGCAGGCGCCGGCGTAGCCTGAAAATCTTTGGAATAATACGCAAAGTTTGCTCCATTGCCCGTATCGTCGATACTGCTGGTGGTGGTGACCGATGCCAGACCGGCTCCATTGGCAATTACGTCGTCAGTAAAACCGGCCGCCGTCAATGGAACGGACTGGTAATACTGAGCAACAGACAAACCCGACATCATGCTGCACAGCATGCCTGCCAAAAGTAATTTTGTTTTCATAAAAGAATTGGTTTTAAATTTCGGTTAAATATAGAAATTTATTACCGTTTTAATAACAAAACACTTTAAATATTTCCAATTAAAACGATTTAAGCACAATATACCTCATAGTCCGCAAGTCAAGTCGCTGATATTCATTTAAAATGATTCACAATTTTATACCACCCATGCATTATTGTCTGCAAAATGTCTTTATTTGCTGAACAAAACAGGCAAACACGTCACAACGGACCAGCTGACGTTATATGCCTATTTAAGTTGACCAATTATACCTAATTCAATGAATTTCACCATCGGCTTTCAGTACAGCATCTGGATCTTTATCGTCTCTGCAGGCCTGCTGTGGATTTCAAGCAACCGACTCTCGAAGGTCGTCAATTTTATCGACGAAACTTTTCAGCTCGGCAGTTCATTTGGCGGCACCCTCATCCTGTCCGTCGTTACGAACCTTCCGGAAATTGCCATTACCGTGAACGGCGCGCTGAAAGGCGATACCGCGCTTGCCATAGGGAACATTCTCGGAGGCATCGTTATCCAGTCGGTACTGCTGGTGCTGTTTGATTTTGCTTCGCGGAAAGAAAAAAAGCCACTCAGCACCCTTGTGAGCAACAAATCGAGCCTGATACAGGGGCTCTTCCTCGTGTTTATCCTTGCCCTGGTCATTCTCGGGAAGCAGATGAAAGAAACCCAAATCTTTTTCCGGAGTACCGTTCCTGAACTGATGATTGTTTTTTCGTGGATTGCCAGCATTGTGATCCTCAAAAAAATCCAGCAGAGCAAAACAAAGGATGAACCGTCGGAATCCGAGAAAGATCAGAAATCACCGTATACAAAAAGATCGGCCATTATCTGGCTCACCGGCATTTCGCTGATTATCCTGGTATTCGGGGTGCTGCTGGAAGTCACCAGTGACGCTATTGCCTCTCATTTTAAGATCAACGGTATTATCTTCGGGGCTACCGTACTGGCAGTGGTCACCTCGCTGCCGGAGATCTCGGGCGGACTGGCATTTGTAAAGGCCAAAACCTATCAGCCTATTATCAGCGATATATTCGGTGGCAATTCATTTTTACCCGTCCTGTTCCTGGTTGCCACGGTAATCAGCAGTGATGCCCTCCTGCCCAACGCGGCCAAGACCGATGTGTACCTAACGGTGGTCGCGATGATGATTACCCTGGTTTATCTGACCGGAATGGTGCTGAAGCTGCCCGACCGCAAAAAAGGTCTTGGAAGAGATTCGTGGGTGGTACTGATTCTGTACCTGCTCTCGGTGCTCGGACTCTTTTTTGTTAAATGATCTAACCTTACTGTACTCCAGCAAAACCTTACCTGGCAAATGCCTCTTCCGTCATGCGGTTGTTGAGCATTGCGCCGGCAAGGTTTCCGGAATAAATGGCGGCGGCTACCGAACGGAAAGGCGTCGCGCAGTCGCCACAGGCCATCACGTTTTGCAAGGTAGTTTTCTGAAATGCATCCACGGCAATCAGTCCGTGCTCCGTCATTTCACATCCCAGCATCTCCGGAACTGTACAGTGCTGTTCGGAAGGTGGTCTTGAATACATCGCTTTCAGCTCCTCCACCGATCCGTCGCTAAAAACCAATTCGTGAAGCATCCCTTCATGATGACTGATCTTCTGAATTTCCTTTTCTATAACGGGAATGGAATGCCTGCTCAGGATCTCTGCCTGCGCCGCGGTGAACGCTGATGTTCCGTTGGTAAATATTGTTAAGTCCTCAGACCAGTTGCGGATCAGCTGGGCGTAATGAAAAGCCGCATCGCCATTGCCGAGAATGCCTGTTTTGGTATTTCTCACTTCATAGCCGTGACAGTACGGACAGTGAATTACGCTGATGCCCCAGCATTCGGCAAATCCCGGAATATCAGGCATCAGATCTTTTACGCCTGCCGCAAAAATCAGCTTTTCTGCCATATAGACCTTTCCGCTCCGGGTTCCGATCTCAAAACCACGGTCGGTTTTTCTTCCGTTGACCGCTACATCGTTAATTAACTGCACCGTCGGATACTGCAACACCTGATCGCGGGCTTTCGCAGCGATATCCGCCGGCTTTTCACCATCCAGTGTGATGACGTTGTGTGATTGCGGGGTCTGACGGTTACACGGCAAGCCGCTGTCGATGACCAGAACATTGCGCATTGCACGTCCCAGAGACATGGCCGCGGAAAGTCCGGCATAACTGCCGCCGATAATGATGACTTCAAACTGACTTTTCATAATATATTTATTAATGCAACATGGTTGCAAAAGTAATCATTATCTTTGTATCTGCAACACCGTTGCATTAACAGATTAAAAATGAAGACGAAAAATACCCGAAATACCGCTGCCCGGAGTGAGATCGAACAGCTTTTAACGGAATCAAAAACCGCCTTATCGCCTGCCGAACTTAAAGACCGGATGACCGAAAGCTGCGATCGCGTAACCGTCTACCGGATTCTTGACCGCCTGACCGGGGAAGGTCTGGTTCATAAGGTTATGACTGCCGACGGTGCTGTCAGATATGCTGTCTGTCATTCATGCAGCGACGCGCACAGCCACGATCACATCCATTTCAGCTGTGAACAGTGCCATTTGGTGACGTGTCTTGAAGAGGTAAAACCGACGTACCAACTTCCGAAAGATTACACCGTCCGTGAGATGCAGTTTACGCTTTCAGGCATTTGCAGGGAATGTTCGGACAGGCGGTAGAAGAAGGAGGTAGGCTGTAAGGGAGTGATGAATTATTAATTATTAATTATTAATTATTAATTATTAATTATGAGTAATGCGTACGTAAAGCAATGCGTGGAGGGTGATGAATTATTAATTATTAATTATTAATTATGTGTAATGAGTACGTAAAGCAATGCGTGGAGGGTTTTGAAATATGAGTTGTGAACTGTGAATTATGAATTATTAATTATGAGGAGTTATTACTTTAAAGCGAAACGATGAAGGGTTCTGACGATGTCTTTTTTCTGATACCAATCGTTGAACACCAGATCCAGTGAGGATACCGTGATTTCTCCAAAATCAAAGTTCCGGAAGCGCTGCAGTGCTGCCGCATATCCGGAGGGTACGTTCAGTTCTTTGCGGAAACGGACCGCGGTAATGTGAGCCGTAGTTATTTTGTAGCGTGAATCGACGGACTGCTGCAAGGACGTTTTTTTTAGATTTGTTCTGAGCCGTTCCCTGATTATTTCAAGGCTGTCATCCTGCGGAAATCCCTGAATCATCACGGCATCTTTTGAAGCCGTAATGCCTCTGAACCGAATACTGAATGGACGGATATTCAGTACACTTTCTGCGATGATCTCCATATAGTCCTGTACGTGAATATCATTCAGACTGAATCCGGCATAACAGGAAATCAGTGACAGGATGGTAAGGTGCAGATCGGCAGACGGCTGCTCATACTGATGCTGATCTATCTGTCTCAATTCATTCTGAAACCGTTCAATGTTTTCAATCACCGGCTGTGAAAGTCTTGTCAGCAAGGTAATGCCGCGCCGCGTATCGTTTATGCCGTCAATCATCGGATCCACCTCCACTTTTCCCTCCTCAATCGCAGGGATGGACTTTTCAAACAAACCGTCGTATATTCCGGAGACAGGATGGGTGTGCTTCATTATAAAAACGTTTTGTTATGAACGGATGTTTCAACAGAAAAAAGAATACCTTTTTTCCTCAGCGGGGCTCTGTGAGATGTTCTTTGAGAATAAAGACCAGTGCCAGTTGGGCCGCGATGACGAGCACCAGTTTGAGAATAAAAGTTTTCTTTGCGTATTTGTGTTTAAAAAACGTCATCCCAAAGAGGGCCCCAAAAGTACCGCCAAGAAACGTCAGGATGAGCAGGACACTTTCGGCGAGACGCGGTTTTCCGTTTTTTGCCAGCCGTTTGTCCCACCCGAACGCGAGGAAGGTGATGACGGTGATGAGGATGAGGTAGTATTTGGTGGCCATAGTGTAGTAAAGTCTGCAAGGTAGCGAATTGAATGTTTTAAGCTTTACCAATGACCGTTTTATTTAAAACAAAAAACCTGAGCGTGAAGTGCTTTAAGCAGAAAAATATTTTTACGATATAAGTGTAAGCGGTAAGGTTTATCTATGGAGCTTTACTACAAATCTAATAGATGTCAAAACAAATTTTTAATTAATTGTAAAAATTCATTCTTTTAAAATCAGAGAAAAATTTATTCCCAGTCCTCTTTCTACATAAATTCTAACATCATTTAATTTTGCCATAAAACAGTATTCTTCAATCAAATCTATTTTTCGTTGTGATAGTCCACTGATTTTCGAAAAATCTTTTTTTGATATGTTACGTAAACCTTTTAGTTTCAAGCCAATTGTAAATGTTTTGTATTCATAATCAAAAATGGTCTTATCTAATCCTAAATTTTTAAGAAGACTTATTTTCAAGTTTTCCCAGTAGATCTTAGATTCGTCATTTGGTATACTAAATAAATCTTTCTGAATGGAAAAAGCGAATCGCGTGTAATGTAAATAAAACTCAGTTCGTATCTGCTTGTCAAAACCTATATTTTGGTAATCCGGATAAGTGCCGAAATTTGTATCATAAATAAAGTTTTCGGAAAGGTTTTGGTAAGCCTCGATCATAAATAAGATTCTTTTTTGCTTCATCTCTTTTAAGCTTTTGACAAAAACTAAAAAAGATTCCATGGAAAAGTTATAATAAGTATTCATGATTAATTATTTATAGAATTAAGATTTATGAATGGTGACAAATTGAGATTTCAATAGTCCATGCTCTTCCATTTTTGTAAACGAAAAGTCAATAAGTGTGGAAGGCTTTCTGTTGATGAAATGAATTTGCTTGTTATTAGACTCGTTTTTATTGGCACAGAGGTAAACGATATCATCAATACGAATACGGTTTTTTTTGGTCTTCTCAAAATCCAGATAGACATATTGTGGCGGACTGAAAAAAGCGACTTCCTGAAGAAACCGTTTGAAACTTTTTACAAACTGCTCCTCACTGAAAGGCTTGGTGATATGATCAACGCAAATCTCGGCATCGCGTTTCAGATCTTCAATATCCTCCACATATTCAGAAGTATTGACGCTCGCGAAAAATACCGGAATTTTAATTTCCTGAGCAACCTCCATCCCTGTCATACTGTCATTTCCCAAATCTAAATCAGCAACCAGAATATCAAGCTGTATGGTCTTTAACTGTTCAAAAAAATGGTCTGAACTTTTACTTTTTAAAACAATTTCGACATTAGGAATTTTTGCCAGATAAGATTCCAGTTTTTCCAGCTGTCGTGGGTTGTCTTCAAGTAGGGCGATGTGGTAGATGTGGATCATTATAAAACAGATTCTAAAATATCGTATCCCAGGTTTTCATTCAGTAAATCGTCAGCGTTCAGCACGGAAACTTTTCCCAACATACAGCAATGGTTTTCTTCATTTTCAATCGCTACGAAATTTTTGTACTGATCTTTCGCAATGCCGCTTTCTTTGGCAGGATATAAAAGTAGAGAGTGCGAACTGCTCCAATATCTGTTATAGACATACATCTGGCGAAGATCATGGGTGGAAGGTGCTGAATAGTCGATATTCTTCCATTTGGTATCGATAATCAGTTTTACTTTACTGTCCTGTTTTATCACTATATCCGGGCGGATGCTGTTGGTTTCCCAAAAAGTCTTTTTTTCCTGTCCGGTCACTTCTACATTAAATTGCTCCGCTGCCTGCTGCAGTCTGATCAATACACACTGCTCCCATAAACTGTTCATATCAAAAAGTAAAGCCAGCATTTTTTCCGAACCGCTGGATATATTGGGCGCATAGTTTAAGATGATCAACCGAGCTATTGCCAGTGCTGTTTCGTATGGTGCCGTTTTTCTTAATTTGGGAATTTTAGTGAAAGCATTTTCATTCGCATTAATCTTTTTTACTTCCGGAAAATTGAGCTGTACCGTTTTACATCTGCTAAAGAGGTAATTTCCTTTTGATAATGTGGCTATAATTTCCAGAGCCTGTCCTAAAATCTGGTGAAGCAAATGGTCTTTATCGTACTCCTGATGCGTGGTGTAAAATCTTTCTTTATGCACCAGATTCTTCTGAATATGACCGGCAAATTCCAGCTTTCCTTTCAACGCTTTTACGTTTCCGGTTTCTTTGTAATATTGTTTTATTAATCCCTGATGAATCAACAATTGCACTTCATTCAGAAACCATTCGAAATAAATATCTAAAAGATGGATCGACTGCCGTGAAACATTGGCCTGACCGACCTGTTGTACCTGCAGTTTTCGGGTCACCCTCAGCATTTCAATCAGCACCATTTGCCAGATTCCTTTCCTGTCCTCAGACTCGTGCACATCAATCTTCGGCAGAATTTCAATTGTAAGTCCTTCTACCTGAATCACTCCGACATACTGTTTAAAGACCACTCCATTATGTTTGAGGTCAAAATACTGAAATCCATGGATGTCATTCAGTTTTGAAAGTGCCACAAAATGACCTTTTTCAAAACCCGACTCACCTACCGCTAAAAAACTGTGTTCGTACACCTGAATGCTACGCATTTGTAAGCAACGGTTTTTTCATTAATACATTGAGTGCATCCGTAATCGGAAAGATATCATCGATACTTTTTAGGCGTTTGAAACTGCCCGGTTCCGGCCGATTCTGAGTCGTGAAATCAGCGAACAGACTCTGATCATATTTTTCAGCAGCATCAAAAAAGCCACTGCCTAAAATCAATCCTATTTTGTCGTAGTCACCGTAAAAGTATTCCTGCAGTAATGGGATGATATTATTTTTGAAGGTATTTCGAAGATCATGCTCACTTTCTACATTGACAAAATACGAGTGGCCGATCGTATGATCACGTCCCAACAACACTTCTATTCTTCTGTTGATTGTTTCCAACAGATAACGCAGTACGATTCCATTTACTGATTTATCTTTCAACACATTCAGATCCGGCATCATTTCCACAAAACTGAAGCGTCTTCTGAGTGCGGTATCCAGTGCTTCCACACTGCGGTCTGCCGTATTCATGGTTCCGATAATATAGAGATTTGAAGGTACTCCGAATTTTGATTTACTGTATGGCAACATAACCTGTAATTCTTCGGTATTTCCTAGCCGTTTGCCTTCCTCAATTAGTGTAATAAGTTCACCAAATATCTGTGATACATTTCCGCGGTTGATCTCATCGATAATTAATACATGAGGCAATGGTGGTAGAACTTTTTCCTGCGTTGTTGAGTTTTTCTCGGAATTTATTTTATTGTTGATGTAGTTGATGACTGACCAGTAAGCTGTAGAGTTTGAACCACCAATAACTGCTCTGAACTCCTTATCAATATTCTTAATCACAGACAAATCTGGAAAAGCTTCTTGCAGTAATTTTGTTCTGGAATAAGAAACAATATATTCCTTTGCCTCTTCTGAATACATAGGTTTGAGTTTTAAATTTCCTTTTTCCGTAACATCTACTATTTTTAAACCTAAATTTGGAGTTTGAATTGTTAGCTGAAGAGGATTGTTGTTATCTAAACCGATACTGGCTTCATTAACTATTGAACCCCACGCATCTTCAAAAGTAAACTGATGATAACTGGTTTCTTCACCCAGTCTTTTTTCCTGAGCTTTTGATGAGATTAATTTAAATACCCCGTCTTTAATTTCATAAATAACATTTTTGTTTCCGTCCGAATCTTCTTCAATCTGGGGCTTTATACCTTCAACGAAATCTTCGTAACTCATACTCTGATGGAAAGTTGTGAACACAATTTGTTCCGCTTCTACCAAACGATCGTATTCTTTCTTTAAGATTTCCCTGTCTTGATTTAAATTAAAATCTGGATTGGCAATGCTGATAGCCTTATTAATAGTATTGTATGTTTTACCTGTTCCGGGAGGACCATAGAGGATTTGGTTGAGAGGGATATTTTTCATACCGTTGGTTTCTAAAAGATCATTAAGGTAAATTTCAAAACGCGGCAGAATAGAATAATCAAATTCTGACATACTTGTTTTTATTAATTTTATAGTTGGAAGTTTACACTCAATAATTTCTCGCAGACTGAGAACCTCATCCTTTATTAATCTCGAAAGCATAACGTTAAGTGTAATAATATCAACTTCATGTACGCCGGTTAAATAATTGGCATCGTGCCAGGCCGTAAAGTTTGTAATTAATTTATATATGTGGTACTCATCTGATTCTACCGGTAATGTCTCAAAAATTAATGTTCTAAAATTTTCATCAAAAGCCATCCGCTCAAAAAAGGCACTATTATATTTATAATAACCTGACTTCTTCGTTTTTCGCAATTCTTCTTCTATTGACTTTAAAATATTTTCACTATTTTTTATAATCGAATTATAATTATCTGTGTCATTAATAAACCTGTTTTTTTCAGATTCAAAAACTTCAATATTATCTCCAAATTGAATGTCGGAAATTGCTCGATATCTATTTTGTTTTTTTTCTTCTTTAAGGCACCAAACGTATTTTTGTCCAACAGTAAAATTAATTTGCTTTGAAGATTGATTAAATACAAAACGATCATCATTCTTTTTCAGATCAAACTTCTCAATGATTCTGCTGAGAAAACCATAAAAATTCTTTAATTCATTGGTTGAAAAGTGAAGTAAGCTTCCATCGTGAATCCCACTGAAATCATCTCTGTAGCCTACAAACAAGATATTCTGAATCATCAAATTCGTATCATCCCAATCTGGTTGGGGATAATAATGTCGGTAAGTTTCAATAAAATCTTCTCTTTCCCTAATCACGGTCTTGAATTCGGATAGAAGAGTCATCAACTCTAAATAATTATTTTTTTCTACTACTTTTCCTTCAAGGTCAAATTCAGCTTTTAATTTTGAATAAAAACTGTACATATAGAAAATATATTTCTCTGGATAACGGAAGCTTAAATAGACACTGATGGTTCTTTCGTCCTGCTGAGCATTAAATTTCTCTTGTTGCAGAAACACCTTAAGTTGTTCACGAAGTTCTTCAGCCTTATCCTGGAAATTTTTCATACGAATTTCTAAGTCTGTATTTTCATCGTATAGATCAATAAACATTGATCTGGTAATCTCAGGAAAATGTTTGGCACATTTGTCTATAAAACCCCAAGAATTCTGATAAAAAAGATTTTCTCTTCTGGCAAATGAGTTTCTGAACATCTGATGAAAATCTCCCTCAGCAATACTCCAGTTGCTTTGAAAATGGTTGATGGCATCATATTTATATCCTTCTTGAGGATCACCAATAACATTTTCTATATCGAGATACCGGTCGATTAGTAAATTATAATTAATCATTTGTTTTTATTTAGTCCCTTCAAGCTGAGGTAATCATTTCTACTGATACGAATAAGAATACACATGCTGATAAACCGCAATACTTCTCAAACTAACTTCCTCGTCTGTATATTTTTGTTCTGGTAGCCATAACAGCTGATCGTAAATAGCTGTTTTTACACCAGCTTTTAATTCACGACTTTCTTTCCAATTGGGAATGTTGAGCTTTTCTTTTTGAAGGGTTTCTAATGTTTTTTGAGCTACATTTTTCACTTCTTCTCTTTCTGATTTTGTTAAATCTTTATTTTGAATAAGCAAATCAAAAATTGATAAGGTTGGTTGATCTAAATTTTCAGTGTAAGCTCTTTTTTCCTCTTGTGACAAAGTTGCTATAAACGCAGTTAAATTATCAAAACTCCGCTTCAATTCTACTTCACTTTTACCATTATTATAAGCTTCTACAATTTCCTGGTACCGCTCATAAAAATCTAAACGCAAAGGATTTTCTTTTAGCATCTGTTCTAGTTTCTGCTCAACCGCTTTATTTAAATCATACACCAATTCGTTTTTGCGTTGAACTTTTTCAAAAGCCTTTCTTAATTCCTCGAAATTTAATTTTGATAAATCAATTTCGATATTTTTTGGTTCAGCCGTAACGTTGTCAATTACTATAGAATTATTTACTACACTTTGTAATTTGGAGATAATTTCCGTTACATCTGCAGATTTGATTTTTTGATTGAGCTTATTGTAAATAGCGTCAATCGCATTGTATTGTTTGGTAAATTTCTTTGCTTGCTTCTCTGGAAATAAAGCTTTGTATTTGCGAAACACATTGCGGGCTGCAATTTCAAATTTTGCACGGGTTTCATCATTCCTGCAAACAGCATTTGCTCCGTTGTTTACAGCAGCAATTTTTCCCATCGGAACAGCATCAATTAATGTCAGTATATCAAAATCCAAATCTTTCAACATTAAAATAACCTCATCGATGGCTTCTTTGATTTCGGTTGCCATTGACTCCAATTGCTCGAAAGGCTTTTTATCATCTTTATCGTTTCCTGCGCCTGCGCCCTTGGAACCTTCACCATAAACGGAATATGCTTTTTCTAATTGCTGATATACATTTCCATAATCTACAATCAGCCCATTTTCCTTTTCATCATCATAAACCCTGTTTGCACGGGCAATGGTTTGCATCAAAGTATGACCTTTAATAGGTTTGTCTAGATAAACGGTGGAAACCGATGGTGCATCAAAACCTGTAATCCACATTGCACAAACTATTGCCAAACGAAACGACTTATCTTCATCTTTGAATTCTTTTTCAAGATTACGTTCCACCATTCTTCTGCGATGTGGCTCTATATCTAAGTTCATTTTTCTGAACTTATCCATTTCATTTTGCTCTGAACTTATCACGACACAAACTTCTGTGGAGGAAACCAAATTGTATTTTCTTTGCATTTCCTGTTCTTCCTGAATATCCTTCGATTTCTTAATTTGATTTTGTAAGTCAAGTAAATATTCCGGCAAATATTCCATTACATAATCATACATACGCACTGCAGTTGGTTTGTCTAAAGCTACAAACATTGCTTTACCTTGATAACCTCGTTCATTGAAATGCCAAACCAAATCTTTGGCAATGGCTCGCAAACGATGTTCTGAAGTGAGGATTGGATATTCCTTTTTAAACAGATAAGCCAATTTCTTTTTTTGATCTTCGTCTAAATCTTCTGCCTCAAGAATTTCAGCCATTTGCTCATCTAATTCAGGATTTTCAATATTCAAACGTTCGCCACGATTGAGATATTTTAATGGCAATGTTGCTTCATCTTCAATCGCTCTTTTAAAATCATAAACGGAAACATATTCACCAAAAATATTCTTAGTTACCTCTTCTTCATCTTTGATGATTGGTGTTCCTGTAAATCCTAAATAAGAAGCATTGGGTAAACCAAAGAAACGCATATTTCTGGCATATTTTCCACCTTGAGTACGGTGTGCTTCGTCGGAAATAACGATAATATTTTTTCTGTCGGTAATTAAAGGATATTCCGTTTCCAGATTAGGATCGATGGAGAACTTGTGAATTAATGAAAAAACATATCGGTGATTTTCACTCAATAATTCGCGCAAATGTTCTCTTCCTGAAATGCCTTTCTTTTTGCCGGCAATTACATTTTTATTCTTTACAATTCCTACTCCCGAAAAAGTATCATAAGCCTGGTTTTCTAATTCTGTACGGTCCACAACAATAAGAAATGTATAGGAACCGCCGAATTTACGATGAATCTTTTCACAGAGAAAAACCATTGAATAGGTTTTACCCGAACCTTGTGTATGCCAATAAACACCTAACTTTCCTTCAAGATCTTCTATATTCTCAACATTATCTAAAACTCTGTTGACACCAATGAATTGGTGGTTTTTAGCCATCAACTTTACGATATTGCCGTTGCTCTCGTCAAACAGCAAAAAGTTTTCAAAAATATCCATTAAGTTGTGAGGCGAACAAACGCCACGAAGCATTGTATCTAAACTTACAATACCTTCTTCATCTTCTGTAATTCTTTTCCAATCCAGAAAATATTTGTACGGACTGGTTATTGTTCCCACTTTGGCATCCGTCCCGTTGGAAAGAATGACAAATGCGTTGTGATAAAACAGATGTTGTATCGTGTCTTTGTAATCTTTCAAATTATCATCATACGCCGATCTCAAATCATTGGCGTGTGCTTTCAGTTCAAAAAACACTAAGGGAATTCCGTTGACAAATCCAATCACATCGGGTCTTCGGTTGTGCAATTCGCCAGTAATTTCTAATTGTCTTACTGCCAGAAAATCGTTGTTGGCGTAATTTTGATAATCAAAAATTCTCAAGGTTTTCTTTATCGTTTTGCCTTCGTCATTGGTAAAAGCAACCTCAACACCATTTTTCAGCAACAGATATTTGGCTTTGTTTTCCTGTGCAATGGTTTTGCCCGCTTCGTGCTGTACAATTTTTTCAACCGCACGTGTATAAGCCAACTCGGGCAAATCTGGATTGTACTTTTGCAATGCTTTTCGCAATGCTTTCTCTAAAACAACTTCGGTTTTATTATCTCGTCCCAACAAACCATCTTCCCCAAAAGTCTCATTTTGCCAAGCCGTAATTACAGTCCAGCCCAATTCTTTGAGAACGTCTTCGGTTGCTTGCTCTATGAGTTGATCTTCGGAGTATTCGTAGGACATAATTTTAGTTAAATAATGGTTGGTAGAATTTATTTAAATGCTTTTTGTTATCATCAAAATAATTATATTCGGCACCTTGCCATTTTAGACGATAATGCTGAAATCTAACATTTGTATTAAAAAAAGAAGTGTGTTTTTTCGGTTTTAGATAGACCCCAAAATTTTTCCCTTTTCCAAAATCCCATTTATTTTCAGGTTTTAAGCACCTATAATAAAAATAAATTTGATGTTTATAATCTATTTCTTCAGAAAGATTTTCTAATGAACTATAATTTGATATTAATAATTCGAAAATATTTTGAAAATAACTATTAGCAGAATCATACTTTGAAATTTCAAACAATTTGCATAAAAACAATTTGTTTCTTAATAACTCAAAATCATCTGGAGTTAAACAACTCACAGTACTATGGTTTTCGTTATAATATTTCAAAGAATAATAAGGAGTCAGAAGCATTGATGCCCAAATATTATCTGACAAATGATTTTGATCTTCTTGAGTCAATTTAAAAAAGTTACTAAGTAGCTCTTTAAAATGATTGATATTAAATTCGTTACTAGAGTACTCACTAAAATTTTTCGAATATTCAAAATTCTCACAAGATTTAGAATCATAGTAACTTATTTGTAGAATTGGTCCAATTTTACCATTGAGTATCTTATGATCTTCTGCCAACCAAAAAGCAGATTCAACATCTTCACGATTTTTAGAATTTAGATAGATACTAAACTTACATCTTTCCTCAAAAGTCAATAATGTTTTTGATATTCCTTTATCCTCAATTTTTATAACATTGGCAATATCCGAATCTTGATTTAGCAAAATATCAACTAAATTAATTGCGTTAATTACCTGCTTGTTAATTGTTTTTGTAATTGTTCTATCTTTTCTAAGATTATTTAAATATTTAATTAACCTAAATAGTTTTTGTGGTTCTATTCGTTTATTATCAGCGTCTTGTTTAAGTACATAGTATAAAACTGGCAAAAATCTAAATGCATCAATCTGGCTTATTGTCTTTTCAGCAGGACATAACCATTGCTTTCTAATTAAATCAAAATTTACATTTTCATACTTTTCCTGAAAATTTACATCATTATAATAATCTTCGAATATATACTTAACAGCCTTAAAATACTTTTCAATTTTATCAATGGAGAAATACTGTTTATCTAACTGTATATGTTCTCCTTGAATTAATGTGATGATTTTTTTCGCAAACGATTCGTCAGAAATTTTCTCATCTTCATTAGCATCGGTTTCTTTATCAATTAAAGTCATTTCAATAATTTGAATCCACCTCAGAAATTCATTAAATCCAACATCTGCATTTGATTTAGGATTTGTCTTGTCTCTATTCTTCCAAAAGAAATCTTGCCATTCTTCCCATTTTGCACCGAATTCGAATAAAGAAATTTCATCAAACATCAAAGCAGCTTTGTTCTCTTCGTTTTTAGATAATGCCTCTCCTCTTGCATTCATTGTAATGTACAATTCCTCCCCTTGATTGGTGGCTTCTGTCTTAAAATGATAAAATTTAATGTTATTTAGTAAAAAACTAAAGTACTTTTCTTTTCTTGTTTGAAACTTACTATCAATTAATCGTAAAGCATTTAGCATTGATAAAACTGTAACATCTTTATTAAAATCATTTAATAACCAAGTTGTTTTTGAATCTAATACTTGGTTTAGTTGTTCTAAAGTTGAAACGTTGCTAATTAGGTCTAACAAAAAAATATGAGTTAAATTTCGGACCTTATAGTCAAATGCCATTTCTTTTAGTTCATCGTATCGAATTGCATCTGTAAAATCTTCGATTCTATTTTCTTTTAACGATGTGTAGAATAATAGCAGGAATAAAGTAGTAAAACGCTGTTGTCCATCAATTAAATTTTCATCTAAAAAACGTTCATAACTGTAACTTATATAACTTGGTTTATAAGTATAAAGAAACCCAACATTGATTTTCGACTGCATTTTGGGATTTCCACAATCATCACAAGTTTCACCTATTTTATCAATTATAGAATCTAAAAAACGATTAAGAACATCACTATTATTTCCCCAAACATATTCTCTCTGAATTTCGGGAACGATAAAATTGTTTTGTGACAATAAATATAATAAACTCTGCTCTTTAAGCTGTTGGTTCTTCATCCTCTATTTTTTTTAAATCAAAAAACACTCTAATTTTTTCTTCAATACTATCTGCGTTCTCACAAATATCAGCAAAAGTCCAGTTATTAAGATTGATGGTACTTGACCTTCCTTTTACAAAAACACTTAATGTATGTTGTCTCACATATTCTCCATTCTGAACATTGTTGACAACAGAAGCTCTTTTGTCTATATAATAATCATTACCAAAACCTCTATTGATAGAATAATGCAATAAAACAAGGTTTCCTAAGGAATTAATGGGTGTAAGCTGATGTATTTTACTTTCTAATTCTTTTAAAAAATCTTCTTTTTCAAAATCAGATTTGGTTTTCCATTGTTTTTCACTAAAGGGAAATAATGCTGTATCATTAAGATTAGATTGTTTTAAAAAATTATTAATTGCATCAAAATCATTGTCGCTTTTACCTAATTCTTTAATGTTTTTAGGTGTACACGGATAGATATGCTCTTTATCCTCGTTGTTCTTTTTAAAATGAAGTGGCGACAAAAAAGGAATTGATGGGTTTTGTGAAATCTCAATTACATCAATTAATATCAGAAATTTTTCTAATTCTTTTAAATCATACCAATTGGTTTTATTTTCTCCTTCGTAATTTTTTATATGTTCTCGCCAATAGATCGACCCACTTTTGTCTTTATCTTCTTGCCCAAAAATAAACAGCTTAATATCTTTCTTTAATTCAATCAAGAAATTTTGCCTCGTTTCTTCAGGTTCAAGCCAACGCTCATAATATTTTTGAAAAGCAAATCCTCGCGAATTATTAGCTAATATTCCCAGATAATGATAAATTTCTCTATCCTCGAACCAATCTTTTAAAGTTCTATTCAAAAAAATCAATTCTCTATATAGTTCTAAAGAGCTAATGTTTCCATTTTCAAATAATTTTAAACGTAACTTTTCCTTAGGCTTCACCTTGGTTTCTACCCACAGTTTATATAAGATGTTGATTGGATTGATTTCTTCATCAAATTGAATGGTTTCTTGCGGATCTGTCTCTATTTTTACAAAGGGGCTAAAGTAGTGTTTCACCTTCTCTTCAGACCACCATTGATTCAGCTGATCCAATTCCCAACCAATTCTTGTTCTTTTTTCATTGAGTCTTACGATGTCTTTTATTACATCATTTCGATAATTTACCATTTCTTCCTTCGCAACTCTCGTTATGATAATTGCTCGTACCAAGTCTGCACCATCTAAAGGAACTTTCCCAGTATTAAGATTCATAAATAACTCTTGCTCCTTTATATTAGAATGAATTTCATTCACAATAAATTTTACATTATGCTTCAATTTCTCTGTGAATTGTTCTTTTTGGATATTATATTCTGCTGTTAAAAATAAATTATCAAAAGTTTTAATTGCACTATACATATAAAAGATATCTTGATGGTCAAAATCTTCATTGAGTTGTTGATCGCAAAAGTTTTCAAAAGTATCAGATGTTTTTATTGCAACTAAAAAGTCAAGATTGTTGAGCTGTATTTCTTGTATAAACCTATCCGAGCTTGCTCTTACAGCATAAAAGAATTTGTTAGATAAATATTCGTGCAAACCTAAATAACAAAATAGCAAATAAGTGGTTGTAAGTCTTTGTTGACCATCAACAATGTGTAATACTTTTTCATTTTTTGTAGATGGATATAAAGTAATGTTCTGTAAGCAATAGAAGAGATTTTCATCTTCTGTTGCATCGAAATCGTGTATATCTAAAACCAACTGCGCAATTTGTTTATCGCTCCACTTGTAACCTCTTTGATACTCAGGAATCTTAAATGTACGGTCTTTCAAATATGTTGTAAAAACTTCTTTTGTACTATAAATCAACTCTGCCATAATCAATTATATTTTGCTTTTTCTTCTGCCACCATTCCCAAAAAATCTTCCTTCACACTCTTCCCATAGCTTCCCGAAACATCAATCATCCCCATCATCAACCTTGGCAACAAAATATCGCGTGCCTCGCATAAGCGCTGGTTTTGAGATTGGATATTTATTATTATTTTTAGATTACTATTGAAATTATCAGCGAACGCTTGTAGAATTTCTTTTGAAGGAACAGACAATTCAATATCTAAAATTTGTTGAGCACTTATATTTGGTTGGGCAGCACCTCCTGCAATATTGATTACTTGATTAAGACCATAGGTAGAATTAAAAAAACAATTTAAAAATGCAGTATTCTCTGTAACAAATTTTCCAACTCGTTGATTTAAATAAAACCTATCATTTGAATGTGGCATAATACCAACTTTACCTATTGTCGCTCCAGTCATTGCAATTAATAAATCTCCAGCTTCGAGTAAGAACTTATTTTGTTTTGAAGCATATTCATTATCAACGTATGCAACATCAGAAAGGTCAATTGTATTATTTCCAATATTCTTAATCCTAATTACACCATTTCCTTCATGTTTAAAAAGTGCACTTTTGAAAGCGAAACCGCTTAAATATTTTGTTATTTTTTCAAGTGTTCCTTTCTCCCAACCCTCCGGCAAACCATTCTCATCAAAAACCGCAGTTTCATAACCCGGAAAACGCATCCGCACAAACCATTCTTCGTAGGTTTGTTGTGCCATTTCTTCCAAAATTTTTATACGTTTTAGGTTGTTCTCTATCAAATCATCATAACCTGATAAAATGTTGGCGATTTTGCGCTGGGTGGAAAGTGGGGGAAGAGGAATTTTAATCTTCTTTACTCCATCTATTGTCAAAGCTTTTTGTGCGGCTCCAATCATCATTGATTCGATTGCTTTTTCCCCTCCATCGGATCTCAAAAAAAACTCTAAGTATTTCGAATCTAATTCATCAGCAAAATCTTTCATCCAAATTAAATTTCCATCTTTAAAATAGAAATCGTATTCTTCTTTTACAAAATAGGCTATGCCTGACCTATTCCCCACTGAAGAAAGTAGAATATCACCTTTTTTAGGTGCTCCAAATTTATTTTTAAAATCATTAAATCTTTCCTCAGAGATATAAACTTCAGCTCCAGAAAATACTCCTAAAGCTTTATGTATAATTTCTTTTGAACGATAAAATGGAATTCCTTTTTCTACATAATCACCTGCAAATACTCTTTTGCTAGATAACACTTTACAATGAGTTCCTATTTCAACCTTTTTCCAGCCTTCCATCATAACTTAAAAGCTTGAATTTGATTCATCAATTGATTGGCTTCGGTATTCAGTTCAGCTAATTCGCTGTGCAATTCCTGCATTCGGGTTTTGTAATCAAAATCCATATCAATGTCGATGTTTACGCCAACATATCGTCCCGGTGTAAGGCTGTAATCTTGTTCTGCCATTTCTTCCAAGTCTACCACTTTACACAAACCTTCTACATCACGATACATTCCATCAGGGAAATGTTCATTAAACCAAGCATTGTCTTTAGCAACATTCGGTTTTTCGCCACGGTAAAGCGCCATTATTGCAGTTAGTCCTTCCAACTGTTCCTCAGAAAAATCATTGATGGTGGTGCTTACTTTTCGGTACACATTTCGTGCATCAATCATCAGAATTTTATCTTTTCGGTTGCTGAGCGGAGCCGAAGCGCCTTTATCAAAAAACCAAAGATGACAGGGCAAACTTCGGGTATAGAAAAAATTATTGCCCACCGAAACAATACAATCTACATTGCCGGTTTTTATCAGTTCTTCACGAATTCTTTTCTCGGCATTTCCTGCATCAGTTGCAGAAGAAGCCATTACAAATCCTGCACGACCCGTCGGATTGAGGTAAGACATAAAATACTGAATCCAAAGGTAATTGGCATTTCCAATCGTTCCTTTTCCCGTCAAAGGCGCACCAAAAGGCAAACGTTTATCTTCTGCCAAAAACTTATTTTTAGCATCTACTTTATCTACATTAAACGGCGGATTTGCCATCAGGAAATCACATTTCCCAAACAACTCGTGCGGATCAGCATAAAAGGAATTGTTGTTGGCGATTTTCCCTTCAATTCCGTGAATGGCTAAGTTCATTTTCGCCAAACGCGTGTTGTTGCTTTTGTATTCGGTACCATAAACCGTTACGGCTTGGTTCACACTTTTGTTTTGAGTGTTTTTAATAAAATGTGCGGTTTGCACAAACATTCCACCCGATCCACACGCAGGATCGTGAATAATCCCGTGATCTGGCTGAATAAAATTTACAATCAGCTGTACCAAAGAAGGCGGTGTAAAAAATTCGCCACCTTCTTGCGCACCAGCTCCCATCATCGAGAGTTTCATCAGGAAATATTCATACACTCTACCAAACACATCACCTTTTGCATTGCGCACCGAATCGCTGTTGAAAATACGGATTAAGTTTGCTAAGAGGTTATTATCAGAATCATCTTCGGGCGTGAGTTCCTGATAATTTTTAGGTAAAATACCAGCTAAATCTTCATACTCTGCTTCGATTAGTTTCATTGCGGTATTAATCGCTTCCGCCAAATCTTCGCTTTCGGGCAAACTTGCTAAATAACTATATTGTGCTTTTTCGGGCAATTGCATTGCACCAGCTTGGGCAAAATCGTCTTTTGTAGCTTCACGTCTTTGTTTGGTTCGCGGATTAATGGGTAAAGTTTCTGCCAAATGATCTTTGGCTTCTTCATATTTATTTTCAGCAAAACGGAGCAAAATCAATCCCAATAAAGGATCTTTGTATTCCGCAGCCGTCAGTTTTGAGTTGGCTCTTAATTCGTCTGCGGCTTCCCACAGTTCTATTTCGAGTTGTTTGATACTTTTTTGAGTCATATTTAGTAGTTGGAAATCAGTTGTGTTGATTTCTAAGAAATTTTTCTTAAAATTAATGTTATCTGGTCGAGTTAAAAAGCATTAAATAAACCTTCTTACATATTTAAAATAATTTACTGCTATTCAGTTATATAATCTCTGATAAGAACTAGTAGCTCATCTTCATTCATCACTGCAATATTTAGCGAAGTTATTTTTTCCAATTTTTTAGGTCCGGCACCATTGCCTACCAATACCAGATCGGTATTTTTTGAAATTGCAGTATTGATATCTGCGCCACAGTCAAAAAGGATTTGAGCGAGTTTGTTCCGCTGTTTCGGGAAAGCAGAGAACTCTCCGGTAATCACCACTTTCTTGGAGTAGAAATAGTGATTTTCATATTTGGGTTTCTCAGTCGGATAAATCAGGGAAGAATCAATCTTCTTTGATGAAAAAGTATCGGTGAAAAAATCTTTATTTGAACTTTCTTTCCTGATGTTATGATCTGGCGTACAGCTACTGTTCAACTTAAAAAACTGATTCATCTTCAGAAAAATAAGCCCGCAGACTTCAGCATCATACAGCGCATTGTGATGCAGGTTTTCACTGAAAATCAGACTGAACAGTTCCGCCAAAGTAGATAATTTATGATTGTTCAAGTATGGAAAAAGCTGTTGGGAAAGCTGTAAAGTACAAATGCCGCTATATTCAGGTACACTTATTCTATAAAAATGAAATAGACTTTCCAAAATAGGAAATTCCACAGTACATCCATTGTGCGCCACGACAGTTTCACCCTCAATGTACTTTTGGATTGAATTCCATACTTCCGGAAATGCCGGAGCATTGCAGGTGTCTTCCGCAGTTATTCCGTGTATTAAAGTATGAAGCGCCAGGTATTCGTTGTCGGGTGGCTGTACCAAATAATTTTGGGAATGAATAATGCTTCCGTTTTCAAATACCGCAATCCCGATACTGCATACCGAACAGGAATTATTGTTGGCTTTCTCAAAGTCTATGGCGGTAAATCTCATAGTTGTGTTTTTTAGTTTTGATAAATATAAATAAAAAACACAATTCTACCTTACGGGAAACCTTTATGAAGTGATTTAAATCACAAAAAAAAATCTCCACCCTTTTTGAGGATGGAGATTCAGTCTTACAGCACGGTGACCGTGCCGAGGTAGGGGGAGTTGAAGGCCAGGGTTTCGGCCTCGTTCTGGAAGTAGACGTAGGCTTCCACATCGAGTCCGGCGCAGTAGGTCGGAAGAGTGACGGTGGCCGTGAGGTCGTCGCGTTCGCCGATGTTTTCGTAGATCTCAAACAGTCCGGATTTTCGCTATCTTTTATTTCAAATTAGTTCTAAAGAAAGTGTCCATCTTATCAAACGGAATGACCTCTATTTTATCATATAAATCGGTGTGAACAGCATTGGGAACGATGATTAATTCTTTTGGTTCGTTGGCATTTTGAAATGCGGTTTCACTAAAATATCTTGAATGTGCATTTTCGCCTGCAATAATTAAAAGAGGTCGTGGCGAAATTTCTTTGATATATGTCAGGATAGGCATATTCATAAACGATATAGGCGTAGTTGCCGTCCAGGAATTTCCTGAATTTACCGAACGCTCGTGATAGCCTCGCGGTGTGCGGTAATAATCGTAATATTCTTTTACAAACTGTGGGTCATCATCTTTCGGCGCTTTATTGTATTCCGGTCCATAGACAAATGTTCCTGCTTCGGCATCTTTCCAACGCTGTTCACCCAACTGTTCCAAAGTTTTGGTGCGCTGTTCTAATGTAGTTGCATCGTTATAACCTTTAGACATTAATCTGGTTATATCGTACATCGTAGAAGCTACAACGGCTTTTATGCGTTTATCAACCGCAGTAGCGTTTAGGGCAAAACCTCCAAAACCACAAATTCCGATGATGCCGATTTTTTCCCTGTCCACATTTTTTTGAAGTCCCAGAAAATCAACTGCTGCACTGAAATCTTCGGTATTCATTTCCGGCGATGCCAAATTTCTCGGTTCGCCACCACTTTCGCCCGTGTACGACGGGTCGAATGCAACAACGGCAAAACCACGTTCCGCCATTTGATTGGCGTATAAACCAGACGACTGTTCTTTTACCGCACCGAAAGGTCCGCTGATTGCCAGTGCTGACAATTTTCCGCTTCCAGCATTTTTCGGAAGATATAAATCGCCCGAAAGCGAGATGCCATACCGGTTTTTGAAAGATATTTTCTGACGGGTAACTTTATCACTTAATTGAAATGTATAATGTTCTTTTGATGTATTCATTTTCTTTGAATTTTTATTTTGTGCAAATGAATGTCCGATGGTCATCATTAATGCAATGGCAATAACTGCTATCTTTTTCATCTGCTTATTTTGATTTTTCAATGGAATATTGCTCATCCGTTACCGCCTCGTTCCAATTGACAATTCCTTTTTCGGTATTCGGAACGATGTATAACTGCTGTAAACCCACATCCGCACTGGCTCCGTGCCAGTGACGAACATTGGGCGGACATTTTACAACGCTTCCTTTTTTAATAATTTCAATGGGTTGACCTTCTATCTGATGGTAGCCAATTCCATCCGTGATGATTAAAATCTGACCGGCAGGATGACTGTGCCAATTGCTTCTTGCACCCGGTTCGAAATACACATTTCCAACAGCAGTCGTGAAAGTGGAATCTGCCTCTACCAGACCAATATTATAAGCATTTCCGGTAAATAAATCTTCTGAGCCTTTTTCGCCTTTCGGGAAAATTGCTTGCAGTTCATTTGTATCTGTTTTCATTTTTTCCTGATTTTTATTGTGGCACGACAGTGTGGTAATTGCGACAACGATCATTATTTCCACTGTTTTTAAAGAATTTTTCATATTAATTTATCGCTAATCAGTTTCAAATTTGACAATCAAATTTCCATTGCCCAATGCCGTTGCAAGTCCGGTTGGGTTATCAATGTAACCCAACTTTGTATAGCTGTATGAGGTGTTGAAACCTTTGTAAAACAACACCAAAGTATTAGTTCCGTAAAGTGTTAAATCGCCTGCTTTAATATCGCCGCCAACGGACGCATTTGTGGGAAGTGGGTTGGGCAAGTCGAAGTACTTTTCGTTGTTGTTTAAATCCGTCATATTGACGGTAAGCGGGAAAAGTGCTTTAAACGCCGTTGCACCCGGATTATCGTATAAGGTTGCGGTAAAAACTGCGGTGCCAACTGTAATTTTCATTTTAGTGGTTGAAGGGTTATTATTCGTGCTGCCATTATTCCGTATGGGCGTTGTGTCATCATCTTTACTGCAGGCAAAAAGAGAAATGCAGGTAAAACACATAAAAATGGCTGTGGCTATCTTCATCTTACACTGATTTAATTTCTTTAATAATTTTTGCAGGAATTCCGCCCACCACTACATTGTCGGGCACATCTTTTGAAACCACAGAACCCGCTGCAACCACTGCGTTTTCTCCAACCGTCACGCCTTGCAAAATGGTGGCGTTTGCTCCAATCCACGCATTTTTTTTGATGTGAATGGGTTTCGGAATGAGTGACTGTCTATCGGCAGGATGTAACGGATGACTTTCGGTAAGCAAACTCACTTTCGGGGCAATCTGTACATTGTCTTCAATGGTTATTCCGCCTAAATCCAAGAACACACAATCGAAATTGATGAATACGTTTTTACCGATTTTGGTATGTTTTCCGTAATTGATGTGCAAAGGCGTAAAAACCGTGACCGTCTCATCGATTTCAGTTGCGGTGATTTCACTCAGCAATGCTCTGACTTCACCTGGATCTTCGGTGTTGTTCATCTTAAGCAATAATGCTTTTGTGGCGAAAGAAGCTTCACGCATTTTATAGGCCTCAGAATCGTCTGAAGAAATGATTTCTCCGTTTTGTAATCTTTCAAAAATATCTTTTCGTTGCATTTTTCTTTATTTAATACAGCAAAGTTAGAAGAATCTGAAAGGTGTTTTGTTACAATTACAGCGCAAATAATGTCAGATATTACCTATTTTTGTTAAGCGTTTTTTAAATCTGAATAAATATGGCAGAACATCAAAAAGTAATCCTGCATAAAACAGCATCCATTGCTCAGTTTCCCAAAGATTTTCAAACTCAGTTTCATACCCATATTTACTGCCAGAGCGGAAGTGTGAAATTCAGTTTCAATGGCCGGCAATTTCACTGTAAAAAAGGAGAATTTATTTTTTGGCTCGCTGGACTTTCTATAGATGATTTATCTTTTTCGGCGAATTTTAAAGCTACAACGCTGTTTGTAGAAAAGGATTTGTTGACTCAAAATTTGCCGAGTGCCAATGCGAGTATCGACAGTTATACTCATTCCAAGGAAAATCCAATTCTGCATCCTGACAAAGACGATAAAGAAAAGATTTTAAAAAATTTTCAGTTGCTGTACGATCAATCACAGGAAACAAACCACCGTTTTTATAACGAACTGTTGAAACTACAAATGCAAATTTTCCTGTTGGAGATGTGGCATATTTTTGAAGATGAACTCGACCGGAAAAAGCGAAGTCTGCAAAGCGGAACTTTGTACCAACGGTTTTTACTATTGGTTCAGCAACATTGTATGAAAGAACGGGAAGTGCGGTTTTACAGCAATCAACTGAATATTACACCCAAATACCTCAATTATATCTGCAAGGTTAATACCCGAATTACCGCTTCGGAATGGATACAGCGTTATGCCAAAGAACGGATCATCCTTCTGTTGCAGAACAGAGAACTTAATATCTCCGAAATTGCCGATGAAATGGATTTTTCAAGCCGTTCGTTTTTTACGAGGTATGTGAAAAAGGTTTTGGGTGTCAGTCCGAGTGAGTTTCGAAACCGTGTGGGTTAAGATCGCATCGTTTTCAGTTTTCCTTTTAAATGCCCTGACTTTGGGTTAATTTTCGACACCGTACCGGGAAGTGTTTTTATTTTTATTTATTTACTTTAATTTTTTTTTTGAATCGTTGAATTTCTTTGAGATGTGACTCCTTTCAGTCGTCGAACCACTTCGTTAGGTTTGCCTTGAAGCAAAAGCAACCAAAAGATCAAGACCTGGATGTATTTAATGCAATGATAATTTTTATTTTATGTTCTTTTAATTCATTGTTTTTATTTAATTTTTGAATCATTGAACCTCTTCATGGTGTGACTCCTTTCAGTCGTCGAACCACTTCGTTAGGTTTGCCTTGATGCAGAAGAATTAAAAGTTTAAGACCTGGATGTATTTAATGCAATGATAATTTTTATTTTATGTTCTTTTGCCTTGATGCAAAAGGAACCAAAAAATCAAGACCTGGAAACTCAGGCTAAAATTATTTATAAATTTCTAAAAAATCTGAACTTGCGCGGATCTTAAGTTCTTTGCTCATCGTAATGTAAACCCGCGCTTCAAACACCAGATTTTTTTTAACTTGCGCGGATCTTAAGTTCTTTGCTCATCGTAATGTAAACCCGCGCTTCAAACACCAGATTTTTTTTAACGAAATTTCTTAACAATTTCTTAACGCCTTCGATTCCGAAGTCGGTTTTGGTCTATCTTATCAAATATCGTAACTTCGAGTGAAAAACGAAGTTGAGTATCAGGAAGTATTTAATTTTTTCTTGTTCTTTTACTTCAGCATTTTATTTTTATTTCGAATCAGTGAACCTCTTCGAGGTGTGACTCCTTTCAGTCGTCGAACCACTTCGTTAGGTTTGTTTTGAAGCAGAAGAATTAAAAGTTTAAGACCTGGATGCATTTAATGCAATGATAATTTTTATTTTATGTTCTTTTACTTCAGCATTTTATTTTTATTTCGAATCAGTGAACCTCTTCATGGTGTGACTCCTTTCAGTCGTCGAACCACTTCGTTAGGTTTGCCTTGATGCAAAAGGAACCAAAAGATCAAGACCTGGAAACTCAGGCTAAAAATTTAAATTGAATCCTAAAATTCCCAAAACTTGCGCGGATATAATCGATGACCTTATGATCTTAATTTTTGTCGCGCTTCAGACAATGGCAATTGACTCAAATCATTTATTTTTTATTGAATCGTCGAAACAAATGTTTTTTTTAACGGATTAAATTTAAATTTTCTTAGCGCCTTCGATTCCGAAGTCATTTTTCAGTCTGCTTTTTTACACAGCGTCACTTCAAGTAGTTTTGGAAAAATCGTATCGAGAAGTTTACTCTTATTCAGCATTTTTAAGGTTTAAGACCTGGATGTATTGGCTAAAAAATTATAATTATTTTTTTTCTTGTTCTTTTGCCTTGATGCAAAAGGAACCAAAAGATCAAGACCTGGAAACTCAGGCTAAAATTATTTATAAATTTCTAAAAAATCTGAACTTGCGCGGATCTTAAGTTCTTTGCTCATCGTAATGTAAACCCNCTCATTTTGGAACTTTTTGCCTTGATGCAAAAGGAACCAAAAGATCAAGACCTGGAAACTCAGGCTAAAATTATTTATAAATTTCTAAAAAATCTGAACTTGCGCGGATCTTAAGTTCTTTGCTCATCGTAATGTAAACCCGCGCTTCAAACACCAGATTTTTTTTAACGAAATTTCTTAACAATTTCTTAACGCCCTCGATTCCGAAGTCGGTTTTGATCTATCTTATCAAATATCGTGACTTCAAGTGCGGAACTGAATGAGGCGTATCGGGAAGTTTTGTTTGATGTGTCCTTTCATTTAACGAAGTTTTCGATGCCCATTTGTTATCGTAAAAATACCTAGACCGAGGAACAACAATTTGCACTATGCTGTTTTTTATGGCATTACGGGATCAGTTTTTCGAAGAGCAGTTTTTCGAAGAGCTGATAAAAGCTGTCTTCGGTATTCTGATAGGCGGTAAAACCCGCCCTGCGGCTGTTGGTCATATCCGTCATCACTTCGAGCGGTCTTCCGAGATCGAGATCGGTATGCCAGGCAGAAGCCAGGCGGTCGAGAACGGCTTCTTTTAAACTGTACTTTGCGGCTATCTGTTTCCAGAGGTCGGCATCGTTTTTCAGGATCTGTTCGAGCGGCCTGATTTCGCCGTTAAAACCTTCGGCTTCCACTCCAAACCAATCAGCCAAACGATACCAAAGCCATTTCCATCGGAATATATCTCCATTCACGATATTGAATGCCTGATTTTTTGCCGCTTCGGTGGTGGAAGCCCAGAACAGCTGCCTGGCAACCATCCGCGCATCTGCCACATCCGACAATCCGTTCCACTGCGCTTCCGAACCGGGCCAGATCATTTTCCTGCCGGTTTCTTTACAGATGCTTGCGTAGACGGCCAGCGTCGTTCCCATATTCATCTGGTTGCCTACCGCATAACCGATCACGGTGTGCGGACGGTGGACGCTCCACGTGAAGCCCTCTTTTTCTGCCGCTGCATAGACCTCATCTTCCTGGGCATAGTAAAAATTAGGATACGGAAGCCTCGGATGCTCTTCCCTAACCGGTGTTTCGGGAAGCGTTCCGCTGTTGGCATAAGCATCAAAAGGTCCGAGATAGTGTTTAAGCCCAGTCACCAATGCGACATGCTGCACTGATTTTTTAGGAGACAGCACTTCCAGCAGATGACGCACCATGGCTCCATTGACCCGGATATTTTCCTCTTCTGAATCTTTCCGCATCCACGTAGTGAAATACACATGCGTAGGCGCTATATCGTGAAGGGCTTTTTCAAGGCTTTCTTTATCAAGGAGATCTGCCTTTACGGGTATCATTTCCGGAATGCTGTCATCCGGGTTGCGGGAGAGACCGTAGGTGATCATTCCCTGTGCGATCAGTTCCTGTACGAGATTATTTCCGGTGATGCCGGTGGCGCCCACCACCAGTGCTGTGTGTATCATGATCAAATATTTAACCCAATACAGAACGTAAGTCCGTGCCAAACCCAAGATCTGCCGAATGAGTTTTTGGTCATACTGCGTTTTTATGCAATCTGCCAGCATACCGTTTCAATTATCTGAGCATCTTCCTTTATGAACATCAGAAACACCGACTGAAAGTAGGCTTATTAAAACATCTTTAACAATGCGAAATAATATTATCTTTGATTTTTACAAACGCTATGAATTCTATTACCATCAAAGAATTTTACCAGGATATTCTGGGAGACAGCTGTCCGGATATCCATCAGTTTCTGAACGACAATCTTCACAAAGATGTGGGTCACTTCAATGTTTTTGATATTGCGGAGATCGCCAGGACGTGTACCGCTAAAACCGGAATGCCCTACAACCGACGGACGTATTATAAAATAAGCCTCATCAACGGTAAAAACAGAGTGGAATATGCTGACAAAACCATTGAGATTGATGACTGCGCCGTCCTGTTTGCCTCACCGAAAATCCCGTACAACTATACGCATCTCACTACGGAGCAGAGCGGACACTTCTGCGTTTTTACCAAAGACTTTTTGCCGGCTTCAAAAACCGGTCCGGAACTCGATCTTCTTCCTGCGTTTTCGCCACACAGCGATTTTATCTACCATATCTCCACAGAACAGTTTCAGCAATTTGAGGCAGTATTTCTGAAAATGCACAATGAAATTCAGTCAGATTACCTCTACAAATATGACCTTCTGAGAAATTACCTGATGGAACTGATTCACTTCGGGCAGAAACTACAGCCTGTGATGCCTGCCGGAAACAGCAAAACCGCAGCTTCCAGAACGACCACCCTGTTTATCGAACTGCTGGAAAGACAGTTTCCAATTGAAAATACCAGCCAGATTCTGCAGCTCAGAACGCCGGCAGATTTTGCAGGAATTCTTGGCGTTCACGTCAATCACCTCAACCGGGTTTTAAAGGAAACCACCGGAAAAACGACCGGCGAGATCATCGGAAGCCGCATCTTTCAGGAAGGAAAAATGCTGCTGACCCAAACCCAGTGGAATATTTCTGAAATTGCCTTTACTCTTGGCTTTGAAGAGGTTGCCCATTTCTCCAATTTCTTTAAAAAATACAGTCAGCAGTCGCCGCAAAACTTCCGTGAGCTGACAGCTGTTTGATTTTTACAAACTTTGATTTGATTTTTGCAAGAAAGACATGATCTGTTTTACTCAATTTTGTATCATTAATTAAAACAAAAAAATGAAAGCTAAAATCGCACTGGTAACAGGTGCAAGCCGCGGACTGGGAAAAGATTCAGTAACCGCCCTTGCCAAGAAAGGATTTGATATTATTTTGACGTATCAGACCAAAAAAGAAGCCGCTGATGCGGTTGTAAAAGAAATTGAAACCTTAGGACGGAAAGCATTTGCACTGCCCCTGGATATTTCTACAACAGCCGGTTTTGATACTTTTGCAGGTGAGGTCAAACAGCTTTTAAACACCGAATTCGGTTCGGCAAAATTAGATGCTCTGGTGAACAACGCGGGCGTCGGACTCAACAAAAGTTTTGAAACGACCACAGAGGAAATTCTGGATGCAATGACAAACATCCATTTCAAAGGTCCCTATTTTCTGACACAGAAATTATTGCCGCTGATGAATGACGGAGGCAGCATCGTGAACACTTCTTCGGGTCTGGCAAGATTTTCATTTCCGGGCTATTCTGCGTACGGTGCGATGAAGGCAGCGGTAGATTCTCTGTCAAGATACCAGGCTTTAGAGCTGGGAAGCAGAAAAATCAGGGTCAATTCGATTGCTCCGGGAGCCATTGAGACCGATTTTGGCGGTGGTGTCGTACGTGATGTCGCCGAGATGAACCAGCACCTGGCTGCTGATACCGCTTTGGGCAGAGTCGGTTTACCGGATGATATCGGAAGCGTGGTCGCTTTTCTCTGTTCGGACGATTCAAAATGGATCAATGCCCAGCGGATTGAGGTATCCGGAGGATTCAGGATTTAAAAAAAAATGATTGATTATTAATGGCTGATTATTAATGGTTAATGGTCAATGATTAAATATTAATTGTTAATGATCAACTTTTTTAAAGATGAATTATTAACGTTGATGAATGGTAAACGGTGAATAATTGCCTGTGAATTACTGCGCGGCATCTGATGTCTGATGTAATTTGGTAATTTATTCATCATTTACCTTTTTTTCTGATCACTCTTTATCACTAAAGAACATTACCAACTTTCACCATTAACCACTCATATTTCACCTTTCATCATACATTACTAACCAATCATATTTAACCCCTCATTATTAATCATTAATAACTCTTCATTCATAACTCTCCGTTGAACGGTACACTATTCAACTCTTTTTCTTATTTTCACAGGACAAATGATGAAAACCCTCTCTGTTGAAAATACTGATTATTGAAGACGAACCGGAGCTTGCCCAAAGCATCTCCCAATACCTTTCTGCAGACTTCTACCGCTGCGAAATGGCCGCAACATACGCCGAGGCGGTGGCAAAAATCGAAACTTTCCGCTACGACTGTATTATTCTTGATCTGATGCTTCCCGACGGCAACGGCCTCCAAATTCTCGAAGCGCTTAAAAACATGAATCAGCAGGAAGGTGTGATCATTGTTTCTGCCAAAAATGCCCTGGAAGATAAAATCACCGGACTCCAGCTGGGTGCCGATGACTACCTCACCAAGCCTTTTCACCTTTCCGAGCTCACTGCCCGCATTTACTCGATCATCCGCCGGAAACATTTTACCAGTTCGAACATCATTACCCAAAATGAAATTGCCATCGACCTGCAGGCTAAAACCGTCACCATTCACGACCGCGTGGTGCCCCTTACCCGCAAAGAATTTGATCTCCTCCTCTACTTTATCGGAAACCGCCACAAGGTGATTTCCAAAAGCACACTGGCCGAGCACCTTTCCGGTGATTTTGCCGATATGCTAGACAACCACGATTTCGTCTATGCCCACATTAAAAACCTGAAGAAAAAACTGCATCATGCAGGCTGCCTGCCCTACCTGAAAACCGTGTACGGAACGGGATATAAGTGGGAAAGTAATGGTTAATGTTTAATGTTTAGTGATTAATGATCATTGAATTTAACGGTATACTTTTAATGATCTATAATTTAATAAGAAACGATGTACATTTTTTAATTTTATAATGAAAATAAATGTTTAATGATCAGTGAATTTAACTGTATTTTTTTGATGATCTATAATTTAATAAGAAACGATGCATATCTTTTAATTTTTTACTGAAAATAGGTGTTTAATGAGAGATAATATTGTGAAGCAAAAAAGTTTTCTATTTGCAGTGAACATTGTGAATCTGTACAAATTTCTGATTACTGAAAAGAAAGAATACGTCATGTCTAAACAGATGCTCAGAAGCGGAACTTCTGTCGGTGCAATGATTCGGGAAGCTGAATACGCAGAGTCTAAGAATGATTTTAAACATAAAATGGCCATCGCACAAAAAGAAATCAATGAAGCCCTGTATTGGATTGAACTTTTGAAAGCGACTGACTATCTTGATGATAAATTGTTTACCATCATCCATACCGATGCTGTCGAAATTATTAAATTAGTTACTGCAATTCTCAAATCAGCTAAATTCAATTCGCCCTGAAAATTCTTCGTATCGAAATATATTTATCATGATGTTATCAATAAATAAATCTATCACTGATATTTAACCATTAAATTGATCATCAGACATTAAACATTGATATTTAACCATTAAAAAATTAAAATTTTGCTCCCACTGCTCAGTAAAACGACAAAACCTTTTATTATCTACGTGCTGGTGGTGCTGGTGGTGAGTATTCCGGTGTATTATCTGGTGGTGGATGCGGTGTGGACGCATGAGCTGGATGAGCACAACAAAATCGTCGCTGAGAAAACGTCGAACCAGATTAACCGGCTGAAACTTCCGGAAGATGAACTGAAGAAAACAATTGAACTGTGGAATGCTGTGCAGCCGACAACGAATATTCAGATTCCAAAAAAAAATGACGCGCTGACAGACAGCCTCTTTACGGTAGAAAAACCCCACGGCTTTCTGCAGTTTGAAGAGATCGACCGCTTCCGCTGCCTCTCGAAAATTATTCACCTCAACGGTAAACCTTACCGCTTCCGCGTAGAAACAAATATTGAGGAAAGTCAGGAAACCTTATTTTTTATCTCAGCAACAACGCTTTTGCTGTTCCTGATCATGGTCGGTGGCCTGTTGATTTTAAACCGGAGGCTTTCGGGTTCGGTTTGGAAACCTTTCCGCAACACGCTTGATCAGCTGAAGGATTTCAGCCTGAACCGTCAGACAGAAATTGCTTTTGAGCGTACCCAGATTCTGGAATTTGAGGAGCTGCATGATCGTCTGAGAAAAATGATCCGAGACAGCATCCGCATCTATGGCGTGCAGAAAGAATTTACCGAAAACGCCTCGCATGAAATGCAGACACCCCTCGCCATTATTAAAAACAAAGTAGATCTTCTCCTGCAAAGTGAAAATCTTACCGAAGCGCAATATCTGATTGCCGAAGACATTAACCTTGCCTTATCCCGAAGCGCGCGGATCAATAAAAACCTGTTGCTGCTCGCTAAAATCGAAAACCGCCAGTTTGAGCTGTCGGACATTCAGTTTGATAAGCTGTTGCGGGAAAATCTGGATCTGCTTGAAGAACATTTTTCACAGAAAGATCTGGTTCCTGAACTAAATATTTCTGAAAATATCTGCAGGAAAGGTAATGCCGGACTTACCGAAGTGCTGATCAGCAATCTGCTTCTGAATGCCATCCGACACACGGCAAACGGCGGAACGGTTGCTGTTTCGCTGACGGAAACTGCATTTTCTGTCGCCAATTCAGGAAGCGCCGAACTGCCCGGTGATATGCTGTTCAGAAGATTTTACCGGATGTCTCAAAACAACAGCGGAAGCGGTCTGGGACTGGCCATTGTGCAGGAAATCTGCCGTTCGCAGCACTGGACGGTTGGCTATGATTTTAAAGACCAGCAGCATATTTTCTCGGTACATTTCTGAAAATTCAGAATTTCTACAGAATTGAGGTTTAGTTTTGTCCGTTTTTAAAACGCACAAATTATGATCTTCTCCCGCAGCCGCTCATTTGCTAAAAGCCGCTTTTCTGTACTGATTTCGGTATTAAGCATCTACCTGATTCTTTCTACGCTGATCCGTCTTGTTTTTATCATCTGGTCGCACAGCGATGCTGATCTTAAAGCCGGTTCGATAGCACGTGTTTTCTTCACGGGATTCTGCTTTGATTACACTGTCGGTGTCTATTTTCTGCTGCTCTACGGCATATATCTCATGATCTGCCCGAAAAGATGGATCGGATCACGTTTTGACCGGATTTTCACATACGCCTATCTGGCAGTTGTGCTGCTTATCATTTATTTCAGCCTTCTCGCAGAGATTCCTTTCTGGGATGAATTTGGGGTTCGGTTTAATTTCATCGCCGTCGATTATCTCATTTACACGTATGAAGTGATTTCAAACATCAATGAGTCGTATCCGCTACCGATGATTGTTTTGATTCTGCTGGCGCTTATTGCAGCGACTTTCTTTATTTTCAAAAAACAGCACCGTTTCAGCGATGCTTTTTCAGATGCCATTCCTTTCAGACGGCGCCTGAATCTTTTCACCGCTGTCGTTCTGCCTGCACTGGCACTCTCTTTTATCCTGAAAAATAAACAGGCTGATTTCGGCAATAACCTCGTGATGAATGAGGCCGGAAAGAACGGTACCTTTTCTTTCTTTGCCGCTTTTAAATCGAATGAGCTCGATTATAAGACGTTTTACCCAACGATGGACGACCGGAAAGCCTATTCTTTGGTAAAGAAAAATCTGCAGCAGGACAATCAGAAATATGTGAGTCCAACATGGGATGACCTGTCCAGATTAACAGCCGGAGCCAACGAGCAGCATCCGAATGTGATTCTCATTGCAATAGAAAGTTTCAGCGGCGATTTCCTGAAAGCCTTTGGCAATACCGAAAATCTGACGCCCAATTACGACCGCCTCGCCAACGAAAGCATTTTTTTCACCCAGCTTTACGCGACAGGAACCCGCACCGTGAGAGGCATGGAAGCTTTAACCCTGTGCGTGCCGCCAACTCCCGGAAACAGCATTGTGCGCCGTCCCAACAATCAGAATCTTTTCTCCGTAGCTTCGGTTTTCAGGCAGAAAAATTACCATCCGTATTTTATTTACGGTGGCGACGGATATTTTGACAATATGAATACATTCTTTGGCGGACAGGGGTTTGATATTGTCGACCGCAACCGCGGGAATCCGCTTTCTGAAGACATCACCTCGCACCGGTATGCGATTTCGGATCAGGAAGTGAGTTTTGAAAACGCCTGGGGCATCTGCGATGAAGATCTTTACCGACAGTCGATAAAGTATGCAGACCTCAGCAGCCGTCAGCAAAAACCCTTCTTCCAGTTTGTCATGACAACCTCGAATCACAAACCTTATACTTTCCCAACCGGAAAAATCGATCTGCCACAGGGTGAGCGCAATGCTGCCGTGAAATATACCGATTACGCATTAGGGAAATTCCTTGCTGATGCCCGAAAAAAGCCCTGGTTTAAAAACACCGTCTTTGTCATCGTCGCAGACCACTGTGCGAGCAGCGCCGGCAGATGGGAAATCAATATTGACCGCCATCACATCCCGGCCATTATCTATAATCTTCCCCAGAAAGCGGAGCGTATCGACCGCCTGGCGTCGCAGATCGACCTGATGCCTACTCTCTTTGGCTACCTCGGCTGGCAGTACAAGACGAGTCTCTACGGTAAAGACATCAACCATACGGCAGCTGGCAGTGAGCGTGCTTTTATCGGAAATTACCGTACCCTCGGATTTTTAAAAGGTTCGGTCTTTACCCAGATTGATGACCGCAAACATGTAAAGCAGTTCACCGTTAAGAATGCCGGTGCTTCGATGACTGACATACCGCATAAAAACCAGCCGCAGATCGATGAAACGGTTTCCTATTACCAGACGGCGAGTGAGCGTTTTAAGAATGGGAAAATGAAAGCAAAGTGATGAATTAATGATGAATTATAAATGATTAATGATGAATGATGAATGATAAATTATAAATGATTAGTGATTATTGATAAATGATTAGTGATGAATGATGAATTATAAATAATTACGAGTATTTGAAGGGGGAAGCGGGAAACGCAATGCAGAATTTTTAGACAAATGGTTTATTGGTAATGGGTAATTATTAATGATGAATGATGAATGATGAATTATAAATAATTAGTGATTAGTGATAAATGGTGAATGATGAATGATGAATGATGAATTATAAATGATTAAGGATGAGTTTTTGAAGCGGGAAGCGGAAAACGAAAGGCAGAATTTTTAGACGAATGGTTTATTGGTAATGGGTAATTATTAATGATGAATTATAAATGGTTAATGATGAAATATTTTATGACGAATTATCGATGATGAGTCATGGGTTTGCTTCAAATGTTAATTGTGAATGGTCAATTTGAAACTGATCCCAATAATATAATCCTGAAACCGATATTTGAAAAGCGTTTTTGATACAGAACTTTCGACCTCTGATGATCAGCCAGATATTTCAAGGGCACAAGTGAAATGAACGGCTTGAAAGTAATTTTATAAGCTTCGTGTGAGCAGGGAATTATTTCCTTCCACTTACTATGCATTCTGACTTTTCTTTTCAAATATTCTCATATTCAGCAGCTAAAAGTTTAAATAAAAATATTGTGGGATTAATTGCTACATGTATTTATTTCCGGTTATTTTAAGCTCATTCAGGTCAAGATGAGATTCTGCTTTTCTTATTTCATCATCGCTGAATTCTTTTTCACGTTTCATTCTGAAGAGTTCCTTTCGCTGCTCTGAAAAAATATTCAGCATGACTTTATGATACTCATCAAGATCATTGCGTCTGTTGGTGCATGTCTCCAGCGATTCCAAATGACTTCGCTGCTGTACAATGTCGTTTTGAATACTTTTTTTATAATTTTCCAGCAAACTGTTTGTTTCTAAATTTGAAATGTATTTTTCATTCAGTTCTCTTACCGCAAGATTATCCAGCCGAATCCTTATGCTTGCCTGTTGCTCGTGCGAAGGCAAAATGGGGTCGATCTCGCCAATATCTGTGAATTTAATAATCAGTGGAAGCGTCAAACCCTGAAAAACCAGCGTTACAAAAATGACCACGAATGTGATCAGAATAATCAAATTCCGCATGGGAAAATGCTGCTGGTCATTCATCATTACCGGAATCGACAGGGCGGTTGCCAGCGAAACCACACCGCGCATCCCTGCCCAGCCAATGATCAGCGGATTTTTCCATCCCGGGCTTGGATCTTTTCTCACCTTTTTGCTGATCCATCTCGGAACGTGCGCAACAGGATAAATCCATAAAAGCCGCACTGCGATTACAATTAAACTTATAATCAAGCCATATCTGATGCCTTCCATTACCGTATTTTCGCCCAAACCGTTGATGATATCCGGCAATTCCAATCCGATTAATACGAAAACCAATGCATTCATCACGAAAACCAATGTGCTCCATACACTCGTCATGTTGATTCTTGTGATGCCTGTTTTAAAAATTTCATGCGAACGAAAAGACATAAACAGACCCCCACTGACGACAGCCATCACGCCGGAAAAATGAAAATGCTCGGCACCTAAAAACAAAATGTAAGGCGTCATTACCGTTAAAGCTGCATCAATGGCGGGCGTGGTTGGCAGGTATCTGTGTATTAAATAAATCAGGTGTGCCCCGAAGACGCCTACGACAATTCCCATCCCTGCTACCAGAAAAAACTGTCCTGTAGCATCTTCAACCGAAAACATTCCGGTGATCACAGCAGCCAGTGCAAACCTGAACACAATAAGCGAAGAGGCATCATTGATCAGACTTTCCCCTTCCAGCATTGCTATGGTGCGTTTTGGCACCTTTAATCCTTTCAAAACGGTTGTTGCAGCGATCGCATCAGGTGGTGAAACAATTCCGCCGAGTAAAAATCCCATCGCCAGAGTGAATCCGGGTATCAAAGCCTGAGAAGCAAAAGCCACTACGACGGAGGTGATAAAAACCAATCCGAAAGCCATTAATCCAATGGTTCTTTTCCATTTCCAGAAGTCGTTCCACGAGGTGTACCATGCAGCTTCGTATAACAGCGGCGGAAGAAATATCAGAAATATAATTTCGGGATCCAGTTTTAAAACAGGAACTCCCGGAATGAAGCTGATTCCCAATCCTGCGACCACCAAAAAGATGGGATAGGCAATTTTGATGCGCTGTGCCAGCATTACCAGCATCATTACGACCAGTAAGAGGCCGAGAATAAGAAGCAGATCTTCATGCATATTGTATACTTTTTATTTAATTTCTTATATTTTAAATATCTCCTGCCTTTCAGTTAATGCTGAGCTTACTTAAAAATGTCAGTATCATTACTTCTCAATATTCCTAACCTCTATACTTTTTAAAAAAACAGTATTCGATACAGCAGAATTCAGCAGGTAATATCAACATTCAAAAATACATGATTCTCTAATGAATTGTTAAACCTGATTGCATTTTAAGTGATTCAATATCATCTTTCCTTCAAATTATGATGGCCGATCATATTTATCACCTTTTCACCGATTCGTTTTGCCCGTTCACCGAAAACCTTTTTATTTCAGCAGGATTCCGGCTGATCTTTACATCAGAAAACAAGCAATAAAGCTTTTTACTATCACTTAAAATTATACTGTTATGAAAACAAAAATCGGAATTACAGAAAAAAACACTCAGGCTGTTGCAGATCAACTGGCAAAACTTTTAGCTGACGAAACGCTACTTTACATCAAAACAAGAAATGCGCACTGGAATGTTACGGGAGATAACTTCCACGCCAACCACATTTTTTTTGAAGAGCAGTACAAACAACTGGATGAAATGATTGACAGTGTTGCCGAACGCATGCGTAAAATCGGTCATTTTGCACCTGCTACAATGAAAATGTATCTTGAACTGACGCATCTTACCGAATACAGCGACCGAAACAATGATGGTTTAGGATATATGAAAGATCTTTTGGCTGACCACGAAAGCATCATCGAATTTCTGAGAGGAAACATCACACCTTTTGCAGAAGAATTCAAAGATTACGGAACCAGCGACTATATCACGGGTCTGATGGAAACCCATGAAGAAATGGCCTGGATGATCCGTTCCTACTTCAGATAAAAAGTTAATTCGCATCGATGACCATTTTAAACTGAATTTAAAACGGCTGCAAGGAAAAGGAATAATTATATTTGTGTAAACCATAAAAAAACATTCCTATGAAAGCGATTATCGTCGATGACAACGACATTGCAAGAACCACTCTGGCACATCTGGCAAAGCAGATTCCGAATCTCACGGTTGCCAGAGAGTTCAGCAATGCCATCGAAGCGTACCACTACCTGCAGTTTAACGAAGTCGATTTGATTTTTCTCGATATTGAAATGCCCGAAATGACCGGAATCGAACTGACAAAAAACCTTTCAGGAAAAGACACGCTCATCATTTTCACGACTTCAAATAAAGACTATGCACTTGAAGCTTTCGAACTCAACATCGCAGATTATATTCTGAAACCGGTGATGCCTGCAAGGTTTTTGCAGGCCGTCAGCAAAGCTCAGTCGATTCTTGAAAGCCGGAGGGAAAACGTGGAAATGACCAAAGATGAATTTTTGTTTGTGCGGGATTCCAATATTACAAGACGGCTGAAACTTGACGATATTCTGTACGCGGAAGCGATGGGCGATTATGTGAAGTTTTACACAAGAGAAAAAATGTTTGCCATTCACGGTAAAATGAAAACTGCTGAAGAACGTCTTCCGAAAGACCATTTCATCCGTGTACACCGCTCTTTTATCGTGTGTGTCGGAAAAATTGATACCCTTCAGGACGGTGGAATTATGATCAGCGGGAAGTTTATTCCTGTGGCCGATGCGTACAGAAAAGCACTGAATACCAGAATGAATGTTTTTTAGAATGATCATTATTATTTGTCTTCGTTGAAATACTTTGTCAGGTTTGGGAACCTGTCTCCACACTGAGTTTATCCTGAACCTTTCAGAGGGATCACAGTCTTTTTTGCAGACGATTCCGTATTTATCGGAATCTGAGCATAAGAAAAAACATTTCCGCTCAAGCCGTGCTGCAGGTTCAGTGTTACCATTCAAAAAATTTCCTGCTTTGGAAAGCTGTGAACAAGCGTCACCGAACGATTAAATAAATAAAAAATGATGAGGCACTTCCGGATAAAATTTAGAGAATTTTTTACAGGTGGTTTTTACAATGCTCAAGTCAGTTCCAACAATTCCAAATAAGTACAGGCACTTATGAAAAAAATAAGCTCAGTAATGGACAATAAGCGCTTCAGCTATTTCATTATCCTCACCTTTATTGCGGGTTCGTTGCTGCTGATCGCTGTTCAGATCAATTCTGCCAACAATACAAAGTCGCTTATTAATAATAATAATCTGTTGCTGAATGAGCTCCGTTCCAGCAATCATCTGCGGCAGATAGACCGCGATATTCTGGGTGTGGAAAGCAGAATCCGGGCATCTATTGCTACCAATGACACGACTCATCTTAATGGTGTTGATCAAAAAATAGATGAAGTAGAAAATTTTCTCGATTCCATTTCAAAAGACACTCAGGACAGCGGACTGGAAAAACTCATTCACAGACTCAGTATTCTGGCGATGGAGAAGAAACTGACCAAAGAAAAACTGCTGTTGCGGTACAACACTTTGGGAAATCTGGATGACCAAACGTCCATCGCCAATCCCAGAGCCCGAAAAATATCCAACGAAATCACGAACATCACGGCCAAAATTTATGAAACGCGACGCCTGGATATGGTGAACCTCAGCAAACAGAGTGAGCAAATGGGCCGAAAAGCCAGACTGTATGATGTATACATTTTGGGTTTGCTCGTTTTAAGCGGCGGGATTGTCGGTTTTCATATTCTCCGTCAGTTCAAACGTCAGAGATTACTGATACAGGAACTGGCTGTTGCCGAGAAAAGAGCAAGCGTCGCAGCCGAAACCAAAGAAAACTTTCTCGCCAATATGAGCCACGAAATCCGTACGCCTCTGAGCGGAATTTTAGGTTTCACCAATCTTTTGCAGAAAAGGAATTTAGACGCGACCTCTGCAGAATTTGTCTCGTCCATTCAGCGCTCGGGAGAAAATCTGATGGCGATTATCAATGATATTTTAGACCTTTCAAAAATCGAGGCGGGAATGATGAGAATTACTCCCGGCATTTTCAGCATCAATGGTTTGGTCAATTCTGTGGAGACTTTTTTTATTGAACGGGCGAAAGAAAAAGGGTTAAGTATTTCCAGCAACATCGATTCTTCTATTCCGGACACTTTGAATGGCGACGCCACGAGGCTTACGCAGATTTTGATCAATCTTATCGGAAATGCCATCAAATTTACGCATCAGGGCAGCATCAGTATCGAAATTTATAACAAACAGCATACGGAAAAAGAAGTAATCATCGGTTTCAAAATTTCTGACACCGGAATTGGAATCGATAAAGATAAACTGAATGAAGTTTTTGAGAGATTTAACCAGGGCGAAGAATCCACCACCAGAAACTTTGGCGGAACCGGCCTTGGTTTATCCATCGTGAAAAGTCTCATCCAACTGCAGAGCGGAAATATCGAAGTCACGAGCGAACAAGGCAAGGGAACGACTTTCGATTTCTTCATTCCGTATCAGATTGCTGAAAAACAGATTACTTCCACCTCTTCTGCTGTGAACACCCGATATTTCAAAGATACATCGAATGCGCCGTTGAAAGTTCTGGTTGTGGACGACAATTCTATCAATCAAAGTTTAATGAAACATCTGCTATCGCAGTGGAATATCGATTTTGAAACCGCTTCGAACGGTCTGGAAGCGGTGGAATATCTTCGAGATAGCGATTCCGATTTGGTTTTAATGGATATTCAGATGCCCCAGATGGACGGTTATGCAGCCACGCAAAAGATCCGGGAAGAGCTGAAATTAAACATTCCCATCATCGCGATGACGGCGCACGCTCTGGCCGGCGAACGGGAAAAATGCCTGAGCCGCGGCATGAACGAATATATTTCTAAACCCATTAAAGAGGAAGAATTATTTAAGCTCATTTCAAATTTCGGATTGCAGGAAAATGAAAAAAAGAATGTGAAAACTGATGACCTGGTTTCAGACTACAAAATCATTGAACTGAACTATCTGAAATCCATCAGCAATGGCGACAGAGATTTTGAAAAAACGGTTACCCAACAGTTTTTAGACAAAGTTCCGGTGCATTTGCAGGAAATGAACCTGGCGTATCAAAATAGAGATTTCAAATTATTAAAACTGCGGGCACACGACCTGAAATCGAGTGCTGCAATAATGGGATTACTGCCATTATTAGAAGAAAAACTTAATATCTTAGAACTCACCAATGAAGCAAATAAAACATCAGAAAAAGTTTTGGAAGAGATTCAGAATATCTTACTCAAATCGTTTTTTGAAGCGAAACTATTTTTACAGTCATTATCAATCTAAAATCCAATACAATGAATTTATTCTCAACTTTAAATCTCCGACAGCTTACCTTAAAAAACAGAATAGCAGTTTCACCCATGCAGCAGTACAGCGCTAAAAACGGCATCCCCGGAAACTGGCATCTTGTACATCTTGGAGGAAGAGCCGTTGGCGGAGCGGGTCTAATTATGACCGAATGTACCGCCGTTTCTCCCGAAGGTTTAGCAACTCTGAGCGATGTCGGAATCTGGAATGACGAACAGAAAAATGCATGGAAAACCATCGTAGATTTTGTACACGGGCAGGATGCAAAGATTGGCATTCAACTGTGGCATTCGGGTGGAAAAGGAAGTCTGAAACATCCCAATGAAAAAATGAAACCACTCACCCAGGAAGAAGGTGCCTGGACTGTAAAATCATCGTCGGCACATGATTTCAACGGTGTTTTGGCCGAAGAACTGACCGTGGCGGAAATTCAGGAATTAAAAATAAAATTTGTGGAAGCCGCAAAAAGAGCTGTCGATGCAGGTTTTGATACGGTAGAACTGCACGCCGGTCACGGGTATCTGTTCCACCAGTTCTACTCTGCCGTGATCAACAAAAGAAATGATGAATACGGTGGAAGTCTGGAAAACAGAATGCGTTTTCTTGTAGAAACTGTGGGCGAAGTACGCCGGGTAATTCCCGACGGAATGCCGCTTTTGGTAAGAATTTCAGCAGTCGATTATCTGGAGATACCGGATGCATGGACTTTGGATGACAGCATTATTATGGCAAAGATTCTGAGAAAAAATGGCGTCGACCTTATTACGGCTTCCGGCGGAGGATTTGCCAATGTCAGCAAAGACCATGTTTTCCCGGGTTATCAGGTTCCGTTCTCATCCATTATCAAGCAACAGACGAAGATTGCAACCGGCGCGGTCGGGATGATTACCGAAGCTGTTCAGGCTAATGATATTATTGTCAACGACGAAGCAGATCTAATTTTCATTGCCAGAGAACATTTACGCGACCCGTATTTTGCTTTACATTCTGCACAGGAACTTGGACTGGAAACCGACATTCCGTGGCAGTATAAAAGGGCTTTTTAAATAAAACTCATGGTCAAATTAAATGCTAACAAAAGGGCGTCTGTATAGATTACGCATTAATTTTCAGAAGTCATAGATGCCGAAAATGAAGACAGCTGCAACCGGTTTGTTTTGTACCGTATTTAACTTTTTGAAATAGTCTAATGAGATTTGCATTTTTTAAGCTCTTACGGTAATCTTCTCTCTCACATTTCGACTGGCTGGTCTTAAAGTTTTTAAGAGAAGGCTATTAGTTTGAAATAAGAATAGAAATCTACTGTTTCAACAGATCAGCAGCAACCGATATTCGCCATAATTTTCTTTGGGAGCGCGATGTATGCACGGTAAAACCATATGGCCGGGATGATCCACGGAAAGTTTCCAGAGGTTTCTTTTTCCCAAATTAAAAGGTTTTGCATTGGGTTTTGCCTCAAAATGAAGATCGAAGTAGTTTTCAGTTAAAAATGTTTCAAAATCATCTGCACAGCCCTGATGCAGCTTTTTAAGATTTTCGCGTATTTCCGGAATTAAAATTTTCTGAATGGCTTCATCATTGCCTATGATGTCGCCTGCTGCACCATCATATGTACACAAAAATGTGGAAGTGGCGACCGGAGAACGGTCTACGTGATAAGAATACACATCGGTTGAAATGAAATCAAACGCATCATCCCTTTCGTAATTTTTAATCAGATTGAGCACAGGTTGTGCACCAGATTTTGTCAGAAGAGCCAGATCGTTCAGAATAATTTCACGCGCCTTTGCGCCATCGTCGGATACCTTCAGTGTCAGAAGATCCTGTTGGGAAATTTCTGTCACATTCTCCTTCAGCTGAAGTTTTTCTGCAATTTCTTTAAAATTTCCCCGCGGGTTCCGTTGCCAGCAAACTGCGTTCTGCATACCTGAAAAACCGGTACTGACAAGTTCAGAAAAGCTCGAAACCATTTTCACCTGCCCGTTCTCACAAATTAAATTGCCCATAACGTATGATCTGATCTTATACCAATACAAAAATAAGGGTAAAATTATAAATTTTCCCTTACTTACATTTCAAAAGCGTATGCTCTATGCTTCAATAAACTCCAAAAGATCCTTATTAATCGTCGGAGCTTCCGTAGTAGGCATTCCGTGAGGGAAACCAGGGTATGTTTTCAGCGTTCCGTTTTTCAGTAATTTTATTGATTTCAAAGCTGCATTTTGGTAAGGCACAATCTGGTCATCTTCGCCGTGAAGCACCAGAACCGGAATGTCTGTGTTTTTCAAATCTTCGGTCTGATCGGTTTCAGAAAATGCTTTTATTCCGTCGTAATGAGCAACGATTCCGCCCATCATTCCCTGTCTCCACCAGTTTCTCTGCACACCTTCTTTTACATCCGCGCCTTCTCTGTTATAGCCGTAGAAAGGGAAAGTCAAATCAATATAAAACTGATTCCTGTTGTTCAGAGTCTGGTCTCTGATACCATCGAAAACCGACATCGGAACACCATCAGGATTGCTGTCACTTGCCACCATAATTGGCGGAACTGAGCTGATTAAAACTGCTTTTTTCGCTCTTCCGTTCGCATATTTCGCTACATAACGAATCACTTCGCCACCACCAGTTGAGTGACCGATGTGAACCACATCTTTCAGGTCTAAGAATTCTACCAATTCCGCGGCATCAGAAGCATATTGATCGATCGTGTGTTTGTAAATATCCTGGCTGGAACGGCCGTGACCTCTTCTGTCGTGCGTCACCACTCTGTAACCTCTTTGCAGAAAGAAAATCACCTGTGCATCCCAATCGTCTGATGATAAAGGCCATCCGTGGTGAAACATCAAAGTTGGTCCTTCGCCTTGGTCTTTGTAAAAAATCTCTGTTCCGTCTTTTAATTTTAGTGTGCTCATAATTGTTTATTTTTAATGTTGTGATAATTTTATTTTAATATTTTTTTTTCTTAATTCTCTAGCAAATGTAGGATGCTTGAATTCTTTTCCAGTTAATCTAGTTTAACATCGTACATTTTTTGATAATTTTTATTTGACGACGTCGAACCACTTTGTTAGGTTTGGGCAGCTTAGAACTTCGTTCGTAAACTTCGACAAAAGCCTTCGCTTTTTTCTCATTTATGCCTTCCGTTCCCAATCTTTTTTGCCTTTGCTTTTCCATCCACAAAAAAAGGATTTCCACTCAAACCTAACGCAGTGGTTCATCGATTCAAATAAAAAAATAGAAAAGATGAGATAAGTCGGGCTGCAGATTCGGTGTAAATTCACGTTGGCCGTTTCTCTGTCTTAACTGTTGTAAAACTACTGCAGATTATAAAGTTTTTGATTCCACTTTCGACGAACAGGCAAAAATTGTCGTTGAGTTCAGGAAACAATTAGTTGCAATTATTTTTTAAAGATTTCCTGAGAAAAAATGTTAGTATTAATGGCAAGCTTCCAACGTTACTTCACGTTTTCCCGTACCAATTCTAAAAGATTTTCCGCTCCACCATCGAATTTCTTTCCATTCACAAAGAAAGAAGGTGTTCCGTTCACGCCGCTCATAATTCCGCTTTCAAAATCTGAATCTACTTTGTCAGCCAGTTCTGTACTTTCCAAATCCTTTTCAAATTGAGGAATATTCAGTTTTAACTGTTCCGCCAGTTTCATCAGTAAATTTTCATTCAGATCTCTCTGGTTTTCATAAATCGCATCGTGCATTTCCCAGAATTTCCCCTGAAGATTGGCTGCTTCCGCTGCGATAGCTGCCGGTCTTGCATATTGATGCATTTCAGACAATGGGAAGTTTCTGAAAACAAATTTGATCTGGCTTCCAAATTCCTTCATCAATTCCTTCAGAACCGGGCAAGCGGCACCACAATAAGGGCATTGATAATCTCCGTATTCTACGATAACGAGGTCGGCATTTAAGTTGCCTTGTGCGTGGTCAGTCTGGCTGACGTTTGGTTTTAGTGACATAATTTATTTGGTGTTAAGGGTTTCTAAAGCGTCTAAAATTCCGTCTGCTCCGGGATTAATTGCGGTTGGTGACAGATAACTCCATTCGATGACACCATCTTTGTTGATAACGAAAAGTGCGCGTTTGCATTCTCCTTCTTCATCGTCATAAACACCATATTTTTTTGCGATTTCGCCTTTCGCCTCAAAATCTGCGAGTAACGGGAAATGTAGATTTCTGTTTTGTGAAAATGCCAGGTGGCACCATTTGCTGTCGACGGAAATTCCGAAAATCTCTGCATCGTATTTCTTGAAAAACTTCAAAGTTTCATTATATAAAGCCATTTGGTCACTGCAAACCGGACTCCAGTCGGCTGGATAAAAAGCGAGGATCACATTTTTTCCTTTGAATTCGGAAAGCTTAATTTTCTGGTCAGGCGTTGCATACAAAGTGAAATCCGGAGCAACATCGTTTTTTTGTAACATACTATTAGTTTTTAGTGTTGATTTTTGAAATAAATAATCCGCAAATTATCAGTAAGAATGCAGGAAAAATCAAAGTCCATTTTCCAAAATAATTGAGAAGGAAAGGAGCAATAAAAGCACCTGCTAAAAAGCCAAACCATAAGAGCAAAAGATGAATGGCATTCGATTTTGATTCTTCTTTTTCTGCTTTATCAGTGGTCATCGTCATTGTTGCAGTATTTCTGGCCAGGCTGTTCAAAGTTCCGGTTACGAAGTCTGTATTTATTTTTTGTTTGCCTACAGAAGTTACAATCGTGTTCATTATTCCCATTGAAAATCCAACCGTTGCAACAGATACCACATTATTGATCATATAAAAATAAGCAATTATTGTATAGAAAATAAGAATTCCTGCAACGAGGTAAAATGTTAATATTTGGTTCTTAACTCTCTTCCATAACGAAAGACAGGTTCCGGCATAAATTCCTAACAGAAAACAAATTATAACAGTAAATGAAGTGATAATGATTCCCAGTTTACCGGTTGAAACTGCCGCTCCAAGTGAAGTCGTATTCCCACTCATAAAAGAGACGTAGGTTTTCCACTGTATCAATCCTGTTGCATCCACGTAGCCTGCAATCAACGCGAGGAATATGGCTAATCTTTCCTGCATTTTTACTGACCCGGACAGAGCGGTCATCTTTGGCGAGGAAATGATTGGCTGTTCCATTGTTTTACCTTTTAAACAATTCGTTTTATTTGTTTAATGCTCCAATGGCTTTCGTAATTCCTTCTCCTGCAGTGGTGAAAAACGCTGGTCCGGCAAGCAATGTTATTTTCTCAATCGGCTTGAATGAAGACATTTTTTTATCCTTTAAATAAAGCTCAGTTCGGTACGCATTGATGGCTCCGGTCACGCCGTATCCCGCAACTTCAGCGGTTGGCGAATCTATTCCCGCATCTTTTAAATCGGTTGCAAAACCATATTTGGTGACACCCAGGCGCAGTGCTTCTTCCATCCCGACACTGGCAACCTGCTGCATCAGTTCTGGTGTGAATTTATTCCGGTCTCCCAAACCGATGAGTAACAGTTTCTTTGCTCCGATAGTTCCGGAAGGTGGCGTAATCAACAGTGTTTCCAGAGAATGTCCGGCAAATTTCCCGGATTTTCTGAGATCTGTAATGAGGCCTTTCAGACTTTCATCGAGGTGAACCATTCCGTTTACAGCTGCCGGAAGAGCCGGTGGTGAATTGAAAATATCACCTTCTGTATATTCAAAGACGCAGGCGATCTGTAACGGTGCAATCTCTGTGGAAGGTCCCTGTACCATTCCTTCGATGGCGATTCCGTCCACTTTCCCCCAGATTTTTGATGTGTTTGCAGGCGTTGTCTGAACGGTTGTCTGAGCAGAATATATTTGTGGAGTGGAAATAAATATTGATGCAAATAAAAATATTTTTAGCGTGTTTTTAAGATTTGTAGTTTTCATAATATTAAATTTTTAGATGATTAAAGTGATGAAATGTGTTTTTAATTAAGGTTTAATGAAAATTTTCTCTTTCGGAAATTTCTCTATTTCGCCCTCTTTCAGACCAAAGTTGGTTACAACTACATCTTTCGGATTTCCGGATAACCATTGGCTCAAATCAATTGATTCATAATGACCGCTATTGAAACCAATCAGAATTCTGCAAACCGTGTCGCCTGTATTTTTGATGTAATGTCCGGCTCCCATTGGAACGTAGCCCACATCGCCGGCACTGAACTGCTCTGTAACGCAGGTCGATTCTGCCAGGAAAACCGACATTTCTGCCTGTCCGGAAATAAAATATTGCCATTCGTCCGCATTCGGATGCCAGTGCATTTCTCTCAAAGCTCCGGGTTGCAATTCCAAAACAGACCCCGACATTGTACTGCTGATTGGAAATTCTTTACTCGTCACCAATCTCTGCAAACCTCCGCCGGGAACAATTCTCGGCTGTTGGGAATGCAAAGGATAACGGTGAAAACTTGTGAGTTCGATATCAGATTCACTCGGACGGGCTTCAGCAGTAAATGACATTTCATCCGGAACAATTCCCGCTGCGAAATACGCTTCCTTCTGAGGTAAAGCCGCCACTTCTTCCAATGTTAATCCTAAATTCTGAGCAACAATTTCAGGCGGAACAGACGAAACAAAATCTGTCACGCTGAACGTATGGTCTTCAGAAAAATTACCGTTATCGAAAATTAAAATGAAATGACATTCTTCGGTTCCCGTCGCCTGAATCGAATGACCGTAACCTTTTGGAAAATACCAAACATCGCCCGGCTCAAAATTATCTGTATAACTGTGTCCATCAGGATGAATAATGGTGGTGCGAACTGTTCCTGAAATTACATAAGCCCATTCGGCGGCGTTCGCGTGCCAGTGAAGTTCTCGCATACTTCCCGGCTGCAGTCTCATAGAAACGCCGGCAATACCGATAGAAGCAGGGAAATCTTTTACAGAAGCTCCTCTTGTAGTTCCGCCATCATTGGTTCTTGGTTCTTTTTTTTCCAGTTCGTATCTGAAACTTAATGATTCGTTTTTCATAATATTAATTTTTATAGTTGATGATAGTTTGTCATTATTTCTACTGTAAAGCTACCCCGAAATGACTGTTTTTTGAAGTGCTTTTCGGTGAACGGGCAAAATGAATCGGTGGGAATTTGAAAGTGGTAGATGGTTGAGGAGAGGATAGAAAAAAGAGTAAAGAATAAAGACTTTCGATTTGATTTTAGTAATTACAGGAGTCGTAAGCAAGTCAATATTAGTAATAAAAAAAATCCTTCGCAATTTAGATTGAGAAGGATTTAGGTTTGATTTAAATAAAAAAGGGTGGAAATTTATCTCACCAAAATAATTTTTCCCGTGTGACTGCCGTCTTCAAGCAACCGGTGCGCTTCTGCAGCTTCCGAAAAAGGAAAGGTTTTGTAAATCACCGTTCTGAATTTTCCGGATTCTATCAAAGGCCAGACATTCTTTTGAATTTCTTTGGCCAATTGTTTTTTGAACTCATATTCACGGCTTCTCAAAGTGCTTCCGGTGACGGTCAGGCGCTTGGTCATCACTTTCCAGATATCCAAGTCTACACGGCTGCCACTTACCGCATTGATGTGAACGAGTCTGCCTTCAGGATTCAGAATGTTGATGTTTTTGGCTAAATAATCACCGCCAATCATATCGAGAATGACGTCGACACCTTCGTCCTGCAGTTCAGTTTCGAAATCCTGAGTTTTGTAATTGATGTAAGAATCGGCACCCAGCTCCAGACAATTCTGTCCTTTTTCATCAGAACCAACGGTGATAATTACTTTTGAACCCAACGCGTGTGCAATTTGAATTCCCGTAATCCCAATTCCGCTGTTTCCGCCGTGAATCAATAACGTTTCTCCGGATTTTAAATTTCCTCTCTCGAAAACATTCGACCAGACAGTGAAAACGGTTTCAGGCAAACTTGCCGCTTCCGCAAAACTCAAATCTCCCGGAATGGGTAAACATTGACCTTCTCTTACTCCAACATATTCTGCATAACCTCCGCCTGCTAAAAGTGCACAAACTTTGTCGCCCACTGTAAAATCTTTCACATCAGGTCCGCATTTTACGACAGTTCCGGCAAGTTCCAACCCCGGAATTTCTGCGGAAGCTCCTTTTGGCGCAGGATAATTGCCTTCCCGCTGAAAAACATCGGAACGGTTGAGCCCGGCTGCTTTTACTTCAATCAATACTTCGTCTCCGGAAATCTCGGGAGTCGGCAAATCCTTTACTTTCAAGACGTCGGGACCACCGTATTCTGTAATAACAATTGCTTTCATTTTATAATTTTTAAATTTATTTTAAACCCTTTTCCAGGTCAGCCGATGCTTTACCATACGCGAATTCCGGAGGAATGGTTTCTCAGTTTCGAGGTACAGAAATTCATCTTCAAAGCGGACATTTCTCTTTTGTGTTTCTCCAGTCCAGCTTGGGAAAAGTGAAACAAACATTTTGTGGCTTACCGTCTTTTTTTTGTCATCCGTTTCGAAAGGTCCAGAATAGGCAAGATAGTCCGAAGTTTCTTCTGTGTTTTGCTCAGAATGATGTTTCAGGTCAGCATTTTTTCGGTTAAGATTCATAATCTGTGCCGACATAAAACCATCAGCACTGTACATAATCAGTCCTTTTGGATTTTCGCCCATCGGATGGGAATTTTCGCCACCATTTAAAGGAATTTCGATGAGCTCTACCAAAGTCCAGGTTCCGATCAGTTTTTGAAAAAGTGTTTCCATACCATTTACAATGAAATGAGCGTACCGAAATACGCTCATTAAGTTTTTAATTTAGAAAGGCTGATTATATTTCCCTGTCAGAGCCTTGTTTTCGATGCTTTTTGCAAAGTTGGGCGTTTCTTCGTGGTTGTGTGAGTCGGAAGCGGCCTGTCTTGAAGCGGCTGCATCAGCAAGATTCACGTTGTGTTTTTTCAGATATTCAAACATTTCCGGCGTTGCTGTCGCGTGAATTTCGTTAGTGTACAAAGTTGTCTTGTCGTCGATTTTTGTTGCTTTCAATTCCCATAAAACCTGAACTTTTGTTCTGCCGTTTTGAGTAATCGAATCTGAAATAGAGAGCATTCTGCAGTAATCCGGACGGTGAATAACTGCGACATAATGCTGAACCATCAATGCATCTCCGATGGTTTCAACATTCAGAGAAACAGGTTCGCCATCGTAAGTGGAAGAGATTGCCGCGCCGATATGCTGCGTAGAACATCTTTGATATTCCGCATCAGGAAGGTTGAGCAGCCAATCTGCGATATTTACTTTTTCAATTGGAGCATTGATAATCGCTGTAACGGTAGAATGGGACAATGCGTTTTCGGGTGTTTGCAGGATTTCCATAATTTTTTGATTTAAGTTGTTTGATTAATTTGTTGATGTAAAGCTATCATCAGAGAAATTCAAAATCAATCGATGTTCGGTGAAAAGGCAAAAGGAGTCGGTGGAGTTTACAATTTAAAGATTGCAGTTGCACAGCGTGTCCATTCTGTTAGAAAACCCTCTAAATTTACCGTTGAAATTTTCTCATTAAAGGGTCCGCTTTAAAGAAAATAAAAAAGAACTGTGTGACGCTCATACAAAAAATTCTGACCTATTTCAGTCTGAGTAAATTCTCCATTATCCTGATGAAGAGTGAGTTCATTTTTTTAGCATTAATTAATGGTAAAATGTGTACATTTATGCTTTGCTGGCACCATTTTTTCTCGATATTGCAGAGGTTATTGCTGATTATTAACAATACTGCATTAGATAAAACCAACATAAATACCTTTATCTTCATCAAAATCTAAAATATGAGTGTATTAATTACCAATGAAACCACGAAAGAGGTTTTCCATATTGCTAAATCCATAGCGCGTGAGAACTATAATGCTACCTACGGAGCCGCACATATCTTACAGGCCGTTCTGCACAGCAGCTTTGGTTTAAAAGAATTTTTAGTGGGCATTGATAAAGATCCGGGGTACATTTTTGAGTGGGCTGAGGTGCGCATTGAAGAGTATGTAAAAACAACGCATCTGCCGGAGGAGATTTCACAGGATGAAAAGGTCGGCCGTGTTCTGGATGAAGCCGATGACATCAGATCAAAACTGGGATTGGATGAGATTTCTCCATTGTGCTTACTGGCTTCGATTTCCAAACCGAATGTCACCTATTCTGTTCAGGAATTAAAATCTTTTCCGCTGCGTGAGCATGAAATTCTCAATGTTTTCAGAGGTGAAGAAAAGAAAATAAATATTGAAGAAAATAAATTAACCGGCAACCGGTCACAGGACAAAAGTACGTTTCCTGCCATCAGCAGCTACTGTGTTGATAAAACAGAACAGGCCAGAAATGGTAAACTCGATCATATCGTAGGCCGCGATAAAGAACTGCGGATGCTGATTGAGATTTTATGCAGACGCACCAAACCCAACGTGATTATTGTCGGAGAACCCGGCGTTGGTAAAACCGCTTTACTCGAAGGCTTTGCAATAGAAATTAATAAAGGCAATGTTCCTGAATTACTGAAAGAAGCCACACTCCTGGAACTCGATACCGGCGCTTTACTTGCCGGAACTTCCTATAAGGGCGAAATCGAAGACCGCCTGAAAAAAGTAATAAATGAATGCAAAAGCATTAATAAAGCCGTGCTTTTCATTGATGAAATCCATTCGCTGTTAGACAGCAAAGGAAGTGCAGGCAATGTTGCCAATCTTTTAAAACCCGAGCTGGCACGTGGAGAAATCACCGTCATCGGCGCCACGACACAGGAAGAATACCGCAAAATTATTGAACCGGAACGCGCATTCGACCGCCGTTTTGAAGTATTGAATGTTGAAGAACCAGATGAAATTACCTGCGTGAAGATGATTGATGTTTTGCTGGACGGTTACAAAGATCACCATAAAGTAGAAGTTGACAGAAGCGCTCTGAAAGACTGCGTGAGTCTTGCCAAACGGTATTCTAAAGGTAAAAAACTTCCGGATTCTGCGATTGATCTGCTCGACAGAACCATGGCTTCTATTAAAATGCTTGATGAACTTTCTGAAAACGAACTGAAAACCTGGAAAGAAAACTACGATCAGATTATTGCCGAAGGTGATGCTGAAGATCCGCTTTTGGCAGACGAACTCATCTGGAATTTCAATCTTCTTCAGAATAAACTGAGCCCTATTCTCTGGGGATCGCTTTCTGAGCAGCACACGCTCGAAAACTCAATGGGAATTGCTCACATCAAAGAAATTATTGAAAAAACCTTTTCTGAACTAATTCAGCTGGCTTCCATCAAAAGAGAAAAAGTCGGGAAACTTGAACTGGCCGCTGTGATGGCATCAAAAACGGGAATTCCGATCGGTAAAATTCAGGCGAAAGAAAAGGAGAAGCTTCTGAATATGGAAGAAATGCTCATTAAAAGAGTCGTGGGACAGGATCATGCGTTGAAAACCCTCGCTGATGCGATTGTCGAAAACCGAAGCGGACTTAATAAACCAGGGCAACCGATTGGATCATTTTTTCTTCTCGGGCCTACCGGTACCGGGAAAACAGAACTGGCAAAATCTGTCGCCGAACTGCTGTTCAATGATGAATCTGCGATGATCCGTTTTGATATGTCTGAATTTAAAGAAGAACATTCGGCGGCACTACTTTACGGTGCGCCTCCTGGATATGTAGGATATGAAGAAGGCGGAATGCTCGTAAATAAAATCCGTCAGCAGCCCTACTCTGTTGTTCTTTTTGATGAAATTGAAAAAGCACACAGTTCGGTTTTTGATGTTTTTCTCCAGATTATGGATGAAGGAAAAATACATGATAAATTAGGAAAAGAAGGTGATTTCAGCAATTCTCTTATTTTATTTACATCAAATATCGGCAGCGAAGAAATTGTGAAGCATTTTGAAAAAAATGAAATTCCAACGTCCAAAAATCTGATGAAGATTATGACGGAATCAGGCAGATTCAGACCTGAGTTTCTGGCGAGAATTACGGAGATTATTCCGTTTGCGCCGATCAATGAAGATATGGCCGAAAAGATTTTCAGCATTCAGCTGAAGTCACTGCGAAAAGCGCTGACAAAACTGGGTATTGATTTCAACATCAGTGGCGAAGCCATAAAAAATCTGGCACTGAACGGTTTCAGCAGTAAATATGGGGCACGTCAGATTTCAGGCGTTATACGTGCGCAGCTGGCAAGACCGATTTCTAAAAAAATAGTGCGTGAAGAAGTGAAAGCAGGGCAAACAATAAATGTCGGCTGGAATAAGGAAAACGAAGAAGTAACCTGGGAAACACTGTCAAATTAAAATTTACCATTGAAAAAGATCATTCTTTCTATCTGTCTTTTCTGTGCTGTACAATTTTCAGCGCAGGGTCTTGCACCTTCTGACACTTCTGAAAAAAGCGTAATGCGGTATAAAGCGATGCTGAAAAGTAACAGGCAGCTGATTGATTATATCGAATATACTTTCGTTAATAAAGGAATTCCGCGCCATCTGAAAAATCTCGCGGTGATAGAATCCGGTTTAGACCATACACAGACTTCCAGCGCAGGAGCGAAAGGATTATGGCAGTTTATGAGCGAACATGCCAACGGATACGGACTTTCTGATGAAAACCGTTCTGATATGTATCAAAGCACAAAAACTGCGGCTATATCTTTAAAAAATCTGTATAAAAAATACGGAAACTGGATTACCGTAGTGGCGGCTTATAACTGTGGCGAGGGAAATATACAGAAGGCGATGAACAGAGCCAATTCCAGGGTGTATACCGATTTTGACCAGTATCTGCCGGCTGAGACGCAGAATCATGTGAAAAAATACCTGAATGCCTGTTATGCTTCTGGTGAGCTGCAGCAGGTTTTGAATGATTATAAAAATTTTACCGGAGGTAAGAATGCTCAAAAGCCTTTCAAATCAGATTTTTCAGCTTCGCAGGAAGATTTGGTTGAGACCAGATTAAACGGTGCGTTCAAGATCGAAACCATTGCGACTTCATTGGGTATTAAAAAAGAACAGATCCTTGCCTGGAATCCTAATATAGAACAGAAACTGAACGAAAAAGGCGAAAGCGAATTTTATCTTCCACAGGATCTGATGGTCAATTTTTTGATGAATAAAAACCGGATATTATCAAGCTCTCTTAAAAACTGATCTGCCAAAAATATGGAAAGTCAAAACTACAGAATTCCCTTTAATCCATCTACCTTAATGACCAGCAACGGCCAGATAGAAACGTGTGATATTGCGGAAAGTATTGCACAGAATATCATGCTTCTGATCATCACCAAAAAAGGTGAAAACCGCTACGATGAAAATTACGGTAATGACGTATGGAGCGTGGAATTTGATAATGGCGTTACACCCGCAAAATGGGAAAATCTTTTTGTAACCAGCCTCCAGAGACAGATTTTGGAGCATGAACCAAGACTCACAAATGCAGTGGTGCAGGCACATATTAATTACGTAGAACACAGCTATGAAACACGAGGATTCAGTGAAGTAAAGAAAAAAGTAAAAGTGGGCATCAATGCGCAGCTGGAAGCTACCGGTGAGCGGTTCAACTTTTCTACCGAATTATTTTTGAGCCCCATGTCAATCGATTAAATTTAAAATTATGAGTTTCGACCAGCAACATACTTTTTCGAAGGAAGTCATCAAGGCAAGAATGCTGCAGAATGCGACCAAACTTTGGGGGCTGAAAAGCATACAGTCTCTGGATCCCTTTGTAAAACTGCTTATTGATGCGTTCAGTACGGAAGTTTTTAAAGCCAATAATGAAATTCAGACCATCAACGGCAGAATTCTCGAGCGGCTCGCCAAACTGCTGACGCCGACCAACTATACCCATCCGACGCCTGCACACGCTGTTGCGTACTGTATGCCCGATGAAGACACGGAAATTCTGATGGAACATTCTGAATTTTTCTTTAAAAAGCATCTGAATTCTTTCCGGAAGACGCAGTCTGACAAGCAGGTAGAAATTCCATTCACGCCTGTAGAAAATGTAAATCTTGTAAAAGCACAGACCGTTCTGATGGTGGCCGGAAACACGGTGTACCATATTGATGAGCAGTTAAATAAAATTCCTATCCAGCGGATTTCTGCAGATGTTGCAGATTACCGAAATGTGATGATCGGCATTGATGTCAGCAATTACAGCGCAGATCATTTCCCGGAAAAATTCACTCTTTACTGCTCAAATCCTACCTACGAAAAAGTAGATTTTGTGTACCGTCTTCTGCCTCACATTAAAATATTTCATCAAAATATCCCGCTGGAAGTTTCTGCGGGAATCAGCTATAATGAAATGCCTGAGATTGAAGGCTACGAAGGCATATTTGAAGAAAGAAGCATTCGCTATAAAATAAAAGAAGATGTAAAAAATCTTTATCACCATAAATTCATAGAGGTCAGCGGCATCTATCCTACCCTCTTTAAAAAAATCCAGAACGGGTTTCCTGAGAATATTGACGACGGAAGTCCGGCTTATGATCCTTTCAGAAACAAAAAAATTCTGTGGCTGAAAATGGAGTTTCCACCGCAGTTTACGTCAGAGATTTTAGAAAACTTTTCGTTTATACTCAATGCTTTTCCGGTGTACAACCGAGGCTGGAAAAAAACGGAATACAATCTTGATATCATGGGAAACAACATCCCGATGGAAACCAGCGATGAAGAATTTTTTCTCTATGTGGAAGAAGTGGTCGACGGCATGGGAAAACGCTATTCAGAGATTCCTTTCACGCCCAATGATGAGATCGAAAAAGGACTTTTCACTGTAAGAAAAGGAGGAATGGAGCGGTTCACACAAAGGAATGCGACGGATCTGATGTCTCATGTGATGGAACTTCTGCGGGATGAGGTGGCCGCTTTTGCAATCATCAACCGCGATAAGGTGAAAGATGTTTTGGGCGAAATTTCATCTAAAATGAAAGGTCTGATGAAAAAAGTTGATCAGGCAAATAAAGAATTAAAAGAAGACGTCAATTATGTAATTATTGAACCGCTGGATAATTCTGTACATACCTACGCTTCTTTCTGGGTTTGCCACTCCTCACTGGCCAACAGCATCCGGCCGGGATCTGAACTGAATTCACAGAAGAAATTCCATGTCATTACTTTACTAACCGAAACCACCGGCGGCGCTGAAGAGAAAAAACAGTCTGATACTATTCTTGCGTACAAATATGCCCTTACAAGCCGTGATAAGATCATTTCGGCTGAAGATGTGAAAAATTACTGTAAAATGATGCTGAATTCTGAGCTGAAAAATGTCACCGTAAAACGCGGAACGATGATCAGTGACAAGCCGAGAGAAGGTTTTGTACGGACGGTAGATGTAGAGATTTTGCCTCATAACTATTCATTTTACGGAAGGAAATACTGGGACCATCTTGCTGATGTTTTAAAAAACAACATCAAAGCAAAAGCGATCGACGGTGTAGAATACCGTGTAATTATCGTAGAAGATGCAATGCATCTGGAGGTTTAATTTTTATAATATGGCAAAATCATTACATGTTTCAGAGCTGAAATACAATAAACTCAGCACAGATTTTAAAATAGAATCTGTCGCCGCAAATCTTCTAAAGTATTACAACAGCAGCTCAAGTATATTCATTAAAAAAGTCGGTATCAATGACCGGCCTTATCTTAAAGATATCAAAAATATATACTCCACGTATTATGGTCTGGATAATGAAACGATCATTATGGAAACATACCGCGAGAGTATTTACGATTATCTTCCGGAAGGGCTTTTTCATCCGCCATCGCTCGGAACGGCTTCTAAACGCGGTGTCGAGAGTGTTGTAAAAGAAATCCGCAAGCAGAAAGAAGTTGAGGAAAACGCCAGAAATTTCTTTCAGCCTTTTGAGCAGGAGTTTTTCTATACCGAAGTTTCTGCTTTGCTTAAAGAAACTGAGTTTGATATTGCAGATCAGTCTGACACTTTAATTAAAGTTTTTAAAGAAATCTGGCCCTTATTAGAAAAGGTCGATCTGGAAACGGCAAAGATCTTCTTCTACATTCTTCCGTTTCTGCATGAAGTGAGAGGCAAAAAACGATGGATTGAAAGATTTCTCACCGCTTTTCTGAGAATGCCTGTCAAAATCGATTTTGTTCCGAACAGGATTGACAATAAAGATGATGAATCCGGAATTACGTCTCTCGGAACTGCAAAACTCGGTATCACGCTGATACCAAACGGAAAGCATATGGACGGCGAAAGAAACTGGGAAATTACGATCGGGCCGGTTCCGTATGAGGAGATTCACAGATTTGTAGAAGGAACCGATTTCCGCAGGCTTCTGGAAAGTATTTACGACTATCTGATACCTATTTCTGTAAAAATCGAAGAAAAATTTATTACAGAAAAAAAAGACAATTCTTTTATCATAAATGCGGGTGAAAACACAAACCGTTTAGGCTATTCCACGTATATTTGATATATAATTAAAAAAAACAAAAACAACCTCAAAACATGGAATTAGGTTCTGTCAAAGGAATATTTTTACGGTATCTTCTGATGCCCATCATCACGGGAATTCTTGTGTTTATTCTCGCGATGATCCGCAGAGGGAAACCCGCTATCAAGGTAAAACATATCATTTTATATGTTCTTATTGCCGGTCTCTGTCTCGCTTTGCCCGGATTTTTAGGATTTTCGGGAAACCTTTTCAATCCATACTGGTATCTTTTTTCGCAGCTTGTTTTTCTGGCATTGGGCGTTCTTCATGTCAACCTGCTCCATCATTATTTCAGAAAGCATATTGACAAACTGTGGATGAGTATTTTATTTGAAACGGTTTTAAGTTTCACCTGCATTTTATTCGGAGGGTTTATTTTTACTCTGATTTTCAGCTGGATGAGCAAGGGTCTCGGAAACGAATATATGGCGGCAACAAGCCTCGTTATTTTTATCGTTCCGCTCATTTTTTATTACTGCTACATACAGTTTATCAGCATTCCGTTTGATATTTATAAAACATGGAGATTTGATCCGGATAAAAAGCCTCACAATTTTCAGGGTGTTGATTTTGATAAATTAATGGTATTAAATGTTGAGCTCAGCAAAAACTCAGAAGATCAGCAGCGGTTTATCGTAAAAGCTAAAACGCTACCCACAGGCATCACTTTTGGTGACTGGTTTCACCGAGTGGTTGATGATTACAATCACAAAAACCCAAATGCGACAATTAAGCTTATCGATGCAGCCAACGAGCCCTATTACTGGATTTTTTACATTAAGCGTTCGTTTTTCAGCATCAGAAAATACATCGATTTCGAACAGGATATTAACGAAAACAAGATTACCGAAAACCAGACGATTATCTGCAAAAGAGTAATCAGACATCAGGAAGAAGGTAATATTGCCAACCAAATAAGCACGACATTATGATACAACCGATAAAACATTTCGCCGTCAACTGGGTAGACGGGATGAAAATTTCAAAAGATCACCTTGTACAGCAGGAAGATTTTGTGATCGATTCGATCAGGGATTCAAACTCACTTACTGTCAATTCTTATAATTTTGGACTGCTTCCGATCAATGACCGGTTTGGCGACAAAACCATATTTGAACTTCAGAATACGGCAACCAATGATGCGCAGCTGATCATCAAAAAATGCACAGCGATTACTTTGGCCGGTTACCGTATTGAGCTATTTGACCATAAAGTCAACATCAGGAATCTGGCTAAAAACATGACTCAGGACCAGGAAGAAATGGATGGTGACTTTTATATTCTTGCCTCTGTAAATCCTTTTGATCATGTTTCTTTCGGTGATATTGACGCAGATGAAATCCCGCCGAGACATCCTTTTACCAAACCCAATTACCGAATCGAGCTTGTTGATGTTTCTATCCTGAACAGCAGCTATTCCGGGGGGAATTATCTCGTTTTGGGTAAAGTTTCGATGCGTTCCGGAATGGCACAGATCGATGCTAATTTTATTCCCCCGTGCAACACGATCGACAGCCATCCGAAACTGATTGAATATTACGGAAGCTTTTCCAATTCGCTAGGTAATCTTCGCCAGTACGCCTTCAAAATCATTCAGAAAACAGCCCATAAAAACCAGAATATTGCACTGGCAGATAACGTGAAAACGCTCTGCAAAACCATTATTAAACATCTGGGCGAAAACTACTTTATGTTTAAAAATGTGGTGACCGAGCAGCCGCCGATTTTCCTGATTAACATTTTTTCCAAACTGGCCCTACAGCTGTATAACGACACGCAGATGATGATACAGGCCGAACTCGAAGAAATGCTGAATTACAGCCTTGAGTGGAGCGAAATCACGCCACATTCCATTTTAAATCAGCTCACCACCACGGCAGAAATTACGTATGACCATCACAATACGGGCGAATATTTCTTTAATATAAACCAGATGATGAAAAGTCTTGAACTGATCTTCGGAAAGCTGAGCGAGCTCGATTATATCGGTCAGAGAAAAGAAAATATCATTGTCAACGAGCAGGAAATTATTTCAAACAACGATCCGAAGAAAGGCTGGAGCGTTATTGATTAACCCATTTGTATCATTACAGTTTAAATAAAAAAATATAAATCCCTGAGAATCATTTTTTGGGGATTTTTTATTAATTCTCCTATGTCGTAGAATTACTACACTTTTTTAAATGGTATTTTTTCTGTGGGATTATTTGAAATAACTTTTTTAAATTTATAAGAATGAAAACTCTTATTCCAAAAAACAACGAAAAAGTATGGTTGAAGATATTCTGATATATGATGTACAGTCTGGCGAGACGCTGGATACGATTGGTCAGAAAGTAGGAATGACAGGTGATCAGCTGAAAGAATTTCACAATGCCAACTGTGAAAAAATGGATAAGCTCTGGTTTAATAATCTTGTGGGTGTGAGGCAGATCATCATCCCGAAAGAATATAAAAATCCTGAAGAAGTACGAAAAGAAAAAGCCAAAGAACTTCCTCCAGCAAGTGTTACGAGAGATTTTTACGCTAAAAAATACAATATAAAAGAAAGCTTTTCAGGTCTGACTGAAAATACTTTCGAACTCGAATATTCAGTTGACGTTAATTTCAGAAATAAGGAAAATAATCTGCCGGAGGAAATTGCAGAAGTCCGCTGTTATGACTTCAAAAAAAACGACAATACGCCCGATGATAAAATGAGCTCTGTGGCGCTGGCGTGCATGGAAAGCATCTACCCGATTGCGTTTCTCGTGCCGATGCAGGGAAAAATCTCAGGTATTTACCTTTTTGAAGATTTAAAAAAGAGATTTGACAATAAAAGACCGGATCTTGAAGATTTTTATGTGGGAGAAGTTTATCAGAAATATTTAAATAAATTCAATCAAAGTTTAAGCAATGAAGAATTTACTGTAAAACAGCTTTCCTCTACTTTGCTTTATCAGCTTCTGTTTCCGAAAATGGAATGGTTTCACAAAACAGGAAACTGGACGGAAGCGTTTTATCTGATTCAGAATTCATTTAAAATAAAATGTGAGATGTCTGCAGAATATGATCACACAGACAGCGAAATGGTACAAACTTTTATTAGAGGAAATATCAGCGACCCACTCAGCCTCCAGGAATTGCTGCGCGGAGTACGTTTTGATAAGGAGCCCGAGGAACCTGCTGATGGTGAAATCGACTTCAGATATACCACCAATAAATTCACCAAAAAAATGACTGAAGCAGAGGTTTCTTTGGTATTGAAAACTGATAATGAACTTTATAGCAAACAAATTTTAAAACTGACGCAAAATGCCCAATAACTCTGATCTTTTTAACAGCAAAGACAATCAGTCAGCATTTTCTTCTCAGAAAAATGACTATGATCTGTCAGTTGACCATTTCCATGAAAGTGATTTTGAGGAAGAAGGGACGACCTACGTAGAAGTGCCTGGTGACAGTGCTTCCACGGAAAAAAGTTCAGAACAGAAAGAAGAAACTGAAGATAAAAAAGAAGAACAGGAAGAGGAGAAAAAGGAAGATAAAAAGAAGGAGGACAGCAAAAGCGAGCACGACGATAAATATTTTGTGATACAGAAAGGAATGGCTTGTTGCGATAAAGGCGCCAAATTTCCGAAATTTAAAGTGACGAGTCACCAGAAACATTACTGGAATGACGCAAATGGCGAAGCTGATTTTCTGGCGGTGACCGAAGATGATCTTACTTTTAATCCGCCGGCAACACCGTTTGGAACATGCGGCGTAAAAAACGGGAATCCTTGTTCGTACGCTCCAGCCGGAAAATGGAAAAAAACCTACGAGAAGATAAAAATCATGGGTAAAAAGCCTCTTACCGAAATTTCTGAACTGATGTGCACCGTTGGCGGAAAAATCACGGTGATGAAACACGGGCAGCAAAGTCAGGCCGGAAAAGGCAGCGTGAAAAAAGCAGATCCGAAAGAACAGCGCACATACAATCCTATTATGGATTTTGAAGAATTTAAGGAAGAAATCAACGGTAAAGAAGGAGAAGCTTGGTAAATTATTAAACTACACAACATGGCTAAAAAAGGAGTTTCATCGGTCTCGGGAGTTACCAATCCATCAGTTGGTGAGAAATACACTTACAATGTTGTAAGCTGGTATCCGGCAACGCCTGATTCTGAAAAGAATCCGGCAAATGTGACGTGGGAACTTTTTAAAAAGAGAAAAGACGGAAGCTTCACGAGCACCAATATCAAAAAGAAAGGTACCAGCGATTTTACTTTTGGAGAAGCTGCAGCAGGTGAAACCTATAAACTTCAGGCTTATCTTTACGAGCCCGAAGACGGCGGTCTGATTATTACGCCCAAGCCTGCGAATATCCCAAAGATCAATAAAGTAGAATTATTTTACGTCGATGATACCAAAGGAATGCTTTTCAGTTTTATGGAAACGCTCAGAGCCAGAGCCAACTGCATCAATATGCTTGGAAAAGAACTTTTATTTACCCTTTGGGAAGATGATGCAAAAGGCGCAGGCCATAGATCTAAAAACCTTCCGGTAGCCACAAAAAAAGCACGGGTTAATAAAGATGGTGTGGCTGCGGTAGACTTTTCTCTTTCTCCGCTGATGATGCTTAAAGCTTCAAGGGGCGAACAGGATTCTAAACTGGAGTTTTATGTAACGGTGGAATATTTTAAAAATAAGAAACATGCTACCGAAAATGTTGAAGTCAGAAATCCGTTTCCACAAACACAAACGCCTACGCCGAAGGCTCCACCCGTGAAACCAGCGCCTAAACCCGCTTCTGCGAAACCAGCCGCACCTCCAAAAGCCAAAGGCTCTCCCGCTGCTGCCAAACCGGCGAGCCAAAAGGAGGAAAAAGGCATCTGGGACAGCATCACAGAAACCGTTACCCAAAAAGGTGGCGAACTCTGGGACTGGGCAGAAAGTGTAGGAACTGCTATAAAAGATAAACTGCCGACTTTGCCTTCGTTTGGAGTTAAAAGCCCGGTGGTGGAGAAAGGTAATAAAGGTACTGCAAAAGACTGTGGTGGCAAATTCTGTATAAAAAGAGGTGATAAGAATGAACTTGTAAGAGAGATTAACATCCGTCTGGCAGGATTTGGTGGAAACGTACCGACTGATGAGTTTACAGAGCGTACTGAAAAAATGGTCAAACAGTTTCAGCGCGATTATATGAAAATTCCGGAGACCGGAAAGGTTTGCGGAAATGTTCTCCGTGCCATTGATGAGTTTCAAAACAGATTTACAGTAAATTTCACAGAGATCGCATGTAAATGCGGGAAATGTACCGGTTATGGTGACGGCAGCCACAAAGGGCAGTATTTGAGGGGAAGTGCTGAAGCTCATCACCGGTATGAGTATCCGGGTGTCCATAGATCACTTCTTTCTTCTTTGCGCAGTGTGAAATTTTATCTTGCTAAAGACGGCAGATACAATTTTAATAAAGTTAGTTCAGGCTACAGATGCAGGTTTCACCCAGAGTATCTGAAAAGGCCGACCACAAACCATATGGGCAAGGCGTTGGATCTTCATTTCAATAACAGTAAAGGCAGAACCCGAGCCGTATCTGATATAGAAACCATAAGAAAGGATATCTTTAATAAATATCTGGGCGCAAAATGGGATTGGCGTGAAGGAAATATATTTAATCTGGAATCCACCCGGGTAGGTGCAACCACATGGGTGCATTATGATGTACGTGAATTTGACACGGTATATCTGGAAGATAAATTTTTTGCAAAAAACATTAATGATTTAAACGGAAAAAGTATCGTTGCCCTTGCAGCTGAACTTGGTTTCAGAGAAACGTGTAACTGTCTAGGCGGTGGTGCAGCAAAATCTCAAGTGAGAGATACAACTAACAGTAACAATAAATACCGATGGGCTCACAGTGAATTTGGCAATCTGATTGCGCAGGAAGAATCGGGTAATGATTATAATATCTGTAACAGAACGAAGGGTGGCTTACAGGTCGTGCGGGATGTGATAGTTGTTGAACATACGATCAGTGAAATTCAGCAGAAACAAGCTGACAGAGATGTGTTTGCTGTAGGAAGATATCAGCTGATTCCAAACACTTTTAATGGTGCAGTGACCAGTTTAGGACTGGATGGTAACACAAAACTTGATGAAGAAACGCAGGATCAGATTTTTGATGAATATCTGATTAAAGTAAAAAGGCCTAAGATCACTGCTTATCTAGAAGGAGACGGAACCGTGGAAGATGCCATGTATACAGCAGCTCAGGAATGGGCCAGTATAGGTGTAGAAAAAGGAAAAAGAATAAGCGATAAAGTAGTAAAAGATAAAAATGGTAAGGTGATCTCTCGAACGGCACGTTACGCGGAAGGAGGAGAATCATATTACGCGGGTGACGGTTTAAACAAATCTCATATCAGCCCGGAACAAATTAAAAACGCTCTAATAAATTCAAAAAATGCTAACAAATAGAATCTTGCTTTATTTACTTATGTTTCTCTCAATACAAATTTCATGTAAAAAAGGAGAAATAAATTCTGAGATCAGCAATTCTGATACAGTACAGAAAGACAGTGCAGAAACTGCTACAATACAAAGTAGCAGAGAAACTAGTGAAGAAGAATCTAAGTCATTTGTCATCAGCTGTGGTTCGGGATGTGCTATGACGTATAACGCAGAAAGTGTCACCGGAAAACTGCCTGATCTGAAAGTTAAGTTTAAGGTGGAGATGTATGTAGATGAGCAACTGAATGATACTTACAATGAAGTTTATCTTTTTGAATACAATCAGTCGAATGAAATCGAAAATATACATCTGGAAGGTAAAAAAGACAATGTTTTAAAAACATTAATGCCTGATGCCCAAAGGTCCTTCAAAGAATTTGCAGAGGGGCTGATTAAAAAAAACAGTAAAGATTCGCCAGTTTCTGTATCCGAAACATCGACATTTATTTACAACAAAAAAACTGACCCAAACACGGCTGCTTATCAGACCATGGGCACGTCTTCTGTGAAAGGACTTCAAAAGTACAGCTGTAATCAGAATAAAATCAGATACGTGGCGCTTCCTGCAAAATCTGATGTACAACTGTTATTAGCACCTCAAGACTGTGGGGATTTTCAGTACCGGTATTATTTAATTGCTGTTACTAATAAAAAAGTGAGCGGTGAACTGTATGTTGAAGGTGAATGGTATGAGCCAGATAATGAAGAAGAAAAAGAAGTAAGAACATTTTCTATAGACCGCAATTTCAATATAAAGGTAACTATTAAAACACCGGATTCTTCAATCGTTGAAAATTATGTGATTACAGATGATGGTAAATTTGTGAAAATGTAAATTCGTTTTTACATAAAAAAAGTAATCAATTCAATTTATCTGATTAACTGAAATTTAAACTTGTTAGATTTCAATAGCAGTTCTTGAGACCGATCTTCATTCTAAAAAAATCAACCCATTTGGCCGATCATAATCATCATTTACACATCCGCAGAGAAGGTTATAAACCAAATTTTAAAGAAGTAAAGCATTAACTATGAAAAGTATATTATTTATAATTATTTTTTTTCCTTCCATTTTCATGTCTTGTGATAAGACAAGAAAAGAAACCACTGCAAACTACAAAAATTTAAATCCTGATACTACTATGCGACAGGCAAAATCGTCCGTAGATGTCAAAAGAGACTGTCCTATAGATTCTGCTACGATGCTGACGTCTGAATATAATGGGATACGATTTTTTACAGAAAATAATTTGCGAGGAAATGGTGTGGTAACAATCTCTCTGACAAAGAAGCTAGAAATTTTGAATTTAGACAAAACAATTTATGGTAATATTTCAATGAATAACGATGAAGAAATGTCATTGGAAATACAACTTCCTAAAACAGTGATTGCCAGGGAAATAATTCCAAATTCTGAATTCAAAATATTTAGTTTCGATGCAGAAAATCCGGAAACTGATGAAAATTACTTGATGATCTTTATAAACAAAGAAAAAAAGCTTATTGAAAAGAAAGGCAGTAATTACACTTTTTATTCTTGGGATAAATACACTAAATCAGCATTTATACAAATAACGTCCAGAGTTCCGAATACAACTGAAAATGAAAGGCTGAACTTGTATAAAACCTTAGAAATCAAGGATGACTCTATGAAAATCAAGTCTGTTCAAAAAACTGAATGTGATTACGTTGAGAACTATAAAGCCATCACTAAATGGATAAGATGGAAGGATAAAAATTGCAAATTAATCAATTACAAATTTTGTTACTAGATATGAAAGCACAAAATTCAATCCTTTCAGTACTTACGGTTATAATTTTTGGAATCTCCTGCAAGTATGAAAAAAAAATTCCTCCGGAACATAATCAAAACTATTTTGGTAATGAAAACATTGCTAAAATGTCATACTTTAAAGAAATAACAGGTAAAAGCGGTTATGATATTTTGAAAAAACAGAATGACAGGTACTCAGCATTTTATGTCAACTTCAAAAATACTAATGATTCTAAGGCAGGAATTTTCAGGTTTAAAAAACAATCCCTAGACGACAAGAAAAATTATAGGATAGTCCTTTACACTTTTGTTAACAATATCAAAAAAGATTCACTTGAGTTTTACAGGAATTCTATAGATTCTGACTATGAACCAAGCGAGTTTACTTGTGTATCATATTTAGATTTAAAAACAAATAAAGTATGGCAGCTAAAATATTTTTCTTCTGCAACCGACAGGTCTGTTAATTTTGTTTCTTATCAAAAAAGCAGCATTATAAATGGGGTTATTAAAAGTGATTCTTTATATTATTTAGATGAATCTTTGGATGTAGAGATGGATAAACGTAATCTCTATTACTAATTTAGGAGATGATTTTGAAATTTTAAGATGGCGAATGAAAATGTATCGAATTTTATTAGGCTTATTCAGCATTATATCTTGTCAAAAAAACATTGATCTCCATTTACAAAATAATTCATCTGACAACGAAAAATCTAAAAATGAAGATTCTACTTATCTTTTCAAAACTATCGGAGTCGGTAGTTTAAAGAATTATAACTTTCCTAAAGAATGGCGGGTAAATACTTATGACGATGAGAACAGTCAGGTAAAAAAGGAAGATCTTGATGCACAAAAAAGACTTGAAGAAATAGATTATTTTAATACAATAAAAGGTGTAAAAAATGAAGTGTTGAATGTGAATTATTCATCTTTTATTAAAAAAGACAGCGTGCTGAATCTTGCTAAAGTTGATTCTTTATTTGTAATTGATTCCAGAAAAACACTGAATAATAAGGAGATCAAAATATTTAAAACCGTTGCCACTCTGAATAATGATCAATACGACTCGCCTATTAATATTTATAAAATTGATTTGGTTCTTTTCAACAAAAATAATGTCGTAAACAGTATCAATATTTATTCAGAAATAGATTTTCCATATTCTACAAAGCAAAACATTTGTTATTTGGATGAGACTGGACAATTATTTTGTAGGAAATTCAGCATTGGAGAGGAAAAGGTAATTAATAGCGGTTCTTATAAAGTTGATTCAAAAAAATTATTTAATATCAAATAAAATGAAAGTTACAATCCAAAATATTTTAGGAATGATGTTATTTTTTTTCAGCACAGTTTATTTCTGTCAGAGCACGGATCCTAAGCTGAAAAAAATATCGGACAACACCAAAAAGTCGATGCAGATGGACTATACACTGCAGAAAGAAGAAATCTGTGATTTGAATAATGATAAAAAAAAGGATGTCATTCTTATATATCAACCGAAGAATGTTGATAAAGAAATGGAATCTTTTGATACTCCTGTTGTTTTATTATTAAGTCAAAATAGTGATTATATCAAAATTGAAAACAGTAATATACTCTATTCTTACATTCCAAATAGTTCTGTTTTAGATAATAATTTAGTTGTGAAAAACGAATTTTTCACATTAGAACAGACGGAAGGTAATGGCAACAATAAGAGGAAAACATATATAACTTTCAGATATGACCAAGATACCAGACAGGTATTTCTCAGCAAATATGGAATTGAAACATCCTTTCCTGGCAAGACTAAGAACATCACAAAAACTAAACTTTTTTCGTCAAAAGATTTTGGTAAGATAAAATTTAACGATTTCAATACCGAAACCATTTCATCTTCCTTAAAGTAGTTTAATAAAAGCTCATTGAAGTTAAAGCTTTAACAAATATGAAACGAAAAAATACAGTATTCATCTTTCTTATTTGTTTATTATTGTCAGCTTGCAAAAAAGAGACGAAAACGAATGGTATTGCGCAAGTCAATGACAGTTTGCAAATCAAAAATAATTCAGAGAAAGCAATCGCAACTATAAAAGATTTCTATTTCTCAGTTTATGGAAATGATGAAAATAATGCGGACCAAAAGAAAAAATATCTGTCTGAAAGAGTTATAAAAAGAATTGACAGTCTGACTTCTGACAGTGAAAATCTCATTTTAGATTACGACCCTTTTATAAACGGACAGGATTATGACGGAAAAACCATAAAAAAAACCTTGCAAATTGAACCACTGAATGATAATGAATACAGGGTAAGTTTTTTTCAATTTGGACAGAAAAATGAAAAACGGACAACAATAGATTTTTTGCTCAAGGAAATCTCCGATGGTAATTTCCTGATTGATGGATTATTAAGCAATAATTATCTCAACTTTGGCTCGCCCAGTCAAATCACAAAAAATATTTCGCAAAAGATTATAGATTCTATTTCCGGCAAAAATTATTCTGTAGTTGAGAAAAAAGAATGTGATTTGAATAATGATTCTTTTAAGGATTTGATAGTCGTTTTTGCAAATAATAAAGAAATCAATCCGCAAGACCCGGATACTAAAATTGCTCCTATTGTCGTACTTATCAATCAGAATAATACAAGTTATAAAGTTTTTAGCAATGAAAACATATATCCAAACAGTTTTGCTGACGCATTTAAAAATCTTGTCATAAAAAATTCTTTTTTCACGGTTGAATTGACTAATGAAGTTCCAGATAACTACACCTCTGACAAGTATATTACTTTTAAATATGATGCAGCCAAAAACAATATTTTTCTATCAAAATATGGTGAAAATATTAATTGGAGTGACTCAAAAACAACTGCTAAAATTTGTACGTCCAAAGATTTCGGCGAGATTACATTTGAGAATTATAATTCTGATAATATTCGAAATTTCTGCAAATAGGTTAAATTCAGAAAAAATAAAGGTTTACAATACAGATGTTTGCTGCATAGCAAAATCAAAGTCATTCCTTTAAAAATTACTAATAAAAGCATTAAAAAACCGTATTAAAGCTTCAGCCGAAAATACAAATGTAAGAAAGGACAAGAACACAAATTCTGATGTTATGCAGAAAATTATTTCTGGAAAAAATTGGGTATTAAATTATTCAGATAATTGGTCTTTTATTAAACATAGAATAAAAGAAGAAATATATATTTATAAAAGTAGAATTTAGAAACTGAAAACTGCGTCCATATTTTTTTTGAAAAGGAAAAACATTTTAAAAATACTGACTACATACATTGATTTTCGTCTGAAAATATTAATGTATCACTACATGAGGCGGACAATCTTAATGCTATATTAAATAAAAAAATGCGAACAAATAAAATTTTCCTGTATTTACTGATATTTCTCTCGATTCAGATTTCCTGTAAAAAAGGAGAAATAAATTCTGAGATCAGCAATTTTAATAAAGGACAGCAAGACAGCGTAAAAATTTCGACGATAGAAAGTAATAGAGAAGCCAGTGAAGAAGAATCCAGGTCATTTGTCATCAGCTGTGGTTCGGGATGTGCGATCCGCTACACATCAAAACAGATTACTAAACAGGGCAGCGACATTAAAGTTACATTTAAAGTGGAGATGTATGAAGATGAAGCATTAACTGATGAATATGATGAAACCTATATTTTTTCTTATTCGTCTGCGTTAAAACTGGAGAAAATTACAAGAGAGGGCGAAAAAGGCAATTTTTTAAACACCCAAATGCCTGATGAACAAAAGTCTTTTACTGAGTTTGCTGAACGTCTGGCCGGTAAAAAAGACCTGAATAAAACAGACGTATCGACCGGTAATTTATTTATAAAGAACAAAAATCCAAAAGTTATCAGTCTGCCTTTTGGTTTCAGCCAGTATTTTGACGACGGTTTTTCAGAGGTGATGAATCCACATTATCCACTGACCGAGAATCTCATCAGCTATCTCAAATCAAAGGGCTACGATGCAGAATCGTTTAAGGCTTTTGTCCTCCGCAATGAAAAAGATATGATGGTCCTGCTCGTATCGGTACAAAGAGGTGACTCAGAATATTTTGTGATTGTCACCACTAAAAATGATAAGATTCTCGATTTCAAGGAAGTCGGTTCTGTGGGTAGTGATAATCCTGTAACCTTCAATATTCTCCCCAGCCTGATCATTGAAACCTACAATGGATCCGGAAACAGCGCACTCCTTTCCGGTAAATTTAAAATTTCTGGAGAAGGAAAAATTATCAGGCAATAGATAATGACCAAATTTCAAAACGAATTTATTATGAGAAAAATACGAAGGTTTTTTGCTATGATCTTCTGAAATCGTTTGTCGCTCGACGTTAACGTTAGAAGACTGGAAATCTTAAGAACAAAACAGAAGCGGAGAAAAATTATTTATTCAGCTACACTAAACATATGATGAAATTAGGAAAAGGCGGATACCAACACTAACACCATCTGCATTTACCAGCTTTTGATCATTCAATACTGAAACCATTTAATCATTGATAAAGTAGTCTTTACAAAGCCATGAAAAATCATACAACAATACTTTTGCTACTATTTACAATGTGTCTATCGGTAATTGGATGCAAGGACAAAAATGACAATATTAAAAGTAAGGAAGTTTTAACTGCAGATGATAGACTACAGGACGGCATAGATATTTCCACATCATTTATACAAAAAATCGAATATAAAAAGTACAAATATGAAGGTCAATACATCGAGCAGATCAAACTCAGCTCGTTAGAAAACAAAGAGTTTCTTACTGCTTTTTTAAAGTATTTAGGAAACAGAAATTTTGATCAAGATCAATATGAACAGATATTTTTCATCAAATTATTATTGGTCCGTACTCAGCAATTGGATGATCTGAGATCATATTATTTACTGTCATCAATATTTGATGATAAGGACTTAAGCTATTATTTGGAAGACTACGAATTAGAACTTTTCGAGTTATTTTTATACAAACCTTACTTTTTCATTAAAGGAGAATATAAATATAAAGAAAACGGTCTTAATCAGTATATCAATACAAACCTGCCTTCTGCCTTTTTAACAAATGAATCCTATTTTGAAAATAATATTGTCGAAATTCAATTTCCGAAGAATGCACTCTTAATCAGCAAGGATAGACTTGAAAGCTTTAAAATTGACGCTTTAAAAACCCAGCTTGCGAAAAAAAAACAAGTTGTTGAGGCCATCTACTCGCCGTCTCTGGAAACAGGTTGGCAAAATAAAACAGTTATCTACTACAATATTTATAATTATCTGAATGAAACTCTTAGGAAGAATCTAAACAAAAATGAAATTTTATTATACGATAAAAGCTATAAACCTTTCTTCAAACAATATTTGATAAACGGAGGAAGTAACACATACTCAATTCACGATGAAGATGGATTTACTAATTTGCGAAAAGACAAAAATGCTTCGTCAGAAATTTTACAAAAAATACCGTCGGGACAGCAAATTGAAGTTCTGGACGATTCCGGAGACTGGTTTCTAATTAAAACAAAAGAAGGTAAACAAGGATTTGTGCACAGAAGCAGAGTGAAATCTGGCAAATAAAAAGATTATATCTTTAATTATTAATCAGAAAAAATTCAATTGAAATCCCTACATCGAAAATGGTTTTTAGGCAATAAAAATGATACTTATTAACTAATCATAAAGTGAATATATGAAAATACAAATCATCGCTTTTTTATTATTCCTGGCAAGTTGCGATGGGCAATCAAAAAAAGTTAGCTCGGAAAGTATTAAGCCCGTTACAGAAGAAATGGGTGAAAAGCCTCTCGACTTAGAACTGCTTAGAAGCATTATCGATAAACAAAAAAATGTGGAAACTGAGGAAAACGAGCCGGAACAACCTTACAGCCTGTCCAAAAATGATTTCGAAATTTCAAATGATATTGTAGCAAACGGTCTTAAAAAAGCTGGCTATAAAGTTATTTTGGAAGAAGAGTTTACCAAAAAATTATCTGAAATTTTCAAAATCAGCACAAAGTCCAATTGTGGAATGATTTTATCGGTCAATGATCAGATCACTCTTTTTGGCAATGCTATGGACGGATCAAAAGAGACAAGAATAAAAAATCAGTATGATCTATATAGCGATACACAAAATCTTTTTATTATTCCAAATAGAAAATTCTTAACCCAGATGTTTTTGGTAAAAGATCTGGTGAAAATAGATGACCAATCTTTCAGCGTTCAGCTTCCACAATTTGTTATTGCCCGGAATAAATATCTCTTCAATGACAGCAAAGCCGATTTGGTCTGGCTACTTTCTAACGATCAGGCTTTTTTGAAGAGGTTAGTTACTGATTTTGGATATGACAAGGAAGAAAAAATAAACAAACTTGTTTTAGAGAATCTGTATAAAGAATATTCAAACCCGAGCCATAACATCACTGAAAAACTTGGCGAAGTATTTTTCACTAAAAATTGTGAAGGGAAATTACAAATTCAGCAGGGCTTGTTGGACTTTGTGTCACAGCATACAACAAAGGATGATGACCGGTTTATTTATGCCCTGGGAAACTATTTGGATTATCTCTTTAAGGACGATAAGGATAGTACCTTTACGGAATCGCCTGGCAAAAAATTCACGATGGAAGAGAAAGCAAAAATAGTGGCGTATGTTGCCAACATCGAAAGTCCAGCCTTCTACAAATTTAAACCTTTAAACAGTCCGATGGCATGGCACAACGCAGGAACTTCCTTATACAATATTACCGCAGCTCATCCCGAAATACTGAAGATTATGGAGAAAAATAACTATTACGGACTTAGTTCACTAAAAAATATAATTGAAAGTACAGAATTTGAAGAAGAGGGATCTGAAAATTAGAGATTTATAAACCGAAAATATAGTTTTTACATTTTATTAAACACATTTAAAAAGTCAATCCGTTATCAAATACTCTTAATTATTAAACCAATTAAAATGAGAATACAGATAATCTTGCTTTGTTTTCTGATGGTAACCAATTCCTGCAATGGACAGAAAAATGAAAAATGTACGGATGATGAAATCATAAGTAAAATAAAAAAGCTGCCACAGACGATAAAAGATAGCATTCAACTTTCTAAAGAGAAAAAAACCATTATTTATCAGACCTATACGGATACAAGGTAATGTTTACAAAGTTTTTAAACAGGCTGCAAATGATGAGTTTCACATCTCAACGCTTAATCTGTATTATGCTGACAAAAATTGCAATGTTTTCCTGTACGATACAGTTGAGGATAAACTGATACCAATTGACAAAAAAATTAGTCATAATAAAAAGCAAAAGACAGCAAGTCAAAACGTAAAATTTTCTGACATTTTTAATGAAGGAACGATAATCAAATTTGCTCCTGATGATTTGACGGATAACACGGAAGAGATAAAAGTCTTTAAAACAAAGCTGCAGATATTCGAAAATGAATATCCTACGACAGAAGATTTTGATATCGGAAACTTGACTTATCTTATCAATAACGAGACATTTTTTGATGTGCAGTATTATTCAGACAGCAGTTGGCTGCAGTATTTCATTTCCAAATATAAAATAAATGCCAACCGCCTAAACCAACTAATGCATTTCGCTATCCAACAGGAAGATATGGATGCAGTGAAAGTTCTCATAAACAACCAATATATCATTTCTGAAAAAGAATTGCTCATAGCTTCGGAAACTAAAAAAAACTCTGAAGAAAAAATAAAAGAAAATAAACAGGATGGTTATGAAAGCTACCTAAAGTCCAAATCAAAAATAACGGAGATCTCGACTTTAATGGAAAAATATTTTGCTGACAATAAGATTCAGGATCCCGATGGATATACGAATTTAAGGAAAGATAAGGATAAAAGTTCTGAAATCTTAGAAAAGATAAAATCCGGTTCGCATATCCAGGTTTTGGATAATTCCGGAGATTGGCTTCTGATTAAAACAAAAGAAGGTAAACAAGGATTTGTGCACAGAAGCAAAATAAAATAAGAATAACAGGAAAAGCGACAAATGTAGATCAAGATCATTCCCATTGAGGCTACAGATAATTAAACATTGAGGTAATGAAAAAAAATCACCATCATTTACACCTACAAAATTTTTCTCCTAATCTTAAAGAAATAAATGATGAAAAATTTAAACATATTATTTTGCACTATTTTGATAATGTTTTTTTCCTGTCAGGGAAATAAAACAACTTCAAACATCCACGCTAAAAAAGATAACCCGGCAAAAGTAGAAACAATGAGTAATAATTTGCCATATACTTCAGATGAAGTTAAAAAATATTACAGATCTGACATCACTTCCAGCGATCCTGTAATAAACAGTAAAAAACTGGTTGAGCATTATTTCTCTCCCGAGGAAATACCCTTACCATTGAAAGAAAATGACTTTGAAATAAAACCGTCAGCTAAAGATAAATATTACGATTTGGAGACTTTCAATTTCCCAAATCAGAACAAATGTCAACTGATTATATATAACACTTTTGGCGAAAATGATTCCAAAATATTAAATATCCAGTTAAACAGTTTTGTTAAAGATCGATTGGTTGATAAATTACTTTTGGACAGTAGATTTACATTCGAAACAGAATACTACAGAAATTTTAAGATTAATCCGGGTGGAACCATAGAAATTACAAAATTTTCAGTGGATAAATTAGTAGTTAATGAAGCAGGAGATATCGTCGGTGAAAATGAAAATCCTGTTCCTAAAAAGCAAATTGTGAGATACAAGATAAATTCTGAAGGGAAATTCATTAGACTTTAACTAAAAAAAAATGTCTAAATAGTTACTTAAAAATGGAAAAAATATTTTCTTTGTTATTTTTTTAAATAATTTTATCGTCATGAAAGTATGGAGATAAAACAACACTTCCTAAAGTTCGAAATTAAATAGATCATTTTTAATTAATCGTAATTATAATATTACGTTGAATTCAAAAACGGTCACCTCTATAATCTTTGAAAATCAGTGGATTAAAGATGAAGTAAATATCTGAAAATGTAAATTTTGCTTTAAACTAAAAAACACCTGTAAAATCGATTTATTCGCTTACCTGTAAATTTACCAAATTTCTTTTACAGCCTTTAGGACAGATCTTCAGCGTACAACCATTTCATTGCCACTTTTTTACCAAAAAATCAAGAATTTTTTCTTTCCCATAATTTAAAGCTCTGATAAAAAACCACAGAAATTACAATTCCACCAAAGATCAAATAAAGGTAAGATTCAAAGAAAACTGACAGCAACTCATCTTCTGTACTGTACGAACTCCAGGATGATTCCCGATCCTGAAAAATACTGAGATTGATAAAAAAGACGATTAGAACAAAAAAATTCCTGTCACCAGAGATGTCAAAATAATTCCAATTTTATATTTTTTCTGAAAAAGATTTACTACCGGAATGACTAATATGGAGATGAGGGAAAATACCAAACATCTTTCAAATACGAACATTCCACACATGATGACGAAGGCTGTGAAGATAGATATATCATAGAAAGATAGGCGTGTGCAAAGACAAAAGCAAAAAATAAAAGACTCGCGACGGCTGTTTTTGCGTAGTTCATATTACTGTTGCAATTTTGTGTGTCTTTATAATGTAATCAATTTAAATATATCTTCAAAATATTATTACGTGAATCCGATATCTTTGCTCCGTTAATTTGCGCTGTTGAAAAACGACAAATCTCAATTTTTTTATGATTCCTGCTGTCTAATGCGCTTTCCGTAATGTTCTTAAAATCGTAAATTTTAAAACTTTTGTTATTAATGATACACTCGAGAGTATCGCTTAATTTAATTTTCTCTGAGATAAAAAAACTGGTTTTGGTTAAATCTGTTTCTTTTTTTTCAGGAAAAAATTCCTTCTCACCAAGTCTAAATAAAATGTCACTTTCATTTATATTTTTCAAATAAATGTCTATGTAAAATCCACCTTTCGCAGCTACATATCTTTCACAGTCTGTTTCATTATAATTTTTTACCGCTGTCTTTTCGCAGGATACAAAGGTTATTATAATTAGAAAACAAGAGATTATATTATTTTTTGGTGCAGTCAGTTTCATTCTACAATTTATTTCTGCTTTTTAAATTATAGATTATGCAGTTATACAATTCAGCATTATCTAATTTCTTTCACAGTTCCTGATACCGCATCTATTTTGAAAACTTTCTCATTTACCGATTCTTCATCATGCAATCTGTAATCTCGGATCACTTCCCAAAACGGATTTTCTCCCGCCTCGTATTTCAGTCTGTTAAAGACCATTTCTTTTGACTTCAAAGTTTGATCATGAAACCAGACTGACAGTCTGTGCTTTGCCGGATTATCAGTATCAAATATCTTATTATCTTTTAAAATCTTAAAAAGTACCTCAGGATTCACTTTTACATTCTGATACACTTTTGCATAATCAGTCTCGTTATTAAGTTTAGAATTTTTGTCGTATTCATATACTTTTCCCCAAGGGGCAAAACCATCTATGTAACTTACGAGCATCTTAGACGCCAATTTTTTCAGATTTCCGTCTTTATAAAATTCTTTATAAATGCCGAAAGGCTCTTTTTCGGATTCTATTTTTTCGATATAGAACTCATCAGATAATATTCTGGTTCTGATTCCGTCTTTCACCGTATCTGTAGCCGAAGCCGAAGTCATTGTGTCACCGTCATAAACGGTCGTTCTATCCCGGTCAAACTGAACAATATCAAATTTTTCTGTCATTGATTTGTTTTTAGATTCTTTTTTTTCCTGTCCGTTACATCCTGTAAGAAAAAGGATTACAATAAAAGTTGCTATTTTATTCATCATCTTGCCACTGTTTTATAACTTCCCAACCTGCCTTGCAGTAATCTCCACTGCCAGTGTGTTGTAGAAATTCTGTTAATATGGTTCCAATGAGAGTAATCCATTACATTATCCAAAACCGCCCTTTCAAAAGTAAAGGCAGAATCATTATCGAAAGTATGAAACAGACCTATCGCATGAAGCATTTCGTGCACGGAACTTCCTAAACTCGGATCACTGGTCAATCTGCCAGGAAAAACAATCGCACTTTTTACGTGACCGACATCTTCTGCGATGCCATTGAGGCCTCCTGAAGAGGAACCGAATACGTAAATCTTGAAATAATCTCTGTATTTATCGTTTTTGGAATGTATTTTTTCATTCAGATACTTGTGAAGTTCGTGCGTTTTCACCTGACCGTTCTGTGTGTACCACCAGTTGAACCAGCTGGAAGCAAAAAAACCGGAAAGATCCAAAGTGTCTTCTTCAACATTACTTTCAATATAAGACTGAGCCAAAACCTGTTTAAGCTTTATTTTTTCAGCATTAGCCACAGTTCCCGTCTGTACAGCCCCGTTGATTTTTGTAGTCACTGTTACGAAAACGACTTTTAAATTATAACTGAAATTATTGGGTAAAATGTTCAGTTTTCCACAAACCTGTTTATCTGCGAGAATTGTTATACTTTTTTGAATATTAAAGATATTTTTGCATTTGATCTTAATAGGAATTGTCCTGTTTCCTTTGCTTTTATTCGTAATTTCATCATTCTGAAAATCACTGATTTCGAATACAGACTTATCATAATCCAGTTTCAGTTCCTTTGGTGCCTCATCTATTTTAATTTTAAGGATGAGATCTGCCGTTTTATCTTTTCGCAAAGTCATTTTTGGAACATAATAAACGTGATCAGAATTGCCTGCATTTTTTTGTGCCTCCAAAACTAATCTTTCGAATGTGCCGGTAATCTTATTAAATTCCTGAGCACTTTTCAGAAAAACACCGTTGTAATAGACTTGTTTAAGTTTGGTATTATCACCAGGATCTCTGTACTTACCAACATAATTCAAATACCAGACATCACCCGCATATCCTGTATCTGCTATTCTGATCCAGTCGAATCCAAAAGCCGGTGCATTTTTATAATTCTGATCCGTCCGGAAATGTATCACACATTTAGCTTGGGTACTTGGTGGAAGAGGTTTCCCCGGATTTCCGACGTGCGAGATTCCTTTGGTACTTTGTTCTGCATAAGTTTCGGAGGCAATTTCTGTAATATCCGCTTCCGAATAATACTTCAGATCGCCGCCAATCTTCTCATAAATCTTTCCCTTTACAATTCTGGTTCTGCTCATCGGATCGTTTTTAATGTGACTTCCCTTTTTTACAATGCGGTTATTTATACTTCCCTACGCATCTTTTATTATTAAAGGGGACTTTCTGACAATTTTAGAAATTTGCCTTCAGTGGTATTTATTTTCTTCTATAAAATATATCCTATCATATTGTCGTTAAGAACATATTTTTGTCTCTGCACTTTCACGAAGTTTAATAATTCGCTCTTTCTGTAACTTGCTCTAATCATACGTCTTCGAATTATGCATCTATCATTTGTCAATAAGAATAGTATTCCACCGTCATTCCTCTATTTTTATCAGTAGTTTCTTTTTTTATAATTTTCCCGGAATTATCAAATGAAAATTTAATAGATTCTGCATTGCTGAGATCCTTTTCTAATTTTGCTTTACCATCAACAACTCTGTTGGCAAAATTAAAATGATTAATACTTACAATGATGCTGTCTTCATTGTATTTATATAATCTCTCAATCTCCGTAGTTGGCATCTCGTTAGTATCATTTAATTTTTCCCAAGCCATTTTTCGTTGCTGATCAATATTTAAGGGCTGCCATTTTTTATTGACCAAAATAGAAGCGTTCACGATTTGATATTCATAAACTTTTTCTTCTGCAAGCTTTTCGTTGGCGTAATGATATGTTTTTTTTACAAAAATATTGATCAGTTTATCAGGATTATCTTTGTCTATTTCTGCCGAATATTTCACAAAATTAATAATCCGGCCATTCGAATCGTATTGAAATTGTTCAACAAAATTAGAATCTTTGCTCTGTTTTTTGTCAATTTGCCCTGCTTTATTGTACTCATAATTAAGTGTATACGATAGGTCACTTTTAATTCGTCCATTAGGCGCAATTTTTTCTTCTTTGATATTTTCTTTTAAAATTCTGCCTTCTTTTCCGTAGATCAATTCCTTTTTTGCTATTAATTCTTCATAATTTTTTTCCTGAAAAATAAGTCTTCCGTTTTCATCATACTTATTTTCCAATAATGTTTTATTTAAGAGTTTATCTTCAAAAATTCTTAATAATTGAGCAAATTTATTGTATGTGTAGATATATTTATGATTAGCACTCGGCAGATTTTTATCAATACTTTTTATTAATCCTAATTCATTGAATTCTATAGTCGTAAAAAAATCTCCACCTGATGTGCCGCTTTGGCCTATAGGATATTTATAAAAAGTCGAATATTTTTTTGGTAAAAAATAATTGAAATCGTTAATTTGGAGTAAATCTTCAGCAGGAAATAAATCGACATTATTTATTTTATATTGATTGGTTTTATGATTAATTTCTGCATAAATCAAATGTTCGTTTGCAGCGTTGTAAAAAACAGTTTTTTCGCCACTTTTAGTAAATGCAACTTTGTTATTTGGATAAAGTTCAGATGAATTAAACTTTTCAACTTCTTTATTGTTTTCCTGCATATTTTGGCTATTTGAATTACAACTTAATAACGTATTAGCTAATATAAGCGCTTTGATTAATGTAGAAAATTTATTATTAAGTTTCATTATTAATTGATTAATCTATATCTTTCATATCTGTGTCATTATGATTTCCTACTGCACAAAATCCGATTAATAAAAATTTGCTAAGCCTTATTTTATTTCTTCAACTTTGCCGGTTTCTCCATCCATTTTATACTCCAAATCAACAAAAGCCACGGGTTCTCCTCCACTAAAATCAGGATTATCGTTTTTCTGTCCATTTTTAATCGAAATGATCCATTCCTTTCTGCCATTTTTATCATCAAAGGCCAATTCAAATTTTGGCCTCTCATCTTTATCAAATTTCCCGTCTCCAGTTTTGGTGTTGATAATACCTTTCTGTTCTAAAAACTGCAATACTTGCGGATATTTTACTTTTCCAAATTTTTTATCTTCATCCACTTTTTCTACATTTCCATCATTATCATAATATTCTGATATGCCGACTTTTGTGCGTTCGCCGATATATGTTTCCTTCTTTTTGATAGATCCATTGCTGTAAAACTCTTTATAAATGGTCAAGAAAGATGGTTTCGGAGGGATTTCAGTGTAGGTTCCAATTTTGTTTTCAATGAAGGTCATTTCAATAATGGTATCATTTTTTGTAATTCTGTGAACAGCAGACGTTCTCTTTTCATACGCTTTAAAATCAAATTGTTCTGTCATTTTATTTTTTGCTTTATGATCGGTTGAATTGTTATTTTTATTTTGTCCGTCACATGAAATTAAAATAAAGATGAGACTTACATAAATCATTTTGTTAATTACTTTCATTGTTCAGATTTTAAAAATTACTTTTAAATTTTGATCCTTTTATTTAAGACATTCCACTGCCAGATAAATAAACAAAATCTTTCAATTCCTGCTAAATGGCTGTAATCCATCAAATTATTAGTGTTTTTTGCTTTGTAGGTATATTTTCTTACAGCCTTATCCTGATCCACACTTGCAAAGGTGTGAGGCAGATGAAGGGCGTGTATGGTTTCGTGGGCAATCGTCGCCTTATTATGGGTTGCAAACTGAACGCAGGTTGTCCATCCGTAATTTGAAAAACCGTTCCATTTTGATTCTTCTCCTATAAAGTAGAGCACAAAATAACCTTTATACTTATCTCCGAACTGATCTTTGAGCTTGCCCTCCAGATAATCTTTCATCCCATCACTGCTGGTGACTTTTTGACCTGGTTTTCCATTTTGCAGTACAGACGGACCGGTAAATTTTGACTTGAATTTATTAAAGAATATATTTCCGGTACAGTCCAGCGGCGTTTTTTCTTCGATAATGTTTGGGATCAACAATGCCTGATTGCAACAATTGATAAAAAATTCTTTCCCCCCCGCAACAGGACGTCCCGTTTTTATGACACCTGAAATATCTGTGCTGACATTAAGGAAAACCACATTGATATTTTTTAGGAAAGCACTTGAATTTGGGTGTATTCTGATCGCTCCACAAATCTCCCCATCTGCTTTCACGTAGAGAAATTGTTCCTGATCAAAACTTTTTTTACAGGTGATTTTAAAATAATTATACTTGTCATATTTTCCTTTTCGCACATCACCTATCTCTTTGATATTTAGACTTAAGTAATCTTCCGCCTTTTTATCTTTAAACTCAAAAGTTAATTTCTTTGGTTTTTCCTGTATTTCGATTTTTAAGTTAAATAAAGCAGATTTTCCTTTCAAAAGGGTGAGCGTTGGTATAGGATACAAGTATGGCTTTTTATTGATTTTTTTCCAAGAAATTGTAAAGCTTTTATAACTTTTTAATTTTTTGTCATACATCGCCAAATCTTTCTTGAAATATCCATCCGGATTTTGTTTTCCATTCCTGCTCCAGGCATTAGTATCTTTATATGGTGTAATACAACTCGCTTCTTCATAATGCAAGCCCATAATTTCTCCAAACCAATTGTCTCCTTTTTGTCCGGAATCGCCGGATCTCAACCAGTCAAAGCCAAAATCAGGTTTATCTTTATAGAGATCGTGAGGGCGGAACATCACCAAACATTTCGCTTTTATTTCGCCGGCAGTTGGTTTGCTGGGATTTCCTGTATGAGAGATTTCTTTACCACTTTGCTCAGCGTAGGTTTCGGAAGCAATTTCTGTAATATCCGCTTCAGAATAATACTTTAGATCGCCGCCAACTTTTTCATAAATCTTTCCCTTTACAATTCTGATTCTGCTCATAGGAATAATTTTTAATGTGATTTCCCTATTTCTCCACTTCGGTTATCAATCGTTCCCTGCGCATCTTTATTTATTTGTCCGGCAGTGTAAGTTTCTATTCCGCCTTCATTATTTACAACAGTTTTGCCTTGTTTTGTTTCACTGTGGACGTCGCCGTCGATCATTTCAGTCAGTTTTCCGGTGATGAAGAGACTTGTGTCACCAATAACGGTTGTCATTTTCATTGCTCCGACACTTTGAGTTGCATTAAGGCCAATACTCTGGCTGCTGTTCATTCCAATGCTTTCACTGGCATCCATTCCTACAATTGTTGTCATGTTTTCTGCCACATTGATGTTCATATTCCTGCAGTTCAGCGTCATCGTTTCCGGTGCCGTAATATTAATATTGCTTCCGGTAGTATCCAGATGGATTTCGTTTCCTGACTTATCAGTTATGATAATACTTTCATCTTCCGTAAAAACAATTCTGTGGCCGCTTCTTGTCTGAATCGATTTTACACGGTTATCCATTCCACCACCAAGTCCTACGCCTCCATGAAACATTCCGCCCATCACAAAAGGCCGGTCCGGATGATTGTGAACAAAACCCACCATTACCTGATCTCCAACTTCAGGAATTGCCACATAACCTCTGTTTTGGGTAATCTGATCTGTTCCACCAGCATCGGGGCTCATCATTCTGATAAAATTTGTAGTGTCGTGAAGCTGCCAGTCGAATTTTACGGCCACCCTTCCCTGTCCCTGAGGATCTGTATTGCTTACCACCGTTGCAATCTGTGGCTGAGCAAGGGGAAGATAAAATATCGGTTTTGGAAGAAATCCGGTATCGCTGGCAATTGCTTTAAAGGTTCCTTTATAGTGCCCGAGCGTATCAACTTCATGTGTTGTTTCCGTTACCATAATTCTGGTAAAATAACTTGTCTGGCTGGTGTCGGGTTTTCGCATTTCTAAATCTGCGACACATCCGGGATACAAAAATGGGATTGAAATATGACCGCTTACCGTAAAAACTTCCACTGCTTTACTTCCTGATGCGCTTTGCTGAGAATTAACGACATCTTTATCTGTAATTGCCTTTATGGGTGCAACCTGCAGAGATTTCGTCTGGAAAATATCGCTCTGGCTTTTGGCATATGCTGTTTTAGCCAAATCACTTTTATGTTTTACTGATGTTTCACCGGAAGTTAGTTTTGAATTCTGGCTGCTGTTGTATCCGTAAAATTCAGGCTTCGTGTGAACTGCATTCAATTCTACGCGAATATCACTCACGTTGCTGCCGTAGATTAATTTTAACGGAGGATTTTGAGGCGGAAGTTTCCCAAAATGCAAAACCTCACCGTCGTAATAAAACTGCTCTCCATACGCTTCGGCCATTCGGGCCAGATAATTGAAATGCGTTTCGTTATACTGTACACTGAATGGAATTTCAGAATAATCATTGGCATCAACCCGAACATCATATTTGCTGCTTCCCAAACCTTCTTTAATGAGTTGTGCAGCAATTATACTGAGATTTACGGGCGCTTCACCACCAAAGCTCTGTACAGTCGGTGCAGCATCAAGCAATACCGTCGGACTGAAACCACTCAGAACAATATTTGGCAGTCCGCCCTTTTCCTGGCTATAACCAACTTTTGTAATGACGCCAACAAAAGTTCTTTCCGGGCTGTCTGGTACGTCTTTATATTTCTGAACAACCGTAATTCTTTTCCCTAAAAATTCATTACTGGAAGCCAGATTATGATCTTCATAATTTCCAAGGGTATCATGGGCTAAAGTGAGTTCAAACTCATGATGTTTCTGAGCACTTTGCGAAAGGGTAAAATCTTTGTAATGAGAAATGACTTTTCCTTCAATTACAATATTCAGTTTTACAAGCCTGTTGATTCCAAAAATCTGGTTGGCTGAAATAGAATTGGCACTGTTATCAGGTTTAAAAGAAGGTCTTACCGGCGTATTTGGGCTTTCCATAATGGATGATTTTAGTAATTACACAGTAGAAATTTAAGCAAAAAAAAGTGGTTGATCGACAAAAATTCGCAATAAAAAGCAATCCTGACGAATAATACCACATTGGATCTTCATCAGGATTGAATTTAATGCTCCTGTCTATGCTTTGTAAACGTAGGATTATTTTGCTCCTGGCCAGATTCCGTCGTATGCTGAGTTGCCATAGTCGATTTTTTCTGCACTTACTACGAAGCTGATGAACATGTTATCTTCATTCAAAGCATCATAATCCACTTCGTGCTGAATTACATATCCGTTGTCCCACTTCAAAGTTGTCAATGTACCTTCTTCATGAGATTTGTTGAAAGTAACTTCACCGGAAGTAGGTTTGTATTTTCCGTTTAACAGACTTTCCAGAATCCCGGAATCTTCAGTAGCTTCTACTGTAATTTTGATCAATGCATTAGAAGGATCTGATGCTACTCTACCTGAAACATCGGTATTTCTGGATACACCGTAATTTAGTTTTAGGATTTTCTGCTCTGCTCCACCGTTAAATTTTAAAACAGCTCTTGAATTGTTTGCCATGATTTCTAAATTTTAATATTAGTATTAATGATTTGTTTCTCACTTCTGATATACCAAAGATAGAACCAGCTGATGAAATTTACTATCGTAGAATTACTACACTTTTAAAAAATCAGAAAATTATTTTTTAAAAATTCGGAGCTAGCGGCACCGTCTGATAACTGACACCAAAATCTTTAATCAATAATTTATAAGACGTTGGTTTTACGAGATAAATAGTCGCTGAATCTTCTTTTTTTCTTTTCGAAAAAAGATCATAATCTGAAATAATCCGTATTGGAAAATCCACTGAGTCATTCCTACTTTTCAAAATTTCCCCGTCGGCAATTTTATAGACAAAAACGGATCTGTTATTTATTTTTGGATTTCCAAGCAGTTCGGTTTTATCTGTTTTTAAAACCAGAATGCTTTTTTCTAAAGCTTCTTCAGCGGTCAGCATTCTCTTTTTCTGCTCATTTCTTTCGTTTTCGAAAAGATCGACAGAATAATGATCTGGTCTTTCATATTTTTTTTCACAGGAAAAAATGAAAATAAATGCTGTTGCAACCGAAATTAAACATAGAAATTTCATGATATACTATTTGCATAAAAAAAGGGAACACGCAAATTTTGCGAAAATTCCCTTTTCTGTTTTAATAAATAAAAATTATTCCTGCTGATATTCAGCATCCCATTCGTTTCCATCATCACCTTTGTGACCGTCTAGTTTTATCACAAAACTTTTAGTTGGGAAATACGGCGTCATTCTGATATCAAGCCAAACGCGGTCTTTATTAAGTTTATCTTGCTCAAAACGGACAATTTTAAATTTCTCGATTAATTTGTCCGGTCCTTTAATACCATCCAGAAAAGTAACAATCTGCCTTCTGAGGTCATCTTCATTTCTCGGATTCCAGTTTTCAAACGCTCTTCTGTTTAAGAAATCCAACAGCACTTTAGTAACGTAATCAAAAACCCTAACTACAGAATAAGTCTGCAAGCCGATATTATCTCCTGTGAACAGAGTTTTCGCCGAGAATGCCATAATTTTTCCGTACTCGTTGACCATAGGTACCAATCCCATTTTCTCCAGCTGCGAAATTTCACTTTTCTTCAGGTCGAATTTCACGGCATCCACCTCGTTGATATTACCGTGCTTTTTACCGGCAGCAACCTGTGACATCAATGTTTTATAAATTTTCCCTGCCATAGAAGTCGATGGCGGAAGATCAACATTTTCCTCTTCGCCAACTTCTTCAGCGCGTCCGCGACCGACTAACCAATTGGTCGTCATAATCACATTACTCCTGTGAAGCTCGCCACCGGTAAGATTTGCAGAGTGAAATAAATCTACAACATCATCCGGTTTATCAAGATTGGCAAAATCGGTCACGAGCATTACTTTATTCTCATTACATATTTTCGCCCATTTTTCCACCACTTTATTTGAACCCAAATATCCAGGAATCGCCAGTATTGAATAGTTATCCCGAAGATCTAATCTGTCATAATTTTGCTTGAATTCATCTGCAATCGCATCAATAAACAGCGGATTATCCAAATCTTTCATCTGCTCCAGCGAGGCATTTACAATGCTTACATTATCCACCTTATCAAGTTCAGTATTTTTGAAAAATTGAGACATCGTACGGTAAGAAGTTTCCAGCTGACGGATTTCAGAAAGTGCGTTTTTAAGATTTACTTTAAGATTATTTTCCGCTGAAATCGCTTTCGTCTTGCAGGTTTCAGCCATTTCATCTGCCGTTTCATTGTTTTCCAATAAAGAAATCCAGAGATTCAGTTTTTGGGCCAGATCTTTTCTTTCGCTCTGCTTGTTTGAATCGTTTAAGAAAATCTCCTTCCTGGCTTTTCTTGTAGGATTCATGTTGGCGATTCCGTCTACAACGGTTTCAATGAAATTAAAACCGCCAACTTTATTCAGGTCATCCAGAGCAGCGCCCTGTCTGCGGTCTTGCTGCTGCCCAGATTGTTGATTTTGCTGAGCCTGTTGTTTATTATCCATGGTTATTTTTATTTTTCAAGTTCGCCTGCTACTTCTTTCAACACTTCAATCAAAGCTTCCTTTGTCTGCGGATTTTCAAGAATATTTTTCAGGATTTTATTGTTTTTCAGCTGTCTCAAAATCTTGTTGTACTGCTCCTGCTCTATGCTGAGCGTTTTCAGATATTCCGAATTTTTAGTAAGATTTTTTGGGGTGAAATCTCCCAGCTGCTGAAATCTGAATTCTTCGTCTACATAAGTGCCGTCCTCAGTCGTATGCTGTACAGAAATTGCCGGTTGAAAGTGTTTGAAAACATCATCCATAGATTTCAGACCTTTGGTAATCTCCGGAATAAACGGCTCATCAGCAGTCAGTTGACTTACAATAAGAGATCTGTTTTGCTGGATTTCCTGTATCGCTTCGTTGGCATCGACTTTTACCTCGTTTCCGCCGACACCATAATTAAACATTGCCATATTATCAAGTTTTGTATTTATTATTTTATAATGTAAATTTTAAAAACCTGTAAAAATTAAAGAGATTCTACCGGTTGTGTAGTCGGCATAAAATATCGGTTGAGCCAATACAATTTTTCGCCGTTCTGGGTGATGATGATCTTCGGATTGCTTTTGTTATCCAGCAATCTGTCTGCCAATATTTTATATTGTTTGAAATAATTTTTTACGATTTCCGGCGAAATAACTTTTGCCTGTTTCCAGCCGCTGAGTTTGAATTTTGAAAGCGTTTCTTCCGAAGAATTATCAAATCCCGTACTTACTGCGACGGAATATGCCATCGGTTGATCCTTCAGCTTCGACTTATCAAATTTACCATCGCCGGAATAATATTTTTTTAAAACAGATAAATAATTATTTACCGCTGAACCCTGGCTGAATGACGGACTGAAACTTTCTGTTTCTCTGTAAACTTCCTGATAAAAAGCCCTCAGTTTATCATATTCGGTTTCCGAAAGTAAAACTCCTTTTTCTACCGCAGGATAATTTTCCTTAAACTCTTCCGTATACACTCCTCTTGTAAGAAAAGGATAATTATAAGATATCAGCTGTGACGAAGTTTCTTTCGGTGTAAGCGCCGGTGCATTAGCAAACTGATTTCGGAAATCCGGTCTCAAAGTCGTTCTTGAACTTCCTACAGGCGATTTGAAATAACCGGTCAGCGATGCATTCATTCTTTGATTATAATCTGTAACCTGTGCCAGAAGACTGTCGAGAGATTTAATCAGTAAATTACTTGAACTGATTTCACCTTTTTTAGGATAAACTACGAACCCCTGCGACATACTTCCGTTCGGATAATCCAGAGAATAAAAACCTTCTTCACCCATCACCAGGTTATAATTGTTTTTATCCAAAATCATTTTTTGATCAACAATTTTTTCTTTATCAAGTTCAGCAATATTTCTTGCCGTTCCCGTCAAAACATTTTCAGAAAATAAAACGAAATTGTTATAATAATCTGAAGATCCGGATGCAGACTGGAAAAACAGCATTTTTGCTCTTCCCATAGTCAGGTTTCTTAATGCATTATTCAAACCACCGTAGCTGCTGGCGGTCGATCCCACGACAACAACAATATTGGTTTCATCCGGAACGTGACTTATCAACGCTCCGCTTGCTTCCAAAGCTTCCTGAAGAGGCTGTGCACCAGAACTGCTGCATTCCGGATTCTTAGTCTGCAGATCTATAAACGTATTTATTTCCTCGAAATTATTGGTCAGTGCCGAGGTCATCACATCGTCGCCGCACGTATTGTTTTTATAAAGTACAGCGCCATATTTTATATTATGATAGTATTTTAACTGATCTTTTTTAAGCTGAATGTCCTGAAAAACAGATTTTGCCAACGCAGAATTCTGAATATTTTCTCTGCTGATATCAACCGTAAAAATAATATTGAGATTTTTACTTCTGTTGACAATTTCTTTGTAACGGTCAAAATAGACCGGCTGACCCAAAACATTATCGACAAAATTTTTGCTGTAATCTAGGGCGTTGGTAAAAAATTTCGCTTTGTTTGAAGGATCGACTGTTGTAGGCGTAATAGAAACCAAATTTTCAACCTGGGTTCTGTCGGCGGCATCTGCGAGAGCAAATTTTGTCGCGCTCGTGCTTCCGTCCTGCGACTGTTTTGTAATGGCCGAAGTTCCGGCATTTGCATAATTAAAATCCGATGCCACTTTTAAAGCGCTTCTTTCGCCCCAGTTTGCCACTACATTTGAGCTCACCCAGCCATACATATCTTTTGAGATACTGTCTAATTTCAGCGATGGCGATTTCCCGATTAAATATCGGTTATTGGATTCAGATTGTTTATAGATGTACACAAACTGACCTAAAGGAAGTTTTTTGCTCGTTGGTTTCGTCAGATCCGGAGAAGTAAATACGATTACCGAATCATTTTTCAAATATTTGGCACCATCTTTCAAAACATCAGAATGATTTGGAGACAGAACAGCTTTTACAGTGAAACCATTGTCACTTCTTTTTAAAGAATTTGTCCACAGAAGAAGCTGATCTTTAGGAATCCAGCCATAGGTTTTTACAGATTTAGATGAAATCTTTTTTAATAAAGCATCAGGCTCATACTGCGCAACTTTGATGAGATTTTTTGAAGTATTTTCTTTAATAACCAAAAGTGGCTCAAGAAATTTGATTTCCTTCGGCGACTTCTCATCACCTTTGTCTAAAAATACAGAGTTATTATCCCGGTCTGAAACGACAACCCACGGCTCTGAGTTTTTAGGATAACCGTCGCTCACTTTTACCTGATCTACATAACCATAAAAACCGGATTCCGGCGTATCTTCAGAAGGAATTCTCACCTGACAACCAACTAAAAAGTAAACTGCAGCGGAAGCATAGATGACATTTATAAAGTTATTTTTCATAATTTATTTTTAGTTTTTATAGCTTGCTTTGCTTCACTTCCACTTTGATGACGCAATTCTGATTACTGTCAAGCGTTGTTTTTACTTCTAAAATATTGTTCTTTTTGTCGAACTGAAGACCTGTACAGTAATAGTAAAAAGAATTATTTTTATCATTCACCGTAACCGGAATATTGTCTTTGTTGCACAGATAGGTTTTAAGCAGATAATTATAATGCGTATTAAAACTGTTTCCTTCTGCAATCTGCTGCAGATGATATTTAAAATCATCATTTATTTTCCCATAAATATCAACAACGGTTGGCTCTGCAATCACTTCATCATCAAGTTCTTCATACGCCGGTAAAATTTTAATCATGTGCTGAATCGGCTCCTGATCTACATCCGTATATAATGTCACAATGTAATTTCCCGGATTTTTGAAAGCGTAAGATGCCATTTTTTCTTTTGCATCGATATTTCCGGTTTCTCCAAATTTCCAGGTGAAATTTTTTGCATCATTTGAATTTGCGGTAAAAACCACATTTGCGAGCTGCATCGCCTGGCTTGGTGCATCAATCGTAGTCGGAATCTTCTCGGCATCAACGACTTTCGGAACACCCGCAGAAACCAAAACAGGAAAAGACTTTGTATATTTATTATCAATAATAAGTGAAACCTGATAGTAACCTGGTTTTTTGAAAAAATGAACGCCTTTGTTTTTCTGTGAATTAAAACCGTCACCAAAATCCCATTTTCTTGATTTTCCAAAAGATGTTTTATCATCAAACGTAAGCGTATCGCCCACATTTAAAGAAGTCGGATACACCGTTGCCAGAATATCATCCGAACTGTGGATCACCTTCCGCTGCAGCCAAAGAATGATGATTGCCGCTACCAGCAGAAGACTTACCACGGCAATAATAATATTCTTCCTGTTTTTCTGAATGTAATTCATGATTATACTGATTAGTTATTTTTCATAAGCATTGCATTGTCTCTCTGCAGTTTCTGATTTTTTCTTTCCTTAAAACCGATCGAACAATCTTCAAACTGTTTGGTGAAAATTTTAATGTTTTCATTTTTTTTGCCTGCTACATATTTGTCTTCCATATACATTTTATAGAACTGAGCGATTTGCGCATAAGAACCTTTTCGCGGATCATTGATATTAACCGTTTCAAAAATATTGGCGATATCATTAATGCTGTAGCGGATTTCATTCTCTTCCAAAGGATTATTATTATCTACCGAAACTTTATCAATCCTGTGAAAAGTGCTGTCGATAACAGGCTGCGCAACCTTCTGTCTTTCATCAAATTTTGCTTTTTCCTGCAAAGCCTGAATAGCCAGAATATCAGAATTATTAAAAGGAGATTCGCTTCGGTACAAAACAACAGCCGAGATGAGCAAAACAGCAAAAAAAAGCAATCCCAAAAGGTATAGGAAATAGTATCTTTTTTCTTTTTTCGAAAGGGTAATATTTACTTGCATTAGCTACTGTTTATTTCAATCTCCTGGCGATTCTTCCACTCGGAGCGCTGGTTTTCATTGATGTACTGATGCGGTCTACTTTCCCCATACATTCGTTCAGACTCCGCATTGCATTCTGTTCTTTTGCTGTAATATTGATCAGTTCATTTTTGAAAACTGTCATTTTACCTATATTTTTCGTCAGCGTTGCGTATTGCCTGAAAGACGTCGAAGAATCCGCTCCCATTAGATTTCTCGTGTCACGAAGATCTTCAAGTATCGAATTTCTCAAAAAAATGTCGTTCTCCACTTTATTGGAATTCAGAAGACTCATTTTATAATAAATGGTATCCATTTTAATTTTTAAAAATTCGTTTCTATTCAGAATACTTTTGTAATCATCCAGTTCTTTCTGAACCTGTCTTTTCTGAATATCAGAACTTCTGAAAAACAAAAAAACAGTCAGAAAACTGATCAGAACCAAGACACCAAACGAAAGAGCGAAGCGGATGATTCCGTTTCTCACATCTTCTTTATTTAATTTTTTCTGTCCGTACTCTTTCATTTCAATTAAATACTTGAATTATAATATCCATTTTCCACACAGAATCGCGCAAGATCCAGTTTGCTTTTTAAACCCAATTTATCCGTTAGACGTGTAATATACGTGTCAATCGTTCGCGAACTCAAATTAATCCGATCCGCAATTTCCTTATTACTAAAACCTTCATAACACAGTTTAATGATATGAATCTCGGTAACGCTGAGATCTTCCTGTTCTTTTTTCTGGCGGTCCATATAATTTTTCACCACTTCATCCTGCATCGCCCACTCTTTTTTGTAATCCTGGTAATTTGAATTTTGGCTGAGAATACAGTTCTGAAGAAGATCTTTTATAATAATGCTGTTTTTCTGACAGTAATACGTATTTGGAATATCGTCGATCGTTCTGGCAATATCTTCCTGAAAAGTCGCAGAATACGTAAGAATAGGAATGGTTTTGTTTGTCTGGCGGATGTATTTGATGGCTTCAATTCCGCTGAGGATCGGCATAAATAGATTTATGATAAAAACATCTTCCTGCTTTCTGTACAGTCTGTTGATCAGTTCGTTTCCGTTATTGCAATCGTTAACTACCGAAAACTGCGGGTTTTCTAAGAGCATTTTCAGCAGAAACTGCTTAAAATAGAAATCGTTTTCTGCAATAGAAAACCGGGTTGTTTTAGTAGAATTTTTATACATATAAAACTTATCTGTACTGTATTTTATAAAAACTAAATATCACAAATTCATATCCGGATCAGCTCTTTTTAAGATGAACTTTTCTTTAAATATTAATTCAGACTGGAATGGATTTCACAAACATTAGACATTTACGAAAATAGATTAAAGAAATGGTAAAAAAATCATTTTACATTAACTTTTTTATGTTTAAATTACAAAATCCAGCAAAATAAAAATTTAATTATATCTGCTAAAAAAATGAAGTGGTATTATAAAAATTCAATATTAACTGCTATTTCCTCAATATACCACAGCGATATTTACAGATGTGCTAACAGCAAATATTTTGCCAAGGATGTGTAAAATTAACAATTGTTAACAAAAATTAAAAGCAGGAAATTTTAGAATTAAATAAATTGAAATGCGGAATTTCTCTATATTTTCAGAAGGTTGTGAAACAGGTTTCGAAACCAACAATTGTCTGGTAAGTATTTAGCTAAATTCTGATTAAGATTACGTTATAAACTGCATCAATGCAACTTAGACAAACAAGTTATCAGATCATCATATAATGTAATGAAATAATAACTAATACATACTTCGGTTTAAGTTTAAAATCATTTCTCCATCACCCGATATTCCGGATCTTCCTGAATATTTACTTCGATAATACTTTCCGCATTTTGTAAAAGCTTTCTGCATTCAGGGCTAAGGTGGCGGAGATGAAGAATTTTACCTTGCTGTTGATATTTTTCGGTTATTTTGTGAAGTGCATCGATGGCTGACATGTCGGAAACGCGGCTTTCAGAAAAGTCGATAACGACTTCCTGCGGATCGTTCATAACATCAAATTTCTCTGTAAACGCAGAAACCGAACCGAAGAATAACGGTCCGAATATTTCGTAATGCTTTACGCCATTGTTATCTATGAATTTTCGGGCACGAATTCTTTTCGCACTTTCCCAAGCGAAAACCAAAGCGGAAATAATGACTCCGACTAAAACAGCCAAAGCGAGATTGTGCAAAACCACGGTAATAACTGCGACAAGAATTCCGGTAAAAATATCGTGTTTTGGCATTTTATTGATAATCCGAAAACTTACCCATTCAAACGTACCAATCGCTACCATCATCATCACACCAACCAGCGCTGCCATAGGAATCTGTTCAATAACAGAACCGCCGGCAAGAATCACAAATAAAATTGTGAGCGCACCAATAATTGCGGAAAGTCTTGTCCGGGCACCGGCACCAATATTCACTAAAGTCTGCGCCACCATAGCACAACCTCCCATTCCGCCAAAAAAGCCATTGGTCATATTGGCAATTCCCTGCGCTACGGCTTCGCGGTTGCTGTTGCCTTTAGTCGCGGTAATTTCGTCCACCATATTTAAAGTCAGCAAACTTTCTATGAGACCAACTCCGGCCATAATCATAGCATAAGGGAAAATAATTTGAAGTGTTTCCAATGAAAAAGGGATCTGCGGAATATGAAATTTAGGAAATGAGCCGCTTACAGAAGCTATATCTAATACTTTTTTGGTATCAATTCCCACGAAAAACACCAATGCTGAAACAACAATAATTGCGACTAATGATGCTGGAACAGCTTTTGTGAATCTTGGAAGAAAAAATACGATGGCAACCGTAAGTAAAGTGAGTCCCATCATTATATATAAAGACATTCCATTCATCCAACTTTCGATGCCGTCCGAAACGATTTTAAACTGTGCTACCTGTGCCATAAAAATAATGACTGCCAAACCGTTTAGAAAGCCGTACATAACAGGCTGCGGAATGAGCCTTACAAATTTTCCGAGTTTAAATGCACCCACCAGAATCTGAAATATTCCGGCAAGAACGACCGCAGCAAAAAGATATTCAACACCATGCGCTGATGCAAGCGCGATAAGCACAACCACAGTCGCTCCTGCTCCACCGGAAACCATTCCCGGCCGGCCGCCAAAAACAGCTGTAATCAATCCCATTAGGAAAGCGGCATACAATCCTGTAAGCGGCGACAGTCCGGCAAGAATCGCAAAAGAAAGCGACTCAGGAATCATCGTCATTGCAACGGTGAGGCCAGCCAGAATTTCGTTTTTATAATTGATTTCCTGTCTGAAATCGAACAGGCTGATAATTTTCTGCATGAAAATATTTTTGGATAAACTTTGTTTATATAATGATGTTAAAATTAACTTCAGGAACAATTTTGCCTTAACAATCCGATCAAGAATGAGGCTTTAACCAGAAAACAAATTTATGGCTTATAAATTTAAAATCACATTTAGTTGAAGTGATGCCTAAATTAAAAAATATACTACACACTGTAGGAGTTATTACCAAGTATGGGCGAGGTCATAATTTTGCTAAAAAATACCCAGCAGAAAATAAATTTATAACATAATAAATCGAAATTTAATATTAAATAAATACAATAATTATACAAACACCTATTATGTATTAAATCTTATTCTTATTTTAGCAGTAAAGTAAAACATAAAAATGGCAGTACAGTTTGGGATTTTTGAAGTAAATGAAGAGGGAATAAAGGTCGAAATGCCCAATAATCTCTCATATAAAATTAATAAAAACTCGGTTTTTGAAGTTCAGTCATATAAAGAGCGGTTTGTTTGGCACTGGCCACTGATGATGATGACAAAACCATGGGTTAGTGAGCCTGATCTGATGCATTTCAATACCGCTTTTTTTTTCGCGCTTGATTATTTTTCCGAAGAAGATTCAGTAAAAAATGTAGTTTCTACCTACAGAACACTGCTGATTCAGAAATGGCTTCTTAACAATAAAAACTGCGTCGGCGCCGATTGTCTGGATGACCTTCAGCAAGTTTTCGAACAGCGGCCAGAGTATCAAAAGAAGATTTAAAAAGTCTTCTTTTTTTATTTATTTACAGGAAGAGTGAACCAGAACGTACTTCCTTCGCCAATAGTACTTTCAACCCCGATCTCACCATTGTGACGCTCAATTATTTCCCGGCAGATGTATAATCCCATTCCGAAACCTTTTTTATTCTTCATTTCTTCGCTATCCACGCGGTAATAACGGTCAAAAACAAAAGGTTGATCTTGAGGAGAAATTCCCATCCCGTGATCTCTTACGGAAACACAGGCGACACCATCCCGAATTGCACCCACTACCTTAATCTCGGTATTTCTCGGTGAATATTTTACTGCATTATTGATGAAATTAGTAATCACCTGCTCTATTTTTTCTCGGTCTGCCAGTAAAGTAATTTCGTTCGAAATATCAAAATTTATTTCATGCGATGTGATATTTGCCAGACATTCTTCTTCGGTAAATTTTAAAAGCTCAGAAAGTTCAAACTGTGTTTCATTTAACTGAATTTTTCCTTCACCTAATCTCGCTACATCCAGAAAACCGTTTATGAGCGCTTCCATCCGCTTGATCTGTACACTGATTTTTGCCGAAATATTGCATGTAAAAGCATCTTCTTCTTTGGAAGCACGTTTATTTAAAATATATGTATAACCGTTAATCGCTGTGAGTGGATTTCTCAGTTCATGGCTTACCATTCCTACAAAATCACTGCGTCGCTGCTCATCGAGTTTTCTTTCTGTAATATCAGCAATGGTTCCAGAAAAATGGGATATTGAGGGATCTGACGGGTTTTTATAAAGTTTTCCGGTGGCATGAACCCAGCGAAGTTTCCGGTCACGAAATCCTATGACAGGAAATTCGACCTGATAAGACTGGCTGCTCATCATTGCATCTGAAACAGTTGTCATTACTTTCTCACGATGGGACGCGTCGATCTGAGCTATGGCTTCATGATAGGTCATTTCTTCGTCTTCATGATAACCAAAGAGTTCTTTCAACCTAGTCGAAGGCGTAAAGAATTTATCTAAAGTATTCATATGCCATGTCCCGAGATTGGCAGAAGTGATCGCCATTCTGAGACTCTCTTCCCGCTCTTTTAGTTGCTGCTGTAGGAGATAACTTTGGGTAATATCTGCAAAATTGGCTACTGCTCCTGTTACTTTTCCGTTTTCATCAGTAATCGGCGCGGCATTCATTCTTAAATACAGCCGCTTGCCGTCGCGGTCGCGGACAAGAAACTCAAAATTAAGAACAGGTTTCCCGGTTCGGACGGCGATACTTACCGGATGTTCTTCACGCGGAAGAAGAGATCCATCCAATCTGCGGTTGTCCCACAACGATGAACCGTTTTGTAGAGAAAGCATATGACCTTCTTCTATTTTAAAAATTTCGCGATTTCTTTTATTTGTATAAACAATATTCCCTACTTCATCGGTAATTCCGATGCCTTCGCCAATGATATCAAGAATGGTCTGAAGTCTCACTTTGCTGTTGTGAAGATTGGTATTGCTTCTTTTAAGTTCAGCTTCCGTTTCGCTCAGCTCACGGTTAGCTTCCGTAAGTTTTTGGTTAGCCTGTTCTAAATCGTAAGCATTTTTTCTTAAAAGCAGTTTGTCAATGACCTGATTGGCTAAAATCCGCAGTGCATTTTTCTGAACTTCGGTTAGTGTTTTGGGTTTCTCATCGATTACACAAAGAGAACCAAGCGCCTGACCGTCTGGATCTACAAGCGGCATTCCAGCATAAAAACGGATATTTGGACTTCCGGTAACCAATGGATTTTCTGAAAAACGGAAATCAAGCTTCGCGTCATTAATTTCCATCAATTCTTTGGGCTGAAGAATAGCGTGTGCACAAAAAGAATGGCAGCGTTCGGTTTCCAGAGCATCAAGACCGTGACGCGATTTGAACCACTGTCTGTTTTCGTCTACAAGGCTGATGAGCGAAATAGGCGTTTCACAGATTGCGGACGCCAACTCAGTTATATCATCAAAATCTTTTTCGGCAGCAGTATCTAAAATATGATAGGATTGCAGAGATTGAAGTCGCTGCTGCTCATTTGTGTCTGTTTTTTCCGGCATAGAATGTTCGGTACGATATTTTTAAAAAATAATATCCGGTCGCAAAGGTATAAAATTATTTTCTGCTGATTTTAAGATTAACTGAACAACCTAAAATACCACTCAAATCGATACTAAAAGTAAGAGAATTTATTCATTAAAAATTTATTACATAATCTCATGCTACATTAAATATGTTCTACAATGAATCATCACGCAAAATCACAAAAAATACTAATTAAATGATTTTATTACACTTATATGGATGTAAGTTAAACATTGGTGCAGTTATTGTTAAATTACGTGCATGAAAACGATTTATATCGTCGAGGACGATGACGCGATACGCGAAATTCTTGAAGTTTTTTTGGAAAGTGAAAATTACGATGTACAATCTTTCGGATCTGCGACTGAATTCAGCAACAGAGATTTATCTTATACGCCTGATCTTTACCTATTTGATGTTCGCTTGCCAGATGGTTCAGGAATTGAACTTTGCCAGCAAATCAGGGAGGAAAAAGTAAATGAGGGTGTTCCTGTTTTTATTATGAGTGCGCACGCTCAATACGGAGAAACGCAGATTGCCTGCCGACCGGATGCTTTTATTGCAAAACCTTTTGATATAAATTTGATGCTGGAGAGAATTCAGTATTTTGTAAACTGATCTTTATATCATTCTTAATATTTTTTAGGAAGCCAGTTTTCTTTTTTAATCTCATACACAAAGTTTGTTTTGGGAGATTCACCAAAATAAGCGACTTCCTCCTCTCCTGTTTTTTCCGCTCCCAATCTTTCCATCGCGATCTGTGATCTTATATTCTGCGCTCCAACATGAAAAATGACTGTATCTAAGTATTTGTAAGCTTCATCAAGCATCATTTTTTTTACCCTCGAATTCAAAGATTTTCCCCAAAATTCTTTTGCATAAAAAGTATAGCCAATCAGTACAGATTTCTGCAATTCATCAAGATCATAAAAGCGTGTACTGCCAATCACTTTTCCAGTTGATTTTTCGGTTACGGTGTACGCGCCACCACTTTGCAATGCCCCTTCAAAGAAATTTTCAAAAACAGTTTTCTGCCAGCGGTCTTTATTCGGATGCTGGATCCAGATTTCAGGGTCTGAAGCGGCTTCATATAAGGCTTCAAAATCATTTTTTGTAAGCGGAGAGAGACGAACGACATCGTCTTCCAGTATTTTTTGAGGATTAAAATTCATGAGCTTAAATTTAAAAATTAAAACACGAATTCCTGTAGACTGTAAATTATTTTCCTGTTAATTTTAATTAGTATCATTTTTGTTTACATGAAAATACCATTACAAAATACTAATATAATAAGGAAAGATTATGTTTAAAAAAGGCGATCACGTAAAATGGAAATTTCAGAACGGAGAAACTGAAGGGAAAATCACAAAGGTGCATACGGAAGATTTTACTTTTATGAAAAAAGACCGAAAAGCTTCGAAAGATGAACCACAGTATGAAGTGGAAAGTGACAAAACCGGTGAAAAAGCGGTGCATAAAGCCGACGCGCTGACGAAAAAGTAAAATGAAAAAAGGAATATCGCTGATGTGATATTCCTTTTTTTTGGTCTTTAACTCATCCAAACGGTAAAGACTTTTGTCAAGACAGACATTATTTTTTCTCAGCTTTCTATCAATACTTTAAATACGGTAGTTTGTAGACAATGACAGAAAGAGTCAAAATGAAACTTAGCAGAAAACCTTCGCCATTACGAAGTACTTTTTGCAATGATTGATGAAACGTTACCTGGTCTGCAAAGCATTTTTACAAAGAAAAATTGGCAGCGAAGCGGTAAAAGTGATCGCTATCTACATAATATAATTCCGCAATATTTCGACGAGTTGTATCCATCTTTTACCAACAGTGGTTTGTTTTAACAAAGGAAAAAAATCTGCCGAGATTCTGACTGAAAACGTCAACAATAAAAGCAAAATACGAAAGCAGAAGATTTTTATCTGCAGCCTTGCTGTACATTTGTATATTTAAATTCCTTATTAAATTTAAAAACAACGACAAAATTCCACTATTTTAGCGGCTTCAAAAATTCTGCATGACCGCTATTCAATTCATTCAAAATACACTTCCTGTTTCCGAAAAAAGCATTGCTGCCACGCTTCAACTTTTGGCTGACGACTGCACGATTCCGTTTATTTCGCGCTACCGGAAAGACGCTACCGGAAATCTCGACGAAACACAGATCGAACAGATTGATTTGCGTAAAAAGCAGTTCGACGAGGTGATCAAAAGAAAGGAAAGTATCATCGGCGCGATCGAAATGCAGGGTCAGATGACAGATGATCTTCAAAAAAAAATATCGGAAAGCTTTAATCTGACCGAACTTGAAGATCTCTATCTTCCTTTTAAAAAGAAGAGAAAAACCAAAGCGGATGCTGCCCGCGAGAAAGGATTAGAGCCTCTGGCCAGAATAATTATGAGCCAAAACGCCCGTGATATTGAGAATATTGCTTTAAAATATGTGGGTGATAAGGTCGAAACAACCGCGGAAGCCCTTCTGGGAGCACGCGACATCATGGCGGAATGGATTAATGAAAACGCGTATGTCCGTAAGAATCTGCGCCGGATGTTCCAGAAAAAAGCGGTGATAACAGCTAAAGTCGTCAAAGCAAAAGCCGAGGACGAGAATGCACAGAAATTTAAGCAGTATTTCGACTGGCAGGAACAGCTTAACCGCATTCCTTCGCACCGACTGCTGGCGATTCTTCGTGCCGAAAGTGAAGGGTTTATCAAAACTTCTGTCGATATTGATTTGGAAGAAGCCATCGAATTTATAGAAAATGCTTTAATCAAATCAAAAAACGAATGCACGTCACACATAAAAACTGCAATACGCGATTCATACAAAAGGCTGCTGGAGCCGGCACTTTCCAATGAAACTTTACAGGAAGCCAAGGCAAAAGCCGATGAAAAAGCGATTCATATTTTCTCTGAAAACCTCAGCCAACTGCTTCTGGCTCCGCCTTTGGGAGAGAAGAGAATTCTTGCGATCGATCCGGGTTTCAGAAGCGGATGTAAAGTGGTTTGCCTCGACGAAAAAGGTGATCTTCTTCATAATGAAAATATCTATCCGCATGCACCGCAAAACGAAACCGGTATGGCGATGAAGAAAATCCGGTCGATGGTAAACGCATATCATATTGAAGCGATTTCTATCGGAAACGGCACTGCGAGCCGCGAGACCGAATTTTTCATTAAGAAAATTGCTTTCGACAAACCGATTCAGGTTTTTGTGGTTTCGGAAGCCGGCGCATCGGTTTATTCTGCAAGTAAAATTGCAAGAGATGAATTCCCGACATATGATGTTACCGTGCGTGGTGCCGTTTCTATCGGAAGACGGCTTGCAGATCCGCTGGCCGAACTGGTAAAAATTGATGCTAAATCTATCGGTGTCGGGCAGTACCAACATGATGTAGATCAGTCTAAACTTAAGAATGAACTCGATTCTACCGTAATGAAATCGGTGAATGCGGTTGGCATCAATCTGAATACCGCAAGCAAATCTCTTCTCAGTTACGTTTCCGGAATTGGTGAGAAAATGGCCGAAAACATTATTGCATTTCGGGCAGAAAACGGTGCATTCAAAAACAGAAAAGATTTAAAAAAAGTTCCGCGGCTTGGAGAAAAAGCTTATCAGCAGGCGGCGGCATTTGTAAGAATCACCCACGGAGAAAATCCGCTCGATAATTCTGCCGTACATCCGGAAGCTTATAAAACCGTAGAAAAAATGGCAAAAAGTTTAAATATTAAAACACACGAACTGGTTGCCAATAAAGAAAAAATTGCGCTTCTGAAAGCTGAAGATTTTACCACCAACGAAATCGGAATTCTCGGTATTCAGGATATTTTAAAAGAACTGGAAAAACCGGGACTGGATCCGAGGAAAGCGGCAAAAGTTTTTGAATTTGACCCGACAATCAAAAAAATCTCAGACCTCAAAACAGGCCTGATCTTACCGGGAATTGTCAACAACATCACGGCATTTGGCTGTTTCGTAGATTTGGGAATTAAAGAAAGCGGACTGGTACATATTTCTCAGCTGAAAGAAGGTTTTGTTTCGGATGTAAATGAAGTGGTGAAGCTGCATCAGCACGTTCAGGTAAAAGTGACGGAGATTGACGAGCAGCGCAAAAGAATTCAGCTGAGTATGATTTTGTAAATTGCTTTTATGAAAATTTCCGAATTAAAAGAACGAAAAATTCTGCGCAGAGCTACAGGAGATTTTGACATATTCGGAAGCCGAGTGTATAAGAAAATTGAATATTATCTGCCTGTACAAACCGACTTCCCGAAAAGTGACAGACAGCGGCAATGGGCAAAAATTATAGACATCATTCCCACTTTCATGCTGACATATCTTATTTTTCAACACATGCTTCTTGCTTTTGTTGCGGGCATTCCTCTAATGATGATCACAGGAGCTTTTGCTGAAACACAGTGGGGAAACAGCTTGGGAAAGAAGATTTTTAAAATAAAAGTTATTGACGAATTTGGAGATTATCCTGATTTCAGTACTTCTCTAAAAAGAAACATGTTGATCCTGGCCAATTTTTATCCAAGCTTTTCAGAAAAAACAGTAAAAGATATTGCTTTTGGAACGAGAACTTTTTATGAGACTTCGATGAGTATGAAGATGAATAATAAACTTTGCAAAACATACACTGTAAAAGAAAATATGATGTGGACACTCAGAAAAATGCTTGATCAGCAAAAGATTGATTCGCGGATCAATTAATAATTACAAGAAAAATCCGCAGTTTGCATGATGAGCTGCGGATTTTGTTTTAATTCGGATATTTTATCGCTTTACCTTTCTCAATAGGATTGTTGTATTTCCTAATCGCTTCCCTCAGAAGTTCGTTGACTTCCCGTGTATTTTTTGCGGTGACACGCGTGCCGTCATTCAGGAAAAAATCATCGGTCGATTTTGTTGCGCCGTGGTTGTTACGCAATGCATTTACCGGCGCATCGTAGTAATTGAGTTTTGTAATTTTATTCTTGGTTTCATCTACCGGAACTGCATTTTGCAAAACATACGATATGTACTGATTGCTGTACGTTTTTTCTATTTTCTGCATTTTTACCAGTTCGAAACGGTAATTGTTTTGATCATCATAAAGTTCGGTAATCAGACCAGGCAAGCCGTGAAATTTGTATGGGCCTTCCTGAAAAGGAATATCAGCGGTAAACCAAGCTGTCCAGTTTCTTTTGCCCCAAGTCGTCGTTGCTTTCTGCAGATTTAAATCTTTCAGTTTCTTCTTTTCGCCGGTCAGTTTCCAGTTTTGATGAGCATCTGAGGAAAGTTTCAGCACAATATTTTCCAGAAGATCATACGCTTCGTACTGCTCCGTTCCAAGTTTATGTGTAAGAATACTCGACGTATTAAATTTCTGTTCTTTGGGGAATTCAACATTGTGAACCACCATGGAATCTCCAACGAAAAAATCGCGCGGATAATATTTTACGTCCCTCGCATCGATATCGAGATGATAATTTTCTTTCGTAGTCGCTGTTGATGTAGAATCTTTGCGGTATTCGACGTCATAGATAAATCGGTTGGTCTGCGCATTCATCGCCATTGAAACAAAGATCACAGCAAAAGTAAAAATTCTATACATGGTTTAGTTTTGATTAATAAAATTCTGCTCTTCTTCCGAAAGTAAAATCACGGCTTCTTTACTGTCTTTTACTTCGGCAGCCGAAAGTAAATTTTTTGAAGAATCTGCTTTTTTATCCAAACCGGCACTGGTACTTTTTGCGAAAGTGTTGTAATAAACTTCACTTGCTGTTTTTGAAGTTACTGTTTTATCTTTATAGAAGAGCACATAACGATCGCCTGTCTGACGAAACATACCAGGAACATAAAAGTCGTCTTTTTTATAAAAATCATAAACAGTTGTAGCGACACCAAATTTGTAAGTGAATTCTTCACCGTTACCGCTTTGCATTTTTTTTACCGGTAATTCTTCCATATCATAATTAACCTCAATATACGTGATGACTTTATCTTTCTTATTGTATTTAAAAATACCATCCAGCTTCACACTGCGATCAGTATTGGTTTTAAAACTGATTGTTTGCTCACCGTCAGCTTCTGCCAGCAATCTTCCGGAATATTTGCTGTTTCTTATGTTTGAAAGTAACCTCGTAAGTTCATAATTAAAAAAATAAGAGCCGTAATAATCTCTTTCGAATTCTTTATTTTTCAAGGAAGAAGCAGAATCCGCATCCCCTTTTTTCAGAAATTTCACCTTATTGAGCTGCATCTGTATCATACTCCCATAATCTTCTTTGTACGCGCTTTTATAATTAAACATACTGCTGCTCATCCAGATTTTTGCTTCAGCGATAGACATTGAGGCAAGTTTTTCGTTTCGATAACTTTTACGTCGAAAGACTACATCATACACCGCCGGCTTATTGTAATATATTTTATGATAATTTTTTAAAACATCATTAAAGATCGGCTGTACATCAATACTGATGATTTTAACTTCCTCAATATCTTTCACAGTTGGCTGCAAAGCAATCACATTCTGGAAATGCGAAATCTGCTGCCTTTTATAACCGCCGGCAGAAACTTCAAAAGGCTTTCCGTTTGTCGGAAATTCGATAAGACCATCTTCGTTCGCGTACAGCGCGAGCTCGTCAGAAACAATTCTGGCGTTGGCAATCGGTTTTCCGGTTTCACCGTCGGTGATTTTGATTTTTTGCGCAGAAAGCGCGAGCGAAGTCAGCAGAAATAAAAAAGAGAGTTTTCTCATATAGTTTAGTTGTTTTTAACGTCGCAAATATAAACTGCATCGCAATACAACTCAACAGCAAAAGAATTATTTAATATAAATTGGGAGCAATTTAACGAAACACGAATCGTTTTTAAGATTTACAGAAAATTGTTGTCACCTTTTAACACAGAAAAAACGCCGGAATCAGCGTTTGTGAAATGTAAAGACCAAAAAAAACCGGCTTCTTTCGAAAGCCGGCGGTGTTTTTTATTTCTTAGATTCTTCTACAGAAACTTTTCTGAAATCTTTAAACATTTTGCTCAGTTCCAAAGCAGATTTACGTGCTCTTGTTCCTGCAGCTTTGTTTCCTTTTTCAGCCTGCTGGTTCGCTTCTGTAGTAAACGCTTCAAATTCTGCGTTAATTTTTTCAATAAGTTCTTTCATGTCTATTAAAATTTAGACTACAAATATAACTTTTCAGATGAATTCAGCCTAATATCACAAAAAAAAATCGCTGTGAAATACCGAATTTATTTACAATCTGGCATTTTTCTTCCGAAAAAAGGTTTTGCTATTTAAATTTTTTAAAATTTACAGTGCTAACTCTGCAGAGAGATAGTCTTTAATCGTTGCTAAAACCCCAAAACTATTGTTGCATGAGGCTTGAAACCGTGCCGCTTCCTTTACAGAAGGATGAGCGTTTTCCATTGCGAAAGAATAATGGGCTTTTTTAAGCATTTCGATATCATTCATGTAATCTCCAAAAACCATGGTCTCTTCCGGTTTGATACCCAAAGATTGCTGCAGTTTTTCAAGAGCCTGACCTTTGTTGATATCTTTATTCATAATGTCAAGCCAGTTTTTGCCTGAAACCACTACTTTGAGATTATACTTTTCGTATTCTTTTAAATACGGATAAAGATGCTCTTCCGCACCTTCAGGATGATGAATGGCAATTTTAAAAACATCATTATTCCGGTTGCTCAGCAAATCATTGATCTTTTCATTTTCCTTGTAAAACTGCGAAACATAATCGGCAAATTCCTGATTATCTGTTTCAAAATATGCTTTCTGCTTTCGTGAAATTACCACCGTAGCGCCATCAATATTCCTTATAATATTAATAATCTCCGGGATATGCTCCTCCGAAAGATGATCTGCAAAAAGTTCTTCGTTCTGATATTTTATGTAGCCTCCATTTTCGGCGATAAAAGCCATTTCGTTTTCGTTTTCGTTAAAAAACTGGGTGATGCCAAACATCTGGCGACCGCTCGCGGGAACGAAGAGGATGTTTCTTTTTTTCAGTTCATCGTAGATTTCAGGAAATTCCGGGCTCATTTCATGCTTAGAATTCAGAAAAGTGCCGTCCATATCAGTGACGATCAGCTTAATATTTTTCATAATCTGTCTGTAACTCATTTTTCGAAATATAAAGGTAGGCTTATAAATCGATTTTGGATTGAATGTCATGTGACGATTATGTGTAAGCAAAAATCACGGCAGTTTTTTTTAGGAAAAAACCACATACAAATTCTGTATGTGGTTTCACTGTTTTAATCTTCCTGTTCAGCCTCGAAATTAATATAATTCTCGGCAATTTCGGTCAGCTCATAGTCGGTTTCTTCCTCTTCCTGCAAGGTGCGGTCGAGAAGGTCGGCTGCTTTATCGTGTCCCATTGTCAGGGCAAGCTGCACAAGACCACCGTAGCTGGCAATCTCGTAATGCTCCACCTTCTGTGCTGCGATGATAAGTGCCGCGTCACGGGTCATACTTCCTTCTTCGGTAGATTTAATAATTTCTTCACCTTCTTTAATAATGCCTTCTATCGCTTCACATTTTTTCTTTTCCGGCTCCATCTCAAGAGATTTGAAAACTTTCTCAAGCCTGCTGATGTGCTTTTTAGTCTGAAGCTGATGATCTTCAAAAGCTTCTTTCAGTTCTTCGGTGGTCGCTGCTTCCATCATTTTTCCAAGTGCCTGCAAGATGGCTTCTTCAGCATAGTAAATATCTTTCAGAGAATCGACGAAAAACTTGTGCAGCGGCGCATTTTTCATATCTTCTTTATCGACTTCTGCGTTGCCCATTTTTATCTGATCTTTTTCTTCTTTGTTTGCTTTTTTATCATAATTATTTTCTTCTGAAGTCATTATTTTCTGGGTGACTTCATCATTTCCTGCAGAAGTTTCTACAGTATTGTCGGTTTTTGTTGCCATTATTTTTTCAATTTTAAAATTAAAAACTGCTGCCTCCGAAAAACTCCGGAAGCAGCTGTCTAAAACTATGAATTTCTTCTGCCTCCAAAGCCTGATTCCGGAACCAGAATTGGAGCCACGCCCGCCGCCATGTGATGCCTGACCGCCCATCCTGGCGATTCGCGTACGTTCTTCTTTGCTCATCGATGCAAATCCCTGTCTTCCGGAACCGGAGTTTCCGCCCTGTCCTCTTCCACCAGAATTTCCGGAATTCCCTCTCCCTGAGCCACCATTTGATCCGCCGGAATTTCCACCACGGCCGCTGCCGGAATTTCCACCGCCACTGTTTCGGCCTCTTCCGCCATGTGATGCCTGTCCGCCCGTTCTTGCGATTCTGGTTCGCTCGTCTTTACTCATAGATGCAAAACCCTGTCTTCCGGAACCGGAATTTCCACCGCGACCACCCGAACTGTTAGATTCGCTACGGCCACCTCCGGAATTTCCTCTGCCGCGATTATCGTCATCTCTTTCATCATCATCGTACTCACTATCGCCGTACACATCATAATCATCTTCGTCATCAAAATCATCTTCAAATTCTGAGAAATCATCATCCATACTCCTCGTCCTCAGATGCATCGCTGAAGCCGTGATCGTAACCTAACTGATAGATCTCTTCATATGTAGATCTGTTCCCCTGAGAAGATCTGTTTCCTGAACCGTTTCGGTTTGAATTTCTGTTGTTCATTTTAAAATTTTTTACAATTAATATTAAGTTTTGTGAAAGCCCTTGACTAGTATTCGGGTTTTCTGAAACTTTAAAAAATGCCGTGTTTTCTGCCAAGAAAAACATCATCACTTTCTAAAATATTGATTTGGATATGTCAAAATTAAACAGATCAAAAAGCAGAATTTATGAGCAAAGTCATTTTTAAGTGATTTTTTTTTCGTGAAATAATTTTTGAAAGTTTAAAATTCATTTAGTCATAAATACAATTATCTGCAAATTTTTGAATCATTTATAAGTCGTTAACCAATCTCATAATAAAGGAAATCACCACTGTATGATTGCTGTCATAAGTGAATTATCTGTTCTGATGTACATTTGATTAACAAAATTTATCAACTATGAAAATCTTAATTCCGGTCTTGACCACTGCACTTCTATCCTTTGCGTGTAAAAAGGAGGAGACGCAATATATTGATCGTGAAAACCGCCGCGAGTCTGTAAACAACCCGCAGTCTGACACGATCAAAACGCTTCAGGAAAAGGCTGATACTTTAAAAATGAACACTCATTACCGCGACGTAAAAACCGATAACGAATAACCAATCAATTACTTTCAGATATGAAAATACCAAAAGGAAGACTGCTGATTATTGGTGGAAAGGAAGATAAAGAAGGTGTAAATTCGGATATGGAGAAAAATAATTCTGATTTTATTCCTAATGAAATTTTGAAACTGCTTGCGAAGTCTAAAGACAACCGCATAGAAATTATTACCACTGCGAGCGAAGAGCCGGAGGAAGTGCCAGAAACGTACAGCAAAACGCTGGAAGAAATCGGCTACACCAATTTCAATTTTCTTGATATTTCAGATCAGGAATTACACTCTGACCATCATCGGAAAAGAATTAAGGCTGCAAAAACCATATTTTTTTCCGGTGGCGATCAGAACAGAATTTTCGAAACTTTAAAAAAGTCAGTTCTCCACAAAATGATTCGGGAGAAGTTTGAAAACGAGGAAGATTTTACCATTGCAGGAACAAGTGCAGGCGCAATGTGTATACCAGATCTTGTGATTCTGGAAGCTGATAATGGCGAAGCAATGCTGGAAGATGACATCGAAATCGCGGAAGGCTGGGGATTTCTGAAAAACTGTATTGTTGACACCCATTTTGTGCACCGCGCGAGATTTGGAAGGTTGGCACATGCAGTAATGCTGAATCCTAACTGTTGGGGAATTGGTCTTGGCGAAGATTCTGCCTTAATTATCAACGAAGGAAAAACTGCCGTCTGTATCGGATCAGGGATGGTCTGGATGATTAACGGAAGTGAGATCAAACAAACCAATGTAGATTCTGCAGAAAAATGCTCCGCTATTTATGCTGAAAATCTCAAAGTACATATTCTCAGCAACGACTGCACATTCGATCTGGAAAAAAATATCTTTACAGGAACCGAAGAAAACGGAAACTAAATATAGCGAAGTTTAGTGCTGCGCTTTATAATGTTTTGTCGGTTGTTTTTTAAGCAAATCTGCACTTTGTTCCGGTGTGATGTCGCGTTGCGGTTCGGCGAGCATTTCGTAGCCAACCATAAACTTTTTTACCTCGGCACTTCGCAACAACGGCGGATAAAAATGCATGTGAAAATGCCATTCAGGATGGAGGTTTCCGTCGGTCGGCGACTGGTGAATGCCTGAAGAATACGGAAAAGAAGTTTCAAAAAGATTATCATATTTCGCCGTCAAATCTTTTAAAATTTCTGCAAATGAAAGTTTTTCAGACTCAGAAAAAGAAATAATATTTTCCGCTTTCCGCTTGCTGATAATCATGGTTTCGAATGGCCAGATGGCCCAAAAAGGAACTAATGCAACAAAATTCTGGTTTTCAAGAATAATTCTTTCACCGGAAGTTAATTCTTTTTGGAGATAATCTTCAAGCAGAGAACGCTGATGTTTTTGGTAATACGCGGCGAGATTTTTCTGTGTTTTTTCAACCAGCGAGGGCACAGACGACTGCGCCCAAATCTGCCCGTGAGGATGTGGATTGCTGCATCCCATCACCTGACCTTTATTTTCAAAAATCTGAACGTAATTGATGTACTCTAAATTTCCCAGTTCTTCATACTGCAGCTGCCAGACATCTACCAATTTTTTAACGTCGTCAATTTCCATTTCCGGAAGTGTGAGACTGTGATTTTCAGAAAAACAGATCACACGGTTGATTCCGCGTTCAGGTTCTATTTTAAATAAATCCGATGAATTTTCAGTCTTTTCAACCGTATTTTTCATTAGAGATCCGAAGTCGTTTTCAAAAACAAAAACACCTTTGTAATCAGGATTTTTCTCGCCATTCACACGGATATTTCCTGCGCAGAGATAACATTTTTCATCATGTGAAGGCAAATCTTCATGTTCAGTTTTCTCGGTCTGTCCGTGCCAAGGGCGATTTGCACGCTGTGGTGAGACCAAAACCCATTCATCTAAAAGCGGATTATATCTTCGGTGCGGGTGGAGTTTGGGATCAAATGGCGTCATCGGTACATTCTTTTATTCCGTCAGAAATTTTCACTGGATAGACTTTCATTTCTATGCCAAATTCTTTCAGGTAAAGTTCTTTTATATTTTCGGAAACCCTGTCGACCGCATCTTTTTTAATCAGATTAATACTGCAACCGCCAAAGCCGCCGCCCATCATTCGCGCGCCCAAAACGCCTTTATTTTTTGATGTTTCTGAAACCAAAAAATCCAGCTCGTCGCAGCTCACCTCAAATTCTTTCGAAAGACCTTCATGGGTTTCTGTTAAAAGATTTCCCAAGGTGATCATATTGCCTTTGGAAAGTGCAACAGCCGCCGCTTCTACTCTTTTTATCTCTTTTAAAATATAAAAAGTCCGTAAGTACGGCTGTTCGCCAATTTCTTCTTTAATATTATTCAGCATCTCAAAAGTCGTATCTCTGAACTTTAAAACCTGCGGATATTTTTCGTTAATGATTTTTTTTGCTGCCTCAACATCTTTTCTGCGGTCGTTATAGCCTGAAGTCAAGTGTGAATGTTTCACACAACTGTCGAAAAGTACCAGTTCAAAATCGCCAAGCTCTGCCGGGAAATATTTGTGGTTAAGCGAATGACAGTCGAGCATCATCACGTGATCTTTTTTCCCGAAAACGGAAGCAAACTGATCCATAATTCCGCATTTTACACCCACAAACTCGTGCTCTGCCTGCTGACCGATGAGAGCGAGTTCTTTTTTAGTGAAATTTAAACTGAATAAATCATTCAAAATAAAAGCAAAACCACACTCAAGTGCTGCAGACGAAGAAAGCCCCGATCCCATTGGGATATTGCTGCTGAAAGCGATCTGGAAACTTTTCAGTTCTGCGCCGCGCTGCTTCATAGCATGGCAGACACCCAAAAGATAATTGGCCCAGTGTTTCTCAGCCGGAACTAATTTATCATAGATATCAAAAGAAAATTCATCATCAAAATCTGCTGCGAAAAAGCGGCTTTTCTCATTTTGACCGGACGCTTTTACGACAAAGCAGATATATTTATCGATCGAAGCGGGCAATACAAAACCGTCGCTGTAATCGACGTGTTCGCCAATCACGTTGATTCTTCCGGGTGCCAGAAAAACGCGTTCTGCATTGCTGCTAAATTGTTTTTTAAAAGCGCTTTTAGTCGCAGAAATTAACTGTTCAGACATGTTTTAAGTCAATATGCAAAAATACTTAATTGTGGTGGCCCATGTTGAGTTTTATCTTCTTTAAATCTTCAAGTTTATGAACCGGTTTTTCGATCTCTGCCGGAATCGGTCTTTTGGAAAAAGTCTGGAAGTACTGCAAACACGCGTCTTTCCACCAGACTGCATCTTCCTGCTGAATTTTCAGTTTTCCCTGAACAGCAGAAAATCTTTCGGCATCGATGTAAGGTTTGATTGAATCCCAGGTATTTTGGTAATTCCGGACTTCTTTTACGCCAGAATCATATTTGAAACAGAGCTCATTCCACATCGTCTTTCCGTTTTTCATTTGATAATCCCAAGGGACATGGTGAAACCAAAGAATGAGATTCTCCGGAGTCGTTTTAATATTTCCATAGATCTCATTTAATGGAGAAAAATACTGCGAAACTGCATTGCTGCCGGTTTTTGTACGGTCGAAACCTAAACCAACCCTGTCAGCCTGATGATAATAAACCGGTGACCAGTCGGGTCTTCCGCCTTTGTAATTGCCCCACGGTTCGGGACCGTAATGATGTCCGTTGGCAAAAATATGATGCAGACCAAGCGGCATCATGTAATCTACTGCCGTTTCGCGGGAAGTCAGCATGATTTTTTTTACCGGATTTACAAATTTCTGATCATCTGTAAACGTCATTTTCAGCCATTCGTCGGCGATTTGATCTGAGCTCAAATTGTGGTTCCAGGCGAGTCTTCCGAAAGCATACCAGTTGGCCTGCGCAAAGTGATGGCCGGTCCAGTTTGTGTCTTCTCCAATGTTGGCAACGCCGGCAATCGCGGTCATTTTCTCAGGTCTCAGACTTCTATCGGTTAATTTTGCAATCGTAGAACCTTTACCGTCGGCGTACGTGTCGCTGTCTAAAGTTTCTTTAAATAAAGGCGCCAGAAAAACGAGATGATTAGAAAATCCTAAATACTCCTGCGTAATTTGAAATTCAACCATCTGCGGCGTTTTTTTCATTGCTCCGAAAAGCGGATTGAAAGCTTCCCGAGGCTGGAAATCTACAGGACCGTTTTTAATCTGAATAATAACATTTTCTCTGAACTGCCCGTCGAGCGGCGTGAATTCAAGATAAGCCTGTTTTGCACGGTCTTCTTTGCTCGGACTGTACACAAAAGCTCTCCACATCACCATTCCGCCGTACGGTTTCAAAACATCAGCCATCATATTGGCGCCATCGGCGTGTGTTCTTCCGTAATCCTGCGGTCCAGGCTGACCTTCAGAATTGGCTTTTACCAAAAATCCACCGAAGTCAGGAATTATTTTATAAATTTCAGAAGCTTTGTCTTTCCACCATTTCTGAACATCTTTGTTAAGTGGATCTGAGTTTTCCAATCCTCCCAAAACTTTTGGTGATGAGAAATTAACTGATAAATAAACCTTAATTCCGTAAGGTCTGAAAATATCTGCCAGGACTTTTACTTTTTGAAGGTAATCTTTACGGAGCATATTCGGCGAAGCATTCACGTTGTTGAGAACGGTCGCATTAATCCCGATTGATGCATTGGCTCTTGCATATTCCCCATATCTTGGCGAAATTTTATTCGGTAAATCTTCCCATTTCCAAAGTGAATGTCCGGCGTAACCTCGCTCAATAGTTCCATCCAGATTATCCCAGTGATTCAGAAAACGAAGATCGTAAGAAGGTTTTTCGGTAATATTTAATTTAGATAAATCTACTTTGGTCTGCTGCAGACGCAAAATATGATACACGCCATACAACAAACCATTTTCCATGGAAGATGAAATAACAGTTGTATTTTTAACCGATTTTATCGTATAACCGTCTTTCAGGTTTTTCAGTGAAGGATCAAGGCGAAGCTCAACGGCAGAACCAAACCAATGACTGCTCAGTTCTTTTTTGGCAATATTAATGGTCGCGCTGTTGCTTTTGGTAATGATTTTTGAGGTTGAAATCCCGTTTTTTGCCGGAAACCGAAGCCACAGTTTGCTGCCATCTTCAGCGAAAACCGCAAGCGGAATCATGAGAAAAAGAAAAAGATATATTTGAAGTTGCTTCATCGTGGCTTATTTTAGATTATTTTTTTAGCATTAAATAAAAAAACTGTGATCAGATCTATATAAAATCAAACTTTGTCAGAACAATAAATTCTGACAGAGCTTAAAGAATATTACAGATTAAAGACTTTCTACAGCGCCTTCAATCGTTTTGATCTTTCCGTTTTCATCGTATTCAAGCTCTGCAACCTTCATACTTCGCAGCCAGGTTTTTCCGCCGCTCGGTAAAGAATCATGGAAAAATAAATACCATTTTCCTTTGAATTCTGCGATGCTGTGATGCGTTGTCCATCCTTCAACAGGTGTCAGAATTTCACCCTGATACGTAAACGGACCGTACGGATTGTCGCCAGTGGCATAGCAAATCAAATGCGTATCGCCGGTAGAATATGAAAAATAATAAACTCCGTTGTACTTATGCATCCAGGATGCTTCGAAAAAGCGGTGTTTGTCGCCATGCATCAAAGGCTTTCCGTTTTCATCTAGAATTAAAAGGTCTTTCGGTTCTTCACCGAATTGAAGCATATCTTCACTTAAAAGCGCTACTTTTGAAGCGATCGCTGCTTCATTTTCTTCAGGCATCAAGGCTGATTCCAGTGCTTTATTATTTCTGTAGCGCTGCAATTGTCCGCCCCAGATACCACCAAAATACATGTAATGTTTGCCGTCTTCCTCGAAAATACAGGGATCGATGCTGTAACTTCCCATCATTGGATGCGGCTCCGGCACAAACGGCCCGGAAGGTTTATCGCTTACCGCCACACCGATTCTGAAAATATCATTCTTATCTTTTAAAGGAAAATACATGTAATATTTTCCGTTTTTGTGTGCTACGTCACAATCCCAAAGCTGCCTGCCAGACCATGGAATATCTTTCACTGAAAGCACAACGCCATGATCTGTAATTTCTCCGTTTTCGATATCGTCAAGCGAAAAAACGTGGTAGTCATTCATGTCAAAATGGTCTCCATTGTCGTTTTCCTCGATGCCGCTTTCGCGGTCGTGCGACGGATAAATATAGATTTTACCTTCAAAAACATGTACGGAAGGATCTGCCATATAATCTTTCGGAAACAGATATTTTGCTTTCTTCATTGTATAAAAATAGATTTTAAATAATAGATTTCAGATAACAGACTTACTTTGATTTTGTTAAATCAATGATTTTATCAACAACAGGTTTTGCCTGATAGTTACGGTCAAAAAGCAACGGATAATCTGTGCGGCCTTTAACCGGAAAATCATTTTTCCACGATTGATTATCGGTTACGCCCCACAAAGTCACTCGTCGGATTTTATCCTGATGTTTAAGGAAAAGGTTGAAGAAATCGAGGTATCGGTTTTCCCATTCTGTCTGTACATTTTGTGGTAAACCTTTGGTGTAAGGATTCATTTTCGCATCATACGCTACTTTGTCGGCCACGTTTGCAGAAGTTCCCCAAGGTGACGGCAGCGGACTGATTTCCATTTCGGTGATGTTGACTTTTACGCCAGCCGCCGCATAATCTGTGATCGCTTTTTCATATTCCTGAAGCGCCGGCGTATCGAGACCAACGTGCGTCTGCATGCCTACTCCATCGATTCTGATGCCTCTTGATTTTAAATTTTTTACGATTTTCACGACCGTTTTTACCTTCTCGGGGTACCATTCGTTATAGTCGTTATAATACAGTTCGGCATTTGGATCAGCTTCCTGCGCGAACTGAAATGCCAACGGAATAAATTCTTCACCCAGGATTTCGTAGAATTTACTTTTCCGGTAGCTTCCGTCTTCCATGATGGCTTCGTTTACCACATCGTACCCTTTCACACGGCCTTTGTAACGGCCCACTAATGCAGAAATATGGCTTTTCATTCTCTGTTTTAAAACTTCTTCCGAAACTTCCTTCCCGTCTTTTCCGATGAAAAACCATTTTGGCAACTGAGAATGCCAAACCAGCGTATGACCGATGATGAACATTTTATTTTTCTCTCCAAAAGCCACAAATTTATCTGCGTCGTCAAAGAAAAACTTGCCTTCTTCAGGCTGAATAAACATCGATTTCATACAGTTTTCAGCAACGACTGAGCTAAAGTGTTTTCTGATGATATCATCAGACTTCACATCGGTGCCGTGAATCTGTGGAAGATCCATCGCGGTTCCAATATAGAATTTGTTTTTGTACGCATCTTTCAGAGAATTGCCTGAAGATGACTGCGCAGTCTTGCATGAAACTGTAAGAGCAAGAATTCCTGCTAAAGCGATTATTTTTTTCATAACTAAATAGTATACAAAATAATGACAGCGAATCTGATGCAGCCCGACCTGAGTGGAGCTCTTTTTGCCGGAGCGGAGCGGAGGCAAAAAAGCGGGAACGGAGGACGGAAAAAGCTGCCCAAAAAAAAAATTAGATGCCGTTTCCTCTTCTTTCCTTCAGATCCTGCTCGATCTGATTTTCCATTTTTTTGTTGATTTCGTAGAACATGAGCAGTCCGCACGCTGCAAAAAACGGAATAGCGGGATAAATGCTGACCAGAAGTCTGGCTCCGGCGGCGACGGTTTCGGGCTGAATAACATTTACCGAACCTTCAGATGAAATATAGCCGAAGTGCCCGATGATAGAAGAAACAAGCGAACTTCCGATGCTTAAACCGACTTTCAAACCCACCATCATTGCAGAGAAAATAATTGCGGTGGCGCGGCGGTTGTTTTTCCATTCTGAATAATCGGCAACATCAGCGATCATTGCCCAAAGCAGCGGCGTGCTGATTCCGTAGAAAAAGCCGTGTACAATCTGAGAAAGAAACATAAGGCCAACCGATTTTGGCGGATAAAACATGAACGCTACAATGAACAGAGTCGAAATAAAAAGTGATGCGATAAAGGCGTCTCTCTTCCCGTATTTGTCGGCGAATTTTTTTGAAAAGGTTATTCCTATGATCATCATGATGATTCCGCCAGCGTTGAACAGGCCGAAACCTGCTGAACGCGGATCTTCACCAAAGAAATTCATCCCAATCGAACTGAAAAATGCGGTGATAGGAGAAATAAAAGTTTTAAGTGAATCTTCATCCACATAATTATTAAAATAATAAACATAAGAACCACCTTTCATCGCTAAGGTAATGAAAATCAAAGCCGTTACGACAAGCATAATGATCCAGGGTCTGTTCTTTTTCAAATCTTTGAGATCGGTACCAAAAGAAGATTCCTGCTCCTGTTTTGGAATTACACGTTCTTTCGTTGTGAAGAATGTGATCAGCAACATCAAAGTACCGATAATCGCCAGCCATGTCATTACGATTTCGATGCCGACTGCTTTATCGCCATCTCCTGCAGATAAAATTATCGGTAACATGAAAACCTGAACAAAAAACTGTGCAAACATAACCGCTACAAAACGGTAAGACGAGATGCTGTTTCTTTCCTTCATATCGCCGGTAATTACGCCTGAAAGTGCCGCATACGGAAGATTATTGGCTGCGTACAAGAGCAATAAAACCGTGTACGTGCCGGCTGCGTAAATCATTTTTCCCTGATAAGAAAAATCTGGCGTGCTGAACGCGAAAAGCGCAGCGGCTCCTAAAGGAACGGCAGAAAATAAAATCCACGGACGGAATTTCCCCCATTTTGTCCGCGTACGGTCAGCTAAAGCGCCAACCAAAGGATTAAATCCAAAGCCTGCAATTAAACCGACCACCAAAGTGATTATTGATGCATTTTCGGGTTTTAAGCCATAAATATCGGTGTAAAAATAGGCCAGATACGTTACCAAAGTCTGAAAAACCAGATTGGCAGCCAAGTCTCCCAAACTGTAGCCGATTTTTTCAACGACCGATATTTTCTGAGAAGTATTGTTCATTTTAAATTGATAAATGATTATTAGATTATAAAAATTATTTTTCTGTAGTAAAAGGCGACGCCGGCAAATCTGCTTTATTTCTCAGGTTTCCATCTGGGTTGTCTGCCCAGTCGTACCGCACGGCAACAGGATTTTTTACCTCATCATTCCAAACCACTACATTTTTACCGTCAGTTTTTGCTTTTGCCCAATAGTACTTTCCGTCTTCAGATTTTACGGCAAAACCTTTCAATGTGTTTTGCGAAATTAAATCATCAGTTCCGGATTTGAATGTCAAAATTATTTTATTCCCGTCCTTTTTCATCGACTGATAAACCGGTCCGTCGGCCACGATTTTTCTTCCGTAAGCGACTTTCATCGCCTGAAGCGCCAAACGGTCGCCTACTGTTTTTTTGTCCAACGGATGAATATCATTCCACTCGCCAGCATCGATGATCACTGCAAGTCCAGTATTTGGTACGGTCTGCGAAATTTTGAACTGCTCATTTCTAAGTTCTGCCCAGTTACTTTCGACAGGCTCAGATTTCGTTTCCATAAAATTGGCCAGCTGAACCGTGAAAAAAGGCATATCTTTCTGGTTCCATTTACTTCTCCAATCGGCAATCATCGTCGTAAGAAGATCGCCATATTCTTTTGGATTTCCAGTGTTGCTTTCGCCCTGATACCAAAGCGCACCTTTAATGTTGTAGTTAATCAGCGGATTGATCATCTGATTGTACAGACCGGTCGGTTTCCAGCGGATAAATGTCGTTCCGGGTGACATTTTTTCCATTTTAGTTCCGATTTTATATTTCCAGTCAGACTTCAGATCGATTTTCTGTCCGTCAATTTCCAGATAATATGGTTTGTCTGCAATGAACTGTCCTTTTCCGCTTCCGTTGGTGATTCTTACAGCAATTATGTTTTTTCCTTCTTTTAAAACTCCAGCAGGAACGTCGTACCATCGCGGCGGATATTCATACGTTACATTTCCTACTTTTGTTCCGTTAATGTACGTTACATCAGCATCTTTTATTCTTCCTAAATTTAAAAATGCTGCTTTTCCTGCCTGATTTTTCTTCAGATTAATTTCTTTTCTAAACCAAACCGTTCCGTCAAAATTCCCTTCTTTGTCTTCCCAAGATCCGGGAATTTGCATCGTTTTCCAATCAGAATCATTTAAATCAAATTTTTCCCAATGCTGACTGAGCCCGAGATCCGACTGATCGAGTTGTGCGTACCAAGCACGACTGGCTGACTGTTCGCTGCTTTCGGTTGATTTAATTAAATCATCGTTTTCCCATTTTTTGGCTTCATCAAGATATTCAGGATATTTTTTCAGTGACTTTTCGTCCATCCATGCCTGAATCGGAGAACCGCCCAAACTTGAATGGATAATTCCTACTGCCACTTTTTCTTTTTCACTGATATCTTTCGCGAAGAAATACGCAACGCCGGAAAAATTGAGAATCGTCTGAGAATTTACGGCTTCCCACTTTCCTCCGCCGAGTTCGGTCTGGGGCGCTTTAAAATTGTATTTCTGAGGAACGGTAAAAAACCGGATGTTCTGGTTGTTCGCATTTTTAATTTCGTTCGCATAAAGTGGCGTCAGTCTGCGCATCGGCAGTTCCATATTCGATTGTCCGGAAGCGAGCCAAACATCGCCAATCAGAATATCTTTCAGCGAAATTTCGTTGATGGTCATTGTATACGGTCCTCCCGATTTCTGTGCGGGAAGCACAACTTTCCAGTTTCCTGACTTATCTGCGATGGTTTTGTACGTTTTATTTAAAAATTTTATCTCTACTTTTTCACCGGCATCGGCTTTTCCCCAAAGATTCAGTTTTTGATCCCTCTGCAAAATCATTCCGTCTGAAACCAGTGCCGGAAGCGTAATTTTTGCTTCTGCCAGCAAACTGCATAATGCGAAAATGCAGAGCGTAAGAATTTTGGTGATATTTTTATGATTCATTTTAGGTTACTGAATTTTATTGCTTATTAATATGTTTTTCGAATCTCGCGCAGCCCGGCTTGAACGGAGCTCTTTTTGCGGAGCGAAGCGGAGCAAAAAAGCGGGAGTGGAAGACGGAAAAAGCTGCCCAAATCAAAATAATTTTTCATTTTTATTCTGGTTTGTTTTTTAAAAGTCTGGCTTCGATAATTTTTGGCGTGAGCGATTTTTCTTTGGTGTAAAACTTCACGATAAGCTTTTCTTTTTTCTTTTCTGAAACCGGAACCGGAATGAGTAAAGTCTGCGCAGAACTGCCGAATTTTCCTTCAAAATCCTGCGAAAAAACTTTTATTCCGTTGATTTCTACAAAAAGATTTCGGTTGTTGTTGGCATCGAAATATTGCAGAAAAAGGAACTCAGCATTTTTATCGGAATTCCGCATTTCGTAGCTGAACCAACCTTTCGCGTCTCGGAAATGACGGTCTTCCATATAGCCGTCAAACGCTTCGCTGCTGGCAAAAAAATGATCAGATTCCGGTTGCTGCTCGCCGAGCTGAATTTTATCAACGGTGATGTTATCCAGTTTGCGCACAGCTTCTTCTTCCTGCTTTTTTTTCTGCTGAATGATTTGAATTTTATCCTGCGTCGCCTGCGGAAAATACATAATGTAACGCTCTTCCTGAATCTGATAGAAAGGCACGAGTTCTAAACCCGAAGCGAATTTATTCTGAGGATACAGACCGTTTATTTTGAATGATAATTTCTCTTTGTTTACAGTTTCAACATGATTTAAAACTGAATCTGAACTTCCCAAAACCACCGGAATTTCCTGCAGCGGGATCTGCGGACCGTGTGCAATGTGACCGCCGCGGCTTTCATCAGCAAACAATCCGGTTTGGTTTTCTGTACCGTATTTCGCTGCCAAAACAATCGGACCATATCTGAAAGCATAATAGTCTGACTGATCCGGAAGCTGCTCTGCGCTGAGATGCATCGGCATTTTTATCTCCACCATATCGCCTTTTTTCCACTTCTTTTTTATGTTTAAAAATCCGTCGGCATCAGGAGAAATTTTTACACCTTTATTATTAACTGAAACATAAATTTCAGAAACATTTGTCCATTCCGGAGCGCGAAGTTTTAGATTTAATTCAGATTTTGGTGCGACATCAAAAATAAGTCTGGTGGAAGCATTTTGCGGGAAAGTGTTTTCCTGACGAATAACCGCTTTTTTCTCTGCCCATTTTAAAACGGATGGAATAAAAAGGTTTACGTACAAATTATTTCCTGAATGGGCATAAATCATTTCGCCATATTTCGCATGATTTTCCATCCCCGAACCTACGCAGCACCAAAAGCTGGTTTCCGGCCGCGAATAAACTCGGTAATGCCCGGGACGCATCGGCGTAAAATACACAAAGCCACCTTTTTCAGCATTCTGTGTCGATAAAATATGGTTATATAACGCTCTTTCGTAATAATCGAGATACGAAGATTTTGGCTGTGTGGCAAAAAGCTGTTTCGTGAGTTTCAGCATATTGTACGTGTTGCACGTTTCCGGGCCTTCAATACTTTTTATCATTCCGCTGAAATCGCTGGTCGGATTAAAATGCTCACTCACACTGTTCCCACCTATGGCGGACGATCTTTTCTGTGTCACATTTGACCAGAAAAACTGAGCAGCATCACTCCAGTTTTTGTTTTGCTCGAGATCAGCAATTCTTTTATAACCAATTACTTTGGGAATCTGCGTGTTGGCATGCATTCCCGTAAGTTTGTCTTCCTGATTTAATAGTGGTTCCAAAACGGCGAGATGCGAAAACCGCTTGGCGAGTTTCAGATATTTCTGATCTTTTGTAATATCGTACACATCGGCAAAAACTTCATTCAATCCGCCGTGCTCACTTCGCAGCATATCCTGAATCTGCGTATCAGAAAGTTTTGAAACTTCGTTTGCCATCCAGTCCGTAAGTTTAATAAGCATTTTTTTTGCCTTTTCACTCTCGCCAAACCAATACGCATCGCGCAAACCGGAATATATTTTATGAATATTGTACAGCGGAACCCATCGGTCATTTAAGCCAAAACCTGAAGCGCGGATGTTGCCATCCGCAATTTCCTGCCAGACTTTTTTACCGTTTGGAACGCCGGAAAGATATCCGTTTCCTGCAAGATTCTGACAACGCTCGAGTTCATCAATCATGTAATCGAGTCGCTTTTTTACGTTTTTATCGCCTGTCGACGCGTACATCAGCGACAAAGCGGTGATGTAGTGTCCGCCAACGTGACCGTCAAGTCCGGTATTTTCCCAGTTTGGATAGTTGCTTTTTTTCGGGTCTAAACCTGCTTCTTTTAAATACGGCGCAAGAAGACGGTCTGCATCCATCGACATGATGTAGTTTTTGTCGGTGTTCATCGCCCTGCTGAAAACACTTTCGGAAAGCGCTACCTGATTCAGCGGAAAATATTCAGCAGTTTTACTCATCTGCGCAAAGGCAAACGTGCTGGCACCATAAAAAGCTAAAATAAAAGTCTTCCGCATAAAATTCTTCTTTTGCAACAGTTTTAAAAGTAACAGAAAGAATCAATATGACCAAGAAAATCGGCTCAGATAAGAATTCGGATCGTGATTTTCAATAAAAAAAACACTTCATTTATCATTAAAACATCTGACCTTATCATAAAAAATAAGAATATAAAATACACGACAGAATAACGTGTAGGCGGATATTTGAAGTATTCCAATTGAAGAGCAAAGATTTTTATGATGAAAGTTTCAAAACTGTTTCCACCTTATCGTATTTTTCAGATTAAGCCTTATTAAATAATTGATTAAAACTCATTTCGCGAAACTCTCGTACTTTAACATATTTTTAACATTCAGTTCATTATAAATTCATCTCATAAATGAATTTTTTACATAGATATTACCTAAATTTTATTCCCAAAACAATCGCCAGCGTTCAGAAAAACTTAAAAATTACATTTTAAAAGTTTTAATTTTTACCACATTATTGATAGGATTTACGGTAAAGATTTTCACCTCAATTAATTATCTTTGTGTAAAACTACAAACACATGACGAAGGATTATTCCCAGTATTCTAGGCACTTGGTAGCGGTTGACTGTATTATTTTCGGTTTCGATGGTGAGAATCTTAAAATTTTGCTCGCGCAGAGAAATTTTGAACCGCAAATGGGAAAATGGTCGCTGATTGGCGGTTTTGTTTCCGACGACGAATCTGCGGATGAGGCAGCGCAGAGAATTCTCTTCACACTTACCGGACTTGAAAATATTTACCTTGAACAGTTGAATTCTTACACCAAAACTGACCGTGAACCGACTGCAAGAATTATTTCTATTTCACATTATGCACTGATTAATATTGAAAAAGATATTGAAATTAATGATCAGTACAGTGCGCAGTGGTTTGATCTGAAAGATTTTCCGCACCTGATTTTTGATCATAATGAAATGGTGGAAGATGCAGTTTTGAGACTTCGCCGCAGAGCTTCTACCCGACCGATCGGTTTTGAATTGCTTCCCGAAAAATTTACCATGAAAGATCTGCAGAATCTGTACGAAGCGATCTTTGATGAGCAGTATGACAAACGTAATTTCATCAGCAAAATAAATGCACTGGACGTTCTGCAAAAGACCGAACTGAAAGACATGACATCATCAAAAAAAGGTTCTTTCCTCTACCGTTTCGACGAAGATAAATACAGGAAAAAACTGGCAGATGGATTTTTGTTTAAGATTTAAAATAGATAATAGTTAAAATAAAAAAAAGGATGTCAATTGACATCCTTTTAGATTTAGAATAAAAAGTTTTACCAGAATCTTACATACAATGCGGTAAGCATCAGCAGCGTAACAACGATTAAAACCATCGTTCTGTTGTCAACTTTAAACATCGATGAGTCGATGGCAAACGCTTTCGGATTGACTTTTGGTCCGGCCAAACTGATAAGAATCATTACCACAATTGTGATGAAGAATGACCAACCCATATTGATCAAAAACGGAATTTCTGTGATCGTATGAACAACCCCGTTTTCTAATTTTTCATAGGTAAATGCAGTGTATAGCCAGGTTTCTTTTCCGAAAATATCAACCGCAAGACTGTTGAAGAAAATCGCCAGTAAGAATCCTAAAAGAACGCCGACCAATGCTGCCGTTCCTGTAGTTCTTTTCCAGAACATTCCCAAAAGGAACATTGCAAAAACGCCCGGACTGATAAATCCTGTATATTTCTGGATAAATGTGAAACCGCCTTCTCCGCCAATTCCCAGAACATCTGTCCAGGTAAATGCAAGCGCCAGAAACATCGCGATGATAATTGCCCATCGACCTGTCCGTACCATTTCGATTTCGGTGGCGTCAGATTTCAGATATTTTTTATAGATGTCTAAGGTAAATATTGTAGAAATACTGTTCACTTTTCCAGCTAAAGATGCAACGATCGCTGCTGTTAAAGCTGCTACTGCAAGGCCTTTCAGTCCTGTTGGAAGAAAACCTAAAATCGCAGAATAAGCACCATCTTTCACGCCATTAAAACCTGGAAGATGACCTTTAGAATGAAGAACGTACGCTGCAATCCCAGGAAGCATTACGATAATCGGCATAAATAATTTTAAAAATCCTGCGAATAAAATTCCGGTTCTGGCGGTTTTCAAATCAGCTCCCAATGCTCGCTGCGTGATGTATTGATTGCAGCCCCAATAATTTAAGTTTACAATCCACTGCCCCGCAAAATACATCGCCAATCCTGGGAGAACGACATATTTCTGAACATCTAAATTTTCAGGCATTGCCAAAGTCGTTGTCGTTGTCGTTGGTTTATCTAAAATCAGTTTAAAATGCGACGGCGCTTCGTTCATTAAAGTATTAAAACCTGCAAGAGCGTTTCCAACCGCAGCACCATTAATCCTCTGATCAACAATCTGTAAAGCCATATACACCGTTGCAAAACCTCCGATAATCAAAACTGCCACCTGAATAACGTCGGTGTAACCGATCACTTTCATCCCGCCAAGACCGATCAGCAAGGCCATCAGCAAAAGTCCGATCATAATGATGTGAAGATTGTCGCCACCGAGCAGTGTGTTGATCGCCACGGCGCCCAGATAAAGAATTGAAGTTAGATTTACAATCACATATAAAAACAGCCAGAAAACGGCCATAATCAAAGAAACCGACTTATTGTAGCGGGTTTCCAGAAATTGCGGCATCGTGTAAATCTTATTTTTTAGATAAATCGGGATAAACCAAACGGCAATGATAATCAATGCAATTGCGGCAATCCATTCGTAAGCTGCAACCGCAACTCCTACGAAAAAACCTTCGCCGGACATTCCTATAAACTGTTCTGCGGAAATATTGGAGGCAATTAAACTCGCTCCAATCGCCCACCAGGTAAGCGAACCTTCAGCCAGGAAATAATCTTTACTGCCGGAAGAGGCTGATTTTTTTCTGTTGTAAATCCAGATTCCGTAACCGGCTACCACCACAAAATAAATGAGAAATATGATGATATCGATAGTTGCTAAATTTCCCATAACTATTTTTTAACTGAGAATTTATAAATCGTTTTAGTCTGATATTTTTGTCCGGGTTTCAGCTCCGTTGTAAGAAATGACGGTTGATTCGGGGAATCCGGAAAGTGCTGGGTTTCCAAACAGAAACCTGTTCTGAATTCATTTTTCCTACCGGTTTTGGTATCAAATTTTCCATCCAAAAAATTTCCTGAGTAGAACTGAACGCCCGGTTCATCGGTCAAAACTTCCATCACTCTTCCTGATTCAGGATGATATACTTTAGCAATGCTTCTCATTCCGCTTCCGCTCAGAATCCAGTTGTGGTCGTAGCCTTTTCCTTTTTTAAGCTGGTCATCATTTGCGTTAATATCTTTTCCGATTGCTTTTGAAGCTGTGAAATCAAACGGAGTTTCTTTCACGGATTTCTGCTCACCAGTCGGGATCAATGTTTCATTGACAGGCGTAAACTGATTTCCATTAATCTGCAATTCGTGATCGAGAATTGTTTTTGTAAAGTTCCCCGAAAGATTGAAATATGAATGTTGCGTTAAATTCACAACCGTCGCTTTGTCCGTTGTCGCTTCGTAAGAAATCTCCAAAGCATTGTCGTCTGTCAAAGTGTAAAGAACCGTTGTCGACAATTTCCCAGGATAACCTTCTTCGCCGTCAGCACTTGTATAAGTGAGTTTCAATGTTGGAAATTTGGCATCTTTTACAGGTTCGATATTCCAGAATTTGGTATGGAAACCTTCCTTTCCACCGTGAAGACTGTTGGGTCCGTCGTTTTTGTCGATGTCGTAGGTTTTGCTTTCTAACGTGAATTTGGCATTCGCAATTCTGTTTCCGTAACGGCCAATCAAAGCTCCAAAATAATAAGGATTTCCGTTGAAATAATCTTCAGGCTTCTTAAAACCCAAAACGACATCTTCATATTTTCCGTTTTTGTCGGGAGCAGTGAGTGAGGTGATGATTCCGCCAAAATTGATAACTTCTACCTTCATCCCGTTCTTGTTGGTCAGCGTAAATTTTTTGATAGAATCTCCTTTCGCTGTCACGCCGTAATCTGAAACCTGTATATTCTCCATATTCTCTTTTTGAGGCTGATTATTATTTTCTGTTTTATTGCATCCGAAAATACTCAAAAGCGCAACAATAATCAGGTTATAACTTATTTTTTTCATAGTCTGAATGATTTTCAAGATTAACGATAATAAATTTCATTCCAGCGAAGTGTATTTTTGAAATCGCGGATTTTGGTATCTTCATCAATCACAAGAGATTCAATTCCTGCCATTTCTGCAAAATCTTCCAACATCTCTGCACTGATATTCTCACTGTAACAGGTGTGGTGCGCTCCACCCGCCAAAATCCAGGCTTCAGCAGCAGTGAACAAATCCGGAAGCGGTTTCCACAGAACTCTTGCAACAGGAAGTTTGGGTAATTTTTCGGTAATTTCCAATGCTTTTGTTTTGTTGATTAACAGCCTGAAATGATTACCGAAGTCCATCAGAGCGGCATTCAGAGAATCGAAATTTCCTCTTGAATTGAAAACCAAACGAACAGGGTCTGCTTTCCCGCCAATTCCCAGCGGATGAATTTCGCAAGAAGGTTTGTCAACTGCTAAAACAGGGTCAACTTCCAGCATATGCGAACCTAAAACTGAAGGATTTGAAGGGTTTAAATGATAGGTGTAATCTTCCATAAAAGCGTTTCCGCCCTCAAGACCTTGTCCCATTGTTTTCATTGCACGAACCAAAGCTGCGGTTTTCCAGTCACCTTCTCCGGCAAATCCGTACCCTTTTTCCATTAGTCTCTGAACGGCGATTCCCGGAAGTTGTTCCAAACCGTGAAGATCTTCAAAAGTATCTGAGAAACCTTTGAAATTTCCGTCTTTCAAGAATTTTTCTAAACCTAATTCTATTCTTGCTGCTGATTCAAGTGATTTTCTGTTGCTTCCGCCTGAAAGAAGAGATTCTGCCATTTTGTATGAACTTTCATATTCTTCCATCAAAGTTTTGATTTCGCCATCGCCGATTGAATTGACAACACTTACCAAATCTCCTATTCCCCAGGTGTTTACCGAAAATCCGAATTTGGTTTCTGCTTCTACTTTGTCACCATCGGTTACGGCAACGTTTCTCATATTATCGCCGAAACGGGCGAATTTGGCACCTTGCCAATCGTCCCAACCTGCTGCCACTCGTGACCAATCGCCAATTTGTTTCAGAACTCTTTCGTCAGCCCAATGTCCCACAACTACTTTTCGGTTTTTACGAAGTCTGCTCACCATAAATCCGAATTCACGGTCGCCGTGAGCAGCTTGGTTCAAATTCATAAAATCCATATCCATCGTAGACCAAGGAATATCCTGATTGAACTGGGTATGCAGATGGAGCATTGGCTTTTGCAAAACGGTCAGTCCACGAATCCACATTTTTGCAGGTGAAAACGTGTGCATCCAGGTTACAATTCCGATACAGTCTTTCGCAAAATTGGCGGCTGTAAGCGTTTCAAAAATTTCTTCTGTAGTTTTTACCGTTGGTTTTAAAACCACTTTTACCGGAATCGATGAAGAAGCATTCAGTGCTTCCACGATTTTCTTTGAATGTTCGGCAACCTGAGCCAAGGTTTCAGGTCCGTATAAATGCTGGCTTCCTGTGATAAACCAGATTTCTTTCGTATTGAGGGGTGTTAACATAGTTTTTATAATGATGAATTATGAATGATTAATTATAAATTTTATTGACCGTAATAGGCGTCTTTGCCGTGTTTTCGCTCGTAGTGTTTCTTGATGAGGGAATCTTTCAGGCGCGGAGCATTCGGATTAATTTGTCTCGTTCGATACGCCATTTCTGCAATGGTTTCGAGAACTTTGCTGTTGTAAACGGCTTTGTCTGCATTTTTGCCCCAGGTGAACGGTCCGTGATTTCCGATGAGTACCATTTCCACTTCTTCGTAAGACAATTCTTTTTCTTTGAAACAATCCAAAATCTGGATTCCGGTGTTGTATTCGTAGTTTCCTTCGATTAAATCATCGTGCATTGGCGGTGCGCAAGGAATATCAGTAGTCAGATGGTCGGCGTGTGTCGTTCCGAAAATCGGAATATCGATTTGTGCCTGAGACCAGGCGACTGAATAAATAGCGTGCGTATGTGAGATTCCGCCAATGTTTTCCCAGTTTTTGTAAAGATAAGCGTGGGTTTTGGTGTCTGACGACGGTCTTAAATTTCCTTCGACCACATTGGCATCGAAATCTAAAATCACAACGTCTTCGGGTTTTAAAAGCTCGTAAGGAATACCACTCGGTTTGATGGCAAAGATTCCTTTGTCACGGTCAACTGCACTTACGTTTCCGAATGTGTAAACGACCAGCTTCAAAGCATCCAACTGCATATTGGCTTCGTAACATTCTCTCTGGAGTTCTTTATAGATGCTCATTTTATTTTTATTAAATGATTGAAAGATTAAAAAATTATTGACTGCTTTTACTTCTTTTACGGCGACTTGCTCGCAGCCCGGCTTGAGCGGAAATCCTTTTTTGCGTTGGGAAAAGCTTTGGCAAAAAGATTGGGAGCGGAAGACGGATTAAGCTGCCATAATTATTTTAGTTGATAGTTTTTGGTTGATGGTTGTTGGTTTGCAATGGTTGAATATTTAACAGGGCGCTCCTACGGAGATATCAAAGTCGGATAGCAATTTCTATCAACTAAAAACTGTCAACAATCAACTTCTTCTTTGATGTGATATTATTTTCAGTGAAATCTGCGAGAATCTGGTATTGGTTCATTAATTCGGCATATTTTTCCACGTGTTCTGTCTGCGGGAAATATTCGGCTTCGAAATCGGAGCCCATTTTCTGGCTTGCTTCCTGAACATTCGGATAAATTCCTGCGGCAACGGCGGCATAAATTGCGGCTCCCAAAGCCGGAGCTTGATCAGAAGCTGCCACAACAATCGGCATATTGAGAACATTTGCCAAAGTCTGCATAATGAAAGGCGATTTTCTGGCAACACCGCCGATTCCGATTACTTTTTCGATTTTCACGCCTTCTTCTTCGAAACGGTCAACGATTTTTTTTGAACCGAAACAAATGGCATTCACCAAAGCTTTGAAAATATGCGGTGCTTTTGTGCCTAAAGAAAGATTGCTGATTACCATTTTCAGCTCCTGATTGGCATCGGGCGTTCTCCGGCCGTTAATCCAGTCTAAAGCGATGGGAACTGATTCTGACAACGGAATTTTTTCTGCTTCCTGCGTCAGATTTCGGATGAGATGATGCTCTATTTCTTCTTTTAAAAGTTGTTTTTGGTTTTCATCAATGATGTGAGAATTCATCAAAATATTTTGAGTCGGCCACATCAGAATATCTTTGTACCACGCCAACAAATCGCCGAACGCTGACTGGCCTGCTTCCAAACCAATCAATCCGGGAATCACCGAACCATCGACCTGTCCGCAGATTCCTCTGACGGTTTTTTTTCCAATAATCTCGTTGGGTGCCACCATAATATCGCAGGTTGACGTTCCCATAATTCGGATGAGCGTGTTCTCCTCCACTTTTGCGCCAACGGCTCCTGAATGTGCATCAAAAGTTCCAACAGCAATCACGGTGTTGGTTGTTAATCCCAATTTAACAGCCCATTCTTGATTTAAATTTCCTGCCACCTCATCCGAAGTGTAAGTTTTATCGTACAATCTGTCTCGAAGTTCGGCTAAAGAAGGGTCTAATTGCGAAAGAAAATCTTTGTAAGGCAATCCGTCCCACGACTCGTGCCACATTGCTTTGTGACCCGCGGCGCAACGGCTTCTTTTGAAAGTTGCCAAATCCTGATGGTCGGAAAGAAGAAATGTAATATAATCACAATGTTCCATCCAGCTGTGAGCCGCATCTTTAACATTTTCATCGATTCTGTTGATGTGAAGAATTTTAGCCCAAAACCATTCCGAAGAATAGATTCCGCCTTCAAATTTGGTGTAATCTTCGCCGCCCCAGTTTCTCGCCAAATGGTTGATTTCTTCAGCTTCATCAATTGAAGTATGATCTTTCCACAAAACCATCATCGCATTGGGATTTTGTTCAAAACCGGTAGTTAGTGACAACGCAACACCGTCTTTATTTACCGGAAGCGGCGATGAACCCGTGGTATCTATACAAATGCTGACAATGCTTTCCGGTTCTACTCCACTATCCTTTACCACATCAGAAATGGTTTTTTGTAAACCTTCGATATGGTCTAAGGGATGCTGACGGAACTGGTTTTGTTCCGGTTGGCAGAATTTTCCTTCTTTCCATCTTTGGTAATAGCTCACGGATGTTGCGAGTTCGGCTCCGTTTTCTGTATCAATCAGGACTGCACGAACGGAATCTGTTCCATAATCTAATCCGATAACATATTTCTTCATTGTTGCGATGAATTAATTTTTAATTAATTTTTATTTTAGTAGAACCTTCTACAGGATCAGGGTGACATCTCTAATACTAAATTTCTAAAGTTGAATGAAATCGTTGCATTTCTATTCAAGAGATTAAAACAAATATAAATTTTTATTTTAAATAAATGTAAATACTACACTTAATTTTAATTTTTCTTTTATTGATGGTGCTTAACGGCTATTTTACTTTTAGAACAACCAAAGCATTAGGTGGGATTTGAACAGAAAACTTCCCTTTTTTTATCAAAGAATTCTCTTCAAGAGGTTTTATGTTTTCTGTCTGGAAATTATTTTCGGCAGAAAGTTGTGAAGATGTCAAGGTTGTTTTGGTTAATTTGCTTCCTAATTTGATGTTTCTCGGATTGATTTCAACTGATTTTTCCTGAGAATCTGTATTGACTATTTTGATGATTGTTTCACCTTTTTTGCTGTCTAGAACTGCAGATGCAAAGAGTTGATTTTGACCTTTTACTGCGTTTCCATTTTCCGAGATTTTAATTAAATCTGTTCCTTTATTATTTGAAAACAATTTTTGAACATAATAATTTGGTGTTGCGTAAGACTGTAAATTATTAAACCAAATTAAATCCGGTGTCCATTGCCAACCGTCTGCGTGTGCCAGAAGTGGTGCGTAGGAAGTCATCGTCACGACATCTGCGTTTCTTTCCAATCCGGTCATAAAAGCAGCTTCCGATAAAGCTGTCTGCCAGTTATTTTTATTGTCCTGTTTTACGACACCAACTGACTGAGCAGCATATTCTCCGGCAAAAACTTTTGGGCCTCTTCGGTCATATTTATCATATCTGTCGGCGTTTTTTAAAAACCAGTCCGGTGAATTGTAGTAATGTTCATCTACGATTTGTGCATTGAGTTTTTTGAGCTCTTTCCATCCGTATTCGAAAAATTCTCCGTCGGGCGACGGGCCGCTTCCTGAGATGATTTTGATGTTGGGATATTTACTGTGAATGGCTTTTTCAAAAACTTTGTACCGTTCGATATAATCTTCGCCCCACTGTTCGTTTCCAACACCGATGTATTTCATATTAAACGGTTTGGGATGTCCCATTTCAGCACGGATTTTTCCCCATACCGTGGTTTGATTTCCGTTTGCAAATTCAATTAAATCCAGAGCATCCTGAACAAATGGGTTTAATTCTTCCAAATGCACCAATTCTCCTGTATTGAATTGGCACGCCATTCCGCAACTCAAAATCGGTAAGGGTTCTGCTCCCAAATCTTCGGAAAGCTGGAAATATTCAAAAAAGCCTAATCCGAATGATTGATAATAATCTGGCGTAAGACGATGTGCAAAACCTGAACTCCACTTGTTGATGAGATATTCTCTGTCTGCCACATTTCCCAATGTTTTTTTCCACTGATATCTTTCGGCAAGTGTCCTGCCTTCTACGATACAGCCACCGGGAAAACGTAAAAATCCAGGTTGCAAATCGTATAATTTCTGAACTAAATCTTTTCTTAAACCGCCTTTTCGTCCTTTCCAAGTATCTTGCGGGAAGAGCGAAATCATATCCATATTGACCACACCTTTTCCGGTAAAAGTGAGCTGTAATTTTGCTTTTTCAACCGTTTTCGTTGGTTTAAAAACGGCGGTATAATTTTGCCAGCCTTTTCCTTTGATGAGAATTGGAGCTGTTGAAATCAAGTTTCCGTTTTCGTTGACTAAACTTGCTTTGACTGCAGAAATATATCCGGACACATTTTCGAGGTTGAAACTGAAATCATATTTTTCACCCTGATGAAGTCCGATTCCTCTAAAACCTTCATTTTCTAGAATATAATTTTTATCATTGTAAATGGTGATTCTTGCGTAGTTTTTGTTGGTTTTGGAATCATCCGAATAAATGGTTAGAAAACCTGAATCTAAATTTGGAGAAAGCGTTTTTGTATTTTCCTGCTTCCAACCCGTCAACGGTTCATCAAATTCAAAACTTCTGTTTTTGATGAGTTCTGCATAAATTCCGCCATCGGCTGCAAAATTGATGTCTTCGAAGAAAATCCCGTACATCGTCGGCTGAATTTTGATATTGGTGGACGTTCCGTCTAAATTGAGAAAGTGCTTTGTGATATTTCCTTTTTGTGCGGAAAAGAAAGCTACGCTTAAAGAAAATGCGGTTGCGAATATTTTGGATTTTGTTTTCATTGGTAGTTTTAAGTTAGACGACATTTGCTCTCGCAGATTTTTTGATTTTACAGATTTTAAATTCCTGATTTACTCTAAAAAGTTTTGATTTGATTTCAGAAGTTATTTAACCTGTAATTTGAGGCTTTTCAAACCTGATTCGTCCGAAGTTCCACCGTAAAAAATCGTGTAATCTCCAGGTTTTGAAGCCAGATCATCAGCTTTTTCATCATAAAATTTAAATGAATCCTGAGAAATCGTCAGTTGGATATTTTTTGTTTCATTTGATTTAATCAAAACTCTTTCAAAAGCTCTCAAAGTCTTTACCGGCGCGGTAGCATCATTGTTCCTTTTTACATAAACCTGCACTACTTCTTCACCATCTCTTTTTGAAATGTTGGTAACAGGAATGGTTATAGTTAAGTTTTCCTTCGAGCTGATGGAATTTTGGTTCAATTTAGCCTGACCATAATTGAATTTTGAATAGCTCAAACCGTGACCGAAAGCATATAATGGTTTTTCTGTCATATAACGGTAGGTTCTACCTTGCATATCGTAATTTTCAAAACCCTGATGTTTGCTGGTTTTCGATAAATTATTGTCGAGTTGTTCCAAATTTTTATAAAACGTTACCGGCAGTTTTCCTGAAGGATTGTAATCTCCCGCCAAAACATCTGCAACGGCTGTTCCGCTGGCCTGTCCGCCATACCAGGCATTCAATAAAACATCATAATTTTTTTCGTCCTGTTCGAGACCAAGTGAACTTCCTGTGCAAAGCACAAAAACGACTGGTTTTCCAGTTTTTCTCAATTCTGCGAGCAATTCACGCTGCACTTTCGGAAGTTCTATCGAGTTTTTATCACCACCTCTGAAACCTTCTGCACTTACCAGCATTTCTTCGCCTTCAAGACTTGGAGAAAGCCCGCCAGCGAAAATAATAACGTCGGCATCTTTTATTTTTTCTTTTACTGAAGCAAAATTTACCGGATCTTTTTTATAGACTTCAAAAACAATACTCACATATTTTCCTTTTTGGGAATGGCGAAGTTCTATTTGATATTCTTTTTCTTTCTCCATTTTCACTGGAAATTCTGATGGATGTCTTGCGTCTGGACCTTTTCTGGTGGCGATTTCCTTTCCATCAACAGACAGCGTGTAGACATCTGATGTAGCTGCTGAAAAAATGACCTCGCCTGTAAAATTACTTTTGAAAATACCCGAAATTCTTGCTGAAGTATTTTCTCTGGCAACTCCTGCAGCAAGCTGTGTTCCGCCAAAGCTGTTGTACGTAATTGAAGTATTATTAACTGATGTATTGACAGGCTGACCTTTGAATTCATTATTGTTAAAAAATTCCACCTTCATTCCTCTTTGTCCGTTTTTCTCACTGATGAAATTCTGGTAAAGCGAAGTTCTTGCAGTAGGATCTGCGACTTCACTTCCTTTTTCATAGATAATTTCGGCATTCGGAAATTTGGTTTTAATTCCATCTAAGACCGTAACTGTAGAAGAAGGTGTTCCGTTGTAGTTTCCCAGTTGCATAATTCCGTCATCTGCATTCGGGCCGACTACTGCGATTTTTTTGATATTTTTATTTAAAGGAAGAATATTCTTCTCATTTTTCATCAGCACGATTGACTTTTGCGCCATTTTCAAAGCCTGTTTCCTGTGTTCATCCGAATCTACCACCGAATAGGGGATTTGGTTCCAATGAACAGACGATTTTGGATCCAGCATTCCCAGTTCAAACCAGCCCTTCAGAATTCTTCTCATTGAAACATCAAGATCTTTTTCTGTGATTAAACCGCTGGCAAGAGATTTATTTAAATTATTATAGGTGTCGCCACATTCCAGATCTGTAGAATGTTTCAGTGCATCTGCTGCGGTTGTTTTTTCATCGGGATGGGTTCCGTGGTACTTTTCCTGATAGAAATCTGCCAAAGCCCAACAGTCGGAAACAACCATTCCGTCATACTTCCATTTTCCACGGAGAATCTCTGTGAGCAAGGTATTGTTGGCGCAGCACGGCTGTCCGTCGAAAGCGTTGTAGGCACACATCACTTCTCTTACATTTCCTTCCAAAACCAGTGCTTTGAAGGCCGGAAGATAGGTTTCGTACAAATCTCTTTTGGAAACTTCAGCGTTGTAAGAATGACGGTTCCATTCCGGACCGCTGTGGACGGCAAAATGTTTGGCGCAGGCGTGTGTTTTAAAATATTTCGGGTCATTTCCCTGCAAACCTTTTACGGCCGCAACACCCAGAACAGAGGTTAAATAAGGATCTTCTCCATAAGTTTCCTGACCTCTTCCCCATCGTGGATCACGAAAAATATTGATATTGGGAGTCCAGAAAGTCAGTCCTTCGTAACGTCCGGTTTTACTTGATTCGTCGAAAGATTTATTGTATTTTGCTCTGGCTTCATCAGAAATCATTTCAAAAGTTTTGAGATGTTCCGGAACATCCCAGGTTGCCGCTAAACCAATAGCCTGAGGAAAAACCGTAGCTGTTCCTGCCCTTGCAACGCCGTGGAGCGCCTCATTCCACCATCCGTAAGCGGGAATTTCCAGTCGGGGCACCGCTTTGGAATTATCCATCATCATCCCTATTTTTTCGTCCACGGTTAGCAAACTGAGAAGATTATCAATTCGTTTTTCAACAGGAAGTTCCGTATTCCGGAAAGGAAAATTTTGCTGTGCTTTCCCCAAAAAAGAAAGAAAAGCGGCTACAAAGAGGAGTTTTTTCATGGCCTGAATTTTAAAATCAAACTTTACCGATTTGTGTGACAAAAATGAATTCGGTTGGATTAAAGCAAATATATTATAATATGCTTAATAAATGTATAATCAACACTTATATTTTATTAAAAAAAGTTTAAAACAAAAGCCATCAGAAAATCTGATGGCTTGAATAAAGATTAATAAAAATGAAATTATTTCTTAATCATTTTATGTAGAGACGTTTTTCCAGAAACGGTTACTTCCACAAAGTACAGTCCTGAAGGCAGATGAGAAGCTTCAATTCTGTTTTTACCTGATGAAATTTTTGTTTTGGAAATAATCAGACTTCCTTTCGCATCGTACATGGTATAGAAAGCGTCGCCTTTATTCACATCGATGAAAAACTCGGTCTTAACCGGATTCGGATACACTTTTACCTCATCTGCTGAAACTGGAGTTTCCGCAGTTGCCAGCGTTGCAAAACTTAGCGGTAAAAACGCAGCCGTAAACTGATTTCCTTCTGTAATATATGCCTGGAAAGGATTGATCGTCGGTTCGCTTCCTGCTACAACTTTGTAAAAACCGGTTACACCGTTTTCTGTTTTTAAAACGTAGGCGCCCGCGTACGCTTTAATTTGCTGATACACTCCGTTCACCTGATTTACAGTAATCGCTTTTGGCGTAGAAACGCTTCCTGATCCTGAAAATGTAATATTTCCAGTTGCACTGATTAAAACCGGGGTATTTGCAGGAATCGTTCCTGTGATCTGCGTACAAACCACATTTCCTGAATTTGGAATCATTGTATACGCAGTGACATTTGGAGGTACTGCCGATGAGAATGGCAGTAAAACTACGCCATAACCATTGAAATTTCTTGTATATGTTGCTGCATTTGCCGTAAAATCAAACGGAACCTGCAGATCTTTTCCCTGCTCAGAAAGCGTTAGGGTTGTACAGTTTGTCCCTGAAATTACATTCGTGTTCGTATTTGTTACGCTGCTGTTTACGTAAAAAATACTGTTGCTGTTTTCAGATCCTGCGATCCAGCTTGATGTCGGCGTAAGACCAGTGACTGTTCGGAAATCGAGCGATGTATAATGATTATTTTCCATCGCATCCAGGAGGTTACTATCTGTCGAAGCATATACGCCGGTGAATTTTGCAGCTCTTTCGTTTCCGACATTGAAGTAAACATCACCAAGATTTAAGGTTAAAACAGAACTGTAATTTCCGCTTCTCAATCCTAAAATTCCCTTACATCCAAAAGGCAGAGTCGCGCGGGAAAGATCAAAAACAAGATTAAAACTGCCTGATCCCGGCGCGGGTAAATTCACACTTCCATAATTGTAATTTCTCACAACATTATCATTATCAACATAATAAAGCGTCGTGTTTGAAGATGACTGGCCAAGCGTTGTGGTATAGCTTAAAATATTTAAAACCAATTTATTGTAACGGTCATTCAACGCGATGTAGCCATTTGCCGCGGTCATATTCTGGCTGAAAAGCGGTGTCGAATTGTAGAAAGTCACCGTTTGCCCAGAAATTTGATGCGCCGTCCCAAATGCCGGATTTGTTGTTGCCAATGTTTCAATTTTATTGTAATGAACTTCGGTTCCTGTCATATTGGAAACCGGTCTTTCACCACTTTTTGTAAACACAAAAGTCATTACACTGGATGGCGTCACAGAAACTTGCGGTCTGAAAGTATCGGTCGCAAAGGTGAACGCCGCTGAAGTCATATTCTGCGTTTGTGAAGTCGTAATGCTGTTCCCTGAATTGGTGAAAAAAGGAAGATCCACTTTCAGATTATACGTATTCGCTGACGTGTTGATCACCATTAATGTCACCTGATTTCCGTCAACAGAAATATAAGACGAACCTTCCAAACTTCCGGTGGATACTTCCCATTTGGTGTCTATTCTGTTTTTATTGGTCGTTGTTTTTGCATATTGCGAAAGGATGTAACCGCGCTTGGTCATTTCGCCGGCAACTGTTCCGTTGCTGCCGTCACCCATCAATCCATAATACCTTTTTGAAGCATAATGAATCCACGCATTTACATTTCCGAGCATGGCATTATTAACAGCTTTCGCGAAAGAAAAGCCATCAATCGACCAGCTGAAATCTCTTGCAGGAATAGTGGAATTAGAATTCCAGTTGATCAGATATTCGGTCTGCCAGATCTGTTTATTGTTGTTTTGAAACTGTTTATAAGCGGACTGCATGCTTCCGTACTGATGTCCTCCATAGACTTCAAAATTTGCCATCGTGGCTGCATTCAAAAAAGCATTCGCGAAATTATCCGTAAAACCAACACTTTCAGGGGCAATCACACTGCAGTTAATCAGCTGACCGTAATCTTTCACAAATGTGGCAATCTGCGTCGGCGTCCAGATACAGCCTGCGTACTGTGCCATTTCATCCGGTTCATTTTGAATCGAAATGTAATCGAGCGCGACACCGTTTGTTGCCAAATACGTCACGAAACTGTTGAGGTGCAAAGCGTAATCCTGATAGTGTTCAGGCTTCAGATAACCGATCTGTTGCACGCCATTCGCATCCACAAAAACTGCATTTGAGTTGTTATTGGTTTTCCACGCGGCAGGCATCGTCCACGGACTTGCAAAGACAATCAGCCCCATTGCTTTTGCCTGCTGAGCAGTTGCCAAAACCTGCGGCCAGTCCGCTTGATTTTCAGGAATATACAGTCTCATAATATTGTAACCAGCTTCGGCCGCGCCGGTTCCCCAAAGTTTCTGAATCTCTGCAGTCGTCATGTGATTGTACGCAAACTGCGGGCTGCACACAAAACCGCCGAAACCGGTAACTTTCTGATAAACAATATTTTTGTCGATTTTCACTTTTGCAGGCAGTGGAGTCTGTGCATGCGCAAATTGGGAACAGGTGATGCCAACGGCCAGCGCGATCATCCGGTTTAAAATTTTTCTCATAATAATTTGAAATTAAAATTGTTACATAATATCTTATAGTTTAAAAGATTCGTGGTTATTGGTTTTTTTTAAAATTATTTAGCGTGATAATCGCTTTCCGGCGCTCCCAGATAACTTGGTTTCAGTCCGCCTGTGTTAATTAGAATCTTTTCTAAAACAATTCCAGGTTCCAAAACTCTGAAACGTAACGTATGTTTTCTGGGCTGTGAAATCTGGTGCTTTGTAATTGATTTTATAATATGTTCCGCTTGCCATTGTCCCAATTCGCCTTTATAATGACCGTTAAAATTGACGGTTTGTGGCAATTGTCCGTCGAAAGAAATCTCGTAGCGAAGTCCTTTGTTGTGGTTGAAATTTAAAGTTGGAGCTAAAAGAAGCTGAACCTCAATTTCACCTTTAGACTCGAAATTAATATCGTATTCCAGATAGATATTTTCGTCAGATTTTGGATAGGCATTCTGTGGAAAAGTCGTAATACTGGATTTTGTTTTTCCAAAGTCAGGAATCACTTCCCAATGAATTTTGTCTGAATTATTCATTCGTGCAAAATTTTCCGCTTCGATAGAAACATAACCGTCTTTCTCCTGAAACACTTTATTTTTCGGAACATTTGCTTCAGAAACATAAGTGACTTCAGGCATTATATTTTCCTTTCCATCTGCCCAACTTTTGTATCCTATTTTCATCTGATCCATCATGTGCGTCCATTTTCCGCCCGCAATTTCATTGTTGTATTTATTATCGAGATAGGCATTTCTTTCGAAGCATTGTTTTGCTTTATCTGCATAATAATTAGCCTGCAAATCATTTTTCGCTGCCAGCTCTTTGTTTTTCGCCACTGCATAATACATTTCATACAAATTGCTGCACGCATCTATTGGATAAAGCACAAGCTGATAATACGCATCCTGATATTCTGCCGGAATCTGGTCTTTTAAACGTAATGCATCCACTGCCAACGCTCTGTAATCATTCAAAACGGTTTCAAATTCACTGTAATTTTCGAGGCTGAATGTTTTGCTGTCCAGCGTTTCAGGCGTTACTCTGCGGTTGTATTTTGCATAAAGATTAATCATTCTGGCAATTTCCTTTGAATGTTTTTCGCCAAACTGCTGTGCCGACCATTTCTCAGTGTATTCCAAAAGGTTTTTAGAATTAAACTGTTTCGGGTTCCAGGCCATTTCCAAGAAAAAACTGATTGGGAATTCCATCGGTTTCAAATCACCAACGTTAACCACCCAAACTTTATCTACGCCGTGTTCATAAGAAAGATTCATCTGTTCCCAAACTCTCTGAATGGGACTGATGTTAATCCATTTGGAATTTCTCGGTCCGCCTACGTAATCAAAATGATAGTACATTCCGTAACCGCCCTTGTGTAAAGGTTTTGAAAGATCCGGAAGCTTTCTCACATTGCCCCAGTTGTCATCACAAAACAATAAAATCACATCATCCGGAACTCTCATTCCTTTATCGTAATAATCCTGAACTTCTTTGTACAAAGCCCAAACCTGCGGTGTTTTATTCGGATTTTCACCAGTAACATTCAGGATGATTCTGCGCTGATCTTTAACGATGTTCTCAAGTAAAGAAATATTGGTTCCCTCTCCCATCGCTTCATCACCGTCGCCACGCATTCCTACCGTTACAAGCTTTTCCCAGTTTTTGCTTCTTACAATTCCGGCTTTCCAGAAATCCTGCAAGACTTTTGCATTTTTAGAATAATCCCAAACGTTCGGAAGATTGTTTTTTTTGATATATCGGTGCCAGTCTGCTTGTGCCTGAGCCATTGGTTCGTGGTGCGAAGTTCCCATTATAATTCCCATTTCGTTGGCCAAAGGTCCGCTCAAAGCATCATCGTCGTAAAAAGCTTTTCCCCACATTGCAGGCCACAGATAATTGGCTTTGGACCGTAGAAGCAGTTCAAACACTTTCTCATAAAACTTAGAATTAATCCCACCAAAAGTTGTTCTTGCCCAACCACCGAGCGAAGGTTCTTCATCATTCAGGAAAATGCCGCGGTATTCTACAGCCGGTTCTCCATCGGTATAAATTCCTTTTTTGAAGTATAAATTTTCTTTCTTTTCTACTGGAACATCTGCCCAATAATGCCAGGGCGAAACACCAATCTGCTGAGAAACTTCATAAATCCCATAAATCGTTCCCCTTTTGTCGCTTCCCGCAATCACAATGGCTTCCGAAACTCCGGGAAACGGATCGGTGATATTCTGAATAATATATTTCTCGTTTTTTCCTGCTAAAGATTTTCCGTCGATCTTTTTCTGTTTGATTAAATCGTCAATGACCGATTTGGTTCCGACCGTTCCGATGATGATTAATGGAGAATTCATTCCTGAAATCTGATTTAAAAGCGTTGGCTGATTGCCTGTGACTTTCTGGAAATCGGATTGCAGGTTTTTGACAGCTCTTAATATTCCTGCATCGATATTCCTGTTTGTAAATATTGAAATGCTGACTGATTTATCTTTCAGAAGAATGGCATCATCGCTTTTTTTCGTTGTGATAAATGGTTCGGTTGCCTGTACATTTAAGCAAGCACTAAAAAATAAGACAACGAGAAATAGTATCGGTAATCTGTTCATAATCTTTATTTTATTTTGATTCTTTGGCTTTATAATTAATTGAACCCTTTCAGGGGTTCGCCTTTTGTATGTTTTCTGTTCCATAGGTTTGGCTTCGCCGAATCTTGTTCCTCGATTTCACCTACGGCTATTGATATTGAATCCTTCGGATTCTCCTGTTGCGGCGAATCTCCCGCAGCCCGACCTGAGTGGAGCTCTTTTTGTGGAGCAAAGCGGAACAAAAAGCGGGAACGGACGGCGGATAAAGCTGCCCAAATCATTCCAGTGTTAGTTCCTCAAAACAAACCCTCCATTTGGCTGAATTTCTACTTTGAATTCTCCTTTGTCATTAACTTTCACTTCTTTTTCAGATGAATTTCCCTGAGCATCGTCATTGATGAGTTTCACGGTTTTCCCGGCAAACATTGGGAGCTTAATTTTCAGTTTTTTAACCGTTTTTTCTGCATTGATTCCCGCAACAAACCATTGATTCTGATGTTTTCTTGCAATCACAGAATATTTTCCGGGATAGCCGTCGATGAAAACCGTTTCGTCCCAAAGCGTGGGAACTTCTTTCATGAAATCAATCTGGAATTGTGGAACATCGGTAAGATTATTGGGCATCACTGCAAACATCTGAACCGGATTCTGAAACAGAACAGCCGTCGCCAATTGGAAACCGTCTGTGGTGTGTCTTTTATTTTTGTCTTTATTTGATTTTTTTAAAAATTTATTGAGGAAAGTTCCGCCAAATTCCATACTTCCGACAGTGTTTCTGATGAAAGGATGCAAAGTCGCAAAAAATGCTTCCTGCTTGCGGACATCCTCTGAAAAATAAAGCATTTCTGAGGCTAAAACAGCTTCGCTTCCGGCATAATTCGGGTACATTACCTCCCATCCTCGCGGCAAAGTGGCGCCGTGGAAAATAATGGTGAGACCAAAATCATTGGCATCCGACAAAATATCTTCGTACAGACGCATTGTTTCCTGCTTGTCTCCCCCGAAGAAATCGACTTTAAGACCTTTTACGCCAGCTTCTTTCAGCCATTTCATTTCTTTTTTCCGTTCCACCGAACTACTCATTTTGTTTCTAGGTCCCATTGGCGCATCATTGGCGGCTCCGTTTGAATTGTACCACAGCATCACCTCCACATTTTTGGATTTTGCGTATTGAATTAGTTCTTTCATTCTTTCTTTGCCAATATTTTTATCCCAAAGAGCATCAATTAAAATGTATTCATAACCGAGTTTTGATGCCAAATCAATAAACTTAGTTTGGTCTTCATAATTCATACTGTTATCCTGCCACAGAATCCAGCTCCAGGTAGATTTTCCGAACTGGTATTTTTGAGAAGGCTCATAAAGCGGGTCGACCACATCAAACGGAATTGTTGTTTCAACGATTGGTTTCAGAGAATCGCCGATGGTGATGGTTCGCCACGGAGTTGTTCCCGGAAGAGAAATCGCTGCTCCGGAACTTCCGAAACCGTTGTTTTCTGCCATATTAGGATAAGCTACTTTATAAAGATTTTTTTCAGAAGTTGTATCCAGATGAGAAGCGCAGTATAAACTGCTTACTCCAGTTTCAGACAGTAAAATCCAGCTGTCATTCCCATTGTGAAAAAGTCCTGGAAAAACGTAACCATAATCGGCTTTCATTCCTAATTCTGCATCGGCTTTGTAACCACTTTCGTAGCTCGGTGCTGTTCGGGCAAAACCTGTCATCGGCTTCATCATTGGTGAGAGGAACGTTGTGGTTTGAGACGGAAATCTGTACCCTGTAATTTCTGACTGTACTACAACGCTGAGGCGGTCTTTCATTGGTTCAATACTGTAGCGAAAAGCAATATTGTTATCGCTTACTTGAAATTCAATTTCGAGGTCAAAATCGTAGGCATTTTTAAAACTGACAGTCAGCACATTAGCACTATAATTAACCTTTGATTTTTTGATTTTTTCGTTGGAATAGGTTTTGGCAAAAACATCTTTTTTGCTGTTAATGAATTTTAAATTTTTAGAAAAATCAGACTCATTGGTGATTAAACCTAACGGCGATTTTTCCAGCATCATTTTTCCCTGAAAAGTGACGGAGTACAAAGCATTTCCGTTCTCTGAAAATACATTCAGCTTCAGTTTTCCATCGGGACTTGAAACTTCTGCAACCTGCGCTTTAAGTTTTGATAAAAAACAGAAACTTATTAATGATATAAATAAAAGTGTAAATTTTTTCATTTTAAATTATTTTGAAAACATCCAATAATCGAAAAACATAATATCTTTTTCTGCTTTTCCGTTAAACACAAAAAATACATCGTGAACGCCACTGATTTTTTCTTTTAGTTCAGCTTTCACATTTTGCCAGCGGTCGTCTCCACCAGTCAGCGGAACTTTTACCGTTGCAATTACTTTCCCGTTTAGACTGTCCAAACGAACATCAAGCGTCACTTTGCTGTTATGCGTCGTTCCTACTCTTGCAGAAAATTCGGCTGCACCTTTTTTACCGAAATCAACATTTTTCACGCTCGTGTAAGCACCGTTTTTTTTGGCTTTAATAAAAACGCCGGCTTCTTTATTCTGATATGACTTTACATTTTCCGACCAAGCCATCATTTCAGCCTGATTGAATGCGTAAGGATTAACGGTTGCAATAGCTTTGGAAATCCCAGTCGTCATTTTGAATGGAGAAATAGAGCCATCTTTGTTAAATTCTAATTCCTGCACACTTACCGAACGTGTAAATCCGCTACCGCCCGGCAACGCACCGTTGTGGTAGAAAAAATAGGTTTTCCCTTTAAAATCAATAACGCCGGGATGGTTGGTGAAAGATTTTCCTTCCGCAGGCATTACGATTCCGCCATATTTCCACGGACCTTGCGGACTTTTGCTGGTAGAATATCCGATGAATTCAGGAAGCGGACCACCCGGCCAGAAGAGATAATACAGATTTTTTCGTTTATAAAGCCAAGGTCCTTCCTCGTATTTCGTTGGTCTTTCCGGATTTCCTTCCCGCTTTCCGAAAGATTCTTCAGTCATCGGAACCTCAACAATATCGCCGGAATAGGAAATCATATCCTGATTCAGCTTCACATATTTCAATTTTGGATTTCCCCAATACAGATGCGCCTGTCCGTCATTATCCACGAAAATAGTTGGATCAATATCGCCCCACTCGCTCTGTACCAACGGTTTCCCAAGCGGATCGTGAAACGGACCAAACGGACTGTCGCCAACCGCAACGCCAATCGCGCCTTTATTATTGGTTTTCGAAATCATCGGCACGTACATAAAAAATTTGCCGTTTCTTTCAACACATTGTGCCGCCCACGCATCCCGCTTTGCCCAATCAAAATCTTTGTAGGAAAGAATTGTCCCGTGGTCCGTCCAGTTCACCATATCGTTGGTAGAATATACTTTCCAGTCGTTCATCGTAAACCAGGTGGAATCGTCCTCGTCGTGTGTGGTATAAACGTAAAGCCTGTCATTATAAACCATCGGTGCCGGATCTGCGGTGTAATTGGTTTGGATAATGGGATTCTGCGAAAATAACATTCCCGAAAATCCTATTAGACAGACATTTATGATTGATTTTATTGTTATTTTCATATTGATTTACTTTTTCTGAAAACTCCAGTGGTCGAAATTGAAAAGCTTTCTACCTGCCGTGATATTTTTTCCTTTAAATACAAAATAGACATCGTGGACGCCTGAAACGGATTCTGTTATTTTTGAAGTCAGCGTTTTAAACTCTTCCCAACCGCCAGTTCGTGGAACCTCGATTTCAGCTAATTTTTGTCCGTCTGTTTTATCAAGTCTGACTTCTAAAATTCCGCCATCAAGTCCTGCTGCCACAGAAGCTGAGAATTCCGAAACTCCTTTTCCAAAATCTACCGCACGAACTTTTATGTAACCTCCAACTCTTATATCAGAAACAAAAACACCTGTTTTTTTGTTCTCTGAGGTGCTGCATTTCTCCGACCAGGCAATTGTCTCCGCTTCATTTCTTTGGTAAGGATTTAATATTCTGACAGGATTTACGCCCTCTTTCGTCATTGTGATTTTAGGAATGGTTCCGTCTGCATTGTACTTAAATTCTTCAATCGCAGTCGATCTGCCATAACTTCCTGCACCGGGCAGCAATCCTGTATGATAAAACAGATAGGATTTTCCTCTGAAATCAATAATTCCGCCGTGGTTGGTAAAGCTGTTGGTTGGCTGGTCGGTCATTATTTTTCCCTGATATTTCCACGGTCCGGTTGGCGAGGAACTTGTTGAGTAGGAAAGACATTCCGTGCGGTCTGTCATTCCTGCGTACATCAGATAATATTTTTTGTTTCGTTTATAAAACCAAGGCCCTTCTACATAAACATCATTAAATTTTTCCTGTTTCTGCAAAACGTCTTCACTTTTTCCCGGACGTCTCAGTCCTCCGAAAGCTTCCACCGATTGCGGAACTTCTGTGATTTTATCATCATAAGAAGTCATATTTTTATTGAGCTTCACATAAAATAATTTGCTGTTTCCCCAATAGAGATAAGCCTGTCCGTCATCATCAATAAAAACGGTCGGGTCGATATTATCCCAGGTTCCCGTTGTCACCAAAGGTTTTCCCAAAGCATCTTTGAATGGGCCGGTCGGACTGTCGGAAACTGCAACGCCAATTGCCATATTGTTATCAACCGTCTGAGCACAGATGTACCAATAAAATTTACCGTCACGCTGAACACATTGTGCTGCCCAGGCGCGGTCACGAGCCCAACTGAAGGATTCTAAGGAAATCGGAACGCCGTGATCTGTCCAGTTGACCATATCTTCGGATGAATGAACTCTCCATTTCGTCATATAATAAAAATCATATCCCGGAATATCGTCGCCTGTGTAAACGTACATTTTATCTTTATAAACCATTGGCGCAGGATCTGGTGAAAAATGCGTCTGGATAACAGGATTTTGGGCAAAAGCATTTGCACTTAAACTGCAAAAAGCAAGACCGTTTATTATTTTTATCTTTTTCATATTCAATTTATTTCTTTAAAATCTTGACATAACAGCACGACCATCATACAGAATTTTTCTGCTGACTATTTTACCATTCAAACCGATTAAGCTGATATTGAAAATTCTTTTTTCTGTAATTCCTTCATATAAACCTTTCCGCTCGCCAATCTTCAAAGTTTTGTTTTTCTCGTTCCAGGAAAATGGAATCAGGCTGTAATTTCCTTTTTCATAATTGTAATTATCGCCTTCATCTTCATAAAGTTCAAAAAAACCGTTTTGTCCGGCATACACTTTAATGGTCAATGCATCATTTGATTTTTCGGAAGAATATTGCATTATCGGTCCGAAAGGAATAATAGATCCTGATTTGACGAACAGGGGAATTTTGTTTCCAGAAGCATCAGCCGTTATATCTTGTCCGCCGTCATAGCTTTTATCCGTCCAGAAGTCGTACCACGAAGTTCCGTTTGGAAGATAGACTTGCCAGTTTTTTGCTTCCGGCATTGTGACAGGAGCAACCAAAATCGATTTTCCAAACATATACTGATACGCCTGTTTCACTGCTTCCGGATCATCTTTGAAATCCATCACCATCGGACGCATTATTGTAGAATTATTGTGAGAAACTTCCCAAGATTGAGAATAAATATAAGGCAATAACTGATACCGAAGATTGATTAAATCCCGCATTTCGCCTTCCACTTTATCGCCATATTTCCAAGGTTCAGTTTCCGATTGGTAACCGTGAGTCCTGAAAATCGGGCAAAAAACTCCCCATTGAAACCAACGCATCAATATGTCGTGGTATTTTGGGTCGGTATATTGAGAAGAACCCGGTCGGAAAAAGCCACCGATATCGGTTGTCCAATACGGCATTCCGGTCAATGAATAATTAAGTCCGGCGACGATCTGTCTTTTGTAAGTATCCCAATCCCAGCCGATGTCTCCCGACCAGTTGATGGTTCCGTACCGCTGCTGACCGGGGAATGCAGATCGTGTTAAAATCACCACTCTTTTCTCAGGATTTGTTTTTCTCTGTCCGTCATAAACCGCCTGGCTCACAAATAAAGGATACGTCAATCTGTAAAATTCTCCGGCTCCGAAATACGTTTTTTTCCCCGCCAATGCATCGTTTTCCGGTTCTGTCGCATCCATCCACCAGGAATCAACACCATATTTAAAAAGGTTATCATTCAAGGCATTCCAGTGTACATTTTGTGTTTTCGGATTATAAATATCAATCCACGGACTGTCCGGAATGTAAAGACCTTGATAATCTATCGCAACATCTGATTTTTTATCTAAATTTTCCCATACGGATACGGAGAATTTTGAATTTAACTGATGTAATTCTTCAATGAACTGTTCCGGGTTCGGATAATTCTTTTCATCAAATTTCGGAACGCCCCATCCGTATTTCCCCCAATACTGCCAATCCTGAACGATGACATCCATTGGCAATTTTCTTTTTCTAAATTCTTTCACAGTCTCCACAAGCTGCGAAGCTGAAGTGTATCTTTCCCGGCACTGCCAATATCCAAAAGCCCATTTCGGAAGCATCGGAACCTCACCGGAAAGTTCTCTGTAAGCCTCTATCACTTCATCGGTATCATTCCCGGCAAAAAAAACATAATCCAAGGCTTTGCTGTTAGGCGAACGGAAAGTTGTGACATCACCTGCTTCGCTCCATTTTAAAACTGGTGTGTTGGAGGCTTTACAGACAACCTCAATCTGATGTTCACCAGCTTTCAAACTAATTTTTGTGCTGACAGCTGGAGGCAGCCAAAGGTTGGATTGGTCAATCACCGGTTTTCTGTCAATTATCAGTAAATGGCGGTTATCCATATCGCCCAGATCGAGCATAAAAGTATAGTCGGAATCTTTATTTAAAGATAATTTGCCTTTGTAGAAGGCCTGCTGCTGGGAAACCTTCATCGTTCCGCTGGTTGTGGTCACTTCTTTTTCTTCTCCTTTGGAAGACGATTCTTTTTTCAGTTCCACATTATTGTCCGCCGGATTGAACCACGATAAGCCGTACTGATGCCACAAAATACCATACCCTTTTGATGAATAAAGGAATGGCAAGGCAATCTGGCTGTTGACCTGAATGAGTTTTCTGCTGATATTTTTCAGATTATAATGACCGTCCTGAAACTGTCCCAAGCCAAAAAGATATTCATCAGATGGTGTTTCAAAACCCTGTTCTGCTATGTAGCAAGGCTGGGATGAAACGGTGTTGTCGGTTAATTTCCGACTGTATATCGCTTCAGACAGCAACACTTTTCCTTTTTTATCAAGAAATTTTAGTCTGGAAGTTTTCTTATCGAACAAAACCGTCACATTTCCTGATTTAAGTTTTAAAAAATCTTTATCCTCCGAACATTTGAATTTTGGAATTCCCAGCTTATTGATCAACACAAACTCAAGTTCTTCCGCGGGTAAATCTTTTATCCATTGTATTCTAACCGCATTTTTATGAACAGGATTTAGTTTCAAAATACCTTCTGACAGCTTTACCGTCACACCATCTTTATTGACGATATGACTGAGGTAGGTTTGTCCGCTTCCAAATAAGGGAAACAGAATAAAAAGGCAGATGATTGTTTTCCAATTCATATTAAAGTATTTTAAAATGTGATTATTTACTTCCGATAAACCTGTAATAAGCGACACCGTGGGCCGGGATTTCCAATGGCAGGCTTTCGTTTACAGTATTTAATTTCGCAATATCTTTCTGTCGCCAGAGATCACGGATTGTTTGTTTTCCTGATATTCCAAGTTTTGAAAAATCTTTATAATTCATACTCACTTGTTCTCTTCCGAAATTGGCAAATGCGACCGCTTTGCTGCCGTCTTCCAGTTCTTTTACATAGATTTTAAGTTCGCCGACTGTCTGAAGGCAAACGCCCTGTTTTCCCAAAGCATCCTGATTCACAGCAATTACCTCATCATTCGTTAAAAGATTTAGTGTGAAATCATTAAGTTTTTCCAGGTCGCAACCAATAAGAAGCGGTGCTGAAAATATGCTCCAAAGGCTGATGTGAAGATATTGCTCATCGGGTTTCAAACGGCTTTTGTGCGGATTTCCCCAGCCGACTTCACCAACTACCAGCATATCAGGATCATTCCAGTTGCCCGGTTTTGCGAACGGGGCGGCTTTATCTTGAGCCAGTGCAATACTTTTCACACTCGCCCAGGTATCAGTAATATCGTTGGTGGTTCTCCAGGATTGCGCTTCAACCTTATCTCCCCATTTCCAGACATCGCCCATCCCGTATTGGCAAAGATTGTAGACAATATCGCGTGGCTGCTGACGGAGTAAATCACCCATCAGTTTGAAAGGTTTTACGCCTTTCTCCGGATCGCCTCCACCCTGAAATGCCAAAGAAGGAACTTTAAAAGGATCGTTTTCCGGCAGACCGTCGAGGACACCTCCATAGCTGCACCAGTCGTATTTCAAGTAATCGATTCCAAATTTTGAATAGCTTTCGGCATCCTGTTTTTCGTAGCCGTAACTGCCGAGAGATCCACCGCAGGTCCACGGACCGGGAGAAGAATAAATTCCTATTTTCAATCCGTTGTTGTGAACATAATCTGCAAGGCCTTTTATATCAGGAAATTTGGCATTGGGAATAATAAATCCTTTTTCATCACGCATCTTAGGATGACCTTTGGAATCCCGGTTATACTGCCAGGAATCATCGATGTTGATGTAGCTCCATCCGTGGTCTGCCAATCCGCTTTTAATCAGAGCATCCGCAGCGCGTTTTACTTTATCGGCCGAGACTTCAAGTCCGAAACAGTTCCAGCTGTTCCAACCCATCGTTGGCGTGAGGGCAATCTTTTCGCCGCAATTTATTTTAAATTTTTTCGAAGTTTTTCCTTTTGCATTTTTGGCGGTCAATTCCACTTCATAAATTCCTGTTTTATCCAGTTTTCCTGTGATAATTCCTGTTTGATAATCTAATTTTAATCCTCTTGGAAGACCTTTTACAGAGAATGTCATTGGTCGTTCCCCGGTTGCAGGAATCCTGAACAAGAATGGAGAACCTGGACGAACGCCGAAAACTGCTGCCGAATTGATTCTTGGCGTTGCAGGAGATTTTGGCGTTAAAATATATTCTTCGGATGAAATGGGATTGAATGTTTTTACGGTAACCGCACCGTCAGTTTCAAATTTTGCTTCAACCCAGTTGGCGTGGTCATAATAAGGACCATTGCCGCCGTCGGTGACCAACAATTCTAATTGTTTGATGCCTTTTAGTGAAACAGAAAGAGGTTTAGCTTTGTCTCCCAATTTCATAATTCCACTTGACCAGAGCTTTCTGTTGTCGCCATAAATCTCAAATTCCACGGCTGGATCTTGCCCCTTCACTTCATCATCCAGACCTACTAACGCAGTGAATTTTGATGCTTTTCCGTCTAGGTTGATCAGCAAAGAACTTTCAGCGTGCGTGCCAAATCCTCTTTTGAAAACTTCGCCTGCAATCGTCAGCGGTTTTCCCGCAACTGAAGTATTGATGCCAGGCGTTCCGTGACCCTGCGTAGAAACACTAAGGTCGAGCTCATCCAGCCAAACGACATTCTGCGCATTTAACCAACATCCGGTGAAAAAACTTAAAATAAAAAGTTTAAATCTGTACATTTTAAAAGTTTAAGCGAAATAAGAAACTTTTTAAAGTTTAAATAAAGCCCTATTTAGAACTGAATTTCCACCAGTCAAAATAGAAAAGGTCTTTGTTTCCTTTGAACACAAAATATAAATCGTGAATTCCTTTTACATTTTTAACAGGAGATTTGATAGTTTTAAAAACATCACCTTCGGCTTTTCCGACAACTTGAACAGTTCCTAATAGTTGTCCATCCAATGAATCTGTATGGATTTCTATCGTCCCGCCATTTATTGATGCAACTGAGACTTCCAGGAGTTTACTTCCTTTAGAAAAATCAACGCCCTGAACTTTAAGGTAATCGCCATTATTGATAGATGAAACCACCATTCGGTCAGTAATTTTTTTGCCCGTGTCGTAGGGATTATTTCTTTCCCATTCGGTCATTTTTTCTGTTTTTAAACCTTCACTGTAAGCAATCGTTTCGGCTTCCACCTTTTCATAAGGATTCAAAGTCGCAATTCTTTTTACGCTTTCAGGATTCCAAAACGGTAATTTTTGAATGGTACCATCGGTATTGTAAATAAGTTCGCTCACACAGATGGAACGGCGTTCATAATGCTTGCTGACTGACTGTTTTCCAAGATTATAATTGAAACCGAAAACGTAAGATTTACCCTTAAAATCAATAATTCCAGGATGATTTCCGTTGGAACGTTTGTCGCTGTCCATAATCATTCCTTTAAATTCCCACGGACCGGTTGCCGATTTGCCCATTGCATAACCAATTCCCTCCGGACAGCAAGTTGAGGCATACGCCATATAAAAATTTCCGTTTCGTTTCCAGGCCCAAGGCCCTTCCTGATAATGGAAAGGATCCGGCGAGCCTTTCACTTTTGCAATCGACTGATCTTTTACGATTGGCCCATCAACAGAAATCATATCTTTATTCAGTTTTAAATACCAAAGATTGGGATTTCCCCAGTACAGATAAGCCTGTCCATCATCATCAATCAAAACTGTCGGGTCGATATCGTCACTTGAATTTTTAACCAGCGGTTTTCCGATAGGATCTTTGAACGGACCATACGGACTGTCGGCCACCAAAACTCCGATTCCTCTTTGTCCGGGCATTGGGCAATACATATAAAACTTGCCGTTTCTTTCTATAACCTGAGGCGCCCAAGCCCCGTTTTCCGGGTCTGTCCATTTGAAATCCTTTAATGAAGCCACCACGCCCTGATCTGTCCAGTTGACCATATCGGTTGAAGTGTACAACAGCCAGTCTTTCATTTTAAATCCGAACGCGTCATCCTCGTCGTGACTGGTGTACAGAAAAACGGTGTCTTTGTAAACCATTGGCGCAGGATCGGCCGTGAATTTGGTCTGGATGATGGGATTCTGGGCAGAAACTAATGTTCCTATCACGGTTAAGCTTACTTTAAAAATATTTTTAACCATCGTTTTCATAATAAAAATTAAATAGTGAGTGGTATTCGGTGATCAGTTCAGATGATTGTCTTTTTGTGATCGTTCTTAATTAAATTTTTTTAATCCTTAAAAAGCAATTGAGCAAACTGATACAAATTATTTCTCCAAACCGGCCAGGTATGACCGCCGGGATATTCGGAATAGGAATATTTAATGCCCAATCCATCCAGTTTCTTCATCATTATCTGATTGTTCTGATACGCAATATCATTTTTTCCGCCCATCGCAATCCAGAAATTCTTAATATTTGAATTGAATTTCACTTTGTTATCAGCTAAAAATTTGTACTCATCATCAGCCACTTTCTGAAGCGTCGGCAACATCCATCCCGAACTGAAAACGCCTAACGACGAAAACATTTCAGAATTCTGAATTCCTGTATAAAGCGTATATATTCCGCCCATTGAAAGTCCTGCCAAAGCTCTGTTTGGCGCATCTTTTTTAATTCTGAAATTCAATTCTGCAAAAGGAATGACCGATTCTTTGAGTTCTTTTTCAAACATCTGAAGATTTCTAACCCCAAAATTTCCGAATCCGGCGGGACCGATATTTGCATCCGGCATTATTAAAATCATTGGTTTTGCTTTGCCTTCTGCAATCAGATTATCAAGGATCAAATTGGCTTTTCCCTGATTTGCCCAACCGCTTTCGTCCTCGCCACCACCGTGAAGAATGTAGAGCGCAGGATAATTTTCATCCACATTTTTGTCGTAACCGGGCGGCGTGTAGATGAAAACTCTTCTCCAGGAATTGGTCACTTTTGAAAAGAAATTCTGGATCCTGATTTCGCCGTGAGGGACGTCTTTTAATGCATAATAATCATCGCCCGCAAAAGGAATTTCGATTCCGCTGGCGAATCTTCCCATTCCGTAAAATGATTTGCTTGACGGATCTGCAAGCGCTACATTATCAATCAATAATGAATAATAATGAAAGCCTTCGCTTAAAGAATCTGTGGTCGCTGTCCACACTCCGTCTGATTCTTTTTTGAAATCATATTTTTTGCCTAAATCGATCTGAACTTTCTGTGCATCGGGAGCTTTTACTTTAAACATTGCTTTTCCGTTGGGTAAAATCTGTGGAAACTGGGCATTTCGGATGTTAGATTCGGGTGGTGTTCCAAAAACCGTAAATTCCGAAAATTTGGATTGGTCGACAGGTTTAAAAATCAATTGGGAAAAGATGTACAGATCATTTTTCCAGACTTTGAAATCGTGACCGCCCGGTTCGATGTAAAAAATGTGAGGGATTTTATTTTCTGTCAGATAATCACTCGTTCTTTTGCTGAAAGGCATCAATCCGTCCTGGTCGCCACAGGAAATGAAAATCAGTTTCAGTTCTTTGGCTCTTTGCGGATTTGGAAGCAATTTTTGAGGTTCTCTGGTGTTGGGAGCCGATGAAAATCCGCCAACCCAGGCGAATTTGTCGATATTTCCGAGTCCGAAATTCAGGGTTTGTCCGCCACCCATTGAAAGTCCGGCAATCGCGCGGTTTTCTCTGTCTTTCTTTACAGGATATTTTTTTTCGATAAAAGGAATCAGGTCGGTCAGCAAATCTTTTTCAAAGGTTGCGAACGCTTCCACTTTATCTTTTGCCATAATATTTCCGGTAGCGCGGTCGTCTTTCATCGCTCTTCCATTGGGTAAAACGACAATCATCGGCGTGAGTTTTCCCTGTGCGTAAAGATTGTCGAGAATAATTTGTGGTGTTCCGTTTTTGTACCACTCTTTTTCGTCGCCGCCAATGCCGTGAAGAAGATATAAAACCGGATATTTAATTCCTTTTTTATATCCCGGCGGCGTGTAAATCAGAGCTTTTCTTGTAGTTCCGACTGTTTTTGATGCATATTGAACCGAGTCAATTTTCCCGTGCGCAATATCTTTTTTTTCAACATCGAAACCTTGCGGAGCCTGTTTATCAAAAGTTTGTGCAGAAATAAACATTCCTGACAAAATAAAACCTAAAGCAAATACAACTGAATTTCGCATAATTTTTTATTTGTAATTTTTACACTTATTATTTTAGACAAAAAAATAATACCTGCACTGGTTTATCTTTTTTTCATTTTTCCTGGTCAACTTTCGTAATCTTAATTGGCAGGTCGCCTCTACGAGGCTTTGGTTTGGTGATGCAACTTTTTGCTATTAACAGCTTGCTCCTACGGAACAAATTTTTTTTTATTACGCCGAATCACTCGCAGCCCGAGCTGAGTGGAGCTCTTTTTGTGTAGCGGAGCGAAACAAAAAAGCGGGAACCCTTCGACTAGCTCAGGATAAACTCGCGCGGATACAGCTGCCCAAAACCTACTTCCATTTCTTTTACTCGGAACTTTTATTCACCCTGAAAAAATCTACGTCTACAAAACCTCCTGTACTTTTCGTGGCATAATTGAAAATGGCAAATTTGGAGCCCATAAACAATCTTCGGTAATCGAAAATCATTTTGTAATCTTTCGCCATCTCCGTCCAGATTTTCTGATCGGTGCTGTACGAGAAATTGGCCAGATCTTTTCCGAGATTGAAATCGACGTCAATTTTAAAATAAACCTTGTCCGAGTTTAATGGAAATCTCTTCTTTTCGTCTTTTTTAACACCCAAAATTGCTTTAGTTTTATTGTCTAAACTTACCTCATCTGTTTCAAAAATGACAAACTTTTTACTGCCTTCCATTACCACCGACAAAATCCCTGAATCTCCGTTGAACGCACTGAAACCTGTAACATCGCCATCTTTCATACCTTTCAAATCCAGAGCAACAATCGCGGTAGATTTCGGGCCTTCCATTCTTTGGGTTAAAGTATTGGGAGCGGCATAGAGATTATCTACAATTCTACCCGTTTTCAGTCTCATAAATCCTTTTCGATCGGATAAAGACCAGGATTCATTCACCGGATTATGATTCCACTGCCACTGGATTTTTAACTTATTATCTGAAAACTCATCGCTCTCAACGATGCTATTTTTAGGTTTGAAGGGAGGAAGCGGAACTTCACCATTCAAAGGAATTTTTCCGTTGTCACCTAAAACCGGCCAACCGTTTTCCCATTTTACAGGAATTAAAATCGGAACACGTCCAACTCCACCTCTATCCTGAAAAATTAGCGAATACCAATTTCCGTTTTTATCATCAATCAAAGCACCTTGTCCTGCATAGGAAAATCCGAGGAAATTGTCTTCCAAAATGATTTTTTTCTCGTAAGGTCCGGTCGCCTGATCAGCTCTGTAAACTTCCTGACGGCGTTTTCCACCTCTTGGCCAGGAAATCATCATCATATAATATTTTCCGTCTTTCTTTATAATTTGATTGCCTTCCAGAAGTCCGGTTTCCGAAGCATCTTTTTTAAAAACCACCGTTCCTTCAGGATTTCCGATGACTTCTTTAAAATCTGGACTTAATTCAAAAACTTTGTTGGACGTGAACACGTAAACCCTGTCGTCATCATCAAAAAGCAAAGATGCATCGTGAAAATGTCTGGTTCTGGTAATCAGTTTCCAGTTTCCTTTTTCAGGATTGTCGGAAACATAAAAATAAGATTTGAACGGCTCGTCATTCGGGGAAAACAAAACGTAATATTTCCCTTTATGAAAGCGGATTGACGATGCCCATTGCCCGCGTCCGTAAACAGTTCCGTTTATCAAATCGTATTTAGAATTGTCATTTAACATGTCAAATACATAACTTGCCATTTCCCAGTGAACCAAATCTTTGGAATGCATCACCGGAGCGCCCGGCATCAGGTGCATTGTGGTGCTGATGAGATAAAAATCATCGCCGTTTCTTGTGATCGATAAATCCGGCGCATCGGCCCAAATGATTGGGTTTGTAAATGCTGTCTTCTGTTGTTTCTCAGTAGGATTTACCTGAGCTGAAAGTAGATTCAGCCCGATAAATCCGAAAAGAGAAACTATATAAAATGGTTTATTAATTTTCACGGTTTTGATATTTTATTGTCTGTAATATTTTGGAACGCTGCATAAAAGCAGCCCGACTTGAGCGGAAATCCTTTTTGTTATTGCGATTGATGAAAAGTTCAACAGATCGCTTCACATTGTTCGCAATAATAAAAAGATTGAGAGCGGAAGGCGGATTAAGCTGCCAAAAATATTTTGATTTTAAAATTTAGTTAGGGACAATATCGTTAGAAGACGTGCTGTACAAACCAATCAAACTTCCTGTAAAACCGCCTGCCACATCAGTAGAAAGGATATCTCCGGAAACCGGACCACCAAGATTCTTGAAGTTTTTACCGTCCACAGCGTAATTGAAATTGAGATCATCTTTTTCGCCAACTACCTGCAATTTGATGGTTTTTGAAAGGGCAATCTTTTCGCTTGCAATCAGTTTTGAACTTCCTTTTTCGGTTCTTTCCAGAACGATATAATAGTCTTTGCCTTTTTTGATAATTCCGAAAACGTAGTTGAATCTTTCGCTCTGATAACAAGTGATTCCGGCTAATTCTTTTTCAGATTTTGGTTTGAAATCAAGTGTTACTGAAGTTTCAAAATCTTCGTGCTGTAATCTGTGGAATAATGCCGAAACCGGAGCCAATGCTTTGATATTCGTTTCCATAGGATTCACTTTTACGCCATATTTAGTAACCGTAATGAAATTTTCGCGAGGTCCACGCATTGCAATCCATCGGAAATCAAGATTTTTGTCTGTCAGTTTATCGTTGTATGTGAAATTTCCGTTCGGGAAAAATCCGTTTTCTCCGGTTTGATTTTTTACGCCTTCCGGTAATTTCAATTTTGGCTTCATTGGAACTAAACCGTTTTCAAAAACAGGATATTTACCACTCCAGTCTACGGGAAGAATGAAGGTTTCTCTTCCGTGGTTCACACGACCTTTTTCGTTGGGACGAATGGCCAAAAACACGCCGTAATATTTTCCATCAGGCGTTTCCACCAAATCGGCGTGACCAGCCCAATCTACTTTATCTTTTCTGTCTTTCGGAAAATATCTTTGAGTTAAAATAGGATTATTTTTCGCAGGAATGAAAGGCCCTTTCGGAGAATCTGACATAAAAATAACTTCACTATGGTTACCGCCAGTTCCGCCTTCTGCGCACATCAGGAAATATTTTCCGTTCTTTTTATATAAATGTGGACCTTCTATCCAGATTGGTTTTTGGGAAAGATCCACGCCACCGTTCACAATAATTTTATCTGAACCAGCCACAACCTGATCTTTTTCCAAATCATAATCCCACATTTTGATGACACGGTGACCGTTGTACTGCTCTGTTCCTTTTGGTGGTGCATCATTGTGAACAATGTAGGCTTTACCGTCGTCATCAAAGAAAATGGCAGGATCGATTCCGTCGAAATTCAGTTTCTTAACTTCACTCCAGCCTTTTGCAGGATCTTTTGTTTTCACGACCATATTTCCGACTCCGCCGGCAATCTGGGTGGTAATCATATAAAACGTGTCATTGTACTTGTTGTATTTGATATCCGGCGCATAAATTCCCTGAGAGACGCCTCCTTTTTCTACTTTAAGCTGAGAAGGTCTGTCGAGAACGTGACCAACCTGTTTCCAGTTTACCAAATCTTTAGAAGTAAAAATCGGAACGCCCGGAAACATTGAAAATGAAGAATTCACCAGGTAATAATCGTCTCCTTTTCTTGTAATACTCGGATCGGGATAACAGCCCTGAAGAATTGGAGTGTAAAACTCGTTTTCTTTGAGAGGATTGTTTGCGTAGATTTTATCATTTCCTTTGTAGGAAAAGTCCGTGAAGGTTTGTGCTGAAAAACTGCTTACCGAAAGTAAAGCGAGAGCAGCAAAAATGCAGGTTCTGTTTCGAACAAAATTGGGATTCATTGTTATCTTTTTCATTGTTATATTTTAGATTATGATTTAATTTTTAAAGTGTAAGTTTTGCCTGCTTCTGTCGGAAAATCGTACTTGAATTCTTCCTTCATTTTGACCGCATTCAATTTTGCTTCCGGCGAAATTATCGGGTTTTTAATTTCAGGAGTTTCAAAAAAAGGATTTGTGTTTTTGCCTTCTGATTTTTTGAGTTTCGATTTTCCTTTTAATTCCATTTCATTGGGAACGCTGATTCTGCAATTTCCGCCAAGAGTCGACTTGATAATTACTTCCGTCGCCTGATGATCTTTCCAAACAATGCTGATCTCGAAACCGCCATATGCTTTCAGTCCGGAAATATTTCCATTTTTCCATTCGTCGGGAAGTGCGGGTAAAATGTCGATGCTTCCGTTTTGGGTCTGCAAAAGCATTTCGGTAATTCCTGAAGTACAGCCAAAATTTCCGTCAATCTGAAACGGCGGATGGGCATCAAATAAGTTTGGATAGGTTCCGCCATTTTGTCCCCGACCGTCTTTTTCCACCAAAGTCAATTGGTCTTTTATTAATTTGTTGGCGTGATTTCCATCCAGAAGTTTAGCCCAGAGATTGATTTTCCAGCCCATCGACCAACCTGTGGAAACGTCGCCACGGTGTAATAAAACAGTTTTTGCAGCATCAAAAAGTTCCGGTGTTGTGACAGGATTGATTTGATTACCTGGAAACAATCCGTACAAATGCGAAACGTGTCTGTGATTGTCGTTCGGGTTGTCCCAATCTTCCATCCATTCCTGCAGCTGCCCATAGCGGCCGATTTTCATTGGTGGTAATTTTGAAATGATATTATTCCAGACCGAAATTTTATCTGAATCTACATTTAAAATCTGTGCAGCTTTTTTAGTTTTGTTAAATAAATCAAACATCAGCTGGTTATCCATCGTATTTCCTGCTGCCAAAGCACTTCCTTTGTTTCCCTTAGGAATATTTTCGGGAGACATCGACGGACTCACTACGAGCCATTTGTGTGTAGGTTCTTCTATCAGGAAATCTTCGTAGAACTGTGTCGCGGATTTCAGAACGGGATAAATAGATTTTAGATAATTTTCATCTCCATTATAAAGGTATTTTTCCCACAAATGCTGAGAGAGCCACGCGCTTCCCATCGGCCATTGTCCTGCATTGGCGAAATCGACAACACCTGTAATTCTCCAGATATCCGTGTTGTGATGTGCGACCCAACCTCGGCTTTTGTACATTACTTTTGCTGTTTCTGCTCCGGTTACGCTCAAATCTTTGATCAGTTGAATCAGCGGTTCGTGCATTTCCGGAAGGCTGGTCTTTTCTGCCGGCCAGTAATTCATTTCCGTATTGATGTTGATGGTGTATTTGCTGTCCCACGCCGGTTTGTTGGAGTTGTTCCAAATCCCCTGAAGATTGGCAGGCTGTCCGCCCGGTTGCGATGAGGAAATTAAAAGATAGCGTCCGAACTGATAATAGAGTGAAACGAGCTCAGGATCGTAAGTTGTTGCAAAGTTTTTAATTCGAATATCTGTTGGAAATTGTGATGCAGGAGAAGTTCCAAGATCTAGCTCTAGCCTTTTGAAATAATTCTGATAATTTTTGAGATGATTTTTAAATAAAGTATTGAAATTTTTAGTTTCTGATTGTGCAATATATTTTTTGCTTTTGGAAACTTCATCTGTATTTAAAGTTTTGTAGTCTGTGAAATTGGTGGCGATTGAAATAAGAATCATTACTTCATCGGCATTGGCAACAGAAATGCCGTTTCCTAAAATAGAAGTTTTTCCGCCTTTGGTAATGAATTTCGCCAGTGCATTGAACTTCACTTGTCCCTGAACACCGTCCAGCGTGGAAGAAAGGCCATTCATCTGCAAGGTATTGGCATCAATCGCATTTGCATTTTTTTTGAGTTCGCTGTCGAATCCGGCATTGAAAGTCAGTGCATTTTTTTTGTCTGAACTCAGTTTTATCACAATAACCTGATCCGGAATTGACGCAAAAACTTCTCTTTTATAATGAATTCCGTTGGAAGAAAAAGTGGTTGTTGTGATTGCTTTTTCAATATCAAGTTCACGGTAATAATCTTTAACATCGCCAAGATTATTAAAATCAAGATTCAAATCACCGATATTCTGAAATGCCGAACCGTGAAGTGTTTTTGCCGTTAAGCCTTTATTGGAAAGGATTTCCGCTCTTTTGTAATTTCCATTAAATAAATAATAGCGGATAGAATCCAACACTTTGGGACCATCCGGATTATCATTTCTTGAAGGACCGCCCGACCAAAAAGTTCCTTCGTTGAGCTGCAGTTTCTCTCTGTAAGGATCTCCAAAGACCATCGCTGCCAGTCTGCCGTTTCCAATCGGTAACGCTTCCACCCATTGAATGGCAGGTTTATCATACCAAAGCTTATATTTCCCTCCTTTTTGGGCAAAGGAAAATGTGGTTAGGAAAAGACACAAGGTTAATATGGAAAACTTCAAGTTCATATTTCATTTTTAAAATGTCAAACCGATTTTATCTGATTTTTCGAAGGTTTTCTGTTAATGATCCAGATGATTCCCCATGCCGCGATGTAAGACATTCCTGCAATAAAGAAAATGATGTTGTAACCGCCGTTGATGTTGCCTGATTTTTTGAAAGTATCAAGCACAATTCCGATGAATAACGGGAAAATAATTCCTGCGACTGAACCGAGCATTCCGCCAAAACCGATCACAGAACTTACATAATTGTTTGGAAGTTTATCGCCAACCGTCGTCATCAGATTTGCACCCCAGCCCTGATGTGCGGCCGTCGCAAAAGCAATGATAATCGTGATCATCCACATATTGTCGACATATTTTGAAAACATGACCGGCACAACCATCAGTGCAAATAAGAGCATCGTAACGCTTCTCGCTTTTTTGATTTCCCAGCCTTTTTTAATGAGCATTGAAGAAAGGTAACCGCCGCCAATACTACCGAGCGTCGTTCCACTATAAATAATGATTAAAGGAATCGAAGGTTTTGATAAGTCCATTTTGAAAACATCCGCAAAATATGCCGGAAGCCAAAACATGAAGAAATACCAGATCGGGTCGGTCATCACTTTTCCAATCGCAAAAGACCATGTGACTTTATATTTTAAAATTTCGGAAAGCGGCACTTTAGACTGCTCTTCAGTGATTCCTGCCTGATCGCTTTTTATGTATGCGAGTTCTTCTTTGCTGAGTTTATTTGTCTTTTCCGGGATTTGATAAAATCTCCACCACAGAACAATCCAAACCAAACCAATCGCACCAATCCAGACAAAAGTCTGTCTCCATCCGTAATTAGCAAGGATGAACGGCACGAGAAGCGGCGCTAAAATTGCTCCGACGGTCGCTCCGGAATTAAAAATTCCTGTCGCTAATGCTCTTTCTTTTTTCGGAAACCATTCGGCAACTGATTTTATCGCCGCCGGAAAATTTCCTGCTTCGCTGATTCCGAGTGTACTTCTCGCAATTAAAAATCCGACGGTGCTTTTTACAAAACCATGACCGATAGACGCTAAACTCCATACAATCAACGAAACTGCGTACCCGATTTTTGTCCCGACTCTGTCGATGAATCTTCCCATCGCCAGATATCCGATGGCATACGTCGTCGTAAAAGCCATTACAATGTAGCTGTAATCCTTTTCGTCCCAGTTAAATTCCTTTTCAAGAACAGGTTTCAGCAAACCCATCACCTGTCGGTCGAGATAATTGATGGTCGTGGCGAGAAAGACCAGCGAAAGCATAAACCACCTGATATTTTGGTTTTTTGGAGCCTGCATTTAGTTCTGATTTAATTGTTGTAATAGTTTTTTTACTTTTTCTGTAAGTTGTTCTGTTGAAAGATCAGATTTCATAAGCGAACTTCCCAAACCAACAGCAACTGCGCCGCCTGCAAGCCATTCTTTGATGTCCTTAAGATCAGCATCTACGCCCCCAGTCGGCATAAAATTCATTCCCGAAAAAACCGGCTGAATTGATTTAATATAATTTTTTCCAAGCGCATCGGCAGGGAAAATTTTAACCATTCTAAGTCCGTTTTGATACGCGATATTAACTTCGGAAGGCGAGAAACAACCTGGAATCATCAGAATATTTTTAGCTGCAGATTCTTTTACCAAATCTTCATTCATAATCGGTGTGATCACAAAATCGGCTTTCGCATCAATGTAATTTTGTAGCTCTTCTTTATTTTTAATCGTTCCGATTCCCAATAAAAGTCCCGGGAATTCTGACGCTGAAATCTCTTTAAGTTTTGTGAAATTTTCAAGAGCCTTCGCACCGCGGTTTGTATATTCAATCGCGCGAATTCCTGCGTCATAAAGAGCTTTCGTGAGATTTTTAGAAACTTCAAAAGACTCGTTGTAAAAAAGCGGAAGAATTTTTTGATCTTTTATGGTTTGAATAATCGCATACATGGTGTAAAGTTTTTTTAAATGAAGAGGAAGGAAAATTTATTCAATTGAAATAGAAGCATCGATCGTATCGCCTTCCACAAAAAGTTTTTTGAAAGCAACCTGCGTCGCATCTTCGAGAATTTGCTGATTCGGATTTTTTCTAATGTGGCCGTGAATAAGCGCTGCCATGAAAGAATCGCCGCTGCCCACGCGCTCTTTTATTTCTTCGGAATGGTATTTTTTTGAAACCAAAAGCTGGTTTTCAGAAAACATTGTCGCCGAATAATTAACTGTATTTCCATCAGTAAACCGAAAAGTATTGGCAACCGTTTTTACATTCGGATAGCTATTCTGAACTTCTTTAGCCGAGTTTTCAGCTTGTTTTAAAAGATTTTCATCATCAAAATTTCCGTTGAGCTCGTGCTTAATTGGGATTTCCAGAAACTGCTCTACCGACCAGATATTCCCCATCAAAACGGTAACGTAAGGCATCATATTTTTGACTCTTTCAGCCGGATTTTTTCCCTGCCAAAGTGAGGCGCGGTAATTTAAATCAAGCGAAACGCGAATATTTCTGCGCGCTGCTTCTTTCATCAAATCAAGACACTTTTTATACGCGTTTTCGCTCAAAGCTGGAGTAATCGTACTGATGTGAAGCCACTGAACATCGCTAAAAATTTCGTCAAAGCTAAATGCAGAAAATTCTGATTCAGTGAAAACTGAAGGAAAACGGTCGTAAACAACCTGCGCATGCTGCATGTCGCCATCTGAAGACAGATAAAAAGTGCCCATTCTACTGCAGTTTTTTTCGGCAAGAACTTCAATATTTTTATTTTCTAACTGAGATTCCAGCTGGTTTCCGATAAAATTTTCTGGTAAAGCCGTAAGCATTTTTACAGGATGATTCCACTGAGAAAGTGCAGATGCGACATTGTACTCCGCGCCGCCCAAAAAAACTTTCATGGCCTGATGATCAAACCAATTTCCAGAAGAATCCGGAGCAAAATGAAGGAGTAATTCTCCAAAGCAAAGTATTTTTTGTGAAGCCATCTTTAGTTTTTCAAGTTAATCTCGATTGGTAAGATCAAGATTTTCAGTTATAGAATTACATCTTCATTATCTGCAGGAATTTTTCTCAAAACTCCTGCGCGATAACTTCCTTTCATTAGATTTACTTCAAACTTTTAAAATTTGAAATAGTTTTTGACATTATGATAGCAAATGTCCTGTATAATTTTTCCGATCCATTCTTCGTCATTAGGCAAAAGTCCGCGCTCCATTTCAGAACCAAACATGTTGCAGAGAAGCCGGCGAAAATATTCGTGTCGAGAGAACGACAGAAAGCTGCGGGAATCGGTGAGCATTCCGATAAAAGTGCTGATCAACCCGAGGTTTGAAACGGCGTTCATCTGTTTTTCCATGCCGTCGAGCTGATCCATAAACCACCAAGCGGCGCCAAACTGCAATTTTCCTTTAATGCCTCCTTCGTTAAAATTTCCGGCCATCGTTGCCAAAACTTCGTTTAATACCGGATTTAAAGTATAAATAATTGATTTTGCTAAAAGATTTTCGCGGTTGAGCCCGTCAAACATTACGCTCATCCTCTGCGCAAAATACGTTTCACCAATCGCGTCATAACCGGAATTAGCACCGATTTTCTGAAGCATCTGCGAATTATTATTTCTCGTCGCACCGACGTGAAACTGCTGCACCCAACCTTTCGCTGCGTACATTTTGCAAAGCTCTTTCAGAAGAAAACCTGTAAGCGCTTCAGGATTTGAAAATGATTTTTTATTTCCAGCTAAAAATTCGCTGAATTCTTTATTTAAAGTTTCATTCCACAAATTGGTATCGGGGAAATACTCGAAACCGTGATCGGAAATTCCCGCCCCGTTTTCATGGAAATAATTAATTCTGTTTTGTAAAGCTTCGAGTAAATCATCCGCTGAAAGAATATTTTTTCCTGAAGAAATTTCAAGCTTTTGGAGATTTTTACGATAAATTTCCGCGTCGGTAATCGCGATATAAATATCGGGTCGAAAGGCCGGAAAAACCTGTGTCTGAAAATCAGATTTTTCTATATTCTGATGAAATTCCAGCGAATCTGAAGGATCGTCGGTTGTACAAAGGGTTTCAACCTTAAATTTCTGAAGCAAGGCCTGCGGACGAAAACCATCAGACTGCAGCGCTTCATTCATTTTATCATAAACCGATTCCGCATTTTTTGAAGAAAGATATTCTGTAATTCCGAAAGGATTTTTAAGTTCCAAATGCGTCCAGTGAAACAGCGGATTTCGAAGCGTATACGGCACAACTTCAGCCCATTTACTGAATTTTTCTTCGTCCGTTGCGTCTCCGGAAATATATTTTTCTTCAATACCAAAATTCCGCATCGCGCGCCATTTGTAATGATCGCCATCCAGCCAGATCGCCGTCGGTGAACGGAAATTTTGGTTTTTTGCAATAACGTCAGGCTCCAGATGATTGTGATAATCGATAATCGGAAGATCTTTTGCATAACCGAAATAGAGTTTTTGCGCCTGCGGCGATTCAAGCAAAAAAGCGTCTCCGAAAATCTCTTTATTAATATTAAACTCGCTCATATTTTCCTTTCTACATTCGTCTGAGAATTTTTTCTATAAACTGATTTCTTGTTTTAAACGCCACTGAATGCGCTGAAACCACCATCAACAGGTAGCAAAGCACCTGTGATAAAACTCGCTGCATCCGAACATAGAAACTGTACCGCACCGTTGAGTTCTTCCACATCACCGAAACGTCCCATCGGTGTTTTGGCAATCACTTTTTTGCTGCGGTCGGTCAAAGAACCGTCTGGATTAATCAGAATTGCACGGTTTTGGTCTCCGATAAAAAATCCGGGAGCAACCGCATTTACACGTATTTTATCGCCAAATTTTAAAGCAACATCAGACGCAAGCCATTGTGTAAAATTGGTAATTGCTGATTTTGCAGCAGAATATCCCGCCACTCGCGTGATCGCAGAATACGCAGCCATCGAAGAAATATTCACGATGCTTCCACTTCCCTGCTCAGCCATTACTTTACCAAAAACGTAGCTTGGATACACGGTTCCGTTAATATTTAAATCAGTCACTTCGTTCCAGCCAGACATATCCATATCGAAAAAAGACTGATCTGCGGACAAAGTAGCTGTCGGAATATTTCCGCCGGCGATATTTAAAAGGATATCAATTTTCCCGAATCTTTCTTTGATTTTTTCAGCGGCATTTTCAAGGCTTTCAATGTTCATCACATTCGCTTCCACCGCTAAAACATTGTCCTGATTTTGGGTAAATTCTTTTACAGAGGCATCAAGTTTTTCCTGATTTCTGCCTAAAGCCACGACTTTTGCGCCGGCCTGCAGAAAACTTTTCGCAAGACTTCCACCCAATACGCCGGATGCGCCGGTGATGATGGCCACTTTATCTTTTATGCTGAATATTTCGTTCATTTTTTTAGGTTTTAAATTTAAATCTGATCGAAATTTTTATCTAATTTTTCTTTGACATTTCGTTCTGCACCGCTGCCATCACGCCTTCAATCTGACCTAAAGCAAGCATTCTTCCAAGAAAAGAATATCCAGGATTGTAACCTTTACCTATGTCGTCAGTGAGCAGTCTTCCGTGATCAATTCTCATTGGCAATGCTGGGTTTTCTTTCTCAAAAACAAGAATCACTTCAATCAGCTGGCCTCTTCCGCCCAAATGGTGCGCTTCGATGAAATCTCCGTTTTCGGAAACTTCAGTACTTCTTAAATGGACAAATTTTGTACGCTTAGCAAATTTCTGAGCTAAAGCCGGAACATCGTTCTGAAGATTTGCGCTAAGTGATCCGGCGCAGAATGTGAGGCCGTTGTGCGGATTGTCGACGGCGTTTAAAAGCCAGTCGATGTCTTCTTCATTGGTAACAATTCGCGGTAAACCAAGCAAAGAATATGGCGGATCGTCGGGATGCACGCACATCTGAATATCGTATTGCTCGCAGACCGGCATTATTTTTTCGAGGAAATATTTTAAATTTTCGCGTAGCAGATTTTTATCGATTCCTGTATAAAGAGAAAGCAGATTTTTGAATTTTTCAACAGGGTTGAGTTCGCCTTCTTTTATGTTTCCATTAACGAAACCCTGTGTTTTCACGATTACAGAATCAATGAGATCTTCCTTATCTTTTTCGGTAAGCGATTGTTTCAGCTGATCAACTTTGTGAAGAATTTCCTGTGTGTAATCTTTCTCGGCGCCTTCTCTTTTTAAAATATAAATTTCGAAATAGGCGAATTTAGCCTTATCAAAAAACAGCGATGAAGAACCGTCTTCCCATTCATGGAAAAGGTCGGTACGCGCCCAATCGAGCACGGGCATAAAATTGTAGCAAACGGTTTTAATACCGGCTTTACCGAGATTTTCTAAACTTTGGATATAATTTTCAATCAGTAAATCCCGGTCTTCACCTCCGTATTTGATTGCCTCACTTACAGGAAGACTTTCAACTACCGACCAACGAAGACCGTGATTTTCTATATTTTTTTTATAATCAAGAATAGCATCCAGTGGCCAGATTTCACCATTTGAAATATCGTGCAGCGCAGAAACAATGCCTTCTACACCAATCTGACGAAGCATATTGAGCTGAATTTTATCTTTTTTGCCAAACCATCTCCATGTTCTTTCCATAAAAAATGTCGTCTAATTTTTAATAGTAAAAACAAAGCAGATGCGTAGCACATCTACTTTGTTCAATTTAATATGAAGTAAAAAATAATTCAATTAATAACCAGGATTCTGGTATTTTGCCTTGATATCGGCAGGAACCTGCATTGCATCAAGCTGAGACTGAGGAATTGGTCTCAAATAATGGAATGGCTGAATCGTTCTTGTAACTGTCTGAGGCGTGTGATCCCCGTAATTAGAGCCACCAATCTGATAAGTTGTAGAATAATCTTTCCATTTCTGAGTACGTACCAAATCGTACCATCTGTAGAACTCGCCGTAATATTCTCTCGATCTTTCTGCAAGAATATAATCGATAGTGATCGTTGCTGGAGTGGCAGCAATCATTGCAGCGCTGTTATCTGCTACAAATGGTGCGTTTTGAGCATTGTTAAATTTCCATTTTCCTGCTCTTGCACGGATTACATTAAGTAAATCTCTCGCAGACATTGCACCTGAAGCACCTTTTACAGCAGCTTCGGCAGCGATAAAGTAGAATTCTGAAAATTTAGCTACGTTGAAAGGTCTCGTCAAACCGGCATTCGGATATCCTAAACCATTCGGATCATCTGTACGGTAAGTACCGATTTTCCAAAGACCCGGATACATCATACGGCTGATCCCGTTTGGAGCAACCACCCAGTCAGCTCTTCCTGGAAGCGTTCCGGCGCCTACTCCGCTTTGCCCTGCACCGGCAGGATATGTAGGCAATACAGAATCATCATTCAAGAAGGATAAAATTGCTCCGCCTGGAGTTACAGGTAAATTATTGGCATTGTATAGAACGGAGTTTGTAACGCCACCTTTGTTCCAGTTTCCTCTGTATGTAGTAACAAAAGTACCGTCGTATCTAGAGTCTGTCGTTTTATCTGAGAATGTATTTTTGATTACCCCAATCGGTGGTGCCATACGAACCCATGGTCTGCCTAGAGACTGCGCTGCTTCACGCTGTACAGAACTTACTGTATTTGTATATGATGTTGCAGAGGTGCTTGTTCTGATTGCTGTGTAGTTCCAGGTCTGCATCCAGGCCGCGAAGTTATCCGGCGCCCAGCCTGAGCCAAAACCTACAGGATCACTTTCATTGTAAAATGCACTTGCCTGGGTGTGATCTGCATACAGCATGCATTCAGAATTTCTATCATTAGACCCGACATTTACATCATAAAATGTGGGCTGTAAACTGTATGGCCCTGGCGACGCGATACCGGCCATCGCTACATCGTATGCCTGCTGAAAATAATATGCAGCATTTTTCCCGTCAGGATCAACTCGTGGTGTATCAGGATAAGTAGGTATATTTCCTGGATTTTGAAGCCACCATCCATACGTCAGGTAAGCTTTGGCCAAAAACAATCTGGCTACGTTTTTAGTTACACCTCCGGTAACTCTAGGGCTTGCGGGCAAATTATCTATTGCCTTTTTCAAATCTGGGAAAATCGCCTTTGTATACACTTCCGTAACAGTATTTCTCTTAGAAGAAGTAGTTGGATTAACGTTAAAAGCAAGTTCGCCAGATCCAAGATCTAACGGCACACCGCCATAGGTCTGTACCAGCATAAAATAATCAAAAGCTCTGAAAAATCTCGCTTCTGAAACAATTGATTCTGCTACATTAAATTTTGGACCTCTTTCTATAATCGCATTAGCTGTATTAATATTTGGAAATACAGAATTCCAGATCATACTTGGCGGAAAAGTATTTGGTGTAATATTCCCATTTCCAGACATATCCAGTTCACGGAAGTTACCGTCGGCACTCTGCGCAAAAGTAGATTCATCTGTACCATTCTGACAGTTGCTCATAAAATATCCATTACCATAGAGCAGTCTCAAATGACGGTACATAGAAGGTAAACTTGCATTGATACCATCGGCAGTATTGAAATAATCTACGGTGTATGTGGCTCTAGGCTGCTCATCAAGTATTTCGTTACATCCTGTAAAAGTCAGGGAAAGAAATACTGCACCTAAAATCAGTTTTTTATTTAATTTTATCATGACTTTGTATTTTAGAAAGTTAAATTAATTCCAATAAGATAATTTCTTGATGATGGATTATTGGCTCCCACGATCAATTGACGTACATTATAATTGGTATTCACTGCTTGGTTTTCGTTTCCACGTGAATTTGGCTCAGGATCCATACCTGAAAACTTGTGATATGGAGAGAATAAAACTAATGGATTTGTAACGGTGCAGTATAATCTTAATGCACTAATTTTTAAATTATCCATTAACTGTTTATCAAAATTATATCCCAAAGTAATTGTACGAATCTTCAGATAAGAAGCATCAAACATTGCAAGTGTTGAGGCGTACTTTGGATTATCACCGCTTAAGTGTCTGCCAGGTCTCGGGAAATAAGCTCCAGTATTATCTTCAGTCCAGTAATCAACCTGTACGTTGTTTCCTCTACCAGTAAGTCGGTTTAGGTAGCTGGATGGACCATATAATGCACTGATCAAAATTCCGCCGCTCTGAAATGCAGCCACAGTACTCAAATCAAAATTCTTATAGGCAAATTTCATATTGAAACCACCCTGAAACTTTGGCGCCGTATTGAAAACCTGTCTATCAGATTCATTAATCGCTCTTACAGGTGTACCATCTGCATTGTAACCTCCTGTATAAAGAACTTTAATTGAACCGACAACATCTGCAGCAGTACCAGGCTCTAAAATATTTTGGTAGGCATCACCAGCCTGCCAAAGACCAACATATTTATAATCATAGATCGCATTAATATTATACCCTACAAACCAACCATTTATAATGTCTCTGGTAGTACCATCAGCTAGAGCAACGATTTTATTTCTGTTTGTGTAGAGATTTCCTCCAACATCCCAGGAAAATCCTTCAGGATTATTGAAGATAGATGCATTAACTGCGAATTCCCAGCCTTTGTTTTCTGTTTCCGCAACGTTTTCTGTAATAATTGTTAAACCAGAAGAAGCGGGAAGCTGTTTTGGATTTAAGAGATCCAGAGTGTTCGTTTTGTAATATTCTACACTACCCGTAATTCTATTATTGAACAAACCGAAATCTACACCATAATTTTGAGTTTTAGAGTATTCCCAACTAAGATTTGCATTTGGTGCCTCAGTAACATAAACACCTGTTGTATTTGTTGTACCAAAATTATAAGGAACAACTCCAAGTAATCCCAAAGTAGAGTATGGTTTAACACTTTGATTTGCAGTTTGTCCAATACCTGCTCTTAGTTTAAATAGATTCAGAGCCTTTATGTTTTGCATAAAAGACTCATTTGTGACTGTCCAGCCTACAGAAAGTGCAGGATAAGTATGCCATTTATTACCTGGAGCCAAACGTGAAGATCCGTCCGCACGCAGTGTTGCAGTGATCATATATTTGTTATCAAACGTATACATCGCTCTTCCCATCCCAGATATCAAACCAAACTGTCTGTATGCCTGATTTGAAGGATTTATCTGAATGTCTGCCTGCGGCGCCTGACCGATATTATAATATTGGAAAAAATCTGCAGGAACATTTCTGGCACTTATAAAAGAGCTTACAAATCTGTTTCCCTCAGCGGAATATAATCCAACTGCATTGATTTTATGCTTACCAAATGTACGGTCGTACGTTAAAAGGTTTTCAATTAGCCAGTGATATGTCTGATTATTACCTTTCCCGGCACTTGAAGGTCCCAATGGATTGGTATTGAAAACGCCCATACCCACATAACTACCGCTGTTTGATGTACGATAATCTAAACCAACATTTAACTTATATTTTAAACCATTAATGATGCTTACTTCGCCGTACATATTATTATATGATGCGAAATCTTTAATCTCATCAACATATTTATCGCCCAGACCTTCGAGACGTTGTCTAGTATATACCCATGACTGATCAATTCCTCCGGCAGTTGTTACCACAGATTTTAAACTTCCATCTGTATTATAAGGGTTGATTAAAGGTGAATAGCCTAAAACAGCGCCTGGACTTATACCATTAGCCGCAGTTTCTGAGTAGTTTGTATTTGTAGTAAAACCAATTTTAAATCTTTTGCCCAATTGCTGATCAACTGCCATTCTTAAAGCAAATCTCTCGTAGCTCTGTAGCGGAATAAGTGCATCCTGTTTGAAATAAGATAATCCAACATTATAATTACCACCCTCGGAACCACCAGAGATACCAATATCATGGTTCATGATCATTGCCGGTTTGTAATATAATTTTTGCCAGTCAGTATTTGTATTTACGTTCTCGTCTCCGTTGGTTGTATATATACCAGCATAACTTCTAAGTTTAGCGAAGGACGGACCGTCCATCATAGGATAACGGGAAAATAAAGTCTGCACTCCGTTGAAAGAGTTATATGAAAATCTTGCTTTCTGACCTCTGCTGCCTCTGTTTGTTGTTACCAAGATTACCCCGTTTGCTCCTCTTGATCCGTAAATCGCCGTTGCAGAGGCATCTTTTAAGATATCAATACTTTTAATATCAGATGAACTGATATCGCTTAAAGATCCCACAAACGGTACTCCATCAAGAATTACCAGAGGATCATTGCCATCAGCCTGGAAAGATCGTACACCACGTATTCTAATTTGAAGCGCCGCTCCGGGTTTTGTAGAATTCTGCTGGATGTCAACACCCGCGGCACGGCCCTGTAAAGCCTGCGTGATGTTTGCTGAAGGCACTTCGCGCAAAGCGTCGCCTTTTACCTGTACTACAGATCCTGTTACCGCTTCTTTTCTCTGTGTACCATACCCGATTACGACAACCTCCTCAATTTTCTTTTCTTTCTGAATCGTATCATTTCCACTCTGAGAATAAACCAAACCCGTAGGTAATAAGGTCATGGCAAAAAATAATGCCGCCTTATTGTTTTTACTAAAATAAAATAGGTTCATAATGATTATAATGTTTTTAAAGATTATTAAGCAGAAAAGCAGCATACAGATGCAGATTGCTTTTCTGCCGATTTTTTTAGAGAGACATATTCACGATCGATTCAAAAAGCTCCTGCTTACCGCTTTTCGGCTGAGGCTCGCCCATCTCGTGTGCGATTTTTTGCAGATCTTCTAAAGTAAGATTTCCGTCTTCGAAAGATTTCCCGTTGCCGGAATCGAATGAAGCATATCTTTCTGTTCTCAGTTTTTTGTAATCTGAATTTTCAAGAACGTCTGCTGCTGCAGAAAGTCCTTTAGCAAAAGCATCCATCCCTGATACGTGTGCGATAAACAAATCATCAGCATCAATAGAATTTCTTCTGATTTTTGCGTCGAAGTTTACACCACCATTCCCAAGACCACCGCCTTCAAGAATCACCAACCAAGCCTGAGTCAGTTCAAGATAATCAATCGGAAATTGGTCTGTATCCCAACCGTTTTGATAATCTCCTCTGTTGGCATCGATGCTTCCCAACATTCCTGCATCAACAGCTGCCTGAAGTTCGTGCTCGAAAGTGTGACCCGCCAAAGTAGCGTGATTGACCTCAAGATTTAATTTAAAATCTTTATCTAAACCGTAGTTTTTAAGAAAACCGATTACCGTCTCAGCATCGTAATCATACTGATGTTTTGTAGGTTCCATCGGCTTTGGCTCGATAAGAAAAGTTCCTGTAAAACCTTCTTTTCTTGCATAATCGCGGGACATCGTGAGGAATCTTGCCAGATGCTCTTTTTCACGCTTCATGTCTGTATTCAAAAGGCTCATATAACCTTCTCTACCGCCCCAGAATACGTAGTTTTCTCCGCCAAGAGCGATTGTAGCGTCAATTGAATTTTTAACCTGAGTTCCGGCGCAAGCCACCACATCAAAATTCGGGTTGGTAGAAGCTCCGTTCATGTATCTTTCGTGTGTGAAAACATTGGCAGTTCCCCAAAGAAGTTTGATGCCGGTTTCGTTCTGTTTTTCTTTCGCGAAATCTGTGATTTCCTGAAGATTTTTCTCGTACTGTCTCCAGTTATCGGCAGGATCTACCAGGTCGATATCGTGAAAGCAATAATATCCAAATCCCATTTTCTGCATAAACTCGAAGCCCGCATCCATTTTATATTTCGCACGCGAAATTGCATCTGCACCGCCAGCCCAAGGATGTTTGATGGTAGGAACTCCGAAAGGATCGCTGCCGTCTGCGCACAAGGTGTGCCACCAAGCCATTGCAAAACGCATCCATTCTTTCATCGGTTTTCCCATCACGATTCTGTCGGCCTCATAATGACGGAAAGCCATCGGATTTCTGCTTTCTGTGCCTTCAAATTTTATCTGATCAATTCCTGGGAAAAACGCTTTGGTTTCTGTTAAAATATTCATGTTTTCGTATATATTATTTTAAATTTAATTCTGATTTTGATATGAAAATCTCCTGCTCACCGCTTTATTTTGCTTCGGTAAGCTTTATTTTTTCCTAAAAGTTTTGTGTTTTACATGATCTCACTGAGGTGCTTCCTCCACCTTGTATAGGCTTCCATGTACTGATCGCGCTTCTCTGTTTCGGGTTCTATGACTGCGATTTTTTCGAGAGATGCAAAGGCTTCGTTGGTATCAGCATAAAAATTAATTCCGATTCCTGCTGCTCTTGCGGCACCCACGGCACCGTCTGTATCGTAAAGCTCGATCACCGCATTGCTCACACTGGCAAGTGACTGGCGGAAGAGCGAACTCAAAAACATATTGGCATTTCCAGCTCGGATAACCTGAATATCCATTCCCATTTCGCGCATGATGTTCATCCCATATTCATAAGAAAAAACAATGGCTTCCTGAGCCGCACGAAGTACATCGCCTTTAGAATGAATATTAAAATTAATTCCGTGAATTGAGCAGCTGGTATCGCGGTTTTCTAAAACTCTTTCGGCGCCATTACCAAAAGGAATAATACTTAAACCTTTAGAACCGATGGTTGAAAGTGACGCCAATTCATTCATATCGCCGTATGAAGAAAGCGACGTGGCGAAATTATGTTTCAGCCATGAATTTAAAATCCCGGTACCGTTAATGCAAAGCAAAACGCCTAATCTGGTTTGCTCTTCGGTATGATTTACGTGAGCAAATGTATTTACCCGTGAAAGTTTATCGTAATCCAGCTGATCCAAAACGCCGTAGACAACACCCGAAGTTCCCGCTGTGGAAGCGATTTCACCCGGATTAAATACATTCAGCGAAAGTGCATTGTTTGGCTGATCTCCGGCTCTGTACGAAATCGGGGTTCCTTCTTTTAAACCTAATTCGGCAGCTGCTGAAGCAGAAACTGTAGCCTGAATACCAAAAGTCGGAACAATCTGCGGGAAAAAGCTTTTGGGAATTCCGTAATAATTGATCACGTCCTCAGAAATGCAGTTGTTTTTAAAATCCCAAAAAATTCCTTCAGACAAACCTTCTACTGTGATTCCTATTTCGCCGGAAAGTTTCATCGCGATGTAGTCTCCCGGAAGCATTATTTTATCAATTTTCTCAAAAATTTCCGGTTCGTGCTCTTTTACCCAAGCCAGTTTTGAAGCGGTAAAATTCCCAGGAGAATTTAGCAGATGCGAAAGACATTTTTCTTCTCCTATCTCTTTAAAAGCTTTTTCGCCATAAGGTACTGCACGGCTGTCACACCAGATAATAGATGGTCTTAGAAGATTCAGATCTTTATCTACCAGAATAAGACCGTGCATCTGCCAGGTAATGCCGATGCCTTTGATGTCTTCTGGATCTACACCAGAATGATGCATCACAGATTCGTGCGCCAGTTTCAGATTCGTCCACCAGTCAGCAGGATTCTGCTCTGCCCAACCCGGATTGGAGGCAATAATTTTCATCTCTTTTTTCGGAGAAAAGTCTGAAGCAATGATTTTTCCGCTGGAAGCCTCAATGAGACAAACTTTTACAGAAGAACTGCCGATATCATATCCTAGCAAATACATTTTTTATAGAAGGCTTTTTTGAATTAAATTAATTTTGAAGTACTTTTTTTGTACACTTTTGCGTCGAACTTATAATATCTCGCGGCTCTGTGCGATACGTTTTTCTCGATTTCTTCCAAAGGAATGATGTGATGAAACGACGATATTTTTTTATGAAAGTTTTTTATATCTATATACTTTTCGCTCAGCGCCGTATATAACTGATACAGCTGTCTGATGGTAAATTTCTTCGGAAGAAGCTCAAAAATAATGGAAAAGTCAGATTCTATCCATTTTCTAATCTCTACGAGAGATTCTTTGATAATCTTATTATGATCAAATGGCAGCTCCGGAATCTGATCAACCGGATACCAATCTACCGTGCTGTACTTACTGCTGTTAATCTTATGATCTATTTTGCACAAAGACAAATATGCTACAGTGATAATTCTGTCGATATCATGCTGATATTCGCTATCCATCCACTGTCTGTCACGGTCGCTGCTCGCTCTCATTGGATCTGCAAAACATTTGAACTGTTTCAGCACCATTTTTCTGATACCTGTCAGCTCGTGCAAAACGCGTTCTGCAGCATCATCTACATCTTCTTCGCTGTAGATAAGGCTGCCGGGAAGTTTTATCTGACTTTCCTGATTTGGGTTTGTTTCGTGCTTCTGCACCAGCAATACGTTGAGTCTGTTTTCCAGATCATATCCAAAAACAACACAGTCTACAGAAACGTACGTATGAATAAAATTTGATCCCATCTGAATGTTAACATTTAGGTAACATTACAAATATAAAAATTCATATCAATAAAAAAAATAAAATTATCATTACCTACTGCATATCAGTACATTACATATCTATTTTTTATGATAAGTATATAGTTAGTTTTATGATAAGCTTATCATATATGAGATACAATTAACATTTATAAATATTAAGTTAACAATCCTTTATGAAATTCACAGGCGTCATAGAGCATTGAGAAATTGCTCAAATTTTAATGATAAGGAATATGGGAATTATGAATAAAAAAAAATGAGGATAAGTGTAAAGAATTACATTTTTCAATAAAAATACGGTTGAAATACAGAATAATTTTTACCGTTTCTTAGGGTATAGAATATAATTCTTGAAAAAGTCAAAATATAAGCCAAAGTCTTTTTGTTAACTTTTAATGAAAAAATTGTTACGAAATTTTATAAAAAGGTTCGTAATAAAATAATGTAGTGATCAACTCCTGCATTTGGTTTAAAAAAAAATCCAGAACAACATTTAGAAGTTCTGGAGTTTTCTTTCAGAGTACGGCAGTTTTAAAACACCGCTCTTTTTCTGAACAATCTCAAAATAATATTTAATGCTACAACCACAGCTGCAATTATCGCTGCGATATAAACAATGTAATTTTTATTCTGATTGGCGACAGAAATTGCGATAAGCGCCCAGACAGCAACGACGGCAAATGCGTTCATATTTCTTTGCCAGATCATATATAAATGAAGGATCGTGGCGATGGTAATCATGGTCAAAGTCCAATACATTTCAGAAATACCGAATCCGTCCCACTCTATTTTCTTCAGATACGTCGCGATGTCTGCAATCAGCGCTACAGAAATCCATCCGGAATAAATATAAAATGGCAGTCGAAGAAAAAGTGTTGTTTTGAGATCACGTGATTCGATAATTTCATGATTATTTAAGATGATTTTTAATAAAGAAATCAGCAGCACAATCATAACCGGAATTGTCAGGAAGAGATAACCGTTCAGCCATGTGAAGATCCACATACTGTTTGCAAGACAGGAAACGATGAACCACCAGCCAATATTCAATACCGTTTTTTCTTTAAGATCTGTATTTTTTGTAAACGGGCCGTAATATATGGCAAAACCCAAAAGCAAAGTATAGATAAGTCCCCAAATGGAAAACGCATAACCAGCCGGTGTAAAGAGATTCCGGTAATCTGCTGAAACACTACCAACGGTTTCATCATTGATAATTCCAGTATTTGAAAGGTAATTGATGCCAACTGTTGCCAACAAAGCGATCAAATTTAAAATCTGTAACTGCTTAACCATAATTTAATTTTAAAAAGTTATGACATAAATAAATTTCATGTTTTGTCTTTAACAAAAAACGCGCAGTTTCATCTTATTTTTTTGGAAATCAAAGTATTTAATGTGTTGAATGACCTCTGGATTGTTATTTTAAAGGTGTGGAAGGATATGCGATTCAAAGTTCGGAAGATATCAGCTATAATGACATTGCAATTTAAATGAGTTAATTGACAGGCAAACCGATCCGTTTTTCAGCAGGTTTCAAATCAAAACTATATTACAACACTGTTCGGGATAACACCACAATTCGGAAGCTTTTGCAGATTCGTTTACTGAGATGTTGATGGCAATTGGTAAAGTTTGTACGATGCTGAACTCAAAAAAGATGATAGTACAACAACTGTTAGGAACTGGTTACAGGAAAATGTAGTTGATAAAATAAGGCCACGCGGATGTACTAAACAGGCAGATGGCATCTGTTCTGCATCACTTAGCAAAGTCAAGTAAAATAAATAGAATAAATACTAACAAAACATGGCGAATATGATAAAAGTATGTATTGCAGGCGGCACCGGTTGGGCAGGTTCTGAATTGAGCAAAGGCGTTTTTAAACATCCAAATATGGAATTGGTTGGAGCAATTTCGAGAAAGCACAAAGGAGAAAATTTAGGTAATGTTCTTAAATTAGGTTACGCAGACATTCCAATTTTTGGTGATATCGAAACTGCATTAAAAGAAATTGATTTTGATGTACTGGTAGAATATACGAAGCCAGACATCGCAAAGAAGAATATTGTCTCTTGTCTTAAAAAAGGTAAAAATGTAGTTATCGGCACTTCGGGGCTTACAGATGAAGATTATTCAGAAATAGAAAAAACAACAGACGAAAACAATGCCTCTGTATTGGCTGTAGGAAACTTTGCAATCACAGTCGTGTTGCTTCAAAAGTTTTCTGAAATGGCGGCAAAATATATCCCAAACTTTGAGATTATAGATTATGCCCAAGAGGACAAGATAGATGCACCAAGTGGAACTGCACGGGAACTGGCCTACCGACTTTCAAAAGTTCAGAAACCAAATCAATATGTTACCGAAGAGGATCTGATTGGCGAAAAAGCCAGTCGCGGCGCAAAACTCAATGAAGTTCAGGTGCATTCCGTGAGACTTCCGGGTCATGTAATTTCTATTGAAACAATTTTTGGATTGAAGGATGAAAGGCTGTCCATTCGTCACGATTCAGGATCAAGTGCAGAACCTTATGTAAAAGGTGGACTTTTAGCAATTGAAAAAGTGGGAACCTTCAAAGGATTAAGAAGAGGTCTTGACAGTGTGATGGAATTCTAAACCAATGCACTGGGATTTGAGCATTCTGTAAATTTGATTAAAAATTGCTTAATATCAATGTGCATTCTTTTTCACTTTTTTCCTATTAAGAAACGATAAGTTTTTATCTTTTAAGCGAAGCAGATTAATATAAAATGCTGAACTAATGTTTAACGAGATCGTGATTCTTTTAGTAAATAACTTGAGCAATGTAGTATTGATTGAATATTTTTAAATCCTCGTATTTGTGCGGCGTACTTTTTGACATGAGATCAACAAATTTCCTACTATGAAACTTCGATCTCTATTTTATACTTCCTCCATTATATTGCTTGCAGGTATAGCGTCAATACAGTGCCGGTCAAGTGATGACACTAATGACTCTGATAATTCAAATTCCGCAGAACTCACAGTGTATGCCGCAGGCCGCGAAGGATATAAAGCCAAATACTGGAAAAACGGAACTGCAATGATGTTAAGTCAAGGATCAGGCAGCTCGGACGTTAGAGGCATGGTCATTGTCGGAGATGTTGTGTACAACGTAGGATACGAAGTCAACGCTAATGGAAAATATGTGGCCAAGTTGTGGAAAAACGGTGTGGCTACAGATCTGACGGACGGATCAAGAGACGCTTATGCAAACGACATTTTCATCAGCGGAAATGATATATATGTCGCAGGACAGGAAATGAAGACTGGTGAAACGACATATGAGGCAAAATACTGGAAAAATGGAGTGGCAGTTAATCTTACAGATCAGGCGCAAAATGTTATTGCCACAGGTATAGCGGTAGTTGGAAACGATGTATATGTCATTGGTGAGCGCAGAATGCAGAATTGGATTGCGCCTGTTACCTGCTACTGGAAAAACGGTCAGAGAACAGATCTTTCAGATCAAACCACCACGCCAGATGACCAGGACATTACGATATCGGGCAACGATGTATACATGATGTGGTCAGTTTCTTATAACAGTTTTGGACAACTGCAAACGAGGTACTCTAAAAATCTGGCAACTCCTACACTAATTCAGGATGGAACTTCTTATGCTGGTGGAACCGCCATCGCAGTTAAAGGAAATGATGTCTATATTGCCGGAACCGGCATCTTACCTAACAGCCAGTCTCTGGTAGCAAAATACTGGAAAAACGGTTTGCCTTTTACGCTGGGTTCCGATGGTTCTGCGGCATTAAGCATAGATATATCCGGTAAAGGTATTTATGTGGGAGGATATCAGCAAGTTTCGGGTGGAGGATCTGAAGGTGTATATTGGGCAAACGGTAAAACTCAGCAGATTACAAGTGGGACAGGAAGTGGAATGATCAGACAGATATTCGTTAAAGAAAAGTAATTTAGAGAAGCTTCAAATTTTCGCTATAGAATTTATAATCGTACAAGTGCCTCATATAACTGCTGTGTAATCTGTCATAAATCTGCATCGCTAATAGTAAGAATATATCCACGCAACTCGAAGATATTGAGAAGAACAAAAATAGCAGATGAAAGAAAACAGTTATTTTTAATAAACAGCATTAAGATCTACCTCTGATTATATTTTGAAAAAATTCTGATAAAATTTAAAATTACTTTAAGGGAATAAAATTAAATACTTATTGAATAAAGTGTTGATGTATCGCAATACACAATATGATTATACTGTTTTTACTTAGATCTCCTCCACCCATCGAAAAGTCAGATTAATCCGCTCTTTCATCGGTAAGCTCGATTTTGCGATACGGTGCTCCCAATACTCCTGAAGATTGCCCTTCATGAGCAGCAGCGATCCTTCAGGCANATTAATCCGCTCTTTCATCGGTAAGCTCGATTTTGCGATACGGTGCTCCCAATACTCCTGAAGATTGCCCTTCATGAGCAGCAGCGATCCTTCAGGCAATGGAATCGAATACCTGCTTTGATGATGGTCTTTCTTTCTGAAATCAAACTTCCGGGTTTGTCCCATACTTAAAGAAGCAATCACAGGACGGTCACCAAATCTACTGTCTTTATCCGTATGCCAAGCTACGGAATCGTTATTATCACGGTATAAATTAAGCAGCACAAAATTAAATTTTAGACCGATAACATTCTCGATGCGATTCTTCAGAGCCAACAATTCAGGAGTCCAGTCGTTCACCTCACATTCTTTTCCACCCAACCGGTTTGAAGTAGCCTTATCACGCCAAGCTACGGAATCGTTATTATCACGGTATAAATTAAGCAGCACAGAATTAAATTTTAGCCCGAAAACATTCTCGATGCGATTCTTCAGAGCCAACAATTCAGGAGTCCAGTCGTTCACCTCACATTCTTTTCCACCCAACCGGTTTGAAGTAGCCTTATCACCATACCATTCGGTCAGCCGCGGCGTCAGGACTTTTCTATCATACATACTCTGCGTACTCTGTTTCCATGGTGTACTGGCCAGAAGATCATTAAATATGACACGGGATTCTTCTGATGACAGGAAATGTTCCCTGAACTCCAGAAGATCTTCGGGAAAATTATAAAACTCCTCTGCGCTGAATAAACTGAGCTGACCCATATTTGATAACTGTTTTTTCTATTTACTTGATTCCGCAACGGGAGTTACTCTTCCCTATGTTGTAAGATTTATTGCAGAAATCTTTTTTTCTTCAGCCATTAAAGGCTTACTGCACTCGTTTATCCTGACCTCTGATCTCCGACCTTAATTCCTCGAACATGCTTCTGATCTCCTGATATTCAATATTCTCAATTCGCAGCTCCTTCGTATTGATGCTGCAGGCAAACTCCCATATTTCATACACTTCAGACCATTTAATTTCGTAAGGTTCATAAAAAGAGTTGTCAGAGCTCACGAAACTTCCCGAATCATTCTGCTTTGAATATCTCTTGTAAACAATACCGTCTTTTGTGATAAAGATGTAGGTCTTCCCTTTTTTCAGATCTTTTTTATCTTCCAGGTATTTACCGACAATATAAGTTCCGTCATTATAAGGCGGCATCGAGTCTCCATCTGCAGGAAAAGCCCTGAACTTTCCGTTTCTTAAAAACGGAAGTGAAAGATGCTGCAGACCTTCTACAAATTCCGGATCGTTATATCCGTTGAGATATCCCATACTTGCTTTTTGCGGAACGATTTCTATCCGGTTCTCCCCKGTCTGATCCACTTTCATCGGAAGTAATATTCTGTTGTTTGGAAGATTCACAACATCATCCATCGGATACTTCCGCAGATCCACGGTCAGCAACAAATCAATACTCACTTTATAGTATTTAGAAAGTTTGACAAGAATCTCAATTGGAGGTTCCGACCGACCGTCTTCATAAGTTGCATACCTTCCCCGGGTGATCGATATTTCATCGCTGACCTTTTGCTGAGATGCTTTCATCTTATCTCTTAAAAACCTGATGTTTTCTGAAAAAATTGACATTGCTATAAATTATAGCAACAAATATACATAATTCTGCAATAAAACGTAATAATTTTACGGGATGGAAAGAGCAATTGTGCATATGGATTTGGATACGTTCTTTGTTTCCTGCGAACGGCTGAAAAACTCCGAACTGGAGAAAAAGCCTGTAATCATCGGAGGCGGAGACCGTGGTGTGGTAGCATCCTGTTCTTATGAGGCAAGATTTTTCGGGGTGCGGAGTGCCATGCCTATTAAAATGGCGTTGCGATTATGTCCTGAAGCAAGAATTATCAGAGGGGATATGGAAATGTATTCCAAAGTGTCGCATCTGGTTACAGAGGTCATTCAGGAAAAAGTGTTTGTTCTGGAAAAAGCAAGCAYCGATGAATTTTATTTGGATCTGTCAGGCATGGATAAATTCTTTGGATGTTACCGTTGGACCAATGATATT